>NZ_QVLP01000022.1 GCF_003569805.1 Microbacterium halotolerans | reverse complement strand
TGCTTGAGCCCCGCTAAATTGTCGGCGCGGAATCACTTGACCAGTGAGCTATTACGCACTCTTTCAAGGGTGGCTGCTTCTAAGCCAACCTCCTGGTTGTCACAGCAACTCCACATCCTTTTCCACTTAGCACACGCTTAGGGACCTTAGTTGGCGATCTGGGTTGTTTCCCTCTCGACTATGAAGCTTATCCCCCACAGTCTCACTGCTGCGCTCTCACTTACCGGCATTCGGAGTTTGGCTGACGTCAGTAACCCGTTGAGGCCCATCGGCCATCCAGTAGCTCTACCTCCGGCAAGAAACACGCAACGCTGCACCTAAATGCATTTCGGAGAGAACCAGCTATCACGAAGTTTGATTGGCCTTTCACCCCTATCCACAGCTCATCCCCTCAGTTTTCAACCTAAGTGGGTTCGGCCCTCCACGACGTCTTACCGTCGCTTCAGCCTGGCCATGGATAGATCACTTCGCTTCGGGTCTAGAACACGCGACTCAAACGCCCTATTCAGACTCGCTTTCGCTACGGCTACCCCACACGGGTTAACCTCGCCACGTATCACTAACTCGCAGGCTCATTCTTCAAAAGGCACGCCGTCACAACAATTAAAGTCGCTCCGACGGTTTGTAAGCAAACGGTTTCAGGTACTATTTCACTCCCCTCCCGGGGTACTTTTCACCTTTCCCTCACGGTACTTGTCCGCTATCGGTCATCTGGGAGTATTTAGGCTTATCAGGTGGTCCTGACAGATTCACACCGGATTTCACGGGCCCGGTGCTACTCGGGAACACTCGTAACGCGAGAACACATGTTTCGACTACGGGACTCACACCCTCTCCGGCCGGCCATTCAAAACCGTTCGTCTACACGCTTCTCTAACGCCACCCCTGCGGCAGCAGGAGAACACAAGGTCCCACAACCCCGAACATGCAACACCTGCCGGCTATCACACACACTCGGTTTAGCCTCATCCGCGTTCGCTCGCCACTACTAACGGAATCACTATTGTTTTCTCTTCCTGTGGGTACTGAGATGTTTCACTTCCCCACGTTCCCTCTACCCGCCCTATATATTCAGGCGGGAGTCACCAGGACACACGAATGCGCCTGGCGGGGTTTCCCCATTCGGACATCCACGGATCACAGCTCGCTTATCAGCTCCCCGAGGCTTATCGCAGATTGCTACGTCCTTCTTCGGCTCCAGATGCCAAGGCATCCACCGTTTGCTCTTAAAGACTTACAAAATCACATGAGCCACCAACCACAAGGGTCGGTGACGCTCTCTTTAAGATGCTCGCGTCCACTGTGTAGTTCTCAAAGTACGGGCGGTGCCCACCCCGCAACCCCCAACCGGGAGCGCAAAAGCGGGCCCAACAAGAAACCAAGCCCCAAGGCCCGGTCCCTCAGGACCCAACAGCGTGCAGCCACCGCCCCCGGACGACACCACGTTCCAGCCCCTCCCGAAGAAGAGACGTACTA
>NZ_QVLP01000021.1 GCF_003569805.1 Microbacterium halotolerans | reverse complement strand
CGGCATCACCCATCAACGATGGCATGTCAAATGTTCCACCCATGAGCTGCCGGCAGGACACATTCGGTCCCACACGACGCCTGGACACCCCAAAAGGATGCCAGATGCTCCTTAGAAAGGAGGTGATCCAGCCGCACCTTCCGGTACGGCTACCTTGTTACGACTTAGTCCTAATTACCGATCCCACCTTCGACGGCTCCCTCCACAAGGGTTAGGCCACCGGCTTCAGGTGTTACCGACTTTCATGACTTGACGGGCGGTGTGTACAAGACCCGGGAACGTATTCACCGCAGCGTTGCTGATCTGCGATTACTAGCGACTCCGACTTCACGTAGTCGAGTTGCAGACTACGATCCGAACTGGGACCGGCTTTTTGGGATTCGCTCCACCTCACGGTATCGCTGCCCATTGTACCGGCCATTGTAGCATGCGTGAAGCCCAAGACATAAGGGGCATGATGATTTGACGTCATCCCCACCTTCCTCCGAGTTGACCCCGGCAGTATCCCCTGAGTTCCCACCATTACGTGCTGGCAACAGAGAACGAGGGTTGCGCTCGTTGCGGGACTTAACCCAACATCTCACGACACGAGCTGACGACAACCATGCACCACCTGTATACGAGTGTCCAAAGAGTCCTACATTTCTGCAGTGTTCTCGAATATGTCAAGCCTTGGTAAGGTTCTTCGCGTTGCATCGAATTAATCCGCATGCTCCGCCGCTTGTGCGGGTCCCCGTCAATTCCTTTGAGTTTTAGCCTTGCGGCCGTACTCCCCAGGCGGGGAACTTAATGCGTTAGCTGCGTCACAGAGACCGTGGAAAGGCCCCCACAACTAGTTCCCAACGTTTACGGGGTGGACTACCAGGGTATCTAAGCCTGTTTGCTCCCCACCCTTTCGCTCCTCAGCGTCAGTAACGGCCCAGAGATCTGCCTTCGCCATCGGTGTTCCTCCTGATATCTGCGCATTCCACCGCTACACCAGGAATTCCAATCTCCCCTACCGCACTCTAGTCTGCCCGTACCCACTGCAGGCTGGAGGTTGAGCCTCCAGATTTCACAGCAGACGCGACAAACCGCCTACGAGCTCTTTACGCCCAATAATTCCGGATAACGCTTGCGCCCTACGTATTACCGCGGCTGCTGGCACGTAGTTAGCCGGCGCTTTTTCTGCAAGTACCGTCACCCGAAGGCTTCTTCCCTGCTAAAAGAGGTTTACAACCCGAAGGCCGTCATCCCTCACGCGGCGTTGCTGCATCAGGCTTGCGCCCATTGTGCAATATTCCCCACTGCTGCCTCCCGTAGGAGTCTGGGCCGTGTCTCAGTCCCAGTGTGGCCGGTCACCCTCTCAGGCCGGCTACCCGTCGACGCCTTGGTGAGCCATTACCTCACCAACAAGCTGATAGGCCGCGAGCCCATCCCCAACCGATAAATCTTTCCCACTGCAAACCATGCGGCTACAGTGCATATCCAGTATTAGACGCCGTTTCCAGCGCTTATCCCAGAGTCAGGGGCAGGTTGCTCACGTGTTACTCACCCGTTCGCCACTAATCCACCCCAGCAAGCTGGAGCTTCATCGTTCGACTTGCATGTGTTAAGCACGCCGCCAGCGTTCATCCTGAGCCAGGATCAAACTCTCCGTAAAAAACAG
>NZ_QVLP01000020.1 GCF_003569805.1 Microbacterium halotolerans | reverse complement strand
TGTGGTGAGGCCACGCGGAGGGGTGGTCTCAGAGGGGGGTGGGTGCCCGTACATCGGGAACCACAAAGTGGACGCGAGCGCTCGCAAGAGCAGTGAAGAAGTTTGTAAGTCGTCGGCTTATTAGTACCAGTCAGCTGCACACATTGCTGTGCTTCCACGTCTGGCCTATCAACCCAGTAATCTGCTGGGAGCCTCTCGAACCGAGGTTCATGGAAGTCTCATCTTGAGGCCGGCTTCCCGCTTAGATGCTTTCAGCGGTTATCCATCCCGAACGTAGCCAACCAGCCGTGCCCTTGGCAGGACAACTGGCACACCAGAGGTTCGTCCAACCCGGTCCTCTCGTACTAGGGTCAGATCCTCTCAAACTTCCAACGCGCGCAGCGGATAGGGACCGAACTGTCTCACGACGTTCTAAACCCAGCTCGCGTACCGCTTTAATGGGCGAACAGCCCAACCCTTGGGACCTACTCCAGCCCCAGGATGCGACGAGCCGACATCGAGGTGCCAAACCATGCCGTCGATATGGACTCTTGGGCAAGATCAGCCTGTTATCCCCGAGGTACCTTTTATCCGTTGAGCGACAGCGCTTCCACAAGCCACTGCCGGATCACTAGTCCCGACTTTCGTCCCTGCTCGACCTGTCAGTCTCACAGTCAAGCTCCCTTGTGCACTTACACTCGCCACCTGATTGCCAACCAGGTTGAGGGAACCTTTGGGCGCCTCCGTTACTCTTTGGGAGGCAACCGCCCCAGTTAAACTACCCACCAGGCACTGTCCCTGAACCGGATTACGGTCCGAAGTTAGATGCTCCAAATGACCAGAGTGGTATTTCAACAATGACTCCACCCGAACTGGCGTCCGGGCTTCATAGTCTCCCACCTATCCTACACAGGCCACACAGAACACCAATACCAAGCTGTAGTAAAGGTCACGGGGTCTTTCCGTCCTGCTGCGCGTAACGAGCATCTTTACTCGTAATGCAATTTCGCCGAGTTCGTGGTTGAGACAGCTGGGGAATCGTTACGCCATTCGTGCAGGTCGGAACTTACCCGACAAGGAATTTCGCTACCTTAGGATGGTTATAGTTACCACCGCCGTTTACCGGGGCTTAAATTCAAAGCTTCGCCCAAGGGCTAACTCGTCCTCTTAACCTTCCGGCACCGGGCAGGCGTCAGTCCGTATACATCGTCTTGCAACTTCGCACGGACCTGTGTTTTTAGTAAACAGTCGTTCCCCACTGGTCTCTGCGGCCCACACACCCTTTCGGTGTAAAACCTAGTAAGTGGCGGGCCCCCCTTCTCCCGAAGTTACGGGGGCATTTTGCCGAGTTCCTTAACCACGATTATCTCGATCTCCTTGGTATTCTCTACCTGACCACCTGAGTCGGTTTGGGGTACGGGCGGCTTGAACCTCGCGTCGATGCTTTTCTTGGCAGCAGAGGATCACCCACTTTTTATTCCCATCGTGTCTCACCCGTTATGAGTCCCGGATTTGCCTAGGACTCGGGCTACGCACTTGGACCAGGACTACCATCGCCTGGCTGGGCTGCCTTCCTGCGTCACACCTGTTAATACGCTAACCGCACCAGCATGGGGTCGCGCGCTAGGCCATCCGGTGTCACCCGAAGGTGACGGTGAATGGATTCGGGCGCTTAGCACCACTGGATTGGTTGGGACGGTTCTTCGCCGGTACGGGAATATCAACCCGTTGTCCATCGACTACGCCTGTCGGCCTCGCCTTAGGTCCCGACTTACCCAGGGAAGATTAGCTTGACCCTGGAACCCTTGGTCTTTCGGAGGACGTGTTTCTCACACGTCTTTCGCTACTCATGCCTGCATTCTCACTCGTGTGGCGTCCACGGCTAGATCACTCTGCCGCTTCACTCGCCACACGACGCTCTCCTACCCATCAACACGGCTGGACCACGAAGGCCTACCAAAAATGTCAATGCCGCAACTTCGGTGGT
>NZ_QVLP01000019.1 GCF_003569805.1 Microbacterium halotolerans | reverse complement strand
CGCGAACCGCTCAGCGTGTGGGGCGGGCGGCCCGCTGGCGGCGTTGTCGTCGGTCAGGGCACTATCGGTGCCCTTCCTACCTCGGCCTTGCCATCGCACCACCCGCGGGCCGCTCAGATCGGGCCTTGCCCGTGGTGTGGTCGTGCCCGGCTGCACAGGTAGGCTGGCCGCGTGAAGATCGCTCGGTTCAGTCACAACGATGCCATCCGCTACGGGGTTCTCGACGACAAGGAGCTCGTCGTGCTCGCGGGCGACCCGATGTTCGCCGGGTTCGAGACGACGGGCGAGCGCGTGCCGCTCGGCGACGCCGCGCTGCTGGCGCCGGTGATCCCGCGCTCGAAGATCGTCTGCGTCGGCAAGAACTTTGCGGCGCACGCGGCGGAGTTCGACGGCGAGGTTCCGGATGAACCGCTGCTGTTCCTGAAGCCGAACACGTCGGTGATCGGGCCCGGCGACACGATCGTGCGCCCGCCGCAATCGCAGAACACGCACTTCGAAGGCGAGCTCGCCGTGGTGATCGGGCGGATCGCGAAGAACGTGAAGGCCGATGACGCGCTCGGATACGTGTTCGGGTACACGGTCGCGAACGACGTCACCGCTCGCGACCTGCAGCGCAGCGACGGGCAGTGGTCGAGGGCGAAGGGCTTCGACACCTTCCTGCCGCTCGGGCCCGCCATCGAGACGGAGTTCGACTACTTGCAGGGAGAGGTCATCACGCGCCTCGGCGACGAGGTGAAGCAGCGCGCGCCGTTCACCGACATGGTGTTCCGCATTCCGCAGCTGATCGAGTACATCTCCGCCGCATTCACACTGCTGCCGGGAGATGTGATCCTCACCGGAACTCCGGAAGGCGTCGGCCCGTTCGACGCCGGCGACACCGTCGAGGTCGAGATCCCCGGTGTCGGAACCCTGCGCAACACCGCGCGGAACGCCGCCTGACCGAGGGCATGGGGAGATGAGCAGCAGCGATCCGCAGTCGGGCGGCACGCCGGAGCCAGGGCGGCCGGACGCTCAGCAGCCGGGAGACGCGGGGCGGGCGCCGTATGCGGGTGCGGGACAACCCGAATACGCAGCCGCACCTCAGGGGCAGATGCAGACGCCGGTGTACGGCCCGCCAGGTGCGCACACCGCACAGCCGCAGGCGGTCTACGCCCCGCCGGGCATGTACGCCGCGCCGGGCGGACGCGCCGCTCCGCCGTCGAAGGCGCTCGCGATCACGGCGCTGAGCATCGCGATCCCCGCGGCCGTGCTGCGCTTCCTCCCGATCGTGGGCGGCCTGTTCATCCCGTTCGTGATCGCCTCGCTGATCATCGCCATCGTCGCGATCGTGAAGCACAGCCCCGGCAGAGCCATGAGCATCTGGGCGCTCGTCATCTCGATCGTCGGGTTCGTTCTTCCGTTCATCCTGTTCTTCATCAGTGCCGGCTCGTTCCTGGCATACATGTTCACGCTGTTCTCCCAGATGAACTGATCCGGCCGTCGCCGCAGACGGGCCGGTGTGACGTGCGGGCAGGCGGCTAGGATTGTGTCGATGCCTACTCCTGACTCCCGCACCACGACTGCGACCGGATCCGACGTCCGAGTGCGCTTCTGCCCGTCGCCGACCGGTCTGCCGCACGTCGGACTCATCCGGACCGCCCTGTTCAACTGGGGCTACGCGCGCCACAACGGCGGCAAGATGGTGTTCCGCATCGAAGACACCGACGCCGCGCGCGACAGCCAGGAGAGCTACGACCAGCTGATCGAAGCGCTGCGCTGGCTCGAGATCGACTGGGATGAGGGCGTCGAGGTCGGCGGCCCGCACGCGCCGTATCGGCAGTCCGAGCGGCACGACCTGCACCGCGGGGTTCTCGACACGCTCATCGAGAAAGGGCTCGTGTACGAGAGCTTCTCGACGGCCGAGGAGATCGATGCCCGCAATGAAGCCAATGGTCGGCCGAAGCAGCAGGGCTACGACAACTACGACCGCGAGCTGACCGACGAACAGAGGGCGGTGCTCCGCGCTGACGGGCGCCAGCCTGCGCTGCGTCTGAAGGTCCCGGATGAGGACATCGTCTACGAGGACCTGGTGCGCGGTGAGATCACGTTCCCCGCCGGATCGTTCCCCGACTTCGTGATCGTGCGCCCGAACGGCGTGCCGCTGTACACGTTCGTGAACCCCGTCGACGATGCGCTGATGGGTATCACGCACGTGCTGCGCGGCGAGGATCTGATGCCGTCCACGGGGCGTCAGATCGTGTTGTACCGGGCGCTCATCGAGGCCGGGGCAGCCGAGTTCATCCCGCGCTTCGGGCACCTGCCGCTCGTGCTCGGCGAGGGCAACAAGAAGCTGTCGAAGCGCGACCCCCGTGCCGACCTGTTCCTCCAGCGCGACAAGGGTTTCACCCACGAGGGGCTGCTGAACTATCTCGCACTGCTCGGCTGGTCGATCGCGCCGGATCGCGACGTGTTCTCGCTCGAGGAGTTCATCTCAGCATTCGACGTCGCCGATGTGAACCCGAACCCCGCCCGATTCGACCAGAAGAAGGCGGAGTCGATCAACGGAGACCACATCCGCATGCTCGATGCCGACGACTTCGCCTCGCGCATCCTGCCGTACCTGGTGCGGGACGGGGTCGTGGCGGCTGAGCCGACCGATGACGAGCGCGCGATGATCGCGAGGGCCGCGCCGCTGATCCAGGAGCGGCTGCCGCTGCTGGGCGATGCCCCCGGGCTTCTCGGCTTCCTGTTCGTCGACGACGTCGATTACGACGAGGAAGCAGTCGCGAAGCTCGGGGACGACGCCGGCGATGTGCTGCGTGCATGCGCTGCCGCGCTGGAGAGCGTGGGGGAGTTCTCCGCGGAGGCGATCCAGACCGCACTGTCGGAGGCCCTCGTGGACGGCATGGGGCTCAAGCCGCGTCTGGCGTACGGCCCGCCGCGCGTCGCTGTGACGGGACGCCGCGTCTCTCCGCCGCTCTTCGAGTCGCTCGAGCTGCTCGGCCGGGACGAGTCGGTGCGTCGCCTTGCTGCGCTCGCCGATCACCTCGCCGCGTAGCGGCAGACTGAGCGGTGCACGACACGCGTGCCCCGCTCAGTTTGGTGCCCGGTATCGCGTCGGGTAAACTGATTCCTCGGTGCGAGACTCCGGTCACGCCCTTGGGGTATGGTGTAATTGGCAACACAGCGGTTTCTGGTACCGCCATTCTTGGTTCGAGTCCAGGTACCCCAGCAAGCGAAGAACCCCCGGTCAGCCGGGGGTTCTTGCGTATGTGACTGACGCTGTCACGCGGGTCAGCATGATTCGAGATCATCAGCTTCGGCACAGCTTCGCATCGGCAGGAAGCGAGGGCGCCAGCGCCTGTGCCTCGTCGATCGTGAGCGGGTCGCCGACGGCCTCGCAGATGCGGGCTGTGGCGCGATCGGTATCAAGGTCCCACCACCACAGCAGTCCGCCATAGGTCGATGCGACCATGCGGGTGTCGTCGTCGAGGAAGTCGGCATCCGTGATCTCGGTGCGCATCGGTCCCGTGAGTCTCAGCTCGGAATCGCTGATCTCGGTGCCGTCCTCGGAGACGGATCGGATGTCGACATGGCTGACGGCGGCGACGGCGAGCCGTGACCCGTCGCTGGAGAAGGACATGTCGCGGGGTGTGTCGGTGAGGCCGCTCACGCGTGCCAGGAACATCGGGTCCGCAGGGTCCGAGAAATCGACGATGCCGACCTCGAGGTCGTCGGTCGCGTAGGCGATCTGAGTGGGGTGGCCTGGGCGGGCGACGATCGTGGCTGGCCGCTGGCCGTCCAGGTCGAACGCCCCGGTCTTCTTGCCCGCAGCGAGATCCCAGACAGCGAGCATCCATGTGCCGTCGTGCACGACGAACGTGTCGGCGCTGGCGAACGCTGATGTCCATCCTGTCGTGACAGGGATCTGCAGTTCCAGATCGACGGCGACGCCCGCGTTCTCCGAGCCGTCTTCGGCGAGACGGAAGATCTCCACCGTGTCCGTGTACTGGTCGGCGACGGAGATGCGCGTGCCGTTCGGTGAGAACTGCAGATCCGTGATGAGCGCCCCGTCGAGAGTCTCGGTGACGGTGGGGACGCTGAGTGCGTCCTCGCCGACGCGCCAGACGAACATCCGGCCGTAGCCTGCGGTGGCGATGAAACGTCCGTCGGGCGAGACGGCGATTCCGTAGCGGGTGAGAACGTCGATCTCGGGCACCGCGAGCTCGGTACGGGTGCCGTCGTCGTGCTGGCGCTGGGCGGTCAGCCGGCCGTCGCCGGATCCGAGAGTGGCGACGATGCTGTTCGGGCCTTGCGCCGCCTCGACGCTGAAGATGCGGCCGCGTTCGGTTGGAGCAGGGAAGGACCCCTCTGGCCAGAGCGTCGTCGTTCCGTTGGCCGTGTACGTTGCGAGCGCTGATCCTGCCAGCGCGATCGAGGTCGGCAGAGACGGCAGCGCATGCGTGCCCGTGAGGACGCCGTCAGCGGAGAAGAAGCGCAGCGTCTGATCGGAACTCACACCGACGATCCGTCCATCCGGCAGAAACACCGCGGAGTTCGCCCACGATTCGAACCCCTGCGCAGTATCCGTGAACGTGGGCTCGCCGTGCGCATCGATGTCGCCGAGTTCGAGCGTGAACGCCTGGGTGGGGATGACGAAGCGGGAACCGTCGGGTGAGAGCGTCGCGGACTGCGCAATCGCTCCGGGAAGCACCGTCGACCATTCGGCGGCACCGAGCGGATCCGTCAGCGCTGCGACGGCGCCGGTGCCGGTGGCAGCGATTACCGTGCCTGCAGCGGCGTCGAGTCCCATGACGGCGCCCGGCGACTCTTCACCCTCGAGCGAGGGGCCCGGAACGCTGGCCATGGCAGTGGCGCTGTCGCCCTCGATGCGCAGTCGCTGGATGGTGCCGTCCGCGCCGCCGAACAGTGCGCCCGTCCCGTCGTCCAGCAGCGCGACGCTGTCGGACTTGGACGGCACGGTGACGCAGCCGAGCTCGGTGGGGGTGCGGGTGATGTCCCAGACGCAACTGTCCGTGGGTTCACCCGAGACGTCTTCCCCTGTCGCGGCCAGGAGCCGTCTGCCGTCGGTTTCGACCATGTCGATGCCGTAGAGATGCGAACCCGGCGTCTCGATCTGTCCGGTGATCTCGCCTGTGAGCGGGTCGATCAGACGGACCCGATGCGACTTCGTGCCCTCGGCGACGAGATCATCGAGCCCCGCGACCGCGCCGCTCCCGGAATGGGTCAGAAGGCGCCGCGGCTGTGGCCCTGCAGTCACCGACAGTAATGTGGAGCGTGTCGACGGGGTCTCATCGACGGCATGCGCGGCGACGGCGAGCTGCGCGGCCTCGCCAGGCATGGTCTCCGCGACGACCGTCGAACGGGCCGCGATCTCCCCGCCGATCGCCGCGGCGCGCGCCTGGTCCAACCGCCCTGCGACGACTGTGGTGCTGATGCCCAGGACGATCGCGACGACGGCGAGGGAAGTGGCGACGAGGGTGACGATGCGGAAGCGCCGGGTGGATGTCTTCAAGCGCGCATTCTCTGCTTCAGCCTCGAGGAGCTTCCGGTTCTGCACATCTCGACTGACGGCGAGGAAGTCTCGTTCGGCGCGGGTGAAGTCGGCCTCGTTCTCGTGGTCGAGCACACCGAGGCTCGCTCCAGTGGAGAGGAGGTCGTCGGGGCGTCCCGCTTCATCCCAGAGCGTGGCATACCGTGCGAGCATCCGGCGCGCGGCGTCCCATTCCTGCACGGAAGCGAGCCATACGGTCAGCCGCGGCCAGGTCGTCATCAGCAGGTCGTGCCCGATCGTGACGCCTGAGTCGTCCGAGACGAGCAGGTGCGCGTCGCGGAAGACGGCGATCACTTCGCGCGCGGTGGGATCCGTGAGCCGGTCGGCGGGGATGACGCGTCGGCCGGGAACTGCGCCGTCGAGGCGGATCATCTCCCGCAGGACGGGCCAGCAGGCGTCTTGTGCGGAGGGGCCCAGCTGGGCGTAGGCGTCTTCCGCGGCGCGCTCGACTGAGGAGGAGAGGCTGCCTGCGCGGTGATAGTCGGCGACTGTGATGCGTTCCGGTGCGGTGCGTTGCTCCCAGAGGGCGCGCATGGTCTGGGACAGCAGCGGGAGCGCCCCGACAAGGGCCTCGCCTGTGGCACGTTCGGAGAGCGCGGGCCCGGCGCCGGCATCGTGCAGGATCACCTGCACGAGCGCCGGATCGACTGCGATGCCTTCTCGTGCGGCGGGTTCGAGGACGATCGCGCGCGCATCCTCGCGGGTGATGGGGCCGATCACCACGTGCGCTCGCTCCAGCCCGTCGCGCAGGACAGGCGCGTCTGTGGCAGGTGCGATCGTGTCGGCGCGCATCACGACGACCAGCGCGATGCGGTTGCCGCGGTCTTGGAGCGCCGTGATGCGCTCGAGGATCAGGGCACCTGGCACATCGTCATCCTCTCCCCAGAGACCCTCCGCCTGATCCAGGACGATCACGCGGGGTGCGGTGGGAGCCTCGCGGAGCACCGCGTCGAGCACGGGGAGGGCAGCGGGGGAGGGCGTGAGCAGACGCGCGGGTTCATCCGTGGCGGCGACCGCGGCGGCGACGAGTGAGGACTTCCCGACACCGCTGCGACCGGTGACGATCAGCAGCGGTCGTGCTTCTCCTCGCAGGCGTTCCTCGATGCGGAGGGTCAACTCGCTGCGCTGCGCCGCGCGGCCGGGGAAGTCGCTCGCTGTGCGGAGATCGTAGGGGCGCATGCCGGGGTACGGTGCGGCGGCCCCTGCGCGCCGCGGTCTGGCGGTGCCGCGCAGCGCCGCCCACCAGGCTTCGATGCCGGCGCCGCCCGTCGTTCCTGGAGGGTCGGCGACGTCCAGCACGGCGGCGAGGCGTGCGAACTCTTGCCGCATGCCGGTCTGCGGCACGTACTTCCCGGTCAGCCATCCCTGCAGAGTGGCGATCTTCACACCGGAGCGCGCCTCGAGCGCACGGTAGGACAGGCCGAGATCCTGCCGGGCAGCGTTCAGCGACTGCGCGACGCCCTCCCTGCCGTGAAGGAGGCTCTGTTCGAGGCGCTCGCGCCGTTCGGAACCGCGCTCTGCGGTGTTCGGGACGGCGGCGGCGTCTTCGAGCATGGGCTCTCCTGTTCGGGTCAGGGTTTCTGGTCCCAGAGTAGGAGAGGCCGGGGCCGAGAACGGGTGTTCCTCGCTCATTCCGAACGGTTTCGAACGTGGTGCAGTATTCCGAGAGGCTCGGTGACACCGCACAGCCCCGCTGTACGAGCGCCTCTCACATGAAGGGGCCGCGAGATATCGCAACGGTGATCTCCCTGCGCCTCTTCCGCCCCGGAGCACTCGATGTGCCGCCGGCAGTCCGACGCGCAGAATCGTTCAGGAGTGTTCGGGAGTCCGGAAGTCACGCGACTGATCCGCCGCTTGCTCCTAGCGTGAGGTCAGACCCCGGCGAGATTCATCGTCGGGGAGCAACTGACAACTGACGGAGGAATCCCATGCGTCGTCTATCCCGTCTCACGGGTCTTGCCGCCACTGCACTGTTTCTCGGAGCGACGCTCACCGGCTGCGCGGCCTCCGTGCCGACCTGCGGAGAGTTCGCCGCGATGGCCGACGACACGGGGCTGCTCTCGTCCTTCTCGGATGAGCAGACCGAGGCGATGGATGCCGCGCTCGATGCTGCTGGCTACGAGAACGGCGTCGTGAGCGGTGCGGCGAATCGGGCGCTCGCCGGCACCCAGATCGTCGCCTACTGCAACATCTACGACGGTGTTTCGAATCAGAACCAGTCCTCCTCGATCACGGAGGCATTCCAATGAGACAGCGGCTGAGTTCGTTTTCGGTGGCGTCGCTCTCGTGGCACCGCTCGCTGCCGAGCTGACGGCCTGCAGCCACGGACGATGCCCGCGGATCGGCCGCCGAATCGGTGTCGCACACAAACCAGGTCCCCGCGCGATCGGGACCGCAGAGTCGGCTCTTCCCCACAAGGGCCGATGAACAGAGAGGAAGACATGAACAGCTGCACCAAGTGTCATCGCACACTGAACGACTGCCAGGCGTGCAATGGCGGTCGGGCGTCCGGCATAGCTGGCAGACTGACGTGCTCCGCATGCAACGATACGGGCCTCGTGTGCTCGGCTCACGGCGGGCACTGGAGATGACAGATCTCACGGCGGAAGAAAGGTCGCTCACAGATAAAGTCGCCTCCACGGTTCACTCAGTCGATTGGAACGGCGACATCACTCCGCACATAGACGAGATCGTGCGGATCGTCGAGGAGCTCGTCGGGCGGGACCGGAAGTTCGCCGAGTTCGCCGATGCGATACATGGGCAGGCCGCGCAGTGGGCGATCGCCGTCTGGGCGGAGAACGAGGGAAGCCAGATGGGCGACTCGGGCTGGTCCCAGCTCGCCGACCGGTTGAAGCCCTTCCTTTCCGTCGCTGCCGAGCACCAGACGGGAACTCAGAGCGGTACCACGGCTCACGAAGCCGGCGACGCGACGGCTCCTCGCGCTCGCATGAGTACGGCGGAGAAAGCCGATGCGGTGTTCGAAGGCGCAGAGGCAGCGGGCGACTTCATAGGCAATCTGCTGATGAAGCTGTACGGCCTCGTGCTCCTCGGGGTCGGTCTGGCCGCGATCCTCTGGTTGCCGAGCATCATCGGCGGCGACTGGAAACTGTTTGCGCTCGGCGGTGCGCTCGCGCTCTACGGGGCGTACCTCCTGTGGCCGGGCGGCGGCAAGCTGGTGATCTGGTGATGGACTTCTTCCTGAAGCTGCTTCCGTGGATCCTTCCCGTTGTGCTCGCCATCGTGGCGATCAGCCAGGGCAGCTGGGGGATCGCCGTCGGAATCCTGGCGGTCTTCGCGGTGATCTATGGATTCATGTCGTTTCGGGGGAGGGTCGCCGAGAAGGCCGCGCAGGACAGGGAAGAACGTCTCGGCGAAGGGCGATGAGCTTCGCCGCAGGGTTCTGGAGCGCGTACTCGTTGGTCTATGACCTCGCATGGGACACGCCGTTGACCGCGGATGTCGCCCGCGTCGTCGCCGCGGCTGTGCCCGACGACGGTGTCGTCGTCGACCTCGGCACGGGAACGGGGCTGGCCGCGGCGGCACTATCGGCGCGCGAGGTTGTGGGGGTGGACCGTTCCCGATGGATGACGCAAAGGGCGCTTGTGCGCGGTCGCATCACCCGCCGCATCCTCGCGGACGCGATCAGCACCGGACTCCCCGACGAAGCTGCCGATGCGGTGGTCTGCGCCAATCTGGCGCACGTGCATCCGGATCCCGCTGCTGTCCTGGCTGAAGCGCAGCGCATCCTGCGGCCCGGCGGGACTCTGGTGTTCGTGACCCCCACCGAGGCGGCGACCCAGCGCGGCGTATTCCGCGCGGATCGAAGGTGCGGCCTCCCGCTGGTCCGAGCTATGACGGCAGCGGCCGCGAGATACGGCATCGGCGTGTTGGCGGGCTTTTCGCGTGTCTTGCCGGCGTCTCCCTCCCGCATCTCCTCGCTCATCCGGACCGCTGCTTCCCCCGGAACTCGGATCGGGCACAGACGGATGCACGATCTCCAGGAGATCTTCTGGCTGCGGCGCGACAGAATCGCGTGCGACGACGCGGGCGTCAGTCCTCGTCCACGGGAACCGTCGCGATCCGCGACCCCACTGTCTCGCGGGCGCGCCGGTGCTCGTGCGGGCTGACGCCGCTCTCGCGCAGTTCGCGGGCGCGCTCCGGGTAGCCGAACACCTCGGGCAGCCCGCCCGGCGGTCGCCTCGCCGCGAGAGGATCCCGCCCAGCGTCCCGCTGTGATCTGCTCGGCCGAGTCGATCGCGGTGAACGCCGTCGTGATCCGCTCCCAACCGAGTCCGCGCTGTTCTGCGAATTCACGTTCCTCGTCCAGTTTGTTCCTGCGTTCGGCCGCTGTGCAGGCCGAGCCGCTCCCACCAGTCGGGGCTGGCGTCGAATCGGCTCAATGAAATGGGCATCTTCGTGCCCTTCCGGGGCGTGTGCCCCATCGAATCTTGAGCCCCCGTTGTCAAAGAGCCTTCCGGTGCACCATCCGGACATCCGGATCTGCACGACGCCCCTCACCGGTGACCGCGCTCGTGAGAAGATCATGCAGGTGAAGCGATCTCTGCCGATGTCGCTGCTCGGTGCGAATCTTCTGTTGAACCTTCTGTACGCCGCATTGGGCGGCGTCATCGTTCCCGCACTGCTGGAGAACGCGGATCCGGTGAACAAGGACGTCCATCTCGCCATCGTGATGACGGCGTCGTCAGCGATGACGATCGCGATCAGGCCGTTGGTGGGGGCTTGGTCGGACAGGACGAAGGGTCGCTTCGGCCGACGGACGCCGTGGATCGTCGCCGGTGCCATCGCTTCGGCCGTCGCCGTGGTCTGGCTGGGACAGGCCGACACCGTGATCGCTGTGGCCTTCGGATGGCTCATCGCGCAGCCGCTGCTGAACGTCATCGAATCACCTCTCGACGCGGTGCTGGCCGATCGCGTGCCCGAACCCGCTCGTGCACGCACCGCCGCGTACTACGGGGCTGGAGCAGCGCTCGGGCTCGCTGTCGGCGCCGTTGCGGCCGGCGCCACCATCGACGACCTCGGTCTGACCACGCTGGGAGCGGCGCTCCTGCTCGTGGCGGGAATGATCAGCTTCGTCCTGCTGAATCCGGATCGCACCGTCACGGACCCTCGTCCGCGCCGCCGTCCCGGGGAGTGGCGAGCGCTGTGGCGCTCCCGGGGGTTCAGTCGAGTGTTCATCGGTCGCGTGCTGGTGGTTCTGGGGCAGCAGATGGTGCTCGTCTACCTCCTGTACATCGTCATCGATCGCACGGACCAGAACGCCGCGGATGCCGGGCGAACTCTCGCCGCGGTGGTCGGCGTGCACATCGCGTGCCTTGTGGTGGGCGCACTGGCAGCTACCAGGGCGGCCCGCAGAAACCGCGTCGCCACGGTGATGGTCGCGACGGTGATCGGAGCGCTCGGCCTCGGTCTGCCCATCCTGATCCCCGGCATCGCCGGACTCATCGCGTACGCGGTGGTCTCCGGCCTGGGACGAGGTGCATACGTGACGTCGGATCTGCTCCTGCTGCTGCACGTGCTGCCATCCGAAGAGAGCCACGGCCGCGATCTCGGATACTTCGGATGGGCGACCCTCCTCCCGCAGGCCGTCGCACCGGCGCTCGCCGGCGTGCTGCTGACACTCACCGCCGGCTCCTACTCGATCCTGTTCGCGGTCGCCGTCGTGCTGGCGCTGTGTTCTCTTCCCGTCGTCGCCGCACTGGCAGAGCGCACCAGGGCATAGGTCGCGATCCCCATTGACGGTGGGGCGGATTGTTGCGAACGTGGGATCGTCGGCAGCCGGATCGGGAACTCCAACAGGCCGAGGAATCGTCGGCGGCGAGCGAAGCGTCCCGTACACGATGGTCTCGTCCCACCGCTGCATTCGCGCAAGGGAGCACGCTATGACCGAACGCATCATCATCGATCTCTTCACCACGCTCGACGGTGTCGCTCAGGCGCCGGGCGGGCCGGATGAGGACACCAGCGACGGGTTCCGCTTCGGCGGATGGCAGGCGGGTCATCCCAGTGAGGCAGTCGGTGCGAGCGTCATGGCAGGCATGGAGACCCTTGACGCGCTGCTGTTGGGGCGGCGGACATACGACATCTTCGCCGGCTACTGGCCGAACCACACTACGGGGCCGGAGGGAGAGATCGGCAGGCTCTTCAACAGCGTCCCGAAGTACGTCGCCTCCCGTGACTCGCATGTGCGGCTCGACTGGGAGGGCTCCACGAGGGTCGGAGTAGATCTCACGACCGAGATCCCGGCTCTGCGCCAGCGCCATCGCGACGTCCACGTGATCGGGAGCATCGACCTCGTGCAGACGCTGCTCGCCGAGCATCTCTACGACGAACTGCGGCTCTGGGTGTATCCGATCGTGCTGGGGCAGGGGAAGAAGGTGTTCCCCGACGGCGCGCGGCCGGCGAACATGAGGCTGCTGGAGCCGGTGACTGTGGGGGACAACGGCACACTGATGCTCCGCTACGCGCCGCTTCCCGGCGAACCCGTGCTCGGCAGCTTCGACTGAGCACGGCGCGCAGTGTGCGAGCCTGGGGCGATGACCTCTCCGATCAGCGACTACGCGCTCCTGGCCGATCTGCACACCGGCCCGCTCGTGTCCCGCGGGGGCAGCATCGACTGGCTGTGCCTGCCGAGATTCGATTCGGACGCTGTGTTCACGGCGCTCCTCGGCACGCCTGATGACGGGCGCTGGCTGATCGCGCCCCGCGACGGCGAGGTGGAGGACCGGCGGTACGAGGAGTGCACCTTCGTTCTCCGCACGAGATGGCGGACTCCGACGGGGGAGGCGGAGACCGTCGAGTTCATGCCGGCTTCGGACGGCCGCGCCGACCTCGTGCGCGAGGTCCGCTGCGTCAGCGGTGAGGTGACCGTCGACGTGGACCTCCGATTTCGCCCCGGATACGGCGCCGTGACGCCGTGGGTGCGGAAGACGCGTGCGCACGGCCAACAGTGTCTGACAGCGATCGCGGGGCCCGACGCGTACGTGCTGCGCGGCCCGCATCTGGAACCGGACGGCGCGCGCCACGGCGGCGCCTTCACGCTATCGGCCGGACAGTCGTGCACCTGGGTGCTCACCTGGACGCCCTCACACGCCGAGCCTCCGGCCCCGATCGACGTGGGCGCCGCTCTGGAGTCGACCAGGGACGACTGGCATGACTGGAGCGACCGCGTCACGACTCAGGGGCCGTGGGGGGAAGCCGTGCATCGATCGCTCCTGGTGCTGCGTGCGCTCACCCACGCCGACACCGGCGGCATCGTGGCGGCGCCGACGACTTCCCTCCCGGAAGAGCCGGGAGGCGAGCGCAACTGGGACTACCGGTTCTGCTGGCTGCGGGACTCTGCGCTGACTCTCCAGGCGCTGCTCACGCACGGGCGCACGCGAGGCGCGCTGCACTGGCGCAACTGGCTGCTGCGCGCCGTGGCCGGCGACCCGGAGGACCTGCAGATCATGTACGGGGTGGCGGGGGAGCGATCGCTGCCAGAGCGCACACTGGAGCACCTTGCCGGCTACGCAGACTCGAGGCCGGTGCGGATCGGCAACGGGGCGGTCGAACAGTTCCAGGCGGATGTCGTGGGTGAGGTGATGATCGCGCTCGCCGAACTGCGCGACGCGGGCGTCGAAGAGGACGCATTCTCCTGGCCGCTGCAGTGCAACATGCTCGCCTACGTCACCGCGCACGCTGATCGCAAGGACCAGGGCCTGTGGGAGATGCGGGGCGATCCGCATCACTTCACACATTCGAGGGTCATGATGTGGGCTGGCCTCGATCGCGGCATCCGCGCGATCTCCGAACACGGACTCGCAGGGCCGTTGGAGGAATGGACTCGGATGCGCGACGATCTGCGCGACGAGATCCTCATTCGCGGCGTGAGCTCGGCGACCGGCGGGTTCACCCAGACCTACGACAACACAGAGGCTGACGCCTCGCTGCTGCAGATTCCGCAGACCGGGTTCGTCGCGTACGACGACCCTCGCATGCTCGCGACGGTCGCGCATATCGAGCGGGATCTCATGCGTGACGGGCTGCTGCTGCGCTATCGCACGACGACGGGCACGGACGGGCTCGCGGGAGACGAGCATCCGTTCCTCGCCTGCAGCTTCTGGCTGGTGGAGCAGTACGCGAGAACGGGCCGGATGGATGAAGCAGTGTCGCTCATGGAACGTCTCGTGGGCTGCGCCAGCCCGCTCGGGCTTCTCGCCGAAGAGTACGATCCCGTGAGCGGACAGCTGATGGGCAACTTCCCCCAGGCGTTCAGCCACCTGGCACTCGTGCGCGCGGCGGATGCGCTCGCCGCCGCGACGAGCTGACGAGCGCAGTCGGGCTTCGGTCCAGCTCCTGCGGCACCGCATCAGCTCCTCGCCCACCACGTCGTCGAAGTGAGCTGGCGGCTCCTCAGACGAGACGAGCAAGCAGTACAGGGTACTAGTACCACGGCGGAAATGCTTAGGACTCGACCTCTGCCTCCGGCATCATCGTGAGATGTCCGCGAAGCATTCACCGGCATCAGGGGAGGTCGGTCGCCGCATCGTGTGGTACCGCCGCAGGGCAGGAGTGAGTGCACGGGCGCTTGCCGCGTGCGCCGACATGGACCTGACGAACTATCAGCGCATCGAGCGGGGGAGGGGCAACCCCACGCTCTCCACGCTGCTTCAGATCGCCACAGCTCTCGAAGTCGATCTCAGCGTGCTCGTCACAGGGCTCCGCCCGGAGGAACTGCAGAACGGGCGTTTTCCCTACGGACACACGGAGATCGCTCGTCGGCGCAGGGGGTCGAGTTCGATGTACTGAGGGGACATCTCCCCATCGGGCCGTGTCGCACGTTCCAGGTACGGTGCTGGTGTGACGAGCGACCCAGAAACCGAACCGGAACCCGACTTCGAGCATGCGGACATCGACCCGGTGAACATCGCCGGTTTCGCCGAGCGGCTCCTCGAGCGCGACTGGAACGAGGAGGAGTTCGAGCTCGATGGCGTGCAGGTGCAAACGAGCTCCGGCATCTGGATCGTGATGCTCGGCGCGTATGTTCCGCCGGAGGGCGAGGCGACCGCCCAGGAGCAGGAGGAGATGTCGGCCGCGCTGACCTGGGTCGAGGACGCACGGCTGTCGGCGCAGCGCACGTGGGGCGAACCGATGGCCAGGGAGCCCCAGGTCTCGGGCGAAGACGACGCACCTGAAGGTGTGATCGACATGATCCTGCTCGCCCTCGGACTGGAGAGCGCGGAGTTGTGGGATCGCGGGGCCCGATTCGTCGCGATGCTCACCGGCTGGCAGGGCGAGCCGGGTGTCAGCCAGCTCGTGCAGGCGATGCTGGTGCTGCCGCGGGAGATCGCGATGGGCGGGCTGACGGCGACGCTGCCCGACGACGCGACCGAGCAGGAACTGCTCATGCACGGCGAGACACTTGGCGAGCTGCACCGGCGCGCCGCGATCCTGAGCACGCTGTTCAGCGACGGAGAGGCGCGCCTGCACGGAGCGCCGATGCTCGCGACTCGATGCAGCCTCCAGAGCAGAACGGGCGAGACGACGGTGTGGATCTTCACCGAGGACGGCAGGGCCCTTCTGCTCATACGGCATCCGGATGTCACGCTCGACGACGGCACAGCCGAGGGCGAGCTCGCCGCGAGTCGTCGGCTGCTCGACGGCGTGCCGGACGATCTGCTCGCGTGCATCGCGGCGGCAGGCGAGCGTCCCGACGGCGCCGTCGCCCAGCACGCGCTGGAGTTCGGGCTGCTGGGCGACGCGCCGGTGCCGCGCATCACCGGTGTGTTCTGGTTCGACGGCTCGACGTGGCGCGTGACCCGCGGCCTGCTCGAGATCGCTGTTCGCGACGGGCTCGGTATGGACGATCTCGGCTTCCGGAGCACCGTGAGGCAGCCGTTCCGGCTCGGCGGCACCTTCGACGCCGGCGTCCTGTCGCCGCACGGAGACTCCGACGAGGAACTCGCCGAGCGGGCACGAGTCGAGCGGCTGTTCGCCGCGTGCCCGTACCCGCCTGGCCCGCGTCCGGAGGGCGACCGGCTCCTCGGCTACGCCATTCCGCACGCAGGTGCGCGCGGCGCCATCGTCGATGACATCGAGCGAGTCTGCGAGCAGTGGTGGACTCACAGCGACGACGACGCGGGATGGAACGATCTCATGTTCAACGTCGGCGGCAGAACCCTTGACGGCGACGGCGGACGCACGCTGACCACGATCCTCGCCGAATCGGAGCAGTGGTACCTCGATGAGTTCGCCGCGTGGAGCGACGGGCTGTTCGCGGTGATGAGTGAGCGCTGGGGCGACCCGTTCCACATGCGCGTGCGCGACCGCTCCGGTGCCGTCAGACGCACGCCGGTGACGCGCGTGATGCGTGCGGCAGGCTTCGAGGATGCTCCGGGATGGTGGGTGAACGGGCACGCGGTGATGCTGCTGGCAGGTACGGCGAGCGAGCGATCCATCGGCGTACCCTCGGTGATGCTCGTGATCGCCACGGCCGATGCGGTGCTCGACCCGATGGAAGGGACGACCACGTGGGCGCTGCGGGGCAGGGCGCGGGTTCTCGGCTCGCTCGCAGGCCGCGAGAACGAGCCGATCTCCTGGAACGGTCCCGTGCTGGCGGGTTCGGAGATCGTTCCGGACGCGACGCGCGGCGGCGTCCGTACGGACTTCGCCACGTGGGCATGGCACTTCACTCACGACGGTCGCGGCGTGCTGCTGTCGTGCACGAACGAGTTCGCGCCGGATCCGGCGGCAGATGATGCCTATCAGCGGCTCGCCGACCTGTTCGACGGTGTGCCGGACGACCTGCTCTCGCTCGTGCTCGACCGCGATCCGGCCGGCCTGTACGACGTGATGCGGCGCCAGGACGGCGCAGAGAGCGAGATGACGGAGGGCGGCGCCCTCGCGGCGGCGCAGAGCGTGCCGGTCGTGACGGGCGTGTACTGGAGCGACGGCACCGACTGGCGCGCCTCAGACGGACTGCTGCGTCGGGCGCGCAGCATCGCCACGGACGGCGATCCGAACGGCAATCCGCTGGAATGGATCACCTCCGCCCAGACCGGCCTGAGGGCGCTGACATGGGTGCTCTGCGCGGGGCGCGGATTCGACGCTGATGTGTTCACCGCCGAGCCGTATACCGATTTCGTATTCGGCGGCCCGGTCGATCCGGATGCCGCACAGGCAGCCATGGACGCCCTCCTCCCTGCGCTGGACGCGGCCCATGTCGGTTCGCTCAACGACCTGCTCGACATCGTCTCGAACGGACCGGGGCATCGATTCCTGCTCGACGCGGCGCTGAGCAACTCGGATCCCCGCAGCCGCCGCGAGATCGCCCTGTGGCTGCTCGAGGAGGGCGCTGATCCGTCGACGCAGCTGTCCTTCCTCACGCCCGTGAACGTGCTGCTGGAGAACCGCACGCTCGACGCGGATGACGCGGTGCTGCTGCGCCGCCTCGTGGCCTCGAGGGCCGCCGTCGCGTCGACGACCTTCGGCGCGACGGCGGGCGGACACGCGCTGGTGCAGCTGTGCGATCTCGACGTCGACGAGGCCGTGCTCGAGCCGCTGTACGCGGCGATCCTCGACGGGCTTCGTCAGCGCACGGAGCCGGAGGACGAAACGCCGTCAGACAGCGACGAATCGGCGGAGATCGGGCTCCTTCAGACGATCGATGACACACTCCCTCCCGAGGAGTTCTCGCGCCTGCGCACTCAGGCAGATGACGCTGCAGAGGCGAGCACTCCCGTCGAGAACCTCGAACCACCTCTCGACGCGCACGCACCCGCGCTCCGCGATGGCCGCAGTGTTCTCGACTACGTGTCGGAGGGCGCGTTCCCGCACGCCCGCTCTCGTTCCGGTCTCCTGAGCCTGCTCACAGAGCTGTCGTCCTGAGAATGCCCGAATCCGTGCCGTCGGTGGGAGCCGGACACGCTCACATCGCGTCGCCGATGTAGCTGTACTTGACGAAGACCTCGCTGGCGATCCCCGCGTCGTCGAGCAGCTCTTGCACGGCGGTGAGCATGTACCTCGAGTCCCACCCCATGTAGAGGAAGTTCTCGTCGTCCAGCTCGTCCCAGTGTCCGTTCCACGCCTTCGCGGGGTAGATCGGGCCGCCACGGCGGCTGCTGTAGTCGACGACGTACTCGCGGGCGTCGGCCCAGAGCCGCTTGAAGATGCGGTTGAAGAGGTACCTGACGTCGTAGACCTCCCAGTGCTCTCCGCGGTACTCGACGTACTCGAACTCCCGCTGCCACCCGCGAGGCCACCCGCGGCGCAGTTTCGCGTCGAGAACCGGAGTGAGGCCGTCATCGTCGATGAGCACTACGGCCGGGCGCTTCCACACCCGGATGAACTCCGCCACGAGCCGCTCGGTGCGTTCGGCGATGCGCGCGGTGGTCCACTCGTCGGCAGCCGTCAGATCGCCGGAGATCCGGATGCCGCTGCGCGCATACACGGCGTCGCGCTTGTCGGTGAACGTGACCGCGGCGAAGGCGCCCTCGGCGAGCTCGTTCTCGATGAGGGTGAGGTTCCCCAGCGTCGGAGCCAGGGCGCGGAAGCTGTTCTGCTCGTCCTCGGTGAGCTCGGTCCACGCTCGTGCTCCGCCGCTCCACTCGTCGCTCGGGGCGAGCGGGAAGACATGGTCGACGCCGACCGCCTGCAGATCGCCGACGCCGGCGATGCGCCCCAGTACGTACTCCGGGTGCGGAAGCTCTCCGTACTTGAGCGACACGCGCACACGCTCGTCCGACGGCGTGATTCTGGCGATCGCCCGCACCAGCGCGTCGCTGCCCTCCTCCCGCGCCCGGCACATCCGGGCCACCAGGCGATCGGTCGGAAGCCCGATGATCCTGCGGCGCAGGAGCAGCGACTGCACGTGCTCGAGCACCTCGATCAGCTCTTCGCGACCGACGTCGCCGGCGCGATAGCCGCGGTACGCCCGCATCACGAGAGGGTGCATTCCCTTGCCGAACACACCGACGTACTCGAGCTGGCGCGCCAACTCGGCATCCGGCTCCCGCCACGGCTCGAGAAGGGTGCGATACACGTCGGCGAACTCGCGCCAATCGGCCGCGTGCTCCCGCAGCCGCGGCAGCTCGAGACGCGGGAAGGAGCGCTGGAACGCGTCGTAGACGCTGCGCTCACCCTCGATGAGCACTTCGCGACCCGTGAGCATGATCAGGTAGTGACGCCAGAACGTGCCGATCTGCTCGCCTGTCGCCTCCTCGATCGGAAGCCAGTACTGCTCCTCGATCTCGATCTGCTCGGAATGGGTCAGCCCCATCAGCACGTAGTTGTGGATCAGCTCGTGGTCGCGCAGGGGCGCGCCGGTGGAGTTGAGACTCTCGAAGGTCTGCTGCGCGTTCGCGTTGGCACCGAGCGTGATGGCGACGTGCTCGAGCTTCTGCAGGCCGCGCCAGATGCGCGGCGCCTCATCCGCCTGCACCTGGCTGCGGAAGAATGCGTAGTTGTCGTCGAATCGCGACTCGCGCATCGCGTCCTCCGGAGCGCGCCTGTCGAGCACGACGCTCTCGAACACGTCCGCCCACTCGCGATGCGGGCGCAGCTTGGTACGGCTGGAATCATCCGAGCGCACGAGCACGCGCTCGAGCTCGGCGGCGAGTGCCTGGTCGCTGTCGCGTACGGTGTGGTGCAGCGCCGCGATGAGCAGCATCAGCGTCGTCGTGCGCTGCTGGCCGTCGATGAGAACGAGGGCCGCCTCATCCGGATTCGAATTGACGGAGGAGAGGATCGATCCGATGAAGTGCGTGTGCCGGTCATCGTGCTCCGATACGGCACGGATATCGCCCAGCAGCTGCTCGCAGCCGCCGATGTCCCAGCGGTACTGGCGCTGGTAGACGGGGACGACGATGGTCGTCGCGGGATCGGAGAGCCAGGCGACCGTGTTCACGGCGGTGGCATCGACGTTCGTGGCGTTGATCGGTGAACCTGTCGCGTTGCTCATCGACATTCATTCTACGCGAGGTAGGCTTACCTAACCTGGGCCTGTAAAAACTTCGCTGGCCCCCTACGAAAGGCATGTGTTCGACATGGGTTACATCAAGTCCGAGATCCTCGAAGAGACCGGATTCGTCGTGCTCGACCCCTACGAGGGCGTCATCGATCCGAAGGAATGGCTCGATATCGAGTACGTCGACTGGAAGTCGTCGGGTGACACTCGCTTCGCCCCGATCGCGAGCGCCAAGGGCGAGATCGAGTGCAACGGCTTCTGGAACCACAAGCCGCCGCGCACTGACAAGGACGGGGTGTGGATCGACTCGCAGGTCGAGATCGCCCCGACGCTCACGGCCCGCGCCAAGGAGCCGGGCGCGAACGTCGGTCGCTGCCGCATCATCGAGCTGCAGCCGAACACGTACGCCGACTGCCTGTACAACCTGCACCAGGATGACAACAACCGGCTGAACCCCGACGGTACCGGGTGGGTCGTCCGTTCGTTCTTCCAGCTGACCGACGACAAGGACAGCTTCTTCGTCCTGCGCGACAACCGCACCGACCCGAGCGTCGAGTACCGTCTGCAGCTGCGCGCCGGCACCCAGCTGGTCATCGACACGCAGCGCCTCTGGCACGCGGCCACCCACGTTGGAGACGAGCCGCGCTACTGCCTGATCAACTCGTGGGAGTCCGGTCCCGAGCTCGACGCCTACCTCGCCAAGTACAACGCCACGACCGAGTACGAGCAGTTCTACGTTCCTCAGGACGAGCTCGACGCCGGCCAGGCTGAGCAGGAGCGCCGTCTCGCCGCCCGCGCCGCGTACTACGCGGCGAAGGGGCAGAAGGAGAAGGTGGCGATGAGCGAGGCGTAAGCCTCTCTTCGTCTGGAAGAGCCCTCTGGTCCTCAGGGATCGGAGGGCTCTTCTGTGTTGCGGGCGTGGGCATGCAGGCGGGCTGCGGGTATGTGCTCCTGACTCCCACGTCCGGAGTCGGGCGCGGACATGCTTGTGGAAGTCGGGCGCGGACATGCTTGTGGAATGAAGGTCAGAGCTCGAGGGCGTCGCCCGGGTCGAGGTCGTGGAAGGTACCGCCGTTCTGCTCGGTGGCCCAGCGCATGCGGGCCCGGTGCATGGCGAGGGCGCCGGGGACGAGCGGGGCGTCGTGGGTGCCGAAGGCGCGGCGCGGCTTCGCGTCGAGGATGAAGTCCATGGTGTCGCCGAGGCGCAGCCATGGGGCGGCCGTCGGAGCGGCGAGGAGGTCGATGTCGGCTCCGTCGGGGAGGGCGTAGGAGTCGCCGGGGTAGCAGAGGCGGTCGTTGACGAGCACACCGACGTTGTCGACGATCGGCAGGCTGGTGTGGATGATCTCGTGCGTGCCGCCGAAGAAGCTCAGCGTGAAAGCGCCGGCCGTGACGGTGTCGCCTGGACGGACGACCCGGATGGGATGACCGTCCATCGTTCGTGCGACGCCTTCCGGGGCGAAGATCGGGGCGGACGGTGCCGCCTGCGCGATGTGGGCGAGGTGCTCGTCGGTGACGTGGTCGGCGTGCTCGTGCGTGATGACCACGGCCACGACGCCGTCGAGGTCAGTCAGCGGCGCGGTGAAGCTGCCTGGGTCGATGATCAGGATGTCGTCGCCCTCGGCGACGCGGAGCGTTGCGTGCTCAAGCTTGGTGACCTGCATGGCAAGAGGCTAACCAATCACCGGGTTCTCTGCGCAGACTGTGCCCTGGTGGCACGCGCGGCGACACGCTGAGCCGTCCTCGATTTGGAGCGAGGCAAAAAGCCGTGCCATAATTTCCTAGTTGTCAGCCGCGAGGAAGGCAACGGGAAGTACTGTTCGGCCCCATCGTATAGCGGCCTAGTACGCCGCCCTCTCACGGCGGTAACGCGGGTTCGAATCCCGCTGGGGTCACCAACACGAGAACGCCCCCGAGTCCCCTGAAAATACAGGGATCGGGGGCTTCTTCGTTGTCAGGACGCGGAAGCGCCGGTCAGGGCTGAGAAGCCAAACAGACGCATTTCGGACGCATCACATCTGCCAGACCGGGTTGTCCTCTGGAATCGGACGCTTTTCGGACGCATCCTGAGAGAAGTCCGTGTCGGCGCTCATCGCCCAGACGATCTCGTCCATCCGACGCGCAACATCGTCGAGATCGGTCTCGAAGAGGTCACTGTAGACATCGAGAGTGACCGATGCCTTCTCATGCCCGAGAAGGCGCTGCACGACCTTCACGTGCGCTCCGGCGCTCACCGCGAGGCTGGCGCACGTATGACGCAACTCGTGCGGCTCCAGGTTGCCCAGCGGCCGGGGGATAGGTCGATCCTCCTTGACCGCAGCTTCCCGTGCTTCGGCATCCATGAGGGCGACGGCAGGAGTCAGCCACCCGGAGCGGAACGTCGCGTTCCGAAGCCAGGTGCGGGTGCGGGCACCAACGAAGAGCGGGCGCTGCGCGAGTGCCGCGAGACCCTGCTCGATGATCTCCTTCTGACGCGGGTCTTTCAGCGACAGCTTCTCCAGGCGAGCGATCTTCCCCGGAATGCTGTCACGTCGCCCCGTGAGAACGTCTGGTCGGGGGAGCCGCGCGAGCTTCCGCTCCGCACGGGCAATCGACTCGTCGAGAAGCTCGTACGGCAGACCAGCGGCGATGCGCTGCTCACGGTCAGCGTTGATGCCCGCAATGCGCTTGTCGAGGACTCGGCGCTTCTCGGTGACCTCGGCGATGTAGGCAGTCATCGTGTCGTACTTCACGCGGTGCGCCGCAATCTGTTCCGCGCGGTTCGTGATTCGCTCAAGCGCCGTCGTGAGGGTCGCGGTGTCTTCGACAAGCTCCAGTTCGCGCCGCTCGACGTGCTCCTTCAGCAGGGTAGAGAGGAACCCTGGCATCGGCACCTCGCGCTCCTCGTAGTCCTTCGGCAACTCTTCGACCTGCCGACCGGCGACGAGCACGATGGTGTGCGCAACGTGGATGCGCTGACGTGCGAAGTCGATGTCGTCGATTCGAAGACCGGACAACTCTGCCCAGCGCAGACCGCAGTAAGCGAGCAACGTCGTCAGCACCCCGTACCCGTGAGCTTCCCCGTCGTTGGTGCGGTTGACGGCGCTGTAGAGCGCTGTGACCTGCTCGTGCGAGAGGTAGCGCTTCTGGCGGCGCGCAGACTTCGGGAGTGTGAGGTCGGTCACGGGGTTCACGGCGATGCGCTTCGAGCGCACGGCGTGTTTCATGATGCCGCGCAGAACGGAAACGTACTTGCGGATGCTCTCTGCCTCGCCGGAGAGGGTGTTCACCCAAGTGTCCACGTCGGCTTGCGTCAGAGCCCCGACGCGATGGTCGCCGAGCGTGGGGATGATGTGCTTCTCAACGATGCCCTCGACCCGCGCGAGCGTGGAGAGCTTCCCGTTTCGTTGCGCGGTGGCGGCTCGGCGACGCACGAGCCACTCCTCGGCGACGACCGCGATGGTCTCGCGACCGCGAGCGGGGTCTACGAACGCCCCGTGCGCTCTGGACTGCTCCAGATCGCGCAGGAACGCCTTTGCAGAGGCTTCCGTGCGGAAGCCTGCCTTCGACCCTTCGCGTCCATCCGGCTTGTAGTAACGCGCTTTGTAGCGCACGCCTTTGGCTGATTCGTACTTCCTGATTCCTGTAACCACGAGTGCATCATGGTCGGGACGGAACGAAACGGAATCGAGCGGCATCTGAGCAGCGCCCGACCATGATGCAGAGCGTCCGAACCACACCTGGCGGACTGCTGCGTTGGTGAGTACCCGCAGCCGTCCGCCTCATCTCCTCTGGAGCCTCATGCGCGCGACCCTGTATGTCGAGCACTCTGTGCTTGCGTTCCCTGGCACCGCGACGGTCGAGTGGCGCTCGGAGATCGCGTCCGTGCTGGATCGCGCGCGAATCTGGTTCAACCTCGATGTCGTGTTTGCAGGTCGCGATCGACTCGACGCGACGCTGCACGCGGCAGTCCACGAACTCGACGCGGATCGAGCAATCTTCGGTGGCGCGAGGGCTGCGCTTACGAGCTTTGTCGGTGCAGTCGCGCTCGATCTGCGCGCACATCGTGTCTGTCAAGCCTGGCTGCTCAGTACGTCGCTCGGCGGTCGGATTCCTTCTGCAACACAGGACTCGATCGAGAAGATGCGACTCTGGGCGCGTGTCCGCGTTCTGCCGGTGCGAAGCGACGTGGTGACACCCGTGGTCGCTGACGATCTTGAAGAGGTCTTCGCGGGCTTCGCGAGATCCCGCGATGGTGACCAATGATCCGGCGGCGAGTAGCGGAGCGAGTCCTCGTGGAGTGCTCGACGTTCCTGAGTCCGCTCATCGACCCCTACGACGTACTGTCCGATGCGATCGCGCTTTACCAGGACGTTGCTGCCTGGCTACCCGAGGCGGAGGTCATCTGGGTGTACTCAGCGGAACACTCGCTCTCGACCTACGCAAGATGGATGCGCGCTCGGATGGAGCAGGAAGGACTGTGGGTCTCAACGCGCGGAGCGGTAGTCGGCGAGCATCAGCGCACCCGGATGGTGTGGCACGCGCGATCAGAGGGTCTGTCTCGTCCCGAAGGGCACTTCGAGTGCGACCTTCGAGCCGACCGTGTACGAGAGTTCATCGTCGAGACTGGCGGGATGTTCGACGGACAACTGGTCGCGGATGAGGTCGCTGCGTACAAGGCGCTCATGAGCTTCCCGTCCTAGCGAGTCAGTCAGCGGGAGCGACCTCGTCAAGTCGCGCATAGGCGGCGCGCATCTCGTCGGTCACGTCTACACCGAGACCCTTCACCCGACCGCCGGTCAGCGTCGTCGCGTTCGTCCACCCGCTCTTCGAGCCGTGACCCGTGACCTCGTCGCTCGTTAGTTCGCCTGCGTAGGCGATGTCGAGTGTCGCAGGGTCGAACGTCAAGAAGATCGCGCTGGTGAAGTCGAACGATCTGAATTGACTGAACTTGCCACCGTTGCCCGTCATGATCCGTGCCTTTACCTGGATGCGCGCGCCCGCGACTGTCGTCACGTCGTGCGACTTTGTCGAGTTCGGCTCCAGGGTGCCGCCGCGAGCGAGCCAGACGATCCGCTCCGCAACGTCGCCGAGCGGTGCGTTGCGGCTTCGGACGATGCCGCGTCGAAGCAGTTCTCCGAGAGCGTCCTCGATCCGCTCAAGAAGCTGCCTCGCGGTGAGTGCTGTGAGATCGTCGGACACGTTCGCAGACTAACCGACGGGGCGACCCAGCGTCGTCGGACCCACTCGATAGATTGAGCTACGAGGCTTCCCCTGGACGAATTGAGCGCACCTGTGTCGAACGACGACGTACACGTAAGTAGCATCCACGATGTTCTTGAGCCGAACGGAAAGGTCGTGTTCGACGCGGCGGTCGTGATCGGTATTGGTTTGCTGTCTCAGGAGGTCCTCGGTGCTTGAGCAGCTGACGATCACTGGGGGTGCGTGCTTCGGAGTCACGCCGCTCGTCCTCAAGCCGCTCCAGCGAGTCAACTTCTTTTTCGGTCCTAACGGCTCTGGGAAGACCACGATCAGTCGCGCGCTCGACGGTTCCCACGAAGCGACTGCGGGCTTCGTCTGGCATGACTCTGCACCTCTGGCGATCAAGGTCTACAACCGTGACTTTGTGAGCAGGGTGCTCCGCGAGTCGAGCCGCATTCCGGGTGTCTTCGTGATTGGCGACAAGAGCGCCGAAGCCGAGACTCGTCTCGGACAGATCGAGGGGGACACAGGCGAGCGGGCTCAGGCGGTTGATGCGCTCGGGCGGGCGACCAACAGCCTGGGGCAAGCTCAGACGGCTGACTCAGACGCCAAGGCTGCATTTCTACAGACGGCATGGGACGCCTACAAGGTATTCACCGATGCAAACCCTTCGCTCAAGCCTGCCTTTACGGGAACCGGTGGTGTTGGGAACTCTAGGCAGACACTTGTCGATCGGCTCCTGGCTCTCCCCGTCAGCGATGAGCCGGTTCCGGTGCTCGCTGATCTCACCTCGAACGCAGACGCGGTGTTCTCGGGCAATGTCACGACCGAGAACAAGCTCGCTGCGCTTCCGGCTTTCGCGCTGCAAGACCATTCGGGATTCACGCTTCTGGGCACGAGGGTGGTCGGGAGCGGAACCGTTACTCTGAGCGAGCTCGTCGAGCACCTGGGGAGTAGCGACTGGGTCGCCAGAGGGCGGTCGTTCCTTCACGAGAGCGACGGGGTCTGCCCGTTCTGCCAGCAGGTCGCGCCAGCGAACCTGGTTGCCGATCTCGCGACCATGTTCGACGACCACTACACAGCGCAACGAGCCGACATCGATGCGTTCAAGTCGGACTTCGACGCATGGCAGACGCTACTTGCAGCCGCCGCCGACGCGCCCTCGCTCGCATCCTCTGCGTTCATAGACAAGGCAGCGTTCCAGACGGCTCGCCGCAAGCTCGACAAGGTGATTGCGGCGAACGCAGCGTTGCTCGCGAAGAAGATCGCGACCCCATCCGAGGTGGTCGAGTTCGAGTCTGTCGATTCGGCGCTGAAGGCTGCTAACGACGTGATCGTGGCGGCGAACAACGCAATCGACGCTCACAACAAGCTTGTCGGAAATCGCCGGACGGAGCGCCCTCTGCTTGTTGGCAAGTGCTGGCGCTATCTCGCCGAGGTCTCACTCGCAGGCACTGTCGCGACATACGAGCAGAAGCAGAAGTCCCGCGACGACGGAATCAAGACTCTTGAGGACAAAGTCACGGAGGCGACTGGCAAGATCGCGGCTCTGGACGATGAGGTGCGTTTGCTCCAACGGTCGGTGGAGTCGACCCGCCCAGTGATCGAGCAGATCAACGGCATCTTGGAGCGGAGTGGATTCACGTCGTTCAAGATCGTAGAGTCCACATCGCTGCCGAACGGTTACATGCTGTCGCGTGGGGACGGAGAGGTGCAAGAGCAGTCGTTGAGCGAGGGCGAGCGGACGTTCATTGCGTTCCTCTATTACTTCCACTTGCTCGACGGACGTACCGAAGGAGTGGCTGACTCACCTCGGATTCTCGCGGTCATCGATGACCCGATCTCCAGTCTCGACAGCGATGTTCTGTTCGTCGTTGGCACGCTGGTGCGACTCCTGATCGGTCGCGCATCATCCGGTTCGGATCGAATCGAGCAGGTGCTCGTCCTGACTCACAACGTGTACTTCCACAAAGAGATTGCCCACCTACGACAGGGGGAGAGTAGCGCGGGTCGGACCTTCTTCCTCATCCGCAAACGTCCCTCAACTCCGAGCGCCGTGGAGTCGAGCAGGAAGAACCCTGTCGAGACTGAGTACGGGCGTCTCTGGGCGGAGGCGCGCCGCGCCGTCGATGGCGAGGCGATGAACATCATCGGGCTGGAAAACATTCTGCGCCGCATCCTTGAGAGCTACTTCCGCGTCATGGGTGGAGGCATTTGGGATGACGAAATCACACCGTTGCTCAACACAGATGAGCGGCATGTCTTTCAGGCGCTCTTCCGGTGGGTGAATGACGGATCGCACTCTGTAATCGAGGATGCACACTATTCACCGTCGCCCCTCAGCCAGGACTTGTACTTGCAGGTGTTCGAGCGCATTTTCGTCGTCACCAAGCACGAGGCGCACTACCGGATGATGCTCTACGGGAAGAGAAGCCTCGAAGAGCAGGACGAGCCAGCGGTCGACTGATTCCGGTACGAGCGATACGGGCAGTTGCAGCCCGAGCGGCGAGCGGGGGCACGACCTGGTTCTTCGCAGGCAGACCTTATTGGACCAGCGTCGCGAGCGCGATACGTCGCGGCTTGCTGTGATGGTGATCTCATGTTCCGATCCGCAGAGCCAGGAGGCGAGTCGCCCGTCGGCACTGACGGGAACGACGATACGGTGAAGTAATCGCCACTATCGGCGCTGATCGAACAGGCAGGTCTCCGTGTCTCCACTCTTCAAACGCAGACGAGAGCTTGCCGCGCTCGAAGAGCGTGAACGGCAGGGCGAAACCTTCTGGTCAGAGCACTTCTCGCGTGAGACACGCGTGCGTCTCCAGTTCGTGATGAACAGCGAGTTCGGTGGTGACTACCGCGCTGCTGAGGCTGGGCACAGACTGCTCTTGGTCGACCTTGGTCAACTCGCGCTCTACAAGGGTTCAGATACTCCAGCGCAACAGTTCTACCAGTACCTCTTTGACTGCGACGACGACGCGGTGCCGTCCGTCGTTGAGGCATTCGTTGCTGGGCATAAGCGCGTGTTCGAGCAAGAGGCATACCGGCAAGCGTTCGTGGGCGGGATGATGGTTCCGGGCGGCTCTCGCATCCCGTTCAACGCGCGTCTCGTCGATGCGATCAACGGCGTCCTCGTGGAGGACCGGATCGCGTTCGAGTTAATCGACGGCGAGATGGTTCCCTTCACATCGCGAGAGCTTCATGTCGAGGTCGTGGAGCCGGTTCTGCGTCTCCTAGCCACGCCCGGATGGGAGCGCGTCGAGAAGAGCTACCAGAGCGCGCTCTCCGAGATCGCGCGCGGCGATGGAGCGGACGCGATCACCGACGCGGGCACGGCGCTCCAGGAAGCGCTCGTCTACCTCGGCGCGGAGGGCAACCAACTCGGAGACCTGACGACCTCGGCAAAGAACAAGGGGATCATCGCCTCGCACGACGCCCCGCTGCTCCAGACGATCGACAAAGCGTGTCGGTGGGCGTCAGCCGACCGGAGCAACACGGGCGATGCGCACAACGCCGACGAGGCGAGCCGCGAGGACGCTTGGTTCACGGTTCATGTCGTAGGCGCGATTCTGTTGCGGCTGTCGAACGGCGGCTCGCGAGTCTCGGGTTGACCTACGGCGTCGAGTCGGGACTATCCACGACTTTCGCGATCGTCGTCTTCCCGGCTCCGAGTAGCCGCGCGATCTCGCGTAGAGACTTCCCGTCTTCTCGGAGCGATCTTGCGTGCGCCTTCTGCTCGTTGGTGAGCGCTTCTCGTCGCCCGAGCTTCGTTCCACGCGATCGTGCCGCTTCGAGACCGTCGCGGGTGCGTTCGCGCAGGATGGTGACCTCAAGCTCCGCCACGGCAGCCATGATGGTCAGGATCAGACGTGCGGTGGCTCCCTCCGTCGAGATGCCGTCGCTGAGCGACCGCAGAGCGACGCCCTTCGCGTCGAGACCTTCGACGATCTCCAGTGCCGACCGCGCGTTACGAGCGAGCCGGTCGAGCCGGTAGATCACGAGCACGTCGCCCTCACGGAGGTGCTTCCACAGATCGGCGAACTCGGGACGCGAGAGCGGTGCCTTGGTGCCGCTCACACCGTGGTCGACCCACACCTTCTCGCATCCGGCGCGGTTCAGGGCATCGGTCTGGAGGTCGAGGTTCTGCTCCGTGGTTGAGACTCGCGCGTATCCGATGAGCAAGGTGTCCTCCAAAGGTGTCCGGGCTTCTGCATTGACGGACGGGCTTTGCGGACAGCAACTCAGGCGGAATCTCGCGGGTCGCTCCAACGTCCGTCAACCGGTCGTTATCGGGACATCATGGTCGGGGGATGTCGGAGTGCCGCGTTAGCTTGAGTCCATGTGGATGAGCGTTCAAGAACTGCCCGCCGATCTCGTGCCTTCGTGGATCGAGGCAATCGCTACCCTCGTCGGGGTCATCGTCGCGCTGGTCGCGATTGTCTTCACGGCGGTGCAGATTCGACTGACCGCGCGGCAGATGCGCGAGACCTCGGCGCAGGAAGCGCAGAACAGCGAGGATCAGACGCGACCTTACGTCGGCATCGACATTGTGCCTGGCGTGGGTGGGATGGGATCGATGGACATCATCTTCGAGAACCACGGGCGCACAAGCGCGCGGAACATCACTGTGCGCCTCTCCGAGGATGAGTTCCGCGAGCAATCTGAGGGAGACATCATCGGACCTGCGCTTGCGCGTCTGTTCGCGGTGCCGTTCGATCTCGCACCTGGCGCGCGTAGGAGGGTGATGTGGCAGATTCCAGCCGACGAGAACGCCTCACCTCGTGGTCACATGGGGACGCCGGTCGCGGGCGGGATCAAGTTTTCATATGACTGGGTTCCTGGAGGTGATCGTCCGGTGCGTCACTACGACGATATGATCGACTACGACTTGACCGAGTACCCCAAGTTGATCCCCATGCCGAGCACGGGGGCGACCGCTCACGGATCGTCTCCCGAGGCGCAACAGAAGAATCTGCTGCATGTCCTTCGCGCGATCGCCGTTCATATCGGCGGGCTTCGTCTATAGGGCACCTTTTCGGGGCGGCGGCGAACAACCCGGTCGCGCAGTGTCAACGGTTTCTTCGCCGTTGTGATACGCGACTGAAGGCAACTCTCTCATTCGGGTGCTTTGCCGAACGACTGAACCCACTGGCGTGGCACCAGGATGCGGTCGCCGAGCTGCATCGACGGGATGCGACCCTCACTTTCAAGAGCCCGGTTCCTCGGAACCGGGCTCTTTTCGGATTAGCCGCAGAGAGGCTATCGGCGGGTCCGACGTCCACGTCGACGGCGGAGCCGACCAGATCTGGCACCGGAGCGGCAGAGCTTCTCGTCGCAGAGGATCAGGGAGACGAGTTCAGGCCGAGGTGATCGCGCATGGCCGCAGAAGCCTCGCCGACGTGGCTCAGCTGCTCGGAGGTGAACGCGTCGACGAACTCTTCTCTGATCGCCTGCAGGTGGGGGAGTGCACTGGCTCGGAACGCGCGAGCACCCTCCTCGCTCAGGAGCGCCCTAGACCCGCGCGCACAGCCGGTTCCGGCGACCCCGAGAGAACAGCCGAGCCTGAGCGCCTTGCAGCGGTCTTCGCCACCGTCGACGGCGCGGGCGATGTGGAGTCGGATCCGTGCTCACCCGGGTAGGGGTCGAATCGGCGGGGACGGCAGTCGACGAGATGAGATCTCGTTGGAGAACGACACGGGGCGCCCCGCGAACCGGTGTTCGATGCCGGTGCGATCACGAACCCGGTTGACCGTGTTCGAAACACACGGTCGACTGTCGCAAGGGCGAATATCGTCCGCCGGAAACGGAAGAGAAGATGGAAGGGAACAAGAACATGGGTTACATCACCGTCGGGAAAGAGAACAGCTCCCCGATCGAGCTCTACTACGAGGACCAGGGTTCAGGGCAGCCCGTCGTCCTGATCCACGGTTATCCGCTCAACGGCCACAGCTGGGAGCGTCAGACCCGTGAGCTGCTCGCGCAGGGCTATCGCGTCATCACCTATGACCGACGCGGATTCGGCGCCTCGTCGAAGGTCGGAACCGGATACGACTACGACACGTTCGCGGCCGATCTGAACACGGTGCTCGAGACCCTCGACCTGCGCGATGTCGTTCTCGTGGGCTTCTCGATGGGCACAGGCGAACTCGCCCGCTATGTCGCCAACCACGGACACGAGCGCGTGGCGAAGCTCGCCTTCCTCGCCTCACTCGAACCGTACCTCGTGCAGCGCGACGACAACCCAGAGGGGCTGCCGCAAGACGTGTTCGACGGCATCGCGGCGGCGGCCGAGGGCGACCGCTACGCGTGGTTCACCGAGTTCTACAAGAACTTCTACAACCTGGATGAGAACCTCGGCACACGCATCAGCCAGCAGGTCGTCGATGCGAACTGGAACCTCTCGGTCACGAGCGCTCCGGTCGCGGCCTACGCCGTGGTTCCGACCTGGATCGAGGATTTCCGGGGCGATGTCGAGGCTGTCAGCGCTGCGGGCAAGCCGACCCTCATCCTGCACGGCACGAAAGACAACATCCTGCCGATCGACGCGACCGCGCGCCGGTTCCACAGGTCCGTTCCCGAGGCCCGATACGTCGAGGTCGAGGGTGCCCCGCACGGTCTTCTCTGGACGCACGCGGACGAGGTGAACGCGGCGCTGAAGGACTTCCTCGCGGAGTGATGCGGATCCCGGTGGGGCGGTGTCATACTGCCCCACCGCGGCCGCGGAGAGGACGGATCATGCCGTGGAGCACTCGTGATCCGGCGGGACGCGCGGATCTCGCACGCGAAGAACATCGAGCCGTCGGATGCGCAGCATCACACCGCGGTCATCGCCCATCCGGAGCCATCCAGCCAGGACGAGTCTCCGCCGCCCTTTCTGGCCGTCAGCCCGCGTTCCGGTGCCCGGAATCGGCGTCTCCCTGCGGGTTCGGCGCCGATTGGCCGCACCTGAGCGGCGCGGCCTCGGTCACCGGGTAGAGTGGGGGAGCGAGAGGGAGTATCCCGCAAACGCGCGCTCGTCATCACGTGCCCGGTCAAGGGCTCCGGGTGCGCACCGCTTCGGCGGGGGAGAGACTTTCGGATCCTGGTCACCCCATCATCCGAAAGGCACAGCCCTTGTTGGACATCCCTGTCTGGTTCGAGATCACCTCTCTGGTCGTTCTCACTCTCATCCTTCTCGGCGATCTCGCTCTGATCCTGAAGCGTCCGCACATTCCCTCCACGAAGGAATCGGCGCTCTGGGTCACCTTCTACGTGTCGCTTGCTCTGCTGTTCGCCCTCGTCCTGCTATTCGTCGCCGGCGGTGAGGCATCGCGCGACTTCGTCATCGGCTGGGCGATGGAGTACAGCCTGTCGATCGACAATCTCTTCGTCTTCGTGCTGCTGATGACGCAGTTCTCGGTGCCACGGCGGTACCAGCAGGAGGTGCTGATGGTGGGCATCATCATCGCGCTGATCCTGCGTGCGATCTTCATCGTCGTCCTGGGCGCTGCGGCCAACGCACTCAGCCCGATCTTCTACCTGTTCGGCGTGTTCCTCATCTACACGGCCATCAGGCAGTCGCTGCCCGACTCGCACCAGGACGAGGCGAACACCGAGAACTTCATCCTGCGGGTGCTGCGCCGCTTCATGAACGTCAGCGACGAGTACGACGGATCGAAGCTGCGCACCGTGAAGGACGGCAAGAAGATCTGGACGCCGATGCTCATCGTGTTCGTCGCGATCGGCATGACCGACCTGATGTTCGCGATCGATTCCGTCCCGGCGATCCTGTCGATCACCACGAACACCTTCATCGTGTTCACGGCGAACCTGTTCGCTCTGATGGGGCTGCGCCAGCTGTTCTTCCTGATGGGCGACATGCTCGACAAGCTGCGCTACCTCCACTATGGGGTGGCCTTCATCCTGGGCTTTATCGGCGTCAAGCTCATCCTGCACGCGATGCACGAGAACGAGCTGCCGTTCATCAACGGAGGCGAGCACATCGAATGGGCTCCCGACATCAACAACTGGGTGTCCCTCGGCGTCATCCTCGCGTCGATGATCGTCTCCACAGTCCTGAGCCTGGTCGCCAACGCGCGCGACACCAAGAAGCGGGCGGCCGTCGAGAACGCTGATCGCTGATCGCTCGGGCCGGGCGGCGGCAACCGGATGAGTCCGCGGTCCGCCTGCGTGAATCTGCCAAGCAGGCGGGCCCTCGGCTCGGCGCCGACCTGGCACTCTGCGCACGCAGAGCGAGTGCGGGTGGCAGAGTGCTATCCTGGAGCGGTGCGAGCGATGCTTCTTCTTAGTCGCCGCGACGGGTCGACGTTCTAGGGCCATCTCGTCGCGGAGTCTTCTCACGCCCGCTCACCTGACGAGACTTTAGGACTTGCTAGCGATGACCGCTGATACATCGATTCCGTCGATTCCCGACAACCCGCGCACCCTCGCTGAGAAGGTGTGGGCCGACCACCTCGTGTCGAAGGGTGAGGGCGGGCAGCCTGACCTCATCTACATCGACCTGCACATCATGCACGAGGTCACCAGCCCGCAGGCGTTCGATGGCCTGCGCGCCGAGGGCCGCCCTGTGCGCCGCCCCGATCTGACGATCGCGACCGAGGACCACAACACGCCGACGATCGACATCGACAAGCCGATCGCCGACGTCACCAGCCGCACCCAGATCGACACGCTCCGCAGGAACGCGGAGGAGTTCGGCATCCGGCTGCACTCGCTGGGCGACGCGGAACAGGGCATTGTGCACGTCGTCGGCCCGCAGCTGGGGCTGACCGTGCCGGGAAGCACGGTTGTCTGCGGAGACAGCCACACGTCGACGCACGGTGCGTTCGGTTCGATGGCGTTCGGCATCGGCACCAGCGAGGTCGAGCACGTGCTGGCGACGCAGACGCTGCCGCTGAAGGCGTTCAAGACCATGGCGATCAGCGTCGAGGGCGAGCTGCGCCCCGGCGTCACGGCCAAGGACATCATCCTCGCCGTGATCGCGAAGATCGGTACGGGCGGCGGTCAGGGCTACGTGCTCGAGTTCCGCGGCAGCGCCATCCGGTCGCTGTCGATGGAAGGCCGCATGACGATCTGCAACATGTCGATCGAAGCGGGAGCCCGAGCCGGCATGGTCGCGCCGGATGAGACGACGTTTGCGTACGTGAAGGGTCGTGCGCACGCTCCGAAGGGCGAGGAGTGGGATCGCGCCGTCGAATACTGGAAGACGCTTCCGACCGACGAGGGCGCTGTCTTCGACGCCGAGGTGTTCATCGACGCGAACGACCTGGAGCCGTTCGTGACCTGGGGCACGAACCCCGGTCAGGGGGTGCCGCTGAGCGAGGCCGTTCCCGATCCGGAGTCGTTCGAAGACGAGTCCGCTCGCTCGGCAGCACGACGTGCGATCGAGTACATGGACCTGACTCCAGGCACACCGATGAAGGATGTCGCCGTCGACACGGTGTTCATGGGGTCGTGCACGAACAGCCGCATCGAAGATCTGCGCGCGTTCGCGTCGGTGATCGCGGGCCAGACGAAGGCTGAAGGGGTGCGCGTCATGGTCGTGCCCGGATCGGCGAAGGTGCGCCTGCAGGCTGAGGCCGAGGGGATCGACAAGATCGTCACCGACTTCGGCGGCGAGTGGCGCTTCGCCGGATGCTCGATGTGCCTGGGGATGAATCCGGACCAGCTGGCTCCGGGCGAGCGCAGCGCGTCGACCAGCAATCGCAACTTCGAGGGGCGTCAGGGCAAGGGCGGGCGCACGCACCTCGTCTCGCCTTTGGTCGCAGGCGCGACGGCCGTGCGCGGCACGCTGTCGAGTCCGTCCGATCTCGAACCGGAGAACGAACCCGCGCTGAGCGGAGCGGAGGCCTAGAGCCATGGAAGCATTCACCACCCACACCGGCATAGCCGCGCCGCTGAAGCGATCGAACGTCGACACCGACCAGATCATCCCCGCGGTGTTCCTCAAGCGCGTCACGAAGACGGGCTTCGACGACGCGCTGTTCTACAGCTGGCGTCAGGACGAGGACTTCGTGCTGAACCAGCCCGCCTTCCAGGGCGCTTCGGTGCTCGTCGCAGGCAACGACTTCGGCACGGGCTCGAGCCGGGAGCACGCCGTATGGGCGCTGCGTGATTTCGGCTTCAAAGTCGTACTTTCGCCGAAGTTCGCCGACATCTTCCGCGGGAACTCCGGCAAGCAGGGGCTCGTCGCCGGAGTGATCTCCGAGGAGACCAAAGAAGAGCTCTGGCGCAGGATCGACGCGAACCCCGGTGCCCGGGTCACAGTGAGCCTCGAGGACCGCACCGTGACACTCGGTGACTTCACGGCCGGCTTCGAGATCGACGATTACACTAGGTGGAGGCTCCTCGAAGGGCTCGACGACATCGGCCTCACGTTGCGTGAGGCGGACGACATCGAGCGGTTCGAGGCCCGCCGCGAATCGTGGCGGCCACGGACCTTGCCGGTCCAGTGAGCCGGGGAGCGCAATCGCTCCGACTGTTGGGGGCAGCCGGCTCCTATCGGCGGTTCACCGCCGTCGTGACGAAGTGAGGCCAATAAATGACGCTTCTGGGTACCACGGGCACAACCCTCCAGAACCCATCCGTTGACACCATCGAAATCCGCGGCGGGCGACCCCTGCGCGGTCAGGTCGATGTCCGCGGGGCGAAGAACCTGGCGACGAAGGCCATGGTCGCCTCGCTCCTCGGAAGCACGCCCAGCACGCTTCGCGACGTTCCTTCGATCCGCGACGTCGAGGTCGTGCGCTCGCTTCTCGAGGTGCACGGCGTCAGCGTCACCGACGGCGAGGAGGAAGCCTCTCTCGTGCTCGACCCCGCAGGTGCCGAGTCGGCCGGGTTCGAGGAGATCGACGCGCACTCGGGTTCGAGCCGCATTCCGATCCTGTTCTGCGGTCCGCTGCTGCACCTGCTCGGACAGGCGTTCATCCCGGATCTCGGCGGATGCCGGATCGGCGACCGCCCGATCGACTTCCACCTGGATGCGCTGCGCAACTTCGGCGCGGTCGTCGACAAGCAGCCCAACGGCATCCGGCTGTCTGCACCGGACGGCCTGCACGGCGCCAGCATCGAGCTGCCGTACCCGAGCGTCGGGGCAACGGAGCAGGTGCTGCTCACGGCCGTGAGGGCGAAGGGCGTGACGGAGCTGCGCGGTGCAGCGATCGAGCCCGAGATCATGGACCTCATCGGCGTGCTGCAGAAGATGGGCGCCATCATCTCGTACGAGCCGAACCGCGTCATCTTCATCGAGGGCGTCGAGGAGCTCACCGGCTACGACCACCGCAGCCTCTTCGACCGTAACGAGGCCGTGTCGTGGGCCTGTGCCGCGCTCGTCACCGATGGCGAGATCTTCGTCAAGGGCGCCCGTCAGTACGAGCTGCTGACGTTCCTCAACGTCTTCCGCAAGGTCGGCGGGGACTTCGACATCACCGACGACGGCATCACCTTCCGACGGGGGGAGAACCCGCTCAAGGCCGTGATGGTCGAGACCGACGTGCACCCCGGCTTCATGACCGACTGGCAGCAGCCGCTCATCGTCGCGCTGACCCAGGCCGAGGGCACGTCCGTCGTGCACGAGACCGTGTACGAGAACCGCTTCGGCTTCACCGATGCGCTCGTGCGCATGGGCGCAGACATCGTCGTGCACAAGGACGGAATCGACGCCGCCGAGCGCCGCGTCGCGCGCCGTCCGCTCGAGCAGGCGGCCGTGATCAGCGGCCCGACGCCGCTGAAGGGCATCGACATGGTCGTTCCCGACCTGCGCGGAGGCTACAGCCACGTCATCGCGGCGCTGGCAGCGCAGGGCACGTCGCGTGTGACGGGCATCAAGCTGATCAGCCGCGGCTACGAGAAGTTCCTCGACAAGCTGACCGCGCTGGGCGCCGACTTCGACGTCGTGGGCTGAAGCATGGCCCGCGCCCTCCGCGCATCCCGCGAGAAATCGCGCCCGAGCATCTTCTGGCTGCTCGCTGCGCTCGTCGTCCCGGTGGTCGGCTGGATGGCGAAGATAGAGATCCGGGGCGGAGAGAAGCTGCCACGAGAGGGCGCGTACGTGCTGGCCCCCAACCATCACAGCGAGATCGACCCGCTCACGGTCGCCGTCGCGACGTGGCGGCTGGGGCGCGCACCGCGTTTTCTGGCGAAGGAGAGCCTGTTCCGGATTCCCGTGCTCGGCGCGGCCATGCGAGCGACGAAGATGATTCCCGTCGCCAGAGGCGGTCGCGGTGCCGAGGCGCTGAAGCAGGCGGAGATACTGGTCAAGAACGCCACGGGCGTCATCGTCTATCCCGAAGGAACGCTCACGCGCGACCCCGACCTGTGGCCGATGCGCGGCAAGTCCGGCGCGGTCCGGATCGCCATGGCGGGTGGGCTCCCCGTCGTTCCGGTCGCGCACTGGGGGGAGCAGCAGTTCATGCCGCGCTACGGTCGGCTGCGCCTCTTTCCGCCGCGTCGCCGCGTCACGGTCCTCGTCGGTGATCCGATCGACCTGTCCGACCTGCAGCCAAGCGGCGAGCGCGACCCGAAAGCGGAGCGCGCCGCCATCGAAGAGGCGACCCGTCGTGTCATGGACGCCATCACGCAGCTGCTGGCGGAGCTGAGGCACGAGACGCCGCCCGAGGAGCGATGGGACCCGACGAAGCACGGGCAGGACGAAACGGGGCGGATGTGACCACTCGCGTTGCCGTGCTGGGCGCAGGCAGCTGGGGGACCACGTTCGGCAAGGTCCTCGCAGACGGCGGTGCCCAGGTCACGATGTGGGCGCGCCGACCTGAGCTCGCGCATGAGATCGACGAGGCCAAGCGCAACTCCCAGTACCTCTCCGGTGTCAATCTGCCGCGCAGCATCCGGGCGACGAGCGATCTCGCTCGGGCCGTCGCCGATGCCGACGAGATCTACGTATCCGTGCCGAGCAAGACGGCGCGCGAGGCGCTGAAGCAGCTGCGTCCGATCATCCGGAGTTCCGACGCCCCTGTCGTCAGCCTGATGAAGGGCGTCGAGAAACGCACCGGGCTGCGCATGAGCCAGGTGATCGAGGAGACGCTGGGCTGCGACCCCGCCAGGATCGCCGTCGCGAGCGGGCCGAACCTCGCGCTCGAGATCGCGCGCGAACAGCCGACTGCCGCCGTGATCTCGTCCGTGAGCGAGGAGACGGCCACCCGCATCGCCAGCACGGCATCGAACCGCTACTTCGGCACCTTCGTGAACACCGACGTGATCGGCACCGAGTTCGGCGGCGTGCTGAAGAATCTGGTCGCGCTGGCGATCGGCATCGTCGACGGAGTCGGCTACGGCGAGAACACCAAGGCCTCGATCATCACGCGGGGCCTCGTCGAGATGACCGACTTCGCCGTCGCATACGGCGCGCAGCCCGGTACTCTGCAGGGCCTGGCGGGTCTCGGCGACCTCATCGCGACGTGTCAGTCGCCGCTGAGTCGCAACAACACGGCGGGGCGTCTTCTCGGACAGGGATACACACTGCAGGATGTCGTGGCGCACATGGAACAGACGGCGGAGGGGCTGGGATCGGTGGGACCGGTTCTGAAGCTCGCGAAGGCGAAGGGCGTTGACATGCCCATCGCGCGTCAGGTGAAGATGGTGCTCGACGGCAACATGGAACCGGCGCATATCGCTCCGCACCTTACGAACGACGACGACGCCCCTCAGGGCGAAGGGACTCAAGATGGCCAGCACGACCGTGGCGGTGCTCTTCGGAGGGCGTTCCAGCGAGCACTCGATCTCTTCCGCAACGGCGGGGGGAGTTCTCGGCGCCATTGACCGTGAGAAGTTCAACGTGATCCCCGTGGGGATCACGCGCGACGGAGTCTTCGTGCTCGAGCAGGACGATCCGGCGCGTTTCGCGCTCGATGCGGACAAGCTCCCCGAGGTCGTCGACAACGGCACCCGCGTGCTCTGGCCTCTGCCGGGATCGGGGCGCGAGCTGCGCGCACTGCTCGAGGACGGCACCGTGACGTCGTTGGGCACCGTCGACGTCGTGCTGCCGATCCTGCACGGAGTGCACGGTGAGGACGGCACGATCCAGGGCTTCTTCGACACTCTGGAGATCCCGTACGCGGGCGGCGGTGTGATCGATTCCGCGATCGGCATGGACAAGGACGTCACCAAGGTCGTGCTGCAGGCTGCGGGAATTCCCGTCACGCCGTGGCTGACCGTGCGCAGGCACCGGTGGCATAACGACGAGGCGACGGTGCGCGCCGAGGCCGACGCGCTCGGCTATCCGCTGTTCGTCAAGCCGGCCCGCGCCGGCTCGAGCGTCGGCGTCTCGAAGGCACACGGTCCGAATGAGCTGGCGGAGGCGATGCGTGTGGCGCTCGCGGAGGACGACAAGGTGCTCATCGAGACCGCGATCGTCGGCCGCGAGATCGAGGTCGCCGTGCTCGAAGGGCGAGACGGGGCTGAGCCGCGTGTGTCGCTGCCGGGCGAGATCGTGCTCACCACGCGCGAGTTCTACGACTTCGAAGGCAAGTATCTCGGCGGCGACGGCGCGGACGTCGTGTGTCCCGCGGCGCTGACCGAGGAGCAGACTGCGAAGATCCGTGCGTTCGGAGCGCGGGTGTTCGAGGCGCTGGAGTGCCGCGGCCTCGCGCGCGTCGACGTGTTCCTCACCGACGCAGGCGACGTCATCGTGAACGAGCCGAACACGATGCCGGGCTTCACGCCGATCTCGATGTACCCCAAGTGCTGGATTGCATCGGGCGTGAGCTATGCCCAGCTCATCACCGAACTCATCGAGCTGGGCCTCGCCCGCGCCTGAGCACGCCTCTCGCGGCGTTGTCGTCGGTCAGGGCACATTCGGTGCCCTTTCCTCCTCCGCCTTGCGATAGGCGCACTCAGGCACGGGCGACCGGGTGGGCACGCCTC
>NZ_QVLP01000018.1 GCF_003569805.1 Microbacterium halotolerans | reverse complement strand
CGCATCCACACCGTCTGTCGCGTCGGTCCCATCGGCTCCGTCCGCGGCGTCGATCCCATCGGCCGCATCCACACCGTCTGTCGCGTCGGTCCCATCGGCTCCGTCCGTGGCATCCGTGGCATCCGTGGCATCCGCGCCGTCGACCGCATCCGTGCTGTCGGTCGCGTCGGTCCCATCCGCGGCATCGATCCCATCGGCCGCATCCACACCGTCTGTCGCGTCGGTCCCATCGGCTCCGTCCGTGGCATCCGTGGCATCCGCGCCGTCGACCGCATCCGTGCTGTCGGTCGCGTCGGTCCCATCCGCGGCATCGGTCGCGTCAGTCGAATCGGCGGCATCGGTGGCGTCCGTGTTCGTGGGCTCGGCGGCGCACGGCAGACGGCCCTCGAATGCGTGGTGATGGACCTCGCCGCCACCAGCGGTCGTGACGTCGCCACCTGCGAACCACTGGCCGTTGGCCGTGACACCGGACGAGAAGCTGAGGTCTGCACTTGGCGCCCAGATCGCGCCGAGCGCCAACCCGTCGATCGTGACGGAACCGCTCACCTCTGACAAATCGAGCAGGATATGGCTCGACAGCGACTGCTGAGCACCCGCCTGAGGCGACCAGCCGTCGAAACGAAGCTGCCCCAGGTCTGTGGTGCCTGGCGCTACCCTGACGACCAGGGGGGCGTCGGCCGTCGGCTCGTAGCCGTCAGCACGGTCGAGCTTGATCGTCTTACCCGCGATGACCTCGTAGTCGATGACGTTGGGCATGTCGACTGCGAAATCCTCGACATAGACGAGACCGCCCTCATCCGTCACGGTCACGGGGTTGCTCAGGCCCTCCGCCGGTTCGTACATCTCCGCAAGGCACGTGTTGGCGTGAGCGACCTGCGCATCGACGTCGCCGAAGTATGCGCTGACGGTCGACTGCTCGGTGGCGTAGTCCGTGACATCCGATCCCTCGTAGGGCACGGTCTTCAGATCGATGATCCCGCCATCGGCGTTCATCACTCGCAGGAAATCCTCGCCCGCGGCGTTGCCGACTCCGCCTCCGCGCTGCGAACCGGTCAGTCCTGCAACGTCGACCAGCTTGACCACGGCGTTGGCTTCGGGCGAGTCGGCCGCAATCGTGCCGGTATCGTCGCGGTTGGAGACGTCGAATCCGCCCGACCCGCTGAACCGCTCGGCGAGGAGCCTCACCGGAGTTCCGTCGATCATCGGGACCGTGTAGTGCGCCTCCCCCGCCGCGGCGTGCAGCAGCGGGAAGCCGTTCTGCTTGCCGGACGAGACAGACCCGAACGCGGCGGCCGATCCTTCCAACTCCCCGTTGGCCAGGTGCACATCACCCTGCGACACGATCGTGAATCCGTCGTTGACGTCGAATGGGTTGAACGTCTCCGTGGCAGCAGTCGCTGATGATGACGCGCCCGCGATGATCACACCCGCGACGAGTGCGGTGGCACCCGCGCCGAAAAGCGCACGTCTGTGCTTCGCCCATCCGAAAGATGGGCGCGCTGAATCCTGCATGTTTCCCCTTCGCTCTTGTGAGCTATCCCCCGATAGCGGCGCAGACAGGTGACCATGAGGTCACCGAAGAATCGCCGGGCGCAACCTTATGGGAGCGCTCCCATCAATGTCAAATCCGAACCGGTGCGGCGCAATCCAGCGACGACGCACCAACGCCCTCACGCCGAGCGACTCCGCCCGGCCCCGTGCGACTCGATCACCGCACGGAACGCTCGCGCGAGTGCCGAACTCACGCGAGCGGCGTCCGAGAGATACCCGTTGACCATCGCGCCGTCGCGCAGCATCATCAGCTCGTCTGCGGCGAGATCCGGAGCATCCGCTCCCGCATGCCTCGCCATGTCCGCCAACTCATCCCCGAACCACGCGCGATGGCGATCCACCACGACGCGCACCGGATGAGCCGGATCCGGATACTCGGCGGCCGCGTTGATGAACGAACAGCCGCGGAACCCCGGCCGACAGGTCTCCGCACCGATGCCGTGTGCCAGCAGTTCGAACGCTTTGTCCCAGTCGGAGCCGACGGATTCGCGAACGGTCGTGATCGCCTCGGCCTCCCTGGTCGCCTGCCTTTCGAGGTACGCGACGATGACGTCGACCTTCGTACGGAAATGACGATAGAACGTCACTTTCGTCACATCGGCGCGTTCGATGATCCGATCGGCGCTCGTGGCGTGGATGCCGTGCGAGTAGAACAGCTCGCTCGCCGCGCCCAGAATGCGCTCGCGAGTCACCGCCCCGCGCGGGCCGGGTCGACGCTCACCGCCGCGACCAGGGTGTTCCGGTGCGGCGCCGAAGGAGCGATCCGGCTCTCTCATCATGACTCCATTCTGCACCGCTCTCGGTGTGAGCTTGCGGTTTGACGTAGGGGCACTAGTTCGTCTACATTAACAAGCACGCGGATCGATTGGTCCCTGCCTCACCTCGCTCGCCGGTCACACACCCACCGAGCGGGCGGCCTTCACCGATCCGCTCCTCCGACAGAAAGAGCACCCCATGCCAGAGAACCTCTACACCGCGATCGCCACCGCAACCGGGAACGGCCGAGCAGATGGCCGTGCGACGACCGATGATGCACTTCTCGACGTCGAGCTGTCCATCCCCCGCGAGATGGGCGGCCCTGGCGGTGCCACCAACCCCGAGCAGCTCTTCGCCGCCGGGTGGGCCGCGTGCTTCCACTCCGCACTCAAGTCAGTCGCCGCCGCACAGAAGGTTCGCTTCACGGACTCCGCCGTCGTGGCCGAGGTCGGGATCGGATCGATCGGCGACGGCCGCTTCGGGCTGTCCGCTGCACTGCACGCAGAGTTCGGCGGCATCGACCAGGCCACGGCCGACCAGCTCGTCGAGGCGGCCCACGCCGTCTGCCCCTACTCGAACGCCACCCGCGGCAACATCGAGGTCACGATCGACGCCACCGTGGCGTAAGCGGCGGGCCAGAGACCGGAGACGAAGAAGAGGCCCGGCCTGAGCGGAGCCTCTTCTTCACTGTCTCAACACAGTGTGGACATCCTGGGAAGCAATTTCTTCCCCAGACGATCAGCTGACCAGGTGTTTCATCTCATCGATCTGGCGAGCAAGGCCCAGAACGGAAGCGGGAGCACAACCCTGAAGCGGGAACCGAATCGAACCCGAGTACGGCGACCGAAGCTCAGCGACGAGCAGATCCGACTGCCCGTCGAGTGCTACCAGGTCGGTGATTCGATGCATCCATTCGCTCGGCGCTTAGGTGTCCACCGTGAGACGGTCGACAGGAAGCTGCGACAGGCGGGCGTCACGATCCGCACGGCATAGGTGGCTCATCGCATCTGAGGTCGAGTTCTCGGATGCGTCGGTGCTGAGTGTGATTCCAAGACACAGATCTCGGCATGTCCGCGGTCATACGTGCCGATCCAGTCCTGGATCGTCGGCCTGACCTGGCGGAGAAGTGATCGGTTCGCTGCCGGTGAGATAGTGCTGAATGGTCGGCCCGAGCCACGCAACGATCTGAGCTCGAGACATGCCCGCGACGGGAGGGAAGGCGAGCACAAAGCGACACAGCGCCATCCCCAGGATCTGCGTGGCCGCCAGCGCGGCCCGGGTCATCCCCTGGGTGGGGTCAGGACTCGCCATAGCAGCGACCGGCGCGAGCTGAGCGGCGAAGATCGACCTCATGCGTTCTGCCGCCGCGTCATCGGTGACTCCTGATCGCAAGAGGATCAGGAGGGAATCGTCGCGTTCCCAACGTTCGAGGAAGTGGGTGACGATCGCCGCGCCGATCTGGTCTGAGGAGACCTCGGCCAGATCCGGCAGTTCCAGATCGAACTCGGCGGCCGCGGCGAACAGGCCTGCCTTGTTGCCGAAATAGCGCATCACCATCGCGGGGTCAATGCTGGCATCCGCGGCGATCGCGCGGATGGTGGCCCGATCGTATCCGTCGGCAGCGAACCTCAACTTTGCTGCATCCAGGATCGCGGCTTTGGTTTCCGTCGACGACCTACGCATGACCCCAAGTGTAAGCCAACGCTTGTTGACATCATCGCCGGCCAGTCATAGTGTTGATGCCAACAAGTGTTGACATACAAGGAGCGGCAATGGAGACAGAAGTCACGTTCGTCAATGATCACCGGGCAGCCCCAGCGCGACTTCAACCCCCCACGGACAACGGATTCGCTCTCATCGCCATCGAGATCGGCCGCTGGGCAGGACCGTTCCCACTCCCGACGCGGGCACGGAGTGAGGCGCTCGACCAGGTCGAACCGTTGCTGCAGAGCCTCAACAACCGAGACGACGTCATAGAGGCAACAGCATTCCGTGCGGCGTTGCGGCCACCAGGAGAAGGCGGACGACTGCTGCGGGCCGCCGGAGTCGCGCCGGCGCGCTACGACGTTGTCGTGCTCGTCCGCACGCGTACCGTGTCAGATCTGGACGCGGTCCGCGCAGATCAGGCTTGGCAGAAGCTGGTGACATCGCTCGATACGCGTGCCCGGCGCATGCATCAGCTCACCGCAAGCAGCCCAGCGCGAATCGCCGACGTCGATCATGACCCTGGAAATGTGTTCCTGTTCAACTACTTTCACAGCGCAGATCCCAAGACAGTCCGCGCTGTGTGGGAATACACTGCAGGCTGGTTCCAGCGCACGACGGCACTCGCAGACTCCGTCCCCATGCAACCGTTGCCCGAAGCATCCCACGATTACACCCTTATCAACCACTGCAGCTGGCCGAACTTCAGATCGTTCCTGCCGCACCTGCTGCTGCGGCCGAGCTTCCGCAGGTTCGTCCTGGCGAACTTTGCCGCCAACACCATTGCCGCCCAGCCCATCATGTACAGGCGACACATGTGAACTGCCGACTCCCGCAGAACGCACGACGATCGTGTCTTCAGTCACGGACACAGCAGGAATAGGAGATCGGGCTGCGCGCGGGAGAGGACGTTCAAGACTGCGGACATCGCAAGTTCGAGCATCTGGTGCCCTCCTTCAACCGGTCACCGGGCGTCGATGAAGCCCTCGATCGCCTCGGCAAGTGCCGCAGTCGCCTCCAGCGGGAGGAGGTGTCCCACGCTCGGAAAGACCACCATCTCGGCGTTGGACAGGTACGGCATGAGGTTGTTGCGGAGCACTGCCACCGGCTCGACCTGATCGTGTTCGCCGGCGATCACGAGCGCGGGGACGCCGACCATCTGCGTCCTGTCGCTGATGTCCTCCGCGATGCCCCGGAGCGGCCACTCGGCGCGGGCATCGCTCGCGCTGGCACGGGAGTCCTCAAGGACCTGCATCTTGTGGTGCTCGGAAAGCGAGGTGGCCGTGAGGATGTGGTCTCGGGCACCGACAACCGTCGCTTCCGTGTCGTAGGCATGTGAAAGACCTTCCCGATACTCGGGGGTGATCTCGGCGGCAGGCTTAGCCGGCCCTGACCCCACCAGCACGATGCCGCGCAGACCAACAGGCTCTGTCGCAGCAATCAACTGGGCTACCTTCCCGCCCATCGAGTGGCCGACCAAGACGAATTCCTGCGCCTGCGCGTTCGCGAGGATGGCGACTGTGTCGTCGGCGAGTTGCTGCAGCGTGTACGGGCCGGGCAGGTCCTTCGACCTGTTCCAACCCCGGAAGTCGATGCACAGGGTGTCCCGCCCAGGAAGCAGGTCGACGACCGGCTGCCAGGTGCGCGCAGAGCCTCCCCAGTAGTGCAGGAATACCAGGGTTGGAGCCGTGCCGTCACGGTGGTCGTAGGCGGGCAGTGCCTGCTGCGATTCGATGGTCATGATGAGTCTCCTTTTCTTCACGACGTCCGTCGCCGATACTCGATTCCACCGCAGGAGCATCGCTGAGCGCATTCGCACGATCCGTCTGCATCTGGTGGAAAATGGACTCATGAACGATGTTCGACAACTGACGTACCAGCCCACCGGCACTGGTTCTCCCGCGGTTGAAGTGTTGACATTCGAGCGACTCCGGCAGCTCAACGACGGCCGGACGCAGCGGAGCGACTTCCATGTGCTGGCGATTCTCGACGCCGGGCGTGGTCGTGTCACCGTGGATTTCCACACACGTCCGCTTGCGGCACGCAGTGCGGTGTGGATTGCCGCCGGCGCCGTCCACCGCTGGGGGGATATCGCAGAACTGGCGGGGACCCTGGTGCTGTTCGTCCCCACTGCACCCGTCACGCATGCCACCCGGGAGGTCGCCGCCACCTCGCACATCACCCCCACCTGGACCGTCCCAGACGACGCGTGGCCGAGCATCGACGCCGCCCGTCAGCACCTGCTCCTTGAAGCCGGAAACCCGATAGCGGACGCATCGTCGGAGCTGCCACAGATCCTGCTGTCAGCGCTCATCGCCCTCCTGGACCCGCCCCGCACGGTGCAGCCGACGGAGAGCGGCACGTTCGAACTGTTCCGGGCCAGTGTCGAGGCGGATTTCCGCGTACACCACGACGTGGGCTACTACGCTCGGACACTCGGATACGCACCACGCACGCTCACCCGCGCCGTGCAACGCGCAACAGGCGGCACAGCCAAGGCGTACCTCGTGGAACGACTCATCCTCGAAGCGAAACGACTCCTCGTCCACGACCGACTTCCCGCCGCCCGCGTCGCCGCGGAACTTGGTTTCCCCGACGCTTCCAACTTCTCACTCTTCTTCCGCACCGCCACCGGCACGCCGCCCGCAACCTGGTCGCGAGCATCCCGGTGAGCGTCGCGGTGAGGATCGTGCGGTCGACACCGTCGCCCCCGCCTGAAGCCCGAAGAGCCGCCAAGAGTTCTTCCTGGAGTCGGTGACGGCTACACCATGACGATGATCTTCCCGTGGACGTGACCAGCCGACTGCAATGTGACAGCCTCCCGGATCTCGCTGAGGGGGAAGCGAGCGGCGATCGGAACGGTCACCTCACCTCGGCGGATTGCCTCTGTCATGCGCCCGAGAGAAGCAGGGTCGGCCGCGAAAGCACCGGTGGCATGCACACCGGGCAGGCGGCGCTCGGAAGCGACGGTGGCGATGCGCGATGCCGGAACGCCAAGAGCGAGGGCAGCCTCGGCGGTATCCGAACCGTGAAGGTCGATTGCGGCGGTGATGCCGCCAGTGTCGGTCTCACGGAGCCGCCTTGGCAAGGTGGGGCCGTATGTGATGGGAACCGCACCGATCTGTCGCAGGAAGTCAAAGGTGCCCAGCGCACCCGTACCGATCACCTTGGCTCCGGCGAGCCGAGCGAGCTGGACGGCGAGGACGCCCACGCCTCCGGCAGCCCCGCCGATCAGAGCGACGTCAGCAGGGCCCAGTCGGATCGCCTCGATGGCTGCCAGGGCAGTCAAGCCCGGGGTCGGCAAGGCTGCGGCGGTGGCATCGTCAATGCCGTCCGGGATGGACACAAGCAGGTTCGGTGGCGCCAGCGGCACGCGCAGCACCACATGATCGGCAGCGGCACCGACGAGCACGCCGCCATAGACGCGGTCGCCTTCCGCGAACCCGGCGACACCGTGCCCGACCTCGTCCACAACGCCAGCGAGGTCACAGCCGAAACCGGACGGGCCGGTGATGCCGAACATCGCCGCATGGCGAACGGAGGCCGCAATCTGCCAGTCCATCGGATTCAACCCGATCGCGCCAACCGCGATACGGATCTCCCCCGGGCCGGCGTGTGGGTCAGGGATCTCGCGCACGTCAAGCACCTCCGGACCGCCGAAGGTAGACCGGTAGACGACGCGGCTCACGCGGCACCGCCGGCGTCATCGGTGAGCGCCTGCTTGATGATCCGTCCGTACATCCGCACCGAGGTCGACCGCGGTAGGAGGTACTTCGCGGCCATGTCAGCAAGGTTGTTGCTGAAGCCAGGGATGACGTGGGCGCGCTTGCCGAGGCTGTCGAGGGCGGTGCGCGCAACCTGTGCTGGGTCCATTTTGGCTCCGCCCATCGTGCTGAAGTCGATTCCGACTGCGTTGTCCAGTCCCTCGGTCTGGGTCGGGCCCGGGGAGACGACCAGCACGTCTACGCCGTCCTTCTTCCATTCGTAGTTCAGTGCCTGACCAAGGGAAAGGACATACGCTTTGGCCGCTGCGTAATTCGCCTCGTACGGCACCGGGCTGGCCGCGATACTGGATGACACGAGGATGAGGGCGCCGCGCTGGCGCCGGACGAACTCGCGCCCAAAGCGGTGCGCGAGTTGGAGTGGCACGGCCGCGTCGAGGGCGAGGACGTCCAGCTCGTCCGCCAGGTCGTTGTCCACGAGGGGCCCGGCGTAGTAGATGCCAGCGTTCGCGACGACGATCCCGACATCAAGTCCCGCGACCTCCTGCGAGAGTTGATCGATCGCCCCGTTGGCGAGCAGATCCAACGCGACGGTCCTGCATTCGATGCCGTGCTCGTCCGAGATCTCGGTGGCGAGTTCTTCGAGACGGTCCTTGTGGCGTGCGACCAGGACGACGTTCACCCTCGCGGCAGCCAGCTGCCTGGCGAACTGTCGACCGATACCGGAAGATGCTCCGGTGACGATCGCGTAAGCACCGTAGGCGCGGAGGTCTTTCATGTTGTCGGTCCTATCTGCTTGGCGGCATCAGGCGGGGGGAGAGAGCAGCCCAATGACCGGTCGGATGACTCTGCTCCGCCGCTCATGCAGACTTACATGCGCACGTTCCAGAAGTCGATAGGAACGCTACTACTTCTTGAATGATGAGTCAAGAAGTAGTAGCGTCATTGCATGGCAAGAACTGGACGGCCCAGAGGGTTTGACCCGGCCGACGCACTCAAGAGCGCACGCGACGTCTTCTGGGCCTCCGGCTACGGCAGCACGTCGATCCAGGCGCTCGTCGACGGGGTAGGCCTGGAACGCGGGAGCCTCTACGCGGCGTTCGGTGACAAGCGCCAGCTCTACTTCGAGGCCGTGAAGCTGTACTGGTCCGAGTACGAAGCGTCGTTGCGATTGGCGCTCGCACGCATCCCACTGCTTCCCGCGCTACGCGAAGTGCTGATCATGCCCGCCCAGCTCGGAGCCGTTGCATCCGATCCCCACGCCCCACACGGCTGCATGATGGGCAATACCGTCGCTGAGCTCGTGCCGCAGGACTTCGACGCGACCGCTCTGGTCGCGGAGTCATTTTCCCAGTTCACCCGCTTGACGGCCGAGGCGCTTCGTCAGGCTCAGGATCGCGGCGAGGTCACCGCGGCATCGTCTCCCCAGGCGCAAGCACAACTACTCCTCGTCCTGGCCGAGGGTACGGCGCTCCTTGCAAGATCAGGCACCGACCCCAAGCTTGCGTCGGCGGCAGTCGATGCCGCTATCGCTGGACTTCGCCCGGCAAAATGAGCCCCGACGACGGTGGTGGTGACCCGGCGCGGAGTTCCCAGAGGATTCACTCTGGCCCTGAGCGTCGAGCCCGACGACGTGCGACGATCCACAGGCGGTGGTGATCGCAACCCGAGTGTCGTGGCTGCCGATGGCCCGTTCACGACGACCGACCCGATTCGCACCGGAGCGCGGTTTGCTCCAGGTGGCCAGCCGGAGGCAAGTCTCGTAGAGATTCTCTCGATCCCTTTCGTGGTATCCGAAGAACAGCGGCGAGTAGTGGAGCTCCGTGAGGCCACCATCTGGCCGGTTTTCAGCGTTTCTCAACAAGCAACTCGACAACCAGCCCATCGCGCTCGACAGCCAAGAAGACAACCTGCTCGCCGACGATGAGGTGGGTAGACGCCTCAATCGGGCCTTGTTCGGCGTCATCTGCATCGTCGACGAAGAGGTGGTCGGATAAGATCCTCAAACCACCACGACAAGCTGTACGCTGCCGAGTCCGCCTACGACACCGCCCGGACGGGCCCGAACCAAGGACGAGACCCTCGCCGCGTTCACTCGAGCGTTCATCGAGGCACACGGCACCCAGAAACACCAGAAGGCCACCCCGGAGGGTGGCCTTCTCGCTGACATCCACGTGCGTGAAGCGGCCATGTGGGGATCACTGTTCACCAGCAGCCTCGCGGCTGTGGGTTCTAGTAACCCTCCTATGGTGGAGCATAGGGGATTCGAACCCCTGACCTTCTCATTGCGAACGAGACGCGCTACCAACTGCGCCAATGCCCCTTGAACAACCTCATACACGTTACCAGATCACGGATGGAGTCCTCGCCGTAGGTGGCACGCGGATGGCTCGCAACGGGTCGCAGCCGGATGTCGCTGCAGGCTTCAGCCTGCCGCTCGGCGCGCGATCAGCGTGCGGACGTGCTGCTCGATCTCGGCGTCGTCGACGTACCCCATCGCTGCATACCGACTCGGCTCCGCTGCAGACAGGGCGGGCGTCGCCGCGGGCTCCACCGCCGCAGCCGGATCGGATGCCGCACGCTCCACGCGATGCGGGGAGCGGATCGGCAGCGGCTCGGGACGAATGCGTTCGGCTTTCTCCCGCAGCGCCTCTTCATCGGCCGCGCGCAGCAGCTCGACCCTGGCGGCCTGCGCAGCTGCCACCGAGGCCGCCTGCGAGCCGGCTGTCGTCGACATGGGCGCGGGAATCCTCCGCGGTGTCCAGCCACGATCGGCCGCGTTCAGCAGACCCGCCTCCGAACCCAGCCCGGCGCGCCGCACCTCGCCCGACACGACCTCGTTCATCCCAGAAGCCGACGAGCGCTGCTCGCGGACCGAGGCTCGCTGGGCGACATGCGCCATCCGGCGCAGCGTCAGTGCGGCGACTGCGAACAGGGCGATTCCGCCCGCTGCGAAGCCCGCCCATGCGCTGAACGCAACGCCTGCCAGGGCAAGCCACGCACCCCATCCAGCGAGCGCGATCCCCGACAGAGCGATCAGCATCGCCGCGAAGCGAACCCGTCGACGGACCGCGGCGCGATCATCGCGCGGCGGTCTCTCGCCCGCCGCAGTGTCCGGTTCCTCTGGCTGTGCGGGTACCGTCATCCGCACACGCTCGACCCTGCGCGCCTCCCGTGCCGCGGCGACGCTACGAGCCTGCAGGCGCTTCTGCGCGTCGGCTTCCCTCGCGTCGGCACGTCGCTGGGCGTCGAGATCGCGCTCAGCCTCACGCCGCTGGAGCTCCGCCTGCACTGCCTCGAGCCGCTGACGGCGTTCTTCGATCTCGGCGAGCTCCCGTTCGCGTTCGAGGCGCACCTGCTCCGCCTCGATCTCTTCGCGCTCGCGCTGCAGCCGCTCGACCTCGGCCTGCGCCCTGCGTGCAGCCTTCTGCTGAGACCGCGCCTGGCGTGCGGTCAGCTCGACTCGCACCTCATCCGGAGTCTCACTGGTCTCGGCGAGCACGCGCAGGGCGCGGTTCAGTCGCAGCGCATTGCGCTCCGCCGCGTCGTAGCGCGATCGACGCATGATGCTCGGCAAGAGATACAGCAGCCAGAGCAGCACAGCGACGAGTACGACGACGCCTCCGCCCAGCACCTGTCCTCCCATGCCGCAACGCTAAGCGAGAGGTCTCGTATACCGCGCTCGACGCGCGGACGCCCGGTGAGACACGCCGGGCTACCCCTGCGGGATGGCCCCAGCGTCGGGCGGCACGCGACCCTCCGTCCAGCGCTTCAGCACGCCGTCAGGGACATCCTCGCGCACGAGCGCGAACGCGTGATGGTCGCGCCAATCACCGTCGATGTGGATGTACCTGCGCCGGAAGCCCTCGTAGCGGAAGCCCAGCTTCTGCACCACGCGCAGGCTCGCCGCGTTCTCGGGCCTGATGCAGATCTCCATCCGGTGCAGGCCCATCTCGAAGAAGCACATGTCGGTCGCCAGCGCCACCGACACCGGCGTGACGCCGCGCCCCGCAAACCGTTCGCTCACCCAGTAGCCGATCGTCGCCGACTCCAACGAACCGCGCGTGATGCCCCACACGTTCAGCTGACCGGCGACCTCGCCGTTGTACTCCATCACGAACGGCACGCCGCCGCCGTCGCGGTACTGCTGAAGCAACCGTCTGATCGACAGCCGCATATCGAAGGAGACGCCGCCGCGCGGGCTCGTCGCCTCCCACGGCCTCAGCCATGTGCGGTTGGTCTGCAGCTCGTTCTGCAGCGTGCGCGCGTCGCGGGGGCGGACGAGCCGGATGGACACGAGCCCATGGCTGTGCGCCGACGTCGATTCCATCCGACTTCCTGCGCCGCGGGCTACAGACCCGCCGCGAACTCCTTTATCCACGGACGCAGCTCCGGACCGAGGTCCTCGCGGTCGGCGGCGAGCCTCATGATCGCCTTGATGTAGTCGAGCTTGTCGCCCGTGTCGTAGCGGCGACCGCGGAAGATCACGCCGTACACGTCGGTCTGCTCAGGATCGCCTGCGACTTCCTTGAGCGCGTCCGTGAGCTGGATCTCGCCGCCCTTGCCCGGCTCGGTGTGCTCGAGCACCTCGAAGATCTCGGGGGTGAGCAGGTAGCGGCCGATGATCGCGAGGTTGCTCGGGGCGTCCTCCTTGGCCGGCTTCTCGACCAGGTCGGTCACCTTCACGACGTCCGGGTCGTCGGTCTTCTCCACCGAGGCGCAGCCGTACATCGAGATCGTCTCGGGGTCGACCTCCATCAGCGCCACGACCATGACGCCGCGCTTCTCGTTGACCTCGATCATCTTCGTCAGCAGCGGGTCGCGCTCGTCGATCAGATCGTCGCCGAGCATGACGGCGAACGGTGCGTCGCCCACGTGCTGCTTTGCACGGTGCACGGCGTGGCCGAGGCCCTTCGGCTCCCCCTGGCGCAGCAGGTGCACGTCGGCGAGGTCGCTGGAACGCGTGACGTGGCCGAGCTTCGAGTCGTCGCCCTTCTCGGTGAGCCTGCCCTCGAGCTCCGGCACCGAATCGAAGTGGTTCGCGATCGCGTTCTTGTTGCGGCCGATGATCATCAGCACGTCGCGGATGCCGGCGGCCACTGCCTCTTCTACGACGTACTGGATGGCCGGCTTGTCGACGACCGGCAGCATCTCCTTCGGCGTCGCCTTCGTCGCGGGCAGGAATCGCGTGCCGAGGCCCGCGACCGGCATCACGGCCTTGATCTTTGCTCGTTCCATGGCCCCACCCTAAGCGATGCCGCGGACAATCCCCCGGAATGACCTCCCGAGCCCGATGCGCCATGCCCCGCCTACACTCGAGTCATGGCGGACGAGGCGCGGCACGCGAAGCGGGCGCTGCGCGCGCAGGTGCGCGAGCGCAGACGGGCACTCGCACCGACCCGGCGCCAGCAGGCGGACGCCGGCTTCACCGAACAGCTCGAGGCTCTCGTCGCAGCGCACAGCGCAGCGAGCGTCTCGTGCTACCTCTCCTCCCCCACCGAACCAGGCACACGCGGCTTCCTCGCCGCGAGCATGGGACGAGGTCTGCGCATTCTGCTGCCGATCTCGCGCGGCGACGGCGTGCTCGACTGGACCGTCGCCGATCCGGACGGCGACGAGGTCGAGACGGCTCTCGGCGTGCCGGAGGCGGTCGGCGAAGCGCTCGGCCCGCTCGCCGTGCATGACGTCGATCTGATGTTCGTCCCCGCCGCCGCCGTCGACCGCGAAGGGTGGCGGATGGGATGGGGCCGCGGCTACTACGACACGACGCTCGCGTCATTGGCGAACAGGCCTCCCATATACGCGGTGATCTATGATTCAGAGTTGGTGGACGCGGTGCCCCGCGAGATGCACGATCAGCCAGTGACGGGCGTCGTCACGCCCACCCGCACGATCACCTTCGCGCGATGAGTCCCGACGAGTGAGGTCCCGTTGCCCACATACGCCTACGCCTGCAAGAGCTGCGGCCACGCCTTCGACGCCGTTCAGGCGTTCTCCGACCCTTCGCTGACGAACTGCCCCGCATGTGGGGGCTCCCTGCGCAAGGTCTACGGTTCGATCGGCGTCACCTTCAACGGCTCGGGGTTCTACCGCACGGACTCCCGCGGCTCGTCTGGAGCATCTGCGACCGGTTCCGGCGCGGCATCCGGAGATTCCACCGCATCTGCGCCATCATCTGATTCCGGAGCGAAAGCTCCCGCTCCGGCGTCTTCCTGACCCGGCGCGAGTACTCGCGCATCTTCGCTGAGTGCCGTTCGGCCGATCAGTCGGCGAGGGAAAGGAATCCGGATGCTCCAGGGCTTCAAAGAGTTCATCATGCGCGGCAGCGTGGTCGAGTTGGCCGTCGCCGTCGTCATCGGCGGTGCATTCACCGCGATCGTCAACGCATTCGTCGAGGCCATCATCAATCCGCTGATCGGTGCGTTCGTTCCCGCAGGAGACCTCGCCGCGTGGACGGTCACGATTCCCGGCATCGTGACCGACGCTGAGCTGGGCGTCGGCGCGATCATCTCCGCTGCGATCAACTTCCTCGCCATCGCCTTGGTCGTGTACTTCGCGCTGGTCATGCCGATGAACAGGCTCGCCGAGCGCCGCGCCGCGAAGCGCCCCGTCGAGGAGGAGCCGGCAGGTGCGACGCAGGAGGAGCTGCTCACCGAGATCCGCGACCTGCTCGCCAAGGATCGCGCCTGATCCGACTCGATTCGCACGCAGCGGGCGCCGCATCCGGACGAGCCGGGCGGCGCCCGCTTCCTCCTCGGTGCGTTTGTCGGTGACGACGCGTCAGTAGTGGGGCGGGACGTCGGCGCGGAGTCGCTGATCGTTCGCGCCGCGCTCCCCCTTCGCCATCACACCAGGCTCGTGCCCGCGCACGGTCGCCTCAGCGTCCGCGTCGCCCAACGTTCCTGCAACCCTGGTCAGCCGCGCGCGCCGCGCCCCGGAAACACGCTCGACGCGCTGTCGCTGCGGGGGATCATCCGAGGCTGTCACGCCTCCAGAATACGCCCCTGGTTCAGGCGCCAGATGCGTGCCATCGGTCAGCGCAGCCGGGTCAGAGGTCCATCGGCTGGGTGTCGCCCTCGGCCTTGTGCGTGTCGCCGGGCACGCCGAGGACTGCGGCGATCCGCCCTGCGACAGCGACCGGATCGCTGTACAGGTCGAACGCGTGCACGCGCACGTAGTGCCAGCCGAGGCGACGCAGCACGTGGGGGCGCAGTCTGAGGGACTCGCGCAGCGATTCGCCGCGCGATTCCGGGTCGGACTCCACGACGACGGCTCTGCCGCCGTGCTGGGCGACGAGCGGGAGCAGTCCGCGGTAGTCGACATCGACGGCGACGCCGATTCGGCGCAGCTCCCGCGCCAGAGCGAGAGTGAGAGGGTCGGCGAGATCCTCGAGCCTGGCCTCGCGATCGTGCGAGGACAACCCGGACAGGATGCTCATCAGCGTCGCTGCACCGTACTCGAGGCGCCCCTCGTCGAACGCCGAGGGCCTGATGCACGACACGATCACCATGGAGCGGCGCGCTCGGGTCATGCCGACGGTGAGAAGCCTCTCCCCGTCGGGCGTCGACAGCTCGCCGAAGTCACTGAGCACGCGCCCGTGCTTGGTGAGTCCGTAGCCGAGCGTGAAGATCACGCGGTCACGGCTCTCCGCCACCGCCTCTTCGAGTGTGAGCACGGCGAGCGGCTCGCTGGTGTCGCGGGAGACGAAGTCGGCGACATCGCTGCGGCCGGAGAACGCGATGTTGATCGCATGGCGCACCCGGTCGGCGTGACGCTGGTTCGCGCTGACGACCATCAGCGACTCCCTCGGCCTGTTGATGGCATGCTCGACGACGAGCGAGACGACGCGCGCCACCTCGGCGTCGGGGCTGGAGACCGTGCCGGTCTCCGGATCCGGCGCACCGAGGCCGCCTTCGACGTAGTCGACCGTGAGGCTGCCGCGCCCGAGGTATGAGCCCGCCCACGGCAGGGAGACGATCTCACCGCCGTAGAACGCGTCGTTCACGAGGGCGGAGAGGTCCTCGCCTCCCGCGCGATAGCTCCGCGTGAGCGTCTCGACCGGGAGTATCTCGGCCAACGACTCGAACAGGCTGGCCCCGTCGAACGGCGCCTCTTCATCCGGTCTCACACCCGGCTGCACCAGGAACGGCGTCGGCTTCTGCGTCACCGGGTCACCGATCGCGACGACATGACGGGCGCGCCTGATCGCCGGTGCCGACTCTGCGACGCTGATCGCGGCGGCATCGGCGACGATGACGGCGTCGAAGCTCTCCTCCTGCGGCAGCTGCGGCGCTTCATAGGGCGAGGCGATCCATACCGGGGCGAGCGTGCGCATCAGCGCAGGAGCGCGCGCGGTGAGTGCCGCGGCATCGGCATCGCCCCTGGTGAGCACCCGCTTGAGCGCCTCCGCCTCATCCGGCTCGTCGATGATGCCGATCTTCCACTGCGCGGCGAGCTGCCAGGCCAGCAGCGAGCCTGACGCGGATGCGTGGGCTTCGTCGACCAGGCGGAAGTCGCGCTCGAGCTTGTCGACCACCGAGGTGTTCGCACCGAGCAGAGCACGATCGGACTGCAGCAGGTGCTCCAGCGCCGACTGCCACCACGCGAACTCGAGTTCCTCCGCCACGCGTCCCTCGTCGACGTGGCGAACGGCGAGCTCGTTCAGCAGCGGCTCGAGGCCGAGCGCGCCGAGCTTGGCGCGCAGCTCCGCGCGCTCGACGATGTTGTCGAACACCTTGCTCTTGGCGGCGAGACCGCCGAGGGTGCGCACCAGGCGCGTGACCGGCATAGCCGCGAGGCGGGTGCCCCTCGACAGCGCACCGTCGAGGCGCTCCAGGTCTGCGGTGACGCGCTCCCACTGCGACTGCACATCGGCGAGACCGATCGGGATCTCCGGTACGGTGCCGACGTCGACGAGATGCTGCCACTGCGTGCGCTGATGCTGAATGCGCACCAGTGCCCTGTGCATGTCACCGACGTGCACGCCGGGGCGCACGTACTCCTTGGCGAGCCTCTTGAGTCGGCGACGAGCCGCTCCGGAGAGCGTGGCGGATTCCCGCCGAGGCATGTGCGCCTTGATCAGATCGGCGAGGGGGCGCTCGAAGACCGTGGGGCTGAAGCGGTCGAGCGAATCCCGGATGCCGCTGAGCAGTCGCAGATACTCGCCGAGTTCGTCGAAGGTCGAGAACGGCCGCATCTGCGTCTGCGAGATGAGCTCGTAGCCGCGCTCCAGCACCTCAGGCACGTCATCGGCTTGCAGTCGGCCCGCCAGCTCGTGGGCGGAGCGGGCCTCCTCGGTCGTTGTGAAGGACACGCCGTACCACGGCGACTCGTCAGGCCCGACTCTGAACTCGCCGAGTCTGGCGGCGAGTGTGAGGGTTCGGGCGGCGTCCGTCCGGTCGCCTGCGAGCCTCTCCAGGGCGTCCAGGCCGAGCCGCGCACTGGTCGAGGGCGGGTTCGCGAGGGAGGCGAGCCTGGTCAGTCGCCGTGCCGCGTCGAGCGGCGAGACCCGGATGGTGCGGTGCTCGCGCACGAGCGCCCTCCGATAGTCGCGCAGCACGGTGCGCAGGCGCACGAGGGCGTCATCGATGTCAGAGACATCGGGCTGGACCGCCTTCTCGTTGCGGCCGATCGCCCTGATCAGGTCGCGGCGCAGCGACGTCGGCGAAACCGCCAGCGCGTCGAGGCCCACGGCGGCGAGCCGGTGCCTGATGCCGTCCAGCGTCGAACGGCGCGGGCTCACCACGAGCACGCGCTTGCCTGCTCGCACGAGTGAGCCGACGGCGTTGATGATCGTCTGCGTGCCGCCGGTGCCGGGCAGCGTGTGCACGACGATGGACTGCCCATCCGTGATGCGCGAGAGCACGCGCTCCTGCTCCGCGTCGGCATCGAGCAGGAGGGTGTCGGATGCCGGCGAGCGCTCGTCGGGGTGCGGGGTCTCCGGCACATCGCGGTCTCCGCGCAGCGACTGCAGTGCGCCGTCGTGCCCAGAGAGGGCGTCGATGACGGGATGGTCGAGCTCCGACAGGTCGCTGGCCATCGCACGGCCCACGTCGGCGAAGGTCGATACGATCAGCCGAGGACGCACGCTGAACGTGGCGATGTCTCGCGTCACCATCCTGAGGTGGTCGATGACGGGCTGCGGCTTGAAGACTCCATCGGAGTGCGCGAGCGCGGCGAGCTGCGCCCCATCGACCTCGATCCCGTACTGCTCGCGCAGCGCTCGGACGAGCTCGGGGTTGACGGAGAACCCTCCGTGCAGCTTCAGTTCGAATGTGGTGTGGTGCCTGCGGATGCCGAGTGGGCGCAGCAGCACCGGCGCGGTGAAGCGCTCCCCTGCAGTCGTCCAGGTGGCGACGCCGACCGCCAGTCGCACCGCGTCGATGGCCCTGACGTTGCGCAGTTCGACATGCTTCGCCGTGATCTTCTCCGCGGCGATCCTGGCCGTGCGCATCGCGACCTCGTCGCGGAACAGGTTCGACAGAAGCGTCGAACGCCCCGTGATGAACTGCGGCAGGCTGGCCGGGTGCGCCGTCGTGACGTCGATCGCTGCATCGGCTTCGTCCGCGAAGTGCAGCAGCGGTGACGGCCCCCCGAGGGCTGCGGCCGCGGCACGCAGCCGGTCGCGTTCGGAGTCGGCGGCGTGCACGACCTCGACACCCGGTTCCGCGACACCCAGGTCGGTAGGGTTCGCGGTCGCCGCGGAGTCGGTATCCGCAGCGTCGTCATCTGCACGCCACACGCTGTCAGAGTATGCACCCGCCGCCACCGCAGGGCGTGCATCCTCGGAGTTTCGCGGGATTGCCGCTGAGTTCGCACCGATCAGTGTCGGAAGCAGCAGTCATGATGGATCCATGCCTCCCCTGTCGTCCTACCGCTCGTGCGTCGTCGAGACGCCGATCGGCTCCGCTGTGCTCGCGTTCTCCGATGTCGGCCTCGTCGCGCTCGCCATCGGGGCGCCCGAAACGGCCGTCGAACGTCTCGCTCACGATCATGGAGTCATCTGCGAGGTCGACCCGTCGTGCACCGATGAGGCGTCCAGGCAGTTCGACGAGTACTTCGCCGGACAGCGGCGTGTGTTCGACTTCGACCTCGACTGGCGGCTGACGCATGGTTTCGCCCGCGACGCTCTGCGCGCCGTGTGCGACATCCCCTACGGCGAAACCGCGTCCTACGGGGAGATCGCTGCCCTTGCCGGGCGCCCTCGTGCTGCACGCGCCGTCGGAACGGCGTGCCGCACGACGCCGTTCTCCCTCGTCGTGCCGGTGCACCGGGTCGTCCGCGCGGACGGTTCGCTCGGAGAGTACGGCGGCAATGAGGATGCGAAGCGCTATCTGGTCGAGCTGGAACTCGAGAACGCGCCGTGAATGCCGCGCTGAACGCCCGAGAAGGAAGGAACGGCGAATGACCGATCTCGTCACAGGAGAAGACGGGCTGGCCCGCCCGCTCTGGGCATCGAAAGATGAGCTGCTCCGCGAATACTACGACACGGAATGGGGAGTTCCCGTGCGAGATGAGCGCGGAGTGTTCGAGCGCCTCAGCCTCGAGGCATTCCAATCCGGCTTGTCATGGGCGACCATTCTGCGCAAGCGACCGGCATTTCGAACGGCGTTCTCGGGATTCGATCCGGACGCCGTGTCCGAGTTCGATGAATCTGATGTCGCACGGCTCCTCGCAGACAGCGGGATCATTCGGAACAGGGCGAAGATCCTGGCCACGATCGACAATGCCTCGGCGACCGTCGCGCTGCGCGCGGACGGCGGCCTGGCCGAGCTGGTGTGGAGCCATCAGCCCGACCAGACGCCCACCCCGGCAACAGCCGCAGAAGTGCCGTCGTCATCGCCGGAGTCGATTGCTCTCGCAAGAGATCTGCGCGGGCGCGGGTTCCGCTTTGTGGGGCCGACGACGATGTTCGCGCTGATGGAGGCGATCGGAATCGTCGACACCCATTTGATGGGAAGCCATCGTCGCGGATCGAGTGGCGTATGGGAGAGCCCGGAGTAAACCGCCGGCGTCGACGCCTTGCGAGACGCGTTTATCAAAGTACTGAGAACGCGGATATTGAATGGCACAGTGCATGCGGAAATGCTATTGTTCCCGCATGGCTCGAAAAATTGTGCATCAGCTTGTTGACGACCTCGACGGCACCGTTCTCGAACCCGGAGAGGGCGAAAGCGTGATCTTCGCCGTCGACGGAAGAAGCTACGAGATCGATCTGACCGAGAAGCACGCGAACGACCTTCGCGACGCACTCGCACCGTACATTTCGGCCGGCCGTCGCGCGACCGGTGCCGCGCCGAAGGGGCCTCGCCGACGCGGCGCCAACTCACGCGACCTGGGCGCCGTTCGCGCCTGGGCGAAGGAGAACGGCTACACCGTCTCCGACCGCGGCCGCGTTCCGGCGACGATCCTCGAGGCGTACGACGCCGCGAACTGACCGACGCAGAAGCGCGGGCCCGGCCAGAACTCACGTTCTGGCCGGGCCCGCGCTTCTTTGCGTCCACATCCGGAAGACGTGCATCAGACGCTGCAGTTTGAGCTGACAGCCAAGTAAGGGTAGCCTCACCATAGGCAGAGGGGCACGCTGAGAGTCACATCAGGTGCGGAACCGCCATGCCGTCGAATCGCCACGCGAGATCGAATCGCTGAAGTCCGCCGCTCTGAAAGAGGATGAATGTTCCGAATGCACCGTCGGGCGACATCGGCCATCGTGCTCTCATCGGTCGCGTGCGCACTGCTGGTGGCGTGCGCCACCCAGCAAGGGGACGGCGGCTCGTCCTCCGTTCCTTCCTACGAAGGAGGCGGAGAGGACGACGTCTTCCCTGTCACCCTGGAGCACGCTTTCGGGGAGGTGACGATCGAGGAGTCGCCGGAACGGGTCGTCGCTCTGGGCGCCACAGATGCTGACGTGATCCTCGCTCTCGGTGTGGTCCCGGTAGCCAACAGCGGCTACACGTTCTACGAGGACGGTCTGGGTCCATGGGCGCGCGATCTGGTGGGCGACGAGGAACGTGTCCGGATCGAATCGGAAGCAGGACCGAGCTTCGAGCAGCTCGCCGCTCTGGAGCCGGATCTCATCGTCGCCGTCTCTGCCGGGCTCGGGGACGACGACTACGAACGGCTGGCCCAGATCGCGCCCACTCTGGCACGTCCCGCAGGGACCGCTGACTACCAGGTCTCGAGGGCTGAGGCCACCGACTTCATCGCCGCCGCCATGGGACGCCCTGAACAGGGCCGCCAGCTCAGCGAAGAAGTCGATGCGCTCCTCGCGCGGACCATCGAGGAGCACCCCGAGTTCACCGGCAGAACGGGCACAGTCGTACTGCCGTCCGATGACGGGTACTACGCGTTCCTGCCTGGCGATGCGCGTGGGCAGTTCCTGGAGTCGCTCGGCTTCGAGCTGCCGGAGGCTGTGGCCGAGCTCGACGACGGAGAGTCCTTCTTCGTCGATATCTCCGCCGAGCAGGTGGACCGACTCGACGGCGACCTGCTGATCTCGCTGAGCGACGATCCCGAGCACGACATCACCGAGGATGGCGAGCTGATCACGCGCCTCGACGTGGCGCGCAACAACGCGATCATCAACGCGACCATGGATCAGCGCGGCGCGATCAGCTACAACACGGTGCTGTCCATCCCGTACGCCATCGAGGAGCTCGTCCCGCAGATGGCTGCGGCGCTGGAGTGATCGTTGGAGACGCACTGCGAAAGACACGGCCGCCGCTGCGGAGAGGCAGACAGAGCTCGATGCCGCGCCATCTGCTCGCTCGCGTCGGGCGGAGACGAGAGTCGGGGGCGATGAAGATCTGATGAATGTGGGACCGATCATGCTTAGGAGGATCTCTGTGTCTGTTTCTGGTGTTCGGTGGAGACGCTCCGCTGCCGCTGCAGGTGCCGTCGTCGGTGCGCTTGCCTTATCCGCCTGCGGCGAGAGCGGGGCAGATGCCTCACCCGAGGGCGGCGGCCAGGAGGGGACGCGCACGGTCGAGCATGCGCTGGGCACTGCTGAGATTCCCGCAGATCCGCAGCGGGTGGTGCTGATGAACTCGGCCGGGCTGGGCATGATGCTCTCTCTGGGGATCACACCCGTGGGTGCTGCCCTGTGGGGCGGGATCAGTGAGGTCCCGGACTACGTGAGCACGCATCTTCCCGATGACTTCACCGTCGCCGGTACTTCCACGGAACCGAATCTCGAGGCGATCGCGGCACTCGAACCAGATCTGATCGTCGGTGTCGACAATATCGTCAGCGAGAATCTGGGCGTCCTTGAGGACATCGCGCCCACGGTCGCCTACCACCGGGTGGACGATCAGGGTCGGGGGCTCGGGTGGACCGAGCACATCACCGAGCTCGGCGAACTCCTCGATCTCCAAGACGAAGCGGAGCAGAGCGTCGCAGCGTTCGAAGACCGCGTGGCCGGCATCGATGCGCGGCTTCCCGAAAGCGGGCAGACTGTCGCGATGCTGCGAGCACGTCCCGATGAGCTGCGCTTCTACGACACGTCCAGCACGCTGAGCTCGTCGGTGATCCAGCGCCTGCAACAAGCACCTCTGATCGACCCGACGTTCGGCGAGGGTGCCGAAGACGACGAGGTTCCGTGGTCGGTCATCTCCGCAGAGAGCCTGACTGAGATATCCAGTGACTGGATATACATCGTCCCGGACAGCGAGGCCGATCTGGAGGCGTTGCGTTCCCAACCTCTGTGGGAGCAGGTCCCAGCCGTCCAGGAGGGCCAGGTCTGTGTGGCCGAGGAGTTCGCGGCATGGTTCCAGGGCGGTCCGCTGGCTGCCGAGATCGTCGCCGACGAAGTCGAGGCCTGCCTGACCGCGGGCTGATCCGGCCCAGGTCAGCACAGACGCCCTGCCGGGCGCCGTACCAGTACGTGAAAGGAAACTCCTATGGCTCGCACGCTCCTGAGAGACAGCGATGTCTATCCGGTCGCGCTCCGTGAACTGAGCGTCCTGCGGGTCAGTGACGTGAACTCCCGGATGCGCCGGGTGACGCTGACCGGAGAGCAGCTGCGTCCCTTCGATGCAGGCGAGGTTCAGATGCCGGAGTTCCGCAGCACCGGCTTCGACGACCACATCAAGCTGTACTTTCCCTATCCCGGGTCCAGTGAGGTGCTGCTGCCGGTGCAGAAGGCAGCACGGCTCGAGTTCGGCTCCGGCCAGCGGCCGCTGATGAAGAGCTACACTGTGCGGCGCTGGGATCGGGAGGCTGCGGAGCTGGACGTCGATTTCGTCCGCCATGGCACCGGAGTGGCCACCACCTGGGCGTACCGGTGCGCCGTCGGAGACCGGATCCACATCGCTGGTCCGGGGCGCAGCCTCGGGCTTCCGCACAGCACGGACTGGCTCCTCATCATCGGCGACGAGACCGCTTTGCCTGCGATCGGCCGCTGCCTGGAGGAGCTGCCCGAGGGATACCGGGTCAGGGCGCTCATCGAAGTGCCGGACCACCTCCACGAGCAGGAGCTGCCTACTGCCGCAGACGCTGCGATCACCTGGATCCATCGGCACGAGGCCGAACCAGGGCAGCTGCTGCACGAGGCCGTGACCGGGCTCGATTGGTGGCCGGGAGCCGCCTTCGCCTGGGTGGCCGCCGAGACGCAGGCGGTCCGCCGGATCCGCTGGCATCTCCTGGAGGATCGCGGTGTGCCGAAAGAGGCGCTCCAGCACGTCGGGTACTGGCGGCGGCGCGAGGTGCGCACGCGTCGGGACGATCCCTCGCTCCCCGACATCGACGCAGCGGAGAAGCTCCCGGGCATCCGGTTCCAGGCCATGGCGAACCTGGCCACGCCGTTCGCGATCCGGGTCGCCGCCACGCTGGGCATCGGAGAGCTGATCGCCCGCGGCGTGGACGATCTGGACGGGCTGGCCCACCGCACCGGCTCGACCCCCGCCGCGCTCGAAAGGCTGCTGCGGTACCTGACCACGGTCGAGCTGCTCTCCTGCACATCCCGAGGGCGCTACCGTCTCACCGAGCTCGGAGAGTTCCTCGCCAACGAGATGGTGACGGACCGGCTCGATCTGAACGGGGCCGAGGCCCGTCAGGATCTGGCGTTCGCCGATCTGCTGGAAGCCGCACGCGGCGAGGGCAGCAGCCACCGAGCCGACGCGCTCCGGGGGGCACGGCTGCGTGAGGACCCGAGCTTCCAGCGCACGCTCCTCGACCAGGCGGGCAGGCAGGCGCAGCTGTTCGCCCCGGCTCTCGCGGCGAGTGCCGCGATCTCCGGGGTCGCCCATATGCTGGTGCATGCCGACGCGGGGAACGTGATCGCCCAGGAGGTGCTCCGCCGCCACGAAGAGATGCGGCTCACCCTGGTCGCCCACCCGGCGCAGACCGAGCCGCTGCGTGCCGAGCTGGACGAGTCGCTGGGCGACGCGGTCCGCCGCAACCGGGTGCAGGTGGTCGAGCAGCCGAACGGAGCTGTCGAGACCGAGCCCGATGCGGTGCTGTTCGTGCAGCAGCTCAGCAGACTGACCGATGCCGAGGCTGTGCACACGCTGCACCGAGCCGGACAGGGTCTTCGTGGCGACGGTCAGGTGCTGCTCCTCGAAGCACCGATCGACGCCGCCGCGCCGGAGGAGGAGAGCGCCGCGGCCGATCTGCGCGACCTCGCGCTCTACGGTGCAGGGCAGCGCACCGACGACGAGTATCGGGCGCTCGCCGCTGCCGCCGGACTGCAGGTGGCGGACACCGACCTCGTCGGGCAGGCGAACACCGTCTACATCCTTCAGCCACGGAGGTGAGGCGGGCCCATGACCTCATCCATCACAGCCTCCCGTTCCTCGGACGCATCGCCGTCCCAGGGAGTGGCTCGCACAAACCGGATGCGGCTGATCGGTCTGATCACCCTCCTCCTGGTGCTGCTCGCCGTAGCACTGCTGTCCGTCGCGGTCGGTTCCAAGCAGATCCCCCTGCCGGCGATTCTCGACGCGATCTTCAGCTACTCGGAGGCGGTCGAAGAACACGTCATCGTCGTGCAGATGCGCGCGCCCCGCACGGTGGTGGGACTCGCCGTCGGTGCCGCGCTCGGCGTAGCAGGTGCGCTCATCCAGGCGCTGACCCGTAATCCGCTCGCCGATCCGGGGATCCTCGGGGTCAACGCCGGGGCGGCCTTCTTCGTGGCGATCGGCGTCGCCGTGTTCGGTGCGGGGACGATCCTCGGATACGTCTGGTTCGCCTTCGCGGGAGCGCTGGCGGTCACGGTCGCCGTCTATCTCATCGGCTCGGCGGGCCGCGGGCCGGCCGATCCTGTGCGCCTCACTCTGGCGGGCGTCGCGCTCGGGGCCGTGCTCTCCGGGATCACCACGGCGATGACGCTGATGGACCCGACCGCCTTCGATCAGATGCGGCATTGGAATGCCGGAGCGATCGCAGGGCGCGGCTACGACATCCTGCTCCCTGTGCTGCCGTTCCTCTGCGCCGGGGTGCTGATCGCGCTGCTGGTCGCGCGCCCGCTGAACTCCATCGCACTCGGGGAGGACCTCGCCGCTTCACTGGGCACCAACATCCTCTGGACGCGGATCGCCGTCGTCGTCTCGGTCACTCTGCTGGCGGGCGGCGCGACGGCGATCGCCGGGCCGATCGCCTTCATCGGGTTGATGATCCCGCACATCGCCCGCTGGATCACGGGCCCTTCGCAGCCATGGATCTTCGGCTACACGCTCGTGCTCGCTCCCGCGCTGCTGCTGATCTCGGATGTGCTCGGGCGCGTGGTGCTGCGGCCCGGCGAGGTGCCGGTGGGGATCGTGACCGCGTTCGTCGGCGCCCCGGTGCTGATCGTCCTGATCCGCCGCCGGAAGGCGAGCGGTCTATGAGTACGCAGCTCAGCGGCTCGCGGCACGCGCCAGGTCGCGTCGACTTCGGGCATGCCGTGGTCCGGGTCAGGGCGGGGCGGCTGCGCGGCCGCTTCGCCGTGCGCAGTGCGGTGACGGCGGCGGTGCTGGCGGGGATCTCGGTCGTGCTCGCCCTGGTGGCGCTCACCCTCGGCGACTATCCGGTCCCGCTCACCGACGTGGTGCTCGCGCTGACCGGGCAGGAGGCCGGTACGGCGAACCTCATCGTGGTCGAGTGGCGAGCGCCCAGAGCCTTGGCCGCGCTCGTGTTCGGTGCAGCGCTGGGCGTCTCCGGTGCCATCTTCCAGAGCCTCACCCGCAACCCGCTCGCGAGCCCGGACATCATCGGCTTCTCCACCGGCTCCTTCACCGGCGCATTGGTGGTGATCATCGTGATCGGCGGCTCCTATCTGCAGGTCGCCGCCGGTGCGCTCGTCGGGGGAATCCTGACCGCCGCACTCGTCTACATGCTCGCCTACCGGCGGGGGGTCCAAGGCTTCCGGTTCATCATCGTCGGCATCGGCATCTCAGCGATGCTGGCGAGCCTGAACACCTGGATGATGCTGCGCGCCGACCTGGAGGTCGCGATGAGCGCCGCCGTTTGGAACGCGGGCAGCCTCAACGGCATCACCTGGGCGCAGGCGGGTGCTGGATCGGTAGCGATCGCGGCGCTCATGCTGGTCGCCGCAGCTCAGTCATCCGGACTGCGCCAGATCGAGCTCGGCGATGATGCGGCGAAGGCGCTGGGCGTGAGGATCGAACCGCTCCGTCTCGGCCTGATCGTCACCGGCGTGGCACTCACCGCGGCCGTGACCGCCGCGGCCGGGCCGATCTCGTTCATCGCGCTGGCTGCACCGCAGATCGCCCGTCGGCTGGCTCGCACACCCGGGGTGACCCTGATTCCGGCGGCCACGATGGGAGCACTTCTCCTGCTGGTCGCGGACATCCTCGCCCAGCATGCCCTTCCCGCATCCCTGCCGGTCGGTGTGGTGACCGTCGTCATCGGCGGCAGCTACCTCGTCTGGCTCCTCATCCACGAAGCAAGGCGGCGCACATGACCACCACAGACACCCGTGCCGGCGTCGTCACCGACGCCTCCGGCCAGCGATCGGCACGTCTCTACACCGACCGGGCCACGCTCGGCTACGACAGTCGGATCATCTCCGAGACGCTCTCCGTCACCGTGCCCGACGAGTCCTTCACCGTGATCGTCGGAGCGAACGCCTGCGGCAAGTCGACGCTGCTGCGGGGGCTGTCCCGGCTGCTGAAGCCGGCATCGGGAGACGTCGTGCTCGACGGTCGGACGATTGCGGGCTACCGGGCGAAAGAGGTGGCCCGCCGGCTCGGGCTGCTCCCGCAGTCCTCCCTGGCCCCCGACGGCATCACCGTCGCCGATCTGGTGGCGCGCGGCCGTTACCCGCACCAGGGCCTGCTGCGGCAGTGGAGCGAGGACGACGAGCACGCGGTGGCACAGGCCATGGAGGCCACCGGGGTGAGCCCGCTGTCCGGGCGTCTGGTCGACGAGCTCTCCGGTGGGCAGCGCCAGCGCGTCTGGGTGGCCATGGTGCTGGCGCAGCAGACGAACATCCTGCTCCTGGACGAGCCGACCACCTTCCTGGACATCGCCTACCAGATCGATCTCCTCGAGCTCTTCACCGACCTCCACAGAGAAGGCAGAACGCTCGTCGCGGTGCTCCACGATCTCAACCACGCCGCCCGCTACGCCAGTCACCTGATCGCCATGAAGGATGGTGCGGTCGTCGCAGAAGGGCCCCCGTCCGAGATCGTCACGGCAGACCTGGTCGAGGAGGTCTTCGGCCTGCGCTGCGTCGTGGTACCCGACCCGGTGGTCGGCAAGCCCACCGTGGTTCCGCTGGGCAGGGACCGCGCCTGACCGCCGGCGGCGCACACCGCGCCCCCGGTCGAGCAGTCATCGAGAGAGGAACAACAAATGACCGCAATCCTGTCGCGGCCGCGCTCGGGCAGTGCCCTGCGCTCTGTCCGCCGTGCACGCACCCTGCGCTCCCGCCGCTCGTCGAACCGGGCCGACATCACCCGCCGACACCTGTTCGGGCTGGGCGCAGTGACGATGGCGGGAGTGCTCGTCGGATGCAGCCCCGACAGCGGAACGGGGGCAGGGGCCGGAGACGATCTGATCGACTACGACTATCTGGAGTTCTCCGGGAGGATCCCTGCCGATCCGCAACGGGTTCTCGTGGTCGAGGGCCGCGCCGACCTGGAGTTCGCCCTGACCTGCGGGTATCCCGTCATCGCCTCCGGCTTCTTCTTCGGCCGCGACGGAGCCCTCTTCGACGAGTTCGGCGATCTGATGCCCGCTGATCTGGAGACCTTCGACTTCGCCGAGACGAACGAACCCGACTACGAGAGGATCGCCGCTCTCGAACCGGATCTGATCGTGATGCGACAGGCTGCATGGGTCGGCGACTTCTACGGGAACTCACGGCTGTCGGAGATCGCGCCCGTCCTGGCGGTGGCGTCCGGAAGCACCGGATGGCGACAGACGATGCGGGACCAGGCGTCCAGGCTCAGGCGTGATCAGGTCGTCGATGAGGAGATCGAGCGGTACAACGACCTCGTCGCCGAGATCCGCGCCCGATCCGGCACCCAGCTCGACGCGACGACGCTGATCTTCGGCACGGCCCTCGACGACGGGGGCCTGTGGGTCATCACAGAGTCACAGGCCAATGAGGTCGCTGCCGATCTGGGAATCGCCGTTCCGCAGTATGAGCCGGGAGCCCACGAGAACGGCTACTACGAGCTGTCGCCGGAGAACCTCGACCGGGTCTCCGAAGCCAACACGCTGGCGATCTATGCCTTCGATGAGCGCCCGGCACTCGGCCAGACCCCGACGTTCCGGCGGCTGCCTGCGGCCCAGAGCGGGAACGTCCACAGCCTCGACCTCACGCTGAACAACGGGCTCGCCCGTGCTGCGTGCGCGCTGGCGCGCCGGCTCGAGGAGATGGTCGCGGCATGAGGGCGAACATGTCCGCGGCACGCGGAGCCAGGAACACGGCACAGATCCGGATGCTGGGCGCCGTCGCCGCCGGGGCGGTCCTCGCTCTGGTGGCCGGCTGCGCCGCCGGTGCGGCGCCGGCGGACGATGCCGGGCCTGCGGACACGCGGGTGATCGAGACGCACTACGGCGAGGTGACGGTTCCGTCCGATCCTCAGCGCATCGCCGCAGTCTCGTACAACACCGTGTGGCAGCTGCAATCGCTCGATGTCACGCCGGTGGCTGCCCAGGACTACAGCCGGTGGGCGCAGGAGTACACCGATGAGCAGAATGCGTTCATCGACGGTTTGGAGACGGTCGGATCGTTCGGAGAGCTGAACTATGAGGCCATCGCCGCTGCCGAGCCGGACCTGATCGTGGGCGATGCCTACGAGATCGAGGAGGAGGTCTACGAGCAGCTGTCTGCTATCGCGCCGACGGCCATCTACTTCGGTGACAGTCGCGGGGACTGGCAGACGGTCGTCGACGGCCTCGCGGATGCGACCGGTGCGCAGGACGCACTGGCCAATACGCGCGACGCATATGAGACCACGATCGCCGATCTGCAGCAGTCCTATGCCGAGGTGATATTCGACCGCCAGTGGGCCGCGATCACCGCCGGTGACGGCGATGCCGAGTTCGCCGTTCTGTTCCAGACCGGTGAGATCGGAGCGACGCTGAGGGACCTCGGTATCGCGATCGCTCCGGAGGTTCCGGAGCCGGGCGAGGAACGTGCCGCCTTCGGCTACGGGAACTACTCACTCGAATACGTGGACGAGTATCTCGGCGGGGCCGACTTCATCCTGACCCCGGCCAACGCGGACGGAAGCACGTGGCCGCCGCTGGAGGAGGTCTTCGGCAACAGCCTGTTCCAAGCGCTGCCAGCAGCCCAGGCAGGAGACGTCTACGAGGTCCACGCCAATATCCGAAGCTATTCGGATGCCGCAGAGTATCTCGACCGGCTCGAGGACGAGGTGCTTGTGCATGTCGATCCATAGGCGACGCGGCGACGATCCCGCCGGTCTGGGCAGAGGACGGCTGACACGTTGGCTGCCGGTGCTCGGCCGGCCGCCGCGACAGGCGCCCGTCGCCGCACCGCTGACGTCGGGCGAGGGGACGACGGCACGGCGGTTCACGCTCAGGACGATCTTCGCGGCTCGGCAGCTGACGCTCCCCGCCGCCTTCCTGTCCACCGTCCACCAGGTCGGCGAGGCGCTGGTCCCCGTGGTGATGGGGCTGGCGATCGACCGGGGACTGGCGAGTGGAGACATGAGGCAGACCGGGTTCTGGCTGCTCGTGCTCGGCCTGGACTTCCTGATGCTGTCACTGGGGTTCCGCTTCGCCGCCCTGCTCTCCACCCGGGCCGTGCAGCTGACGCAGCACCGGCTGCGCTCGATGCTGTCGGCAGCTGCACTGCATCCGCGGCATCGGACGATCGGACAGGCCGACGGAGCCGTCCTGTCGACGGCGACCAACGACGTCTCGGGGCTGTCCCTGGCCGTGACGATCGGAGTGTTCCCCATCGGCAGCCTGGTGGGGATCGGTTTCATCGCCGTGACGCTGTTCGTGATCTACTGGCCGCTCGGCGTGGCCGTCGCGATCGGCGCGCCCGTGGCCGTGGCGGCGATGGGAGCGATGAGCGGTCCGTTCGCCCGCAGCAGGCACCGCTCGCAGACGCTGCTCGCGGCGGCGGTGGGGCAGGCCACCGATCTGGTGGCCGGCTACCGGGTGATCAAGGGCGTCGGTGCCGAACACGAGGCGACCAGGCGGTATCGGAGCTCCAGCCGTGCGGCTCTCTCCGGCGCGCACCGCAGCGTCGGCGCGCTGGGCAGATATCTCGCCGGGAGCAACGCGGTCAGCGGTGCCTTCGTCGCCGCCGTCGCGGGCCTGGCCGGGTGGTTCGCCGTCGACGGGCGGATCAGCGTCGGCGAGCTGATCGCCGTCGTCGGCCTCGCCCAGGTGCTGCTGCCGCCGCTGAACATGCTGACCTCGGACACGGTCACCTGGTGGGCCACCGCCGTCGCCTCTGGCGGACGGATCCTCGACCTCCTGGCGGATTCGGTCCGCCCCGCGCCTCCGAACGAGCTGGGCGCCGACGCGGCCGCCCCGTCCGCGCTGCCGCCGGTCGAGCTCCGCCTCGACGACGATGAGCAGATCCGGGTGGAGCCGGGTGAACTCGTGGGCGTCCACGCTGACGATCGAGTGGCGGCGCGCATCGTCGCGGCCCTGCTCGACCCGGAGGCCCGGGAGACGCGCGTGCTCATCGACGGCATCGCCGCAGGGCAGCTCGACCGGGCCGTCTACCGATCGCGGGTGACGGTGGCACCGCACGAGGCCGTGCTGTTCAGCGGCACGATCGCGGAGAACCTCGACGTGCCCGGCGCCCCGCCGGGACTCAGACGGGCCGCGTTGACGGCCGCGGCGTGCGACGACTTCTCCACAGCCGCACACGGCGGCCGGGAACGCCAGGTCGGCCAGAACGGCGGCCGTCTCTCCGGCGGGCAGCGCCAGCGTGTGGCCCTGGCGCGAGCGCTCGCCGTCGACGCGCCGGTACTGGTGCTGCACGACCCAACGACATCGGTGGACGCGGTGACCGAGACGGCCATCGCCGACCGCCTGCGCGAGATCCGGAACGGACGGTCGACGCTCCTCATCGCGTCGTCCCCGGCCCTGCTCAGCAGATGCGATCGCGTCGTCGACCTGCGCCGCGCGACGGCGGGTGTGCCGTGAGCGCGTCGATCCTGCCGATCGCCGGGGCTCGGGAGATCTGGACAGAGCTGCGGCGGGCGAGCCATGGGCACCGGCTCGTGCTCGCCGCTGCCATCGGCCTCGGCCTGCTCTCGGCCGCACTGGGGCTGCTCTTCCCCGCGATGCTCGGCGCCCTCGTCGACCTCATCGAGGCAGGTGCCGCAGGTCTCGGCACAGTCGCCATGATCACCGTCGCGGCGGTCGGCGCCGCCATCGCCGGCGCCGTGGGAACCGCGCTGACGATCGTGCTGGCCGCCCGTGCCTACCAGGCCATCCTGGCCGACCTGCGCGAACGGCTCGTCGCCCGGGCGATGACGCTGCCGCAGGGCGTCGTGGAGCGGGCCGGCACCGGCGACCTCCTCGCCCGCGCCAGCGACGACGTCGCCCAGGTGGCCGACGCCGCACCTCGGGTGGTCCCGGCGCTGACGAGCGCGGGGTTCACGATCATCGTCACCCTCGGCGGGATGACCGCCCTCGACTGGCGCTACGGAGCGGCGCTTGCTGTCACGCTGCCCGTCTACGTCCTTACCCTGCGCTGGTATCTCTCCACCGCACCGCCCGTCTACCAGGCCGAGCGCGCCGCGATGGGCGAGCGTGCCCAGCACATTCTGGAATCGCTGCGCGGGCGCGACACCGTGCTCGGTTTCGGGCTGAGCGAACGCCGTCACGACACGGTGCTCGGGGCCTCCTGGGCCGTCGTCGGTCACAGCCTGCGGGCCCGCACGGTGCAGAACATGTTCTTCGGGCGCCTCAACCTCGCCGAGTACCTCGGCATGGCGGGCATCCTCGCCGCCGGCTACCTGCTGATCAGCGCCGGACACTCGACCATCGGCGCGGCCACCACCGCCATGCTGTTCTTCCTGCGGCTGTTCGGTCCCATCAACCAGCTGCTGATGGTCGTCGACGTGCTTCAGTCGGCGCTCGCGTCACTGGGTCGTATCGTCGGGGTGATCACCATGACCGGCCCCGGACACGGTGATCACCCCGACGAGCGGACCGAGCAGACCGAGCAGACTCCGGCGGTGACGGAGGCGAAGGTCCGGCTGCGCGAGGTGACCTTCGCCTACGCCGACGAGCGGGTGCTCCACGGCGTCGACCTCTCGATCGGGACAAGGGAGCGAGTAGCGGTCGTCGGCGCATCCGGCGCGGGGAAGACGACTCTCGCCAGGGTGCTGGCGGGCATCCACGCTCCGACGAGCGGATCCGTCTTGCGTTCCGGGAGCACCGCCATGATCACCCAGGAGTCTCACGTGTTCGCGGGCACGCTGCGGGAGAACCTCACTCTCGCGGCTCCGCAGGCCGGCGACGAAGACATCCGGGCAGCGTTGGAGGCCACCGGCGCAGCCGGCCTGCTCGATCTGCTGCCCGATGGCCTCGACAGCGCTCTGGGCGCTGCCGGAGACGAGCTGACCTCGGCACAGGCCCAGCAGCTCGCCCTGGCCCGGATCATTCTGACCGACCCGGAGATGGTCATCATGGACGAGGCGACCGCCGAGGCGGGGTCGGCCGACGCCGGCGTCCTCGACCGTGCCGCCGAACGAGTGCTGGAGGGGCGGACCGGGCTGGTGATCGCGCACCGGCTGTCCCAGGCCGCCGCCTGCGACAGGATCATCGTGATGGAGCAGGGCCGGATCGCCGAGGTCGGCACCCATGCCGACCTCCTCGCCGCGGACGGCGTCTACGCGCGACTGTGGCGAGCGTCGGAGCCCGGACAGCAGGCCGTCACGGGCAGGTGAGTTCGTGCCGACCGTGCAGCGCAAGGCACCGAACGCCCGTCTTGAGGAGACCTCCCGGTCGCCATCGGCCATGTGGTCGGAGAAGAGTAACTAAGGGTAGGCTTGGCTAAATACTGGGACAACGGTGGCACGCACCGGGTGTTCGACCACGAGATACGAGGAATCGGGAGCGACAGCGTGAGCAGATTCGGCATTCGAAGGGCACAGACGAGCTGGGGCCGCGTGGATCCCCGCCGAGCTCCGCACCTGAGTGCGGTCGGTCGTGCGCTCCTGGCCGCATCGGCGTCAGGGCTGCTCCTCGTCGCAGGGTGCGGCGTCGGCGACGGCGGAGGAGCAGCGGAGGAGCAGAGCAGCGGAGCATCTGCGGACACGTCCTTCCCTGTGACCGTCGAGCACACCTATGGCAGTACGACGATCTCCGAACAGCCGGAGCGGGTGGCCACGGTGGGGCTGATGGACCAGGACGCACTGCTCGCCCTCGGGATCGTGCCGGTCGCCACCACGGAATGGTTCAGCGCGCAGCCCGGCGCCATCAATCCATGGGCGACAGACGAACTCGAGGCGGCCGGCGGGGAGCTGCCGGAGGTGATCGACAGCTCGGAGGACCTCGATTTCGAGGGCATCCTCGAACAGGATCCGGACCTGATCCTCGCGCTGTACTCCGGCATATCCGAGGAGGACTATCAGAGGCTCTCCGATATCGCCCCCACCGTCGCCCAGCCGGAGGGGCTGGTGGACTACGGCATCGGATGGGAGGAGCTCACCCGCACCGTCGGCCAGGCCGTCGGCATGCCGGACGAGGCCGAAGATCTCGTCACCGATGTCGAGACTCAGTTCGAAGCGGTGCGCACCGAGCACCCGGAGTTCGCCGACGCGACGGCGGTGATGGCCATGCCGTACGAAGGCGTCTTCGTCTATGGCCCAGAAGACCCGCGCGGCCGGTTCCTGACCGAGCTGGGGTTCGAGCTGCCGGAGGGAATCGCGGACATCGCAGGCGACTCATTCGGGGCGAGCCTCAGCGAGGAGCAGGTCGACCTGCTCGATGTCGATGTGATCGTGTGGATCGACTCGGGCGAAGCGGATGAGGTCGGTGGCCCGCTGTACCAGTCGCTGCCCGTGCACACCGAGGGGCGGGAGATCTTCGCCGATTCCGATGACCCGGTGGGCGCCGCGACCTCGTTCGTGACGGTGCTGAGCCTGCCGTTCCTGCTCGACGAGCTCGTGCCCGTGCTGGCGGACCGCATCGGCGGCGAGGCATCCGGCTGACCACTCCTCACGAGACCAAGCGACGGGCCGGTCCGAACCGATTATCGGCGCTTCTCGATCATCTCGTCGAAGCGGATGGCCGTCTCGACCAGCGATGACCACCGGTCAGCCCAGATGACGGAGTGGGGGTTCGAAGCCGCGACACGATTCGACGCGTCGCGGCTTCGAACACCATACATCCGTGCCCCCGAATGGATTCGAACCATCGACACCCGCTTTAGGAGAGCGGTGCTCTATCCCCTGAGCTACGGAGGCCCGGCTCAAGCCTACCGTGTGAATGCGCAGGGCTCACATCAGGCGGCCAGGGCGAGGTAGGGCTCCCAGCGCGGATCGCCCCGCTCAGTGCCCCGCACCGTCCATGACCCTCCTCGCGGTGCCTGCGGACTGAACCTCAGATGCCAGCCCATCTCCTTCGGCGTGCGGTCGCTCTTGAGGTTGTTGCAGCGCAGGCAGCAGGCGACGAGGTTGGCCCAGGTGTCGCCTCCCCCGCGCGAGCGCGGCATCACGTGGTCTATGGTCGACGCCGACTTGCCGCAGTACGCGCATCGGCTTCCGTCGCGGCGCAGCACTCCGCGTCTGGTCACCGGAACTCTGCGGGCCTGCGGAACCCGCACGTATCGGGACAGGATGATCACGGCAGGGCGGTCGAAGACCGTGTTCGCCCCCCAGACCGGGTCGCCGTCGATCCGTTCGATGACGCTCGCCTTGTCGTTCATCACGAGAACCAGCGCCCGCTTGAACGACACGACGGCGAGCGGCTCATATCCGGCGTTGAGTACCAGAGTGCGCATGCGTTTTCCCTTCGATGGGTCCCGGACGGCTTCCGGGCTCTCGAACCATCGCCACCGCTTGTGACGGCAGGGAGTGCGGGCACGAAAAAGGGCACTGCCTCACAGACAGCGCCCTGTGCGCGCGGGTGCCCCGCGCATCGTGTGCACACGATGCCGTAAGACGTAACGACCGAGAGCATCCGTGGTGCGGATGCGAGGTATTCGGCTCACGGCATCTCCCTTTGCGTTCTTCGCGGCAACGGCTACAGCGTAACGCACGCGACACGCCCGGGCGGCAACACTCGGGTGAACTCACGGAGACGAACACAGAAAAACGGCGCCCGCCTCTCTGAGGAGACGGGCGCCGTTCTCGTGCCGTTCACAGCCCGAAATATGGAACCGGATCGACGACTGCGCCGTTGATGCGGTACTCGAAGTGCAGGTGAGCACCGTACGAACGGCCCGTGTTGCCCACGGCACCGATCGCCTGGCCTGCCGACACCTGCTGGCCTGCGGTGACCTGGCGACTGCCGTAGGTCATGTGAGCGTAGAGAGTCTCCGTGCCGTCGCCATGCTGGATCTTCACGGCGACGCCGTAGCCGAAATAGCCCTCGGACGAGATCGTGACAGTGCCGGACTTCGCCGCGTAGATGGGCGTGCCGCCGGGGGCGACCATGTCGGCACCCGCGTGGCCGCTGCCGACGGTGCGGCTGATGTAGTAGGAACCGGAGGGCAGCGGATTCACCGCGCCGCCGACCGGCTCGACCGAGGAATCGCCGATATCGGCCGGCGTGCTGGTGCCTGACGAAGCGGTAGCTGCAGCGGCCTCGGCCTCGGCAGCGGCCTCCTCTGCGCGCTTCGCGGCCTCTGCTGCCTTCTTCTCCTCGATCTCCTCCGGAGTGGTCGCGGCGTAGTTCGACACCTCGAGGTCGTCCGCCTTCACACCTTCGCCGACGGACAGCGTCTGTGCGTTCTGCTCGGCGAGCTCGTGCGCCGAGGGGTTGTCCGACTGCTCCGCGCTGCCGCTGGTCGCAGCGTAAGCCGGAATCGCCACGCCTGCGAGAAGCGCGAGCACCGCGCCCACCGTCGCGAGGGAGCGCACGGGTCGCACGGTCGACTTGGGCTTGGCGCCCGCGCGGAACTCACGCTCCGCACGGCGCATATCGCGTCGCGAGATCACGGAAGCACCGTTCGTGGGGGTCTCTGACTCAGCGGCGTCGGGTGCGCCTGCTGACGAATCGGTGTGGGTCAAAAGCTCTTCCTCCGTCGCCTCGCGCCCTGGGGCGCCGACTCGTCAACACTGGTTCGGGGTCAGTGCGGCCTGCGAGAAGGACGAGCCGGAGAGGCGCTTGCCCGCAGGTGTCAGCGGGTGCAACACTCACCGACACATCTACGCTACGCGAGGATAACGAAAAAGTCACGGCAGAGTCACGATTCGATCCGCATCGGATCATTCCGCCCCGCGTGTGACACCTAGCGCGGAGCGACGAGGAAGACGTGCGAGGCGATCTCGGCGGGCAGTTCGAGCGCCTCGTCGCGGTCGTTCATCTCGACGAGGACGTATCCCTCGCTGTAGCGGAACTGCCCGGTCGCGCCGGGCACGACGCCCGCGCCGCGCAGCTGCTCGAGAAGCTCCGGATCGACCTGAGCAGGCTCAGCGAGTCGACGCACGGTCCCCGTGATCGGCTCGCCCGCTGCATCGAGTGCCTTGACGAGCCCCACGACGCCCTCATCGAACTCACCGCCTGCGTCGCCGCCGATCGCGTCGAGCCCAGGGATCGGGTTGCCGTACGGCGACTCGGAGGGGTGGCCGAGCAGCTCGACGAGCCGACGCTCGACCTGCTCGCTCATCACGTGCTCCCAGCGGCACGCCTCTTCGTGCACGAACGCCCAGTCGAGCCCGATCACATCGGAGAGGAGCCGTTCGGCGAGGCGGTGCTTGCGCATCACATCGACGGCCTTCTGCCGACCGGCGGCGCTCAGCTCGAGACGCCGATCCTCGCCGACGTGCACCAGCCCGTCGCGCTCCATCCGGCCGATCGTCTGCGACACGGTGGGGCCGGAATGCCCGAGGCGCTCCGAGATACGCGCACGCAGGGGAAGGATGTTCTCCTCCTCGAGCTCGAGGATGGTGCGCAGGTACATCTCCGTCGTATCGATCAGATCGGTCATCAAGGCCTCCGTATCGGTGTTAGGCAAGCCTACCTCGATCGGATGCGCGTGCGGGTCCGGAAGCGGTCATACGATTGAGTCATGACGCTCACGATTCCTGCCGAACTCCTGCCAGCTGACGGCCGTTTCGGGTGCGGCCCGTCGAAGGTTCGCGGAGAGCAGGTCGCCGCACTCGCCGCCGTCGGCGGTTCCCTGCTGGGGACGTCGCACCGCCAGGCGCCGGTGAAGAGCCTCGTCGGCAGCGTCCGCGAGCGTCTCGCCGACCTGTTCCGCCTGCCAGACGGCTACGAGGTCGTACTCGGCAACGGCGGCTCGACCGCGTTCTGGGATGCCGCAGCCTTCGGTCTGATCTCGTCGCGCAGCCAGAACCTGACCTTCGGCGAGTTCGGCGGCAAGTTCGCCACGGCAGCAGGTGCGCCGTGGCTCGAGGCTCCGGATATCCGCACGGCCGAGGCCGGTTCGATCGCGCTGCCGGAGCCGACGCCGGGCGTCGACGTGTACGCATGGCCGCACAACGAAACGTCCACGGGCGCATACGCCCCGGTGGCCCGCGTCTCTGGCGACGACGGCGCCCTCACCGTGATCGATGCGACCAGCGCTGCCGGCGGCATCGACGTCGACATCGCGCAGACCGACGTGTACTACTTCGCACCGCAGAAGAACCTCGGCTCCGATGGCGGCCTGTGGGCGGCGATCATGTCGCCGGCCGCGATCGAGCGGGCGGAGCGCATCGCCGCGAGCGGCCGCTACGTGCCGGAGTCGCTGAGCCTCGTCACCGCGATCGACAACTCGCGCAAGAACCAGACGTACAACACACCGGCGATCACGACGCTGCATCTGCTGGACAGTCAGCTGGGCTGGATCATCGACAACGGCGGCCTCGCGTGGGCCGACGCCCGCACCCGCGAATCGTCCGGCCTGCTCTACGACTGGGCGACGGCATCCTCGGTCGCCGCCCCGTACGTCGCAGACCCCGCGCACCGCTCCCCCGTGGTCGCGACGATCGACTTCGCCGAAGATGTCGACGCGGCGGCCATCGCGAAGACGCTGCGTGCCAACGGCATCGTCGACACCGAGCCGTACCGCAAGCTGGGCCGCAACCAGCTGCGCATCGCTACGTTCGTCTCGATCGAGCCCGACGATGTGCGCCGCCTCGTGCGCTGCATCGAGTACGTCCTCGAGAACCAGTCGCGCTAGCTGTAGCGCACTGCGCGGCTATCGCCGAGATGTGCCGCGGTCAGCGACTCGTCTCGGCGTCGTCGCCGTCTTCCGAGTCGACGTCGTCTTCCGGATCATCGTCGTCCGCCTCTTCATCATCCGGTTCGTCCTCCTCGCCGCCCGCGTCGAGCTCGTCAATGTCGACGCCGTCGACGTCTCCGGCGTGCAGAATCGGCGAACCGTCCTCCGAGAAGTCGTCGTCATCATCATCGGGGTCGAACTCGTCGAAGGTCGTCTCGTCGTCGCCCTGTGCTTCCGCGCGCGCAGCTTCCTCTTCGGCTGCGGCGCGCTGCTGCGCCTGGTACTCCTTCAGGCGCACGGACCACGGGACCCATTCCGGTGCGATCAGCGCGTCGTCGCCCGGCAGCAGCTCGGCCTCGAGCACAGTCGGCTCCGCGCCCTGCACCACCGCGAGCGACACCGTCCAGTACCAACCGGGGTACCCCAGCAACCGATTCTCGAACAGCAGGGAGACGATGCCGTCCTGCTCCGTCCGGTGACCGGCCGCGACGCCGATCGACTCGGCAGGCGTGATCTCATGCAGAGCTGTCAGCGCAAGGTCGTGTGCGGCGATGAGCCGCGCATCCGGCCCCGACAGCTCGTCCTGCTGCGCGTCTGGGACCTCGGCCGCCTCGTCCTGCGACTCAGGCATCGATCTCATCCGCGACCTTGCGCAGCACCTGGGCGGTCTTGCGAGCGTGGGCATTCGACGGATAGTGGCCGTGGCGCAGGTCCTCGCCCACTCCATCGAGCAGTTTCACCAGATCCTCGATGATCACGGCCATCTCCTCCGGGTTCTTGCGCGTCGGCTTCGTTCTGCTCGGAGCCTTCTCGAGATAGCGCACCGACAGCGCCTGCGGCCCCTTGCGCCCATCGGCCATGCCGAAATCGACGCGCATCCCCGCCTTGGGCGCGTCGCCGCCCGCCGGCAGCGCTGAGACGTGCAGGAAGACATCCTGGCCATCATCTGAAGAGATGAAGCCGAAGCCCTTCTCCTCGTCGTAGAACCTGACCTTGCCGGTGGGCATTGGCACCTCTTGACGTACGAAACCAACGTGCGGACAGGGCAGACAGCCCGTTCCCCCAGCCTACCCATCCGAGCCGCCGCCCGCGCCCGGATCGCACGGTCTGCCGTATCCTGGGAAGCGTGACCCCTCAGCCCTCAGCGCAGGAGCCGCCCGTCCGCGGGATCGACCGGTTCCTGACCTTCGCGTCGCTCGGAATCATCGTCGTGTCCGTGGTGTGCTTCTTCGTCATCCTGATCGCCAGTGCCTCCGGAATGAACGCAGCACAGCTGGGCGAGGGCGCATGGCCGATCGTTTCATGGTTTCCGATGATCGGCCTGCCCGTCGGCTTCCTGATGATGCTCGCGCTCGTCATCATGACGATGATCAGGAAGGGCCGCGCCGCGAAGCGCCCGTAGCATCTTGACTGCCGTCAGCGCCGAAGCCCGGGTCCGCTCGCTCGCGGAACGGCTCAGTGTCGCGGGCGACGAAGAGATCGCCTCCCTGTTCTCGGCACGCGGGGTGTCCGCGCACGCATCGTGGCGCGACTGGTTCGACGCAGCTGATGCGCTGCTCTCACCCGATTCGGTCACGGCCGCTGTTAGCGCCCTTCCCCGCGATGTGCTGTGCGATCTCAGGGAGGGCGCGGGCGGCGAGCGCCTCGGGCTCACCGACGCCGACGGACGGCCGTATGCACCCGTGCTGATGGCGATCCCGGATGGCCTCTCGCGCACGCCGACGACGGCACCGGTCGCTGCGTCGCAGAATGCCGCGGCGCACGCCGCTGAGCGGGCGTTCACCGGCATGTCGGCGATGGCGGAGGTGATGCTCGACGGCATGCGCACTCCGATGCCCCGCGTCGGCGAGCGGCTCGGAGCGAACGAACGCCGCAGGCTCACCCATGAGGGCATCGTGCACGACCCCGACGAGGCGGACGTCCTCGTTCAGGCCGCAGAGACGGCCGGCCTGGTCCGCGCCGACGACCGACGGTGGCTCGTCACCTCCGCCGGCGCGGAATGGACGAGGGCGGACACGCCCCACCGGTGGGAACGACTCGTGCTCGGTCTGCGCAGTGCGATTCCCGACGGCCTCCGGCCCGCCGCCGGCGCATCCGGATGGGTCGACCCCGCCCTCTGGCCGGACGCCTACCCGCTCGCGGCCACCTGGCCGGAGGCGGCCGATCGCTGGCGCCGGATGTTCGAGCTCGCCGGCCTCATCGCCGCAGACGGCGAGCCGACGTGGGCGCGACCGCTGCGCGAGGGCCGCGACGCCGACCCGTCCGCATTGCTCGCACTCCTGCCTGCCGAGGTCGACCGGGTCTTCCTGCAGAACGATCTCACCGCCATCTCCCCAGGGACGCTCTCGCCGCCGCTCGACGTGCGGCTGCGCGCGATGGCCGTGCGCGAATCTCACGCGCAGGCGTCGACCTACCGATTCACCGAGGGGTCCGTGTCGTCGGCCCTGGGCGCAGGCGAGACCTCGGAGTCGATCAGCGCGTTCCTCAGGGGGCTGTCGATCACGGGGGTGCCCCAGCCGTTGGCGTACCTGATCGATCGCACCGCTGAGCGGCACGGACTGGTACGCGTGTCGCTCGAGCCCGAAACGGGCCGCACGATCGTCTCCAGCCCCGACCATCATCTCGTCGCGACCATCGCCGTCGACCAGTCGCTTCGCGCCCTCGGTCTCACCGCGGACGGCGCGCTGCTGCGCACTCGAGCCGATCGGCGGGCGGTGTTCTGGGCGCTCTCCGATGCCCGTTACCCCGTCGTCGCCATCGACGAGGCGGGCGAGACGATCGTGCTCGATCGCAGCAAAGTGGCTCCTGATGCAGCTCCGGCCGAGCAGCGCCACCGACCTCTCATCGAACGGCTGCGGGAGTCGGAGGCGGACGACACCGACACCGCGTGGCTCGAACGCGAGCTGAACGCCGCGGTGAAGGGCAAGTCGACGCTGGTCGTCTCGGTGGCGATGCCCGACGGCTCCACCCGCGAGCTCACGCTGGAGGCGACTGGGATGGGCGGAGGACGCCTGCGCGGGCTCGACCGCGGCGCCGACGTGGAACGCACACTCCCCGTCAGTTCGATCACGGCGGTCCGCCCCGCGTGACGCCGTGTTCACCGCACGCCGGTAGACTTGTTCGCTATGTCTGACGGACCCCTCATCGTCCAGAGCGACCGCACCGTGCTGCTCGAAGTCGCGCATCCCGATGCCGAGACGGCGCGGCATGAACTCGCGGTGTTCGCCGAGCTCGAGCGCGCTCCTGAACACATCCACACCTACCGCGTGACGCGGCTCGGGCTGTGGAACGCCAGGGCCGCGGGACACTCGGCGGAGGACATGCTCACGACCCTCGATCGCTGGACGAGGTTCCCCGTTCCCGCGTCGGTCTCCACCGACATCCGGGAGACGGTGAACCGCTACGGCCGGCTCACGATCGAGCGCGACGACGACGGGCAGCTGATCCTGCGCTCCACCGACAATGCTGTGCTCGCCGAGGTGTCGCGCAACAGGAAGGTGCAGCCGCTGCTGGTCGGCCACCCCTCCCCCGACACCTTCGTCGTCGAGGCATGGGCGCGCGGACAGATCAAGCAGGAGCTGCTGAAGATCGGATGGCCGGCCGAGGACCTCGCCGGATACACGCCGGGCACGCCGCACGAGATCGCTCTCGACGAGACTGAGTGGTCGCTGCGCCCCTACCAGCGGCACGCGGTCGACACGTTCTCCGCCGACGGCTCGGGCGTCGTGGTGCTGCCGTGCGGTGCGGGCAAGACGCTGGTCGGCGCCGGTGCGATGGCCGAGACGAAGACGACGACGCTGGTGCTGGTGACGAACGCGGTCTCGGCGCGACAGTGGCGCGACGAGCTGCTGCGGCGTACCTCCCTCACGGAGGAGGAGATCGGCGAGTACTCCGGCCAGGTCAAGGAGATCAAGCCGGTCACCATAGCGACGTACCAGATCCTGACCGCCAAGCGGAAGGGCGAGTACGCGCACCTGGGCGTGCTCGACGCTCTCGATTGGGGGCTGATCATCTACGACGAGGTGCATCTGCTCCCTGCTCCGGTGTTCAAGCTCACCGCCGACCTGCAGGCGCGCCGCCGCCTCGGCCTGACCGCGACGCTCGTACGCGAGGACGGGCGCGAGGGCGACGTGTTCAGCCTGATCGGCCCCAAGCGGTTCGACGCGCCTTGGCGCGAGATCGAGGCGCAGGGCTTCATCGCGCCGGCCGCCTGCTACGAGGTGCGCGTCGATCTGCCGGCCGACGAGCGGCTCGAGTACGCGGCGAGCGCCGACGACGACCGCTACCGGCTCGCCGCGACCGCTCCGGCCAAGATCGATGTCGCGCGCCGGATCATCCGGAGCCACCCCGGCGAGCAGGTGCTGGTGATCGGCCAGTACCTCGATCAGCTCCAGGAGCTCAGCGACGGGCTCGGCGCACCGCAGATCACCGGGTCGACGCCGGTCGACGAGCGTGAGCGGATGTTCCAGGAGTTCCGCGAGGGCAGACTGCCCGTGCTCGTGGTGTCGAAGGTCGCGAACTTCTCGGTCGATCTTCCTGACGCCTCGGTCGCCATCCAGGTCTCCGGCTCATTCGGCTCGCGGCAGGAGGAGGCCCAGCGCCTCGGACGCCTGCTGCGCCCGAAGCAGGACGGCCAGACCGCGAGCTTCTACACGCTGATCGCCCGCGACACCGTGGACCAGGACTTCGCCCAGAACCGCCAGCGCTTCCTCGCCGAACAGGGCTACAGCTACACCATCTACGACGCCGACACTCTCGCCGCGGCCTAGAGCGGCGCCCCCGCTGCCGAGATGCGCACTTCTCGCCGAGATGCGCCGCTCCCGACGTCATCTCGTCGAAGATGTGCGCATCTCGCGAGCCGCTGAGTACTCCGCGAGCAGCGCCTCAGCAGCGGCAGCAGTCGCGCCGACGAAGACGGCGCCGGATTCCGGATGCAGGTTGTGCGCGCCCGTGTCGTCGCGCACCGCACCGCCTGCTTCCGCGACGATGAGCAGGGCCGCGGCATGGTCCATCGGACTGTACCGATGCACCATCGCCGCGACGCCCCGACCGAGAGCGACACCCGCAAGGGTCGCCGTGCCCGATCCCGGGACGCGCAGCGTGCAGCTGCGGGCGGCGAGAGCGGAGAGCATCTCGACGAAGCCCGGCCACGCCTGTGCGCCTGCGAGTTCGGTCGTGACGATACGCCCCACGAGCGGGTCGCCGCCCTGTGATTCCGGCACCGCGAGCCGCACACCGCAGCGCCAGGCGCCCGCTCCTGCCGCCGCGACGACCGGCGTCTCGCCGACCGGGTCGAGCACGGCCGCCGCCACGGGCGCGCCCTCTTCCACGAGCGCGAGGGAGAAGCTCGTCCACGGCACCCCGTTCGCAAGGTTGGCCGTGCCGTCGATGGGGTCGAGGTACCAGCAGGGCACGGTGCCGTCGGAGCTGCCGCCGTACTCCTCGCCGACGATGTCATGGTCGGGGAACTGCGCGCCGAGGACCGCTCTCACATCGCGTTCGACGGTCCGGTCGACCTCGGTGACGTGATCGGCTGGGTTCTGCTTCGTGGAGACCGAACCGACTCCGTCCCTGCGCGCCCGGCGCGTGAGGAGGGCGGCATGCCCGGCGAGCCCGTCGACCACGCTCAGGCGACGCGCCCGCTCGTCGCGCACATCCGTCGCGACCGCGTCGCGGATGCACTCGAGCCGGTTCGTCGTGATCGAGTCGACGCCGATGCGCGCGAGGTGCGCCGCCTGCGCCGGCTCGTCGACAGTCCAGCACGCGACGCGGGCGCCGAGCGAGTGCACGGCGGAGACGAACGCCGCACCGACGAAGAGGTGCGGAGCGTTCACGAAGGCCGGGCGCAGCGGCACGAGGTCCGCCGACGTCGGGAGGTCCGCCGAGTCCCACGGGAGGTGGATCACGGCGTCGGGCAGCGACTCGCGCACGATGCGCATGGCGTCGAGGCTGCCGCACCACTCGGTGAACGCCTCGGCCTGCGCTCCGCGCACGACCTCGACCGCCGCCGACGCCGGTGCCGCGTGGTCCATGTCGATGAGCAGTGCGGAACCCGCGCCCCTGACGCGCTCGACCGCGTCGGCCAGCAGCGGGATCCGGTGCCGACCTCCTCCGACTTCGAGGACCTCGTCGAGCGTCATCTCGGCGACGGCGCGCTCGTCTCCCCACAGCCGTTCCAGCGTCGCGTCGTGCAGCAGCACCGCACCGCCGTCGTGCGTGAGTCGCACGTCGACCTCGATCACCTCAGCGCCTGCGGCGAGCGCCGCGTCGACTGCGGCGAGCGTGTTCTCCCTCGCACCATGCGCGTCGTCGCCGTGGTATCCGCGGTGGGCGACGATCCGGCCGCTCATGCCGCAACCCGATCACGGATCTGTGCCGTCCGCCCGTCGTAGGCGGACGAGAGTCGGCCGTCGTCGTATCTCAGCGCCCGCGCGATCCGAATCCCCACCTCATCGCCGACGGCCGGCACATCGGTGCCGACGTAGGAGCGCAGCTCGACGCCGCGCGCCACGAGCGCGACCTCCGTGAAATGGCCGTGCGGGAGCACGCGCGTCACAGACGCCGGTATGCCGTGCTCGACAAGCTCGACGTGCTCGGGGCGCACGATCCAGCGCACACCGTCATCGCCGTCGCCGAGGTCGGGAGCGGCGACGGTGTTGCTGGCACCGATGAACCCCGCGACGAACTCCGTCGCGGGCGCCCGGTAGAGCTCGTCCGGCGTCGACGCCTGCTCGATCCGCCCGTCGTTCATCACCGCAACGCGATCCGAGACCGCCATCGCCTCCTCTTGGTCGTGCGTGACGAGAACCGTCGTGATGCCGAGACGCTGCTGGATGTCTCTGATCTCCTCACGCACCCGCACGCGCAGCTTCGCGTCGAGGTTCGACAGCGGCTCATCGAGCAGCAGCAGCTGTGGGCGCTGCACGAGCGCCCTGGCGAGCGACGCGCGCTGCTGCTCACCGCCCGAGATCCGCGCGGGCCGGCTGTTCGCGTGGTGCGACAGTCCGACGAGCTCCAGCACCTCCGACACCCGCTGCGCGATCTCTCTGCGCGGAACGCGCGCGATGCGCAGCGGATAGGCGATGTTCTTCGCCACGGTCATGTGCGGCCACAGGGCGTAGTTCTGGAACACCATGGCGCTCGGCCGCCGCTCCGGACCGAGCGCGGTGACGTCACGGCCTGCGACGGCGACGCTTCCGCTCTCCGGCGAAAGGAAGCCGGCGATCATCCGGAGCGTGGTCGTCTTGCCGCATCCGGATGGTCCGAGCAGCGAGACGAGCTCTCCCTCGGCGATGTCGAGCGAGAGGTTGTCGACGATGGTGCGGCCTCCCAGCTCCTTCGTGAGGCCGGCGAGACGCAGGCCCTGAACGTCGGTCGCAGTCGTGTCTGTCACGGTTCTCCTAGCGGATCTGGAAGCCCTCGGCCAGCTGCCCGCCCATGATGTATCTACGGGTCAGCAGCAGAAGGACGACGGATGGGATGGACAGCAGGAGCGCGAACACAGCGGCGACCTGCTTGGGATAGTTCAGGACGAGGGAGTACATCTCAGTGGGCATCGTCATGAAGGAGGGCGCACCGACGAGATACGTGCCCTGCGACTCGTCGAAGGAGGCGAGGAACGACATCACAGCGGCGACGAGGATGCCCGGCATCGCCATCGGCAGCGTCACCGTCAGGAACACCCGCATGCGCCCCGCGCCCGCATCGCGAGCCGCTTCTTCGAGCGAGCGCGGCACGGCGCTGAAAGCCGCCGCGGGAATCCACGTCATGAACACGACTGTTCCGATCACGTGCACGATGACGATGCCGAGCGCCGTCTCCATGAGGTTCAGGCCGTAGAACACCGTCGCCATCGCAACGAAGAGGCCCATCTTGGGGAACGCGTTCGTCGCGAACAGACCGACGAGGAACACCCGCCGCCCCGGAAAGTCGAAGCGCGAGAACGCGTAGGCGGCCGGCAGGCAGATGAGGGCGGAGACGATGACGGTCAGTGGCGCGAAGAACAACGAGTTCTGGATCGATGCGAACAGGCCGGGATCGGAGAGCACCACCCGCCACCAGTCGAGCGTGAGCCCTTCGGGGAGCAGAGAAGGATAGCTCCACTCCGTGGCGAAGGCATGCGCCGCAAGCCAGACGAGCGGGCCGAGGATGAAGCAGGCGACGGCGACGATGAGCACGCCGACGATGACGCGGCCTGCGCCGCGGCGGACGAGTTCGCTCATCAGACCCTTCCCTCCTGCTTCGCGCTGCGGAAGTTCGCCCAGACGTACAGCGCGGCGACTCCCGACGCGATGACGAAGACGACGACCGCGATCGCAGCGGCCTGCTGCGGCTGATTGAACGATTGGAAGTACTTGCTGATGTCGACGCCCAGCTGCTGCGGAGCGTTCGGCCCGGTGAAGTAGGGAACCGTGAACTGCCCGAGCACACCGATCGCGGTGAAGGTCGACGCGATCACCAGCGGGATGCCCGCCATGGGCACGAGCACGCCGCGGATGATCGCGAAGGTCGACGCGCCGGCGTCGCGTGCGGCGTCGATCAGCGCATCGGGCACGGCCTGCATCCCGGATGTCGCCATCAGCAGCGCGAACGGAAGGTTGACCCACACCGAGGCGATGACGACGCCGGTGACGGTGAACCCGAACACCGGGCCCTCGAGACCGAACTGCGCGAACACGCTGCGCACGAACCCGTCGCCCGAGTAGAAGGTGAGGATCCCCCACGAGGCGATCACGACCGGGATGAACAGCGGCACGATGCCGAGGCCCGACAGCACGGCACCCAGCCACCCGCCCTGCAGCCGCAGGAACACGGCGATGCCGATCGCCGTTGCGAGCGTCACGCCCGTGGTCACGACCGTGACGAGCACCGTCGCACCGAGGTCGCGCCCGAAGCGCACATCGGCGAACAGCTCAGCGTAGGCGTCGAGGGTGACGAGCCCGTCGGCCTGGTGCACGTTCTGCCCGATCGCCGCGGCCGTGCTGTTGAGCCCGCCCGTCATGCCGAGGCTGAAGCCGATCGCCAGCAGGACGGGCAGCCCGACGAACAGGGCGATCAGGATGACCGGGGGCAGTGCCATCGAGAAGCCGATGGCGCGCCGCCGCCTCTGAGCGCTCTGCGCGGCCGAGCGGGAGGGCCGCGCTGACGCACGCGACCCTCCGCTCACCGCTGGGATGACCTGCCCGGTCACGGAACCCGCTTGTCCCATTCATTGGCCATGTCGGAGCTGACCTCGCTGTAGTAGCCCGGACGCAGAGCAGACGGGTCGGCGTCGGCGAACTTGTCGGCCACCTCGCTCGGCAGCGTGTCGAGCGAGACGACCGGGTAGCCGGAGATCTGCTCGGCGATGATCTGCTGACCTTCGGAGCTCAGCACGAAGTTCGCCAGCTCCACCGCGGCATCCGTGTGCTCGCTCGTCTTCGGAATCCCCAGGTACGAGGCGTTGCCGGTGAAGCTCGGATCGCTGATCTGCGCGTAGCCGACCGTGTCGGGGATCAGCCCCGACTTCTGCCCCGTGATGAACTGGTCGCTCCACACCGGCGCCATCGCGATCTCGCCGCTGGCGAGGAGATCCAGCACCTGGTTGTTGCCGTTGGGGTACACCCCGCCCTGGTACACGGACTCGCCGAGCTCGGACAGACGCTCGAAGCCTGCGTCCCATCCGGATTCCAGCTCCTTCGCGTACCCCGCCCGGAGCTCCTCCTGGTCGCCCTCGGAGAGGAAGCTGTCGAGCACGGTGGTGACGAACGCACCGCCCGAGCCTCCCGTCGACGGCGAGTTGTAGGCGAACTGCCCGGGATTCTCATCGATCCAGGCGAGCAGATCGTCGAGCGTGCGCGGCGGCTCTTCGACCTGCTCGGTGTCGTATGCGAGCAGCACCGACGATGCGCGGTACGGGATGCCGACCCCCTTGCCGGCTTCGATCGTGGACTCAGGCACGGATGCAAGGCCGTCGACCGAGTCGGCGTCGACCTCGAGCAGCGTGTCGGCCTCAGCCGCGCTCGAGACGACGAAGCCCGCGTCGATGAGATCGAAGCCCGGCGCGTCGCCCGCTTCGGTCGCCGTGGTCAGCTTCGCGACCGTCTGCTGGTCGTGCTCGCCATGGAGGTCGATCGTCGTGCTGACCTCGACGTCGGGGTTCACCTCCTGGTACGCGGGGATGATGCCCTTCTCCCACAGGTCCTGCACGTTGGTGTCACCTGAGATGAAGACGGTGAGGCTCGACTCACCTGTCGAGGCGTCAGCGGCCGAGCCGTCCGCGGCAACGGGGCCGCAGCCCGCAAGGACGCCGACGGCGACGATACCGGCCGCGGCCGCTGGGATTGCTCGCTTTCTGATCACAGTGCGTTTCCTTCTGTCGAAGATCGGGTGCGACGGTCATCGCACCGTTTCGATGATTCGCGTCCTCCGTGACCGATCGGTGAACTCCGGGCAACGAGTCGCGAGTCGGACGACGAACGTATCGAAACGTTGCGAAACAGCGCTACGGTGAGGGTGTGAGAGCAGCAGCCGCACACGGGAGTCCTGCGGGTCGCGGCCGGTCGGGGCGCGTCACCATCGCCGATGTCGCCGAACGCGCCGGCGTGTCCACGTCGACGGCATCGCTCGCGTTCCGAGGCTCGGATCGCGTGCTCGAACCGACCAGGCAGCGCATCCTCGCCGCGGCTTCCGCCCTCGGCTACGGCGGACCGCACCCGATTGCGAGCTCGCTTCGTCTGGGGCGCAGCGGCATCGTCGGCATCGTCATCGCGGAGCGCGTGGGGCTGGCGTTCCAGAACCCGGTGGCGCTGGCGACCATGGACGGGCTCTCCGACAGCCTCGACCGGATGGGCTTCGGCCAGCTGCTGCTGCCCGGTCGCGCGAATGCAGCAGGTCGTCCCGATCCCCTGCAGTCCCTTCCGGTCGACGCCGTCGTGTTCGCCACGCGCGGTGAGGAGTTCGATGAGCTGCTCCCCGTCGTCCGCTCCCGCGGTGTCCCCATGGTGGGGATCGAGGGCCCGCACGCCGACGACATCACACTGGTCGAGATCGACGACCGCGGCGGAACGATGCGCCTGGCCGAGCACGTCGCCGCCCTGGGCCACACCGAGGTCGGCGTCATCATGAGAACGACGGAGCTCGGCGAGCCGCGTTCGCCCGGCAGGCCCGAGCCGATCGGCTCCCGGCTCGACGCCATCGCCAACCGCACCATCCGGGGTCGCCTCGAGGCCGTGCATCAGGTGTTCCCGCGCGCAGTGCGCGTCGAGGCCGGCGGTCGAGACGCCGAGGCGGGCTCCGCCGCGGCCCACCTCCTGCTGGACGCTGACCCGCGCGTGACCGCCGTCCTTGCGCAGAACGACGTTCTCGCCGCCGGTGCCGTCGCAGCCGCACGCGAACGCGGCCTGCGCGTACCGGACGACCTCACGGTCACAGGCTTCGACGGCATAGCGGTGCCGTGGCTCGATCTGCCGCTGACGACGATGCGCCAGCCACTGCGCGACCGCGGGCGCGAGGCGGGCCGTCTGGTCGAAGAGCTCCTCGCCGGAGGGCACCCCGAGCCGGTCGCGATGCCCGTCGCCTTCGTCCCCGGTGCCACCGCAGCTCCTCCTCCCCGCTGACCCTGCGCCGGGCGCCGCCCTGCTGTCGAGATGTGCCCAACTCGCGAGACGCTTTTTCGTTCGCCAGCAGGGGAAATCCCACGTAAACCCGCGATTTCCAGCCGGATCATCACAGACACCGACATAATGGGGCCATGACTGCACCTCGCATCCTGGTTGTCGACGACGAGCCGAACATCCGTGACCTGCTCTCGCAGAGCCTGCAGTTCGCGGGGTTCCAGGTCCGCACCGTCATCAACGGAGCCCAGACCATCTCGGCCGTGCTCGAGGAGGAGCCCGACCTGATCGTGCTCGATGTGATGCTGCCCGACATGAACGGGTTCAGCGTCACCAAGCGTCTCAGAGACGCCGGCTACACCGCTCCGATCCTGTTCCTCACGGCGAAGGACGAGACCGAGGACAAGATCAAGGGCCTCAACGCCGGCGGCGACGACTACGTCACCAAGCCGTTCAGCCTCGACGAGATCGTGGCGCGCATCCAGGCGATCCTGCGCCGCACGATGCTGAACGAGGAGGAGGAGCAGGTCATCCGCGCCGGCGAGCTGACCATGGACCAGGACACGCACGACGTCTACGTCGGCGACACGCACATCGAACTCAGCCCCACCGAGTTCAAGCTGCTGCGCTACCTGATGCTCAACCCCAATCGTGTCCTCTCCAAGGCGCAGATCCTCGACCACGTGTGGGAGTACGACTTCAACGGCGACGCCGGCATCGTCGAGAGCTACATCTCGTACCTGCGCCGCAAGATCGACCCGCAGGCATCGGAGCCGCTCATCCAGACCAAGCGCGGCTTCGGCTACATGCTGAAGGTCGACAAGGCCGCGTAGGAGCCTGCCCTGGCCGAGAAATCCGACGCCGTAACGAGGTGGTGGCGGCGTATCAGCCTCCGCGCCAAAGTCACGGGCGTCACCGTCGCCGTGCTGGCGATGGGGCTGTTCGTGGCGGGGGTCGGCACATCGTTCGTGCTCTACAGCGCACTGCTGAACAACGTGAACGAGACGGTGCGCCAGCTGGTGCAGTCGGAGGACGTGGCCAAGCGACTGCTCCAGGTCTCGGAGAACGAGGACGGCGTGGTCGAGATCACGCCCAACGAGGACGAGCTCAACACGAGCTACTTCGTCGGCCTGTACGGTCCTGACGGCACCTTCATCGGCTCGGCCGGCGGCATCGGTGAGGACTCCGAGAAGCCCGCCTTCGCCACGGAGCTGACACCGGATCGCGCCAAGGCGCTGGAGTCGCGCGTGTTCGCGATCGACTCGGAAGACGGAGACCGATTCCGCGCCTCGGTCGCCGTCGTCGAGCTGGAGGGCACGAACACGCTCTACAGCCAGATCGTCGCGATCCCCGAGTCCGAGACGCTCGGTGTCGTACGCACCTACTTCGTCGTGTTCACCTTCGTGGCGATCATGACGATCGTCGCCGGAGCCTTCCTCACCCGCTGGGTCGTCACGCTCACCTTCCGCCGCTTCGGCCAGGTGGAGGCGACCGCCATGGCGATCGCCGGCGGCGACTTCCGCCAGCGCATGGCTGACAGCGAGCCCACAACCGAGATCGGCCGGCTCACGGTCGCGATCAACACGATGCTCGACCGCGTCGACCAGTCCATCGAACAGCGCGACGCCACCGTGCGGCAGATGCGGCGCTTCATCGGCGATGCGAGCCACGAGCTGCGCACCCCGCTCGTCAGCGTGCGCGGCTATGCGGAGCTGTACCGGATGGGCGCCATCACCAAGCCGGAGGACCTCGACCGCACCATGGAGCGGATCGAGAAGGAAGCGATCCGGATGGGCGCCCTGGTCGAAGACCTGCTCGCCCTCGCACGCCTCGACGAGAGGCGGGAGCTGGAGATCACGCCGGTCGATCTGCGCAAGGTCGCCGGGGACGCAGCGCTCGACGCCCGCGCCGCCGACAGCACGCGCCGAGTCAGGGTGATCGATCGCACCCTGCACGACCTCACGGGCCCCATCCGGCCGGTACGAGATGAGTCGCACAACGCTCCGGATGACGAACACGCAAGCCGCAGGAAGAGCACGCCGTCCGCGCTCGAGCGCGCCACCACCTCGGCGATCAGCATTCTGCGCCGTCGCAGCAGGCCGACGGCGCCGACAGCCGACGAGCTCAACGCCGAAACCCGCCCCGTGCCGCGCATCGGGGCGGGTGCGCCGGTCTCAGACGACTACGCGGGCCTGCCCCCGATCGTGCTGGGCGAGGAGCACAAGGTGCGGCAGGTCGTGGCGAACCTCATCGGCAACGCGCGCCGCTACAGCCCCGACGGCACGCCGATCGAGCTGGAGGTCGGCATCGATTCCGCCGCGGAGACAGGGTGGATCGCCGTGGTCGACCACGGCGAAGGTGTACCTGAAGCCATCCGGGAGCAGATCTTCCAGCGATTCTGGCGCGCCGACTCGTCGCGCGCCCGCGAGACCGGCGGCAGCGGCCTGGGCCTTGCCATCGTGTCGTCGATCGTCGAGGCTCACCACGGCTCGGTCTCCGTCAGGGAGACACCGGGAGGCGGCGCGACCTTCCGTGTCGCATTCCCGCTGCTGGAACGCCGCGCCATCGCCGAGCACGCCGCGATCGAAACGCAGCCGCTTCCTCGCCTGAACGACCTCGATCCGAACCAGCAGTAGCGCGCGACTGCCGCACCTCAGTGCTGGATGCCGAGCTTCTCCGCGGAGGCCGACACGGTGCGCGCCGTCAGGTCGGGATCGTCGTTCAGGGAGGTGCCGAAGGTCGGAACCAGGCTCTGCAGCTCTGGCCTCCACGCGGGGAGCTCGTTCGGGAAGCACTTCTCGAGCAGGTTGAGCATGATCGGCACCGCGGTCGAGGCGCCGGGCGATGCGCCGAGCAGGCCCGCGATCGATCCGTCGGCCGACGAGACGACCTCCGTGCCGAACTGCAGCTTGCCGCCCTTCATCACCTGGGCGCGCTGACCGGCTTGGATCAGCTCCCAGTCCTCAGCCTTCGCCGTCGGCATGAACTCGCGCAGCCCCTCGAGCTTCTTCGCTCGGCCCTTCAGCAGCTCGCTGACGAGGTACCTGACCAGATCGAGGTTCGTGACCGCGACCTTCAGCATCGATCCGATGTTGCCGAGGCGCACCTGCTGCACGATGTCCAGCCACTTGCCCTGCTTGAGGAACTTGGGGCTGAACGTCGCGAACGGCCCGAACATCAGCGAACCTTCGCCGTCGACCATGCGCGCGTCCAGGTGCGGCACGGACATCGGCGGCGCACCGACCGCGGCCTGGGAGTACACCTTCGCCTTGTGCTTGGCGACGAGCTCGGGGTTCGAGGTCTTCAGGAACTGACCGCCGATCGGGAACACGCCGTAGCCGGAGATCTCCGGGATGCCCGCCGACTGCAGCAGTTTGATGGCCCAGCCGCCGGCACCGACGAAGACGAACTTGGCGTTGAGCTCGCCGGGTGTCTTTCCCGCCATGTTGCGGTATCGCACGTCCCACGTGCCGTCCTTGCGGCGCTTCAGCTTCTTCACCTCGTGATCGAGGCGCAGGTCGACTCCGTTCTCGGTGAGGTGGTCGAACAGCTGGTGCGTCACGGCGCCGAAGTCGACGTCGGTTCCTGCAGGCACGCGCGTCGCCGCGAACGGCTCGCCCGCACGCCGCTTCTGCATCAGCAGCGGCGCCCACTGGTTGATGACCCGCGAGTCCTCGCTGTACTCGATGCCGGAGAACAGCGGCTGCTCCTTGAGCGTCTCGTAGCGCTGACGCAGGTAGGCGACATCCTTCTCCCCCCGCACGAACGTCATGTGCGGGGTCGAGTTGATGAACGTCTCCGGCGCCGAGAGGATGCCGCGTTCGATGAGCGAGACCCACAGCTGGCGGCTCACCTGGAACTGCTCGTTGATGTTCACGGCCTTGGCCGGATCATCCGGGTCGGGCATGTAGTTCAGCTCGCACAGGGCGGCGTGCCCCGTGCCGGCGTTGTTCCAGGCGTTGGAGCTCTCCTGCGCGACGTCACCGAGGCGCTCGAACGCAACAATCTTCCAGTCGGGCTGCAGTTCCTTCAGGAGGGTGCCGAGGGTCGCGGACATCACTCCGCCGCCGATCAGCACCACATCGACAGATTCGCTCACCCGATCATCCTAAATCTCGCTGACGCCTGCGCCTAAACGATGGCCCAGCGAAGAAACGGGCGTTCCTTCGCATCCGCCGAAAATGCTCCGGATGATCGAGAACCGGCGTCCAACGATCAATGGTATGCCGAATCAATACCACACCAAGACGCCTCACAAGTCAGTCATCCCAAGTTCTGCGCGCTCTGTATTAGAATGTCATACATGACCGAGCCGGACTGGTCGTACCGCGGCGATTACATTCGATCGCGTTCCCTGCGCAAGGGGTCGGAGGGCGAGAACGACATCGAACCTGCGTGGGCGAACGAAGCTTACACAGACGAGTCGGCCATCGTGTTCCGTCCGGATCCTGCCTCCGCAAGCGGGCAATCCGATCGCACGATCGGCTGGTCCGAGACTGCAGGGCTTGTCGTCACCGTCATCACTACGACAGAAGGCACGAAGGTCTGGGGAGTGAACGCGTGGAAGTCGAACGGCAGCGACGTTCGACGCTATGAAAGGGGTTCGTGATGAGCATCGAGTCGAAGCTGGCCGCGCTGTCGGAGGAATCGGAGCCCCGTAGACATGACCCGCTTCCGGAGAACGCAGTGGGTGAGTCTCGAGGAGACCAACCGAAGATCGTGTCGGTCAGGCTGAGTGCTGCTCAGTACGCGTCACTTGTCGAAGGCGCCTCAGAACGCAATCTGCCTGTTTCGACTCTTGCCCGCGCGTTGATCCTGGATGGCCTCGAAGGCCGGCCGGGGGATCTTCAGCAGGTGCTGCGAGACACGATCCGTCCGGAGTTCCTGAAGGCCTCATAACGGCCCGGCCGTTCGCGGCTCGGCACGCATCGTCGCCTGAGGGCACGGGCGCCGTGCCCTTGCACCCAGCAGGTGCAGTGGGAGGCAACGCAGAAGATCCGGATGCCCCTGCTCGGGAGCATCCGGATCTTCCTTCTCTCGGTCAGACCGCCGCAGGAACCCTGGCGGCGATCAGCTCGGCGATCTGGATCGTGTTCAGCGCCGCCCCCTTGCGCAGGTTGTCGTTCGAGATGAACAGGGCGAGGCCCTTGCCCTCCGGCGCTGACTCGTCCTGGCGGATGCGTCCGACGAAGCTCGGGTCGGCTCCCGCCGCCTTCAGCGGGGTGGGCACCTCATCGAGCACGACACCTGGCGCACCGGAGAGCACCTCGCGGGCGCGGTCCGCCGTGATCTGGTCGCGGAACTCGGCGTTGATGCTGAGCGAGTGGCCCGTGAACACGGGAACCCGCACGCAGGTGCCGGAGACGCGCAGCTCGGGCAGTTCGAGGATCTTGCGGCTCTCGTTGCGGAGCTTCTTCTCCTCATCGGTCTCGTTGGAGCCGTCGTCGACGATATTCCCGGCGAGCGAGACGACGTCGAATGCGATCGGGGCGACGTACTTCTCAGACGCAGGGAAATCGACGGCCTGCCCGCTGTGGGTGAGATCTGCGGCACTGCCCTGCTCGATCGCGGCCTCGGCCTGCGTGAGCAGCTCCTGCACGCCGCCGAGGCCCGACCCTGAGACCGCCTGGTACGTGGAGACGATGAGTCGCTCCAGCCCCGCCTCTGCGTCGAGCACCTTCAGCACGGGCATCGCAGCCATCGTGGTGCAGTTCGGGTTCGCGATGATGCCCTTCGCGGCTTCGTCGATCGCATGCGGATTGACCTCGCTGACGACCAGCGGAACCTCGGGATCCATCCGCCATGCGCTGGAGTTGTCGACCACCTTCGCGCCCGCCGCTGCGAAGCGCGGGGCGTGCTCCTTCGACGGTCCGCCGCCGGCGGAGAACAGCGCGATGTCGATGCCCGCCAGCTCGGTGGAGTTGATGTCCTCGATGACCACGGTCGTTCCGGCGTAGGTCAGCTCCTTGCCCGCCGAACGCGGCGAAGCGAACAGTCGCAGCTCGCGAATCGGGAACTCGCGCTGCGCCAGAATCTCCAGCATCTTGCCGCCGACCTGACCGGTGGCGCCGACGACGGCGAGCGAGACTCCGGATTCTGCAATGCGTGCCATGAAAGCTTCCTCGGGGGTTGGGGATCGCGGCGCGGGGTCGCCGACGATTGCGAAGAGTCTAGCGGGGCGGCCCGATCGGGGCACATTCAGCGGGCATCGGCCGGAACCGACTCCACCTGCACGACCGCGTACTTGAACTCCGGCATCGCCGAGATCGGGTCCGTGCTGGCGCTGGTGAGCAGATTGGCGCTCTCGACGCCGCCGAAGTGGAACGGCAGGAAGACCGTGTCCGGCCGGATGTCGGTGCTGAGGCCGACGGTCGCGGTCACGGAGCCGCGCCTGTTGCGCACCAGCACCCGGTCGCCGTCGCCGAGCGAACGGTCCCGCGCGGTGGTCGGATGGATCTGCGCGACCAGTTCCGGATGCTCCGCCACCAGCTCCGGCACGCGACGGGTCTGCGCTCCCGACTGGTAGTGGCCCATCAGACGCCCCGTCACGAGCGCGAGCTCACGTCCGGTCGCCTGCTCGTGGGCGGAGGCGCGCACCGGGACGAGCCTGGCGCACCCGTCCGGATGGGCGAAACGGTCGAGGAACATTCTGGGTGTCCCTGACGACCCATGCGGGAACGGCCAGTGCGCGGCGACTCCCGCGTCGAGCATCCGGTGACTGAGCCCCGAATAGTCGGCTCGTCCTCCCGCTGACGCCCGCGCCAGCTCGTCGAACACGTCGGACGGGTCGAGCTGCCACTGTCCCGGAGCCCCGAGACGGGCGGCCAGCTCGCGGAGGATCCACAGCTCGCTGCGCGTCCCACCGGGAGGCGGCGTCGCCCTGCGCCTGCGCAGCACCCGACCGTCGAGGTTGGTCATGGTGCCCTCTTCCTCCGCCCACTGCAGCACGGGCAGCACGACGTCGGCCATGGCCGCCGTCTCGGAGAGGAAGAAGTCGCTGACGACGAGGAGGTCGAGCCGCGCCAGCGCTTCGCGCACACGGGAGACGTCGGGACCCGAGACGACCACGTTCGAACCGTGCACGAGCAGCGCGCTGACGCCGTCCGGCGTCCCTGCCGTGCGCAGCAGCTCCGCGGCGGGGACTCCGGGGCCGGGGATCGAAGCCGCGTCCACGCCCCACACCTCAGCGACGTGAGATCTGGCATCCGGATCGGTGATGCTGCGATAGCCGGGGAGCTGGTCGCACTTCTGCCCGTGCTCGCGACCGCCCTGACCATTGCCCTGACCAGTCAGGGTTCCGTAGCCGCACCCCTCGGTTCCCGGCAGTCCGAGCAGCAGCGCGAGGTTGATCGCGGCCGTTGCAGTGTCGGTGCCGTCTGCGTGCTGTTCGACGCCCCGGCCGGTCAGGATGTACGCCGAGCGCGCTTCGGCGAGCAGGCGGGCGACGCGGTGCAGCGCGGCGACGGGAACTCCCGTGGCCTCCGCCGTGCGCTCCGGCCACCATGCCGACACCGACCGGCGCAGACCCTCCAGGCCCGTGGTGCGCGTCGCCACGTACTCGCGGTCGTGCAGCCGCTCGGCGAGCACGATGTGGCACAGCCCGAGCAGCAGCGCGAGATCGGCGCCGGGCACCGGCTGCAGGTGCACTCCCCCGCCGTCGTCGGTCATCCGGGCCGTCGAGCTGCGCCGCGGGTCGACCACGATCAGCCCGCCGCGCGCTCTGGCACCCAGCAGGTGGGACGCGAACGGCGGCATCGTGTCACCGACATTCGAGCCGAGCATCAGCACGGCATCCGCCGCATCGAGGTCTGAGACGGGGAACGGCAGCCCGCGATCGAGCCCGAACGAGCGGTTGGCGGCCGCGGCTGCCGACGACATGCAGAACCGGCCGTTGTAGTCGATGCGCGAGGTGCCGAGAGCGATGCGGGCGAACTTCCCGAGCTGATAGGCCTTCTCATTGGTGAGGCCTCCGCCGCCGAACACACCTATCGCGTCGGCCCCGTGCCGCGATCGCAGGCCGTCGATCCGGTCGGCGATGAGGTCGAGCGCCTCGTCCCATCCGGCCTCGTGCAGCTCACCGTCTGCGCCGCGTATCAGTGGGGAGGTGAGGCGGTCGCCCGACCCCAGCAGCTCGGCAGACGTCCAGCCCTTGCGGCACAGACCGCCGCGGTTGGTCGGGAAGTCGCGCCCTGCGACGACCACTGGAGGCGCGTCGGAACCGGATGCCGGGGTCAGCGTCATGGCGCACTGCAGGGCGCAGTACGGGCAGTGCGTGTCGACGGCCTGATCGTTCGCGCTCACAGCGGCGACGCCTCCAGCTCCTCGAGCATCCGGGTGATGCGTCCCCTGCACGTGCCGCATCCGGTTCCCGCTCTCGTGCAGGACCCGACGTCCGCGACGGTTCCGCATCCGTCCGCAACAGCGTCTTCGATGATGCCGGCGGTCACCGCGTTGCACACGCAGACGGTCTCATCGCGGCCGGTCGCTCGCGGGGCTGCGTCGTCGTCTGCGTCGAGACGCAGCAGCAGGGAGCGGTCGCTCGGCAGCTCGCCGCGGCGCGCGTAGAGCACGCTCAGCTCGGCTCCGGTGCGCGGCATGCCGACGCTGACGAACCCGCTGAGGACCCCGTCGCGGGTCACCATCTTCGTGTAGGTGCCGTGCTCCGGATCGGCCCACATCGACACGCCGGGGCCGGTTTCGCCCTTCGGCACGGGCGCGAACGGGTCGACGTCGACGTCGCCTGCCGCGACCACGTCGACGCCCTTCACCGACACCACTCCCGGCATGTCGTCCCCGAACGCCTCGATCTGCTCGGCGCCCACGGCATCCGCGGCGATCGAGCGTGCCAGCCATTCGGCTTGGCGCCATCCTGGCCCGATCAGCCCGCTGGGACCGCCTGGCACCGCTGCGTCGTGCAGGTGCGCACGGTCGGCCATGTGAGCGCAGTCGCCGATGGCGTGGATGCTCTCGTCGCCGAACGCACGCAGCCGCTCGTCGACCAGGACGCCGCGCCCGGTCCGCAGACCGGCGGCGACGGCGAGGTCGTCGCGAGCCGTCACACCGCAGGACAGGATCAGCACATCGCCTGGGATGCGCTTGCCGTCGCCCGAGACGAGAGCGCTGAAGCGGCGCGATCCGGCGTCGGACTCCTCCGTCACGATCGCCTCGGCCCGCACGTGCGGCACGACCTCGACGCCCGCTTCGGTCAGGGCGGCGGCTGTCACGGCCCCCGAGCCGCGATCGAGCTGTCGGGACATCGGAATCGGACCGAAGTGAGCGAGCCGCACCGCGATCCCCGCCTTCGCCAGCAGCAGTGCCAGCTCGATGCCGAGCACACCGGCGCCGAGCACGACAGCGCTGCCGCCTTGCGAGACCACCTCGCGCAGCCTGTCGGCGTCGTCGAGCGAACGCAGCGCCATCACGCCGTCGACGAGGCGATCATCGAGACCGGATGAATCGTGCCCGACGGTGTGCAGACCATCCAGCCGAGGCACGTTCGCGCGGGCCCCCGTGGCGAGCACGAGGCGGTCGTACGCGATCGGCGCACCCTGGTCGAGTTCCACGGTGCGGGCCCCGCGATCGATCGCAGTCGCCCGCCGTCCGCGCAGGATCACGACGTCGGCGGCGGCGAGTTCCTCCGTGTCGATCATGTCGAGGTCGGCCCGTTCAGCCTCCCCCGCCGCGTACTCCGCCGTGAGCACCCTGTTGTACGGGTCCTCGCGTTCGGCACCGATGATCGTCAGCGCCACGAGGCCGTCGCGCACGAGCGGCAGCAGCTCCTCCACGAACCTGACGGCGACCGGGCCGAAGCCGACCACCGCAACGCGCATCGACGCCGCCATCAGATGCGGGCCTCGGCGAAGGAGCCGCGCCGCGTGGCGTAGACGGCGAAGGTGACAACCGCCAGCACCAGGTAGACGACGACGAATCCGACGAACGCCGTCTCGTAGCCGCCCGTCGCGGTGTGCGAGGCGCTGAGCACCTGCGGCACGAGGAACCCGCCGTATGCGCCGATGGCCGAGATGAGGCCGAGCGCCGCGGCGGAGGCCCGCTGCGTGCCCACCTCGCCGCCGGAGCGCGCCGCGAAAACGCTCGGGATCATCCGGTACGTCGCTCCGTTGCCGATACCGGTGGCGGTGAACAGGAAGAGGAAGCACAGCAGGAACGTCCAGAACCCGGCCACCGGCAGCGTCACGATCAGGGCGACGGCGCCCGCCGCCATCAGCAGGAAGCTCGCCGTCGTCATCCGAGCGCCGCCGAACCGGTCGGCGAGCCTGCCGCCGTACGGTCGGGTGAGCGAGCCGACGAGCGCCCCGAGGAACGCCAACGACACGGACGCCGTGCCGATCTGGAACGTCGAGAACTCAGGGAACTGATCGGCGATGAGCTTCGGGAAGACACCCGCGAAGCCGATGAACGAACCGAAGGTTCCGATGTACAGCAGTGCCAGCAGCCACATGTGCGGCTCGCGCATGGCTTGCGCCGAAGCGGAGAAGTCGGCCTTCGCCGTGGTGATGTTGTCCATGAATCGCCACGCGCCCCACACGGCGATGAGAATGAACGGGATCCACATCCACCCGGCGAGCGCCAGGTTGAGCGAAGCGGCGGCCCCCACCGTGACGACGATCGGCACGGCGAACTGGGCGACCGCTGCGCCCACGTTGCCGCCCGCGGCGTTGAGCCCCAGCGCCCAGCCCTTCTCGCGCTGCGGGTAGAAGTGGGTGATGTTCGCCATCGAGCTGGCGAAGTTGCCGCCTCCGACGCCCGCAGTGGCCGCGACCACCAGAAGCATCCAGAACGGGGCGTCCGGGTTCTGCACGACGATGCCGAGCAGCGTCGCGGGGATGAGCAGCAGGCCGGCGGAGATCATGGTCCAGTTCCTCCCGCCGACGATGGCGACCATGAACGTGTACGGGAATCGCAGGGTCGCGCCGACGAGGCTCGGCAGCGAGATCAGCCAGAACGACTGCGCCGTGGTCAGCTCGAACCCTGCGGACGGGAGCATCACGACCACGATGCTCCACAGCTGCCAGACCACGAAGCCCAGGAACTCGGCGAAGATCGACCAGCCCAGGTTCCTCCGCGCGATCCGCCTGCCGTGGGCCTCCCAGAACGCGGGGTCCTCCGGTGTCCAGCCGTCGAGCCAGCGGCCGGGTCCTGTCATCGGCGCGTGCGTGGGTGTGGGGCCTGTGATGGTCGAGGTCATGCCAGCTCCTACGCGGTCGGGGATGTGCTCCCGACGCTAGAAGGTCGGTGTTTCCCTGCCACGGCTGGCACGTTTCCCTGCCGTCAACGTGATGTCACTCGGCTCGGGAGGGCTCGTGAGGACGTCGACACACGCGCGTTACATTCGGCGCGGCCGTGCCGCGAGAACGGCGTCCCCGCGTGCTCGTGCACGCGGGGACGCCGTTCGTTCGTCAGGTCGATGCGAGTCAGCGACCGGTGCCCGCGTAGACGGTGGCTTCCACCTCGCCGTCCAGCCCGTAGGCGGTGTGCACGGCACGTGCGGCCTCGTCGAGGTCTTCGGCGGCCACGAGCACGGAGATCCGGATCTCGCTGGTCGAGATCATCGCGATGTTGATGCTCGCCGAACGCAGCGCGTCGAAGAGCACCTGCGAGACGCCGGAGGTGGTGCGCATGCCGGCGCCGACGACCGACAGCTTGCCGATCTGATCGTCGAAGATGAGGTTCTCGTAGCCGAGCGCCTCCTTGTCGTCTGTCAGTCGACGCACGACCTCGTTCGCATCGGGGCGCGGCAGTGTGAAGGAGATGTCGGTGCGGCCGGCTGACGCCGACTGCACGTTCTGCACGATCATGTCGATGTTCGCGCCGGTCTTCGCCACCAGCGAGAAGATCTCGGCCGCAGAGCCCGGGACATCCGGCACACCGATCACGGTGATCTTGGCCTGGCTGCGGTCCGCGGCGACGCCGGCGACGAGAGGCTCTTCGTTGCCGATGTCGTCCGACTCGGTACCGTTGGCATCCGACATTTTCTCTCCTCTTGCTGCGCGGGGATCGGTCATCCCCTCACCGAGAACGTACGTTCCCTCGTTCGATGTGAAGGTTGAGCGGGCGTGGATCAGCACGCCGTGGCGGCGGGCGTACTCCACCGCCCGGATGTACAGGACCTTCGCGCCGTTGGCCGCGAGCTCTAGCATCTCCTCGGAGCCGACCGTGTTGAGCTTGCGCGCCATCGGCACGAGCCGCGGGTCAGCAGTGAAGATGCCGTCGACGTCGCTGTAGATCTCGCACACGTCGGCGTTCAGCGCGGCGGCGAGCGCGACGGCGGTGGTGTCCGAGCCGCCGCGGCCGAGCGTCGTGATGTCCTTGGTGTCGCGGTTGAAGCCCTGGAAGCCCGCGACGATGACGATCGCGCCCTCGTCCAGCGCGTCGCGCAGGCGGACCGGCGTGACGTCGACGATGCGCGCCGAGCCGTGGTCTGCCGTCGTGAGCATGCCGGCCTGGCTGCCGGTGAAGGAGCGGGCCTCGAAGCCCATCGAGTGGATCGCCATGGCCAGCAGCGCCATGGAGATGCGCTCGCCGCTGGAGAGCAGCATGTCGAGCTCGCGAGGCGCAGGCATCGGCGCGACCGCATTCGCGAGGTCGAGCAGTTCGTCGGTCGTGTCGCCCATCGCGCTGACCGCCACGACGACGTCATTGCCCGCTCTGCGGGTGTCGACGATGCGCTTCGCCACGCGCTTGATGCTCTCGCCGTCTGCGACAGACGATCCGCCGAACTTCTGAACGATCAGGGCCACTTATCTCTCCCGGGTCGCGGATGCGAAGGTCACACCCGATGACCAATCGTATGGGGGCAGGCTCGAACCGGAAAATTCACAGCGTTTCGCGGGGGGTGATCCTCAGAGTCTTCTTCGGCCTTCGAAGGCTCTGCCCAGGGTGACCTCGTCGGCGTACTCGAGGTCGCCGCCGACGGGGAGGCCGGATGCGAGGCGCGAGACGGCGATCTCCATCGACGTGAGAAGGCGGCTGAGGTAGCTCGCGGTGGCCTCGCCCTCGAGGTTCGGGTTGGTCGCGAGGATGACCTCTTTGACCTCCCCGTCGGCGAGGCGCTGCATCAGCTGCGGTATGCGCAGGTCGTCGGGGCCGACGCCCGCGATCGGACTGATCGCGCCGCCGAGCACGTGGTACCGCCCTCGGAACTCGCGGGTGCGCTCGATCACCGAGACGTCCTTGGCGTCCTCGACCACGCAGATCACTTCGGGGTCGCGCCGAGGGTCGCGGCAGATCCCGCACCGCTCCTGCTCCGACACGTTGCCGCAGATGTCGCAGAAGCGCACGCGCTCGCGCACCTCCCCCAGCAGCTGGCTGAGCCGTGACACGTCGAAGCTCGGCGTCTGCAGGATGTGGAACGCGATGCGCTGGGCGGACTTCGGCCCGATTCCGGGGAGTCTGCCGAGCTCGTCGATCAGTTCCTGGACGATGCCGTCGTACATGTGGGTCCTCGGGGTCGGGTCGGCCGGAAGGCCGGGTCAGGAGAAGCGCGCGGTCGATGGCGGATCGTACGGCTCCTCGTGCAGGAACGTCGCGCCGAGCATCTGCCGCACCACGGCCTCGCCGCGACGCTCGACGCCGTCGGGAACGTACACCTGGCGCCGCTGCACGGTGGGACGGTTCGGATCAGCCGGTTCGCTCTGCGCGGGCGGCTCTTCGATCGGCGGCCCGGGATCCGGCTCCGGTGGTGCGAACGCCCCCGGCGCAGCGGGTGCGGCCGAAGCGGCGGGAACCACTGGAACGGTCGACTCGGCAGGAGCCGCGGACGCGGGAGCAGCGGTGACGGCCGTGGAAGCAGCGGCGACCTCGGGTGCCGCGTCCGCCGTGGGCGGTTCCGTGTCGACCGAGCCGGGGGCTTTCAGGTTGACGCCCCAATCGGTCGGGCCCGCAACCGGAGCTGCGCTCTGCGGCGGCGTCGCCGGAGCGGCGGTCGTTGCACCGGACGCAGCGTCCGACGGCGCGGGGCGCGCTTCGGCCTCAGCAGAGCCGCTCGTTTCGTCAGCCGACTCCGGTGCGGTGGTCGCTTCACCCGCCGCGCCGGGAATCGCCGCGACGGCCCACTCGGTCACGGGAGCGCCCGATCCGACCGTCTGTGCCGGTGCGTCCGAGGCTCCGCCGCGCTGAGCGGTCGCCGCCGTGTCGCCGGCAGGTGCGGGGCGCTGGCCCGATGACGTGCTCGACCCCTCCCGCGGGGCGCGACCGGCGCTGTCGGATGACGGCCCGCTCTCGGGGCGGGCGTATGCGTCGTCGTACGACCCCGGCTCGGGGTCGTCGTCTGGCGGCGGCGCATCCTCAGACGGCGCAGGCGTCTGAGGCTCGACCCGTGCGAGGTACTTCACACGCACGCCGAGCACCTCGACGATCGCGTTGCGCAGGTCGTCGGCCGGGGCCCCCTTGAACCCCGACATGTGCCGCTGCGAGGGGAAAGCCATCATCACGACGTCACCAGGCCGCACCTCCGCGGCGCGCGACTGGCCGACCAGCTCTGCGCTCTGCGGAGCTGTGGTTCTCAGCCCATCGAGGATGCGAGGCCATGCCTCGTTCAAGCGCGCGAGCGTCAGCGGACCGGAAGGCGCCTCGCCCGCAGGAGCCGAGGCGCCTGGACGCTCTGTGCCTGCGGTCTGCGCTGGCCGTTCGGCGGAGTCGCCTGGCGCTGTGCCCTGCGGCGAACCGTCAGCGGGTGCCGCCTGCGCCGACCCGGATGTCGCGGGGGCCTGGTGCGCCGTGCCGGGGGCGACGGTCGCCCATCCGGCGGCGGGGACGTCGTCGAGCCTCGGATCGACGCCGGTCTCCGGCACCGGTCCCTCTGCGGCAGCGGGCGAGGGCTCTGCCTGTGCCGCTTGCTGCGTCGCGGCGGACCCTTCGCTCGCCGCCATCGCCTCGGTCGTCGACGTCTCGTCCGCGGGCGCCGCAGCTGCCGGGGTGGCGGATTCGACGCTGCCCGCGTCAGGCGATGCTGCTGGCGAAGCGCCGGACTCCGGGGCCGGTGTCGGGTCGGCGGCGGCAGGCGGCTCCTCGGCTGCTGCCGGTGGCGCGTCTGTCGGGTTCGCTGGAGCGGCCGGGCCTGCGGCAGCGGCGGTCGGGTTCGCCGGTGCCGCGGGCGCAGCAGGCGACGCCGTCGGAGCTGCGGGAACTGCGGTGGGGCTCGCCGGTGCCGCGGCCGGAGCGGCAGCCGGGCTCGCGGGGGCCGCAACGGCCGGGCCCACGGGCCCTGCGGCCGGAGCGGCGGGAGGCGACTGCTGCACCGGCGCGGCAGCACCGGGCTGCTGTGCGGGCGCGACGGCGACCGCGGCACCCGTCTCTCCCTCGCTCAGCGCGGACTGCGCCGCGGCAGCGCTCGCACGCAGTGCCGTGAGCACACGCGCGATCATCAGTTCGAGCTGCAGGCGAGGCGCCGTCGCACCGCCCATCTCGTCGAGCGTTGCACTGACGATGTCTGCCGATCGCGACAGCCGGTCCGAGCCGAACGCCTGCGCCTGCGCCGACATGCGCTGGAGCTCATCCGTCGGCGTTCCGCGCAGCACGGCCGCCGCCCCCGCACCGGTCGCCGCGATGATGATGAGATCGCGCAGACGCTCGAGCAGGTCGTCGACGAAGCGCCGCGGATCCTGCCCCGTCTGCACGACGCGGTCGACCGCGGAGAAAGCCGCGCCGGCGTCGTCGGATGCGAACGCCTCCACGACGCCGTCGAGCAGCTCGCCGTGCGTGTATCCGAGCAGCGCGACCGCGCGCTCGTACCCGACGGACGACTCGTCCGAGCCGGCGATCAGCTGGTCGAGGATCGAGAGCGTGTCACGCGGCGACCCGCCGCCCGCACGGACCACGAGCGGCAGCACCCCCGGCTCGACCGCGATGCCTTCCTGCGCGCACAGGCTCTCGACGTACTCGAGCATGGCGGCCGGCGGCACGAGGCGGAACGGGTAGTGGTGCGTGCGGGATCGGATCGTGCCGATCACCTTGTCCGGCTCCGTCGTGGCGAAGATGAACTTCACATGCTCCGGCGGCTCCTCGACGAGCTTCAGCAGCGCGTTGAAGCCCTGCGGCGTCACCATGTGCGCCTCGTCGAGGATGAAGATCTTGTAGCGGTCGCGGCTCGGTGCGAACACGGCGCGCTCACGCAGATCGCGCGCGTCGTCGACGCCGTTGTGGCTGGCCGCGTCGATCTCGATGACGTCGAGCGAGCCGCCGCCTGCGCGCGAGAGCTCGACGCAGCTGTCGCAGGTGCCGCACGGGGTGTCCGTCGGACCCTCTGCACAGTTCAGGCAGCGTGCCAGAATGCGCGCGGAAGTCGTCTTGCCGCACCCGCGCGGACCGGAGAACAGGTAGGCATGCCCGATGCGGTCGCCTCGCAGTGCCGTCATCAGCGGGTCGGTCACCTGGGCCTGCCCGATCATCTCCCCGAAGGTCTCTGGTCGGTAGCGTCGATAAAGGGCGGTTGTCACTCCCCCAGCCTACGGCGTACCCCCGACACCGACACGGCCGATGCACCGCGGCGGAACATTCTCAGGCCGGTGGGGGTTGAGCTGAGCATGACCGACACCATCACCGCCCCCGCCCGCCTCGGAATCGACGTCTGGCTCGACGTCGCGTGCCCGTGGTGCGCGCTCGGCGAGCGCCGTCTCCGCTCGGTGGTCTCGGACCTGCCGTTCACGAGCGACATCGACGTGCGCTTCCACTCGTACCAGCTCGATCCGAACGCGCCGGAGCGCGCGACGATGTCGCAGGCCGAGTACCTCGCCGGCCGCGGCCTCGACCCCGAGCGCCTCGAGGCGAGTCACCGCCATCTCAGCGAAGCGGGCGAGCAGGTGGGCTTCCGCTTCGACCATGCGGCCACCGTGCCGTCGAACACATTCGCAGCGCACCGGATGATCCAGGCGGCCGCCGCGCACGGAGTGCAGGCCGCCGTCGTCGACGGGCTGCTCGTGGCCTACTTCCAGAACGGCGTCGACGTGGGCGATGCCGCTGCGCTGAAGGAGGTCGTCGTCTCGGCCGGCCTCGACCCTGCGACGGCCGACGAGGTGCTCGCCGATCCCGCCGCCTACGCCGAAGACGTGCGCGGCGACATCGCCCGGGCGTCCTCACTGGGTATCCAGGGCGTTCCGTTCTACGTGCTCGACGGCCGCTACGGCATCTCGGGCGCCCAGCCAGCCGAGGTGTTCGAGCAGGCACTCACCCAGGTGTACGACGAGCTCAACCCGAAACCGGCCCAGCCGCTGAACCTCGTCGGCGAGCAGGGCACCGCCTGCGGCCCCGACGGCTGCGAGGTCTGAACCGCGCCCCGCTGCTCAGGTGCGGATAGACGCCGCCGGATCGCGACTTCAGGGGCGTTCTGCCGCACCTGAGCTACGGCGCGCGGACGCCGCCCCTACTGGCCGGACCGCCCGACGACCGGGATCGAGCTCGTTATCGGGTGCACGACGTCGCCGTGACTGGTGGGAAGGGTGGGGCGCAGCGCCGTGCCGTCCTCTCGCTGCAGCCCGGAGAAGCGCTTCACGGTGGGTCGGCCGCTGCGAACCGGCCCCTGATCTGCGAGCGGGACGGTGAGCGGCCCATCCGGACCCACGACGAACTCCTCGCCGCGCACGCTCAGCTCGACGGGCTCTCCCGACTCGAGCACGATCGTGATCGCCTCGCGCGTGATCGTCACCCGGATCTGGGAGCCCCACCAGGCCAGCGGGAACGACAGCTCGGGCCAGTCGACCGGCAGGCGCGGATCGAACGACAGCCCGCCGCCGTGGTCGCGCATTCCGCCGAATCCGTTCACGAGCGCCGTCCACACGCCGCCGGCCGATGCGACGTGCACGCCGTCCGATGCGTTGCTGTGCAGGTCGGCGAGGTCGACGAACAGTGCGTGCTCGAAGTACTCCCGTGCGAGGTCCTGATAGCCGACCTCGGCCGCGAGGATCGACTGCACGACCGCCGAAAGCGTCGAATCTCCCGTGGTCAGCGGGTCGTAGTAGTCGAAATCCGCCAGCTTCTCCTCTGCCGAGAAGTGATTGCCCTGCAGGAAGAGCGCCAGCACGACATCCGCCTGCTTGAGCACCTGGAAGCGGTAGATGACGAGCGGGTGGAAGTGCAGCAGCAGCGGGCGATGCTCCGGCGGCATGTTCTCGAGATCCCACACCTCACGCTCCAGGAAGAGCGAATCCTGCGGGTGGATGCCGAAGCGCTCGTCGAACGGGATGGCCAGCGCGTCGGCCGCACGCTCCCATGCCTCGGGCTCCGCCGGGTCGAGCCCGACCCGCTGCACCAGTCCGCGGTACGCCTCGGGCACCAGCTCCGCCATCTCGCGCACCACGCGCGCGGCCGCACGCAGGTTGAAGCGCGCCATCACGTTCGTGAACAGGTTGTCGTTGACGACTGTGGTGTACTCATCCGGCCCTGTGACGCCGTGGATGTGGAATTCCTCGACGCCCTCGTGCGACCGCCAGAACCCGAGGGTCGCCCACAGCCTCGCCGTCTCGACGAGCACGTCGCCGCCCTCTCTGGCGAGGAAGTCGGTGTCGCCCGTCGCCCGCACGTACTTCGCGATCGCGAAGCTGACGTCGGCGTTGATGTGGTACTGCGCCGTGCCTGCCGCGTAGTAGGCGGACGCCTCTTCGCCGTTGATCGTGCGCCACGGGAACAGCGCACCGGCCTCGTTGAGCTGCGCGGCGCGCTTGCGACCGGCCGGCAGCATCTGCGAGCGCATCCGGAGCGCGTTGCGCGCCCACAGCGGCGTCGTGTAGGTCAGGAACGGCAGTACGTAGATCTCCGTGTCCCAGAAGTAGTGGCCGCCGTAGCCCGATCCGGTCAGCCCCTTCGCCGGCACTCCAGCGCCGTCCGAGCGCGCCGACGCCTGCGCCATCTGGAACAGGCACCAGCGCGTCGCCTGCTGCAGGTCGTCCTGGCCTGCGATGCGCACATCGGACCGGTCCCAGAACCGGTCCATGAACGCCCGCTGCCTCGTCAGGTTCTGCTCAGCGCCGTCCGCCATCGCGCGGTCCACCGTGCGGCGGCAGCGATCGACCAGCTCCCGCGCCGGCACGCCGCGTGAGGTGTGGTACGCGGTGTACTTGGTGACCGTGACCGGCACCCCCGCCTTGACGTTCACCCTGTGCACGCACTTGGCGATGTCGGGCTCGACGCGGCCGCGCAGCTCGACCTCGTTCTCGGTGTCGATCTCGTGGTCGGTGACGACACCGAGGGTCATCTTCGAGTTCGTCACCCGGTACGACAGCGCCGAGCGAGCACCGTCCATCCAGTACTCCTGCGGCTGCAGCACGCGCTCGGTGAAACCCTCCGCCTTGCGCGGGTCGAACGCCGGCTCGGCGGCGCCGGGCACGGGGGCATGTCCGCCGTACACGCCCTCGCCGTCCTGCCGGTTCACGACCTGACTGCTGATCGTCACCGGCGCATCGGCATTGAGCACCGTGACCGTCATCCGCTGCTGCACCAGGTGCTTCTCCTCGAACGAGACCAGTCGCTCGCTCTCGAGCAGCACGTCCTTTCCCGAGGGCGTCATCCACCGGATCCGCCTGCGGAACACGCCGTCGCGGAAGTCGAGGCTGCGCTCGTACTCGCGCACGTCGGCGAGGTCGAGGGCGAGCGGCTCATCGTCGACGTAGACGCGCATCACCTTCGCGTCCGGCACGTTCACGATCGTCTGGCCGGTCTCGGCGAAGCCGTACGCCTGCTCCGCGTGCCGGATCGGCCATGTCTCGTGGAATGCGTTGATGAACGTTCCGTGCTCGGCGCCGTGGCGCCCCTCCGGATGGTTGCCGCGCAGGCCGATGTATCCGTTGCCCGCGGCGAAGACCGTCTCGGTGACCCCGGTGTCCTCCGTTGAGAAGCGGGTCTCGACCAGTCGCCATGGGTCGACGGGGAAGCGGTCGCGATCGATCATGATGTGTGCTCCTGCGAATGGGATCTCGTGCGCGGGCTTGGCAGTGCTGTGGGCAGGTTAGTGGCTCCCGGCCCGGATGTCTTCCGCCGACCGGATGAGGGCGTCGCGGCCCGCTGCGCGCAGAACGGGCGCGCTGTGCGTCGGCTCAGACGGCGGTCCCGGATGCCGCAGATGCCGCAGCGGCGCCGTTCAGGAACTCGGCGAGGTCGCCGACCACCACGTGAGCGCCTGCCGCGGTGAGTGCATCGTGCCCCGCACCGCGGTCGACTCCGACGACGAGACCGAATCCGCCCGCGGCCGCCGACTCGACCCCGGAGAGCGCGTCCTCGACCGCAACCGATCCTGCGGGGTCGACCCCGGTCATCCTGGCCGCAGCGAGGAAGACGTCGGGCGCGGGCTTCGACGGCAGGTTCTCGCGCTCGGCGACGACGCCGTCCATCACGACGGGGAATCGGCCCCTGATCCCGGCCGCCGCGAGCACGGGCTCCGCGTTCTTCGAACTCGACACCACGGCGACAGGCACTCCGGCGGCGTCGAGCACGTCGAGCAGCGCCATCGTGCCCCGATACGGCTCGATTCCCTCCTCCGCCAGGATGCGCGAGAACACCACGTTCTTGCGATTGCCGACGCCGCAGACGGTGTCGGCTGCCGGCGAGTCGGCGGGGTCGCCGAACGGCAGCGAGACGCCGCGACTGGTGAGCAGCGAGGCGACGCCGTCGTAGCGCTTCTTGCCGTCGAGGTGGGTGAAGTAGTCGTCCTCGGCATATGCGGGGACGATGCCGCGGTCGGCGAAGAACTCGTCGAACATCGCGCGCCAGGCGTGCCTGTGCACCTCGGCGGTCGGCGTGATCACCCCGTCGAGGTCGAACAGAACGGCGTCGTATGCGGTGAGGTCTGGAAGGTGTGCGCTCACACCCTCCACGCTAGCGGAGGGTGTGAGCGCAGGAAGAACCCGTTCGCCGTCGATGATCAGCTGTTCACGAGTTCGTTCGATGTTCGTGATCTCGCGATCATCTCCCGGGCGGGGCGGACAGTCCGGTCAACGTGATCGGGCCGTCGTCGGCGAACGGGAGCCCGCGCACTTCCACCGGTCGCTCTCGGCGGTCGGAGCCGCGATCCCGCACGCTGAGATCGGGGTCGCCCCCGGCATGCATCACGACTGGAGCGGTGAAGATGCCGCACTGTTCGATCGCATCCTGCGTGTGCGGCTCGACGAACGCAGAAAGCGCGATGAGATCCCGCCCGGGGGAAGCGCCTCCCCGCACGCGGCTCAGCTCGGCGAGGCGCGGCCGAGGCGCCAGTAGCCGGAGAAGGTCACCTGCTGCTTGGGCACGCCTCGCTCGCGGACGAGATGGCGGCGAGCGCCGGTCGCGAGCGCCTGCTCACCGACGCAGAACGCGTAGGGCAAGCCGTCCGGGAACTCCAGCTCGCGCAGCGCGGCGAGCGCGGCGGCGCCCGGCGCGTCGTCGACCGCGCGTTCGAGCCAGTGCACAGTGACACCGTCAGGCGCATCGACGTCCTGGCGATCCCGAGCGTCGAAGAGCTCGATGATCGCGTGCCCGCGCGCGTCGCGCGGCATGTCGCGGAGCACTCCTGCCGCAGCGGGCAGCGCGCTCTCGTCGGCGACGATGAGCGACCAGTCGGCGTCCAGGCCCTTCCAGCCGCACCCCTGGTCGATGAACGCGACCCGCTCACCCTGCACTGCGTTCGCCGCCCACGGCCCGGCGACGCCGTCATCGCCGTGCGAGACGAAGTCGATGTCGAGCTCCTGCTCGGCCTTCCGGAAGGCGCGCACGGTGTAGTTCCGGATGACGGGGCGCGTGCCCTTCGGCAGCGCCAGATACTTCAGGTAGCCGCCGATCGTGAAGGTGGCTGGCATCCGCTCGAGCCCACCATCACCGCGCACGGGCAGCGCCAGCCGGAACCACTGGTCGAAGCCGCGGTACTCGTAGCGCGCAAGATCCTCGCCGGCGATCGTGACCCTGACCATGTTCGGCGTCACGCGCTCCGCGCGCGCGACCTCGGCCAGCACGAGCCCCGACGGCGCGTGTGTGACGGTGATGTTGCTCATCCGGTTTCCTTCCGACGCCTGCCTATTGAGGCTAGCCTCACCTAACAGATAAGCCAAGCGCCGGATGGACCGTCACGACGTCAGCGACGCCACGCGCGTTCGACGGCATCGGCGAGCCAGTCGGCCAGGGTGTCGTCATCCGGATCAGTCAGAGCGGCGAACGGCGCATCGACACCGCTGCGCAGCTGCAGCCGGTGCGCACCGCGCTGCAGAGCGAGGTCGAGCGCCTCTCCCCCGCCGACGGGGAAGAACACCTCGTCGCCGGTGACGCCGACCGCCATGTGTCCGTTCACCATGAACGCCAGCGCCCCCATCATCCGCTTCTCCTCCGCGTCCGACATGGTCCGGATCACCGCCCGCACCCGGTCCGCCAGTTCCGCGTTGTATGCCATGCCCACAGCGTAGGCTCCGCGCCCCGGCTGCCGAGATGCGCACTTCTCGCCGAGATGCGCCGATCTGCACACCCGGATGTCGAAAACGTGCGCATCTCGCGGGCCGGAATGGGTCGCGCTACCGTGGCGACGTGGCCTCGCTGAACCCTGACTTCGTCGCGCTGCGATGCGTGCGCGATCGCATCGACCGCGACTACGCCCAGCCATTCGACGTCGACGCGCAGTTCGCACGGATCCAGGCGCACGAGGTCGAGGTCATCCAGGAGCCGACCGACCAGCCGTACGGTGTGCGCGACGGCGCGTTCCGCGACCCCACAAGCGGCAGCACGGCCCGCCTCCGCCACGCGCAACCGGACCGCACGACGACACCACCGACAGCACGAACACGCGAAGGAGAATTCGGATGAGCGAAACCAAGAGCGGTTTCAGCGACGATGAGCGCGCCGCGATGAAGCAGCGCGCGGACGAGCTGCGCTCGACGAAGGGGCTGAAGGGCGCCGCGAAGCTGGCCCGCGAGCTCGAGGCATGCGTGAAAGCGATCGACGCCCTCGCCGGCGCGGAGAAGGAGATCGCCGCTCGGCTGCACACGATCGTCAGCGAGGAGGCCCCTGACCTCAACCCGAAGACCTTCTACGGTTTCCCTGCATACGCCGAGGACGGCAAGGTGCTGGTGTTCTACCAGCCCGCATCGAAGTTCGACACCCGCTACGGCACGGTGTCCTTCGACGACCCGGCGAACCTCGACGACGGTGAGATGTGGCCGGTGTCCTTCGCCGTGATCGAGATGACCGCGAAGGCGGAGAAGCGGATCCGCGAGCTGGTCCGCAGGGCTGTGAGCTGAGCGCACGACGAAGCCCCGCCTCTCCAGTGTTTTCTAGGGGAGGCGGGGCCTTCTGATTCGGCGGAGGATGGGGGATTTGAACCCCCGAGGGCTTGCACCCAACACGCGTTCCAAGCGTGCGCCATAGGCCGCTAGGCGAATCCTCCTCGGCCCGCGAACGGGCCGCGCACAATCCTACCCGTCTCGCCCCGCCTCGACCAATCGGGGGCGCGTCCACAGCGAGCGCGGCATCAGCCACCGCCCAGCGCGGCCGCGGCGGCGCTCGGCAGGGATCGACCGCGCGAACGCGCGCACTGCGCCGGCCAGGTCGGCTCCGGATGCCGTCTCTCGCGCGAACGACGCGCGCTCGATCGCCGCGACGAGCGCTCCGGTGGCCGCCGGGTCTGTGCCGGCATCGATCATCCGATCGCCGAAGGCGCGGGGCGACTCCGAGGCCGCGACCTCCCATCCGGCGTCGATGGCGGTCGCCACCGTCTCGCGCCATGCCGCCGTCGCATCACCCGCCCTCGCTGCGCGGATCCGTCGCGACCGCCGGCTCCCCCGCACCAGTCGCGGAACGAACAGCAGCACCAGCAGTGCGAGCAATGCCCCGAGCCCCGCGATCATGCCGGTGGCCCCGCTGCCGGTCTGCTCGCTGCCCGTCGCCTCCGCGTCCGGCTCCTCGGTCTCGGTCGGGATCTCCGTCGGCTCAGGCGAGGCCGCCTGCTCCTCGTCCTGCTCCGGTTCGTCCGTCGTCTCCTCCTCGGTCTCGTCGACGCCGGTCTGCGCCGACGCGATGCTGGGCGTCGGATCGAACTGCACCCATCCGATGCCCAGCAGATACACCTCCGGCCACGCGTGCAGCCGGTCGGCGGCAACGGAGTACACCTCGCGTTCGCCCACGGTCTCGCCCGTGTCTTCACCGGGAAGGTAGCCCACCACGATGCGGGTCGGGATGCCGAGCGACCTCGCCATCAGAGCGAACGCGGACGCGAAGTGCTGGCAGTACCCTTCCCGCACCTCGAGGAACGCCTCGACGGCGGCGAGGTCGCTGCCGTCGAACCCCTCGTTCACGGGCGTCTGCAGCGAGTAGGAGAATGCGGATGAGCGCAGCCACCGCTGCAGACTGAGCGCTGCCTGGTACGGGGTTCCGTCGCCCTCGGTCACCTCCCCCGCCGTCTCGCCGATCGTCCCGTCCGCGACGTCGTCGCCGATCTCCAGCGCCGCCCCGACTGCGGGTGTGCGCTCCTCGTCGAACTGACCACCCAGGATCGCGTCCGCGCTGCCCGGCCACGGGGAGGCGTTCAGCTGCTCCGTCGTCGGCGACACGACTCTCGCCTCGACCGAGTACGCCTCGCCTTCCGCCGCGAGCTGCTCAGAGCTCACCGTCCTGTTGTCGAGTTCGGCACGCCATCCCGGTTCCGCCCCTGCCACCTCGACCGCGTTCTGCGGCACCGGCAGATACCCGATGTCCAGGCCGATATCGCTGATCCAGGTCCGCGACGTCGACACGGCCTCCTCACCGGTGATGCTCGGTGCTTCGAAGTCTCCGAGCCCGTGCGACAGCGGTCGGACGAAGCCGTCGACATCGAGACGCCAGCCGTCATCGTCGAAGCCCGTATGGGTGGCCAGGCGCAGGTACGGCGCGCTCTGCTCGGTCGTGCGCACGCGCATCACCTCCGCGGACGACGTGTTCCGCAGATCGTCGCCGAGAGAGAGCGACACATCGGCGATGCTCGGATCGTTCACGCCGTCGGCTGAGGGGAACACGGGAAGCCGCGGCGCGACGGCGACGGATGCCGCGATCGCGGCGACGGCGACGACGGCCGTCGTACTCCACACCGCCGCACGACCGCGCCTGCGCACACGCGGCGGGCCCGTCACCGCCAGGAGCAGGAGAGCAGCAGCCGCGAACGGCACGGACAGCAGCAGGTGATCGCCGGACGGCACGGCGAGCTGCGGCGTGACCAGCACCGCCGCCAGTGGGAGCAGCGCCAGCAGCGGCAGTCTCGCCGTCACGGCGATCAGATCCACCACGAGTGCGAACACCCACACGGCCACGACGAGCGCGAAGCTCAGCGACGTCCCGGCCACGACGGGCGCGGAAGCAGCGATGAGCTGGTCGACGGCCGCAGAGAACACGGCGGGCGGCGCCCAGACCGCACCGGGCCACGGTACGAAGGAGCCCAGCAGCGGCAGCGGGAACGCCGGCGCGCACGCCGCGATGCCGGCGAACACCTGCAGCGGCACGACCACCCACACCGGTGCCCATCGGCGGAGGAGCCCGACGACGATCACAACGCCCGCCGCGAGCACGGCCGGCACGAACCACGTCGGCACAAGCAGCGTCGTCATCGGCAGCAGCGCTGTGATCACCGCGAGGAACGCCGCGCCCGCTGCCGCCGCCGACGCGCGCCTTCGCCGCTGCCGACTCACCGGAACCGCCCTCCGATCGCGTCGCCCCACGACCCGGCCGCATCACCCGTCAGCGCCGCCGCATGCCAGCCGCGCTCCGCCGCCGTGTCGTGCGCACCGTCCGAGGCGAGCAGCACACATGTCGGGGCGCCCTCAGGCGGATCGACGAAGCGACCGATCACGACGACGACATCCGCTCCGCGAGCGCCCGCATACGCGGACGCGGACGCGATGCCACGATGTCTTTCGAGCCGAGCGCAGGTGAGCAGGAAGTCCGGCATGCCCGTCGGCGAATCGACCTCGGCGATGTCCCGGCCCACGGCGTCGACGACCGACACGACGAACCCCTCTGCCGCGAGCATCCCGACCACGGACGCGCATGCGCTGACACCCGTATCGAATGCGGCCCTGCTGCGCCAGGAGCTGTGCTCGAGATCCAGCAGCACCAGTGCGACGAGCCTCGACTCCGGCTCCTCCTCCCGCACCATCAACCGGCCGTGATGGGCGGAAGCGCGCCAGTGCACGCGCCTGGTCGAATCCCCTGGTCCGTACGGGCGGGGGATGAGATCGTCCTCGCCCTGCCCCGACGTCGCTGCGCTGCCGCGCGCCTCGCCGCCGGAGCGCGCCGGAACGCGCAGGGGCTCGAGACCGACCACGGGCGGGACTGCGACGACCTCGTCGTGACCGCCGAGGACCCGCTCGCGCCGCGCGACGAGGAACGGCGAGAGCATGCGCACCCGCATCGGCCCCACCGTGTGCACGCCGCGTCGTTCGGCCCTCACCGCGAGATCGACGGTTCTCGATGCGGCCTCGACCGCGGCTTCGGACTCCAACCCGGACGACACGGACTCCTCGGCCGACTCGACGTATGCCGTGCTCCCGCCCCGCAGCGTCGTCGTCACCCGGATCGAGTCGCCCGCCGCCACTCGACGCTCACTCAGCCTGCGCTCGACTGCCGCCGGTGCCGGCATCACGAGCAGCGCGACGATGCCGAACGCCGCGACAGCCCAGAGCACGACCCCGACGAAGATCAGCTCCACGCGCCCGAGGAGCGCACCCGCGATGGCGAGAGCCGCGCCTACGCCGAGTGTCGCGACGCCGCGACCGGTCAGCGCGAACCGGCCCCGGACGCGTGCTTGCCTCGCCACGGCCTCAGCCGCCCGCCAAGGGCACCGGCACCCTTCGCACGACGTCGTCGACGATGCGCGCCGCCGCGTCGAAGGACTTCGCTCCCGCGTGTGCGTTCGGGATGAGCCGATGCGAGAGCACGGCCGATGCCAACCCCGCCACATCATCCGGGATCACGTAGTCGCGCCCTTCCAACGCCGCTGCGGCCTTCGCCGCGCGCACGAGCTGAAGCGTCGCGCGCGGGCTCGCTCCGAGACGCAGATCCGGATGCTCGCGCGTCGCCCGCACGAGGGCGACCGCATACTGCTCTATGAGCGGCGACACGTGCACGCGCCTGGCGAAGTCGATGAGCCGGATGACGCCGTCGAGTGTGACGACGGGGCGCAGGTCGTCGAGCGGGTCGCGCGTGTCGCGCTGACGCAGCATGAGCTGCTCGGCGTCGGCGTCCGGGTAGCCCATCGAGATGCGGATCATGAAGCGGTCGAGCTGGGCCTCCGGCAGCGCGTACGTGCCGTCCATCTCGATCGGGTTCTGCGTGGCGACGACGACGAACGGAGCAGGCAGCTCGTGCGTCGTGCCGTCGATCGAGACCTGGCGCTCCTCCATCGCCTCCAGCAGCGCGGACTGCGTCTTCGGCGATGAGCGGTTGATCTCGTCCGCGATGACGATGTTGGCGAAGACCGCACCGCGCGAGAACTCGAACGCTCCCGTCGCCGGGCTGAACACGCTCACACCCGTCACGTCGCCCGGCAGCAGGTCGGGTGTGAATTGGATGCGCCGCGCATCGGCGGCGATCGCTGCGGCGAGCGCTCGCGCCAGCATGGTCTTGCCGACGCCCGGCACATCCTCGACGAGAAGGTGCCCTTCGGCGAGCAGCGCGACGAGTGAGCGCCGGATGGCTTCGTCCTTGCCGTCGATGACGCGGTGCATCGCATCGAGGATGCGCCCCGTCTTCTCGTGGAACTCCGAGGCTTCCATCGCGTTCTCCTGCATGTCGCCTCTCCGTCACGGCCTGGCACTTGCCAGCCTATCCGCGACCGGCGACATCCGGGCCTGCGCGGCAACACACCGTGTGCGTGCCGTTGCGACGTCCGTTAGACTTGTCTCAGCTCTCCGCGTGACGGCATCCAGGCCAACTCCCCCAGGACGGAAACGTAGCAAGGGTAACCGGGCTCTGCCGGGTACGCGGAGAGTCTTTTTGTGCCCACGGGCCTCCGCCGAGACGCGCACTTCTCCGACGAATCCACGTCCAGAGCGGCGCATCTCGACGAGAAGTGCGCATCTCGCGAGCTGGGCGTGGACGGGGCGGCTCCGGATCCGATGACGCCGAACAGTAGCGCAGACCGTCGCTTTGCGGCATTCTGTCACGCACACGAACATCGGTATGCGTCGACGTAGTCACTGGATGTGGGCGACGGCGCCGGATCGGAGGCAGTGATCGCATGGAGAAGCTGGCGCAACGATTGGGGTTGAAGACCAACCCGCACATCTTCTTCTGGTCCGCAGGCATGGTCGTGCTCCTGCTCGCGATCTTCCTCATATTCACGGACTGGGTCGGCGCCACGTTCTTCGCGGCGCGGGACTGGATCGTGACCCAGCTCGGGTGGTTCTTCATCCTGGGCGTGACCGTGTGGCTGGTCTTCCTGATCTGGATCGCCCTGAGCAGGTTCGGAAAGCTGCGGCTCGGCAAGGACGACGAGCGACCGGTGTACTCGAACCTGTCGTGGTTCGCGATGCTGTTCGCCGGCGGCATCGGCACCGTGCTGATGTTCTGGGGTGTCGCCGAGCCGATGTCGCACTTCGCCTCTCCGCCCCTCGAAGGGGCCGCGCCGTTCAGCCAGGACGCCGCAGAGGACGCGATGAACATCTCGCTGTACCACCTCAGCCTGCACACCTGGGCGATCTTCACGCTGCCGGGGCTCGCGTTCGGCTTCTTCATCTATCGGTACAACCTGCCGATGCGGGTGTCCTCCGTGTTCTATCCGATCCTGAAGGAGCGGATCTCCGGCCCGATCGGCAAGGCGATCGACGTGTTCGCCGTGCTCGGCACGGTGTTCGGGCTCGCCGTCTCGCTGGGGCTGGGCACCTCTCAGATCAACGCCGGACTGACCTCGCTGTGGGGCATCGCCGATTCGGTGTGGGTGAAGGTCGGCGTGATCACCGTGCTCACCGTCGTCGCCACCATCTCGGTCGCGGTCGGGCTCGACCGGGGTGTGAAGATCCTGTCGAACGTGAACATCATCGGCGCCGTCTGCCTGATGCTGTTCATCCTGTTCTTCTCCGACATCATCTTCATCCTGCGCCAGCTCGTCGAGAGCGCGGGCAACTACGCCAGCTCGCTGGTGCAGCTGTCGTTCTGGAACGACGCCATGGCCGAATTCACCCCGGAGGGCTGGGGGTGGCAGGGTATCTGGACGGTGTTCTACTGGGCGTGGACGGTCACGTGGGCTCCCTTCATGGGCGTGTTCCTGGCACGCATCTCGCGCGGCCGCACCATCCGACAGTTCGTCGGCGGCGTGCTGGTCGCCCCTTCGCTGTTCACACTGGTGTGGTTCGTCGTCTTCGGCTGGGCGGCGATGGAGTCCGACGGCATCGGCGGCGCCGGCGGCCCGATCGCTGAGGCCGTCGCCGAGAACGAGGCGCTGGCGATCTTCGCGCTGCTCGACGATTTCCCTGTGACGGAGCTGATGCAAGGCATCGCCGTCGTGATCGTCGCGCTGTTCTTCGCTACGTCGTCCGACTCCGCCTCGCTCGTCGTCGACATGCTGTGCTCCGGCGACGACAAGGGCGGACCGGTTCGGCAGCGCATCTTCTGGGCGATCGTCGAGGGCGCCGTGGCGGCAACTCTCATCGTGGTGGGCGGAGAAGCCGGCCTCAGCGCGCTGCGACAGGTCATCACGGTGGTCGGTCTGCCGATCTTCATCCTGGTCTGCGTCATGCTCGTCTCGCTGATCATCGGACTGCGCCAGCAGCGACATCTGGTGCAGACGATGGACAGACAGGACTTCCTGCGTGAGTACGGGCATCGCCTGCTGCCTGAAGGAGAGAGCGTCGGATCGACCACCGCCGAGATGCGCACTTCTTCGACAGAATCGCGTGAATAGCGGCGCATCTCGACGAGAAGTGCGCAGTTCGCGAGCTGGGCGCGGGGTGCAGGGAACGGCTCCTAAACTGGGGGCATGGCGAACTCCGCATCCGCGCAGCCGACCAGGCGCATAACCATCCTCGACGTCCTGCGCGTGCTCACGGAGCTGGCCGCGTTCGCGTTCCTCGCACTGTGGGGGTTCCTCGCGTGGCCCTTCGCGTGGAACATCGTGTTCGGTCTGGTCGCCCCCGCCATCGGCATCCTGCTGTGGGCCCTGTTCGTCTCGCCCAAGGCCGTCTTCACCGTGCATCCGTTCATCCGGATCGTCGTCGAGCTGATGGTCTTCCTCGGTGCGACGATCGCGCTGTGGAACCTCGACCTGCCGTGGTTCGGTCTCGGCTTCGGCGTGGTCGCCGTCGCCGTCGGGCTGACGCACCGGCTGCGGTCGCTGGCATGACCGACGTTCTCGCTCTGCTCCGCGAAGCACTCGACGACAGGGTCGACACCCGCCCCGACGTGCTCCGAGCCGCCCGCGCCGACCGGTCCGGCCATATCTCATCCGGCGCTCCCCTGGCCGTCGTGCACGCCGAGTCGGCTGCGGACGTGCAGGCGACGCTTCGAATCGCGACCGCGACCGGCACGCCCGTCGTGCCGCAGGGAGCGCTGACCGGGCTCGCCGGTGCCGCCAACGCGGGCGAGGGGCAGATCGCACTGTCGACCAGACGCATGACGCGCGTGCTGGAGATCTCCGCCGACGACCGCCTCGCCGTGGTCGAACCCGGAATCATCAACGCCGACCTGAACACGCAGCTCGCCGACCACGGCCTGTGGTGGGCGCCCGATCCCGCCAGCCGTGACATCTCCACAGTGGGCGGCAACATCGCCACCGGCGCGGGCGGACTGCTCTGCGCGAAGTACGGCGTCGTGCGCGATGCGGTGCTCGGCCTCGACGTCGTGCTCGCCGACGGACGGCTGATCCGGATGGGCCGCCGCAGCGTCAAGGGCGTGACCGGGCTCGATCTCACCTCCCTCATGATCGGTTCAGAGGGCAGGCTCGGCGTCGTCGTCGGCGCGACGCTCAAGCTGCGACCAGTTGTGCCGGGGAGCGTGTGCACCGCTGCCGCGGCCTTCGCCAGCGTGCGCGATGCCGCAACCGCGGCATCCGCCGTCACTGCCAGCGGCGTGCAGCCATCGGTGATGGAGCTGATGGACGCCACGGCTCTCGCCGCCGCGCACGCCCACCTCGGGCTCGCCGCCCCGGAGAAGGGAGCGTCGCAGCTGATCGTGCAGACCGACGGCGGGGCGGCTCGCGACGAGGCAGAGGCGATCGCAGAGGTGCTGCGCCGCGCCGGCGGCGCCGTGACGCTCACCGAAGACGCGGCCGAGGGCGAGCGCCTGCTCGCGATGCGCCGTGCGGCGAATCCGGCGATCGCCGCAACCGGCAGTCAGCTCATCGAGGACGTCTCGGTGCCGCGCACGAAGCTGGCGGAGATGTTCGACGAGATCGCCCGCGTCGAGCGCGAGCACGGCGTGCGGATCCCCACGATCGCGCACGCGGGCGACGGCAATCTGCACCCCTCATTCGTCTTCCAGGGCGAGAGCGTGCCTGAGCACATCTGGATCGCAGCTGGCGACCTGTTCCGCTCCGCCATCCGGCTCGGCGGAACCCTCACCGGCGAACACGGCATCGGCGTTCTGAAGGCCCGCTGGCTCGCCGAGGAGCTCGGCGACGACCAGTGGGAGCTGCAGCGCCGGATCGTCGCCGCATTCGACCCTCAGAGCATCCTGAACCCCGGCAAGGTGTTCGTCTAAGGGGCTCCCGGACGGCCCTCACTTCCCCAGCCCTCCGCGAGGATCTCGTCGGCGGCACGGACGGCGAGGCGGCTCGCGGCTCGCACGTGCACGGCGGGAACGGGTACCGGGTCGACCGGGTCGACGCCGAGGTTCACCACGACGGCTCCGGGACAGAGGCGGGCCGCGCGCGCGATGGCACCGCGCTGGTCGGCGTCGGCGATGCGGTCGACGAGAACGACCGCGCCTGCGCCGTCAGCCGCTGCGCCCTCCGCCGCGTCGATCACTGCTCCCCCGCGTGCGAGGGTCTCCGCGTAGCGGGAGCCGGTCGAACTCACCGCCCACGTCGCCGCCGCACGCGCGTCGATCACGGTGCGCGGCCCTGGGTTCGCGGCGCTCGCACCGCTCACCATCGCCGCCCTGCGAGCGAGACTCAGCACATCCGCATCCGGAAGCGGCGCATCAGGTCGACGCACCGACGCCTGCTCTCGCGCGAATCCGCGCAGCGCCGCCACGCGCCCCGCCGCGTCCTCGAGGCGAGAGACCGGCAGCTCGCCCGTGCGCACCGCCTCGACGATGGCCGAGCGCGCGGTGAGGAAGTCGCCCTCGTCGTCACCGGATGATCCGGGGTTGGCCGGGTTGCCGACGCACAGCAGGTCGCAGCCCGCAGCGAGCGCGCGCACCGGCGCGGCATCGCCGTAACGCGAGCGCATGGCCGCCATGTCGAGCGCATCACTGGCGATGACGCCCGTGAATCCGAGACCGCGTAGCTCGGCGAGCGCCCGCGGCTGCGCCGTGGCGGGATCGGGACCCCACGCCGGAACGACCAGATGGGCGGTCATGATGACCATCGCCCCTGCCTCGACCGCCGCGGCGAACGGGGGGAGGTGCACCTCGCGCTGATCCTGCTCGTTCGCTCCGCTCGTCGGCAGCCCGTGGTGCGAGTCGACGGCCGTGTCGCCGTGGCCGGGGAAGTGCTTCGGCACCGCGACGGCACCGGCCTCGTGCAGGCCGCGCACGGTCGCGGCGACATGGCGCGAGACCAGGTCGGGGCTCCCGCCGAAGGAGCGCGTGCCGATGACCGGGTTGCGCGGGTCGGTGTTGACGTCGGCTACCGGTGCGATGACGACGTCGGCACCGGATGCGGCTGACAGACGAGCGAGTTCCGCCGCCGCCCGACGGGTCACGCCCTCGTCGTCGATCGCGCCGAGCTGGCCGGCCCCGAGCGCATCCGACCCGCGCGCGGAGTCCATGCGCGTGACGGTGCCGCCCTCTTCATCGATGCCGACGAGGAACCCGCCTGTCGCGTCGACCGGGTCGCCGCCGATGTTCTGCGAGAACAGCACGACCCCGGCGAGCCCCGCGTCGCGTTCGCGCGCCACCCAGTCCGGTGTGCCTCGACCGAGGAAGCCCGGCCACAGCACACCGTTCACGAGACGTTCGAGGGCACGGTCGCTCATCCCTTCACCGATCCGGAGACGAGGCCGCTGGAGAGCTTGCCCTGCACGATGACGAAGAAGATCATCACCGGCAGGGTGATCACCGTCGAGGCCGCCATGATCGCGCCCCACTCGTTGGAGTGCTCGCCGAAGAACTGGCGCAGACCGATCGCGACCGTGTACTGGCCGGTCTCCCCTCCGAGCAGCGTCAGCGCGAACACGAACTCGTTCCACGCGGTGATGAAGGAGAAGATGCTGGTCGCCACCAGCCCCGGCATCACCAGGGGCAGCAGCACCGACCGGAACATGCGCCACCACGAGGCGCCGTCGAGGTATGCCGCCTCCTCGATCTCGACGGGCACGGCCGCGACGAATCCGCGGAGCATCCAGATTCCGAACGGGAGCGACAGGGCGATGTAGACGACGATGAGCCCGAGCAGCATGTTCAGCATGCCGAGGTCGCGCACCTGCACGAACAGCGGGATCACCAGCGCTTCCAGCGGCACCATCTGCACGATGAGGATCATCATCAGCACACCGGTGCGGAAGCGGAACCGGAACCGGGCGACCGCAACGCTCGCGAGCAGGCCGAGCAGTGCGCTCACGGCGACCACGATCAGCGCCACGATCGCGGAGTTGCGCAGGAAGACGCCGAAGCCGCCGTCGGTGAGCACGTAGGAGAAGTGCTCGAGCGTGAACCCTTCGATGCCGATCGACGTGCGAGCCGCCGGATTCTCGGTGAACGCGCTGGAGACCATCCACCATGCGGGGAACAGCGTGAACGCGAGCAGCAGCACGACGAGTACGGCCTTCACCGCAGACGACGTGCGGCGGCGCGAGCTGTTGCGGCTCATAGTTCCTCCTCCTTCATCAGCGACCGCACGTAGACCACGGTGATCACAACGAGCAGGAGCGTCAGCACGACGGCGATCGCCGACCCGAAGCCGTATCTGTTCTGGCCGAACGACTCGACGTACGACCACACGCCGAGATTGAGCACGTCGCGGTTCGATCCGGAGCCGCCGGGCATCAGGTATATCTGCGCGAAGGCTTTGAAGTCCCAGATCGTCGACAGGATGATCACGACCGTGAACACCTGGCGCAGGTTGGGAACGATGATCTGCCAGAACCGGCGCCACGGGCCTGCTCCGTCGACCTCGGCTGCCTCCAGCATCTCCTTCGAGATGCCGAGCAGCGCCGCGAGAACCGTGACGGCGACGAACGGGAATCCGTGGTGCACGACGTTGAGGATCGCGACCGCGTAGAACAGGAACCGGTTGGTGAACCAGTTCGTCGGGTCGTCCATCAGCCCCAGCGCCATCAGCGTCTGGTTGACGATGCCCCTGTCCGCGTCGAAGATCCACACCCACACGTAGGTTCCCGTGACGGCCGGCATCGCCCACGCCACCATGATGGCGCTGCCGACGACCGTGCGCCAGAAGCGCCCGAGCGACGCCATCAGCACGGCGACCCCCGTCCCGAGCGCGACGGTGAACGCCACGCACAGCGCGGCGAACCCGACCGTGTTGGGCAGCACCACCTGCCACAGCTGTTCGCTCGTGAACAGCTCGGCGTAGTTCGCCCCCGCGTTCCAGTTCGATTCGCCCGAGACGATCTCGGGCAGCCCGTACTCCTGCAGAGAGAACAGCACGACCCGGATGAGCGGCCACAGCATCAGGACCGCGAGCACCGCCAGCGCGGGAGCGAGCAGGAGCCACGGGCGCAGTCTGCGTGCGCCGGATGCCCCGAGGGGCCCGCGTCTCGGCCTGGGGCCGGAGGCCAGCGGCCGAGACGCGGGGGCGGAGAGGTTCACTGTCACGCGAGTCCGCTCACTCCGCGTTCAGCAGCTCGGTCATCTCGGCCGCAGCGGCGTCCAGCGCGTCCTGCGCTGACGCGTCGCCCGAGAGGATCGACTGGATCGCCGTGTTGGTGGTCTGCTTCGCCTGAACGGCGCCGAAGGTCGGCGTGACGGGGAGCGTTGCACCGCCGTCGACGAACTGCGTCGCGAACGGGGCCACGAGCGGGTCGTCGCTGGAGACAGCCGAGTCCAGCAGCGACGCCTGGCCGGGGAAGTACCCGGTCTCGCTTGCCCACTGGTCGGCGAACTCGCCCGTCGTCATCATCTCGATGAAGGCGAAGGCAAGCTCTTCGTCGTCCGTCGTGTTGAACATCGACAGGTGCGATCCGCCGAGCACGCTCGGGGCGATCCCACCGTCCTTGGCGGGGATGGGCGCCGCGGCGAACTTCCCGTCCAGGTCGGCGTTCTGCTCGACGATGGTCGCCGGGGTCCACGAGCCCATCACGGCCATCGCCGTGTCGCCCGCGGTGAAGCTGTCCAGCACGGCGACCTCGTTCCACGTGGTCGCTCCGGCCGATGAGAAGCCGTGCTCCGTCTGCAGGCCGGTGAAGAACTCGATGCCCTCGACCGACTCTGGGCTGTTCATCTGAGACGTCCATGCGTCTGCGTCGAGCGTCGCGACCTCGCCGCCCGCTCCCCACACCCACGGATAGGTGACGAACTCCGCACCGCCGGGCACGGCGAAGGCGTTCATGTCGGGGTGAGCCTCCTTGATGGCGCTGCCCGCGTCGACGATCTCCTGCCACGTGGTCGGGGCCTCGAGGCCGAGCTCTTCGAAGATGTCGGAACGGTAGATCAGCGACCGGACGCCCGCGTACCACGGCATGCCGTAGAGCTGCTCGTCGTAGGTACCGGCTTCGACCAGACCCTCGACGAGATCGTCCGAGAGGCCGGCGTCCGCCACGTGCTCTTCGAGGGGCACCAGCGCCCCCGCGTCGGCGAACTCGGCGGTCCACGTCGTGCCCGTCTCCGCGACATCCGGCGTCGTGCCGCCGGCGATCGAGGTCACGAAGCGGTCGTGCGCGTCGCCCCACTGCACGAAGTCGACGTTGAGGTCGGCTCCGGTCTCCTCCTTGAAGGCGGTTGCGACGTCGTCGAAGAACGCCTCGGCGTCGGGGTTGGTGCCCTGCATGATCCAGACGTCGAGGGAACCGCCCTCCGAGCCGCCGTTCTCGCCGCCGCCTGAGCAGGCGGTGAGGCCGAGCACGGCGATCGAGCCGATGGCCGCTGCCCTGATGATTCGTGACTGCATAGAAACTCCATTGTTCGGCGCGACGGGTGTCGCGTATCGCTGCTGTCGAATAGATTATTCAGTTAGTTCGGCATCTTTGCAATACTCGTATGTGAAGACTTCGTTACGTACGTTGCACACGCTCGACCCGCCACGCCGTCCACCGATTCGCGAAGAGGCCTGATGGACCCGCTCTCACCCCCGCTCCCGACAGAGGCGCGTCTCGACGCGTCCCGCGATCTCGATGCGCGCTCGACCCGTGAGGTGCTCGAGCTGCTGCACGCACAGGATCGTGTCGCCGTGGACGCCGTCGCACCTGCGCTCGGCCAGCTGGCCGCGCTCGTCGACCTCGCGGCGGAGCGCTTCCGGCGCGGCGGACGGATCCACTACTTCGGTGCGGGGACGAGCGGCCGCCTCGCCGTGCTCGACGCCGCGGAGCTGCTGCCGACGTTCGACCTCGAGCCCGGCCGCATCGTCGCGCACATCGCGGGAGGCGATGAGGGAATCGTCCGCGCAGTGGAGAACGCGGAGGACTCGCACGCGGAGGGCGCCGAAGCGGCTTCCGACGTCGCGTCGGGCGACGTGGCGATCGGCCTGACCGCGAGCGGCACGACCCCCTATGTGCGCGCGGCGCTCGAGGCGGCACGCGCGCGGAGCGCGGCGACGGCGATCGTGACCAGCAACCCGCACAGCCCCCTTGCGGCTCTGGCGGATGTCGAGATCGTCACCGATACGGGTGCCGAGGTGGTCACCGGCTCGACGCGCCTCAAAGCGGGCACAGCGGCCAAGCTCGTGCTGAACGGCTTCTCGACCGCGCTCATGGTCGCCGTCGGGCGCACGTGGTCGAACCTGATGGTCTCCGTCGTGGCGACGAACCGCAAGCTGCGCGAGCGCTCCGTGCGGATCCTCTGCGAGGCGACCGGCTCGGATCCCGCACCCGCCGAGTCCCTGCTGCGCGACGCCGACGGCGAGGTGAAGACCGCGATCGTGATGTCGTTCGCCGACGTGCCGGCCGACGAGGCGCGCCGGCGACTGCGGGCAGCGGGCGGCTCCGTGCGGGAGGCGATGCGCGCATGATTCTCGTCGGCATCGATGTCGGAGGATCGGGCACTCGGATCGCGCTGGGCGGCTCGATCTCGGCACGGCATGATCTGCCGGAGCTGGCCGCGTCCGTCGTCGCAGCCGACCCGCGCGCAGCGGTGACCGTGATGGGCGAGCACGCCGCGCGCATGGCGGACGGCGTCCCGATCGCCGCAGTCGCCATCGGTGCGGCCGGGCTCACGACCCACGCCGAGGGGCCGCCCGCGCTCGAAGACGCGGCGCGCGGTGCGTTCGGGACCGATCGGGCGATCGTGACCTCCGACATCGTCACCGCACACCTCGGGGCCCTCGGCGGAACCCCCGGCGCCGTGCTCGCGGCAGGCACCGGATCGATCGCGCTCGGCACCGACCTCGCAGACGCATGGCATCGCGTCGACGGATGGGGCCACCTGCTCGGCGACCTCGGCTCAGGCGCCTGGATCGGCATGGAGGCGCTGCGCGCCGCGGCAGAGCACCTCGACGGCAGGCGCGACGACGCCCCGGGGCTCGCCGATGTCGCGACCGCGGCGTTCGGGGATCTGGTCGACTGGCCCGCCGCCGTCTACCCCGCGGTCGACCGCGCCAGGATCTTCGGCGCCCTCGTGCCGCACGTCGTCGAAGCCGCAGACGACGACGCCCAGGCTGCGAGGATCCTCGACGACGCCGCATCGCACCTGGCCGTGACGCTGCTGGCCGCACTCGCCGACGACGTCCCGGAGCGCGTCACCCTGACCGGCGGCCTGGCTCGCGCCCACCGCATCACCGATCCGCTGCTCACCCGCGTTCGATCGGCGCGGCCGGGCGTCGAGATCGTACGGGCACTCGGCTCCCCTCTCGACGGGGCGATCGCCCTCGCCGATCGACTCCGCGAGCACCCGGACCCGCTGCCGGGCCACGTGCAGATCGTGTGACCGCCGGGCGTGCGCCCCCTTATTCCATTGTGACGGGCGTGTGACCCGAGTCGATCAGACGGTTCAGCTCCGCTTCCCGCTGCGCCAGCGACTTGGGCGAACCCTGCGCGTCGGGGCGTCGCTGCCAAGGTGCCGGCCCCTCCAGCGGGCGGAACTCGACGCCGGCCGCTCTCAGCCGCTCCAGATGCTCGTCGAGGCGCGGGGCGAACTCATCCGGATCGCCAGGCCCCCGCCACAGCGCTTCGGCGAGGGCGGATACCCTCGGGAAGGCGTAGAAGTCGACCATGCGCGGGTCGTCGACGTGCTCCGTCCACAGATTCGCCTGGCCGCCGAGCACATGCGGCGCCGCCTCGTCCGAGAGCCCGTCGGGCATCGGGTCGAAGGCGAGCACGGTGTCCACGTCGACGATCGTGCCGATCGGAATCGGCTCATCCGCATCGTCCGATTGCCGGTAGTCGAGGTAGACGGAGGTGTCGGCTGCTGAGACGACGTCGAGGCCTGCCTCGGCGGCACGGGCGACGGCGCGCGAACCGCGCCACGCGGTGACGAGCGTGTCGGCGCGCGACGGCGGCCCGTCGAGCACCTCCTCCCAGCCCATCGCACGACGCCCGAGGGCGGCGAGGTGCGCCTCCAGCCGAGAGACGAACCAGCCCTGCAGCTCCGCGACCGACCCCAGCCCGAGTTCCGCCGCGCGCGCGACGGACTCCGGATCGTTCTGCCACGGCTCGGTCGGGCACTCGTCGGAGCCGATGCCGATGACCTCGCTGGGGAAGATGTCGACAAGTTCGTCGAGAACATCGCAGCAGAACGCCACGGTCGATTCCCGCATGTTCAGCACGTGGCTGCCGATGCCCCATCCTCCCGGCACCTCGGCGGGAGCACGACCCGGAATGCCGAGCTCTGGATAGGCGGCGACGGCTGCACCGACGTGACCCGGCAGATCGATCTCGGGAACGACCAGCACGCCGCGGAGCTCGGCGTAGGCGACGATCTCGCGGAGGTCGTCGCGGGAGTAGAAGCCGCCGTGGGGCCTCGCGTCTGACACGCCGCCCGAGCGATGGCCGACCTGCGAACGCGGCCGCCACCCGCCGATCTCCGTCAGCGCCGGGTGCTTGTCGATCTGCACCCGCCAGCCCTGGTCGTCGGTGAGATGCAGGTGCAGCACGTTCAGCTTGTGCATCGCGAGCAGATCGATCAGACGCCGGATCTCCCGCGGGGCGAAGAAGTGGCGCGCCACGTCGAGCATGACGCCGCGCCAGCGCATCCGGGGGCCGTCGACGATCTCGACGCACGGGAGCGACCACACCGCGCGACCGATCGGCGCGGAGCGGTGCACATCGGGCGGAAGGAGCTGCAACAGCGTCTGCGCGCCGTGCAGCGCGCCCGCCGCGTCGCCCCCGCGCACGACCACGCCGTCGGTGTCCACGCTCACCGCATAGTGCTCAGCGGGCAGCGCCCGGTCGATCCGGATGTCGATGCTCTCCCCCGGCGTCGTCGTCACCGGCGCCGGAAGGGCGCAGGCCGTGCGCAGGCGCTGCGCGAGAAGCGCCCCCGCAGCCTCAGCGTCACCCGATGCGCTGATCGTGCAGCTCGCGTCGAGCACATAGACGGAATCGGATGTCGTCATGGAGACGGGCTGGGGAATCACAGAAGCGCCTTTCGTCGAGGTCAGTGGCGTGCAGTTCGGTATAGGTTATTTGCAGAATGGTCTCGAAGACGAGCGGAAGGACGACGGACATGGCTCGCAGGAGCGCCGACCCCCGGCTCGCGACGAAGCTGCTGCCGACCGATGCGCGCACGCACAACCGCACCCTCGTCATCCAGACGGTGCTGCGCTCACGCGACGTCAGCAGGGCCGATGTCGCGCGCATCACCGGCTTGTCGCGCATCACCGTCTCCGAGCTGGTCGCAGGGCTCGTCTCCGACGGCATCATCGTCGAGACGGGATCGCGGGCGACGGCGGGTCGCCCTGGCAAGCCGGCAACGCTGCTCGCCATCAATCCGGATGTCTTCACGACCATCGCCGTCGACCTGAGCCAGCCCGGCGAGTTCCACGGCTCGCTGCTGGCGCTCGACGGTTCAGAGCTCCGGCACGCCGTCGTCGACGGGAACGTCCGCGGCGACGGCGCCGTCGCGCAGGTGCTGGGCCTCGTCGCTCAACTGGCGGATTCGACAGCCGTGCCGATCGGCGGCATCGGCATCGGCACGCCCGGCATCGTCGACGACTCGGGCGTCGTGCTCGAGTCGACGAACCTGGGCTGGCGCAGGCTCGCACTCGCGGAGATCGTCAGGGAGCGCTTCTCCGTGCCGACGCGCGTCGAGAACGACGCGAACGCCGCAATCGTCTCGGAACTCGACCCGCAGCACAACGATGACCTGCTGCTGGTCAGAGTCGGCGCCGGACTCGGCGGCGCCGCTTTCGTCGGCGGACAGCTGGTGCGCGGCGCCAGCTTCGCAGCAGGCGAGTTCGCGCACGTGCACACTGCTCCGGCCACCGATGAGTCCGCCACCGTCGAGGAATCGGTGCAGTCACTGCTGCGCACGACCGACCGGCTGCGCGATCAGCTGCCGGATCATCCGGAAGCCGCTGCGCTGCTGGAAGCGACCCAGCGCCAGATCGGTGCGCTCATCGGGCAGACGCTCACTCCGGCCGTCGCAATGCTCGACGTGCCGAGAGTCATCATCGACGGGCCGCGCGAACTCGACGTCGCCATCATCGCCGAGGCCGCGCAGACTGCCATCCGGGATCAGCGCAGCCTCGTCTCCGGGCGGCTGTGCGCAGTGATGCCGGGGGCCAACGGTCCTGACGCAGTGCTGCTCGGCATGGCGGGCATCGTGAGATCGCTCGCGGTCGCCGCGCTGTGACGGGGCAGAGAGGCCCCGACGCCTACAGGCCCTGCCAAGTCGGCTTGTTGTCGTAGGTGTAGCGGTAGTAGTCCGCGAAGCGGAGGGCGCCGGCCGCCGGCTCGTCGACGATCACCGTGACGTGCGGGTGCAGCTGAACGGCGGAGCCCGGCAGCGACGCGGTGACCGGCCCCTCGACGGCGCCTGCGACTGCCTCGGCCTTGCCCGCGCCGAACGCGAGCAGCACCAGGTGGCGCGCCTCGAGGATCGTGCCGAGCCCCTGTGTCACGCAGTGCCTCGGCACGTCATCCGGCGACGCGAAGAAGCGCGCGTTGTCCTCACGAGTCTGCCTGGTCAGCGTCTTGACCCGTGTGCGCGACGCGAACGATGAGCCGGGCTCGTTGAAGCCGATGTGGCCATCGGTGCCGATTCCGAGCAGCTGCACGTCGACGCCGCCCGCTGCGGCGATCGCCTCGTCGTACTCGGCCGCCGCCCGCTCGACCTCGCTCGCCGTGCCGTCGGGCACCCGCACGCGCCGAGGGTCGAGACCGAGCGGCTCGACCACCTCGCGCGTGATGACGGAGCGGTAGCTCTCCGGATGCTCCGGAGCGAGGCCCACGTACTCGTCGAGGGCGAAGCCGCGCACCCGTGAGACGTCGGCCCCGGAGAACTCATCGCGCAGCGCCCGATACACCGGCAGCGGAGTCGATCCCGTCGCCAGGCCGAGCACGGCATCCGGCTTTCCGCGCACAAGGCGCGCGATGGCCTCGGCTGCCAACCGACCGCCTGACTCCTCGTCTGCAACGATCACGACCTCTGCCATCTGCACGACTCCGTTCATCGGGGGGGATTCGTTCCATCCTTGCATCTGCTCGGCATCGGGCACTGCGACCGGCGCCTTCTTCCCGCACCATCTACCTCACGATCGTTTCCGCATTGTGATGACTGGCCGGGGTATTCCCAATCCGCCGAATTAGAATCGGACGAGGACCGTGCATTTTCCGATTTCAGCGGCCCAGGGGGTACAACCAATGACTGACGGTGGAACCGCACCGATCGAGTCCGTCGAGGTCACCGACGTGACCGAGGACAAACCGCGCCGCAAGCGCCGCACCGGCCTGTGGCTCGGCATCGGCATTCCCGGCGGACTGCTCGTCGCTGGCGCCTTCGCCGCCTCCCTCGTGCTGATCGCACCGGGGGTCGCCGTGGCAGGTGCGCCCGTCGGTTTCCACACGGCAGGCACCGCGGCGCAGGCGATCGAGCAGCGCGTCGACGACGCGACGATCTCCATCGACGGCGTCGAGGTCACCGGCGAGGATCTCGGTGCCCAGGTCGATGCCGAAGAGGCTGCCGCCAGGGCGTTCGAGGACCACCCGCTGTGGAAGATCTCGGATTGGAACCCGCAGGACCCGTACGCACCCACTGTCACGATCGACAGCGACACGGCGATCGAGAACCTCAAGGAGAAGGCACCCGGCCTCTTCGTCGAACCGGTCGACGCCGAGGTCGAGTTCTCCGACGGTTCGTTCGTCGCCGTTGCGGCGGAGCCCGGCTCCGGCCCCGACCTCGACGCCCTCGCGGCCGACCTCAGCACTGCGCTCGTCGCAGGCGACGGCGGCATCACCGTCTCGGCCGACTCCGTCGAGGTCCCCGCGACCACGAGCACCGATGCGGCGAAGACACAGGCCGCTGCACTCAACGAGATGGCGGAGAACGCCGGCTTCTACGTCGAGGACGAACGCGCCGTGCCCGTCAGCATGAAGCAGCTCGGCTCCTGGCTCGACGTCGCCCCGGACGGCGAGGGCGGCTTCGCCATCGCAGCCGACACCGCGAGGATCCAGAAGGTCGTCGATGCGCTCCCGGAGAAGATCGACCGCGAGGCGCAGAACGTCACGCAGATCGTCGACACTGCGGGCACCGTGCTCGACGGCGGCGAAGGTCAGGACGGCTGGAAGGTCAACAGCATCGACGGCGTCGCCGCGAAGTACGCGAAGAACCTCGAATCCGGCGAAGGCTCTCTCACACTCGACGTCGACACGGTCGAAGCGGAGATCACCACGCTCGAACGGCGCCTCGAAGTCGACCTCGGCAAGCTGCAGGCGTACGCCATCGAGAACGACAAGGTCGTGAAGACGTTCCCGGTCTCGCCGGGCAAGGCGGGCAGTGAGACCGATCAGGGCACATTCAAGACCTACGTCAAGCTGACCTCGCAGAACATGGGGAACGAGGACACCACAGAGCCGCCTTACTACTACACGCCGAATGTGCCGTATGTGATGTACTTCAACGGCTCAGAAGGCTTCCACGGCACCTACTGGCACAACGAGTTCGGCGTTCGGCCGATGAGCCACGGCTGCTTGAACATGAGCGTCGCCGACTCCAAGTGGCTGTTCGATTGGACCCCCGTCGGCACAGACGTGTGGGTGCATGCCTGATCTCGGGCGCCTGACGCGCGACGCCGCATCCGGTCGGCGCCCGTCCGCGGAAGCTTCCCGTTTCCGCCCCGGATGTCCTACCCTGAGTTCATGACAGAACTGCGCCTTGTCGAACTGTCCGCCGAGACCATCGTGGCGGTCAACAACCTCTCGCTGAAGCCAGGCCAGGAGCAGTTCCTTGCGCCCGTGTCGTACGGCATTGCGGCAACAGTGCTCGACCCGTCGTCGACCTGGCAGCGCGTCGTCGTCGGCGATGAGGGCGTCGTCGGCTTCATCAGCGCCAGTTTCGGCGGCGAGACGACCATCGACTACCTCGACTCTGTGCTGTGGCGCATCAACGTCGACGCCGACGATCAGCGTCGCGGCGTCGGCCGCTTCGCTGTGACCGCTCTGCTCGAGGAGGCGCGCTCGCGCGGCTTCGACCACGTCAACGTCATCTATGAGGCGGGCGAGGGCGGCCCCGAAGCGTTTTTCCACCGTGTCGGGTTCACACCGGTCGGCGAGACCGAGTACGGTGAAGTAGTCGCGCAGATCCGCCTGTAGGCATCGGCGACCATCCCGAAATCTTCAGGCCGCTTCGTCGCGTCCTGAATCAAGCCGGCGGCGGGGTCTCGTATCCCCCTCCCCCAACGAGACTCCGTCGCCGCTCTTCTTCATCCCGTGCCCCCAGTGGCACCCGCACCCAGACGCGGTGTCCGATTCCCGCTAGTACGCGGGCGCGGAACATGCGATGGTTGAGGTGTGCTCACGACTGCGACCTTCGATGAACGGTTCCGCGCGATCGCCGCGCGTGACCCGCGATTCGACGGACAGTTCGTCACGGCCGTGCGCTCCACCGGCATCTACTGCAGGCCGAGCTGCCCTGCGCGCACGCCGAAGCCGGGCAACGTCTCGTTCTACCCGACGAGCGCCGCCGCGCACGAGGCGGGGTACCGGGCGTGCAAGCGCTGCCTGCCCGAGGCCGCTCCGGGCTCGCCCGATTGGAACCTCCGCGGCGACGCGGCCTCGCGTGCGATGCGGCTCATCGCCGACGGCGTCGTCGAGCGGGAGGGCGTCGCGGGGCTCGCCGCCGCGCTGGGATACTCGACCCGTCATCTGTCGCGCCTGCTGCGCACGGAAGTCGGTGCGGGACCGCTCGCCCTCGCGCGCGCTCACCGGGCGCAGACCGCGCGGTCGCTGCTCGTCGATACCAACATGCCGGTCACGTCCGTCGCGTTCTCTGCAGGCTTCGCCAGCGTCAGACAGTTCAACGACACGATCCTCGAGCTGTTCGGCGTCTCACCCAGCAGCCTGCGCGCGCAGCGACGCCGGGAAGCCGCGCGCACAGCGGCCGGTGCTGCCGGGGAGCCTGCGGCGACCGTGCACCTCACGCTGCCGGTGCGGGAGCCCTTCGACGCAGACACCCTGTTCCGCTGGATGGCGGCCCGCCGCGTCGGCGGCATGGAGGAGGCCGGTCCCCGCTCCTATTCGCGCACGCTGCGACTGCCGCGCGGCATCGCATGGTTCCGCGTGGTCGCGGAGGACGGCTCCCCCGGCGCGCTCCGTCTGGAGGCCCATCTGCAGCACCTGGCCGACCTCGGTGTGCTCGTCGCGCGGGTGCGCCGGCTTCTCGACCTCGATGCCGATCCCGCCGCAATCGACCAGGCGCTCGCCGCGCACGCAGAGATCGCACCGCTCGTGGCATCAGTTCCCGGCATCAGAGTGCCGGGAACGGTCGACCCTCACGAGATGCTGATCAGGGCGATGATCGGTCAGCAGATCAGCGTCGCGGCGGCCAGAACGCATCTCGCCGGGCTCGTGCACGCGCTCGGGGACCGCGTCGAGATCGCGGGCGAGGAACGGCTCGTGTTCCCCACGATGTCCGCCATCGCCGAGCACGGCGCCGAGGTGCTGAGAGGGCCCGCGGCTCGCGTGCGGGCCCTCGTGGCCGCGGCGGAATCTCTGGCGACGGGCGCGACCTCGCTGACGGGCGCAGATGACGGCGCCGAACAGCGCGGAACGCTGATGGCGATGCGCGGCGTCGGGCCGTGGACGGCGGACTACGTCCGGATGCGCGTGCTCAACGACCCCGACGTGTTCCTGCCGGGCGATGTCGCGCTGCGCGCCGGTGCGGCATCGGCAGGGCTCCCCGCCGACGCGAAGCCTCTCCAGTCATGGGCGGCGCGCGCCGCACCGTGGCGTTCATATCTCTGCGCGCACCTGTGGCGTGCCGCCTCCGACCAGCAGACAACGCGAAGGACATCATGAGCTCCGCAATCCACGAGACACTCACCACACCGGACGGCCCCTTCACGGTGCTCGCGGACACCGACGGATCGGTGATGGCATCCGGATGGACCGACGACATCGCATCGCTCGTGGCGCGGCTGCGGCCCGCTTCTCGGCCTGAGCGGCTGGTCGCGGGGTCGATGCCGTCGGCCGCAGCATCCGTGCGTGCCTACTACGACGGCGACCTGGGCGCGCTGGAGTCCGTCGCCGTGAGCCTGCACGGCACCGAGATGCAGACCAGAGGGTGGACGGCGCTGCGCGGGATCTCGCCCGGAGCACCGCTCAGCTACGCCGAGTTCGCCGAGGCCCTCGGCTCCCCCTCAGCCGTGCGAGCCGCCGCTTCGATCTGCGCCCGCAACGCCGCGGCGCTGTTCGTGCCATGCCACCGCGTGCTCCGCTCCGACGGAACCTTGGGAGGCTTCGCCTGGGGCCTCGACGTCAAGCGAAGCCTCCTTGCCCGCGAGGCCCAAGCCTGACCAGCCCGCGATCCCCGGTATTCGACCCACTCAGCAGTACGCGGATCCTGGGGTTCTGGGTGCGTGCAGCGCAAGGCGGAGGCGGGAGCGGGGCCGAGAGCCCCGCGACCAACGACAACGCAGCGATGTGCGTGCCCAGAGCCCCAGGATCAGTGGAAGAAGTGGCGCTCGCCGGTGAAGTACATCGCCACACCGCGCTCGTTCGCGAGTTCGATCGTCTCCTGATCGCGCACTGATCCGCCTGGCTGGATGATCACCTTCACGCCGGCGTTCATCAGCACCTCGGGCCCGTCCGAGAACGGGAAGAACGCATCGGACGCGGCGATCGATCCCGCGACGCGGCTGCCTGCGCGTTCGACGGCGAGCTTGCAGGAGTCGACACGGTTGACCTGCCCCATGCCGATGCCGACCGTGGCGAGTTTGTCGGCCAGCACGATCGCATTCGACTTGACGGCGCGGCACGCCTTCCAGGCGAACACCAGCTCGGCGGTCGAGATGCCGTCGGGCCTCTCGCCCGCCACGAGCTGCCAGGTGTCGGCGATGCTCTCGATGTCCTCGTCGAACAGGTCTGCGTCCTGCAGCAGCAGGCCGCCGGAGACGAGGCGCACGTCCATCCGCTCCTGCTTCCAGTCGGCGGGGAGCTGCAGCACGCGGAGGTTCTTCTTCTCCTTGAACAGCTCCAGCGCGGCCGGTTCGAACTCGGGCGCGATGATCACCTCGGTGAAGATGTCGCGCAGGTTCTCCGCCATCTTCAGTGTGACCGTGCGGTTCGCTGCGATCACGCCGCCGAACGCCGACAGCGGGTCGCACTCGTGCGCGCGCACGTGCGCTGACGCGATCGGGTCGAGCGCCTTCGCCTCGCCGACGGCGATGCCGCACGGGTTGGCGTGCTTCATGATCGCCACGGCCGGCTTGACCATGTCGTAGGCGGCGCGCAGCGCCGCATCGGCGTCGACGTAGTTGTTGTACGACATCTCCTTGCCCTGCAGCTGCTTCGCCTGCGCGATGCCGTGTCCGCCGACGCGGGTGTAGATCGCTGCGCGCTGGTGCGAGTTCTCGCCGTAGCGCAGGTCGGTGATCTTCTCGGCCTGGATCGTGAGTTGACCAGGCAGCTCCAGCTCGCCGCCGGCGAGCGTCTCCTCGGCGAACCACTGGGCGACGGCTGTGTCGTAGTTCGCCGTGTGCGCGAAGGCTCGGGCGGCGAGCTCGCGACGGTCCCTGAGACCCGTGCCGCCCTTGCCGAGCGAGTCGATGATCGCGGGGTACGACTCGGGGCTGACCACGATCGCGATGTTGGCGTGGTTCTTCGCTGACGCGCGCACCATCGCGGGGCCGCCGATGTCGATCTGCTCGACGATGTCGTTCGACGCCGCGCCGGAGGCGACGGTCTCGGCGAAGGGATAGAGGTTCACCACGACGAGCTCGAAGGGCTCGATGCCGAGCTGACCGAGTTCGGTCTCGTGGTGCTCGAGACGCAGGTCGGCCAGCAGCCCGCCGTGCACGCTCGGGTGCAGCGTCTTCACACGCCCGTCGAGCATCTCGGGAGAGCCGGTGACCGAGGCGACGTCGGTGACGTCGAGGCCCGCATCGCGGATCGTCTGCGCGGTCGAGCCGGTCGACACGATCTCGACGCCCGCCGCGACGAGCGCCGCCGCCAGCTCGGTGAGGCCTGTCTTGTCGCTCACGGAGACGAGAGCGCGGCGGATCGGAACGACATCGCGCTCTCGGTAGAGGGACGCGTCGTGGCGGGGACCGGCCATGGGGACTCCTTCGGTCAGGCGGGGGTGGTCAGGTCGAGTTCACCCGTGGCGACGCGGCGCACCACGTCGATCAGCAGGCGGCGTTCGACGGGTTTGATGCGCTCGTGCAGGCTCGCCTCGGTGTCGTCCGGCAGCACCGGCACGCGCTCCTGTGCGAGGATCGGGCCGGTGTCGACGCCCGTGTCCACGACGATCACGCTCGCCCCCGTCTCGGCGGCACCGGACGCGAGGGCATCGCGCACTCCGTGAGCACCGGGGAACTCCGGCAGGTAGGCCGGATGGGTGTTGATGATGCGCGGCCCGAACTCTGCGACGACGGCGTCCGGCAGCAGACGCATCAGGCCGCTGAGGACGATCAGGTCGGCGTTCCAGACGCGCAGCTGCTTCGCGAGCTCCTCGCCCCATTCCTCGCGCGAGGAGAAAGACGTGTACGGCACATCGAAGCTCGGGATGCCGAAGTCGGAGGCGTGCCCCAACCCATCGGCCTCGCGGTCCGCGCCGATGGCGACGACGTGCGCGGGATAGTCGATCGCGCTGGTCGCCTCCAAGAGGGCCCGCAGGTTGGAACCGCTGCCCGAGATCAGAACGACGACCGAGATCACGCCATCAGTCTATGCGCTCGTCCCGATCCGGACGTACCCGGCGTCCGACGCCTCCATGTCACCTGCGCACGGTCTGCGTGTTCGACACCTGCGCTCGAGGGCGGATGATCATGGTGTCGACGTTGACGTGATGGGGGCGCGTCAGCGTGTAGGCGACAGCGTCGGCGATGTCGTCGGCGACGAGCGGCTCGTACCCGTCATAGACCGCTGCGGCCTTGTCGGCGTCGCCGTCGAACCGCACCAACGAGAACTCGGTCTCGACCGCGCCCGGCGCGATCTCTATGACCCTGATCGGCTCACCGCCGAGCTCGAGGCGCAGCGTCTTGACCATCTCCCGCTCCGCGCGCTTGCTCGCCGTGTACCCGGCGCCTCCCGGGTACTCGCCGTGCGCGGCGGTGGAGGTGATCGTGACGATGTCGCCCCGACCGGATGCCCGCAGTGCCGGCAGCAGCGCCTGGGTCACGCGCAGGGTGCCCAGCACGTTCAGTTCGTACATCCCGATCCAGTTGTCGAGGCTGCCGGTCTCGACGGGTTCGAGGCCGAAGGCGTTGCCCGCGTTGTTGACGAGCGCGTTGAGCCCGCCCGAGGCGACGATGTGGTCGCGCAGGGCGTCGATGGCGGCCGGATCCGTCTGATCGGCGACGAAGGTATCGCATCCGGTCTCCGTCGCTAGCGCCTCGAGCCGGTCGGCGCGGCGCCCCGTGGCGATCACCTGCCAGCCCTCGGCGCGAAGGCGGCGCACGGTCGCCGCGCCGATTCCGCTCGTGGCTCCGGTGACGAGCGCGCGCAGCTGGTCGGTGTGGGTGGTCTCCGTCACGTGAGGTCCTTTCATACGATCTCGCGCAGGGCGTCGTCCAGCGCGGTGAGGAAGGTGCTGATCTCATCCTGCCGGACGTTGCACGGCGGCACGACGTGGACGCGATTCTCCTGGACGAAGGGGAGGATGCCGCGATCGAGAAGCAGCGCCTTGAGCTCGGCCATGGCCGCGGCGGGAAGCGGGTCGCGGGTCGCTCGATCCGCGACGAGCTCGACCGCCCAGAACACGCCGAGTCCTCGCACCTCGCCGATCACGTCGTGCGCATCGGCGAGCGCCGCCAGTCCTGGACCGATGACGTGCTCTCCGATGTCCCGCGCCCCGTCGACGATCCCCTCCTCCGACATGGCGTCGATGGCCGCGACGATCGACGCCGCCGCGAGCGGATGCCCCGAATAGGTGAGCCCGCCGGGGAAGACCGTGTCGTCGAAGTGCGCAGCCACCTCTGGCGACGGCAGCACCCCGCCGACCGGCACGTAACCGGAGTTGACGCCCTTGGCGAAGGTGACGATGTCGGGCACGATCCCGTCCGGGTTGACGCGCTCGCCCTGCCAGGAGAACCACTCGCCCGTCCGGCCGAAGCCGCTCATCACGTCGTCGACGATGAGCAGGATGCCGTGGCGGTCGCACAGTTCGCGCACTCCCGTGAGGTATCCGCGCGGCGGCACGAGGACCCCTGCCGTGCCGGGCACGCCCTCGAGCAGGATCGCCGCGATGGAGCCAGGGCCCTCCGCGGCGATGACCCGCTCGAGATGGTGCAGCGCGCGTTCGCACTCCTGCTCCTCCGAGGCCGACCAGAACTCCGAACGATATGCGTACGGACCGAAGAAGTGCACGTGGCCGCGGGAGTATTCGTTGGGCAGGCGCCGCCAGTCGCCGGTCGCCGCGATGGCGGCGCCCGTGTTGCCGTGATAGCTGCGGTAGCGGCTCAGCACCTTGTCGCGCCCCGTGACGACCCTGGCCATCCGGATCGCGTTCTCGTTGGCATCGGCGCCGCCGTTGGTGAAGAACACCTTCTCGAAGCCGCTGCCGGCCCGCGCGAGGATGCGCTGCGCGGCTTCCCCCCGCGTCAGGTTCGCCGTGGCCGGGCCGATCGTGGCCAGCTGCGCCGCCTGACGCTGGATCGCCTCGACGACTCTGGGATGGCCGTGGCCGATGTTCACGTTGACGAGCTGGCTGGAGAAGTCGAGGTAGCGGCGCCCCTCGTAGTCCCACACCTCGGTGCCGCTGCCGCCGGCGATCACCATGGGCGAGAGCCCTCGCTGCGCCGACCAGGAGTGAAAGACGCCGCGGTCGAGTTCGAGTGCGCGCGAGGTGAGCTCGACCGCGCCGGTCACTCGCCGCCCTCCGTGGGAACGACCTCTACGGGCTCGAAGGACTCGCCGCGCACGTCGACGCCCTCGTCCTCCAGGCCGGAGATCGCCTCGTCGATGTAATCGTTCGAGTACGCCCCGGCCGGCGGTTCCGCCGTGATCAGGTGCGCACCCTGTTCGTTGACCGCGCTCAGCGCGCCGTCGACCGTGCGGTCCCACGCCGCCTCGTCGATGTGGCCGATGCCGTTCTCGGCCGGCCAGATGAGCTTGTTGGTCTCGTTCGCCATCCACAGCTCGTGGGTCGGCGGCCATGCGGATCCGGCTTCCACCGTGAGCTCCGCCGCTTCTTCGACGTTGTCGCGGGCGTACGCCCAGCCCTTGATCACGGCGCGCAGGAACTTCACTGTGGTGTCGGCGTACTTCTCATCGCTCTCCAGCCGCTCCGTGTCAGCCCAGATCGCATCCTGCAGCATGGCGCCTGCCGTCTCTTCGTACGAGACGACGGTGAAGTCGTCCGGCTGATAGAGTTCGCCGGTGTCGGGATCCACCGTCTCGAGCAGCAGCGCGTACTCGTTGTACGTCATCGCCTGGGCCGCATCGATGTCGCCGGAGAGGAAAGCGTTCATGTCGAAGCTCTGCGTGATGACCTCCACGCTGGAGGCGTCGAGCCCCTCGGCCGCCATGGCGGCGAAGATCTCCCATTCGTTGCCGAAGCCCCACGAGCCGATGCGCTTGCCCTCGAAGTCGGCCACCGATTCGATTCCGGAGTCCGCCCACGCGATCTGCAGTGTGCCGGAGCGCTGGAAGATCTGCGCCACGTTCGTCACGTCGGCGCCCTGCTCGATCGAGCCGAGCACTTTGGGCACCCAGGCGATCGCGTAGTCGGCGTCGCCGTTCACGAGGGCATCCTGCGGCACGATGTCGCCGCCGGACTCGACGATCTCCACGTCGAGCCCCTCGTCTGCGAAGAAACCCTGGTCCAGCGCGGCATAGTAGCCGGAGAACTGCGCCTGGGCGAGCCACTGCAGCTGCAGTGTGACGGGGGTGAGTTCGCCGTCGGATTCGGCGGATGATGGCCCTCCCGCGCCGGAGCAGGAGGAGAGGGCGAGTGCGGCGGCGCCGATTGAGGCGCCGGCTGCGAGGCGGAGAGCGGAGCTGCGGTTCATGGTGTGTGTCCTTTCCGGGACGGTTCCAGATGCTTCGGGACGAACGGAATGTGGGATCAGCCGGCGCGGTGCCGGGAGGCGAGCCGCTCGAGGCCCGCTGTGACGAGGTAGAACGCGACTCCGAGCAGAATCGCGCCGATCACGAACGCCCAGCTGCGGGCGTAGGCGCTCTGTGCCGCGTACGTCGAGATGAGCCCGCCGAGGCCCCCTCGCGGCCCACCGAAGTACTCGGCGACGAGCGCCGAGATCACGGCGAGCGAGCTCGCGATGCGCAGGCCGGTCGAGATGTGCGGCAGCGCTGTGGGAAGGGTCACGGTGCGCAGCGTCTGCCATCCGGTTGCGGCGTACACCCGCATCAGGTCACGGTGCACCGGCAGCGCCTGGCGCAGGCCCCGCAGAGTGCCGAGGAACACGGGAGTGAAGGCCGCGACGCCCGCGATCACCTGGCGGCCGATCTGGCTGTCCGCGCCGAACATGGTGTTCAGCACGGGGGCGAGGGCGACGATCGGCACGACAGCGAGTGCGGCGACTATCGGGGCGAGCATGCCGTCGACGGGTCTGGCGGCCTGCGCGAGCGCGGCCAGGAGCACGGCGACGGCAGACCCGACCGCGAGCCCGAAGAACGCATTCAGCCCCGTCACCGCGGCGCCGGACGCGATCGCGGGCAGGAAGGCGGAGAACTCGCCGGCGATCGCGGCGGGGCCGGGCAGCAGGTACTCCTCGACGATGCCTGCTCCCACGAGCAGCTGCCACACCGTCAGCCCCACCGCGCCGAGGGCGACGGGGGCGACGACGACGGCCCATGCCTCATGCCTGCGACCTGTCGCAATCGCGGCGCTCATCGCGTCTCCGTCCCCCGCACGACGGCCTCGCCGCCGTGCAGCGACTCGCGCACGACGGTGATCATGTCGAAGTAGCGCTCGTCCTCGCGCAGCAGGTCGGTGCGGGACGACGTGTCGTCGAGACGCATCGCTATGATCTCGCTGATCCGGCCGGGCCGCGGCGACATCACCACGACGCGGTCGGAGAGATACACCGCCTCGGGGATCGAATGCGTCACGAACACGACCGCGGCACCGGTCTCGGCGCAGATGCGCAGCAGCTCCGATTGCATCCGCTCGCGCGTCATCTCGTCGAGCGCGCCGAAGGGCTCGTCCATCAGCAGCAGCCGAGGGCTCTCGGCGAGCGAACGGGCGATCGCCACGCGCTGCTGCATGCCGCCGGAGAGCTGATCCGGATGCCGTCCGGCGAAGTCTGCCAGGCCCACCATGTCGAGCAGCTCGGCTGCGCGCTGTCTCCGGCTGCGAGTGCTCCAGCCGTGCAGCTGCAGCGGGAGCGCGACGTTCTCCGCCACCGTGCGCCACGGCAGCAGACCGGCCTGCTGGAACGCGATGCCGTAGTCCTGGTCGGCACGCGCCCGAGAAGCGGGCTTCCCGAACACGCTGACGGTGCCGGACGTCGGCCGGTCGAGGTCGGCGATCAGCCGCATCAGCGTGGACTTGCCGCATCCCGAAGGTCCGATCAGCGAGACGAACTCGCCGGGAGCCACGGTGAGGTCGACGTCGCTGAGTGCGTGCACCTCGCCGGTGCGTGTGGCGAAGATCTTGTCGGCGCCGGAGACCGTGACGGCGTCGGCGCTGCTGGTGTCGTTCATGGTCATGCGGATGAGACCTCCACGCGTCGGTAGTCCTTGAGAAGCCATCCGGTCGCGGCAAGCGAACCGGCGGCGAGGAGTCCAAGGGCGACGGCACCGAAGATCGGTGCCCATGCCTTGGGCGGGTCAGACGAGGCCTGGCCTGCGAACTGGATGATCATCCGCCCGATGCCGCCCCGCGACCCCGTCGACACCTCGGCCACGACGGCGCCGATGATCGCGTTCGCCGCGGCGAGGCGAAGGGCTGTGAGCAGGTGCGGCACCGCCGCGGGCAGCCGCAGCCTGACGAACACTCTCCACCAGCCGGCTGCGTAGGTGCGCATGAGTTCGACGTGCACTCGATCGGGCGATTCGAATCCGGCCAGAGCGCCGACCGCCACAGGGAAGAAGGCCAGGTAGCTCGCGATGAGCGCAACGCTCATCCAGTCCTGCCATTCGAACGCACCGATCGTGAGCTGCGAGCCCCACGAGCGGACCATCGGGGCGAAAGCGATCAGCGGGACCGTCTGGCTCAGCACGATCCACGGCAGCAGCGCCCAGCGACCGACGCGGAACGCCAGCATCAGCAGGGCGAAGCCGAGCCCGACGATGACGCCGACGACGAAGCCGACGGCCGAGGTGCCGCCGGTGACCAGCGAAGCCTGGGCCACAGCGAGCCAGAGCGGCTCCGACGTGCTCGACCTGGTCTCACCCGAGAACAGCCGTGCGATCATCTCCGCCACGTGCGGCATCGCCAGGTCGCTCGCCCGAGGCAGCAGCCGCAGTTCTCCGAGCACGAACCCGTCCACTGGCCCGACGAGGCGGTACAGCTCCCAGATCGCCACCAGCACCGCGATGCCGACGACACCCCACAGCCACGGCGCGAACCGCCTCGGTCGCGGGGTGCGCCGCTGCGGCGCCACCTGCTGCTGCCCCGCTGACTCCGGCGCCGCGCGTCGCTGCTCGAGCACCGCGGTCATGAGGTGGCCGTGACCCTCTCGCGCATCGCCGGGATGATCTTCTCGCCGTAGGCCCGCAGCGTCTCCTCCTTGCCGTCGTGCTGGAGATACCCTGCGAACTGGTCGACGCCGATCTCGCGCAGCTGTTCGATCTTCGCGATGTGCTCATCCGGAGTGCCGAGCACGCAGAACCGGTCGACGATCTCATCCGGAACGAAGTCGACGTGGTCGTTGCCCGCCCGCCCGTGCGAGTTGTAGTCGTATCCCGTGCGGCCGGCGACATAGTCGGTGAGCGCCTGCGGCATCGCTCCGTCCCCGCCGTACCGGCGCACCACTTCGGCGACGTGATTGCCCACCATGCCGCCGAACCAGCGCGTCTGCTCGCGCATGTGCGCCAGGTCGTCGCCGACGTAGAACGGCGCGGCCACGCAGAACCGGATGGCGTCCGGGTCGCGGCCGGCTTTCTCCGCCGCTTCGCGCACGGCACCGATCATCCACTTCGCAATGTCGACATCGGCCAGCTGCAGGATGTAGCCATCGGCGACTTCGCCGGTCAGCTGCAGCGCCTTGGGTCCGTATGCCGCAACCCACATCTCCAACTCGCTGCCGGTCGACCAGGGGAAGCGCAGGGTCGCCCCGTTGTGCTCGACGGGGCGCGAGTTGGCCAGTTCCCTGATGACGTGGATCGCTTCGCGCAGCTCGGCCAGGCTCGACGGGCGCCCCTTCAGCGTGCGCACGGCGCTGTCGCCGCGGCCGATGCCGCACACCGTGCGGTTGCCGAAGGCGTCGTTCAGCGTGGCATACAGCGATGCCGTCACGGTCCAGTCGCGGGTGGCGGGGTTGGTCACGAAGGGACCGACCTTGACCTTCCGCGTTGCGGCGAGGATCTGGCTGTACACGACGTACGGCTCCTGCCAGAGCAGGTGCGAGTCGAAGGTCCACACGTGGCTGAATCCGTAGTTCTCGGCCTTGACCGCGAGTTCGACGACGCGGGATGCGGGCGGATCGTTCTGCAGGACGACTCCGAAGTCCATGGCGTGCTCCTTCAGCTCAGGTACTGGGTCAGGCCGCGCTTGATGTAGGAGCCGTGCCCCTTGCGACCGATATAGCCGGTGTCATCGACGATCACGGAGCCTCGCGACATCACGAGGTCGACGTGCCCGTCGATCTCGAAGCCCTCCCAGGCGGAGTAGTCGATGTTCATGTGGTGCGCCTTGCCCATTCCGATCGACGTGTGCCCGTTCGGGTCGTACACGACGATGTCGGCGTCGGCGCCCGGCTGGATCACCCCCTTGCGGCCGTACATCCCGAACATCCGCGCCGGTGTGGTCGAGGTGATCTCGACCCAGCGCTCGAGCGTGATGCGCCCGTCGACGACGCCCTGGTACATCAGATCCATCCGGTTCTCGACGCTGCCCATCCCGTTCGGAATGGCGGCGAAGCTGTCACGGCCGAGCTCCTTCTGCTCCTTCATGCAGAACGGGCAGTGGTCGGTCGAGACCATCTGGATGTCGTTGGTGCGCAGGCTCTGCCACATCGCGTCGTGATGGCCGTCGTGGTGCGAGCGGATCGGCGTCGAGCAGACGTACTTGGCGCCCTCGAAGTCGCCCCACTGCTCGCTCCTGGCCGCAAGATGCTCCTCGAGCGAGAGGTAGAGGTACTGCGGGCACGTCTCACCGAACACGTTCATGCCTCTGTCACGAGCGGCAGCGATCTGCTCGACGGCCTGTTTGGCGCTCACGTGCACGACGTACAGCGGTGCGCCGGTGAGGTGCGAGATCATGATCACCCGGTGCGTGGCCTCTGCCTCCGTCTGCCATGGGCGGGTGAGGCCGTGCCACTGCGGCGACGTGTGCCCCGCCTCGAGCGCCTGCTGCTGCAGCACGTCGATGATCGAGCCGTTCTCCGCGTGCATCATCATCATGGCGCCGTTCTGGGCGCCCTTCTGGAAGGCGCGGAAGATCTGTCCGTCATCCGAGAGGAAGACGCCCTTGTAGGCGGTGAACAGCTTGAAGCTGGTCACGCCCTCCGTGATCAGCTCGTCCATCGCGGTGAGGGAGTCGTCCTGCACGTCGGAGAGGATCTGGTGGAAGCCGTAGTCGACGGCGCACCGGCCTGCGGCCTTCTCCTGCCACAGCTGGTGCTGGTCGAGAATGTTCTGGCCGGGGTGCTGCACCGCGAAGTCCACGATCGTGGTGGTGCCTCCCCACGCCGCGGCGCGGGTTCCCGTCTCGAAGGTATCGGAGGCGAAGGTGCCGCCGAACGGCATCTCCATGTGCGTGTGGGCGTCGACGCCTCCTGGGATGACGTACTTGCCCGTGGCGTCGACGACGCGGTCGACCGAGCCGGTCAGGTCGCTGCCGAGCAGTTCCGATCCGGGTGCGAGCACGGCGACGATGCGCTCGCCGTCGACCAGCACGTCGGCAGGGGTCCGGCCCGTCGCACTGACGACGGTGCCTCCGGTGATCAGTGTCGTTGTCATGCTGCTCCTCTCGTGCCGGCAGTCAGGGCGCGGTGATGGCCGCGTAGGAATCGGGGCGGCGGTCGCGGTAGAACTGCCAGCTGTCGCGGGCCGTCCGAATGAGCGACAGGTCGAGATCCCTGATGAGCAGCTGCTCCTCGGTCTCCGAGCCGTAGTCGCCGACGATGTTGCCGCGGGGGTCGCAGAACTGGCTCTTCCCGTAGAAGGTGACCGCCTCATCGCCGTATTCGTTGTCCTCGCGGCCGACCCGGTTCGCCGCGGCGACGAAGTACTGATTGTTCGCCGCAGCAGCCGGCTGCTCGAGCTCCCAGAGCCGGTTCGACAAGCCGGGTTTGGTGGCGTTCGGGTTGAACACGATCTCCGCGCCGTTCAGGCCGAGCTCCCGCCAGCCCTCGGGGAAGTGCCTGTCGTAGCAGATGTACATGCCGATCCGACCGACCGCGGTGTCGAACACCGGATAGCCGAGGTTGCCTGGACGGAAGTAGAACTTCTCCCAGAACTTCTCCACGTGCGGGATGTGGTGCTTGCGGTAGGTGCCGAGAACGCTGCCGTCAGCGTCGACGAGCACGCTGGAGTTGTAGTACACCCCGGTCATCGCCATCTCGTAGACGGGCAGCACCATCACCATGCCGAGCTCCTTCGCGAGCGCGGCGAAGCGCTGCACTATGGGGCCGTCAGCGGGTTCGGCGTAGTCGTAGTACTTCGCATCCTGTGTGATGCCGAAGTACGGCCCGTAGAACAGCTCCTGGAAGCAGATCACCTGAGCGCCCTGCGAGGCGGCGTCGCGGGCGAACTGCTCGTGCCTGTCGAGCATCGAAGCCTTGTCGCCCGTCCAGGTCGTCTGGGTGATGGCTGCTCGGACCTCTGTCATGTCGTCTCCTCTGAGTGCGGGCAGGTGCGCGGCTGCTGTGCGGGAGTGCGTTCCGCCTCGTGTTGATTGCGTTATCGTCACGCCTGAACATTTCGCCCAAATTTCTCTTTCTTCCCGGCACGTAAATTCGTCTCCGCCCGTCGCCGTTTCGAGCACCCAGCGGCTTCCGGCACGACATGATCGATATGTGACCTCCATCACGAGCGCCGGCGCGCTGGCCGCCCGCATCGATGGCACGACGCCGTCGGACATCGCCAGTGCGCTTGCCGTGCTGGTGGCTGACGGCACTCTCGCGCCAGGCGACCGGCTGCCGACGGTGCGCGAGATGGCGATGTCGCTGCGCGTGAGCCCCGCAACGGTCTCGACCGCGTGGCAGGCGCTCTCCGGCGCTGGCACGATCATCTCGCGGGGGCGGGCCGGCTCGTTCGTGTGCGACACGACCCGCCGCGACACCGCCCCGCACACCAGACGATTGGCCGGCCACATCGAGGCGACGAGGCTCGATCTCTCACGCGGCACGCCCGATCCGCGCCTGCTGCCGCATCTCGCGAGAGCGTTCGCACGCGCCGCGCCCCACGCGGCGACCGCAAGCTACCACGAAGACCCGGTGCTGCCGCGGCTGAGACGGCTTCTCGAGGAGCAGTGGCCGGCACCGGAGCACAGTCTCACCGTGGTGAGCGGCGCCCTCGACGGCATCGACAGAACACTGCAGCAGGTGACGCGGTTCGGCGATCGGATCGTGATCGAGCAGCCGACGTTCCCACCGCTGTACGACCTCATCGATGCGCACGATCTCGTCGCCGTTCCCGTCCCGATCGACGCGGAGGGGATTCTCCCTGAGGCGCTGGCGGAGGCACTCTCCTCTCGCCCCCGCGTGATCCTGCTGCAGCCGAGGGCGCACAACCCGACGGGTGCGTCGATGACTCCGGCCAGAGCGGCCCAGCTCGCCGAGGTGATCCGAGCATCACCGCGCGGCGGCGACGTCATCGTGATCGAGGACGACCACTCCGGCGCCATCGCGCGGGCTGAAGAGGCCACCATCGCGAGGCATCTGCCGGATCGAACGGTGCTCATCCGGTCGTTCTCGAAGTCCCACGGCCCCGACCTGCGGGTCGCCGCTCTGGGCGGCCCGGCATCCGTCGTATCCCAGGTGGAGACGCGGCGCAGCCTCGGCCCGTGGTGGGTGCCGAGGCTGATTCAGCACGTGCTGACGGAGCTGCTCACAGACGGCGAGTCGGTTGCGGAGGTGTCCCGTGCGCGCGCGGCGTACGCCTCCCGGCAGCGGCGCTTCGCGCAGGCGCTGCGGGCACGGCTGGGCGAGCGCGCCGGGGTCGGAGCGTCCGACGGCATCAACGCCTGGCTCCCGGTCGACGATGAGCGCGCCGCCCTCGTCAGCCTCGCCGCCGCCGGCATCCGGGTCGCCGCGGGGAGCACCTTCTACCCTGAACAGGCGGCAGCGGAGGACGGACGCGACCGCATCAGGGTCACGGTCGGCATGATCTCAGGCGACGTCGACGAGGTCGCACAGGCCGTGGCCCGCGCGACACCTGCCGACTGACGGCGAGGCTGCGCCCGGCTGCTCGCGGGGAGTCAGTCTTCGGTGACGTCGCGCCGCGCGCGGGGGCTGAGCAGCACGATCGCCGTGCCCAGCAGCACCTCGAGCCCCACGGCGAGCGCGACGGGGCCCGCGGACGGTCCGACGTCGACGAGGCGACCGGGGCCCATCGATCCGGATGCCATCACCGCCAGCAGCGCGGCGGCGCCGGCAGTGAGCACCGCAACCGAGGCGGCGAGCGCGATGCGCGGCAGGTACGGCTCGGTGTCGTCGCCGAGCATGCCCTCAGCGCGCCATTCCTGTGCCAGCATGCCGCGCAGCGACAGTGCGGCGAGCGCGCCGACGGCTACGGGGGCGAGCATCACCAGCAGCAGGAACGGAGAGCCCTGCTCCGGCAGCAGGCCGAGCAGCGGCAGGCTCGGCACGACGCCGAGATCGACGTTCGACGGCGCGACGGCGGTCGCGGTGCCGACCGAGAAACCGGGCCCCGCCATCCAGGAGATCGCCCACACCAGCAGCGTCGGCAGGTACGCCAGGTGCGCGACCGTGAGGCCCGTCGCCCCGACGGCGTCGACCTGCGCGGCTTCGAACAGCGTGATCATCTCGCCGCCGCGGGTGATCACCGAGGCCAGCAGCGCGATGCCGCCGAGTCCGATGAGGCCGACGAGCGCGATCGCCGTGCCGCGCACCGCCAGCGCCGGAACGGCGCGCCATGCAGGCGAGAGTGCGTCGACGCGGTCGTGCAGCTCGTCGATCAGGCTATCGTCGCCGTCGCCCCACGCCGTGGTGACTGCACCGACGAGCGCACCCCCGAGATAGAGCGCCGTCGGGAGGAGAATCGCCTGCCACGAGGCGACCGATGCGATGGGAGTGCCGGATGTCATCAGCACAACGGTGGCGACGGCGCATGTGACGACGGTGCCGGAGACGACGCCCACCATCCACGCGCCGGCGCGTGCGGCACGGCGGCCGGAGCGAGCGGCGAACAGCAGCACGAAGCCGGCCAGCGCGAGCGGCGCGAGCGAAACGACGAACTCGGCGGCGTCGGGGGCCACACCGGACGACGATACGAAGACGTCGTCGAGGCTCAGGTGCACCGGCACCAGGTTGCCGAGCTGCCAGATGCGGGCGCCCGTCGGCCAGAGAGAGGCCCAGTCCGCGCCCGAGAACGCGGTGAACCAGCCCAGCACGAGGGGAACGAGAACGACACCGAGGCCGATGACCGCCGCGACGACGGCATCGACCGCGGCGAGAACGGTGACGAGGAGGCGATTCATGATCGGACTCGAGAATACGTCGCCAGACGCTCGCGGCCGCTGCGCGCACGCCGATGGCGGGTGCGGATGTCCTGTGAACCGCCTGCGGCCGCGCGATCGGGCGCGGACGCGCTACGCGGCCAGGCCGAAATGCGCGCTCATCCCGCGGCGCGGCGTCTGAGCTCGGTCGAGCCACGGCGGCGGCACGAACCACACTTCTCCCCCGGTGCCTGAACCACGCACGTCGATGCTCCAGCCGTCGTCGTGCACGCGATGATGGCATCCGGTGCACAGCAGCACCCCGTCGGAGAGGTCCGTTCTGCCGCGATCGCGCCCCCACCACTCGATGTGGTGCACCGAGCACATGCTGGGCGCTGCTCCGCAGAAGGCGCAGCCTCCGTCGCGCTCGGCGATGGCGAGCTTCTGAGCGGGAGTGAACAGCCGCTTCGCCCTGCCCCAGTCGAGAACCTCGCTCTGCGAGCCGAGCACGGCCGGGATGACCTGCGCATCGATGGCGATGCGGCGGGCCGCCGCGGCCGATACGGGCCGGTCGAGGCCGTCGATGGTGGCCCTGCCCGTGCGGTTCTCGAGTTCGGAGAGCGTCATCCGCACGATCACCGTGGTGGTCGGCCCCGTCGCGACCTGCTCGCAGCCGAGCGCGTGCCTGCAGATGTCGACGAACGCGTCGGCCTGCATCTGCTTGCGCGTGCGGGCATCGACGAGGGGCGCGATGTCAGCACCGTCGCCGAGCGCGGCGCAGTCACATGTGGTTGTGCTCTGGGGCGCGTCGCCTGGCACCGACCCCTCGCGCGAGCCGTTGCCCTGGCATACGTGCCCCGTCTCCTGCTCCTGGGTGCTCGCCGCCCGCCCGCGCGTGCGCATCGTGTTGGTCACCATGCCGTCGATCAGCGCTTTCACGGGCGCACCGGAGACCGGGTCGAGCGACCCCTTCAGGCTGATCGAGCCGTCACGCTCCTCGCGCACGATGAGGAACCGGTCATCGCGGAGCCTGTCTTCTGCAGGCTCCAGCCCGTCAGGATCGAGATGCGCCTCGGCACGCACGATCAGCTTGCGCACCTGATCGGGCGTCAGCCCCGGCGCAAGCTCGACCAGCTGCTTCTCCGCTTCGTCGATCATCTGCCGCGACGCACGCAGTTCGACGGCGTCGAGCATCTTGGAGATGTCGTCCGCCACCGTCACGCCGATTCGCCCCGACGCGAGCGCATCGGCGACGTACGGATGCTTGGCCGGGAGCTCCTCGCCGGAGAGCGCCTGCTTCGGCTTCGTCGCCTCACCCACACGGATGAGCTTCAACGACTCCCCGATGCTCCCGCCGCCGGTCGTCGCGATCAGCGATGCCGGAGTGGAGTATCCCTGCTTCTTCGCCAGGGAGTCACTGCCCAGTTCCCGCCTCGACTGCCGCGCGACCTCGGCGGCGACCGGCGCCTGCGCTGCATCGATCTGCCTGCGAAGCGCACCGTAGGCAGCGCTCACGGCGATGAGCTCAGCGGGGCTGAGCGCCTCGACCGATCGCCCACCACCGGCAGAGCGGAGCGCGTCGAGCGCTTCCTCGACTCCTGCCAGCGGGTTCGTGTCCATACGTATACTCTACTCGATCGGATCACGTATGTATAGAACAAACTTCCTATGTTCTCCTCGGTAATGAACCGCCGATGCGCGCTCTGAGCGATCCCGATCGGTCACCCGAACAGAGAGAGACGAGCATGCAGAATGCCGACATTCGATTCTTTGTTCCAACTGGAGTGTGGGGCCGCTCCCCCGACACGATCCTGCAGTCGTTCGCGTCGGAGCCTCTGACCGCGGCGTCGCTCGCCCAGGTCCACGCTGCGGTGCTCTCGGACGGCACCGACGTCGTCGTCAAGGTGCGTCGTCCGGGGGCTGCGGCGGATGTGCGGGTCGACTGCGACATCCTGGGCCGCTTCGCCGAACGGGCTCAGCGTCGGTGGGCGTGGGCCCGCGCGATGGACGTCGAGGCGCTGGCGACTGGACTCTCCGGTTCGCTGCTCGAGGAGCTCGACTACCGCCGGGAGGCGGACAACACCAGAACCGTTCGCGCGACGACCGCGCGACACCCCCTCATCGAGGTGCCGCAGACCGTCGACGATCTCTCCGGCGAGGCCGTCATGGTGACGACCAGGCTGAGCGGCGTGGCGATGGCAGAGGGACGGGACGCCCTCACGGAGGCGAAGCGGACGGAACTCGCCGAGGCCCTGATCTCCTGGGTGCTGAAGAGCGTATTCGTCGACGGGGTCTTCCACGCCGACCTGCATCCGGGCAACATCATGCTCCTGGACGATCAGCGGATCGGCATCCTCGACCTGGGGGCCGTCGGCGTGCTCGGCACCGAGCGGCGCCAGCTGCTGGCGCTGCTGCTGTTCGCCGTGCTGGGCGACGACGATGTGGCCGCGACGACGTCGCTGACGATGGTGTTCTCGGTCGGACCCGGCCGAGTGCTCCGCTGCGGCTCAGTGTGCACGGATCACGTCGATCCGTGGACAGGCAGCCGGGGTGAGCGGGGCGGCGTTCCGGATGGGACTCCCGCCGCGAACACCGCCAGCGCGACATCTGCGACTCGAAGCCCGAGTCCGCGCCGGAGCGCGGCGTGCGCGCGGGGCGCATCGATGACCTGCGAAGCGGGGGCGACTGCGACGCCTGCGCGATGGGCGACCAGCCACGCACGCATCTGCGCACGGCCAGCCGCGATCATCCGGTCGGCAGGCAGTCCAGTCGGGTGCGCCGCTGAGCCTGCCACGCCGTGCGCACCGAAGCGTCGCCCGTCCGCGACGAGCACGAACAGGCCGGGGTGCGAACGGTTCAGGATCGCGGCGACGGGCGCCGCGCGCGCCTCCAGAGTGAGCGCGTTCTCGAGCACCGCCCTGCCCGCTCCCGACCGCGTGAGCGCTCCGGCGAGCGCGGCAGCGGCAGCAGGGAGCATCAGCGTCGGGCCGGTGAGACCGTCGCGGTCGAACCGCGGATCGCTCGGTGTGAACCGGATCCAGTCGACGGCCTCTTCGGTGACGGCTCGGCGTCCGAGCGTGCCGGCATCGCCGAGCGCCACCAGGCGCGGCGCACGCTTTCCCGGCACGCGCACGAGCCTCAGCCAAGGCTCCCCCAGCGCCGCCCCCATTCCTGCGTCACCCGCGATCGGTGCGAGCCGGCCGCGGTGGACCGAGCGCCCCTGCACGTCGTAGCTCGTGAAGGGAACGTGCTGATCCGAGTCATCCGGCACCGCCGCGGGGTCGATCGCCGGCTCCCCGCCCGCGGCGAGCCGCAGCCGGATGAGCGGACTGCGCGGTGCCGTGGTGGGATCCGCTGAGAACGCCGCCAGCCCGTCATCGCTGCGGATGTCGAGCCCGACACCGGCCTCGCGAGCCGCGATCGCCGCGGCCTCCACCCAGCAGCCGAGCCCGAGCAGCGCGTCTCTGCCGGTGGGGTCGCCGGCCTTCAGCAGGCGCTCGTCGTGCAGCCCGAGGTCGATGCCGTCGCGCACTCGTTCCACCCGCCACGGCTGCGTGTTGTGAGCACTGGGTGCGCGTGCGGCGATCCGGATGATCCGCTCGATGACGTCGTTCATCGTGATTCCCCGTCCGTGGTGCCTTTCCGCGGCTCTCCCCCGCCGTCGTCCTGCCCGGCGACGCCGACGGGCCGCCGGTAGAACGTGTACCCGTGCAGCGGTTGCCCGCCGAAGCGTTCGAACTGGCGCGCGGACGCGGGGTTCTCCCGTCCGACGTACGTCGAGCGCAGGGTGCGGTAGCCGCCGTCGCGCAGACCGTGCTGCAGCTGCCGGCTCAGCAGCGTCATGATGCCGCGGCCCTGCGCACCGGGGTGCGTGCCCTGGATGATCAGGATGGCGTCGCGGAGGCGCCTCCGCCGCGCGAGCAGGCGCAGCAGCGTGACGGGTCCGAGCGCGCCACCGGAACGCTGCAGCTCCTCGGTGATGTCGGGGATGACGACGACGAACGCGACCGCCCGACCGGCGTCATCGCGCGCGAGCAGGAGCAGGCGCTCGTCGAGCAGCTGCGCGAGGCCGTCGGTGGCGGCCGCCATCTCGTCGGGGGTGATCTGGGTGTAGTACGGCAGCTGTGCGAACGAGGCGTTGACCAGTTCGCGCAGCTCCGGCAGGAGCGTGCGCATGTCTCTTCTGCGCGCCTGCTCGATCGTGATGCCCGCCTCGGCGAGTTCTGCCTCGCTCGGCGGCGCGGGATCGCCGTTGCCCGCCACGTCGACGCGCCAGGTGTCGCCCTCGTACCACCTGTCGAACCCCGCCCCTTCGTACACTCGCGGCACCCACTCCGGGTTCCACGCCGAGTCGACGAAGCCGCGCCTGTCGAATCCGGAGGTGACGACGCCGCCCGCCTGGTTCGGCAGCAGCGAGACCGGGCCGATCAGCTCACGCGCACCGGCATCGCGCGCCCGCCGCTCCAGCTCGGGCAGCAATGCGGCGAGCGCTTCGCGACCCGTGCGCTCGTCTCGGCCGAGATCGGTCGCGCCGAACAACAGCACGCTCGTGCCGAGCTTCGCGTCGAACCTCGCGTCGGTGTGCACCGTCGTGCGCGCGATCACCCGGCCCGAGGCATCGCGCACCAGCAGCAGCTCGACCGGTTCGGGGTGCGGGCCGGAGCCCCTCCACCAGGAGGCGAGGGTCGATCGCAGCAGCGGCACGTCGAGTGCTCGCTCCCCCTCCAGGCGGGAACGCCGCGGCTGCTCGACGAACTCGCGGAATCGGCGGCGCGAGCCGACGGTCTCCACGCTCGCGCCATGCAGGTCGGCGGCATCCGGCTCTTGGGCCGGAACAGGGGCGTAGAACCGGATGAACCCTGCGCTCGCCCAGCGGTTCGATGCGGTCAGCCACACCATCAGCTCGCGGTGCTCCGGCCCTCGCGACATCGCCAGCATGGCGTCCTCGCTGTCGAAGAAGGCGATGGTTCCCAGCGAGAACGGCCAGGTCCAGTAGACGCGATGCCCACGATGACCGCGCATGCGCACCATCCGGGCGACCAGGCGCACCCATCGCCGCGAGAACGCCAGCCACGACAGCGGCGAGGTGTATCTCGTCTCGCCGAAGAACAGCGCACCCGCCTCCATCGGCCCCGGCCTGTCATCGGCTTCGGAACGGGCTCCGCGCCGCTGGGCCCGCGTCGGCTTCGCCGCGATGCCGCCAGGTCGGTGCACCGCGGGAGCCTGCCTGCCGTTCGCCCGCTCGGCCGAGGTCGGAGTGAAGCGCTCGATCGTCGCGAGCTCGCCGACTGCCGTGTAGGTGCCGTTCGCGTAGCCGTGCGGCGCTGCGCGCCACAGCGTCGCGCCCTGCGTGCGCCGAGCGAAGCGGCGCGCGTCGTCGAAGGAGCCGAACATCGTCATCCGGAGCCTTCTCGATCCGTCGCGGATCGCGAACTGCTTGCCGCGGCCGTCGCGCCTGCGCGCTCTGCGCTCGGTCGCCGGGGCGAGCACCATGCCGTCGTACCTGGAGTGCGATGGTGCGTGCGAGAAGTCGTCGGTGCGCATGTCAGTGGTCGGTCAGGTAGACGTTCTTGATCTTCTTCTCGCCTCCGGCGAAGGGCCCTGTGCCGAAGTCGTGCACCTCGACCCTGATGTCGCGGGCGGAGGCGTCCTCCTCGAAGGACTGCGCGATGTCGCGCGACGCTGATGCGAGGTGGGTGAGCACGCCCTCCGCAGAGCGCTCTGCGAGCTCCGCGCGCTCGGCCTCGGCGAGCTCCGCCCCCTCTCGCAGCTGCAGGTGCACGATCGGGCGCGTCTCGTGGTCGGCGACCTCGATCAGAGCGAGTTTGAAGGACTCGATCGACGCGGCGTGCGGGTTGTCTGCATAGAGGCCGTTCTCCACGTCGAGCGGATAGATGTTCGCGCCCATGTACGAGATCGTCGAGTCCTTCCTCCCATACAGCAGCAGGAACGGCAGCGACAGTCGCTGCGTCGCGTGGGCCCGGTCGAACTGCGCCAGCAGCTTCGGATAGCCGGCCACGATCCCCCGCATCTGGGGGAACGACATCAGCGCGGCCTCGTCGCCGATGTCATAGCGCAGCTTCGGCGCCATGATCGCGGTCGAGTTCAGCGTCGTCACGAGCGAGCCGTCGACGGTCTCGAGGTAGGTGTCGAGCGGGTTGTACTGGAAGATCATCGGCGAGCGCGCCTCGCCCTCACCGAGCACCTCACGGCGCAGTCCGTCGTGCTCGCCGATCGTGCGCCGCAGCCAGACCGACAGGTCGCTCTCGCCGCCCATCCCGATCGTGAGGTCGCTGGCCCCGTAGCCGGAGTAGACCCTGCCGAACCGCTCCTGCAGGTAGTCGCGCAGACCCTCGGTGAGAGCCTCGCCGCCGACGAAGCCATTGATGTTCCAGCGATCCCAGTCCCAGCCCTCGGCGTCGAGGCGGTCACGCAGGTGCTTCAGGAACGGCGGGTAGGCGGCGACCATGTAGGTGTAGCGCGGCCCGAAATGCCGGATCGTATCGACGATCTTGTCGAGGTCGGGGCCGGTGTTCTTCACCATCGCCACCCGCGCCATCGCGATGCCCGTGTTCGTTCCCGTCGCCCACGCGCCCATCGAGAACGCGTTGATGCAGAACAGCCGCTTCGTGCCGAACAGGCTCGTCACGTACCCTGCGACGTTGCGGTGCACCGTGCTCAGCTCGCGCTTCGAGCGCATCCAGTTGAACGGGGTGCCGCTGGAGCCGCTCGACTCGTCGACGACCGTCCCCGCGACCTCGATGCGCCCCGCCCAGCACCGCTCGTGCTCCTGGTAGGCGGCGACGTAGCGCTTCTTGTCGGTCGGCGCGTAGCGAGCCAGATCCCACCAGCGGAATCGGAACCCGTTCTTCAGCTGGAAGTCGCGATAAGCGGGAACGTCGAGGAAGCCGTACTGGCACATCATCCAGGCGTGCAGCTTCGCGAAACGACCGAGGAACGGCCGATAGTTCCTGGCGGCGAGGCGCCACAGCGCCGGATGCACGCGGTACAGCGAGTAGACCGACGTGAGCAGCGCGGCCACCACGCGCAGCAGCATCTGCCGAAGCAGATTCGGCCTGCCTGAACCTCCGGGAATCGGTACCGTCATGGCTCCCCCTCGATGCTCGTGGGGTCAGCCTATCGACGGCACGCGACATCCACGCGGGCAGAGGTGCCCATCCGGTGCCACCACACGCCAACTGCAGCGCCACGGCGCACGCGAAAGCCCCCGGCGCCGAAGCACCGGGGGCTTGAGACTCGCTCGTTACAGCGACCTCATGATCTCGCGCATCAGCTCCGCGGTCTCGCTCGGCGTCTTGCCGACCTTGACTCCCGCAGCCTCAAGAGCCTCCTTCTTCGCGGCGGCGGTGCCGGCCGAGCCGGACACGATCGCACCGGCGTGGCCCATCGTCTTGCCCTCGGGGGCGGTGAAGCCCGCGACGTAGCCGACGACCGGCTTGGTGACGTGCTTCTTGATGAACTCCGCCGCACGCTCCTCGGCGTCGCCGCCGATCTCACCGATCATCACGATCGCCTTGGTGTCTGGGTCGTTCTCGAAGGCCTCGAGCGCGTCGATGTGCGTGGTGCCGATGACCGGGTCGCCGCCGATGCCGATGGCGGTCGAGAAGCCGAAGTCGTTCAGCTCGAACATCATCTGGTACGTCAGCGTGCCCGACTTCGACACCAGACCGATCGGACCGGCGTCGGTGATGTTCGCCGGCGTGATGCCCGCGAGCGCCTCGCCCGGCGTGATGATGCCGGGGCAGTTCGGACCGATGATGCGGGTCTTGCTGCCCTTGCTCTTCGCGTACGCCCACGCTTCGGCGCTGTCGCCGACCGGGATGCCCTCGGTGATGACGACCAGCAGCGGGATCTCGGCGTCGATGGCCTCGATCATCGCGTCCTTGGCGAAGCGCGGCGGCACGAAGGCCACCGACACGTCGGCGCCGGTCTTCTCGATCGCCTCGGCGACCGAGCCGAACACGGGCAGCTCGACCTCGCCCTCATGCGGCTTCTCGTGGGTGACGGTGGTGCCGGCCTTGCGCGCATTCACGCCGCCGACGATGTTCGTGCCCGCCTTCAGCATCAGAGCGGTGTGCTTGGTGCCCTCGCCGCCGGTGATGCCCTGGACGATGACCTTGGAATCCTTGTTCAGGTAGATCGACATTTCTTTGTCCCTATTCCGTCTCTTCGTCTCAGGCGTTCGCGAGCTCGGCGGCCTTGTCGGCGCCCTCGTCCATGCCGGCCGCAAGGGTGACGAGCGGGTGGTTCGCATCCGCGAGGATCGCGCGCCCTTCCTCGACCTGGTTGCCGTCGAGGCGCACGACGATCGGCTTGGTCGCCGTGTCGCCGAGGATCTCGAGTGCCTTCACGATGCCGTCGGCGACCGCGACGCAGCTCGTGATGCCGCCGAAGACGTTCACGAACACGCTCTTGACCTGTTCGTCGCCGAGGATGACGTCGAGCCCGCTTGCCATCACCTGCGCGTTCGCGCCGCCGCCGATGTCGAGGAAGTTCGCCGGCTTCACGCCGCCGTGGTTCTCGCCTGCGTAGGCCGTGACGTCGAGGGTCGACATGACCAGACCCGCGCCGTTGCCGATGATGCCGACCTGGCCGTCGAGCTTGACGTAGTTGAGACCGTTGGCCTTGGCCTTCGCCTCGAGCGGATCGGCCGCGCCCTTGTCCTCGAGCTCGTCGTGCTCGGGGTGGCGGACCTCGCTGCCGTTCTCGTCGAGCGACACCTTGCCGTCGAGGGCGATGATGTCTCCTGCGCCCGTGCGTACGAGCGGGTTCACCTCGACGAGGGTCGCATCTTCGTGCTTGTAGACGTCGTAGAGCTTGACGAAGGCGTCGGCGACCTTCGAGACGAGCTCGTCGGGGAAGTTCGCGGCCTTCGCGATCTCGATCGCCTTGGTCCTGTTGATGCCGACGAGCGGGTCGACCTCGACGCGCGCAAGCGCCTCGGGCTTCTCGACCGCGAGCTGCTCGATCTCCACGCCGCCCTCGACGCTCGCCATCGCGAGGTACGAGCGGTTCGCACGGTCGAGGAGCACCGAGAAGTAGAACTCCTCGGCGATGTCGGCGCCCTGCGCGACCATGACGCGCTTGACGACGTGGCCCTTGATGTCGAGGCCGAGGATCGCCTTCGCGGCCTCGTACGCCTCATCCGGCGTCTTGGCGACCTTCACGCCGCCTGCCTTGCCGCGACCGCCGACCTTTACCTGAGCCTTGACGACCACGACGCCGCCGATCTTCTCAGCCGCTGCCTTCACCTCCTCGGGGGTGTCGGCGACGATGCCGGCGAGCACCGGCACCTCGTACTTCTCGAAAAGGTCTCGAGCCTGGTACTCGTAGAGATCCACGTTGCTTTTCCTTAGGTGGGCGAACGGGTTTGCAGAGGCGTGGAAAACGTCTCGACGTCGAGAAAACTCGACCGGTGCCAGCGTACTACCGGGCCGCGACACTCCCGAATCGGATCCGGCGCGACGGCCTCCTGTGCGCCGAACTGCGCTTCCGCCCCGTGCGCGGTCGTCCCCGTGTGCAGGAGTGCCAGAAGGGACCGGATGCGGCGCACATCCCCACACGGGACGATCGGGAACGCCGAGGCGCGCCGACCCTGTTGGGGCGGCGCGCCTCGGCGCGGAGGGAGCGGCGGAGAGCTACTCGCGTTGTCGGGCGAGGACGGCACGCTGCAGCAGCACGAACACCAGCAGGATGCCGCCGGTGATGATCGTGGTGGCCTCGGGCGGGATGCCGCCGTCACGGGTGATCAGCACGTTCATCAGGCCGAGCACGAGAGCTCCGATCACCGAGCCGAGCACGAAGCCAGCGCCTCCCGTGAGCAGCGTGCCGCCGATGACGGCCGCGGCGATCGCATCGAGCTCCCAGCCGAGGCCCGTGATGTTCTGGGCGCTGCCGAGGCGTGCCGTGTAGAGCACAGCGGCGAGCCCGGCGAGCGTGCCGCTGATCACGTACACCCACAGCTTCGTCATCGCAACGGGCAGGCCCATCAGCTGGGCCGAGTTCTCGGATCCGCCGATCGCATACACCGTGCGACCGGTGCGCGTGCGATGCAGGATGAAGAACGCGACCACGACCACCAGCGCCGCAACGATCACGCCCGGCGTGATGACGAGGTCGTTCACCTTCGGGCCGTCGATGATCTTGATCTTCTCCGACAGCAGCCGCGCCGCCGAGTCGTCACCGAGACGCACCGGTTCCGTGCTCAGGATCGACGCGAGGCCGCGTCCCAGGAACATCATCGCCAACGTCGCGATGAACGGCTGCACGTTGAAGTACTGGATCAGAACGCCCGAGACCAGGCCGAACCCCGTACCGATCAGCACCATCAGGATCATCGCGACCCATGGGTTCCAGCCTGCGTTCATCAGCATCACGCCAGAGACGCTGCTGAAGGCGACCACGGCGCCCACCGAGAGATCGATGCCTCCCGTGATGATCACGAATGTCAGCCCGACGGCGAGCACGATGAGGTGCGAGTTGTTGATCAGCAGGTTCGACAGCGTGCTCGCCTGCAGAATGCGCCCATAGGCGATCTCGCCGTACACGAGCATTGCGATGAAGATCACGACGGCCGCCCCTGTCGGCAGCGCCTCGACGTGGTGCGACAGCCGTTGCATCAGGCCGCGGATACCGGTCGGCTTCGCCTCCGGCGTCGGCGTCGGGGTGGTCAGGAGAGCACTCATGCTGCGACTGCCTCTCGCTTGGCCGGGCGAGCCGCCCGACGCTGACGGAACATGCTTCGCACCCGCTCCGACTGCAGCAGCACGAGCGCGACGATGACGATGGCTTTGAAGGCGGGCGATGCCGACGACGAGACGCCGAGGAAGACGACCGTCTTGTCGAGCGTGGCGATCAGGAGGGCCCCGATCGTCGCACCGGTGATGTTGAACTTGCCGCCGGCGAGGGAGGTCCCCCCGATGACGACCGCGAGGATGGCGTCGAGCTCGAGCAGGTAGCCGGTGCGTGAGACGTCGACCGTCATCACCGTCGCGGTGGCGAAGATCCCGGCGAACCCTGCGAGGGCCCCACCGGCGATGTACACCGTCAGCAGCAGCGCCCGGCGATTGATGCCGGCAAGGCGTGCGGCCTTGGCGTCCATGCCGATCGCCTCGATCATCAGCCCGAGCGCGCTGCGGCGCACGATGAGGCCGACGACGATGACGATCAGCAGAGCGAGCAGGAACACGACGGGAAGGCCCAGCACGTAGCCGTTCGCGAACCAGCGGAACACGTCGTTGCTCGCCGTCGTGTTCTGACCGCCGGTGATCACCTTCGCCAGTCCGCGACCGGCGAGCATCATCACCAGTGTGCTGATGAACGGCTGCAGACCGACCACGGAGACGAGGAACCCGTTCACCGCGCCGAGCAGACCGGCGACCGCGATCGCAAGGCCCAGCGCGAGGAACGCCGATCCCGCCGTGTTCGGCGCGGAGCTGAGGAACTCCATCGCCACCGCTCCGGCGACCGCCATCACAGAGCCGACCGAGAGATCGATGCCCTTCGTTGCGACGACGAGGCACATGCCGACCGCGATCATCATCACGGGCGCCGCGGAGCGCAGGATGTCGATGAGGTTTCCGACCAGGTGGCCGTTCCCGCTCACCGAGACCGCCAGATACGTCGGGTCGTTGACCACGTTGATCAGCAGCAGGAGCACGATGGCGACGATGCCCCAGACGTACGGCCGTTTCAGCACCTGCTTGAGAGCCTCGAGCGACCCACGAGCGTTCTCGCTCATGATGCAACCTCCTCACGAGCGACTGCGCCCGCGTTCTCATTCGCCGAATGCTCCTCGGCGATGATCGTGACGATGTTCTCGGTGGACATGTCCGGTCCGCCGTCGAGCTCCGCAATCTTACGGTGATCCTTGAGCACGACGATACGGTCGCTCTGTCGCACGACCTCCTCGAGCTCGGATGAGATGAACACGACGGAGAGCCCCTCGTCGGCGAGTCCGGATACGTAGTCCATGATCTCGGCCTTCGCACCGATGTCGATGCCGCGCGTCGGCTCGTCGAGGATCAGGACCTCGGGATCCGTCGCGAGCCAGCGCCCCAGCAGCACCTTCTGCTGGTTTCCGCCCGACAGCAGCCGGATGGGTCGCTCGGGATCGGTCGGTCGCACGCCGAGCGCGGAGATGTACTTCTCGACGATCTCGTTCTGCTCGCGCCTGGACAGCGGTCTGGCCCAGCCGCGCTTGGCCTGCACAGCGAGGATCATGTTCTCGCGCACACTGAGGTCGCGGATGATGCCCTCGTCGCGGCGGTTCTCGCTCGCGAACGCGATGCGCTTGGCCAGCGCCTTCGCGGGACTGCGGATCTCGGTCTTGGCGCCGTGCAGGCTGATCGTTCCGGTGTCGTTCCTGTCTGCACCGTAGATGAGCCTGGCGAGCTCGGTGCGGCCGGAGCCGAGCAGGCCGGCCAGCCCCACGATCTCGCCCCGGCGCAGCTCGATGTCGAGCTGCTCGAGCGCGCCCTTGCGGCTGAGCGAGGTCGCCTCGTAGACCGGCACGGTGCCCGTGCGCGGTTCGCGCAGCTCCCCCGCCTCGCTCGCGTTCAGCGCAGCGACGTCCTTGCCGATCATCTCGGCGATCAGATCGGCGCGGGGGAACTCGCTCGTGAGGTGCTCACCGATGAGCTGCCCGTTGCGCAGCACGGTCATCCGGTCGCTGATCGCATAGACCTGGTCCAGGAAGTGGGAGACGAACAGAATGGCGACGCCCTGGTCGCGCAGCTGCCGGATGATTGCGAAGAGCTGATCGACCTCGGCCGCGTCGAGACTGGATGTCGGCTCATCAAGGATGAGCACCTTGCACTCCTCGACCATGGAGCGACTGATCGCCACCAGCTGCTGGATGGCCAGAGGCAGGGTCGACAGCGACTGCTTGGTGTTGAGGTGCCCGAGGCCCAGCCGTGTGAGCACCTCGTGCGCCGCACGGTGAGTGGCGCGCCAGTTCACGCCGAGCGCGCCGCGCACCTCGTTTCCGAGCATCACGTTCTCGCCGATGGAGAGGTTCGTGCAGAGGTTGACCTCCTGGTACACCGTCGCGACCCCTGCGCTCTGCGCGTCGGCCGTGCCGCTGAACCGACGGGTCTCACCCGCGATCCGGATCTCGCCGTCGTCGATCTTATAGACGCCGGTGAGCGCCTTGATCATCGTGGACTTGCCCGCACCGTTCTCACCCATCAGCGTGTGCACCTCGCCGGGGTACAGTCGCAGGCTCACCTCGTCGAGGGCCTTCACCCCGGGGAACGAGATGGAGATGCCCTCCATCTCGACGATCGGAAGTGCTTCCGACATCTTGTGTCTCCACATCTGGTCACTGCGGCCGCGCCGCGAAAGCTTGCCGGGTGCGGGGGCCGCGCACGGCCCCCGCACCCGATCGGGAGAAGAGCTCCCGGATCAGAACTTGCGGTCGGGCAGCGCTTCCTCGGCTGCCTCCGACGAATCGAACGTCGCGGACTCGACGACGATGCTCGGCTCGACCTCTTCGCCTGCGAGCGTCTTCTCGACCACGTCGAGGGCGATCTCGCCGAACAGCGGGTTGTACTCGGCCACGAACGACAGTTCGCCGGCGGCGAGTGCCTCCATACCGTTCTTCGTCGCGTCGATCGATGCGATCTTGACGTCCTCACCCGGCGTCAGACCGGCCTCCGTGACCGCCTGCGCTGCGCCGATGCCCATCTCGTCGTTCTGCGCGAAGATGAACTGCACGTCGTTGTCGTTCGACTTCAGCACCGTCTCGATGACGCTCCTGCCCTCGTCGGTCGTCCAGTTCGCCGTCTGAGCGCCGAGCTTGGTGAAGTCGGAGTTGTCGCCGATCACAGCGTCGAAGCCCTCGTTCCGCTCATTCACGACCGAGACGCCCGCGGGGCCCTCGAGCGTGAAGTAGTTGGCGCCGTCGGGGAACTCGCCCTCCGCCCACTCGGCGACAGCCGAGGAGACCTCGACGTTGTTCGGCGCGATGCGCGTGACGTACAGGTCGGTGTTGTCGGGCTCGATGCCGCGGTCGAGCAGCACGACCGGGATCTCCGCCTCCGCCGCGTACTCGAGCGAGTCCTCCCAGCCGGTGGCCTCCGTGGCCGAGAGCAGGATCAGGTCGACGCCCTCATCGACGAAGGTCGTGAAGCTGTCGATCTGCGACTTCTGGTCGTTGTTGGTCGCCGGTGCGAACTTCAGCTCGTACCCGGCGTCCTCGGTGAACGTCTCCTGGATGTTGTTCTCGTTCGCCTCGCGCCACGCGCCCTCGGGTCCGACCGCGACGAAGCCGATCGTCGCGGTCCCGCCCTCGCCGTCACCGGATGCGCCGTCGTCGCCACCGGAGCAGGCCACGAGACCGATCGAGAGTACGCCGACTGCGGCCAGACCGGCCGTGCGGATGATGTGCTTGCGTGCAGACATGGTTCTCCTCCTTGAGACACCGGAAGCGGGCATCCGGTGATGAGTGGGTCCGGCTTCGGATCCATTGCTGATTGCAGTGACGCTGGCGCGTCGTTCCGTCTATGTTACCGGGAACAATTTGTTCCGGCAACATGTGTTCGACACGATTGGGTCACGGCGATCAGGAGCCCGGGGAGAGCCCTTCCTCTGCGAGGTCGGCGGCGATCATCTCGACGATGGTGTCGACTGTGACGCCGGGCCCGTTGCTCAGCTCACCGATCTTCTCTCGGTCCTTCAGCACCACGATCCGGTCGCTCAGGCGCACGACCTCCTCGAGCTGCGACGAGATGAACACGACGGCGACGCCCTCACCCGCCAGGCGCGTCACCCGCTTCTGGATGTCCAGCTTCGCCGCGATATCGATGCCGCGGGTCGGCTCGTCGAGGATCAGGACGTGCGGCCTGATCGCCAGCAGGCGCGCGAGCATGATCTTCTGCTGCGTACCGCCGGAGAGCTGTTCCACGGGACGATCGAGGTCGTCCATCGGCAGGCGGAGCGCCTCGCCCCAGGTCTCGACGATGTCATGCTGCTCTCCTGGCGAGATCGGATGCGCCCAGCCGCGTGCGGCCTGCAGTGCGAGCATCATGTTCTCCCTGCCGGTGAGAGCGCCGATCAGTCCGTCGCTCCGCACGTCCTCGCTCGACATCGCGATGCCGCGGTGAAGTCCTGTCCCCGGTGTGCGCAGGTCGATGCGCTTCCCGTCGAGCCAGATCTCACCGCTGTCCGCACGTTCGACACCGCTGAGCAGACTGGCCAGCTCCGTGCGGCCCGAGCCGCGCAGTCCTGCGAAGCCGACGATCTCGCCGGGTGACACCGCCAGATCCGTGTGCTCCATCATGCCGCGGCGCCCGAGCGATTCGGCGCGCAGCCTCGCCCGTGCCCCACTGTCGTAGTGGTGAGCGGCACGCTGAGAACGCAGTGCGCGCAGCGCCTCGATGTCGCCGCCGACCATCTTCGAGACGAGATCGGCGCGGTCGACGTCGTCCGTGTGATACTCCGCGACGACGAGACCCTCGCGCAGCACGGTCATCCGGTCGCTCACCGCGAGCACGTGCTCGAGGAAGTGCGAGACGAACAGGATCGCCACGCCCCGGTCGCGCAGCCGCCGCACGATGCTGAGCAGTCGCCCCGCCTCTTCTCCGTCCAGACTCGAGGTCGGTTCATCGAGGATGAGCACGCGCGGCTCGAGCACGAGCGCCCTCGCCACGGCGATCAGCTGCTTCACTGCGGGCGAGAGGTGCGACAGTCGCGTCATCGGGTCGACATCGTCGAGCCCGAGTTTGGCGAGCACGTCGAGCGCGCGCTCGCGGTTGCGCCGCCAACTCAGGCCGAGCAGTTTCCGCTCCTCATTGCCGAGCATGATGTTCTCGGTGACGGTGAGCTGGGGAATCAGGTGCGATTCCTGAAACACCGTCGCGATGCCGGAGGCACGGCTGTGCGCGACGCCCGTCGGCGTCCACGGCTCTCCGGCGATGAGCACTCGCCCGGATCGCATCGGATGGGTGCCGGTCAGCGCGCCGATGAGAGTCGACTTGCCCGCACCGTTCTCGCCCATCACGGCGTGCACCTCTCCGGCGCGAAGCGTGAGGTCGACGCCGTCGAGCACGCGGTTCCCCGCGAACTCGACCGTGACCCCCGACATCTCGACGAGAGGGCGCTGCTCTGTCATCGCCGTTCCTCCCTCGGCGCCGCCGTCGACGAGCGGACGACCAGATCGGTGGGAATGCGAGTCACGTGCGGGATCTCGCGCTCCTCGATCGCGGCGCGCAGCATGTCGACGGCGGAGACACCGAGGCTGTGGAAGTTCTGGTGCACCGTCGTCAGCGGCGGCAGCACGTGCGCGGCGAGACTGATGTCGTCGAAGCCGATCACGCTGATGTCGTCGGGAACCGAGAAGCCCCTGTCGTGCAGCCCGTGCACGAGGCCGACGGCCATGTCGTCGTTCGCGGCGAACACCGCGGTGAACTCCGGCAGCTCGCGCAGGCCCTTCGCGTAGTCGTAGGCGAAGTCGGCCGACCAGTCGCCGACCACGATCGGGCGCTCCCTGATGCCCCACTCCTTGGCGCGCGCGTGGAAGGCGCGCTCGCGCGCACGCGCATCGAGCCAGTCGAGGGGCCCTGCCAGGTGCAGGATGTCGCGGTGGCCGAGCGAGACGAGGTGGTCGACGGCGAGGACGGTGCCCTGCTGCTGGTCGACGGAGATCGTGAGGAACGCCGGGTCCTTGTCGGGTTTGACCACGAGCACGGGAACGCCGATCTGGATCTTCCGGATGGTCGCCAGCGACGACGAGCGGGGTGCGACCACGCACAGCGCGTCGATGCCCTGCGCGGTGAGGTGCGCGATCGCCTCCTGCGGAGTGACCTCGTCGCCGTCGTGCAGTCCGATCGAATTGACCGCGTAGCCCGCCGTGCGTGCGGCGAACTCCACGGAGCGCAGCGTGCTCATCGGCCCGAACGAGACAGCGCTCTCGACGAGGACGCCGATGCGGCGGTTGCGCTGCGTCGCGAGCGCACGGGCGGCCTGGTTCGGCCGGTAGCCGAGTTCCTCGATCACGTCGAGGACGCGATTGCGGGTCGCCTCCTTGATATGCGGGTAGTCATTCATCACCCGCGAGACCGTCATATGAGAGACGCCGGCGAGCTGCGCGACCTGCCGAATATTCGGTTTCTCGGCGCTCGTGCCTGCCACGTTGATCCTCTCTGACGCGTGCCCATCGCACGGTCGTCCCAGATTAGCGACTATCGGCTCGAGGGCCGAGATGTCGGCGCCGCGCGCCCGAGCAGCACAGATCGCGCGTTCGCCGACAAGGATCCGGTGAGATCCTGCCGGCGAACGCGCATTCTGCTGCCTCCAGGGCGACCGGTCAGCCGCAGGCGGACGCCGAGTACGGCGCTGCCGCTTCGGCGTCTCCCGCCGTCACGGTCACCTCGCCCGCGCCGATCTCCGCCTGTCTGGTCGAGAACGCCTTCGTCACGCTCTTCCCCGCCCCGACGGCGACGTCCGAGCGCTCGCCGAACGGCGTCGAGATCGTCGCCGCGATGACGTCCTCACCGGAGTTGGTCACCGTCACGGCCAGCACGTTCCTGCCGACCACGCACCGCGTCGCAGCCGACGCTTCCAGCACGGAGAGGTCCCCGATGGCAACGGGCTCTGCTTCCGAGGTCGCAACCAGTCCGTCTCGGTACCCGTCGTAGGTCGCGCTCACCTGCGCGATGCCGTCCGGAACCTCGATCGACGCCTCGGCGTCCGTCAGCGGGACGGTCTCGGTCCATCCGGAGCCGGAGAACGTCACCGCGCCTGCGACCTCGCCGTCATCGCCTGCGCTGACGCGGGCGGTGGCGGTGCGGCCGTCGACGGTCAGCGTCGTCTCGGAGGCCACGGCCTCGACGTCGCTCCAGCCGTGCATCGCGTCGAGCAGCTGCTGCGGCGCGCTCACGAACGAGCCGTGCCGCGGGCTGGCCGGGAGGCCGTCGGTGCGCGGCTCCCAACCGTCTCGCTGCGAGAGCCGGTCGTTCTGAGTGCTCGAGGCGATCTCCTCGCCGCTCGTCAGGAACGCCCGGTAGCCGCCGGCGCTGTAGTTGTCGACGAGGAAGACGTATCCGTCGCCTGATGCCGTGTTGTTCGGATCACCCTCGTTGAGCTTCGCGATCTGCGGGCCCTCGCCATGATTGCCCGTGACCGGTGTGGTCATGGCGGTGTCGACGAGCTGCCACGACTGGTCCGGGTCGGCACTCCAGCTCGTCTCGGTCGTCGGCGCGGTGAGCACGCTCGAGCGCTCGAGGAAGATGTCCTTGCCCCGCTCCAGGCCGTCAGCGGCTCCCCCGTCCTCGTTCTTCGAGAACCGGTAGTAGTAGTCGCCGATCTTCTCGATCGTCGAGTCGATGCGCGAGAAGCCCGTGTCCTGCCAGGTCGTCGGGGGCGAAGAGAAGTTCACGAAGTCGCGGGTCACGACGGCGAACATGCGTGCGTGCAGGTCGCCCGTGGTGTGCTCGACGTCGTCGTACAGGCGCGAGGCGAAGAACAGCACATACGACTGCAGCTCGTCGTCCCAGTACGCCTCCGGCGCCCAGGTCATCCCGGCCTTCGGCTGGTTGACCGTGATCGCACCGTTGCCGTCGCCGTTGGTGCGCTCCCAGTTCACCAGGTCGGTCGACTCCCAGAAGTTCACCTTGAGACTGCCGTTGCTCTGAGCCTCACCCCATCCGGTGCCGCACCCGATGCACAGGTCGGTTGCGATCATGTAGTACTTGTCGCCGTCGTGCGAGCGCAGGATGTACGGGTCGCGGTGACCGGTGGTGTCCGCTGAGTTGTCCACGACGGGCTGACCGTCATTGACCTCCTCGAAGGTGAAGAAGTCGTTCTCAGTGGTCGCGGCGCTGTAGATGCGCTCGTCGCCGTCGGAACGGAAGTACGCCGCGGCGTAGCCCGCGTTCGGTGCCGTGCGTCCCTTCTCCGCGACCGTCACCGCGTACTCGCGGGTCTCGGTCTGTCCGCCGAGCGTCGCGGTGGCCGTGAGAGTCACGTCGATGTCGCCGGCTCCGTACTCCGCGCGAGTCACGATTCCGCCCCCTGCGTAGGGATCGGCCACACCGATCTCCGGTGCGACGTAGTCGGGGTCGGTGCCTGTGACGACATCCGGATCCGACGACTCCCACACGATGTCGGCGCCCTCAGAAGGCCCGGTCACCACGAGCGGGAGGTGCTCCGTTGTGGTGGTCGCCAGCTCGATCGCGTCGAGATCGGTCGACAGCGAGGGTGCGAGCACGGTGACCTCGAAGGTCAGCGTCGCGCCGGAGCCGGTCTGCGCGGTGAGCGTCACGGCAGTGTCGGTGTCGATGGAGCGCGACACCGTGCCGTCGAGTGCGACGACCTGCTCGTCGGACGACGACCACTCCAGGCTCACGCCGTTCAGCTCGTCCGACAGCGCGAGCGGCTTCGTCACCCGGTCGAGGCCGGTGTTCTCACCGAGCATCGCCCGCTCGATGTCGAGACTGAGCAGCCCCTCGTTCGCGCTCTGCTTCTCCTCGGCGGTCGGCTGCGCCGCCCGCAGCTGTTCGAGGGTGAGGGCGGTGTCCCAGAACTTCGCATCGGTGACGTCGGCCTCGAGAAGCGGGTCGCCCGAGTACAGCGATCGCCCGAGGTAGCCGAGCACGTCGCCGGAAGGCACGATGTCGCTCATCTGGTAGCCGTGCGTCGCGCTCGAGATCTCCTCGCCGTCGAGGTAGAGCGTGAGCGCGTCGCCCGAGCCGACCATCGTGAGCGTGGCGAAGCCGCTGCCGATGCCACCTGCGGCGGGCAGCCGAACTTCGCCGTTGCCGTCGCCGGTCTTGACCCGGATGCCGGAGAGCACCTCATCGGCGTAGCCGCCCTGACCGCTGACCGGGCTGACGAACACGTGGTTGCCCAGCTCGGTCGTGTTCCAGGCGCCGACGCCGTCGCCGAGCACCCATCCGAAGTGGTTGCGCGCGGCGTCGCCCGCCACGGTGAACTCCACCGTGAACTCGTTGTCGTCGCCGGTGACGAGGCCCTGCGGCAGCGAGGCGTAGGCGTCATTCGCGAAGCGGAGCACATCGTCGCCCCCTGCGTCGACGAAGCTCGCATCCGTCGCACCGGTCAGCGTCGCGTCGCGGCCGTTGCCCGACACGTCGATGAGCGATGTGCCGCTGTGCGACATGTCGTAGTGGGCTGTCGGCTCCGGCACGTCGGCGGCCTGCGCGACGGACGCGCCGAGTCCGCCGAGCGGCACGGCGACGGCGCATGCCAGCACGGCGCCGAGCGCACGCTGTCTGCGCTGCCGTGGGTGTGCGGGGGGTCGGGTTCTCATGGTCTTGCTCCCTCGTATGGGTGGTTCAGCAGTGATGGTTGCGGGGCTAGGTTCCTGCGCTCCGCGACTGGGTGAGGCCTGTTCGTCATGTCGCACTCCTTCGTGCCCGCATGCGGGGCGTGTGTGTGGGTGGGGCGGTGCGGCACTCGGCGCCGCCCCACCCCTGGGGGCATCAGCCGCAGCTGGCGGCGGAGTACGTGGCTGTCGCCTCGCCTCCCGCGGACTCGGCCGTGACCGAGCCGGCAGCGATCTCGGCCGAGCGAGTCGAGAACGACTGGCTCGCGCTCGCTCCGGCGGCGACCGTGACGGCGTCCTTCGAGCCGTACGGCGTCGACACCGAAACGGTCGTCGCCTCTGCGCCGCTGTTGCTCACCGTCGTGACGAGGACGTTCCTGCCGAACACGCAGCGCGTTGCCGCCTCGATCTCGATGTCGGCCTCGCGCTCGGTCACGGTCACGGTCGCCTCCACCGGTTGGCGCGAGTCGTCCTGCGCCACACCCACGACGGTGAACGTGCCGACCTCGGCATATGCCGCTTCGGGAATGTCATCCCATACGACCTCGGCGTCCTCCGTGTCTCCGCTCGCCTTCACCAGGTGAGCGACTTCCGGGAGCGCCGGCGCCTGCCCCGCCTGTGTGCTGACGTCGATCGCGTCGACCGAGACCACCGCGAGCTCCGGGGCGAATGCCTCGAGCACGCCGTGGTACTGCTCGCGCGTGACGGGCACGATCGTGCCGTGCCGCGGCATGCCGCCGTCGGCGTTCTGCGGGAACTGCGACTGGGGCATCTCGTCGCCGATGACCTGCCACGCGCCGCCGTCGGTGATGTCGTTCGTCGCCATCGGCACGTAGTGGTTCGGGCCGCCGTGGTAGCCGGGCTGGTCGGCGAACAGGTAGTAGTCGTACCCGTTCACGTCGCCCTCGTTCGCGGGGAACAGCGACGGCCCCTCACTCTGAGTGAATGTGCCGCCGTAGCCGTTGTCCTGCCCGGCGCCGATGCGCACTGCCTGTTCGACCCACTCGTCGTCCGCACCGGTCGTCGACGGGTAGCTGCCTTCGACCGCGGCGAGCAGGTCGGATGAGCGCTCCTGACGCAGCGTCATCGAGTTCTCGTCCTTGTAGACGCGGTAGTAGTCGCCTTCGTGCTCGGCGACCGTGACGTCGATCGAGCCGGCGCCCGCCTGACCGCGGCGATCGACGTCGATCCAGACCTGCGGCTCCGAGAACGCGATGAAGTCGTCGGTTGTGGCGTACATCATCCGGTTGTAGTTCGGCGATGTGCGGTCGGCCGGATCGGTCGTGTCGTACAGGTTCGACGCCCAGTACATGACGAAGGTCTCGCGCTCGTCGTCCCAGTACGCCTCAGGCGCCCATGTGTTGCCCGCATAGTCGGTGCTCACCGTGATGTGGCGCTGATCCGACCAGTTCACCAGGTCATTCGACTCCCATACCTCCACGGCGAGAGAACCGTGCGTCTGCGCGCCCATGAACCCTCCGTCTCGACCGTCGATCTTCAGGTCGGTGGCGATCATGTAGAAGGTGTCGCCGTCGGGCGATCGCAGGATGAACGGGTCGCGCAGTCCCTCTTCACCCAAGTGGGAGGTGAACAGCGGCTCGCCCTCGTTCAGCGTGTTCCAGTCGAGCGCATCGTCGCCCTTCGAAGCCGCGAGACTGATCTCTTCGCCGCCGACGCCCTCGCCGGTGAAGAAGGCCCAGACGTACGCCTCGTCGTTGCCGAGGTCGGCGGGCATCGGCTGCACCGAGACCGTGAACTCGCGCGTGAGCGCGGTCTCGCCTGCGGTGACGGTCGCGACGAGCTCGATCGCCGCGGCGTCGCCGCCCGCGGCGGGACGCCGCACCTCCGCAGAGACGCTGGAGTCGTTCACTCCCTCGGTGATCGTGGCGTGCTCACTGCCGGAGACGATCTCCCACGAGATGTCGGAGCCGTGAGTGCCGATCGTCGGCAGCGAGAAGGTGCCCCGCATGTCGTCGGCGTTCTCGATCGCGAGGGCATCGGCGTCGCGCTGCGCCTTCACATCGTCAGTCACCTCGTTCACCGTCACGGTGACCTCATCCGTCAGGGTCGGATCGCCGACGGCAGCGGCCGTGATCGTGGTCGTGCCGCCGCTGACGGCGCTGACGGCGCCGGACGCGGAGACCGCGGCGACCTGCGCATCGGCGCTCGACCATGTCACGGTGCCTTCGGCGCCCTCTGGCGTGACCTTCGCGGTGAGCTGCGTCTGCTCGCCCTGCCAGAGTTCGACGGCGCCGCTGGTGACATCGTCGCCTGAGACGACGACCGACTCCGGCGCGGGCAGCCCGAGCTGAGTCGAGGTGAGCGCCTCGGAGTAGATCGTGACGTTGTCGAGCAGCCCTGAGAAGTACTCTCCCCCGCCCCAGTTCGCCTTGCCGAGCTGCAGGATGCCGCCGTCACCGAGGATCTCGGTCAGCATCGGCCCCTCGGCGTTGGCATCGACGAGCTGCTGGTCGACGTACAGCTTGGCGCTGTCGCCGTCGAGCACGAGATCGACGTGCTTCCACTCGCCCGTGAGCCCGGTGGCCGCGAGGTTGCCGCTCGAATCGCGCGCCCCCGAGTTGTTGTAGCGCTCGACGGTGACGCCGTCCTCGTCGTCGATGAGGCCGACGTAGCGCTCCTGCTGATAGGTCGGCGGATCAGCGGAGGCAGCGGCGTACACGGTCCAACCGGTGTTCCCGGATGCTGCGGGCAGCGAGTCGTAGGAGATGGTCGCCTGGTCGAGACCTGCCAGGAGCGAGCCGCCGTCCTCACCGGTGACCTCGAGCCAGAAGTCCGACCCGATCTCGGCGGCGGTCCCCTGTCCCTCCTGGCTCGCGACCAGCGACGCAGTGCCGTTCACAGCGGCGGTGGCGCCTCCCGACGCGAACTCGCCGTCCGTGGGCGCCTCGTCGAAGGCGAACTGCGCGAGCGGGGCGGGGAGATCCTCCGCAGCTGCGGCCGGTGCGGCGGCGATCGGCGCGAGGGCGGCCGCGAGCAGCGCGCCTCCCGTGGTCGCACCGACGGCTCTCAGCGAGCGTCTTGAACGTATCGACATTGTCCTCATCGACTTTCTTTCTCGGGTGTGGCCGCGCGCCGTCGGCACGCGGCATAGGGAAGTCCGTGCGCGCCGATCCGTGTCAGCGCACGGTGCGGCGGCGGAAGAAGTGCACGCCGGCGGCGCAGGCGGCGATCCCGGCCGCGCCCAGCGCGATCGTCAGCGAGAGGTCGAGCCCCGTGGTGGGAAGGTCGTCGCCGGAGTCGTCCGCATCCGTGGACGCATCGTCGGTCGTGTCGGTCCCGACGCCTGCGTCCGTCGCGGTGTCGTCGCCGACACCCGGATCGGTCTCGCCGTCGTCTCCCGGTTCCGTCTGGCCGTCCGCACCCGGGTCGACCCCGCCGTCGTCGAGTTCGGTGATGTTCACGTGCACGCTGACGCCGTCCGCGTCATCGTCCGCTTCGGTCGCGGCGACTGCGGCGCCCGGTGCTGAGGCGAATGCGGCGAGCACCAGTGCTGCGAGCATCGCGAGCCGATGCCGCCTCCGCATCCGCATCGGTGCGGAGGCGTCGCCGGATTCCGCCGTGCGTCTGCCTTCTTCGCGCGCCTGCTGCAGCAGCTCCTCCATGCGGCGCCTGCCGCGGCGGCGGTTCCAGGTCAGCGCGGCGATGATGAGAGCAAGGGCCAGCAGTACGAGCAGCTGCGACCACGGCATCGCCCAGGCGCCGAGGTCAACGGTGACCGCATCCGCCTCCGGCGTCGTGCCGTCCATGGCCTCCGCTGCGGGTGTGACGACGAGTTCGCCGGGTGCGTAGAAGGTGGGCCATGTGCCGTCGATGGCGACCGTGACCTCGCGAGTATCGCCTGGCAGCAGGTCGCCGACGGGGTCGCCGTCGGCGGGGAACGCGATCTCGCCCGTTCCGGCCGAGGCGATTCCCGCGACGGTCAGTCTGGTGTTGCCGGCGTTCGTGAGTTCGAAGGTGGCCGTGACCTCACCGGGGCTCAGCGGGTTCCAGGTGCCGTGATAGGTCGCCTCGACACCCGAGACCTCGAGTGCGGGGGTGAGCTCCCCCTTGACGCGCGTGATCAACTTCACGCCGACGCGGCTCTCGACGCCGAGGCTGGCGCCGTCGCCGGATGACTGCGTGGTGATCACGGATGCCGCGACTCCCGCGGGGTGATCGCCCGGTTCTGCCTGTTCCGGCACCGTGATGGTGAACGGCACGACGGAGCTGTCGCCGCCGGCGATCGTCACCTCGTCGGCGATCTCGACCCAGGTGCCTGCATCGACCGACTCCTTGTCTGAGGCGAGCATGTCGAATCGGCCGCTGCGGGTCGTGAAGCCGTCGGCCGCCGAGAGGCTGAAAGCGGCTTCCTCGACACCCAGGTTCTGCACCGAGATGAAGTCGGTCACGCTCTCCCCCGCGTCGAGGGCGTGCTGGATCGAGAAGCGGTCGTCCGACCCCGACTCGTCGGCGGGGGTCACGGCCCATCGCACGGCAGGGGCACCCGGTTCCTCGGCCGCCGAAGCGGCGGTCGGAACGACGGTGGCGGCCACCAGACCCAGCGCGGCCGCGAGCGCGGCGAGGCGCTGGCGAGTCATGACGTTGCGGAACACAGTTCTCCCAGGCGAAGGAATCGGATGCGTCAGGGGTGCGGGGAGCCGGCCGGGAGCGCAACGCCCCCGACCGGTTCACTCGTGGTTCAGTAGGTGTCTTCGAACAGCGACAGCGTCACCGTCGAGGTGTACGAGCCGGCTTCGACGTCGTTCGGGGTCTTCAGCGTGAGGTCGGCGTTGGCCGTCCACTCGCCGTTCGCCGCGGTCGCCTCAGACGAATCGAGCGCGAGCTGCAGCAGCTCCTCGCCGGCGAGACCGACGTTGTTCGGAGTGGTCGGATTGGTGCTCTCGTCGAGAGAAGTCGGCACCTCGTCGCCTGGCGCCACCTCGCCGTTGCCTGCCGTCACCAGCTCGGGAGTCCAGCCGAGATGGTCGGGGGTGATCGATGCCTGACCCGCGTCGCCGACGAAGTCGCTCGCCTGACCGGTGACGTACCAGTACACGCCCTCTGGCACCTCGCTGCGGGTGTCGGTTACGGTGACATCGGGCAGCGCGCCCGTGAACTCGCGGTAGTCGGCTGAGGCTCCCTCGACCTCGGTGAGCGTCTCGCTCTCGGCGGCGACGCTGAGGGAGAGCGCGCCCGCCGCCTGCTCCTCGATCGTGACGTTGACGTCGACACCGTCGGTGCCGACCTCCTCGGCGATGGCCGCGCCGCCCACGCCGACGAGCACCAGGCCGCCCACGACGCCTGCAGCAGTGCGAGCGAGGTGAGACCGGTTCATCCGGATCATCGTTATCTCCGTTCCTCGGCGTCGCCGCCGATTCCTTCTGCGACGCTCAGCCGCCGCTGTATGACCGGCCGGCGACTGCTTGCCGCCGCACCGGATGTTCGAGTGTCGAATCGACTCCGGATCAAGGCAGAGGGCAGCCGCTCACGCGGGGTGCGCTGGTGCGCTCTGGGAAGCATGTGGGGCGCCCTTGCCTTGTGTCGTCCGTCGTCGGGTCGACGTCTTCACCTCGGAACACTAGCGTGTTATGTTACCGGGAACAAGCACGGTTTCCCGGCAGTGTCGCAGAGCCATCGCCGCGGCCTCACCGTGCCGCAGTGGCCCATATCACACGTCCAGCGTGCGGTCGGGCTGGCGCGACAGGCAAAGGAGCTGTTGTGTTCAGAAGCACCACGTCCGGTCCCCTCGGTCGCTCGAACCGGAAGCGGCTGATGGCATCCGGAATCACGCTCACCGCCGCCGCACTCGTCGTCGGATTGCTCCCTCGGGAGCGACCGCCGCGGCACCGGATCAGGGCCTCATCGCGTCGTACGGTTTCGCGCAGACGAGCGGCTCGACCGTACCGAACTCCGCCGAGGGAGATGCCGGGCCGGCCGAGGCCGTCGGCGGACCCGGCGATGTCACGTTCACCGACGCCGAGACGCACTACATCATCGCGACCGACCTGCGCGTGTTCGGCGGCGACTCCGGCACCAGCGCATGCGGTGACTGGTGCCACTGGTCGAGCAACGGCAGCACCAAGCTGAACGTGTGGGAGTCGAAGGATCTCGTCACCTGGAGCGACCTGCGCCAGTTCGACGTGGCGACCACCGCCGACGGGGTCACGCGAGCCGAGCTCGGCATGGCATGGACACCGGAGGCAACCTGGGTTCCCGACTATCGCGGAGCAGGCGAGGGCGCATTCGTCGTGTACTGGTCGTCGAACCTGTACGACGACGCCGAGCACACCGGCGACACGTACAGCCGCGTGATGTGGGGGGGCGACGACCGACTTCACGCAGGAGACCTACGAGTACGGCGACACGCTGGTCGATCAGGGCGCGAACGCGATCGACACCACGATCATCCAGAACGAGGGCACCACCTACCGGATCACGAAGGACAACGGTCTCGGCAATGGCATCTACATGGAGTCGACCACGGCCCGCGACTGGTGGGCCGACGGCACCCACTGGTCTCTGCTGCAGACCGAGATCGGCGCGAGCTGGGCGGGCGACGACCCAGGCGACGCGATGGTCACCGCACCCTACGATGCGGCCGACTGCTCGTAGGTTGCGCTCATAGCTGCACAGTACACGCGTTCGCGAACGCGGATTCCGCGAGATCCTGTTCGCGAACGCGCATTCTGTTGCCGTGCGCGCGCGTGCCCGGCTGCGGATGACGGGCGCCGTACGCTACCGATAGCCGATGACCGCGTCGGCGCCGAAGGCCGTCAGATCGTCGAAGGAGCACGAACAGCATGCACGACGCCGACGAGCTCGCCGCGCTGCGCGCCCGCGCATACGGCAAGGGCGCCGACATCTCCGACGACCCCGCAGCGCTGCGCCGACTGCGGGAGCTGGAAGAGCGGGCGGCGGGGATCCGTGAAGACGGGGCGGGGCACGGCGCGGGAACGGAGGCGAGTGCGGGCTACCCGACCGGCGCCGCACATGGCGTTGCCGAAGACGACGGCTCCACCAGACGGGGTGACCACGCGGACGCCCACTCGCTCCTGGCCGCAGACGGCTCAGCCGGTTCCGCAACGACCACCGTCGACCCCGCCCTCATCGCGCGCAACTGTGCCCGGGATGAGACTAAGCCCAATGGCCGAGACGACATCCGAGACGAGGCATCGCACGCGCGTCCCCCAGACGCCGCAGACGCTCCGGATCATCCTGACGCAGCTTCCGCGGACAGCGCACCGGCTGAGCCTCGCCCGTTCGCGCGCAGACTGGCCGCGCTCTGGGCCGCTTCCGTCGTGGCCGCCAGCATCATCACGGGCATCGCCGTCGTGACAGTCAGCGGCTACGACCCGACCGTGGTCGCCACCCTGCACGAGGCGCCGCAGCTCGGGATACCCGAGGAGCTCGACGGCGTGCAGCTCGGCGGCGGCGACCCCGCGGACGCGGTGCGGTTCGAGGACTACCTCGGCCTGCCAGTCGTCGGGTTCACCATGAGCTTCGAGAGCACCGGTATCTCTACCGGGCCGAACGGCGACTCAACGGAGTTGAGGTGCATAGTGCTGTTCGGCGATGCCGACTTCACGACAGGGGGCTGCTCCGACGGCGGGCTCGATGCCATAGCCGACTTCCCCGCCACACCTGACTTCCCCGAGAAGTTCCTGTCCGTTCACGACGTCGGCACCGCCGTCCGGTTCGTCCAGGAGGGAAACCGCATCGTCGTCCACGCCGGTGGCCCCTCCCAGTACGCCGGCTGATGCCGCACTTTCAACCGATCTGCAGCAGGCACGGACGCCCGATGCACAGCCGTTCGGATTCAGCAGAATGCCACCGCCGGGCAGTCAAAGCGGCGCTTCGCCGCATCGGGGTGAGCGGGGACACGTAGGCCCGCATGCTCAGCACGAGCGACTGATGGCCTCAGGTCAACGCCCAACGACTGCCTGCGTTCTCGCGAGTGCCTATGAAACGTCGTAGGCACTCGCGAGAATCGTAGGCACTCGCGTCACACGCGCGCCAGCGTGCCGCCCCGAGCGCTCTCAGATCGCGCTGATCCGCCAGGAGGCGGCGTGGGCGTCACCCGGTTCCAGCACCACCAGGTCGGTGCCCGAGTTGAACGCGTCGGGAGGGCAGGTCATCGGCTCGACCGCGAGGCCGATACGGTGAGTGGCTGCCGCATCCGGAGTGTCCGCCGTGTGCACCTGCACCCACGGGCAGCGCTCGTCCCAGGCCATCGCGACCCCGGTGCCGCCCGGCGCCTCGAGGCGCACCTCGGCGATCCGGTCCATGCGCTCCAGGCCGGTGAAGGCGTGGTCGATGAACACGGCGTCGATCGCGCGCGGCGTACGGAAGTCCCACTCCGAGTGCGCAGAGATCGGCTCCACCGCCACCGGGCTGAGGCGATCCGGGGTCACCGTGAGCACCTGACTCGCAGGCAGCGTGAGCGTCCAGTCATCGACGCGGCCGTCACCGGCCACGAGGTACGGGTGCGGACCGGTGCCCCACGGCGCGGTGTCCGCGCCGACGTTGCGCGCCGTCACCGTCTGCCGCAGACCGTCGGGCCCGACGCGGTACTCGACCGTCACCTCGATGCGGAACGGATAGCCCGCCTGCGGCTCGATGATCGCGGCGAGCTCGACCCGGTCGCTGTCAGCGAAGCGCTCACTGAAGTCCGCCCAGCACAGCAGCCCGTGCAGCGCCTGGCCGCGCTCCGGCTCGGTCAGCGCGAGCTGGTGCCGTTGACCGCCGAACTCATACGCACCTTCGACGACGCGGTTGGGCCACGGCGCGAGCGTCGTGCCGCGGTAGCCGGGGCGCACCTCGTCGGCTTCGAACGGCACGACCAGGTCGCGCCCCTCGTAGCGCAGCTGCCGCAGCGACGCACCGATGCTCGCGATGACGGCCTCGTACCCCGCCAGGGAGATCCGGATCTGGCGGCCTGAGCGGGGCGTCATCACAGACCCTGGGCCAGGCGGTAGTAGGCCTGGTTCCAGCGCACCTGCTTCTGGAACTCGGTGATGTTCGTGGAATCGTCGATCGCGAGCAGCTCGATCTCGGCCATCTCGGCGAAGTCGCGGAACGCCTCCAGGCCCACGGCCGTCGACATCACGGTGTGGTGGGCGGCCCCCGTGGTGAGCCACGCGGCGGCGGACGTGTTGAAGTCGGGCGCGGGCTTCCACACGGCACGGCCGACCGGCAGGTTCGGCAGCGCCTGGCGCGGCTCGACGTTCTCGACGACGTTCGCCGTGAGGCGGAACCGATCGCGCATGTCGCTCATCGCGACGACGACGGCGGGGCCGGGGTCGGCGGTGAAGACCAGGCGCACCGGGTCGTCTTTGCCGCCGATGCCGAGCGGGTGGACCTCGAGGCTCGGCTTCTGCGTCGTCAGCGACGGCGAGACCTCGAGCATGTGCGCACCGAGGATCAGCTCGTCGCCCGGCGTCATGTCGTAGGTGTAGTCCTCCATCAGGCTCGCACCGCCCGGAAGACCGGCGCCCATCACGTTCGCGATGCGCACCAGGATCGCGGTCTTCCAGTCGCCCTCTGCGCCGAAGCCGTAGCCTTCCGCCATCAGACGCTGCACCGCGAGACCAGGCAGCTGCTTCAGCTCGCCGAGGTCCTCGAAGCTGGTGGTGAAGGCACCGAAGCCGCCTTCCTCAAGGAACGAACGCAGCCCGATCTCGATGGCCGCGCCGTCGCGCAGCGACTGATGGCGCTCACCGCCGCGCCGCAGCTCCGGCGCGATCTCGTAGAGCTCTTCGTACTCGTCGATCAGCGCATCCACCTCGGCGTCGCTCGCGGCGGCGACCGCCTCGGCGAGCTCGTTCACGCCCCAGGTGTTCACCTGCACGCCGAGGCGCAGCTCCGCCTCGGTCTTGTCGCCCTCCGTCACGGCGACGAAGCGCATGTTGTCGCCGAAGCGCGCCAGCTTCAGGCTGCGCGAGGCCGCAAGGCCGGCCGCCGCGCGCTGCCACGTGCCGAGCTCGCGCTGCACGCGGGGGTCACCGGCGTGGCCGACGATCGTCTTGCGCGGCACGCCGAGGCGCGTCTGGATGTAGCCGAACTCGCGGTCGCCGTGCGCGGCCTGGTTCAGGTTCATGAAGTCGAAGTCGATGTCGGCCCACGGCAGCTCGACGTTCGCCTGCGTGTGCAGGTGCGCAAGCGGCTTGCGCAGCGCGTCGAGGCCGGCGATCCACATCTTGGCTGGGCTGAAGGTGTGCATCCATGCCATGACGCCGATCACGCGGTCGTCGGCGTTGGCCTCCAGCGCGATCCGCTTGATCGCCTCGGAGTCTGTCAGCACCGGCTTCCATACCAGCTTCACCGCGACATCCGGCGCCTCGCTCAGCTGAGCCGCGATCTGCTGCGACTGATCGGCGACCTGGGCGAGCGTCTCCGGACCGTACAGGTGCTGACTGCCGGTGAGGAACCACATCTCGTACTCGTCGAGCGTCGTGGACAGCGGGGTGCGAGTCATGCGTCTTCCGTTCGGTTCATTGCCTGCGGGGCCACGGCCTCGATGGCCAGGCCCGCGCGATAGCGGTTGAGGTAGGTGGTGAATCCGGCGACGTCCACCGGATCCGGATCGATCACGCTGAGTTCCGCGGAGGCGAAGACTTCGTCATCGAGGTACTTCTCGAGCGGCATCTGGTCGGCGTGCGCGAGGTAGGAGCCGAGCACGGCGATCCCCCACGCGCCGCCCTCCGCGGCGAGTTCCCCGACCGCCACCGGCGCGCCTAGGGCACCGGCGAGGAAGCGCTGTGCGACGCCGGCCGTGCGGAACAGGCCGCCATGGGCGAACATCCGCTCGAGCATCACCCCCTCGTCGGCGAGCACCTGCATCCCGATCGCGAGCGTGCCGAACACGCCGTAGATCTGCGAGCGCATGACGTTGGCGAGCGAGAGGTCGCTGCCGGATGTGCGCACGAACAGCGGCACGCCCTCGGTGAGACCGGCGACCGGCTCGCCGGCGAGATGGTTGTAGGCGAGGAGGCCGCCGGCGTCCGGCTCTCCGACGAGCGCCTCGCTGAACAGCACCTCGAACACGGCGTCGTCGTCGAGCGAATGGCCGGATGCCGCGGCGAAGCGCGAGAACAGGCCGGCCCATGCGCCCAGCTCGCTGGCGCCGTTGTTGCAGTGCACCATCGCGACGGCGTCGCCTGCGGGAGTGGTGACCAGGTCGAGCTCGTGATGCACGCTCTCGAGCGCCTTCTCGAGCACCACCATCGCGAAGATGCTCGTGCCAGCCGAGACGTTTCCCGTGCGGGGTGCGACGGAGTTCGTCGCCACCATGCCGGTGCCCGCGTCGCCCTCCGGCGGGCACAGCGGAACTCCGGCGCGCAGTGTGCCCGTCGGGTCGAGCAGCACTGCCCCCTCGTCGGTCAGCGAACCCGCCTCGGCGCCCGCAGTGAGCACCTCGGGCAGCAGCGACCCCACGGGAGCCGGCAGCGCCTCACCGGCGCGCGCGTCGTAGGCATCCATCATCCGGGCATCGAAGTCGCAGGTCTCGGAGTCGATGGGGAACATTCCGGATGCGTCGCCGACGCCGAGCACGCGCCGACCTGTCAGGCGCGAGTGCACGTACCCGGCGAGAGTGGTGACGAAGTCGAGGCTCGGCACATGCTCCTCGGCGTCGAGCACGGCCTGGTGCAGGTGCGCGATCGACCAGCGCAGCGGGATGTTCACGCCGAACAGCTCGGTCAGCTCGGTCGCCGCCTCACCCGTGTTGGTGTTGCGCCAGGTGCGGAACGGTGTGAGCAGCTCCCCCGCGGCGTCGAAGGCGAGGTATCCGTGCATCATCGCGGAGACGCCGATCGCCCCGAACGTGTCGGGGCGCACGCCGTGGCGCGTCTCCGCGTCGGCGACCAGGCCGGCGTACGCGGCCTGCAGCCCTGACCACACGTCGTCGAGCGAGTACGTCCACAGCCCGTTCTCGAGTCGATTCTCCCAGGCGTGGCCGCCCGTGGCGAGCACCTCGGTGGCATCCGAGCCGATCAGGCACGCCTTGATGCGCGTCGAGCCGAGCTCGATGCCGAGACTGGTGCGGCCCGTGAGGATGTCCTGCGCGCCGGTCATCGACGAGCGTCCGTGCTCTGCCCGTACACGTTCTGGTAGCGGTTGTAGAGGCTGTCGATGGACTCCTGCGGAATCGGCACCAACTCGCCCGCCTCGCGGGCGTAGTGCACGGTGCGCGCGACGTCCTCGACCATCACGGCCGCCTTCACGGCGTCCTTGGCGTTCACACCGATGGTGAACGGGCCGTGGTTCTGCATCAGCACGGCGCGCGAGCGGTGGCCGCGCAGCGTCTCGACGACGCCGCGGCCGATCGAGTCGTCGCCGATGATCGCGAACGGGCCGATCGGGATCGGACCACCGAACTCGTCGGCCATCGCCGTGATGACGCACGGGATCTCCTCGGCGCGCGCCGCCCACGCAACGGCAAAGGTCGAGTGCGTGTGCACCACGCCGCCGACGTCCGGCATGTGGCGGTACACGTAGGCGTGCGCCGCGGTGTCGCTGGAGGGCGCGCGCTCGCTGCCGGGCGCACCGGGGATCGCATTGCCGTCCAGATCGCAGAGGATCATGTTCTCGGGCGCCAGGTCGTCATAGCTGATGCCGCTGGGCTTGATGACGAGCAGATCCGCTCCGGGTACACGGCTCGAGATGTTGCCTCCGGTCCACACGACGAGTCCGTAGCGCACGAGTTCGGCGTGCAGCGCCGAGACTTCAGCGCGGGCGGTGCGGATGGCCTCTTCGATCTCTGGGGCAAATGTGGGGGCGGCGTCGCTCACGTAAAACCTCACTGCTGTACGTCCGGATCTTGTGACCGGTAACAAAATGCTACGAGGGGCCTTCGACCCCGTCAAGGCGAGCGGAGCCCGCCTCGCCTCAGCCTACCCAGCACCCGCTGTTCGCTCCAGTGTGCCGAATCGCGGCCCCAGGCCCCGCCTCGCACTCGGATGTGCCCATCTGCGGCCCCGTCGAGCGGGAGGCGCGATCTCTCACACCGGAGCCGCCGACACAGCAGAACGCACCCGGCGCGGGGCCGGGTGCGTTCTGGAAGCGGGCGATTCAGCGCTGGTGCGTGGCGCCGGATCGCGCGTGGATCGGCAGCGCCATCGACAGGCACACGCAGATGATGCCGAGCGCGAAGACGAGCGCGGACACGAAGCCGACCGTGATGAACGGCATGAAGGCCACGCCGAACAGCGCGATTCCGCCGACGAACAAGACAATGCTGAGCAGGAACATCTCGCGCCCTTTCTGAAGCTTGCGCTCCACCTTAACGGAGACGGACTCATGTGCCGAATGGACCCGCACCGCGTGCGTCGTTTCGTCTCAGCCTGCGGGCTCGCGCCGCGCCCGCACTGCTGTTGCTGTTCGTCGACATCGGCTGATCGGAGCGACCCCCACCTCGCCTGTCGGAACCCCACAATCGGTTGGAACCGCCGCCTGAACAGCCATAGCGTGACGGCATGACCACTCCGCTGCCAGGCGATCGCACAGAGAAGTACGACGTCACCGCCCCTGCCGACACCGACTACTACGAGGTCTTCTCCGACGTCGCAGGCTCCGATCAGGAGGCGTGGCGCCGCGCTCGCACCCTCGTCGACGAGACGAGCGAGCGGATGCTCGCCGCTTGGGACGCGTCGGAGTATCCGATCGAGGTCGTTCCCCGGATGGGCGAGCTCGATCTGCTGACCGACGGCATCGATCATCCGGGGCTCACACATCTGTCGCCGCTGGCGGCCGGGCTGGTGAACATGGAGCTCTCCCGCGGCGACGGTTCCCTCGGCACGATCCTCGCCGTGCAGGGCGGACTGGCACTGCGCACGCTCGCTCTGTTCGGCAGCGACGAGCAGAAGACCCGCTGGCTGCGACCGCTCGCCGACGGCGCCGTGCTCGGGGCGTTCGCCCTGACCGAGCCGACGCACGGGTCGGATTCGACTTCACTGGAGACGGTTGCGACCCGGGACGGCTCCGGATGGATCATTCGGGGTGCGAAGAAGTGGATCGGCAACGGGGCATCCGGCGGGATCACGTTCGTGTGGGCGCGCGTGGCGTCTCTCGGGGACCCCGACGACGGCGCCGTGCGGTGCTTCCTCGTCGAGCAGGACACCGACGGGTACGAGGCGAGCGTGATCGAGGGCAAGGTCGCACTGCGGGCGATCCACCAGGCGCACATCCGGCTGAACGATGTGCGGGTCTCGGCGGATGCCGTGCTCCCCGGCGCCCACTCGTTCAAGGACACCTCGACCGTGCTGTTCGCCACGCGATCCGGTGTGGCGTGGTCGGCGCTGGGGCACGCAACAGCCTGCTATGAAGCAGCGCTGGCGTACGCGTCGGCCCGGGAGCAGTTCGGCAAGCCGCTGGCGAGGTTCCAGATGGTGCAGCAGCGGCTCACCGAGATGCTCGCGCAGCTGACCTCGATGCAGCTCTACTGCCGGCGCCTGGCCGACATCGAAGCGGCGGGACAGCTGCGGCCCACGCAGGCGTCGCTGGCGAAGTTCCACAACACCCGCACGGCGCGCGACATCGCCCGCACTGCCCGCGACATGCTCGGCGGCAACGGCATCCTGCTCGAGAACCGTGTCATCCAGCACCTGGCCGACGTCGAAGCCATCCACACCTACGAGGGCACCGAGAGCGTCCAAGCACTACTGATCGGCCGTGACATCACCGGCGTCGGCGCCTTCGCGTAGCGCCATGTGCCCTCAGGCGGCGGGACCGGTGGACCTGCGACAATGGGCAGGTGCGAGCAACGGTCATCGGGAGCGGTCCGAACGGGTTGGCTGCGGCTGTGGCCCTTGCCCGCGGCGGATACGAGGTCACGGTGCTCGAGGCCGCCGATCACGCGGGCGGCGGAGTCGCGACGACCGAGATGACGCTGCCGGGCTTCCGACACGACGTCTGCTCGGCGGTGCACCCGATCGCGCTGACCTCTCCGTTCTTCCGCGCCGCGGGCCTGATGGACACGGTCGACTGGATCGTGCCCGACATCTCGTACGCGCAGGCGATCACACCCGGCCGCTCGGCGGTCGCGTGGCGCGACATCGAGCGCACCGCAGCGGGCCTCGGCACCGACGGCACCGCGTGGCTCCGGATGCTCAGCCCGCTCGCGAAGCGGATCGGCGGCGTCGTGGACTTCACCGGCAGCAACATGGTGCGCATACCTCGCGACCTGCTCACCACCATCCGGTTCGCCCTGCGCATGCTGCCTGCAGGCACACCGCTCGGCCGCGGCGTGCTGCGCACCGAGGAGGCGCAGTCGCTGCTGACCGGCGTGCTCGCTCACGCCAACACACCCCTGCCCTCGCTGGCAGGTGCGGCAGCCGGGCTGATGCTCGCCGCGCACGGCCACGCCGAGACCGGATGGGGCTACCCGGCAGGCGGAGCGCAGTCGATCGCCGATGCCCTCATCGCCGACCTCACCGCGCACGGCGGCCGCGTCGTCACGGGCGAGCACGTGCGCGACCTGGCGTCCCTCGACTGGGGGGATCCCGCGTCGGGCGACGTGCTGATGCTCGACACATCGCCGAAGCTGGCACTGACACATCCGGATGTGCCGTCGTCGTACGCACGCGCGCTGGATCGCTACAGATACGGGCCGGCCGCCGCGAAGGTCGACTTCGCACTCGACGGCCCCGTTCCGTGGGCCGACGAGGCCCTGACGCTCTCCCCCACCGTGCACGTGGGCGGCACGCGCGCCGAGACGGAGGCGAGCGAGAACGCCGTCGCGCGCGGTCGCATCAGCGATGCGCCGTACGTGCTGGCGGTGCAGCCGTCGGTGCTCGACGCGACCAGGGCGCCGGAGGGCAAGCAGGTGCTGTGGGCGTACATCCACGTGCCGAATGAATCCCCCGTCGACCCGACCGAGCTGATCACCGCGCAGATCGAGCGCTTCGCTCCCGGCTTCCGCGACCGCGTGCTCGCCTCGCATGCGGTGCCGGCGAACGCCCGAGAGGCGGAGAACCCGTCGGCCCTCGGCGGCGACGTGCTCGGCGGCGCGTTCACGCTGATGCAGGCGTTCCGCCGCCCCGTGATCTCACCCACACCGTGGCGCACGCCGATGCGCGGTGTCTATCTCGCCTCGGCGTCGGCCCCGCCCGGCCCCGGAGTGAACGGCATGGCCGGCTGGTACGCCGCCCGCACGGCGCTGCGCGACCGCGGCCTGCCGTCGACCCTGGCGCACGTCTTCGCCTGACCCGCGCACACGCGGGGTCTGGACCCGCGCCAGGGCGGCGGGCAGGATGGGCGGCATGACGCATGCCATCCCGCAGCCGATGCTGGCGAAGGCCGTTCCGGATGTCCCGGATCCGGAGAAGACGGACGGCGGTCTGCTGTACGAGCCGAAGTGGGACGGTTTCCGCGTGCTCGCCTCGTGGGACGGCGAGTCGGTCGAGCTCGGCTCGCGCGGAGCGAAGCCGCTCACCCGATACTTCCCCGAACTCACCGACGCCCTGCCGCGACTGCTCCCCCGCCCCTGCCTCATCGACGGGGAGATCGTCGTCGCCGAAGGGGGACGACTGAGCTGGGAGGCGCTGAGCCAGCGCATCCATCCGGCCGCCAGCCGGATCGCGAAGCTGTCGGCCGAGACGCCTGCGATGATCGTCGCCTTCGACCTGCTGCGCGACGGCGACGACGATCTCATGGGCGCTCCCTTCCGCGAGCGTCGAGCACGCTTGGAAGCACTGTTCGCCGGCGTACCGTCACCCGTGCACCTCACCCGCGCCACCACCGATCCGGAGCGTGCTCGCGAGTGGTTCACACGCTTCGAGGGTGCGGGGCTCGACGGCGTCGTCGCCAAGCCGCTCGCCGATGCGTATGCGCCGGGCAAGCGCGCCCTGTTCAAGGTGAAGCACTCGCGCACGGCCGACGTGGTCGCGCTCGGCTACCGCGTGCACAAGAGCGGCGCCGGCGTCGGCTCGCTGCTGGTGGGCCTCTACGACGCCGATGGCGAGCTCCGGAACGTGGGTGGGGTCTCGGCGTTCAGCAACGCGCGCCGGGCGGAGCTGCTCGACGAGCTGGAACCGCTCGTCGACCGCGACGACGCGGGCGACGCCGTCCGCGGCGAGACCGATCGCAACCGGTTCTCCTCCGGCAAGGACGTCTCGTTCGTGCGCCTCCGGCCCGAGCGCGTGCTCGAGGTGAAGTACGACCAGCTGGAGGGGCAGCGGTTCCGGCACACCGTGCAGTTCCTGCGCTGGCGCGAGGACCGCGAGCCGAGCTCATGCACGTACGAGCAGCTGGAGGAGCCGGTGTCGTACGCGCTGTCGGATGTGCTGACCGCACCAGTCGAGACGGAAGATCCGGCCTGACGCCGAGCGTCGGGGCGCGACCTACTTCTTCGCGCGCGACGGCTGCACGCGCGGGGGCTCTCCCGGCATCTTCGGGAAGTCGGGAGGGAAGGGCAGCTCACCGAGCCCGTCGTCGAGATCGCGCTGCCACCACTGAAGCAGAGTGTCGATGCGGCCGGGGCGCTCGGCGAAGCCGGCCCAGGGGTCGCCCACCTCCCGCAGCCGCTCGGTGACGGCCCGGATGGTGAAGGCGTGCGGGTCCAGGCCATCGAGCTCGTCCCAGCCCACCGGGGTCGAGACCGTGGCCTGGGGCAGCGGACGCGGGCTGTAGGCGCCGGCCATGGTGCGGTCGCGGTTCGCCTGGTTGTAATCGACGAAGACACGATCGCCGCGCTCTTCCTTCCACCAGTTCGTCGTGACCCGATCCGGCATCCGCCGTTCCAGCTCCCGCCCTGCGGCGATCACGGCGTGACGGACGTCGAGGAACTCCCACTCCGGATCTATCGGGCAGAAGGCGTGGATGCCTCGGTTGCCGCTGGTCTTGACCCACAGCTCCAGCCCTGCCTCGGCCAGCACCTCGCGCATGCCGTGTGCGGCATATATGACGTCGGCGAAGTCGTTCCCCGGCTGCGGATCCAGGTCGATGCGCAGTTCGACGGGGTGATCGGTGTCTGATGCGAGCGATGCCCAGGGGTGGAACACCACGGTGTTCATCTGCGCCGCCCACACGACGGCGGCCGGCTCGGTGAGCACGAGCTGACGGTGCCGCCTTCCGCTGTTGTACGTCACGGGGACTGACTCGACGTAGTCGGGCGCACCCTTGGGCGGGTTCTTCGAGAAGAAGCTGTCGCCGTCGACGGAGGCGGGGAAGCGCTCCAGCGACACAGGTCGGTTGCCGTTGTGCGCGAGGAAGGGATCGGCGACCGCGACCAGGTACTCCGCGAGTCCGCGCTTGGTGATCCCGACCTCCGGCCAGATCTCCCGGCCGGGGCTCGACAGCGAGATCTCTCGTCCGCCCACCTCGAAGAGGATCCGTTCCGAAGCCATGCCCCGAGCGTATGCCGCCCGCCCGCCCAGCGGAACCCGTCTCCTCCCTCGCACCAGGCCCACCCGTGGCCCGTAGCAGGCTCGCGAGATGCGCACTTTTCGCCGAGATGAGCCGCTCTGGACGCGATCTCGGACGAGAAGTGCGCTTCTCGGCGACAGACGTACACGCCGCGATGCGCGTGCCCGGGCCCGGCGGAGTCAGAGCGCCGCGACGGCGGCCTCCGCGACCGACTGGTCCTGTTCGCCGGTGCCGCCGCTGACGCCGACCGCGCCGACGACGGCGCCGTCACGAATGAGCGGGATGCCGCCGGCGAAGATGGCGACGCCGCGGCCGTGGGCGTTGGTGGTGTGGATGCCGAAGAACTGCTGCGTCGGCTGCGCGTTGTCGCCGAGGTCCTTCGTCGAGATGTCGAATGCCTTCGACGTCCACGCCTTGCTCATCGAGATCTCGATGCTGCCGATCCACGCGCCGTCCTGCCGAACGTGGGCGACGAGGTTGCCACCGGCGTCGACGACGGCGATGTTCATCGGCTGACCGATCTCATCGGCCTTGGCCTCGCCTGCGACGATGATGCGTCGAGCGTCCTCCAGATTCACGGACATGTCGTTCCTCTCCTGAGTGCCGCGCATCACGCGGCGTCGATGTAGCCGTTGGGGTCGAGCACGTACTTCTTGGCAGCGCCGCCGTCGAACTCTGCGTAGCCGCGCGGAGCGTCGTCGAGCGAGATCGGCGTCGCGTTCACCGCCTTCGCGATCTGCACCTTCTCATGCAGGATCGCCTGCATCAGCTGCCGGTTGTACTTCATCACCGGGCACTGCCCCGTCGCGAACGACAGCGACTTCGCCCAGCCGAGTCCGAGCCGGAGAGACAGCGATCCCTCCTTCGCCGCCTCGTCGACGCCGCCCGGATCACCCGTCACATACAGTCCGGGGATGCCGAGGGCACCTCCCGCCGCTGTGATGTCCATCAGCGAGTTCAGCACGGTCGCCGGGGCCTCGTGCGAGGCGTCGGCCCCGTGCCCGCGCGCTTCGAAGCCGACGGCGTCGACGCCCGCATCCACTTCCGGCACGCCGAGGATCTGCTCGATCTGGTCCCGTGGATCGCCCTTCGACACGTCGACGGTCTCACACCCGATCCCCTGCGCCTGCGCCAGGCGATCGGCGTTGAGGTCGCCCACGATCACCGCCGCCGCGCCGAGCAGCTGCGCACCGACTGCTGCAGCGATGCCGACGGGACCGGCGCCCGCGATGTACACGGTCGAACCGGGGCGGACGCCCGCGGAGTACGCGCCGTGAAACCCGGTCGGGAAGATGTCGCTCAGCATGGTCAGGTCGAGGATCTTCTCCAGCGCCTGATCCCGGTCGGGGAACCGCAGCAGGTTCCAGTCCGCATACGGCACGAGAACGTATTCGGCCTGCCCGCCGACCCATCCGCCCATGTCGACGTACCCGTATGCCGAACCCGGACGATCCGGGTTCACGTTCAGACAGATGCCGGTCTTGCCCTCCTTGCAGTTGCGGCACCGTCCGCACGCGATGTTGAACGGCACCGAGACGATGTCGCCCACCGAGACGAACTCCACGTCGGGGCCGATCTCCACGACCTCCCCCGTGATCTCGTGGCCGAGCACAAGACCGGCGGGCGCGGTCGTGCGGCCGCGGACCATGTGCTGATCCGATCCGCAGATATTCGTCGACACGGTGCGCAGAATCGCTCCGTGCGGTACCTTCCTGCCGACGTTGGCGGGGTTCACGCCCGGCCCGTCCTTCAACTCGAACTCGGGATACGCGGTGTCGATGACCTCGACCTCTCCCGGCCCCTTGTACGCAACGGCCTTGTTCCCCGGCATGTTCGCGCTCCCGTTCCGCGGCGTCGTCGCCGCTGTGAGTGAGTCTTCCCTGTCCGAACGGACGGGTGAATCACCCGCCCGGGCCGTTCCGCCCGCCCGTTCGAGTGGGTACGCTCGGGAACATGCCCGATGGCGGAGCAGATTGCACGAGAGACACCCTGCAGGAGCTCTCGGAGACGGTGACGGCGCCCTCTGCCGCGCTGCCCGATCGGTTGTCTCACCTGTTGGCTCCGTTCGCCCCGCACGACGCGCTCGTGATCCTCACGGCCGATGTCGACGGCGGGCACCAGCGCGGTGCCGGCGATGAGTCGTTCGTCCGCGGCGTCTCCTACCTCGATCTCGACGACCGTCGGCGCGCGATCCGCCCCGGCAGCACCCAGCGCGACGAGCTCGACGTCGCCGGACGCACGGTGCAGATCCTGCTGGCCGTCTCCCGAAACGGCGCGGTGCTGGTGCTCGCCGGAGCGCGTCCCGATGCGCACGGCGAGGCCACCGTGCTCGATCTCTGGAACATCGTGAGCCTGCGGATCCAGGAGCTCGCCGATCACGCACCTCCCGACTACCTCCGCCACGCCAGATACTCCTCGGGCGAGCGCATGGAAGCACTCGCCGAGCTCGGAGCCGAGTACTCGACGACGCTCGAGACGGTGCTCGCCTCGCTCAGATCCTCCAGGCTCGACAACGGCGCAGCGCGCCAGGCGGCCACGGCGATCGCCACCGAAGGCCTGGTGCATCTGCGCACCGCCAGCGATCGTGCCCGCACGGCGACCGAGGAGCCCGTGACGACGGCGTTCGATCGGCTGCGGGATGATCTCAGACCGCTGATGCGCTACCGCGACATCGACGTGCAGTTCGTCGATCCACCGGTAGACGGACGTCCGCTGCCGAGCGAGGTCGCCCACGGCGCACGGGCCGTCGTGCGAGGCGCGATCCTGGTCATGATCGATGACCCGGATGTCTCACGCGTGCGCGCGCAGTGGGACTGCGACGGCACCAATCTGATCATCGGGCTGCGCGACGACGGCGACGGTGCGCTGTCATCGGATTCGAGCCGACTGCGTCTGATCACGGATCGCGTGCACGCGCTGCGCGGTCGGATCGATGTCGACATGACGCCCGGATGGGGAACCGAGATCTCCGTCGTTGTTCCGCTGGACCCACCGCACGCGGGTGGGATGCGCCCCACCACGTGGTCGCTCGGCGAGCGCGAGAACGACGTACTGGCGCGGATCGCATCCGGCGCCCACAACCGCGAGATCGCGGCCGACCTCGGCATCAGCGAGAACACGGTGAAGTTCCATATCGCCAACCTCTATCGGAAGATGGGCGTGTCGAACCGCGCCGAGGCGACCGCGACCTATCTGTCAGAGATGCGCTTCGCCTGACACCGGCCCGCGAGTTGCGCACCTATTCGACGTCCGGGCGTCGAGAACGGCGCATCTCGACGAGATGTGCGCATCTCGGCAGCGGGGTGCGGCGTCACCGCGCCGCGGTCACTCCGCGATGGCGATGACCGGGGCGAGCTCGTCGCGGGTGAGGGTCATCAGGGGGCCGGCCGGGTCGATCAGCAGGCCGCCCAGCTGCGGGTGGTCCTTCAGCATCTTGGCGATCTTGTCGACGGCGAGCGGCATGGCCTTCTCCGGACGTCCGAGCGCGACGACCTCGAGCGGGTGAGAGAAGACCTGAAGCAGGCGCGTGCCGTCTGCCAGCCGTGCCTCGGCGATGCCGTATTTCTTCTGCTCGCCCTCCTCGGCGTCGTTGTTCACTTCGCCGACGGCGACCCACACCGGCGGCTTCTGCGCGAGCACCTCCGAGATCTTCCCCGGGGTGTCGGCATCGCGCGGCTGCGCCAGCAGCGATTTGAGACGCAGCTCCGAATCGGCCTGATCGAATGCCTTCTCCACGACATCGCGGGGCAGCACGGCGCGGCGCTGCTTCGAGTAGTTGTCGACGATGATGCCGGCGAAGGTTCCGCTGAGCAGGTGCCGGACGAGCGCAGGCGTCGGCTGTGCGACGGCCGAGGTCTGCGTGTCGCCGTCGGCCTTCACCGCATCGCGCAGCGCCGCACCGGAGCTGAACACCATCATGTAGTCCTTGTCGCCGGCCTTCGCGACGCCGAAAGTGACCTGTCCGCCCTCCGAGAGGGTCTTGCGGGCGTCGCCCTGAACGCGCAGATAGAGGTGGCCCTGCAGCATCTGCCGGATGACGCCCATCACCTGGGCGCCGGTCGGCTTCTCCGGCAGCGCGGCGAGCGCGTCGCGCACGAGTGCGTTGTCGCGCAGCCCGGGAACCGTCTCGAGCTGGGTGGGAGGAGCAGCGGGGGCGCCTGGCAGCGGCGGGCGTACGGCCGGCTGCTCGGTCGGGGCCGGCTCGCGCTCCTGCGCGGGAGCGGCCTCTCCGCCCGTCGAACCGAGTCCCTGGAACGACGTCATCGAGATGTTCACCGACGGGGCGTCGTCAGCCGAAGCACCGGCGTCTGCATCAGCGCGGTCGGCATCCTGATCCGGTTCGACGACCTCGCCGCCGGGAGCCGACTCCGGCTCTGTCACCGATCGCTGATCCGGCTCCGGAAGCTCTCCGACCTCGTCTCCTTTCGGATCGCGGTCGTTCTTCTTCTTGCGCGAGAACAGGCCCATGCCTCCACCCTACGCGGGTACCGGACTGCCTGCCCCGGCGATCCGGTCAGCGCCGCAGGATCCGCCGCGCGAGCGTGTTGCCGACCGCTTGGACGATCTGCGTGACGATCACGATCGAGACGAGGGCGGCGATGATCACGATCCAATCGTTCTGCCGCTGCCCGTAGGCGATCGCATAGTTGCCCACACCGGTGCCGCCGATCATGCCGGCCACGGCAGACATATCGATGATCGCAATCGTCGCGAAGGTGTAGCCGAGGATGAGCGGGCCGAGCCCTTCAGGCAGAATGACGGTCAGGATGATCCGCCACGGCCCCGCGCCCATCGCGCGCGCAGCTTCGATCACCCCCGGATCGACCGTGACGAGGTTCTGCTCCACGATCCGCGCCACCCCGAAGGTCGCCGCGACGGAGATGGCGAAGATCGCCGCCGAGTTGCCGATGCCGGTGCCGATGATCTCGCGCGCGAGCGGCTGCAGCGCGGCGAGCAGAATGATGAACGGTATGGGACGGAACGTGTTCACGAGCACGTTCATCACGCCGAAGACGATCGGCTGGGGCAGCAGGCCGCCGCGCCGGGTGACCGTCAGCGATACTCCGATCGCCAACCCGACGATCCCGCCGATGATCAGCGCTGAGCCGACCAGCCACAACGTGATCCCGGTCTGTTCGAGCAGATCAGGCAGGATGTCGTCGAGACTTTCGAGGATGTCGCTCATACCGGCACCTCGGAGATCGTCACGCCCGCTCCGACACCGGCAAGGGTCTTGCGCACCAGCTGCTCGTCACCGCGCACCGCGATCGTGAGCAGCCCGTAGACACGGCCCTGGATGTCGTCGACCCCACCGTGCACGAGGTTGAAGTCGACCCCGGCGCGGGCGAGCTCCGCGAACACACGGGCGTCGGACAGCCCGTCGTCCGTGAACGCGATCGTGAACAGCCGCCCCTCGTGCCGAGCACGCAGCTCGGCGAGGCCGTCGCCCTGTGGAAGGGCTCGGACGACGGTTCCCACGAAACGCGCGGCGGTGTCGGTGCGCGGGTGTGTGAACACGTCGTAGGTGTCGCCCGTCTCGATGACTCTGCCGCTTTCCATCACCGCGACGCGATTGGCGATGCGGGCGATGACGTCCATCTCGTGTGTGATGACGACGATCGTGATGCCGAACTCGCGGTTCACCCGGGTGAGCAGCTCGAGTACGTCGTCGGTGGTCTCCGGATCGAGCGCGCTGGTGGCCTCATCGGCGAGCAGAATCGACGGGTTCGCCGCAAGCGCTCTGGCGATGCCCACCCGCTGCTGCTGCCCCCCGGACAGCTGCTCGGGATAGGCATCGGCCTTATCGGCGAGTCCGACGAAGTCGAGCAGTTCGCCCACCCGCCTGCGGCGCGCCGCACGTGAGAAGCCCGCCACCTCGAGCGGATAGGCGATGTTGCGGCGCACCGTGCGCGAGCGCAGCAGGTTGAACCGCTGGAAGATCATCCCGATCCCCTGACGCAGCTCGCGCAGGCGGCGCTTCGGAGCAGAGGCGATGTCGGTGCCGTCGATGTCGATCGATCCGGATGTCACCGGCTCGAGCCCGTTGATCAGGCGCACGAGCGTGGACTTGCCCGCGCCGGAGTGCCCGATGATCCCGAACACATCGCCGCGCTCGATCTCGATCGAGACGCCGTCGACGGCGGCGATCCGCTCCCCGCCGCGCTGCTGCGGCGGGTACGCCTTCGACACGTCTGTCAGCGTGATGTGCGGCATGTCTCCCTCATGTCTCCGAACAGCGCGACGCGCGGGTGGTGTCGGGCCACCCGCGCAAGGCACGCGTCGATCATCCGGCTGCGCGGATGTCCTCCTCGACGTCGGCCAGCGACGCCTGCAGCTCGTCCTTCGGCGTGGTCGCGACGACGGCGGTGCCGCCGCTGACCTCGATCACACCGTCGATGACCTCCTGGCTGGACTGGTAGATGTCCACGAGCTGGTTCAGCACCTCGTCGTCCGCGTCGTCCGCGCGGGCCGCGAAGATGTTCACATACGGCAGCGCCGACGCGTCTGCCGGGTCGTCCGCGGCGATCGCGTCCTCGCTGGTGAGATCCGCGGCGTCGAGGAAGTCGTTGTTGATGATCGCGGCGGCCGCATCCGGCAGCGAGGGCGCGATCAGTGCGGCGTCGAGCGCCTTGACCTCGACGCTCGATTCGTCCGCGATGATGTCGTCGAGCGTCGAGGACGGGCTGCCGCCGCCCTCGAGGGCGATCAGACCCGCCGACTGCAGTACGAGCAGCCCTCTGGCCTGGTTCGTGGTGTCGTTCGGCACCAGCACCGTCTCGCCGTCCGGGATGTCGGCGACGTCATCGTAGCTGCTCGAATACAGGCCGAGGGGGTAGGTGACGGTCGCGCCGATCGGCTGCAGATCCTCATCGTTGGCCACGTTGTAGTCGGCGAGGTAGATGATGTGCTGGAACTGGTTGATGTCGAGCTCGCCCTGCGTCAACGCGGGATTCGGCTGCGTGTACTCGGTGAAGTCGACGATCTCGACCGAGATGCCCTCGTCCTCGGCCGCGGCGACGTAGTCATCCCAGTACGGGTTGCTCGCACCGACGACGCCGATCCGCACCGGGTCCGACGCGCTGCCGCGCTCATCCGAGGCGCCCTCTTCGGACCCGGCGTTCGACGCGCAGCCGGCCATCATGGCAAGCGCTCCGACGGCGGCGAGGGATGTCAGTGCGCGGGTGCGGAAAGCCATGGCTGCTCCTTGCTTGATCGGTCGGGCCGGCGTCTGCCGGTGATCGCCCGTTCCGGATGCACCGGTGGGCCAGGACACGACAGTAGGCAACGCCGTGCCGCGACGACGAGTCGGACGACACAAAGTGCAACGTCGCCGAGCGCGTCAGATCTTCTCGAACGGCGCCACTTTGATCAGCAGCTTCTTGGCACCCGCCTCGTCGAAGCGCACGTGCGCGACTCGCTTGGCGCCCTGGCCCGTGACGACGTCGACCGTGCCCTCGCCGAAGTCGTCGTGGCGCACCCTGTCGCCTGCGGCGAGCTCCATGTCGCCGTTGTCGCGCACCTTGCCCGTGACGCGGTTGGGGAACTTGTCGAGCGAGGTCGACTTCGGCTTCAGCCCGCCGCCGGGACCGAGCGGCGTGACGCCGAACCGGTCGCCGCCATTCGGCCGCCGCGCGTTCAGCGCTCGAGACTGCGTTCCGCCGCGGGAGTTGACGTCGCCAGGCGATTGGCGCCAGTCGATCAGACCGGCAGGGATCTCCTGCAGGAAACGGCTGGGCATCGCGACCGTCACCTCGCCGAACTGCGCGCGCGTCATCGCGAGGGAGAGGTACAGCGACCTGCGCGCACGGGTGATGCCGACGTAGAACAGACGCCTCTCTTCCTGCGGCCCCCCGGGTTCGCCTGCGGAGATCCGGTGCGGGATGAGATCCTCTTCGACGCCGGTGAGGAACACCGTGTCGAACTCGAGACCCTTCGCGGTATGCAGCGTCATCAGCGACACGGCTCCGGACTCGTCGTCGAGGTCATCGGTGTCTGCGACGAGGGCGACCTCCGTGAGGAAGTCGATGAGCGTGCCCTCCGGATTGTTGCGCGCGAACTCCCGTGTGACGGCGACGAACTCGTCGAGGTTCTCGACCCGTGCTTCGTCCTGCGGGTCGCGCGACGCGCGCAGCGCGTCGAGGTAGCCGCTGCTGTTCAGCAGCAGCTGCAGCCCCTCCGTCACGGAGGCAGGCGGCGGCGTCTCGCCCGACGACGGCAGCATGATCTCGCGTGCAGAGTTCAGCACATCGTCGAGGCGCGCTATCGCCTTGCGCAGCTTCGGGCCGACGCCGAGCTGCTCGGCGTGCGCGAGCGCCTCGCGGAAGGAGATGTCGTTGTCGGCTGCGAACCGGGCGATCTGCGTCTCTGTCACCGCCCCGATGCCGCGCTTGGGCTTGTTCAGGATGCGCCTGACCGCCATCTCGTCTGCCGGGTTGGCCACCGCGACGATGTAGGCCAGCGCGTCCTTGATCTCGGCACGGTCGTAGAACTTCGTACCGCCCATGATCTTGTACGGCACGGCGGAGCGGATGAAGATCTCCTCGAGGGCGCGCGACTGCGAGTTGGTGCGGTAGAACACCGCCATCTCGCTGTACTGGCGCCCCTTCAGATGCAGCGCCTCGATCTCATCCGCGACGAACTGCGCCTCGTCGTGCTGTGAGTAGCCGGTGAAGCCGACGACGGCGTCCCCCGAGCCCTCCGCGGTCCACAGCTTCTTCTCTTTGCGATCGAAGTTGTTCGAGATCACAGCGTTGGCTGCGTCGAGGATGTTCTGACTCGACCGGTAGTTCTGCTCGAGCAGAACGACCTTGGCGCCTGGGAAGTCGCGCTCGAACTCGCTGATGTTCCGGATATCCGCACCCCGGAACGCATAGATCGACTGGTCGGAGTCGCCGACGACGGTCAGCGCCGCGCCGTCGCGCTCCGGAATCAGCGCGACCGCGCCGCCCGCATCGACCTCGCTCTGCACGGGGCGGGTGAGCTCGTGGATGAGTGCGTACTGCGCGTGATTCGTGTCCTGATACTCGTCGACCAGAATGTGCCTGAACCTCCTGCGGTACACATCGGCCACATGCGGGAAGGCACGGAACAGGAACACCGTCTGCCCGATCAGATCGTCGAAGTCGAACGCGTTCGCCTTCCGCAGCTGACGCTGATAGTCGGCGAACAGCTCGACGAACACCCGCTCGGCCGGGTCTTCGCGACTCACGGTGCGGGCGTACGATTCCGCGTCGTGCAGTTCGTTCTTCAGCTTCGAGATCTTCGACTGCACGCCGGCCGGGGTGAGGCCCAGCGCGTCCGCCTCGTGCTCCTTCACGATGCGCTTGATCAGCGCGCGCGAGTCGCCCGAGTCGTAGATGGTGAAAGACTTCGTGAACCCGAACTGCTCGGCCTCACGCCGCAGGATCCGCACACACGCCGAGTGGAACGTCGAGATCCACATGCCGCGAGCGCTGTCGCCGACGAGCTGCGCCACGCGCTCGCGCATCTCCTGCGCCGCCTTGTTCGTGAACGTGATCGCGAGGATCTGGCTGGGCCAGGCCTCCCGTGCACGCAGCAGCGATGCGATGCGATGCGTGAGCACACGGGTCTTCCCCGAGCCGGCCCCCGCGACGATCAGCAGCGCGGGGCCGCGGTACTCCACCGCCTCGCGCTGCGGCGGATTGAGCCCGTCGAGCAGGAGGTCAGCCCCGGCCGGCGCACGGTCGGAGTCGGCGGGCAGGATGAGCGGCGGGGAAGCGTCTGACATGGCTCCCCAAGTCTAGATGCGGCCACGGACATCGCGACTGGGCTATTGTGCCCGCACGGCAGAAGTGTCAATATCACAGCTACCCAGAGGGTGCCCGGGGAGAATAACCACTGAACAGTGTTCACAGCTTTTTCGTAATCAAATCGAGATATGTTCAGCCCCGTGGAATACATCTCCTCGCCGGATCATCGTGTGAAATGACGCATCGGCACCACGAGGGACGAACGAATAACGTCGTGGGCGAACGCCCACGCAAGGGAACCAGCATGTCGAACAAGACCGGACCACTAGAGCAGGACAACCAGCGCCTCGCCGATGCCGTGTACGAACGCATCGGAGAGGCCATTATCGATGGTGCTCTGGAGCCTGGCTCCCGCATCCGGGATCAGGAGATCGCCGCCGACCTCGGTGTCTCACGCATGCCGGTTCGAGAGGCACTGCAGCGGCTCGAACGGATCGGCCTCGTCGAGATGTCCGCCAGCAGGTTCACTCGGATCACCGAGGTGTCCGAGCAGGACATCGAGGACTCGGTCGAGTTCCTCGGCTACCAGGCCGCCGCCGCGACGCGCATGGCGACGCGGAGGATGACCGAGGCTCAGCGCGAGCGAGCCGCGATGCTCGCACGAGGCGTCGTCGCGTCGTGCGACGGGACGAACCCGGATGACCCCGAAACCCTGCAGCCGCTGTTCCAGGCGTTCAACGCTCTCTGGTCGCACCTGGCGGTCTCCAGCGGCAATATGATGTTCTCGCGCACGTACGGCGAGGCCGGGTTCGCGCTCGAGCGCGCCTACCGCGGCCGCCGTCGGCTGACGCAGGCGCTCGATGCGATCCGGCGCGACTTCGGGAAGCTCGCCGTGGCGATCGAGGACCAGGACGTCGACGAGGCCGAGCGCCTCGTCCGCTCGCAGTTCAGGATCACCGAGAGCTGACGCACTGCTGTCGCCGCCCAGCGGTCACCGCAGGAAGAACGCCGCGCCGAGGTCGGTGTGGTCGACGAACACGCCGTCGACTCCCGCATCGCGGATGAGCGACCATTCGCCCTCGTAGTCGCCGAATGCCGCCTTGCCTCCCCCGGTCCGGAACCGCTTGGCGAGGAACGCGTTCTCCGGTCGGCACGTCCACGTGTAGACGACGAGACCGCGCGCGTGGACTGCGTCGACCAGCGCGGCTCCCGCCTGACCTGTGGCGTCCGCGCCGAGGACCATCGATTTGGCGACGCTGATGCCGTCGAATCCGGCGGCCCAGCGGTCGAGCCCCGCGGGCGCGGCGATCTCGGCGTAGGTGGGCGCGTCCGTGCCGCGTTCGATCATCATGTCGACCGGTGAGCCCGTCGCCTCGAGCAGGAACACGTACTGCGCGTCGGTCTCCTGTGCGCGCATCCGCTCGAGGACCGACGACTCGAAGGACTCGATCGTGACCGGCCGCCCCGGCCCAGGCCATCCGGATGCGCTCAGCACCGTCGCGACCAGCTCGCCCAGGTCGGTGCCGATCGAGCGGAAGTACGCGTCGTGCTTGATCTCGACGACGACGCCGATCTCCCGACCGGTGCGGCGCGCACCGTCGGCGGCGATGTCGAGCACGTCGCTCAGCCGGAGCATGGGTTCGTACCCGTCGTGTTGCGCGCTCTCCGACCGCAGCGTCGGAATCCGTTCGCGCAGGCGCAGGGTCTGCAGCTCCGCCCAGGTGAAGTCCTCGGTGAACCAGCCCGTCATGGTCTGTCCGAGGAACGACTTCGTCGTGCGGCGGTCCGCGAACTCCGGATGGCTCGCCACGTCGGTCGTGCCGGAGATCTCGTTCTCATGCCGCACGACGAGCACACCGTCTCGGGTGGCGACGACATCCGGTTCGACGGCGTCGCACCCCATGTCGATGGCGAGCTCGTAAGCGGAGCGGGAGTGCTCCGGACGGTAGCCAGAGGCGCCGCGGTGGGCGATGAGGAGCGGGCGTGCTGCTGGCATGCACACCAGAGTAGTTCTCTGCTCGCGAACGGACGCACGTTCCCCGGGATGACAGGCCACACATAGCGAAATCCGGCTATCCTGGGTATACGTCGGCGGGACGCCGCCGTCACCGACCCTTGGAGTGTGACCACAACCATGGCCAGACCCGGTTTCAACAATCCTGTCTTCCAGCCGCAGGGCGCATACGGCACGTCCCTGCAGCCGCCGGCGCAGGCCGGCTACGGGCAGCAGTCGGGCCAGTTCCCGCAGCAGGCCCAGGGCCAGCAGGCCTATCCCGGATATGCCCAGCCCGGCATGACCCCCGCACAGCAGGCCGGCATCGAAGGCGCCTACGCCGCTCCCCCGGCCGACGCCGTCGACATGGGCCGGATGACCGTCGAGGACAGCGTCATCAAGACCGTGATGCTGTTCGCCGCGATGCTCGTCACCGCAGTGATCGGCTGGATGTGGACGCTCGGCGGCGCCCTCAGCACCGCCGACGCGACGAGCATCTCGATGGTGCCGTGGATCATCGGCGCGCTAGGCGGCTTCGTGCTCGCGATGGTGAACATCTTCAAGAAGAGCCCGTCCGCGCCGCTCATCTTCGCGTACGCGCTGTTCGAGGGGCTGTTCGTCGGAGGCGTCTCCGCCTACTTCGAGTTCATCTTCCCCGGCGTCGTCATGCAGGCGACGCTCGCCACCGTCGCCGTGTTCGCCGTGACCCTCGCGCTGTTCGCCAGCGGCAAGGTGCGCGCGACGAAGAAGGCCACGAAGGTCTTCATGATCGCGATGTTCGGCTACCTCGCCTTCTCGCTGCTGAACGTCGTCCTGATGTGGACGGGTGTGAACGACAATGCGTTCGGCCTTCGCTCGATGGAGATCTTCGGAATTCCGCTCGGCGTCATCATCGGCGTGTTCGTGGTGATCATGGCGGCGTACTCGCTCGTGCTCGACTTCGACCAGATCCAGCAGGGCGTGCGCAACGGCGCCCCGCGCAAGTACGGCTGGCAGGGTGCCTTCGGCATCATGGTCACCGTCGTCTGGCTCTACGTCGAGATCCTGCGCATCGCCGCGATCTTCTCGTCCAGCGACTGACGTCATCCACCGCACGAAGGCCGCTCCCGTTTCCGGGGGCGGCCTTCGTCGTTTCCCACGAGGCGGCCGACACAATGCAGTCGATGCGGCCGTGCGATCAGCGGCGGGGCGGCGAGGCGACCGCGTGCCGGATGGCAGAGGCCAGCGCGTCCATCGCGGCATCAGTCGACCAGCGCCTCGCGGCATCCGGCGCCTCGCGCGCGAGCTTCACGCGCAGCTGCTCGTCACCCATCACGCTCCGGATGGCGCCGGCCAGCGCCCGCTCATCTCCTGACGGCACCAGCGCCCCCCCGCCTGCGGCGAGCGCGTCGGCCGGACCATACCGGATGTCGTACGTCACCACCGGGCAGCCGTGCGCGAGCGCCTCGACGATCGCCAGCCCCTGCCCCTCGAACTCGGTCGAGGTGACGAACAGCTCTGCCGCCTCGAGCACCGCACCAGGGGCGGTGGTCGCACCGCGCAGGGCGACGCGGTCACCCGCACCCGCCTCGTCGATCAGCGCCTGCAGCCGCGCGCGCTCCGGGCCGTCGCCGTAGATGTCCAGGCGCGTGCCCGGCACGTCAGCGGCGACGAAGGCCCTGATGGTGTGGTCGATCCGCTTTCCCGGTGCGAGCCGGTTCATCATCACGACCAGGCCGCTGGCGCGTTCGACCGGCGGCTCATCCGGGATCTCCACACCGTTCGGCACCGCGAGGTGGTTGTCCCCGCCGAACCGCGCGACAACGTCGTCGCGCTGCGCCGCGGTGGGCCATGCGATCGCATCGAAGCGGTGAGCCAGCGCGAACCAGCGCTCCCAGAGCGGGTTCAGCGGTGCGTCCGGCGTGAACGGCGGCTCGACGTGCATCGTATGGATCGTGTGCACGATCCGGATGCCGGGATCGCCCCAGTCCGCGATGAGCTCGCCGAGCTGGCGCGACTCGCAGATCACCACCACCGGCAGATCGGCGCCCTCACGCAGCCCGGCGACGACATGCTCGAGCCACGCGCGATACAGCCCGCCGAAGCCTGTGACGACGCCGTGCTCGCGCCCGTCGGCCTCATAGACGACGACGGGCGCGGTCGACAGATGCCATCCGGAAGGATCCGGCACGTTCGGCAGCGCCAGGAGAGGACGACCGACGGCATCCGGGATCTCGCGGTATTCCAGCTCCGTGTCGCGCTCGCCCGGCACGACGGCGGCGAGCAGCCAGGATCTGTCCGCCCCGGCATCGTCGAACAGGTTAATCAGCGCATCAGTGCCCTCGACGTCGCCGTTCCCGATCCGGGCGTCCGGAATCACGAGCTGCCCCCGCCGGGAGAACTCCGCCCGGTGTGCGGCGTGGTCGGCGGCCGTTCCGGGGTCGAAGGTCAGCAGTCGCACGCTCTGCACTCCCGCTGCGGCCATCTGCGCCGCGCGCGCCAGCGTCGCAATCGTGTAGCCGCCGTCGAGACCGGGGATCAGCCTGCTCGACAGGATCAGGTAGTGCGCATCGGGGAAGGTCGCCATCGTCAGTGCCGTCGCTTCCTTCCGCGTCTCCGCTCGTTCCGAGAAAAGGACATTCGCCCGAGAAGAGACCGGATCGGGGCGCAACGTCCTTGCCTCACTGAATCGTACCCACCTCCGGACGATGTCCTTGAATGGACTGGCAGCCCTCCTACGGTCGCGGAGGGGCTTCACGGGGCGCAGCTCACATGAGGACGACACCCCGGGCTTCCCCGTATCCGTGATGAGAACCCCGCCTCCTCATCGAGGTCGAACACAGGATTCCGGTTCCCGAGAACCGCTCAACATGCCGGAGCGTCTGTACGTACAGTGTCTGCCTCGCAATCCGGCCACGGCGCGAACGGCGTCGCCTGCGCGCTCGGCGCACCCCTATACTGACAAAATGTCCACTTCCGCGACCCAGCTCGCTGTGCGGAGGCCAACAGCGTCTCACCAGCGCCGGTCACTGCGATGACGGACCAGCGCTCGTGGGCGATCGTCGCGCGACTCGAGTTGCGCGAACGCGTGGTCGCCGCACTGCGCGCGGGGAGCAGCGCCCTGATCATCGGCGATCCCGGGGTGGGGAAGTCCGTCCTGACAGCGTCCGTCCGAGACGACCTCGACGATGGCGACTCCGGAATGGTGGTGCTGCGTGCGCCCTCGCCGATCGCGGCGACGCCTTGGCAGATCTTCGCGCCGCTGATCGGCACGCCCGCCGATCCTGGCGGCAACGCGGTGGGGCGGATCTCTGCGCTGGCCAAGGCGGCATTGGCGGAGCACTGCGGCCCTTCGACGATCCACATCGAGGACGTGCATGATCTCGATGGACCCAGTGCGGTGATCCTCGCCGAGCTCGTTCAGAACGGCGATGCCCGGCTCCTCGCCACCTGCCGGCGGATGCCGGGCCCGCCGTCCCCGCTTCGCACACTGCTCCGCGAGGATCGCCTGGCGCAGATCGACGTGCACGGCCTCGAACTCGAGGAAGTCGAGCAGCTGCTCATTCGGGTTCTCGGCGGGCCGGTGTCGCGGGACACCTCGCAGCATCTCGCGGGCGCCACTCAGGGCAATCCGCTCTACCTGCGCGAACTGGTGCGCGCGCTTCGCGAGACCGGGGCGCTCGCGTTCGCCGATGGCGCGTGGCTCTGGCGAGATCCCGAGGTCGCAGGCACGCGGGTCGTGGATCTGATCCGCGCTGAGCTCTCCGGGCTCGGGGAGGCGGAGAGGGACATCGTCGATCTGCTCGCGCTGGCCGGGCCGACGACGATCGACGTGCTCGGCGAGGTCACCACTGATGACGCCCTCGAGGCAGCGGTTCTTCGCGGCCTCGTCGTCATCGAGCCGTCGCTCCACGCGGGCGCTCCGGAGGCCAGGCTCGTCCACCCGATCCACACCGACGTGATCCGCGGGACCCTGCTCCCCGGCAGGCGGCGGGAGCTGTTCCATCGCCTTCCCGCAGCGGCCCAGGGCACGACGAATCCCGCGACGCTCTTCTCGACGGTGGACTGGGCGCTCACCTGCGGGGTGAGACCGCAGCTCGAGCCTCTGCTGGCGGCGGTGCGCGCGGCGACGATGCTCACGGACCCGAAGCTCGTCGAGCGCCTGGCCGCGGCCGCGTTGGAGCAGCTGCCGCGCGAGGACCCTCGCGTGATCGACGTGCTGCTCGCCCGCGCCGCGTCGCGACGCTATGCAGGGAAACCGGGGCGTGCACGACGGGACCTCGCGCACGCCGGCGAGATGCTCGAGCACAGGAACGGGGACGACTCGCGGCGTTCAGCGCACGCGAGGATCCTCGCCGACCTCGCACAGTACGGCGATGACGACCTGGACGGCGCTCTGAGGATCCTCGCTTCTGCAGACCTGTCGGATCGGGTCTGGGACGAGCGCCGCCGGGTCGACGTGCTCACCAGGCTCGCCTATGCCGGACGGTTCGCCGAGTGCCTCGACGAACTCGACGAGCGGGTGCGCACCACCGATGATGCGACGATGCGCGCGATCATGACGGGCTCGCTGGTCCTGGGGCTCGGGCAGTCAGGACACCTGGAGCGCGCAGTGGCTCTCGCGGACGAGTCGCTCGGCAGCTGGCGGGTGGACGCGTTCACGGCGCCATGGCTGCTCGGCGAGGTGACGGCGGCACGCTTCTTCGTGGGGATCTGGCTGGGCGACATCGAGCCGCCGCGTCGTCGGCGCATCGCGGAGCTGGACCCGTACGCGCAGCTCGACCCTGCTGTCGCGCAGCTCGGGGAAGGACGCTACAGTCTCGCTCGCGGCCGGTGGTCGAGCGCCGCCGCTCACTTCCGCGGCGCTCTCGCGCGGTACGCGGTGCGGGATCCCTCCGGCTTCACGGCGACGGCCTGGGCTGGCCTTGCCGCGGCGGCCGCGGCGCTCGGCGACGCCGCTGATGCACGGGAGGCCCTGACGCAGTTCGAACGCACCCATTCGCGGGCGTCGAAGGTCGTCACGGCCGACAACGAGGTGAACATCCTGGTCGCAGCGCTCGCGCTCGGCGAGGCTGACACCGCTGAGCGCGCCGAGGCCCTGGCGGAGCGAAGCGAGCGGGAGGGTCTGTGGTGGGGCGTCGTGCGAGCTCGCCATCTGCGGCTCGTCGCGCTTGCACGCCGAGGCTCGGATGCCGCAGGCGAGCTCCACAGCCTCGAAGCCGCCGCCCGCCGTGTGGACGGCCCCGTTCCCGCACTGCTGCTCGATCACGCTCGCGCGCTCATCGCGAGGGATCCGCTGCTCGTCGCTCGAGCCTCGGGGCGGCTGTTGGAACGTGGCGTGTGGGTGCCTGCCGAGGCCACCGCCCCTGTCGAGCTCACGAGCAGGCAACGCGAGGTCGTGGGGCTCGTCGCCGCCGGACTGACGAATCGGGAGATCGCGGACAGACTGATGCTGTCGACCCGCACCGTCGATGCGCACGTGCGGCAGGTCTTCGAGCGCGTCGGCGTGAACTCACGCGCGGCGCTGTCGGAGTGGTGGGCCGGTTCCGGACGCGGCAGCATCGGTAGTGCGGAGTCGCCGCGACGAGGTCCGGATCCGCGGCAGCTCCGGTCGCCCGCGGGCTCCATTCCATAGCCACTAGTGGATCCGCGTCCGTCGTGCCACCCCGAAGATCCCCGCGCCGATGAGGAGGAGGACTGCGGCGACGCCGCCGACTGCGGTCAGTGCGGCGCCGGTCGCCGCGAGTTCCGTGCCGCCCGGTCCCGTGCCGCCCGAACCGGCGTCATCCGAGTCGGCGCCGCCCGAGTCAGCGTCACCCGAGTCGGTGCCATTCGAGCCGTCACCGTCCGGATCCGTGTCATCTGCGGGTGGTGCCGCGACGGTGATCGTCAAGGTCTCCGATTCGGAGCCCATGATGTTCTCATCTCCGAGGTAGAGCGCCTGCACCTCGTGGCTGCCCGCGGCGAGCTCCGTCGTGGAGAGCGCGGCCGTGCCGTCTTCGAGTTCGACGGGCGTCTGCCAGTCGTCCCCGTCGACAGCGAACTGCACCTCGCCTTGAGGGACGAGCGCGCTGTTGCCGTCGACGGCGACGAGCGCCAGGAACCGGACCTCTTCGCCGTGATCCACGGTGGTCGTGGCGCCGAGCCCCGTCGTGGAACCGGCCTGTTCGATGCCGAAGGCGACGGGCTCGGATTCCGCGCCGGCGATGGTCGGGTCGACACCCGTGTAGACGGCACGCAACTCACGCTCGCCGGCCTCGAGATCATCGATCGTCAGCGTGGCCGTGCCCGTGTCGGGAACCGCGGTGTCGTCGGCCGAGGTCTCACCGTCTCCCGCCGTGTCAGGGTCGTCGATGGGCAGCGGTTCGACGGCGGCGGCGCCGAGGAGCTCGTCGTCCGCGTAGAACTCGACCTCGCCGCCGATCTCAGTGACGGCGGGATCGACGATCGCGACGTCCGTCTTCAGCGTGACGGGCTGGCCGTACACCCCGCCTTCCTCAGGGACCGTGAGGTCGAGTTCGACCTCGGCTGGCAGCGTCTCCACCGTGAACGGCTCACTGACGGACTCGTTCTGATAACCGTTGCCGGAGTACTCGGCCGTGACGACGCGCTCACCGACCGCGGGCTGGGTCAGCTCGAACGTCGCCGTGCCGTCGTCGGCGACGGCGACCGGGTCGCCCGTTTCGACGCCGTCGACGGAGAACTGCACCGTGCCGGTGTCAGGGGCGTCGCCAGGTGCGACGGTCTCCACCGTCGCCGTGACGGTCGCGTCTTGGCCGATCGAGATCACCGCATCGCCATCGAGCGTCGTACTCGAATCGGCGGGGCGCACGGTGACCCGGACGGCGTCGGTCTCGGAGTTGAAGAAGGTGCGGCCGTCGTCGATGCCTTCGTTCTCCACGACAGAAACCTCGCCCCCTGGCCCATAGATGTAGCACACCAACGGAAGCAGGCACCCCACGCGTTCGGCGAATGTGACGCTGTAGTCGGCGACACCGATCTCGTCGGCAGGGATCGAGATCTCGGCGGCGCCGTCGGTGACCTCATCCCATGCGCGTATGCTGAACGTGCCGATGAGCACCGGCTCGTCGTTGCGATACAGCAGAGCGGATCCCGCGGGTGTCACCGGCAGGTGAGGGAAGATCGTCGCAACATCGACGTGGAAGTCGATCATCTGCCCGTACACCGCCGTGGTCGATTCGACCGTCAACTCGGTCGTCGTCGACAGCGGCGTGATCTCCACGATTCCCGTCACCTCCGCGCGGTCCAGGAACTGCCCTTCGTCGGGGATGAAGGTCATGGTGTAGTCGTATCCCGTCGCCAGCATGCCGGAGAGGCCTTCGAAGGTCGCCGTGCCGTCGACGATCTCCTTCTCGACGTCGACGGTTTCACCGTCGTGCTCCGCGGACAGCTGCACGACTCCCTTCGGGTCGTCTCCCTCTCGTGTCACCGTCGCGATCAGGTCGAACGACTCCCCCGGATGTCTCGGAGATGTCGGTCCGCGCACGGAGAAGTCGACCTGGTACAGGCTGACTCCCGCTTCCCCGTGGACCCGGTCCGCCCCGGGCATCGCCGGATCGGAGGGAAGGTACTCCACCGTATAGGAGTAGACTTCGTCGTCTGCCCCTATCAGCGGGTCGATCTGAACGACCGCCCTTCCGTTCTCATCCAGTGGTGCCGTGTATTCCTCGTACGCACCTACCGACGGCATCTGCAAGATCCGGACCTTGACCGACCCGGCCGGGGTGCGCAGGTCGTTGGTCACCGCGATCGGCAGCTCGATGTCCTCGCCGAACTCCGGCCAGCGTTCCGGCTCGGTCACGATGATCTGCGACCGCGGCGGCGTCGCGTACGTGATCTCCACCCAGCCGTTGCCGCCGTCGGCGCTGTAGCTCTTCGTCCACCCCACCGGGATGAACGACCCTCCTCCGCCGCCGCCCTGGCCGGGGCCGCCGCTGGAGCCGTCGTCACCGCCGTGGCCGGGGTGCGCATAGCCTCCGCCACCGCCACCGCCTGCGGCGTTGCCCGACCACTCGTCAACGTCCGGAGACGTGCCGAAAGACCCTCTGCCGCCGGCATCGCCTGGGTCACCGGTACGCGGCTGCTCCGGCACGGCGTCAGCGATGTCCGATCCGCCACCACCATGAGAGCCTCCGGAGCCCGACCCGCTGCCGGTGCGCCCGCCGCCGCCTGCGCGCCCGCCGTGGCCGCCGGCGGTGGTCTCAGAACCCACGGTCCCTTCGCCGCCGCCACCACCACCGCCACCGGCGGCGGCGATCACCTCGCCGTTGATCAGGATGGCTGCGGCGCCGCCGCCGCCTCCGCCTCCCGCGCCATACTTGTCGCAGAACAGGTCCCCGATGCTGTCGCCGCAGTCCTCGTCCCAGTCCTCCGGGAAGCCGGCGCCATCGCCACCGGCCCCTCCGTTGCGGAAGCCGAGCCCGCCGATCCCGCCGTACTTCTCATGCTGTGCGGCCTCGCCGGCTTGCGCCGGATAGATCTTCACCTGGTCTCCGGGTTCGACCGCGATCGACCCACTGATGACGGCTCCTGCGCCGCCCCATCCGCTGCCCGCCTGCGGAAGCCCGCTGTCGTCGTCCGCGCGAACGCCCGCGTCGTTGCCGCCGCCTGCGCCGCCGACGAGCGTCACGTCGAGCTTCGACACCCCATAGGGAACCAACCAGTCGATGCCGTTCTGCCACCCGATGATGCTCCCGTCGGGAGCGTACCGGTCGGTCGTCTCCAGAATCCACGGAGGAAGGTCGATGTCGTCGTTGAGGTCAGCGGATGCCGGAGCCGATGCGATGACGAGGCTCGCGGCCGCGAGCAGGGCCGCCGTGGTCGTGGCCACCAGCTTCCTGCTGAAGGATCGTCCCGACGGACTCTGACGTGGCATAGCGCTCCCGATCACCGACTCGCGCCACGGCTGTGGCACGCTTCGACGAATGTATGCCCGGTCAACAGCACCCGCATCGGCAATCGTTGCCTAGTTTGAGTGCGTTCCTCGGGAGCCGCGCATCGAGACGAGCGCGCCGAACTGCGGAATCACTCCCACTCGATGGTCGCCGGGGGCTTGCTCGTCACGTCGAGGGTGACGCGATTGACCTCGGGCACCTCGTTCGTGATGCGGTTCGAGATCTTCGCCAGCACCTCGTACGGCAGGCGGGTCCAGTCGGCCGTCATGGCGTCCTCGCTGGAGACCGGGCGCAGCACGACGGGGTGACCGTAGGTGCGGCCGTCGCCCTGCACGCCGACGCTGCGCACGTCGGCAAGCAGCACCACGGGGCACTGCCAGATCTCCTGGTCGAGGCCCGCGGCAGTGAGCTCCTCGCGGGCGATCGCGTCGGCCTCGCGCAGCGTCTCGAGGCGGTCGCGAGTGACCTCGCCGATGATCCGGATGCCCAGGCCGGGGCCGGGGAACGGCTGGCGACCGACGATCGCCTCGGGAAGTCCCAGGTCGCGGCCGATCTGGCGCACCTCGTCCTTGAACAGCGTGCGCAGCGGCTCGATCAGTCCGAAGTCGAGGTCGTCCGGCAGGCCCCCGACGTTGTGGTGGCTCTTGATGTTCGCCGTGCCGGAACCGCCGCCGGACTCCACGACATCCGGGTACAGCGTGCCCTGCACGAGGAACTTGATCGGCTCGCCTTCGGCCTTCGCCTCATCGACCAGCTCGCGCTGGACCTTCTCGAAGGCCCGGATGAACTCGCGGCCGATGATCTTGCGCTTGGTCTCCGGGTCGGTGACGCCGGCGAGGTGACCGAGGAAGGTGTCCTCTGCGTCGACAGTGATCAGCCGCACGCCGGTGGAGGCGACGTAGTCCTGCTCCACCTGCTCGCGCTCGCCCTTGCGGAGCAGCCCGTGGTCGACGAACACGGCAGTGAGCTGGTCGCCGATGGCGCGGTGCACCAGCGCGGTGGAGACCGCGGAGTCGACGCCGCCGGACAGAGCGGAGATGACGCGAGCCGAGCTGACCTGCTCGCGGATACGGGCGACCTGCTCGTCGATGACGCTGCCGGTGTTCCAGTCGGCTGGCAGCCCGGCGACTGTGTGCAGGAAGTTCTCGATGACGCGCTGGCCGTGGTCGGAGTGCTTCACCTCGGGGTGCCACTGCACGCCGTAGAGGCACGCGTCGGCGTTGGCGAATGCGGCGACCGGGGCGCCCGCGCTCGAGGCGAGCACCTCGAAGCCCTCCGGCGCGCGCGAGACGGCGTCGCCGTGGCTCATCCACACGTTCTGCTGAGCGGGCGTGCCCGCGAGCAGCGGGTGATCGACGCCGCGGAGCGTCGCCTGGGTGGCGCCGTACTCCCGGTCACCGGTGTGCGCGACCTCGCCGCCGAGCGCCTGCGCCATCACCTGGAAGCCGTAGCAGATGCCGAGCGTCGGGATGCCGAGCTCGAAGATCGATGAGTCGAAGCTCGGGGCACCTTCGGCGTACACCGAGCTGGGACCGCCGGAGAGGATCATCGCGACCGGGTTCTTCGCTTCCACCTCGGCACGCGTGACGGTGTGCGGCACCAACTCGCTGAACACGCCGGCCTCCCGCACGCGGCGTGCGATCAGCTGCGCGTACTGCGCTCCGAAGTCGACGACCAGAACCGGTCGCTGGGCGGTGTCGGCGCTCATCCGGCGACCTCCTGGTTGGATCCGTTGCTCTTCGCCGCAAGCTTCTCCGCGACGTTCCTCTCACGCTCGGCGAGATAGGCCTTGACCTCGCGTGCGACGCGCGTCTCCATCACGAAGGACAGGAACGGCACGACGCCGCCGCCGGCGAGGGCGATGAACCGGACGAAGCCCCAGCGCATCAGGCTCCACAGCCGGAAGCACGCGAAAAGGTACACGACATAGAACCAGCCGTGCACGACGAGGATCGCGAGCGAGAGGTTCACGCCGTCGCCTGCCGACTCCATCACGCAGGCGCTTCCCGCGCCCATCGCGAGCTTCGAGTACCACTCGCAGTCGGCGCCGACCGCGACGTCGGCGAGCCAGAGGAACCCGCCGGATCCACCGGCGAACAGCTCGACGTGCAGCGGCGAGTACTTCAGCACCATCTCGGCCACGAGCAGGAGCAGGCCGACACCCGTGATGACGGAGCAGATCTGGTAGAAGCGCAGTGCCCCTCGAATCTTCGGGAAGGAAGAGAGCTTGGGTTGCGCCATGCGTCCAGTCTAATCGGCCGCTTGCTGTGCCCTCGCCGTGCTCGCTGCGCTTCTTGAGCGCTCCAGATGAGCGGCGTCCAGGTGCGTGCACTCCCAGACCGAGGAGGGAAGGCGCACCTCGAGCGCCGACCGACGAGAACGCCGGAGGGCGCGCGCCTGGGCGCCGCTCAGGCCTCGTCGGGGTCGAGGCCTTCGATCTCCTCGATCTCGCGCTGCTGGGCATCTTTGGCGAGGCGGTACCAGAGGTAGAACGCGAAGCCGGCGAAGACTGCCCACTCGACCGCGTAGAAGATGTTCAGCCAGTTGACGGGGCTCGCCACTTCGGGGGCGGGCGAGACGATCGGGTCGAGCCCGACATCGGCGATGCCGGCCTCCGGGTCGAGCGTCGCCAGGAAGGCCCGATAGGTCTGACCGGGCACCTCGCCCCACTGCCCAAGGAGAGCGGCAGGCGACATCCGAGGCATCTCGTACGGGTCGTCGCCGGTCGGCGGGGTCGGGCCCTCGTCGGAGATGATGCGGCCGGTCAGGTCGACGACGGCAGATGAGTCCGCCTCCGCCTCCAGCGCCGCGACTGCGGCATCCGCCTGTTCGCGCGATTCGGAGAAACCGATGGCGACGGCGAGTGACGAGTCGTCGGCGAGCTGCAGACGCCCGGTCACCCAGAAGCCGTCGACGTCGTCGTTGCTGCGCGAGGAGACGACGAGGAAGTCATCCGGGCTCCATGCGCCCGACACGTCGACCCTCTGGCCGACGAACTCCTCCGACAGGTACTGCGCGGGAGCCACCACGTCGCCGAGCGGCACGATCTCCTCGGTCGCGCCTGCCGCAGGCGGATCCAAGTCGACCGCGCGGGCGAGCTGCCACTGTCCGAGCCAGGCGAAGATGCCTGCGACGATGAGGCAGAAGCACAGCATCGCCAGCCAGCGCGGGCGGAGCATGACTTCCCGCAGCGTCGGCGGGAAGACGAGCTCCGGTTCGTCAGGCGTGCTCACGTCGGTTGATCAGACTCCGTACGGCGCGACGACGACCTCGACGCGCTGGAATTCCTTGAGATCGGAATAGCCCGTCGTCGCCATCGACTTGCGCAGGGCGCCGATGAGGTTCGCCGTGCCGTCCGACACGGCGGCCGGTCCGTACAGCAGCTCCTCGAGAGAGCCGCGCACGTCGACCTTGATCCGGCGGCCCCGCGGCAGCTTCTTGTGGTGAGCCTCAGGGCCCCAGTGGAAGCCCTGACCAGGCGCGTCCGTGGCGCGGGCGAGTGCGACGCCGAGCATCACGGCGTCCGCCCCCATGGCAAGCGCTTTGACGATGTCACCGGACGTCCCCACGCCGCCGTCGGCGATGACGTGCACGTAGCGCCCGCCCGACTCGTCGAGGTAGTCGCGGCGCGCGGCGGCGACGTCGGCGATCGCGGTCGCCATCGGCGCGTGGATTCCGAGCGTGGCGCGCGTGGTCGAGGCCGCTCCCCCGCCGAAGCCGACGAGCACGCCGGCCGCGCCGGTGCGCATCAGGTGCAGGGCGGCGGTGTACGTGCTGACGCCGCCGACGATCACCGGCACGTCGAGGTCGTAGATGAACTTCTTCAGGTTCAGCGGCTCGAGGTCGCTGGAGACGTGCTCGGCCGAGACGGTGGTGCCCCGGATGACGAACAGATCGACACCCGCGGCGACGACGGTCTCGTAGAACTCCTGGGTGCGCTGCGGCGTGAGCGAACCGGCGACGGTGACACCGGCAGCCCGGATCTCTTCGAGGCGCGTCGAGATGAGCTCCGCCTTGATGGGCTCCGCGTACAGCTGCTGCATGCGCGAGGTGGCCACCTCATCCGGGAGCGAAGCGATCTCGTCGAGCAGCGGCTGCGGGTCGGCGTAGCGGGTCCACAGGCCCTCGAGGTCGAGCACGCCGAGGCCGCCGATCTCGCCGAGCCGGATGGCCGTCTGCGGGCTCATCACGGAGTCCATCGGCGCACCGATCACCGGGGTGTCGAACTGGAAGGCGTCGATCGACCAGCTGGTCGAGACGTCCTCGGGGTTGCGGGTGCGCCGGGAGGGAACCACCGCGATGTCGTCGAGTGCGTACGCTCGCCGCGCCCGCTTGGCGCTGCCCAGTTCAATCTCCATGCTCACGTTCTCACCCTATCTTCTCGCCCCGAACACCACCCCGCTGCCGAGATGCGCACTTCTCGTCGAGATGCGCACATTCCGACGCCCGGATGTCGAAAAGGTGCGCATCTCGCGGACCCGACTTCGGACATCCGGACGCTCCGCACGGGGCGGGAGGATGTCGCCGGATCAGCTCCTGTAGTTCGGCGCCTCGACCATCATGGCGAGGTCGTGCGGGTGCGACTCCTTCAGGCCGGCTGGCGTGATGCGCACGAACTTGCCGCGCGCCTTCAGCTCCGACACCGAGCCGCCGCCGACGTAGAACATCGTCTGGCGCAAGCCGCCGACCAGCTGGTGCACAACCGACGAAAGCGGGCCGCGGTAGGCGACCTGCCCCTCGATGCCCTCGGCGATCAGCTTCTCGTCGCTGGGCACATCCGCCTGGAAGTAGCGGTCCTTCGAGTAGGAGGTGTTCTTGCCGCGCGTCTGCATGGCGCCCATCGAGCCCATGCCGCGGTACGCCTTGAACTGGCGGCCGTTGGCGAAGATCAGGTCGCCTGGCGACTCCTTGGTTCCGGCCAGGAGCGATCCGAGCATCACCGAGTCAGCACCGGCGACGAGCGCCTTGCCGATGTCGCCGGAGTGCTGCAGCCCGCCGTCGGCGATCACGGGAACGCCGGCGGGGATGGCGGCCTTGGCCGACTCGTAGATCGCGGTGATCTGCGGAACACCGACGCCCGCGACGATGCGCGTGGTGCAGATCGATCCCGGCCCGACGCCGACCTTGATGGCGTCGGCACCCGCATCGATGAGCGCCTGCGCACCCTCGCGGGTCGCTGCCTGCCCGCCGATCACATCGACGTGCGCCGCAGCCGGGTCCTTCTTGAGGCGCGAGATCATGTCGAGGACACCCTGGCTGTGCCCGTTCGCGGTGTCGACGACGAGCACGTCGACGCCCGCGTCGACGAGCGCCATCGCCCGCTCGTAGCCCTCGCCGAAGAAGCCGACAGCGGCTCCGGCGCGCAGCCTGCCCTCATCGTCCTTCGCGGCGAGCGGATAGTCCTCCGCCTTGTCGAAGTCCTTGACGGTGATGAGACCCTGCAGCGTGTCCGCGTCGTCGACCAGCGGGAGCTTCTCGATGCGGTGCTTCGCCAGCAGCTCCAGCACCTGCTCGCGGGAGGTGCCCACCGGCGCCGTCACGAGCGGCATCGGCGTCATCTTCTCGTGCACCTTCATGGTCGCCCACTCTGCGCGGGGCACGAATCGGGTGTCACGGTTGGTGATGATGCCGAGCAGCCTGCGGTTCTCATCGACGACGGGAAGACCGGAGACGCGGAAGTGCGCGCACAGCGCGTCGAGCTCGGCAAGCGTCGCCTCTGGCGTGACCGTGACGGGGTCGGTGATCATGCCCGACTCCGAGCGCTTGACCTGATCGACCTGCTTCGCCTGATCCTCGATGGAGATGTTGCGGTGGATGATGCCGATGCCGCCCTGGCGCGCAAGGGCGATCGCCATCGGAGCCTCCGTGACGGTATCCATCGCGGCGGAGACCACGGGGATGTTCAACGAGATCCGCTTGGTCAATCGGGTCGAGGCGTCCGCCTCAGACGGAATCACGTCAGTGTGCCCAGGCAGGAGCAGCACATCGTCATACGTCAGCCCGACGAAGCCGAAGGGATCGTGGTCAGTCATGGGCAGCACCTCTCCTGTGGAACTCGGCTCGCGTGGCTTGTGACCCGCGCCTGTTCCACATTCTAAGTCGCGCCAGCGTGCAGATATTCCGTGCGCCGAGCCGAGCTGCGGATGATCGCCTCGGCTCACACCGGTGCGACGGTCTCGTCCGTGATGTGCCGAGCCGCACGCCTCGCCCGGCGACCGCGACGGGAAGAGCGCAGGATGTCGACGATGAGCAGCGCGCACGCGACCCACACGAGCGCGAAGCCGGTGAGCCGCTCTGGCGGCATCGCCTCGCCGAGGAGGAAGACGCCGGTGATGAACTGCAGGATCGGGGCGATGAACTGCAGCATGCCCATCGCCGAGAGGGACACGCGACGTGACCCTGCGGCGAACAGCAGCAGCGGCACGGTCGTGACGGCACCAGCGCAGGTGAGGGCGATGGCGTGCCAGAGGCCGCTCACGCCGAAGGTGAGGCCCGTGGTCGCAGCGACCAGCACGAGCTGAGCGATCGCGATCGGAGTGAGCCACAGCGTCTCGAGCGCGAGCCCGCCGACGGCGTCGACCGCGGGACCGATGCGGTTCTTCACGAGGCCGTAGAACCCGAAGGACAGCGCCATCGCCAGCGAAAGCCACGGCACAGATCCGTATCCGACGACGATCACACCGACCGCGACGGCGACGACGGCGATGGCCGCCCACTGCAGCGGGCGAGGGCGCTCCCGCAGGAAGATCACCGCGAGCAGCACTGTCACGATCGGATTGATGAAGTACCCGAGGCTCGCCTGCAGCACCTGCCCACTCTGCGCCGCGATCAGGAACGCCTGCCAATTCGCATAGATGAGCAGTCCGGCCAGCACGGTCCACCAGACCAGCCGAGGGTTGCGCAGCACGACGACCAACCGGCGCCATCCGCGCGTGAAGGTGAGCAGCACGGCGCACAGTGCGAGTGACAGGATCACCCGCCAGGCGACGACCTCCCATGGGCCCGTCGGCGCGAGCAGCACGAAGTAGAGCGGAAGGAAGCCCCACAGCAGGTACGCGCTGAAGCCGTACCCAGTTCCGACCATGCGCGTACGCGCATCATCCGGGTCGCTGCTCACCGGACAAGCCTAGTCCCGCGAGGCGAGGCGGCGGTCGCAGAGGACTGCTCGCGCGCAGGACAACAGATCGCGCATTCACGAACATGTTCCGCGGGGATCGGTGTTGCTCTGCGCGCATTCTGTTCGCGAACGCGCTCAGCCCGCCGCACCGGGGCGCGGCGTCTCCCCGGAACGCGCAGAGCCCCGGACCACCAAGGCCCGGGGCTCTGAGGAACGCGGTGTCAGCGGACGACGACGGCGAGGACGTCGCGCGCCGAGAGCACCAGGTACTCGTCAGCGCCGAACTTCACCTCGGTGCCGCCGTACTTGCTGTACAGCACGCGGTCGCCGACTGCGACGTCGAGCGGAACGCGATTGCCGTTGTCGTCGATGCGGCCGGGACCGACGGCCACGACTTCGCCCTCCTGGGGCTTCTCCTTGGCGGTGTCGGGGATGACCAGACCGCTGGCGGTGGTCTGCTCTGCCTCGACCTGCTGAATGACGATGCGGTCCTCGAGCGGCTTGATGGAAACCGACACGGTGTACCTCTTCCCTGTGGTGTCAGAAGACTATAGGTTCGCACTCTCGGTGTGAGAGTGCTAACGGCAGTTTAGGACGCTCTCTGGCACTCTCGCAACGCGAGTGCCAATTTTGTTTCGCTCGACGCGGGTCGGGGGTGGCTCGTCGAGGGCTCGCGCGAGGCGGTCGTGCGCCGTATGTGCGCGCACGACCGCGCCCTCGGCAGGGTGACCGCACAGCGAGTCGGTTCGCTCATCCGTTCGACGCTGTCAAGGCGCCGAACGCGCTTGTCCATCCCCACGACGCAGCGCGTGCTCAGAGAGGGCGTCCTGACGACGTGTAGATACCCTCGACCTTGGCTTTGCCCGTGTGGATGCCCGACACGCCAGCGATGTGGCTGCGTACGTAGAAGGCTTGAGCTCGGAAACAGAACAAGGCGCTGTCACCCGGCGCAAGCGAGCGACGTTCGGTTTGCGCAAGACGACCGTAGAAGTCGATCACCTGATGGTTCTGAGCCAACGTCGCGTTGACCTTCTGAGTGACGGCGGTATCGAAATCACGGCCGACGATGGCCTGCGGCTGGTACTCGATCGACCCGATGCAGAGATACAAGCCGCCGCCGAAGCAGAAACCGAAGTCACCGTCGAGATGCGAGACCTCGGAGAGATAGAGCATCGCAGGGCGCTCAGGGAGATTCCCGAAGGCGTGATACCCACCGGTGGCGGTGAAGCCGTGCCCAGGCTCGACCTGAGTCACGCCGTGGCTTGCGAGCGTTGACATGACATTGGTCGATGTCTCGCCAGGCCCGTTGATCACGACATCAGCACGGCCCGCCTTGCGCAGCGTCTCCGCCGCCTGCTGGAGCGTGCGCAGGTTGGGCGTGGGGTGAACGGTGTGCTTCACCTTGTCGAACATCAAGGCCGGATAGCTCGTCACTCCGTTGAAATGAGCAGTTCCCAGCCCGTCGAATCGGTCGGCGATCTTCAGGATCTCGGTGACGTCGTAGCCCCCGGCATGACTTTCGACGACTTCGTCGTCCGGCCCGAATATCCGAGCAAGGAGGCCCTGGCTGTGTCCGTGGCCTCCGAACTGTGCCAGCGTCGCGTCGGCGACCTCTTGTGCTTTCCCATCGCTGAAGACAGTCCAGCTCTGAGGTTCCATCGCAGCGACTTCCTCGGCAGCGTGCTTGGGGATCTGCACCAGATGCCCGACGTTGCCCAGCGGTTGTCGCACACGATGGATCGCTCTCGCGCCTTCGAGATCGACGGCGACGAACGAGTCGACGCCGTTGTTCTTCAGGGTGCGGATCGCATCCGGGTTGCGTCCGAACTGCTTCGTCATCGCAACGACATCGAGCCCGAGTCGGTGCGCTTCTGTCGTCATCATCTTGGCGTTCTCAGCAAGGGTGTCCAAGTCGATGACATAGGTGTCAGGCGGGAGTTCTCCTGACTGATGGAGCTCGATCGCCGCACGAGCGAACGCGGGGTTCTGGGAGATCAGATTGTTGAGAAACATGGCCTCACACTGTCGTCGAGGTGGGGATGGATCAGAGTGAGAGGCCAGTAGCGGGGACGCGCGCGGCCAGGGAGGGATTGTTCGTCGAGAGCCCGGAGATCCCCATCGTGTGAGAGCGAGTCACGAACGCCTGAACACGGAACCCGAAGAGAACCGTGTCGCCGGTGGCGATACGGTTCCCCTCGAGCGGGATGGTGGCGTAATAGTCGATCGCTTCGGGTGCTGGCATCTCGACCGGGAGCTCGACGGCGTCTGCGAGCTCCCCTCCTGACGGCACGACCAACGCGTGCGTCGCAGTGCTTCCGAGCACCGGATCAACGTACAGACCACCACCGAACACATAGGCACGGTCATTGTGGATGTGGGACACCTCGCTGACATAGGTGACCGCAGGAACCTCGATCTGGTCCTCGGCCGCATGCAGCGGAGTGGTGCCGGTCAGACCATGGCCGGGTTCGACCTGCGTGGCCCCTGCCTCGGCGAGCGTCGACAGAACAGACGTCGACGTCGTTCCCGGCGCATTCACCTGCACGTCCTTGCGACCTGCGGCTCTCAGGTCTTCGAGGGCACGAGTCAGAGTGGCGAGGTTGGGCGTCGACTTCGCCTTCCCCGCCTCGGAATCGAACAGCGTTGCAGGAAACGTCACGACCCCGCCGAATTCGACACCCGCAACGGCATCCAACTGATCCGCGACCTGCTTGATACCCGAGGCCTCGAACCCTCCTTCGTGCCCGGGGTAGAAGCGGTCACCCGGGGCATGGATCCGCGCGAGCACCTTCTGCACCCTTCCCTGCTTCAGAGCCGCTCGCCCGGCTTCGACGGCTTTGTCGATGCTGAACACCGTCCAGTACTCGGGATGAAGCTCCGCGGCACGTTCCGCGCTGTGGCTGGGGATCTGAACCAGGTGCCCGACATGCCCGGCTTCAAGGCCAGCGGCATGCGCGGCGAGACAGTCATCGAGATCCACACCGACGAACCGGGTGATCCCACCCGCCGCGATCGCCAGCGCCGCATCCGGGTTCCGTCCGATCTGCTTCGTCATCGCGAACGGCGTCAGCCCCAGACGCGAGGCTTCTGCATTGAATGCGCGTGCATTCAGTGTGATCGCGTCAAGATCCAGGACGTTGGTGTTCGGCGGCACTCGCCCGTCTTGGTGGAAGGCGATTGCTTGTTGAAGAAGTGCCGGATTGCGACGCATGAGGAGATTCAGGAACATTGCAGTTCTTTCAGCTTTGTACGGTCAGGGACGGCCTTCGCGCGCGCTCGTATCGACGAAGAGCACTTCACGTTTTGATTGCAGCTTGGAACTAAATGGTGACCCACGACCCCTCTGAAGTCAACCGGCAATCTGACCCGGCTCCTCGGCACACCCCTTCGAAGCGACCGACTGGAGCCGCCTCCTCGCCCCCTGTCGCCTCTGGGCGACAGGGGGCGAGGCACTGAGATCCGTGCGCTAGGCGACTGCGTGAGGCGCCCTCGCCACAGCGACCAGACTGTCAAGATCAAGCGGTTGCGCCGTCGGCAGATCCACGAGCGCACTCTCATGGACACCGAGCTCGCGATACATTGTTCGAAGGCTCGTCACAGCAGCACCGACCGCACCCGAGAAGTTGCCCAGTTCGACAGCACGGAGCTTCGGCGCATATCGGAGACTCTGCTCGAGCGCGTCCTGATACGCGCTCAATCGAGACTCCAGTGATCTTGAGATGCCTCCACCGAGGACGATGACCTCGGGCTCGCAGGAGACCGCGATCGCGGTGAGCACCACGCGCAGAGCATGGTCGAACTCTTCCCTCAGCGACTTCGCCGAAGTCGGTTGAGCATCCGAGAAGAGGTCTGCTGGGCTCTCCAACACCACCCCAGTTTCACGAGCGCGACGCAGGAGACCCGGCCCGGTCACGAAGTGCTCGAGGTGCAAGCCGTGCGCACCGATCGGAAGCTGTCCGAACTCGCCGATGAGACCGTGCCTCCCCTGCAAGATCCATCCATCGATGGCGAGCCCTGCGCCAAGGCCCGTACCGAGAGTCAGCATGGCGGCGGTCGGCGCATCGCGAGCCGAGCCGAATCGCTGCTCCCCGAGCAACGCGAAGTTCGCGTCGTTGTCGACCTCCAACGTCATCCCGAGCTCGCGCTCGAGGACCTCCAGGAAGCGAACGTCCTCAACGTGCGGAAGGTTCGGGGCATTCGACACCACGCGGTCACCCTGCCCTACTGCACCAGGGAGCCCCAGCGAGATGTGCGCAACAGCACTCCACACACCTGCCGCCGCAGCGGCATCGATGACCTCACGCGCCAGCCATGAGGCCATCTCCTGCGAAGACAGCTGCGACGGCGTCTTCGTCTCGACCGCGATCTGCGGGGCGCCGACGAGGTCCGTCATCACGAGACGAGTATTCGACGCCCCCAGATCGATCCCCACCGCATAGGAACGTTCCGCCACCAGGTCAAGCGCCCTGGCTCGCCGCCCGCGGTTCTCCACGACGATCTCGTCGCCCTCCCGAACAATGCCCTCGTGGATCAGCTGATCTGTTGCTCGGGTCACGGTCGCGGGCGAGACTCCGGTGCGCGAAGCGATCTGCTTCCGGCTCGCAGGGCGACTGCGCAACAACTCAGCCAGAACCGCAGCACGATTCAGCTCTCGCATGTCGTGGACCATCGGACACCTCTTTCGACTCACGTTGACACCAAATGTAGTCGAGTCCATCGGGGACGCAGGGACCACCTCCACCAACCTCGCCCGATTCCCTCTTGACAGCCGGTTGATGCTTTGCTTGCATGTTGCAAACAAAGCATCATGCTGTTGCTGACGAACAGATCGCCGTCAGCGCGACGGAGAGCTTCACCATCTGCCTGGTGCGGCCCATGCCCCACCCCGAGTCATCCGATTCACCCTCCCGGTGAAGAGAATCCCCAACAAGAGAACAGGAAAACGGATCATGAGAAGCTCTCGAGCACTGGCTGTCTCCGCAACGATGGCCGCCGCCTTGGCGTTGGCGTCGTGCGACGCCGGAGGCGCGCCTTCCGACGACGTGCCGACCGACACGGTCATCGATCAGTTCGGAACCGTCACGGCGACGGAAGGCCCGAACGGCGAGCAGCCGACCCCCGCATCCGACTTGGAACTGACCGAGGAGCAGATCGCCGAGCTGGAGAACGGCGGCTACCGAGCCGCCATCGCCTGGCACGAACTCTCCAGCTGGTCGAACGCCATCCAGGCCGGCATCGAAGACGAGCTGGACCGCCTCGGGGTCGAGATCGTCTCGACGACCGATGCGAAGTTCGACGCCGCAACCCAGGCGAACCAAGTACAGACCGCCCTCTCACTGAAGCCCGACGTCATCCTCGGGCAGGCCGTCGACCCGGTCACGGCAAACGCCGTCTACCAGGACGCGGTCGATCAGAACGTGAAGCTCGTCTTCGCCGATCAGGCGCCCGACGACTACTCGTACGGGAAGGAGTATCAGTCCGTCCTCACGGATGATCTCTTCCAGATCGGCCAGCGCGCAGGCAACGCCATGTGCGATGCCGTCCCAGACGGAGGCGAGATAGCAGTCCTCTACTACGACGCGGACTTCCACGTCACCAACTTCCGCGACGCCTCGTTCCTCTCCACGATCGCAGCAGAATGCCCCGACGTGAAGATCGTCGCAAAAGAAGGGTTCAGCGACCCGAACAAGGCCGAAGAGATCGCCAATCCGCTCCTCACCAGGCACCCCGACCTCGCCGGTGTTTACACGAGCTGGGCCGTCCCCGCTCAGGGCGTCCTCTCCGCCTTGAAGAACGCGGGAAACTCGACCACCAAGATCGTCACCGTAGACCTGGACGACACCATCGCGGCAGACATGGCGGCCGACGGAAACGTCGCAGCAATCGTCGCGGACGAAGCCTACGACTACGGGCGAGCAATGGCCACCGCCGCCGCACTCGCCATCCTCGAAGAGCCGGCACCAGAATTCGCCGTCTCAGACTCAGTGTCCATCACCAAGGACAACGTGGCCGATGGATACGAGGCGTGGAACCAGGAGGTGCCTTCGGCAGTCCTCGACGCGTCGAAGCAGTGAAGAAGCCCATGACGGCCGCATATGCCCAGAATGGAGGAAGCATGCTCGATGATCATGCGCGCCTGCCGAGTTCCTCGGGATTCGTCGTCGGAATCGATCTCGGCGGCACGAAGCTCCGAGCGGGAATCGCAGACATGTCGGGAGAGATTCTTGCCGATCATGTGACCCCGACGGAACACCAGGAAGCAGGTCTCCTGGCACAGATCGTTCAGACCGTCCAAGACCTTGCCGACGCCGTCGGCGCGAACCCGTCGAGGATCGTCGCGACGGGAATCGGCGGCGCCGGTGTCCCCACCGGCGATGGGACGAGCCTGACTCTCGCTCCCAACCTCTCAGGGATCGGCATCCGACCTTTTGCCACGCGGCTTTCGGAATCGCTGTCGCATCCGGTTGTGCTCGACAACGACGTGAATGTGGCCGCGCTCGGTGAGCTCCATCACGGCGTCGGGCTGACCGCCCGCGACTTCGTCTTCGTCTCCATCGGCACCGGTATCGGCATGGGCATCATCGCCGACGGTCGGATCATCCGAGGTTCCAAGAGAGCAGCGGGCGAGATCGGCTTCCTCCCGTTCGGAACGGACCCCTTCGCGGTCGAGAATCATCGCAAGGGCCCGTTGGAAGAGGCTGTCGCCGGGGATGCGCTTGCCCGTCGATACCGCAGGGCGACGGAGCAGACCGTCGCACCTGAGGAGATCTTCGCCCGGTCCGCGGCTGGCGAAGACGCCGCGATCGAGGCGGTGGACGTCGAAGCGCGTTGGATCTCAACAGCTCTCGTGGCCGTCGCGGCAGTCCTGGATCCCGAGGTCTTCGTCCTCGGCGGCGGCATCGGATCGCGGAAGGACCTCCTCGCCCGCATCGTGAGCTGGGTGGACCGCCTCGGAGGCCGCCCACTCGATATCCGACACAGCATGCTCGGAGACCGAGCCCCTGTCGCGGGTGCGGTGCGCCTTGCACTGGACTCAATCAGCCTTTCCGAAGGAACCCCATCATGACAACCGCATCCTCATCGGCCGGTGTCCTCGCGCGTCTTCGAGGCGTGACCTGGACCAACTATGTCGTCTACATCGGATTCGCTCTCGTCTTTCTCTACTTCGCGATCACTCAGACGCAGTACTTCCTGAACCCGGCCAACCTGACGAACATCGTCATTCAGGCAGCACCGATCACCATCATGGCGATCGGGACAGTGTTCGTGCTGTCCACCGGTCAGATCGACCTCTCGATCGGGTCGACCGTTGCGCTTTCGGCTCTCTCCGCGGCCGTCGCTCTGGAAGCGACCCAGCAGTGGTGGATCGGAGCGGCCGCAGGACTCGGGGTCGGAGCCCTCGTCGGCTTCGTGAACGGTGTGTTCGTGACATGGGTGCGACTTCCGTCATTCCTCGTGACGCTTGCGACTATGGGGTTGGTCGCGGGCATCGCTCGCCAGTTGACGGATCTCCAGGCAGTGCCTGTCTCGAACGGGCCGTTCGTCTGGCTCTTCGGAGGCGGGAGTCTGCTCGGCATCCCCATCCTGCTGTGGTGGACCATCGCCGCCCTTGCTGTCGGCTGGCATCTGCTTCGCCAGCGCCGCTACGGCGCGCACGTGCTGGCCGTGGGCAATGATGCATCGGCTGCCCGAGTCAGCGGCATCAAGGTCACCAGAGTCAGGATGATGGTGCTCATCGGGAGCTCGATGACCGCAGCGCTTGCCGGGCTGCTCTACGCCGGTCGCCTCGAAAGCGCCAGATACACCCTTGGCGAGACCGATCTGATGACAGTCATCGCGGCGGCCATCGTCGGTGGCACAAGTCTCTTCGGTGGCAAGGGAACAGTCCTCGGGGCGCTCATCGGGTCTCTGCTGATGAGCATGATCAACAATGGTCTCATCCTCGCCGGTCTGAACGTGTCGCAGCAGATGATCGTGCGCGGGGTCATCATCCTGCTCGCGGTCTCCTTCTCCCTTCGCGGCAAGAAGAACAACTAGGAACGAGCGCAGAACCATGAGCATCATCACCGCAGAACCCGCCACTCCCCTCCGACTCACGGGGATCCGCAAGAAGTTCGGAGGGATCGTCGCGATCGAACAGTTCGATCTCGACGTCGGAGCAGGAGAGATCGTCGCGCTCGTGGGCGACAACGGCGCAGGCAAGTCGACCCTCATCAAGATCATCTCGGGGCTCTACCAGCCCTCGGAAGGGGAGATCTCACTCAACGGAGAGCCTGTTGTCTTCCGGGACGCGTCCGACGCCAGAGAGAAAGGCGTTGAGGTCGTGTATCAGGACCTCGCGCTGGTCCCAGAGCAGCCCGTGTACATGAACATGTTCTTGGGCAGGGAACTCACAAAAGGCCCCATCGGGATCCTCGATCGGAAGGGCATGGCGAAGCAGACCCAGGAACTGGTGGACACCCTCGACGTGCGCATTCCGTCTGCCAGGGCCACGCTCAGCGATCTCTCCGGCGGACAGCGGCAGGGCATTGCGATCTGCCGCGCGACGCACTGGGCATCCGGCATCGTGCTCCTCGATGAGCCCACTGCCGCACTCGGTGTGGCGGAGACGGCCAAGGTCGAAGAGCTCATCGTCAAGCTCAAAGAACGCGGCATGGCGGTCCTGATCGTCAGCCACAACATGGATCAGGTGTTCCGGATCGCGGATCGCGTCTCGGTGCTCCGGCGCGGCACCCAGGTCGCCACGAAGAAGCTGAGCGACACCAGCCACAACGAGGTCGTCGCGATGATCACCGGGCTCGTCTCATGACCGTGACGAAGACACCCGGTTCGCTCATGCGCGCGGAGATCGCAGAGCAGCCGGATCGATGGCTCGATCTCATCCGCACCCAGAAGGACGCCATCGACGAGGCCGCGGCTCTCATCACGGTCGAACGCCCCGAGATGCTGGTGATGATAGCCAGGGGGTCAAGTGATCACGCCGCGCGGTACGCACAGTATCTGGCCCAGCAGATGCTGGAGATTCCGGTGCAGCTATCGACTCCTGCCACGGTGACCGTCCACGGTGCCGCTCTCCGATACCCCGCCGCGGTGGCGTTGGCGATCTCTCAGTCGGGCGAATCTCCCGACCTCATCGAGACGGCCAGGTCGTGCCAGCGAGCAGGTGTATCGCTCATCACCTTCACGAACAATCCTCAGAGCGCTCTCGCGAGGCTCGGCGATGTGCAGGTCGATCTGTCTGCTGGGGTCGAGCGCTCTGTCGCAGCGACGAAGACCTACACGGCTGAGCTTCTCGCACTTCTGCTCACGCTCGCCCGAGTCGTGGGGCGCAGTTGGGAGAGCCTCACTGCCGAGGTGGACAAGGCGGTGGCGGTCGCCCGCGGCCTCGTCCGGGGCGAATGCGACGGCGGTTTGGTCGAAGGTCTGGCGACTACCAGGCGCGCGCTCATCGTCGGCCGCGGCTATTCGATGTCGAGTGCGCAGGAGAGTGCGCTCAAGCTGATGGAGACGAGCGCAATCGCCGCTTCCGGCTGGTCCGCGTCCGACGCCACGCACGGGCCGCTCGGGCAGATCGAGCCGCGAGTGCCGGTGATCGCCCTCACCTCTGTGCCAGAGGGTCGTGAGTCAGTCCAGGCGTTCGCGCTTGCCGCACACCAGCTCGGAGGCGCGGTCCACACGTTCGGGCCGGCGGTCGAGGGCCTGTCCGCGGTGGAGCCGGTGCTGACCGAGTCGCACGACGTGTGGAGTCCGCTCATCCCGCTGCTCGAGATCATCCCCATCCAGCGACTGGCTCTCAGCCTGTCGCTGTGGCTGGGTCGCGACCCGGATTCTCCGGCAGGGCTCAACAAGCTCACGAAGACGACCTAGAGGACGACTCATCAGATATGTCGAAGCAATGCCGACCTCCACCACCCAGTAGAAGGGGCACACGATGTCACATATCCAGACAGTCCGAGGGCCGATCGATCCCTCGGTGATCACTCGAATAATGCACCATGAGCATCTCCTCTCGTTGACGCCGGGGCCCTGGCTCTCAGGTGGTCGCCCTGGTGCGCACGTCGCGACAGACGAGCTGGACTTCACGGCGAACCCGGGCGACCACGACTATGCACGGGACCAGGTGAACGTCGCCGTTCGGGCGCTTTCGTCGATGCGTGAGCTCGGCGTCAACCTCGTCGTCGACTTGAGCCCGTACGGGGTCGTCGGTCGAGACGAACAGGGCGACAACGTCTCGCTGCTCGCTGAGATCTCCGAAAGGTCCGGCGTTCACATCGTTGCGGGAACCGCGGTGTACCTCGAGAAGTTCAGTCCCCAGTGGACTCGCGAGTTCACCGTCGAACAGATGACCGCGCGGTTCATCAACGACGCGAGAACAGGAATCGGGAGCACTCGCATCACCGCGGGAATCTTCGGCGAGCAGGCGACGAGCCTCGGCGAGATCACTGCGCACGAGGAGAAGTGCCTGCGTGCAGCGGCTCGTGCCGCGAAAGAGACAGGCCTCGCGCTGACGACTCACACCACACACGGCACGATGGCGCTGGAGCAGATCGCGATCATTCGGGCCGAGGGACTCCCGCTGAATCGCGTGGTGGTCGGGCATCAGGACACCCATCAGGAGACGACGAAGGGGAGCCATCTCGACTACGTGCTCTCTGTGGCCGACACGGGCGCCAATCTCGCTATCGACACCATCGGGAAGCAGACCTGGGACATCTTCACCCAGCCGGCGGAAGCTCATCCGAAGGACGGACACTTCCCGAAGGATGCGTATCACAAGTCGGATTCGACCCGAGTGGAACTGCTCCTCGAGCTGCTTCGACGGGGACATGAGGATCAGATCCTGCTCTCGCAGGATCTGACAGGCGCCGAGGTCTACATGAACCCCCGGACGCATGGTCAATGGGGACTCGGATACCTGGCTGCGTCATTCCTCAAGCTCGCGTCGGAGGCGAAGAGCGGAGGAGTCATCAGCTCGACACAGGTCACAAAGATGCTCCGCACCAACCCTCTGAGGCTTCTGACCATCGCCTCTTCGTAGGCGCTATCGCACGCGCACTGAAGGTAGTCACCGGCCTGAACGGACTGACCGGCCCTACAGGGCCAGGCGTCGGGTGGGAGAAGAAGATCGAGAAGCTGCGCACGAAGGACGTGCAGCAGCGAGTCATCCGAGCCGTGATGGAGGCGAACCTCGAAACCCTGGTGAAGCGGATGGCGACCGCTGGCGAATCACGTCGAGGAACACTGGCTCGGATCCTGAGCACCCCGTTCTACAAGCAGGAGCGGGATGAAGGTGTGAAGATCACGCCGACGATCTCCGGGCTCCTTGGAGGTGCACATCTGCGCGGAGCGTCCGGCCTTGCGCAGGATCTCAAGGCGGGCCACCCCACGGGCTCCGACGAGACGGGAACCACATCGTTCGACTACGTCAGGCGTTTCAACGGCTACGAGACGCCATTCGATGCCCCGGTGGACCGGGTCTTCCACTTCACCCGGAACTATCCCGAAGTGCTCAACGCGGGTCAGGGCAATCTCAAGGTGGCATTCACTCCGAGCCATTCGCACCACGAGCCGCTCCATATCCAGGTCGACCTCGATCATGATGAGCCGACGACGCTCCAGCTCAACGGCTTCGATCCCAAGGCCGGAGACACGCTGCGCTTCCTGCATCGTCTCTCGGTGGAGAAGATCAAGGAGCTGACCAAGACGGACAACACGATCGCCTCGGTTCCCGACGTCGCTCGCGAGCGCTCTGGTTCGATCCCGAAGGGCACGCCGGTCGTCGAGACTCACGACGGAGCGACCATCGACGGAGTGACCATCAAGGTCAAGAATGTGACGGTGTTCATCGTCGGGTCGACGAAAAGCGAGGTCGAGACTTGGGTGCAAGAGGGGATGTTCTCGCTTTCTACCGGCTACCCGCTCGGCTGGGGTGAGGTCGGGTACGATCCCAACAAGGCGGTGACCATCGCGGAGGATGTTTTCAACGTCCACGCCGGCGACTTCTTCTACCCGGATCCGCACAACTCCGGGGGCCTGAGTCTTGGTGAATTTGGCGTGTACTCGTTCCCGGCGAAGTCATCCCAGGAAAACGAGGAATCTCTTAAGGCCAGGGCGCATACGAAGATCTTCGGCTCTGGAACGTACTACGTGATTTTCTTTGGACCGAACAGCGACCGAAAGCTCAGCGAGCGAAACTTCGTCGGGTTCGCAGGTGCTGCGGACTATTTCACGCACAATGACTAGCGATCACTCGACGACTCGCCCTCGACGGAGGAACGAAGCGCATCACGTTCGAGCAGTCGGATTCTGATGATGCGCAGTGAGGCTGCCCCGGACTCAGCGTTCAGGCGTTGAGGCCGGGGCAGTGCCCCGTGCGTTTCACCCACTGCATGTGCCGGCGCGCACCGCCTCCATCTCTTTCAGACCCTCCTCATATCCGCGGACCACGGCTACGTGTTGCATCGTCAACAGTGCGTAATCCGCATCTTCCGACACCGCGAACTCCTTCTCAACCGTCGACCACGCCGGGAACACCCACTGTTTGCGGTTCGCTCGTACCGCCGAGACGACAGCCCGGAAGTCGTCGAAGTCCTCCTCCGTCCGCGTATACGCTCCCCTCCCACCCGTCTGAGAGAGATCGCCCGGCCCGATGAAGATGCCGTCCACAGTCGGGAGGGCTGCGATCTTCTCGACGTCGCGAAGCGCGCCGGGGTCCTCGACCATCGGAAATACCTTGACGTCCCGATTCTGCTGCTCTACCCAGTCGTCGTCGTAGCCGCCGTACCCCATCGTGCGCCCGCCTGCGAGACTGCGACTGCCCAGCGGCGGGAACTTCCCGTACGACGTGACGAACTCCGCGTGTTCGGCGCTCTCGATATGAGGAATGATCACACCGTCCGATCCGAAGTCGAGCGCCTGCTGAACCGCGCCGCGCTCAGGGACCAGGACCTTCGAGAAGACTTCGAGACCGAGTCCCTTGAGAAGCGGGATGAACCTCTCGAGCGTGGTCAGGTCGAACGCACCGTGCTCCACGTCGAGCACGACGAAGTCGAAGCCGAGCGACGCGACGATCTCTCCGACGGCCGTGCTTCCATCCGAGAGCCACGCTCCCGTCTTCGGGGTCCGCGATGAAGTGTCAGACATGTTCTTCCTCCTTGGTCGTGTGGGAATCGAGTGGTACGACGGCGAACCGGCGATTCGCCAGGCTCGGGTTCTTCGCCCGGACGTCGGCGATGCGCGCATGGTGGACGTCGGCCGTGGCGACCCCGGGGTGCTCGCCGAGCTCGGCCATCGTCACTCCCATCGGATCGGCGATCAAGCTGCCGCCGATGCCGATGTCCGGCGGGGACTGGGACACTCCCGCGACGAAGACGGTGTTCTCGATGGCTCGTGCCCGCAGGAGCGTGCTCCAGTGGTCCTCTTTGCGGGCGCCAGGCATCCACGCAGACGGGTACAGCAGCAGGTCGGTGCCGGCGTCCGCGTGCTGCCGCGCCGCCTCGGGGAAGCGGAGGTCGTAGCAGGTGAGCACGCCGACCGTGACACCGTCGACCTCGAACGTCACAGGCCCTTCGAGCTCGCCAGGCCGGATGGTGTCCGATTCGCGATATCCGAATGCGTCGTAGAGGTGCGCCTTGCGGTACCGAGCGGTGAGGCCGTCCGAGGGCGAGACGACGACGGCCGTGTTGTACGCGCGCTCGCCGTCGATCCGCTCCGTCATTCCGGCGACCAGGAACAGCCCTGTCCTCCGTGCGATCGTCGCCAGCCCGGTGACGAAGGGCCCGTCCAGAGCTTCGGCGTGTTCGACGGCGCTTAGGCCGAGCGTCGGTTCGTCATACATCGCGAGCTCGGGGAACAGCGCGAGCTTCGCTCCGCTCGCCTCGGCTTCTGCCGCCAGACCCGCGATCGTCGCGAGATTCCGTTCTTTGTCCGTGCCCGAGTGGAACTGGCAGATGGCGATTCTCATGAACGATGACCTTCTTCTGTGTCGTGGATGTGCTCGACCGACTCGGTTCCGACGCGCAGCCCCGCGTGGCCGGTGCGCTTCTCACGCCGCCTGCGCTGCACGATCGGATCGGGAACGGGCGCCGCCGCGATGAGGTGCTTCGTGTAGTCGGCTCGGGGCCGGCGCAGCACCTGCTCCGCCGGGCCCTGCTCGACCACTTCACCCCGGCGGAGCACAACGACGCGATTCGCAAGCGTCTCGACCACCGACAGATCGTGGCTGATGAACAGGCAGGAGAACCCGATCTCCCGTTGCAGGTCGCGGAAGAGGTTCAGCACCTCGGCCTGCACCGATACGTCGAGCGCGCTGGTCGGCTCGTCCGCGATCATCAGCACCGGGTCGGTGGCGATCGCCCTCGCGATCCCGATGCGCTGCCGCTGACCTCCGGAGAGTTCGTGCGGGAAGCGGTCGACCCAGTCTGGATCTATCCTCACCTGTTCCAGCAGCTCCTGCGATCGTGTCCTCCGCCGATGCGCGTCGCGCAGCGTCCCGTGCCAGAGGAGCGGGTCGGAGATCGCCTGCCCGATGGTGCGCCGCGGGTTCAATGAGGAGGCCGGATCCTGGAACACCATCGAGACGTTCCGGCGCAGCTCCTTCAGCGCGCGCCTCCCCCGACCGGTGATCTCGTGATCGCGCACCCGAAGCCTGCCCTCCGAGATGGGAAGCAGCCCGACTGCCGCGCGGCCGATGGTCGACTTGCCCGAGCCCGATTCCCCCACCAGACCGACGATCTCGCCGTGCGAGACCGACAAGTCGATGCCGTTGATCGCTTGGTAGCCCGGGCGGCGCCACCGGCCCGGGTACCGGATCACCGTATCGTCCATGCGCAGCACGGCATCGGGCTGCGCCGTCTCAACCGTGACCCCCTCGGCGCGCGGTCGTTCGGATGACGAGGTCAGGACCGTGCTCACCTGTCCGAGATGCGGCACCGCGGCAAGCAGTTCGCGCGTGTACTCCTCGGCGGGCGCTCGGAAGAGCTGCTCCGTCTCGCAGCTCTCCACCACTCGGCCGTCCTTCATCACGACGACACGGTCGGCGACGTCGGCGACCACGCCCATGTCGTGGGTGATGATCAGAACGCCCATGCCCAACCTGCCCTGCAACTCGATGATCAGGTCGAGTATCTCGGCCTGCACCGTGACGTCGAGCGCTGTGGTCGGCTCATCCGCGATCAGCAGGGCAGGCTCGCTGGAGATCGCCATCGCGATCATCGCGCGCTGTCGCTGCCCGCCGGAGAGCTGATGCGGGTAGTGGTCGATCATCTCCTCGGGTGCAGGCATGTGCACGTCGCCCAACAGCTCGATGGCGCGCGTGCGCGCCTCGGCAGCGCTGAGCTCGCGATGGCTGCGCAGCGCCGCGATGAGCTGGCTGCCGATCGTGTAGACGGGGTTCAGCGCCGTCATCGGCTCCTGGAAGATGGTCGCGATCCGGGCACCCCGCAGCCGCCTGATCTCCCGCTCCGGCAGATCGAGGACATCGCCGCCGTCGAAACGGATGGTCCCCACGCGACGCGTGCCGGATGGCAGCAGATCGAGGATGGACATCGCCGTCACCGATTTTCCTGAACCGGATTCCCCTACCAGGGCGACGGTCTCCCGGGGCGCGACGTCGAACGAGACGTCGTGAGTGATGCGTTTCCACCCGTCCCCCGTGCGGAACTCGACGGAGAGGCGATCGATCTCGAGAAGTGGATGGGTCATGAGCGTTTCTTCGCTTTCGGATCGAGGAGATCGCGGAGCGCATCGCCGAGGATGCCGAAGGCGAGGATCGTCACAACCACGACGGCTCCCGGTACCAGCAGTGCGTGCGGATCGGTGCTGAGATAGCGCTGCCCCTGAGCGACCATGGATCCCCAGGAGGGCGCGGGCGGGACGACCCCGAGTCCGAGGTAGCTCAGCCCCGACTCAAGCAGGATCGCGGCCGCGATCGTCAGTGAGAACTGCACGATGATCGGCGCGGAGATGTTCGGAAGGATCGTGCGGAAGATCACCACGGGAGTCGGCGCTCCGAAGGCCCTCGCCGCGTCCACATACTCCTCGCGTTTGACGGAGAGGGTCTGCCCGTAGGCGATACGCGCGAACAGCGGCGCCGACAGCACGCCGATCGCGAGGATCAGGGTCGTCGCGCCCTGGCCGTACAGCGTGACGGCCAGCAGCGCGAGCACGATCGGCGGGAACGCGAGGATCACGTCGACGATCAACCGCATCGTGATGGTCTCGACGATGCCGGCGAAATAGCCGCCGACGATTCCCAGCAACGTTCCGAGGACCAAGGCCAGCAGCGTAGCGCCCAGCGCGATGAACAGCTCGACCTGTGCACCGTGCATGACCCGGGACAGGATGTCGCGGCCCAGCTCGTCGGTGCCGAGCAGATGTCCGGGAGACAGCGGGGGGACGAGCCGAGCGTCGATGTTCTGCTCGATCGGGTCGTACGGCGCCAGCACGGGGGCGAACGCGGTGACCAACAGCATGACGAGCACATAGACCGCCATGATCGCTCGGAACGGCGTGAGTGCGCGCCGCAGTCGCGACGTCGAGCGACGTGGCCGAAGTGCGGACTGGACGGTTGTCCGAGGAGGGGCCTTACGGGACGCAGCTGCGCGGGGGCTCTCCAGGGTGGGCCTGTTCGTCATGATCGCCTCACTCTCGGGTCGAGCACGCCGTAGACGAGGTCGACGACGATGTTGATACCGATGAACATCAGTGCGATCACGATGACGATGCCCTGCACGACCGGATAGTCGCGGTTCGTCACTCCGTCGATCAGCAGGCTGGACAGTCCCGGATAGTTGAAGACTCGTTCGACCAGCACGGTCGAGCCGAGCAGCACGCCGAACCCGACGCCGACGACCGTGACCACGGGAGTCAGCGCGTTGCGCAGCACGTGCTTGCGGAACACGACGAGCGGTGCGAGCCCGATCGAGCGTGCCGTACGCACCCAGTCCTGCCCCCGCATCTCGAGGACCGACGACCGGGTCATCCGGGCGATCTGTGCGGAGAATCCGACAGCCAGGGTTGTGGCCGGGAGGATCATGCTCGCCAGCGCCCCCACCGGGTCGTGCAACGGGTTCACGTAGCCGCCGGCGGGGAACCAGCCCAGGGCGATCGCGAACACGAGGATCAGCACAGCGCCGAAGACGAACACAGGCAGCGCCATGCCGATGGAGCTGAGCGCCGTCACGGCCGTGTCCGCCCAGCCGCCGCGCACGGCGGCGACGGCCCCCAGTGGCACACCGATGCAGATCGACAGCACCGTGCCGAGCAGCACCAGCTGCAGCGTTCGCGGCAGCCGCTCCGAGATCGCCTGCAGCACGGACTGCTGGGTTCGAAACGATTCGCCGAGATCACCGGTGACGACGCCGCCGAGGAACTGCGCGTACTGCGCGAACAGCGGCTGGTTCAGACCGAGCTGCTCACGCACCCTCTCGACCGCCTCGGGGGACGGTGCGCCGCCGGTGCCGGTGCTCAGCAGCAATACGGCGGGGTCACCCGGAACAAACTGAAGCGCCGCGAAGATGAGCGTGAGAACGAGGAGCACCAGCCCCGCGGCCATCGTCAAGCGCCTGACAATGAATGAAGCCATCAGATGAGCCTCACTCCACCGAAGTGTCGGCGATCGAGTATCCGCTGTAGAACACGAGCATCCCGGGGAGCGTGGCGAAGCCTTCGACGCCGTCGCGGTATGCATACGCCTGCGAGCGGGTGTCGATGGCTGCGATAGGCACCTCCTCGACCCAGATTTCGGCGAGCCGCTGATAGATGTCGTGCTTCGCCGCGTCGTCGGTGGCACGCAGGCCCTCGTCTATCAGGTCGGTGAGCTCCGCGTTCTCGTACCCCCAGCTCACGTTGAAGGTCTTCTCACCGGTCACCCAGCTCAACAGGTAGGAGGCATCCGCGACGACTCCGGTGTCGCCCGACACCGCGAGATCGTACTCACCGCCGTTGCCCTTGCTCACCCGCGTGGACCAGTCGGGGGCGTCGAGGGTGACGTCGATGCCGATCGCTTCGAGATCCTGCTGCACCGACAGCGCCGTGTCTTGGAGGAACGCATACTGTGAGGTCGTCAGCATCGTCGCCGAGAATCCGTCGGGATACCCGGCCTCGGCCAGCAGGTCCTTCGCATGCTCGACGTCCTGCTCCCACATCGCGGACAGGTTCGGGTCGTACGCAGGGTCGTTCTCCGCGATCGCGAGTCCGGCGAGCGGCTCGCCATTGCTCTGGAAGGCGGCCTTCACCGCGTTGTCCCGATCGAGCGCGAACGCCACAGCCTGCCGAACGAGCGGGTCGGCGAACGGGCGATCTTCGGTCACGTTGAACTGCACGTATTGGAAGGGCCCCTGCTGCGCGTCCAAGGTGAACCCATCGGCCTGCTCGATGCGCTCGAAGTTCTCCCAGGGAACGTACTCGATGAGGTCGACATCGCCGCTCAGCAGCGCGTTCGTGCGCGCCTCGCCGTCCGGATAGAACGTGACCTCGATCGTCTCGAGATCGACGGCGCCCGCATCGTAGTAGTCGTCGTTCTTCTTCAGCGTGGCACCCACCCCCGATTGGAAGTCGGTGAGCTCGAACGGTCCGGCACCGACCCAGCTCTCCGCTCCGGGAGTGAGCGCTTCGTCCGGCAGGATCCCCGCGAAGGGAATCGCGAGATAGTGCAGGAAGGCCGAGTCGGGCTCCGAGAGCTCCACCGTCACCGTGCGATCGCCGTCGTCGCTGATCGACTCGATACCAGCCAAGCCCGTGCCGACCTTGGTTCCGTTGGCAGGATCGCGGTAGTACTCGAGCGTCTTGGTGACGTTCCCCACCGTGAGCGGGCTGCCGTCGCTGAACACGAGCCCCTCCCGCAGCATGAAGACGTAGGTCGTGTCGTCGGGCTGCTCCAAGGACTCGGCGAGCGCGGGTTGAAGGTTCCCCTTCGCGTCGTACGCCATCAGTCCGCTGCTTAGCATCGCCTGCATCTGATAGACGGCGCCGCCTTGGCTCATGCCGGCGATCGGCACGGCCGGCTCGGCGGAGAGGCCGAAGCGAAGGGTCTGCTCGCTGTCGTTCGTCGCGGCTTCACCGCCGCACGCGGACAGGACGAGAGCGGCGGCGACCACGCTGGCGGCAGCTGCCGCACGGCGCACGCCTCTCCCCTTCGGCATCGTCGGATTGGTGCTGTGTGAATCGAACATGCGTCTCTCTTCATCAGGGGGGGGGGTGGGACAGGACACTTCTTCGCGCCGACCGCAGCGACGGTTCCGGTCAGCTGATTCCCGCGCAGTCAACGGCGCACGTGGCACCGTGCGCCGTTCGGCTCAGCAGTGGGACTCCGTGGGCAAGCGCGGCGGGACGAACCGTGACGGGCGAACCCCGAGCACTTCCGAGATCAGGAAGAGCTCGCTGAACGTGAACTCCGATCTCCCTGCCAGCTTGCGGTTGAGAGTCGCGTACGGAATTCCCGTCTCGTTCGAGATCGCCCGACGCGATCGACCTGATCGCTCGATGGCAGCTTCCACTGCGCTCGCACTCCCATCGATCGCGTGACGATTACTCATATGAAGAATCTACGTAGTTCGCTGAGTAACTGTCAAGAGGTCTGGATGATCGTTTTCGACATTGCTAATGCTCATATTGCGCTTTAGAGTGTCCGCATGAACATTCGCGGCAGGGCCGGCATCTTCTCAAGACTCGTCGGCTGGGAGCTGAAGGGCAGGATCGTCGCCCGTGGTTTCACGGCGAAAGCTGTCGCCGAGAGGGCTCGGAGATCCCCGTCGGCGCTGAGCAACTGGCTCAACGGCCACGTCGAGCTTCCGCTCGCCGCGCTGTTCGAGGCCTGCGAGATCATCGGCATCGAACCGGGTGATGTCGTCGACGCCGCGTACGATCGACTGCGTGCCGACCTCGACTGCAGAAGCTCCGCCTTAGACGAGGGCGTCGGCGCTCGTGGCACCGCGACCCCTCTCACGTCGGACGGCGGAGAGCGTCATAGCACCGAGATGGACTCCGCCGAGTAGCGGCTTCGACGACCGCTCGCCCAACGAGAGCGCCGCGCACTCCGTCAGCCCCGACAGAAGCGAGCTTTCGGAGCCGACGGCCCGAGCGCTGAGGCGATCCGCCGGATGACCCCTGCCGACATTGCCCTTGCTCATTCCGGACCTTAGAGTGTCGACATGGATATCCGCGAGAGAGCCGCTGTCTTCTCCCAGTATGTGGGCCTCGAGCTCAAGGGGAAGATCACCGCCCGTGGGTTCACGGCGAAGCACGTCGCCGCGCAGGCGGGTCGCTCGGCTTCGGCTCTGAACAAGTGGCTCAACGGCAAGACTGAGCTGCCGATGACGGTGCTCTGCGAGGCATGCGAGATCATCGGGGCCGATCCTGGTGCGATAATCGACGCCGCATACGATCGACTGCGCGATGAGCTCGGCGGGCCGGACACTCGGCCCGCCGATGTCGGAGGCCTCCCCGAGAATGGCCCCATGCCCCTCGCAGCGAAGAAGGGGCGCCGCAAGAGCGAGGTCGAATCGGCTGAATAGGAGGGCTCGGTGAAGGAACTGCTCAGGCTCGCAGCCGACCACGGCGTCGCCGTCACCTCAGCAACGCTCCCCGACGATCTCCTGGGCTGCTATGTGCCGGATCTGCGTCGCATCTACCTCGATTCCCGTCTCACCCCCTCCGAGGAGCGCAGCGTGCTCGCGCACGAACTCGGTCACGTGCACTACGCGCATCCGTGCGGCGATGACGCGCCGAGCGACACGGCTCGCGCCCGCGAGCGACAGGCCGACGTCTTCGCTGCGCGACTCCTGATCGACACCGACGCGTATGCTCGGCTGGAACGTGTCGATGCCGACGCCCATGCCATCGCCGACGATCTCGGCGTCACGGTCGAACTGGTCGAGATCTACCGCACCCACTGCCTGCAGCGCGTCGGGAACTCTGCGCGCGCCCTCCCCCGCCCTGGCCGACCACAGCGTTCCCGCGTCGGCGCGGCCGCTTAGCGCGTCCGATTCGGATCGCGCCCGTAGAATTCTCGAATGGAACAGGCGGAGCTCGATGCTCTCCTCACGCGCGAGGGGCTCAATCTCCTCGATTCGCTCGACCCGGTGGAGACGGCGTCCGACGTGGCGCGCTCGGTCTCCCGACTCCGCGCGGCAGGGCACTCCCCCGGCCTCGTCTCTGCCGTCGTCGGCCAGGCGCGACTGCGCGTGCGGGCGGGCGCGAAGTTCGGAGACATGGCGAACCGGATGCTGTTCACACGTGCTGGGCTCGAACAGGCCACGCGCCTGAGCGTCGCAATGCGGCACGCGGAACGGATGCGGCGTGCCGGGATCGTATCGGTCGCAGATCTCGGCTGCGGCATCGGCGGCGACTCGCTCGCATTCGCCGGCCTCGGCATGCGCGTGCACTCGGTCGACGCCGACGAGGTGACGGCGGCCATCGCCGCGTTCAACCTGGCGGCGTTCCGTCCGGAGTGCGCCGTCTCGCACGGCACGGCGGAGGGCGCAGACCTCGCAGGGGTCGACGCCGTGTGGCTCGATCCTGCGCGCCGAACCGGTGGCCGCACCGAGACGCAGCGCGTGGGCGCCGACGCGTACTCGCCGCCGCTGGATTGGACCTTCGACCTCGCCTCGCGCATGCCTGCCGGCGTGAAGCTCGGCCCCGCACATGATCGGGACGCGCTTCCCGAAGACTGCGAGGCCCAGTGGATCAGCGTCGACGGTTCGACTGTCGAGCTCGTCGTCTGGACCGGAGCGCTCGCACGGGAGGGCGTCGGCAGGTCCGCACTCGTGCTGCGCGGCGACAGCGCCCACGAGCTCACCGCCCAGACAGACACCGAGGACGAGCCTGTTCGCGAACTGGGAGCGTACGTGCACGAGCCGGAGGGCGCCGTCATCCGGGCCCGCCTCATCGGCGACGTGGCGCGCGCGCTGAAGGCCGGCCCTGTGGCATCCGGAATCGCCTATCTCACCGGCGATGCTGCCGCGACGAGCCCGTTCGTGTCGTCGTTCCGCGTGCGCGAAACGCTGCCAGCCGACGTCAAGCACCTCGGCAAGGCGCTGCGCTCCCGCGGCATCGGCACGCTCGAGATCAAGAAGCGCGGGGTCGACATCGATCCCGCCGTGCTGCGGCGGAAGCTCGGTCTGCGAGGCGACGAGGCGGCGACCCTCATTCTGACCCGCATCGACGGGAAGCGCGTGGCCGTGCTGGCCGATCGGGTGCAAGACTGAGCACCATGGAGTACTGCGTTTTCACCGAGCCCCAGCAGGGCGCCACGTACGACACCCAGCTCGCCTTCGCTCAGGCCGCTGAGCGGCACGGCTTCACCGGATTCTTCCGCTCCGATCATTTTCTGAAGATGGGTGACTTCTTCGACGGCCTGCCCGGCCCGACCGATGCCTGGACGACGCTCGCCGGCCTGGCGCGCGAGACCAGCACCATCCGACTCGGCACGCTGGTGTCGTCGGTGACCTATCGCCTGCCTGGGCTGCTCGCGCTGCAGGTCGCGCAGGTCGATCAGATGTCGGGCGGTCGCGTCGAACTCGGTCTGGGCACCGGATGGTTCGAAGCGGAGCACGCGGCGTACGGCATCCCGTTCCCCGCCAAGCGATTCTCGCACCTGGAAGAGCAGCTGGAGATCGTCACGGGCCTGTGGGGCACGCCGCACGGTGAGACGTACTCCTTCGAGGGACGCCACTACCGGCTCGACGACTCCCCCGCGCTGCCGAAGCCGGTGCAGCAGCCGATCCCGCTGATCGTGGGCGGTCCCGGCCCCAAGCGCACACCCGCGCTGGCGGCGAAGTACGCCAGCGAGTTCAACATCGTGTTCCAGACGGAGGACGTGACCGCCGAGCGACTGCAGAACGTGGTCCGCGCATGCGAGGAGATCGACCGCGACCCCGCCACCCTCAAGCGCACCGTCGGCCTGACCACCCTCGCCGGCGCCACAGAGCAGGATGTGCGCCGCCGCGCTGAGAACACCGGCGTCGATCTCGACGACTTCCGCGCCGACTACACGTTCTGCGGCTCCGCGAGCGAGATCGTCGACCGCGTCGGCACGCTGATCGAGTACGGAGCCGAGCGCATCTACTTCCAGATGATCGACATGACCGATCTCGACCACCTCGCCTACCTCGGCGAGGAGATCCTGCCGCAGCTCCCACGCTGACCGGCAAGAACCGCGACGCAACGCAGTCAATCTCCTGCCCTCACGTCAACCATCCGGACGATGGCGGCCTTCTCCTTCGTCCGCGGCTCAGAACGACTGCGTTGTGTCGCGACGGCCCGTTCTCGGCATCATCCGTGGTCAACCTGTCCGAGCACCTCTGCCTTCGACGACGGGATCTCGCTCCCCTTGGCACGCAGACACAACGCAGTCGATCCGAGCGTTGCCGCCGTCGTTGCCATGCGGCTACAGGCCAGCAGCCAATCCGCGCTCGGGATCAACTGCGTTATGCACGGCCTCGTCGTAGCAGGCCGGCCAGCGCACCCCGGAAGATGTCCGGCCGGGTGCAGAGCAGATTGGCCGTGGGACGGATAGGCGTGTAGCCGTGCGCCGCGTACCCCATGTCACGGCTACGATCACGTTCCTGCTGCTCCCAGCCACCGTGGAACTGTCTGCTATCGCACTCTACGATGATCCACCCGTCGACGAGGAGATCGGCGCGGCCTACACCGTCCACGGTGACCTGGAGCTCGACGGGCACCCCGAACGAGCGCGCGATCAACCTCGCCAGCGTCTCCGGGCCCGATTCCGCCCGCCCGTCGACGAGGTTCCGCAACTTGTGCAGGCGCAAAGGTACGATGTCGAACACTCTGTCCAACTCATGCTCCGCGATCAGCCCTGAGTGGAGCGCGCTGTCGATCGTCGCGATGGCAGCGCGCGGCGGTTGGTCGACGATCGCCTGTGCCAAGGCGGGGACGCGTCCTGCGTGCAGGGCGTTCTTCTGGACGTCGTCGTCGCGCCAATGCACGACAACGCGGTGCGTGCGCCCGTCCAGCCGAACCGCCCGAGACATCGGCGAACGCAGGCGCGACCTGTGCGTGGGAACCTGAACGTGCAGATCAGCACCTCGATCGAGTACGAATATCCCCAGTTCGTGCATGAGCGAGATACTGTCGAGCCTTCCGCCGACCCGTGCCGCGCTCACCACCGCCTTGGATGCCGCGCTGCTGACATACACATCGCGGCGTGCCCGGATCAGGAGACCTGCCCGAATCGCCAGAGTGATGTCGGCGCGCGTGACCCCGCGCGCACGCAGGTCTCTGTACGAGGCACTGCTGACGGTCTCCTGGTCGTTCGACATACGTCCACGATTTCGCCGACGGCCCTGACACGGAACGATCGAGTGCCTACTGTGGACGGAATCCGCGGAAAGTCCGGGCTGTGAGTGAAACGGCGAAGGCGACTCACCGCTGCACCGCCGACACAACGCAGTCAATTCGCACCGAACGAACGTAGGTTCCGGGTGTTGCAGGAGTCTCTCTGTTCGGATTGACTGCGTTGTGTTCGACCGACACCGGGACATACCTCCGTCCCACGGCGGGACGGCTAAAGTCGGGGCATGTCTTCGACACGGCCGCTCCCTGCAGACACGCGGCGGCTCCGATTCCGCGAGATGACGCAAGCGGATGCCCCCAGCCTTCTGCGGATCTGGGGCGACGACGAGGCGATGCGGTACTACCCGGCACCGAAGACACGAGCCGAACTGGCGACCTGGATCGAGCTAATGCACGAGCGCTACGAACGCGACGGCATCGGCTTGTGGATCATCGAGACGCAAGACGGCGAGTTCATCGGCGATTGCGGGCTGACGTGGCAGCGTGTGAACGGCCGCGACATGCTCGAGGTCGGCTTTCACACGCTTCCGGCCGAACAAGGGAACGGGTTCGCCACAGAAGCAGCCGAGGCCTGCGTCGCCGAGGCGCGTCGGCGGTTCGCGCCGATCGAGCTGACGGCGATCATTCATCCTGACAACGTCGCGTCTCGCCGTGTCGCGGAGAAGCTGGGAATGACATACACAGAGGACGATCACGACCACCCGTGGATCGTCAGAACCGTGATGTCGATGTCACTCACAGCACCGTAGAGGCGACACAACGCAGTCGATGCGTGTTCCAAACTCGGAACTTGCCGTAGTTTCCGGGGCCCCTCCAACCGCGCCGCGCGGATTGACTGCGTTGTGTCGCGGTGCACGGCCCGAGCCGCACGGAACGGATGAGTTCCCGCACGGCAGCTGCCTAGCCCTGCGCCGCGGCCCACTCCGCGACGCGTGCGGCCGACTCCTCGTCGCTGAGATCCTCGACACGGGTCATGATCGACCAGCGCACGCCGAACGGGTCGAGCACGGACGAATACCGGTCGCCGGAGACGAAGGTGCTCGGCTCCTCGCGAAGCGTCGCCCCGTGCGCCACGAGGTCGGAGGTGACGGCGTCGACATCGCGCACGTAGAGCCCGAGCGAGCAGCTCGCCGTTCCGTCGTTCGACGGTGGGACGGTCGCGAAGCCTGCGTTCGCCTCGCCGACCTGGAGGCGCCCCGCCCCGTCGAAATCCAGCTCGGCGTGTACGACGATCGGGCCGTCCGGCCCCGGGAACTCGGTGCTGCCGAGGAGGCTCGCGCCGAGATGGGCGACGTAGAAGTCGACCGCGGCTCGCGCGTCCCGCAGCGCGAGGAACGGTGTGAGTGCCGTGAACGAGTTCGGGCGTCCGTCCGTGGTGTGCGTGCCGGTGACCGGCGTGATGTTGTCCATGCCGACGACGCTATGCCGCAGCGCACCCCAAGGCCTTGAATATTCGCGCCATACTCGTTCGCATGCAGCTATCGCACGCGAACGCCGGCGGCGGTGCGGCCGAGCCTTTCGCCGCCCGCACCGCCGGACGACTGACCCCGCGCCAGGGCGTGAGGATGACCAGGCTCGCTCCGGAACCGGATGTGCACGGCATCGTGCACCAGTGGTGGATCCCGTCATGGAGCCTGCCCGACGGCGAGCACGCCGACGAGGTGGTGCTCGGCTATCCGGTGTGCAACCTCGTCGCGGAGCACGGCGCGGCGCGGCTGCACGGGCCGACAACTCGCGCCTCGGTCAAGACGCTCACAGACACCGGCTGGGCGGTGGGCGCCCTGCTCACGCCGGCGGCGGCGCGACACCTCAGTGCGGTGCCGCTGAGGCGGCTGGTCGACGCCGATGCACCGGTCGGCGTGGCCGGCGATCTCGGCTCGGTGGCCGCCGCGCATCGCACGCTGCGAGAGCGGCTCGCATCCGTCGCGGCGGAGCTCGACGACGACGATCACGACGCCGTGCGGCTGATGGAGATCGTGGAGTCGGGAACGGCCACCCACGTTCCCGATCTCGCGAACGCGATGCATCGCTCCATCCGCTCGCTGCAGCGCCTCTGCGCGCGCAACTTCGGCGTGACGCCGGCGGCGCTGATCCGCAGACGTCGGCTTCAGGATGCCGCCGCACGAGTGCGCGAAGGGCCGGATGTCTCACTGCGCGACGTCGCCGCGGAGTTCGGATTCGCCGACCACGCCCACCTCACGCGAGAGTTCGCCGCAGTGCTCGGGTTCACGCCATCGCGCTACCGCGGAGAGGGATGACGGCGCTTCGCCCTCATCCGGCTCCGGATGTCGCGCAGCGCCGGCTCGAGCTCCGGATGCCGGAACTCGTAGCCCGCGTCGACGAGGCGCCTCGGCTCGACCCACCGGCTCTTCAGTACGAGCTCCGACTCGGTGCGCAGCGCCCACATCGCCGGCTCGATCATCCAGCGCCATGCCGGCAGTCCGATCGGCATGCCGACCGTGCGGCGCAGGGCGCCCATCAGGGAGCGGTTGTCCGGCGTGGCGGGGGCGGCGAGGTTGATCGGGCCAGACATGTCGCCTCGGTCGCGCAGGAACCGGATGGCCCCGATCACATCGTCGATGTGGATCCAGCTGAACTTCTGACGTCCGCCGGTGTGCTCGGAGTGGAATCCGTCGCGGCTCGGATCCGGGCCGATGCCCCGGTAGCGATTGTGGCGGAACCACCAGCCGCCGGACTGCCAGCCGCCGAGCCCGACGCGCGCAAGCCGGAAGAACAGCGCTGTCGCTGGACCGTCGCCCAGGCAGATCGAAGTGCGCAGCGCGATGCGACGCGTGCGCGGCAACGTGCCCGAGAAGAACTCCTTCTCCCAGTTTCGGGCGACGTCGCAGGAGAAGCCCCAGCCGATGTCGCCCGATTCCTCGCTCTGCGGCCGGTCCATCGCGTCGCGGTAGATGGTCGCGGTGCTGGCGTTGAACCACACCTTCGGCGGGTTCTCGCTGGCTGAGACAGCCTCGTGCAGCTCCCGCGTGGTGTCGACTCGCGAGCGCAGGATCTCGTTGCGATTGGCGTCGCTGTATCGGCAGTTGACCGACTTGCCCGCCAGGTTGATGAGCAGTTCGGCTCCGGTGACGGCGTCGAGGATCGCATCGGCCTCGCCCCAGCGCACCGCCTCGCTCCGCCCGATCGAGCGGACCTCGTATCCTTCGTCGACGAGCGCTTCGCGCAGGGCCGACCCCATGAAGCCGCTTGCGCCGGCGATCACGGCGACCCGATCCGGATGTGTCATCGTCGCTCCTCGAAGAAGGTTTCCAACGGCGCCCGCGTCTCCTGCTCCATCACACCACCGATGACCTCGGCGCGGTAGGGCAGGCGCCGATCGCGCACCACGTCGTACATCGACCCGGCGGCGCCCGCCTTGTCGTCCCATGCGCCGAAGACCAGACGCGAGATGTGCGCCTGGAGCAGCGCGCCTGCGCACATCAGGCACGGCTCGAGCGTGACGACGAGCGTGCATCCGGAGAGGTTCCAATGACCACGCCGGGAGGCGGCCTCGCGCAGTGCCACGATCTCGGCGTGCGCGCTCGGATCCCCCGCCGCCTCCCGACGGTTCCGCCCTCTGCCGATGATGGTGCCGGTCGGATCGGTCACGACCGCACCGACCGGCACCTCACCCGCCGCCGCGGCCTCCTCGGCGAGCGCGAGCGCGCCGCGCATGAGGTCGACGTCGGCGGGGTCAGGAGTCATGCCCTCAGATTACGGCGTGACCACGGAAGGCGCGGGCGGCGACGCAGACCACGTCGGGGCGCGCGGGAACCGGATGACGCCGAGTAGCCTGTTCTCATGCGCCTGCACGTCGCGGATCACCCGCTCATCACGCACAAACTGACCGTTCTCCGCGACAAGAGGACTCCGTCGCCCGTCTTCCGGCAGCTGACGCACGAGCTCGTCACGCTGCTCGCCTATGAGGCCACGCGCGATGTGCGCGTGACGCCGCGCGAGATCGAGACGCCGGTGACGACGACGGTGGGCGTCGAGATCAGCAGCCCGCGGCCGCTGGTGGTGCCCATCCTGCGCGCGGGGCTCGGCATGCTCGAGGGCATGACGACGCTGATCCCCACCGCCGAGGTGGGTTTCCTCGGCATGGTGCGCGACGACGAGACGCTCCAGCCGACGACCTACGCCGAGCGGCTCCCGGATGATCTGAGCGGCCGACAGTGCTTCGTGGTCGATCCGATGCTCGCGACGGGCGGTTCGCTGGGCGCCGCCATCGAGTTCCTGTTCGCGCGCGGCGCGGACGATGTCACCGCCGTGTGCCTGCTGGGCACTCCGGAGGGTGTGAAGATGATCGAGGACATGGTCGGCGATCGCAACGTGCACCTCGTGCTCGGCGCGCTCGACGAGGGCCTCAACGACAGGGCCTACATCGTTCCCGGGCTCGGCGACGCCGGCGACCGTCTCTACGGCACGGTCTGAGCGACCTCTCCCCGCGCGGCGCTTCCGCATCCGGTCCGTCGCGAAGTACGCGCGTTCGACTCAGACACGCTCGGGCGCGGCGCTGAGGGTGGTCGCGCCCGATTCCTCACGGTTCGTGCCGCTGTCCGGTACGGCACCGACGAGTCTCGCGAAGGCGCTCATCCGCGACACTCCCTCCGGCGTGTGCGGCAGGTCATCGAGCAGCGCCGGGCTGTGCACGACGTAGGCGACGACCTTCGCTCGGCTGATCGCGACGTTGAGGCGGTTCTCGAGCAGCAGGAACTCCGGACCTCGGGGCGCATCGCGACCGGATGAGGCAGCCAGCGTCAGGATCGCCACGGCGGCTTCCTGGCCCTGGAACTTGTCGACCGTGCCCACGCGCACGTCACCGAATCCTGCATCGGACAGTACGCGTTCGACGAGCTGCTGCTGTGCGTTGTACGGGGCGACGACGATCACGTCTGCCTGCGTCAGCGCACGGGCCGGCTCGCTGGCGGCCTGCTGTTCGTCGTCGATCGAGATGTCGACGAATTCTCGCCCGATCGTCTCGCGCACGATCCTGAGCACCTCTGCGGCTTCCTCGGGCGAGTCCGTGACGTTGCCGCGGTGCGAGACTGCGACCGGCTGCACGCCGGGGTCGATGCCGGAGATGGAGCGCCGTTCGGCTCCGGCACGGGAACGCAGCTGCCCGCTGTAGGAGAGGTCGGAGACCGGCCGCGCCACGTCGGGGTGCAGGCGCCAGGTCTGCGCCAGGAAGTAGCCGTGCCCGGCGGGGAGCACGGCTTCACCGCGCATCAACCAGCCGAGCGCTGAGGTGTCGATCGGCGCGGGGTGAGTTCCCTGACTGACCTGAGGAAGCTGCTGCGGGTCGCCGAGCAGGAGCAGTCGGCGCGACGCCATCGACACCGCGATCGTCGACGCCAGCGAGAACTGGCCGGCCTCGTCGACCACCAGCAGGTCGAGCGAGCGGCGGTCGACGCGCGTGGTGTTCGCGAAGTCCCACGCCGTTCCGCCGATGACGTACCCCTTGGACGTCGAGCGACCCTGCTGGAACGCGGCCAGACCGTTCTTCGGCACGACCGTGAACGTCTCGCCGTTCGCGCGTGCCCCGCCCTTGAGCGTCTTGCCGACCTGATCGGCGGGGACTCCGGCGGCCACCACGCGGCCGAGCATGTTCTCGACGACGGCGTGCGACTGGGCGACGACGCCGACCTTCCAGCCGTGGTCATTCACCAGCCGCGCGATCACGTGCGAGCCGACGTACGTCTTTCCGGTTCCGGGCGGGCCCTGCACCGCGAGGTAGGTGGGAACGCTCAGCAGCGAGAAGACGATCGCGTCGACGTCGTTGCCGACCGAAGACGACATCACACGCCCCGCGTGGTGGTCGGCGCGCAGCGAGCGCAGGATGTCGGTGGCCGGATCGACCGGGTAGGCGCCGTCGCTGGCTCCGACGTTCTTCTCGCCCAGAAGCAGCTGGTCGGCCCATTCGTCGATCGCACCCTGCTGCGCCCCCGCTGGCGGCGGCTTCGGCGGCGTCATCGCGACGGGCAGCTCGTGCCACGTGCTGCCCGCGACGGCGTACTCCTCGACGATCGCACCGTCGTCGAGCGTCTCGACGACCCTCGCCTCCCGCGGCACGTGGATCCAGCGGTTCGACGCACCGTCGGCTGGGAACGGCGCGGGCGCGGGATAGAGCAGGTACGGGCTCGCGCCCTCACGCAGCCTGGTGCCCGGGGCGACGTCGCCGCGCAGCTCGATGAGTCGGCGTTCGGCGCGCCGACCCTCTGGGACGTGCCAGTCCTGCATGACGTCGGAGCGACGCAGATCGACGATGACGACGTCACGTGTCTCCCCCCACAGCGACATGGGTTCGCGGAGCCGTTCGAAGTGCCCCTGCCAGAACGCCTTCTGCTCGCGCGGGTAGTAGTCGATGGCTGCCGCGGCGAGGCGGAGCGCGTTCTCGTCGGCCCCTGCGGGCTCGACGGGGTCGCGCGCTTCGCGCAGCTCTTCAGCGCGCGCGTTCAGAGCCGTGGCACGGGGCGACGGCTCGTACGAGTCGGAAGGGCGATCCTCGGGTGCGGCCGGGAGCACCTGGGATTCGCGTGCGCGCTCGACGAGCCAGTCGCGCAGCCGCCGGGTGGAGACGCAGTCGTAGCGGTTGTACTGGGCGAGGTCGTCGAAGATCTGCTGCGCTTCGTCGGCGCGGCCCGACTCCAGCATTCCGCGCGCCTCGACGTATCGGCCGATCGAATCGTCGCCCTTCTGCACATCCTGCGTGCGCACTTCTGCGCCCATGTACAGGGGCTCGAGCTTCTTGATCGAATACGACCTGGAACCGACGCGGAGGGCGTTCTTCACGATCGGATACAGGTCGACGAACACCTCGTCGCGCAGCATGCGGTCGACATCGGCCTCGCGCACACCGTGCCGTGCGGCCATCGCCGCGAGGTGGCTCGGCTCGTACGGCGCGTAGTGGTAGATGTGCATAGCAGGCGATGCGCGCCTGCGCGTGGCGACGAAGTCGCAGAACCGCTCGAGCGCCCGACGTTCGGCATCCAGGTCGTGCGCCCACAGCGGCGTGTACTGCTCGTCGAGGTCGACCCAGCCGAACAGGTAGTCGATGCCCCAGGCGAGCCGACCGTCCGAGAGCGGCTCACTGTGCAGCGGGTCGCCCTCGAAGTCGAAGAAGATGTCGCCGCGGTCGGGGCGCGGCATCGCGCTCAGCGCAGCGGGGTTGACGGCCTCGTACAGCGGAGCCCCCGTACCGTCGCGCTCGGTCTCCACCTGCAGGCGCGCCTGCGTGCGCAGCGCCTGGAATGCGTCGTCGCCCATCCGGGCCGGCTTCTCGGTCGCCTCGGCGAGCGCGTCGATCGTGTCGATGCCGACCTCGCGCAGCCGGTCGCGCTGGGTGACGCGCATGCCGGCCACGAGCAGCACATCGCGGTGGAGCTCGACCTGCCGCTGGCACGTCGCGCACCTGCCGCACGCGCGCACGTCGAGCTCACCTCGTCTGTCGCCCCACGCGATCGGCTCGTGCGCCGCGCCCTGCTCGACCCTGCGGTCGGCGATCAGCGCCCTGATCCGGTCGCGCCGCACGAAGAACAGCGGCAGCACGTCGTCGACACGGTGCGTCGACGTGGTGCCGTCTCCGAGCAGCAGATCGACCTCACTCGATCTGGCGACGCCGAGCCGATCGAGCTGGTCGACGTACGCGCCGAGCTGCATCAGAGCGGTCGACTTCGCGCGGCGGGCGAGCTTGGTGTCCTGCACGCGCCACGCGCCGGTCTCTTCCCGCACGATGAAGTCGGCGAACCCGACGAACTCCTCCGTCTGGAACGCGGCCTGGAAGACGACCTCGGCGTGAGGATTCGCCAGTGCCGCAGTCGTCTCTTCCGTGGCGCGCGCCATGCCTTCGGCATCGCCCGATCGTGCCGAGGCGATCTCGATCACCGCATCCCCGCGTTCGGAGCGATAGCGCTCGAGCACCCGCGCCTCGTGCGCGTCGCCCATACGCGCCGCGCGCTCGAGCATCTCGTCGTCTGGCTCCTCCACCGTCTCGACACGGCCCAGCTTCGCGTCGAGCGCCCACAGCCACTCGAACTCGCAGTTCGCGCTCACGGTCATGTCGCTCGCGCTGAACACGACCCGCTGCTCGGAAGGAATGTATCTCACGCTTCGAGGCTACGCGGGGCCTCGGACATTCCCGCCCCGGCGCTGGACTGTCTGCTCAGGTCCCCCGAACTGCACCACCGCCGATCCGGAACCGCACTTCCGGGAACCCGAGCGCCCGCTCCGCCCAGGAACCACCCGCACACCCGCGGCCCGGCGTGCCAGACTTGGGGCGTGAACGACTTCGACTTCGCCAGCGCATATCGGCACGGCTTCGCGCGCGTCGCGGCCTGCACCGTCCCGGTTGCCGTCGCCGATCCGTCCGCCAACGCCGAAGCCGTCCTCGACAGCGCCCGCGAGCTCGACGAGGCGTCCGTCGCCGTCGCCGTGTTCCCCGAACTGGCGCTGTCCGGCTACGCGATCGACGATCTGGTTATGCAGGATGCCCTGCTCGACGCGGTCGAGACCGCCGTCGAGCGCATCCGCGCGGCATCGATCGACATCATGCCGCTCATGTTCGTCGGCGCCCCGCTGCGCCACGGCAACCGCATCTACAACTGCGCCGTCGCCATCCACCGCGGCGAGATCCTCGGCGCCGTGCCGAAATCGTATCTGCCCACCTACCGGGAGTTCTACGAGCGCCGCTGGTACGCAGACGGCGCAGGCGCGACCGGGTTCATCCGGTTGAACCGCGGCGATGTGCCGTTCGGCCCCGACCTGCTCTTCCGCGCGGCGGACGTTCCGGATCTCACGGTGCACGCCGAGGTCTGCGAGGACCTCTGGGTGCCCGTCCCGCCGTCGTCGCTTGCGTCCCTGGCCGGCGCGACCGTGCAGGTGAACCTGTCCGGCAGCCCGATCACGATCGCGCGCGCCGACGAGCGCCGGATGCTCGTGCAGTCGTCGTCCGCACGGAACCTGTCGGCCTATGTATATGCCGCTGCCGGCATGGGCGAATCGACGAACGACGTCTCGTGGGACGGCCAGACGATGATCTACGAGTCGGGTGCCCTGCTCGCCGAGACCGAGCGCTTCCCCGATGGGCCGCGCAGCGCCGTCGCCGATGTCGACCTCGATCTGCTGCGGCAGAGCCGGATGCGTCAGGGCACCTTCGACGACAACGCACGCGCGATGCTTCCGGACGACAGCGGCTTCCGTACGGTCGAGTTCGAGCTGAATCCTCCGGTCGGCGACATCGGCCTGCGCCGCACCGTCGACCGGTTCCCGTTCGTTCCGGATGATCCAGAACGGCTCGCGCAGGACTGCTACGAGGCGTTCAACATCCAGGTCGCGGGCCTCATGCAGCGCATGCGCCAGATCGGCGATCCGCGCCCCGTGATCGGTGTCTCCGGCGGACTCGACTCGACACATGCCCTTTTGGTCATCGCCAGGGCGATGGACCGGATGGGCCGCGATCGCAGCGAGATCCTCGCCTACACGATGCCCGGCTTCGCCACCAGCGAGCACACCAAGTCGAACGCCCTCGCCCTGGCCGAGTCGATCGGCGCCACCACCGAGACCATCGACATCCGGCCCGCCGCCCGCGAGATGCTCGGGCAGATGGATCACCCCTTCGCGCGCGGCGAAGAGGTCTACGACACGACCTTCGAGAACGTGCAGGCGGGGCTGCGCACCGACTACCTGTTCCGACTCGCGAACCACCGCGGCGGCATCGTGGTCGGCACGGGCGACCTCTCGGAGATCGCCCTCGGCTGGTCGACTTACGGCGTCGGCGACCAGATGAGCCACTACGCAGTGAACTCCGGTGTGCCGAAGACGCTGATCCAACATCTGATCCGCTGGGTGATCGCCGACGGCCAGGGCGTCACCGAAGAGGAAGCTCGGGTGCTGCAGTCGGTGCTCGACACCGAGATCTCACCGGAGCTCGTCCCCGCAGGCCAGGACGGCGCGGTGCAGTCGACAGAAGACACGATCGGCACGTACGCACTGCACGACTTCGCCCTCGCTCACGTGCTGCGCTCCGGTACGAGGCCGTCGAAGATCGCATTCCTCGCCGAGCATGCATGGGCGGACCCGCAGTCGGGCGCATGGCCTGCGGGGTTCCCGGATGATGAGCGCTTCGGCTACGACCGGGAGACGATCCTGCGCTGGCTGCGAATGTTCATCAGGCGCTTCTTCGGCTTCGCACAGTTCAAGCGCACTGCGATCCCGAACGGTCCGAAGGTCTCCGCGATCGGATCCCTCTCGCCGCGCGGCGACTGGCGCGCCCCGTCGGACGGCAACGCCCGCGCCTGGCTCGCAGAGCTCGACGCGGCCGTCAGCGAGGGCTGAGCCTGGCGCTGCTCCCCCGCGGCCGCTTCTCCGGCCCGTTCCGGACGTCTGCGCCAGCCGACGAGGCGGGTGCCCCCGACACGCAGAAGCGCCCCGAGCGGAACTCGGGGCGCTGCGGGCGACGGTCAGTTCGACGCGGCGGAGTCCACCGAACCCGAGCTGGCCGGCGACTCGGGGCTGTCCGGGCTGGCGGCGCTCGGCGGCGTCGCCGGTGACGGCGGGGTCACCGGCGAGGGCTCCGACTGCGGGCTCAGGGCGGAGTCGGGGCTCTGCGGAGTGGCGGCGCTCGGGGGCGTCTGCACGCTGGGCGGTGTCTGCGCGCTCGGAGCGGACTGCGCGCTCGGCGGCGTCTGGGTGCTCTGCACGCTCGGCGCCGACGGCTCGCTCTGCGCGCTGGTCGCCGACGCCGCGGTGACCACCGACGCGGACGTGCCGTTCTCCGAGACCCGGAGCGCCACGCCGTCCGCACGGTCGAGCACGGCCTTGGCGGTGATCGCATCGCCCACGGGCGCGGCGTCGTTCGTGCCGTCGGTGCGCAGGTCCATGCTCGCGGCGGTCGCTGCTGCCCCGCCCGCGATGATCCCGACGCCGACGAGGCTGGTCACGCCGTAGGCGATCCACTTCTTGTTCATGATGTCTCCTTCTTCTGTGCCGCTGTGCACGGCGATCGATCTGTGTTCGCGGGGCGAGCGCCGGTTCCGCCGGCGATGGTTCCACTCTGACGACCGCTGCTAAGGTGCCTCGTAAACCGCGGTGAGACGCGCCTTATATTCGCGAGCGCGCCCTCGGTCGAATCGTGCGGATGTCGCCGCCCCGCCGCATCGTCCGCCCGGCGAACCGGCAGCGGCGCCGTGGCTGCGCCGATCATGGCCCGGATGAGCGGCGTGCGACATCCGATCCGGCTCGCTGATGCACACACGCCGCACGAGAAAGGACCCCGCCGCAGCGAGGCCCTGATTCGGTTCGCGCGTCAGTCGGAGTCGGCGCTCTGCACCGAGTCGGGCGAATGGGGTGTGGCCGGCGACGCGGGCTCGACCGGCGACGGCGCCGATCCTGCGGGCGGCTGCGGCGCCGTGGTCTGGGTCTGGGAAGCCTCAGGGGAGGACACCGCCGAGACCTGCCCTGCCGGCGTCTTCGTCGACTGCACGCTCTGCCCGCTCGTCGAGTTCGGCGTCGCCGGCGAGACCTGCTCCCCCGCCGTCGGCGCCGTCAGGGCGACCGACCCTGATTCGATGTCACCGGCCGGCCTTGCACCGTCGGCGCCGGTGATCGCCCCGTCAGCGATGACCTCACCGGATGCGGTGCGCAGGTCGAGCGCGTTCGCCGCCGCGACGGCGCCGCCGCCCAGCACGGCGACCCCGAGCGCGCCCGTGACGCCGTATGCGATCCACTTCCTGCTCATATGCCCAGTCTGACTCGCGAGCATAAGCCGAGACACCTCGCCGCATGAGAGAGCTCTTATGTTCGCCGCACAGTCAGCGCTCCTTTCGCCGGATCTGCGCCGCCGAGCCGGTTACACCGGTTCCCGCACCGGTTCTCCTGCCGAGACGGCCTCCGCCTGGTCGAGAAGAGCGCGAGCACGAGAGGTGTCGCCGGCCGTGGCTGCGGCGAGCGCGTGACCGAGCAGGTGGATGCCGGTCAGGGCGTCCACTCGCTCGCCGCGCCACCTCTGGCTCGCTGCCTCGGCGAGTGCCCACATCCGCCGCGCTCCCCGTTCGTCCACGGTGAGCAGTGCGCTGGCGATCGCATGCGACAAGAATGCCCCCGCATCCTCCGCCGGATCGCCCTGGCCCGCCGTGTCGACGTCGATGATGCCCGTGATACGCGCGCTGTCCTGCTCGAGGAAGAGCTGCCCGATGTGCAGATCCCCGTGGATCGTGCGCCGAGGCTCCGGCTGCGCGGTCAGCCCGAGCGCGCATGCGGCGCGCACCCTCGCGATCTGTGCTGTCAGCTGCGGCATCACGTCATCGGCACGCTCCGCGTACCAGGCGAGGCGTTCCGGCACACCCGTGCGTGCCGTCCATCCGGTCTCCGCCGCAGCGAACCGCTCGCGCAGCCTCTCCACATCGTCGAGCAGCGCATCGGGCTCCCAACCGGCCTGCGGCGCGGGCACACCGTCAGCCTGCGCGATGACGAGCAGGCCTTCCTGCGACCAGCCCCGCACACGAGGCAACGGCAGGCCGGCGGCTTCCAGAGCCCGATGCGCCTCGACGATGCGCTCGATGCGACGAGGACGGACGACCTTCACCCACGCGGGCCCTTCCGCCGTGTCGACCCGCAGCACGGCGCGGCGCCCTGGCCGGTACGCGACGAATTCGGGTGCTCCCACGGCCTCGACGCCGAGCCTGGCGAGCAGGACGCCGAGTGCTTCACCGAACGCGGCCGGAACGAGCGCAGGCAGGTGCGGATCCGCCGGGTGCATCCAGACCCGCGCGACGCCGTCGAGCACGAGCCCCGTCTCGCGGGCGACCGCCGTTGCGGATGTGTCGACGTACGCGATCGACGTGGCCGGATGTCCCTCGCTCCTGCCCCGCCCATCCGGATCTGCCTGCTCGTCGTCCGTATGAGTCACCCGGAACCCTGCCACCGTGCCGGACCCGAGCGGCTCTCTGCTGATCAGACGCAGCGCGTCGCGCGGAACGCCGAGAGCCGATGACAGGAGCTCTTCGTCATCGGGCCGATCGGGTTCTTCCATGCCGTGATTCCACCACGCGGCGATCGATGCATGCCACTTCCGCGTGGTGAGACTGCTCTTATATTCCCGTCGGCGCACGCGGATTCGCGCGCCCCGCGACGATACTGGAACGGTGAGGAGCGCAATGAGACGACGCCTGCGGCTGCCGGTCGTGTCGGTGCGCACGCGGCTGATGACGGTGATCGCCGCCGCGGTCGCCGTCGGGCTCGCCGGCGTGGGCGGCGCGGTGTACCTCGTGGAGCGCCAGCGCATCCTCGCATCGACCGATGTGCTGCTGCAGAACAACCTCGAAGCGGCACAGGTGCTCGTCGATTCCTTCGTGGAGGAGGATCCGACCGCCACAGCGCGCGATGCGCTGCGCGTGGTGGTGCAGCGCGTCGGGCCGGACGACAACATGGGCGTGCTGGGCATCGTGAACGGGAAGGGCGTACTGGTGCCTGGCGTGCAGCTCGACGTGCAGCTCGAGTCGCAGCCGGGCTTCGTCGACCACGTCACAGCCGAGGCGAACGGTTCGGATGCGGTTCTCGGCCGCTACGCCGCCGACGATGTGGCGTGGCAGTATCTGGCGGCGCCCATCCGGCTCAGCGACGATCAGAGCGACGATGTGCTGTTCGTGATGGGTTACGATCTCGAAGCCGAACTCGCCGAGATCAACGAGCCCGGCAGGGCGTATCTTGCGGCGTCTGCCGTCGCGATCCTGCTCGTGATCGCGGTCGGTGCGCTGGCCGCCGGGCGGCTGCTCCGGCCGCTGCGGCAGATGAGGGAGACCGCCGAGCGCGTCTCGGGTCAGGAGCTCGACGAGCGGCTGCCGGTGGAGGGCCGCGACGACGTCTCCGAGCTGGCCCGCACGATGAACGACATGCTCGACAGACTCGATCAGGCGCTCGACTCTCAGCGGCAGCTGCTCAGCGACGTGCGCCACGAGCTGCGCACGCCCATCACGATCGTGCGCGGGCACCTCGAACTGCTGAACCCCGACGACCCGGACGAGGTGCGCGAGACCCAGGAGCTGGCCGTCGACGAGCTCGACCGGATGAACGCGCTCGTGCAGGACCTGTCGGAGTCCGCTTCCCTGCACGGGAGGGCGGCGATCCGTGCCGAGCCGACCGACGTCCGCGAGCTGCTGGTGCAGATCGTGCGCAAGGCAGATGCCATCGACGGGGCCCAGGTGAGCGCCGGCCCGGGTGTGGCCGTGGTGGCGCCTCTCGACGAGTCGCGGATCACCCAGGCGGTGCTGCAGCTCGCGCAGAACGCGGTGACGCACGGCGGCGGGCAGATCGTGATCGGCAGCCGCCTCGCCGGCGACATGCTCGAAGTGTGGGTGCGCGACCACGGCGCAGGCGTGCCGGACGAGGAGAAGACGCACATCTTCGAACGGTTCCGCCGCGGCACGGGGGCCGCCAGGGGCAGCGGGCTCGGGCTGAGCATCGTGCAGATGATCGCAAGGGCACACGGCGGATCGGCACGCGTTGTCGACCCGCACGATGGGACGGGGGCCGTGTTCGTGCTGTCGCTGCCGCTGCAGACCCCGGATGTGCCGACCGCACCCGTCCCACCAACCGACGAGGAGAAGGAGGACCCATGGCGTCGATCCTGATCGCCGACGACGAGGCCCGCATCGCGGGATTCATCGAGAAGGGCCTGCGCGCGGCCGGTTTCGCGACGCGAGTGGCGGGCAACGGCACGGAGGCGCTCGCATTCGCGCTCACGGGCGAGTTCGACCTGCTCGTGCTCGATGTGAACATGCCGGGGCTCGATGGGTTCGAGGTGCTGGAGCAGCTGCGCGGCTCCGGCTCGACGATGCCCGTGATCATGCTGACCGCGCGCACCGATCTGAACGACACGGTGGCCGGGCTGGAGGGCGGCGCCGATGACTACCTCGGCAAGCCGTTCCGGTTCGACGAGCTAATGGCGCGCATCCGGCTGCGCATGCGCCAGGCAGACGCCGACCAGATGCCGACGGCGCACGAGCTGCGTCACCGCGATCTCGTGCTCGACGTGCGCACGCGGCGCGCCAGGCTCGACAGCGGAACCGTCGTCGACCTCTCGGCGCGGGAGTTCGCCCTCGCCGAGGAGCTCGTGCGCCATGCGGGCCAGGTGCTCAGCAGGGAGCAGCTGCTCAGCCGCGTGTGGGGGTTCGACTTCGACCCCGGCTCGAACGTCGCCGACGTGTACGTCGGGTACCTGCGCCAGAAGCTCGGCGCCGATCGCATCGTCACGGTGCGCGGCGCCGGCTACCGCATGGTGTGACGCGTGAGGGCGCGCTGCGCCCAGCTGCCGAGATGCGCACTTTTCGCCGAGATGCGCCGGTTCTGACGGGTTTCCGTCGAAGAAGTGCGCATCTCGCGAGCCGCGTGTCGCTTCCGATCAGTTCTCACTGCGTGAGCCGCGTGAGACCATGCCGCGCAGCACGAAGAAGATGATCACGCCCACGATGAGCACGGCGATGAGCTTGAACGCGAACCACATCACCGACAGCAGCGCGTTGACGACGAACCACGCGATGACGACGGCGATGATCGCGCCGATGACGGTCCACACGGTGCCCCAGTTCATGCCTTCAGCCTACGTGGTTCGCCTCTGCATCGACGCCGTGCAGCACGCGCCCGACGACGTGCGTCACTCCTGTCGGACGACGCTCCATCCCTGCGGGGTCTGTTCGACATGGAGCTGGGCGGGGATCTGCTCCTTCATCTGCTCGACGTGACTGATCAGGCCGACGGTGCGGCCGCCCTGGCGCAGGTCGTCGAGGGTGCGCATCGCGACTTCGAGCGTCTCCCCGTCGAGCGAGCCGAAGCCCTCGTCGATGAACAGCGTGTCGAGCCGGATGCCGCCGGCACGACTCGTGACGACCTCGGCCAGACCCAGCGCCAGGGCGAGGGAAGCCAGGAACGTCTCGCCTCCCGAGAGGGACTGCGGCGGGCGTGCTCTGCCCGTGTGCGCGTCGAACACCTCGATGCCCAGACCAGCGGCGGCGTTGCGGTACGCCCTGGCATCCGAGTGGCGCAGCGTGTACTGGTTGTTGCTCATCGCGGCGAGCCGCAGGTTCGCGGCCTGCACGATCTCTTCGAGCTCGGCGGCGAGCACGAACGTCTCGAGGTTCATGCGGCGCTCGTTCGGCGGCCGACCTGCGACGGTGTCGGCGAGGCGGGTGATGACGGCGGCGGTCTCCGCCTTCTCCGCGATCCGCTCATGCGCAGTGCGGGCGCGTTCGAGCGCGTCGGCGAGGGCGTCGGCGAGCTGCGCGGCAGCGCTGCGAGCGTCGAGCGCCCTGGTGAAGGCGTCGCGGGCGGAGGCGAGTGCGCGCTGCGTCTCGTCACGGTCGACCGGTGCCTCGGGGAGCTCGAACGCGGCGAGTTCGGCAAGGGTGCGCTCCGCGGCCGCACGCTCGGTGTCGGCCTCGCGCACGCGCCTGTCGAGACCGGCCACAACCGCGGCGTCGCGCATCGCGTTGCGGGCGGCCTCGGTCGTGTCGAACTCCGCATCGCCGAGTGCCCGGTCGAGTGCCGCGCGGGCGACTCGGGCGGTTCCGGATGCGCGTGAGGCGTCGCGAACCGCTGCGGCGCACGCGCGGGCACGGGATGCAAGGCGCTGCGCTGCCCCGATCCGCTCGGCAACCGATGAGAAGCTCCCCCGAGCCGCCGCGACGGCGCGGCTGTCGTCGGCCAGGCGCTTCTGAGCGGCGTCGATCTCGCCGGCGAGCTCCGCGCGACGAGCGGCGGTCGTGGTGCGTTCCTCTCCCAGGCTCTCGCGTTCGCGCTCCAGCTCCGCGATCTGCCCGTCGAGGGCGTCGCGCTCGCGCTGCGCCGTCTGCGCCTCGTCGCGTCGTTCGCGCGCGGCGAGCAGATCGCCGTTCACCTCGGTCTCGCTGCGACCGCCGGAGCGCTGCTGCGCGTCGGCGAGGGCGGCGCTGGCTCGCTGTCGCTCGTCGTTGGCGCTTTCGTGCGCAGCGGAGGCCGCGGAACGTACTTCTTCCGCCTGTTCGATCTGCTCCGGAGTGACGTGGTCGTCTGCCATCTCGGCTGGGGCCGGATGCTCGGTCGAGCCGCACACCGTGCACGGTTCACCGTCGGTGAGCTGCTGGGCGAGCTCGCTCGAGTATCCGGCGAGCCTGCGGCGGTGCAGCTCGTCGACCGCCTTGCCTGTGGCATCGAGCCGCTGCTTCGCGCCGCGGACCGCCTCATCTGCAGCGGCGTACGTCTTCGCCAGCTCATCGGCCTGGCGCGCCGCAGCGAACTGGCTCTCCAGAGCGCTGATGTGCTCGTCGACAGCGGCCGCCTGATCCGCGCGCTTGTTCGCGGCGTCTCGGCTCTCCCGTGCCGCGGTTATGTGATTCGGCAGGCTGAGGAACCGCTTCTCGAGCTCGGCGATCTGCGCGTCCTGCGCCTTCAGCTCCTCCCGCTTCGCCTCGATGTCGGCCGCATCGCGCGCCAGCTCGCTCTCGCGTTCGCGCAGCGGATTCCACGCTCCGATGCGACCACGTAGCTCGTCCGAGAAGGCATCCAGCACTTCTGGTTCTGCTTCATCGGTGGGAAGAACGGACTCGTCCGCATCCGCTCCGGGAGTCGCCTCATCGGCTTCGTCCGGCTCCGGCGCATCGTCCGGCGAACCGCCCTCGCGCGAGTGCACCTCGACTCGCGCATTCGTCCACTCGGAGCGCGCCGCACGCGCCGCCTCTTCCGCGGTCTTCTCCTCGGCGTCGGCGTGTGCGACGGCGTCGATCGCGGTGCGCACACCGTCCGCGCGCCGCGCGGCAGCCAGCTCTGCACGTGCGGCTTCGATGTCGCCACGTTCTGCGTCGAGCTGCGCCAGGCGCGAGCGCGCCGCCTCGCGCCGCTGCTGCCGCTCGGCCGTCACCCTGCGTTCGTCATCGACCTGCTCGGCGTGCGTGCTGACGTCTCTGGTCCGCTCGACATGAGCGTCGCGCACCGCACGCCGCTCCGCCGCGCGCTCGGCAGCACGGTCGAGCAGATCGATCCGCCCGCTCCAGTCATCGGGGCCGAGCACATCCTGCTCCGATGACTCATCCGGTGCTCTGGTCCCTGTCGCGCCATCAGCATCGGCGCCATCCGCGTCCGCCGCCCCGCCACGGTCGCCGTCGCTGTTGGGCGCCTCGCCGTTGGCGGCTTCGGACTCCATGTCGAGCACCAACGCGTCACCGGCATCCCCGCGGCCCGCGCCATCGACTCCGTCCCCGCGCTGCTCGCCGTCAGGATCCGAACCGTCGAGGTCATCGAGCCGCGACCCGCCTTCCGCAGCCGCGTCGCCGGCATCCGGCTCATCCTCTACAGCGAGTGCGCGCTCCACCTGCTCTGCAACCTGGTCGAGCAGGGCACGCAGGTCGGCGGTCTGCGCGCCGACGCCGGCTTCGGCATCGCGGCGGCGTTCGTCGAGCGCCTGCTCGTAGTTCTCGAATCGGCGCGTGCCGAACAGCGACCGCAGCAGTGTGCGGCGCTCGTCGTTCTTGGCGAGCAGGAACCGGGCGAACCGCCCCTGCGCGAGCAGGATCACCTGCTGGAACTGGTCGGAGTTCATGCCGACGATCTCGCGGATGTGCTCGGCGACCTGCCGCTCCTTGCTCGCGATGCCACGCCAGCCGTCGTCCGTGTGCTCGAACAGGTGCACGCTGGCGCGCTCGGTCGTCGTGCCGCCGCCGCGCTTGGCCGGGCGCTCGTACTCCGGGCTGCGCTCGATGCGCCACGCGCCATCACCGACCTCGAACTCAAGCACCACGTGCGACGGCTCCCCGACCTCCGAGTAGTCGCTGCGCAGACGCTTCTCACCTTCGCTGTAGCGCGGCGTCGAACCGTAGAGCGCGAAGCAGATCGCGTCGAGGATGCTCGACTTCCCCGCCCCGGTCCGGCCCGAGATCAGGAAGATCCCGTCGCCGGCGAAGCGGTCGAGGTCGACCGTCTGCGCGTCGCGGAACGGACCGAAGCCCTCGATCTCGATCATCCGGATTCTCATGCGTTCGACTCCGCCCGCAGCTGCGAGACGACGTCGGCCACGATGCGTCTCTCGTCATCGCTCGCCCGTTCGCCGCCGCGCACATGGTCGAGGAAATCGTCGACGATCTGCGGGTCAGGCGTGCCCCGCCCGACCCGATCGCGGTAGCTGCGCGCACGGCGCTCCGTCTCATCGCGCTCCGGCTGGTGCTCGATCGTGGCGCAGAACGGGAACCGTTCGCGGAGCCTGCGCATCGGTTCGGTCTGCGGCAGACGGTCGGTGAGCACGGCGCAGACCCAGTCATCGCGATGTGCGTCGTGCGCAGGATCGGCGAGGAGCTCGTCGAGCGCGCCGCGCAGCGTGACCAACCGGCGCGGCACCGGCAGGTCGACCCACTCCGTCGCGGCGACGCCTGCGGCGTCGAAGTCGACCAGCCATGCGCCGCGCGGCTTGTCGGCCTCACCGAAGCTGTAGTGCAGGGGTGCGCCGGAGTACCGGATGCCGTCGGCCAGCACCGCCCGCCCGTGGATATGACCGAGAGCGACGTAGTCGGGCCCCGCGAAGTCTGCGAGCGGCACCACATCGAGCGACCCCTGTGTGAGGCTCTGGCGCACTTCGCGCTCGAGCTGCGGAGTCGCCTCGACACCGGCGGCGAAGCAGTGCGCGATCGCGACCGAGCGACCGCCGCGCTCGTCGCGGTCGGCGTTCACCAGGCGCATCGCGTGGCGCATGACCTGCTCCTGGGTGCGCAGCGTGTCATCCGGCCACAGGTGCCGTACGAGCGCCGGCTCGAGATACGGAATGCCGTAGAAGTGCACGGGCCCGTGCGCGTCGTCGATTGTGACGGGCTCGCCGATCGAAGTCGGTTCGGTGATGACGTGCACGCCTGCCTCACCGAGGAACGGCGCCTGGAACCCCAGCCGTGCAGCGGAATCGTGATTGCCGCTCGTGATGACGACGCGCGCGCCCGCGCTCCGGATGCCCGTGAGCGCCTCGGTCAGCACGCGATAGCAGCCGGCCGCGGGCATCGCCGAGTCGAACACGTCGCCGGCCATGATGACGACATCGACGTCCAGCTCGCGGACCCGCTCGACCAGCGCCTCGAGCACCTCGACCAGCGCCTCAAGCGTCGAGCTGCCATGAAATGAGCGCCCGATGTGCCAGTCGGAGGTGTGAAGGATCCGCATACCCCAACCGTATGCGGGAGTTCCGACATCATCCTTCCTGCCCCGCTTCATCCGGATACCGCACCCCTGGAACCGATCACCTTGTCGCCGTACGGCGACAAGATGGCACTGCCGCCGCGTCTCGCCTGCTGGCTATGCTGAGCGCATGGCCACGAACGACGGTGTCGACACCGAACTCGCCTGGTTGCGCGCGAAGGCCGAAGCGGCGCAGGCTGCGCTCGATCTCGCCGAGAAGAAGGCGGCGCTCGCGGCGGCGGCACGTGTCACTCAAATCCGAGCAGACGACGGCACCGGATGGCACGATCGCGGCGGTCGTGACGGCGTCGCCGCTGTGGGAGAAATACTCGGACGCGCTCGACCCCGAGTCGGCACGAGAGATCCTCGCCGCGAATACAAGAAGGCGCTGCGCGAGGCTGCTCGTCTGCGCAACCGCACCACGTCGCGCCGCCGCTCGCCCTCCCACTCACCGCTCGAGCAGGTGCTGGGCTCGTCGCTGACCAAGCAGGTCGTGTCTGGGGCCGTGCGCGGGCTGTTCGGGAACGCGCGACGGTAAGAGCGCGGCGAGAACTCTCGTGAAAAGACAGATCAACGTCGTAGGTGCCGTCATCTTCCAGAACGGGCTCATTTTGTGCGCTCAACGGGGATCGGGACCGCTAACCGGACTCTGGGAGTTCCCCGGCGGGAAGGTTGAACCGCACGAGACAGCTCGTGAAGCTCTCAGGCGCGAAATCACTGAAGAACTGACGTGCGCCGTGGACGTCGGAGACGAAATCACGACTACGACGCACGAATACGACTTTGGGATCGTTAGTCTCACGACCTTCGTTTGCGCTCTTGTCAGCGGATCACCGCAGCTTACCGAGCACTCGGAGATCCGATGGCTTACTCCATTTCAGCTAGCCGAGATTCAATGGGCACCCGCGGACATCCCAACGGTTCAGCTGCTCGAAACAAACCGATAATATTCGAGACGCAAAGCACGTGCTCAGAATCTACGAAGTAGATACGATATCGAGGCCACAACTAGTTAGAGGTGACCGGATTGGCGAGGTCGAAATTGAAACGCTCTCCCTCTTTGAATACCAGGCCAAGTCCTGCCGATCTAACGAAATCCCGTAGATCTGCTGACGGCCGTTCAGGAAGCAGGATCGAGCAATGAAGATCATCAACGGGAACGTGTCTCTTGTAGTCGTACAGCTGCCCCACAGCCAAACGCAGATCCGCCCGATTTGACCTAGCTTTCGCTTCGTACAGTGCAAAGTCGGTCTTGTCGTAGACATCTGTAAGGAGCGGGGCGCGCTCATCCGGCAGGTTGATCGACCATCGCATAAACTCATGCCCTCGCCTGTTGGCGACAAACTCATCGACAAGTTGAGACTCACGCCGCACTACAGAACCGCCCCCTTGCCCCGCAGTTTCAAAGAAGTAGTCTGAGCTGATCTCGATGGGGACTTCACGCGAGTCGACACCATGCTTGATGTCAGTAAACCCGACCTTCGATAACAAAAACTCCGACACACTGCTCACCGGGAGCAATCGAAATACAATCACCGTACGCGTCGAACCGTCACGAGCAGGCGCTGGCCGACGCTCGAAGGGTTTCGTAACGTCCAAGATAAACTCGCCAAGGTATCTCTGACGCTTAGTTTGCGTACCACGCACAACTCCGTCCGCCACAAACGCATGTACCGCGCGCCCTTTCTTGGCGTGAGTGAGAACCGATGAATTCTGCCCTGTCTCACTTTGATCACCATCCTGGCCAGCGCCAGTGTAGTACAGTACGGATCCATCCTTGCTAAATCCGTCATATAAGTAACCAAATTGATCCTTCTCACCGTGGTCGGTGAAAATAAATACTCGGTTGGATCGATTACTGGCGATGATACCGCCCTGTGTCGCGCAACCATAAGCTGCCGCGAGCTCACTACGAGTCGTATAAGCGCCCACCTGGAGATGAAATGGGGGCTGCGACATAGCCATACTGTAGCCGGAAGGCTGACGCTCTCGAAAGTCATCGACGAGAGTGACCTCGCCACGCCCTCATTCGCGAACGTCCCCACCCCCACGTACCGTGGAAGCATGACGTCAGACGAGCAGCCGAAGAACCTCGTGCAGAACTCCCGTGTGCAGGAGGCGCTGACCGCGTGGGGTGAGCGGAAGGATGCGCAGTCGCACAGCGACGTGCTGCGCCGGGTCGCTTCCGGCGAGCTTCTGCTCGACATCTCGAACTCCGAGTTCGCCGACCCTGAGAGCCCGATGCAGGAGGGCGACAAGCTCGCGGTCACCAGCGTGACCGACAACGACGGCAAGGATCTCCTGCTCGCCTTCACCGACAACCCGCGCCTCGAGGCCTTCGCGTCCGGCGCGTCGGGGCACTCGCTCGCACAGCCCGCCGCCGCAACGCTCAGGATGGCGGCCGACCGCCACGACGGCATCGCGATCGACGCGGGAACGGACGGCGCCTTCATCGCCTACGGCGACGAGATCACGCGCGCGTTCGGCGACAACATCGACGACGCCGTGCGGCTCGCGTCCGCCATCGTCGACGGCGATGTCGAGATCGACGACTTCGTCACGATGCTCGGTGAATCCGTCGTCTACATCGGCGGCATCCCGGTCGCCGATGACGACGGCGACACCATCGGGTATAACATCGCCACGGCGACGCGGCCCGACGGCGACACCCTGCACGCCGTGTTCACCAGCCCGGCCGAGCTCTGGGCGTGGCAGCCCACCGCCGTCGCGCAGCCGACCACCCTCGACCGGATCGTCGCCTCGGCTCGTGAGGGCGACATGGCCGGTCTCGTCGTGAACCCGGTCGGTCCTGCCGCCGAGCTGCGCATCGACCTGTTCGACGCAGACGCGTCGAACGATGCGGGTTCCGCTTCCGAGGCATAGCCACCGAGCCCCGGATGATCGGAGCGGGCCGACCGACCATCCGCCGGAGCCGCGGCCGCGCCATGGGGTGACGACAGGGTCCGGATGTCCGTCGCGGTGCAACGGCACCCGCACCGGACGCGCAACGCAAGTCAGGCCACACTCACGACCGTCTTCGCCGCTCCTTCTCCGCGCCCCAGCGTGGCGAGCGCGTCCGCCGTGTCCGCCAGCACGTACTCGCGATGCACGATCGGGCGCAGCCGTCCGGTGCGAACCAGCTCCGTCAGGTCGCGCAGATCCTGCGCCGACTCCGACGAGCTCAGCATCACGAGCCGTTGTGACGTGAACGGGTTCAGCAGTGCGGCTCCCAGCGAGCGTGAGAGACCACCCAGCGGCGCGTGCTCCGGCTCGGAGCCGACGATCACCAGCGCGCCCGATCGCCTCAGCGCCGCACGCAGCGCCTTCACCGGCCGGTGACCACCCGTGTCGATGATCGCGTCGAACGGCCCGCGGCCGAGCGGATCCTCTGCCCGGTAGTCGACCACCTCGTCCGCTCCCGCCTCGCGCGCGATCTCTGCCTTGCCCGCACTGCACGCCGCCACCACGACCGCCCCGGTTGCCTTCGCGATCTGCACCGCGAAGTGCCCGACGCCTCCGCCCGCACCCAGCACGAGCACCCGGCCCCCCGGCGAGACCCCCGCGGCATCGCGCACCGCATGCAGCGCGGTCGCGCCCGAGATCGGCATCGCCGCGGCCTCGACGAACGACAGCTCTTCCGGCTTCGGCGCCAACTGCGCCGCCTCCACCCGACAGAACTCCGCGAGCGCCCCATCCGGTGCAGCTGCGACGCCGAACACCTCGTCACCCACCGCGACCCCGTCGACGCCGGCGCCGACCTCGTGCACGATGCCCGCGACGTCACCGCCCGGCACGCGCGGGCGGCGGATCGGAAAGAACCACCGGATGAACACCGGCCGTCCCTCGAGCAGGTGCACCGTGCCGGCGTCCACGGCCGCCGCACGCACACGCACGACCACCTCGCCGCCGCCGGCGACCGGCACCTCCCGCTCGACCTCGTTCAGAACATCCGGGCCACCGTAGCGGACCTGTTCGATCGCACGCATGTCACTCCCTCTCCGGGTATGCGAATACCTCATCGATGCCCACGCCGAGCGCCCGAGCGATTCGGAACGCCACCTCGAGCGACGGCGAGTACTTGCCCTGCTCGATCGCGATCAGGGTCTGCCGCGTCACGCCGACCCGCTCGGCCAGCTGCGCCTGCGTCATCTCATCCGTCTCGGCCCTGAGATTCCGGATGCGGTTGGTCACGTTGGTCGGCTTCACCATGTCGGGTCGAACCCCTTCCGATACGCCCAGATGCGCGCGACCGACGCGAACACGAGTGAGGCGACCAGCCCGATCGTGATCGCGTTCGCGATCCAGAAGTGCGCCGCCTCAGCCAGCGCGAGCGAGAGTGCCGCAACAGCACCGAGCACGGCGAATGCGTGCCCGATCCGCTCCGCCCACTTCTCGATCAGCAGATCCCGCTCATCACGCGTGCCGCCGAAGGCCCCCAGCGCCGCATGCAGCGCGAGGGACACCACGATCACCGCCGCTGCCGTCACCAGCAGCGGCACCGCATACGCCGCCTCCGCCAGCGGCGCACTCCCCCGCCCGATCAGCACCACCGTGGCGTAGACCAGCCAGCCGATCACTGCGACGATCAGCTGTATCCAGGCGCTGCGCTCGCCCGGAGCGATATCGTTCGACATCCCAGCCTCCGATGTAAAGAAAACCCGACACAAGCAAGCTACGGCTTCCACTCAAGACATGTCAAGGATTTTTTACATATCGAACTGTGCCGATGATCGATCGGCTCTCCCGCTCGGCAGCCGCTCAGCGCGCGGCGAGCAGCTCCTGCCGATCCGGATGGTCGCGGAACCAGTCGGCCACGTACCAGCACACGGGAGAAACCGTACGATCGCCACGCGCGACGATCTCTTCGACGGCGCGCTCAGTCACGACCGCCGCATACCCGTGCCCGCGATGCGCCGGATGGGTGAATGCGCGCACCAGTGCGACATCCGTTCCGTTGTCGCGATAGTCGAGCACGCTGAGCAGTTCATCGCCGCGGCGCAGCTCGTAGCGCGAAGCGGCGGCATCGTTGGCGAACGTCATCTCTTCCACCCCGTCAGCGTACGCCGACACGCATCCAGCGGCGTCGCTCTCGTGGGGATCGCCGCTCCGCGCGGATTCGGGCGCCGCGCTCATCCACGGAGCAGACGCTGCCGGTTGATCATCACGCGCTTCGTCTTCTGGAGAACTCCGGGATCGAACGGGAGAGCGCCCACCCCCTCGACCCACGCGTCCGCGGCGTCGGCGACGCTGTCGAGAACCCTCACCGCCGCGGGTTCGCGAATGCCCACCGCCGCGGCGAGCGCCAGAAACCGACTTCGGCTGATGTTGCCATCGCGGCGCCCGTCCACGCGCAGCGCCATCGTCGAGTCGCCGTAGATGAGGGTGCACGGGATGTCGTACGCCGGCGATGGGCGGTATCCGGCTCCGGTGTCAACGACCGAGAAGTTCTTCGCGTGCGCATCTCCGTTGCCCATCGCATACGCGAACACGATCTGCCGGTACAGCTCCAGCGCCGCCGGAGCCGGAGCCGCACAGATCCGGGCAAGCGCAGTGATGAGGTCTTCGGTCGACACGCGATACTTCGCCTCCGGATGCAGGCCCAGCACCTGACAGCCGTCTTCAACGGCAAGGGCCTGCGCTCCCGCACGCGACACGACCCTGTCGAATCTCTGCACCGCGAGCCCGTGCGCACCCTCGGCATCCGTCACGATCTCCGCGCGCACCGCCTGCACACGCGCGAGTTTCGCCGCCCCGAGGAAGTAGGCCTCGTTGGCGACGACATTCGCATACTCCGGCGGATCGAGCTTGAGGATGAACTCCCCCGACGCCGCGCGCACCGGCAGCGACAGCATGGTGAGACTGACCTTGTCCTGCACCCCGGCGAGCGCCCGCTGGTCGACCTCGATGTCGTAGCTGCGCATCACATCGGCGAAACTCACCCGCCCGAAGTCCCTGCCGTCCGTCTCCACCCGCGCGGGCGCACGCTCGGGTTGATTGCCTGCGGCAACTACCTGCACGTCACCCACCGGATCGCTGCCCACCGCCATGAGCAGACCGAGCTCATCATCGGCCGACGTCTTCACTGCCCGGCGCAGTGCACTCAGTCGCCACCCTTCGGGAAGCAGCCCGGCGAAGAATGCGGGAACGGCACCGCCTGTGCTCACAACGGGCTCCGATGTCACCGGCAGAGTCGAGGCGATCGCACGCCCACGAGCGCGCACCCACTCGTCGGTGTATCGGAGCTCCACCCCGCGCTCGGTGCGCTCGAGCACGGCAGCAAGCGCACCCGCCTTGTACACATCGGCGCGCACCACGTCGGCGGCCTCGGAGATCATCACGCTCCCTGCGCGAATCGCCGCAGCAGCTCTTCGTCGACGACGACTCCGTCGCGCAAACCGGACGTGATCTGCAGGTGCAGACCGAGCGCGTCGAGAACCGCTTCGACCTTGGCGAGCTGCACCGTGCGCTTGCCTTCTTCGAGCTGCCGAACGAACCCGACAGAGCACCCCGCCAGCTCCGCAAGTTCTTCCTGACGCAGACCGAGTTCTTCCCGCGCCCCGAACACGGCGGCGGCGAGCCAGCCTCGCTCGTCGGCGCGGCGCGTGACACTGGCTCGGCTCTTGCGCAGCTTCATGTGCCCTCCATAATCACCATGATCATCGCGACTGATCCAGAATTGCATCGAACGATGCATCCGTCAACCTTTAATCACCATGCTGATATCTATTAGTATCCGGACGAAGCCGACAGAGCCATCACCACCAACTAATCGCTTCGATCGCAGTGATCAGTAACGTCCGCAGACGACGCCGCGCACCGACGCTGACCACCCGCGCATCGGATGCAGAACGCCCGCTCACGTCGTCACATCCGGTCAGAATGCGACATGTTTCGTCACATGACAGAGCGATGTCCGTCACATTTGACACGCCGCGACACGCCAGGCAATAATCATCGGCATGTCTAGCAGCGCAACGACCCTGTCCGCCTGGGAGGCGAACGGAGTTGCCGGGATGATGATGCCCGGCCGCGTTGTCATGTGTTGTCGAATGCGCAGCTGATCTCCTCCAGTTGCCCCACCTGCTCACCGGCCGAGAGGCCGTGAGTTCGAGCGTCGGCCGATCGGCCCGCTCCTCCCGCCCTCCTGACTCGCAGGGCACGCCGAACGACATCGGCACCGCTCGACCCCACCGGTCGACGCACACAGACACACGCCCGCACAGGGCAGACACCGAAAGCATCATCATCATGTCGAACGCAGCCGTTCTCAACCAGCAGTCCGCCGACCGCCGCCATCTCCGCGCCGTCCCCCCTCTCGAAGAGCAGGCGCAGGACGCCCCGGCCGCCTCCTCCGCCTCACACCTTCCCGCCGGCACCGCACCGCGCGGCTTCGCGCTCTACGTCGGGCTCGACGAGGTCAAGGCCGCCATCGACGGCGTCAGCCTTCCGGTGCTCGTCGACGCCCTGCGCCGCACGATCGCCGACCTCGCGCCCAGCGCCGACACGTACGCAGCCGTCGCGCTCGCCCCCGAGCAGGCGGGCGGCCGCGATGTCGACGTCGTGCGTCTCGCCCTCAAGGAGCCGGGCGCCGTCCGCCGCCGCGAGCAGGAGGCCCAGAAGACGCAGGCCGCGCTGGGCGTCGTCATCGACCTCTCCCGCAAGCGCATCGTGATCGACGGCGAGACCGCGACCCTCACGTACAAGGAGTTCGAGCTGCTGCAGTACCTCGTGCTCCGCGAGGGCCACACGATCGAACGCTCCGAGCTGGTGACCTCGCTGTGGCAGGCGGGCGAAGAGGAGTCCCCGGGCGTGCGCACCATCGACGTACACGTGCGCAGGCTGCGCGCCAAGCTCGGCGCCTACGAGGACATCGTGCGCACCGTGCGCGGCGTCGGCTACCGCTTCGACCGCCACGCCGACGTCGCCGTCCGCTACGGCGCAGGCGCCCCGTCGCCCGACGCCGTCTGAGCCTCGCCTGCTCGGGACCGACGTCGACTGACAGGGCACACGACGCTCGGAGCCCCACACGGCGGCCGACGGCGAACTCAACGCGCCCACAATGGCAGCTGCTCTGACAGAGCAAGGCCTGTGCACCCCCGAATGTCGTAGGCAGCGCGTAGCGTTGACGCATGATCGCCGCATCTGCTCTCGCTCTGCGGTTCCGGCCGCGCGCGGAGCAGACGGCACCGGATGCCGGTCAGCGGCTGGAGAGCGAGTATCGCCCGAGCGGGCCGCTCGACCTGTTCGCGACGGTCGCCTGTCTCCAGCGGGGTCCAGGCGATCCGACTCAGACGATCGATCGATCCGTCCGCGTCATCTGGCGAGCGACGCGGACGCCGCTGGGCGTCGCGACGCTCGCCCTGCGGCAGCGCGGTGACGGCACAGTGCGACTTGCCGCGTGGGGGCCGGGGCGCGAGTGGGCGATCGCACAGGCTCCCGCACTGTGCGGAGCGCACGACAACGCTGACGGGTTCGACCCGCGGCACCCGCTGATCGTCGAGGCGCACCGCCGCAACCCCGGCCTCCGCCTGAGCCGGACGGATCTGCTCCTCGATGCGCTCGCGCAGGTCATCACCGAACAGAAGGTCACGCTGCACCAGGCGTTCGGCGCATGGCGGCAGATCGTGTCACGCTTCGGCGAGCGCGCACCAGGACCGACGCCCGTGCCGCTGCACGCACCGCCGACGCCCGAGGGCTGGCGGCGCGTTCCCTCATGGGCGTGGCATCGCGCGGGGCTCGAGCCGCCCCAGTCGCGCACGATCGTCGCAGTCGCCGCTCGCGCACCCGGCCTGGAGCGCGCCGCGGCCCTCGGCCGCCTCGACTCGGCGATGAGGAGCCTGCACGGCATCGGAGAGTGGACGATCGCGGAGACTCGCATCAGGGCACTGGGCGACTCCGACGCCGTGAGCGTCGGCGACTATCACCTCGCACACCACGTCGGCCATGCCCTCACAGGTCACCGCGTCGACGATGCCGGCATGCTCGAACTGCTCGCACCGTGGGCGGGGCAGCGGCAGCGGATCATCCGACTGATCGGCGCCTCGGGCATCACCGAACCCCGGCACGGGGCGCGCGTGCACATGGAAGACCACCGTGACCGCTGACCCCGCCGTTCGCGCCCACGCGCCTGCGCACGGCAGAATGGGCCCATGAGCCGATTGCGCACCCTCGCCTTCGCCCTGGCGGCACTCGCGCTCGGTGCGCTCGTCGGCGTCATCATGAGCAATATCTGGCTCGGTCTGACGATCGGCGTCATCATCGCGATCGTGCTGCTGATCAGCGGGCAGAGCAAGCGCGGCGGCAACCAGGGCGTGAACGACGAGGACCACGGCATCGAGCTGTAGGCACACAACGCCGTAGGCGTGAACGCGGAGAGGACGCCGCCTCAGCCTCTCCCAGCACTCACGCCCATACCTGCGGCGACTGACGCGCTTCCCACTCCCGCCGACTGTTCCCGACATCCGGAGCGACTCCCAGCGGATTCTGAGAGCCACTCTCACACGCCTCCGTTATCGGTTCGTTATCAAGGTCGGTCAATGCCGCATGATCCCTGCCGTGACGCGGATCATGACCCAACCTGCGAGGCAAGCGCGCCCATAACGGCTCTTGACACGCACAGCGGCTTTCATATCATTCCTCCAGCATCGAGGCAGGCGGCACTCAGGAAACGGATGAGAGGGTCGACGGATCCCAAAAGTAACGACACGGTAACGTCGACCCGAAAGCCGCCATGCCCCACGAATCGCCCCTTCCCAAGACCGCTCCCGTCGCGCCCGAGCGCGTCCAGAAGCCCCGCCGCACCCTTCGCTTCGCCGCCTTCGGCGCGCTCGTGGCGGGAATCGTCGTCAGCGGCGCGATCGTCGTCTCCGCGCAGACCGCCGCTCACCCCGAGGCGACCGCCAGCGTTTCCACGGAAGCCGCGGATGAGTCGATCGAACTGTCGATCGGCGCCGAGGAGCTCGGCGATGCCGAATCAGCGCTGAAGAAGGCGAATACCGCGCTCAGCGGTGCCGCCGCCAGCGTCGACACGGACGACCTCGAGGCGTACGTGAGCGAGCTCTCCGACTACGAGGAGCTCCCCCGCGACCAGGTCGTCGGGCTCACCGCGAGCGCGGCCAGCGAGGCACAGGCCGTCGTCACTGCGACGGCGCAGCTGCGCGAGCAGGAGGCGCTCGAGAAGCAGCGCAGAGAAGAGGAGCGCAGGGCCGCGAAGGAGGCTGAGCGCAAGGCCGCCGAGGCGATCGCGAGCGCACAGTCGCCCGCCGGCGCGCAGGCGGCTGCACAGGAGATCGCCGCGAACGAGTTCGGCTGGGGCTCCGACCAGTTCGGATGCCTGTCGAACCTGTGGCAGAAGGAATCGGGCTGGAACTACCAGGCCTCCAACCCCTCGAGCGGCGCGTACGGCATTCCGCAGTCGCTCCCCGGCGCGAAGATGTCCACGGTCGCCGGCGACTGGCAGACCAACCCGCTCACGCAGATCCGGTGGGGCCTGACCTACATCCAGGCGACCTATGGCGCCCCGTGCACGGCGTGGGGGCACTCCCAGTCCGTCAACTGGTACTGAGCACGGCGCTGAGTTTGCGCTTCATGGTGACGATCCTTCATGATTAAGGTTAGGCAAACCTAATTCTCTATAGGCAGCCCTGCACCCTTCATCACTCAGAGGAACCTCACCATGATCAGACGCCGGCTCGCTGCATCCGCTTCTCTCGCCCTCGGCGCCGTTCTCGCACTCGCGGCATGCGCAGGAACGTCCGACGAGGGCGACCCCGGAATCGGCTCGGCCGCGGCCGACGGGATCTACCCCGTCACCGTGACCGACATGGCCGGCAACGAGGTGACGATCGACAGCGCCGACAGCGTCGTGGTCACCGACAATCGGCTGTTCCAGCTCGTCTCCGACTGGGGCATCGAGCTCTCGGCCGCCCCGCGCACGCTGATGAGCGACAACAACCCGATGGTCGACGACGAGTCGATCCTCGACACCGGATCGCACGGCGAGCCCGACTTCGAGCAGGTCGTCGCGGCAGCTCCGGATCTCATCGTGAACGGCTACCGCTACCAGGACCACGCATCCGACATGCAGGCCGCCGCCCCCGATGCCGCTTTCGTCGACATGACGAACGACGATCTCAGCGTGGACGAGTACCTCATCGAGAGCGTCACGCTGCTCGGCGAGATCTTCGGCAAGGAGGATCAGGCGCAGTCTGCCATCGACGACTTCCACGCCGCCATCGAGGACGCGAAGTCGGCGTACGACCCCGAGGTCAGCGTGATGGGCCTGGTCACCAGCGGCAACGAGATCCGCTATGCCTCCCCCGCCGACGGTCGCGGCGCGAGCATCTTCTTCGAGCTCGTCGGGCTGACCCCCGCGCTGGAGGCCGAAGGCTCGTCGAACGATCAGGGCGACGACATCTCCATCGAGGCCATCGCCCAGGCGAACGCCGACTTCCTGCTCGTGCTCGACCGCGACGCCGCTTTCGCCGCTGACCAGGAGGTGACGCCGGCCATGGAGCTGATCAACGGCTCGGCAGCGCTCGAGTCGGTTCCCGCCGTGCAGAACGAGGCGATCTACGTGATGCCGGGCGACTTCTACCTCACCGAGGACATCATCGCCTACACGACCGTGCTGGAGGGCCTGGCGGACTCGTTCGGCTCCCTGTGACCGTGTGACCCTTCGGTGCCGGTGCGTGATCTGAGTCTTGTACCGGCGCCGACGGGTCGCTTCCGCGAAGACCGATCGGCGGCCGCGAACTCCCTCCTCACCATGCATGCATCCCCTTCCATCTCGCATCGCGTGACGAATGTCGATGCGCTGACCTCCCACGCCCATCGGAGCCGCTCCCGCACGCGAAGCGCATGGGTGCTCGCCGTTGCGATCGTCCTGACACTCGGCCTGCTCACCGCGTCGATCTTCACCGGCGTCGCCGACATCACGGACGCCACAGGCATGGGCCACGAGTTCACGTGGATCACGCGCATCCCCCGCACCGCGGCGCTGGTGCTCGCCGGTGCGAGCATGGCGATGGCCGGCCTCGTGATGCAGCTCATGACGCAGAACCGCTTCGTCGAACCCACCACGGTCGGCACCACGGAGTGGGCCGGGCTCGGCCTGCTGCTGACCTACATCGTGCTGCCGGATCCGGGAGTGCTCAGCCGGATGATCATCGCGATCGTGTTCGGCTTCGGCGGCACACTCGTCTTCTTCGCCTTCCTGCGCCGCGTGCGGCTGAAGTCGTCGCTCATCGTCCCGATCGTCGGCATGATGCTGGGCGCCGTGGTCAGCGCCGTCTCGACGTTCATCGCCATCCGGTTCGACCTGCTGCAGACGCTCGGCAGCTGGTTCGCCGGCAGCTTCACCAGCGTTCAGGTCGGTCGGTACGAGCCGCTGTGGGTCGTCGCCGCCGCGGCAGTTGTGGTCGTGATCGTCGCCGACCGCTTCACGGTCGCAGGTCTCGGCAAGGAGATCGCCACCAACGTCGGGCTGAACTACGAGCGCATCGTCCTGCTCGGCGTCGCGCTGGTCGCAGTCGTCTCGGGAGTGGTGACCGTGGTGATCGGCGCGCTGCCGTTCCTCGGACTGATCGTGCCCAACCTGGTGTCGCTGGTGCGCGGCGATGATCTGCGCAGCAACATCCCCTGGGTGTTCCTCGTCGGCATCTGGGTCGTCACCGTGTGCGACCTCATCGGCCGCATCGTGATCATGCCGTTCGAGATCCCCGTCTCGCTCGTGCTCGCCGCCGTCGGCGCCATCGTCTTCCTGTTCCTGCTGCTGCGCACGAGGAGGACCGTTGCCCGCTGACGCCGCAACCATCACCGCGACGGCGCCCGCCGAGCGCCGCGTCGGCCCTTGCCCGAGCCGCAGGCATCAAGTGCGCCATCGCGTCGTGCTCGCTGCCCTGATCGCCGTCGCCGTCGCCGTCGCCGTCACGATCGGCATGCTGACCTGGGACAACCCCTACACACTGTTCGGCGAACGTTGGTGGCTGATCTCGAACATGCGCCTGTCGGCGATCGTCGTGATCGCCCTGGTGACGTTCTGCCAGTCCCTCGCCACAGTCACCTTCCAGACGGTGACCAACAACCGCATCATCACCCCGTCGATCATGGGGTTCGAGTCGCTGTTCGTCCTGGTGCAGACCGCGATCGTGTACTTCTTCGGTGCGACCGGGCTGCTCGTCGTCGACGAGTTCGGCCGTTTCCTGCTGCAAGCGGGCCTGATGGTGCTGTTCGCCGTGCTCCTCTACTCGTGGCTGCTATCCGGACGGCTCGGCAACCTGCACGTGATGCTGCTGGTCGGCATCGTGATCGGATCAGGCCTGGGCGCACTGTCCACCTTCATGCAGCGCATGCTCGACCCGAACGAGTTCGACATTCTGCGCGCCCGCCTGTTCGGCAACGTCGGGAACGCGAACACTGACTTCCTGTGGTTCGTCGCGCCGGTGTGCGCACTGGCAGGCGTCACCATCTGGCTGCTGGCGCGCCGGCTGAACGTCGTCGCGCTAGGCAGCGACATCAGCACCAACCTCGGCCTCAACCACAAGCGCCAGCTCATGCTGCTGCTGACGCTGATCGCCGTGCTGATGGCGATGAGCACCTCGCTGGTCGGGCCGATGACCTTCCTCGGATTCCTCGTCGCCACCCTGGCGTACTCGGTCACCGACACCTACGACCATCGTCGCATCCTGCCCGTCGCGTGGCTGCTCGGCTACGTCATCCTGGGTGGGGCGTACTTCCTGCTCAAGCACGTGCTGACCATGGTCGACACCGTCACCATCATCGTGGAGCTCGTCGGCGGCCTCGTCTTCCTGGCCGTCATCCTCAGAAAGGGGCGACTGTGATCCGCCTGACCGATGTCGTCAAGCGCTACGGCGATGACGTCCAGATCGGCCCCGTATCGATCGATCTTCCCGCGGGCGGCATCATCGCCCTCGTCGGCCCCAACGGTGCGGGCAAATCGACGGTGCTGACCATGATGGGACGTCTGCTCGCCCCCGACGAGGGCACCGTCGAGGTCGGCGGACTGAACGTGCACACGACGCCATCGAAGCAGGTCGCTCGCACGGTGTCGATCCTGCGCCAGGAGAACCACTTCGTGACCCGGCTCACCGTGCGTCAGCTCGTCGGGTTCGGGCGCTACCCGCACAGCGCCGGTCGGCTCACCCAGAACGACGAGGACAAGATCTCCGAGGCGATCGATTTCCTCGATCTCACTGCGCTGGAGCAGCGGTACATCGATCAGCTCTCGGGAGGACAGCGGCAGCGGGCGTATGTCGCGATGGTGCTGGCGCAGGACACCGAGTATCTCCTCCTCGACGAACCGCTGAACAACCTCGATGCGCAGCACTCCGTGCAGATGATGCAGCAGCTGCGGCGTGCGGCGGACGAGCTCGGCCGCACGATCGTGATCGTGCTGCACGACATCAACTTCGCCGCTGCCTACAGCGATCGCATCGTCGCGATGGAGGAAGGACGAGTCGCCCTGCACGGCACACCGGACGAGATCATCCGGGATGACGTGCTCACGAGGGTGTTCCGCACACCCGTGACGGTGGTGGACGGACCGACCGGCCCTTTCGCCGTCTATCACCGCACATAGGGCATGTCGCTGCACCGGAGCGCTTACCCTGGGGGTATGGCAGATCGACTCATTCCCGGCAACCCCGCACCCGAGTTCACGCTGAACGACCAGGACGGCAACGCCGTCTCGCTCGCCGACTATCGCGGCAAGAGAGTCGTGCTGTACTTCTATCCCGCGGCGATGACGCCGGGCTGCACCACACAGGCGTGCGATTTCCGCGACTCGATCTCCTCGCTCACCGGCGCCGGCTACACGGTGCTCGGCGTCTCGCGCGACGAGCCGGCGAAGCTGAAGCAGTTCGCCGAGCGCGACGAGCTGCCCTTCCCGCTGCTGAGCGACCCCGATCACAGCGTGCACGAGGCGTACGCCACGTGGGGCGAGAAGATGAACTACGGCAAGAAGATCGAGGGCGTCATCCGCTCGACCTTCGTGATCGACGAGAACGGCACCGTCACCCACGCGCAGTACAACGTCAAGGCCACCGGCCACGTGGCGCGCCTGCGCAAGCAGCTCGCCATCGACGCATAACCCGCCTCGCGCGGCTCACGCCCCGCACTTGTGCTCCGCGGGCGCGCCGAACTGCCGGATGCTACGGCAGATTGTGGTCGGGCTCCTCTGACCTCCGGAACCATCGCCCGGTGATCCGGTCGGGCTCGATGCGCACATAGTTGCGCTTCATCGTCGGCACCCAGGGGCGCAGTTCCAAAGCGTCGGCCGCTTCGATCTCGGCAGACGTCTCGAGGCGCCGGGCATGCCCTCTGACGACCACGCTCCACGCTGCGTCATCGCTGTGACCGTCCGATTCGAACAGCACCGCGTCATCGATCGTGAGCTCGACCAGTTTCGACCCTTCCGCCGTGCGGAAGACAAGACTGCGGTCGTCGACAACGTAGTTGACCGGGAAGATGTCGATCACGTCGCGCACGTGCGTCACGATGCGGCCGATGTCAGCGTCGCGCAACAGCGCCCATGACTGATCTTCGGTGAGGTCGTGCAGTGGACCATTCGGATTCATGCGCGTCATCCCTTCGTCTCGACCGTACGCATCACGCGGGAACGACCATGATCGGCGCGTGGGAATGGTGCAGAACCGACCGCGAGACCGAGCCGAGCAACGTGCTCATCACGGCGCCTCGGCCGTGCGTTCCCATCACGGTAAGCTGCGATCCTGCGGTGCGGTCGGCGAGCAGCGGTCGCGGAGGCCCCATCGCGACGGTCGTCTCGATCGTCAGATCCGGGAAGTCCTTTCGAAGAGGAGCGACGCGGTCACGCAACCGCTCCTCGAGTCCCATCCGCCGAGCCTCGATCACGTCCGAATCCACTGCCGCCTCGGGATACCAGACGAACACGTAGTCCGAGGGCGGCAGCACCATGACGACATCGAGAACGGCACCGCGCGAGGAGGCGACATCGGCGGCTTCAGCCAGCACACCCTGACTCGCATCGGAGCCGTCCACCGCAGCAGTCACCGGCCCGACGGGAACCGGCTGGTCCCCCACGACAATCGTGGGACAGGACGCGTGAGCCGGGATGGCCACGGCTACGGACCCCAGCACATGACCAAGGAAGCCGCCTCGTCCGCGCATACCGACGACCAGCACGCGGGCCGATTCCGTGAGCTCCGCGAGAACGCCGACGGGATGACCGGCCTCGGCACGGTAGGCGATCTCACCCGCGTAGTCGGCGAGACGTCCGCGAGCGGCGTTCAGGATCTCGAGGGCCTCCTCACGAGCCGTCGCTGCGTCGGGATGTGCCGGCATCGACGCGAGGTTCGCATAGAACCTCACCGGAATCGTGTACACGGTGACGACCGTGAGGACGACATTGCGTCGGTGGGCTTCATCCGCCGCATAGTCGAGCGCCAGAGCGGCGTTCTCTGAGCCGTCGAATCCGACGAGCACGCCGAGGTCTTGTGCAGAAGGGTCAGCGGCCAAAGGGCCGGTTGACGCGGAGGAGGACTTACCGTTCATGGTGGGCTCCATTCAAGGCCTTCACGAGAAGGCGGGAGCACCGACCTCGAGCACTTGCGCCCTGCGTCGAGATCAGCGTACCACCACTCTTCTACGGCACGTAGAAGATCCCCGACGCGGCCCCTCCCATCCGGATCCACGGGATACGCGCGATCACAGGGGGGGTGCCCGCGGGTCAGCGGATGTTCAGGAACTCCAGTCCGGCCGCGCGGAAATCGCGCGAGCCGGGGGCGTTGAAGTGCTGTCTGCCGGGGATCTCGTAGAAGTAGCCCTGGGGCGAGGCCTCGGCGAGGAGGCGCGACTGCTCCACGATCGAGTCCTTCGCCCCCGTCGCGAACAGGATCCGCTGCTGGGGCGGGTCGCCGAGATCCGGATCGTCGTCATCGAAGCGCATGCCCTCGGCGAGCGCGATCAGCGAACGCAGATCGTTGCCAGGCACGCGCTCGGCGAGGCGGACGTAGTTGATCGTGTCCGGATCGGTGACCTCGGTCTCGTTCTCGAGGTACGCGTGCGCCTGCGCGAGATCGATGCGGCCCAGCGGCTTGCCATCCGGAATGCCCCCGAGCACGGCACGCTCGAGAACGTGCGGCAGCGCGACCGCCGCGTGCCAGCCGACACGGGCTCCGAGGGAGTAGCCGAGGTAGGAGAACTCCTCGACGAGGTAGGTGTCGAGCACGTTCTCGAGGTCGCTGACGAGGTGCTCCATCGAGAACTCGTCCGGCTCGTGCGGCTTCTCACTCGCCCCGTGACCGCGCTGGTCGATACCGAGCACGCGGAACCCGGCGCGGGTGAGGTCGCGCACCCATCCGGTCGCCGCCCAGTTGTCGCGGCAGCTCGACGCGAACCCGTGCACGCACAGCACGACAGGGCCATCCGGATCACCCCACGAGTATGTGGCGATGCGGAAGCCGTCTCCGCTCATCACGAACTTCGGCTCGGGCATCTCAGTGATCAGCGGAAGTGCCATGCCCTTCATTGTGCTCTTCCAGCACCACCCCACGAAATTCCAGTGCACAGGTCGGATGCACTTCCCAGGCACACGTCGGGGTATCCCCCTATCCGCACATTACGAACCTCACTAGCGTGGACGTGTGGACACGCCGAAACAGGATGACCCGCGCGCACCGCGCGCCGCGATGGACGACCATATCGCGCGGGGCACCGCTGCGGGGATCGTGGTCGCCACAGGAGCACCGGATGGCGGTCTCGAGACGATCGCGGCGGGCGACCTCACCGAGGACGCGATCGTGCGGATCCAGTCGATGACCAAGCCCGTGACCGCCGTGGCCGCGCTGCGCTTGGTGCAGGACGGGCGGCTGGGCCTCGATGATGCCGTGGAGCTCTGGCTCCCCGAACTCGCCGAGCGCCGCGTGCTGCGCACGCCGACGTCGCCGCTCGACGACACGGTGCCGACCGAACGGCCGATCACGCTGCGCCACCTGCTCACGAACATGTCGGGGTACGGCATGATGACCGCCCCGTGCCCGCTGCAGGACGAGATGATCGCGAACCGCACCCAGGCGAGCCAGGACCCCGTCGAGCTCGGCGCGCAGGAGTGGCTGGACGCGCTGGCGTCGCTGCCGCTCGCGTTCCAGCCGGGAACCGCGTGGCGCTATCACCACTCGTTCGGCCTGCTCGGCATCCTGCTCTCGCGCGTGAGCGGTGCGCCGCTCGAGGAGCACCTGCGCGAATCCCTGTTCGACCCGCTCGGCATGGTCGACACGGGGTTCGTCGTGCCGCAGGAGAAGGCGCACCGGCTTCCCGCCGCGCACCGCCACGACGGCTCAGGCGGGCTGACGCAGGCTGAGCCCGCCGGCGCCGGCTTCTACGTCGCACCGGCCGCCTTCGATCTCAGCCACGCCGAGCTCGTCTCCACCGCCACGGACTACGCGGCCTTCGCGCGCCTGCTGGCAGACGACGGGCGGCACCAGGGCCGCGCTCTGCTCGATCCGGATCTGCTCGCCCAATTGCGTACGGACCAGGTACCGGATGCCGCCAAAGCCGACGACAGCTTCTTCCCCGGTTTCTGGGACGGGGCCGGATGGGGATGGGGCGTGTCCGTGCAGACCGCCGGAGAGCACGCAGGCCGGTACGGCTGGTCCGGCGGCCTGGGCACCGACGTCCACATCGACCCCGACGGATCGTTCCGCGTCATCATGACCCAGGTCGAGATGGGAGCCGAGGTGATGGGGCTGTTCGCCGACCTGCAGTGATCGCACCCCGTGCACGCGTCCGCCCGTTCCGACGGCCGGCCGAGTCACGGCGACCATCGGTGCGACGGGGCATCGCGTCTACAGCGTCGGCACGTTCGCGAGGAGCTCCTTCGTGTAGGCGTGCCGGGGGTTGTCGAGCACGTCATCGACCGGACCGTCATCGACGATCGCACCGCGGTTGAGAACCGCGACGCGAGACGCGATGTGCCGAGCCAGCGCGATGTTGTGCGTCACGAACAGCATCGCCAGACCGCGCTCGGCCTGCAGCGTGTGCAGCAGCGAGATGATGCTCGCCTGCACCGACACGTCGAGCGCTGACGTGATCTCATCGCAGACGAGGACCGAAGGCATGTTCACGAGCGCTCGTGCGATGGCCGCGCGCTGACGTTCGCCTCCGGAGAGATCCCCCGGGCGCCTGTCGTAGAACTGGCGGCCCAGCTGAACCGCGTCGAGGGCGTCTCTGACCCGCTCTCGCCGACCGTGCGCGCTCAGATCCCCCGACATCTCGAGCGGAACCGTCAGCGACTGCCCGAGGGTGCGACGCGGGTTAAGCGACGAGAACGGCGACTGGAAGATGTACTGGATCTGCTTGCGCTGCTCCGGGGTACGGTCGCGCGTGGACTTCGCGAGTTCCTCTCCTCGATACTTCACCGAGCCGGTGTAGCTGCTGAGGATTCCCGAGATCGAGCGGGCGAGAGTCGTCTTGCCCGAGCCCGACTGACCGAGGAGCAGGGTGCACTCCCCCGCGTTCACCTCGAGGTCGATGCCCCGCAGCACCTGGGTCTCCCCGTAGGTGAGACCCAGGTCGCGCACGGTGAGCGCAACCGCCGGCGCATCGGCTGCAGCCGGAGACGCGGGGCGCGAGATCACGTCTGCTGCGTCCGTCGGTGTCACCACGGGGAGCTCGCCGGTCAAGAACTCGGACGTGCGCGCATCCGTTGTCGTCAGCCTGCCGATCTGGTTCCTGCCTGCCAGGTCGGGAACAGCGGAGAGCAGTCGCCGCGTGTAGTCGTGCTGGGGCTGCCGCAGCAGTTCTGCGGTCGCTCCGACTTCGACGATCTCGCCGCGCAGCATCACGGCGACGCGATCGGCGATCTCCGAGACGACGGCGAGATCGTGCGTGATGTACAGGCCGGCGACTCGGTTGTTCACCGTCATCTCCCGGATCGTCTCGAGCACCTGCTCCTGCGTCGTCACGTCGAGACCCGTCGTCGGCTCGTCGAGCACGATCACATCCGGATACATCGCGAACGCCATCGCGATGCCGATGCGCTGCTGCTGCCCGCCGGAGAGCTGATGCGGCCACCGCTTCAGGTAGGCATCGTCATCGGGAAGGCCGACCTCTCGCAGCACCGATCGCACCCGTTCGACGCGCTCCGCCTCGGAGGAGCCGTATCCGTGGATATCGAGCACCTCCCGGATCTGCTTGCCGACCCGGATGCCGGGGTTGAGCGAAAGCGCGGGATCCTGCGGGATGTAGCTCACACGCGTACCGCGCAGTCGGCGCCTGGACGATTCATCGAGCGTCATCATCTCTGCGGGTTCTTCGCTGTGCGACGCGTGCAGGGCGACCGTCCCGCCGGTGTGCGTGAGGCCGCGCCGGATGTGCCCGAGGATCGCGAGCCCCACCGTCGTCTTCCCCGAGCCCGATTCCCCGACCAGAGCGAGGATCTCCGCCGCCTTCAGATCGAGGTTCACACCGTCGACGACGACGGTCTCCGCCGCTGTCGTCGCGATCGTGAGGTCATCTACCTCGAGAATGTGCTCGTCGGCGGCCACACGTATGTGCCAGGCCGTGCCTTCGCTGCGGCTGCTGACCGTCTGCCGCTGTGCCGGTCGCCGTTTCTGTTTCGCCATCATCACTTCTCACCCGCATTCGTGCTCGCGGACGCATGAGCGATCGAGTCCGCGATGAGGTTGGTACCGATTGTGAGCACCGCGATCGCCAGCACCGGCAGGAGCACACCAGCCGGTTCGAGCGACAGGGCGATGCGGTTCTCGTTGATCATGAGCCCCCAGTCGGCGGCAGGCGGCTGCATGCCGAGCCCCAGGAACGACAGTGACGAGATCGCCCCGATCGAGTAGGTCACACGCAGACCGGCCTCGACCGCCATCGGGCCGGTGATGTTCGGCATGATCTCGCGCAGGATGATCTGACTGCGCGGCACGGCATACATCTCTGCGGCCCGGATGTAGTCCTCGTTGATCACGTTCAGCGCTGCCGAACGCGCCACCCGGGCGATGCGCGGCGCGTGCGTCACGCCGATCACGGTGACCAGCACCCAGCCCTGCGGCCCGAGCACCGTCACCGCCAGCAGCGCGAAGACGAGCTGAGGCACGGCGAGCAGCACATCGTTGGCCCGCATGATGAGCGAGTCGAGCCATCCGCCGGTGTACGCGGCGATCATGCCGAGCACGGCTCCGAGGAGCAGCCCGAGCAGCGTGGCGAGGACGGAGAAGACGATCAGGTTGAGGCCGCCCGCGAGGAACCTCGACCACACGTCGCGCCCGAGATTGTCGGTGCCGAACAGGCCGTCCGACTGGAACGGCCGCCCTGCGAACTCGGTCGCGGAGTGCCCGGTCGCCCACGGCAGCAGCAACGGGCCGGCGAAGGCGAGGACGACGATCACCGCGGTGAGCACGACGCCCACCTTCGCCTGCCGCTGGCTCCAGAACCGAGTGAGCACCGTGTTGCGGCGCCCCGTGCCCGCTTCCTTGCTGCGCATCAGCTCCTGAGAGGAGAGGCCTGACGTGTTCGGTCCGATCGGATCGGACACCTGCTGCGGGTTCGACATCACTTACCCCCTTCGGTGCGCAGTTTCGGATTCGCCAGGATGCCGACGATGTCGGCGAGCAGGTTCACCACGACGTAGATCGCGGCGACGATCATCGTGATCGCCACCACAACCATCACGTCGCGGTAGTTCACCGCCTCGATGAGCGCCTGCCCGACGCCGGGGTAGCGGAACAGGAACTCGACGACGACCACGCCTCCTGCCATCCACGCCAGTTGAATGGCGACCACCTGAGCGACCGGTCCGATCGCATGCGGCAGCGCATGGCGCAGGATCACCCGACGCTCGGGCACGCCTTTCAAACGCGCCATCTCGACGTACCCCGAATCGAGCACCTCGAGCATCGTGGCCCGCATCATGCGTGCGATGTACGGCGTGACGACGAGCACGAGCACCATCACGGGCAGAATCAGCTGCTCGGGGAAGTCCCACACCTGCATCCCGGGCGGCTGCATCGTCACCGCCGGCAGCACGGTGAAGACCGTCGTCGACAGCAGCGAGACCAGAGCGATGCCGATCACGAACTCGGGCAGGGCTGCGAGCACCAGCGAGATGCCGGTGATGGCGGCGTCCGTCGGCCGCCCGCGGCGAAGCGCCGACCAGATGCCGACGAGGATGCCCACGGGGATCGAGATGATCGCGGCAGCGACCATGAGGAACAACGATGCTCCCACCCGCTGGCCGATCAGCGCCGAGACCGGCTGTGATGTCGCCGCGGACACGCCGAAGTCCCCGGTGAACAGGCCGCCGAGCCAGAACAGGTAGCGCTTCCACGCCGGCTCGTCGAGATTCATCTGCTCGTGGATCGCAGCGATCCGTTCCGGCGTCGCCTGCTGCCCGAGAATGGCCTGCGCCGGGTCTCCCGGCAGCAGCAGCGTGGCGAAGAAGATCACCATCGAGACGACGAGCAGGATGACGACGCTGATGGCCAGTCGTCGAACGATCAGTCGGAGGATCACGACAGGTCTCCGATCCACACGCGGTGCAGTTGAAAGCCCGACAGCGGCAGTCCGGTCGCGTTCGGGACGAGGCCTCCGACGTAGGACTGGTGGGCATCGAGCTGATCCGAGAAGCCCCAGATGATGAGCGATCCGCGTTCGTACATGATCCGCTGAGCCTCCTCGATCAGCGCGCCGCGCGCGTCGTCATCTGTCTCGCCGCGCGCCTGCTCGACGAGCTGGACGAACTCTTCATCAGCCCAGTGCGTCTCGTTGAACGGTGCGTCGGGCATGGAACCCGAGTTCGACTGCGGGAGGAAATTGCGGGTGTACCAGAAGCTCTGCGAGAACGGGTACTCGAGATAACCGCCCCAGTACGTGGTGAGATCCATCCGGTTGATCGTGACTCTGATCCCGGCCTCGGCCGCCTGTTCCGCGTACACCTGCGCCGCTTCGACGACGCCGGCCTGGATCGGGGCGGTCGCGAGCTCGATGTCGATCCCGTCGGGGTAGCCGGCCTCGGCGAGCAGTCGCTTCGCTTCCGCGATGTCCTGAGTGCGCTGCGGAAACTCCGGATACGCGGGATCGTACGGCGCGAACATGTCATTGCCGACTCGCCCGTGCCCTGACAGCACCTGCTCGATCATCTGCTCGCGGTCGACGACGAGACGGAACGCCTGGCGCACCCTCTCGTCGTCGAAGGGCTCGACGTCGGTGCGCATGGTGAACGGGAGCCACATGCCGGTATCGGAATCGAGCACGCGCATGCGCGCATCCGACTCGATCACCTCGGACAGTGCAGCAGGAATCTGCGCGACCACGTCGACCTGGCTCGACAGCAGAGCATTGATCAATGCGTCCGTGTCGTTGAAGTTCAGCAGCTCGATCGTGTCGAGATACGGTCCTTCCTCGCCCCAGTAGTGCGGATTCGCCTTCAGAACGGTCGACCTCGCCGGAACGAAGCTCTCGAGCATATACGGACCGGTGCCGACCGGATTCTCCACGTCGAAGTCTTCCGGCACGATCGTCATGCTGTACTGGCCGAGGCCGTCGTCGAGCGCCGAGTCGGGCGAACTCAGCCGGAACTCGACCGTGTGATCGTCGAGGGCGACGACGTCCGCGAGATGAGCGAGACCCGCGGCTCCGCTCTTCGGGTCGTCGGGGTCGATGATCCGCTTCACGCTCGCGACCACGTCCTTCGCGGTCATGCCACGGCCGTCGCAGAACTTCACGTCCCTGCGGAGCTCAGCGGTCCACACCGTCGCGTCGGAGTTCGGCCGGAGCGATGCGGCGAGCATGGGCTGCAACGCGTAGTCGTCGTCGCGGTACAGCAGTGAGTCGTACATGTTGATGGCGCGCGCGATGTCGCCGAGGTTCGTTGCGATGGCCCCGTCGACGGTGTCGGCGGCTCCTCCGCCCACGAATCCGACTCGCAGCCTCCCGCCCTGCTTCGGCGGACCGGTGAGTGCTGGCGCCTGTCCTACGAGCGCTCCCCCGCTGCACGCGGCGAGCAGACCGGAGAGCCCGATCACCACCGCGCCGCCCAGAACCGCGCGACGCGACGGCTCCCATCGTTCTCGAGACAAGCGCGATGCGCCTTCCATTCGATTTCCCTTCACATTCTTCGTCGAGGATCTCGACGGCTTCCCTCGGCCCGTGCTGCCGTGCCGGGCTGTGTCTGGTGCTTCCCCGGCTGCGGCGCCGGGCGCTGTGGATTCAGCAGCCTCCTAGGAGAAGAATCGGCTGCGTGCGAACATCGCACCGCCGGCGATGGCCTCGTTCGCCTCGTCCAGCATCCGGCCGAAATGCAGGAACGAGTGCAGCACGCCGGGCACCACCCGCCGCTGCACGTCGTGGCCTGCGGTCTCCAGCCGTTGGGCGAGCGCAAACGAGTCGTCACGCAGCGGATCGAGATCGGCACCGATCACGTACGCGGGCGGCAATGGAGCCTCGAGGTCGGCGGACAGGAGGTTCGTATATCTGCTGGTGCGGTCCTCCTGGCGTGTGAGGAAGACATCGTCGATGATGCGGAGATCCTCTGCCGCCATGCCGTCCCAGAATCCGCCGTAGAGGCGTGCCGAGACGGAGTCTGCGAGCCCGTAGCCGCCGTAGTACAGCAGCATCGAGCTGAGCGAGGCGAACGCCCGCTCCGCGTCGTCCGCCTCGTCACCGAGCCGCCCCGGCTCGTCGCGCAGGAGCAGTGTCGCACCGAGTGCGAGCATGGCACCCGCCGAGTCGCCGGCCACGGCGAGTCGGCTGCCATCGATGCCGTACCGGCCGCCGTGCGCGGCGAGATGGGCGAGCACACCAGCACTCTCGTGCAGCGAGACCGGATACGCCCCCTCCGGTGCGAGCGTGTAGTCGACGGCGACGACGGCCGCGCCGCTGACGGCGGCGAGCACACGGGTGATGCGATCGTGGGTGTCGAGATCGCCGACGATGAAGCCGCCGCCGTGGAAGTAGACGATCGCCGGCAGCGTCTCGTCCGCGCTCGGCCGGTGCATCCGCACCGGGACGTCCTTGCCGGATGTGCGAATGGACAGATCATTCGTCTCGTGCATCGTCGGACCGCCGACGTTCCAGAACGCGCGCTCCTCACGGTACTCGGCGCGTGCCGCGGCGAGTGCGCCTTCCGCTTCGGCCGCGCGGCTGCCCGCGTCGTCCCCTGTCGCTTCACCCGCCGAGCCCGCACCCTGTCGAGCGCTCCGCCGCGCTGCATGCTCGAGCTGATGCTCGACGACTCGTCGCATCTGCGGCGTGAAGGCGTCCCTGACGTGTGCGGGGATGTCGGAGAGCGCTGGCACGGTGTTCCTTTCGCTGGGTGCGGACGGTCGATCGGTGATCATGCGAGAACGCGGCGGCCGGCCCACGCAGGGGCGTCGCAGAGCGCGGCCTGCACCCGCTGCTGAACGTCGTCGGGAAGCGGTTCGCTGCGTCCCTCCCGCTGCCCGACGTGCAGGGCGAGGATCTCCTCGGTCGCTACCAGGGTGCCGCCGGAAGACATGGTGTGCGCGATGTGCAGCTTCTTCGCCGCGCCCCCGATGATCTCCGTGCTCACGCGAAGTTCGGCTCCCAGGCCGACCTCGTCGAGGTATCGGACGTGCGCCTCGACCGTGTACAGCGAACATCCTGTCGCCGCACGGTAATCCTCGTCGAGGCCTATCGCAGCCATGGCTTCATCGGTGGCGAACCCGAAGACGAGCACGTAGAACGCCTCAGACATGTGCCCGTTGTAGTCGATCCACTCCCGCTTGACCGCGGTGTCGTAGGTCGTCAGGCTCATGCGGCCGCGCTCCCGTCGGCTGCACCGGGGAAGGTTTCGCGGACCGCGGCGACCGCCTTGCGCACCGCGATCACCGACGCGTCCCGCGCGCGAACCAGCTCGTCGATGCTGCGCTCACCGGCCTCTGCTTCGCTTCCGGCGACCACCGCGTCGCGGAGTTCAGGGGTCAGCTCCGGGGCGTCCAGACGCGTCCACGGCGAGAGCAGCGACGGCCCGAAGTGGTCGAGCATGTGCGCCATACCGCCTTCACCGCCGGCGAGATGGAAGGTGAGCATCGGGCCCTGAAGCGGCCAGCGAAGACCTGGGCCTTCCGTGATCGAACGATCGATCTGCTCGACGGTCGCTTCGCCGTTCTCGACCATGTGCAGCGCCTCGCGCCACAGCGCCTCCTGCAGTCGATTCGCGATGAAGCCCGGCACCTCTCGGTCCATCCGGATCACCGATTTGCCGATCGCGTCGTACCACTCGGCCGCCCATTCGGTCGCCGACTCAGCCGTGCGCTCGCCGCCGACGACTTCGACCAGCGGGATCAGATAGGGCGGGTTGAACGGGTGGCCGACGACGAGGCGCGCCGCCTGCTCTTCATCCGCCACGTTCGCGGCCATCTCGGTCATTCCGTAGCCGGACGTCGAGGAGCCGACGACGACATCCGCGGGAGCCGCCTGCATGATGTCGGCAAGAAGCTGCTGCTTCATCTCAAGGTTCTCGGGCGCAGATTCCTGCACGAACCCGACGCCGTCCAGCGCCTCGGTGAGATCGGCGTGCACCGTCCACGCGTCGGGGTCGGCGCCGGCGGCGAGACCGAGCTCGGTGAGCGCCGGCCATGCGTTGTCGATGAGGCGTCGGAGCCGGTCCTGTGCGTCGGTACTCGGGTCCCAGACCCGCACGGTCAGGCCGCGGGAGAGGAAGTACGCCGCCCAGCCGCCGCCGATCGTGCCGGCGCCGACGCATGCGACGGTGCCGATGGTCGTCATGTCGCGAAGCTGCATGCTGCTCTTCTCAGGCGTGTCCGGCAGATTCCGGGGCGGCGTCTCGCCGCGGTCAGTGCGCATCGAGCGCCAGGATCTCGCGGGCTTCGTCAGGGCTCGCGACCGTCGCGCCGAGCGATTCGATGATGTCGCGCGCTCGGGTCACGAGCTGTGCATTGGTCGCTTTGACGCCCTTGGACAGGTAGAGGTTGTCTTCGAGGCCGACTCGTGCGTGGCCGCCCGCGAGCACCGACTGACCGACCCACTCGAGCTGATTGCGTCCGATCGCGAATGCCGTGAACTGCGCGCGCTCGGGCAGCAGGGCGACCTGCGCGTGCAGCAGGCGCGCATCAGCCGGCGCTCCGTACGGGATGCCCTGGCAGATCTGGTAGAGCGGCGGATCGTCGAGCAGCCCCTCCTGGTGCATCACGTTGGCGAACCAGATGTTGCCGGTGTCGAAGCACTCCAGCTCCGGCTTGACTCCCAGATCGCGGATGCGCGCCGCGCCCGCGCGCATCATGTCGGGCGTGGAGATGTACATCTGACTGCCCTCACCGAAGTTCAGGGTGCCGCAGTCGAGGGTGCAGATCTCGGGGCGCAGCTCTGCCACATGCTGCAGCCGTGTCTCCTGGTTCACCAGGTCGGTGCCGGCGACCGAGCGCAGCGGGTCGGCCGGGTCGATCACGTAGTCGCCGCCCATACCCGCTGTCATGTTGACGACCGGGTCGACTTCCGATTCCCGGATGAGGCGCTGCACCTCGGCGTAGTAGGCGGTCTCGCGCGACCCCAGGGTCGTCTCCGGGTCGCGCACATGGATGTGCACGACCGACGCACCGGCCCTGGCGGCCTCGATCGCAGAAGTCGCGATCTCCTCTGGCGTCACGGGCACGTGCTCCGACTTGCCTGCGGTGTCTCCGGCACCGGTGACGGCACAGGTGAGAATGACGTTGCGCTTCACTGAGCGTTCCTTTCTGCGAGCAGAACCCGGTTGATGAACTTGTCGACCTGTTTGGTCATGTCGTCTGTGGTGATCAGTCCGGTGAGCACACGGATGCCGAGACCGTCGACGAATGCCGTCAGCGCATCGGCGAGATCGTCGAGCGGCTCATCGACGATCGCGCCGCTGGTCTGCCCCGCGGCGATGACATCGCGAACTGTGCGCCACCAGCGGTGATAGCTGCCCGAGTGCTCTGCCTGCTGGTCACCGGTCAGCACGATCGCGACCCAGGTCTGCATCCAGATCGACCACTCCGCACGCACCAGCTCATCGACGGGCAGCTGCAGGCCGATCAGCGTGCGCAGGCGCTCGACGGGGTCGGCGATCTCGGTGAGTTCGGCGCTCTGCCGGTCGTATGCGAGTTTGACCGAGTACGGCAGCGCTTCGGAGAAGAGCTCCTGCTTCGAGGAGAAGTAGTAGTGCACCGAGGCGTTCGAGATCCCGGCGGCCTCGGCGATATCGCTGATCCGGACCCCGGCGAAGCCTCGTGCGGCGAAGAGCCGCCAGGCATGTTCGACGATGGTTCTCCTGCGCAGCGCGTGCTCGTCGGACTCGTCGCGAGTGCCGGGCAGCAGGTTCTCGTCCGGAGCCGCGACGCCTGTCTCGACTCCTTCGTCCGTGAGGAGCCAATCGACGGTGACGCCGGTCACACGTGCGAGCTGGAGCAGCTCCTCTGCCGTGAAACGGCGGGTCTGGCCGAGGGACTTGGAGAGCTTGGTCGCATCGATGCCCATCCGTGCGGCGACTTCTCGCTGCGCAAGACCCGAATCCCGCATGGCGGTCCGCGCACGTGCGGCGATGCCTCGCTCCGTTGCCGACTGCCTGGGCCGGTCGCGTTCTGTATACCCCATCGAGCACTGACTCTAGACAAAGTTTGCTTTAATCGCAAGATTCTGACTCAGAGTCAGTCTTGCGATCAAGGAAAGCTCACATTGCGTCGCACGCCGTCGAGGACGTTGATGGGCCGAAGAGTCCCCGGAACGGCGCAGCAGTGGTGTGCAGGTTCCCTGCGATGCTCGTCACAAGTGCCGCTGCAGGTCCCGTTGAGGCACGACTCGGTGGATACCGCGTGCTGTGCCCACGCGCCAGATGACAGCTGCCGGTTTGATACCGGCTATCGCCGCGTGCTCTCGCGGAGCCATGTGAGTGCGGCTGTGATGAGCGGCACACCGATGCCGACTCCGACCACGGGCCACCAGGGGATGGTGAGCGCCCATGCGCCGCTGTCGATGTCGAGATCGCCGGCGATTGCGGCTGCGGTGCCGATTCCGAGGGCGATGCCGCAGAGGGTTCCTGCGGCGGTGCCGAGCAGCCCGATGACGAGGGTCAGTGAGGCTGCGATCCGCCTGCGGGTGCGGGGGCTGGTGCCGATGTTGTGCAGCAGCCTCAGATCGGGGCGCATGTCGGTGATTCCGAGTTGTGCGGTGCCCCAGGTCGCGGCCAACGCGATCAGTGCTGCGACGCCCGTCACGCTCGTCAGCGTGGTCGCCAAGCCTGTGTTCGCATAGTCTCGAGCCTGGGTGGCTTCGTGGACGCCGAGGCTCAGCAGCTCGTTGCGCAGTTCGTCGAGCGCCTCGACCTCCATCAGACCGTTCCCGGTCGCGACCAGACCAACCCGCTCCGCCACTGGAGCGTGTTCTCCCAGCGGCGCCCCTGCGAGCAGTGACTCGGGGATGAACGCCTGCCATTGGGCCGTTGGCCAGTCCATCACGACGGCGTCGGCGATGACGGTGTCGACCTCGACCGGGTCGGGTGGGTTCTCGTAGACGCCCTGCGAACCGGCGTCTTCCAAGAGCTGTTCCCACCGAGCCATCTCGACGGGATCGTCGCCCATGATGCCCAGGTGTGCGGTCCCGTCCTCCCACAGGTCGAGGGGCCTGGTGAGCACGATCTTGCCGTCGGCGATGGCTTGTGCTGCTCGGTCGGCGCCGGGCAGCCCGAGTGCGGTGATGAGGGTGCCGTCGTCGACCGCGATGTTGCCGCCGTCATCGGTCGACCAGAGCGGTTGCCGGTTCAGGTCGGTGATGCCCTTGTCTATCCAGCAGTTCTGACTCGATGCCGGCGCCGGGCGGCCGGTGCCAGGTGACCGGCCGGTCAGACGGTTGTACTCCTCGGTGTAGTCCGCCCAGGCTGGGCACGGCTTCCCCTGAGGGATGAGGATACGAGGGTAGGGGTCACCTTCGAGGGCGAGCATCCGCACGTCATACAGATCCGAGCCAGGGATGTATCGGTCGATGGTGTCATGCAGCCGTTGCCGTGCGGCCTCACCCTCTGTCGTGGACTCCTCACCCGCACCTGCGACTTGTGAGCTGTCGACGAAAGGATTCTCGCTGCCGCTGGCGGCGGTGTAGAAGCCGTCATAGATCAGCAACGTGCCGGGGTCGGCGCGCAGCGCCCATCGAGACCCGGCCGTCGCGTACTGGGTGGCGGTGACGATGCTGATGCAGATGGCCAGTGCGAGCGCTGCGGCCACGCCGGTCACCGCCGGGACGGTGCGGCTAGGGCGTCGCGCCGCCTCCCGCACCCCGGCTCGCGACGCCACCGGCAGCCGCGCCGAGAGCCGACTCAACGGGATCAGTGCGGCCGGCAGCGCAACGATCACGGCGACAGCTGCCAGGGCCCCGCCGATCAGCAGCAGCCACCGCTGTCCCGTGAACGCTGCCACCGCTGCGGCCGCGACGCCACCTGCCACCAGCAGCAGGAAGATCAGCAACGTGCGACGCCATGGTACGGCCGCCGTGGGCTCGCTGTTGCGCATCGCGTGCAGTGGATCCTCGCGCATCGCCCGGCGCGCAGGTGCCCACGCGGCCAGCAAGGCGATGCCAGCACCCGCGAGCACGAACACCAGAGCGTCGAGCCAAGGCAGTCGCAGGTCGGGGAAGGCCGTGCTCCCCGAAAGCTGGGCGACCATCACGATGCCGGCAGCGATCAGCAGACCGGCACCCGTGCCGATGACCGCGGCGATGACGCCGGTGAGGCCGCTGGAGCGCAGCATCACGTCGCGGATGTGTCGTCTGGAAGCGCCATGGGATCGCAGCAGCGCGTAGTCCCGGCGCGACCGACGCGCGCCGATCGCGAAGACGGGGGCGATCAGCAGCACGACGAGCGTGCCGCCCACGATCACCGCCGCGAGCACCAGCACCGCGATGCCACCGAGCGTGACGCTCTCGGGCGGCGCGCCGTCGAAGATCGGGACCTGCGATGACGCAGGCGGGTCGAGCACGACGTCCCGGCTCACCGTGATGAACCCGAGCTCGTTGCCCGCCAGCACCCAGTCCCAAGACAGATCCGCGCCGGTGACGAACCAGATCGTGGCGGCATCGGCCAAAGCGGTCGCAGAGGTCTGCAGCAGACTGCCGGCGGCCATGACGACTTCGCTGCCGCGAGGATTGTTCTCGTGAACGCCGACAACGGTCAGCGAAGCGAAGTCCTCATCGTGCCCTGCCCGGCCGTCCACCGCATCACCCACAGTCAGGTTCAGCCGCTGCGCGAGATCCCGGCTCAACGACACCTCATCATGAGCAGTGGGCAGCTCTCCCTCCCACGGGGAGACGAGCCCCGCCGCCGCGGGATCTGTCACCTCGCCCTGCAGAGCACTGACCCAATCGGTCAGCACTCCCCCTGAGCGCAATGTCACCGTGCCGCCCAGCATCGGCAGCGTCGCAGCGCCTGGCGGCAGCAGCTCCTCCAGCCGGTCCTCCACATCCGCGATGGGCAAGTCGTCGCCGCCCATGAACGCGAGATCGGCGCGCGGGCTCTGCTGTGCGCTATCGGCGCCGAACCACTGCACACGGGCGTTGGCGACCTCGCCCAGGCTCCGCTCCGCAAAACGCGCGTCGGTCTCCTCAGAGGATCTCACCAGCGCGTCCACCGCGATGCCGCCCGCGACCGTGACGCCGATGACCAGGACCGCCAACAACGCTCGTGCGCGGCCATGCCAAAGATCGCGGACCGCGAGGCGCCACACCACGCCCGCCATGCGCAGATCGGCCATCAGCCCTCCTGCGCCGGGTCGAGCAGATCGGTCACGCGCTCCAACACACCCGTCTGCGAGGCGATGCGCCCATCGGCGAGGAACACCGTGCGATCAGCCCACGCCGCATACCGAGGATCGTGAGTCACCAACAGCCCACCGCTCCGAGGGCCGATCTGAGCGCGCAGCAACGCGATGACATCCTCACCGAGAATCGAGTCCAGCGCACCGGTGGGCTCATCCGCCAGCAGCAACGTCCTGGCCCCAGACACCGCGCGTGCGATCGCCACCCGTTGCCGCTCGCCGCCCGAAAGCTTGTCAGGAAAGTCATCTGCGCGCTCGGTGAGCCCGACGCGTTCCAGCAGGCCGCGAGCCTCGGCCTGCGCCTCCCGCGCTGGGGTGCCGTCAAGTTCGAGCGGGAGAGCGACGTTCTCCAACGCGGTCAGCGAGGAGACCAGGTTGTACTCCTGGAACACCAGACCCACCTGACGGCGACGCAGCGCCGCCCGCTCCTCCGCCGACGCCGACGAGATCTCCTGCCCGCCCACCAGCACCCGCCCCGAGGTCGGCGTGTCCAACGCAGCGGCGAGATTCAGCAGCGTGGTCTTACCCGACCCACTCGGCCCCATCACCGCGACCAGCTCACCGTAGGAGATGCGCAGGCTGACGCCGTCAAGGGCACGCACCTCGGACTCGCCTTCACGATGAATGCGAGTGACGTCCACCAGCTCCAGCAGCGCACTCACCGCGCGCTCCTCTTGGCCTCGGTCGTTGTCGCCTCCACGGGTGCAGGGTCGACCGGTGCACCGCTTGCGACCTCACGCTGCTCGCGAAGGACACTCGCCTCGACATGGTCCAGCCATCGGATCTCCGCCTCCATCTGGAACACCATCGACTCCAGCAGCAACCGCCACGACAGGTCAGCGGCATCCGCAGCGGCATCGGCCTTCAACCGCGTATATGAGTGCAGCACTCGCATCGACTCAGCACGCTGCGCTCTGACCACCGCACGGACATCGACACCCGGCACCTCCACCGCCAGCGTCAGCTTGATCGCCAACTCGTCACGCCCCGGACGTGACCGCTCCACCGGCGAGTTCCACCACTGCTCGACATCGCGCGCGCCGCTCTCGGTAAGCGTGTACAGACCGCCATCTGCCCCTACAGCGACCAGCCCGTCGCGCTCGAGCCGCTGCAGCGTGGTGTACGCCTGCCCAACGTTCAGCGGCCACGTCGCCCCCGTGCAAGCCTCGAACTCGGACCTCAGCTGGTTGCCGTTCATCGACCGCTCGCCCAACAGCACCAGGAACGCCTTCGCTATCGACATCGCCACTCCTTACTCAGTAAGCGCTCATTAGAACTTACCGAGTAAGTACGGGTGGTTGCAACCCGAGCGTTCCGCCGATGTCACTGCCGCAGCCAACGACCTTGCCATCACCATCGCAGCCAGACATGCATGGCTGGTCCACGAAGCACTGCCCCGACTGTCCGAACGGCTTGATGGACGCAGCAACACGCCCGAACGCGCACCGTCGTCTTCGCCTCAGCCGGCACCCGTCGCTCTGAATCGCGTCGGGATCGCGAACGTGATCGACATCCGGCCGCTTCGGTCGCGCGCCACGTCGGCGTCCACCTCGTACACGTCTTTGATCAGGGCGGGCGTGAGGACGTCGGCCGGGGTTCCTGCGGCGACGGCGCGCCCCTGCTTCAGGACGACGACTGTGTCGCAGAACATCGCGGCGAGGTTCAGATCATGGATCGCAACGATGCTCGTCACCTCCAGCTGCGAGACCAGGTGCAGCAGATCGAGCTGGTGCCGGATGTCGAGGTGATTCGTCGGCTCATCCAGCAGCAGCTCCCTCGGCTCCTGGGCGAGAGCCCGCGCGATGTGCGCCCGCTGGCGCTCGCCGCCGGACAAGGATCTCCACAGGCGGTCGGCCTTCTCACTGAGCTCGACGCGCTCCAACGCCTCCAGGATCGCGTGCTCGTCGGCATGCGTGCTCCCGCCCCACAGAGAGCGATGCGGTGTACGACCGAGCCGAACGACGTCGTACACGGTGATGTCGGTGTCCGTCTCGGCATGCTGGCTGACCGCGGCGATGCGCCGGGCTACGGTGCGACGGCCCAACGTGCCGATGTCATCGCCGTCGAGCGTGACGATGCCCGAGTCAGGCCGAGACACCGCATGGAGCAGGCGCAGGAGGGACGACTTCCCGGATCCATTCGGCCCGAGAAGCCCGACCAGATCCCCGGCCTGCGGTGCGAGCGTGATCTCATCGACGACGAGCGCACCCCCTCTGCGCCACGATACGCGGTCAGCACCGAGCGTCATGCGCGGGCCCCTCTGCGCACCAGGAGGAGCACGAAGACCGGCACGCCGACCAGCGCCGTGCCGACACCCACGGGCAGCGGCGTCGGAGCGAACGCCACGCGGGACCCCGCATCCACCCACACCATGAAGATGGCGCCGAGGAACGCGGTCGCCGGGACGACTCGCGTGTGACGCTGGCCGAACATCATTCGGGCGGCGTGAGGCAGCACGAGGCCGACGAACCCGATCGCCCCGGCGACGCTCACGAAAGTCGCCGTCAGCAGTGCCGTCAGCACGAGCAGGATCGTGCGCGTGCGCGCGACGTGGATGCCGAGCGAGGCGGCGACGTCGTCGCCGAATGCGAATGCGTCGAGCGAGCGCGTGTGGAGCAGGACGATCACCGCTCCCGCAGTCGCGACGGCCGCGGTGAGCGCCACGTCGTGCCAACGCATCCCCTCGAGGGATCCGAGCAGCCAGAACATCACGCCTCGCGTCGCATCGGAGTCGGCGAAGGCGAAGACCATCAGCGACGTCAGCGCGGAGAACAGCTGCGTGCTCGCGACCCCGGCGAGCACGATGCTGCCCGTGCCTCCGGTGGAGTACCGGGCGAGCAGAAGCACCAGACCGAATGCGACGAGCGCTCCGATGAAGGCGCCGCCCGACAGCCCGACGACGGTTCCTCCGAGCCCGAGGATGCCCACCGCGACCGCGCCCGTCGATGCGCCCGAGGACACGCCGAGGATGAACGGATCCGCGAGAGGGTTCCGCAGCAGCGACTGCAGGATCGCTCCGCAGAGGCCGAGCCCCGCCCCGCATGCGGCGGCGACGAGCGCGCGCGGCAGGCGCTCCTGCCACACGATCGCGTCTTCAGAGGCTCGCACGACGATGCTTGTGAGGCCCAGGTGGTTCGTGACGACGTCTCGCACGTTCACGAGCGACACGTCAGCTGGCCCCAGCGTCACGGCGACCCCCACCGAGACGAGGAACATCGCGACTCCTGCGGCGGCGAGCAGCCCCGCGATGGCCGGGCGCGGGAACGGCTTCCGCCGCACGCGGCGCGCAGCGGCGGCCGGGGCGCCCTCGACTGCGTCAGCGCTCACCGGCCGCGCATCCGCCGGGAGCCTGCGCCCACGCTCGGATCTTCTCCAGACCGTCGACGTATCGGATGGACGGATTCATCTCAGCCCCGTGCAGAACGATGAAGCACTCGTCCCGCACCGCATCGAGAGTGCTGGTGAGCGGGTCGTCCTGCAGGAACGCGATCTTCTCGTCGAGCCGGTCGCCCGGGAACCGATCACGCTGCAGGTCGCCGAGCACGATGATCTGCGGCTCCTGCTCGACGAGGGATTCCCAGCCGACGGCCGGCCAGTCGTCGTCGACGTCCGCGTAGACGTTCTCCATCCCCGTCAGCCTCGCCAGCAGCGACGCGGATCCGAGACCTCCGGCGATGTACGGCGTTCGGGTGTCCGCGAACCAGAACGCGACAGTCCTCCCGTCGAGGTCCACGCCGTCCAGGGCCGCCGCGCTCCGCGCCTCGAGGTCCGCGACCAGGCCCTCCCCGCGATCCTGCACATCGAAGATCTCCGCGAGCTCGCGGATCTCCTGGTAGAGGGAGTCGAGCGTCAGCGGCGTCGTGCGTGTTCCTCCCCCGTTGATGCTCAGGTCGCCCTCGCAGTCGGTGGGAGACAGGTAGGACCCGATGCCGGTCTCGCCCAGCCGATCGCGGGAGGCTACGCCGCCCTCCGGCTTGTAGTGACGCCCGAAGGAAGCCGTCACGAAGTCGGGATCCGCCGCGAGCAGCACCTCGTATGTCGGCGCATCGTCGGCGAGACGAGGAGCCTGCTCGTTCGCCTTCGCAAGAGAATCGAGCACGGGATCCGTCCACGACGCCGTGCCGACGATCCGACCCTCCAGTCCCAGCGAGAGCAGGATCTCGGTCGAGTTCTGGTCGAGGGACACGACCCGCTGCGGAGCGTTCTCGACAACGACCTCTCGCCCGCAGTTGTCCAGCGTCAGCGGATAGTCGGTCTGGCCTTCGCCGGCAACCTGCGCCGGCGGCTCCTCTACGACCTCGGATGCGCCGCACCCGGCGAGCGCGACAAGAAGGAGCGCCCCGGCTGTGAAGCCGAAAGCGCGCCGCAGAGACTGCGAAGGTGACATCTGATCCCGTTTCATTCAGAAGACATCGAACCTATAAAGGGTAGCCTTACCTCAGCCTGTCTCCCAATCCGCGAGGCCGACGGATCCGCTGAGAATGCGCGAGCGCGCAGTCGCCCCCGATGGAGTCGTGCGGACCGTCGCGGGCTTCGGCACCCCTCACCGCACGCAAACGCAGGCCGGCATCCCCGCGCACCTCGATAGGCAAGCCGTTGACGCGCAGGTGGTCCGCACACTCGATGATCCTGACTTCGTGCCCAGCGCGCGTCAGACCGATGCCCGCACAAAGTCCTGCCGCTCCTGCACCACTGATCAGAATCTTCACTGTCTCCCTCTCGTTCGCTCTGATGGTCCAGCAACCAACTGGAGCACCTATTCGTTGCTTTGGTGGCGCCAGGGCAGCATGTCGGACGACAGTCGAAGGACCAGGACTCAGCACACGCACAGTTCTCATCGCCACCGACATATCGGCTCGGGCGGCGCGGCTCTTTCCAGGAAGACGCCCCGTGCCGCTTCACATGCTTCTCGATGTCCGGTTCCGGCCTCCTGTGTTCGCTGGGAAGGGCCAGGAGGCTGGTGCACCGTGCGCAGAACCTGCTAACCCGCTGGCCATTCGGGCGCCAGCTTCTCGTCATCGTCCCGGTACTCGCTGGCCAACTGTCATTGCTCGACTGGGCGCGGCCCTCGACCGGCAGCTACTTCCTCGGCGCCGGAGGCTTCCGCCCCCAAGAAAAGACCGGGAGACGACTCGCCTGATGCCTCGCACTGTGCAACAAAAGAAAAGACACGAACTCGGCGCCTTCGCGCTCGCGGCAGCCGTCGTCGGTGCCCTCGTGGCACCGATGATTCCGACGGCAGCAGTCGCTGCGGCACCAGATGGTATCGAAGGCGAGGGCATCGCATCAGACCCTTACCAGATCGACAGCCCAGAAGATCTGCGTTCACTCACCGAGTGGATCAACGCCGACCTGGGAGCACGCAGCGCCTCACACATCGACGTCGTCGACGACATCGACATGGCCGACGAAGCGCCGCTGCGCGGCTTCGACACCTTCACGGGCGTACTGGACGGACAGGGACACACCATCTCCGATCTCGTCTATGGCGGACGGCCGCCCGGCAACGGGCGTCTCGCCCTCATCCAGAACCTCAAGGGCGGCACGGTCGCCAACCTGACGCTCGACGGCCTGTCAGCGGACAACGGCACGAGCACGGGCTGGGTCGGCGGCATCGCAGCGCTGCTCAGCGGCGGCACCGTCCGCGGAAACAGCGTCATCAACGCCGAGTTGACGGGTACTTCGTCGGACAAGGTCGCCGGCCTCGTCGCCCAGGCCGAGGGCGGCACGATCATCGACAACTACGTGGATGCGACGGTTACAGCCGCCAAGATGCCCGGAGGCGTCTCTGCGTACTCCAAGAACGCCACGATGATCTCCCGCAACCTGGTCGTCGCCGACCTGACTGTGCTGAACCCGGGAGGGCCGAACGGCACGAGGGGCAACGTCGCGGGCTTCGTCGTCTGCTATCCAGGCACCCCCAACAGCAGCGTGTACAGCAACAACGTCGCACTGTCGGGCTCGATCGACTACGACGGCAAGGCGGATGGATTCGTCGGTCGCATCGCGGGCTACACTGCCTACGATGGCTGGACAGCGACTGACAACCTCGCCAGCACGGACATCACGATCGGCGGCGCTCCGGTCACCGGCCCAGGCACCAAGAACCAGAACGGCACCGACGCCGCTCCCGCCGACCTCGCCCAGCAGAGCACCTACGAGAGCCTCGGATGGGACTTCTCGAATGTGTGGAGTTGGGACGCCGCACTCGGCCACCCGGTGCCGAAGTACACGTACACGCTCAATGGCGCGGGGACAGAGGATGCTCCGTTCGAGGTCGCCACCGCATCCGATCTCGAGTTCCTAGCCGAGCAGCTCAACGCCGACAACGCCCGCTACACCGACGCGACCCACTTCGCTCTCGCTGCGGATCTCGATTTCTCCGACCGCGCGCCGTTCGCCGGAATCGATCAGTTCACCGCGGTTCTCGAGGGCCAGGGCCACACCATCTCGAATATCGTCTACGCTCCCAGCGCCTCGTCGCCACGGCTCGGGCTCATCCGCGAACTCCGCGGCGGCAGCATCCGTGATCTCGTACTTGATGGCGTCGCAGCACACAGCGACAGCACCTCCGAATCCGACTACATCGCCGGCCTCGCCGTCATCGCGACCGACGCCCGGATCGAGGGCGTCAGCATCATCGACGCTGATCTGCGCGCTGCGGGCGCGGAGAAAGCCGCGGGGCTGGCGGCCGAGCTGCGCGGTGCCAGCCGCGTGCAGCACAACTGGGTCGACGGCTCGGTCACCGCGAAGAAGATGCCGGCCGGAATCACTTCCTACGCACACGACTCCACCGTCATCCACCAGAACCTGCTCTCGGTGACAGTCGCTGGCACCGCAGACGGCGGCTCCGGAACCCGCGGCATCAATGCGGCGCTCGTCGTCGCCTATCCCGGCAGTGGCAACAACATCGAGATCAGCGGCAACGTCGCCTTCTCCGGCGAAGTCGATTTCCGCGGAACGGCCCCTGGCTTCGCCGGTCGCATCCTCGGCTATTACCAGACCAGCGGCGCGTACCGCGTGCCCACGCTCTCGAAAAACCTCGCGAACGCAGAGATCACCGTCGGCGGCTCCCCTGTCACCGGCACCGCAACCGATCAGCATGGCGCCGACATGACCGGGGCTGCCCTCGGCGAGCAGGCGACGTATGAAGAGAACGGCTGGGACTTCGCGCAGGACTGGACGTTCGACGCCGCTCTCGGCCACCCGATTCCGAAGTTCGTGCACCCGAGTGACCTCCCAGATCGCATCACCACCACGTTCTTCGGTGACCCCGGTACTCAGCGCGCCTTCACCTGGTACTCCAAACTCGGCGAGACCGGATCCGTCCAGCTCTCACTCTCGCGCGACCTCTCCGACCCCGTCACGATCGACGCTGAGCGCAAGACCAGCCAGGACGGCGAGACCTTCTACCAAGCGGTCGCCACAGACCTGACGGCCGGAGAGCGCTACTTCTACCGGGTGGGCGATCCCGATTCGCAGAACTGGAGCAACATCGGCACGTTCGTCACAAGCGACGGCGAGTCGGACTTCACATTCATCGACCTGACCGACAGCCAGTCGCAGAACATCTCCGAGGCTGAGCTCTCGGCGGCGACGATGAGCAAAGCGCTGGCGACGATCCCGTCCGCAGAGTTCCTCATGCACAACGGCGACGTCGTCGAGCACGGCGAACGCGAACAGGACTGGAGCGATCTGCTGAACTCCGCGCAGTCCAGCCTGCTCGCGACCACCATCGCCCCGGTTGCTGGTAACCACGACCAGGCCACGAACGCATTCGTCGACCACTTCGCACTGGAAGCGCCGAACGGCCAGAACACCGCCAAGGGCGCCTACTACTCGTTCGACTACAACGACGCACACTTCGCGATGCTCAACACGAACGAGGACGGCGCGCAGTCGGTCTCCGACGCGCAGATCGAGTGGCTCCGCGAGGATGTCACTCAGGCACGCGAACGCGGCGCGCAGTGGATCATCGTGACGATGCACAAGGGTATGTACACGACGGCGAACCACCTGGATGACGGAGACATCATCGCCATGCGTGATGCGCTCGTCCCACTGATCGACGAGCTCGACATCGACCTCGTCCTGCAGGGCCACGACCATGTGATGAGCCGTTCCAAGCAGCTCATCTCCGATCCCAACGGCGTGGAGAACGCCGCAGTCGTCGAAACCGACGTAATCACCGAGATCGTCGGCGGCAAGCGCACCGAATACACCGTCGACCCCGAGGGCACGATCTACTTTCTGCCGAACACCTCCGGCGCCAAGCACTACCGTCAGGCGACGTCAGCCTCGAGCGGCATCGACCTGGAGGCGTACCTGCAGCTGTTCGACCGCACCGGCGAGCAGAGCACCGAGAACTTCGTCGCCGTCAACGTCACGGAGGGACGGCTGACAGTCGATGTGTACGATATCCGGGACAAGGGGCAGCCGCGTCTGTTCGAGAGCTTCGGCATCGATCGCGAGATCACGCCTGTCGACGCGCAGATCGATGCTCTTCCCGGCGTGGATGAGCTCACTGCGTCAGATGCGGATGCCGTCGCCACCGTGCGTACAAGCATCGACGCGCTTTCTTCCGCCCAGCAGAGCGGACTCACGCAGCTGGAGGACTTCCTGGCGCGTGAGGCGCGGATGCGGGAGCTGACGGGCGCCGTCGCCACCGATGGGTCCGAGATCGCGTGGGCTGCCACCGACGCGGAACGTCGTCAGGCCATCACGGTCGGCAACAGCACCCGCAGCACATTCTCCGATGTGCCAGTGCGGCTGGAGCTGACCGGCGTCGGCGAAGACGACCCGTCACGCATCGCATTCACCACCAACGACGGTGTTCCGATGCCGTTCGAAGTGGAGACTTGGAACCCCAACGGCACGAGCGTCGTCTGGGTCCGCGTTCCCGAGGCCCGCTCCGGCGCGACCACGATCTGGGCATACTACGGCACCGACGATATCGAGAACGATCCGGCCGCGGTCTGGGCGGAGGACTATGCTCTCGTTGAGCACTTCGGCACTGCGCCGGTCGAGGGCGAAGCGCTGGTGGATTCAACCGGCACCCGCCGCGGCGAACTCGTCGGTGGCGAGATCACCGTGAACGCCGACGACGGTGACGGCACAGCGCTGCTGGGCGAAGGCCGCCTGCAGTACACCGGCGATGTCGGCGGACAGCAGGACCGGATCGCGATCAGCTCAGTCGTCTCGCTCACCGCCGAACAGTTGACGGCGCTGGACGGCAACGCGCCGATCGTCGCCAAGGAGCCGAAGGGCGCGAGCGGTCTGACCACGTTCTCTCAGGAGATGGTCGCCGGCTCCGGTCAGCTGTCCACGCGTCTGGCGGGCAACGCCTTCCAGATGGCCGACGTCGATCTGAAGCACCGCTTCGACTTCCCTGTCGACGGCGAGAAGCATCTGGTCACGCAGGTGTACGACGGCATGACGTACTCAGTGTTCGTCGACGGCGAGGAAGTGCATTCTGAGCTGATCGAATACCGCTCCACCTACGGAGACCCGAGCGTACCTACCACCATCGGCGACTACTACACCGCCGACGGCGCCCTGTCCTCCCCGTTCAGCGGTGAGATCTCCGAGGTGCAGATCGCCGGAGTCGCTTTCCGGCCGGATCTCGAGCGGTTCCGCTACGAGCACTACCTCGGCGACGCCGTCTCCTACAGCGACGTCGTAGCACGCTCCGATGAGAAGGTCACCCTCGTCGTCGAATCGCCGAGCGAGGGCGATTCTTTGGAGGCAGGGCTCGTCGAGGTCGTCGGCACTGTCTCCCAGCGGTCCGAGATGGTCGCAATCGTCGCCGGTGAGGAAGTGCTGCGCACTCCGGTGGATTCCGGCACCTTCACTGTCGAAGTCCCGCTGAACGCGCTGGGCGAGCAGTCGCTCGAACTGCGTGCCGAAGCGGCCGGCTCGTCCGCGACCGCGCAGGTGCAGCTGGACGTGTCAGATACCACGGCGCCGAAGCGACCCGAGGTGTCCGATGACGCGTCGAGCGCACGCGGGGAGGACGCCGAGGTGACCTTGACGGTCTCCCCCGACTCCGACGACCGCGAGCAGCTGACGACAACGCTGTTCGCGAACGCGACCGTCCCGCTCACGGCGGAGAACACCGTCGTGCGCACCGGCACGAGCACCGACCGCACCCCCGAGGCGATCACCCCGGACAGCGGGACCGCCACGGCCAGCCTTCTGCCCACGACCGTTGGCGACGATGCGAACCCGTATCAGATCTACACGATCACGCTCACCGAGGAACAGGCCGTCCAGGACCAGCTGCACTTCGCGTGGAAGGGCAGGGGCGATCAGCGGCGGGTCTCCGCGCACATATGGGATGCCACGGCATCCGCATGGACGCTGTCCGGCGCCGGCTCGTCGAACGCGGGCGAGGAGTTCTCACTCGACATCACGGCGGGCGCCGAGGCGATCTCGGCCGAGCGCACCGTGACGCTGCTGATCTGGCGTGGTCTTGCTTCCTCGCCGTGGGCCGATGGAACCGATTACACGGCCGAACCGGACGTCGCGGATTACGACTGGGGACTGGACCACGTTCCGGACACGCAGCTGTACGCGCAGGCCTATCCCGATCTCATGGCCGACCAGTTTCAGTACATGGTCGACCGCTCCGAGGAGCGCGACACCCGGCTGATCGTGCACGCTGGCGACCTGGTCAACCGGGAGTTTCTCTCGCAGGAGTACCAGTGGCACAACGCCGAGAAGTCGGTTCGCCTGTGGGAGGATGCGGCGATCCCGTATCTCGTCTCGTGGGGAAACCACGACTACTCCGACTCGCGAAACAACCGCGTGATGCTGCCGAAGTACTACCCGATGGATCGCTTCGCCGCAGCCATCAAGGGCAGTGAGTGGTCGTTCGGCGGCAGCCACAGCATCGACAACTACTACTACACAGGTGAGGTCGACGGAGCGAACCTGCTCGTTCTCACACTCGGCTTCTTCTCCTCGAACAACGCTGGAGATGCCGGCTTGGGATGGGCGGCGGACGTCATCGCCTCGCACCCAGATCACACTGTCATCCTGGCGATGCACGACTCCGTGAAAGCCGGTGCAAACAGATGGGCGAACAAAAACATCACCGATCGACTGATCGCTCCGTACTCCAACGTGCAGTTGGTGCTCGGCGGCCATATCCGAGGGACAGGCGTGGCCTCCTACTCGCGCGATGACGGATCGATGGCATACGGCATCCTCACCGACTACCAGGGCCGCGTCTACGGCGGCCAGGAGTACTTGCGCCACCTGAGCTTCGACGCGGAGAACGGACTGCTCTACGCGAACACCTACTCGCCGCTGCTGGACAAGACCACATCCGACGGTATCTGGCATCGGAAGATCGACGAGACGAAGATCCCGGGCTTCCATGGAACCGATTCCGAGAACTTCGTGCTGGAGCTGGACCTGGGCGGCACCACCACCCGCTCGGTGAGCACGTCCGGCCTGTCGCTGGCCGTCGGCGATCCGGTGCAGGTCGGTGCGCCCGTCACGAGCATTGGTGATGAACAGGTCGAGATGGTGCTGACCGGCGCCACCGCGGGCGTCGAGTACGAGTGGTACGCCGACCTGGAGGATGCCGCGGGCAATATCACGCGCAGCCCCGTCTCGGTGTTCACCGTCGCGACCAGCGACGCCGAACGTCCGAGCGTGCCGCAGGACGTCAACGCGTCAGCGGCGGGCGCCGACACCGTGCGAGTGAGCTGGGCTCCCCCGGCACAAGACGGCGGATCGATGATCGTGCGCTATGAGGTCGCCGTCGGAGCGCAGACGACGACCGTCGACGGCTCCACACTCTCGACCGATGTCAGCGGGCTCGCCGCAGGCACCCACGAAGTGACGGTTCGCGCCGAGAACGTGGCCGGATGGTCAGAGCTTTCCGCACCGGTGGAGGTCGAACTCACCGGCGACGAAACCCCGACGCCGAGCATCTCGGTGACTGGATCGTTCGTTCCCGGCGGCACGATCCAAGTGAACGGATCCGGCTTCAGCGCCGACACCGAGTACGCGCTCGAGCTGCACTCCGATCCGGTGGCGCTGGGCACTGTCACGACCGACGCAGCGGGCACGCTCGACGGGGCGGCGACGATTCCGGCATCCGTCACTGCTGGCGTCCACGACGTCGCCGTGATGCAGGACGACGCCATCATCGCCTCCGCGCAGATTCTCATCAGCGCAGACTCCGGTAGCCACGGAGATGACGGAACGGGCGAGACCGACGTTCCGAACGAGGGACTCGGCGGTCACCTGCCGGAAACCGGTGACGATCTCGCCTGGCTCGGCTGGGTCGCAGGCGGCGCGGTGCTCCTGCTCGCCCTGGGCGGCGTGTTCGTGATTCGCCGCCGCAGGCTGACGCTCGAAGTCTCAGTGCGTTGAGTGTGGAACGCCTCCTCTGCCCGGCTTCCGGGCGGAGGAGGCGTTCTCGCGTCAGCGACAGCCGCGTCAGGCGAAATGCTCGCCGCGGCGAGCGCCGTGCAGGCGACATCATCGAGGCGTCGCCTGCGACATTCACGTGACCGACCTTGCGCCCGGGGCGTGCCGTCTTGCATAGGTGCGGATCTTTAGGCACGAAAAAAGGCCCGGACCTGCAGAAACCTGCAGGTCCGGGCCTCCCATCAGCCCTTTCGGGCCTCACGCAAGCGCCGAGGTCTCAGAAGTCCCAGTCGTCGTCCTCAGTCGCGACGGCCTTGCCGATCACGTAGCTGGAACCCGACCCCGAGAAGAAGTCGTGGTTCTCGTCGGCGTTCGGTGAGAGCGACGACAGGATCGCCGGGTTCACGTCGGTGACGCTCGAGGGGAACATCCCCTCGTAGCCGAGGTTCATCAGCGCCTTGTTGGCGTTGTAGTGCAGGAACTTCTTGACGTCCTCCGTGAGACCGACGGCGTCGTAGAGGTCCTGCGTGTACTGCACCTCGTTGTCGTAGAGCTCGTACAGCAGCGAGAACGTGTAGTCCTTGATCTCGTCGCGCGTGGCCTGGTCGACCTTCTCGAGCCCCTTCTGGAACTTGTAGCCGATGTAGTACCCGTGCACGGCCTCGTCGCGGATGATGAGCCGGATGAGGTCAGCCGTGTTCGTGAGCTTCGCGTGCGCCGACCAGTACATCGGCAGGTAGAAGCCCGAGTAGAACAGGAAGCTCTCGAGCAGGGTCGAGGCGACCTTGCGCTTGAGCGGGTCGTCGCCGCGGTAGTAGTCCATCACGATCTGCGCCTTGCGCTGCAGGTTCTCGTTCTCGACCGACCAGCGGAACGCCTTGTCGATCTCCTCCGTCGAGCACAGCGTCGAGAAGATCGACGAGTAGCTCTTGGCGTGCACCGACTCCATGAACGCGATGTTCGTGTAGACGGCCTCCTCGTGCGGAGTCACCGCATCCGGGATCAGCGAGACCGCACCGACGGTGCCCTGGATCGTGTCGAGCAGCGTCAGGCCCGTGAACACACGCATCGTGAGCTGCTGCTCATCCGGTGTCAGTGTGTTCCATGACTGGATGTCGTTAGACAGCGGCACCTTCTCCGGCAGCCAGAAGTTGTTCACGAGGCGGTTCCACACCTCGACGTCCTTATCGTCCTGGATGCGGTTCCAGTTGATCGCCTGAACATCGTTCAGGAGCTTGAGCGTTTCAGCCATGCTCTTCGTTTTCTCCTAAAATCCCTGGTCAGACCGTCAAAGTGTGCACGAGACGCAACCCTCGACTTCAGTGCCCTCGAGGGCCATCTGCCGGAGACGGATGTAGTAGATCGTCTTGATGCCCTTGCGCCATGCGTAGATCTGAGCCCTGTTGATGTCGCGCGTGGTGGCGGTGTCCTTGAAGAACAGCGTCAGCGACAGGCCCTGGTCGACGTGCTGCGTGGCGGCGGCGTAGGTGTCGATGACCTTCTCGTAGCCGATCTCGTACGCGTCCTGGTAGTACTCCAGGTTGTCGTTCTGCATGAACGGCGCCGGGTAGTAGACGCGACCGAGCTTGCCTTCCTTGCGGATCTCGATCTTCGACGCGATCGGGTGGATCGAACTCGTCGAGTTGTTGATGTACGAGATCGAACCGGTCGGCGGCACGGCCTGCAGGTTCTGATTGTAGATGCCGTGCTTCTGGATCTCGGCCTTCAGCTCGACCCAGTCGGCCTGCGTCGGGATGTGGTGGCCGGCGAACAGCTCCTTGGCCTTCTCCGTCTGCGGCTCCCACGCCTGGTCGATGTACTTGTCGAAGAACTCACCGGAGGCGTACTTCGAGTCCTCGAAGCCCTCGAACGCGACGCCACGCTCCCTGGCGAGGTTGTTCGACGCGCGCAGCGCGTGGAACAGCACCGTGTAGAAGTAGATGTTCGTGAAGTCGATGCCCTCTTCCGAGCCGTAGAAGACGTGCTCACGAGCGAGGTAGCCGTGCAGGTTCATCTGGCCGAGGCCGATCGCGTGCGAACGATCGTTGCCGTCCTCGATCGAGCGCACCGAGGCGATGTGGCTCTGGTCGCTGACCGCGGTCAGCGCCCGGATCGACGTCTCGACCGTGCGACCGAAGTCGGGCGAATCCATCGCGAGGGCGATGTTCAGCGAACCGAGGTTGCAGCTGATGTCCTTGCCGATCTGGTCGTACGACAGATCGGTGTTCAGCGTCGTCGGGGTGTTCACCTGCAGGATCTCGCTGCAGAGGTTCGACATGTTGATCCGACCCTTGATCGGGTTCGACTCGTTGACCGTGTCTTCGAACATGACGTACGGGTAGCCCGACTCGAACTGGATCTCGGCCAGTGTCTGGAAGAACTTGCGCGCGCCGATCTTCGTCTTCTTGATGCGCGGGTCGTCGACCATCTCGCGGTACTTCTCGGTCACCGAGATGTCACCGAACGGCACGCCGTAGACGCGCTCGACGTCGTACGGCGAGAACAGGTACATGTCCTCGTCGTTCTTCGCGAGCTCGAACGTGATGTCGGGGATCACGACGCCGAGCGACAGGGTCTTGATCCGGATCTTCTCGTCGGCGTTCTCGCGCTTGGTGTCGAGGAACTTCATGATGTCGGGGTGGTGCGCCGTGAGGTACACGGCCCCCGCGCCCTGACGCGCACCGAGCTGGTTGGCATAGCTGAACGAGTCCTCGAGCAGCTTCATCACGGGGATGATGCCGCTGGACTGGTTCTCGATCTGCTTGATCGGCGCACCGGACTCACGGATGTTGCTGAGCAGGAGCGCGACGCCGCCGCCGCGTTTGGAGAGCTGCAGCGAGGAGTTGATGCCGCGCGAGATCGACTCCATGTTGTCCTCGATGCGCAGCAGGAAGCAGCTGACAAGCTCGCCGCGCTGCGCCTTGCCCGCGTTGAGGAACGTCGGCGTCGCCGGCTGGAAGCGACCCGAGAGGATCTCATCGGTCAGCTTCCACGCGAGGTCCTCGTCGCCGTCGGCGAGAGCCAGTGCCGTCATCACGACGCGGTCCTCGAAGCGCTCGAGGTAGCGCTTGCCGTCGAAGGTCTTCAGCGTGTAGCTCGTGTAGTACTTGAACGCGCCGAGGAAGGACTGGAAGCGGAACTTCTTGCCGTACGCGAAGTCGTTGAGCCGCTCGACGAACTCGAACGGGTACCGCTCGATGACGGCGCCCTCGTAGTACTCCTTCTCGACGAGGTAGTCGAGGCGCTCGCGCAGAGAGTGGAAGAACACCGTGTTCTGGTTGACGTGCTGCAGGAAGTACTCCTGCGCCGCGCGCTTGTCGGCGTCGAACTGGATGTTGCCGTCGGCGTCATACAGGTTCAGCATCGCGTTCAGGGAGTGGTAGTCCAGGCCCTCGAATGCGGGGTTGTGCTTGAAGTCGGTGACCTCACCGGTCACTGCTGTCGCTTCCACCATGATTCCAATCCGTCACTCACGCGAGCGACGTCGTCGGCCGTGCCAAAGAGTTCGAGCCGATACAGGTGCGGCACGTCGCACTTGCGGCTGATGATGTCACCGGCGATGCAGAAGCCTTCGCCGAAGTTGGTGTTGCCCGCGGAGATCACGCCGCGGATGCCGCGACGATTGCGTTCGTCGTTCAGGAACCGGATGACCTGCTTCGGGACGGCGCCGTTGCCGTCGCCGCCGCCATAGGTCGGTGTCACGAGCACATACGGCTCGTCGACCTGCAGCGGTTCCTCGCTGCGATAGAGGGGAATGCGCTCGGCACGCATCCCGAGCTTGTCGATGAAGCGCGCGGTGTTCCCCGAGATGCTCGAGAAGTACACCAGAAGCGGCACCTCGGTCGCTGTGGCTGTCGCGGTCATCACTCCCCCTCGGCTCCGACGCGACGCCCGGTCATCAGGCCAGGCGGCTGGCGAGCTCGTCGATCTTGTCGGGCCGGAAACCCGACCAGTGGCCGTCGTCGGTGACGACGACGGGCGCCTGCATGTAGCCGAGCGACTTGACCTGCTCGAGGGCCGCTGGGTCCTCCGACAGGTCGGTCACTTCGTACTCGATCCCCTTGGAATCCAGGGCGCGATAGGTGGCGTTGCACTGGACGCACGCAGGCTTCGTGTAAACGGTGATCGACATGCTCTCTCCCCTTGAGACTCGTTGATGTTCCGGCACTCTGTGGCCGGGACCTCAATACTACATATGGGTACGGCCGTTCGGGGTCACCACTAGGGCTAGTAGTTACATCCATGTGATTATCCACACCCTATCCACACTTCCCACAGGTGGGTCCACCGGTCTCTCCACACCGGACGGAGCCCGGCGAACCGCGTCGTGACGCGGCTGGCGCCCTGAGGATCGTGTCTTCTCCACAGCCCGAACGCTACGCCGGGCCCCTGACATTCGATTCCTGTGGAGAGACCGGTTCGGCGTGTCGCTGGCGTGTCGGGATCGTCCGCGCAGCGACGCGTTCCGGAGCCCGCGAGACGTCGCGACAATAGAGTGGAGTGCATGAGCGACGGGTTCGAATCCAGCGACCACCTCTCTGACGATCTGCTCGAGCGCATCCGGTCCAGGGCGGCGACGGTCGACGCGGAGAACGTCTTTCCCGACGACGATCTCGCCGAACTGCGCGATGCCGGGTATCTGAAGATCCTCGTGCCGGCTGACCTCGGCGGCGCGGGGCTCGGGCTCGCAGAGGCGACGGTGCTGCAGCAGCGGCTCGCCGAAGCGGCACCGGCCACGGCGCTCGCGATCAACATGCACCTGGTGTGGACGGCGGTGGCGAAGGTTCTGCGCGACCGCGACATCGCCGATCTCGAGTTCGTCCTCACCGGCGCAGCCGCCGACGAGGTGTTCGCATTCGGGATCAGTGAGGCGGGCAACGATCTCGTCCTGTTCGGCAGCGACACGGCCGCGGCGCCCCGCCCCGACGGCTCATACGCCTTCACGGGGACCAAGGTCTTCACGTCGCTCGCGCCCGTGTGGACCCAGCTCGGCCTGCACGGCCTCGACACGACGGATCCGGATGATCCCAGACTCGTCTACGCCTTCGTGCCGCGCAGCGACGCGGTCGTCACACGAGACGACTGGAACACGCTCGGCATGCGGGGCACGCAGAGCCGCACGACAGAGCTGCACGGCGCTGTGGCCCCCGCCGACCGGGTCGCGCGCATCGTGCCGGCTGGCCCGAGCCCCGACCCGCTCGTGTTCGGCATCTTCGCGACCTTCGAGCTGCTGCTCGCCTCCGTCTACACGGGCATCGCGCGCCGTGCGATCGAACTCGCCGTCGCGTCGGCCGCGGGTCGGAGGTCGAAGAAGACAGGCGGCGCGCAGAGCCAGGACCCGGATGTCCGCCGTCGCGTGGCAGGCATGGGGCTCGCGTACGACGCCCTGCCGCCGCAGATCGCGTCGCTGTCGCACGACGTCGACGCCGTCGTCGACCACGGCACTCGCTGGTTCTCCCTGCTGTCCGGGGTCAAGCACCGCGCCACGACCGCGGCGAAGCAGATCGTCGATGAGGCCATGCTGGTCGCCGGCGGCTCATCGTTCTTCGCGTCGCACGAGCTCTCCCGCATCTATCGAGACGTGCTCGCCGGCGCCTTCCACCCATCCGATCCGGAGTCCGCGCACTCAACGGCGGCCACGGCCTGGCTCGGCCCCCTGGAGGCCTGAGGAGGCCTCACAAGCACTCCACTGTCACGCTGCGCAGCCAGCGATGCTGAGCAGGTTCAACGGGCGGCCGGATCGCAGCGCCCCGCGCCGATGCCGGTGCGAGTGACGAGCTCGGCATACCACAGGCTGCGGCCTGACGCGCATGAATCAGCGCCCGTCGAAGTCGAACGCTCGCAGCAGCTCCTCCACTGCCTGCTCCCTGTGGTCCCCGCCCTCCTCGAACATCGTGGAGACGTGCGTGCGGAGATGGTTCTCGAGCAGCAGGCGGTTCAGGGACTCCAACGACCGCTGGATCGCGCGGGACTGCGCGATGATGTCCATGCAGTATTCTTCGCTCTCGACCATCCGTCCCACGCCGCGCATCTGGCCTTCGAGGATGCGGATGCGGTGCAGTGCGCGCTTCTGGATGTCTTCGATCACACATGTCAGGCTACCTCGTAATGCCGAGGGGCCGGCTCCGCGCCGCTGCCCATACACGCAGAAAAGCCCGCCTCAAAGGGGGCGGGCTTTTCTGTAAGGGTGTTTCGGCGGTGTCCTACTCTCCCACACCCTCCCGGGTGCAGTACCATCGGCGCTGGGAGGCTTAGCTTCCGGGTTCGGAATGTGACCGGGCGTTTCCCTCTCGCTATGACCACCGAAAATATTTCGATGTGTCCCCCCC
>NZ_KZ984054.1:293873-294129 GCF_003569805.1 Microbacterium halotolerans | reverse complement strand
ACACGCTCGTGGTGTTCGAACGGCTCTACGACGTCGACGGAGAGCTGGTGGCCACCCACGAGGACATCGACGACGAGGCCCAGACCGTCACCGTCGAGGAAGAGCCGGTCGTTCCGTCGGAGCCGCAGGAACCGGGCAATCCGATTGAGCAGCTTCCCGCCACCGGATCGGATGTCTCGCCATGGTCTGCCGCGCTGGCCGTACTCCTGATCGCCGCGGGCGGTGCTTTGGTCGGACTCCGTCGCAAGCGGGCATA
>NZ_KZ984054.1:0-293855 GCF_003569805.1 Microbacterium halotolerans | reverse complement strand
GAGCGCCGGGTCTTTGCGGAGAGAGTGCTTTCCGCAAAGACCCGGCGCTGTCTTCGACGACGCAGTTCCACGGGGCGACCCGCGTAGTGCCCCTATGGGGGTCGGTCGAACCGCGAGCGGTTGTGAATGAGCAGCTGGCGGCTGACAGCGCGTGCCATCGCGGAGCATGGCGAACAGGGCAACAGAGCTGCGTCCGACGAGGGATGAGTGCCTGGATATGGCGCTCTCCTCGGTGATCTCGCGGCCGTATAGGCGCGCGAGTCGGGTTCGCTGATCGCGGCGAACAGTAACATCGCGCATTTCAGTGTCCTGTTGCCGCACCTGGAGAAGCGCTTGGCGTTGGGGCACTCTTATGGTGCGCCGAAGGAGGACACGATGCATGTCTCACCATCGTCTGAACAGAGAGGCTCGATCCCGAGGCTTCCCGGCGGTCAGCTCGTCGAGCGCCCCCGCCTGCTCCAGCGCCTCGATGCTCTGGCGCCGGTGAGCATCCTGCGCGGTCTGCAAGGAACCGGGAAAACCACACTGGCCATCCAGTGGGCGCTGCACCGCGAACAAGCGGGCGATCATGTCCTGTGGCTCGATGCCGGCGACGATGTCGATGTCGCCGGCAGTCTCACGGCCCAAGCCGCCGAACGAGACTCAGCTCCCTCCGACGGGGCGTGCACCATCCTGGTCCTCGACGAAGCCCACCTCTTCGCCGAGGAGATCCTGGATCTGCTGCGCGATCGACTCCTCCACGACAGCGGTTTCAATCTGCTCCTGTGTGCCAGGCAAGCGCATCAGATCGGGCCCATCGCCCGGTTCTGCGAGCTGGAAACCACGGTTCTGACCAGCCGTGATCTGAATGCGGCACCGCACGAGCTGACGGAGTTCGCCGCCTCCTGGGGACACGATCTTTCCGACGAACACGCTGACCTGCTGTATGCCGAGATCGGCGGCCAGCTGGGAGTCACTCGTCATGCACTCGACGGCAGGCATCCCGCGGATGATCCGCACGGCCTGGCTGCAGCAGCCAGGCTGGTCCGTGAGGAGATCCTGTCCCAGATCACCGATCGGCAGACGTTGCATGCTGCCATGGCTCTGGCTGTGCCTCAGCAGGTTCCTGAGGGACTGGTGATGCGGTTGCTGGCCGACACCGACGACAAGGGCGGTCGTCTGCCTCTGGCACAGACCGAGCGCCTCGAGAAGCTCGGGCTGATAGATCCGCGTCCTGGCGACGGTGCCGGCAGAGTATGGGGCTTCCCGAGTCTCATCCGCACGGTGCTGGTGGATACGTTCACCAGCGCTCATCCGGCTGAGGCGGTGCACGCGCACAAGGTCACTGCCCGCTTCCTGTCGGAGACCGCGAACGGCACCGAGATCGGCCGGGTCATCCACCACGCCCGTGCCGGTCAGGATTGGGATCTGCTGGCGACGGTGTGGAACGCCGACGGCCTGTGGCTGACCGTCACCGACGCTCCCGCCGTCGCTGCCGGCTACCGGGACCTTCCCGCTGGCGTCGTGGATGCCTATCCCGGGCTCGCCCTGGCGAGTTCGGTCGCGGCGCGGCTGCCTGCATCGCCCGACGACGAGGCCGAGACTCCTGTGGTGCGGGGTTATGCGGCGGCCGGATGGGTGCAGCACGCGACCGCGAGGACGGATGCGGGAGTGCTTGACGTGTCCTCGCAGATTATCGCTGCCCGCGCCATCGGGGCGGTTGCCAGGGCGCAGCACCTCGGCGCCCAGCATGAGGCCCTCGTCTGCGGCAGTGGCGCCACTTCGAGCGCAGCGACCCGGGCCTGGTTCGACCTGCAATGGGGGCTCTCAGCCTACGCGGGGCTGGACGGCAGCCGCGCCCTGCAGCTGTTCGCCCGTGCCGTCGGCACCGCCCGTGCTGGCGGTGCCGGGTTCATCGTCTCCGCCGCTGCAGGACAGCAGGCGCTCATGAGCGCGATCGCTGGTCACACCCGCGACGCCGCCGATCATCTCGCAGTGCAGGCCGCCATCGACACACGCGGCCAGTGGCTCCACCACACCGTCACCTGCTCCGCCCACATCACGAACGCGATGCTCCGGCTCGACCGGCTCGACCCGCACGCGAGCGACGAGCTGGACATGGCTGGAGACGGAGCCGACGGGAGCGAGGAATGGGATGTGTTCGCGTGGATGCGCACCCAGCACGCCCTGCTGTTCGGCGACCCTGTCACCGCGCTGACCGAGGTCAATCACCTCGTCGCGCTGCGTGACGGGCTGATCCCGCCACAGGGCCGTGCGCAGCTTTCCGTCGACCGGAGCATCGCCGACCTGTTCCTGGCCCTCGGCGAACTCAACCGGGCAGAACGCCACTTGCGCGATGCTACTACCGGAGCCCGGTACAGCGCCCTGGACGTGCAGCGTGCCCGACTCGCGCTGATCGCTGGGAACTACCCCACCGCACGCCGCATCTCCTCTCGAGCAGTGTGGGATCAGAACACCATGCTGCGCGACCGCGCGGACCTGTTCATGATCAAAGCAGCGGCTGCCCTGGCTATGGGCGATGAGGGCCACGCCACCGAGACGTTCTCCCGCGGTCATACCATCGCCGACGATGTCGGCACGCTCATACCGTATGCGATGCTGCCGCACGGCGTCAGGCACCGTCTGCTCGATCTGATCGGCAACCCCCTCACCAGCGCCGAACTGGGCCGTATCGACGCCTGCCGCTCCGTCTACCCCGACCGCGGGCACCTCATCGTCCTCACCCAACGCGAAGCGACCGTGCTGTACCAGATGGCCAAGCACGAGACTCTCGCCGATGTCGCCACCGCCCTGCTGGTTTCGCTCAACACCGTGAAGAAGCAGGCTGCCGCCGTCTACACCAAGCTCGGCGTGCATGACCGGGCCACCGCGCTGCTGCACGCCCACAGGTTGGGTCTCCTGCCCGAACCTGACCCCCGCCCAGCGCCGCAACACCCGTGGACGGCCGTTGATCCGCCATGACGTCACATGTCTCGACCCACCAGCCACGGTCGCACACGCCACCGCGTCCGCCTGCGTCCTCGTCGTCACGATCGCCGGCGCGCTCCTCATCTGGTTCTCCGCCAGCAAGCACGGACCGGCAACGCCCGCACAAAGTCGAAACCTGCCCCGTCATCAGACGGGGCAGGTTTCGACTTTCTCAACTTACGTGGACCCAGCGGGACTCGAACCCGCGACCCCCTGCATGCCATGCAGGTGCGCTACCAGCTGCGCCATGGGCCCATATCGCTTCCCCGGTTCTCCGGGGCAACTCAATGAGTTTACATCACCGATTTGGGGGAAGCGAAATCACATCACGCCCCGGGCGCGCCGCCTGCTTCCGCTGCCGCACCGGGCTGTTCCGGCAGTTCGATGGGAATCGACGGGCAGTCCTTCCAGAGCCGCTCGAGCGCATAGTAGGACCGCTCCTCCTCGTGGAAGACGTGCGCGACCACGTCGCCGAAGTCGACGAGCACCCAGCGCGAGGACTGCCGACCCTCGCGTCGCAGGCGCTTGTGGCCCGCCTCGATCATCCGGTCCTCGACCTCGTCGGCGATCGCCGCGACGTTGCGCTCGTTGCGGCCCGTGACGATCAGGAACACGTCGACCAACGGCATCGGCGCAGACACGTCGAGGGCGACGAGGTCGGTGCCTCCCTTGGCGTCGGCTGCTGCGGCCGCGACCTGCAGCATGTCGAGCGATTCAGCGGAGGGCATCTATAGGATCTCCCAGTCGTTGTTCGTACAGGGCGGCTGGAGCCGTCATGGTCAGTTGAGTGCGCCGGTCGCGAAGACGTACACGACCACGCCGATCAGGGCAACGCCGAGGACACCGGCTGTGATGCCCAGGGTGAGCATCAGCCCATGATTCTTCTCCGGCGCGGGCGGCCGGATGACCTCACCCGGTGATTTCGAGGTGCTCACCGCGCTCGACGCCGAGATCGGCGTCGGCGACGAGTGCTGCGGTATCTCACCATCGATCAGAACGTCGTCGACGTCCCTGCCGTCGGTGGTGCCCTTCGCCGCACCGTGGGTGCCGATTCCCTCCGGCAGAGAATGCGAACTGGTCAGGATCAGTTCACCCGTGGCGGTGATCGGCGCATTCAGCGCAGCCGTGCCCGGCATGTCCTTCAGGATGAGGGCGGAGGCGTTGCCTGATGTCGAACCGCTCGACTCGAGAGAGCGCTGGAACGCCTCCGCAGCGAGCTCGCTCGTGTCGCTTCCGGATGCCGCTGTCTCGTTCGGAGCCTGAGTCGCCTCATCATCCGGGGCGGTCTCGGTTTCGCCTGCGTGCGCGTCCTCGCGTTCCTTCGCCTCTCGGCGCTCGACCGCCTCACGCTCCGCCTGCTCGCGCTCGGCACGCTGACGCTCCTCAGCCTGACGGAACACCGCGGCGCCGAAGCTCGCTCCCACCTGGGGCCGTTCGTCGTCCGCAGCGTCCTGTGAGCCTGTTGCCGGGTTCTCGTGCTGTGAGTCTTCGAAGCCGACGGGCAGCTTCGCCTCGTCGGCATCCTCGGCCGCGGTCTCGGCCACAAGGGGTTCCGCCGTCGCTGCTTCGCTGTCGGCAACGGGTACCGTCGGCGATGCGACGTGCTCGGCATCCGACGTGCCTTCAGCATCTGCCTCACGATCGGCGACGGCAGGTGCGGCGTCGACGGCGTGCTCCGACTCGACCACGTCGATCTGGCTCGTGCGCAGTCGATGCATCCGCATCTCTCTGCGCGTCAGAGGCTTCGGCTCCTCTTCCGGCTCGGGCTCGGCTTCGGCGGCTGGAACGCCCTCGCCCGCATCCGCCGAGGCGTCCGCGTCGAACGCGTGCTCGTCGCCAGCCACCGGATCTGCCTGTTCCTCCTGCGGCGCCGCAGTGTCGTCCGTCTGGTCCTCGTCGACGGTCGGCAGTTGGCCGGTGCGACGCAACTCCTTCAGCTGACGCCTGGTCAGCGGCTGTTCTGGGGTGCTCATGCTGCCTTGCTCCGATACAGATGATGCTTCGCGATGTACTGCACGACGCCGTCGGGTACGAGATACCACACGGGATACCCGCGCTCGACGCGGTCACGGCAGTCCGTCGACGAGATCGCGAGCGCGGGAATCTCCAGCAGGCTCACGTCGGTGGTGGGGAGCCGTTCGATGTCGAGTGCGTGCCCCGGCCTGGTGACGGCGACGAAATGGGCGAGTTCCCACAATTCGTCGGCGTCGCGCCATCCCATGATCTGCTCGATCGCGTCGGCGCCCGTGATGAAGAACAGCTCCGCCTCCGGACGCTCCCTGCGCAGATCGCGAAGGGTGTCCACCGTGTAGGTCGCGGTCCTGCGGTCGATGTCGACGCGACTCACAGTGAAGCGAGGGTTCGACGCCGTTGCGATGATCGTCATCTCGTACCGCGACTCCGCCGGGGACACCGCGGGCTTGTGTGACGGCTGGCCCGTGGGAACGAAGATCACCTCATCGAGCGCGAACGACTCAGCCGCCTCGCTGGCGGCGACGAGGTGACCGTGATGGATCGGGTCGAAGGTGCCGCCCATCACCCCGATCCGCGGTGCGCGAGTCTGCTCAGTCACGAAATTGGCCTAGTGGCCGTGCCCCGCCTCGTGCGACGACGGCTCGTGCGCACGCTCGACCTTGTCGGCGTGGCGGTTGGCGACGTTGCGGTATGAGAACGTCACGAGCCCGAGCAGGGCGAACACCGCAGCGGCGATGATGCCGTACGGCAGGGTCTCGAGCGCGATGTTCCCGTGCTGCTCCTCAGCAGCCGTCACAAGCGCGGAGATGAAGGTCATCCTGACTCCGTTCAGTACTTTTCGTCCAGTTTATCGCGCCCCGACCTTATCCTCGGCCGAGAGCCCGGAGCGTCGCGACGCGGGTGCTACTCGCGGACCTGGCCGGAGCCGCGCACGAGCCATTTGGTGCTCGTGAGCTCGCTCAGCCCCATGGGGCCCCGCGCGTGCAGCTTCTGTGTCGACACGCCCACTTCGGCGCCGAACCCGAACTCGCCTCCGTCGGTGAACCGCGTCGATGCGTTCACCATCACGACGGCCGAATCGACTTCCGCGAGGAATCGGTCTGCGCGGCACGTGTCGGTCGTCACGATCGACTCGGTGTGACCGGTCGAGTAGCTCCGGATGTGCTCGATCGCGTCGTCGAGCGAGTCGACCACGCCCATCGTCACATCGAGGCTGAGGTACTCGGTCGCCCAGTCCTCCTCCGTTGCGGGAACCACGCCGTCGGCGAGTGAGCTCACGCGGTCATCGCCGTGCACCGTGACGCCGCTCGCCTGCAGTGCCGCGACGATCGGCCCGACCAGCCGCTCTGCGGCGCCGCGGTGCACGAGCACCGTCTCGGCCGCGTTGCAGACGCTCGGGCGCTGGACCTTCGCGTTCACCACGATGTCGCGCGCCCAGTCATCGGGCGCAGACTCATCGAGCACGACGTGCACCACCCCGGAGCCTGTCTCGATCACGGGAACGGTCGACTCCGTCACGACAGTCCAGATGAGGCGCGCGCTGCCGCGCGGGATGAGCACGTCCACGAACCCGCGGCCGTTCATCAGTGCGGCCGTTCCGTCGCGACCGAAGTCGTCGACGCTCTGGATCACGTCCTCAGCGATGCCGCCGTCGGCGAGGGCGGATCGCATCTCCTGCAGGAGCACGGCGTTCGTGCTTCTGGCAGCGCTGCCGCCGTAGAGCACCGCGGCGTTCCCCGAGCGCAGAGCGAGGGCGGCGATGTCGACGGTCACGTTCGGGCGCGCCTCATAGATCGCGCCGACCACGCCGAATGGCACTCGCACCTGCTCGACCTGCACGCCGTTGGGCAGTCTGTGCCCGCGCAGCACCTGTCCGACAGGATCCGGAAGCGCCGCGATCTCGCGCAGAGATGCCGCCAGCCCCGCGATGCGCCCCGTGTCGAGACGCAGACGGTCAAGCAGCGCGGTGCTGAGCCCCTCGCGCTCGCCTCGGGAGAGATCGTCGGCATTGGCATCGACGATGCGGGCTTCGGCGGCGATGAGCGCGTCCGCGATCGCGTGCAGGACTCGCGTCTTGCCGTCGCTGGTGAGCCGTGCAGCCTCACGCGAAGCGTCCTTGGCCGCGGCGAGTCGTTCCTGCGGGGTCTCGCCCTGCCCGGTCGCCTGCTCGATGGTGCCTGTCACCGCTGTGCTCACCTGCGTCGCCTCGTCTCGTCGTCTCGCGCTATTCGGCCAGTGTATCGAGCGCGCCGGTGGTCGCGACTCGCTCGAGGTCGGCCGGCTCGAACCATGTGCCGACCTGCTCTCCGCGAAGGGCCGACCATGCCAGATCGGCGCCTGTCACGAGCACGCCGATACCGGCGGCCGCGGCGTGCAGCGCAGCGGAGGCCTTGGTCGCCGCTCCCCCGGTGCCCACGCTGTTGACCACCGTCGCACCGAACTCCAGTCCGGCGAGATCCTGACCGAAGGCCACGGTCTCGAGCCGCTCCGCACCCGGTTCCGCAGGCGGCTTCGTGTAGAGCGAGTCGATGTCACTGAGCAGCACGAGTGCGTCGGCCCCGACCATCCGTGCGACCAGAGCCGCGAGACGATCGTTGTCGCCGAACCGGATCTCGTGGGTCGCTACCGTGTCGTTCTCGTTGACGATGGGCAGCACCCGCAGCCCGAGCAGCCGGTCGATCGCACGACGGGCGTTGCTGCGGGCCGTCGCATCCTCGAAGTCGCGTGAGGTGAGCAGCACCTGCGCGGCGACGATATCGAACGGACGAAGTGCATCCTGGTAGCGGTACACGAGCACGTTCTGTCCGACGGCCGCCGCTGCCTGCTGCGTGGCGAGGTCGGTCGGCCGCGAGTCGAGATCGAGGAACGGCATGCCGGTGGCGATCGCGCCGGATGAGACCAGCAGCACCTCGGTTCCGCGCTCGTATGCATCGACCAGCGCCGCGACGATCATCGGAATGCGCCGCTTGGCCTCTCCGCTGATCGACGATGAGCCGACCTTGATGACGATGCGCTTCGCACCGACCAGGTCGGCACGGGTGCGAGCGCTCACTCGTCCTCCTCGCTCGCGCGCGCGTCCCCCGACTCCCATTCGCCGCGGCTCGACAGTCGCCGCTGCTCCTCGTCATCGCGTTCGACGGAACGCGCATCCATGAGGCGGTGGTACTCCTCGCGGCGCTCGTTCGTCGTTCGGCGCCCCTCGACGCCGCTGAAGCGCATGTCGGTTCCGCGCGGCGAGGGCGTCAGCTCCGCCGCCGACGAGATCGTCGGCTCCCAGTCGAACACGACGCTGTCGTCGCCGGTGCCGATGGTGACGGTCGACCCGGGCACGGCACCGAGGCGGTAGAGCTCGTTCTCGATGCCGAGCTTCTCGAGCCTGTCGCCGAGGAAGCCGACGGCCTCTTCGTTCTGGAAGTCGGTCTGCTGCATCCAGCGCAGCGGCTTGTCGCCGAGGATGCGGTACACCTTGCCGTACGTTCCGCCCTCGACCCGGATCTCGAAGTCGCGCTCCGAGCCCTTCGGTCGGATGACGATGCGCTCCGGCGTCTCCTCGACCGGGGCGGCCGCGCGATGCTCTTCGATCAGCTGGCCGAGCGCGAACGTGAGCTCGCGCAGACCGCTGTGCGCCACAGCCGATACCTCGAAGACCCGGTAACCGAGCGCCTCGATGTCGCCGCGCACGAACTCCGCGAGCTCGCGCGCCTCCGGCACGTCGACCTTGTTCAGCACAACGACCTGCGGCCGGTCCAGCAGAGGCGTCTGCCCCTCTGGCACATCGTAGGAGGAGAGCTCGGCCCTGATCGTCTCGAGGTCCGTGATCGGGTCGCGCCCCGGATCGAGTGTGGCGCAGTCGAGCACGTGCACGAGCGCCGTGCAGCGCTCGACGTGCCGGAGGAACTCGAGACCGAGACCTCGCCCCTCGCTCGCGCCCTCGATCAGGCCGGGCACGTCGGCGACCGTGTACCGCATGTCACCGGCCTGCACGACGCCGAGGTTGGGCTGCAGCGTCGTGAAAGGGTACTCCGCGATCTTCGGACGCGCGGCCGAGGCCGCCGCGATCAGACTCGACTTCCCGGCAGAGGGGAACCCCACCAGCGCCACGTCGGCAACCGTCTTCAGTTCGAGGACGACGTCGCCCGTCCAGCCCGGCGTGCCGAGCAGAGCGAAGCCGGGAGCCTTGCGCTTGGGGGACGACAGCGCAGCATTGCCGAGGCCGCCGCGTCCACCGGGGGCGGCGATGAACCGCATGCCGGGGTGCACCATGTCGACGAGCACCTCACCGGAGGGATCCTTCACCACCGTGCCGATCGGAACCGGGAGCTCGAGGTCCTCACCCTGGTATCCCGAGCGCATGTCACCTGCGCCTTCGCCGCCCTTGACGGACTTCCGGTGCGGCGAGTGGTGGTAGTTCAGCAGCGTTGTGGTCTGCGGGTCGGCGACCAGAATGATGTCACCGCCGTCACCGCCGTTCGCGCCGTCCGGCCCGCCGAGCGGCTTGAACTTCTCGCGCTTCACGGAGACGCAGCCGTTGCCGCCTCGCCCTGCCTGCAGGTGCAGCGTCACCTCGTCGACGAACGTGACCATGGTGCCTCACTAGCGTTGATGCCGTGCCCGGATGCTCCATCCGGAAAAAGAAGGAACGGGGCGAGCCGAAGCCCGCCCCGTTCCGAAAGCTATCGCGTCATGCGACCGATCAGGCTGCGACGACGTTGACGACCTTGCGACCGCCCTTGTGACCGAACTCCACGGCGCCCGTCTCGAGAGCGAACAGCGTGTCGTCCTTGCCACGACCGACGTTGACGCCGGGGTGGAACTTGGTGCCGCGCTGGCGAACGAGGATCTCGCCTGCGTTGACCTCCTGACCGCCGAAGCGCTTGACTCCGAGGTACTGGGGGTTGGAATCGCGACCGTTACGGGATGAGCTTGCGCCCTTCTTATGTGCCATTTCGAGCCTTCCGCGCTTACTTGATACCGGTGATCTTGACGCGCGTGAGGTCCTGACGGTGCCCCTGGCGCTTCTTGTAGCCGGTCTTGTTCTTGAACTTCTGGATGACGATCTTCGGACCGCGCAGGTCCTTGACGATCTCAGCGGTGACCTTGATCTTCGCCAGCTTGTCTGCGTCGGACGTCACGGTGTCGCCGTCCACGAACAGAACGGCGGGGAGCTCGATGGTCTCGCCCTGTGCCGCCTGGACACGGTTCAGCTGGATCACCGAGCCGACCTCGACCTTCTCCTGTCGGCCACTGGCGCGCACAATTGCGTATACCACTTCATACCTGTTTCATCGGGGAGCTCGTGGCTCCGAAATCACACGGGAGGACTGCGGCCTGCTACTGACGCAGGCTCCGGGGCGCGGACTCGGGCTGCTCAACTGAGGCCCTCGGGAGGAATCACCTCACGCACCAACGGTTAACTTTACCGGACGACGGCGTTTCAGGCAAAGCGCGCCGCCCGCGTGTCTGGTCGTAGGCTCAGATCATGAGTGTGCTGATCGACAAACCGATGTGGCCGGCGCACGGGCGACTGTGGGCGCACCTCGTCAGCGACGCGTCGCTCGACGAGCTGCACGCCTTCGCCGCTGACCAAGGCCTGCACCCGCGCAGCTTCGACCTGGACCACTACGACGTCCCTGAAGAGGTCGTCGATCGCCTCATCGCAGCCGGCGCCGAGCCGGTGACGGGCCGCGACCTCGTCCGCCGCCTCACGGCATCCGGGCTCCGTGTGCGCCAGCGCGACCGCCCCTGACGCCCTATTTCTTCATTTCTGGCACATCTGCGGTGGTGTGCCCACCCGGAGATGTGCCAGAAATGAAGAGTTGCGCAGTGGCGTCAGTCGTCGGTGGGGTTGACCTCGACGGCGGTGCCAGTGAGGGCTGCGGTTGTGACGCGACGGCTCTTGGTGCGGTTGCGGCCGTGTCCGGGTTCCTTGGGCTCGGGCAGTGCGCTGAGAACCGAGTCGAGCAGCTGCTCCTTCTCGGACTTCGGTCGCTCGGGAGCCTGCTCGGTCCGCTGACCGCGGTCCTGTTTGTCCGAGCGCTTGCGCCGGGGCTTCTTCGACCGCTCCTCCGCGGCGGGCTCCTGGCGGGGGCCCTCTGGCAGTGCGATCTCGACGGCGGGATCCTTCTGCTCCGGCTCCTGCGCTGCTGGGATCGTCGATGCCGCGATCTGCGCCAGTGCCGACTTCACGCCGTCGGTGATGACGTGGGTCGCACCATTGCCGCTGCTGTTCCCGTGCGAGCCCGACGCGTCGTTCGATCCCTGCTTGTGAGATCCGCTGCCGTTCGAGCCGCCGCCGCCCCGACCGCGACGACTGCCGCCGCCGGACGAACGGTGCTTGGCAACCGGATCGTGATGCACGATCACGCCGCGGCCTGCGCAGACCTCGCACGCCTCGCTGAACGTCTCGAGCAGCCCCAGGCCGAGCTTCTTGCGCGTCATCTGCACGAGCCCGAGTGACGTCACTTCGGCGACCTGATGCTTGGTGCGATCACGGCTGAGGCACTCGATGAGACGGCGCAGCACGAGGTCGCGGTTCGACTCGAGCACCATGTCGATGAAATCGACCACGACGATTCCGCCGATGTCGCGCAGCCGCAGCTGGCGCACGATCTCCTCCGCGGCCTCGAGGTTGTTCTTGGTGACGGTCTCTTCGAGATTGCCGCCGCTTCCGACGAACTTGCCCGTGTTCACGTCGACCACAGTCATCGCCTCGGTGCGGTCGATGACGAGGGAGCCGCCGGAGGGCAGCCAGACCTTGCGGTCGAGCGCCTTCTCGATCTGCTCCGTCACGCGGAAGGCGTCGAACGGATCCTGCTCGCCGTCGTAGCGCTCGACGCGGTCGAGCAGATCGGGTGCGACCTGCTCGAGGTAGGTTGTGATGGTGCCGTATGCGTCATCGCCCTGGATGAGCATCTTCGTGAAGTCCTCATTGAAGACGTCGCGGACGATCTTGACCAGCAGGTCGGGTTCGCTGTGCAGCAGGCTCGGGGCGCTGCCCTTCTCCACGGCCTGCCTGACGTGCTCCCACTGGCTGGTCAGACGGTTGACGTCGCGCGTGAGCTGTTCCTCAGTGGCGCCCTCTGCCGCGGTGCGCACGATGACGCCGCTGGACGAAGGAAGCACCTGCTTCAGGATCTTCTTCAGCCGCTGCCGCTCGTTGTCCGGAAGCTTGCGCGAGATGCCGTTCATCGAGCCGCCCGGCACGTAGACCAGGTAGCGACCCGGCAGTGAGACCTGACTCGTCAGACGGGCACCCTTGTGGCCGACCGGATCCTTCGTCACCTGCACCAGCACGCGGTCGCCCGGCTTGAGCGCGAGTTCGATGCGGCGAGGCTGGTTGCCGGTCTCGACGGCGTCCCAGTCGACCTCGCCTGAGTAGAGCACGGCGTTGCGTCCGCGCCCGATGTCGACGAATGCAGCCTCCATGCTGGGGAGCACGTTCTGCACCCGGCCGAGGTAGACGTTGCCGATCAGCGACGCGTCCTGGTCGCGCGCGACATAGTGCTCGACCAGCACCTTGTCCTCGAGCACGCCGATCTGCACGCGGCCCTTCTTCGAGCGCACCACCATCTGGCGATCGACCGACTCGCGTCGGGCGAGGAACTCCGCTTCGGTGACGACCGACCGCCGGCGACCGGCCTCACGGCCGTCCCTGCGGCGCTGCTTCTTAGCCTCGAGGCGTGTCGAGCCCTTGATGGCCTGCGGCTCCGTGATCAGCTCGGGCTGACGATCGGATCCGCCGCCCTTGCCGCCGCGGCGACGGCGCCTGCGGTTGCCGCGCGCCGATGAGTCATCGTCATCATCGCGCGAGTCGTCACGCCGATCATCATCGCGACGACCGTCGATGCGCGGGTCGGCGTCGCGCGAAAGCGCCGGCAGCGGGGCGATCTCCGGTGCGTAGAAGTGCAGCGCAGTCGACGGCGATGACACGAACGTCTCCGGAAGCAGCCCCAGGCTCACCGCGGTGAGGCGCTCCGGTTCCTCCGGCTCGGATTCGTTCGTCTCCGGTGCAGGTTTCTCCGCGGTCGACGCATCCGGTGATCCGACTGCCTCGTCGCCGCGATTCTGCTCGCCGTCGGCCGCTCCAGCGGGAGCCTGCTCGTCCGGGGCGTCGCCCGGCTTGTCGTCGTCTGCTGCGACCGGATCCGGGTTCTTCCCGCCCTGCGCAGTCGCCCGCTCCTCGGCCGACTCGTCTGCAACGGAGGCCGCATCGTCCTGAGCCGCTTCATCACCGGCGCCCTCCGGCGCAGTGCTGCGATCCGGATCTCCGGTGTCATCCGCCCGCCCGGCGTCGCGCTGATCCCCGGCCACGCCCTCAGGGGCGTCGTTCCACTCGACCGCGGACTCCCCCGGCGTGTCGTTGACCGACCCCGCGACCGCGTCGGGCGCCGCCTCGGCGCGTCGCGTCGCTACCTCCTCGGCAGGGGCGGTGTCGAAGGTGTCGTGCTCGCTGTGTTCATTGTTCTCATCGGCCATCTCTGGCGTACTCCTCGACGAGCGCTTGTGCGCGCCCGGAATTCTCGAGCGAGCCCTTCCCGGGCCCGCGAACTGCGTCGACCGGCGTTCGCTCTGGTCGCGAGAGGCTTCCGCCTCGAAGTCTCTTCAGCGCGGTTCGCGGATCCCCCGCGGGTTGCGCCTTGCGTGCCATTATCGCATGCGCGGATCAGAGGGCGTGTATCTGACGGTGTCATAATCTGCTCATGCCCAGCACACGCACCCGGCCGACTGCCCTCGGCGTCTGGTTGATCATCGCGGCCGTGATCGGATGGATCGCGGCTTTCACCCTCACGATCGAGAAGTTCGACGTGCTGGAGAACCCCGGCACGACTGCCGGCTGCGACTTCAGCGTCCTCGTGCAGTGCACGAAGAATCTCAACGAGTGGCAGGGATCGGCCTTCGGCTTCCCGAACCCCCTCATCGGAGTCGCCGGGTGGATGGCGCCGCTCGTCGTCGGCGTGGCGATCCTCGGCGGGGTGAGGTTCCCGAAGTGGTTCTGGGCGCTGTTCACAGTCGGCATGACCTTCGCCTTCGGCTTCATCTGCTGGCTCATCTTCCAGTCGATCTTCAGCCTGTCGACGCTGTGCCCGTGGTGCATGGTGACGTGGTCGGTCACCATTCCGTCGTTCTACGCCGTCGTGCTGCACGCCATCCGCATCGGCGCGATCCCCCTCGGGTCCCGTGCGGGAAAGGCGGCCGACAAGCTGGCCGGCTGGGTACCGCTGTTCACGGTCGTGAGCTACGCGATCATCGCGGTGCTTGCACAGATCCGGCTGAACGTGCTGGTCGAATTCCTCTAGCCCGGATGCACGGAGCCCCCACCGCAGCGCGGCGGGGGCTCCGTTCCTGCTCAGAACCAGATCGAGAGTTCCCGGGCCGCCGACTCCTGGCTGTCCGAACCGTGCACGAGGTTCTGCTGCACCTTCAGGCCCCAGTCGCGACCGAGGTCCCCGCGGATCGTTCCCGGCGCGGCGCTGGTCGGGTCGGTGGTGCCGGCCAGTGACCGGAAGCCCTCGATGACGCGATCGCCTGTGAGGCGGATGGCGACCGACGGGCCCGACATCATGAACTCGAGCAGCGGCTCGTAGAACGGCTTGCCCTCGTGCTCCGCGTAGTGCTTCGCGAGGCGTTCGCGGCTGGGCTCTACGAGGCGCAGGTCGACGAGCGAGTACCCCTTGCGCTCGATGCGCGCGAGGATCTCACCGGTCAGGCCGCGGGCGACGCCGTCCGGCTTGACGAGGACGAGGGTCTCTTCCGTAGGCATGTGTTCCTCTTTCGTTCGTGAGGGCCCGGCGCGTGTCCCCGGGTGCCCTGCGATCTTCCGTCGCGGCGACACGATCGTCACCGACGCGAACAGGTCGACACCAGTCTGTCAGGCCTCGCCGCCGTGTTCCCGCTCGTACGCGGCGCGCTGGCGCTGCACGCGCCGTTCCGTGCGTGAGCCCCACACCACGGCGTACGCCCACAGGCCGCCGAAGACCAGTGCCGCGATGAACAGGCCCGTCTCGAGGAACCCGCCGAGCAGCACGATCACCTGCAGCGCCCATCCGACGGCGTAGCCCCATGGCCAGCGCAGCAGCCCGGATGCGAGGAAGAACAGCACGGCCATCACGCAGCCGGCCACCACTCCCCACCATGCGGGCATCGGCCCCGTCGCGTCGAGCCCGTAGAGCACCAGGCCTCCGAGGAACGCCACGAGCGCCTCGCTGACCAGGACGATCTGCCCGAGCTTCTCCTGCAGCGGGCGATAGCGGGCCTGCTTCGGCTGCTCCTGCGTCATCCGCGCTCCACGTCCTTCCAGCCTTCCGCCTCCGCGAGGGCGATCGCCTCACCGACGAGCACGACCGAGCCGGAGATGACGACGGCGCGCTTCTCCGCCCCGTTCGCCCACTCCCGTGCGGCTTCGGCGGCGTCGGAGAGATCGCGGTGCACCGTGGCGCGCTGACCGGTCGCCTCGATGAGATCCGCGAGGAAGTCGGCCGAGTCGGCGCGCGGCGAGTCGGGCTCGGTCACGAACATGTGGGCGGCGACGGGCGAGAGCTGAGCGATGATGCCCGCTGCGTCTTTGTCGTCGAGCACGCCGAGAACGACGCCCCACTCCTGGATGTCGAACGCGTCCTGCAGCGCGCGCGCCAGCGAGGCCGCGCCGTGCGGGTTGTGCGCGGCATCGATGATCACGGTCGGCTCCACGCCGACGAGCTGCAGCCGCCCCGGTGAGACGACCTCCTGCAGCCCCTCGGAGAGCACGTTGTCGGCGATCTGCTGCGACGCATCGCCGATCAGCGACTCCACAGCGGCCACGGCCAGGGCGGCGTTCTCGCCCTGGTGCCGTCCGAACAGCGGCAGATACTGCTCCTCATATGCGCCCGTCAGGCCTCGGATGGAGACGAGCTGGCCGCCGACGGCGAGCTTGCTCTCCGAGAGGGCGAAGTCCTCGCCCTCGAAGGAGACGGTCGCACCCTGCTCCTTCGCGACACGGCGCAGCACTGCTTCGGCCTCGGGCGTCTGCTGCGCCGAGACCGCACGAGCGCCCGGCTTGATGATGCCGGCCTTGACCTCGGCGATCTTCTCGATCGTGTCGCCGAGCCGATCCGCATGGTCGAGCGCGATGGGCGCGAACACCGCGACGTCGCCGTCCGCCGTGTTCGTCGAGTCCCAGGAGCCGCCCATACCCACCTCGAGCACGAGCACATCGACGGGAGCGTCCGCGCAGGCGGCGAAGGCGAGCACCGTCAGCAGCTCGAAGAACGTCAGCGGCTCTTCATCGGACTCCGACAGCTCCGCGTCGACCATGTCGACGAACGGCGAGATCTCGTCCCATGCATCGGCCACCGCATCGTCGGCGATGGGTTCGCCGTCGATCAGGATCCGCTCGGTGAACCGCGTCAGGTGAGGGCTGGTGAACAGACCGGTGCGCAGACCGTGGGCCCGCACGAGCCGCTCCACGATGCGCGCCGTCGACGTCTTGCCGTTCGTGCCGGTGACGTGCACGACCCGGAAGGTGTGCTGCGGGTCGGCGAGCAGCTCCAGCACGCGTGCCGTGCGCTCCTTGCGCGGCTGCACCCACCGCTCGCCCGCCCTCGCCAGCAGCGTCTCGTAGACGGCATCCGCGCGGTTGCGGTCGTTGTCGCTCATCGGCTCTCCACCTGCACGGTCTCGACGACCACGCGCGTCACGGCGACGCGGATGTCGCCTGCATTGGCATAGGTTCCCGCCGGAATCTTCTGGTCGAACTCCGCGTCGGGCTCGAACGATCCGTCGAACAGCTCGCACCCGCCGACGGCCAGCGTCTCGCCCGCGACGTCCGCCACATCGAACCCGGCACGGACGGCCTCTGCGTCCTCCGGTGAGGAGAAGCCGAGCTCGAGCCGGATCCGGTCGCTGACGTCGAAGCCCGCGGCCTTGCGTGTGTCCTGCACGGCCCGGATGACGTCGCGCGCCAGCCCCTCGGCCTCCAGCTCCGGTGTGGTCGTCGTCTCGAGCAGTACGAAGCCGCCGCTCGGCAGCAGCGCGAGCGCTTCGCCATCCGGACGCCCCGTCGTCTCCAGCGCCAGCTCGTACTCGCCGTCGGCGAGGACGATTCCCGCGGCCGTCACCACGCCGTCCGTCTCCGACCAGTCGCCGGTCTTCGACGCCCTGATCACCTGCTGCACCTGCTTACCCAAGCGCGGGCCCGCCGCGCGAGCGTTCACCGTGAGGCTGTGGGAGATACCGTAGTCCGCTGCGGTGCTCTCGCCCAACTCGACGAGCGACACCTGCTTGACGTTCAACTCCTCGCGCAGAATGCCGTCGAAGCGGGCCAGTGCGTCCGTGCCCGACGTCACGACGGTCAGCTTCTGCAGCGGCAGGCGCACGCGCAGGCCCTGCTTCTTGCGCAGCGCGTTGGCCACGCTCGATGCCTCGCGCACGCTGTCCATTGCGCGGCGGATCTCGGCCGCATCCGGGAATTCGCCCGCATCCGGCCAGTCGGTCAGGTGCACGCTCCGCCCACCGGTGAGGCCCTGCCACACACGCTCGGAGATGAGCGGAAGCAGCGGCGCGGCAACGCGCGTGAGCGTCTCCAGCACGGTGTACAGCGTGTCGAAGGCCTCGGTGCTGGCCGGATCGTCCGTCACGCCCTGCCAGAACCGGTCGCGCGAGCGGCGCACGTACCAGTTGGTGAGCACCTCGGCGAAGTCGCGCAGCCGTGCGGACGCCGTGGTCGAGTCGAGCGCGTCCAGGTCGGCGGCGACATCGCGCACCAGCTCACCGAGCAGCGTCAGGATGTAGCGGTCGAGCACGTCGGTCGAGTTCGTGGAGCGCTTCGCCTCGTAGCCCGCGGCGTTGGCGTAGGTGGCGAAGAAGTACCACGAGTTCCACAGCGGCAGCATGAACTCTCGCACGCCCGCACGGATGCCCTCCTCGGTGACCGAGAGGTTGCCTCCGCGCAGCACGGACGACGACATCAGGAACCAGCGCATCGCGTCGGAGCCGTCGCGGTCGAACACCTCGTTGACATCCGGATAGTTGCGCAGCGACTTCGACATCTTCTGACCGTCGTTGCCGAGCACGATGCCGTGACAGCTGACGCCCGTGTAGGCCGGGCGGGCGAACAGCGCCGTCGACAGCACGTGCATCACGTAGAACCAGCCGCGGGTCTGCCCGATGTACTCGACGATGAAGTCGGCCGGCGCGTGAGCGTCGAACCAGTCCTTGTTCTCGAACGGGTAGTGCACCTGCGCGAACGGCATCGATCCGGAGTCGAACCAGACGTCGAAGACGTCCTCGATCCGGCGCATCGTCGACCGCCCCGTCGGGTCATCCGGGTTCGGGCGGGTGAGGTCGTCGATGTACGGGCGGTGCATGTCGACCTCGCCCCGCTCGTCCACCGGCAGTCGGCCGAAGTCGCGCTCGAGCTCCTCGAGCGAGCCGTACACGTCGACGCGGGGGTGGTTCGGGTCGTCCGACTTCCACACCGGGATCGGCGAGCCCCAGTAGCGGTTGCGGCTGATCGACCAGTCGCGTGCGCCCTCGAGCCACTTGCCGAACTGCCCGTGCTTGACGTTCTCGGGCGCCCAGGTGATCTGCTCGTTGTTCGCGAGCAACTCGTCCTTGATCTCCGTGACGCGCACGAACCAGCTCGACACCGGCATGTAGATCAGCGGGTTGCGGCAGCGCCAGCAGTGCGGGTAGCTGTGCTCGTACGAGCGCAGCCGCAGCAGCCTGCCGTTCTGGCGGAGCAGCCGCACGATCGGCGTGTTCGCATCCGACCACAGTTGGCCTGCGACATCCGGAACCATGTCGAGGAACCGGCCGTCGGCACCGAGCGAGACGATCGACGGGATGCCGTGCGCCTCGTGCACGCGGTGGTCGTCCTCACCGTAGGGCGCCTGGTGCACGATGCCGGTGCCGTCGCCCGTGGTCACGTAGTCGTCGGCGATGACCTGCCATGCGTTCTGCGTGCCCCAGGTCTCGACGTCGGTGAAGTACTCGAACAGCGGCTCGTAGGTCGCGCCCGCCAGCTCTGCGCCTGTGACGCGCATCCGGATGGCGGCGACCGCCTCATCCGGCTCGTCGTAGCCGAGCTCACTCGCGTGAGCGGCGACCAGATCGGCCGCGAGCAGGAACTCCTCACCTGCGGCGCCCTCCGCCGCGCCGTTCGGACCGACAGGCACCACCGCGTACTCGACGCCGGGGCCGACGGCGAGCGACAGGTTCGTCGGCAGCGTCCACGGCGTGGTCGTCCAGGCCAGCGCCCGCACGCCCGCGATGCCGAGCTGCTGCGCCTTCTCCCCCGTGAAGGGGAACGACACCGTCACCGACGGGTCCTGCCTGTCCTGGTAGACGTCGTCGTCCATCCGGAGCTCGTGGTTGCTCAGCGGCGTCTGGTCGCGCCAGCAGTACGGCAGCACGCGGTAGCCCTCGTAGGCGAGGCCGCGGTCGTAGAGCTGCTTGAACGCCCAGAGCACGCTCTCCATGAAGCCGGGGTTGAGGGTCTTGTACCCGTTCTCGAAGTCCACCCAGCGTGCCTGGCGGGTGACGTAGTCCTGCCACTCCCGCGTGTACGCCAGCACGGACTCGCGTGCCTTGGCGTTGAAGGCGTCGACGCCCATCGCCTCGATCTCGCTCTTCTCGGTGATGCCGAGCTGCTTCATCGCCTCGAGTTCGGCGGGGAGGCCATGCGTGTCCCAGCCGAAGACGCGGTCGACCTTCTTGCCTCGCATCGTCTGGAAGCGCGGGAACAGGTCCTTCGCGTATCCGGTGAGAAGGTGTCCGTAGTGCGGAAGGCCGTTCGCGAACGGCGGGCCGTCGTAGAACACCCATTCATCGGCGCCCGCGCGCTGCTCGATCGACGCGCGGAACGTATCGTCCTGCTCCCAGAACGTCAGGACATCGCGCTCGACGTCGGGGAATCGTGGCGACGGAGTCACGCGGCTCGCACCATCGGCGGCCGGTCCGAACGCGGACTTCGGGTAGGTCATCTTCATGGGCTCCAGCAGTTCCGAAAGGGACTGCGAGGACGACCAGCAGCTGTTTCCGGCTCCGGCCGCGGTACCACCCCGCGTGCGACATATTCGCCACTCTCACTGCGGCTGTGACGGGCCTGCCCCGCGCGGGTCTAGTGAGGGCGGCTGCCCCGTTCTTCCGCGAGCTCCCCGGTGATGGCCGGTTCGATGCCGATGCACCCGATTCTACGCGCTCCCGCGCGGAGCGGCGAACCGATCTCGTCCGCGGCACGCGACGCACGGCGCAAGCCTTCCCGTGACAGCGCCGGCGTGCTCTATCGTGGGGTTCATCCGCGCCAGGACGGCGCGCTCTTCTCTTTCATACGACTCTCATACGACGAAGGCATCCGTGACGCTTCCCGAGTCCCTCGAAACTCGTCCGCTCCCCATCATCGCGCCGAAGGGGCCGCGCCCGTACGACACCATCGCCGTCCTCGGCGGCGGTGCCTTCGGAACGGCGCTGGCATCGGTGGCCGCGCGTGCGCAGCGTGAGACCAGGCTCTGGCTGCGCGACGAGAGTGTTGCTGCCGACGTCCGGGACAACCGGCGCAACACCCGCTACCTCGGCGACATCAAGCTGGCCAAGGGCATCACCGCGACCACCGACCTGGCCGAGGCCCTCGACGGCGCGGATGCCGTGCTGCTGGTGACCCCGTCGACGACGATCCGGGAGATGGCGGCCAGGATCGGCGAGCTCGCACCTCCGGATGCACCGATCTTCGTCTGCGCCAAGGGGATCGAATCGGGCAGCGGTCTGCTGATGAGCGAGGTCGCAGCCGAGGTCGCGCCGGGTCGGCCGATCGGCGCCCTCACCGGCCCGACGTTCGCCACCGAGACGGCGGCGGGTCACCCGACTGCCGTGACCGTCGCGTGCAGCTCGGGAGTGCGGGTCAGGCCGATGGAACGGGCGGCCGCGCGGATGGCGCTCTCGCTGGCTACCGGCGCATTCCGCCCGTACATCTCAGACGACCTGCCCGGCGTGGAGGTCGGCGGCGCTGTGAAGAATGTCGTGGCGATCGCCTGCGGCATCCTCGCGGGCGCCGGCTTCGGCGAGAACTCGCGCGCCGCGATCATCACGCGCGGGCTCAGTGAGATGAAGGAGCTCGCCGTCAAACTCGGCGGCAGCCGCGAGACCGTCACGGGCCTCGGCGGACTCGGCGACCTGATGCTGACGTGCTCGTCGCCGCAGTCGCGCAACTTCTCCTATGGCTTCCAGCGCGGCCAGGGTCGCAGCGACGATGAGGTGTTCGACGGCCGCCCAGTGGTCGTGGAAGGTCGGCACAATGCCGTCACCGCCACCGATCTCGCCCGCCGACTCGGCCTGCACATGCCGATCTGTGAGATGGTGCGCTCGATCGTCGACGACGGCGAGCCCATCGGCGATGCGTTCGCCCGTTTCTGGTCCTCCCCGATCGGCGCAGAGCCCAGGGCCCTCGACCTCGAGATCGCCCACCCCGCCGTCGACGCGGTGGAGCGCCGCTTCGAAGACCTCAACACCTGACGCGCGCGGGCCGCCGAACCCCGGCCCCGCCTCCTCCGACCGCAGACTCTCGGAGATCCAGCAGAACCTCGGAGCTCAGCGCCGAGATCCTCCTAGATTCTGCTGATCCTCCGACTTTCTGCCACCCCACCCCGCTCGCGCATTACGCGCGGTGCAGTCCACGGGCCACGGCTCCGAGGATCAGGTCCTGCACCGCGGGCCAATCCGTCATCACCTGCCAGTAGCCGACGCGGATCACGTGGTACCCGGCGAGCCGGAGCCTCGCGTCGTGCTCGATGTCGCTCTGACGCTGCGCGCCGACGTGGTGACCCCCGTCGATCTGCAGGACCAGGCGGTATCCGATCAGCAGGTCGACTCGGTGACCGAGAATCCAAGCCTGTCGCCGCAGGTGGAGTCCCACCCATCGCAGCCGAGGCACGACCACGCTCTCTACGCCCGAGTCCGAGTAGGGCTGTGCCTCTCTTCTGATCCTGCGCCCCTTCGCCCCGAAGGGAAGTGTCTGCAGATGCTCCTGGGATATCTTCCCCTGGTTCAGCGCGGACTCCCATACGGACAGCGCCTGTTCGAACGGCTGGCATTCCGCAACCTGGTCGAGCATGTTCTCGAGCGAGTCCTCCAAAGCATCCGGATCCCTCGGCACGAGCGGCTTCGCCCAGTGCACCCGGGCATCGGTGCTTCTGCGAAGAGCTCGATTCGGATGCGCCGCGACGTGCACGCATCCGGCGTTGACGTCCCACAGCCCCAGACGCGCGGCTCGCGTCACGCACGAGACGACGACGCCGATCTCGGCCGCTGCGACAGTAGTCGGGTCGGCATTGTCCACCGCCAACCAGCCGTTGCTCGGCCGGGTCAATACGCCCATCCGGACGTGCCTCTCGATTACGTGCCGGCTGACGCCCGCAGCGTCACGCAGCGACCTCGCCGACATCACGCCGCCGGCGCCTTCTACGACTCTGACCAGATCCATCCGGCCAGATTGGCGCGAGTCGGGCGGATTCGACCCGCGTGTGGAGAACTCGCGGCGCAGTTTCGCGCTTCCTGAGCCTGTGAGGGAAAGGAAACTACCCGACGCCTTCCCTCGCCGCACCACGATCGGCTTCGAGATCCGGCCCGACGAGATCGCATGGAACCTGGTTGCGGCACCTCACCCCGCCGCAGAAACTCGGAGATCCAGCAGAATCTCGGAGCAGATCAGGTGCGACGCTCCGAGGTTCTGCGGTTCGTCCGAGGTTCTGCGTCCGCGTCGTCTCCGGGCCGCACGCGAGGTCGGCCCGAATCCGACTTGTAGACTGGAACTCCCACATCAGGCACGCAGACACCGTGCCGCCCATATCGCTAGGAGCGCGCATGCCAGAGATTCCCGACAAGCCCGCACTCGAAGGCCTCGAAGCGAAGTGGGGTGAGCGCTGGGAGGACGACGGAACCTATCGGTTCGACCGCGACACCGCCCGCGTCGCGGGCCGCGAAGGCGTCTACTCGGTGGACACTCCCCCGCCGACGGCATCAGGATCGCTGCACATCGGACATGTGTTCAGCTACACGCACACCGACGTGAAGACGCGTTTCGAGCGCATGCGCGGCAAGCAGGTGTTCTACCCGATCGGCTGGGACGACAACGGCCTTCCGACCGAGCGCCGAGTGCAGAACTACTACGGAGTGCGCTGCGACCCCTCGCTGCCGTACGACGCCGACTTCACGCCGCCGTTCGAGGGCACCACCAAGAACATCAAGGCCGCCGACCAGGTGCCGATCAGCCGCCGCAACTTCATCGAGCTGTGCGAGAAGCTCACGGTCGAGGACGAGAAGACGTTCGAGGACCTGTTCCGTCAGCTCGGCCTGTCCGTTGACTTCACGCAGACCTATCGCACCATCTCCGACGACACCATCCGCACCAGCCAGCTCGCTTTCCTGCGGAATCATGCGCGAGGCGAGGCCTACCAGTCGCTGGCCCCGACGCTGTGGGACATCGACTTCCGCTCCGCGATCGCCCAGGCAGAGCTCGAAGATCGCGAGCGCCCGGCCGCGTACCACCGCCTGCCGTTCCACCGCACCGACGGCACAGGCGACGTGCTGATCGAGACCACGCGTCCCGAGCTGCTGGCTGCGTGCGTCGCCCTCGTCGCGCATCCGGATGACGAGCGCTACCGGCCGCTTTTCGGCACCACCGTGACGACCCCCCTGTTCGGCGTCGAGGTTCCCGTGCTGCCGCACCCGCTCGCTCAGCCCGACAAGGGCTCGGGCATCGCGATGATCTGCACCTTCGGCGACGTCACCGACATCATCTGGTGGCGCGAGCTGGATCTGCCCAACCGCACGATCATCGGCAAGGACGGCCGCGTCGTGGCCGAGATGCCCGAGGCGATCACAAGCGATGCCGGGCGAGACGCGTACGCGCAGCTGGTGGGCAAGACCGTGTTCAGCGCGCAGAAGCTCACGCTCGAGATGCTCGAGGCATCCGGCGAGCTGGTGCACTCGGGCGAGCAGTTCAACCACCCCGTGAAGTTCTTCGAGAAGGGCGATCGGCCGCTCGAGATCGTCTCGACCCGGCAGTGGTATGTGCGCAATGGCGCCCGTGACGCCGAGCTGAAGGCGAAGCTCCTTTCACTCGGCGAGGAGATCGACTGGCATCCCGACTTCATGCGCGTGCGCTACGAGAACTGGGTGAACGGCCTCACCGGCGACTGGCTGGTCTCGCGCCAGCGCTTCTTCGGTGTGCCGATTCCGGTCTGGTACGGGCTCGACGAGAACGGCGAGCGCGACTACGACAACGTCATCATTCCGGATGAGGCGTCGCTGCCCGTCGACCCGTCGAGCGACGTGCCGACGGGCTACACCGCCGATCAGCGCGGCGTGCCGGGCGGATTCGACGCGGAGACGGATGTGTTCGACACATGGGCGACATCGTCACTGACTCCGCAGCTCGCCGGCGGGTGGGAGCGAGACGAGGAGCTGTGGAACCTGGTCGCACCGTTCGACGTGCGCCCGCAGGGGCAGGACATCATCCGCACCTGGCTGTTCTCGACGCTGCTGCGCAGCGCACTCGAGGATGACAGGCCGGCGTGGAAGCACGCGTCGATCTCGGGCTTCATCGTCGACCCGGACCGGAAGAAGATGTCGAAGTCGAAGGGCAACGTCGTCACACCCGCCGACATCCTGGACAAGCACGGATCGGACGCGGTGCGGTACTGGGCGGCGTCGAGCCGACTCGGCGCCGATGCGGCTTTCGACCCGCAGAACCCGACGCAGATCAAGATCGGCCGTCGTCTGGCGATCAAGGTGCTCAACGCGGCGAAGTTCGTGCTCGGATTCGAGGCTCCGGATGGCGCGGAGGTCACGGAAGCGCTGGACAAGTCGATGCTCGCCGAGCTCGACCGCGTGGTCGAGCAGGCCACGACGGCGCTGGACGGCTTCGACCACGCTCGCGCACTCGAGGTGACAGAAGCGTTCTTCTGGACCTTCTGCGACGACTACCTCGAGCTGGTCAAGGAGCGCGCGTACTCGGGCGGAGCGGCAGGAGCCTCGGCGGCCGTGGCGCTGCGCACCGCGCTGTCGACGCTGCTGCGTCTGCTGGCTCCCGTCGTCTCGTTCGCGACCGAGGAGGTGTGGAGCTGGTTCCAGGAGGGTTCCGTTCACGCCGCATCGTGGCCGACGGTCTCAGACGTCGATGGCGATCCGGATGTGCTCGCCGCGGCGAGTCAGGCGCTGATCGCGATCCGCCGTGCTAAGACGGAGGCTAAGGCATCGCAGAAGACGCCGGTTGTGTCGGCCACGGTCGTCGCACCCAGCGATCGGACGGCGCTGCTGAAGTTGGCCGAGGTCGATGTGAAGGCCGTCGGCCGGATCGAGACGCTCGAATTCGAGGACGGCGAGGATTTCGCAGTCACCGGGATCGAGCTGGCACAGCCGGAGGGATAACCATGAAGCTCGGAACACGATGGGCGGCGGGATCCGTGCCCCCGTCCTCCGTGCCGGAGGCGCTGCGCGCCGAGATCGTACACATCGACCAGACGCTCGCCCAGCCCGGCGCAGCCCCATCGTGGACGCTGACCTGGTTGGAGGGCCGCCCGATCGCCGAACTCGCCAGCGGCATCGAGGTCACTCTCGACGACGACGGCCAGCCGGTCACCACCACGTTCGACCCGATGGCGTGAACCAAGAATGCCCCGACCGATCGGTCGGGGCATTCTTGCAAGCGGTCAATCTCACCTCGCCTCGCGTCGGTTCTTCAACGCACCGACCAGCCCGGCCACGCCGCTGAATCCTCCGACTGCCGCGAGGAGCATCTGCGACAACAAGTTGCCCTCATCGCCCGCAGCATCCGAACGGTATCCCTCGTACACGGCCCAAGCTGCAGCGCCGAAGATCGCGATGAACCCCAGCAGGAGCAATGCCTTCGAAAGCCAGCGGCTCATGAGAACGGCCACTTCGCCCTGATCAGGCGCTCTTGCGGCGCTCGCGGTACACTCGCGTCGGCTCGGCGCCGTCTGTCACGGCGCCGGGTGTGACGATGACCTTGTCGACGTCTTCATCACTCGGGATGTCGAACATGATCGGGCCGAGCACGTCTTCGAGGATGGCGCGCAGCCCGCGAGCACCCGTCTTCCGCTCGACGGCGAGGTCGGCGATCGCGCGCAGGGCCTCGTCTTCGAATTCGAGCTCGACGCCGTCGACCGAGAACATCTGCTGGTACTGCTTCACCAGCGCGTTGCGCGGCGTGCTGAGGATCTCGACGAGGGCATCCTGATCGAGCGGGTTCACGGAGGCGATCATCGGCAGTCGGCCGATGAACTCGGGGATCAGCCCGAATTTGTGCAGGTCTTCCGGCCGCACCTCGCTGAAGAGTGTGTTCTCCTGCGTCTTGTCATGCAGCGGCGCTCCGAAGCCGACGCCGTGCTTGCCGATGCGGTTGGAGACGATGTCCTCCAACCCCGCGAAGGCACCGGCGACGATGAACAGCACGTTCGTCGTGTCGATCGAGATGAACTCCTGGTGCGGGTGCTTGCGTCCGCCCTGCGGCGGCACCTGTGCGACCGTTCCCTCCAGGATCTTCAGCAGCGCCTGCTGCACGCCCTCACCCGAGACGTCGCGCGTGATCGACGGGTTCTCTGCCTTGCGGGCGACCTTGTCGATCTCGTCGATGTAGATGATGCCGGTCTCGGCGCGCTTGACGTCGTAGTCAGCGGCCTGCAGCAGCTTGAGCAGGATGTTCTCGACGTCTTCGCCGACGTAGCCGGCCTCGGTCAGTGCCGTCGCGTCGGCGACTGCGAACGGCACATTGAGCCGCTTGGCGAGCGTCTGCGCCAGGTAGGTCTTGCCGCAACCGGTCGGCCCGAGCATCAAGATGTTGCTCTTGGCGACCTCGACCTCCTCGGCCTTCTTCTCGGCCGACTTGATCTCGCCGTGGGCGCGGACGCGCTTGTAGTGGTTGTAGACGGCCACGGCGAGCGAGCGCTTCGCATCGTTCTGACCGATGACGTATTCCTCGAGGAACTCGTAGATCTCACGCGGCTTGGGCAGATCGAATTCGCCGGCCGCCTCGCCGTCGGACGCTTCCGCCATGCGCTCTTCGATGATCTCGTTGCACAGCTCGACGCATTCATCACAGATGTACACGCCTGGACCTGCGATGAGTTGCTGCACCTGCTTCTGGCTCTTTCCGCAGAACGAGCACTTGAAGAGGTCGGCGCTCTCGCCGATGCGAGCCATGGGGCCTCCTGATCGTCTGGCAACTGCCTGATGTGTCGAGCCTAATCGCTGCCACCGACACTCGGCGTCACAACACGGGCACGGCGAAGCCCCGGACGCGACTCTCATCGCATCCGGGGCTTCGCCGAACGTGCCGCTACTGCGACGGCTGGCGCTTGCGGGTGGTGAGCACCTGGTCGACCACGCCGTACTCCACGGCCTCTTCCGCACCCAGGATCTTGTCGCGGTCGATGTCCTTGTGGACCTGTTCCGTCGTCCTGTTCGTGTGCCTGGCCATGGTGTCCTCGAGCCACGTGCGCATGCGCATGATCTCGGCGGCCTGGATCTCGATGTCCGAAGCCTGGCCGTGGCCGGACTCGCCGACCGCCGGCTGGTGCATCAGAATGCGCGCGTTCGGGAGCGCGAGGCGCTTACCAGGGGCACCGGCAGCCAACAGCACGGATGCGGCGGATGCCGCCTGCCCCAGGACCACCGTCTGGATCTGGGGCGAGATGTACTGCATCGTGTCGTAGATCGCCGTCATCGCGGTGAAGGAACCACCGGGCGAGTTGATGTACATGATGATGTCGCGGTCGGGATCCTGGCTTTCGAGAACGAGGAGCTGGGCCATCACGTCATCGGCCGAGGCGTCGTCGACCTGCACGCCGAGGAAGATGACGCGGTCCTCGAACAGCTTGTTGTAGGGATCCTGGCGCTTGAAGCCGTATGCCGTGCGCTCCTCGAACTGCGGGAGGATGTAGCGGCTGGACGGCATCTGGAGCCCCTGCGGGGCCTGGGTGTACGGAGTGTGCATCGTGGTGAAGTCCCTTGCTCCCTCAGTTGGCCTCGCGGTCGGTGCCGCCGCCGCCGGCGACGTCGCTCGCGCTCTCGCGGATGTGGTCGATGAAGCCGTACTCCACTGCTTCCTCGGCCGTGAACCAGTGGTCGCGGTCTCCGTCCTCGTGGATCTGCTCGACCGTCTTGCCCGTCTGCGCCGCGGTGATCTCCGCGAGGCGGTTCTTCATCGAGACGATGAGCTCGGCCTGCGTCTTGATGTCGCTCGCGGTGCCGCCGAAGCCGCCGTGCGGCTGGTGCAGCAGCACGCGTGCGTTCGGCGTGATGTAGCGCTTGCCCTTCGTGCCGCTCGTGAGGAGCAGCTGGCCCATCGACGCCGCCATGCCGATGCCGACCGTGACGATGTCGTTGGGCACGAACTGCATCGTGTCGTAGATCGCCATACCTGCGGTGATCGAACCGCCTGGCGAATTGATGTAGAGGTAGATGTCCTTGTTCGAGTCCTCGGCGGCGAGAAGGAGGATCTTCGCGCAGATCTCGTTCGCGTTCTCGTCTCGCACCTCCGACCCCAGCCAGATGATGCGATCCTTCAGCAGCTGGTCGAAGACACTCTGTGCCATCAGCGGTTCCGGCATTCTCACTCCATTCGGTGATGCGTTGGTATCGACACTACCGGCGGGAAATCACGGCCCAGCCCATGTTCGCCCTGGGCATACGAAGGCCGCGATCACCTCAGGACTCCGTGTCGTCCTGGTCTCCGCCGATCGCCCCGACCACGGGGATCGGGCCGCCGTCGTCGGCGCCCGTCCGCCGCCACCGGGCGATCGCGTTGCCGAGGTGATAGATGATCAGCGCCGCCAGCGTGCCGAGCACGATCGCGCCGAGCTGGAACGATCCCCAGCCCATCGCGTACCCGCCGACGGCGATCACGAACGACACCGCGACGGTGTACTGATTGACGGGGCGTGAGAAGTCGACCCTGTTGTCGACCCAGATCTTGATGCCGATCACGCCGATCAGCCCGTACAGCGCCGTCGTCACACCGCCGAGCACCCCGGCGGGGATCGTGTTGAAGACGACGCCGACCTTGGGAGAGAACGCGAGCAGGATGGCGAAGGTGCCCGCCACCCAGTAAGCCGCAGTCGAGTAGACGCGCGTCGCGGCCATCACGCCGATGTTCTCGCCGTAGGTCGTCGTTCCCGAGCCGCCGAACGCGCCGGCGACTGTCGTGGCCACGCCGTCGGCGATCAGCGCGCGTCCCGTGTGCCTGTTGATGGACGGGTCGTTCGTCATCGTGGCCACGCCTCGCACGTGCCCGACGTTCTCGGCGATAAGCACGAGCACGACGGGCAGGAACATGGGCACGAGAGCCCACGCTGCGGGATCGGAAAGGGCGACGAGGTGGAACTGCGGCAGCCCGATCCAGGCCGCGTCCGACATTCCGGAGAAGTCGACCTGCCCCGTGGACGCCGCGACGATGTAGCCGACGATGACGCCGAGGAAAATCGAGATGCGCCCGAGGAAGCCGCGGAACAGCACGCTGAACAGGATCGTCGCGGCGAGGGTCACCATCGCGACCTCCGGCTGGGCCTGGAAGTTGTTCCACGCGCTCGGGGCGAGATTGAAGCCGATCAGCGCGACGATCGCTCCGGCGACCACCGGCGGCATCAGCTTCTCGATCCAGCCGATTCCGACTGCCTGCACGACGAAGCCGATGATCGCGAGCAGGATGCCGGCCGCCGCGACGCCGACCAGCGCCTGGGTGATCTGCAGGCCGCTCTCGAGGCTCTGTCCCGCGTTCACGGCCGTGATCGGGGCGATGAAGGCGAAGGACGAACCGAGGTAGCTCGGCAGGCGGTTGCGCGTGATCAGCAGGAACAGCAGGGTGCCGATGCCCGAGAACAGCAGCGTGGTCGAGACGGGGAAGCCGGTCAGGATCGGAACGAGGAACGTCGCGCCGAACATGGCGACGACGTGCTGCGCGCCGATCGCGAGAGTCGCCGGCCACGAGAGCCGTTCCTTCGGGCCGACGACGGCGTCGGGCGCAACGGTGCGGCCGTCGCCGTGAATCCTCCAGATGGGCATGTCTGTGCTCCTCATACGTTTCGCAGGTGCTGCTGCCGCGGTCACCCTATCGACATCCGGATGGCCGCAGTCGCCCGCGTTCGCGAGCAGGGATCCGGACACACTTCGGGGTCCGAGCGCCGCAGCGCCCGGACCCCGTGTGAAAGGTGTTACTCGGCCTTCTCGTCCGAGGACTCGGCCTTCTCGTCCGCCGACTCGTCGTCAGCATCCGGCGCCTCATCGGCCTCCTCGTCCTCACTGGGAACGAAGTCCGACACATCGACGGGGTTGCCGTCGGTGTCGACGACGGACACCTTGCCGAGCACGGCGCCGAGCGCCTTGTTGCGCGCCACATCGCCCATCAGCGCCTGCAGCTGGCCGCCCTGCTGGATGGCCTGGATGAACTCCTGCGGCGCCATACCGTACTGGCCGGCCGACTGGATCAGGTACTGCGTGAACTCGTCCTGCGAGACCTGCACGTTGAGCTGCTCCGAGATGGCGTCCAGGAGGATCTGCGTGCGGAACTGCTTCTCGCTGGCCTCGGTGACCTCGGCACGGTGCTCGTCGTCCTCGAGGCGGTTCTCCTGCTCGAGGTGGCGGTGCACCTCGTCCTCTACGAGCTGCGCCGGAACCGGGATCTCGACCTGCTCGAGCAGCACGTCGAGCATCTTGTCGCGCGCCTTCGAGGCCTGGTCGAAGGCGCCCTTCGACTTCGCCTGCTCGCCGAGGCTCTCGCGCAGCTCGTCGATCGTGTCGAACTCACTCGCCATCTGAGCGAAGTCGTCGTCCGCTTCAGGCAGTTCGCGCTCCTTGACGGCCTTGACGGTGACGGCGACCTCGGCCTGCTCGCCCGCGCGGTCGCCGCCGACCAGCGTCGAGGTGAACGTGGTGTCCTCACCGGCGGTCAGCGATTCGATCGCCTCGTCCGTGCCCTCGAGCAGCTCGCCGGAGCCGAGCTCGTAGGACACGCCGTCGGCGCGGTCGATCTCGGTCTCCTCGATCTTCGCGACGAGGTCGAGCTCGACGAAGTCCCCCGTGGCAGCCGGGCGGTCGACCGTGACGAGCGTGCCGAAGCGCGCGCGCAGCTTGTCGAGCTCTTCGTTCACGGCATCCTCATCGGCCTCGACCGCGTCGACTTCGACCGTGAGGCCCTCGAACGAGGGAATCTCGAACTCGGGGCGGACATCGGTCTCGATGTCGACGACGAGGTCGCCCGAGAAGTCCTTCTCGCTGGGCCATTCGACGATGTCGGCGGCGGGGCGGCCGAGCAGCTTGACGTCGTGCTCAGTGACGGCGGCGCGGAAGAAGCCGTCGAGACCATCGTTGACAGCCTGCTCCATGACGGCGCCGCGACCGATGCGCTGGTCGATGATGGGCGCAGGGACCTTGCCCTTGCGGAAACCCGGGATCTGCACGTCCTGAGCGATCACCGTGTAGGCGTTGTCGATGCTCGGCTTCAGTTCTTCCGGGCTGACCGTGATGTGCAGCTTCACCCGCGTCTGGCTGAGCTTCTCGACGGTGCTGTTGACCATTCTGGTGCTTCTCCTCGTGACGAACCCGTGCGTGTCTCCGCCGGGCTTTTAGGTCTGTGGGCCGAATGTCGGGGCGACAGGATTTGAACCTGCGACCTCCCGCTCCCAAAGCGGGCGCTCTACCAAGCTGAGCTACGCCCCGGGTTTCCGCGCACGGCGAACCACGAAACGGCCTCCCAGAGTCTACGGCATCGCGCGACCTGCCCGTTCTGAGGTACCTCAGAGCGGCGTGGCGAGCTGTGGCTCCTTCGAAGATAAGGCGTTCTGCCGATGTCTGCCCATCCCCTCAGAGCGGATCGTTCCTGTCATAGGGAACGGATGTTCCACGACGAGGGAGCCTGAGATGAACGACTGGATGTTCGCCTTGAGCCGGTACGAGAACGACGTGCGCAACGCAGAGCACACCATCGCACAGCGCAGGTCGCTGCAGGAACGACGACAGGAGCGCCGGGAACGGCGGGCGAAGAGCACCGGAACGGCCAGGACCGCCGCAGGAGCCGGCCGGGTCCGACCCGCCGACTCCTGATGGGTGTCGCCACCCCGTGGCACGATGAGGACGTGAGCCAGTTCGAGTCAGCCACCGCGCTCATCGGCCGCGACGGCGAGCGCCGCGTGCTCGACGACGCCCTCGACTCGGTCCGCGGTGGTACGCCGCGGACCGTCGTCATCGGCGGCGAGGCCGGCATCGGCAAGAGCCGGCTGCTGCGCGAGTTCCTCGCTTCGCACACGCACGATGCGCACGAGCTGCTCGGTCAGTGCATCGATCTGGGCGACGTCGCCGCGGCCTACACCCCCGTGATTCCTGCGCTGCGTCCGCTCCTCGCGCGACTGGGCACCCAGCGCGTGCGCGAACTGACGGGTGCGGGAGGGACTGCTCTGCTCGCGCTCTTCCCCGAACTCGATGCAGCCGATGCACCGGCGGCGCTGGGGCCCGTCGAGCAGTTCCACGAGGCCGTCGCTACGGTGCTCGAGGCGGCGTCGTCCGACGGGCCGGTGATCCTCGTCTTCGAGGACGTGCACTGGATCGACCCGGCGAGCCTCGGGCTGCTGCGCTTCCTCACCCGCGTACTGACGACGGGCCCCATCCTGCTCGTCTTCAGCTACCGGTCGGACGACGTCGGTCGGGGACATCCGGTGCGCCGACTGCTCGGCGAGCTCGAACGCGATCGGGCCGTCATCCGGATCATGCTGGATCGGCTCCCGCACGAACAGGTGCGCGATCTTGCGCAGGAGCTGCGCGGCGCCCCGCTTCCGGAGGCGGAGCTCGAGTGCCTGATGAGCCGCAGCGAGGGTGTGCCGTTCTTCGTCGAGGAGCTCGTCGCATTCGGCGACGACGATGCGCAGGTCGTGCCTGAGACGCTGCGGGAGCTCCTGCTCGCACGCTATGAACGGTTGCACGACGCCACCCAGCGACTCGCCAGAGTGCTGGCCGTCGGCGGCACGGAGGTCGAGCATGTGCTGCTCAGTCGTGTGTGGGACGGCGATGACCTCGATGAACGCGCGCGCGAGGCGCTGCACGGCGGCGTCATCCAGGCCGATCACGACGCCTATCGGTTCCGGCATGCGCTCGTGCGGGAGGCGATTCTCGACGATGTGCTGCCCGGCGAGCACGAGCGCATCCACGCGCGGTATGCCGCTGAGTACGAGCATCTCGCCGACGAGACCAAGCGCCCGTTGTCCGCCGCGATCGCGCACCACTGGATTCAGGCGCGCAACCAGGAGCGGGCCTTCCCCGCCACACTTCGCGCCGCTCGCGAGGCCAGGGCGGCGCTGGCGTTCGGTTCCGCCGCCCAGCACGGCGAGCGAGCGCTCGCACTGTGGCACGCGGTGCGTGATGCCGAACGCGTGGCCGGCATGTCGAAGCTCGCACTGGCCGGGCGCACGACGACGCACCTGCGCAACGCGGGCGAGCTCGAGCGCAGCCTGGCCCTGGTCACCGCCGCACTCGAGGAATGCGAGCCGGGCACCCTCGACGAAGCGCTCCTGCTGCACAACAGGGCGAAGGCGCTCGCACAGCTGGCACGCGAAGAGACCCTCGATGTGTTCCGCCAGTCCCTCAACGCCGCGGAGAGGCTCGATGACGGCAGCGACCCGCAGCTGGCCGCGCTGCGCTCCTCCGTGATGGTGTCGTTCTCCGGGCGGCTCATGCTCGCCGGAGAAGTCTCCGAGGCTCGCGAGCTCGCGCTGCGCGGTGCCGCCCTGGCGCGAACCCATGGCGACGAGCGCACAGCATCCGTCGGAGTGAACATGGCGGCAGTCTGCCTGGTCGCGACCGGCGACGCGGACGGAGCGCTGAGGGAGCTGGAGGACGCCAAGAGGATCGCTGCGGACGACGGACCAGCCCAAGTGCGCTATTTCGTGAACGCCTCGGACGCCGCTCATCTTCTCGGTCAGTACCGGCACGCCGTCTCGCTCGCTCAGCAGGGCGTCGACGCGGCACGGCGGCTGGGCTTCGAACGCACCTCCGGAGTGCTGCTGTCATCGAACCTCGCCGAGCCGCTGGTCTGGCTCGGCGAGTGGACCCGTGCAGACGCGATCATCACCCGCGCACTGTCGCTGGAGCCGCCGAGGTCCTACCGCACGCACCTTCTCGTCACCAAGGCCGCCACGTTGACCTGGCGGGGCGACGCCGAGGCCGCCGATGCGCTGCTGCGCGAACAGCGCACGGTGCTGGTCGCGAGCATGGCCGCGGAGGTGCAGTCTCTGATGAGCGTGGGCCGGGCCGCCACGGAGACCGCACTGGCCATGGGCGACGTCAAAGCAGCGTGGGAGCACGCGGTCAGGCTGCTCGACACCGACCCTGCGCGGCTGTGCGCGGGCCGGGTGCATGCATGCGCGTGGCCGGTGGCACGCACCATCGCCGCCGCACGCGCATCCGGGTCGCGCAGTGCGGCAGGCGACGCGGAGCCACGGCTGCGGGCGCTCGTGGCACGATTCGCCGAATGGCCGACGCATGACGTGTGGGCGCCCGTCATCGAGGCCGAGCTCACGAACACGACCGATGCGTGGCGCGGGGCGCTGACTGCGGCGCGCGACGAGCGAGCACCCGTGCACCTGGAACCGTACGTCCTCGTGCGGCTGGGCGAGTCGCTGATCACCGACGGCGAGCGGAGCGCGGCGCGCGACACCCTCACCGAGGCGATCGATGCCGCTGAGCGCGGCGGCATCACCGCGATGCGCAAGCGCGCACACGAGCTCGCAGCCGACGCCGGGTACTCTCCGGCAGGCCGGCCGCGTCGCGGCGCCGGCGCGCTCACCGAGCGCGAACAGCAGGTGCTCGCGCTCGTCGCCGAGGGGCTGAGCAACGGTCAGATCGGCCAGCGACTGTTCATCAGCGGAAAGACCGCGAGCGTGCACGTCTCATCGATCCTGCGCAAACTCGGTGCGACGAGCCGCACCGAGGCGGTTCACCTCGCGGGCCGCGCCCCCGAGGCGTCGTAGACCTCTGCCCTGAAACGGTTCTGCCCCGGCCTGTGGCCGGGGCAGAACCTGTCGGAGGGGATGACGGGAATCGAACCCGCGTGACCAGTTTGGAAGACTGGGGCTCTACCATTGAGCTACATCCCCGCACTGCGTGTGACAGCGCATTCCACTATAGGGGAACGGAGCCCTCGTCCGTGAATTCGGTCGCCCGCGCGTGGCGCTCTGCCGTCGTGAGGTAGCGCTCGGCATTGAGCCGGAGCCGCTCGATCTCCTCATCGTCCAGCTGGCGGCGCACCTTCGCCGGCACGCCAGCCACAAGCGAGCGCGGAGGCACGACGGTGCCCTCGAGCACGACGGCTCCCGCGGCCACGAGGCACTGCGCACCGATGACTGCTCCCGACAGCACGACAGCACCCATTCCGATGAGCGAGCCGTCGCCGATCGTGCACCCGTGCACGACGGCGTTGTGGCCGATCGATACGCCGTCGCCGATCTCTGCGGGATGCGCCGCGTCGACGTGGATCGACACGTTGTCCTGCACATTGGTGCCGGCGCCGACACGGATCGTGTTCACGTCGCCGCGCACGACGGCGTTGTACCAGACGCTCGCCCGCTCGCCGATCTCGACGTCGCCGACGACGCGGGCGCCGTCTGCGACGAACGCGGAGTCGGAAACCGAGGGGGAGGACTCGTCGACGGGACGGACGCTCGCTCCGGATGAAATGGTCATCCGGCCATCCTGCCAGGCAAGGGCATACTCACCCAAACACCATTAGGGAAGCCTTACTTTCCCCAGGTCAGAGCTGATTTAGCACAGCCTCTGCTTGCTTGCGGAATACCTCAGCAGGAGTACCGTTGACATCAACACAGACCGATTCTCGGGAAGGATCACACCATGACGAACCAGACCATCGCCACCACCGCCAGCGACCCGACAGTCGCCGCAGGCACGTCGCAGTTCCTCGCCCCCGTCGTTCTCGGTCTCCAGGCCCTGACGCTCAACGGGAAGCAGGCCCACTGGCACGTGCGCGGCGCGAACTTCATCGGCGTGCACGAGTTCCTCGACACGGTGGTCGCTCACGCCGGCGAGTGGGCCGACACCGCCGCAGAGCGCATCGTCGCCCTCGGCCTGCCGATCGACGCCCGTGCGAACACGGTCGGCGAGAAGGTTGCCGCCACGAAGGTGGGCGCCGGCTTCGAGCAGTCCGAGCAGGTCATCCGCTCGGTCATCGCCGACATGGACGCGATCATCGCCGATGTCCAGGCAGCGATCGACGGCCTCGACGAGGTCGACCTGACCAGCCAGGACATCGCGATCGGCATCAAGGCGGGCCTCGAGAAGGACCGTTGGTTCCTGTTCTCGCACCTCGCGTCGTAATCCGCATCAGAAGGGCGCGCTCCGGAATCATCCGGGGCGCGCCCTTTCGTGTGCGTGGCCGCGGCTCGGACCCGCCGAGGTCAGACTGCCAGGTGCGTGATCCTGCCGGCGAGCAGCGTCGCCGCCACCGGCATCTCGCGCAGCTGCCGCTCCCCTGCCGACATCGGATCCTCCGCGACCAGAACCAGGTCGGCGCTCTCCCCCGGCAGGATCCGCTGCTCCGCGACGGACCCGCCGCGCGTCGAAGCCGCAAGCGCCGTCGCCGCATCCAGCGCGTTCTCCGGCTGCCACGGCGCCCTGCCGTCATCACTGCGGAACACGGCGGCCGCCAGCTGGCGCCACGGGTCGAGCGCGGAGACCGGGGCGTCGGAACCGAAGACGAGGTTCGTCCCCGCCTCGTGCAGCGCGCGGAACGCGTACGGCGCCGACGTCTGATCGGCCCACAGATCGTCGACCAGATCCCGGTCCTCCACGGCGTGGGTGGGCTGCACGCTCGCAGTGACGTCGAGCCGCGCGAACCGGGCGATGTCTGCATGCCGCACCAGCTGCGCGTGCTCGATCGACCCTGCGGCCCCGGATGCCGCGAAGCCGTCGAGAGCATGGGCGACGGCCACGTCGCCGATCGCGTGAACGGCGGCGCGCAGGCCTCCGCCCGCGGCGCGGGTGAGGTGGTCGATCAGCTCGTCCGGCTCGACGTTGAGGTGGCCGGTCGCACCGTCAGTCTCGGTGCTGCGGCCTGCGCGGTATGCGTGCGAGCACGCCGCCGTGCGCGTGCCGAGCGAACCGTCGCTGATCACCTTGTACGGGCCCATCCGGATCAGCCCGCTCCCGTCGAGGGCGTCTCCCGTCGCGAGTCCGTCGCTCAGCGTCTCCTCGAGGCGGTGGGTATAGGTCGCGACGTCGACCCGCAGCAGGTCGAGGCCGGCGGATGTCCGCCGCGCCCAGTCCTCTCCGCCCCACTCCATGTGCATATCGACGACGCCGACGATGCCGCGGGACGCCGCACGACGGGCCATCTCCCCGACAGCGCGATCGACCGTGTCCTCGTCGAGGTCGCCGAGGCGCCGCGCCAGCTCGAACGCGTCCTCCTCGCGCACGAATCCCTCGCTGCTGGTCCACCCCTCGCGCCGCAGCGCCGCGCTGTTCAGCCAGGCGCTGTGCAGATCGGCGTTGACGAGGTACGTGGGCGTCTCCCCCGTGTATCTGTCGAGCAGGTCGAGACTCGGCGGCTCGGGCCACAGCGCGTCGCGGAAGCCGGAACCGACGCGGCGGCCGTCATCCAGCACCGGAGCATCCGCCATCACGGCTGCCGCCTCAACGGCTGAGTCGGTGTGCGCCAGCGAGACGCGCTGTGCCTCCAGCGCCCACGGCACGACATGCACGTGGTGATCCCACATTCCCGGCACCAGCCACGCCCCAGCCGCGTCGAGAACGGCACCGCTGCGGCGCCCGAGGCCTGCAGGAGCGATGTCGACGATCCTGCCCCCGGCGAGGAATACGTCGTACGGCTCCGCCTCATCGATCGAGGCCAGCGGCATCAGCTCGCGGCCTGCGCCGCCGATGCGCGCGTTCGCGATCACGTCGACCGTCTCGCCCACGTTCATCCGGTCACCCCTCGTCTCGATCGTCGCGTGTCATATCCGTTGCGGCGATGCCGATGCGCCCCGACCCGGAGCAGTCCGGTCCGTCGCGCGCTCACCTCTGGCAGGTCGGGCACCAGTAGAGCTTGCGCGCCTGCATCTCCTCCAGCACGATCTCTGTGCCGCACACGCGACACGGCAGGCCGGCACGGTGGTACACCCAGTGCCTGTCGTCGCGGCTGGCCATCGCGCGGCGCCACGCGTCGCCGGAGAGCCCGTCCATCGTCATCATCTGGCCGGTCTCGACGCCGACGCGCAGCAGCCGCTCCCAGTCGCGCCACAGCTCGCGCAGCACCGACTCCGGCACCTGTCTGCCCGGCGCATGCGGGTCGATTCCGGCACGGAAGAGCATCTCCGCACGGTAGACGTTGCCGATGCCGCTCACCACGGACTGGTCCATCAGGAGCTGACCGATCGCGACTCCCCTGCGGCGCACCGCCGCGACGAAGCGCCGCTCGTTCTCAGCGGGGCCGCCCACGAGCGGGTCGGGACCCAGCCGGTCGATCACCGCTTGGATCTCCTCAGGGCCTTCGACCGCGCAGGCGGTCGGTCCGCGCAGATCTGCGCAGGTCGAGTCGGTCATCAGCCGTGCGCGCACCTGGCCGACCACGGGAGGCGGCCACTGGTCGGACTCGTCGGCGAGGCCCTTGGTCTGCTCCGACATCCGCACATGGGCGCGGGTCTTCCGCGGGGCCCCGATCGACGCCAGCGAGTTCTCCCCCGCGTCGTCGAAGACGGGCTCGTCGAGATCGGTGCCGCGCTGGTTGGTCTGGCCCATCCGACCGTTGGCGCTGGCGATCGTCGGATCGATCTCGATCTCGCCGGCGAAGTCCCACGCACCGTACAGACCGAGATGCACCCTCAGCCAGGCGTCGCCGGAGAACTCCAGAAACATCTGCTTGCCCACCGCACGCGCCGCAACGAGCTCCCGCCCGTCGAGCACGGCCGCGCCTTCAGCGAACCTGCCCTGCGGGCTCGACACGGCGACAGCGCGTCCGACGAAGTTGCGGTCGAACTGCTTCGCGATGCGATGAACGGAATGACCCTCTGGCACGGCGCCCTGCCTACGCGCGCGGGTCGGGATCGAGCGCACCATCAGATTCGAACGCCGCGATCTTCCCGATGCGGCGCGCGTGACGGTCGTCGCCGGAGAACGGAGTGGCGATGAAGCGTTCTATGAAGGACACGACCTCCTCGAAGGTGTGCTGACGCGCACCGATCGAGATCACGTTGGCATCGTTGTGCTCGCGCGCCAGCTCCGCGGTCGATAGGTTCCACACCAGCGCGGCGCGGATGCCTGCGACCTTGTTCGCCGCGATCTGCTCACCGTTGCCCGAGCCTCCGAACACCACACCGAGGGCTTCGACGCCCGCGCGCTGATCTGTGACGACCGCCTGTGCCGCCCGGATGCAGAACGACGGGTAGTCGTCGACCGGATCGTACTCGACCGGGCCGTGGTCGACGACCTCGTGGCCGCTCGAGGCGAGGTGCTGCTGCAGCTGGGTGGAGAACTCCAGACCGGCATGGTCTGTGGCGATGTGGATGCGCATGCTCAGCATTCTTCCCTATCTCGTGCGGCTCACTGCTCGAGGCCGGCCGCGGCCGGCTTCGCACCGATGCGCGCGTTCACGCAGCAGCCGGGCCGGCACACGTCGTACCACGGACCGAGATCCGTCATATGAGGGCGTTCGCTCACCGGTGTGCCGTGCAACCGCTCCTCGATGAGATCGACCAGACCCGACACGAACGCCGGATGGCTGCCGGGCGTCCGTGTGCGCACGAAGGCCAGACCGACGTCCTCAGCCGACTCCTTCGCCTCATTGTCGAGATCCCACATCACCTCCATGTGGTCGCTGACGAAACCGAGCGGCGTCACGGCGACGGCCCTGATCCCCTCGCCTGGCAGCTCAGCGATGCGGTCGTTCACGTCGGGCTCCAGCCACGGCTGCGTCGGAGGGCCTGAGCGGGACTGGTAGACGAGATCCCATCCGACCCGGCTCGCGGCCGACACCTCCTGCGCGAGCCGCTGCATGATGTGCTCCGCGACGGCGGTGTGCTGGGCAGCATAGGCACCGCCTTCCGGCCACTCGCGGTCGCGGGGACCGGAGAGGTTCGCATCATCGGTCGGAATGGAATGCGTCGCGAACAGCACGCGGATCTGTTCCGGCGCGAGGCCGTCGGCGAGATATCCCTCGACGGCCTCGCGCACGCCCTCGTAGAAGGGCTCGACGAAGCCGGGGTGGTCGAAGAACAGCCGCACCTTGTCGATCGTGACGGGGTCGTCGCCCTCGCCGACGCCGGTCTCGATCAGCGCTCGCGCGAAGTCCTCGCGGTACTGGCGATCGCTGGAGTACGAGCTGTACGCGCTCGTTGCCAGTCCGAGCAGCGTGCGATGGCCGTCCGCAGCGGCACGGGCGACGGCGTCCTCCACGTAGGGCTCCCAGTTGCGGTTGCCCCAGTACACCGGCAGGTCGATGCCGCGGCGCGCGAGTTCCGCCTCCAGCGCAGCGAGCAGCTCGCGGTTCTGCTGGTTGATCGGACTCACCCCGTCGAAGTGACGATAGTGCCCGGCGACCGCCTCCAGACGCTCGTCCGGGATGCCGCGCCCTCGCGTCACGTTGCGCAGGAACGGGAGGACGTCGTCCTGTCCCTCCGGCCCGCCGAAGCTGGCCAGGAGCAGCGCGTCATACGCAACAGGAGTCTCGACGAAAGGATCGCCGCCGCATGCGGCGGGCGAGGCGAAGGGAACGATGCCGGTGGTCACCGTGTCATCCTCTCACTCGCAGCGACCGGCTCGACCAGCCTTCGCTCAGCAGACATCCGGATCGAGTTTGGGCGCATCCGGAGCCGAAGTTCACCTGCACCGCTTAGGCTTTACCAGTTGCCGGGGCTACCCACCTCGGATCCCCCGATTCTTCACAGAGGGAGACCCAGTGCCTGGAGAGAACCTCACCAGAGTGGAGGCGCAGGAGCGCCGCTCAGTCGTCGACACGCAGTCGTACGAGGTGACGCTCAACCTGACCAGGGGAGCCGAACTGTTCGGATCGCGCAGCGTCGTGCGATTCGCCGCGACCGAGGGCGCCTCGACGTTCATCGACCTGATCGCGACGAGCGTGAACGAGATCACGCTCAACGGCCGCCAGCTCGAGCCCAGCGAGGTGTATGCCGATTCGCGCATCCGCCTCGACGGTCTCGCCGCGGAGAACGAGCTCGTCGTCGACGCCGACTGCGCCTACACCAACACCGGTGAGGGGCTGCATCGCTTCGTCGATCCGGTCGACGGCGAGGTCTACCTGTACTCGCAGTTCGAGGTGCCGGACTCACGGCGCGTGTTCGCCGTGTTCGAGCAGCCCGATCTCAAAGCCACGTTCCAGTTCACGGTGACCGCGCCGTCCGCGTGGCAGGTCATCTCGAATCAGCCGGCCCCCGAGCCGATCCCTCACGACGACCGCGAGACGGCCACGTGGGGCTTCGAGCCGACGCCGCGGATCTCCTCGTACATCACCGCTCTGGTCGCCGGTCCGTACGAAGTCACCCGCTCGGAGCTGACCAGCTCGTCCGGCCGCGTGATCCCGCTCGGCGTGTTCGCGCGCAGGAGCCTGTGGGACGACGTCGACGCCGAGTACATCTTCGACAAGACGCGCCAGGGATTCGCCTACTACGAGGAGAAGTTCGGCGTCGAGTACCCGTTCGCCAAGTACGACCAGATGTTCGTGCCGGAGTTCAATGCCGGCGCCATGGAGAATGCCGGCGCGGTGACGTTCACCGAGGCCTACGTCTTCCGCAGCAAGGTCTCCGACGCGGTGCGCGAGCGGCGCGTGGTGACGATCCTGCACGAGCTGGCGCACATGTGGTTCGGCGATCTCGTCACGATGACGTGGTGGAACGACCTGTGGTTGAACGAGTCGTTCGCCGAGTGGGCGTCGACGATCGCCACCGCCGAGGCCACCGAGTGGGAGGGCGCGTGGACGACGTTCAACGCGATGGAGAAGACGTGGGCGTACCGGCAGGACCAGCTGCCGTCGACGCACCCCGTCGTGGCCGAGATCGGTGATCTGGAGGACGTCCAGGTCAACTTCGACGGCATCACGTATGCCAAGGGCGGCTCCGTGCTCAAGCAGCTCGCCGCCTACGTCGGAATCGACGCCTTCTTCGCCGGTGTCGGGGCCTACTTCCGCAAGCACGCGTTCGGCAACACGACTCTGCGCGACCTGCTGGTCGAACTCGAAGCGACCAGCGGTCGCGATCTGTCCGCCTGGTCGGCGAAGTGGCTCGAGACGGCCGGTGTCAACACGCTGTCGCCGATCGTCGAGGCTGACGTCGACGGCTCCATCACGCGGTTCGCCGTGATGCAGACGGCACCGGCCGACTACCCCACTATTCGTCCGCACCGGCTCGGTATCGGGTTCTACGACCTCAACGGCGGATCGCTCGTGCGCACGCACTACGCCGAGATCGACGTGGACGGCGATGTGACGAACGTCGACGAGCTGAAGAGCCGTCGACGCCCCGCACTCGTGCTGCTCAACGACGAGGATCTCGCCTACGCGAAGATCCGACTCGACGATGTCAGCCTCGACACCGCCATCGAGCATCTCTCCGACATCGCGGATCCCCTCGCCCGCTCGCTCGTCTGGGGTGCGGCATGGGATCAGGTGCGCGACGGCGAGACTCCGGCCAGCGAGTACATCGATCTGGTGCTGCGTAACATCGCCGCCGAGACCGAGTCGACGACGATTCGCACCACGCTCTCGCAGCTGCAGCTCGCGGCGAACTCCTACGTGGCGCCCGAGTCGCGCGAGTCGTCGCGCCGCCGGGTCGCAGACGGCCTCTGGCTGCTGCTCAGGCAGGCAGCGGCAGGCAGCGACGTGCAGCTGCAGCTCGCAACCGCGTTCGCCAGCGCCGCGTCCCACCGCGACCACTGGGCGACGGTGAAGGGCATCCGCGACGGCGCCGTCGACATCGACGGCCTCCAGATCGACACCGATCTGTCGTGGCAGCTGCTCATCTCCCTCGCGGCAGGCGGTCTCGCCGGTGACGCCGAGATCGATGCTGCACTGGCCGACGACAACACGGCTTCGGGCGCAGAGCTGGCCGCCAGAGCCCGCGCCGCACTGCCCACGGCTGAAGCGAAGCGCGCCGCCTGGGAATCGCTGGTCGAGCGCGACGAACTCCCGAACACCATCGTCCGATCCGCGGCCGCCGGCTTCGTGCATCCGGCCACGCGCGACGCGCTCGACGAGTTCGTGCCCCGCTACTTCGACATGCTGCTGCCGATATGGGAGAGCCGCACCTATCAGATCGCGTCGTACCTGATCGAGCTGCTCTACCCCGCGCCTCTTGCGAGCATCGAGCTGCGCGATGCGACGCGCACCTGGTTGAGCACCCACTCCGATGCACCGGCGGCGCTGCGCCGGCTCGTGCACGAATGCCTCGCCGGTGTGGAACGCGCGCTGAACGCACAGGCGCGCGACGCGGAATGACCGTGGAGGAGCAGGAGAGCTTCTACGACCAGGTGGGCGGGCGCGAGACGTTCGCCCGACTGGTGCACGAGTTCTATCGAGGCGTGGCCGATGATCCGGTGCTGCGTCCGATGTATCCGGAGGAGGACCTGGGCCCGGCCGAGGAGCGCCTGCTGATGTTCCTCGAGCAGTACTGGGGCGGCCCGAAGGCCTACAGCGAGCAGCGCGGCCACCCGCGGCTGCGCATGCGCCACGGCGGGTTCCATGTGAACCCCGAGGCCCGCGACCGCTGGCTCGCCCACATGCGCGCGGCAGTCGACGCCCTCGACCTCCCGCCCCTGCACGAGCAGACCCTCTGGGACTACCTCAACCGCGCTGCCCACTCCCTGGTCAACACCTTCGACCCCACCCCCGAGCGCTGACTGCCGAAGTGCCTCGGGCTCGTCGAGATGCCCCGGTCTGGGCGCCGTCTCGGACCATGTTGGGGCACTTCACGAGCTGAAGCGCGGCCGTCAGCCGGTGCTTCTGACCTGCGTGAGACCGGATGCCGCCGGGCCGCGGGAGAGCACGTGGCCGCGGGCGAGGGAAACCCTGGTCCAGCGCCCGGATGTCGTCACGCGTGCGGTCTCCTCGCCTGCGATGAACCCGAATGCGAACGCCGCGAATGCGACGCCGCGCGGGAGCGACAGCACGTCGTCGTCCGCCTCGCCCCACACGGCGCCGCGCACCGTGCGGACGATCTCCTCGCCCGGGCTGTCCGGCAGCTGGTGCGCCACGGCCGAGATGCCCCACTGGGCACGGGCGGCGAGGGTCGCGGCAGCGATCTCCCCGTACTGCTCCCAGCCGCCGCGCGGCGGAGCGACCCCTGCCCACGCCGGAGCGAGCGCCGTGTCCGGCAGCGCGAGCTGAGCGGAGTCCTCCGTCTCCCCGAGCGATGCGACGACGAAGTCGCACTCCAGCTCAGGATCGACGCGCAGCGCCCGCATCGCCAGCACAGTCGGCGTGCGGTCGAGCAGGCCCTGCGGGGCGAGTGCCGCGCTCGTCATGGCGAGCACTCCCCCGCCCGCCTGCAGCCTGACCCCGTCTGCCCCCGCTTGCTCCGCCCTCCCAGCGAACGTCAGCGCGTCCCGCGCCGACTCCGAGTCGGGAAAGATCAGTCGAGCGGCCATCCCGCCAGCCTATCCGGCAACGATTGGGCGTTGAGCCCGCTCGGATGCGCCGCCGCCCGGCGGGCAGGTTCCGTCTGAATCAACAGACCCTGCCGGCGCATAGACTGGCTCCCGTGAGCGAGACGCCTTCGACCGACCCCGTGTCCCGGCTGCGCGAGTACCTCGATCTCGAGGAGCCAGGAGCCAGAACATCGAGCGACATCTTCGTCGGCCGGTCGCAGCCGATGCCGTTGGGCCGTATCTTCGGCGGCCAGGTGCTGGGTCAGTCGGTGATAGCCGCTTCGCGCACGCTCGAGAAACCCCGCCAGCCGCACTCCTTCCACGGCTACTTCCTGCGCCCGGGCAATGCATCCGAGCCCGTCACGTTCGCCGTCTCGCGCATCCACGACGGTCGCTCGTTCGCCCGCCGCGCCGTACAGGCCTACCAGAACGGCACACCGATCTTCTCCGCCATCGCGTCGTTCCAGGACGACGACCCGGGCCCCTCGCACCAGGTTCCGATGCCGGAGGGCCTGCCGGAGCCCGAGGACCTGCCCGACCCCGCCGAGACCTACGCGACGCATCCGATGTCGGGCAGGCTGCTGCTCGACAACCCCGTCGAGGTGCGGCACACCGCCGGAGACATCTGGCTGCAGGTAGACGAGGCGACGCCTCGCCAGACGGTGTGGACGCGCGTGCGCTCACGCCTCGGCGGCGATCAGACCCTGCATCGAGCCGCTCTCGCCTACCTCAGCGACTTCACGATCCAGGAGCCGGTGCTGCGCGCGAACGGCGTGCCATGGGCGACGCCCGGCCTGAACGTCGCGAGCCTCGACCACGCGATCTGGTGGCACCGTTCGGTCGCCGCCGACGAATGGATGCTCTACGTGCAGGAGTCGCCGAACTCGGGCGGGGGCCGCGGTCTCAGCATCGGACGGCTGTACTCGAGAGACGGGACTCTCGTCGCCACCGTCTCTCAGGAGATCATGGCGCGCGTGCCGGAGCGTCCTGCTCAGGACTGACACCAGCTCACGTCGCAGCCGATTCCATCAGGCACGCCTCGAGCGCAACCCAGCCGAGCATTGCGCATTTGATGCGCATGACGTACTTGGCGACGCCCTGGAACGCAGCGGCGTCCTCCAGCCGTTCCGATGGCTCGACTGAGCCGCGGGAGCGCAGCATCTCGCGGAACTCGTCGATGCGCGCAAGGGCCTCGTCACGGCTTGCACCTGCAAGCAGATCGCTCATCACGGACGCGGACGCCATCGAGATGCTGCACCCCTGCCCTTCCCAGTGCAGCGATGCGATCGCGCCGTCCTCGTCGACGGTCGCGCCCATGGTGATCTCGTCACCGCACGACGGGTTCAGCTCATGGTGAGAGTGCGCCTCCGCCTGTGGGTCACCCTTCCCCTGCGGGTCGCGTGAATGGTCGAGGATGAGCTCGCGATAGAGGTCGTCGAGTCCGCTCATGCTGTCACTCCGAAGTAGTCGCGCACCTCGCCGAGCGCTTCGCCGAAGCGGGCGACGTCGTCGAGGTCGGTGTAGACGGACGCACTGGCGCGCACGGTCGCCGGTACACCGAGCGCGCGGTGCAGCGGCTGCGCGCAGTGATGCCCCGTCCGGATGGTCACTCCCCTGTCGTCGAGGAACTGGCCGACGTCGTGGGCGTGCACGCCGTCGACGATCACGCTGGCGATGGCTGCGCGCTCGTCGCCGGGTGCCGGCCCGATGAGACGAACGCCGGGGGTACGGGTCACCGTCTCCACCAGCGCTTCTGCGATTCCCTCCTCGTGCGAACGCACGTCGCTCATACCCAGCGAGGCGAGGTAGTCGACCGCCGCACCGAAGCCGATGGCTTGGGAAACGGGCTGAGTTCCCGCCTCGAAACGGTTCGGCGCCGGCAGGAACTCCGCATGCTCCATCGTCACGGTGGTGATCATCGATCCGCCCGTGCGTGCCGGCGGGAGCACATCCAGCAGCTCGGCGCGACCGTACAGCGCGCCGATGCCGGTCGGGCCCAGCATCTTGTGCGCGGAGAACGCCGCGAAGTCGACGCCGAGCGTCGAGAAGTCAACAGGCATGTGCGGCACCGACTGACAGGCATCCAGCACCGTGAGCGCACCGACCTCTGCCGCCAGCCCCACGATGTCTGCGACGGGCGCGATCTGACCCGTGACGTTGGACACGTGCGGGAAGGAGATCAGCCGGGTGCGGGGTGAGACTTCGCGGCGCATCCCGTCCAGCGACCACAGTCCGTCGGCATCGACTGCGACATGACGCAGCACGGCGCCCGTGCGGGCGGCGAGTCGCTGCCACGGGATGAGGTTGGCGTGGTGCTCCGCCTCGGTGACGACGATCTCGTCGCCCGCCGAGAGTGCGAGATCCGCGCTTCCCAGGCCGAGCGAGGCATCGGAGATCCCGAGCGCGATCATGTTGATCGCATCCGTGGCGCCTGCGGTCCAGACCAGCTCCCGCTCGCCTGCGCCGATGAACGCGGCGACCCGCTCGCGCGCCGTCTCGAACGCCCACGTCGCCTCGCCCGTGGCGACGGACGAACCGCGATGCACGGCCGCGTAGTCGGCCCCGACGAAGTCCGTCTCAGCGGAGATGACGGTCTCGGGACGCTGCGATGTCGCTCCGGAATCGAGGTACACGGCATCCGGATGCGCCGCGTAGTAGGGAAAGTCGGTGCGACGGAGTCGGCCGAGGCTGCGGGTAGTCACACTTCCAGTGTCTCGCAGTCCTGATGTGCCGGCGCTGTCAGGCGGTCTCGACGAACGGCGCCCACTGCTTCCGTGCGACCTCGGGGATCCGCACGGGCCGCATCGTCTCCTGCGAGGCGAGCACGATCACGGTCGAGGCGGTCGCGAACAGCACGTCCTCGCCCTCGACGTCGCCCCGGATCTCATACGCGACGTGCATCGACGATCCGCCGAGCTTGGTCAGCCAGACCTGGAAGTCGATCGGCGCCTGCACGTACGGCACGGGTGCCAGGTAGGTGACGTCCTGCTGCGCGATCAGAGTGAAGAACGGACCGTCGTCGCCTACTTTGAGCTCGCCGTCGAAGACCGCCAGTGGCGAGCTCAGATCCGGATCCTCGTGCTTCCAGAAGGCACGTACGCGTGCCTCTTCCATCAGTTTCGTGATCGCCGCGTTGTTGACGTGGCCGAAGGCGTCCTGGTCTCCCCAACGAAGATGGATCGGGATGTGCACTCGCGTCATGCTCACATCCTGCCACCGCCGTTTGGCAGCCTGCACTACTCGATCCCGACGGCGCTACACCATAGCCGCCCCACGCTAGCCGCAAAACGACCGTGAGAGAACCGGCTATTCTATAACGGTCGGATAACAGGTGAGCGGTCGCTCTGAACGTCCTCCAACCCCGCGGCTTCCCCATGATCACGGGGAAGATGAGGGGGTCGGCGCTGACGCCGTGATCGAAACGTGAAGGTGCGCTTCGCCGTGAGAAAGAGACACAATGGGGAAGCGATGCCCGGAGCCCCCGGGCATTTCTGTTGAGAGCGGCACACCCGAGGCCGCTCCTCTCCGAAGACAACCGAGGAGAACTTTGAGCAACGAAGAGATCGCTCTGCGCGCGGAAGGCCTGTACAAGGTCTTCGGCCGGCGCGGAGGCGAGGCCGTTGAACGTCTCCGTGCGGGTGAGAAGCGCGATGAACTCGGCGGCGGCACCACTGCCGCGGTCATCGATGCCTCCTTCGAGGTCAAGCGCGGCGAGATCTTCGTCGTCATGGGGCTGTCCGGCTCCGGCAAGTCGACCCTCATCCGCATGCTGAACGGACTGTTCGAGACGACGGCCGGCACAATCTTCATCGGCGACGACGAGCTGGCCTCGGCCAGCAAGGGCGAGCTCCGCAAGATCCGGCGCGAGCGGGTGTCGATGGTGTTCCAGCACTTCGCGCTGTTCCCGCACCGCACGGTCGCGTTCAACGTCTCCTATCCGCTGAAGCTGCAGGGCATCGACAAGGCGACCCGCGAGGCGAAAGCCGACGAGATCCTGTCGCTGGTCGGCTTGGACGGCTGGGGCGACAAGTTCCCTCACCAGCTCTCCGGCGGTATGAAGCAGCGCGTCGGCATCGCCCGCGCTCTGGCCGCTGACACCGAGATCCTGCTGATGGACGAGGCGTTCAGCGCCCTCGACCCGCTCATCCGGCGCGAGATGCAGGATCAGCTGATCGAGCTGCAGGAGACGCTGGGCAAGACGATCATCTTCATCACGCACGACCTCAACGAGGCGATGCTCCTCGGCGACCGGATCGCTGTGATGCGCGACGGGGAGATCGTGCAGATCGGCACCCCCGAGGACATCCTCACCGACCCGGCCAACGACTACGTCGAGCAGTTCGTGCAGGACGTCGACCGCGCCCGCGTGCTCACCGCAGGGAACGTGATGGAGAAGCCCCGCGCCGTCGTCTCTGTCTCCTCCGGTCCGCGTACAGCGCTGCGCACGATGCGCGACACGAACTCGGGCGCCGCCTACGTCGTCGACCGCGACCGCAAGCTGCTCGGAACGGTCGACGACCGCGACGCCGTCAAACTCATCCGCAAGGGTGAGAAGTCGTTGGAGACCGTGGTCAAGAACGACGCCGTGAGCGTCCGCGAGGACGCCGTGCTGATGGATCTCTTCGTGCCGTCCGTCGAGTCGAAGCTCGCGGTGGCCGTCGTGAACGAGTCGGGAAGACTCGTCGGCGTCATCCCGCGCGTCACACTGCTGGCGGCGCTCGGCCCCGGCCCGGGATCAACTGAGGAGATCACCCTGCCGCAGCAGCCCGTACCGACGACGGAGATCGACCAGATTCTGGCATCGACTGACGAGAAGGGAGCCTGACGATGGAGTGGTTCCCCCGCATCAATGTCGGCAGCTGGGCCGACATGGCATTGGACTGGATCAAGGAGAACCTGCAGGTTCTGCTCGATCTGTTCGTTCTCGTGACCACGACGCTGGTCGATGGTCTCGCCGAAGCGCTGATGAGCCCCCCTGCATGGGTGATCATCCTCGTGTTCGCCCTGCTGAGCTGGCTGCTCCGCTCGTGGAAGCTCGCTGTCGGCGTCGTGCTGATGTTCCTGCTGATCGTCGGCATGGACCAGTGGGAGACCTCGCTTCAGACGCTCTCGCTCGTGGCGATCTCGGCACTGTTCGCGGTGATCATCGCGATTCCCGTCGGCATCCTCGCCGCACGGAGCAACGTCGTGAGCGCCATCGTCAAACCGATCCTCGACCTGATGCAGACGATGCCGGTGTTCGTCTACCTGATCCCGGCGATCGTGTTCTTCAGCCTTGGCGTCGCACCCGGTGTGTTCGCAACGGTGATCTTCGCCATCGCACCCGGCGTCCGGATGACAGAACTCGGCATCAGGGGCGTCGATTCGGAGACCGTCGAGGCGGCCACCGCGTTCGGCGCCCCGAACCGGAACATCCTGTTCGGGGTGCAGCTGCCGCTGGCGATGCCGACCATCATGGCCGGCGTCAACCAGGTCATCATGCTCGCCCTGTCGATGGCCGTCGTCGCGGGCATGGTCGGCGCAGACGGACTCGGCAAGGAGGTCACCGCTGCGATCGCGCAGATCGACGTCGCCAAGGGCGTCGAGGCGGGCCTCAGCGTCGTGATCCTCGCGGTCTTCCTCGACCGCCTCACGGCCGCGATCGGCACACCGACCGACTACCCGTCATCGCTGATCGGACTGTTCACCAGGCGCCGTGCAAACATCCGCAACGCCAAGGCCGACGCTGAGCGTGCTCAGCTCGAAGCCGAGCGTTCCAAGGCATCGCCGCGCCGCGCGCCGATCGCCGGCGCAGGCGGACTCGGCGGCGCCTGACCCCCAAGAACCTCCCCACCAATCCCGCCGCAAGGCGGAGAAACGAGAGGACCAATCACATGATGAAACGACGCAACCTCACCAAGATCGGCGCCGGCATCGGCGCACTCGCGATCGCCACGACTCTAGCGTCCTGCGCGGGCGGCGATGACGAAAACGAGGCCGCAGACGACTGCGTGATCGAGGACTCGTCCGCTTCCGGTGCCATCGACTCGGCAGACACGGTCGCAGCTCCCGCCGCGTACACGTCGAAGACCACGAGCACGAAGCAGGTTCCGGCCGCGGAAGGCGACGGTGAGACGATCACCCTCGGTTTCATTCCGTCGTGGACCGACGGACGCTCGACCGCGTATCTGCTCGAGGACCAGCTCGAGCGTCTCGGCTTCACCGTCGAGATGGAGGAGCTGACGGAGGCAGGGCCGCTGTACGCGGGCCTCGCCGATGGCAGCATCGACATCTACCCTTCGGCGTGGAGTGAGAAGACGCACGCCGACTACATGGACGAGTTCGGCGACGGCCTCGATGATCTCGGCTCGTACTACGACAACGCGCTGCTGACCATCACTGTGCCGTCGTACGTGAACGTCGATTCGATGGCCGAGCTGAAGGACAAGGCAAGCTGCTTCGACGGCAAGATCGTCGGCATCGAGCCGGGCGCCGGCCTCACTGCGGCCACACAGGACTCGATGATCCCCACCTACGGTCTCGAGGATGACTACGAGTTGCTCACCTCGTCGACCGCTGGTATGGTGACCGAACTCGACGCCGCGATCGAGGCAGGGGAGCCCGTCGTCGTGACGCTGTGGCGTCCGTTCTGGCCCTACGGCACCTACGACCTCAAGGACCTTGAGGACCCGGAGGGCGCCATGGGCGAGCCCGAGGCACTGCACTTCCTCGCTCGCGAAGGCTTCAGCGACGACTACCCGGAAGCTGCCGAGCTGATCGGCGGCATCCAGCTCGACGACAACTCCTACGGCTCGCTCGAGGACACCGTCGTCAACCAGTACGAAGAGGGCGATGAGCCCGCCGCCATCGACGAGTGGATCGAGGCCAACCCCGACGCATTCGACACTCTGATCACGGAGTGATCTGAGCGGACGATCATTCGACGCCCCGCGGCTGCTTCCGAGCAGTCGCGGGGCGTTCTCCTTTTGTCAGGGACTGCGCCATCCACCACAAAGCTGAATGCCCCGGATGATGGTCATCCGGGGCATTCAGCTCGCCAACCGAGCGAGCTCGCTTGGCTCTCACCTCAATCGCGTGTGCTTGTCGCTACGCTCTCGCAACACGCTCAATCGGCTCGGCCAACCGAGCGAGCTCGCTTGGCTCTCACCTCAATCGCGTGTGCTTGTCGCTACGCTCTCGCAACACGCTCAATCGGCTCGGCCAACCGAGCGAGCTCGCTTGGCTCTCACCTCAATCGCGTGTGAGCTTGCGGTGGGTCGTGCGGTGCGGGCGTGCCGCATCAGGGCCGAGCCGCTCGAGCTTGTTCGCCTCGTACGCCTCGAAGTTGCCCTCGAACCAGTACCAGTTCGCAGGGTTCTCGTCCGTACCCTCGTAGGCGAGGATGTGCGTTGCGACGCGGTCGAGGAACCACCTGTCGTGCGTGACGACCACAGCGCAGCCGGGGAACTCGAGCAGCGCGTTCTCCAGCGACTGCAGCGTCTCGACATCGAGGTCGTTGGTCGGCTCGTCGAGGAGCAGCACATTGCCGCCCTCCTTGAGCGTCAGCGCCAGGTTCAGACGGTTGCGCTCACCACCGGAGAGCACACCCGCCTTCTTCTGCTGATCCGGACCCTTGAAACCGAACTTCGACACGTACGCGCGCGACGGGATCTCCGTCTTGCCGACCGTGATGACGTCCAGGCCGTCCGAGACGACCTCCCACAGGGTCTTGTTCGGGTCGATGCTGGCACGGGACTGGTCGACATAGCTGATCTTGACCGACTCACCGACCTTGAGGTCGCCGCCGTCCAGCGGTTCCAGGCCCACGATGGTCTTGAACAGCGTGGTCTTGCCGACGCCGTTGGGGCCGATCACACCGACGATGCCGTTCGGCGGGAGCGAGAAGCTCAGCGAGTCGATCAGCGTGCGGTCATCGAACCCCTTCTGCACGTTCTTCGCCTCGATCACGAGGGAACCGAGTCGCGGACCCGCCGGGATCTGGATCTCCTCGAAGTCGAGCTTCTTGGTGCGCTCCGCTTCAGCCGCCATCTCCTCGTAGCGCGCGAGGCGTGCCTTCGACTTGGCCTGACGGCCCTTCGCGCTCGAACGCACCCACTCGAGCTCGTCCTTGAGGCGCCTCTGGAGCTTGGCGTCCTTCTTGCCCTGCACGTCGAGGCGCTCAGCCTTCTTCTCGAGGTACGTCGAGTAGTTGCCCTCGTACGGGTAGAGCCGACCGCGGTCGACCTCCGCGATCCACTGGGCGATGTTGTCGAGGAAGTACCTGTCGTGCGTGATCGCGATGACGGCGCCGTGGTACTGCTGCAGGTGCTGCTCGAGCCATAGCACGCTCTCGGCGTCGAGGTGGTTCGTCGGCTCGTCGAGCAGCAGCAGATCAGGCTTCTCCAGCAGGAGTTTGCAGAGTGCGACGCGACGTTTCTCACCACCGGAGAGGTTCTCGATGCGGGCGTCGCCCGGCGGAGTGCGCAGCGCGTCCATGGCCTGCTCGAGCTGAGCATCGAGATCCCACGCGTCAGCGGAGTCGATCTCCTCCTGGAGCTTGCCCATCTCCTCGAGAAGAGCGTCGAAGTCGGCGTCGGGCTCGGCCATGAGCGCCGAGATCTCGTTGAACCGGTCGACCTTGGCCTTGATCGTGCCGACGCCCTCCTGCACGTTCTCCAGCACCGACTTCGACTCGTCGAGCTCCGGCTCCTGCATCAGGATGCCGACCGAGTAGCCGGGTGTGAGCGTCGCGTCGCCGTTGGACGGCTGGTCGAGACCCGCCATGATCTTCAGGATCGTCGACTTTCCCGCACCATTCGGGCCGACCATACCGATCTTCGCCCCCGGATAGAACGACATCGTGACGTCGTCGAGGATCAGCTTGTCGCCCACTTTTTTGCGGGCCTTGATCATTTGGTAAATGAATTCAGCCATAGGGGCTCCAGTCTAGAGGAGCGCCCCCTCCGTGGGGGACGCTGACGAACTTCGCTACCAGTCGATCTCGCGGGTGTTGCCCAGGAGGCACACGCCCTCGCCCAGCGCCGGCTGCACGATCGCCACCGGATCTCCCGTCTCCGGCCCGATCTGGCCGACGAGGCATTCCTCGCCCACCCTGACGGAGAACATGATCGACTCCGCCGGCCACTCGATCGTCGTGATGTCGCTGGTGACCTGCATCTGCGTCCTGTCGAACCCCTTGTCCACGAGCGCGTCGATGTACACGCGTCCGTGGATGTTGTCATCGGATGCCCACACGTCATTCACGATCTCGGAGAACAGAGGGAGGTTGTCCTCGGCGGTGCCGTCAGGATCGAACTCGGTCGGCGTCGGCGCCTCGGTCGGCTCAGCAGTGTCCGACGGGGCCTCGCTCTGTGTCTGATCGGGCGGCTCCGGCGCGCAGCCTGCGAGAAGCGCCGCCGCCAGCACAGTCGTTCCCAGAACCGCCATGGTCAGCTCGCGTCGTGTCACCGTTCGATTCTAGAGGCTGGCCGCTGTGCACCCGCGCCGCCGGTCAGTACGGCGTATCGACGGCGACGGGCTCGGCCTCCCAGTGATCCTGGAACCCCGATGATGCCGCCTCTGGCGTCGCCTGCGCAGCCTCCACCTCCGGTTCACCGCCTCGATGGTCATCCGACGCGTCGCCCGCCGCCTGACGCGAGGCCTTGGTGTAGCTCGAGGTGCCCCACTTGAGGTCGTGTCCCACACCTCCTGCCACGATCTCGGCGTCCATGCCTCGACGCTCGTCCTTCTCCCATGTGCGCAGCCGCAGCCGCCCGGTCACGATGGCCCGCTCCCCCTTGCGGATCGACTCGAGCACGTTCCTGCCCAAGTGCTCCCAGGCACTGATCGAGTACCAGTTGGTCTCGCCATCGCGCCACTCGCCCGTACGCGCATCTCGCACCCTCGGCGTGCACGCCAGTCGGAAGCCCGTGACGTGCTTTCCCGTCGGCGTCACCCGCGCTTCGGGGTCGGAGCCGACCGTCCCGATGACGGTGATCGAATCGCTCATGATCTGTCCCTTCGCTCTCGGAGCCGACTGGCCCCGTTCTCAGCGTGGACAGGTCTCAGCGCTGTACGCGAGAGCGAATGGTCGATTGTGGACGGATTCTTGCGTTCCCCGCGGCTGTGAGGGAAAGGACGACAGGCTTCAGGCGAGGTACTGCGAGAACGACGCGCGCACTTTGTTGACCTTGGGCACCGCTACGGCGAGGCAGTATCCCTGCGTCGGGTTCTTCGCGAAGAAGTCCTGATGGTAGTCCTCGGCGTCGTAGTACTCGCCGAGCGGCTCCAGCGTGGTCACGACCGAACCCTCCGTCGTGCCGACCGGCGCGTCCCAGAGCTCGCTCGCCCGCCGCCGCGCCGCGTCGAACGTAGCCTTCTGCTCGGCGTCCGCGTAGAACATCGCCGAGCGGTACTGCGTGCCCCGATCGGCTCCCTGGCGGTTGAGCTGACGCGGGTCGTGCATCGTGAAGAACGCGTCGAGGATAACGTCGGCGGGGATCTGCTCCGGGTCGAACGTGACCTTCACGGCCTCCGCATGCCCTGTTGCGCCCGTGCATACGAGCTCGTAGCTCGGGGCAGGCACTGTGCCGCCCGTGTATCCGGAAACGACCTCCTCGATCCCCGTCAGAGCGCGGTATGCCGCATCGAGGCACCAGAAGCATCCGCCGGCAAGCACATAGGTCTGCATGCTCTCAGGCTACGCTCCCGCACCGGCAACGGCGCAGAATTCACCGGTTCTGCAGCAATGTCGTACGCCCTCCTTAGCGTAGGCAGCAGAAGGGAGACCATCATGAACACCATCGCAGCTCCTGTCGTTCCGCACGCCGCGCCACGGTTGTCATCGCCGCATGAGCACCTCGTGCGCGCCGCGGCCGACCTCTGGCGGGTCGTCGACCGACACGATCGCGTTCTGGGGCACCTGCGCGTCGTCGACACTCCGAGCGGCGTGCGCTGCCGTGCCGAGCGCTACCACCGGGCGACAGGCCGCTTCATCGATGTCGGCGCCTTCTGGTCGCCGGACGACGCGGTCGCGGCCCTGCGCTGAACCGTCTGCCGTCGGTCCGACTCGAAATCCACCGGCGCGTGCCGGTAACCTGGTGGGCGACCCCCAGTAGCTCAGCGGAAGAGCATCGATCTTCTAAGTCGCCGGTCGCACGTTCGAATCGTGCCTGGGGGACGACCTTGCCCGTGGCATGTCAGTGCCCGGGGATAAGGTGGGCTCCATGGCAAACGCATCCGAAAACGACCGGCTCGTCTGGATCGACTGCGAGATGACCGGTCTCGACCTCGAAGTCGATGAGCTGTGTGAGATCGCGATCGTCGTCACGGACTTCGAGCTCAAGGCGCTCGACCCCGGCTTCCAGATCGTCATCAAGCCGAGCGACGCCGCCATGGCGAACATGAACGACTTCGTCACGAAGATGCACCGCTCCAGCGGCCTGATCGAGGAGATCCCGAACGGCGTCGCACTCGCGGAGGCGGAACGGCAGTCGCTCGAGTACATCAAGCGCTTCGCGCCGCAGCAGGGCAAGGCACCGCTCGCCGGCAACACCATCGGCACCGACCGGATGTTCCTGGCCAAGTACATGCCGCAGGTCGACGAGTACCTGCACTACCGCAACGTCGACGTCTCCAGTGTCAAGGAGCTCTCGCGCCGGTGGTTCCCGCGCGCCTACTTCCAGGCCCCGGCAAAGGACGGCGGTCACCGCGCACTCGCCGACATCCTCGAATCCATCCGAGAACTCGAGTACTATCGCAGGGCCGTTTTCATCGATCGGCCGGGCCCGACCAGTGATCAGGCACGCGACACGGCATCGTCGGTGGTGTCATCCTTCGCCGAAAATCTATGACAAAATAGACAAGTTGCCCCGCCAGGGGCGACCATGGTGGCTGTAGCTCAGCTGGTAGAGCACCGCGTTGTGGTCGCGGGGGCCGCGGGTTCAAGCCCCGTCAGCCACCCCATTCTTACGAGGTGCGAACTTCGACTGTGAAACCAGTCGAAGTTCGCACCTCGAATCTGTTCGGAGCGTGCGCCGACATGCACGCGCTGCGTGGGAGACCGAAGCAGCGGCTGTCGTCTCTGCCTGCGCGCTTGCGTGGCGTCGCGTCGGATCTGAGCACGCGGCGCCGGAACACCGCCCTGCCTCGGCAGACCTGCCTCGACAGGGACGGATGGCTGTCAGCTTGCTCATCCTCCGGGATTGCTCGCCTTAGGACACGCACTCTTACCGCGCTGGCACACCAGCCACACCACGTCCCGGCCGAACGACTCGCACAGCAGCAGCAGGGCCACGGCGACCGCCGCAATCGACATCGCCGTGGGGACGAGCCCCGACGCAGCGACGATCAACGCGACGCCCTGCACTGCCGTGACGACCTTGCGCCAGTGACGCGGCGGCAGCGGAGCCCGCAGCCACGGCAGCGCCCAGCCCGCCACGACGAAGGCGTACCGCATGATCCCGATCGCGAGGACCCACGTGCCCAGCGTCTGCGCGACGAATACGCTGAGCATCAGCAGCAGAAATGCGTCCACTTCCATGTCGAAGCGCGCGCCGAGCGGTGTCGCGGACCCGGTGCGCCTGGCGACCCAGCCGTCCACGGCATCGAGGGCGAGGGCGGGGATCGCCAACGCGAGCAGCAGCCCGGCGGGAACCGACTGCAGAAACGACGCCGCGACGACGACCGTGACGAACCCCACGAGCACGGAGCGCACGGTGGTGACGGCATTCGCCTGTCCGAACCGTTCGGCACCGCTGCGGCCGAGCGCCAGAGCGAGCAGCGCGTTCGAGACGGCGAGATAGCCGACGCCCAGCACAGCGGCGATGACCGGAAGTCCGCTGAACACGCCCAGCACGATGCCGAGCACGCCGATGGCTGTGGCGATAGGCGGTGCCCAGTGAATCATCTTCATCGACTGCCTCGGGCTTCGAACGCCCTGTTGCTCTCCGGTGGACGACATCCTGTGAGGATCGTGGCATCAGGCTTAGCATGAGAAACGGGCCGACAGGAGGAGACGCGTGCAGGAAGCCGCCGCATTCTGGATCGAAAAGCCACGCGTCGGGGCGCTGCGGACGCAGCCGCTGCCGTCGGTCGGTGAAGACGATGTGCTCGTCCGCACGCAGTTCAGCGGCATCAGCGCGGGAACGGAGACGCTCGTCTTCCGCGGTGAGGTTCCCGCCGCAGAATCCGAACGGATGCGGGCGCCGTTCCAAGAGGGCGACTTCCCCGGCCCGGTGAAGTACGGATATCAGAGCGTCGGTGTGGTGATCGACGGGCGCCCCGATCTCGTCGGCCGCACGGTCTTCGCTCTCCATCCTCATCAGTCCGCGTTCGTCCTTCCCTCCGACGCCGTGTTCCCCCTCCCAGAGGGCGTGCCGCCGCGCCGCGCCGTGCTCGCCGGAGCGGTGGAGACCGCGCTGAATGTGGCGTGGGACGCGGCACCGCGCATCGGCGACCGGATCGTCGTGATCGGTGCGGGAACGATCGGCTGCTGCATCGCGCGACTGCTTCGCGCCATCCCGGAAACGGATGTCACCTTGGTCGACATCGATCCGATGCGGCAGGGCACTGCAGCGCGGCTCGGTGTCAGGTTCGCCGAAGCCGCCGCGGTGCCGGGCGACTGCGACATCGCGATCCACGCCAGCGGCAGCGGTTCCGGTCTGCAGCTCGCCCTGGAGTCGGTGGCGGAGGAAGGCACGGTGATCGAGGCGAGCTGGTACGGCGACCGGCCCGTCACCGTGTCGCTCGGCAGCGACTTCCACTCCCGGCGGTTGTCCATCCGCTCCTCGCAGGTCGGCGCGGTCTCGTCGTCACGACGAGGCAGCAGAACCCGCCGTGATCGGCTCGCCCTCGCATTGCGCCTGCTGCGCGACGGCGGGTTCGACGCGCTGTTGGGCACCGAGTCCTCCTGGCGCGAGCTGCCGGAGGTGATGGCGTCTCTCGCCGACGGGACGTCTGGACGCGGCGGCACGGGTCCGTGCCGCACCATCGATTGGAAGGACGCACCATGACCTTCACCGTGACCGTGCGCGATCACATGATGATCGCTCACAGCCTCTCCGGCGAGGTGTTCGGGCCCGCTCAGAACCTGCACGGGGCGACCTACATCGTCGACGCGTCCTTCCGAGCCTCCGAGCTGAGCGCCGACGGCGTCGTCGTCGACATCGGACGAGCCGCCTCGGCACTGCACGAGATCACATCTTCGTTGACGAACCGAAACCTGGACGACGATCCGAGGTTCGCCGGGGCGAACACCACCACCGAGCACCTCTGCCGCGTCGTCGCGGATGCCCTCGCCGAACGGGTCGGCGATGGCGCACTCGGCTCCGAGGGACGGCTGCTCACGATGATCGCCGTCACACTGCACGAATCGCACATCGCCTGGGCGAGCTTCGAAAGGCAGCTGTGAACGGGACGCGGGCCGCGCTCGCCCCCGAGACCGCAGGCGACTCCGAGAAGACGCCGACAGGCGGCGCTCACCACGCGGACTCTCTTGGCGCGGTCGATTTCGTCGTGCCCGCCTGGGTGGAGGATACGGCACGCATCAGCGGCGGGAACGTGTACGATCTCGCGGTCCACGACGCGCTCGAGGCACAGGGCTGGAACGCATACCTGCACCGCGTCGACGTCGGCGACGCGGCCATGTCATCGGCGCTGCGGGACATGCGCGATGGAACGGTGGTGCTCGTCGACGGGCTGCTCGCCAGCCGTGCCGCCCATGCCCTCGCGCGGGAGACCACCAGGCTGCGCGTGGTGGTTCTCGCGCACATGGTGGAGAGTTCTGCCGCTGTCGCATCGAAGACCGTCATCGACGGCGAACGCCGCGCTCTCCGCGCCGCACGCGGCGTCGTCGCCACCAGCCGCTGGACTCGCGACGCCCTCGTCTCCCTCGGCTTCGTCTCTGTCGACCGCGTCGTCATCGCCCGTCCCGCCGTCGCCGGTGCAGTCAGCCCCGCTGAGCCGGGCCCGCGGGGCGAACGACTGCTGTGCGTCGGTCCCCTCGCCCCGCACAAGGGGCAGGACATCCTGGTGCGCGCGCTGGCGGGCATCGAGGTCGAACAGCGCTGGAAGTGCACCTTCGTCGGCTCGTCCGACATCGACCCCGCCTTCTCCGACGCTCTGAGGGACCAGGTCGACGCCTCCAGCCTGCGCGACCGCATCCGGTTCGTCGGCGTGCTCACCGGGCGCCGAATGACCGAACAGTTCACGGCGACGGACCTGCTGGTCGCCCCGTCGCGCGACGAACCCTTCGGGATGGCCGCGGCCGAGGCATCAGCGCACGGCATCCCGGTACTCGCCGCCCGCACCGGCGGTCTCCCCGAAGCGATCGCCGCCAACGCCGGCCGGATGTTCGTTCCACCGGATGATCCGCACGCCCTGCGACGAGCACTGCAGAGATGGTGGTCCGACGACAGCACCCGCGCCGCCGTCGCCCGTGACGCGATGCGGACCCGATCGACCACCCGCAGCTGGGATGACACGGCGCTGGACGTCGCTGCGGCGCTCACCGCCGCGGCCGAGCGGAGCGACTCACCATGACCCCGACGTTCAGCAGCGGGTGGCTCGCCGTGCGCGAGCCCGAGGATGCGCGCGCACGTTCGACCGCACTTGCCGAAGCACTGGCCTCCCAGGTTCACGGAGCGCCGATCATCGCACATGATCTCGGCTCAGGTACCGGATCGATGATGCGCTGGCTGGCACCTATGCTGCCAGGGCCGCAGAGCTGGCACCTGCATGATCGGGACGCCCGGTTGCTGCGGCGCGTCGCGGGCGCCCCACGACCCGTCGACGACGACGGATCCGTCGTCTCCGTATCCACGCACGTCGGTGCGCTCGATGATCTGGGTCCCGAGGACCTGCGCGGTGCTTCTCTCATCACGGCATCGGCCCTCCTGGATGTGCTCACTGAGGACGAGCTTCGCGCCGTCGTGTCCCGCTGCGTCGCGGCCAGCGCTCCAGTGCTGTTCGCGCTGACCGTGACAGGCGACGTCGCGGTAACGCCCGCAGACCCGCTCGACGACGACCTCCGTGCGGCGTTCAACGCGCACCAGCAGCGCGCGCACGCCGGGGTGCCCCTGCTCGGCCCGACAGCTGTCGATCGGGCGCGCGCGCTGTTCGACCGCGCCGGGTGGGAGGTCCGCGTCGCCGACACGCCGTGGCGCCTCGGCGGGCACGCGCCGAGGCTGCTGGCGGAGTGGCTGGCCGGATGGACGGACGCGGCCGTCGAGCAGGGACCTCAGCTGCAATCCGCGGCCGCCGGCTACCGCGCCCGACGCACCGCGCAGGCGCGCGCCGGGGCGCTGTCCGTCGACGTTCACCATCGGGATCTGATGGCATGGCCGCGATGACGTGGTTCCCGCAGACTGCCGCCGTGGTGCGCTCACGGCGGGTGCGAGTGTGGGCGCGGCCGATCGCGGGAGCAGCCATCCTGGCCGCGGTGGTGTGGCGAGTCGGTGGTGAGGCGTTCGCCCGCGGGCTGCTCAGCATCGATGTGTCGTCGGCCGCGGCCGCGGCCGGGCTGATCGCCGCTGCCACCGCCGCATCGGCATGGCGGTGGCGCGTCATCGCGCAGCGCCTCGGCGCACACATCTCGCTGCCGAGTGCGATCGCGTTGTACTACCGCTCGCAGTTCCTCAATGCTGTGCTCCCCGGTGGCGTGCTCGGCGATGTCCATCGCGCTGTCGCGCACGGGATTGACGCCGACAGCTTGGCCCAGGCCGCCCGCGCTGTGGCGATCGAACGCCTGGCGGGCCAGGTCGCGCTCGCCGCCGCAACCGCTGCGGTCGTGATCTGGACAGCTCCCGCCTTCGGTCCGACCGTACTCGTCGTGATGGCGATCGCCGCTGTGGTCGTGGCGCTGATCGTCGGTGCGATGTCCGTCGTCCGTCGCGGGCGCCGAATCATCCGGCGCGAATGGGCACAGCTGCGCAAGGGCGTCGGCTCCGGCGGTGCGCTCACGCAGATCGCGGTGAGTTCGACAACGGTGCTCGCGTGCCATGTCGCGCTGTTCGCCGTGGCCGCTTCCGCTGTCGGCATACGGCTGCCGTTCCCGCAGCTGATCGGGATCTCGCTGGTTGCGCTGCTCGGGGCGGCCATCCCGACGAACATCGCCGGTTGGGGGCCGCGCGAAGGCGTGGTCGGCTGGGTGTTCCATACGGTCGGCCTCACGGCCGCGGCCGGCGTGGCCGCATCGACGGCGTTCGGCCTGTTGGTGCTGATCGCTGTCGTGCCCGGTGCCTTCGTTCTGCTCGTCGGCGCTGTGCGCGGTCGGCACGCACACGGACCCGCTTCCTACGGAGGAGCCCAGGGGCCATGACTCATGCGCAGAACGCTTCCCGACCGTACGTGACGGCGAGTGCGGCCATGTCGCTCGACGGCTACCTCGACACCGCGTCCCCACCACGTCTCGCGCTGTCCAGCGATGCCGACTTCGATCGCGTCGACGAGGTGCGCGCCGCGCACGACGCAGTCCTCGTCGGCGCGCGGACCGTCCGTCTCGACGATCCGCGACTGCTCGTGCGCGCGGAGGAACGGCGTCAGCGCAGAACCGAGGCAGGTCGAGGCCCGAACCCCACCAAGGTCACCGTGACGGCCACCGGCGATCTCGACCCGAGCGCGCGGTTCTTCACCGCCGGCGACGCCGAGAAACTGGTGTACTGCCCCGACCGGCTCTCCGAACGTCTCCGTCACCGCCTGCCGCTGGCGACCGTGGTCGGGCTCGGTGCGGATGTGTCGGTTCCCGGGCTGCTGCGGAACCTCGGCGAACGCGGCGTGGCTTCGCTGATGGTGGAGGGCGGCGGGCGCGTGCTCACCCAGTTCCTGACATCCGGGCTCGTCGACGAGCTGCACCTTGTCGTCGCACCGTTCTTCATCGGAGATCGCCGTGCACCCCGATTCGTCTGCGACGCGGAGTTCCCGTGGGCTCCGGATCGCCGTGCTCGGCTGATCGAGTCGACACCGTACGGAGACGTGGTGCTGCTCCGATACGGCTTGAGCGATCGCTGCGATGCGTGACCGCCTCGTCGTTCGCTCACCCTCTGGCCGGACGGGCGCTGCAGCGATATCCTGATACCGACCGGAACTGTCGCAACCGACGGAGGACGCAGATGTCCAGCGCCCGAGGAAACGCGCAACGCGTGGCGCAGTACGCGAGCGCCCTGCTCCTGATCGCCGCAGGCGGAATCCACTTGTTCCTCGTGCTGATCGGAACCGGTGGATTCCTCGGCGTGACTTTCGTGCTGAATGCGGTGGCGGGAATCGCACTCGGCATCGGCCTGTTCGTGCTGCGCGGCACGATGCTGCGGCTCGCGGCCGTGCTCGGCCTGCTGTTCATGATCGCGTCCCTCGGCGCCCTGCTGACCGCGCTCACGGTCGGCCTGTTCGGCATCCGCACCTCGTGGAGCGACACGCTCGCGCCGCACACCGTGGTGGTCGAATCCATCGGCGTCGTGGTGCTCGCCGTCACCACGGCGATGCTGTTCCGTTCGTCGCGCGCCGACCGGGCCTGAGCGCCGACCTCACCCACCATGTGATGCACACGCTCGGACACCAATCGTCTACACGAATCCGGTCAGGACGCCCCGCACTGCCTCGCGAAGCATGGGGCCTTCCTGCTCCACCGTGAACTCCGAGTCAGCGGCGATCTGCTCCAGGAACCCGTCCATCAGCAACCGCACCCAAGAGACCAGTCGTTCCGCCGACAGATCCGTGCGCACCTGCCCGGTGCGCTGTCCCCGGGCGAGCCACTCCAACAGCAGCTCACGCTGCGCCCGCTCGTCCGCCTCCAGCGCCGCGGCCACCTTCGGCTCAGTCATGACGGCGGCGACGGCACGGACGAAGCCCCCCAGACGGGGATCGCTCGCGTCGTCGATCAGCTGATCGACGATCCTGCTTATCGCAGCCAGCGGATCTTCGATGTCCTCGACCGTCGCACGGAGCTGAGCGACGTCATCGGCACCGAGTTCCAGGATCGCCAGCAGAAGGTCCACCTTGGCCGGGAAGTAATGAAAGAAGGTGCCGGAGCCGATCCGTGCTTCCCGGCAGATCGCCGCCGTGGTGGCACGCTCGTACCCGCGAGCGGCGATCACGGTCAACGCGGCATCGATTATGTGCAGCCGCCGCTCCTCATGACGCCGCGGATCGACGGTCCGCGCCATCACTCATCCCTCCCGCTCTACGAGCCTCTACTCGTTCCCCGCGGTAGCGGACCACGAGGCCTGCCGCACGCAGCGCCTCCTCCGCTTCCATCCTGCCGGTGTTCTTCCGACGCTTCCGTCGCCATTCGCGGATGAGCTGGTGCTCACCCGAAGTGAAGCCGGGCTTGCCATCCACCCACCGTGCATAGTCACCTTCGAAGGGATCCTGGTCGAGCCACGGATAGCCGTATTCGCGCATCGTGCTCGCGAGAGCCCTTCGGTTCACTCCGTCGGCATTCAACCGCAGCCGGATGCGCTCACGAGGGTCCAGTACGACGACGTAGTGTCCGTCTGGATACATCGTGGCCACATCAGTGCGTTCGATCCACCCCTCGCGGTCCTCCTGCCGATACTCGATGTGATCGGTCGCCACGGTCAGCCGCAGCCCTTCGCGCACGACGTTCAGCGCGAGAAGCACTCCACCGACTACGCCGAGGAGCGCACCGATCGGGATCGACCAGGCCCACGGCAGACCGGAGACCACCTGCAGCACACCGGGCGTCGGGAGCGGCGACAGGTCGAACATACCGACCAGCCAAGCCGCGAGGACGGGCCCAGCGATCCCGAGCCCGACCCCGGCTATCAGGACCGCGAACCCGAATCCGAGCGGGATGGCCGCGGGCTGTCGCAACGATGTCTCACTCATCTCTCAATAATAGAGCATGCACTCCATTAATAAGATCCACCAGTCCGATCGCGGCGACGGGCCGTCCGGGTGGAATGTCGGAGGTCGGTGGGACGATCTGGGTATGTCGATGAAGCAGCCGCCGATCTGGTTCCCCACCGTGGAGGAACAGGAGCGCTCGCGTGCGCTGCTGGGCGAGATCGAGGCTGCGGAGAGGGCTGTCCGGGTGGCGGAGGCTGCGCGGGCGCGGGCGTCGGCGGAGCTGATGCGGATCGCGGTCGTGCAGGGCAGGCGTGCTCTCCGTACTCGGGGGACGCGGCCGCCGGTACCAGTAAGCAGCGGTCCGGTGGATGACATGCCGGCCCGTTCCGTTGCGGCGGAGGTCGCGCTGGTGCGGGGCGTGACCCGGTTCCGTGCCAAGGCCGACCTGTCGAGTGCATACCTCCTGCACGAGAGCTTCCCCGCCACACTCGCCCGTGTCGAGGACGCCACGATCGGGCAGGACAGGGCGCGGGCGATCGTCGATGCCGGCACCCGGCTGCGTGGTGAGGTCCGTGACGTGTATGAGGAGCGGGTGCTGGAGCTGCAGGACGCGTGCCCGACACGGTCCGTGCCGGGGTTCGCCGCGGACTGTGTCCGTGTGGCTGAGCAGCTCGATCCCCGCTGCCCGGACGAACGAGCCCGTGCCGAGCGGCGCCGACGGGTCGTGTTCACCACGGCACTGTCCGAGCACCTCGCGGAGCTGCACGTGATCGGCGATGCGACCGCTGTGCGCGGGATGGAAGACCGCGTCGCCTCGATCGCCAGGACGGTGATGCGCGACAACGACCGACAGCACGCCGACGCCGCCACCGCTGCGGGCGAGACCGATCCCGGAGTGGAGCAGGATCCGCGCACATTCGGAGAGATCTGTGCCGATGTCGCGGCGGATCTGATCCTCACCGGTGCCCCGACCGCGCACCATGTCGCCGACGCGTCGGGGAAGAACATCCTCGACGAGATCCGCGCCACGGTGCAGGTCACGATCCCGGTCCAGGCCCTCACCGATCTCAACGACGAGCCGGGGCATCTGTCCGGGCACGGCCCGCTCCCCGCCGACATCCTCTGCGCTCTCGCAGACACAGCACCGGTATGGGAACGCGTGTTCCGCCACCCCCACACCGGGGCACTGCTGGCCGCCGACAGCTACAAACCCACCGCGGAGCAGCGTCGGTTCCTTCAGGCGCGGGACGAGCACTGCCGGTTCCCGGGCTGTGACCGGCCGTTCCGGCGGTGCGACATCGACCACACCACAGACTGGGCCCGAGGCGGCGAGACCACCGTCACCAACCTCGGGGCGCTGTGCCGACACCACCACACGCTGCGACATCACTCCCCGTGGAAAGCGAAGCAGACCGCCGCCGGAGTGTATGAATGGACCAGCCCCACCGGCCGCGCCTACCGCGACAAGCCCGAACCCTCAGTGAGGTTCGTCGACAGCGAAGAACTCGCCAACGGCACCCCCATGCCCGACACACACGACAGACGCGAACGCAACCCCGCACCCGCACCCTTCTGAGACTCAGAGCGGCGCTCGTCGGCTCAGCCCATGCGCGCATCGTCCCGCGCAGCCGGTGCCGGTATCCGACGTCTGAGCACCATGACCGATACGACGCCGACAGCGGTGAGCACGGCCGTTGCCACGAACACCGACGGCGTGCCGAGCGTGCCGCCCATGAAGCCCGCGAGCACGGGCCCTGTCACCTGGCCGATGTACTGCGCCGACACGTTGTATCCGAGCACGAGTCCCACGCTCGCGCTCGGGACCAGTCGCCGAATGGTGGCGACAACCGTCGGAGTGATGCCGCCGAGTGCGAGACCGGTTGCGAAGCGCAGCGCCGCGAACGACCACAGCTCCGGCACTGCCGCCTGCAGGGCCAGCAGCGCGGTCGCCGCCACAAGGCTCCAGGTGAGCACGCGCAGGTGCCCGACACGATCGGCCAATCGACCCAGCCATGGCCCGGAGAGAATCGTGCCGAGAGCGGTCAGCGAGAACACGACCGCCGCGAACACGGCGACGTGTTCGGTACCGCTGGTCAGGCGTTCGATGTGCACCGTGATGATCGGCTCGACGGAGATCGTCGCGAACATCAGCAGTGCCGACAGCCCCAGCAGCGCGACGATCGTCCCTCTGCGCGGTATCGCCCGCCACTCGCCGCGTCCGCCCGCTGCGATGACATTCGCCTTCGCTGCAGCGGGGCGGTCTTCGCGCAGGAACACCGCGGTGCCGATGAACGCGACGAAGATCAGCGCGCCGGTGCTGAGGAAGGCGAGCTTCACGCCGAAGACCTGAGCGATCGCACCGCCCAACAGCGGACCGACGATGTTCCCCGACATGATCGCCGACGACAGCACGCCGAGCGCCCAGCCCGACCTCTCCCGCGGTGCCTGCGCCGCGACGAGAATCGTCGATCCGGATGCATAGCCGCCCAGCAGCCCGACGAGCAGTCGGACGGCGACGAGCTGGTGGACGTCCTGCGCCAACCCGATCAGCGACATCGCGACGGCCATGCCGAGGCTGGCTCTCACGAGCATCGGCTTGCGCCCATACCTGTCCCCCATCCAGCCCCACAGCGGCGCGGCCAACGCTGCCGTGAGGAACGTCGCCGCATACGCGATACCGGACCATGCGGTGACGGCGGCCGGATCGTCGACGCCGAGATCACGGACGTACAGCGGAAGGATCGGCAGGATCAGTGTCATACCGACGATCGTCGTGAACGACCCGAGAGCGCACACGATGAGATTGATGCGCCAGTGCGGCGCGGCGGATTCGGTCGAAACGGACACGCGAATGCTCCAGAGGACGACGAGGAGCAGGCACCGACGAACGCCGCTGCGGGCCGGCCTGCCGTCAGTAGGCCCCGCAGCGGCAGGAGAGGAGCTGTCCGCGCGTCATGATGCGTTCATCCTATGCCACGGCTGCATCGCCCGGAATGCGCAACGCTCGGAGGTTGCGGCGAACAGCGCGGGTTGCCCGGCGCTCTCCGCACTTCCCAGCAGGATGCCACGCGCTGACATGGCTCCGATGATGCGTCGTCCCGGCGTCTGCTTGCGGCGACCGAGATCCTCGCGGGCGGAGAGCAGGTTCGTCGCGGCGACGCCGGGGTGGGAGAGGTTGCTCGTCAGCTGCCAGCCGTGCTCAGCCGATCGTCTGTCGAGTTCCAGCCCGAAGAGGCCGAACGCGATCTTCGACTGCCGGTACGCGCGCATCCCGTCGTACGACCGCTCCCACGACGGGTCGACCCAGTTGATCGTTCCACGGCTTGCAGCGATGCTCACCTGCGACGCCCGGCAGCGAAAGCCAGGAGAAGCTCTGCCTGCTGTCGGTCATCGGTGCCGGAGCACTGCGCTGAGCGCAGTCCGGGCGACGAGACGGTGGCTCGTTCGGATCACGGGAACTGTCCGCTGCTCGCGTACGTCGTCTCATCGAGCCCTGACTGAGTCGGATCGTGGTCGACCTCCCCCACCTCGTACATCGTCGTCATCCAGTGATAGAACTTGTCGCCGCGATCACGGAGCCGCCGATACAGCCGCTGCATCATGCGATGCCTCACTTCGACCATCTCCGGATGCCCGTACACGTTCATCAGCTCATCAGGGTCCATGACAAGGTCGTAGAGCTCGTTCACCGACTCGGGGTTGACGACCAGCTTGTACCTGTCCTCCCGAAGCATGCGCTGCGGCACGGGAAAGTGATGCCCGTGGAACTCGCACACGATGTCCTCCTCCCACGCGACGTCGTGGCCGCGTGCGAGCGGCACCAGGCTGCGCGAGTCCACCGCGGGCGCCGGGTCGATGCCCGCCAGCTCGAGGATCGTCGCAGTGCAGTCCAGCAGGCTGACGAACTCGGTGCGCACCTGTCCGGGCTTCCCGCCGGGTATCCGAAGCAGTCCCGGGGTGCGGTAGATGTCTTCGTACATCGCCGGCCCCTTGTCGTGCAAGCGGTGGGCACCGGTGAACTCGCCGTGATCGGCGGTGAAGAACACCGCTGTGTCCTGCACGAGGCCCAGCCGCTCGAGAGCATCCATCACCCGCCCGATCTCCCGATCGATGAGTGCCACATACCCCCAGTAGACCGCGATGAGCTTGCGCGTGGTCTCGATGGGCATCGTGTCGAACGTCCAATGTGCGCTGTAGTTCGCCTGCACCGGCGGTTTGCCTGCGAAGGTCTCAGCGATCGAGCGGGGCAGCTGGATCTCGGCTGGATCGACCAGATCGAAGTACTCATCAGGCAGGATGTACGGCAGGTGCGGCCCGAAGAAGCTCAGTTCCAGGAAGAACGGCCGCGCCCCTGTGCGGAACTCGTCTGCGAATCGTTCCAGGTACTCGATCGTCCGCGTCGCCAGATAGTGCTCGAATGTTGCCTCCACCGGCTGATGCAGCCGGGCAGCGAGCAGGTTGCCCGGCCCGCCGTTCGGCAGCGTGCCGCGGATGCGGTCGCTGATCTCGTACGGGGGCAGTCCGTTGTCGGCGAGGTAACGGCGATAGTCCTCGGAGTCCACCGGATTGTGCCACCCGGGCAGATCGGGCCCCTCGAACCCGAAATCGGCGGCGTCCTTCTCCGTTCCGGCGTGCCACTTGCCGACCAGGCCGGTGTTGTAGCCCCTCTCACGCAGCGCCTCTGCGAAGGTGAAGGTTCCGTCTGCGAGGTCTTCCAGGTAGCCGACATTGCGCTCGTGATTGGCCAGCACCCTGTGGCGGAACGGTGCCTGCCCGGTGAGCAGACTCGCGCGCGCCGGTGTGCAGATCGCCGTCGGGGTGTACCAGCGGTCGAAACGTGTTCCCGTTCGCGCGAGTTCGTCCAGCACCGGGGTCGTACCCGCGGGATTGCCGTACGCGCCGAGAGTGTCGACTCGATGCTGGTCCGTCATCAGGAACAGGATGTTGCACGGGTTCGTCATCGCATCACTCACCGGCGGCCAGCCAGAGATCGCCGGTGTAGAAGTCGGCAGGATCGACCGCGTCGTCGAGTTTTCCCGCTTCGACGAAGTAGTCGACCATTCCTGTCAGCCACGAATCGACGCTGCCGTCCGCCGTGAGCTGATCGATCTCATCGAGTCCGAGCACCTGCACGTTGGCGGCGTCGCCCTCGACGTCGACGGTGTCGAGATCGTTGTACTCGGCAGTCAGTCTGACCGCGTCGTCCATGTTCTCCGCCCGGTACTCGATGGCATCCCGCAGAGCCTTGAGCACACGATCCACCTTCTCGGGCTCGTCTGCGACCACGTCGTTGCCCGCGACGAAGGCCGTCGGGAACGACACCGTGTCTTCGAAGTCGGTGTTGTCGGCGATCTCGACGAGATCGGGAACCTGTTCCTTGACCGTGGCCAGCGCCGGATACCAGAGGCCGGCCCCGTCGACCTGGCCGGATGACAGCGCGGCGACGATCGCCGACGGCTCCATCGGGACGAGCTCGATATCGTCCTTCGTCATGCCCGCTTCCTCGAGCGCCAGCGTGAGGATCATATCGCCCGAGGTCCCCTCTGGCACGGCGACCTTCTTGCCCCGCAGGTCATCCATCGTCTCGTTGCCCGCCTGAGCGACCACGCGGTCCGCCTGACCCAGCGTGTTCATGGCCACGATCTTCGCCTGCCCGGATGCCGGGAGCCAGAACGCGCCGGGGCCGATGTAGCCGAAGTCGAGGTCGCCTGTGCCGAGCGCTTGGATCTGCAGCGGCCCGTTGGTGAACGACGGCGTCTCGACCTCGAGACCGTACTCGTCCCAGATGCCCTGGTCCTCTGCGATCGCAAGCAGGCTCGTGCCGTTGAAGTCAGGGATGAATCCGAACGATACGTCGATCGTCTCCTCTGAGCCTCCCGTTGTGCCGTCTGCGCCGCCGGCGCACGCCGTTGCGGTCACGGCCAGCGTGCCGACGATGGCAGCGGCACCGATGAATCGGATAGTTCGCATGATCAACCTTCCTGAGGGTTCTGGTGATAGACGGAGTGCCACACACGGTTGCGCAGCTCGGCGAACTCCGCGCTGAGGCGGACATCCTCCGTGCGCGGATAGGGCAGGTCGACGTCGATGACGTCGTAGATGCGGCCGGGCCCGGCGGCCATCACGACGACACGGTTGGCGAGGAACACGGCCTCGTCCACGTCGTGGGTGATGAACATCACCGTCCGCTTCTCACGGCTCCACGTGTCGAGAAGCTGTTCCTGGAGCGTCACCCGAGTGAGCGCATCCAACGCTCCGAAGGGTTCGTCCATGAGCAGAATCGATGGATCGACCGCGTACGCGCGGGCGATGGCGCAACGCTGCTTCATTCCGCCCGAGAGCATCTTCGGCAGGGCATCCGCGAACTGCTCCAGCCCCACCAGCTCGATGAAGTGCTCCGCCGTGCGTCGGCGCTCGGCCTTGCCCAGTCCTGCCACTCTGAGGCCGAACTCGATGTTCTTGCGCACGGTCAGCCACGGGAACAGCGCATACTGCTGGAAGATCACTCCGCGCTCGGGCCCTGGCCCTCTCACCTCGACTCCATCGACGTGAGCATGACCGGATGTCGGGCGTTCGAGACCTGCCAGCACATTCATCAAGGTGGACTTTCCGCACCCTGATGGTCCGACGACAGTCACGAACTCGTTGTCGGCGATATCGAGAGACACATCGTCGAGCGCGACGAAGTCCTCGTTCTTCAGCGGGAACGTCTTGTGCACATGCTGCACGGAGATCTTCGCGGTCTCACGCGAGGTCGTGCGTGAAGAGATTGCTTCTGGCATCAGCGTCGCTCCTGCCATCCGGTGAGTTTCGACTCGGCGAGCAGCAGCAGGCGGTCCATTGCCAGGCCGAGGATGCCGATCGCGATGATGCCGACGAAGATCGTCGACAGGTCGTAGTAGAGCTGCGCCTGCTGCATCCGGTAGCCGAGACCCGCCTGCGCCGCCAGGAGCTCCGCTGCCACGAGCGTGGCCCAGGCGGAGCCGAGTCCGACGCGCATGCCGACGAGGATGAACGGTGTCGAGGCGGGGACGACGACCCGCGCGAAGATCGTGCCGTCTTTGGCTCCCAGCACCGTCGCGGCGTTGATGAGGGTCTTGTCGACGCTCACCACACCCTGATAGGTCGAGATGACGCAGGCGAGGAACGCCGCGAGGAAGATGACGAAGACCTTGGGCAGCTCGCCGATGCCCAACAGCACCAGCACGAGCGGCAGCAGAGCAAGAGGCGGAATGGTGCGGAAGAACTGGATCCACGGTTCGAAGAGTCCGCGCGCAACGGTGTACCAGCCCATCAGGAATCCGACGGGGATCGCGACGGCGGACCCGACGAGGAAGCCGGTAAGGACGCGCGCGAGGCTGGCGAGGATGTCGCGCTGCAGAATCCCTTCACGCCAGAGCTCGATTGCGGCGACCACGACTTCCGGCGGCGTCGGGAACTGGAATCCACCGAGAGCCATCAGCCACCAGATGCCGATGCCCGCGACGAGTGAGACTCCGTTGAGAATCCACATCTTCGTTCGACGCGCCATGATCGGGGCGCGAGGCGCGCTGACGGTGGAAGGCGATCCGCCGCCGCGCGGCACGATCTCGGCGGGGGCGCCGTGCCGATTCTTCGGCACGGCTGTCGTCCGGGATGTCACAGTGCGCTCCTCTGCGGCTGGTCCTCGACGGCTGTCGCGGGTTCCGGATACCCGACGAGGAGAGGTGACTGGTGGAACGTCGCGGCCAGTGCGCCGAGAGCACCGTCGCTGTCGCGCAGCTGACCGGCGCGCATGACGACGGGTTCCGCCATGGGAACGGAGTAGAGCTCGTACCGCAGCGTCGCGGCCGCCTGCTCCACGATCACCGGTGCGATGTGCGCGATCTCCCCGCCGATGACGACTTCGGCGGGGTCGAGCACCATCGCGGCTGCAGCCAGCACGCGTCCGACCGTTGCACCGACGTCTCGCAGAACGACATCGACCGCAGGGTCGGCCTTCGCCGCAGCGACCGCAAGATCGTCGAGCGTGCGAATGGCGATGCCTGCTGCACGGCAGCGGTCGAGGATCGCGGGCACCGACGCGACTGTCTCCAGGCATCCCCGCTTGCCGCACCTGCACTCGACACCCGCGGGATCGGTCGTGACGTGCCCGAGTTCACCGGCGATCCCGCGCGCCCCTGTGACGAGTCGACCCGCCACGACGAGACCGCCTCCTACTCCGTCTGACAGCCGCAGGTAGATGAGATCACGAACCTCGCCTGGCCGGAGCACCGCCTCAGCGAGAGCCGCAAGCCGCGTGTTGTTGTCGACCATGACAGGGGCGCCGAATCGCTCTGCGAATGCAGAGTCGACGCCTTCTGGTGCGGCGTGGGGTCTCCGCGCGGCTCCCGCACCGGATGCCATGGTGCCGGAGTACGGACCCGGAACGCCGATGCCGACCGCCTGAAGGGCTCCGAGGTGGATGCTGTGTTCGCGACACAGCGAGTCGATGAGTGCGAACGCCAACGTGATCCGCTGCGACCAGCCGGTCTGATCGTCATACGGCTCGACGCCCGCAGCGATGATCTCGTGCGAAGCGTCTGCAACGGCCGCGTGCACCCTCCGGTGCCCGAAGTCGATACCGAGGAACTGCCCTGATCCAGGGTCGAGCGCGAGCCGCTCGGCCGGTCGACCGCTGCCTGACCGCGTCTGCGCATCGGTGTCGACGACGACGATCGCACCGCGTTCGAGCAGATTCGCGGTGATCTCGGACAGCGTGGTGCGCGAGAGCCCCACCCGTCGGGCAAGGGCCGCTCTGCTGAGTGCTCCGCCCGCCCGCAGCGCGGACAGCACGCGATCCTCGTGCGTGCGTCGCACCAGTGCGTGAACGCCAGTCGTCGTCGACATGACCATGACGCTAGAGAGGTCGAATTTTTCCGTCAATACTCCGACAGAAAGAATCTCTCGTTTGGTCAGATCATTTACAGAACGAGGCGACGAGTCGCACCGGCTGCGGGCGTGCGATGCGCCGCGAAGGCTTCCCGCATAGTTTCAGGTCATGGGACGCACCGACGAAGCAGAATTACTCGTGTACGCCTCCCCCTCGAGCGTCTTCGCGGCGCTCACCTCGTCGCTGCGGAACCTCGCCGCGCTGGTCGGGAGCTGATCGGAGCTTCCGCCAGTCCGGCTCCGATCAGCGAGTCTGCGCAGATCTCGGCTCAGTCCTCGTGTGCCAGCGGCAGCCTCGCGCCGAGCTCGGTGAGAGCGGTGTTGGCGGGCAGCAGCGCGTCGTAGAGCGCCTCGAAGACAGGGCGGAGCTCTTCGTAGACGCCCGCCTCGTCGACATCCGGGTTCGTCGCATCCGCAACGGGCACCAGGTCGGCCGCGACGTCGATCGAATCGATCATGCCGAGCGCCTCCATGCCGAGCAGCGCCGCCCCGAAGCCCGACCCCTCCGGGCTGGCGGGAAAGCCGATCGACGCGTCGAACGCGCTCGCCAGCGTGCGGCGCCAGATCTCGTGCTTCATCACACCGCCGGTTGCGCGGATCTCCGAGATATCCAGACCTGTGGCGCGCATCGATCTGAGCACGAGCGTGAGCTGCAGCGCGACGCCCTCGACCGCGGCGCGCACGAGGTGTGCGCGCTGGTGCGCACGCGTCAGCCCCACATACGCGCCTCTCGCCGCGCCGCCCCAGCGCGGGGCGCGCTCCCCCAGCAGGTACGGCAGCATCAGCAGGCCGCCGGATCCCGCAGGCACCGTCATCGCCTCATCGAGCAGCTGCGCAGTCGACAGCTCCGCGTAGCCGGATGCGAGCTCCGCCCTCACCCAGTCGAGTACGACGCCGCCGTTGTTGATCGCGCCGCCGACGACCCAGCGGTCCTCGGTGAGTGCGTAGCAGAACACGCCGCCGTTCGAGTCCACGCTGGGGCGGTCGACGCTGACCCGCAGCGCGCCGCTCGTGCCGACGGAGCAGGCCGCGACGCCGTGCCGCACGGCGCCGACACCGAGGTTGGCGAGCGGTCCGTCGCCCGCACCGACGACGACGGGAGTCGCCGCGTCCAGGCCGGTTGCGGCCGCCGTCGGCGCGGTCAGCTCACGCAGTACGTGCCTGGTCGGCACCAGCCGCGGCAGCCGATCGGCCGTGACGCCGGCGAGTTCGAGGGACTCACGGTCCCACTCGAGCCGATGGATGTCCATCAGCCCGGATCCGGATGCGAGAGAATGGTCAGTGACGAGTTCGCCGCACAGCTGCAGCAGCACCCAGTCCTTGATGCCGGCCCAGACCGCGGCGCGGTCGAACAGCTCGGGCTCGTGCTCGCGGAACCAGACCAGCTTCGTCAGCGGCGACATCGGGTGCACGGGCGTTCCCGTGCGGCGATGCAGCGCCAGCCCGGTCTCCGATCCGCGGATCCGATCCGCCTGCGCCGCCGCGCGCGTGTCCGCCCAGGTGACGACGGGCGTGAGCGGCTCGCCGTCGGCGTCGAGCGCCATCACACTGTGCATGGCGCTCGAGAAGCTCACACCGCGCACGCGGTCGGCGCCGACCCGGGAGACGACGTCGCTGATGCCGCGATGCACGGCAGTCAGGATGTCGTGCGGACTCTGCTCGGCGCGGCCGGGCGAGGGCTCGTCCAACGGGTACCCGTGCGAGGCCTGCGCCACGGAGGAGCCGTCTGCGCGATACGCGACGACCTTCGTCGCCGTCGTGCCCATATCGACACCGATGACGACGTCTGCGGATTCCATCTCAGCCTCCGTGCGGTTCATGCCCGTGCGCTTCGAACGATACGGCCACCTTGCCCGAGACTCTCGAGTCCCGAGCGAGGTCGAAGGCACCGCCCACATCGTCGACGGAGATGACATGAGTCACCACGGTGCCGATCTCCGGCCGATCGGCGAGCAGAGCGATGGCCTCGTCGATCTCGTCACGGAAGCGGAACGCTCCGCGCAGATCGACCTCCTTGGAGATGAACGGGGCCAGGTTCACGCTCTGCGGCGTGCTCGGGAGCATCCCGATCTGTACGACGACTCCGCGGCGGCGCACCGCAGCCCCCGCCGAGCTGATCGCCGCGGGGGCGCCCGAGCACTCCATCACGACGTCGAATGCCTCAGTCGGGAGCTCATCGCGGCCGACTCGCACGACGGCGTCTGCGCCGATGGTGCGCGCCCGCTCGAGGGGCTCGTCGAGCATGTCGCTGGCCGTCACGTGCGTCGCACCGCGGGCGCGTACGGCAGCGACGGCGAGCAAGCCGATAGGGCCTGCCCCCGAGACGAGCACACGCGCACCGGTCAGGTCGCCTGCCCGCGTCGCGCCGTGCAGAGCGACTCCGAGCGGCTCGGCGAGCACAGCACCTGCCGCGTCCAGTCCGTCGGGAAGCACGCGCACCATCCCGCGGTCGACGACCAGCAGATCGGCCATCGCGCCCTGGGTGTGCGGCATGGTCGCTGCACTGCCGAGGTACGAGCCGCCCGGCCACAGATGCGGCTGCCCCTCCGTGCCGGGCACCTCGGTGCCGAAGCGTGCGGGGTGCACGGTCACCGGTGTGCCGGGCTCAAGCTCGCCTCGCGGGTCGACGTCGACGACGCCGGACATCTCGTGACCGGGGGTGAGCGGCTCGCGCACGGTGTACTCGCCGTTCGCTCCCTCGAACAAGTAGTGCATGTCGCTGCCGCAGATGCCGACCTGCTGCACCCGGATGCGCACCTCGCCATCGCCCGGCTCCGGCACGGCGGCATCGCGCACCGCGATCCGGTCCTTGCCGTCGATGTACACCGCCCGCATCGAGCCGGCGCTCATACGACGGCCGTCATTCCGCCGTCGACGACGATGTTCTGGCCGGAGACGAAGCTCGAGGCATCGGATGCCAGGAACAGCAGCGCGCCGCGCAGCTCGCGCACATCGCCCCATCGGTGCGCTGGTGTGCGGTTCACGAGCCAGTCGTTGAACGCTTCGTCCTCTACGAGGGCGCGATTCATATCGGTGGCGAAGTACCCGGGCGACAGTGCGTTCACCTGCACGCCGTGGCGGGCGAGATCGGCGGCCATGCCCTGCGTCAGCAGCGCGACGCCGCCCTTCGACGCCGAGTACGGCGCGATGGTCTGCCGCGCGAGCTTCGACTGCACGGACGCGATGTTGATGATCTTGCCCGAGCCGCGCTCGGTCATTCCGGGCACGACGAAGCGCGAGACGTAGAACATGCTCGAGAGGTTGCTCGCGATCACCGCGTCCCAGTCGTCGACGGCGAACTCGCCGATCGGCGCACGGCGCTGCAGGCCGGCGTTGTTCACGAGAATGTCGGGAACGCCCTGCTCGGCGACGAGCTGCTCGACCTGCTCCTGCACGTCACGGGCGTCCGTGACGTCGAAGCGCACCGTGTCGGGGCGCTCACCGGCGACCTCGGCGATCTCGTCTGCCGCGGTCGCCAGCGCATCCGGATCACGTCCATGCAGCGTGACGCGCGCGCCCGCTTCGGCGAGGCCGAGCGCGAGTGTGCGCCCGAGACCGCGCGATGACCCCGTCACGAGCGCGGAGCGCCCGCTGATGTCGAACAGTTCGGAAGTCACTGATGTCCTCCTCAGAAGATCAGATAGACGACGAGGACCAGCACGAACGCGACGACCGACTCGATCGCCTGCTGCACGGTCCACGTCTTGAGCGTGGTCTTGACATCAAGGTTCATCAGGCGCCCGACGAGCCAGAATCCGGAGTCGTTGACATGGCCGGCGAACACCGATCCCGCGGCGGTCGCGAGCGTGATCGCCGCGACGTCCATCGCACCGAAGTCTCCGGCGACGACGGCCGGAGCCATCAGCCCGGCCGAGGTCACCAGGGCGACAGTCGCGGAACCCTGCGCGAGGCGCAGGACCACTGCGATGACGTATGCGGCCAGGATGACGGGAAGGCCGAGGTCGGACAGCGTGTCGGCGAGCGCATCGCCGATGCCGGATGCGCGCAGCACGCCGCCGAACATTCCGCCGGCACCCGTGATCAGGATGACCGATGCGACAGGGCCGAGCGTTCCGTCGACCAGCTTCTCCAGCGCCGAACCGTCCTCACCGCGGAAACGGCCGAGCACGAGCAGCGCGACGATCACCGTGATGAGGAGAGCGATGGGCGACTGTCCGATGAAGATGAGCGCCTGCACCCAGAACGCGCCGGGGTCGACGGCGCCGACGGAGCCCAGCGTGCTCAGCCCGGTGTTCAGGAAGATCAGGAGGATGGGCACCAGCAGGATGGCGATGACGGTGCCGGGCTTCGGCGGATTCTGCGGCTGGTCGTCGTCCTTCGCTCCGAACAGGGACGGCACGATCATCGGATTGCGCCTGTTGACGAACTTGCCCCAGAGGTAGCCGGAGAGGTACCAGGTCGGGAAGGCGATCACGAGACCGAGGAGGAGCACGAGGCCGAGGTTCGCCTCGTAGAACTCGATCGCCGAGACGGGGCCGGGATGCGGGGGAAGGAACACGTGCATGACCGAGAACGCCGCGGCGCCGCTGATGCCGAACAGCAGCAGGTTCTTGCCGCCGATGCGTCGGGCGACGGCGAAGATGATCGGCAGCATGACGACGAGGCCTGCGTCGAAGAAGATCGGGAAGCCGAGCAGCAGCGACGTGATGCCGAGGGCGAACGCCGCGCGTCTCTCACCGAAGATCCGGACCATCAGGTCGGCCACGGCCTTGGCGCCGCCCGATGACTCGATGAGCCTTCCGAGGATCGCACCGAGCCCGATCAGCAGGGCGACGGAGCCGAGCGTCTTCCCGAAGTCATCCGTCAGTGTGCCGACGATCTCGCCCACCGGCAGCCCCGTCGCGATCGCGGTGAGCACCGATACGAGGATCAGCGTGAGGAACGCGTGCAGGCGCAGCTTGATCACGAGGAACAGAATCAGCAGCACAGCGCCGGCGGCGATGCCGAGCAGCGGCCCTGCGCCGAGGGTCTGAGTCCACTCTTCAGTCATGGGATTCTCCGTTGAATGTGAGTCGAGCAGAACGGACCATCGCTGGCCATTCCGCAAAGGTAGTATTTATCGCCGTAGTAAGGTATCACTACTTGCTTCGAGGAAGGAATCCAATGGCGGGCCGCATCCACGATGACGTCACCGACGATCTCGGCTCCCGCATCGCCCAGGGCGAGATCGCCCCTGACGCGGTCTTCACGCTGGCACAGCTCGAACACGACTACAGCGCTTCGCGCACGGTCGCTCGCGATGCCGTGCAGGTGCTCGAGAGCCTCGGTCTGGTGGCATCGCGTCGTCGGGTCGGGATCACGGTGCAGCCGCGCGACGCCTGGGACGCGCTCGCGCCGCGGGTGATCGGCTGGAATCTGCGCGGCCCGTTCCGGCAGCAGCAGCTGGAGGCGCTGATGGAGCTGCGTGTGGCCGTCGAGCCGACGGCTGCCCGGTTGGCGGCGCGCAGGGCGACGCCGGCGCAGCGCGCCGAGCTGCGCCGCCTCGCCCAGCGGCTGCGTGCGCTCGCGGCGGGCGGCGGCGGCGCCTCCGATGACTTCCTCGCGGCCGATGTCGAGTTCCACGATCTGCTGCTGCAGGCCTCCGGCAACCCGCAGCTGATCGCCCTGCGCGCGCCTGTGCGCGAGGTGCTCACGGGCCGGACACGACTCGGGCTGACCCCGCCAGTGCCCGCTCCGGGAACGCTCGAGGAGCACGAATCGGTCGCCGCGGCGATCAGCACGGGTGACGGCGAGGAAGCCGAGGCGCACTCCCGCTCGCACATGCTGTCGGTCTGGGGCGAGGTCCAGGCCGACGATTCGCTCGTGTGAGCGCGGTCAGTGCGGTGCGCCGTGGTGGCGCGATACGAAGGCACTGCCTCTGACGTAGAACCGGCGCGGCGCGTCGACGGCCTTCGATATGCCCACCCGCACGCCTGTGACGATCTCAGCATCTGGCAGCTCCACGCGGCGATCGAGCCGCAGTCCCAGCCCGTCACCCGAGAGCGACGTTCCGGTCAGTGAGAGATCGGCACCAAGCGCTTGGCCGAGCTTTCCCGGCCCGTTGGTGAGCTCTGCTCCCCCGCGTCCGCGACGCGCCCGCATGATCTCCTCGCCCTCGAGCGGCTCGGCGGCCCGGATGAGCACTCCGGATCCGATGCCCACCCGGCCCGTGACGACGTTGCAGCAGAAGTGGATTCCGTGCGAGCGGTAGACGTACAGGTGACCTGCCGGGAGGAACATCGCGGCGTTGCGCGGCGTGCGCCCGCGGAAGGTGTGGCTGGCCGGATCGGTCTCGTCGTACGCCTCGGTCTCCACGATCCTGACCCGCACGCGCTCGCCGTCGATCTCGCTGACCAGCTCGCAGCCCAGCAGGCGCCGAGCGGCTTCTTCTACGGGACTGTCGAGGAAGCCGAACTCCGCACCGGGTGCGGCGCCGACCGTCGTCGTCATGTCGACCGAGTCTGCCGGGTTCGCCGTCATCCCTCCATTTTCCCATCAGGGATCGCCGGCTGCGCACGACGCGCGGGCGGGGCGAGCCCACCGGCGCGCTCTAGGCTGAGGGGATGACGATCACCGCCGCAGCAGACGGCTCCGCCCTCGGCAATCCAGGACCGATGGGCTGGGCATGGTTCATCGACGACGACAGCTGGGCTGCAGGCGGCTCGCCCCACGGCACGAACAACCAGGGCGAGCTCCTGGCCGTGCTCGAGCTGCTGCGGTCGACGGCGGGCACCGACGAGGCGCTGCACATCGAGTGCGACAGCAGATATGTGATCGACTCGGTGACCAGATGGATGCCCGGATGGAAGCGCAAGGGCTGGCGCAAGGCGGACGGCAAGCCGGTGCTCAACCGCGACATCCTCGAGGCACTCGATGCCGAGATCACCGGGCGCAGCGTGACGTTCGAATGGGTGAAGGGCCACGCGGGACACCCGCGGAACGAGGCGGCGGACAAGCGGGCCAACAGCGCGGCTCAGGCGTACCGGAATCGCTCGGCCGTCGACGCGGGACCGGGCTTCGCCGGCCACGACGCAGACGCGCCTTCCCCCACCGCGCCGCCGGTCGCCCCCGACCCGTCCCCCGCATCCGGGGCCGTGGTCGTCGAGCAGCCGACGCTGTTCGACGACCACGACGAAGATGCCACGGAGATCCGGCTCGCCCTCACGGCGAGCGAGCACGCACGGCTGCGCGAGCGCGCGTCGGCTGCGGGGATCAGCCCGGAGCAGTTCCTGCGCGAACTGATCTGAGCCGGTGCGAGCGATCGAGCGTCGAAGGCGCGAAGCGCCGAGCACAGCGCGCAGCGCAGCAGCCGACGACTCGATGACGGCGGCCGCACCCATCATCATCCGGCGCTCAGGCGTCGCCCTCACATGGGCCGTGGCCCCGACGCGCGCTGCCGCGCGCCCGCTCGGGCGGACCCTGCTCGCCCGGATGCTCGCTCCGGACGCTTCACTCGGCCAGGTGTGCCCTGCGTGCGGCGGACCGCACGGTCCGCTTCTGGTCCGCGTCGGAGGCGCTCCCGGCCCGCTCGTGAGCGTCTCGTACGCCGGCGGGCTCGTCGCAGTCGGCGTGGCACCGGAGCGCGCACGCGCATTCGGCATCGACGTCGAGCTCGACGACGATGTCACCCGCCGCGCGGTCGGTGAGGCCATCGACGCGCCGATGGTCTCCTCGTGGACGCGCGGGGAAGCCGTGGCCAAAGCGCGCCGCACCGGCCTGCGCGGCGCGCTCCCCCGAACAATTCCGCGCAGGAGCGCCGCGGAATCCGGTTCCGCGCACCACGAGCCCGACGAGTGCTTTCAGCATGACCGCGACGGCGAATGGGCCGCGCCCGCCACCGGCGCACACGATGCGCTGGGCGGCTTCGACATCCGGATAGACCGCCCCCGTCGCGCGGTCCTCAGCGTCGCGCTCGGCTGATCAGGCCCCGATCGCGTCTCCCTGTGCGCGCCGCCCGGCACGAGCAGGGAGATCCGGCAGCGCCGTCTCTACGAGCCACGACCGCCGGAAGGCCTCCAGCGGCACATCGGTGTGCGATCCGGCGAGCGCGAAGAAGGCGTCCTGCGTCGCGAGCGTGTGCGCCATGCCCGTCGCCCATTCGCGCATCAGGGCCCGGAACCGCTGATGCCCTGTGGTGCGCCTGAGCGCTTCGAGCAGAAGAGCGCCGCGTTTGTAGACGCGGTCGTCGAACATGTCATCCGCCCCGGGGTCGCCCAGCACGAGATCCTGCGGCAGCTCGGCGAGCCGTGCATGGTGCGCCTCGGCCATGTCGGCGATGCTCTGGCCCCCCGAGGCTTCCGACCACACCCATTCCGAGAAGCAGGCGAAGCCCTCGTTCAGCCAGATGTCCCCCCACGCGCCGATGCCGACGCTGTTGCCGAACCACTGGTGCGCCAGCTCATGCGCGATCAGCCTCTGCTCGTCGGGACCGGCATGGTTGGCGCCGAATGTGACCAGCCCCTGCGATTCGAGCGGGATCTCGAGCTCCTCGCTGGTGACCACGACCGTCAGGTCCGACTGCGGGTAGGGGCCGAACCAGTCTTCGAACGTCTCGATCATCCTGGGCACGTCGGCGAAGGCCTCGAGCATCGTGCCGTGCTGGGCCGGGGGCGTCACCAGGCGCCAGCGCAGCTCACCGGATGCGATCTCGGAGGTCTGCGGGTACTGCTGGTACGGCCCGACGTGCAGCGCGAGCAGATAGGTCGCCGTCGGCACGTCGGACGAGAATGACCAGGTGCGCTTGCCTCCTGCGCTCTCGACGGGGCCGGGCACGCCGGTGGCCGCCGCGAAGAACTCCCGATCGGTGGTGAACCGGATGTCGTAGCGTGCACGATCGTCGACGCGGTCGTTGCACGGGAACCAGGTCGGCGCGCCGATCGGCTGTGCCGCGACCATCGCCCCTTCCTCCAGCTCTTCCCAGCCGAGCGCTCCCCAGCGGGAGCGGCGAGGGCGAGGGCGCCCGGAGTACTCGATCTCGAGCAGGAGCTGCTCCCCCGCTTCGAGCCTGCGGCCGGGCTTGACGGTGATGCCGTGGTCGTTCTGGGCGACCTTGCGCTGCGGACGGCCGTCGACGCGGACCTTCCCCGCCTGCAGCCCCACCAGGTCGACGCGCAGCGAGCGGGTCTGCTCGACCACCTCGATCCGCATCTGCGCGCGACCTGCGAGCCGGTTGGTGCGCGGGGTGTAGTCGATGTCGAGCGCACAGTGCTCGACCCGGTAGCTGCTGTCGCCGCTGTGCGGCGTGTACTGCGTGCGCATTCAGAGAACCTACTTCGTCGACTGGTAGGCGCGCACCTTCACCGCGCGCCATGGGCCGATGGGGTTGCCGCTCCAGCGCGAGCCGATCGGCACGTCCTCGCCGCGCATGACGAGCGAGGCGGGGCCGACGGTCGCATGCTCTCCGATCTCCGCCGCGGGCAGGATCACGCTGTGCGGGCCGAGCGTCGCCCCCGCACCCAGTTCGACGACGTCCATGCTCATGATCCGGTCGTGGAACAGATGCGTCTGCACGACGCAGCCCCGGTTCACTGTGGAACCGTCGCCGAGTCGGACCAGGTCGGGTTCTGGCAGCCAGTACGACTCGCACCACACGCCGGAGCCGATCGTCGCCCCGAGCGAGCGCAGCCACAGCGTGAGCACGGGCGTTCCCGCGGCTGTGCGGGCGAACCAGGGTGCCGCGAGCATCTCCGTGAACGTGTCGCTCACCTCGGTGCGCCAGACGAAGCTCGACCACAGCGGCTGCTCGCCCGCACGGATCGGACCGACGATGATCCACTTGGCCGCGGTTGAGATCACCGCGGCCGCGGCCCCTGCTGCGAGCATGACGACGCCGGCGAGCAGAACGGTCCACACGCCGACGGCCTGCCAGAGCCACGCGAACGCGAGCATCACGGCGAGGCCGAGCCCGCAGCTGACGATCACCGGAACGACGCGGCACAGCTCCCACAGCGTGCGGGCGATGCGCAGCCCCGCGCCCGGCCGGTAGGTGCGCGAGTCGTCGCTGTCCTGCGCGAGTCGGCGCAGCCGCACCGGCGGCGAACCCAGCCATGACGATCCGGACTTCGCCTTCGTCGGCGCCGCAGACAGCACGGCGACGAGCGAGTTCTTCGGCACCTTGTGGCCAGGGGCGGCCATCCCCGAGTTCCCGAGGAAGGCGCGCTTTCCGATTCTGACCCTCCCGATGCGCAGCCATCCGCGGTGCAGCTCGTACGAGGCGACCATGGTGTCGTCGGCGAGGAACGCACCCTCGTCGATGCGCGTCAGGCGCGGAATGAGCAGCACTGTCGAGGCCTCGACGTTGCGGCCGACCCTGGCTCCGAGCAGGCGCAGCCACACGGGTGTGAACAGGCTCGAGTACAGCGGGAACAGCAGCGTCCGAGCCGTGTCGAGCACGCGCTCGGTCGCCCAGGCCTGCCATCCGATGCGGCCGAGCACGGGGTGCGTGCCGGGGTGCAGCCCGATCGACAGCAGACGGACGAAGACGACGACGGCACCGGCGTACACGATTCCGGTCAGGAGCACCGCAGGCACGAGCCACACCGCCGCGGCGAGCGCGACGTCGCCGAGGGATCCCGCACCCCGCATGCCCATGGCGATCACGGCGCCGCCTGCGACGAAGGAGCCGAACGGCAGCAGCGCCAGCAGCATCGACGACAGCCCGTACACGGCCTGCCAGAACCGCGAGCGCGGGCCCTCGTTCGACGGCCACTGGTCGCTCGAGTCGCCGCCGATGCGCACAGCGGGGGAACCCGCCCAGGTCTGACCGGACTTCACCCGCCCGAAGACAGCCGACCCCGGCGTGATCTCCGCGCCGTCGTCGATCCGCGCTCCAGGCGCGAGCGTGCTGCGCGCGCCGACGGAGACCTGGCGCCCGATGCGCACCTCGCCGAGCCGCAGCACATCGCCGTCGATCCAGTACCCCGTGAGATCGACCTCCGGCTCGATCGACGAGCCCTTGCCGACGGTGAGCATGCCCGTGATCGGCGGGAGCGTGTGCAGACTGACACCCTTGCCGATCTTCGCGCCGAGCGCTCTCGCGTACAGCGTGATCCACGGAGCGCCGGCAAGGCCCGTCGCCTCGATCTGCACGGCGAACTGCTCGGCGAGCCACAGCCGCATGTGCACCCGGCCGCCGCGCGGATAGTCGCCTGGGCGGACCCCGGCGAGCAGGACGCGCGCCGCGAAGGCGGCGATGCCCATCCGGCCGAACGGCGTCGCCACGACCGCGATGCCGACGACGAGGACCCACCACGGTGCGGTCGGCAGCGCGTCGAAGCCTGTGGTGAGGTTCAGCACCGTTCCGGCGGTGAGCACGTAGACGAGCCAGCGCAGGCCTCCCGTGATGAACAGGGGAAGGCCGACGAGCGTCTGCGTCCACTGCGTGCGCCTGCGCGTCGGCCGTGCCTGGTGGAACTCGTCGTCACCGGATGCGTCGTCCGTCGCTGCGATCGCCTTCGCCATCTGACGCAGCTTCGGCATGTCGTAGATGTCTGCCACCGTGAACTCCGACACTCGGGCACGGACGCGCGAGACGAGCTGAGCGGCGGCGAGCGATCCCCCTCCGAGATCGAAGAAGTCGGCTCCCCGATCGGGAACGGGAACGCCGAGCACCGCCTTCCACTGCTCGACGAGCCACTCCTCCGTGCCCGTCAGCCCTTCGATCCGAGTGGAATCGACGTCTTGCAGCGGCCACGGCAGTGCGGCCCTGTCGACCTTCCCGGATGTCCGCACGGGCAGTTCGTCGACCTCCGCGAGCAACGGCATCACGCCGGAGGGCAGCCGATCGGCGAGCATCTCCCTCGCCGCGGCACGATCAAGCGGGGACTCCGTCACGAGGTAGCCGACGAGCACGGGAACGCCTGCCTCGCTCTTGCGCACGGCAGCAGCAGCGGCGGTGACGCCAGGCACGTCCTGCAGAGCGTTCTCGACCTCTCCCAGTTCGATCCGGCGCCCACCGACCTTCACCTGGTCGTCCGCGCGCCCGACGAACATGAGCCCATCTGGCTCGTATCGCACGAGGTCGCCCGATCGGTAGGCGCGCTCCCAGTCGAGCGACGGCATCGGCGCGTACTTCTCCACGTCCTTGGCCGGATCGAGATAGCTCGCCAGCCCGACCCCGCCGATGATGAGTTCGCCCGTTTCGCCCTCCGCGACCCGGTTCCCCTCCGTGTCGACGACCGCGAGGTCCCATCCGTCCAACGGCAGGCCGATGCTCACCGGCGTCTCGCCGTCGAGCGGACATCCGCACGAGACGACGGTCGCCTCCGTCGGTCCATACGTGTTCCAGACCTCGCGGCTCGAGTCCACCAGTCGTGCGGCGAGCTCCGGCGGGCACGCCTCCCCGCCGAAGATCAGCAGCCGCACGTTCTCGATCGCCTCGGCCGGCCACATCGCCGCCAGCGTCGGCACGGTCGAGACGACGCTGATGCTCTGGCGCACCAGCCACCCCGACAGGTCCTCCCCCGATCGGACGAGGGAGCGCGGCGCCGGCACGAGGCATGCGCCGCTGCGCCACGCCAGCCACATCTCCTCGCACGAGGCGTCGAACGCGACGGACAGGCCGGCGAGCACGCGATCGCCGGGGCCGAGCGGCGCATCGCGCAGGAACCAGTTCGCCTCGGCATCGACGAACGCTGCGGCGGAGCGGTGCGAGACGGCGACGCCCTTGGGCACGCCTGTGGAGCCCGAAGTGAAGATCACCCACGCGGCATCGTCGAGGCCGGGGGCCTCAGCCTCCCGCACCACCGGCTCCGAGTTCGCAGGTCGCGGCACATAGCCGTCGTCGCCGATGATGCCGACGACGCCCGCCTCGCCGAAGACGAGGCGGGCGCGCTCATCGGTGTCGTCCGCGTCGACGGGGACGTAGGCGGCTCCTGCCAAGATGATGCCGAGGATCGCGATGTACAGGTCTCGGGAGCCGCTGACCACGCGTACGCCGACCCTGTCGCCGCGCCCGACGCCCGCCCGGCGCAGCTCGTCCGCACGGGCGGCGCATGCTTCGAGCAGCTCGGTGTAGCTGAGGGCGCCCGACCCGTCGTCGAGCGCGCTGGCGTTCGGATGTGCTGCGACCGTTGCGCGCAGCACGTCGACGAGCGTGCGCGGATGCGGCGCGAATCGGCCGCGCGCGAGCGGCAGCTGCGGATCGCGGTGCGAGGTCGGGACGGGCGAAACGGTCGGATTCACACATCCGCTTTCTGTCGTGCGTTCGGTGCGGGTTCTCCCGGCGGTGCGCCGTGCCGCAACCCGATGCTCCGGCATTGCACGGCGCACACGCTGCACCGACAAATGAACCGAGTTCATCCTATGAACGGGCCGCTCCGACGTCGGCACGCCACGCGACCGAGTCACACTCTGTTCACCTCGCAGACATTCTCCCGACATCGTGCGACCGGCTCGTCTCGGCTCCGTAGACTGGAACGAACATGCTGCAACGGAAGGCCCGCACCCATGAGCGCTCCCGATCCCGCTGACCGCGCCGATGCCGCGGCCGGTCAGGAGGAGCCTGCGATGCGGATGGATGCTGACGAGTTCGAGCGTCTCGTGATCGACGAGCTCGACCTGCTGCCCGACGACATGGTCGACGGGCTCGACAACGTGGTGTTCGTCGTCGAGGATCGCCCTGAGGACGGCTCGCTCGGGCTCCTCGGACTGTACGACGGGCTCGCGCTCACCGAACGCGATCGCTACGGCATGGGCGATCTTCCCGACCGCATCATCGTCTACCGCGAACCGCATCTCGTCCGCTGCGCCACGGAGGACGAGCTCCGCGATGAGGTGCACACGACGCTGGTGCACGAGATCGGGCACTTCTACGGAATCGACGACGATCGGCTGCACGAGCTGGGGTGGGCATGAGCATCGCGCTTCCCGAACTCGACGAGCAAATCGACCTGCAGCCTTCCTCATCCGGCCCCTGGCAGACGATCGTCTGGGACGACCCGGTCAATCTGATGAGCTACGTCGTCCGCGTGTTCCGCGAGCACTTCGGCTACAGCCCGGAGAAGGCCCAGCGGCTCATGCTCGCCGTACACAACGACGGCCACGCGATCGTCGCGGAAGGCGCCCGCGAGCAGATGGAACTGCACGCGCAGGCGATGCACGACTACGGCCTCTGGGCCACCGTGCGGGAGGGAACACCATGAGCGAGAAGATGCTGATGCTCACGATGACGCGCATCGAGGTCGAGCATCTGGAAGACCTGGTGCGCCAGTTCGCGGACCTCGTCAACGGCACGCCGTCGGACGATCCGGCCGTCGAACGCCTCGCTCCGGACGTCTATCCGGATGACTCCGAAGCGTCGAACGAGTTCCGCTCACTCACCAGGGGCGACCTGCTGCATCGGCGTGCTCGCGACGCGAGCATGGTCCGCCGAGCGCTCGAGAAGGTCACCGACAGCGGCGAGACCGACGAGTTCGCGCCGGTCGACCTGGCCCTCGACGAGGAGGCGACGGAAGCGTGGCTGCGCACCCTCACCTCGCTTCGTCTGGTCATCGCCAGCCGGCTCGGCATCAGCGCGGAGACGGCGCACGATCCGGAGGATCCGCGCTTCGCGGTGTTCGACTGGCTCGGCTACCGCCTCGACGGCCTCGTCACGGCCGCCGACGAGCTCCACGGCGAATGACGCTCAGGCTGTCCTGCGTAGATTGGTGAGCGTGTCCGCATCCCGTCCTTTCCAGGTCGATCTGCGCAGCGTCGTCGATCTGCTCAGCCGCCACATCTACTCCAGCCCGCAGGTGTTCCTGCGCGAACTCCTGCAGAACGGACGCGACGCGATCCGCGCCAGAGCGGACGATCATCCGGATGCCCCTGCCGGGCTGATCGAGATCGTTCCGGCCGAGGACGGGCGCGCGTTCCGTTTCCGCGACAACGGCGCGGGGCTCACCGCGGACGAGGCCGCAGAACTGCTCTCGACCGTCGGGCGAAGCTCCAAGCGGGACGAACTGCTGCAGGTGCGCCGCGAGAGCTTCCTCGGGCAGTTCGGCATCGGCCTGCTGAGCTGCTTCATGGTCGCCGACCGGATCACGGTGATCAGCCGATCGGCGTCGGGTGCGCCCGCGATCGAGTGGGTAGGTGACGCGACGGGCGAGTTCCGCGTCCGCGAACTCGACGAAGCCGCGACCGCCGAGCTCCCGATCGGCACCGAGGTGGTGCTCGTTCCTCGTCCGGATGAGGCCTCGCTGCTCGCGCGGGGGCGCGTCACAGGGCTCGCAGAGCGCTTCGGCGGGTATCTCCCGGTGCGTGTCACGGTCGCGAACGCCGACGGCAGCCGCGATCAGGTGACTCGCCGCGCCGTGTTCCTCGATCCGGATGCGACGGATGAGGAGCTCGACGAGCTCGGCTCGGAGATGCTCGGCCGGGAGCCCCTCGACGTGATCCCGCTCTCGGTCGCGGAAACCGGAACGACCGGCGTCGCGTTCGTGCTGCCCTTCTCGGCTCCGCCCGGCATGCGTCAGCCCAGCACGGTCTATCTCGGCCGGATGCTCGTCAGCGACCAGCTCGATCGCCTGCTGCCGCCGTGGGCGTTCTTCGTCCGCGCCGTGATCGACACGGAGAGCCTCACGCCGACGGCGTCTCGGGAATCGTTCGTCGAGGACGTCTCCCTCGAGATCACGCGCGAACGGCTCGGCGAAGCGCTGCGCGCGTGGATCATCCGGCTCTCCCGCGATGAGCCGTGGCGGTTCCAGGAGTTCCTGTCCGTGCACCAGATGGCGCTGAAGGCCATGGCCGTGCACGACGACGACCTCGCGCGCGCCGTGCTGCCGTGGCTGACGCTCGAAACGTCGCGGGGCACTCACACGGTCGACGAGCTCACAACGTCCGGCGGCGAACTGCGCTACGTCGAGACGGTCGACGAGTTCCGCCAGATCGCCGCCGTGGCCGCCGAGGACGCGCCCGTCATCAACGCGGGCTACTCATACGACGCCGACCTGCTGAGGCGGCTGCCGGCCCTCACCGGGGCACGAGTGACCCGAGTGCGCGTCGACGATCTGCTCGACGAGCTGAGCCCGCCGCCGCTCGACGATCTCGACGCGGTGCGCGCCCTCGAGCAGCGGGCGCGCACTGCGCTGGCCGAGACGCGCGCGGATGTGATCGTCCGCGCCTTCTCGCCGAAGAGCGTGCCAGGCCTGTGCGTCGCCGATCCCGAGACGATCAAGCGCCGCGAGCTCGATGAGGCGAAGGGGCAGGCATCGGATTCGCTGTGGGGCGACGTCCTCGACGACGTCGGAGCCATCCTCGATTCCAGGCGCCGCGACGAGGCCCGCACGCTCGGCATCAGGCTCTGCCTGAACTGGTCGAATCCGCTTGTGCGGCAGATCGCGTCGATCGACGACGGCCTCGTCTTCGACCGGACCACGAAGCTCGTATACGTGCAGTCGCTGCTGAGCTCGCACCGGCCGCTCACCGCAGCGGACCGTGCCATGCTCACCGACGCGCTCGGCGACATGGTCGCTCTCAGCGCCGGCGTCACGAACGGAATCGACGTCTTCGGAACAGAGGGAGAACGGTGAGCACCGCACCAGAGGCAGAACGGATCCTCGACCGGATCGAGCAGGGAGAGTACGCGGACCAGGCGCACGAACAGGTCGCGCAGGCCGTGCGGCTGGCCGACGAGGCCGGTGCTGACGACACGTGCTACCGCGCCCGCATGCTGCAGACCGACATCGCGCACTGGCTGAACGACGCCGACACGATGCTCTCCTCGTTCGCGTGGTGCGTCGCGAAGCACGACTCCGATCCCGCGCGCTTCCCGATCGCGCGGACGGACGACGGGCCCGACCTGCTGTTCCAGCACAAGTGGATCGCCGGGCTGCTGGCCGGCAACAGTCGCTTCCCGATCGCCCGCATCGAGCAGGTGCTCAGCGACATGGAGCGGCGCTTCCGCGAGGCGGGGCTGAGCCAGAACGGCGTGCACCAGGCCCGCCGCGACGTGGCCATCGCGCTCGGCGACTTCGAGGCGGCCGAACGTCATATGACGGCGCGCGAGCTCACGCCGCGCGACGAATACTCGCACTGCGAGGCGTGCCAGCGATCGACGGACGCCGGTTTCGCCGCTCTTCAGGGCGACGACGGCCAGGCGCTGCGGCTGTGGCGGGAGATCCACGACCAGGATCTCTCCTGCGGGGAGGAACCGGAGTTCGCCGATGCGCAGGCGCTGCTGCCGCTGCTGCGCGCTGGCAGCGGCGACGAGGCGATGATCGTGCACGCGCGCAGCTACCGTGCCGCGCGCACCAACCCCGACGCGATCTCGATGGTGCGCTTCCATCTCGAGTTCTGCGCCGTGACAGGCAACGTCGAGCGCGGTCTCGAGCTGCTGCAGCGGCATCTCAGCGGGTTCACCGTCGACGCGTTCTCCGATCAGCATCACATGGGCGTACTGCGTTCCATCGCGGTGCTGCTCGACGCAGCGGTCGAGGCAGGCGCGGGCGAGCGTGAGCTCGTCGGATCCGACGGCGAGAACATCGCGCGCCTGTTCGGCGAGCGGAAACGTCAGCACACGGTGAGCGAGTTCCGCGATCGCGCCTGGAGCATCGCGGAGCGCATCGGCGCCGCCTTCGACGGGCGCAACGGCAACGACCGCTGCGCCCGCGACCTCGCCGCCGCGCGCGCGCTTCGTACGGAACGGTACGATCTGCCCTTCTCAGATGCCGAGACGTACGCGCCACTCGCGTCGGCGCATCCGGAACCGTCCGATGCCCGCGGGTGGCTGATCGAAGCTCGACGTCTGGTGGCGGGCGGTCACCTGGCACGAGCGGATGAGGCCGCGGCGCGCGGTGTGCAGACGGCGACGCCGGGTGCTGCCCCTCCCCTGCACACGGTGCGCGTGTGGGCGGCGCTGGGCGACGACGACGAGGCGTCAGCGATGGCGCATCACCGCGCACGCGTCGCGGCGATGCGCGAAGCCGGTTGGCACGACTATGCCGATGCCGAGGAGCGGCTCGGGCTGAAGATGCTCGGCAACGCATCGCGCGACGATGTCGACGAGATCGCCGCGGAGATCGAACGCGCCAGATCGCAGGGCGGCGACCCCTCGCTGCTGGTCGACCTGCTCATCACGCTCGCCGCCACCCAGTTCGATGCCCCGGAGACGCCGACCGGCGGCGTGGACGCCGCCCTCGCCGCCGTGCGCGAGGCCGCGCTGACCCTCCCCGACGACGACGAGAACATGCTGTGGCCAGGGCTCGTCGACGCCCATCTCGAGGCCCTCACGCGCGCGGAGCTGTTCGAGGAGGCCGGTGAGGTCGCCGCGCTGGCACTCGAGGACCCGCGCGCCGCAGACACCGTGATGCTCACCGCCAGGAGGGTCGTCACGATCTCGATGGCGTCGAAGGCGCGCTTCGACGAGGCGGCGACCGCGAGCGAACGGCTCATCGCCGACGCCGCGCGAGCCGAAGATCCCATCGCCGTCGGCAACTCGGCCATGCTCGCCGCGCAGATCTATGCCGATCTCGGCCGCCCCCGCGAGGCGAGCGCCCGCGCGGCATACGCCATCCGAAGCTTCGAGCAGGTAGGACAGGCGCTTCCCGGCCAGCGGCACACGCTGGCATCGTTGCAGCTCGATGCGGGACAGGCTCAGGCAGCGCTGGAGAACTTCCAGCTCGCGTTCGACGCCATGCACGAGTCGGGCGAGGAGGACCCCGTCGTCCTCTCACGCGTCGCGAGCGGACTGGGCCGAGCTGCGGCGGAATGCGGCGAGCTGGCGGTCGCGTACCGCGTCTGGACATGGGCGGCACGCGTCGCGGCGGATGCGGAGATCTGGGACAGAGCGGCGGCCGTGACGCTCGACGTGGCGTCTCTGCTGCACGACGTCGACGATGAGGACGCAGTGGACACCGCCGCGGAGGGTGTGGAACTCGCCAGGCGCTCCGGCGTTCCCGCACTGCTGGCACGCGCGCAGCAGCTGCACGGCTGGTTCAGCGCCGGTGCCGGGAACGACGCGGGTGTTGCGGTGCTCGACGAGGCCATCGGCGCAGCGGAAGCCGCCGAGTTGTGGGACAGGGCGCTGGACGCGCGCATCTCCCGCGGCAGGGCGCTGCTCGCACTCGGCCGCCGCGACGAGGCGATCGGCGCGCTGCGCGAGACAGCTGAGGCGGCTGACAGCCGCGGCATGCCGCAGTTCGCACGGCTCTCCGACATCCATCGCGCCACGGCGCTCACGGCCGCGGGCCGCACGGACGAAGCAGCCGTCGTCTACCGCGAACTCATCGACCGCCTCGACCCCGCCGACGATTCCGGCATCCTCGAAGCCGCGCACAGCGGACTGGCGGAGCTGGGTGATTAGGCAACCCGCACTCGGCGCCGTACGAGTCGCTAGTGCAGCTCGAACCGGAGGTCCGCGAGCGCAGCGGGATCGTGGGTGGCGATGTGCGCACGCTCCTGCGTCGCCCAGCGCTCCCAGTGCGGCGCGTAGGTCTCGCCGTCGCGGGCCAGCGCCCGCTCTCGGCGCGAGACTTCCGAGGCGTCCAGCCAGACGGTCAGATCGGCGATCTCCTGCGTGCGCGGAGTGAGCGCACCCGCGCCTTCGATGATCAGTGCGGTGTCGGGTGCGATGCTGACACTCGCGCCGAGAGTTCCGGATGCCCAGTCCCATCGGCGGAACTGTCCTGGTCGCCCTGCGGCGATGGGTGCCAGGATGTCGTCGGCGACGATCGTGCTCGCTGACGCGAGCCCGTCCCACCCAGGGTAGAAGTCGTCGAGCGCGATCAGGAGCGGCGTCTCGTGGCGGGCCCACGCGTCGCGAAGCCGCGCCGCGATGGTTGTCTTGCCCGAACCGCTGCGTCCGTCGATGACGACGCGCGGCAGCCCGACATCGAGGGCGCGCACGCGCCGGAGCACCGTGTCGAAGGCGACATCGAACGATGCCGCAAAGGCGTCGCTACTTCTTGAGGGCACGGATGATCTTGCGCAGGGCGCGCCCTGCCACGCAGATCACCGGAACCGATACCGCCAGCAGTGCGATGATGTTCGGCTCAAAACGCAGCCCCTCCGGTCGGCGCACGTAGACGCCGAGCGGCATGGAGATGCTGCCGCCACCGCCGCCTGAGCCCTTGCCCTCTTCGTCGCCGCCGCCGAAGCCCGACCAGGCCGCGGCCACAGGGACGATCGTGACGCCGTCGACTTCCTGCTTCTCACCGTAGACGGCGTTCACGCCGGCACGGTTCGTGATCTTGCCGAGTTCCAGTGCGATGTTGGGCATACCTCCAACCTACTCCGGATCGGCCCGATCTGCTCTCACCGACGTCCTGCTCGCGTCAGTCCGAGATCTCCGGCGGTCGCGGCGGAACATGCGCAGCCCCACGCCCCAGGAAGGTCGCGCGCGTGAGCGCTCCCGCCCCGAAGCGCGCGACGGCGTCGTCGAGCGCGCCCTCTGCGCGGCGCCAGTCCGCATCCTCGTCCCAGAGCGCCAGTGCAGACGATCCCGCGGGCCGGAGGCGCTCGGCCCGCACTCCGATCAGCCGCACCGGATCGTGCCTGTCCACGGCGGCGAACAGCTCGCGCGCCGCTTCGCCCAGGCGCTGGCCGAGGTCAGTCGGCTCATGAAGCGCCTGCGAGCGCGTGATGGTGGTGAAGTCGGCGAAGCGCACCTTGATGGCCGCTCCGGCGGCTTCCATCCCGGCCCTGCGCAACCGCACCGCCACGCGGTCCGCAAGGCGCAGCAGCTCCGCCCGCAGCGCTTCAGGGTCGCGCACGTCGTCGGCGAACGTCTCCTCGTGGCTGATGCTCTTCTCAACCCGCTCCGTCTGCACCTCGCGCGGATCATCGCCGACGGCGAGCTCCGCCACCCTTCGCGCTCCCGATTCGCCGAGCACTCTGGCGAGCACATGGTGGGGCGTGCGGCGCACGTCCTCTATGGTCCGCACGGCCCGCGCTTCGAGCGCCTCCGCGGCCTTGGGCCCGACGCCCCAGATCGTGCGCACCGGCAGAGGCGCGAGGAAGTCAGCGGTCTCCTGTGCCGGCACGATCAGCAGCCCATCGGGCTTCGACATCGTCGACGCCATCTTCGCCACGTGCTTCGTCGCGGCGACGCCGACGCTGCAGACCAGCCCGGTCTCGGCTGTCACCCGGCGCCGGATCATCCGGGCGATCTCGCCTGGACTGCCCCACAGCCTCTTGGCCCCGCGCACATCAAGGAAGGCCTCGTCGATCGACAGCGGTTCGACCAGCGGGGTGATCTGCCGAAAGATGTCCATCACCTGGGCCGATGCCTCTCGATAACGCGTGAAGCTCGGCGGCACCACCGTCGCGCGCGGGCACAGCTGCAGCGCACGTGCCATCGGCATCGCCGAGCGCACTCCGTACCGGCGCGCTTCGTACGAGGCGCTGGAGACGACCGACCGGCCATCCGGAGCCCCGATCACGACCGGCTTGCCTGCAAGCGACGGGTCGTGCAGCACCTCGACGGCCGCGAAGAACGCGTCCATGTCGATGTGCAGGACGCCTGTGTCGGAGTCGTCGGCATCCGGCGCAGACACGCGCCTTCCGCTGCCGTCCGATCGCCCCATGCCCCTATTCTCCCCGCAACCCCCGACGTCGCGACTTACAGCGCCGTGTGTTCGAGGGCTGCGCAGTAGGCGCTAGGCGCGCTCCAGGATGAGCTCGCGCACGCGGGCTGCGTCGGCCTGGCCCTTCATCGCCTTCATCACGGCACCGATGATCGCCCCGGCGGCCTGCACCTTGCCGCCACGGATCTTCTCGAGCACGTCCGGCTGAGCGGCCAGGGCGTCGTCGATCGCGGCGATCAGCGCGCCGTCGTCGGAGACGACTGCCAATCCGCGAGCGTCGACGACCTCCTGCGGCGTTCCCTCGCCGGCGATCACGCCCTCCAGCACCTGGCGGGCGAGCTTGTCGGTGAGCGTGCCGTCGTCGATCAGCTTCTGCAGCGACGCGACCTGCTCCGGAGCCACCAGCGCGGCGGGCTCCCTCTCCTGCGCGTTGGCGACGCGGGTGATCTCACCCGTCCACCACTTGCGTGCGGTCTGGGGTGCGGCTCCAGCGGCGACCGTCGCCTCGACCTCGTTCAGCAGGCCGCCGTTGACGACGTCCTGCAGTTCCAGGTCGGTGAAGTCCCATTCCGCCTTCAGCCGGCGGCGGCGCACGGCAGGCGCCTCGGGAAGCGCGGCACGCAGCTCTTCGATCAGTTCCTCACTGGGTGCGACCGGCAGCAGGTCGGGTTCAGGGAAGTACCGGTAGTCGTCCGCATCCGACTTCGGACGACCGGGCGACGTCTCCCCCGTGTCCTCGTGCCAGTGCCTGGTCTCCTGTGTGATCGTGCCGCCGGAGGCGAGGATCACCGCCTGGCGCTGGATCTCATAGCGCACGGCGCGCTCGACCGAACGCATCGAGTTGACGTTCTTCGTCTCGGTTCGGGTGCCGAGCTTCTCAGTTCCGCGGGGGCGCAGCGACACGTTCGCGTCGCAGCGCACGTTGCCCCGTTCCATCCGGGCCTCGGAGATGCCCGTCGCGATCGCGATGTCGCGGATGGTGGCCAGATACGCCTTCGCGAGCTCCGGTGCGCGGTGCTCGGCGCCGAAGATCGGGTGCGTCACGATCTCGACGAGCGGCACTCCGGCGCGGTTGTAGTCGACCAGTGAGCTCGACGCGCCCTGGATGCGACCGGCCGCTCCGCCCATGTGGGTGAGCTTGCCCGCGTCCTCCTCCATGTGTGCGCGCTCGATCGGCACGACGACCGTCTCGCCGTCGCCGAGGTCGACCTCGACCGAGCCCTCGAATGCGATCGGTTCGTCGTACTGGCTGATCTGGTAGTTCTTGCCGAGGTCTGGGTAGAAGTAGTTCTTCCTGGCGAAGCGGCTCGACGGCGCGATCGAGCAGCCGAGCGCAAGACCCAGCGTGATCGACTTCCGGATGGCCTCGGCGTTGACCGCGGGCATCGAACCGGGCAGGCCCATGTCGACGGGGGCGACGAGCGTGTTCGGCTCTGCGTCGTGGTTCTCGGTGTTCGCCGGGTTCGCCGCGGCGGAGAACATCTTCGTCTTGGTGTTCAGCTCGATGTGCACCTCGAGACCGATCACCGGCTCGAACTTCTCGAGTGCCTCGTCGAAGTCCATCAGCTCTGCGCGCGCCATCAGCGTGCCCCTCCGTTCAGTGCGGGGGCCCGATCGAGCAGGGGACCGCCCCATTCGTCGACGAGCAGGTGTTCGAGTGCCGCACCCACCCGGTAGAGGCGTGCGTCCTCGTGCGCGGGGGCGAGGAACTGCACCCCGACGGGCAGGCCGTCGTCCTCTGACAGGCCGCTCGGCACCGAGATGCCGGGGATTCCCGCCAGGTTGGCGGGGATCGTGGTGAGGTCGTTCAGGTACATCGCCAGCGGGTCATCGATCTTCTCGCCGAGCTTGAACGCCGTCGTCGGTGCCGTCGGTGTGGCGATCACGTCGACCTCGGCGAAGGCCGCTGCGAAGTCGCGCTGAATCAGCGTGCGCACCTTCTGGGCGCTGCCGTAGTAGGCGTCGTAGTAGCCGGCCGACAGCGCGTACGTGCCGAGGATGATGCGGCGCTTGACCTCGGGCCCGAAGCCCGCGTCGCGCGTGGCCGACATGACGTCCTCCACTGTGCCTCCCGGCACCTCGACCCGCATGCCGAAGCGCACGGAGTCGAACTTGGCGAGGTTGCTCGACGCCTCTGCCGGAAGGATCAGGTAGTATGCGGCGACCGCGTACTCGAAGTGCGGCGCGCTGATCTCGACGATCTCCGCACCCTGAGCCTCGAGCTTCGCCAGCGACTGGTGGAAGGAATCGGCGACACCGTGCTGGAAGCCGGAGTCCGGCAGCTCCTTCACGATGCCGATCCTCAGGCCCTTCAGCCCGGCGCCGGTCGCGCCCTCACGGGCTGCGGCGGCCATCGACGGCCAGTCGCGCTGGATGGAGGTCGCATCGTGCACGTCGTGGCCGGCGATGACATCCTGCAGCAGCGCGGAATCGAGCACCGTGCGGGAGACGGGGCCGACCTGGTCGAGGCTGGACGCCAGGGCGATCGAGCCGTAGCGGCTCACCGCGCCGTAGGTCGGCTTGATGCCGACGGTTCCCGTCACGTGCGCGGGCTGGCGGATCGAGCCGCCCGTGTCCGAGCCGAGAGCGAACGGCGCTTCGAAGGCGGCGACAGCAGCGGCCGAACCGCCGCCGGACCCGCCGGGGATCCGGTCGAGGTCCCACGGATTGCGGGTCGGCCCGTAGGCGGAGTGCTCCGTCGACGATCCCATGGCGAACTCGTCCATGTTGGTCTTGCCGAGCGGCACGAGCCCTGCGGCGCGGGCGCGGGCGACCACCGTCGCGTCGTACGGCGACATGAAGCCCTCGAGGATCTTCGATCCGGATGTCGAGGGCATGTCCGTTGTGACGAGGACGTCCTTGATCGCGAGCGGAACGCCGGCGAGCTCCGGCAACGGCTCTCCCGCTGCACGGCGCTCGTCGATCGCGCGGGCCGCGTCGACGGCCGCGTCGTTCACGTGCAGGTAGGCGTTCACAGCACCGTCGACGGCGGAGATGCGGTCGAGGTGAGCCTGGGTGGCCTCGACGCTCGAGATCTCGCCTTCGGTGAGCTTCGCGGCCAGCTCGGCCGCGGTCATCCGGATGATGTCCGTCATGTTCTCCCCCGTCACTGTTCTTCGCCGAGGATCGCGGTCACACGGAAGCGGTCTCCGTCCGAGTCGGGCGCATTCTGCAGCGCCTGATCGGTCGTGAGCATGTCGCCGACCTCGTCGGGGCGGAACACGTTCTGCATCGGGATGGGGTGGCTCGTCGCCGGGACGTCGTCGGATGCGACCCGCGAGACCTTGGCGATGTTCTCGACGATGGCGTCGAGCTCACCGGTCAGGCGGGTCACCTCCTCGTCCTCCAGCTGAATTCGGGCGAGCACACCGAGATGGCGCACGAGTTCGGGAGTGATTTCTGACACCGGTCCAGTCTAGGCCGCCGGACGAGTGTGCGCTGTCGTCTGCGACCCCATCCGGATGTCCGGGAGAAGGCAGCTGCGCGCCGTCGCGCGCGCTCACATAGTCTTGTCTGGTGACGACGCAGTTCAACCCGCCGCGCCCCTGGACCGCTTCCTATGCGCCAGGCGTGCCGGAAGACCTCGATGAGATGACCGGATCTCTGATGGACCTCGTCAGGACCTCAGCGCGCGAGCATCCCGATGCCCCCGCGCTGCAGTTCTTCGGGCGTGTGACGAGCTATCGGGAGCTGTCCGCCGCGATCGATCGTGCGGCGGCCGGGCTGCACTCGCTCGGCGTGCGCAAGGGCGATCCGGTTGCGATCGTGCTGCCGAACTGCTCGCAGCACATCATCGCGTTCTACGCGGTGCTGCGACTCGGGGCGATCGTCGTCGAGCACAACCCGCTGTACACACCGCGCGAGCTGCGCAAGCAGTTCGAGGACCACGGCGCGAAGCACGCGATCGTGTGGAGCAAGGTCGCTCGCACCGTGCAGGAGTTCCCGGACGACATCGCCGTCGATTCGCTCGTCTCGGTCGACATCACCAAGGGAATGCCCGCGTACATGCAGCTGGCGCTGCGACTGCCTGTGCCGAAGCTGCGCGAACAGCGCGCCCAGCTGACGCGGCGCGTGCGCGGTGCCGTGCCGTGGGAGCAGCTGGTCGGATACGCGCCGATCGGCGGAGACGTGCCGGAACCCGGTACCGACGACATCGCAGTGATCCAGTACACCAGCGGCACCACGGGCGACCCGAAGGGCGCCACGCTGACGCACCGCAACCTGCTCGCGAACGCCGCGCAGGCCAGAGCATGGACCCCGGATGTGCCTGATGGTGAGGGCACGGTGGTCTACGCCGTGCTGCCGATGTTCCACGCGTACGGGCTGACGCTGTGCCTGACGTATGCGATGTCGCGGGCGGCGAGGCTCGTGCTGTTCCCGAAATTCGACCCCGACATGGTGCTCGCCGTGACGAAGAAGCACCCCGCGACGGTGCTGCCCGCTGTTCCCCCCATCGCCGAACGTCTGCTGAAGCGAGCGAAGGAGACCGGCGTCTCCCTCGCGGGCACGGGTATCGGTGTCTCGGGTGCGATGGCGCTGGACGACGCGCTCGTCGTGCCGTGGGAGGAGGAGACCGGCGGCATGCTCGTCGAGGGCTATGGGCTGAGCGAGTGCTCCCCCGTGCTGTGTGTGAACCCGGTGGGCGACAATCGCCGAGCCGGTACGATCGGCCTGCCTCTTCCCGGCACCGAGGTGCGCGTCGTCGATCCGGAAGATCCGATCCGCGATGCCGAGCCGAGCGAGGCCGGAGAACTGCTCGTGCGCGGGCCGCAGGTGTTCGGCGGGTACTTCGGCAGGCCCGAAGAGACCGAGAGGGTGTTCTTCGACGGCTGGTTCCGCACGGGCGACATCGTGGAGATGGACGCCGACGGGTTCCTCACGGTCGTCGACCGGATCAAGGAGCTCATCATCACCAACGGATTCAACGTCGCGCCGACCGAGGTCGAGATCGCGCTGCGTCAGCATCCGGCGATCACCGATGCCGCCGTCGTCGGAATGCCGTCATCCGGCGGCGAAGAGGTCGTCGCCGCGGTGGTGCTCGACGGCGAAGCCGAGTTCGACCAGGACGAAGCCCGCGAGTTCGTCAAGCGCGTCCTCACGCCGTACAAGGCGCCCCGCCGCTTCGTGGTGGTCGAAGAGCTGCCGAAGTCGATGATCGGCAAGGTGCTGCGCAAGCAGGTGCGCGAGCTGCTGCTCGCCGACGCCGAGAGCGCCGCGTGAGCGAACATAACCCGCGCTCCGCCGGGGAATGGGAGGAGCGCGTCGAGACCCTGTGGGCGTCCGGCTGCGGCGACGAGGAACTCGTCGTGCGGATGACGGCGCTCGCCGCGGCCGCACCGCACCCGGCACTCGGCGCGTTCGAACTGGGCGGCGCCTTCGATTCGACGGGACACGAGGCAGAAGCCGACGCCGAGTACGCGCGCGCCGCGGCAGAGGGCCTGAGCACTGTCGACCCGTCGAGGGCCGCGCAGCTCGTGGTGCAGCACGCATCGACGCTGCGCAATCTCGACCGCGTAGACGAGGCCATTGCGATGCTGCGCGAGGCGCCGTTCCACGCCGACACGGGCGCCGCCCCAGCGGTCTTCCTGGCGCTCGCGCTGCACAGTGCGGGTCGCAGCGACGAAGCTCTGCGCGCCGCGATCGAGGTGATCGAACCGACGCTGCCGCGGTACAACCGCTCGGTGCGCGCATACGCCGCGGCGCTCACCGAGGAGTAGTCGCGCACCTGCGGGCGGCGTGATGTGCCGCCACGACGATGGCCGTGCCCGAGATGCAGCTCAGGCACGGCCATCCGGTCATACCAGGATCACTCCGAGCGGCGCTTGACCTGCGTCAGGATGATCGTGTCGGTGTCGCTGAACTCCTTCTGGATCTCGTTGTCCGAATCCGTGTCCGCCTTGTGCGTCGAGACGCTGACGACGACGGCGAGCACGAGGTTGATCAGGAAGCCCGGCACGATCTCGTACAGGTCGAAGATGCCGCCGGACAGGTACTGGCCCCACACCCATGCGGTGGCTGCGCCGGCGACCATGCCGACGATCGCTCCGATGTTGGTGAGTCGGCGCCAGAACAGCGACAGGATGATCAGCGGGCCGAACGCGGCGCCGAAGCCCGCCCAGGCGAAGCTGACCAGATCGAGCACGGACGATTCGGAGTCGAGCCCGATCAGGATGGCGATCACGGCGATGATGAGCACCGCCCCGCGGCCGAGCCACACCAGCACGGACTCCTTGATGCTCTTCTTCAGCACCAGGCGCGCGATGTCCTCGATCAGCGCGGACGACGACACGATCAGCTGGCTCGAGATCGTCGACATGATCGCGGCGAGAACCGCGGCGAGAACGAGCCCCGCCACGAACGGGTGCATCAGGTTCTGCGCGAGCACGAGCACGACCGTCTCCGAATCGGGGAGCTCGATTCCCTTGACATGGAACCACGCGATGCCGATGAGGCCGGAGGCCACGGCGCCGATCAGCGACAGGATCATCCAGCCGATGCCGATGCGGCGGGCGACCTTGGCGTCGCCCGCGTTGCGCAGTGCCATGAAGCGCACGATGATGTGCGGCTGGCCGAAGTAGCCCAGTCCCCACGCGAGCGAGGAGATGATCCCGAGCAGCACGACGCCGGAGAAGCCCTCACCGAACCACGACAGCGGTGTCGCGCTCGCGAACGGCCCTTCCTCTCCCGCGTCCATCGCGGTCTGCGCCTCGGTGATGCGCTGCGCGCTGGCCGCGTCGAATCCGTCAGCGAGAGCGGTGAGGTCGCCGATCGAGATCACGGCCAGCACCGGAACGATCATCAGGGCGGCGAAGATCATGATGCCCTGCACGAAGTCGGTGTAGGTCGCCCCGAGGAAGCCTCCGAACAGCGTGTACGTCAGCGTCACGCCGCCGACCAGGAGCATGCCCAGCAGGTAGTCGCCGCCGAAGGCGCTCTCGAAGTACTTTCCGCCGGCGACCATGCCGCTGGAGACGTACAGCGTGAAGAACACCAGGATCACGACGCCCGCGACGATGCGGAGCACGTGCGTGTTGTCGCGGGTGCGGTTCTCGAGGAAGCTGGGCACCGTGATCGAGTTCTTCGCGACCTCGGTGTAGGCGCGCAGACGCGGCGCCACCAGCTTCCAGTTCAAGTAGGCGCCGATCGTCAGGCCGATGGCGATCCAGGCATCGAAGAGACCGGTGAAGTAGAGGGCGCCCGGAAGGCCCATGACGAGCCAGCCCGACATGTCCGATGCCCCGGCGCTGAGCGCCGCGACCGCCGGTGGCAGACTGCGGCCGCCGAGCATGTAGTCTTCGTGACTCTTCGTCTTCAGCGTCGCGTAGACGCCGATTCCGATCATGGCCGCGAAGTATATGACGAGCGCGATGATGAAGTACGTCTGTGGCTGCATCCTGGCACGCTACCGGCAAATTCTCAGTTAAGCGAGCCTTTCGGGGCCGTCCGTTACGAGAATGTGGAACTGCGCGGAGTCGAGTACCGGAATTCCGAGAGACTCCGCTTTCGCGAGCTTCGAGCCGGCGCCCGGGCCCGCCGCGACGAAGTCGGTCTTCTTGCTCACACTCGAAGCGGCCTTGCCGCCGGCGCGCGTGATCGCCTCCTGCGCGCCCTCACGGCTGTAGCCCTCCAACGAACCCGTCGCAACCACGGTGACGCCGTCGAGTACTCCCCCTTCGGCCACGGCGGCGCCCGGCCCCGGATGGTCCGGGATCTCGAAACGCACGCCAGCGGCGACCCAGCGGTTCACGATGCTGACGTGCCAGTCGACGTCGAACCAGGCCAGCAGGGAGTCCGCGATGATCGGACCGACGCCCTCAACAGCCGCAAGCTCGTCGCGGTCGGCCGATCGGATGGCATCGAGCGATCCGAAATACCCTGCGAGCGCACGTGCGGCGACGGGTCCGACGTGCCGGATGTTCAACGAGACCAGCAGCCGCCACAGATCCTTCGTTCTGGCCTTGTCGAGCTCTTCGAGCAGCTTCACCGCCTGCGCCGACGGGTGCACGAGCTCGTGGTCTTTGCGGATGCCCGCTCTGCGCCGTTCAGCGGGCGCGGCATCCTCCCAGCCCGGCGGGTAGACCCGCTCGATGCGCTGGAACGGCGAGCGGCGCACCGGCTCGCCGGCCTCGTCCGTTCTGCTCTCCCCCGTCTCCGGATCGGTGACGACGACCTCGAGCGGGACGATCTCGTCGAGAGTGAGGTCGAACAGCCCCTCTTCAGTCGACAGCACCGGCGGCAGATCCTCGCCCGTCTGCGCGTTGTGCGCCGGCTGCGTGAGTGCGGCCGCAGTGACCTCGCCGAGAGCTTCGATGTCGAGCGCTCCACGGGAGCCGATGTGTTCGACGCGGCCTCTCACCTGAGCAGGGCAGGTGCGCGCATTGGAACAGCGCAGATCGATGTCACCCTCTTTCATCGGCCGCAGCTCCGCGCCGCACTCCGGGCATGCACTGGGCATCACGAAGGCGCGCTCCGAGCCGTCGCGGGCCTCGGCGACCGGGCCGAGCACTTCGGGAATCACGTCGCCGGCCTTGCGCAGCACGACGAGGTCGCCGATGAGCACGCCCTTGTGCACGACGACCTCCTGATTGTGCAGCGTCGCCTGACGCACGACCGATCCGGCGACGAGCTTCGGCTCCATCACCGCGTACGGCGTCGCCCTGCCCGTGCGGCCGACACCGACCCTGATGTCGATGAGACGCGTCTGCACCTCCTCCGGCGGGTACTTGTAGGCGATCGCCCAGCGCGGCGCTCGGCTCGTCTCGGCCAGCTCCGCATGCAGCGCCAGCTCGTCGACCTTCACGACGACGCCGTCGAGCTCGTGCGCGACGGACGCTCTGTTCTCGCCATACTGGTGCACGAACTCGGCGAGTTCCTCGTCGGTGCGGATCACGCGCGAGTGCGGGCTGGTGGGCAGCCCCCACTCGGCCAGCAGATCGTACACCTCACTCTGTGCGTCCACGGGCGGGTCGGGCCACGCTCCGATGCCGTGCACGTACAGCCGCAGCGACTTCAGCCTGGCCTCGCCGGCTTCCCGCTCGAGGCCCTCCTTCTCGTCGAGCTGCTGACGCAGCCCTCCGCTGGCGGCGTTGCGTGGGTTCGCGAACGCGGGGAACCGCCGCTCGGCCGACTTGCGCCGTGCTTCCTCATCGAACGGCTTCTTCGTCGCGCTGCGCACCCGTTCCCACTTCTGCTTCGACTCGGCGTAGGCGCGCTCGCGCAGCTCTGCCTGGAGCGCATTGAGCCTCTCGAAGGCCTCGACGGGGATGAACACCTCGCCTCGAACCTCCACGAGCGCCGGATGGCCTTCGCCTGCAAGCCGCTCCGGGATGTCGGCGAGGCGCAGCGCGTTGTGGGTGACCAGTTCGCCCACCCTGCCGTCGCCGCGTGTGGCGGCGGAGGTGAGCAGGCCGTACTCGTAGCGCAGGTTGATGGCGAGGCCGTCGATCTTCAGCTCCGTGAGCCACGCGACCTCGCGCCCGGCTGCCTCTCGCGTCTTGCCGCACCAATCGCGCAGCTCATCGAGCGAGAACACGTTGTCGAGGCTGAGCATGCGCTCGGCGTGCTCGATGGTGTCGAGATCGGTCTCACCGGCCGCTCCGACCTGCAGAGTCGGCGAGTCGCGGCCCTGCAGCTGCGGGAAGACCTTCTCGAGCTCCTCGAGCCTGTGCATCCAACCGTCGTAGGTCGCGTCGTCTACAGGCGCTGCGTCGCGCCCGTAGTACGATTCCCGCGCCTCGACGATGCGGTCCGTGAGTTCCCGCACCTCGTCGCGCGCGGCGTCGATGGTCATCTCATCAGCTGCGTCTGCCACGTGATCAGTCTACGAAGGGGCACCGACGTTCAGGAGCAGGCCCGCTCGTCTCTCCCCGGTGCGACGCCCCTCAGCGACGACCGCACGACGCCGGTGCGCGGGTCAGACCGGGGCTGGCACGGCGGAGACGGTGCGGTCGATCGTGCACTGACCGATCACGCGGGTGCCGTCGTAGAGCACGGCCGTCTGGCCGGGGGCGACGCCGGTGAGCGGCTCTTCGACGTCGACGATCATCTCGCCGTCCGCGACGCGGGCGACGGCGGGCACCGGATCAGCGTGGGCGCGCACCTGCACGTCGCATGCGAAAGGCTCATCCGACTGCGCGGGTTCGGTGCCCGCCCAGGTGTACCTTTCGCCGGCGAGGGAAACGACCGCAAGAGCCTCCTTGGGGCCGACGACGACCTGGTTCGACACCGGCTTGACCTCGAGCACGAACCGCGGCTTGCCGTCGGAGGCCGGCACGCCGAGCTTCAGCCCTCGGCGCTGACCGACGGTGAACGAGTGGGCGCCGTCGTGCGAGCCGACGACGCTGCCTGAGCGGTCGACGATGTCGCCCTGCTCCTCGCCCACCTTCTCGGCGAGCCACCCCTTCGTGTCGCCATCGGGGATGAAGCAGATGTCGTAGCTGTCGGGCTTCTGGGCGACGGCGAGCCCACGGCGCTCCGCCTCTGCGCGCACCAGCTGCTTCGACGGCGTCTCACCGAGCGGGAACATGCAGTGCGCGAGCTGCTCGGCCGTGAGCACACCGAGCACGTAGGACTGATCCTTCGCCTCCTCGCTGGAGCGGTGCAGCTCGAGACCGCGCTCGCCGTCGACGAGCGTGGCGTAGTGCCCCGTGCAGACGGCGTCGAAGCCGAGCTCGATGCCGCGCTCGAGCAGGGCGGCGAACTTGATCTTCTCGTTGCAGCGCATGCACGGGTTCGGGGTGCGGCCTGCACGGTACTCGTCGACGAAGTCGGCGATCACGTCGTCGCGGAAGCGCTCGGAGAAGTCCCATACGTAGAAAGGGATGCCGAGCTTGTCCGACACTCGTCGTGCGTCCAATGAGTCCTCGATCGTGCAGCAGCCGCGACTCCCTGCGCGCAGCGTACCGCCGGCGCGGGAGAGCGCGAGGTGCACGCCGACGACCTCGTGCCCTGCTTCGACGGCGCGCGCGGCGGCCACTGCGGAGTCCACTCCCCCGCTCATCGCCGCAAGAACACGCATGCTTCCAGGGTACGCGCCGCTGGCGGCCGCGGCCTCAGCGCGCGGTCAGGTCCTATCTCAGCGCGCGGCCAGACGACGGTATGACACGGGAAGCGCCCCCGCGAGCGCGTCGACGTCCTCCGCGGTCGTGGTGCGGCCGAGGCTGATCCGCAGCACCTGGCTCGCCTCCGTCTGGGAGTAGCCGAGCGCCATGACCACGTGCGACGGCTCGGCGACACCTGCTTGGCACGCCGACCCGGTCGACACGGAGATGCCGCGCTGGTCGAGCAGGAACAGCAGCGACTCGCCTCCGGCGCCCGGCAGGTGCAGGTGGATCGTGCCCGGCAGACGGTGTTCCGGATCGCCGAGCACGACGGCTTCGGGGATGTCGCGCCTCAGTGCAGACAGGAAGCGCTCGCGCAGCTCGCCGAGGCGCATGGCTTCTGCCTCGCGCTCGAGTTCGGCGAGCTCGGCGGCGCGGGCCAGTGCGACCGCTCCTGCGATGTCCTGGGTTCCTGCGCGCAGACCGCGCTGCTGGCCGCCGCCGTGCAGGAGCGGCTCGACGGTCGCCGTGCGCGAGACGACCAGCGCGCCCGTGCCGACCGGGGCGCCGATCTTGTGACCCGAGACGCTGAGGGCGACGAGCCCCGTCCCCGGCGAGGCGTCGCCGCGCCATCCGGAGAATTCCACACCGACGTGGCCGAACGCGGCGACGGCGTCGAGGTGCAGCGGAACGCCCGCGTCCGCAGCGGCGCGTGACAGACCAGCCGCGTCGTTGACCGTGCCCGTTTCGTTGCCTGCGACGAGTGCGGTCGCCACGGCGGCGCGGGCGCTGCCGGAGCGCATCTGGCCGGACCCCCGCGGCGATGCGGGCGCTGCATCCTTCGCCGCGTCCCGGCGTGTTGTCGCCGATGCCCGCATTGTCGACTCGACATCCGGCCCCGTGTGCTCTGCCAGCGCGGCCATGAACGCTTCCACGGGGATCCGCCCCGCGGCGTCCAACGACACCGGTGTCACTGAGGACCCCTCGTGCGAGGCGAGCCACCCCACGGTGTCGAGCGTCGCATGGTGCTCGCCGTCCGGCAGCACGATCCGCTCCGCACTCGTCGCCCGCGAGCGCCACAGCCCCTGCAGAGCAAGCCCGATCGACTCGGTTCCTCCGCTGGTGAGCACGACCTCGATCGGCTCGCATCCCAGGACGGCGGCAAGGCGTTCGCGGGCATCCTCCAGCACACGGCGCGCCTGCTGGCCCGCACCGTGGATCGACGACGCGTTGCCCACCAGCTGCTGCGTCTCGAGCCACGCATCGCGCACCTCAGGCCGCAGCGGCGTCGTCGCGGCGTGATCGAGGTAGACGGGCGCGCTCATCCGGTCTCAGAACAGCAGGCTGGTCAACCGCGTGCGGGCCTTAACCACGCGAGGGTCTGCGGCGCCCATGACGCCGAACAGCTCGACGAGTCGCTGCTGCACCGGCGCCCTCGATTCCGTGTCGAGAACGGCGAACAGCTCGAGCAGCCGGTCGAACGCGTCCTCGACGTGACCGCCGGCGACGTCGAGGTCCGCCACGGTGAGCTGCGCGTCCACGTCCGTCGGCGCGTCTGCCGCCGCCTGCCTCGCCTGCTGCAGATCGACGTCCTGCACGCGAGCGAGCAGCTTCACCTGCCCGAGCCCTGCCTGCGCATCCTCATCGCGCGGGTTCTCCTTGAGCGCCTGCTCATATGCCGTGACCGCCCTGGCGTAGTCGCCGGCCTCGATCGCAGCGAACGCCTCGGCGTGCAGCGGCGGCAACGGCTTCTCCTCGGGCTCCTCGGCCCGATCCTCGCCCTCCGCCGACGCATCGACCGTTCCGGTGATGCCGTTCTGCGCCGCCACCTGCAGCAGCTGGTCGAACACCTGGCGAACCTGCTGCTCCGGGATGGCGCCGTTGAACAGCGGCGCCGGCTGGCCGCCGAGGAGGGCGACCACCATCGGAATCGACTGTGCGCCGAAAGCCTGCTTCAGCTGCGGGTTCTGGTCGATGTCGACCTTCACCAGCACGACGCGACCGGCGAGCTCGCGCACGACCTTCTCGATCACGGGGCTGAGCTGCTTGCACGGCTCGCACCACTCCGCCCAGAGGTCGACCACCACGGGCACAGTGCGCGACAGCTCGAGGATCTCGTTGAACGTCGCGTCGGTGACGTCTCGCACGAGCGCACTCGACGCGCTCGCACCCTGCTCGCCCGCCGGGGGCACGGCTGGTGCGTTCTGGCGGTTCTTCAGCGACGACAGGTCGACAGCGCCGCGAAGCGCGCCGGCGTCAGGGGGAACATTCGACATCAGTGGGTCTCCGTCGGTTTCTCTATCGTGCGGTGGCAGATGCTACTCGTCCTCGTCGTCATTCTCCGCCTCGAGGATCTCGGCGCCGCGAATCGACGACGAGCTCCCGAGCAGCCGGATGGGCTCTTCCGAACCCTGCGACGGGACGTAGAAGAACAGCTGGTCGAGGTAGCGGGTGCGCACACCTCCCGCTGAGGTCTCCTCGCCCGTGAACGCCTGGAGCACGGGGTCGTCCTCGAATCGGATCACGGCATCGGCATCGGTCGGTTTGACCGTCTCCTCCTCGACGACCGAGACGCCGACGATGGCGCCGCTGTGCAGCGTCATGAGCGCGAACGGGTCGCTGGAGCCCGCCTTCTGCCCGAAGCTGAGCGTGCCCGTGTCCTTGCCCGTCTCGTTGAAGTTGCTCAGCGTCTTCTTGCGCTTCTGCGTCACCTCGGCGAGGAAGCCGTCGTTCTCGATGTCGAAGAGCTCGGCGTATTCGCTCTTCTCACCGTCCTTGAGGACGCTCGCGTACGCCGCGGCGACTTCCTCAGGCGCCAGCTGCAGGAACGACGAATCCGGCGGAACGAGAGCGGCGCCCTGGTACGGCGGGGCGAGATCGGGGACCTCTGCGGACGGGCGCAGCTGCGACACGTACGTCGCCTTGTAGCTGTGCCACGGGTCCTCCTGGCGGAGCGTGATGATCGTCGGTGCGACCGTCTCGTCCTCGGCGTCCTCGACGACGGTAAGCACGGTCCGCGGCCAGCCGTCGAATGCCTGCGGAAGCAGGATGGCGATCGGCTCGGCGGGGATCTGCGGCAGCGAGCTGTAGTCGTCGATGTCCCCCCGGAGCGAGTAGTTGACCTTGCGGATCTCGAGCGCGGTGCCGGCGAGCCGCTTCGCGGCGAGGCTCGCGTCGTTCTTCTCGTCGGCCTCGGCCACCTTCTCCGACAGGTCGGCGATGATGCGATCGGCCTGCGTCTCGGTGATCGCAGGCTGCTGTGCTGCCTCAGTGTCGGCTGCCTCCTCCGTCGCGCTCGGCGACGGCGTGGGGCCGGCGGCGGGGACGTCGGCGGTGCATCCGGCCATCAGAGCGACGGACAGCCCGAGCACCGGCAGCGCGAGACGCGCCCTGCGCCGCAGCGACCACCACGGCGACGCCTCGCGCCGCGCCGTGCCCCGCTCGGTGCCTGTCTCGTCCGGCTCTGCAGCACCCGGATCGGTGCCGGCCGATGCGCCCCGACCGTCATCCGGACCGTCGTCGTTCCGGCTGTCATCGCGCGGTTCGGCGTCGGAGGCAGCATCCGCTTCGCCTGTCGGCTCCGGCTGCGCTTCGTCGAGCTCTCCGGCGACGTGTCGGTCGCGCGCGATCGCGATCGCGCCGGTGAGGGGCACCGGCTGTCCCTTGCGTCGCGGTCCACGCGAGCGCCGCGAGTGCACGACGGCGAGGATGTACAGCAGCAGACCGATCACGAGCACGCCGATGCCCGCTCCGATGAACCACGGCGCGGACGGTGTGCTGTTGTCGATGGGCCATGTGACCTCGATGGTCGCAGGCGCCGGCTCCGTGCCGTCCGAGGCGATGAGCACGCTGAGCTCCATGCCATCGGGGAAGGAGAAGTTCTCCTCCATCGTTCCGTCGGCTGTGAACGACTCGAGCCACAGGTCGGACCCCGCAGGATTGCGCCCCTCCGGCTCCCCCTCGAGCTCGACGGTCGGCTCGGCCGTAGCGACATCGATGTCGCCGCCGTCTGCGGTCGCGTGGGTGAAGCGCTGGTCGCCCAGCCAGCCGAGCACATCGGTCGTACGCGCATAGGTGGCGAAGATCGGACCGTCGCTGGAGATCGTCAGCGTTCCGCTCTCACCCGGCAGCGCCTCCGGCAGAGCTTCGAAGACGTCGGAATCGATCACCGTGAACGGCAGATCCTCTTCTGAAGACACCTTGATGGTCTCGGAGTCCGGCCCGAGGAACACGGTGCGCTGGGCAACGCCCATCGCGACAAGACCGGCGGCGATCACGAACGCCACCACAGCCCAAACGAAACGCACAGCACCACTCCCTCGGCGGCGAAGCGGCGCGGAGGGCGCCCGTCATTCGCTCGCGGTTGTCGAGAACTCAACAGCCCAGGTTACCGGGTCCGCCCCTGAGCGATGCCACAGAAGAGTCGGATGTCGCTTCCGCCCATGGTGAGCGGCGAGTGGCGCGGCACCGCGCCATCCGGGCCCTTTCATCGTATTGTGAGAGCGCACGAGTCGCGCGCCCAGCGAGGAGAACGATGAAGATCCACAACCCGTTCCGCGTTGCGCTGGTCGCAACCCTCGGAGTCGGGCTCGGCATCATGCTGATCCAGAGCCTCGCGGAGCTGTCGACGATCCTGCTCTATGTCGGAACGGCGCTGTTCATCTCGCTCGGCCTCGACCCTGTCGTGTCGTGGCTGTCGAGGCGCAGAATGCCGCGTTGGCTCGCCGTCGTCATCACGGTCGTCGGAGCCCTGGCCGTGTTCGGCGGCATCATCATGATCGTGCTTCCGACGCTGATCGAGCAGATCAGCCAGCTGGTGCGGCGGGTCACCTTCCTCGTCAACAGCGGGTCGTGGCAGACCGATGTGGTCACATGGCTCGAGACGACGTTCCCGACGCTGCAGGTCGACGAGCTGTTCTCGCGCGTGAACGGCTGGCTCCTCGACAACATCGACACGATCAGTGAGGGCGTGCTCGGCCTCACGATCGGTGTCGCTCAGGGGCTGTTCGGCGCGTTCATCGTGCTGATCCTCACGATCTACTTCACGGCGTCGACACCGACGCTGAAAGCCGCCGTGTACAAGATCGTGCCGGCTTCGAAGCGCGAGGGCTTCGTCGGACTGGGCGATCAGATCACCGACTCGGTCGGCTACTACGTGATGGGGCAGGTCACTCTCGGGCTGATCAACGGTGTGCTGAGCATGATCTTCCTGAACATCATCGATGCGCCGTTCCCCGCGGTTCTCGCTGTTCTCGCCTTCCTGGGGTCGCTGATCCCCCTCGTCGGTTCGATCACCGCCTCGACGATCATCGTGCTCGTGTGCCTGATCCCCGGCACGGGTTCGCTCACGACCGCGATCATCGCTGCCGTCTACTACCTCATCTACATGCAGGTCGAGGCATACGTGATCTCACCGCGCGTGATGAGCAGGGCCGTGTCCGTGCCGGGCGGCGTCGTGGTTGTCGCCGCCCTCTCCGGCGGCGCGCTGCTCGGACTGCTCGGCGCGCTGATCGCCATCCCGATCGCCGCGAGCATCCTGATCATCTATCGGCAGGTGCTGATCCCCAAGATGAACGAACGCTGACCAGCGGTCCGGGAGCGCCGCCCTGGCCGCGCTCTCGTCAGTCGCCGGGCTCCCGGCCCGACTCCCTCCTCGGCCTTGCCATGCCAGCGCCCCCCGAACTGCTGGGGCTATCCCGTGTCAGGCAGTTCGGTGGGCAGCGGCAGCGCCTTCGGGTTGACGAGGCCGACGATCTCGGTGAGCACGCGGTAGGTCTGCTTCTCCCCCACCCAGAGGTGCTTGCCGCCCTCGACCGGGACGAGCCGGATCCCGGGCGCTGCGGCGAAGCGCTGTGCCGCCGCGTCGGGGCGCAGGAAATCGTCGAACTCCGGGATCAGCGCGACGATGGGCCGCTCGTCACCGTTCCACGCGGCGAGGTCGCCCTCCGTCGCACGGTGCAGAGGCGGAGAGAGCAGGACCATACCCCGGATGTCGTGGCCGCGGCCGTACTTGAGCGCGAGCTCGGTGCCGAAGGACCATCCGACGATCCATGGGTTCGGCAGTCCGCGCTCCGCGACGAACGCCATGGCCGCAGCGACGTCCGCCTCTTCGGCGATGCCGTCGCCGAACTCGCCATCGCTGGTGCCCCGCGGTGACGAGGTGCCTCGAGTGTTGAATCGCAGCACGGCGAGGTCGGCGAGCGCGGGCAGGCGTGCCGCCGCCTTGCGGATGATGTGCGAGTCCATGAAGCCGCCGGCCGTCGGCAGCGGATGCAGCGTCACCAGCGTTGCGACGGGGTCGCGGTCGGCGGGAAGCGACAACTCGCCGACCAGCTCGAGGCCGTCATCGGTGCGAAGAGTGATCTCCTCGCGTCTGGCGGGCAGCATCACTGCCCCGCGGATGTCTGCCACGCGGTGCTCCAAGGTCGAAAACTGAACCGAACCAGTCTACGACCCTCGCCGAGCGTGCCCTTTGCGGTCGAACCAGCCGCCATGGCGTGCGCACACAAGTGCCCCGCTCGAACACAAGAGGCACGTTCGCGGGCTAGGAGATGCGCCAGCAGTGAGTATGCCAGTGGCGGCGCCCGCTCAGGTCGGCCTGCGGGCCCATGATGCCGTCCTCGCGCCACACCACGACGTGGGCGACGCCGGGGTCGACGGTTCCCGAGCACCCTGGACAGGTGTACTGCTTGACGGCGCGCTGGCCTGAGACGGGCTGCACGCTGAACTCACGGCCGCGGCGCGTCTCCGTTCGCCGAAAGCCCGACAGCATCCTGTCGAGGCTCTCGCGCGACTGCTCCTCGCGTCGCTGCCGCTGCTCGGCGCGCTGACGCCGGGAACGACCCACGAGGGGTCACCACCAGTGGTTGGAGGTCCAGAAGGCGTACGCACTCGCCCAGCTGCCGTAGCGCTGGATAGCGTAGCCGTTCGCCCACCGCAGGTTGTCGACCGGGTTGTAGCCGCTGCCCGGAACCTTGCTGCACGGGTACGCCTGGATGATGCCGCATGCCCCGGATGACGGGTTCGTGGCGTTGGGGTTCCAGCCGCTCTCGCGGTTGGCGATGTAGTCGACGTAGCCCCAGTCGGACTCGGCGATGCCCGCCGCCGTCAGCCACTCCTCTTTCGAGCCACCGCCGCTGTAGAACGGCGTGGGCGTCGAGGTGCTGGTCGTGCTGCCGCTGGACCCTTCCTCCTCCGGCTCAGGTTCGGGGGTCGGTTCCGGCTTGGGCTTGGGCTTGACGTACACCTCGTACTGGCTGCCCTCAAGAGCAAGCGGCTCCACGTTCTCATCCGCCGCATAGACCTGAGCCTCTGCGAGGGAGTCCTGGAACGCCGACGGCGTCTCGAGGGATGTCGATGCCTCGGCGGGCTCGGAGAACGCTCCGAGGCTCGGCATCACGAACGCCGCGACGAGTCCGAGGGCACCGACGCCCGCGAGCGCGACGCTGACGGTGCGCTTGGCCGACCACCTGGTCTTCGTCGGTCGTTCGATCAGACCTGCATCCTGAATGAGGACACGGGTCTCGCGGCGCGAAAGCGTGGTCTTCGGAGTCTGAGAAGTGTCGGGAGTCACAGTGGGCCCCACTGTACCAGGAACGTTACGCTCCCGTGACATTCAACTCGGATCTCTCCGAATCGTGTCGCAAGGGCGGCGCTGCCAGCGCCTGTCGTTCTTCGCGAACGCCTTCACGATGTCGTAGGCACCCACGAGACCTCAATGCGCTCGCGCAGCTCCGGGCGAATCAGCGGACGGCGAGGATGATGCGGACGACGGCGTCGAGCAGCGCGTCGACCTGCTCCTCGCGGTAGCCGCGCCTGACCATGCGGAACGCCGCCTGACGCACCTGATCAGCTTCTAGCGGGGCGCCGGAGCGCAGGAACTCCACCACGCGGTCGGAGACCACGTCGACCTCCGCCGGGGCGTAGCCGTACGAGAACATGCCGACACGGGCGAACCGGTGCCGCGCGGGACGTGCGAGGTGGTCGAGGATCTCCTGCGCCTCGTCCTTCGCGCGGTCCACCCAGACGTTCGCGCCCGCGGTGTCGAGCGCGATGCGGCGCTCGCGCGCGGCGAACGCTTCCTCGATGCGTCCGAGCGCCTGATCGACAGCCTCCACCCGGAAGCCGCGCTTGACGAGAGAGAAGCCCGCCTCTCTCACATTCTCCGCGGTGAGGGAGCGGTCGTCGCTTTCGAAGGCTGCACGTGCTCTGGCGAGAAACGCATCGACCTGCTCGCGGTCATAGCCGCGTTCACGCCCCTCCGCCAGCGGGAACGGGAGCTTCTTGCGCCCATCGGGCTGCTCGTGCTGGCTGCCCTGATCGATGATCGCGGTCTCACTCATGTCCGGTCCTCGGGTGTGGTGGGTAGAGGGGCAAGTCTACGACGTGCCGGATCACAGCACGCCGAGCGGCGTCAGCGCGTGGTACAGCGCGAATGCCGCCGCGGCCGAGAGCAGGATGCTGTCGAGTCGATCGAGCACTCCCCCGTGCCCGGGGATCCAGTCGCTCATGTCCTTGATGCCGAGGTCGCGCTTCAGCATCGACTCGCCGAGATCCCCCACCGTCGCCGTCGCCAACAGCACGACGCCGATGATCGTGCCCGACCACCACGGCAGCCCGAGCAGGAACTGAGCGAGCAGGGCGCCGGCGACGACAGAGGCCACCGCCGCGCCGGCGAAGCCCTCCCACGTCTTGTTCGGGCTGATCCGGGGAGCCATCTTGTGCTTGCCGAACATGAGCCCTGAGGCATATGCGCCCGTGTCGGCGACGATCACGATGACGATGAACGTCATGATCCAGAACTCGCCGCGCTCTTCCCGGAGCAGGGCGAGGGCGAGGCTTGCCAGCAGCGGCACGTAGACGGCGATGAATCCGCTCGTCAGGACGTCGCGCATGACATCGCCAGCCGGGCGACCGTCACGGGCGATCATCTGCGCGCAGAGACGCCACACCACGATCACCGCGATGGCGAGGAAGATCGCCGTCCAGTGCACCCAGGCGTCGAGGAAATATGCCGGCAGCAGGATGAACATGACGGCCGCGAGCTGCGGTACGACGTCGACGCGCCTGCCGCCCTGCTGGAACGCCCGGACCAGCTCCAGCACGCCCACGCCCGCGCCGAGCACGGCGATGATGACGAACAGCGCCTTCACGAAGATGAGCGAGCACAGCACCACCACGCCGATGACGATCGCCGAACCGATTGCGAGGAACAGATCGCGCCCGGTGCGCTCCTTGATCCGCTCGTTCGCCTGGTCGAACTGCTCCTTGGCATGTTCGATCTGATCGCGCGCGTGTTCCATCCGGTCGCGCGCCTGTTCGAAGGGCGCGCCGTGTGCACGGTGAGAGGAGTCATCGCGCTCCTCGCGCGACGACTCCTCTCCCTCGCCGGGCACCTGCGACATCCGGGATCAGACCTCGAGGAGCTCTGCTTCTTTGAGCTTGAGCGCTTCGTCGATCTTGTCGCCGTGCGTCTTGGTCAGCGCGTCGAGCTCTTTCTCGCCTCGGGCGATCTCGTCCTCGCCGACCTCGCCCTGGAGGGCGTCGAGTTCGTCCTTGAGCTTGCGACGGATGCCGCGCACGTGGACCTTCGCGTCCTCGCCCTTGGCACGTACGAGCTTGACGTACTCCTTGCGGCGCTCCTCGGTCAGCTCCGGCATCGTGATGCGCACGAGGTGGCCGTCGTTGGTGGGGTTCACATCGAGACTCGGCATGGCTCGGATCGCGTCCTCGATCGCCTTCAGCGCCGTCTTGTCGTAGGGCGTGATGATGAGGGTGCGCGCCTCGGGGTTCTGCATGGAGGCGAGCTGCTGCAGCGGCGTCGGGGAACCGTAGTAGTCCACCGTCAGCTTCTGGAAGAGCTGCGGGTTGGCGCGGCCGGTGCGCACGGTGGCGAAGTCGTCTTTCGCTGCTTCGACGGCGCGCTCCATGCGCTCCTTTGCTTCTGTCAGGACATCCGCGATCACGGTGGCTCCATTCGTCATGTTGCTGAGTCGAGTCTACTGGTGCGAACGCGCAGGACGCGCCCGCAGAGGCGCCGAAGTCCGGTGCTGCGGGGCACGGTCGCGTCAGGACGTGACGCGCGTGCCGAGCTGCTCCCCGCGCAGCGCGCGGGTGACGTTGCCCGCGGGCTCCATACCGAACACGCGCATATCCATGCCGTTGTCCATGCACAGGCTGAATGCTGTGGAGTCGACGACCTTGAGGCCGCGCTGAAGCGCCTCGGAGTAGGTCACGCTGTCGAGCTTCGTCGCAGACGGGTCGGTGCGCGGGTCGCCGGTGTACACGCCGTCGACGCCGTTCTTGGCGACGAGCACTTCGACAGCGCCGATCTCCAGCGCACGCTGGGCTGCGACCGTGTCGGTCGAGAAGTACGGCATCCCTGCGCCGGCGCCGAAGATGACGACGCGGCTCTTCTCGAGGTGCCGCTCCGCCCGAAGCGGGATGTAGGGCTCGGCGACCTGGGTCATCTCGATGGCCGACTGCACGCGGGTGGCTGCGCCTGCCTGCTCGAGGAAGTCCTGCAGCGCCAACGCATTCATCACGGTGCCGAGCATGCCCATGTAATCGGCGCGGCCGCGCTCCATGCCGCGCTGGCTGAGTTCGGCGCCGCGGAAGAAGTTGCCGCCGCCGACGACGACCGCGACCTCGACCTCGTCGGTCACCTCAGCGATCTCGCGTGCGATCTGGCCGACGACATCCGGATTCACCCCGAGGGTGCCCCCTCCGAACGCCTCGCCCGACAGCTTCAGGAGGACGCGCCTGCGTCCTGTCTCTTTGCGCATATGGATTCCTTCTCATTCGGGGCGTTCTCGACCACTGCTCACGGTAGCCGATGGTGCTTTCATCCGGCCGCGAAAAGGGGCCCGGATCGCTCGGATCCGGGCCCCTTGGTTTCGTCGCCTACGCGCCGACCTTGAAGCGTGCGAAGCCGGTCACCGTGATGCCGGCGTCCTTCGCGACCTGGTCGATCGAGAGCTTGTTGTCCTTCGCGAACGGCTGCTCGAGCAGCACGACCTGCTTGAAGAACGCACCGACGCGACCCTCGATGATCTTCGGCAGTGCGGCCTCGGGCTTGCCCTCGTTGCGCGAGATCTCGGTGACGATGTCACGCTCCTTGTCGACGACATCGGCCGGGACCTCGTCGCGCGTGAGGTACTGCGGGTCGGCGAACGAGATGTGCTGCGCGATCGAGCGCGCCGTCTCGGCGTCCTCACCCGAGTACGCGACCACGACGCCGACCTGCGGTGGCAGGTCCTTGCTGGTGCGGTGGAGGTAGACCTGGAAGGCGTCGCCCGACAGGGTCGCGACCCTGCGGAGCTCGACCTTCTCGCCGATGATGGCGGCCTCGTCGCTGATCAGCTGATCGACCGTCTTGTCGCCTGCGGACGCAGCAAGGCCCGCCTCGACCGTCTCGGCGCCGACTGCGGCGACCGCGTCGACGACCGTGTCGGCCAGGGCGAGGAACTTGTCGTTCTTCGCGACGAAGTCCGTCTCGCACGCCAGCTCGATGAGCGTGGCCTTGCCGCCCTGCTCACGCGCGGCGACCAGTCCCTCGCTGGTGGAACGGTCAGCGCGCTTCGCGTTGCCCTTCGCACCCTTCAGGCGCAGGATCTCGGTGGCCTTCTCGATGTCGCCTTCGGCTTCTTCGAGCGCCTTCTTGGTGTCGACCATGCCCGTGCCGAGCTGCTCGCGCAGGGTCTTGATGTCAGCGATGCTGATGTTCGCCATGGGTTGTGGCTCTCCCTCTAGTCAGTTCGTGCGCCTCCGGCGGCCGTGGCCGCCGGAGGCAGAAGAATTACTCGGCTGCGGGCTTGGAGGCGTCGGCCTCTGCGGAGGCGGCCTCGACGGCGGGCTCCTCCGCAGAGGTCTCCGTCGCCGGAGCTTCCTCGACAGCGGTCTCCGCTGCGGGGGCCTCCTCGGTCGGCGCCTCGGCGGTCTCCGCTGCCGGAGTCTCCTCAGCGGGCGCTTCGGTCGTCGCCTCGTCGCCGGCGAGGAGCTCCTGCTCCCACTCGGCGAGCGGCTCGGCGTCGCCGGCCTCGGGGTTGTGCTTGGCCTGCAGGCCCTCAGCCGCGGCGTCGGCGATGATGCGCGTCAGCAGCGAGACGGAGCGGATCGCGTCGTCGTTGCCCGGGATCGGGTACTGCAGATCGTCGGGGTCGACGTTGGTGTCGAGGATGCCGATCACCGGGATGCCCAGCTTCTTGGCCTCGTCGATCGCGAGATGCTCGCGCTTGGCGTCGACGACCCAGAGCGCCGACGGCGTCTTCTGCAGGTTCCGGATGCCGCCGAGCGACTTGTGCAGCTTGTTGAGCTCGCGCTTCTTGAGCAGCAGCTCCTTCTTGGTGAAGCTGGACTCCGACGGGTTGTCGTAGTCGAGCTCCTCGAGCTCCTTCATCCGGGCGAGGCGCTTCGAGACGGTCTGGAAGTTGGTCAGCAGACCACCCAGCCAGCGCTCGTTGACGTAGGGCTGACCCACCCTGGTCGCCTGCTCGGCCAGGACCTCCTGGGCCTGCTTCTTCGTGCCGACGAAGAGAACCGTGCCGCCGTGGGCGACCGTCTCCTTGACGAAGTCGTATGCGCCGTCGATGTAGGCGAGCGACTGCTGCAGGTCGATGATGTGGATGCCAGAGCGCTCCGTGAGGATGAAGCGCTTGACCTTCGGATTCCACCGGCGGGTCTGGTGTCCGAAGTGAACGCCGCTGTCGAGCAGCTGGCGAATGGTGACGACGGCCATGGTCGTTCTCCTTGAGTCTCGGCGCCGCGAGGCGCCATCTTGCGGTTGTTGTTCCTGGTGCCCGGCACACGCCCACCCTCATCAGAGGGACCGAAGGGAGATGTGCCGCGGTCGTCGCCGGAGCCTCGGATGACCGAGACCCTCGCGAAGACTCGCTGTGAGCACGCGAAGTCACCCCGAACATCGGGATGCTCCCACAAGCATACCAGGTCGTCTGCCCCGGAACGGCGCCGTTCCCGGGGTCAGCGCGGACCGCTGTAGGTCGTCGTTCCCCTCACAGGCACGGGTTCGCCGCGTTCGCCGTCCACAGCGGCGGGCTCGGTGTTCCGCTCCCGGATGTCGCAGTGCAGTGTAGGCGCATGAGCGGACGGATCTCCAGAGCACAGCCCCACAGCGGGCGGCCGCGCCGATGGTCGCGCAGGGTCGCCGCCGCCGTCTGTGCCGTGCTCATCTCCATGGTGCTGCTTGTCGTGGAGACATCGCCCGCGCACGGCGAGCCGGGTTCCGGCAGAGCGGTCGCGGCCACCGCGTCTGCGCACGCAGCGTCGATCGCCGTCGCCTCCGGGTCGGGAGGCACCGAGACCGTGCCGACCGACGAGGCGTGGCGCTGGCCCACCTCACCGGTGCGGGTGATCGCGGGCTTCGCGGCACCCTCGCATGACTACGGCGCTGGGCATCGCGGCATCGATCTGTCCGCGGACGGCGAGGTGCGCGCACCCGCATCCGGAGTGGTCGCATTCTCCGGCACCGTGGTCGACCGGCCGCTCGTCACGATCGACCACGGCGGCGGTCTGGTCTCAACCCTCGAGCCGGTTTCGAGCCCGCTCTCCCCCGGCGACCCGATCGCGGCAGGCGACGTGGTCGGCACCGTCTCAGCCGGCGGACATGCGCCGCCCGATGCGATCCACTTCGGCGTGCGCCTGAACGGTGACTACGTCAATCCGCTGCTGCTGCTCGGCGGCGTGCCTCGGGCGGTGCTGCTGCCGTGCTGCTGATCGGCGCGCACCACCCGAGACCCGCATCAGCGGGCGATGAGATCGCTCGCGCCGCCCGCGGCGACGGGGACCTCGTAGCGGCGAGGGTTGCCGAAGCGGTGCGCCGTGATCGACACGGCCTGTTCGCGCACGAACGGCAGCATCTCGACGCGACCGGCCGATGTGACCTCGTGGCCGTAGATCGCGATGTTCGGCTCCCCCTTCGTCGCCTCGATGATCGGATCCGCGGCCCCCCCGATGAGACGGATCCGCGCTCCCGCCGTCGTGAACGACGCGGCCCGCGCCGCCCATTCGTCGGCTTCCTCGACGCGCGCGGTGACACCGGCCTGCGTGAGGTACTCCCGCACCTCGCCCGGCAGGCTCTCGGCGGTCGAGACCGTGATCGGGGCGCCGATCCGCACGCCGGCGGCGACGACGCGCACGAGCTCTGCGGTGCGGGTTCCCTCGAACCGCACCGTGACGGCCGTCGGCACGTAGCGCAGCACGTTCTGCTCGAGCTCGAGGCCCTGCACGTCGCGGGCCACGCCGAACTCGTCGTTCCAGGCGGCGATGTCGGTGCCGAGGGCCGATTCGAGCCATGCGCGGTCGTCCGCGGGAACGGCGGCCGCGGCGCGGCGCACGGCGGCGTCGCTGGGAGCGGCTCCCGTCACGGGTGCGTCGGTCCACGTACCGAGGCCGAACAGGTAGCTCGGCCCTCCCGCCTTCGTGCCGGCACCGACAGCCGACTTCTTCCAGCCGCCGAACGGCTGGCGCTGCACGATCGCACCGGTGATGACGCGGTTGACGTATGCGTTCCCCGCCTGGATCGATCCGAGCCACTGCTGGATCTCGTCGACGTCGAGCGAGTGCAGACCGGAGGTGAGACCGTAGTCGACCGCGTTCACGACCTCGATCGCCTCCTCGAGCGTGTCCACGGCGATGATTCCCGCGACGGGCCCGAAGTACTCGGTCATGTGGAACTCGGATCCCGGCTTCACGCCCTCGCGCAGCCCGGGCGTCCACAGTGCGTCGCCGAGCTGCTTCGGCTCCAGCAGCCACGTCTGGCCGGGCTCCAGCTCGGTCAGGCCGCGCAGCAGCTTGCCCTCGGCAGGGGCGATGATCGGCCCGATGCGCGCACCCTCGGTCCACGGCATGCCGACCTCGTAGCCGTCGATCGCGTCGAGCAGCTGGCGACGGAACCGCTCGCTCTTGGCCACCGATCCGACGAGCACGATGAGCGACGCCGCCGAGCACTTCTGACCCGCGTGCCCGAAGGCCGAGTACGCCGCGTCCTTCGCCGCCAGGTCGACATCGGCGCTCGGAGTGACGATGAGGGCGTTCTTCCCGCTCGTCTCCGCGAGCAGCGGCAGGTCGGGGCGGAACGAGCGGAAGAGTTCGGCCGTCTCATAGGCACCCGTGAGAATGGCCTGATCGACCGACGGGTGCGAAAGCAGCCGAGAGCCGAGCTCCCGCTCCTGGAGCTTCACGAGACGCAGCACGTCGCGCGGAACACCGGCCTCCCAGAGCGCCTCAGCGATGACGGCACCCGTGCGCGCCGCCTGGCGTGCGGGCTTGAACACCACGGCGGATCCGGCGGCGAGCGCAGCGAGGACTCCACCGGCCGGGATCGCTGCGGGGAAATTCCACGGCGGGATGACGGCGGTCACCTTCGCCGAGGTGTACACGGCGCCGTCGACGTCTGCGAGCAGCTCGGCGCTGCGCGCGTAGAAGTGCGCGAAGTCGATCGCCTCGCTCACCTCGGGGTCGCCCTGTTCGACGACCTTGCCGCACTCGGATCCCATCACCTCGAGCAGCTCGGCACGGTGCTTCTCGAGCGCGTCACCGGCGCGGTGCAGGATCTCCACCCGCTCGGCCAACGGCCGCGCGGTCCACTCCTGTGCGGCCGAGACCGCACCGTCGATGAGCGCGTCGAGCGCCTCGGACTCGCGGATCGTCGCGTCTTCGAGAGCCTGCTCACCGAGCTCGGAGGCCTCCATGCGCGCACGGATCCCCGCTGCCCAGTCACGGTTCGCCGCCACGGCCGGATCCGTGTCGGGGGCGCCGCGGAACTCGCCGCGCGGGCCGTCTGGCTGCGGCTGCGAGCGGTCCATCACGCGGTTCGGCGTCGGAACCTCGGTAGGCATCATCTCGATCGAAGTGAGGAAGCGTTCTTTCTCCCGTTGGAACAGCCGCTCGTCGCTGTCGATCTCGAACACGACCGACATGAAGTTGTCGGAGCTGGCGCCCTCCTCGAGTCGGCGGATCAGGTAGGCGATGGCGACGTCGAACTCGTTCGGGTGCACAACGGGCGTGTAGAGGAGGAGCTCGCCGACGTCACGGCGCACGACGGCGGCCTGCTGCGTCGCCATTCCGAGCAGCATCTCGAACTCGACGCCGGAGCCCGGCTCGATGCGGATGCCGCGCTTCTCGGCGAGCAGTTTGGCGAGCGCGATGTCGAAGAGGTTGTGGCCGGCGATGCCGATGCGGACATTGGCGATCCGCTCAGGCGTGAGCGCGTAGTCGAGCACCTGCTTGTAGCCCGCGTCGGTGTGCTGCTTCGACGGCCATGTGGCGATCGGCCAGTCGTGGGTCTCCGCGTCGACCTGCTCCATCGGCAGATTCGCGCCCTTGACCACGCGCACCTTCACAGGCGTTCCGCCGTTCGCGACGCGGTGCGCGGCCCATTCCTGCAGACGGATCATGGCGCCGAGGCTGTCCGGCAGATAGGCCTGCAGCACGATGCCGGCGCGCACGGCCTGGAACTCGTCGCGATCGAGGATGCGTTGGAAGACGTCGAGCGTCAGGTCGAGATCCTTGTACTCCTCCATGTCGAGGTTGAGGAACGTGTCGTTCGCGAGCGCCGCGCGGTACACCGGTGCGAGCGCGTCGACGGCCTCATCGACGGCCTGTTCGTGCGCCCAGAGGCTGTGCGGGGCGACGGTCGAGGACACTTTGATCGACATGTAGTCGACGTCGTCGCGCTCGATGAGCCGGATCGTTCCGGCGACCCGCTTGGCCGCCTCACGCTGACCGAGGATGGCCTCGCCGAGCAGGTTGACGTTGAGACGCGTGCCCTCTCCACCGACCTTGGCCAGCGCGGGGCCGAGCTTGGACTCGCTCGCGTCGACGATGAGGTGGCGCACCATGCCGCGCAGCACCCTGCGGGCGATCGGCACGACGATCTGCGGGAAGGTCGTTGCCATGGCCCCGCCGAGACGCACGAGTCCGCGCAGCGGAGCGGGGAGGAACCCCGGCACGTTCTGCGACACTCTGCGGAAGTTGCGGGCCGCGACGCGCAGATCCTCCGGCTGCACCACGCCGTCGACGAAGCCGACGGTGAAATCGAGGCCGTTCGGGTCACTCAGCACGCCGGCCAGGTTCTTCGCCGCGGCATCGACCTTCTCGCCGCGCGCGGATTCCAGCCAGATGCGCACCTGCGCAATCGCTTCGTCAGCCAGCGCGCGGTCGATGCCGCTCGCCGCCGTTGCTGCGGTGTCCACTGCCTTGCTGCGGGGCTCGACGGTCATTGGTTCTCCTCAGTGCAGTCCTCGTCCTCCCATCGTGCGCTCCAGGAACCATGAGGTAAAGCAGATCATTTCGAAGGATTCCTTTCGCTATCATCGAACGATGAGCATGGGATGGAGTACGCACCGCCTGCTGCTGCTGCGCGAGCTGCAGCTGCGCGGAACAATCACCGCCGTGGCGAGCGCGCTGCGCTACTCGCCGTCGACGGTGTCGCAGCAGCTCGCCCAGCTGGAGCGCGAGGTGGGGGCGCCGCTGCTCCAAGCGGATGGGCGGCGGGTTCGTCTCACGCCGCAGGGCGAGACCGTGGCCGCCCACGCCGCAAGGCTGATGGCGCTCGAGGAGCAGGCCCGAGCCGAGATCGACATCGCGCATGCGACGCCGCCGCACGTGCGCATCGCCGCGCTGCAGACTTCCGCCCACGCACTGCTGTCGCGCATGCTCGACGTGCTCGCCGTCTCTCACCCCGCCATGCGAGTCGACGTGTGGGTGCTGCCACCCGAGGAGGGCCTGTTCGAGGTCGAGGCGCGCGGTTTCGATCTGGCGATCGCCGAGCAGTATCCTGGCCACACCCGCGAACGCCGTCCGGGGCTCGACCGCGTCGTGCTCGGCAGGGATCCGATCCGACTCGCGGTCGGCCCGGACTCGCCGGTCACCTCGCTCGCCGACACGAAGGATCTGCCGTGGGTCATGGAGCCGGTCGGCACAGCGGTGCGGACCTGGTCGGTGCAGCAGTGCCGGGAGGCGGGCTTCGAACCCGACGTCCGCTACAGCGCGGCCGACCTGCTCGCACAGGTGCGGCTGATCTCATCCGGACACGCCGTCGGTCTGCTGCCTGAGCAGCTGCTCACGACCGAGGACACCCCGGTGACGCTGATCGATCTGCCCGGTTCCCCCAGCCGGGAGCTCTTCACCGCCGCACGCGAGTCATCCCGCGACACCTCGGGCATCGTCGCGGTTCGCGCTGCTCTCGAACGCGCCTTCCACCACACCAGAGCCGCATAGCGCACGTTCGCAGGCGCTCACGCTCGCGGATGCGCGAGCCGGTACGTCGCCTTCAGCCGCTCGGACGAGACGTGGGTGTAGATCTGCGTCGTGCCGAGGCTGGCGTGGCCAAGCAGCTCCTGCACCGCGCGCAGGTCGGCGCCGCCGTCGAGCAGGTGCGTGGCCGCCGAATGGCGCAGGGCGTGCGGACCGACCGCACCGGAGCCGACCGACGGTCCGATCGTTCGCGCGACGACGTCGTACACCGCTCTGGGACCGAGGCGCCCGCCCCGCGCGCCGAGCAGCAGTGCCGTCGTCTCCCGGTCACTCCTCGCCCGCAGCGCGGGGCGAGCGCGCGTCAGATAGGCGGCGACGGCGCGCGACGCCGGGGCGCCGAAGGGAACGACCCGTTCCTTCGCTCCCTTTCCGAGCACCCTCGCCGTGCCGCGGTCGAGGTCGACGTCGCCGATGTCGAGACCGCACAGCTCGGACACCCGGATGCCCGCACCGTACAGCAGCTCCAGCGCCGCGTGATCGCGGAGCGCAACCGGATCACCATCGGAGACCGCAGTCGAGGCAAGAGCGTCTAGCGTCTCGCGCAGAGCGTCAGCCGTGGCGACCTGAGGCAGCGTCCGCCCGCGCTTCGGCGTCACCAGTCGCAGACTCGGGTCGGTGGGTGCGAGTCCCTCATCGCCCGCCCAGGAGAAGAAGGACCGCGCCGACGAGGTGCGCCTGGCGAGTGTCGAGCGCGCGTCGCCCCGTTTGGTCGCCCGCCACAGCCAGTCGCGCAGGTGCTCGAGATCGACGGCGGCCACGTCGATGTCTCCGATCGCGTCGGTGAGGTCGGCGAGATCCGAACGGTACGCCCGCACCGTCGCGGGCGACAGTCGGCGCACCCTCTCCAGGTGCGACACGAATGCCTCGGCGGCCCGCGAGATCTCCATTCCCCCAGTCTCCCGCGTCGATGCCCCGCCGTGCAGTGACGCGCCGCAGCGGTGCACCGTGCGCCGGCCGCACCGTCGGACAATCGACACGGTGCGTCGGCGATGCATCGAGGAGCTGCGGAGAGCACGCACCGCGCAGCACGCGGACGCTCAGGAGACACGGCCGAGCCGCCATCTGCCGCCGTCCTGCTCCGCCGCGCCCTCGAGCCCGAGCAGTCCGAGCGCCGCCGTGACCTCGGTCGGGGCGACGCCGCTGCTGCGCGCGATGTCGTCGACGCTGCGCCATGCGCGCAGCCCCAGCGCGTCGCGCACTCTGAGTGTGACGGGGTCGACCGGCGCGGCGAGCGGCCGCTCGACCGCCCCGCCTGCGGGATCGGCTCCGAGCTCCATCAGCTCACGCGCATCATCGCCGCAGGTGACGCACACCGCGTCGTACTCACGCAGCAGCCTGTGGCACCCCGCCGACGTCGTCGACAGCACCGACCCGGGAACCGCGCCGAGGGGTCGCCCCAACTCCGCGGCGGCGCCCGCGGTGCTGAGCGAGCCCGACCGCTGCGCCGCTTCGACGACGACGGTGGCGTCGCCCAGCGCGGCGATCAGCCGATTGCGCTTCAGGAACCTGAACTTGGTCGGCGCGGCGCCCGGCGCCACCTCGCTGATCACCGCACCCGTCTCGACGATGCGCTGCAGCAGGTGCGCGTGCCCCGCCGGATAGACGCGGTCCGCTCCCCCTGCCATCACGGCGATCGTGGCACCATCCGCCCTGATCGCCGCGCGGTGCGCCGCTCCGTCGATGCCGTACGCCCCGCCCGACACCACAACGGCTCCCGTGCGCGCGAGATCGTCGGCCAGCTCCGCTGCGACCTGTTCGCCGTATGGACTTGCGGCCCGCGCGCCCACAATCGATAGGAACGAGCGCCGTTGCGAGAGCGTGCTCGGGTCCCCGTGCACCCAGAGCGCGATCGGCGCATGCGGCCCCAGATCGTTCAACTTCTCCGGCCACCTCTGATCGTCAGGGGTGAGCAGGATCAGATTCTTGCGGTGAGCAGCGCGGAGCGCCTCGGTGACGCGACCGGGTCTGAGTCGGGGCCGCCAGCGGGCCAGCGCCTGGTGCCACGCCGGGGCGTCGAGCCCGGCCGGCGGCGATGGACTTGCCGCGGTCACGGCGCGCTCGGTCTCCTCCAGCGCCGCTCGAGCACCGAGCATCTGTGTCACGGCCCCGGCGACGCCGTCGCTCGGCTCGACGATGCTCGTCCACGTCGCACGGGCGATCAGGTCTCCGAGCTCGGCCCGCCCAGCCTCAGGCCACAATCGCTCGGCGGCCTCGCGGACCGAGTCATCGGAAAGGAAGCTGTTCATGTCGCCGCTCCCGCCTTCAGATACAGTGCCCGCCCGATCTCCCGCGCCGTCGGCACCTCGATTCCCGCGAGATCGCTCAGCGTCCATGCCAGGCGCAGTATGCGGTCGTACGCCCGCAGCGTGATCGAGCCGTGCGAGAGCGCTCTGTCGAGCGCGCCTGTCGCCTCGCGCGGGATGCGCGGCCCCTCGTTGCGCAGCCACGCGCCGGGGACCTCGGCGTTGTGGAGCCACGGTGTGCCGCGCAGCCGACGCCGGGCGCGCTCTCTCGCCGCGACGACCCGCTCACGCGCCTGATCCGAAGTCACGTCGCCCACGCCCGAAGCTGCGGTGACGCGTTCCACGCGCAGCGCGATGTCGATGCGGTCCAGCAGCGGTCCGGAGAGCCGACGCTGGTAGGTGCGCACGGCATTCGGTGAGCACACGCAGCTGCCGCCGCGGATGCCGTGCTCACCGCACGGGCACGGGTTCGTCGCGAGCACCAGTTGGAAACGGGCGGGATAGCTCGCGGTGAAGCCGGAGCGATGGATGTCGATGCGGCCGTGCTCGAGCGGCTGGCGCAGCGCGTCGAGCACCCCCGCGCGCACCTCGCCTGCTTCGTCGATCATCAGCACGCCGCGGCTCGCCCGCGAGATCACGCCGGGCTTCGACATCCGCGAGCCTCCGCCGACGAGTGCGGCCAGCGTGGCCGTGTGGTGCGGCGCTTCGAAGGGCGGCGTGCGGTTCAGTTCCTCGACCGCCTCCCCCGAGAGAGAGCGGAGTGCTGCCACCTCGAGCGCCGCCTCGTCGTCGAGCGGCGGCAGAATGCCGGGGAGCCGCCTCGCGAGCATCGTCTTTCCCGCGCCCGGCGGGCCCGACAGCAGCAGATGATGCCCGCCTGCCGCCGCCACCGTGAGCGCCTCGACCGCCTCGACCTGCCCGACCACATCGCAGAGGTCGCCCGCTTCTGCAGGCGCAGCCGGGGTCGTGACGCGGCGCACCGCCCTGTGCTCGGGTACGGTGACGTCGGCGCCGTACCCGTGGGCGACCTCGGGAAGCGACACGGCCGAGACGACCTCGATGCCCGGCACCAGACGTGCCTCCGCCTCGTTCGCCCTCGGCACGACGACGCGTTCGAAGCCGCGTTCCGCCGACGCACGCACGGCGGGCAGCACACCGGTGATCGGTCGGAGACGGCCGTCGAGACCGAGCTCACCCAGGTGCACGGTCCGCGCGATCGGCGCGCGCGGAATGACGCCGGCGACGGCGAGCGAGGCCACCGCGATGCCGAGGTCGAACGCCGACCCGTGCTTGGGCAGGCTCGCCGGCGACAGGTTCACGGTGATCCGTCGCGGCGGGAGCTCGAGCCCCGAGTTCTCGCTCGCGTTGACGACCCGGCGCGACGCCTCTCCCAGCGTCTTGTCCGCCAGCCCGATGATGCGGAACTCCGGCGTGTGGCTCGTGACGTCGGCCTCGATCTCCACCATCTCGCCGCGCAGCCCCGTCAGCGCGACGGCCCACGTGCGCGCGACGCTCATCGCAGGTCCTCGACGTAGTCGATCGCGGCGGTCGTCGGATCTCGGCCGACCAGTGCCATCGCGTCGACGCGCACTCGCCTGCCGCGGGCGATGTCGGGGTGCTCCCTCGCCCAGAGATGGGCGAGCCGCCACAGCCGCCGCAGCTTCTCGGAGCCGATCGCTTCGAGCGGGTGGCCGAACGCGGTGCCGCTGCGCGTCTTCACCTCGACGGCCGCGATCACCCCTGCGCGCGCGGCGACGATGTCTAGCTCACCGGCGCGGCATCGCCAGTTCCTGTCGACGATGGAGAAGCCGCGGCGACGCAGTTCGTCGGCTGCTCGTTCCTCGCCCGCCCTGCCCAGGTCGTCTTTGTGTGCCATGGCACCAGACTCGACCGGCCGCGACGGCGACCGACAGGGTGTGAATGGCCGCCATCCGCGTGATCACGCGGGTTCTGCGGGATTCTTCTCCCCTGTGAGGGGAACGGCGCGTGCTACGTGCCGTCGAGCGACAGCTCATCCGGGATCTCGAAGTCCCGGCGGGTGAGCTCCTCGATGTTGACGTCCTTGAACGTCAGCACGCGCACCGACTTCACGAAGCGGTCGGCGCGGTACACGTCCCACACCCACACGTCGCTCATCGTCAACTCGAAATAGAAGTCGTGCTCCGTGTCGTGGCGGACGACGTTCACGTCGTTGGCGAGATAGAAGCGCCGCTCCGTCTCGATCACGTACTGGAACTGCGACACCACGTCGCGGTACTCCCGGTACAGCGCAAGCTCGAGTTCGCGGTCAAAGTCGTCGAACGGGTCCTCATCCATGGTGGCTCCATCCTACGTGCGAGAGCGCCTGCTCGTGCGCGGAGCCGCGAGGTCGGATGCCGCGGCAGACGTCAGAACAGTGCCGGCGCGTCTGCGATGGCCCACGAGCGCCTGTGGTGATCGCTCAGGCCGTGACCGGCGATGGCCTCGCGGTGCGCGGCGCTGGCGTAGCCCTTGTTGCGCTCCCATGCATAGTGCGGGTGGTCGGTGTGCAGCGCGACCATGTGCTCGTCGCGGGCCACCTTCGACACCACGGATGCCGCAGAGATCGACGCACAGGTGCGGTCGCCCTTGATCACCGGCCGCACGTCGAGGCGTGCCGCGGAGGCCCACTCGTCGGATGCGCGGGCGGTCGGTGTGATGTAGTCGTGGTTGCCGTCGAGCAGCACGATGCCGTTGTCAGGGGCGAATCCCGCTGCCGCGAGCCGTTCGATGGCGCGCAGCGCTGCGAACCCGAGCGCGCGCACGATGCCGACCTCGTCGATCTCGGCGGGGCTCGCCCAGCCGACCGCCGATCCCGTCACCCAGCTCGCGGCGCGGGAGGCGACATCCGGGCGTCGTTTCTCCGTGATGAGCTTGGAGTCCTTCAGCCCCGCTGGCACAGCGCTCTCCGCGACTGAGGCGTCGATCACCGACGCACCGACGGCGACGGGACCTGCCAAAGCGCCCCGGCCGACCTCGTCGAGCGCGAAGATGAGCGGAGCCTGCCCGAGCAGCCTCCGCTCGAGCTCGAGTGTCGGAGGTGCGGTGCTCATTCGTCGTCCGGTGACGGCACTGCGGCGAACACGTCGGGCGCGCTCATCCAGCCGAAGCGCTCGAACGGCCATGTGCGGAAGAACACCCGTCCGACCACGTTGTCGACCGGGACGAAGCCTTCGCCGGGCTGCTCGCGGTTGTAGCGCGAGTCCAACGAGTTGTTGCGGTTGTCGCCCATCACCCAGAGCGAATCATCGGGAACGGTGACGTCGAACCCGTCGCGGGACGCCTTCGTGTCCCCGTCGGGGAGCTTCAGGTACCCTGTCTCGTCGATGGCCTTGCCGTTCACCGTCACCTGGCCGAGAGCATTGCAGCAGACCACGTGATCCCCCGGTGTGCCGATGACCCGCTTGACGAGGTGATCCTCACTGTCCGCCGCAGACAGTCCGATCATCGTGAGGAACCAGTCGATGCCCTCGCTCACAGGGGAGCGCTCCGGCTCCGTCTTCGGGTCGAGCCAGCCGCCGGGGTCGGCGAAGACGACGATCTCGCCGCGCTCGTACTCGTTCCACAGCGGCGTCACTTCGTCGACGAGGATGCGGTCGTCGATCTGGAGCGTATTCTCCATCGAACCGGATGGGATGTAGAACGACCGCACGACGAAGGTCTTGATCAGGAAGGAGATCAGCACGGCGATCACGATGATCACGACGACGTCGCGCAGAAACAGGAGCGCCCCGCCGCGTTTGTGCTCCTTCTTCTCCTGCTTCCCGCCGCGTTCCGCTTCCTGCCGCTGGCGGAGCTCGCGTCGCGAGGTCACCGGCATATCGTCCGCAGCAGGGTCAGCGGAAAGTGAATCGCTCATATCGTCCTTCGCTCGGCGCCGACGCAGGCGCTCTGTCCAGCATTCCACATCGCAGCAGGGAGCCTCTTGCGACACGGAGGCTGCTCTCGCTCGCGCGCCGAAAAGAGCAGAGCCCTGTGCCCCGAGATCCGGGGCACAGGGCTCTGCTGAAGGATGTCAGCCGTTGTCGCGCTTCTCGCGGATGCGGGCCTTCTTGCCGGTGAGGCCGCGCAGGTAGTACAGCTTCGCGCGACGAACGTCACCGCGGGTGACGCGCTCGATCTTCTCGATGATCGGCGAATGCACGGGGAACGTGCGCTCGACGCCGACCTGGAAGCTGATCTTGCGGACCGTGAACGTCTCGCGCACACCGGAGCCCTGGCGCCCGATGACGACGCCCTGGAACACCTGCACACGCGAGCGGTTGCCCTCAACGATGTTGACGTGCACCTTGACGGTGTCGCCCGGGCCGAACTCGGGGATGTCGGTGCGCAGCGAAGCCGCGTCGATGGCATCGATGATGTTCATGTCACTGTCTCTCTGCAGCCGCCACGGGTCGACCGCGATCCTCTGGAAAGAGTCGCTTGTACGGTGAGACCGACACGGAAAGCTCCGGCGGCCCTCGTCTCCCCCGCGGCAGAGACGAAACGCATGCGTGCAACGGCAGCATGCATCACGGCACAGCGGCCCATTCTGCCATGGATTCCCCGTCCGCCCAAACCGTATCGGCGCTACCTGTCGGGGTCACTCTCCGTGACGATGAGCACGTCACCGTCGTCATCCGGGCCATCGTCGTCGCGCTGCATCGTGCGGAAGCGCATCACACCCGCCTCACGACGCAGCTGCCAGAACTGCAGCCAGAACAGCGCGAACCCAGCGACGATGGCCGCCGACAGCGTCGCGGCGAACCATCGGGCATCGACGACCACGACGGCGACCGTCAGGATGTGCCACACGCCGAAGCCGAGCACGTCCCACCACGAGACGGCTCGAGTGCGCGCGACGGACGGGCGGGAGCGCGTGATGAGGGTGAGGAGACCCTGCCCCAGGAACACCGACGGCATCGCGATGAACACGATCCAGAGGATCGCGAAACCGTTCTCGCCGAACACTCCCCACCCGATCAGCAGCCACACCGGCAGCACGAGCACAGCCAGCCACAGCCACCGGTAGAACACGCGACGAAGGGCCATGCCCCCAGCGTAACCGCGCGGGGCTCGCCCATCTCGAGTGGGAGAGAATGGGAGGACGATACCTGGAGGATTCACATGATCGAACTGCGCACCCCCGCCGAGATCGAGCAGATGCGGCCGGCCGGCCGCTTCGTCGCCGAGACCCTGAACACACTGAAGAGCGAGGTCACCGTCGGCACGAACCTGCTCGACATCGATCGGCGCGCGCACGACATGATCCGAAAGGCGGGCGCGACCAGCTGCTACATCGACTACCACCCGTCGTTCGGCGCGATGCCGTTCGGCAAGGTGATCTGCACCTCGATCAACGACGCGGTGCTGCACGGACTGCCGTTCGACTACAGTCTGCGCGACGGCGACCTCGTCACCCTCGACTTCGCCGTGTCGGTCGACGGATGGGTTGCTGACTCCGCCGTGTCGTTCGTCGTCGGCACGCCGCGCGATGAGGACCTGAGACTCATCGACACGACGGAGCGCGCGCTGAAGGCCGCCATCGACGCGGCACAGGCGGGCAACCGGGTCGGTGACATCTCCGCCGCGATCGCCGAGGTCTCCTATGCCGCTGGTCACACCATCAACACGGACTTCGGCGGCCACGGCGTCGGCCGCGAGATGCACGGCGACCCGCATATCCCCAACGACGGCCGACCCGGCCGCGGCTTCCCGCTCAAGCCCGGTCTGATCATCGCGATCGAGCCGTGGCTGCTGCAGTCGACCGACGAGCTCTACACCGACCAGGACGGCTGGACCCTGCGCAGCGCCGATGGCTCCCGCGGCGCCCACTCCGAGCACACCATCGCCATCACCGAGGACGGCCCGATCATCCTCACGGACCGTTCGCACCTTTGAGCCGGCACACGAAACGGCCTCCGGATCTCGATGATCCGGAGGCCGTTTCCGTTGCGCACTGAGCGGTCAATCTACCTTGCGAAATTTCCTCGGTAGTACTCGTAGGTCCAGCCCACCAGAGCGACGACCAGCAGGCCGGCCGCAAGCGGGAGCAGGAAGAGTCCGACGGCGAGAGCGACGGCGCCGATGGCGACGGCCGAGCCGAGCACGAGCGGCCACCACGACCACGGGCTGAACTCGCCCATCTCTGGGTCGTCGTCGTCGATATCGGCATCCAGGCGGTCCGCCGCGAGCTCAAGGCCCTTCTGGCTCGCGTGCCATTTCTGGATGAAGAAGGCGATCATGGCCGACATGAAGGTGCTGAACAGCAGAGCGATGGCGCCCGGCCACTCGACGGCCTCATTCCACGTGCGCTCCCCCGCCTGAACGGCGTCGAGGTGGCCGAGGATACCCCAGCCGACATAGACGACGGTGCAGATCAGGAAGAAGACCGCGAGGATCCACCAGATGACGACGTTGGATCTCATAGCTCTACTTCACCTCTCCGTCTGCGACGTCCTTCACCGGCACATCCGGAGCATCCTTCGCCGGTCCGACACCGACCTCGACGACGGGGCCGTGGTTCAGGTCGAACGCGGGGCGCTCCGACCGGATGCGCGGAATCGACGTGAAGTTGTGCCGCGGCGGCGGGCAGCTGGTAGCCCACTCGAGCGATCCGCCGAAGCCCCACGGGTCGTCGACCGTGACCTTCTTCGCCTTGCGCGCAGTGACCCACACGTTCAGCAGGAAGGGGATCATCGACGCGCCGAGGATCATGGAACCGATCGTGGAGAGCTCGTTGCCCCACGTCCAGCCGTCTGCCGTCGAGTAGTCGGCGTAGCGGCGGGGCATGCCGTCGACGCCCAGCCAGTGCTGGATGAGGAACGTCATGTGGAAGCCGATGAACAGCATCCAGAAGTGCACGTAGCCGAGGCGCTCGTTGAGCATCTTCCCTGTCCACTTCGGCCACCAGAAGTAGAAGCCGGCGAACATCGCGAACACGACGGTTCCGAACACCACGTAGTGGAAGTGAGCCACGACGAAGTACGAGTCCGACACGTGGAAGTCGAGCGGCGGCGCCGACAGGATGACGCCGGTGAGACCGCCGAACACGAAGGAGATCAGGAAGCCGAGCGAGAACAGCATCGGCGTCTCGAAGGTGATCGACCCTCGCCACATCGTGCCGATCCAGTTGAAGATCTTCACACCCGTGGGAACGGCGATCAGCATCGTCATCAGAGCGAAGAACGGCAGCAGCACCGCACCGGTGACGTACATGTGGTGAGCCCACACCGACACCGACAGCGCCGCGATGGCGATGGTCGCGTACACCAGGGTCTTGTAACCGAAGATCGGCTTGCGGCTGAACACCGGGAAGATCTCGGAGACGATGCCGAAGAACGGCAGCGCGATGATGTACACCTCGGGGTGCCCGAAGAACCAGAACAGGTGCTGCCAGAGGAGCACGCCTCCGTTGGCCGGGTCGTATACGTGGGAACCGAGGATGCGGTCGCTGGCCGCGGCGAGCAGCGCGGCCGCGAGGACCGGGAACGCGATCAGGATCAGCAGGCTGGTCACGAGGGTGTTCCAGCTGAAGATCGACATGCGCCACATCGTCATGCCAGGCGCGCGCATCGTGATGATCGTGGTGATGAAGTTCACTGCGCCGAAGATCGTGCCGAAACCGGAGATGCCGAGGCCGATCATCCACAGGTTTCCGCCGACACCCGGCGAGAAGGAGGCGTTGGCCAGCGGCTGGTAGGCGAACCAGCCGAACGATGCCGCGCCCTGCGGGGTGAGGAAGCCGGCCACAGCGATGGTCGAACCGAATGTGAACAGCCAGAATGCGAACGCGTTCAGGCGCGGGAACGCCACATCGGGTGCACCGATCTGCAGCGGCAGCAGCACGTTGGCGAAACCGGCGAACAGCGGCGTCGCGAACATCAGCAGCATGACCGTGCCGTGCATCGTGAACAGCTGGTTGTACTGTTCGTGGGTCGGAACCACCTGCAGGCCCGGTGCGAACAGCTCGGCGCGGATGATCAGCGCCATCACACCACCGAGCATGAAGAAGAGCACCGAGGTGATCAGGTACATGTACCCGATCGTCTTGTGGTCAGTGGACGTGATCCAGCTGACGATGATGTTGCCCTTGCGGTGGGTTCTGTTCCCGCTGAGCAGTGCCGCCTGACGCGCCGGCATCGCCGGGCGCTGTTCCTGGACAGTCGATGTCATAGCGCTCAGTGTCCCTCTTCTTCTGCCTCGGCACCCGTGGTGCCCGGGAGGTTCTGCAGGCGGTCGTAGGCGTCGTTGATGTCGCCCGTCTGGCCGTCGTCCTCGAGCCCGTCGAGGTACGATTCGTACTCGGCGTTGCTGACGACGTCGACCTCGAAGAGCATCGCTGAGTGGTACTCGCCGCACAGCTCGGCGCACTTGCCCTGATACGTGCCCTCACGGGTGGGGATGAACGACCATGAGTTGTCGTGCCCCTGGTACATGTCCTTCTTGTAGAGGAAGTCGATGATCCAGAAGGAGTGGATCACGTCGCGGGACTGCAGGTCGATCGTGATCTTCTTGTCGACAGGCAGCACGAGCCGGGGGAGCTCGCCCTCCTCGACGTTGCCGTCGGCGTCGACCTGGGCTTGGATGCCCATCGTCCACACGGCGTCGGAGTTGTCCTCTTCGTCGCCGTCGTACTGGAAGTCCCATGCCCACTGCTTCGCGATCGCGGTGATGTGCACGTCGGGCTCAGCCCACGGTTCTTCGATCTTCGTCTGCTCGCGCGCGGTGAAGGCGAACAGACCGATCACGAGGATCAACGGCACCGTCGTGAAGAAGATCTCGATCGGCATGTTATAGCGCAGCTGCACGGGCAGACCGGTCTGTCCCCTGCGGCGGCGGTACACGACCATCGCCCAGAGCATCAGACCCCAGGTGATGATGCCCACGACCAGCGCGGCGATCCACGACCCGGTCCAGAGCGCGGCGATGCCGTCAGTCTGGTTGGTCGCAGGGGTGCCTTCTTCGGTGAAGCCGGGGAGGTACCCGTGCAGTTCCGTCGGGGTGCAACCCACGATGGTGACGAGGGAGGCAGCGGCGATAGGTATCGCGGCCCAACGGAGGCGGCGTTTCGACGGCACGTACTTCACCTTTCGAACGTGAATGGAGCGGAATCAGTCTACGGCACTTGCTCACCGGATTCAGGCCACACTCCCAGCGTGTGGCGCGGAGTTCCGGTGGTGCCGCATAGCGAACGGCCCCGCGCACGGGAGCTGCGGGGCCGTTCGCTCGTGGGTCAGTGGAAGCTGTCGCCGCAGGCGCAGGAGCCGCCGGCGTTCGGGTTGTCGATGGTGAAGCCCTGCTCGCTGATCGTGTCCTTGAAGTCGATGGCGGCGCCGTCGAGGTACGGCACCGACATGTTGTCGACGATGACCTCGACGCCGTCGAAGTCGACCGTCTCGTCGCCCTCGAGCTGGCGCTCATCGAAGTACAGCTGATAGATCAGGCCGGAGCATCCGCCTGGCTGCACGGCGACGCGGAGACGCAGGTCGTCGCGCCCCTCCTGTTCGAGCAGGCTCTTCACCTTGGCAGCGGCGGGTTCCGTGAGGCTCACGCCGTGTGCGCGGGTCTCGGCGTCGATCGTCAGGGTGTCACTCATGCCGTCTCCTTCTCACTCCAGGTTTCGCCCTTGCGCGGGAACGCACATCGGCCTTCTACCGATTGTAGACGTCGATTCGGCGCATCAGGCACGATTCCGTCCTGCTCGCGGCGTTTCTCGGCCTTCGGCGCGGCATCCGGATGTCTCGTCAGCCCTCGCGCTGATTCATCCGCCCCAGCAGCAGCGTCTCCGACACGATCGCGTGGCGGAAGGTGTCGAGGTGCAGCGACTCGTTCGGGCTGTGCGCCCGCGAGTGCGGATCCTCGATGCCCGTGACGAGGATCTGCACTCCCGGATAGCGCTCCGCGAGGTCGGCGACGAACGGTATGGAGCCGCCGACGCCGTAGTCGACGGGCTCCGTGCCGTATCCGTCTCGCATCGCCTCACGCGCCGCGGTCACCGCCCATCCCGACGTGTCGACCAGGAAGCCGTCGCCGTTGTCGACCTCACTGAAGGTGAGCTCCGCACCGAATGGTGCGCGCTGCTCCAGGTGGGAGCGGATGGCCCCGTAGGCCTCGTGCGAGCTCTGGCCCGGTGCGACGCGGGCGCTGACGACGACGGTGATCTCGGGCGCGAGTGTGTTGCTCGCCGCTTCGACGGGCGTGTGGTCGATGCCTGTGACGGTGATGGCCGGTTTGTTCCAGATGCGCGAGAGGATCGTGCCGTTCCCCATGGGGCTGACGCCCTCGAGGAGACCCGCCTCCTCCCGCAGCGTCGACTCGTCGTACTCGGGAGTATCGGAATCGCGCACGGCGAGCCCCTCGACTGCGACCGATCCGTCGTCGTGCCACAGCGTCGACAGCAGTTTGATGGTGGCGAGCATGGCATCTGGCACCGCGCCGCCGAACATGCCGGAGTGCGATGCGTGGCTGAGCGTGCGCACGGTCAGGTGGAACGTGGCGTTGCCGCGCAGCGACACCGTGACAGCAGGCGTCGACGAGTCCCAGTTGCCGGAGTCCGCCACGACGATGACGTCGGAGCGCATGTCGTCCGCGTTGTCGTCCATGAACTGCGTGAACGAACGCGAGCCGAACTCCTCCTCGCCTTCGATGAACAGCACGATACCCAGGTCGAGGTCGTCGCCGATCGTCTCGTGCAGGGCGCGCAGGGAGGCGATGTGCACCATGACGCCCGCCTTGTCGTCGGCGGCACCTCGACCGTAGAGGCGTCCGTTGCGCACAGTCGGTTCGAACGGCGGCGTCTGCCAGAGTGCGTCGTCCCCAGGAGGCTGCACGTCGTGATGGGCGTACAGCATCACCGTCGGCCTGCCGTTCCGTGCCCTGCGGGTGGCCAGCACCCCCGGCTGACCGAGCTCATCGGCGCCGGGGATCTCCGCGCGATGGATGCGCACCTCGTCGAACAGGCCGGTATCGCGAGCGAGCTGGGCCACAGCCTCCGCACTGCGCCCGAGCTGGTCCTGGTCGAAGGACGGCCAGGCGATGCCTGGGATGCGCACGAGTCGGCCGAGATCGGCCAGCGCGTTCGCGATGCCGCCTTCCGCGACTTCGGCGAGATTCTGATCCGGATCTTCTGCGAAGGTCATGCGGGTATCCTAGGGCCCGAACCGCAACGACTTATCGAGGTGCTCCGCCGTGGCAAAGACCCCCGCTCCCAGCGACAACGACGCGTCGACGCCGGCCGTCGGCAAGGGACGCCCCACTCCGACGCGCGCCGAGCGCGAGGCGGCCAATCGCCGCCCGCTCGTCGCCGACACGAAGGAGGCCCGCAGACGCGCCAGAGCTGAGCTTCGCGCGCGTCAGGATCGCGCCCGCCTCGGTCAGGCCAACGGCGAGGAGAAGTTCCTCCAGCCGCGCGACCGGGGGCCGCAGCGCCGCTGGGTTCGCGACTTCACCGACTCGCGGTGGCATCTCGGCGAGCTCCTGATGCCCGCGCTGATCGTGATCCTGGTCGCGACGATGTTCCTGCCGTACGCGTTCCAGTTCTACGGGATGGTCGGCCTGTGGGTGTTCGTGCTGTTCACCGTAGGCGACATGTTCATCCTGTCGCGCAGCGTGAAGAAGCGGGCCGGGGAGAAGTTCGGCGAAGACAAGCGCGAGAAGGGGCTCGGCTGGTACGCCGCGATGCGCTCGATGCAGATGCGCTTCATGCGCCTGCCGAAGCCGCAGGTACGCGTCGGCGGCGCGCCCAAGTAGCGACAGTCGCTCATCCGGCCCCGCTCATCCGGCGCGATCCCGATGAGCGGGGCCGTTTCTCGTCAGCGGCCGCGTGACAGGCCGCGGTTGATCTGCCGCGCCCAGAGCGGGCCGCGGTAGAGGAACGCCGTGTAGCCCTGCACGAGAGTCGCCCCCGCGTCGAGCCGCTCTCGAACGTCGTCGGCGGTCTCGACGCCGCCGACCGAGATCACGCAGAACTCAGGGTCAGGAACCTCGGCCCGGATGATCCGGAGCGCCTCGAGGGAGCGTTCGCTCAGGGGCGCCCCGGAGAGGCCGCCGGCGCCGGCTGCGGAGATCGTGGCCAGATCTGCGGTGAGACCGTCTCGCGAGATGGTCGTGTTGGTGGCGATGATGCCGGCCAGGCCGAGCTCCTTCGCCATCGTCGCGACACCGGCGATCTCGTCGTCCGGCAGGTCCGGAGCGATCTTCACCAGAAGCGGCGTGGCACCGGCCGCCTCGCGCACGGCTGTGAGCAGCGGCGTCAGCGTCTCGATCGCCTGCAGACCTCGCAGACCCGGTGTATTCGGCGACGAGACGTTCACCGCGAGATAATCGGCGAGCGGTGCGAGCATCGTCGCGCTCGCGACGTAGTCATCCGTGGCGTCGGCGACATCGACGACGCGGCTCTTGCCGATGTTGGCGCCGACGACCGCTCCCCCGCGTCGCAGCTTCGCGAGGCGCCTGGCCGCGGCCTTCGCGCCGCGATTGTTGAAGCCCATCCGATTGATGACGGCGCGATCGCGCACGAGCCGGAACAGCCGGGGCTTGGGGTTGCCGTCCTGCGGAATCGCCGTGACGGTGCCCGCCTCGATGTGGCCGAAGCCGAGCGCATCGAGGCCGCGAACGCCGACGGCGTTCTTGTCGAAGCCCGCGGCGACGCCGAACGGGCTGGGGAACGTGAGCCCGAGCGTGGTCACCTCGAGCGACGGGTCGGGCTTCGTCGCGGCGCGCACGAACGGCGCGACCGGCGCGATGCCCGCGAGGCGGATGACCGCCATTCCGAGGTGGTGGGCGACCTCGGGGTCGAGGCGGGCGAGCACGGTGCGGAACAGCAGCGGGTACATTCTCATTCCTTCTGGTCCGTCGCCGAGTCGTCCTGCACCGCGACCGCGTGATCGGCACGCAGCGATGCGATCGCCGACTCGAAGTCTTCGAGGGACTCGAACGCCTGGTAGACGCTGGCGAAGCGGAGGTAGGCCACCTCGTCGAGTTCGCGCAGCGGGCCGAGGGTCGCCAAACCGATCTCATTGGCATCGATCTGGCTGAGCCCGGTCTGACGCACCGCCTCCTCGACCTTCTGCGCGAGTACGGCGAGGTCCGCATCGGTGACGGGGCGGCCCTGACAGGCCTTGCGCACGCCGAGCACGACCTTGTCGCGGCTGAACGGTTCGACGGCGCCGGATCGTTTGATCACGTTGAGACTGGAGGTCTCGACCGTGGAGAAGCGCTTCCCGCATTCCGGGCACTGGCGCCTGCGCCGGATGGACAGACCGTCGTCGCTCGTGCGCGAGTCGATGACGCGTGAGTCGCCGTGGCGGCAGAACGGGCAGTGCATCAGGCGAACCGCGCCGCAACGGCCTCGCCGTGCGCTGGCAGCGCCTCTGCCTCGGACAGGGCGACGATGCCGTCCCTGACAGCTTCCAGAGCCTCACGCGAGTATTCGACGACCTGCTGCGACCGCAGGAACGTGGCGGCCCCGAGGCCCGCCGCGTAGCGCGCCTGGCCTCCGGTCGGAAGCACGTGGTTCGATCCGGCGAGGTAGTCGCCGAGGCTGACCGGGCTGTGCGTTCCGACGAACACGGCGCCGGCACTGGTGTAGCGGGACGACGCGTCTGCAGCGTCTGCGATGTGGAGTTCGAGGTGCTCAGGCGCGTACGCGTTGCTGAACTCCTCGGCCGCGGATGCGTCGTCGACGAGCACGATCGCTGACTGCTCCCCCGCCAGCGCGGCGGCGACGCGTTCGGCGTGCCTGGTCGCGACGGCAACGCGTTCGACTTCGGCGGCTACGGCCTCGGCGAGGTCGGGCGAGGTCGTCACGAGAACGGCTGAGGCCTGCTCGTCGTGCTCCGCCTGGCTGACCAGGTCGTAGGCGACATGCCGCGCATCGGCCGAGTCGTCGGCCGAGATCAGGATCTCGGTCGCTCCCGCTTCCGCGTCCGTGCCGACGATGCCTGCGACGGCGCGCTTGGCCGAGGCGACGAAGTTGTTGCCTGGCCCCGTGACGACGTCGACGGGGTCGAGGCCGAGGCCGTCGACGCCGTAGGCGAACGCCCCGATGGCTCCTGCGCCTCCCATCGCGTAGACCTCGTCGATGCCGAGCAGCGCAGCCGCTGCGAGGATCGTCGGGTGCACGCGACCGTCGTGCTCGGACTGCGGCGGCGATGCGAGTGCGACAGAGGTGACGCCTGCGACCTGAGCTGGCACGACGTTCATGATGACGCTCGACGGGTACACCGCCTTGCCGCCAGGCACGTAGACGCCGACGCGGGCGACCGGCTGCCAACGCTGCGTCACGCGGGCGCCGTCGGCGAGGGTCGTCGCTCTGGCCGGAGGGATCTGAGCTGCGGATGCCTCACGCACACGACGGATGGCTTCTTCCAGAGCCTCGCGGACCGGCGCGGCGAGGCCTGCGAGTGCCTCAGTGAGCTGCTCCGAGGGCACGCGGATCGCGTGGTCGGTCGCACCGTCGAACCTCTCGGCCTGTTCGCGCAGGGACGCCTCGCCCCTGGCACGGACATCGGCGACGATCTCGGTCGCGGCCTCCAGCGCCGCCCGCCGCGCCGCGTTCGCGCGCGGCACGGCGGCGAGCAGTTCCGCGGGCGTCAGCTCGCGCCCGCGCAGGTCGATCGTGCGCATGTTCGTATGGTTCTCTTCTCAGCCTCGAGTGACGCCCGTGGTGTCGTGCAGGTAGCCGACCCTGCCGTCGTCATCGCGGACGACGAACACGTCGCCGCGTTCCTCCAGCACCAGCGCCCAGGCCGTGGGGCCGATGCGGAACAGCGGGGCGCCTGCTGCGTCGACGACATCCCGCTCGACCGGTGCGAGCGCCCAGAACGGCTGCGCGTTCGTCACCGGGAGGGAACCAGGGTCGACGCGCAGGCCCTCGACCGTGTCCTCGGCGGCGTCGTGACGTGCAGAATCGCGATCGGCCTGCACACCGTCCGGCGCACGCAGCACGGTGTCTCCGTCGAGTTCGGAGTCGATCGTCGCGGCATCCGCCTCATCCGGCACGGGGATCGAACCGGTGCGCCGGTAACCCTGTCCAGGCTGCTCCTCGCCATCGCCGGCGAGGGCGCCGCCGAAGTCGACACCGGCTGCGCTGTGGTCGAGCGCCGAGCGCGCGGGCTGCCCCGCCACCTGTTCGGCGGCGATCTCGTCGTCCGGTGCTGAGGCCTCGGCAGCGGACGGCACGTGCAGCGCACGCGTCGCAACGTCATCGGCCTCGCCGAACGATGTCTCCTTGGACGCCTCGTCAGCCCCACCCGCTGACTCGCCCGCACCGAAGGCGACCTCGGCAGCGGCGGTCGAGCCGTCGGATGGTGCGATGTCGTGCTCGGTGCGATCTTCCGGAGCGCTGTCCGCCGCGGGGGTCTGCTCTGCCGACGACTCACCGAAATCGATGGCGGGTTCGGCGGCTGGCGGGCCGAACGGATCAGCGGCGGGCGACCACTCGGCCTGAGCGGGTGCGGCATCCTCGGCGCCCGGGGCCTGAGGCCGGTACCCGTGCGGCGCAGCAGGGGCATCCGCGACAGGAGCGTGCGCGTCGGCGGTCGGCGCCAGCGCGGCATCCTCGGTACCGGAGGTCTGGCCCTGGTACTCGTACGGCGCGGCCGGAGCGCCGTATGCGGGAGGCTGCTGCGGAGCGTAGGGCGCGTAGCCGCCCTGCGCTCCGTAGGCGTTCTGCTGGCCGTGGGCCGGTGGCTGCTGGCCGTAAGGACTCTGCCCGTACTGCGACTGCTCACCGTAGGGAGGCTGCTGCCCATACGGACTCTGACCGTACTGCTGCGCCTGCGCGTACGGCGCCTGCTGGCCGTACTGGGGCTGCTGACCGTAGGGCGTCTGCTGTCCATAAGGAACGGGCTGCTGACTGTAGGGCTGCTGGCCCTGCTGCTGCCATGGTCCCTGCTGCGGGGCGGGCTTCGGCGCCCGAGGCCGCCGAATCAGTGTGGGCGCGGGCCTCGCCGCTCTCGTCGCCTGCGTCTCCTCGCGACCGTCGAAATCAGAGCGGAACGGGGGTACGAACGGAGCGGCGACAGTGAAGAAGACACCGGCGAGGGCGATGACGGCGGCGATCCACGCCATCCAGGTGACGCCCACCATTCCGCTGCTGCCGAACGTTGAGAAGACGACGCTCCAGTAGACGACGGCATACGAGGCGAAGGCGACGGACGCGAACTGGTCGATGCTCAGCGAGCCGATCTTGAGCGTTGTGAGCGCTGGCACGAGGCGCCGCAGCACGATCAGCGCCGTAGCGGCGACCATCGCGATCGACGCGGCGATGGCGGCGATGCCCTGGCCCCAGATCGGGAAATAGGAAGGCACGTCCATGCCGAAGCTGGCCGGCAGCGAGAAGATCGACAGGAAGGAGAAGACGATCGAGACGATGCCGATGCCCGCGAGAATCAGTTCCCGCAACGAGAACACCCAGATCGCGGGGACGCCGCCTTGGCCGCGGTCACCGCCCGGTTCTTCGTCCGCGTTCGACATCGGCTGATCCGGAATGAAACTCTCTCGTACCGGCGCAGGTGCGGTCCCTCGCGGGTCGCCTGTGGGGGACTGCGGATGGGGAGCACCCTGCCGCGGCTGGCCGCTCGGTGCCCAGGCCTGCTGGCCGTTTGTGTTGTCGGACACGACTGACGTCCCCTCTACTGCTCGCGTGAGCATTGCTTGCACGGTCGTGGTTCCTTCGATCCTACTGCCCGGATCACGCCCGTCTTCTGTGTTCGTTCTGTGTGGCGCACGCCCGCCCGTCGTCGTCTCAGCCCAGGCACTGCGGCCCGAGGAGCGACTTCAGGTCGCCGAAGAGATCGGCGGTGACGGTGACGGGGATCGGCACCTCGAACACCTTCGCCGATCGTCCTCTGTGCATCTTCAGCCGCACCTCTGTTTCGCCTGTGTGCCGCTTCAGCACGTCGGCGAGGTCCTTCACGACCCGCTCCGTGGCACGCTGCTCCGGCAGCAGCAGCGTGATGGGTCCCGAGGTGTCCATCGCCCCCAGGTCAGGTGAGAACGCCGACTGCGCATGCAGATTCAGCCCGTCGTCGCGTCGCGACACTCGTCCTCGGACGACGAGAATCGAGTCCTGCTGCAGGATCGGCTGGAACTCCTGATATGTCTTCCCCATGAACATCACGGTGACCTCGGCCTCGAAGTCCTCGATCGTCACCATGCCGTACGGATTTCCACTCGCCTTCGCCACCCTGTGCTGGGCGCTCGTAACGAGACCGGAGACGGTGACCTGGTCGCCGTCGTCGAGCGACTCCGATCCGAGCAGGTCGGCGATCGTGATGCTGCGATGCTTGGCAAGCGGCACCTCGAGACCCGCCAGCGGATGATCGGAGACGTACAACCCGAGCATGTCGCGCTCGAATGCGAGTTTGTCCTTCTTCGTGTACTCAGGGCGCTCCGGGACCTTCTGCACTTCCTGAGGCTCGTCCCACAGGCTGTCGAAGTCGAAGCCCACCTCTCCCTGCGCCTCACGCCGCTTGTCGATCACCGCCTGCTCGACGGCGTCCTCGTGTATCTCCACCAGGGCGCGCCGTGTGGCGCCCATGGTGTCGAACGCACCTGCCTTGATCAGCGACTCGACGGTGCGCTTGTTCGCCGCGTGCACGGGAACGCGTTTCAGGAAGTCGTGGAAGCTCGAGTACGGCCCGTCGGCGCGCGCCGAGACGATCCCGTCGACGACGTTCGAACCCACATTGCGCACCGCGCCCAGGCCGAAGCGGATGTCCTCCCCGACGGCGGCGAAGAAGAGGATCGACTCGGAGACGTCCGGCGGCAGCACGTTGATGCCCATGCGCCTGCACTCATTGAGGTACATCGCGAGCTTGTCGCGCGAGTCGCCGACGCTGGTGAGCAGCGCGGCCATGTACTCGGCCGGGTAGTGCGCCTTGAGGTAGGCCGTCCAGTAGGAGACCACGCCGTATGCGGCGGAGTGAGCCTTGTTGAACGCGTAGTCGGAGAACGGGAGCAGGATGTCCCACAGGGCCTTGATCGCACCTTCGCCGAAGCCGCGCTCCTTCATCCCCTCGGCGAAGCCGACGTACTGTTTGTCGAGTTCCGACTTCTTCTTCTTGCCCATCGCGCGGCGCAGGATGTCTGCCTGTCCGAGGCTGAACCCGGCGACCTTCTGTGCGATCGCCATCACCTGCTCCTGGTAGATGATGAGGCCGTATGACGTGTCGAGGATCTCCCTGAGCGGCTCCTCGAGCTCGGGATGGATCGGGCTGATCTCCTGCTCGCCGTTCTTTCGCAGCGCGTAGTTCGTGTGGGAGTTCGCCCCCATCGGACCAGGGCGATACAGCGCGATGACGGCCGAGATGTCCTCGAAGTTGTCCGGCTTCAACAGTCGCAGGAGGCTGCGCATCGGGCCGCCGTCGAGCTGGAACACACCGAGGGTGTCGCCGCGAGAGAGCAGCTCGTACGCGCCCCTGTCGTCGAGGGCAAGGGTCTCCAGGTCGATGTCGATACCGCGGTTGGTGCGCACGTTGTCGAGGGCGTCCGAGATGATGGTGAGGTTGCGAAGCCCCAGGAAGTCCATTTTGATCAGCCCGAGCGACTCACATGCCGGATAGTCGAACTGGGTGACGATCTGCCCGTCCTGTTCGCGCTTCATGATCGGAATGATGTCGATCAGCGGATCGGACGACATGATCACTCCGGCGGCGTGCACGCCCCACTGGCGCTTCAGCCCCTCGAGCCCGATGGCGCGGTCGAAGACCGTCTTCGCTTCCGGGTCGGTCTCGATGAGCGAGCGGAACTCGCTCGCTTCCTTGTAACGACCGTGATCCGGGTCGAACATGCCGCTCAGCGGCATGTCTTTGCCCATCACTGGCGGCGGCATCGCCTTCGTGAGCCGCTCCCCCATGCTGAACGGGAAGCCGAGCACACGGCTGGAGTCCTTCAGCGCCTGCTTCGACTTGATCGTGCCGTAGGTGACGATCTGCGCGACGCGCTCATCCCCGTACTTCTCCGTCACGTAGTCGATGACCTCGCCGCGGCGCCGGTCGTCGAAGTCGACGTCGAAGTCGGGCATGGAGACGCGGTCCGGGTTGAGGAAGCGCTCGAAGATCAGACCGTGCTCGAGCGGATCGAGGTCGGTGATGCGCATCGCGTAGGCGACCATCGAGCCGGCACCGGAGCCTCGTCCTGGACCGACGCGGATGTCGTTGTTCTTCGACCAGTTGATGAAGTCGGCGACCACGAGGAAGTAGCCGGGGAACTTCATCTGCGCGATGATGCCGATCTCGTACTCCGCGCGCTTGCGGACGTCATCCGGAATGCCGTTCGGGTACCGGTAGTGCAGCCCCTTCTCGACCTCCTTGATGAACCAGCTCTCCTCCGTCTCACCGTCGGGAACCGGGAATCGCGGCATGTAGTTCGCCTGGGTGTCGAACTCGATGTTGCAGCGCTCGGCGATGAGCAGCGTGTTGTCGCAGGCCTCGGGGTGCTCGCTGAACAGCTGACGCATCTCCTGCGCCGACTTGATGTAGTAGCCGTCGCCGTCGAGTTTGAAGCGGTTCGGGTTGTCCATCGTGGAACCGGACTGCACGCACAGCAGGGCCTCGTGCGCATCGGCCTCGTGCTGATAGGTGTAGTGGGAGTCGTTGGTGGCGAGCAGCGGAATGTTCAGCTCTTCGGAGAGCCTGATCAGGTCTTCGCGAACACGCCGCTCGATGGAGAGCCCGTGCTCCATGATCTCGGTGAAGTAGTTCTCCTTGCCGAAGATGTCCTGGTAGTCGGCCGCCGCCTGTCGCGCCTCGTTGTACTGGCCGAGACGCAGCCGCGTCTGGATCTCGCCGGACGGGCACCCCGTCGTGGCGATGATGCCCTTGCCGTAGGTCTCGAGGAGCTCACGGTCGGCGCGCGGTTTGAAGTAGTACCCCTCGATGCTCGACAGAGAGCTGAGGCGGAACAGGTTGTGCATGCCCTCGTTGTTCTGGGCCCACATCGTCATGTGGGTGTAGGCGCCGCCGCCCGACACGTCATCGCTCTTCTGATCGGGCGAGCCCCACGACACTCGAGAACGGTCGCCGCGACTCGTGCCCGGTGTGATGTAGGCCTCGAGGCCGATGATCGGCTTGACCCCTGCGGCCTTCGCCGCGTTGTAGAACTCGAACGCGGCGAACGTGTTGCCGTGGTCGGTGACGGCGATGGCGCTCTGCCCCAGCTCGGCCGCCGCCTGGGTCATGTTCCCGAGTTTCGCGGCACCGTCCAGCATCGAGTACTCGCTGTGCACGTGCAGGTGGACGAAGTCGTCGGAAGCCATATCCAGAGTCTAAATTCCCCCACGGACATTCCGCCCCGCCGTGTCGCGCTCCCCGGCGCGCTGACCCTGCGGGAGCACCTCAGCCCCTGGAGACGCTGCAGGAGGGCGCGGAGAAGGAACGCCGGGATATCTCCGCTGTCTCCTCGTCGTCTGTGCGCGTATCCGCTGCTGAAAGCCCACGCGGATTGGGTTCAGGACCTCTCTGACAACGGCAGTCGCATCAGCACGCGCGGGAATCCGTTCAGCACAGATCCGGTTTCGGCCGCCTGTGCGAACCCCGCGCCTTCGAACAGCGATTTCGTGCCGACGTATGCCATCGTCAGGTCGACTTGCTCACCGCGGTTGTCGACGGGGTATCCCTCGATGGCCGGCGCGCCGCGCTCGCGAGCGTACGACACCGCACCTGCGATGAGGTGGTGCTGGACCCCCTGCCTTCTGTGCCCCGGCCGCACTCTGAAGCACCACAGCGACCAGACGTCGAGGTCGTCGACGTGCGGGATGAGGCGATTGCGGGCGAAGCTGGTGTCTCGGCGCGGATGCAGCGCCGCCCAGCCCACCGGCTCGCCGTCGAGATAGGCGATGACCCCGGGCGGCGGATCGTGCTCGCACAGTTCCCGCACCCGATCGGCGCGCGCCGGGCCGCGAAGCGCCTTGTTCTCCTTGCTGCCGATGCGGTAGCTCAGACAGAAGCACACATTGCTCGTCGGCTTCTTCGGCCCGACGAGCGCCGCCACGTCGTCGAACTCGGTCGCCGCCCGCACCTTGATCACCATGCGTCCAGTGTGCCGCGCACCTCCGACATCCGGAACTCTGCCCGCGATCAGTGCCAACGGCGGATGGCTGTCGTAGATGCCCTGATCGTTCCGGCCGATGTGCTCATCCCGCGCTGCTGGACGTGCACGCAGCATCGTGCAGCGGACGTCGGCGAGCATTCGGATTCCGGGGTGGAGTCGGCATTCGTCTGGCGCTGTCGTCGTCGGCGTAGCCGACACCGCCGCCAACGACACCGCCACAACCTGCGCCCGGCGACCGCCGCTGAGGCTCAGTACACGCCGCGGGCGAGCAGGTCGTAGGCGTGCTGCAGGTCGGGCGGATAGGGGGACGCGAACTCGACCCGATCCCCTGTGGCCGGGTGCTCGAACGCGAGGCCGTGCGCGTGCAGCCATTGGCGTGTGAGCCCGAGCCGCTCGGACAGGGTCGGGTCGGAGCCGTACAGCGGATCGCCCACGCAGGGGTGGCGATGCGCCGCCATGTGCACGCGGATCTGATGCGTGCGCCCCGTCTCGAGGTGGATCTCGAGCAGCGACGCCCCCGGGAACGCCTCGATCGTCTCGTAGTGGGTGACCGATTCCTTCCCGTCAGGCATGACCGCGAACTTCCATGAGTGGCTGCGGTGGCGTCCGATAGGGGCGTCGATGGTGCCGACGAGCGGATCCGGATGCCCCTGCACGATCGCGTGGTAGATCTTGTCGACCGTGCGCTCCTTGAAGGCGCGCTTGAGCTGGGTGTACGCGTACTCCGACTTCGCGACGACCATTAGCCCGGATGTGCCCACGTCGAGCCGATGCACGATGCCGGCCCGTTCGGCGGCTCCGGATGTCGCGACGGAGACGCCCAGTCCCATCAGAGCCCCGACGACGGTCGGTCCCTCCCAGCCAGGAGAAGGGTGAGCGGCGACGCCGACCGGCTTGTCGACGACGATGAGGTGCTCGTCCTGGAAGATGATGCCCAGCTCCGGCACAACTTCGGCGACGGCCTTCGGCTCCTCGCGCGGAGCCCACGCCACGTCGAGACGCGCGCCCGCGGCGACGCGGTCCGATTTCCGCACTCCGCGCGCGTCGACGAACACGCCGCCCGACTCCGCAACGTCCGCGGCGAACGTGCGGGAGAAGCCGAGCAGTTTCGCCAGCGCGGCATCAACGCGTGCGCCGTCGAGCTCCTCGGGAACCGTCAGGCTCCGAGACTCCATCAGGAGGCGTCCCCGGTCCTTGTGCGACCCGTGCGACCATCGTCGCCGTTCGGCGCGTCGGCCGCTCCCGAGATTCCTGGCACGTCGCCGCCGCCCTTGCCCGTGATATCCGGTGCGTCCTCCTCACGGGAAGCGTCCTCCTCGCCGCTACCGACATCGTCGGCTTCCGATGCGTCTTCGCGCTCGCTCGCGCCCTCTGCGTCACCCTTCTTGCGGACGCGGGAGCCGTCGAGTTCGAGGCCGACGATCAGCAGCAGGGCGACGGCAGCCATGCCACCGACGATGAAGATGTCGGCGACGTTGAAGATCGCCGCGTTCGGCGTCCAGAACCACATCCACGGAGTGAGGATGAAGTCCACGACGTGGCCGACCGCAAAACCCGGGTCGCGGAACAGCCGGTCGCCGAGATTGCCGAGGACCCCGCCGAGCAGCAGCCCGAGGACGACGGCCCAGAGCCTTGACCGCACGCGCCGGATCGCGAGGTAGACGATGACACCGGCGACGATCGTCATCGCGATCGTGAAGATCCAGGTGACGCCCTCGCCGAGCGAGAAGGCGGCCCCCGGGTTGAAGACGAGGACGAACTGCAGCGCCTCCCCTGCGATCTGCGTCGTCACGCCCGGTTCGAGGTGAGTGAGGGCGAGATGCTTGCTGAACTGGTCGGCGGCCAGCACGACCAGCGCAAGAAGTGCGATGGTGGTGCTGGCCGCCGCCGGACGAATCGGTGCGCGAGCGCTCAAGACGACAGTCTTAGAGACCGATCGCCGACACGGGCGTCTCGGAGGACGAGGTGCTCGTCGTGTCGAGGTCCTTCAGCTTGCCCTCGAAGTAGCCGCGCAGCTCCTGACGGTAGTCGCGCTCGAACGTGCGCAACTCGGTGATCCGCTCTTCGAGCGTCTTCCGCTCTGTCTCGAGCTTGGAGCGAACCTCGTTGCGCTCCTTCTTCGCGCCGCGCACGATGTCGTCGGCTTCGGTCTTCGCCTCATCGATGAGACGGTCCGCCTCGCTCCGACCCTCAGCGATGTGCTCGTCGTGCAGGCGCTGGGCACGCTCGAGGATGCCGAGGGCGTTGGTGCTCGCCGAACCGGCCGGTGCTTCCTCGCCTGCCGGAGCGGGCTGATCCGGAGCGGATGTGGGCACAGTGGCCGCCTGCGCCGAAGCGCCCTCGAGCTCGGCGACGCGTGCCTTCAGCTCATCGCGCTCCGCGATGGTGGTGCGCCACTCCTTGACGATCTCATCGAGGTAGTCGTCGACCTCCTCGGGGTCGAAGCCCTCCTTGAAGCGAACGTTGCTGAACTCCTTGGTGACGACGTCATCCGGGGTCAGTGCCATGGGTAACTCCTCGTGAAATTGAGATGGTCAGTGGCCACGGGCGTCGGCCTGGGCGCAACTTGCGAGTGCAAGCATAACCGTTGGTGCCTGAAGTGCGCCGGTGGACAGGGGCTGCGTCGCGCGCTCAGGCACGTGAGAGCACGCTCGCAATCGACATCAGAATGATGCAGGCGAACATCACCAGCATGAAGGAGAAGTCGATGGAGACCTGGCCGAGTCGGAGCGGAGGAATGAATCGACGCAGGAACTTGATCGGCGGATCGGTGACGGTGTACACGATCTCTGCCAGGACGAGGCCGGCACCCTTCGGGCGCCATCCGCGGTTGAACAGCGGGATGTAGCTCAGGATGAGACGCGCCCACAGCACCAGCAGGTACACGACGAGCAGGCCGTAGACGACCGTAAATATCCAGCTGATCACACGTACGAGCCTATCGCGATGCCGAGCCGTGCACATGCACTCGGCGTGGTCGCCCTGATCAGGACAGTGCCGCCGCCGGCGTTTCGACGTCGGCGGCGATGCTGCCGTCGCCGGAGACGGAGATGTTCTCGGGGCTGAGCAGGAAGACCTTGCTCGTGACTCGCTCGATGCGCCCGTACAGACCGAGCGACAGACCGCTCGCGAAGTCGATGAGGCGGCGCGCATCGGCGTCGCTCATCTGCGAGAGGTTCATGATCACCGGCACGCCGTCGCGGAAGTGCTCGGCGATCGCCTGTGCGTCCCGGTACTGCTTGGGATGCACTGTGACGATCTCGGTGACCGCGCCCTGTGCGGGTTGGCGCACAACCGCCGGCCGACGCAGCGGAGTGACCGGAGCGGGCTTCTGCTCCTCCGGCTGCTGCTCGTGACGACGCACTCGCTCCTCGCGTGCAGGCTGCTCGGCCTGCGCCGTCGTCTCGTCGTATTCTTCCTCGTCCGCAAGGCCGAGGTAGACCATGGTCTTCTTGAGCGGGTTCCCCATCGCGTCCTCCATCGTGCTGGTTGTCTCCGAGGCTATGCCCGATCGGGCCTGGGACCCGTGATTGCCGCGCCGATTCGCAGGTGTGTCGCACCGTGGGCCACTGCCTCGACGAAGTCTGCAGTCATGCCGGCGGAGATCCACCCGGCATCCGGGACCACGCCTCGCACCCGCTCGGAGTATCCGGCGAGGCGCTCGAAGGCGCTCGCCGGTTCCTCGTCGAGCGGGGCGACGGCCATGACGCCTCGCAGCGCGAGCGAGGGCGCACCGGCGATCCGTTCGGCGAGCGCCTCGAGCCCGTCGGGGGCGACGCCCCCACGACCTTCGTCGTCCGTCAGATTCACCTGCATGAGAACGTCGAGCACGGGCTCACCCTCTCCCGCTCGTTCCAGGGCGTCGACGAGGCGCTCTCGGTCAACCGAGTGCACCGCGCTCGCGGCACGACGGATCGCGCCGGCCTTCTTCGTCTGCGCCTGCCCGATGAAATGCCACGCGATGTCGAGATCCGCGCATTCGGCGCTTTTCGCCGTCAGCTCCTGCTGCCGGTTCTCCCCGACGTCGCGCACGCCTTCGGCGGCGAGCGCCCGGATGAGCGAGGCCGCATGGAACTTCGTCACGACGATCCGGGTGATGTCGTCGGGAGTCCGCCCCGCCGCCCGTGCCGCATCCGCGATCCGCGCGTCGACGGCGGCGAGACGATCAGCCAAGCCGTCTGTCACCATTGCCTGCTGACGCCCGCTCCGGTGCCGCAGATCGACCTGGACGTCGCGATCCGGGTCGATTCCCCGCACCGGAGCGGGCCCGCGACCTGCGCACCAGGCGATCGACGGCAAGACACACCCCGACTCACTTCAAGAATTCGGGGATGTCGAGGTCGTCTTCGAACGCGGTGTCGAATCCGCCCGAGTCCGGCACGACGGGCGGAGCCGTCTGCACGGGCACCGGCTGCTCGCGCTTCGGAGCGACGGGGTCCTCGCGGCGCTCCGCCTCCTCGCGCTTCTCCGCGGTGAAGGCGGCATCGACCGCCGGAGCCTGCGGCGCTGCGGGACGGGAGACCATCTCAGGCACCTCGAGCTTCGCCTGAGGCCCGCCGCCGTCGAAGCCTGCGGCGATCACCGTCACCCGCACCTCGTCGCCGAGCGTGTCGTCGATCACAGTGCCGAAGATGATGTTCGCCTCCGGATGCGCCGCTTCCTTGACCAGCTGAGCTGCGTCGTTGATCTCGAAGATGCCGAGGTTCGAGCCGCCCTGGACGGACAGCAGCACACCGTGGGCCCCCTCGATCGACGCTTCGAGCAGCGGCGACTCCACGGCCAGCTCCGCCGCTTTGATCGCGCGATCGGCCCCTCTGGCGGAGCCGATGCCCATCAGCGCGGAGCCAGCGCCCTGCATCACGCTCTTCACATCGGCGAAGTCGAGGTTGATCAGGCCGGGGGTCGTGATCAGATCGGTGATGCCCTGCACACCGGCGAGGAGCACCTGGTCGGCGGTCGCGAAGGCCTCGACCATCGAGATGCCGCGATCGCTGATCTCGAGCAGGCGGTCGTTCGGCACGACGATGAGTGTGTCGACCTCCTCCTTCAGGGTCGCGACACCGAGCTCCGCCTGCTGCTGGCGGCGGCGGCCCTCGAACGAGAACGGCTTGGTGACCACGCCGATGGTCAGCGCGCCGATCGACTTGGCGATGCGCGCGACGACGGGCGCAGCACCGGTGCCGGTGCCGCCGCCCTCCCCCGCGGTGACGAACACCATGTCTGCGCCGGCGAGCGCCTGCTCGATCTCCTCCTGGTGGTCCTCCGCCGCGCGGCGCCCGACCTCTGGATCCGCACCTGCGCCGAGACCCCGCGTGAGCTCGCGGCCCACGTCGAGCTTGACGTCGGCGTCGCTCATCAGCAGCGCCTGAGCGTCGGTGTTGACGGCGATGAACTCGACCCCGCGAAGGCCGAGCTCGATCATCCGGTTGACGGCGTTCACGCCGCCGCCGCCCACGCCGACGACCTTGATCACGGCGAGGTAGTTCTGGTTCTGGCTCATGCCGGCCTCCGTTAGTTGCGAACCATGGCGTGACCGGGATGAACCTTCACCCTCTACCTCAAGGTTAAAGTATTGCCCGGCAACTATTTGTTCTCCCCTGACGCTAAACGCACAGCTCCGAGGCACCGGATTCGCGCTAGGCGTGTCGCCGCATCCGAGCAGATTCCGCCTGGAAAGAGCGGGCGGAGCGCACCGCGGTCAGCGCACGACGACGGCGTTCGGCGACGACACGTCGTACTCCTGAACGCCGTCCGCCGGTCGATCCGCCATGACTTCCTCGAGCACAATCGCTTTGAGCGCGGAGTCGGAGGCGTTGCCCCACACGACGCTCGCGTTCGATGCGCCGAGCGTGAGTGTGACGTCCTGCGATGAGCTCGCCGTGACCTCGGTGACCTGCTTGCGCAGCGAGGCGGGCAGCGAACGCAGCACCTGACCGACGGCCGCGAACGCCTCGGACGATGTGCCGTCTCCGACGTCGATGAGCGGCTGCCCCTCCGGCTTCCCCTCGCGGGTCGTCAGCGCGACTCCCGCGGCATCGACCACCGTGTACCCCGCGTCGGTGGCGATCGCCCCGACTGGCGTGCGTTCGACGAGACGCACCACCAGCTCGTGCGGCGGATGCGACTCGACCTGGTACGTCTCGATCAGTGGGAACTCGAGCATCGCCGCGCGGATCGCCGAGTGGTCGACGAGCGGCATCGGCGTGCCGATCTGATCGTCGAGCGCCGAGACGATGGCATCGGCGTCGACCGCGTCGGCGCCGATGACCGTGATGTCGCGCACCGCGAAGAGCGGGCTGTGCGCCGCGGCGAGCGTGCCCACGATGAGCAGCGCGACCGCACCGAGCGAGCTGATCCAGTACCAGCGCCGCCTGCGCGTACGAGCGGTGAACCGACGCGCCTCTGCGCGGAGCGCCCGCCGCCTGGCGCGGGATGCCCGCCAGAGGTCGCGCCAGCCGATCGGCTCGTCGTCCGCATCGTCCCCGGGTTCGTCACGGCTCCTGCGACGCTGCGCCGACCGACCGGCGTCGTCCTCATCGTCGACGGCCGCGGCCCCTCGTGCTTCGTTCGACTCTCTGCTCGGTGGTCCGACGCGGGAGAAGCGCGTCAGTCCGCTCACTCCCCCACCGACGACGCCGTCATCGCGATCCTCTTCGTTCGCCGCGAGCGGCACCGGCCCGGTCCTCCCGAGAGCGGGGACGGACGGCGCTTCTCGACGACCCGGTCGCGCCGGGCGCGCCGAGGGAAGGGGGCCTGGCCGCTTCACTCAGCTTCCTTCGACCCGGCTCTTCAAGGAGTCGAGCACCTGGGGAATGATCTGGTGGACGTTGCCGCAGCCGAGAGTGATCACGAAGTCGCCGTCGCGCGCCACCGACGCGGTGTACTCGGCGGCCCGCTGCCAGTCCGCCTCGAAATGCACGTTCTCGGCGTCGGCGAAGTCCCCGCTGACGAGCTCGCCCGTCACCCCGGGGATCGGGTCTTCGCGCGCGCCGTATACGTCGAGCACGACCGTGTGGTCGGCGAGCCGCTCGAGCGTCTCGGCGAACTCGGCGTGCATGAGCTTCGTGCGCGAGTAGGTGTGCGGCTGGTGCAGCGCGATGATGCGGCCTGACCCCACGACCGTGCGGGCCGCCTCCAGACAGGCTGCGACCTCGGTCGGATGGTGCGCATAGTCGTCGTACACGCTCACACCCCGCTGCGTGCCGTGCAGTTCGAACCGCCGCACGGTGCCGCCGAAGCCCTGCACAGCGCGGGCGGCGTCCGCCATCGGGTAGCCGAGCTGCATCAGCACGGCGACAGCGCCTGCCGCGTTGATCGCGTTGTGGCGGCCGGGAACGCTCAGGCGCACCTCGACGTGCTCGTCCGCATGTCTGAGCACGAACGACACGGGGCCGGATGCCACGATGTCCGTCACCCGGATGTCGGCCGACGGCGATTCGCCGAAGGTCACGACCCTGCGGTGGCCGAGTCTCGACCCCACGCGCACCGCGCCGGGGTCATCGGCGGAGATCACAACCGCCTCGCCGGCGGAATCGGCGAACCGGACGAACGCGTCGTCGAAGGCCTCGTGGCTGCCGTAGGTCTCGAGGTGATCGGCGTCGACGTTGGTGATCAGCGCGATCGAGGTGTCGTAGAGCAGGAAGGTCTTGTCCGATTCGTCGGCTTCGATGACGAACAGGTCGTCCTCCCCCGCGCGGCTCGAGGTGCCGTACTGCTGGATCACGCCGCCGTTGACGTAGCTCGGGTCGGCACCGACGCCGGCCAGCGCGGTGACGATCATGCCCGTCGAGGTCGTCTTGCCGTGAGCGCCCGCGACCGACACGAGTCGTCGCCCTGCGATCAGAAAGTGCAGCGCCTGCGAGCGGTGCAGCACGGGGATTCCCCGTTCCTTCGCCGCGAGGAACTCGGGGTTCTCCGGCCAGATCGCACCGGTGTACACGACGGCGTCGACGTCGCCGAGGTTGGCGGCGTCGTGACCGATCGCGACGGTCGCCCCACGCTCGGCGAGGTCGCGGGTGTTCTGGCTCTCGGCTCGGTCCGAGCCGGAGACGGGGATGCCTGCGGCGAGGAACAGACGCGCCAACCCGGAGATACCGGATCCGCCGATGCCGATGAAGTGCACGGCGCGGATGCGCTCCGGAACGGGGACGCTGAGATCTGGAGTAATCATGGCGACTCGAGTCTAGGCAGAGCGGTCGACAGCGAGGGCGAGGGCGCGCGGGCTCTCAGCGGGCACGCAGGCAGAATCCGCTCGCGAACCGCCCCGAGATGGTTCGGAACGGTGAGGATCACGGGGCATCTCGATGAGGCCCAGGCATCTGGGCCGTGGCTCACAGCCAGTCGCATACGACTCAAGCTGCGAGACACGGCTCAGCGGGAGGTCGGGAGCGCTTCGTCGAGCATCCGGATGACGTTGGCCACTCCTTCGCGGGTGCCCGAGTTCTCCGCGGCTCGCGCCATCGCCGTCACGCGATCGGGGTCGCGCAGAAGCGGCACGACGCGTTCGCGGATCGCCTCGCCCGTCAGCTCGGCGTCGTCGACGATGATCGCGGCGCCGGCATCGACGGCGCTCGACGCGTTCAGTCGCTGCTCGCCGTTGCCGACGGCATACGGCACGTAGATCGCGGGGATGCCGAGTGCGCTGATCTCGCTCACGGTCGACGCACCCGCCCGAGCGAGCACGACGTCCGAGAGCGCGAAGGCGAGATCCATGCGGTCGACGTAGCGGCGCAGCGCATAGCCCGCGACGTCCGGATCAGCATGCTCCGACCGATCCCCCGTGACGTGCAGCACCTGCCATCCCGCATCGAGCAGGTCGCGCCATGTCTCGGCCAACGCGTCGTTGATCCGCATCGCGCCCAGCGACCCGCCGAATACCAGCAGCACGGGTTTCGCGGCATCGAGACCGAACTCCTCCGCAGCCTCGACGCGCATCGCCGCCCGATCGAGCCCGGCGATCTCCGGTCGCAGCGGCATGCCGACGACCTCGCTGCGCTTCAGCGGCGTGCCGGGGAACGCCACGCCGACCCCGTGCGCCGCTCGCGCGCCCAGGATGTTGGCCAGCCCCGGTCGTGCGTTCGCCTCGTGCACGACGAACGGCACCCTCTCGCGCTTGGCTGCGACGTACGCGGGCGTCGAGGCGTACCCGCCGACGCCGAGCACGACGTCGACGCCGCGGTCGCGGATGTAGGCGCGCACCCGCTTCACCGCCCGCGAGAACCGCACGGGGAACCGCAGAGCAGCGCCATTCGGACGCCGAGGGAACGGCACCTTGTCGACGATCAGCAGTTCATAGCCGCGGGCGGGCACCAGCCGCGATTCGAGCCCCTCCGCGGTTCCGAGCACGAGGATCTCATCGCCAGGCGCGCGATCGCTCAGACCATCGGCGACGGCGAGCAGAGGGTTGACGTGGCCGGCGGTGCCGCCGCCCGCGAGAAGATAGGTGGTCACCGATCGATCTTCGCAGATGCCGGGGGCACGACCTACCGTGCCGCGCTCCGCGCCCGCCTGGATTCCCCGCTGCCGATGCCGCGCTCGATCGGTGGCAGGCTCCGCGCGAGGGACATCAGCACACCCGTGCCCAGCAGCACCGCAAGCAGCGATGTGCCGCCAGAAGAGAGGAACGGCAGCGGCACGCCCAGCACGGGGAAGACGCCGAGCACCACGCCGATGTTGATGAGTGCCTGGCCCACGATCCAGATCGTCATCGTCGCCGCGACCACCCTGACGAACTGGTCGGAGGTGCGGCGCACGATCCGAAATGCGGCGAAGGCGTACAGGCCGAACAGCACGAGCACGACGGCGCACCCGATCAGCCCCAGCTCCTCGCCGACGATCGCGAAGATGTAGTCGTCGGCCGCGGCGGGCAGCCAACCGTACTTCTGCTTCGAGTTGCCGAGGCCGAGGCCGAAGATCCCGCCCTCCGCGAGCGCCCAGATCCCGTGCGTCGGCTGGTAGCACTCCTTGTAGTAGTTGCAGTCCTCGTTGAGGAAGCTCATGATGCGCGTCATCCGGTTCGGACTGGCGACGGCCAGGCCGACCACGGCGACGATCGACAGCAGCAGCGGGATGACGAACAGCCGGAGCTTCACGCCGGAGAAGAACAGCGCCGCCAGCATGATCAGGAACAGGATCATGCCGGTGCCGAGGTCCTTGCCCGCCAGCACCGAGCCGATCACCAGGGCCGACACCGGCACGATCGGCACGAACACGTGCTTCCAGTTGGTGAGCAGCCCGCGCTTGCGGTACAGGATCACGCCGAGCCAGACCACGAACGCCAGCTTGAGGAACTCCGCCGGCTGCATGGTGTACCCGGCGACGCGGATCCAGTTGCGGTTGCCGCCCGTCTCGTAGCCGAGCGGCGTGAACACGAGCATCTGCAGCGCGAGACCGAGGATCAGAGCGATCCAGGCGATCTTGCGGAAGAACCCCACGGGAAAGCGGCTGAACAGGAACATCAGCGGCAGTCCGATGACGATGAACACACCGTGCTTGACGGCGCCGTCGTACGGGCTGCCGCCTGCACCGATCGACTCGACGCTGGTGGCGGAGAGCACCATGACGGCACCGAATGCGGTGAGGATCAGTGCGCTGGAGGCGAGTAGGACGAACTCGAGCGGAATCGCTTGGAAACTCGACCCGAGCGACACGCGGGCGAGCAGGCCGCCCTTGCGGCGCGGCCCGCTGTTCCCACGGGGGCGCGTCTTCTGACTCATCGCTCCCCCTTCGCTCGTCACCCGTCGGCTTCTGCGATGTGCGCACGCACCGCGGCGGCGAACCTGTCGCCGCGTTCGCCGTAGCTGCGGAACTGGTCGAAAGATGCGGCTGCGGGGGCCAACAGCACCACATCACCCTCACTCGCCGCGTTCGCCGCCAGAGCGACCGCGCGCGCCATCACGTCATCAGTCTCCGCGTGGTCGACCTCGTAGACCGGCACCTGGGGCGCGTGTCGCTCGAACGCCTCGAGGACCGGGCTGCGCTCGGTGCCGATCACGATCGCCGCTCGGCTCGCCGCACCGCGATCGGCGACGAGCGCCGTGATGTCGACGCCCTTGAGCAGCCCGCCGACGACCCAGATCGCGCCGGGGTGGGCGGCGAGGGACGACCCGGCGGCGTGGGGGTTCGTCGCCTTCGAATCGTCGATCCAGGTGACGCCGTTCGACGTCGCCACGACCTGGATGCGGTGAGGGTCGAGTTCGAATCCCGCCAATGCGCTCCGGATCGCTGGGGGCGGCACGTCGAGCGAGCGCGCGAGAGCGGCCGCGGCGAGGATGTTCTGCACGATGTGGCCCGCCGCGAGCCCATGCTCGGCGAGCTCTGCGACCGTGCTCAGTTCAAGCGCCGATGTGCGCCGATCGTCGAGGAACGCCCTGTCGGCGAGGATCCCGTCGACCACGCCGAGGTCGCTGGGGCCGGGCGTGCCGAGGTCGAAGCCGATCGCGCGAGCGCCGTCGACGACATCGGCGTCCTCGACCATGCGCATGGTCGCCTCGTCCGACTTGTTGTACACGCAGGCGACCTTCGTGTGCCGGTACACGACGGCCTTGGCATCGCGATACGCCTCGGCTGAGCCGTGCCATTCGAGGTGGTCGTCCGCGAGGTTGAGGCACACGGACGCGTACGGCGAGGGCGACCCGTCGTCGTCGTTCAGCCCGAGGTACCAGAGCTGGTGGCTCGACAGCTCGACGACGAGCACGTCGAAGCCTGCGGGGTCGCGCACTGCGTCGAGCACCGGAACGCCGATGTTGCCGCACGGCGCGGCTCTCAGCTCGCCCGCGACCATCATCGTCGCAGCCAGTCGCGTGGTCGTCGTCTTCCCATTCGTACCGGTGACGAGCACCCATTCGGCGGGAGAGCCGTCGGCACGGGTCACCTTGTCGCGCACGCGCCATGCCAGCTCGATGTCGCCCCACAGCGCGATGCCGTTCTCGCGCACCCAGCGCACCACGGGGTGCGACGGCGGGAACCCTGGCGAGGCGACCACGACATCCGGGGCGAAGGCGACCAGCTCATCCGGCACCTCGCTCAGCGGACCGAGGTGCAGCTTCGCGCCGATGACCGGCACCAGTCGCTCGTACTCCTCGGTCGCAGTCTCGCTGACCACGAGCACGTCTGCGCCCAGCTCGGTGAGCGTGTCGGCGACGGAGAATCCCGTCGCCGCCAGCCCGAGCACGCCGACGCGCAGGCCCTGCCACTCGGCATTCCAACTGGTGAGCTCTTCCAGCGGGGCGCTCAACGTACCGCCAGCCATTCGACGTACACGATGCCGACACCGCTCACGGCCAGGATGCCTGAGACGATCCACAGCCGGACGACGATCTGCGTCTCCTGCCAGCCGCGCATCTCGAGGTGGTGGTGCAGCGGGCTCATCAGGAACAGTCGTTTGCCACGGGTCGCCTTGAAGTACACCCGCTGAAGCAGGACGGAGCCGGACGAGATGACGTAGCCGCCTGCGATCAGGATGCCCAGCAGCTCGGTGTGCGTGAGGACGGCCATCGCCATCACCACGCCGCCGATCGCCATCGAGCCGACATCGCCCATGAACACCTTCGCCTTGGGCGCGTTCCACCACAGGTAGCCCACCAGGCCGCCCACGAACGCCGCAGCGATGATCGCGAGATCGAGCGGATCTCGCACCATGTAGCACGCCTCGGCCGAGGCGTCGGCGAGTGCGGCACCCGAGCACGCCTGGTTGAACTGCCAGTAGGCGATGAGACTGTACGCGCCGATCACGAAGATGCCGACGCCCGCCGCCAGACCGTCGAGGCCGTCGGTCAGGTTGGCGCTGTTCGAGAAGCCGACGCCGAGCAGCGACAGCCAGACGAGGTACAGCAGCCACGCCAGCACGGGTGTGAAGAAGAAGAACGACAGCATCGGCAGATCGCGCACGAGCGAGATCGCACCGCTGCCTGGGGTCTGGCCGGAGCCGTCGGGGAAGTTCAGCGCAAGGATCGCGAACGGCACGATCACGATGACCTGGCCGATGATCTTCTGCCAGCTCTTCAGCCCGCCGAAGTGCTGGGTGCGCACCTTGAGGAAGTCGTCGATGAAGCCGACTGCGCCGAAGCCGACCATCAGCCAGATCACGAGCCAGCCGGACAGCGTCGGCGGGATGTTCGCCGTGTAGCACCCGATCAGATAACCGGCGATGGTGCCGACGATGAAGATCGCCCCGCCCATCGTCGGCGTGCCGCGCTTGGCGCCGTGGCTCGGGTTCTCGATCGCCTCAGGGGTGCGGATGACCTGACCCCAGCCCCACTTGCGGAATGCCCGCAGGAAGACCGGCGTGAGGAAGATCGCAAAGGCGAACGAGATCGCGGCCGCCGTCAGTAGTGCTCTCACGAGAACAATCCTCCCAGACGGTCGCCGAGAAGCCTGAGACCTGCCGCGTTCGAAGACTTCACCAGCACCCTGTCGCCGTCGCGCAGCTCTGCTGCGAGATAGTCGTACGCTTCATCGGCCGTCTCGAAGAAGACGGCCTCGTCGTTCCACGACCCCTCGGCGATCGCCGAGAGGTACAGCGGCCTGGCTTCGCGCCCCACCACGACGATGCGGGGGATGCGCAGGCGCACGGCGAGCAGTCCGATCTTCTGGTGCTCCTCGATGTCCCGCTCCCCCAGCTCGCTCATCGAGCCGAGCACCGCAACCATCCGCTCGTCCTCGCCCGTGATCTGGGCGAGTGTGCGCAGCGCGGCCTGCATGGCCTCTGGGCTGGCGTTGTAGGCGTCGTTGATGATGCGCACCCTGTCGCTGCCCATCACCTGCATGCGCCAGCGCTCGGCGAGCTCCACCGTCTCGAGCCTTTCGACCGCGGCTGCGGTGTCGACGCCCAGCGCGATGGCGGCCGTGAGCGCGGCCTGGGCGTTCTTCACGTGGTGCGCACCGAGCACACGCAGGCGCAGCTGGCACCGCTCGCCGTCGACGCTCAGCAGAGTCTCGGTGCCGGATGCGGTGACTCGGATGTCCTCTGCGCGCACATCGGCTGTCTCGGATTCGCCGAACCAGCGCACGGTGAGTCCGCGCTCAGCAGCGGTGCCTGCCATGCCGACGACGCGGGCGTCGTCGGCGTTGAGCACGGCGACGCCGCCGGAGCGCACGGCCTCGATCAGCTCGCGCTTGGCGATCGCCGTCTGCTCCATGTCGCCGAAACCGCCTGCGTGGGACAGCCCGACCATCAGCACGATGCCGACATCCGGTGTCACGAGTCCGGCGAGCCGCGCGATCTGCCCCGACGCGTCAGCTCCGAACTCGCAGATCAGGAACCGTGTCGTCTCGGTGACCCGCAGCATCGTCAGCGGGGCGCCGACCGCGTTGTTGAAGCTGGCGACCGGCCAGATCGTCTCGCCCGACTCGCGCAGGATCGCCGCGAGCATGTTCTTGGTGGTGGTCTTGCCGTTCGAGCCCGTCACGCCGACCACGCGCAGGTCGCCGCCCGAGCGCACACGGGCGACGACCTCCCGGGCGAGGTCGGCCAGCGCGACGACGACATCCGGCACCACGATCTGCGAGACGGGCTCGTCGACCTCGTGCTCGACTATGGCCAGCGCGGCGCCGCCTCGCGCGGCGGTGCCGACGAAGAGGTGTCCGTCCGTTGCATCACCCGGTTTGGCGACGAAGACCCCTCCCGCCGTGATGTTGCGGGAATCGGTGTCGACATCGCCGGAGACGATGGTCTCCGGCGTGTCGTCGCCGTGGGTGCGCAGAGCACCGCCGATGGTCTCGGCGATCTCCGCCAGCGTCAGCGCGATCAAGCGATCCTCCTGCGGCCACGCATCATTTTGTCTTGGGGTAGAGCGTCGGCTCTCCGCTCGATGGAGTCACCCGGTAGGTCTTCAGCACCTGGTTGAGCGACTTCTCGAGGGCCGACACAGTGGCCGCAGACGACCTTATCGTTTTCGGCTCGTCAAGCGTGACAACGACCACGTACTGCGGGTCGTCGATCGGTGCGACGCCCACGATGCTCGTGGCGTAGATGCCGGGCTTGTAGCCGCCGTTGCCGTCCGATTTCTGCGCCGTACCGGTCTTGATGCCGACGCGGTAGCCGGGCACGTCGAGAGTGTGGCCGCCCTGCACCGCGACGTTCTCGATCAGCGACATCACCTGGTCGGCTGTCTTCTCGCTGACGACCTGCTCGGCCTCGGGCAGATCGGGCTCGATCACGGTGCCGTCGGAGAGCGTGCACGACTCGACCAGATGCACCGGCAGCTTCATGCCGTCGTTCGCGAGCGCCTGGTAGGCCCCGGCGACCTGCGGAGCTGTGACGGTGAAGGCCTGCCCGAAACTGGTGGCGTAGCGAGTCTGGTTGTCCCACTCGTCTGCCGGCCGCAGCAGGCCCGGCTCTTCGCCGCCGAAGCCGACGGACGTGCGGCTTCCGACGCCGAAGGTCTCGAGGTAGTCGTGACGCTCCTGCATCGAGAGGCGATCGCCGAACTTCGACATGCCCACGTTCGACGAGTCGATCAGCACGCCGGCGAGCGTGTAGTAGTAGTCGGGGTGCGGTGCGGCGTCGTTCACGACCGCGCCGTTGTCGAAGTGCTCCCTGGTCGGCACGTACTCCGTCGACGTCGGCGTCGCCTTCCCCGAGTCGAGCAGCATGGCCGCCGTGATCGCCTTGAAGGTCGACCCCGGCTCGTAGGTGGTGCGGAAGATGCGCGAGCCCCGGTCCTCCGGGTCGCTGGCGTTCACGTCGTTGGGGTCGACCGACGGCGCCTCGGCAGCGGCCTTGATCGCACCCGTCTCAGCGTCGACGACGGTCACGGAGCCCCAGTTCGCCTTCTTCGACTGCACCTCCTCGGCGATCATCTCCTGCAGATACCACTGCAGGTCGGAGTCGATCGTGAGCTGCAGAGTGCCCCCGTCGACCGCAGCGTCCACGTTCTCGGTACCCGGTATCCGCACACCGCTGGGGCTCTGCTGGTAGGTCTCTCTGCCGTTCGTCGAGGCGAGGCACTCGTTCTCGATCCGCTCGTAGCCGGCCTGCGGCCCGTCGGCGCCGACGAACCCCAGAAGGTTCCCTGCGACGGAGCCCGCGGGATACGAGCGCGCCGCCTTCGGTTCGTAGGTGATGAAGGGCAGACCGAGCTCGACGAGATCGACGTACTGCGTCGTCGTGATGTTCTGCGCGAGCCGTTCCCACCGGTCATCGGGATCGAGCGCGATCGCCTCGTCGACGATCTTCTCGACGTCTTCCGCATCTCGACCGAGGACCTCGGCGATGTCCGGCGCGTACGTCGAGAACGGCACGTCGATCTCGTTGCCCTCGTCATCGCGCGTCGTCATACCGACGGCCAGCTTCGGATCGATGTTCGCGTCGTACAGCTGAGTGCTGCTGGCAAGCGTCTGGCCGTTGGCATCGACGATCGAGCCGCGGACGCCGTAGAGGGTCCTGCTGCCGTTCAGGCCCTTGTCGGATGCCTCATCGAGGTGCTCGCTGGCACTGACGACCTGGATGTCGACCAGGCGCACGACGAACGCCAGGATGATCACCACGACGCACGCCAGTGCGATGACGGTGCGACGCCTCGGTGAGCGGGCTGCGCTCATTCCCTGAGTGGGGCTCATCGTTCCTCGTCAGTGCGTCTCGGGGCTCGGCAGCCCCTTGTCGATGGAGGGCGGTCCCTCCGATTCCGCCTGCGCGCCGCCCGATCCGCCTGCGCTGCCGCCACCCGCGTCGTCGGACTTCTCGGTCTCGATGCTCCCCGCGACCGAACGGCTGGGATCGGTGGCGAGCGGCGTGTCGACGATGAGCGCGTTGCCGACCTGCGATGGCGACACGTCCACACTCGAGTTCCAGGTCGAGGACGCGCCCGTTCCCGTCACCTTGCCGTCGCTGAGGCGCAGGAACTTCGGCGCCCCGTCGATCACCATGCCGAGATCGGCGGCGTTCGCGGCCAGGTACTGCGGCGAGCTGAGGCCGGCGACCGCGTCTTCGAGCCCCTGCTGCTGCAGTGTGAGATCGCGGCGCTCCTGCATCAGCTCGGCGACCGCGTAGCTGTCCTGCGTGGTCAGCATGGACAGCACGATCTGGGCACCGGCGATGAGGATGACGCCGAGCATCGCCACAACGGCGTACATGGTGCGCGGGCGACGCCTGCTCTCAGGGCGTTCGAGCGCGCGAAGGCGTCGACGAGGCTCCGGGGTCTCCCCCGGCACGTCGTCCGGGCGCCTGCGCGGCGCCGCCTGAAGCAGGAGGTCGGATTCTGCGAGACTCACGTCGACTCCCTCAGCTTCTCGACGGCCCGAAGCCGCACCGGCTTGGCCCGCGGATTCGTCTCCGCCTCTGCCTCGCTCGCCTGTTCGGCGCCGCGCACGAGAGCACGGAAGCGCGGCGAGTGCCCCGGCAGCTCGACAGGCAGCCCAGCGGGGCTCGTCGATGCCGTGGCCTCGGCGAAGAGTCGCTTGATGAAGCGATCCTCCAGCGACTGGTAGCTCATCACGACGATGCGTCCGCCGACGCTCAGCGCTTCGAGTGCCGCGGGGATCGCGCTCTCGAGTGCCGCGAGCTCCCCGTTCACTTCGATCCGCAGCGCTTGGAAGACCCGCTTGGCCGGGTGTCCCGCGTTGCGGACCGCCGCGGGCGTGGCGTCCTGCAGCACGTCGACCAGCTCGCCGGAGCGCATGATCGGCGACTCCTGACGCGTCCGGATGATGGCCCTCGCATAGCGCGCCGCGAGCTTCTCCTCTCCGTACCGCTCGAAGATGCGCCGCAGCTGACCCTCGGAGGAGGTGGCGATCACGTCTGCAGCCGTCGGCCCGGTCGTCGGATCCATCCGCATGTCGAGCGGCGCGTCCTGCGCATAGGCGAAGCCGCGGTCGGCCTCGTCGAGCTGCAGCGACGAGACTCCGAGGTCGAAGAGGACTGCGTCCGCCGATTCGAGACCGGCCTCGTCGAGGGCGTACCGGATGCCGTCGTAGACGGTGTGCACGAGCGTCATGCGATCGGCGAAGGGCTCGAGCCGCTCCCCCGCGATCCGCAGCGCCTGCGGGTCGCGGTCCATGCCGACCAGGTGTGCGCCGGGGAATCGCGTGAGCACGGCCTCCGAGTGCCCGCCCATTCCAAGGGTGCCGTCGACGTACACGGCGCCGTCGCGCTCGAGCGCAGGTGCGAGGAGTTCGACGCAGCGGTCCAACATGACCGGTGTGTGGATGTCGCGAAAGTTCATAGTGCTCCGGTTCCTCCCCCTGGCTCTGATTCCCATCCGCTCGACCTGCCACCGGGGAAGTGATGTCAGGGCTGCGGCTGGGGATCACAGCCAGGGGTCGGTCTTCAGAAGAGGCCCGGGATCACCTCCTGCTCCATCTCCGAGTAGTCGTTCTCGTTGGCGGCGAGGTAGTCGTTCCAGCCCTTCGCGTCCCAGATCTCGGCGTGGGCGCCGACGCCCGTGACGACGAGTTCCTTCTCGAGACCCGCGTACGTGCGCAGGTGCTGCGGAACGGTGATGCGGTTCTGTCCATCAGGCGTCTCCGCGCTCGCACCTGAGAGGAACATGCGCAGGAAGTCGCGGGCCTGCTTGTTGCTGAGCGGCGCCTGCCTGATCCGCTCGTGCACCTGTTCGAACTCCGAGCTGGAGAACACGTACAGGCACCTCTCCTGGCCGCGGGTGATGACGATGCCGCCCGCGAGCTCCTCCCGGAACTTGGCGGGGAGGATGACGCGGCCTTTGTCGTCGAGCTTGGGGGTATGGGTGCCCAACAGCATCGGCCCTCACCCCCTCTTCATCCGGCCAATCCAAGGTGACCCCCACTTTACTCCACTTTCCCCCACTGTCTAGGACCAAGGTGATATTCCCACAACGAGGCCACCGCCGCATCCCCTGAGATTCCAAGGGATCACGGCGGTGGAGGATGGTGGAGGGCCGATGGAGGCCAGGTGGAGGCTCAGCGTGGCGGCGGCCGAATCGGGCACACAAAAAAGCGCCGACCTTTCGGTCGACGCTTTTGCGCTGGCGGCGGGCTACTCGCCGTTCTGTCGGCGCTCCCACCTCTCGCCGAGGCGATCCATGAAGGAGCCGGATCGATCGGCCCGCGCAGGCTTGCCGCCCTGCTCCTTGCCCGGCTTGTCCGGCGCGTTCTTCATCGGCGTGGAGGCGAGGATCACGCCACCGAGCATCGCTGCGAAGCCGATCACGCCCAGCACGATGCCCAGCACCATGTTCGACTGCCACACGGTAACACCCGCGATGATGGCGCCGAGGCCGAGGATCGCGGCGATGACTCCTACGACGAGATTGCGGTAGCTGAGCGACCGCCCGCCCGACGCGTGCACGACGTCTGCGTCGTGCTGCATGAGATGACGCTCCATCTCGTCCAGCAGACGCTGTTCCTGTTCGGAGAGTGGCATCGGGTTCCCTCCCGTGTGTTGACTTGTCTCAGTCTACCGCCCGTGACGATAACTAGGCTAGGCCCGTGACGCCTACTCAAACGCTGATCGAGGCCATCTCTCAGCGTCTCGAAAGCTTCGTGACGGAGAAACGGATCGAAGCGGCCGGTCTGGGCGACGAGGCGGCGCTGTTCGTCGAGCACGCCGCGGCGGCTCTGGCAGGCGGAAAACGTCTGCGAGGGCGCTTCTGCGCCACCGGGTGGCACGCCGTCGCCGACGGGCACGCCGCGTCCCCCGACCTGACCAGCGACTCCGGCGCGATCGGCGTCGCCGCATCCCTCGAGGTGTTCCAGGCCGCGGCACTGGTGCACGACGACATCATCGACAACGCCGACACGCGGCGCGGCCGCCCATCCGCGCATCGCGCGCTGGAAGCAGCGCACGGGGCCGCCGGGTGGTCGGGTGGTGCGGCGGCGTTCGGCCGCTCCGGCGCAATCCTGCTCGGCGACCTGCTGGTGGCGTGGAGCGACGATCTGCTGGAGCAGTCGCTGGCCGACGCGCCACGGACCACCGGCGCGGCGGCGCGTGCGGAGTACGGTCTGATGCGTCGCGAGGTGACACTCGGACAGTTCCTCGACGTCGCCGAGGAATCGGCGTGGTCGGTCGCGCCGGAATCCGAGCTTCCGGATCGCGCGCTGCGGATCGCGTCGTACAAGTCGGCGCGCTACAGCGTGCAGCAGCCGCTCGTGATCGGCGCCGTCCTGGCGGGAGCCGACGTCCACCAGCTCGACGCGCTGCGAGGCTTCGGCCTCCCCATCGGCCTCGCCTTCCAGCTGCGTGACGACGTGCTGGGGGTCTTCGGCGACGAAGCGCGCACCGGCAAGCCGGCAGGAGACGATCTGCGCGAGGGCAAGCGCACGCTGCTCGTCGCGCTCGCACGCGCGGAGCTGACCGGCACAGCTCGTCGTTCGTTCGACGAACTGTTCGGCGAGCCCGACCTCGATGCGACGCAGGTCGCTGTGCTGGCGCACACGATCAGGGAGACGCGTGCGCTCCAGCGGGTGGAGGAGCACATCGCTCGCTTCTCGAACGACGCGGATCGTGCGCTCTCCGGCGCCGCTCTGGGGAACAGCGCCGTGAACTCGCTCCGCGATCTCGCGCGCGACGCGACACAGCGCACCGCCTGAGCGGTTGCGCCGATGGGCTCACCGGCTCGCGAGGCGCGGGTGCCGCACTGGCAACGGTCCCGTCATCGGCGCGACGGTGCGCGATGGTTCTCTCGACCTCGCCGTCACGCCGGCGAGATATCTGGGCGGTCAGAGCACCTGCGCGATGCGACGAACCTCGGCTTTCCTGCCGGCCAGGAGCGACTCGATCGGGGCGTTGCCGAGCGAGTCCTCGTAGTTCAGCAGCCAGTCGATCATCTCGTCGACGTCGAACCCGACGTCGTGCAGCACGACCACGGTTCCCCGCAGCGATGACAGCGGTTCGCCGTTCACGATGAACACGGACGGCACCTTCAGCACGCCGTCGCGGCGCGAGGCGACGAGCACGCCGTCCTCGAGCAGGCGACGCACCTGCCCTGCGGTCACGCCGAGACGCTCGGCCGCGTCGGGAATCGGCAACCAGTCGGTCGGGTACGCAGTGGGAGTCTTCTCAGGCACACCCACATTGTCTCATCCGCGCTCGCAGCAACGTCCCGATCGCCGTTCGAACCAGTGTCAGTCCTCATCACGCCAGTAACATCTGCCACACGCGTCTCAATCGTTATCAACTATTGACATGAGATAACTTCTTTGACAGCGTAAGGCGGGACCATCAGGGGGTTACGATGCCGATCTCACGCACCGCACTCACCGCGGCTCCCGTCGCCGTCGTCGGGTCGCTGGCGCTCACTCTCGGAGTCGGCGATGCCGCAGCCGCGGCCGACGCGCACGAGGTGCGCCAGGGCGAGACGCTCACCCGCATCGCAATCGCGCACGGGCTGCAGGTCAGCGATCTGCTCAGATGGAACGGCCTCAGCTACGACGACGCGCGGGGAATCCTGCCGGGAGCCACACTGCGCCTGAGCGCGCCGTCGGGGGCCGAATCGTCGTCTTCGAACGGCGCGTCGCCATCCGGGTCCGAATCCGACGCACCTGAGACGCACACGGTGTCGTCCGGTGAGACGCTCTGGTCGATCGCCAGCAGGCACGGCCTCACGCTCGGCGAGCTCGTGCGCGCCAACGGCCTCAAGCCATCATCGATCATCCATCCCGGCCAGAAGCTGAAGCTGAGCAGTTCGACCGCGGCGTCGGGCGGCACGGCTACGGCATCGTCGCAGAAGCCGTCTTCGTCGGGGTCGAACAGCGCGACGCATGTCGTGGCGTCCGGTGAGACCGTGTGGAGCATCGCACGCGAGCACGGCACCAGCGTGAAGAACATCCTCGATGAGAACGACCTCGGCTCATCCGCCATCATCATGCCGGGGCAGAAGCTCACCATCGACGGCTCCGGATCCGCAGGGTCGGCGTCACCCGCACCGGCGAGCACCTCCACGAGCGCAGCGCAGACGCACACGGTGACCTCCGGCGACACGCTGTGGGCGATCGCCGGCAAGCACGACGTGAGCGTCGCGACGATCCTGGCGGCGAACGACCTCGAGCAGGGTGCGATCATCTACCCTGGCCAGTCCCTCTCGCTGCAGTCGCCCGACCCCGTGCCAGCCGACAACGAGCAGCGCTTCTCCTACCTCGATGCCGCCCAGACCGAGAACGCCGTCCTCATCATCCGGGTCGGGCGCGAGATCGGTGCCGGCGACCGCGCCATCACCGAGGCGCTCGCAACCGCGATGGTCGAGTCATCGCTTCGCAACGTCGACTACGGGGACCGCGACTCGCTCGGCCTGTTCCAGCAGCGCACGTCCAAGGGATGGGGCACTCGCGAGCAGATCCTCGATCGGGAGCGGGCGACGAAGGCCTTCTTCGGCGGCGCGCACGACCCGAACGGGCACTCCACGCGCGGACTTCATGACATTCCCGGATGGGAGAGCATGCCCTTCGGAGACGCTTCCCAGGCCGTGCAGGTCTCCGGCCACCCCGACCGATACGCGCAGTGGAGGACGCAGGCAGGCCGCTGGCTCGACGAGCTCGGTTAAGCTGCACCCTGCCGCTGATCGCCGTCCTCCGTTCCACGCCGACTCGTCGTGCGGAGCATCGCGGCGGTACGGGCCCGCGCTCGTCATCGTCGGCCCACGACGCGGAGCATCGACTTCCTCCCGGCAGTTCGCCCGGCGCGCATCCGGCACGTTCACGACTGCATAACGACCCGCCACCCGCGTGATTGCGCGGGTGTTGCGCTCCAGCCGATGTCCACACCGCAACCGTAGAATGACGCCGTGAGCACCAGTCAGCAAGTCGACCCGTTGATCGGGCAGCTTGTCGACGACCGCTACAGGGTGCGATCGCGCATCGCCAGGGGCGGTATGGCGACCGTCTACGTCGCCACGGATCTGCGGCTGGAGCGTCGCGTCGCGCTGAAGGTGATGCACGCGCACCTGAGCGACGACAGCGTGTTCCAGAGCAGGTTCATCCAGGAGGCGCGTTCGGCCGCACGCCTGGCCGACCCGCATGTCGTGAACGTCTTCGACCAGGGCCAGGACGGCGAGCTGGCGTACCTGGTGATGGAGTACCTGCCTGGCATCACGCTGCGCGATCTGCTCAAGGAGCAGAAGCGCCTCACCGTCACGCAGACGATCACCGTGATGGACGCCGTGCTATCCGGGCTCGCCGCCGCACACACCGGGGGGCTGATCCACCGCGACGTCAAGCCGGAGAACGTGCTGCTCGCGGAGGACGGACGCATCAAGATCGGCGACTTCGGGCTCGCCCGCGCCACGAGCGCCAACACCGCAACGGGCGCGCAGCTGCTGGGGACGATCGCATACCTCGCCCCCGAGCTGGTCACGCGCGGCATGGCCGATGCCCGCAGCGACATCTACGCGCTCGGCATCATGCTCTACGAGATGCTCACGGGTGTGCAGCCGTTCCGGGGCGAGCAGCCCATGCAGATCGCGTACCAGCACGCCACGGATTCCGTGCCTCGCCCGAGCGTGCGCAATCCGGGCGTGCCGGAGCAGATCGACGAGCTGGTGCTCTGGTCGACGGAGAAGGACCCGGATGAGCGGCCGGGCGATGCGAGCGAGATGCTCGACAGGCTCCGCGAGATCGAGCGGGAGCTGGGCATCGCACCGATGGCCTCGCGCGGGGCGTCGATCGTCGTCCCCAATGCACCGAGCGACGACCCCGAGCCCAGCGATCCGACCAAGGTGATGCCGTTCTCGCGCACCGAACAGGTCACAGACGCGATCACCGGCGGTCAGATGATGTCGACGGGTCCGCAGCCCGTCGACAACTCCGTCAGGCTGCGCCGCGTCACGGAGCGTCGCACGCGGCGCGGCTTCTGGCTTACAGCCCTCCTGCTGGTGCTGTCCATCGCCGCCGGCGGCACGGGATGGTACTGGGGCTCAGGGCCCGGTTCCCGCGTCATGCTCCCCGACGTGACGGACGGCACGTTCGCCGAAGCCGAAGCGACGCTGTCGGAGCTCGATCTGATCGCCGAGGAGCATGGGGTGCACAGCCTCTCCGACGAACCGGGCACGGTCATCGGAACCGATCCCGAGCCCGGCACCTCCCTCGACCGCGAGACCGTCGTCACGGTGAACGTGTCACTGGGCGCGGCGGAAGTCGACGTTCCCGCGCTGCCAGGCACAGCGCTCAGTGAGGCGACGGACCAATTGGACCAGCTCGGGATCGAGGTCGAGAGCGTGCGCAAGTACTACCTCGATGCGACCCCCGGCAACGTCACGAACGTCCGCATCCGGCCGAGAGAGGCGGGCGACGACGACGAACTGGTCAAGTGCATCGACGGCTGCACGGCCCACGACGGCGATGCCGCGGTGCTGTCCGTATCACTCGGTGCGGTGCCCGATGTCGCAGGACGCTCCGTGCAGGATGCCGAGAACACACTCGAGGACGTCGGCTTGACAGTCTCTGACGATGTCGAGGAGCGGTACAGCGACACGATCTCGGCCGACCAGGTGATCGGCACCGTGGAGAAGGACGGCGTCTTCGCCGAGGGCGACACGATCAAGCTGATCACGTCCCTCGGCCCCGAGCCCATCCCCGTCCCGGATGTCGGGGGCATGCATCGCGACCAGGCGATCAAGGCCCTCGAGGACGCAGGTTTCGACGTCGAGTACACACGGGCATGGGATATGTTCCCCAACGGCTGGATCGTCGCCACGGGCACCGACCCCGACGAAGGCGAACGCCTCCTGCCCGGCACCACGGTCAAGCTCCTCCTCGACAACGACGGCCCGATCTGACCCGCGCCCCGCTGCCGAGATGCGCACTTCTCGCCGAGATGCGCGCCGCTGTACGTGATCTCGTCGAACAAGTGCGCATCTCGCGAGCCGGACTGCCACCGGGCAACGCGGTTCTCGGGTGCTGCGATGGCGAGGCGGAGGAGAGAACGGGCACCGAGAGTGCCCTGGCTGACGACAACAGCCAGCGCCGTGCCCGCGGGCCGCGCTAGAGCTTCTCGAGCTCCTCTGCGACCAGGAAGGACAGCTCCAGCGACTGCTTGTGGTTCAGGCGCGGGTCGCACAGCGACTCGTAGCGCGACTCGAGCGCTGCCTCGTCGATGCGCTCCGAACCGCCGAGGCACTCCGTGACGTCGTCACCGGTGAGCTCGACGTGCAGGCCGCCGGGGAACGTCCCCACCTGCCGGTGCGCTTCGAAGAAGCCGCGCACCTCGTCGACCACGTCGTCGAAGCGCCGGCTCTTGTAGCCGTTCGCCGTCGTGATGCCGTTGCCGTGCATCGGGTCGGTGACCCACAGCGGCTGCGCACCCGAGGCCTTCACGGCCTCGAGCAGCGGCGGCAGCGCCTCGCGGATCTTGCCCGCCCCCATCCGGGTGATGAACGTGAGCCGACCCGGCTCGCGATCCGGATCCAGGATGTCGATCAGCTTCAGTGCCGTCTCGGGGTCGGTCGTCGGACCCAGCTTCACACCGATCGGGTTCTTGATGTGGCGGAAGTACTCGATGTGGGCGCCGTCGAGGTCGCGCGTGCGCTCACCGATCCAGAGGAAGTGGCCCGATGTGTTGTACACGTCGCCGGTGCGCGAGTCGACGCGCGTGAGCGGGTGCTCGTAGTCCATCAGCAGGCCCTCGTGGCCCGTGAAGAACTCCACGCGCTGGAGTTCGTCGAAGTCGGCGCCCGCCGACTCCATGAACTTGATCGCGCGGTCGATCTCGGTCGCGAGTCCCTCGTACCGGCGATTGGCCGGGTTCTCTGCGAAGCCCTTGTTCCACGAGTGCACTTCACGCAGATCGGCGAAACCGCCCTGCGTGAACGCGCGGATGAGGTTCAGCGTCGATGCCGAGGTGTGGTATGCCCGCAGCAGGCGGCTGGGGTCGGCCGTTCTCGAAGCCTGTGTGAAGTCGAACCCGTTGACGATCTCGCCGCGGAACGCCGGAAGCGTCACCTCGCCGCGCGTCTCGGTGTCCTTCGAACGGGGCTTGGCGAACTGCCCAGCCATGCGCCCCATCTTCACCACCGGCATGGAAGCGCCGTACTGCAGCACGACGGCCATCTGGAGCACAGTCTTGACCCGGTTGCGGATCTTGTCGCCGGTGGCACCGGAGAACGTCTCGGCGCAGTCGCCGCCCTGCAGCAGGAACGCCTCACCGGCGGCTGCCCGCGCCAGGCGCGCCTTCAGAGTGTCGGCCTCGCCTGCGAAGATCAGGGGCGGGAGTGACGCGAGCTCTGCCGTGACGTCGGCGACTGCTGCGGCATCCGGATACGAGGGCTGCTGCTTGATGGGAAGCGAACGCCAGGCATCGAGATCACGGAGATTTTCAGTCACCCCACGATCCTAACGGCCCGTGACACGGCTCGGGCACGCCGTGTCACCGGCGCTCTTCTGCCGCTCTCCCCCATCAGCGGATCGTCAGCGAGTGGATCAGCTCGCGACGGCGGCCTGTTCGCCCTCACGTGCTGCACGGCTCTTGGCGACGCTCGCGTATTCGTCGCGGTAGCGCTGCTGTCCGAGCCGCTGCAGTGCGACCATGATCTCGTCGGTGACGGATCGCAGGATGTACCGGTCGTTCTCCATGCCCGCGTAGCGCGAGAAGTCGAGCGGCTCGCCGATCACGACTCCGACGCGCACGGTGCGCGGGATCTTCGCGCCGATCGGGAGCATCTTCTCCGTGTCGATCATCACGACGGGGATGACGGGCACCTTCGCTTCGAGCGCCATCCGCGCCAGGCCCGTGCGCCCGCGGTACAGCGTGCCGTCGTGGCTGCGCGTGCCCTCGGGATAGATGCCGAGCAGGTCGCCCCGCCCGATCACTCGCAGCGCCGTGTTCAGCGCCGCCTCGGACGCCTGTCCGCCGGAGCGGTCGATCGGGATCTGGCCCGTCCCCTTCATGAACCACTTCATCGCCCAGCCCTTGGGGCCGCGACCGGTGAAGTACTCGTTCTTGGCCAGGAAGGACATCGGGCGGTCGAGCTGCACGGGCAGGAAGATCGAATCCATCACGGAGAGATGGTTGCTCGCGAGGATGGCGGCGCCGCTGGTCGGCACGTGCTCCTTGCCGGTGACCCATGGCCGGTAGATCGCCTTCAGAAGCGGGCCGAGCACGACATACTTCATCAGCCAGTAGAACATCGCTTCTCCCCCTCTGTCAGGTCGCCGAACACGCACGGCCGAATCAGCTTACCGCCGCGCCGAATTGCCCACAGCTGCACCGGATTGCCCATAGAGTGGTGAGCAACCCACCGACGGTACCGAAGGAGCTGCCGTGAAAGAAACGTCAGTACCCGCACTCGTCCCAGCAGACCCCGACGCGAACATCGCCGATCTGCTGGTTGAACGAGCCAGAGCAACACCCGACCGCGCGATCTTCAGCGTTCCGGAGGAAACCGGCTGGCGAGACATCACCGCCCGCGAGTTCGAGGATCAGACGATCGCGCTCGCGAAGGGCTTCGTCGCATCCGGTGTGCGCCCGGGCGACAAGGTCGGATTCATCGCGCGCACCACGTACGAATGGACGCTCGTCGATTTCGCCCTGCACTACGCCGGCGCGATCCTGGTGCCCGTCTATGAGACGAGCTCGCCGTCGCAGGTGCAGTGGATCCTCTCCGACTCCGGCGCGACATGGCTGATCACCGAGACTGAGGAGCACCTGTCGCGCTACGACGAGGTCGCCGGTGATCTCCCCCTGATCGGCAGGACATGGGTGCTCGACAGAGGGATGATCGACGAGCTCATCAAGGAGGGCGCTGAGACTCCGGATGAGGAGATCGAGCGCCGCCGTCGGCTCGCGAACGGCGACGACGTCGCCACGATCATCTACACGTCGGGTTCGACGGGCCGACCGCGCGGATGCGTGCTGACCCACAGCAACTTCGTCGAGACGTCACGCAATGCGGCCGTCGCTCTGAGCGAGGTCATCGCCGAGCCGGGCGCGTCGACGATCCTGTTCATCACGACCGCTCACGTGTTCGCGCGCTTCATGTCTGTCCTGTACATCCACTCCGGCGTGCGCACAGGTCATGAGCCGGACACGAAGAACCTCGTCGACGCCCTCGGATCGTTCAAGCCGACTCTTCTGCTGGCGGTGCCGCGAGTATTCGAGAAGGTGTACAACGCGGCCGAGGCGAAGGTCGAGGCGGAGGGCAAGGGACGCATCTTCCGCATCGCTGCGAGGACGGCGATCGAACACGCCCGTCGCGAGCAGGAGGGGAAGCGGGTCGGCCCGCTGCTGCGGGCGAAGTTCGCGCTGTTCGACAAGCTGGTCTACTCCAAGCTGCGCGAGCGCATGGGCGGCAATGTGCGCTACGCCGTCTCGGGCTCCGCTCCCCTCGGTCCGCGGCTCGGGTACTTCTTCCGCGGCCTCGGCATCAAGATCCTCGAGGGCTACGGTCTCACCGAGACCACGGCCCCCGCTTCGGTCAACGTGCCCGACAGGATCAAGGTCGGCACGGTCGGTCCCGCATTGCCGGGTGTGGACATCCGGATCGCCGACGACGACGAGATCGAGATCCGCGGCGTCAACGTGTTCCGCGAGTACTGGCAGAACCCGCAGGCGACTGAGGATGCGTTCCACGACGGCTGGTTCCGCACGGGCGACATCGGTTCGATCGACGATGACGGCTACCTCGCCATCACCGGCAGGAAGAAGGAGATCATCGTCACGGCAGGCGGCAAGAACGTCGCCCCGACAGTTCTGGAGGATCCGATCAGGGCGAACCCGATCATCGGTCAGGTCGTGGCGGTCGGCGATCAGAAGCCGTTCATCTCCGCGCTGATCACTCTCGATCCCGAGATGCTGCCCGCGTGGCTGCGCACTCACGGCGAGTCGCCGGATCTCACACTGGAGCAGGCCGCTCACAGCCCCGCCGTTCGCGCGGAGGTGCAGCGTCAGATCGACGAGGCGAACGCGCTCGTCTCGCGGGCGGAGTCCATCCGCAAGTTCCAGATCCTCGGCACGGAGTGGACGGAGGCGACCGGACACCTCACGCCGAAGCTGTCGATCAAGCGCGCGCAGATCCTCGACGATTTCGCCGACGAGATCGAGCGCCTCTACGGCGATCCGAACGAGACCACCAACGTCTCCGTCGCGGGCTGAGGCCAGGACGCGCGGCCTGCGCGGCTGAAGGCTTCACTCAGAACGGCTCGTAGCAGTCATAGGTCTCCAGCCGAAGAATCCGGCCGTCCACGGCCGTTGCGAACTGGGCGACATGCGCCGTCAGCTCCTGACCTGCTTCGAAGGGCCCCGCGTCGACGGCAACCACACCCTGCCATCGGACTCGAAGCGCCGCGTGTCCGCCGTCGACGACCGCGGACAGCTCTTGAAAGGTCTGTGACAGAAGCATCTCGACTCCCGCCGCGGAAGACGCGATCAGCTGCTCGACGCCGAAGACACCGCCGTGCGGCTTGAGCGCGTTCGGATGCTCGATCATCTCGACGTCCTCATGGAACAGGCTGCGGATGTCCTTCCCGCTGCGTCCGGCTTCGAGTGCTCTGTGCAGTTCGCGGACCAGGGCGAGAGTGCTGTAGTTCGTCACATCTCGCATCGTAATCACACAACCGCGATTGTTCAACTACTGTTGTGCGACTCGGCTAGGATCTGAGTATGGCATCCGTGGAACCCGCTGAGATCGACATCGCCACTCTTGCGCAACTCACCGCGGCGGCAGCGAATCGGCATCTGCTGACCGCCCTGAGAGCACTAGGCCACCCGGATGTGCGCGCGTCCCACGGATATCTGCTTCAGCATCTGATCAACGGCGACCCGACGGTCTCCGACCTCGCAGATCAGATGCGCGTCACACAGCAGCGAGCTTCTGCCCAGGTCCGCGAGCTCGAGCATCTCGGCTACGTCACGCGACGCACCGATATGGCAGACAACCGAGTCAGGCGGATCTCGCTGACCGCTCGAGGCGAAGACCTCATCGCCGACGGCCGCCACGTGCGGGCGCAGCTCAACGCCGTTCTGATCGATGCCGCGGGGGAAGACAGCGTCCACACAACGGCTGAGACCCTGTCGCGCCTCCTGGACGCCGTCGGCGGCGCGGAGCAGATTCGACGAAGGTCGGCTCCGCTTCCCGAGGACTGAGCACCACTGTCACCCGTGGGACGAGATCTGTGGAACCTGCAGCGCCCTCGAGACGGCGGCTTCGATGAGTCGCTGCACCTCGGCCTCGTCGAGCAGGTGCGGCAGCGTCAAGCGCTCCAGAATCAGCCAGTTCAGCGACAGGTACAGGAGCAGAACAGAGGTTTCGTCACCAGGCAGGCCTGACGCCACATGATTCGCGACATTGGTGTCGATATCCTTCCGGATGCGCTCGCTGAGCACTTCTCCCAGCGCCGGTCTGCGTATCGCTTCCAGCCGCAGCTCGATCAGGGCCAGATGCCCGGACGGGAAGGACGAAACCCGCACAACGAGTTCCTGCATCAGTTCGACGAAGCGGTCCATCCCTCCCTCCTGCCGCCCGACCGCCGTCGCAGGCACGCCTGACAGCATCCGGTCGTAGACCCGCGCACCTATCTGCATGAACAACTCGTCGCGGTTGGCGAAGTAGTTCGACGCGGTCCCCGTCGGCACGCTCGCTTCACTATCGACGGCGCGGAACGTCAAACCGCGCGCGCCTTCGCGCGCCAAGACCTCGATCGCTGCGTCACTCAGCGCCCTACGTCGTTCGTGGTTCCGTCGCATTGCCACCTGCCTCGCTTTCCACTACATTCAAAGTACTTCATTCATTGTACTTACGGAGGGCAGCTCATGCGGAAGCTCGTGTACTACGTCGGAGTCACGCTCGACGGATGCATTGCTGGGCCACAAGGGGAGACTGACATCTTCCCGGTCACTGAAGAACTCATCTCCTGGATCATCGCCCATTACCCGGAGACTCTTCCCACGCACATACGGCATCAACTCGATATCGACGACAAGGAGAACCGAGCCTTCGACACTGTCGTCATGGGACGGCGGACTTTTGAGCCCGCGCTCGCAGTGCCCACGACCAGCCCGTACGCACACCTGCATCAGCACGTGATATCGCGCACGCTGAAGCTTGAGGATGCGGCTGTGAACATCGACCGCGGCGACCCCGTGGACCTGGTGCGACGACTCAAGCGCCAGCCATCTGACAAGAACATCTGGCTGTGCGGTGGCGGAAGTCTCGCCGGTTCGCTTCTTTCCGAGATCGACGAGATCGTGCTGAAGCGCTACCCCGTCGTCGCAGGCGAAGGAATCCGCCTCTTCGCCAGCGAGTTCGATCCTCGCCGATTCATCGCAGCAGACCGACACGAGTTCGCCGACGGCACCAGCGCGACTCAGCTTGTGCGAAGTTGACTGATAGCAGCACCGCGAAGCGTGTGCTCACGGGCACGCGAGGTCAGAACCAGGAGGACTCGCGCACTTCGCGCATCGCGATCCGGCGCTCGTCCTTGGTGAGTCGCTGCAGGTACACGGTTCCGTCGAGATGATCGGTCTCGTGCTGCAGCATCTGAGCGAACAGACCCGTTCCCTCGAGCACGACCTCTTCGCCTTTCAGATCGATGCCCTCGGCCCGCGCGTACGGGTGGCGCATGGCGTCATGCCAGAGGTCGGGCACGGACAGGCACCCCTCGCCCGTCGGCTCGAGCTCTCCGCGCACCTCGACGATGCGCGGGTTCAGGATGTATCCGATGGTGTCGTCGACGTTGTAGCTGAACGCGCGCAGCCCGACGCCGATCTGCGGCGCGGCGACGCCCGCTCTGCCCGGCAGCTTCACGGTGTCGAGCAGGTCGGTCACGAGCGATCGGATGCCGTCGTCGATGTCGGTGATCTCCGCGCACGACATGCGCAGAACCGGATCACCGTACAGCCGGATCTCACGAACCGTCACGCCTCATCCCCCACGGAGTGCAGCGCGGCGGAGCGCATCCCCTCGATGACGTGGGCCGCTGCCTCCCTCGCCGCACGGCGCGTGCCCGGTCGCAGATCGGCGAACGCGACAGCACCGCCCGTTGCGAGGTTCTCGTCGTACGGCAGACGGACGACGGCGCGCACCCGCGAGGCGAAGTGCGTCTCCAGCTCGTCGAGTCGGACGAGGGAGCGGCCGGGCGCCGACTGGTTCAGCACCACGACAGCGCCGCGCACGAGGTCTTCATGCCCGTGCGCCTCGAGCCACGTGAGCGTCTCGGATGCGAGCCGGGACTCGTCGACGCTCGGGCCGGCGACCACGACCAGCTGATCGGCCATGTCGAGGGTCGCGCCCATCACGGCGTGGATGATGCCGGTGCCGGTGTCGGTGAGCACCAGCGAGTAGTACTGCGAGGCGACCTCGGCCACAGTGCGGTAGTCGGCGTCGTCGAACGCGTCGGCGATGTGCGGGTCGGTCTCGGATGCGACGATGTCGAGACGCGTCGAGTCCCGAGCGACGAGGTCGGTGATGTCGGCGTAGCCGCGGATCCGGTCGTGCCGACGCACGACGTCGCGCACGGTGCGGTTGGTGCGGGTCGCGACGCGCTCTGCCAGTGTGCCTCTGTCGGGATTCGCGTCCACGGCGACCACGCGGTCGTCTCGCCCATCGGCCAGCGCCATGCCGAGCAGTGTCGTCACAGTCGTCTTGCCGACTCCGCCCTTGCGGCTGAGCACGGGCACGAACCTGGCACGACCAGGCAGCGGTGCGGCGATCCGCGCGGTGAGTTCCTTGCGCCGACGGACCTTCCTGCTGTCGCCGAGGTTGATCAGGCCGCCCGTCGCACGGTAGAAGAATCCGCGCCACGCGCCTTCGGGCTGGACCCTCCTCCGCGAGGACTCGATCAGGCGGTCGCTGGTGAGCTGGTTGGCGCTTTCGCCGCCCGAGCCGCCCCGCTGCCCCGTCGCCGACTGGGATACGAACCGCGTCGATGGACCGTTCGATGCCGACGGTGCGTCGGTGCTTGCCATAGGTTCCGCCTCCGTGGCGTCGTCGGTCGCCGCAGGTGCGGTCGCTGATTCGTTCGTCGTGCCCGCGATCTCGTCGAGCTCGGTGTGGTCGACGACGTCTTCGCGCACCTCCCGTGCGGGCGCGGCGTCGTCGAGCGGAGCCGACCCAGCGTCCTCCAGTGCTTCGTCCTCGGCGAGGTCCGGTTCCTGCCCCGCGGCGTCAGATGCGCCGAGCGTCGCCTCGTCCTGCTCGCCGTCCTCGGATGTCGTGCCTGCGTCGTTCTGCTCCGCCTCGAGCGCGCTGTCATCGGCATCGGCGCTCGGATCCGCCTCGTCAGAAGCACTCATGTCCGCCGTGCCTGCACCGCCGTCAGCACCCGCCTCTGCGACATCGAGCGACTCCGCCTCGGTGTCCGACTCGTCGGCCGGTTCGTCCGGCTCAGCGACGTCGGCGACCGCGACAGGTGAGGATTCCGTCTCGGCAGGCTCCGTGGCGAGGTGCTCCCCCGAGTCGCCGGTGCCCGACTCCTGAACGACCTGCTCGGCGTCGGCGCCGAGCAGGCCTCCGCCGTCGGCATGTCCGGGGTCCGATGCGTCGTGCTCCGAGGAATCGTCCGGACCGGCGTCCGGTTCCACCGGCTCATCCGGATCAGCGTCCGACTCATCCGGATCGGAATCCGTCGCCACCGACTCATCGGGATCGGACTCCGACTCGTCCTCGACGGACTCGTCCCGCTCGACGTCGGCGGATGGACGAGTCACGTGACCCACCGGATGCTCGGCGCCGTGGTCGGGAAGCTCGAGCACGATCGAACCGCCGGACAGCGGCTCCGGGCCGTCGTCGACCACGCCCTCGTCGTCCAGATCCTCGTACCCGCGCGGCAGGTTGATCCTCACCTGCTCGGTCGGAAGACCCAGTGCGTTGAGCGCGGTCGTGTCCGCGGCAGGAGTGTCGAGGACACCATGGTCCTCGAACTCCTCTTCGGATTGCTTCTCGTGACGTGCCACAGACAGCCAATCTACTTGGCGGGAGCGACCACAACCAAAAGGTCACCCGCGTCGACCTGCTGCGTGGCGGCGATCGCGAGTCGTTCGATCGTTCCATCGGCGGGCGCGGCGATCGCCGCCTCCATCTTCATGGCTTCGATCGACGCGACCGGTTGGCCCGCCTTCACCGTGTCGCCGACGGCCGCCTTCAGCGTCACGACTCCGGCGAACGGCGCCGCGACATGGCCGAGCTGCGACGAGTCGGCCTTCTCCGCCTGCACCACGTCGACGTCGATGCTGCGGTCTCGCACGGAAACCGGTCGGAGCTGACCGTTCAGCGTCGTCATCACCGAACGGATGCCCTTGTCATCGGCCTCACCGATCGATTCGAGCCCCGCGTAGAGCTCGACGCCCTTCTCGAGCTCCACGACATGCTCCTTGCCCTGCTCGAGGCCGTAGAGGTAGTCGGCGGTGTCGAGGAGTGAGACGTCGCCGTAGGCGGCGATGGTCTGCTCGAACGCGCGAGTCGGAGCGGGGAACAGCAGCTGGTTCAGCGTGCGGCGACGCGTTGCGGAGTCGCCGTTCAGGCCCTCGTGGTCCTCCTCTGTGAGCGGTTCGACTCCTGGCTTGACGCTGCGACCGGCAAGCACCTTGCTGCGGAACGGTTCGGGCCAGCCGCCGGGCAGGTCGCCGAGCTCGCCCGCCATGAAGCCGACGACCGAGTCCGGGATGTCGTACTTCTCCGGGTGGTTCTCGAAGTCGGCGGGGTCGGCCTTGACGGCCGCGAGCTGCAGTGCGAGGTCGCCGACGACCTTCGACGACGGCGTCACCTTGGGCACGCGGCCCAGGATCCGGTCGGCGGCCGCGTACATGTCCTCGATCAGCTCGAAGTCGTCCGCGAGCCCGAGCGCGATCGCCTGCTGGCGCAGGTTCGACAGCTGGCCGCCGGGGATCTCGTGACGGTACACGCGACCGGTGGGCCCGTCGAGACCCGACTCGAACGGGCCGTACAGGTGGCGGACCGCCTGCCAATAGGGCTCGAGGTCGCTGACCGCGTCGAGCGACAGGCCGGTGTCGCGCTCCGTGTGCGCAAGCGAGGCCACCAGTGCCGACAGCGACGGCTGGCTCGTGGTTCCCGCCATCGGCGCGCTGGCGGCGTCGACCGCGTCCGCCCCCGCGGCCGAGGCGGCGAGCAGGGTGGCGAGCTGCCCGCCTGGGGTGTCGTGCGTGTGCACGTGCACGGGCAGGTCGAAGCGCTCACGGAACGCCGTGACCAGCTTCGCGGCCGCCGCGGGGCGGAGCAGCCCCGCCATGTCCTTGATCGCGAGCACGTGCGCGCCCGCATCGACGATCTGCTCCGCGAGCTCCAGGTAGTAGTCGAGCGTGTACAGCTTCTCGTTCGGGTTGAGCAGGTCACCCGTGTAGCAGACGGCCACCTCGGCGACGGTCGTACCTGTGGCGAGCACCGCGTCGATCGCCGGGCGCATCTGCGAGACGTCGTTGAGTGCGTCGAAGATGCGGAAGATGTCGATGCCGGTGTCGGCCGCTTCGCGTACGAACGCGTCGGTGACCTCGGTCGGGTACGGGGTGTAGCCGACCGTGTTCCTGCCCCGCAGCAGCATCTGAATGGCGACGTTCGGCAGGGCCTCGCGCAGGCGTGCCAGTCGCTGCCACGGGTCCTCGCCGAGGAAGCGCAGGGCGACATCGTAGGTCGCGCCTCCCCATGCCTCGACCGACAGCAGCTCCGATTCCATTCGCGCGACGTGCGGCGCGACGGCCACGAGGTCGCGGGTGCGCACGCGCGTCGCCAGCAGCGACTGATGCGCATCGCGGAAGGTGGTCTCGGTGACGGCGAGCGGCGTCTGCTCGCGCAGCGCCGCCGCGAACCCCGCGGGGCCGAGCTCGAGAAGTCGCTGCCTCGACCCGGCAGGCGCCGCCTTGCTCAGATCGATCGCCGGCAGCTTCGAGTCGGGCGAATAGCCGAGCGGGTTGTCGCCGTTGGGCTTGTTCACCGTCGTGTCGACCAACCAGGTGAGCAGCTTCGTGCCGCGGTCCTTCGACTCGCGCCCGCGCAGCAGACCCGGCCGTTCGTCGATGAAGGCGGTCGAGACATCGCCTGCGATGAAATCTGCGTCCTCGAGCACGGCCTGCAGAAAGGGGATGTTCGTGGCGACGCCGCGGATGCGGAACTCCGCCAGTGCACGGCGAGCGCGGGCGACAGCCGTGGAGAAGTCCCGTCCGCGGCAGGTGAGCTTCGCGAGCATCGAGTCGAAATGCGGGCTGATCTCGCTGCCTGCGGCGGTCGTGCCGCCGTCGATCCGGATGCCGCTTCCGCCCGGCGAGCGATAGGTCGTGATCTTGCCCGTGTCCGGACGGAAGCCCTGCGTGGGGTCCTCGGTCGTGATACGCGTCTGCATGGCCGCGCCGTGCAGGTGGATCCTGTCCTGCGTGAGGCCGAGGTCCTGAAGCGATGCACCGGCCGCGATGCGCATCTGCGAGCCGACGAGGTCGACGTCGGTGACCTCTTCGGTCACTGTGTGCTCGACCTGGATGCGGGGGTTCATCTCGATGAAGACGACCTCTCCCGCGCGCTCCCCCGCAGTCTCCAACAGGAACTCGACGGTTCCGGCGTTCTGGTAGTCGATCGACTCGGCGAATGCGACGGCGTGCTTGTACAGGTCTTCGCGCACCGACTGCTCGAGGTTCGGAGCCGGCGCGATCTCGACCACCTTCTGGTGCCGGCGCTGCACCGAGCAGTCCCGCTCGAACAGGTGCACCGTTGAGCCCTGCTTGTCGGCGAGGATCTGCACCTCGATGTGTCGAGGACGCACGACCGCCTGCTCCAGGAACATCCTGGGGTCGCCGAATGCGCTGTCCGCCTCGCGCATCGCGGCTTCGAGAGCCGGAGCCAGTTCCTCGAGCGAATCGACACGGCGCATACCGCGCCCGCCGCCGCCGGCGACGGCCTTCGCGAACACGGGGAAGCCGATGTCCTCGGCCTGCGCGACGAGCGCGTCGATGTCGTCGGTCGCCTCGGTCGAGCGCAGCACGGGAACGCCCGCGGCGATCGCGTGCTCCTTCGCCGTGACCTTGTTCCCGGCCATCTCGAGGGCGCGCGAATCAGGCCCGATGAATGTGATGCCGTTCGCCGCGGCCTTCGCCGCGAGGTCGGGGTTCTCCGAGAGGAAGCCGTAACCGGGGTAGATCGCGTCTGCGCCCGATTCGACGGCGACGCGAATGATCTCGTCGACATCGAGGTAGGCACGCACCGGGTGGCCTTCTTCGCCGATCCGATAGGCCTCGTCGGCCTTCAGCCGGTGCAGCGAGTTCCGGTCCTCGTACGGGAACACCGCGACAGTTCGTGCGCCGAGCTCATAGGCCGCGCGGAACGCACGGATCGCGATCTCTCCGCGATTGGCTACCAGGATCTTCTCGAACATGTGCCTCCTCAGGCAGCTCGGTAAGGTCAACGTCCCCCAGACTAGAGCACCCTGCCGACGCCGACGGTTCGGGGCCGGTGTCGGCAGCCGGTCTGCGCCGCGTTCGGCGCGGGCCGCGCATTCCGACGACGAACAGGTAACGGAATGTAACGTGTAGGTGTGCACGTACTCAGCGTTAGTTCCCTGAAGGGCGGCGTCGGCAAGACGACCGTCACCCTCGGCCTCGCGTCGGCCGCGTTCGCGCGCGGCCTGCGGACGCTGGTCTGCGATCTCGACCCGCAATCGGACGTCTCCACCGGCATGGATGTGAACACCGCAGGCAAGCTCAACATCGCCGACGTGCTCACGTCGCCGAAGGAGAAGACGGTGCGTCAGGCGATCGCGCCGAGCGGTTGGTCGAAGGTCCACCCCGGTACGATCGACGTGCTGCTCGGCAGCCCGTCCGCCATCAACTTCGACGGCCCCCACCCGAGTGTTCGCGATGTGTGGAAGCTCGAAGAGGCACTGGCGATACTCGAGAGCGAGTACGATCTCGTGCTGATCGACTGCGCCCCGTCGCTGAACGCCCTCACCCGCACATCGTGGGCGGCCAGCGACCGCGTCGCCGTCGTCACCGAGCCCGGCCTGTTCTCCGTGGCCGCCGCCGACCGTGCCCTGCGCGCCATCGAGGAGATCCGTCGCGGCCTCTCCCCCCGCCTGCAACCGCTCGGAATCGTGGTCAACCGCGTGCGCCCGCAGTCCATCGAGCACCAGTTCCGGATCAAGGAGCTGCGCGACATGTTCGGCCCGCTGGTGCTGGAGCCGCAGCTTCCCGAGCGCACCTCGCTACAGCAGGCTCAGGGCGCCGCCAAGCCGCTGCACGTGTGGCCGGGCGAGTCCGCCCAGGAGCTCGCAGGCGAGTTCGACATGCTGCTCGACCGCGTCATGCGCTCCGGCCGAATCCCCGATCCCCGCGACACGAAGTAGAGCTCTTCGCATCTCCCGCGGTTCCTCAGCCAGCAGCTGAAGAGAACGCGGAGACGTGAAGAGACGTGTTCACCGCGCCTCGACGGCACCTGGGGCGCAGGCGCCGCGATGGCAAGGCGGAGGAGGGAAGGACGCCGACAGCGCCCTGACCGACGACAACGCCGCCAGCACAGAACTCGCGGAGCGGGCCGCGAGTGCGGGCGGCGCAAGGCCGAGGAGGGAGTCGGGCCGAAGAGAGCCCGGCGACCGACGAGAACGCCGCGACGGGCGTGCTCGCGGCCCGCTCAGGCGGTGCGGCGGGCGCGGCGGGCGGCCAGCTCGTCGACGGGATCCGGCACGCTCGGGTCGAACTCGACGAGCGTCGACTCGACCTCGCGCAGCACCTTGCCGACGGCGATGCCGAACACGCCCTGCCCGCGGCTGACGAGGTCGATCACCTCGTCGTTCGACGTGCACAGGTACACCGACGCGCCGTCGCTCATCAGCGTGATTCCCGCCAGATCGTGGATGCCGGCCGCGCGCAGCTGTTCGACCGCTGTGCGGATCTGCTGCAGCGAGATGCCCGTGTCGAGCAGACGCTTGACGAGCTTGAGCACCAGGATGTCGCGGAAGCCGTAGAGCCGCTGCGAGCCCGAGCCCGCCGCGTTGCGGATCGTGGGGACGACGAGCTCCGTGCGCGCCCAGTAGTCGAGCTGCCGGTAGGTGATGCCAGCGGCCTTGGCGGCCACTGCGCCCCGGTAGCCCGCGTCGGGATCGAGGTCGGGAAGTCCATCGGTGAAGAGGAGGTCGACGGCGAAACCGCGCTCGGAGGGAGTGCGTTCGGTCATTGTGTCCCCTTCATCCTTAAACATCAGCTCTAAGGTACGCCGTACCCCGGGGGTGATCAACGACATCCGGATCGTGTCGGGCACGTGTCCTGCCGCCGTTACCGAAGTGAGATGTCGTCACCACTAATCGGTCAGCCGTCCGAGCGCGTCCTTGACGAAGATCGTCCGGATGTCGTCGAGGCGCGTCGCCAGCTCCGGCGCGAGTTCACTCGCCTTCGCCCGCGACGACGCGTCGGTGCGACGCAGCAGTGCCGACATGGCGCGCTCCACGAGGGCGACCTCGCGCTCGGCTGTCTGACGAAGACCGCGCACGTGACGCGGTTCGATGCCGTGGCGATCGAGCGCCACGAGCGTCGACAGCAGCCTGACATCGCGCTCCGTGTACTTCTTGCCCGCCTCGATGACGCCCGTGCTGATCGCATCGTTGAGCAGCTGAGGAGCGGCACCGGATGCGGCCAGCAGCTCCTTGCGGTCGTATCGCACTTCGGTCGGGTGGATCGATGGCGGTGCGATCGGCGTCTGCGGCTCCTCGCCCGCGTCGAGCTGCTCGAGGTGCTCCCGGATGACGTTCAGCGGCATGTAGTGATCGCGCTGCAGTGTGAGCGCGAATCGGAGCCGTTCGAGATCGTCGTCCGAGAACTTGCGGTAGCCGCTCGCAGTGCGCTGGGGAGCGACGATGCCCTGCACCTCCAGGAAGCGCAGTTTGCTCGACGTCAGCTGCGGGAAGTCGGGCTGGAGCCGCGAGAGCACCTGGCCGATGCTCAGCAGACCGGCCTTCGCCGCCGTCGCGCGCCTTGCGGGCGACCCCACTGTTACGCTCCCGCGGAGGACAGGTCGTGCGGGGAGCTGAAGAAGTTCACTCTGAACTTGCCGATGCGCACCTCTGCGCCGTTGTGCAGTGCGCCGCGATCGACGCGCTCACCGTCGACGTACGTCCCGTTGAGCGAACGCTGGTCGACGATCTCGAAGCGGGTGCCATCGCGCAGCACCTGCGTGTGCCGACGAGAGACCGTCACGTCGTCGAGGAAGATGTCGGCGTCGGGGTGACGCCCCACCGTCGTGACGTCGCGGTCGAGGAGGTAGCGGGCGCCGGCGGTGGGGCCGGAGCGCACGAGAAGCAGGGCGGCTCCGCTCGGAAGCGCCTGAATGGCTTCGAGCTCCGTCTGCGACAGCTCGCCCGCAAACGGAACGTACGACAGATCGGAGTCGCTGCGCATGCTCTGCGTGGTGTCGCCCGGGATGTCGCTGCCCCCAGCCGTGTGGCCAAGATCGGACGCCGTGGTGGGCGGGAATTCAGAATCTGACACGCGTTCCTCCTTTCGAACAAGCGTATCGGATCAGCTCGGTGAACGACGACGAAATTTGGACTCAGGAAGTCGGTCGGGTTGGACTCAGGAAGTCGGTCAGGTTGGCGCGCGTATCGTCTCGGATATGACTTCCACGCTCCGCCACGATGCCGCGCGAGTCGCAACGCTCGCCGCGGCGGCCGCTGCCATCGCTCTCGGTTCCCTCGCCGTTGCCGCCCCCGCCTCCGCACACGACCAGCTGGTCGCCTCCGATCCGGTGGCCGACGCGACGATCGACACGCTCCCCGAGCAGCTGACGCTCGTCTACAGCGGCGAGCTGATCTATGCCGAGGACGGCACAGCCGTACAGGTTCTGTCGCCGTCGGGCGAGGACGTCGCAGGCTCCCCCACCATCGACGGCACCGACGTCGACGTGCCGCTCACGGGCGGGGAGGCCGGTGACTACGAGGTGACGTGGCGGGTCGTCTCCAACGACGGGCATCCGATCGATGGCACCTTCAGCTTCTCCGTCGAGAACTCCTCCGACACCTCCGCGAGCGACGGCGACGACTCCCCCGGCACCGACGGCAACGACTCCCCCGGCACCGATGCCGACGACGCGGAGGCGGGCTCTGCCGAGACGGACGGAGCGTCGGAGCCCGCCGATGAGTCCGACACCGCACAGGAGGACGATGACGCCGCCGGCTCCTCATCGGACGCGTCCGCGATGGACTCGGGCATCGGAACCGGCATGTGGATCGCGCTCGGCGGCGGCGTCGTCGTGGTGATCGCCGCGGTCGTCGTGATCGCGATCGTGACGAGCAGGCGAAAGGGACCGCCCTCATCCGGCGGCGGCACCGACTCCGGCGACGAACGCCCCTGAGTGCGAGATAGGCTAGGAGCATGGCTCATTACGACGTCGTCATCCTCGGAGCGGGCCCCGGCGGGTATGTCGCCGCGGTGCGCAGTGCACAGCTCGGACTGAACACCGCGATCATCGAAGAGAAGTACTGGGGCGGTGTGTGCCTCAACGTCGGCTGCATCCCGTCGAAGTCGCTTCTGAAGAACGCTGAGATCGCTCACACCTTCAACCACAAGGCCGACTTCTTCGGCATCTCAGGCGAGGTCTCCTTCGACTTCGGCGCGGCGTTCGACCGCAGCCGCAAGGTCGCAGACTCGCATGTCAAGGGAATCCACTTCCTGATGAAGAAGAACAAGGTGACCGAATACGACGGCCGCGGCACCTTCACCGGACCGAAGTCGATCTCAGTCGCGAAGTCCGATGGCTCCGCTGAGGAGGTCACGTTCGACAACGTGATCGTCTCAACCGGTTCGACCGTGAAGTCGCTGCCAGGCATCGAACTGAGCGAGAACGTCGTCTCCTACGAGGAGCAGATCCTCAGCCGCGAGCTGCCCGGTTCGATCGTCATCGTCGGCGCCGGCGCCATCGGTATGGAGTTCGCCTACGTGCTCAGCAACTACGGCGTGAAGGTCACGATCGTCGAGTTCCTCGACCGCGTGCTTCCCAACGAGGATCCGGAGGTCTCCAAGGAGATCGCCAAGCAGTACAAGAAGCTCGGCATCGACATCCTCACCTCCACAGGCGTGAATTCGGTCGATGACAACGGCTCGTCGGTGCACGTCACCTACGAGACCCGCGACGGCCAGGCCGGCGAGATCGACGCCGACAAGGTGCTCATGTCGGTCGGCTTCGCCCCGCGTGTCGAAGGCTTCGGCCTCGACACCACGGGTGTGAAGCTCACCGATCGCGGCGCGATCGACATCGACGACCGCATGCGCACCAACGTCGACGGCATCTACGCGATCGGCGACGTCACCGCGAAGCTGCAGCTCGCGCACGTCGCAGAGGCGCAGGCCGTGGTCGCCGCCGAGACGATCGGTGACGCCGAGACGCAGACGCTGGGCGACTACCGGATGATGCCGCGTGCCACGTTCTGCCAGCCGCAGGTGGCCAGCTTCGGACTCACCGAGGAGCAGGCCACCGCAGACGGTCACGAGATCAAGGTCGTGAAGTTCCCGTTCAGCGCGAACGGCAAGGCGAACGGCCTCGGCGAGCCGGTCGGCTTCGTGAAGATCATCGCCGACGCCGAGCACCTCGAGCTGCTCGGCGCTCACATGGTCGGCCCTGACGTCTCGGAACTGCTGCCTGAGCTCACGCTGGCACAGAAGTGGGATCTCACCGCTCTCGAGGCGGCGCGCAACGTGCACACACACCCGACGCTGTCTGAGGCGCTGCAGGAGGGCTTCCACGGCCTCGCCGGTCACATGATCAACCTGTGACGCCCGCGTGTTCGAGAGAAGCCCGGTTCCGCAAGGTGCCGGGCTTCTCCATGTCAGGAGCCCGGAGCTGACGCGGCGCCGTCGTTCCCCCAGGATTCGGCCGGATCGTCCTCCGGCGCTGGCGGAGTCTCACGAGTCGTGCAACGGTCGTCAGCCGGGATGAGGCTGCGCGACGCCCATCTCACGCCGGTCCTGCTTCTGCGTCAGTCGCGCCGGAACAGATGCGGCGTCTGGATCATCGACCCGTATCGTCAGTGCCCCAGTGCTCTGGCAAGCTTCGACGCCGAACTGGCGCCTCTTGCGCCGGCTGCCGTCGCGATGCGGGTGATCTCGGCGAAGAACGACTCGTGATCGGCAGGGGCGGCAGGGCCGAGTTCGACCTCCCACTCGCACCACGCCTGTTCGACACCGGCACGCAGGTCGGTCGCGCGCACGCGGTCGTCGACGAACTCCGCGACCACTCCCCCTGCGGCGTCGCGCAGAGCGTAGGCGGTGCGGTCGTTCACGATCCGCGCGAGCGGTTCGAGCGGATCGCTCGTCCAGCGCGCGAGCTCGGCGCGCACCTCGTCCGGAACCGCCTGTCCATCGCCGAGCGGCCAGCCCAACTCGGTTCTGCCGCCGTCGGCCAGAGGCCCCTTGATGTGCCATCCGGCATCCGGTCCTCCGGTTCTGCGGCGCAGCGCCACGCCCGCACCGGCCAACACGGCCTCGGCCGTGTCGAAGTACGTCGCGTCGAGGTGGCGCTCCTCCCCAGCCGAGACGTCATGCACGCTCGGCACTGTCGACCAGTCCGGCACCGGCGTCCCCTCGTCGACGTCGAACTTCTTCTCGATCTCGATCGAACGCTCCGGCGCGGATCCTGCTGCGGCTGCCATGCTCTCAGCCTACGGCTGATCACGCTGTCGAGATGCGCACCTTTTCGACATCCGGGCGTTGAAATCTGCTCATCTCGACGAGACGTGCGCATCTCGGCAGGCCGGCGCAGGATCAGGAATGTGCGCGGCTTCGACGGAGGGCTCGCTGCTCGCGTTCTGCGGCCTCCTCTTCGCGGGCGACGGTGAGCGCGTCGGCGGCAACGCGCACGTCGCGCTCAGCCGCGCGGACGGCGCGCTGCTTGAATGTCTCGGCGCCGAAGGTCGCGCCGACGCGGTTCTGGCCGTCTTCGACCGTGAGCACGATGTAGGCACTGGCGATCAGGATCACCTGCGACGACAGGTTGAACCAGAGCAGCAGCGCGATGAGCGAGGCGAAGGTCGTCAGCAGCGGGTTGCTGTCTGCTCCCCCGACGAACAGACTGGACAGCTGCTGCAGCACCACGAGACCGGCCGCGCCGAAGAGGGAGCCGAGCACGAGCTGACGCACCCTGACCTTCATTCCCGACTGCAGCCAGAACATCCACCCGATGATCACGGCGTCGAGCGCGAACACCACCAGGGTCGTGCCTGCCTTGGTGAGGAAGGCACCGGCCCCACTGCCAGACGCACCCAGCCAGTCGAGCACCTGGTCGGTGAACGCTGTGCCCAGGAACGTCACGGCTGCCGACGCGACCAGCAGCACCGCGATCGACACGGCGAAGAGCAGGTCATACACGCGCATCAGCCATGCGGCATCGTTGGTGTGCCTGGTACCTGCGATCGAGCGCACCGACATCCGGAGATTGCCGACGGCGCTGACCAGCGCCCAGATCAGGGCGATCACCGAGACGACACCGGCGACGATGTTGCTGGCGGGCAGCTTCGGTGCCACGGAGAGGTCGATGATCGCGTCGTCATCCGTCCCGACCAACCCAGGCACGAGCTGACCGACCATGGTGACCAACGCGCTCCACAGATCACTGCTGGTCGACAGCCAGATCGAGGCAGCCGCGAACCCCAGCAGCACGGCCGCGAACAGCGCGAACAGCGCACGGAAGGTGATCGCGGCCGCGAGCAGCCCGCCGCGGTGGTCGCTGAACATCAGCGCCGCCCGAACGAGCCGCAGTCGCAGCACCCAGGCCATGCCCTTCCCCAGCGCGTCCCACACAGCGTTCACCCTCCCCACGCTACCGGTCCCCGCTGCCGAGATGCGCCGCTTTCAACGCCCGGATGTCCGATGGGCGCGCATCTCGATGACCGAGCGCGTAGGCCTGGTCTAGCCGAGGAGGGGGCCGATGCACGCGCCGAGCAGCATGAACGGCCCGAACGCGATGCGGGTGCGGCGGGTGGCACGACGCAGCGTGACGAGCACGAGCGCTGCTGCGCCGCCGAGGACGAATGCCGCCGCCGCGCCGATGCCGAATGCGCTCCATCCGTGCCATGCGAGGAAGAAGCCCACGAGCACGGCGAGCTTGACGTCGCCGCCGCCCATGCCGCCTCCCGCACCCCAGAGCACGAGGTAGAACGCGCAGAGCACGCTCGCCCCGAGCACAGCACGAGCGATCGCCTCGAGGCCGCCACCGGTCACGGATGCTCCTGCGAGCAGGGCGGCGATCACGGCGGTGCCCGGCAGCACGACGCGGTTCGGCAGGCGGTGCTCCACCATGTCGCTCCGGATGAGCATGAGCGCCACGCATGTGAAGCTCATGTACGCGAGGGCGACGAGCGTCCGGTCCATGCCCGGAACACTAGGCCGGAGCGCAGGGGTAGCGTTCAGGCCTGTGGAGAACCGCAGTGCGGAGAGTGCTCTATTCGCCCATCCGATTGCGTGTGCGCATCGCGCGCTCGGCGTCGCGCTTGTCCTGCCGCTCGCGCAGCGTCTGGCGCTTGTCGTAGAGCGTCTTGCCCTTGGCGATGCCGATCTCGACCTTCGCCCGCCCATCGACGAAATACAGCTTCAGCGGCACGAGCGTGTAGCCGCCGGCAGCGGCCTTCTGACCGATCTTGGCGATCTCGTCCCTGTGCAGCAGCAGCTTGCGGTTGCGCTTGGCCGCGTGGTTGGTCCAGGTGCCGTTCGAGTACTGCGGAATGTTGACCTGGTCGAGCCACGCCTCGCCCTTGTCGACGTATGCGTATCCATCGGTGAGATTCGCATGCCCCTCACGGAGCGACTTGACCTCGGTGCCCTGCAGCACGAGACCGGCCTCGTAGGTCTTCTCGATCGTGTACTCGTGGCGAGCACGACGATTCACCGCGATCACCCGCTGGTTCGGGTCCTGTGCGCTCTTCTTCTGCTTCTTGGCCATGCTCACCTCCCGGTGAATTCGAAGGGACAGCCTCTCATCCTACATCGACCCGAGCGACTCGCAGGACGCAGTGGGGAGCGCGCTCGGAGCTCGATCTCATATGGCACGGCGGACGAAGGACACGTGCTCGGCGCTCAACGGGACACGTGCGGGAGTGCGTGCATGGCAAGGCGAAGGAGAAAAGGGCACCGACAGTGCCCTGCCCGACGACGACGCCAGGCGCTTGCTCTCGCGCGCGTCAGGCTCGGAGCCAGCGGCGGATGGCGAAACCGGCGGACACCGCCGACAGCAGGACGCCCAATGCCACGATGACGACCACGACCACGAGCGCCTCCGGCATGCCGACCCACGGAACCGGCCCCATTCGCTGCGCGAGGTACCCTGTCACGCCGAAGTGCACCATTGCGACGATCGCACCGCTGGCGAACACGGAGCCGATGAATGCTGCGATGACGCCCTCGAGCACGAAGGGTGTCTGGATCGCGCGGTTCGATGCGCCGACGAGGCGCATGATGCCGACTTCCCGGCGGCGGGCGTACGCCGACAACCGGATGGTCGTTCCGATCAGGAGCACCGCCGAGATAAGCATGAGCGCAGCGATTCCGACCGCGATATAGGTCGCGATGGTCAGAGCTGTGAACAGCGGCTGCAGGTAGGCCATCTGATTGCTGACCTCTTCGACGCCGTCGGTATCGCTGAACGACTCGACGACGGCTTCGGCATTGCGCGGATCGTCCGGTGCGACGAGCGTGATGTGGAACACCGCGTTCGTCCATTCTTCGCGCAGGCTCTCCGCCGTCTCGGGGAAGTTCTCGACGTTGAGCTTGTACGCCTCCGCCTGCGATTCGAAGCGGTAGTCCTGGATGAGCGGATTGAGCGTGTCCGAGTTCAGCTTGTCCTCGAGCTCGGCGATCTTCTCGTCATCCGCCGTGCCGTCGAGGCAGGTGTCGGCGGACGAGATGTCGGAGCAGAGGTACACGTCGACCTGAGCGCGGTCCTGGAAGTAGTCGCGCATGGTCGAGATCTGCGACTGCATCAGGATCGCGGCACCGACGAAGGTGAGCGACACGAAGGTGACCAGGATGACGGAGACGACCATCGAGAGGTTGCGGCGCAGCCCGCTGAAGGCCTCGCCCATGATGAGACCGAAGTTCACGAGGTGGGTCCCACTTCCTCATCGTTGCCCTGCAGGCCGAGCCGATCGGCGACGCCGACGTCGGCCACATCGGCACCGGTCCTCACGTCGGGCGCCTGACGGCCGGGCCGTTCGTTCGATGCGTGTTCGGCTGTCGCATCCGACGTCTGAGGTTCCGGCGCTTCAGGGCTCTGGGCATTCGCGACGCCTGAGGCCGCGTCGGTCGCCAACGGCGTCACCGTGCCCGTCGCCAGATGTCCCGATACCTCGCGCTGAGCCTCGAGCACCTCGGTGAGCGCGGCGGTGGAGGATGCACCCTTCTCCGTCTTCGCACGGATGCGCTGCACAGCAGAGCTGTCGCCGTAGCCGCCCGACACCTCGTCGCGCAGCAGCCGCCCGTCAGCCAGCTCGATCACGCGGCGACGCATCCGGTCGACGATCGCGGCCTCGTGCGTCGCCATGACGACCGTCGTTCCGCCGTCATTGATCTGCGCGAGCAGGTCCATGATGTCGGCCGACGTCTTCGGGTCGAGGTTGCCTGTCGGTTCGTCTGCCAGCAGGACCTGCGGGCGGTTCACCAACGCGCGGGCGATTGCGATGCGCTGCTGCTCGCCGCCCGACAGCTCGTGCGGCATGCGCTTGGCCATGTCCTTCAGCCCGACGCGACCCAGCGCCTCAGGCACCGCCTGCTTGATCATGGCGCGAGACGCACCGATCACCTGCAGTGCGAAGGCGACGTTCTGGAACACGTTCTTCGACGGCAGCAGCCGGAAGTCCTGGAACACGGAGCCGATGTGACGTCGGAAGAACGGCGTGCGTCGGTTCGACAGAGTCTTGGTGTCGCGACCCAGCGCGAGGACCTTGCCCTGCGAGGGCACATCCTCTCGAAGGATGAGTCGCAGGCACGACGATTTGCCGGACCCGGAGGGACCGACCAGGAAGACGAACTCGCCGCGGTCGACATCGAAGCTGACGTCGTCGAGGGCGGGCGCCGCCGTTCCGCGATAGCGCTTGGTGACGTTTTCGAACCGGATCATGGCGTACCCAGGCTAAGCGGCACGCATCCGCCGCCCGCCTGCGACACACCAGCCCGACCTGCGATATCGCTGGCAATCACAACCACAGCACCGCACACGCTGTGCTGTGCTAACCCTCCATCGACTCCAGCTCCTTACCCCTCGTCTCGCGCACCTTGAACACGACGAAGACGAGCGAGAGCGCGCTGAAAGCGGCGTACAAGCCGTACGCGAGGGTGAGCGAGATGCCGCTGAGCCATGGGAACGTGGTCGAGATCGCGAAGTTCGCGAGCCACTGCGCGGCTGCTGCGACGGCGAGAGCGCTGGCGCGGAAGCGGTTCGGGAACATCTCGCCGAGCAGCACCCACACGATCGGGCCCCACGTTGCGCCGAATCCGACGACGAACAGGTTCGCCGCGACGAGCGCGATGATCGACCACGGCGCCTCGAGGCTGGCGGAGACGGAGCCGTCGTCCGCTGTGACGAGCTGTGCGAAGGAGAACGCGACGGCCATCGTGCCCAGGGCGATCGTCATCAGGATCGACCCCGCGACGAGCAGCGCCTTGCGGCCGACTTTGTCGACGAGCAGGATCGCGACGATCGTGACGACGATGTTCGTGATCGACGAGATCACGCTGGTGAGCAGGGCGCTGTCCTCGCTGAATCCGACCGAGCGCCACAGCGTCGTCGAGTAGTAGAAGATCACGTTGATGCCGACGAACTGCTGGAACACGCTGAGCAGGATGCCGACCCAGACGATCGGCTTCAAGCCGAAGGCGCGCCCTGCGAGGTCGCGCAGCGATTCCTTCGTCTCGTCCTGCAGGGAGTCGCGGATCTGCTGGATCTTGAGGTTCACATCCGGCTCACCGCTGAAGTCGTAGAGCACCTGCGACGCACGATCGACGTCGCCTTTGCGCACGAGGTAGCGGGGCGACTCCGGCAGGCGCAGCGACATCGCGCCGTACACGACGGCGGGGACCGCTTCGACCATGAACATCCAGCGCCAGGTCTCGATGCCGAACCAGAACGTCTCGGCTGCGCCGCCCGACGTCGCCGCGAGGATCGCATTGGTCAGCAGAGCGGCGAAGATGCCGCTCACGATGGCGAGCTGCTGCAGCGACCCGAGCCTGCCGCGCACTCGAGCGGGCGACACCTCCGCGATGTAGGCAGGCGCGATGACTGAGGCCGCCCCCACCCCGAGCCCGCCGACGGCTCGCCATACCATGAGGTCCGCGACGCCGAAGGCGAAGCCGGATCCGATCGCCGAGATGAAGAACAGGATGGCTGCCACGAGCATGACGGGGACGCGTCCGTAGCGGTTGGCGAGACTGCCTGCGAACCATGCGCCCAGCGCGCAGCCGAGCAGGGCGATCGACACGGCGAAGCCCTGCAGCCCGGCGCCGAGCGCGAAGTCGGCGGAGAGCGCATCCACTGCACCGTTGATCACCGAGGTGTCGTAGCCGAAGAGGAAGCCGCCGAGAGCCGCCGCGATGGAGATGCCGATGACGCGACCGCTGATGCGCGGCACCTGTGCGTTTGTCATGTTTCGTCCGATCTTGTGGATCGCCCGCCGCCCGGATGGTGTGGGGACTGAAGGGGTCGTGACGCGCGCCGCGCCTGGCCGCCCAATACCCTACCCCTTGCGGGTTCCTCGGCATCCGAGGCCGGCGAGACCAGCCCGAGACGCGGATTCGATGCGAAGACGAGGTCGTGAAGCACACGCGGACGAATCGCGACGGTCACCTTGGTCGGAGAGCTCGACGAACGTCTCGCCGACGCATCGACCAGGCTCGTAAGCTGGCGCATCACCACCGGCGTCGACCCGCGGAAGAGGCGGCGGCGCTGCTCACGCAGATGGCCGCTCGCACGCGGGCGACGCCGGATGCTGTGGGAAGACGCGCCCGGGCCGCGTGATCGCGGTCGATTTCGCTGGTCGCGCGCACGCGTAGCCTGGGCGCATGGGACGCATCCGCCGCGCGAGCACGCACGACGTATCAGGGGTGTACCGGGTCTGTCTGAAGACCGGTGCGGCCGGTGGCGACGCCACCGAGGAGCACGAGAACCCCGATCTGCTGGGGCACGCCTACGCGGGGGCGTACCTGGCGGGAGAACCGAAGTTCGCCCTCGTCGCCGTGGACGAGCACGGTGTCGGCGGGTACGCGGTCGGCGCACCGGACACGCGCACCTTCGAATCCTGGCTGGAGCAGCACTGGTGGCCGACGCTGCGCGAACAGTACCCGCTGACGCCCGAGGTGGAGAACGCCCGCACCCCGGATGCCCGACTGATCCGACGGTTCCACCGCCCATCGGCGACTCGGGACGGCTTGCTCGAGGAGTTCCCCGCGCACCTGCACATCAATCTGCTGGAGCGCTGTCGCGGCGGCGGCATGGGCCGCGCACTCATCGAAGAACTGACCGGCGCCCTGCGACAACACGGCTGCACGGGCGTGCACCTCGGCGTCGCTCCAGAGAACCAGAGTGCGATCGGGTTCTATCGACGACTGGGATTCGAGACACTCGCGTCGCGGCCGGACGAGCTGGTGCTGGGCATGCGCTTCGTGTGAGCCGCAGGGACGGACATCGCCGACGCGCGACGAGGAGCTGCGTCGACATCGACGGGCGCGCAGTCATCGCGCGCAAGCGACTATTCGAGCGAGAAGCCGCCATCGCTCGTGAGCACCTGGCCGACGATCCACGAGCCGCTGTCGGTGGCAAGCCATCCGATCAGGTTCGCGGGGTCGCTGGGGTGTCCGTACCGACCGAACGGCGTCGTGGCGAGATGCTGTTCGAGGGCATCGAGCGAGCGGTCCGTGCTGTCGGGGTCCATGTAGCCGGTGTTCACGGGGCCGGGGTCGATCGTGTTGAGCACGATCCCGAGCTCCAGCAGTTCCGCGGCGACGGTTGCCGTCACTCCGGCAAGCCCCGCCTTGCTCGTCGCATAGGCGATCTCGCCGCGCATCGGACCATGCAGCTGACCGGATGTCATCCAGAACACCTTGCCCGTCGGCTCGGCGAACGGCTTGCCCGAGTCGATGCGCTCTCCAGGGCGCCGGGCCGCGCCGTCTGCAACCGGATTCTTGGAACGGGCGAACTCGGCCGTGAGCAGCAGCGTCGCGCGCGCGTTGACCGCCCAGTGCGCGTCGAGCGAGTCTGCGGTCATGTCGAGGATGCTGCCGTCGCCGCCGCTCTTGGCCTGGTTACAGACCAGGATGTCCACAGTGCCGGTGAGCGCTTCCGCTGCACCGAGGACGGCGGTCGCGGCGTGCCGGTCCGACAGGTCGGCTTCGACGTCACCGAAGCGCGCCGTCGGCCCCGATGCCGCGCGAAGCTCTGAGCGCACGAGATCCAGGTCGTCACCGCCCCACGGCTGATCGAGATCGTGGGGTCGGAAGTGCTGAATGAACACATTCGCACCGCGGTCTGCGAGTTCTCGCGCCACGGAGAACCCGATGCCGCGGCGGCGGGAGACACCGGTGATCAGCGCCGTCTTGCCTGACAGCGGGAGGGAAGCAGCGTGCATGAGCGAACCTTTCGTCGGCGCGGGTCGCGCCCGTCGGAGAATGAGGATCAAGCTCGGTGGCAACGCATGCGCGTCACGCTACCAGCGCAGTTCCGCGGTCGCTACGCGGCGGGCCGGAATCTCTTCGGCGGCGGGTCTATGCCGTGGAAGGCATACTCGAGGGCCAACCGCGGAGGGAGGTCTTCTGCGCCTCCGCCGGGATCGTGCAGGACGAAGTCGCGCTTGTCGGTGCGGGTGATGCGATGACCGCCGGTGTGCAGACGCATGTGGTGGAAGCGGCAGAGCAGGATGCCCCTGTTGACATCCGTACGGCCGCCTTCGGCGAAGTGGTCGATGTGGTGCGCCTCGCAATAGGACGCGGGTCGGTCGCAGCCGCGCCAGCGGCAACCGCCGTCGCGGACAGCGAGGGCGATGCGCTGCGCCGGTGTGAACAGCCGGTGCTCTCGGCCCACGTTGAGCGGGTCGCCCGCTGGCGACACCGACACGGGTACGGTGCCGGTGTCGCAGGCGCGCTGGTCGGCGACCGGTGCGGGCACGCGCGTCAGCCGATCCTCGGTGTGTGCGGCGCCGCCGACCTCGGCCGGAGAGTCGACTATCCTCACCAGCCGCACGCCCGCCTGCTTCGTGCCGTGCACGCTCTTCGCATCGGCCAGCGTTCCCGACCGGATCACGTCGAAGAGAAGATCGTAGGAGAGCTGCTCGAAGGTGCGCGGATCGTCTACGAGCTCCTGCGCTGCTTCCTTCTCGGCAGCGTCCACGAAGCGGGGCCCGCCCAGACGAGGGCGCAGCGCACTGTCGAGCACGCTCCGCACGAACGCGGCGCCCTCGTCGTCGAAGACGAACGATCCGTGCGAACGGCCATCGGCATCGACCCACATCCGATAGGAGCGCGCCTCATATCGCTCGAAGTATCGCCTGTCGGCGCCGTCGGGGTCGAGGCGATCGCGGATCGTGCGCGCGGCCATGCGCAGCTCCTCCACAGAACGGTGCGCGGCTTCGTCGGCGAGCTGCTCCGCCGCGAGTCGCCACGCCTCGCGGAACTCCCGCTCGATGCGCGCACCATCGACGGTGCTGAGCGGAGCGTCACCCGACATCGGCGCTGCGGCAGGCGCAGTCGGCGGCTCCCCGAGCCCTCGGAGGATCGCGTCGTGCTGCGCCTGCGAGAGCCCACCGTGCACAAGCGCATGATCGAGCGGCGTATGCCACGACGGCGGCGTCACAGGTGCACGCGAAGCGTCACCGCCATCCGAGCTGCCGCCGTCCTCTGTCTGATCGCCGAAGCCCGGCTGTGCCTCGCCGCTCATCGCTGCGTCAGGCTCTTCCTCGTCGTCGGCGCCGCCCTGGCGCCCCGACACCGGCAGAAAGCCATCGAGGATCGACGTCCCGACGCGAATGCGCTGATATGCGTCGCCCTTCGACCCGCCGGTGACGCCCTGGATGAAGTCTGTCGCCCTACGATGCCCGCGCTTCTGCGCGAACCCGTCATGCCCCGCCTCGCGCGTCGACCGCTCGGCCACGACGCCCGCGCCGATCACCTCGACCCGGTCGACGGAGCGCGAGAGCTTCGCGGCCGTCTCCATGAGCTGCGCGAGCTCCTCATCGTCGAGCGCCCGGATCACCGACACGACATCGTCTGCCCCTTCAGCACCGCCGACGAGCAGGCCGCGCAGCCGCGCCACCTGCTCGTCGATGTCGGTGAAGAGTTCCATGCTTCATTCTAAAATCGGCCTCCGACATTCGACCTCGCTGATCAGCAGTTGCCGGTTCCAGCGCTCCCGCGACTGTTCCCTTGACCTCTGATAGCGCCCCTGGCCGTCGAGGCGGGGACGCCGAGCAGCTCGGCCGCATGGGCCAGCGAGAACCTGTCCCGGTGCGCGAGCCTGATCAGTTCGGCCAGATAGGCGTTCAACCGCGAGATCGCCTCCCGCATCGCACCTCCGGAGTCGGCGGGCAGCGTCGCGCGTGCGGCCATCACCGAGTGCGAGCTGTCTTGCGTACCGCTGAGCCGATTCGTCAGTGCCCTGCGCGATCCCTGTCCTTCTCTCACGCGTTCGCCGCGCGCACGTCCAGATCGCGACGCAGATGGTCGCGCTGCTCGATGACGAGCCGCCGCAGCGAACCCGGTGCGTCGGCGTTCTCCTCGAGCCACGCGTCGGCGAGCGCGAGGTCGTCGCGCTGAGGGAACAGGTCGCGCACGAGCCGCCTGGCGATCTCGATGCTGCGCGTCTCCCACACCTCGCGCAGCCTGGCGAAGTAGTCGGTGTCGAAGCGTTCGATCAGGTCGCGCCTGCCCCCGGCGCGCACACCGGAGATCGTCGCAGAGAGGTGGTCATTCGTGAGCGTCTGGTCTTCCCAGGCCGCACGCCACGCGCGCTCGCGCACATCGGCATCCGGTGTCGAAGCGCGCACGCGCACCCACGCGGTGCGGCCCGACATCGTGTCATCGCCGGCGAGCTCCGCGTCGGCGTCCTCCTCGGTCGCACGGCCGGTCGCGGCGAGCGCGGCCAGCAGGCTCCAGCGCAGGTCGGGGTCGAGCGGGAGACCGTCCGGCACGCCGCGCCCGTCGAGCAGGCCCCGGATGTCGTCCGCCAGGTGGTCGTCGCGCCCCGCGGCACCTGCGACGGCGCGCGCCCAAGCCAGCTGCGCGTCGCTTCCCGCAGCCGCTGCGTGCAGGCCGTGCCACGTCGCATCCAGCCAGGCGCGCCTCTCGTCGTAGCTGAAGGCATCGGGCACGTAGTGGCCAACAGCGAACGCCGCATTGTCGAGCGTCTGGGTGAGCAGCCCCACGTGCGCCTCCCCTCCTGCATGGCGGCGGACGATGTCGAGGTAGCGGGCCACGGCGAGCTCACCGTCGCGCACGGCGTTCCACAGCGAGGACCAGACGAGTCCTCGCGCCAGGTCGTCTCGGAGCGTGGACAGCGCCTCGGATGCCGCATCGATCGAGCGCGCATCGAGACGCGCCTTGGCATAGGTGAGGTCTCCCTCGTTGACGAGCACGAGGTCGGCCCGCTTCACTGCTTCAGCAGCGGGGCCGGCAAGCAGAGTCCGTTCCTCGGCGATGTCCAGATCGATGCGCGACGTCCGGTGCAGTCTGCCGTCGGTGATCCGGTACACGCCGATGGCGATCCGGTGCGGGCGCGGATCCGTCTGAACAATGGCCGCATCGTCGCCGTCGCGGTCGATCGCGATAGTCGACATTCCGCTCGTGGACAGCCACGCAGCCGCCCATGTCCGCACGTCGCGGCCCGACGCATCAGCCAGAGGTGCCAGCAGATCGTCCAGCGTCGTGCTGCCGAAGGCGTGCGAGGCGAAGTAGCGCCGCGCCGCCTCGAAGAACGACTCCTCGCCGACGAACGCGACGAGCTGCTTGAGCACGGAGGCGCCCTTGGCGTAGGTGATGCCGTCGAAGTTGAGCTTCGCCGCCTCGAGGTCGGGAATGTCGGCCACGACCGGATGCGTCGTGGGCAGCTGATCCGCCTGATACGCCCACGCCTTGCGGCGATTGGCGAACGACACCCATGCATCGGTGTACTGCGTGGCGGCGGCCGATGCGTGCGAGCCCATGTAGTCGGCGAAGGACTCCTTCAGCCACAGGTCGTCCCACCAGCGCATGGTGGCGAGGTCGCCGAACCACATGTGCGCCATCTCGTGCAGGATCGTGTTCGCGCGCCCCTCGTGCTGCGCTCTGGTCGCCGCCCCGCGGAACACGTAGTCCTCGGTGAACGTGACCAGCCCCGGGTTCTCCATCGCGCCGAGGTTGTACTCCGGAACGAAGATCTGGTCGTACTTGCCCCACGGATACGGGTACGCGAACGCGTCATCGTAGAAGTCGAGCCCCTGCCGTGTGATCTCGAGGATGTTCTCCGCGTCGAGATGCTCCGACAGCGACGCTCTGCACAGCACGCCGAGCTGCACGCGCTGGTCGCCCCGCGTCCACTCCCCCGTTTCGCGATGGTACGGTCCTGCGGCGACCGCCGTGATGTAGCTCGGGATAGGCAGCGTCTCGGCGAAGCGCACGGTCTGAACGCTCTCGCGCTCGGCGACACCGACGGCCGGAGCGTTATTCAGCACCGTCCATCCGGTCGGCGCGCTCACCTCGAAGTTCCAGCGCGCCTTCATATCCGGCTGCTCGAAGCACGGCGTCACGCGCCGCGCATCCGCAGGCTCGTACTGCGTGTACAGGTACGTCTCTCCGTCGGCGGGGTCGACGAAGCGGTGAAGGCCCTCGCCCGAGCGACTGTAAGCCCCCGTGGCGGAGATCCGGATGATGTTGCGCCCATCTTCGAGGCCGGTCACGCGGATGCGCGCGCCATTCCACTCCACCTCGCGGGTCTCTCCGTTCACCGACACCGATTCGACGCTCTCGCCGATGAAGTCGACCCAGGTCTCCGAGGCCGTCGCGTCGATCTCGAGCACTGCGACCACTCCGAAGCCCGTCGTATCCCCGTCCCGCGCTCGGGTCACGTCGAGCGCGACATGCTCTGCGGATACGGTGACGGCAGCGGCGCGCTCCGCAGTCTCGTCACGGGTGAGGTTGGCTGAAGCGTTCGCTGTCGTCACTCCCCCATGCTCGCACTTCCCGCGCACGAGTGCGCTGCGGAGGCCGGCTCCGTCACGACTGCAACGGTCGCACGGACTCCGCAGCGAACCCGGGATCAGTACCCGACGGTGAAGCGGGTGCCGCGGTGCGCGGGAGTCGCCACCTCATCGGCGACGGCGAGGCCGAAGTCCGCACCTGAGATGAAGGACTCGCCCGCCTCGTCGGCGACGAGCACATCTCCGCCCGTGCGATACGTGCCGCGCGCCTCACCGGGCGCGAATGAACCGAAGCCTGCGGCAGGGCTGATGTAGAACCAGTCGAGGTCGTCGCCGCGCTCACGCAGCGCGTCGAGTATGCGGGCGGCCTCGCGCGCCTCCGGCTGCACGGGCTCGGGGAAGCCGTCGGTGTCGAACACCAGCGGACCGCCCTCGTAGGCCTGCAGCGACCCTGCCCCTCCGACGACGCCGAGGCGAGTACCGGATGCCGCGGCCAGGTCAGCCAGCTGCGCCGTACCCATCTCGACACGGCCGAGCATGTCGCCGCGCGCGGCGGCCGTGACGACCACCACGTCGGCATCGGCCACGATCTCGGACGCCACTGTCTCATCAGTGAAGTCACCCGTGCGGTACTCGACGCCGTCGACCGACGCCTCCGGCTGCGTCCGCGAGTACGAGACGACGTCGATCCCCTTGCCCTTCGCCTGCTCGATGATGTGGGCTCCGGCGTATCCGGTGCCTCCGATAACGGCCAGTCGCGTCATGTTTCCTCCGAGTCGCGGCCCTCGGTCGGGACCGTCTGGGTCATGCAACCACGCGCATCCGCCGAGTGTTCCCGACTCTTCCATCCGATCGAAGGACACGGGCGACACACGCACGGACCCGACGTGAGCGCATCCGGATGCGCAGATCGGGCCGCCGCCGGCCCGAGGCCGACCTTTGCGAAACGTAGACGCGGCGACGGGAGTCGAACCCGCTGCTCAGTCGGTATGAACCGCTGACCGAGACCACTCGGATCGCCGCGCGACGCTTCCACGCTAGCGAGGCCTGGGCATCCTGTCACCCGGTGTTGCGGATCTTCTCGCTATGAGGTTCCTGAACGCTCGTCAGAGCGCCGCACCGTTCGGATCGAAGCGGAAGAAGGTGCGGTTCTCGTACAGCAGCGGTGCGCCGGCCTCCGCTGGACACACCTCGACGATGTCGGCGATCACCAGCGAGGAGTCCGACACCCTGATGCTGTCGCGGATCCGCCCGCGCAGCGTCGCACGGGCACCGGCGAGCGTCGCGTTGCCGTTTTCGTCGAAGGTCCAGCCCTGCTCGGCGGTGAAGCGTTCCCTGCCCGAGACGGCGAAGGCAAGCGCCGTCTCGACGTGCTCATCGGTGAGGAAGTGGATCGAGAGGTTGTCCGCCTCCAGGATCGCGCCGGCCGTTCCGGTGGCGCGGGTGACGGAGAACGACACGGCGGGGGGCACGGCGGCCACCGAGCTCACGCTCGACGCCGTCAGACCGACGGGACCGGATGGGGTGCTCGCCGTCACGATGGTGACGGCCGCCGGGTGCGTCCGGAACACGGTCTTGAACGCGTCGCCCAGTTCTGCTTCATTCGACTGCATACTTCGACGGTACGCGCTCCGGATGGGACGGGCGCCGGATCCGCACGCGGGTTCGCTGTGAGCCTCTGCTTACCTGCTCAGGCGCTGGTAGCGCTCGAGACGGCGCAGACCCTCCGATGATGGCGCTGCGGCGGGCCGGAGCACCTCGGCGATGCGTTCCCGCACCGTGGCATCGAGGCGCATGCCGATCACCACGAGGCCATCCGCTGCACGCCCGACCGGAGCCTTCTCGACGTGCACCGATCGTCCGACGCGATGCACCGTGCAGATCCGCTGACCGCGGGCGGTGCGCACCGGCACCGTGCCCTTGATCCGATACGCCCCGGCCGGCGGGTTCTCGAGCAGTTCGATCAGCGCACCGGGGTCGACTGGTCCGTCTGCGACGCCGCCGACCGAGTCTGCGTGCGTGTGCGCCGACTCGGCAGCGATCTCCTCCCGCAGCAGCTGCGAAATCGGCAGCTGGTCCAGCGGGTCGTCCTCTCCCGCGATGTCGAAGACGAGAGCGGGGTCGATCGCACCGCGCTCGGCTGGCACCACCTCGACCGCAGGGTTATGCTCGCGGATCATCGCACCGAGCGCGGCTTCTCGCTCTGCACGCTCGGCGTCCGGCACCAGGTCGAGCTTGTTCACGACCGCGAGAGTGGCGGCGGCGTAGCGCGCCGGCGCGACGAGTCCCACCTCGACCGAGCGCTCGTGCTCGACGGCGTCGACGATCTCGACCACTCCCCCGAGACGGGCACGGTCCGCTCCGCTGAACCGGATGAGCCTGGCCAGTGCGACAGGCTCCGCCACGCCGCTGGCCTCCACGATGACTGCATCGAGACGCAGCCTCGGATCGGTGAGCGTGTCGAGCGCCTCGTCGAGACCGCCGGCATCAGGCATGCAGCACACGCAGCCGCCGGCAATCGACGCGGCCTCGTCGACCTGACCGACCACCAGCCCCGCGTCGACGTTGATCGCTCCGAAATCGTTGATGACCACACCGACGCGAGCACCGGGAGCCGCGAGCAGATGGTTGAGCACCGTCGTCTTGCCCGCTCCCAGCGGCCCCGTCAGAGCGATGACCGGCACGCTCATCCGGACCCCCATTCGTGATAACCGATCTCACCAGAGTAGGCGACTCCGACCTCGCGACACGCATCACGGCCTTGTGAGAGAAGAGGCACGCGGCGAAATCGTGTGCCGCAAGGGCGCTGTGCTCGGTAGGTTTGAGGTATGACTGCTCCCGTCGATCCCACGACCACCACCGCCTGGGCGGAGCTCGCCGCTCACCGCGACGCCCTCACTCCCGATCTGCGCGGCTGGTTCGCGCAGGACTCCGAGCGCGCCGAACGGCTCAGCCTCGACCTCGCCGACCTGCGCGTCGATCTGTCGAAGAACCTCATCACCGACGAGATCCTCGCCTCGCTCGTGAAGCTGGCAGATGAGACGGGTGTCGCCGAGCGCTACTCGGCCATGCTCGCGGGCGAGCACATCAACACCACCGAGGACCGTGCGGTGCTGCACACCGCGCTGCGCCGCCCCGCAGGCGGCTCCCTCGTCGTCGACGGACAGAGCATCGACGATGACGTGCAGGAGGTTCTCGCACGGGTGTCGGCCTTCGCTGACCGCGTGCGCAGCGGCGAGTGGGTCGGCATGACGGGCAAGCGGGTCACGCACGTCGTCAACATCGGCATCGGCGGCAGCGACCTCGGCCCTGTGATGGTGTACGAGGCACTTCGTCCCTACGCGGACGCGGGGATCGAGGCACGCTTCGTCTCGAACATCGACCCCACCGACCTCGCACAGAAGATCGCGGACCTCGACCCGGAGACGACGCTGTTCATCGTCGCGTCGAAGACGTTCACGACGCTCGAGACCCTGACCAACGCGCGCCTGGCACGGGACTGGCTGTGGACGCAGCTCGCCGAGCGCGGCGTGATCGACGGCGACGACGAGGCGAAGGACGAGGCTGTCGCGCGCCACTTCATCGCCGTATCGACCGCCCTCGACAAGGTCGCCGAGTTCGGCATCGACACCGAGAATGCGTTCGGATTCTGGGACTGGGTGGGCGGACGGTACTCGGTCGACTCGTCCATCGGCACCTCGCTGGCGATCGTGTTCGGCCCCCCGGCCTTCCGCGAGCTGCTCGCCGGGTTCCATGCCGTCGACGAGCATGTGCGCACCACGCCGCTGGAGAAGAACGTTCCCGTGCTGATGGGTCTGCTCAACGTCTGGTACACGAACTTCCTCGGTTCGCAGTCGCACGCCGTACTGCCGTACGCCCAGCAGCTCAGCCGCTTCGCCGCCTATCTGCAGCAGCTCACGATGGAGTCGAACGGCAAATCGGTGCGCTGGGACGGCACCCCCGTCACCACCGACACCGGCGAAGTGTTCTGGGGCGAGCCCGGCACGAACGGCCAGCACGCCTTCTACCAGCTCATCCACCAGGGCACTCGCCTCATCCCCGCCGATTTCATCGCGTTCGTGAACCCTGCGCACCCGCTGAAGGACGGCGAGCGCGACGTGCACGGCCTGTTCCTGGCGAACTTCCTCGCACAGACCAAGGCGCTCGCGTTCGGCAAGACAGCCGCAGAGGTCGAAGCGGAAGGCACGACCGGTCCGCTGGTCGCCGCCCGCACCTTCGAGGGCAACCGGCCGACGACATCGATCTTCGCACCGGCGCTCACCCCCGCCGTGCTCGGCCAGCTCATCGCGCTGTACGAGCACATCACGTTCACACAGGGCGTGATCTGGGGCATCAACTCCTTCGACCAGTGGGGCGTCGAGCTGGGCAAGCAGCTCGCCCTGCAGATCGCCCCCGCAATCGAAGGCGACCGCACCGCTCTGAAGGCACAGGACGCCTCGACGCAGGCCCTGCTCGCCTACTACCAGCAGCACCGCACAGCGTAGACATCTGACAACGGGCCCGACGGTATGAACCCGCCGTCGACCTCCACGCGAACGGCTCGCGGATCCCAGAGGGACCCGCGAGCCGTTCGCGTGCTGTGATGCCTACCGTTCGCCGCGGGGACGCGGCTGCGCCGGCTTCTCCCCCGTCCCCGGCCGTCGAAGGCCGCGGGTGCGGGACAACCGGTAATCGATCCGGTCATCGACGTACTCACGCACGGCGGGATCGTCGGTCAGCGACTGCCCGATCTCCTCGGTGAGGTGCTCGGAGATGCGCTCGAGACGCTCGACGCTCTCGATGTGCTGCTGCTGCACGTGCTCGTAGCGGAAGGCTCTGACGGTGGCGATGCACATCAGTATCAGGATGATGCTGAACGGCACCGCGGTGATCAGCGAGCCGGTCTGCAGGGTCGAGAGCCCGCCGGCGATCATCAGCGCGATCGCGAGCGCGCCCTCGAGGAACGCCCACAGCACACGCGACCAGACCGGTGGGTTCGGGTGCCCGCCGGAGGAGAGCATGTCGACCACAAGCGAGCCGGAGTCCGACGAGGTGATGAAGAACAGCGCAACGATGATGATCGTCATGACCGAGAGAATCTGGCCGAGGGGCAGGTCGCCGAGTACGGCGAACAGCGACCCCTCCGGCTCCACTGCGCCCGACTCCGGGTCGACCAGAGAGTTGTCCGTGAAGAACTCGCGGAACAGACCGGAGCCGCCCATCACAGCGAACCAGATGAATCCGACGATGGTCGGCACGAGCAGCACACCCGCGATGAACTGGCGCACGGTGCGTCCGCGCGAGATGCGCGCGATGAAGACGCCGACGAAGGGCGCCCAGGCGATCCACCAGCCCCAGTAGAAGATCGTGTTTCCGGCGAGCCAGTCGAGTGCGGCATCGCCCTGGAAGGCTCCGACGTCGACGGTCATCTGCATGATGTTCGCGAAGTACGCGCCGAGCGACTGCACGAGGGTGTCGAAGATGAACAGCGTCGGACCCAGCACCAGCATCGTCACCAGCAGGATGCCTGCGAGCGAGATGTTGATGTTCGACAGCCATTTGATGCCCGCACCGACACCGCTGACCACGGAGAACGTGGCGAGGAAGGTGATGACGACGATGAGGATGACCAGCAGCGTGGTGTCGAAGCCGTCGATGATGCCGACTTCCCGCATGCCCGTCGCGATCTGCTGCACGCCGAGCCCGAGCGAGGTGGCGACGCCGAAGACCGTGCCGAAGATGGCCAGCACGTCGATGACGTCGCCGATCCAGCCCTTCACCCGCTCACCGAAGAGCGGCTCGAGCGCCCACCGGATGGAGACGGGCCGACCGCGTCGGTGGATGGCGAACGCGAGCGCGAGGCCGATGACGGCGTAGATCGCCCACGGGTGCAGACCCCAGTGCATGAAGGTCTGCGCCATCGCCAAAGGAGCACCCTCGGGTCCCGCCATGTCGACGCCCGGCTTCGGGTCGACTGTGGCGAACTTCACCGGCTCGCCGACGCCGTAGAAGATCAGGCCGATCCCCATACCTGCGGAGAACAGCATCGTGAACCACGACATCACGCTGAACTCCGGCTTGTCCTGCTCACGACCGAGTTTGATGCTGCCGTACTTCGAGAGGGCGATGACGACTGCGAACACGATGAACGCACCGACCACGAGCATGTAGAACCAGCTCAGGTCCGCGACGATCCACCCCTGGACTGCGCTGAACGCATCGGCCGAGCCCTGCGGCCAGATGATGGCGATGACGGTGACGGCGACGATCACGATGATCGACGGCCAGAACACGCGTGGAGCGATGAGCCCCCTGCCGATCTTCACACCCTGCCGTCGAAGCTTCTCGGTGATCTCGTCGTCGGTGTCCTCCTCCGCGATGTAGTGCTCTTTCGGCACCATATCGATGGCCGGGTTCTCTTCGAACTCCGCACCGCTGATCGGATTGACGTGCGTGGCGAGCTCGTCGCCGTACTCGTCCGTACTCTCGTTCTCGCCGGTTGCGGAACTCACACTGCTTCCTCTCGTCGTTGGGCGACCGGACGCAGTGCCACGCCCCGGTACGGGCGCGGCAGGTGCGACCGGGCGTTCAGCCGCAACATAGCATGCGGCTGCCGGCGCGTCTCGCGTCGACGCTCCACCCCTTCGAATCCGTTGCGCGAGCGCACGACCCCGAAAAGGCACTCGCGACAGTGTAGTGGAGAGGGTCGGCGGCGTGCCGTCGCAACCCGAGATCCCCGAGACCGCGACCGCCCCATTGGTCGGCACGTAGTCAGAACTTCGGCAGTACGATGAGCGCATGTCCGTGTCTGAGTTGTCGCCGAGCACACAGAACTATCTGAAGGCGGTGTGGGGCCTGACGGAGTGGTCGTCTTGGCCGGTCACTCCCACGCTCATCGCAGAGCGCACAGGCTTGAAGCTCTCGTCGGTCTCAGACGCCGTCCGAAAGATGTCGAGCCAGGGACTGGTGGATCATGCCCCGTACGGCACGGTCGAGCTCACCGCGACGGGGCGCGCCTTCGCGTTGGCGATGGTGCGGCGGCACCGACTGATCGAGTCGTTCCTCGTCCATGTTCTGGGCTATTCGTGGGATCAAGTGCACGATGAGGCGGAGAACCTCGAACACGCGGTATCGGACTTCATGATCGATCGAATCGATAGGTTCTTGGAGTTCCCTACTCGCGATCCGCACGGCGATCCGATTCCATCGTCGGATGGCACGGTGAACATCCCGGACGCCAAGCAGCTGACGGACGTCGGCGCCGATGCAACGGTCGTCGTCGAGCGCATCTCAGACTCGGATTCTGCGCTGCTGCAGTTCTTCGAGGGTCATGGCATCGTCATCGGGGCGACCCTGACGACCAGCGAGAGTTCGCCGTATTCGGATGCGCTGGATGTGCGGGTGGAAGGAACAGAGGACTCGCTCCCCCTGGGCCGGTCGGCAACAGATGCTCTCTACGTGTCCGCATCGGCCGGGCGAGCGGTCGAGATCGCCTGAAGCGCTGCATCCGGACACATCGATTCCTAGGGTGTGCCTCACAATCAATCACCTAGTGCGCAGCTGCGATCCGACGGTGTCTGGATTCGATACGAGCGCCGATCAGGCCGTGACGAGGACTGAAGAGGTACACGAGGGCGAACACGATGCCTTGGACGACCACCACGAGTCCACCGGATGAGGCATCGATCCAGTAGCTGAGATAGATGCCGACGACGGAGGAGAGCGCGGACATCGCGGGCGCGATGAGAAGCATCCGCCCGAACCGGTCGGTGAGCAGATGGGCAGTGGCACCGGGGATGATGAGCATGGCGACAACGAGGATGACGCCGACGACCTGAAGCGCGACGACCGCGGTGAGCGCGAGCAGTCCGAGCAGGAGAGCTCCGAGGAACCGGGGGCTGAGCCCGATGGCGTGTGCGTGGGTCGAATCGAAGGCGTACAGGGTCAGGTCGCGTCGTTTGAGGACGAGTATGACGAAGGCGACGGCGGCGAGGACGCCGATCTGGGTCAGGTCACCGGTGGACACTCCGAGGACGTTGCCGAAGATGATGTGGTTCAGGTCGGTCTGGCTCGGAGTCACCGAGATGAGCACGAGCCCGAACGCGAACAGCGTGGTGAACACGATGCCGATCGCCGCGTCCTCCTTCACTCTGCTGGTACCGCGGATCGCGCCGATGAGTGCCACCGCCAGGAGCCCGAACACGAGCGCGCCGATAGCGAACGGAGCGCCGAGGATGTAGGCGATGACCACGCCGGGGAGCACGGCGTGCGAGACGGCGTCGCCCATGAGCGACCAGCCGACGAGGACGAGCCAGCACGACAGCAGCGCGCACACGATCGCGGCGATCACGGTCGTGACCAGCGCGCGCACCATGAAGTCGTACTGGAGGGGTTCGAGGATGAGGCCGAGGAGGCTCATGCGGCGCTGTTCTGATCGAGGACGTCGAGCCCGAAGGCGAGAGCGAGGTTCTCCGCACTGAGCGCATCGGCGACCGAGCCGTGGAAGAGCACCTTTCGCAGCAGAAGAACGGCTTCGTCGGCGAGCTGCGGCAGAGCGTGCAGGTCGTGGGTGGAGACGAGGATCGTGCGGCCGTCGGCTGCGAGCTCGCGCAGGAGCCGGACGATGGTTGCCTCTGAGCGCTTGTCCACGCCGGCGAACGGCTCATCGAGGAGGATGACGCCGGCGCCCTGCGCTATGCCGCGGGCGACGAATGCACGCTTCTTCTGCCCACCGGAGAGCTGCCCGATCTGCCGCTCGGCATACGCGGACAGCTCCACCCGTTCCAGCGCCTCCTCGACTGCGGCATGGTCGGCCGGCCGTGCTCGGCGCGTGGCGCCCTGATGCCCATAGCGGCCCATCATCACCACGTCGCGCACCGCGACGGGAAAGGACCAATCGACGTCCTCGCTCTGCGGCACATAGCCGACAGCACCTCTTCTACGCGCCCGTACAGGGTCAGCGCCATCGAGCAGCACACGGCCCCGATCCGGGCGCACCAACCCCATGACGGCCCTGAACAGGGTGGACTTTCCAGAGCCGTTCATACCGATCAGCCCGGTCACCCTTCCTGGTTCGACGGCCAGCGAGACGTTGTCGAGGGCGACGACGTCGCCGTAGCGAACGGTGACGCCGGCGACTTCGATCGCGACGGTCATGACGCGTCTCCGGTGAGAGCGTCGATGATCGTGGTCGAGTCGTAGCGGATGAGGTCGAGGTACGTGGGCACTGGGCCGTCGTCCGCGGAGAGGGAGTCGACGTAGAGCGTGCCGCCGAAGACGGAGTCGGTGGCGTCGATGACTTGCCTCACCGGCTTGTCTGAGACAGTGGACTCGCAGAACACCGCCGGCACGTCGTTCTCGTTCACGAACTCGATCGTGCCCGCGATCTGCTGCGGGGTGGCCTGGGACTCCGCGTTGACCGCCCAGATGTACTGCTCGCTCAGCCCGGCGTCGCGGGCGAGGTAGGAGAACGCTCCTTCACAGGTCACAAGCGCCCGCTCGTTCTCGGGAAGCGCCGAGAGCTCAGACACCAGTTCGTCCTGGATATCCTGCAGCTCCGCCTTGTAGGCATCTCCGTTCGCCTCGAAGTCAGCAGCGTGCTCCGGTGTCAGGTCGCTGAACGCATCGACCATATTGTCGACATAGATCTGCACGTTCACCGGGCTCATCCACGCGTGAGGGTTCGGTTTGCCCGCGTAGGAATCTTCCGTGATGTCCATGACCTCGACCCCGTCTGAGACGACGACGTGCGGCACATCGACGGATTCCACGAACTGCTCGAACCAGAGCTCGAGGTTCAACCCGTTGTCCAGGATGAGTTCCGCTTCCGAGGCCTTCGCGATATCGCCTGGCGTCGGTTCGTACCCATGGATCTCTGCCCCGACTTTGGTGATCGACTCGACCGCCAGGTGATCACCGGCGACGTTCTGCGCGATGTCGGCGAGCACGGTGAACGTCGTCAGAACCACGGATCGGTCATCCTCGGCGCCTATGTCGCCGTCGTCCGCGCTGCTGCACGCTGCGAGGGTGATCGTGAGCGAGATTGCGGCCGACAACGACATCATGCGGCGAAAGAGGCGTGTGCGGGTGTGGAGCATAGTCCGGTTCCTTGCTGAATCGTGTGGTCGGAAGCGGCGTGCGTAGGACTCGCCGCAGGCTCGAGGCAGACGGCGACGTTCCCGTTCCGGGAAGCGGCGGCCTGCACGGTGAGATGCCGCGATGAACCGATCGGCTTCGTCGTCCGACTCATCGCGCAGTCAGTACACTCACTCTAGTGTTCGTCTCAACGTAACTCCAAACATGGGCACGTCGTAGAACACTCGCCGCCTCGTAGAACAGGCGACCGCTGCCGTCGTCTTCGAGATACGAATCGTCCTCGCCGACGATGAGCACCTTCTCAGCGCTGCGCTTTCCGCGCTCCTTCCCAAAGGGCTCTCATCCTGACCAGGCACGCACGCCCCGGCGTTCTGCGACGCGCGCTCGAACTCGGTGTGCTCGGCTTCATGAGCAAGGCGTCCGACCCCGAGGACATCGTCAGAGTCGTCCAACAGCTCCATGACGGACATCGATGGACCGCCCGCGACGTGCTCGAAGCCACCATGGCCGACGATTCACCGCTCACTGCCCGAGAGGCGGACGTACTTCGCGTGACTCGCGAAGGCTGTTCAGCGCATGAGATCGCCCGGCGGCTGCACCTTGCCCCTGGCACCGTGCGGAACTATCTCTCCAACGCGATGCAGAAGACGAATACCACCACTCGGCACGATGCCGCCCGGTCAGCCGACGAGCGCGGCTGGCTCTGACCCCTCGGACGCTGCATGATTCGTCATGGGACGCGACGGACCACGCGGTATCGGGGTACTCGTTCACGACCGGCTGAACCGTGGCGACGTCACGCGCCCTAGACTCGTGTCCATGAGTGAGAGTAATGGTGCTCCGACAGACTCGACGACCGGCGCCGGCGGCCTGCCCGACGTCAAACCGCGCTCGCGCGATGTCACGGACGGGATCGAGCGGACCGCGGCGCGCGGAATGCTCAGAGCCGTCGGCATGGGCGACGACGACTGGGACAAGCCTCAGATCGGCGTCGGCTCGTCATGGAACGAGATCACGCCGTGCAATCTGTCACTGGACCGGCTGGCCAAGGGCGTCAAGGACGGTGTACACGAGGCGGGCGGCTACCCGCTGCAGTTCGGCACGATCTCGGTGTCTGACGGCATCTCGATGGGGCACGAGGGCATGCACTTCTCTCTGGTCTCGCGCGAGGTGATCACCGACTCCGTGGAGACCGTGATGAGCGCCGAGCGCATGGACGGTTCCGTGCTGCTGGCCGGATGCGACAAGTCGATCCCCGGCATGCTGATGGCGGCGGCCAGACTCGACCTGGCGAACGTGTTCCTCTACAACGGCTCGATCATGCCGGGATACGCCAAGATGTCCGACGGCACCGAGCGCGAAGTCACCATCATCGACGCCTTCGAGGCCGTCGGCGCCTGCCGCGCCGGTCGCATGTCGATGGAAGATCTGACGAGCATCGAGAAGGCCATCTGCCCGGGCGAAGGCGCCTGCGGCGGGATGTACACGGCCAACACAATGGCCTCCGCCGCCGAGGCCATGGGCATGTCCCTGCCGGGCTCGGCCGCACCACCGGCCATCGACAAGGCCCGCGACGAGTTCGCCGTCGAGTCCGGAAAGGCGGTCGTCGGGATGCTCCGGCGCGGTCACACAGCCCGCGACATAATGACGAAGGAGGCGTTCGAGAACGCCATCGCGGTCGTGATGGCCTTCGGCGGTTCCACCAACGCCGTCCTGCATCTGATGGCCATCGCCCACGAGGCCGAGGTCGACCTGCAGCTGGCCGACTTCGACCGGATCGGCAACAGGGTGCCGCATCTGGGCGACCTCAAGCCGTTCGGACGGTACGTGATGAACGACGTGTTCAAGATCGGCGGGGTGCCTGTCGTCATGAAGGCGCTTCTGGATGCCGGGCTGCTGCACGGCGACTGCCTCACGGTCACCGGGAAGACCGTCGCCGAGAACCTGGCGGATGTCCGTCCTCCGGATCCGGACGGCAAGATCCTGCACGCTGTGAACAGCCCGATCCATCCCACCGGCGGAATCACGATCCTGCACGGATCGCTCGCTCCGGGCGGTGCCGTTGTGAAGACCGCAGGCTTCGATTCGGCGGTCTTCGAAGGCACCGCCCGCGTCTTCGATCAGGAGCAACCAGCCATGGCGGCTGTGCTGGACGGCGAGATCAACCCCGGCGACGTCATCGTCATACGGTACGAAGGTCCCAAGGGCGGGCCGGGCATGCGCGAGATGCTGGCCATCACGGGTGCCATCAAGGGCGCTGGCCTCGGTGCCGACGTCCTGCTGCTCACCGATGGGCGGTTCTCGGGCGGCACGACGGGCCTGTGCATCGGGCATGTGGCACCGGAAGCGGTGGACGGCGGCCCCATCGCCTTCGTCCGCGACGGAGACACCATCCGGGTCGACGTCGAGAACCGGACCCTCGACGTCCAGGTCGACGCAGCCGAACTCGCCGCCCGTGCGGAGGGTTGGGAGCCGTTGCCTCCGCGCTACACCAAGGGCGTGCTGGCCAAGTACCGCAAGCTCGTCCAGTCGGCGGCCGTCGGCGCGGTCTGCGGCTGACGCCGACCCTCATGTGAAGACAGGTCGGCCCGTCGAGCCGCGGGAGGCCACGCACCGATTCATGCGTGGCCTCCCGCGAACGCGCAACGAGTCAGGCCGCTGAGCGAGGCGCGAATCCTCAGCTCGTCGGATGGGACCTCACGAACCGCCCCCGGCCGACCGCGCAAGCACGGCCTCGGCGACGCGTGCGACGAGTTCGTCCTCGTAGGCTGCATCCGGGTCGTACTTCTCCGTGAGAATCGCGACGATGATCGGAGACTGCCCGGGTGGAGTGACGACCGCAATGTCGTTCCGCTTCCCACCAGCGCCACCTGATTTGTCCGCCACAACCCAGTCCGCCGGTGCCCCGGCGCGGATGAGAGCGTCTCCCGTAGCGTTCGCGCTCATCCACTCCAGCAGCGTGGTGCGATCGGCGGGGTCGAGATGCTCGGGTTTCAGCACGGCGGCGAGACCTGAGGCGAAGGCCGCGGGAGCGGTGGTGTTGCCGGTCTCACCGGGAACGACCTCGTTGAGCTCCGGCTCGATGTCTGCTACATCGGTGGTGGTGTCGCCGAGAAGCTCGAGACCCGCTTGCAGCCCCTCCGTGCCTCCGATGCGGTCGAGGATGAGGTTCGTCGCCGCGTTGTCGCTGTCGCGCAGTGCGGCTTCCGCGAGCTGCGCCAGCGTGAGCCCGTCCGCCACGTGCTCGGCCGTGACCGGTGAGTATCCCGCTTGTGCCACGGTCTCGTCCGTCCAGGTGACGATTTCGTCGCGCTGTTCGGGCGCCACCTGGCGGAGCATCTCGGCGACGGCGAAGACTTTGAGCGTGGAGGCGTAGCCGAAGCGTTCGTCCGATCGGTACTCGATCGTCGCGCCGGTTCCGGTGTCGAGCACGCTCACACCCACACGAGCCTGGAACTCGTCCTCGAGCGATTCGAGATCGTCGTCGAGCACGGTCGCCGGTGGGGGCGAACTCTCCTGAGACGTGCTCGGCATCGGCGCCGGAACGTCATGGGCGGATTCGCCGCAGCCTGCGAGAAGCGGAACGGCGAGGGCCGATACGAGCATGATGAAGCGAGTTCGGGAGCGCATCGGTTCGTGACTTTCCTTCGAGATCAGCTCGGATCGGAGATGAATGCTGCATCTGCCGCGACCGCTGGGGGAACGTGGGCACGCGCCGCGCACGAGCGCGGTTCAGCCCGCACGGCGCAGCGCGACCACGGGGATGATGCGGCTCGTCTTGCGCTGGTACTCCGCAAAACCATCGCTGAACTCCTCGAAACGGCGCCACGCACTGTCGCGCTCGCCACCCGTGAGCACCTCGGCGACGACGCGCACCGTACCCTCATCAGGGTCCTCGATCTCGACCTCGGGGTGGGTGATGAGATTGTGAAGCCAGGCCGGGTTCTCCGGGGCGCCACCCTTCGACGCCGCGATCAGCCACACGCCGTCCTCTTGGCGCACAGCTGCAAGAGGAGTCACGCGCTTCGTTCCGCTCTTCGCCCCGACGTGGTGCAGCAGCACGAGGCTGCGCCCGAATCCCATCGTCCGCACGGTGCCGTCATTCGCACGGAATTCGTCGATGATGCTCTGATTCCAATCCGCCATCCCCTCATCCTGCCACTGGTGCATGCGAGGAGGCGCCGTCGCCCCGTGGCTTGCGTCGTACCGTCGACACGATCCGGGCCGTGGTCCGGCCCCGGGCGGCTGTCGTCAGCTTGCCTCCTCATCGGCCAGGCTCGCCCAGACGTCCGCGAGCGCTTGCAGTTGGTCGTCGCTCAGCTTGTCGAGGAAGAGACGCCTGATGTCGGCGTACTGCTGCTTCCACGCTTTGCGCAGCAGCGCCCCTCCTGCTGCGGTGAGTCTCAGTTCGTAGCTGCGCCCATCGCTGGCCGCACGGCTGCGCTCGATGAGACCGCGCTGCTCCAGCCGATCCGCGAGCCGCGACAGACCCGGGCCCGACATGCCCCTCCGCTCAGCCAGCTCGGTCAGGCGCAGCCCGCTCCGACCCGCCTCCCCCAGCAGGCCCAGGACACTGTACTCGGTCATGCTCACGCCGAGCGGAACCAGGTTGGCCCCAAGGTCACGCCGGATGCGCTCATGTGCGACCAAGAATCCCCGCCATGCCTCGTCCTCGCGTTCAGCGAGCCGCTGCGTTGCCATGAGTCAAATCTAGCTCGTGTAAGACAGTGGAAATAGCTGCTTGCGCACGCAAGTTAATTTCAGCGAAACCACTATGAAGAAGACGTAGGCGATGACCTTCGAGATCGGAATCATGACCTTCGGCGAAGTCACGGCGGACCCCACGACCGGGGCAGTTCGCAGCCCGCACCGACGAGCCAGGGAGACCATCGAACTCGCCGAGGTCGCCGATGAGGTCGGGTTGGACGTGTTCGGGATGGGCGAGCACCATCGCAGTGACTTCGTCGGCTCCGCGCCGACCACCATGCTCGCAGCGGCGGCCGAAGCGACCAAGCGGATCAGGCTCGCCAGTGCCGTCACCGTGCTGAGCTCCGATGATCCGGTGCGCGTCTGGGAGCAGTTCGCCACCATCGACCTGCTCTCCGCCGGCCGCGCGGAGATCATCGCGGGCAGGGGTTCCGATGACGTCGCCGTTCCGCCGCGGTTTCGTCGCGGAACAACTGCGCCCAGAGTCTTGCGACACGGTTGCGACCTGACGGCGATGTGCCGGTGAACCCCGATCAGCAGGCTCGCTTCTATGCGATCTTCACGCTTCCGCGCGTCCTACCAGTCCCCCGTCGCCGTTCCGGGCGCCTCACATGTTCCGGCATTGGACGGGTTGAGAGGCATGGCCGTGGCCGGGGTGCTGTTGTTCCACACCGGAAACGTGCCGGGGGGCTTCCTCGGCGTCGACCTGTTCTTCGTGCTGTCGGGCTTCCTCATCACAGGACTGCTCCTTCGCGAGGCCGGGACGACGGGCAGGATCGCGCTCACGTCGTTCTGGGGGCGCCGACTGCGGCGGCTGTTCCCAGCGCTGGCGCTGGTGCTGGTCGTCGTGGCGGTGACGGCCTGGGCACTGCAGCGGCTCGGGCACCCTGTCGCCGATCGCGGATTGGTTTCGACGACGCTGACGGATGGCTTGTGGGTGCAGCTGAACCTCGTCAACTGGCATCTGCTTGCGCAGAATGCGAGCTACTGGGACGCGTTCGGTCAGTCGCGACTGTTCGAACACCTGTGGAGCATCGCAGTGGAAGAGCAGTTCTATCTGGTGTGGCCGTTCATCATCGCCGCGCTCGCGTGGGCGGCGACACGGCTCAGGCGGCGTGCTGGGAGCCTCGACGTCGCCGCACTGACGGTCGCGATCGCCGTTTCAGCTGTTTCGCTCATCCTGATGATCGCGATGATCGATCCCGCTGACCCCACTCGTGTGTACACGGGCACCGACACGCGCGCGTTCTCGCTGCTGCTGGGCGCCGCCGCAGCGACCGCTCCGGCCCGCCGCGCGTTTCAGCACGTCGTCCGGTGGCATCGCCGTGTCGCTGTGTGGACGATCGGGATCCTCGCGACGATGATCCTCGCGTCCTGGGTGTTCGCGGACGGCACGGCGACTCCAGGGCTTTTCCGCGGCGGCCTGTTCGCGCATGCGTTCGCCTGCGCAGTCCTCATCGGCCTGTGCGCAGCTGTGACTGCCGTGCACTCGCATGACGCTCCGGAGTCGGCGCCGCCGCCGTTCCCCGTACGCGTCCTGCAGTCCGGCCCGTTGACCTGGCTCGGCGCGATCTCCTACAGCCTCTATCTGTGGCACTGGCCGGTGATCGTACTCCTCTCCGCGCACATGCACCCGGCTCTGCCGCACTGGCTGCACTCGGCGATCGTCATCGGAGTATCGATCACTCTCGCCGTCGCATCGAAGCGCCTGGTGGAGGACCCCATCCGGTTCCGCGCGACATGGGCGCGGAACCGCACCGGACTGGTCGTGTTCCTGGTCGTGTCAGCCGCGCTGCTGACGATGTGGCTCATACTGCCGGCGCCCGCTGCACCGCCGATCGACATCGGCGAGCTGTGACACGGCAGTTCAGTCGAACACGGGGCAGGCTCGCGGCCCCTCGGAGCGGTCGGTGAACTCGATGCTCGCCATCGCCTCATCCGGACCACCGGCCTGGATGAGGCTGGCCAGTGCAGTGCAGGCGATCTGGTCGATGCCGTCTGCGGTCAGCTCAGCAGACGAGATCGGCACCCGCACGACCAGACGCTCACCGCTGACGGTCACCTCGGTTCTGGTCACTGATGTCGGGTCGATGCCGGTGCGCACGCCGGAGTCACCTGGGCCGGTCAGCAGCAGCGACACGGCTTCGGACACGGTCCCCAGGCGTCCGGTCTCCCGTTGCTGCGCGGTCAGGCTCCCGTCCGCGTCCAGAAAGTACAGGGTGGTCCCAGGCGCGATCCCCGTGGGCGCGGACGGACCGTCTTCGACGCCCGATGACTGCAGTCCGCAGCCCGCCAGCAGAACGAAGAGGCCGCTGGCCAGAGCGGCTGCGATCATACGGCGCTTCATGTGCTCTGCTCCTGGTCGATCGTGCGTGCGGAGTAGTCGGGTGCTCGTGGGAGCCAGACGGTGAAGGCGGCGCCGCCGCCGGGCTGATTCTCGGCCGCGATCGTCCCGCCGTGCAGGAGAACGTTCTCCCGTGCGATCGCCAGTCCGAGGCCGCTGCCTGGCGTGCGGACACGAGCTGCGTCGGCCTTGTAGAACCGTGAGAAGACATGCGGCAGGACGTCCTCTGGAATCCCGGGGCCGGAATCGACCACCCGCACCGTGGCTCCGTCATCAGTCCTCTCGATGTGCACCCGCACCGGGGCGCCGCCGTGTTTGAGGGCGTTGCCGATGAGGTTCGCCACGACCACATCGATTCGACGCCGGTCGGCCGCCACCGTGGCATCGCTCTGATCCGGGGCGGTGGGCGTGACGACGACATCGGACCAGCCGCGGGCGCGTATGCAGGAGCTGACCAGCTCGTACAGGTCGGTGTCATCCCAACGCAGGTGCGCAGTGCCTGCATCGAACCGGGCGATCTCCATGATGCCCTCGACCAGCTCCATCAGGCGGCGTGTCTCGACGAGCGCAAGCTGCGCGGATTCCCGGGCCTCCGCCTCGTCCGAGGCCCCGGCATCGTGCACAGATTCCGGGCCGCTCGTCCTAGTCAGTACGTCGTGGAGGACTTCGACCGCAGCAGTCAGGGTCGTCAGCGGTGTCCGCAGCTCATGGGAGACATCTGCGGCGAATCGGCGAGCGCCTTCCTCCATCACCTCCAACGTCTCCATCGATGCTTGCAACGATGCGGCCATGTCATTGACCGTACGGGTCAGCTGCGCCAGCTCACCCACGCCGGCTGGTTCAGTGCGCGCCTCGCGGTCCCCGTCCGCGAGACGTTGGGCGGTCATCCGCAGACGGGCGACGGGGCGCAGCACTCCCTGCGAAGCCAGCAGTGCGAGCAGGATCGCCAACGGCAGCGCTACCAGCGTCGTCGTCGCCGCTCCTCGGACCAGTCCGTTTACCTGGTCCTGCACGGCGGAGAGATCACGTGCCGCGTACACCTCGATCCCAGAATCGGTCTGCGTCCCGTCTGGTGCGGTGAACATCACCGGGGAGCCGATCACCAGCCACGGACCACCGCCGATGTCGACCCGCTGAGTCAGCACACGAGGTTCCTCGCTCTCTGCCTGAGCGCCTACCGCGCGGCGCAGCTCGTCCGGGACCTCCTGCGCGCCCGAGTCGAAGATGCCGTCGCCGACTACCACATCGCCGCTGCGGACGAGCGAGTCCTCCCCTGCCGCGATCCGCAGCTGGTCGAGCGCCCCACGATCGGGAGGGTAAGGCACGGAGGGAGCGGCACGGGTGATCCTCTCTGCGAGGTCTTCGGTGTGGTGGCGCTGGGTCACCTCGATCAGCGACGCCGTGGACTGCTGCACACCGGCCCACGCCGCCGCGGCCGCGCCGAGCGCAGCCGCGACGACGACAGTGATGATCAGCCGCCCTCGCAGGCCTGACACGCTGCGCAGGATCCGTCGGGCGAGTGCTGTCACACGGGGCCGAATCTGTATCCGAATCCGCGCACCGTCTGCACGTACTCCGGTCTCGCGGGGTCGGCCTCGATCTTTGCCCGCAACCGCATCACGCCGTTGTCCACCAGCCGGGAGTCGCCGAGGTACCCCTGCTCCCACACCTCTTCCAACAGCTGCTCACGGCTGAACACTCGTCCGGGCGCCCGGGACAAGGTCAACAGCAACCGCAGCTCCGTCGGAGTGAGACCCGCCTCACGGCCCTCGACCGTGACAGCCAGGGACTCCGTGTCGATACGCAGGCCGCGGTGGGTGCGCACTCCTTCCGGATCGCTCACGATTCGTCGCAGGACCGCTCGGATACGCGCGTCCAGCACCGTCGGCTGCACAGGCTTCACGACGTAGTCGTCCGCCCCTGCCTCCAGGCCGGTGATCACATCGAAATCATCGTCTCGCGCGGTCAGCATGATGATCGGCCCCTGCCAGGCTTCCCGCATCCGACGGCAGACCTCGAACCCGTCCATTCCCGGCAGCATCAGGTCCAGCACGACCACGTCCACACCACCGGCGCCGAATCGGGACATACCGTCCTCACCGTCCTCGGCGGTCTCTATGCGGTGGCCGTGACGCTTCAGAGCCAGCTCGAGCCCCCGCCTGACAAGCGCATCGTCTTCGATCAGCAGAACGGTGGCCATGCCTCCGATCGTAGAAGATGCGAACGCCGGAACGGCGAGCATCGACCGGCATCGGCCGGTTCTGCGACACGATCGCGACATTCCTGCGCAACGGTCGCGACATCAGGTTGTGAGAGTCGAACCATGCACACGAACACGACACGTACCGCTGCAACCACCGACAGGCTTCGCCACAGGCTGAGGCGCTCGACCGGCTTCGCCTCCGTCACGCTGGCGGCCGTCGCCCTCACAGCCTGCGGTGCCGCGCAGCCTTCGACCACGGACAGCGGCGGATGGAGCGAATCCTCCCAAGCCGCTGACGCCGGCCTGTCCCCCGTCCTCTTCCTCGGCGATTCCGTCGCCGCCGGCCAGGCCGTCGCTCTGCGTCAGGGGCTGGCCGAGAGCGGCGTGAAGTTCGCCGACGGCACCTCCACCGGAGGCGGAAATCTCGTCGGCCCCAATGCCGAAGAGCAGTGGGAAGCTCTCACCGAGACCATCGAACAGGCCGAAGGCGGCGTCATCATGTATCAGATCACCACATACGACTGGGGCACGACCGAGGAGCAGCACGCGGCCTACGAGCGCCTCGCCGAGACCGCTGCAGACCTTGACGCCGATCTCCTTCTCGTATCGATGCCGCCCATCCGACCCGACGAGTTCTACGAGTCGCACATGGACGAGCTCGCGAGCGCCGATGAGGCGGCGCGGCGGGTTGCGAGCGATCTCGACGGTGCCGAATACCTCGACGCTTCCGAGGTCTGGGGCGATGAGTACGCCAGGGAGCGCGACGGCGCGACCGATCGCAGCGACGACGGGATCCACACCTGCCCCCAGGGTGCAGCCCGGTTCACCAGCTGGACCCTCGAACAGCTCGCCGACCGCTACGAGGGCATTGCCCCGGCCGACGCCGACACGTGGGCGAACACCGGCTGGTCCGACAGCGAGCTCTTCCGCGGCTGCTGACACTCACCGTTGCCTGATGCCTCGGTCCGCGAGAGCCGGGAGAACTCGTCCTGCCGGAAGGAGCGAGCCGAGCTGAAGCAAGCTCTCCGATCGAAGTGAGCCGTCAGGCCCGACGGTCGCTTGAGCGCCCGCGGGTTCTCCTGACGATGAGTTGTGCGAGCACTGCTGCGATCAGGAGAGAGAAGGCGACATTGGACCAGAACGGCGAGAACGCCTGGGAGGTCAGGACGCCCAGAGGCGAGGCTGCGCAGGCGGACAGTCCGACGGTCACCGCGATGCGCATGTCGAAGTTGCGTCGGCGAGCGTTGCCGATCGTCGCTGAGACAGAGCCAGGCACCATCATGAGCAAGGATGTCCCTTTGGCAACGAGATCGCTGGCGCCGAAGAGGACGATGAGGGCGGGGACCACAACGATGCCGCCTCCGATCCCGAGCAGGCCGGAGAGGATTCCGGCGATGCACCCCACAGCGACAAGCGCTGCTCCGGCCCAATAGGTCATAGCGATCACGTCGTCGCGTTGGGGTATGACCACCCAGAGACTCACCACTACAACGGCGAGAGAACCGATGAACGCCCAGAACAGGATGCCTCGCGGTAGTCGGGCGAGCAGCCACACGCCCAGTTGGGCACCTACGACGACACCTGTGGCCAGGAGCACTCCGGCGATCCAGTCGATGTTCCCCGACATCGCGTAGCCCGTGACTCCGACGACGGCGGTTGGGAGGGTCGCCGTCACTGAGCTGCCTGCGGCGATCCGTTGGTCCACGCCGAGGAGGAGCAGGATCGGCACGATGATCACGCCGCCGCCCACCCCGAACAGACCAGAGAGATAGCCGGCGGCGATGCCCAGGATGATGAGGGCAGCCCACGGCGCTCTCGGCACGGATGCAGGTGAGCCCCCGGGATCGGTCTGAGTCGGCATGGCTCTCTCGGGTCGGTCAGGCGACGGGGAGGGGTGCGGTGGTGAAGCCGAACAGATCCTTCGGGTCGTCCGGGGTGGCGACGAGATCGATCTCCTGGGCGAGGTCGGACCCGGCGAGGCTGTCGCGCAGGTGGCGCAGCGCCGAGTAGTCCTCGATCGCGAAGCCGACGGAGTCGAAGATCGTGACCTGCTCCGGCGAGGTCCGCCCCAGCTCCAGCCCGTTCAGCACGCGCCAGAACTCGACGACCGGAAAATCGGCACCGACGTTCTGGATTTCGCCCTCGATGCGGGTCTGCGGCGTGTACTCGACGAAGACGGGACCGCGCTCGAGGATCTGCGGGTCGAGCTCGGTCTTGCCGGGACAGTCTCCGCCGATCGTGTTGATGTGCATCCCGGCTGCGACATCCGCGTCGGTGAGCACCTGCGCCACCGCCTTGTCGGCAGTGCAGGTCGTGACGATGTCGGCGCCGGACGCCGCCTCCGAGGCCGAGGAGCACACCTTGACGTCGAACCCCAGCGGAGCCAGGTTGCGCACGAGCTTGGCGGAGACCGCCTCGTCGACGTCGAAGACGCTGAGGGTGCGGATGCCGAGCAGGGCGCGGAACGCGAGGGCCTGGAACTCGGCTTGGCTGCCGGCGCCGATCATCGCCATCACCCGCGAGTCGGGACGGGCCAGCCGCCGGGCCACCATCGCGGAGGTCGCGGCGGTGCGCAATGCCGTGAGCACCGTCATCTCGGCGAGGAACACCGGGTATCCGTTGTGCACGTCGGCGAGCACGCCGAAGGCGGTAACGGTCTGGAAGCCGCGCGCCGGGTTGAACGGGTGGCCGTTGACGTACTTGAACGCGTACAGATCGGGATCGCTGATCGGCATCAGCTCGATCACGCCGAACGGGGTGTGGTCCGCCACCCGCTCGCTCTTGTCGAACGACTCCCAGCGACGAAAGTCGGACTCGATCGTGTCGGCCATCTCGGCCATGATCTTCTCGGCGCCGTGCCGGGAGATCCACTTCAGCATGTCCGCGACACCGACGAACGCGGTCATGCGCACACCCCTTTGACGGTCATACTCCGCGCAATCTCGACCAACGTACGGACCGGTACGCCCGTCCCTCCAGGGGTGATGTAGCCATACCCGGACTCCGAGTTGTACGCGGGACCTGCGATGTCGAGATGAGCCCACGCGACGTCCTCGTCGACGAACTCCCGCAGGAACGCCGCAGCGCCGAGCATCCCGGCGGCGGGCTTGCCGATGTTCTTGAGGTCGGCGGTGTTCGATTCGAAGGCGGCGAGAACCTCCTCGGGAATGGGCATGGCCCACATCGGCTCGCCCGACGTCTCCGACGCACGCACCACGGCCTCTCGCGCACTCGGCACTCCCATAACGCCCGAGGTGCGGTACCCGAGCGCTGTCACCTGGGCGCCGGTGAGGGTCGCGAGGTCGACAAGCAGATCGGGTTTCTCCTCCTGGGCGGCGACCAGGGCATCAGCCAGCACCAGTCGCCCCTCGGCGTCGGTGTTGATCACCTCGACGGTCTTCCCGCCGTAGATGCGAACCACGTCGCTCGGGCGCACGGCCGAGCCGGAGGGCATGTTCTCCGCCAGCGCCAGCCACGCCGTCACCTGCACGGGAAGGGCAAGCTCGGCGATGGCGAACAGAGCCTGTGCCGCGGCGGCGGCGCCTGCCATGTCGGACTTCATCTTCTCCATGTTCGCCGCAGGCTTGAGCGAGATCCCACCGGAGTCGAAGGTGATGCCCTTGCCCACGAGGGCGAGATGCCGGTCAGCACCTGACGGCGCGTAGGTGATCTTGACGAGCCGGGGTCCGCGTGCAGACCCAGAGCCCACGCTGATCAACCCGCCGAATCCGCGCCGGCGCAGTTCATCGTCATCGACGACGTCGACGACCACTGCGTCTCCGCCTGCCACCCGTTCTGCGTGCTCGGACACCGCATCCGCGAACGACTCGGGGAACAGGTGGGACGACGGCTCGTTCACCATGTCTCGCGTCGCTGCCACGGCGCGGGCGAGAATCGCGGCGCGGTCCAGAGCGGACTGCACGTCCCCCTCCGCCACGATCACGATCGTGCGATCGGACGCCGCGTCGCCGTCGGAGAGGTGCGCCGTGTATCGGTATGCGCCGAGCAGGGCACCCGACGCAACCGCCTCCGCACTCGCAAGATCGGTCACGGGGAGCGCGAGAGCGACCTTCTTCACGGACGCGAGCGAACGCAGCGCGGTACCGGCCGCGCGCCGGAGCGACTCTGCGACTGTGGGGGCGCTCTCCGTCGTGTCGCCGGCGAGGGCGCCGATGCCCACCAGCAGCACCGACGTCGCCGAGACCGACGAGGGCGCCGGGACCCTGCACACACCTCCCGGCACGCCCTTATGCCCGACAGTCTCCGCGACGTCGGCGAGCGCCCGAACCGCTTCCCCCGACAGCGACGGTGCACTGACGTCGATCTTCCCGTCGCGGGTGCCCACGGCGACGACGAGAACATCGACATCCGCGGGGACCGCCTCTCCCGTCGCCTGCGTCAGCGCGGGCAGCATAGTCTGCGTGCGGCTCATGATGTCTCCGTGTCTCCAGAGCGGACGCGACCCGCGTGATGCGCAACGAGTCCGAGTACGGCGCCGTACTGCACCCCGACGACGTCCGTGACGGGGATCCCCTCCGGCCTCTCCTCGGCCTCGCGCTGCGCCAGCCACCCGGTCCACGAACGGTCGAGTTCGGACGCCGCGCGGCGGACTGCCACCGGCGCCGATCCGGCCACGACCTCTGCCCTCAGAGCGCGCAGCAATGCACCGCCGAAGCGCAGTCGGTACATCCACACGACCGACATGGGGCGTTCGGCCACACTTGCCTCCCGGTCGGTCGCCGCATCCTGGGAGCGTTGGACCATGTGCTGGCCGACCCGAGACATGCTGGGAACGAATGTCTCGGCGCTGCGCAGGAAGGGCGAGTCCAGCGTGAGGAGCGGTCGAACCCGCTCGAGGAGTGCGGACAGCTGCGTGCCCGTCTCGATCAGTGCTTCACCCGCCTCCTGCAGAAGGCCGGCGTAGTTGGCCCCAGATGGACGTGTGTCGTCGGCACCGTAGGTGCGCCAGATCGGCAGCTCGGCGATCAGGGAGAGTGTGCCGTGCCTGCTCGCATAGCTGGTCGAGGATTGACCGGCGGCGCCCGGCGGCGCCGGATCGAGATCGTTGCGCACCCGCCACTCATAGACGTCCTCTGAGGTGCCTGCGGAGAACACGGCAGGAGCGAGCTCCGGCAGATGCGCGGCCTCGGGTTCGCCGAGATGCAGAGGGATCCCCAACTCGGCGGGCAGACGATGCAGCAGAGGCGACAGGTCGCGCGCCGCCGACGAGAGGTAGTAGTAGGCGCCCCCCGTCTCGGAGTTGTGCAGGGGGATGTACAGGTCAGGGCGCAGCTCGTCGATCACACGCTGCAGGGCCTGCGTCTCAGGGAGCGTGGCGTCGAAGTACTTCTGCTTGTAATCGATCGGGAATGTCCATTCCACCTGCTCGTGCCCCGGGGGCCGGTAGAAGTTGCGGAAGTACGTCTCCGCGTCGAACGGCTCATCGAACCATCCCTCGTTCAGCCGCATGCTGTCGGGATCGATGCACGGGATCACATGCCAGACGGTCGCCAGGCGCTCCCTGAGGGACGCGTCGCGCAGGAGGTCGTCAAGCAGGCGGACGACCGTGTGAGAACCGATCGGCTCGTTCGGGTGGATGCCGCCCACGACCAGGCAGCGTGTGCGTCGCGTGACGGCGCCGCTAGGGCCCAGAACGTACTCCATGATCGGCTCACCGAGGCGAGAGGTGCCCACGCGTCTCCGCGTGAGCAGGTCGGGGAACTCGGCTCGCAGCGCCTCGACGCGCTCGAGAAGTTCGTCGACCGTGGGGTATCCGTCGAGCTCCGGCAGGGAAGAAGCCCGCATCACGATCTCGTCGTCCGAGACGGTGGCGATGATCGCTTCCGTCGTCATACTCGTCCTCTTTCTCTTCGGCGTGTCTGCTGCTGGTTCGGGTCGGGCACCGGCGCGGCCGCGAGAAGCCGCTGGGTGTAGTCCTCGCGCGGGTTCGACAGCACCTGGCGCCGTTCGCCCTGCTCTACGATGTGGGCGTTGCTCATCACGACGATCCGGTCTGCGAGACTGTCGACGACGGCGAGATCGTGGCTGACGAACAGGCATGCGAAGCGGAGCTCTCGCTGCAGACGGCGGAAGAGGTCGAGCACGGTGGACTGCACCGAGACGTCGAGCGCGGATGTGGGCTCGTCGGCGATGAGCAGCAGCGGGTCGAGGGCGAGGGCGCGCGCGATCGCGACACGCTGCCGCTGACCGCCGGACAGCTCGTGCGGGTATCTCGTGGCCCACGACCGCGAGAGCCCCACCGAGTCCAGCAGTTCGTCGGTGCGTGCTTTCAACGCGTTCCCGCGCATGCGCTGATGCACGCGCAGCGGTTCGCCGATCGATTCGGACATCGTCCAGCGGGGGTCCAGGGCACCCTGCGGGTTCTGGAAGACGATGCCGATCTTCTTCTTCAACTCGATCGCCTCGCGACGCGGCGCTCGCGCGGCGTCGACGCCGTCGATGACGATACGCCCCTCTGTCACGGGGGCGAGACCCGTGACGGCCTTGCCGATGGTCGACTTGCCCGACCCCGATTCCCCGACCAGCGCCACGATCTCTCCGCGCGCGATGCTGAGCGATGCCTCCTCGACCGCCGTCACCGACCGGATCCCCTGTCGGTACTCGACGGTCAGGTCGTCGACCTCGAGGACGGGAGCGTCATCTGCGATCGACTCGCGCACCGCCACGTCGAGGCGGGGCACCGCCTGCAGCAGCTGGCGCGTGTAGGCCGCTTCGGGACGCTCGAAGATCCCGGTCACCGTCTGCGTCTCCTCGACCTGGCCGTGCCGCATGACGACGACGTGATCGGCCACGTCGGCGACGACGCCCATGTCGTGTGTGATGAGCAGAACAGCCGTCCCATCACGCTCACGGATACGCAGGAGAAGATCGAGGATCTCCCGCTGTACGGTGACATCGAGCGCCGTCGTCGGCTCGTCGGCGACGAGCACCTCGGGGTCGCACGCCAGTGCCATGGCGATGACGACGCGCTGCGCCTGGCCGCCCGAGAGCTGGTGGGGGTAGGCGCGGGCGCGTCGAGCCGGATCGCGGACCTCGACGGATGCGAGCAGTTCGACCGCCCGCTTCCTGCGATCGCTCGCGCTGAGATCGGGGAAGTGCCTGCGCAGCGTCTCGCGGATCTGAAACCCCACGGTGAAGACCGGATCGAGGGCGCTGAACGGGTCCTGGAAGATCACGGCGATGCGGCGTCCCCTGATTCTCTGCAGCGCACGCTCGTCGAGACCCAGCAGCTCCTCGCCGTCGAACACGATGCTGCCGGTCACTTCGGCGGTGTCGGGAAGCAGGCCAAGCACGCTCATCGCTGTCACGGACTTTCCCGAGCCGGATTCCCCGACGACGGCGACGATCTCCCTTCGTCCGACGTCGAACGAGACCCCGTTGACTGCCCGGACCGAACCTCCACCGCGGCTGCCGAAGTCGACGGCGAGGTCGGTGATGCTCAGAACAGGTTCACTCACGGTCGCTCCGCTCGCTGTTGTGCTTGATGGCGGCGATCATCTCGTCGGGCAACCGAGCGGGCGGCGGTGTGTCCTCGTCCTGGTCGCGGTACGCGCGCCACTGGTCCAGGAGGTTGTGATGGAACTGGTCGACCCAGGCCATGTAGCGGCTGCCGTTGCGCAGCCGACGAGCCGGTGCGGGTTCTGACCCGACGGAGGTCGACATGGCGGTCCGCAGCACCTCGCCCATGCGCTGGAGCCCGACCTTCTCACGGCTGAGGAACGCGCCCCACACGTCCTCCTCCGCACGGAAGTGCGCGACACGGCTGTGCGAGACCGACAGCCGGGTGATGTATCCGGCGCCCATGAGTGCACGCGTCGCCGTCGAGATGCTGCCAGGGCTGGCGTCCAACAGCCGGACCAGGTCTGCGGAGGTCAGCGAGGGCTCGTCCGTGATGATCAGCAGACCGAGCACGCGGCCGCTCATCCTCTTGCCTCGCATCAGCTCCCAGGCATCCGTGAACCGATCGATGAAATCGCTCATCTCGTCGCTCAGTGCATCCAATGTCATGTCGACACGCCCCTTCCGTCTTCGTTCTTCAGTGACCGCGACGACGATCGACGTCGCCCCGGTGATCCCCACAGGCTAGCGACGCAACGGGTCGCTCTCCCGCGCGCGACGCTCATGATCTCCCTCGCGGATCGAGCGCATCCCGGAGGGCATCGCCGAGCATGATGAGGCTGATCACCGTGACCGTCAGGAAGATGCTGGGGAACACGACGGTGTGGGGGGCGAGCTGGAAGTACGACTGCGCGGTCGAGAGCTGCACACCCCACGAGATCGAGGGCGGCACCAGGCCGACACCTAGGAAGGTCAGCGTGGCCTCCGCTCCGATGACTCCTCCCACCATCGTCGCGGCGATCGCGAGGGTGGGTGCGAGGGAGTTGGGGAGCACGTGCGTCAGCACCACGCGCAGCTGCGAGAACCCCAGCGCATGCGCAGCCTGCACGAATTCGCGCTCCCGCACCTCCTTGACAGAGCTGCGGATGAGTCGCGCGAACGTCGGCCAGGAGAAGAAGGCGAGCACAGCGGAGAGCAGCAAGGGCGTGCGGTCCGGTGCTGTGTTGAGCACGATGATCGCTCCGAGAAGGAACGGGAATCCGAGCACGACGTCGGCGCTGCGCGCGATGAGTGAGTCGACCCATCCCCCGCGGTAACCCGCGAGCGTACCGAGGATGACGGCGAGGAACAGACAGATGGCGGTGGTCGTGAGTCCGATGAACAGCGACGTGCGCGTACCGAAGATCACATTCGCCAAGACGTCGCACCCCTGCACGTCCGTGCCGAACGGATGCCCCGGTCCGGGCGGCTGGTTCGACGCCAGCAGGTCGCAGGCGCGGGGATCGCTCTCTCCGAAGAGACCGGAGAGAAGGCCAGGCATCACGGCGATGATCGCGAGACAGCCGAGCAGGACGAAGCTCACCCAGAACTGCAGGCGACCGCGCAGCGTCGCCCAGAGACCGCGCGTGGTCGCGCGGTCGTAGTTCCCATCGATGGCTGCTGTCACGGGCTCAGTCATTGCGAATCCTGGGGTCGAGGAGCGAAGAGATGACGTCGACGACGACATTGGTGATCAGGAAGATCAGGACGAGCGTGGTGGCGACCCCGACGACCAGCGTGCCCTCCTGATCCTGGATGGCCTTGTAGAGCAGCTGCCCCACCCCGTTGATGTTGAAGATCGCCTCGATCACCACGGTGCCGCCCAGGAGCGAGCCCAGCTGGATCGCCAGCACGTTGACCACCGGGGCTGCGGCGTTGCGCGTGACATGCAATCCGACGATGCCCCGGCGCGAGAGTCCTTTCGCACGCAGAGTGCGCACGAAGTCGGACTGCATCGTGTCGATCACGCTGCCGCGCATGAGGCGCGATACTCCCGCCAGTCCGTAGATCGCGATGATCAGCGCGGGAAGGATGAACGACCGCGGCCACCCATCGCCGACGCCGGCGATGGGTGTCCACTTGAGCATGATCCCGAATACGTACTGGGCGGTGATGCCCATGACGAACACCGGCACTGATTCCGCGATGATGGTGCCCAGCAGCACCGATCTGTCGATCGCGGACCCCCGCCGCAGACCGGCGACCAGACCGAGGACGACGCTGATCAGCACCGTCAGCACCCACGCGGTGAGAGCGAGGGTGATGGTCGTCGGCCAGCGACTGGCCATCTGCTCGCTCACCGATTGGCCTGTGAACGTCGTACCCAGATCTCCCTGGAACAGCCCTCCGAGGTAGTTCACGTACTGCTGCCAGATGGGCTGGTCCAACCCGTACTGCTCGCGCAGCTGCTGCTGCACGCTCTCGGGGAGGGGACGGTCGCCGCCCAGCGCCTCGATCGGATCCCCGGGCAGCAGGAACACCGCGCAGTAGATGACGAACGTGACGCCGAAGAAGACGATGACGAGTTCCAGCAGACGCCGGGCGAGAAATCTCCACATATGCGAGGTCGGCGCGTATCAGTCGTCGGTGAGGACGATCTCGGTGAGGATGGGCTCCCCCACCCCCGAGGCCGTCAGCTTCTCGATGTGATCGGAGGTGACGTAGTTGTAGGACTCGTCGAACAACGGCACGATCGGGAAGTCCTCAGCGAGGATCCTCTGCACCTCCGCATAGGCGGTTCCGTCCTCGCCGCCGGTGAGGTCGGCCTGCTTCAGCGCCGCATCCACGTCGGGCGAAAGCGCGCCCCCGCAGTTGTTGCAGACCGGGGCGCTCGAGAACATCGCTCGCAGCGTCGACTGCTGGCTCGGGTAGAGGGCACCCCAGCGGGAGAAGAACGGGCCGTCAAGCGTCTGGGCGTTCCTCGCTTCACTGAACTCGGCCCATCCGACCGAGGGCCGGGCGACGGCCTCGATTCCGAGGTTCTGCCTGAGGTAGTTGGCGATCGCGTTGAACAGGTCTTCGTGACCGGCTCCTCCCGGGAAGTGGATCGTCAGCTCGCCGTCGAATCCGCCGGCTTCCTGCAGCAGGGCGGCCGCGGCATCCGGATCGTACTCGCAGTACTCGCCGCAGACGCCGTCGGGGTTGCCCGGCATGACGGCGGGGGTCCATGCGGTGGCGGGCTTGTTGAGGCCTCCGTAGATGGTGTCGTTGATCGTGCTCCGGTCGATCGCCATGGAGATCGCCTGCCGCACACGGACATCGGAGAACCGCTCATCCCAGAAGGGGATGCCGAGGTAGTTCATGCCGGGTGCGGAGAAGCTGTAGATGTTCTCCTCGTCGAAGTCATCAGACACCTGCATTGCTCGTGTCGCCGGGAGCGCCGTGAGATCGAGGTTCCCTGCCAGCGCGTCGGTATAGGCGGTGAGCCGATCGCTGTAGGGCACCCAGGTGATCTTGTCGACGGTCGACCCTTCGCCCTTGTATTCGTCGAAGCGCTCAGCCACGAGCGGTTCTCCCTCGACCCACTCGGTCGTGAGCGCGAGCGGGCCGTTGCCGATGGGCTTCTTGCCATATGCCTGCAGATCGTCGAACGCGCTCTGCGGCATCGGGTAGAACGCGGTCTGCGCCTGCGAGAGCTGCACGGGGAACTGACTGTCGGGCTGAGTCAGCGAGACCGTGAACACGTGGTCGTCGACGACCTCGAGCCCCGACATCTGATCTGAGGTCGGCTCGCCCTCGGCGGGGTTGAGGTCTGCGTATCCCTCGATCGATGCGAGCTGACCGGAGTTCGCGAACGCGTTGGTACCAAGCGCGACCGCATTCCAGCTGTCGACGTAGTCCTGCGCGGTCACCGGAGTGCCGTCATGGAAGGTCCAGCCGTCGCGCAGGGTGACCGTCCAGGTCGCCTTGTCCTCGCTGTCCACCGACTCGGCGGCGACGTAGCCGAGTCCGCCATCCGCGTCGAGGAATGTGAGCGGGCTGAACACGGACATCATCAGTCCGTACGCATTGCTCTGTCGACCGGGGGTGAGATCGGGCACCGGATCGGCTGATCCGACGACGAGTTCGCGCGAGGCATCGCCGCTGCCGTCCGATCCGTCGCTCGCGCACCCGGTGAGTGCGACGGCTACGAGTGCTGTCGTCGCGATAGCAGTTTTCCACAGACCTTTCATAAAACTCCTCCTCGAGTAGTGGGGGTCCGTTCACTGTATGTTTAAGATTTTCTAAACGTACAGTATGTTCGAAAACTGGAACAGAAGCGATACACCCACGAAATATGAGGAGCCCGCTGGTGATCTCTCGCATCGCGTACGAGTCTGAGCTGACCTGGTTGAGCACGCGCGAGCTCGCGGCTCGCATCGCCGACGGCGAGGTCTCCGCGCGCGAAGCACTCGCCGACCACTTCGCGCGAATGGACAGCGTGAACCCCGCGCTCAACGCGATCGTGACCAGGGACGACGAGCGCGCTTTGGATCGCGCCGATCGAGCGGATGCCCGCAGAGCCGCAAGAGAGCAGCTGGGAGCGCTGCACGGCGTCCCGATGACGCACAAGGAATCCACGGACGTGGCCGGCCTCCCGACCACACGCGGCTCCGCCTTGCTCCTCGACAACGTCGCCGAGAAGGATGCCCTGGTCATCGCGCGGATGCGGTCCGCCGGGATCGTCACGAGCGGCAAGTCGAACGTCCCCGAGTTCACCGCCGGTTCGCACACCTTCAACAGGGTGTTCGGCACGACGCTCAACCCCTTCGACACCACCCGGTCCGCCGGAGGGTCGTCCGGCGGCGCCGCGGCTGCGATCGCCGCCGGCATCCAGGCCTCCGGAGACGGATCGGACATGGGCGGGTCTCTTCGGACGCCGGGATCGTTCAACAACCTCGTCGGGATGCGTCCGACCAACGGCCGCATCCCCCACACCCTGCCTGCGAACCCGTGGGAATGGCTCGCTCAGCCCGGATTCATGGCGCGGACCGTGAGCGACGTCGCTCTGATGATGTCCGTCGCCAGCGGTCCGGCTGCGGGCGCGCCGCTGTCGGTGGCCGAGCCCGGCTCCGTCTTCGATCGGGCCGAGTTCGCCCACCCGGACCGCCACGATGCGGGTGCCGGCCTTGCCGGGTTGCGCATCGGTTTCTCCAGCGATCTGAACGGATTGTTCCCCATCGATCCCGACGTCGACGCGGTCGTTCGCGCCACCGCCGACGTCTTCGCCGGCGCGGGCGCCCGAGTGGACGACGACATCCCGGATCTGCGCGACGCCGACGAAGTCTTCCACGTGACCAGGGCGTACGACTTCGCCGCCGACTACCGCACTCTTGTGCGCGAGCATCGCGATGAGGTGAAGGACGCAGTCGTCTGGAACACCGAGATGGGACTCGCCCTCACCGTGGACGAGCTCCTGTCCGCCGACGAGGCACGCAGCCGCCTCGCGGCGACGATCGGGGCGTACTTCGCCACGCACGATCTGCTCGTGCTGACATCGGCCCAGGTCGCGCCGTTCGACGCCCGGATCGAGTATCCCCGCGCCGCCGGAGGAGCGCCGCTGGGCGACTACCTCGAATGGATGCGGGCCGCGACGATCATCTCCGCTACCGGCTGCCCCGCGGTGTCGGTCCCCGCCGGCTTCACTGCGGGCGGGCTGCCCGTCGGAGTGCAGCTGGTGGCTGCCCCCGGTCGTGACGTCGAGCTCCTGCTCGCCGCGCAGGCGTTCGAGGAGCTCACCGGGCATCACCGCCGCCATCCGGTGCTTTGAGGGCGCCCGACCTCATCCGGTTCTCCGCCGATGGGAATGGGCAATACGATGACGTTCATGAGTTCCGCCCCACGGGTCACCATCTCCACCGGCGCGCTGCAGGGCACTGTCGACGACGGCGTGCGGCGTTTCCTCGGCATCCCCTACGCCGCAGCCCCGTTCGGCGACAGCCGTTTCCGCGCCCCGCAGCCGCCAGCGCCCTGGAGCGGCACCCGCCAGGCAGATGCATTCGGCGCGACGGCACCGCAGCTCCCCTACCCCGGGGCGACCGGCGAGCTGCTCGGAACGGTGAAGATCGACGGGAACGACATCCTCACCGTGAACGTCTGGGCACCCGAGCAGGCGACGGATGCACCGGTCGTGCTGTGGATCCACGGCGGAGCGCTGGAGCGCGGCACCGCAGCCATCGGCGGCTACGACGGCACGAGCTTCGCGCGCGCGGGGATCGTGTTCGCCTCCCTCAACTATCGCCTCGGAGCCGAGGGCTTCTCGGTGCTCGAGGGAGCGCCACGAAACCTGGGCCTTCGCGATGTCGCGGCGGGACTCGAATGGGTTCACCGTGAGATCGCCGCGTTCGGCGGGGACCCTGCCCGGATCACCGTGATGGGCGAATCTGCCGGTGGCACCCTGGTCGCCGGCCTCCTCGCACGTGACGACTCCCGCGAGTTGATCGCTCGGGCCATCATTCAGTCTGCGCCGCTCGCCGCCCAGCCGGCTGAGAAGGCGCGGCGCGTGACGACGCAGCTCGCCGCACGACTCGGCATTCGCGCAGAGCGAGACGCATTCGCCGCGCTCACCCCGGATCAGCTCCTCGACGCTCGTCGAGCTCAATCCTCTGGCTCATCGCCTCTCGGCGGTGCGCCGGGGTTCCAACTCGCGATCGACGCGGAGAGCCTGCCTCGATCGCCTCACGAGGTGCTGCCGGAGATCGACACACCGATCCTGATCGGCACGAACACCGACGAGTACCGACTGTGGTTCACGCCGGAGGCGCTCGCGGGCATCAGCAGGCTCAAGCTGTTCGCCGCACGCCTCGCCCTGCGGATCCCCGGCCGCGCCGAGCGCGCCTACCGCACAGAATGGCCGCACGCATCGACAGGTGAGATCTTCGGGCAGCTCGCCACGGACGTCATTCTTCGCGCGCCCGCCACCAGGCTCGCCCTCGCGCGCTCCGCGCCGACGTTCCTGTACGAGTTCGGCTGGCAGAGCCCCGTACGCGACCTGCGCGCCGCCCACGCGCTGGAACTCGGATTCGTGTTCGACCACCTCCATGACGGTGACTCGTTGCGCTTGGCAGGGCGCGACGCACCCAACGAGCTCGCCACAGAGATGCATGCGTCCTGGGTGCGATTCATCCAGGCTGGTGACCCTGGCTGGCCCGCATTCGATGAGGACCGCTGGACGCGCCTGTTCGATGCGGAGACGACCACGGTCCCCCAGCGCCGCACCGTTGAGCTGGACCTGCTGCCTTAGACGAGCCTGGCTGAGGCGTCGCTCTCCGTGGTGCACCCGAGCAGTGGCGACATGGAGGAGTGTCGCCGTTCTCGCCGAAGACACGGCAGCCTCAGCTCTCGGGCGGCTGGAAGGTGCGGCGATAGCTCAGGGACGCGATGCCGATCTCGGCATGCATGTGCTGTCGCAGAGAAGTGGCACTGGCGAACCCTGCCTATGCGGCTACCTGATCGACGCCCAGGTCCGTGCTCTCCAGGAGTTCGCGCGCGCGGGAGAGGCGCTGGCGGAGATGAAGCGTCTACAGGAGCTGAGCGGCGGGAACGTTTCGTTCGTCGGCCCGCCGACGATCCTCCTCGCAGGCGACGCGGTGGTAGCGCTGCTCATTCACGAACGGCATGCTCGTCCTGGAAAGCCCGAACTCATCGTCCCGAGGCTCTACGTCTATGAGATCGCCGAGGGGAAGTTCACGAAGTCATTCGGTTGGCAGCTGGAATCGGATGCGTTCGACCAGTACTACCCTCGGCCAGCGTAGCGAGCATCCGGTAGCCAGGCCGCGGTCGGCAGCGTCACCGACTGCCGCCCGGCGACAGCTCTCGCCGAGCATTGCGCCAGATTCGGTCGGATCGGTCTGATTCACCGCTGCGATGCACTGGTCACACAGCCCCATGTGATTCGTCCTGAGTGTGGTCCCGTCCTGTCCTCCTGTTCGCCAGAATTGTCGACAATCGACTTCACTGCTAGCATTGCGACCAGATCAAGAGGCGGCAGAAGGGAAAACGCTTGCGCTCCGAATCCGAACCGCGCCTCGACCCGTCGAGCCCCACGTCCACGACTCCTCGCGGATGGGAACACCTACTGGCGGAAGCATCTGCCGGTGATTTCGCCGCCGTGCTCTTCGACTGCGACGGCACGTTGGTGGACTCGGAGCCGCTGTGCGAACGAGCCTGGGAGGACGTCACGCACGACTACGACCTCCCCTCGTCCGCCGCCGCGCCGGGCGCGAGCTTCCCGCAGCGCATCGCCGCTCTGCGGGAGAGCCACCCCGGAATCCCAGCGTCGACGACGCTGTACCGTGCCTACTGGTCGCGCCTACGCGCACTGTACCGCGCGAAACTCCGGCCGATCCCCCGTGTGTACGATCTCGCAGTGGCTCTGCACGCCTCCGAGCTCCCGATCGCTGTCGTGAGCAACAGCGATCAGGCGCGGCTTGAGTTCACGATCGACTGTGCCGCACCGCTGCTTCACGATGTGCCTCTCATCGGCTTGCGCACCGACCGTCGGCCCAAGCCAGCCCCCGACCTCTATCTGCTCGCCGCCTCACAGCTGGGTGTCGCGCCGTCTCACTGCCTTGTCGTGGAGGACAGCTCCGTCGGCGCTCTGGCCGGACGCGCCGCAGGAATGACCGTCGCGCTCCTGCCGACCGGGGTGTGAGACATCCGCCGTCAGCCGCTCGCGGGGCGTCGGGTTCCCGGCAGCGGTTCGGCCCATCGGTGACCGAATAGGGTCGGGACGCCGCGAAACCCCTCCACGAACGCCCATCCCGTGTCGGCCGCGCGGGCATCAGCCTGCCTACGCGCATCGGCGATGCAATCGTGCCCGTATGCCTGATTCGTCCAGTCCACCTGGCTGGTGTGAAGTCGCAGGGTCTCTTGTTTCACCGACTGCTGCGGAGATGTCTACGAAGGTTTCGGGCTCGAACGCGGTGCCGCCGAGAGGTCCATCACGAACAGGAGCGGGATCCTGTCTAGAACGTGTTCGCGCTCTTCGCCAGGAGGCCACCGTCGCACACCAGGTGAGTGCCGGTGACGTAGGCGCTCTCTTCGCTCAGGAGCCAGAGGACCGCGTCCGCGATCTCCTCCGGGCGCGCCATCCGCCCGAGGGGGATCTGGCGCTTCGCGGCGTCCTCGAGCTCGGCGCGGCGAGCCGACAACGCCTCCCCTTCCAGGCCGAAGTAGAGGATGTCCGTGTCGGTGGCACCCGGGACGACGGCGTTCACGCGCACGCCGTCCGGGGCGGCATCCAGGGCAGCCGCTCGCACAAAGGCCGAGATCCCTCCTTTCGACGCTCCGTATGCGGTGTTCCCACCACCGGCGAAGCCCACGAACGCTGACGGCGACGAAATACACACCAGCGATCCTCCGGATCGCTGGTCACGCCAATAGCCGACGGCTGCCCGCGACGTGAGGAACGTGCCGCGGAGATTCACGGCCATCACTCGCTCCCAAGACTCCACGCTCGCGTCTGCGAGCGGCTCACTCACCTCGATGCCGGCGTTCGCCACGACACCCGAAATCACGGGCATGCGATCGACGATCGCTCCGAAGGCGGCATCCACCTCGTGCTCGTCGCTCACATCGCACACGAGCGGGAGGGCGGATGCCGCTCCCGCGTCGAGGATCGCGGCCGCCGCATCCTCCAGCGCGCGCTCGTCGATGTCCAGCAGCGCGACGTGCCGTCCGCGAGCCGCGGCCCCGAGGGCGATGCCACGACCGATCCCGGAGACGGCGCCGGTGACCACGACCGTGCTCACTGGTCGCTCCCCGGTGCCGCAGCGGACGAGAAGTGGGTGCGGATGTGCTCAGTGATCGCCTGCAAGCCTCGTTCGGTGTCGCCGCTCCGCAGCGCGCGGATGAGATCTCGATGCTGGTCGGCGACGGCGTGCGAGTCGCCGTAGTAGTTCGCGTCCCGTCGGAAGTACGCCCGCACGCGAGGCTGGATCGTGCGCCAGATCTGAAGGCAGTGCTGCTGACCGGACAGGACCACGATGGCCTCGTGGAAGCGAATGTCGTCGTCGGCGAGCCGGGCGAGGTCTCCCTCGGAGGCTGCCGCATCCATGCTGTCGATGATGGCGTTCAGTCCAGCGATGTCGTCGTCGGTCGCCGCAGACATCGCTTTGTCGAAGGCGAAGCGCTCAAGCGCCATGCGGATCGGCACGAGCACGTTCTCGATCTCCTCCTGGGAGACGCCGAGCACTTCGGTTCCGCGGTAGGGATAGGAGACGACGAGTCCTTCCTGCTCGAGCTGGCGCAGAGCCTCGCGAACCGGGGCGCGGCTCGTTCCCAGCTGAGCGGCCAGCTCGAGCTCGGTCAGCTTCTGCCCCGGCTCCAGATCCCCGGTGGTGATGGCCTCGCGAAGGATTTCGGCGACACGCTCGCGACGCGACGCCGCAGGCACGGAGGAGAGGGAGGAGAGGGCGGTCATCATGTCATCGTACCCGCGCAGAAGAGATTGTCGACAAAGTCCCTTCACGCTGGAACGCCGCACGGAAGCGCTCGCCAGGGACTGCCGCTCCAGTTGGTTCGCGGCGATCGCATCTCCCACGCCCAGGCACGCCGCCGGTGGCGGCGGATGAGGATTCAGAGGGCATCGGTTCTTTCCAGTCGGGTTCCAGGTCGGTGCACGGTTCGGGTTCCATGCGAGACGACCGGTGTGCCGTTCACCCAGACGTGGCGGGCAGCGGTGGCGTAGCGCTCGGGAACGACGAAGGTGTCGGTCTCCCGCAGCAGCTCGCGGTCCCAGAGGACCACGTCGGCGAACGCGCCTGCGGCGACGCGCCCCCGATCCCGGAGGCCGAAGTGCGCCGCGACCGCCCCCGTCATCTTGTGCACGGCGTTCTCCAGACTCAGCGTTCCTGCGCGCAGCGCGTGGTGGCTCAGGAAGTGCTGATACCCGTGGAAGAACAGTGGGTGCGGCGTCCTCGCACCGAGAACGCCGTCATGGCGGGAGGTGAAGCCGTCCACGCCGAGCAGGAATCGGTCGTGGCTCACGGCCTCCGCGACATGGTCCGGCTCGAACAGCGTCCCCATGAACTGCACAGCTCCCAGGTCTCCGCCCGAAGCCGCCATGACGTCGAAGTAGGCATCCCACTCGTCCGTCCCATTGATCGCCGCGATCTCCGGGAACGTCAGGCCCTCCCATTCGGGCGTGGCGGGGCTCACCGCCAGTCGCACCCGGTCCCACTGGCCGCGGTGCACGAACCGCCAGTAGCGGTCCGAGTCCGCGCGCACGCGCGTCCGCACCTCGGCATGCCGGAGGGCATCGGCCGCCGACTTCTCCCCCTCTGACAGAAGCCAGTCGGGCAGCAGACCTGCGGCGAGCCCGATGCCGTCCGGATACGGAGTCATGTCCGCCAGGACGTCGACGCCGGCACGGCGCTCGCGCTCCAGACGTGACACCGCGTTCACCCAGGCGCCCTCGGCCGCTCCCGTGCCGTGTCGCACGTTGAGGTGCGAGAGCTGTGCGCGCAGTTCTCCCGCGTGCACGACGCGGAAGAACTCCTCCACGGCCTCCGCCAGCGCCGCGTCTCGATTGCGGATGTGACTGGCGTACATCGCACCGTAGCGGCCCGCCACGCGTGCGAGCGCCTCCAGCTCCGAGGTCTCAGCGTTCCGTCCGGCACCGTACTCGAGGCCGGAGCTGAAGCCGAGCGCACCTGCCTCCAGCGCTTCGTGCAGGTGCCGCTCCATCGTGCCGACGAAGTCACCCCCTTCGCGCTCGGCAGCTCGACGAAGGCCGGTGTGGCCGACGAACCACGCGAGGTTCTGCGCGGTGCCTCCGCTGTGCACGACGTTCAGCAGTTCGGCGAACGAATGCCATCGCACCTCGCCCTCGTAGCCGAAGGCGGCCAGCGCGCGGCGGGCGGTCTCCTCGTCACCTTCCGCGATCGGCGCATATGTCACACCGCAGTTCCCGACGATCTCCGTCGTGACCCCCTGATGCACCGTGCTCAGTGCATCGCGGTTTCCGAGGATCGACCAGTCGCTGTGACTGTGGGGGTCGATGAGCCCCGGGGTGAGCAGCGATCCCGCCGCGTCGATCTCCTCGACGGCCCGGGCGTCCACATCACGCCCGACGAACGCGATGCGGGCACCCCTGATCCCGATGTCCGCCGCGAACGGTGGTGCGCCCGAGCCGTCGATGACGCTCGCCCCGCGGATGAGGATGTCGATCACGGTGTCAGAGCACCTTCCCGAGGAACGCGCGCGCCCGCTCCGTCTGCGCGTTCGAGAGCAGTTCCTGCGGTGCGCCGCTCTCGACGATTCGCCCGTCGTCCATGTAGATCACCCGATCAGCGACTTCGCGCGCGAACCCGATCTCGTGTGTGACGACGACCATCGTCATCCCCTCCGCAGCGAGCTCCTTCATCACCGAGAGCACCTCGCCGACGATCTCGGGATCCAGCGCCGAGGTCGGCTCGTCGAAGAGCATCACGCTCGGCTGCATCGCCAGCGCGCGCGCGATCGCGACCCTCTGCGCCTGACCGCCGGACAGGTTCCCGGGGAACGCGTCGGCTTTCGCGGCCAGTCCGACCTTGGCCAAGAGCACGTCCGCCCGTTCGTGGGCATCATGGCTGCTCAACCCGAGCACCTTGCGGGGTGCCAGCGTGACGTTCTCCCGCGCCGTGAGGTGCGGAAACAGGTTGAACTGCTGGAACACCATGCCTACGTCGCGACGGACGGCGGCGAGATCCGACCGGCGCTCCTTCGCGGTGAGCAGATGACCGTTCACCTCGACGCTGCCATGGCTGGGGGTCTCCAGGCCGTTCATGCATCGCAGGAGCGTGCTCTTGCCAGATCCGGATGCCCCGATGATGCAGACCACCTCGCCCTCTGCGACGTTGCAGGTGATCCCATGAAGCACTTCGGTGGAGCCGAAGCTGAGTCGCAGGTCGGTGACAGTGATCATTTCGAGTCTCCTCGTGAAGTGGTGAGCGCGTCTTCCGATCGGGAGGGGCGCGCGTGAATGGTGAGTCGCCTCTCGTACCGCCGGCCCGCGACGGAGAGGGCGAAGCAGATGACGAAATAGACCGCGCCCACCACCACGTAGGCGAGGATCGGCTGCCCGGTCTGCGATGCGACGATGTTGCCTGCCCGCGTGAGCTCGATGAGTCCGATCACGGCGACGAGCGAGCTGTCCTTGATCAGCACCACGAGAAACCCGATCCCCGGCGGCACCATGATGCGCGCGGCCTGCGGCATGACCACGTAGCGGAGCTGATTCGGCCACGAGAGGCCCAGTGCCTGAGCCGCCTCGAACTGGCCTCGCGGTATCGCCTGGATGCTCCCGCGGACGATCTCGCTGATGTACGCCGACGCGAAGATCGTGAGGGCGAGCACGGCAGCCCAGTAGTCGGGGACGTTGCTCCCCGGCGACATCAGCGGCAGTGCGAAATAGACGAAGAAGATGATGAGCAGCACGGGGACGCCGCGGATCGCGCCCACCCAGATCGCGCTGATCCAGCGCAGCGGAGCGAACGGGCTCGCCGCGAGGATGCCGAACACGATTCCGACCGCGCCCCCGAGGAGTACGGACAGGAGGCAGATCTGCAGCGTCACGAACGCACCCTGCAGGATGAGCAGGAGATCGGGGATATCGAAGGATGTGAACATCAGGCCACCTTCCAGCGGATGCCGCGCGTCTCGACGAGACGGGACGCTCTTGCGATCAGGAACGCGACGATGAAGTACAGGACTCCGCCGACGACGAACGTCTCGATGGTGCGGAACGTGCTCGTCGTGATGCCCATCATCACGTGCATCAGCTCCGGTACGGCGACGATGGAGGCGATCGATGATGCGAGGAAGAGCAGGATCACCTGGTTCGTCAGCGACGGCAGCACGTTCCGCAGGGCGGGCACGAGACGGACATGGAAGAACGTGGTCCGCCGCGAGAGGCCGAGAGCATCCGCCGCCTCGATCTGTCCCTTCGGGATCGCTTCGAATCCGGCGCGGTAGATCTCGGCGAGATAGGCCGAGTTGTTCACGCTGAGGGCGATAACGCCCGCCGTGACGGGGTCGAAGTTCACCCCGACCGAGGGGAGCGCGAAGTAGATGAGGTAGAGCTGCAGCAGAAGCGGAGTGTTGCGGATGACCTCGACGTAGGTGGCGCCGATCGAGCGCAGGACCGAATTGCGGGCGGCCCGCAGCAGGTACACGCTGACGCCGAGCGGCGATCCGATGAGCACCGCGCCGAGGGTGATGAGCACGCTGATGCCGAGCCCGGCGAGGAGCTCGGGAGCATAGGGGATCAGGTCCCCGAAGAAGAGTTGCATGAGTTGTCCGTTCCGGCCGCCCCGCCGTCGGGCGGGGCGGCCGAGGAGTTCGCTACTTGATGAGCTCAGGAACGTCGGTGCCGAGCCACTCGTTGTACGAGTCGTTCGCAGCGTCGCTGATGTTGTAGTTCCGGATGAAGTTGTCGACATAGTTCAGCCACAGCTCGTCGCCCTGTTTCAGCCCCATGGAGACGACTGAGGGGCTCAGCTGCGGTGCATCGACGATGACGAACTCGTCTCCCGAATCGTCGAGGATGCCCTGAGTCACGGAGTTGCTCTCCATGAGCGCATCGACCTTGTTGCTGCGCAGCGCCTGAATGGAGTCGGCGACGGCCTCGAACAGACTCGCGTTCGCCTCGGGGAATCGGGTCTCGAGGATGGTCGCCGGCACGCTGCCGCGCGTCGCCGCGACCGTGCGTCCGGCGAGATCGTCGTAGGAGGCGATGTCGCTGTCCTCCGGTACGAGCACAACCTGCCCTTCGGCCGCGTACGGTCGGGACATCGCGACCTTCTGCGCGCGCTCGTCCAAGTTGGTGAGCGCGGCGATGACGATGTCGACCTTGCCTGTCTCGAGCAGGGGGATGCGGTTGGCGTTGGTCGTGGAGACGAACTCGATCTCCGCGCCCAGAGAGTCGGCGAGCGCCTGCGCGGCATCGATGTCGAAGCCTTCGTAGTCTCCCGAGCTGTTCATGACTCCGTATGGAGGGGCGTCGGCGAAGACACCGACCACGAGCGTCTTCTCCTCGAGGACCTTCGTGAGGGTGCTCTCTTGCGCCGCCGCCCCCGAGCTCCCGCTCGAGGTGCATGCGGTGAGGGCGAGAACGGTCGTCGCGGCCACTGCCACGCCGGCCAGGATGCGCGTCAACTTCATTGTGATGCCTTTCGGGTTCGGGCCTTCGGCGCTGCCGTCGTTCACAGCGTTGGGGGCCTCTCGTCGCACCGTCGGTGGGTGCTGGAACAGACATTACTCACAGATTGCTCGGTTGTCGACAATCGACTATCATCAATTTTCGGAAGTGGGGCTCCCCCTCTTCCCTCATCACGGCTGGAAGGTCTTCATGCGAATCATCCGAATCGACACGTGCGGACTGCGGGGTGCGACGCCCGAGGGCGGGTGGTCGCACGAACTGCAGCCGGACGACATCGTCCACACTCTCGTGGCGGTCCACACCGACGACGGCACGGTGGGAATCGGCAGCGCCTTCACATCCGAGAGCCTGGTGCGCGGTGCCATCGATCTGCTCTCTCCCCACCTGATCGGCGAGAATCCCCTCGAGGTCGAGCGCCTGACGGAGACCCTGCATCAGACGGCGTTCTGGATGGGACGCGGAGGCTCGCTCACGCACGCGACGAGCGCGATCGACATCGCCCTGTGGGACATCGCGGGACAGGCGTCGTCCCAGCCGGTCGGCCGACTCCTCGGCGGTCGCTACCGGGACCGGGTGCACCCCTACGCCTCAGTGCTCATGGACGAAGCAGGGCCCATGACCGCGAACCTCGAGGAGCTGGTCGAGACCGGCTTCTCGGCGTTCAAGATCGGCTGGTGGAAGTTCGGCCGCGTAGACGCCGCGACTGACGAGGCAACAGTCGCCGCAGCGAGGGCGGCGGTCGGCGATCGCCTGCTCGCCGTCGACGCCGGTGGCTCAGAGGCCTTCTTCCCTGGCGACCGGGCGTGGGCGGAGCGGACCGCTCGGATGCTCGCCGACTACGACGTCGCCTGGTTCGAGGAGGCACTCGCACCCGACGACATCGAGGGGTTCGCAGAACTCCGCGCGTCCTCTCCCGTGCGCGTCTCCGGCGGCGAGGTGCTCACCCGACGCCAGAGCTTCCAGCCCTACCTCGACCGGCACGCGTTCGACATCGTGCAGCCCGACACCACAAAGGGCGGAGGACTGAGCGAGTCGCGCCGGATCGGATGGGCGGCCCAGGACCGCGGCATCCGCCTCATACCGCACGGCTGGAACACCGGCGTCGGGCTCGCGGCAGACCTGCAGCTGGCGTCGGCCCTTTCCTCGACCGACCTCGTGGAGTACAAGACCGGCTCGGCCTACGTCGACGATCTGATCAGCGGCGGGTGGTCGCTGGACGACGAGGGGTTCCTCGACATCCCCGCCGCCCCCGGGCTCGGCGTGAAGCTCGACGAGGACGCGCTCGCGCGCTACGGCACGCGCCCGGGATTCGCCACTCCGGCGGCTTGACACCACCCGACCACCTGACGACAGGAGACGCAGCCGATGCGCACCGCCCCCTCAGCCACCCTCGCCCGCACCGGCGTGATGGCCGTCCTCCGCGCCCCTGATGCGCGACTGTACGAGCCTGTGGTTAAGGCTCTCTCAGACAGCGGAGTCCGGTGCATCGAGCTGACCCTGACGACGCCGGGCACCATCGAGGTGCTGCCGCATCTCATCACGGCAGCTCCCGAGGCGGAGATCGGCGTCGGAACCGTGCTGGAGGAGCGGGATGCGCGCGCGGCGATCTCGGCCGGCGCCCGCTTCCTCGTCTCCCCGGGTGTCATAGCGGATGTGGCGGGCGTGGCCACCACCCACCGGGTGCCCGTCTACCCAGGCGCGATGACGCCGACGGAGGTGAACTCAGCGTGGAGGCTCGGCGCAGCGGCGGTGAAGATCTTCCCGGCCGCGACCGTGGGCCCCGACTACATCGGCCAGCTCACGGGCCCCTACCCCGACGTCCTCACACTGCCGTCCGGCGGCGTCGCACTGGAGGACATCCCGGCGTGGATCGCCGCCGGCTGCGTCGCCGTGAGCCTGGGCGGGCCTCTCCTGGGCGACGCCTTCACCGGAGGAAGCCTCGTCGCACTCCGCGATCGTGCGGAGCAGGCGCTCGCAGGCGTCGCGCGAGGGCGCCGCCCGTGACCGCGCCGCCGCTGCATGTCGTCACTGTCGGCGAGACCATGGGCCTGATCACGAACGATCGTCCGGGTCCCCTCGACGCCTCTCGCGCCCACTCCCTGAGTTTCGGAGGCGCGGAGAGCAACGTCGCGATCGCGATCGCGCGCCTCGGCCGGCGAGCGTCGTGGATCAGCCTGCTCGGCGAGGATCCCCTGGGCGACCTGATCGCGCGTGAGCTGCGCGCGGAGGGCGTGAGCGTCCATGCGCCGCAGCGCACCGACCGCCCCACCGGCCTCATGCACAAGCACCGACGGACGACGACGATGGCCACGGTGAGCTTCTGGCGCGACGGCAGCGCAGCATCCGGGCTCGCTCCCGCTGATGTGCCGGACGCGCTTCTCTCGACCGCGGACGTCGTCCACCTGACGGGCATCCTCGCGGGCCTCGGCCCCGACTCGCTCGACTGCGCGCAGGACACCGCGCGGCGTGCTCGCGCCGCGGGCGCCGCGGTATCCTTCGACATCAATCACCGTGCCGCCGTATGGCGGGGTCGCGACCCGCGCGATGCCTACCTGTCGCTTGTCGATACCGCGGACATCGTGTTCGCCGGCGAAGACGAGGCCGCGCTCCTGGTCGGCGACGGCACTCCGGCTGTCATGGCGCAGCGACTGCACCGACGGGGACCCCGCGAGGTCGTCATCAAGCGCGGCGCGCATGGCGCGTTCGCCACCGACGGCACCGGCCGGCACGACGAGCCCGCGGTGACGGTCGAGGTCGTCGACACCGTGGGCGCCGGCGACGCGTTCGTGGCGGGCTACCTCAGCCTCTGGGGCGGCACAGCGACGATGGCCGACCGCCTTCGTCGCGCGACTGCAGTGGGGGCCTTCGCATGCATGTCGCTCGGCGACTGGGAGGGCTCGCCGACGACAGCGGAGTTGGCCCGCCTCAGTGCGGACGAAGGTGTGCTCCGCTGACACAGGGGCTGGGTCAGCCGACACCTCGACTGAGCACCCCAGAGATGAGGAGCTGCACGAGATCGTCGGCCCTGTAGTTCGGATCATGTGAGGCACCGATGCAGAGGTTCCCGATGCCTCTAAGAAGGTTGTATGCGTCGGTCGGCGGAGCAGCACCAGCTGATTCGCTTGCTGCATCCAGGAGAGTTCCGCACACCGGTACGAGACGCCCGACAAAGTAGGCATGCAAAGCGTCGGATTCGGCGCTGTCTCCGTGCAGCGCGCCTGCGAGCCCATGCTTGGTGACGAGGAACTTGACGAACAAGGCCACCCACGCTCGTAGTGCCGCCTCCGGAGTCGCACTCTCGGCAAGGAGACGCGGACCTGCCTCTGCGCATGCCTCGACCTGGTGTCGGTACACCGCCACCACGAGTTCCGAGCGTGTCGGAAAGTGACGGTAGATCGTCCCCACACCGACGCCAGCCTTCTCTGCGATCTGTCTCACAGGAGCATCGACGCCGGACGCCACGAACACCGCTGCTGCCGCATCTAGGAGTGTTTGCTGGCTCGCACGGGGTCGACCTACGTGCGGAGAGCCCCCGTCGGGCTGCTGTTCTCGTCCGAGGTCGGTCATGTCCTCATCCTCACCATCGCTGTCACAGACTTGCATAACGGAACGTGGTTCCGTATTGTTTTGGAACAACGATCCGATAACCAGTATCGCAGAGTGCGACCTCCGGAAGGAACCCTGATGACCTCATCGCTCATCCACACCCTGGACGACATCGTGAAAGACGGCGATCCAGTGATCTCCGTCGCGCCCGTTCAGCTGTCCGCGCCGGATCGACCGGTTCCGCTCGAAGTCCGAATCTCTGCCCCGGTGGCAGGCGCGAACCTTCCCGTCGTGCTGTTCTCCCATGGCAACGGATGGAACCTCGACGGGTACGCGCCCCTCACGACGTTCTGGGCCTCCCGCGGGTTCGTGGTGATCCAGCCCACGCACCTCGACTCGCGCCGGAACGGATTCGGATTCGATGACCCGGTCTTCCCGACGATCTGGACCGAGCGGATCGAGGACCTCACGCGCATCCTCGACCAGATCGACACGATCGAGTCAGCGGTGCCTGGGCTGGCTGGCCGTATCGACCGTAGCCGTGTTGCCGCGACCGGCCACTCGTGGGGTGCGCAGACAGCGCAGTCGCTCCTCGGAGCGCGCATCTTCGACGACGCCGGCCAGGTCGGTGAGAGCATGTCCGACAGTCGCATCACGGCAGGCATCCTGTTCGCCGCAACCGGTATCGGCGGTGATGACCTGCATCCGTTCGCGCAGGCGAACTTCCCGTTCATGCGTCCGTCGTTCCGTGAGCTTGCCACTCCGACCCTGGTCATCGCCGGCGACCGTGACCAGTCCAAGATGTCGAGCCGCGGGCCTGACTGGTTCACCGACGCCTACACGCATAGCCCCGGCGCCACTGACCTCCTGTCCTTCTACGGAGCGGAGCACGCTCTCGGCGGGATCGTCGGATACGAAGTCGCCGAGACCACCGATGAGAACCCAGAACGAGTTGCCGTCATCCAGCGGATGAGCACGGCCTACCTTCGGACCGCTCTGCACGTCGATGAGACCAGCTGGCCCGCCGCCCGAGCCGCATTCGAGAACGACGCAAGCCCGATCGGGCGCTCCGACAGCAAGTAGCAGGCGCAGTCCGCTCCTCCGACTCGTACCTGATGTCCTGACCCCCGCCCGTTCGCACCGGGGCTCAGGAAGGTACTTCTTGAGTCTGGCCCCGTGCAGGCGAAACCCGCCGATGATCTGACCCGAGGCGCGGATCGAGTACCACGGTTCGTGCCTCGATCCGCTCTGCCACGGTCCGGTAGGCGCTGCCGGAGCCGGAGCTGCTCCCCCACAAGGATTCAACCTCTTCGCGTCCACCGCTGGCGAGAATCCGTCCTCGCTGGGAGCGAGCCATCCACGGCTCGAACCCGCCGGCGCCAGGCGCTTCTATGCGGTACTGGCCATGGGGGCTGCGAAGAAGTGCTTTTCGTGGCGTGCAGAAGTCTCGAATGCCGCGCGCATTCTTGCTCGGGTGGTGTCGTCGGCGGATGCCGCATGGGTGGTGACGATGAGGATGGCTTCTTGGTTGAGGGCTTCGAAGGAGGGGTCTGCGTAGGTCTGCAGCCACGTCGCGTACGGGTTGTCCGGCGTTGCGTACGGGGCGAGGCGAGCGCCCGTATCGACGTAGATCCAGAAGCAGGGCAGCACGGCGGCGATCAGCTCGCCGTAGTTGCCTCGTGCGGCAATCGCAAGCAGATGGTCGACATACGCCGTCGTGGTCGCGCTCGGGTCCGCGTCGAACATGGTGTCGACCGAGAGCCAGTTCGCGTGAAGTTCGAGTTCCGTCGCGATCGCGCCGTGCGCGCTTGACGCCCAGAACGCCTGCTCTGCCGGGGTGGGCGCGAGTTTGCTGGCCTCGGCGAGTGCCCGAGAGTAGTCCTTGAGGTAGAGCGCGTCCTGGGACAGGTACCAGGTGAACGCTTCCCGTTCGAGAGTGCCATCGGTCAGGCTCCGAATGAACTCCAGCTCGTCGATCTCGGCGCGGATATCGGAGGTTCCGTCCCACCAGTCCTTCGCGATCCGTTCAGGTGTCGTTGTGGTGGTGCCGCCGCGCTCCCAGAGTCCGGAGAAGTGGGAGATGGGGCCGTTGCCTTGTCCGACTTGGAGGTGCTCGGCGGAGGCGATGCTCTGTGTGAGCCAGGTCTTCGCCTGTTCGACGGCGACCGCCCAGTCGCCGGCTCGCGGGTAGATTGTCGCGATCGCGGAGGACAGCGAGCAACCGGTGCCGTGTGTGTGCGGCGTGTCGATCCGTGGGACTGCGAACACGTCCACGTCGCCATCTGCTGTGACGAGCGCATCCGCGGACGCCGCACCGTCGAGGTGCCCGCCCTTCATCAGCACGCTCACGCCGCAGCGTGCCGCGAGCTCCCGTGCCTGCCCGAGCGCTTCGTCCCAGGTGGCGGCAGCTCGCTCACCGAGCAGGGCGGCGAGTTCGGGGATGTTCGGAGTGATCAGGTCGGTGAGTGGAAGGAGCTCGCGGAGAGTCGTTTCTGCGTTTGCAGTGAGGAGGCGGTCGCCGCTGGCTGCGACCATGACCGGATCGAGCACCACGATCGGAGGACGGGCCTGTTCCAGCCAGCCCGCGACAGCGGAGATGAGCGGGGCGTCGAAGAGCATTCCGAGTTTGACCGCGTCGATCGTCACGTCATCGCTGACCGCAGCGAGTTGTTCGGTGAGGAACTCCACGGGCGGGGTGTGGATGGTGCGGACGCCAGCCGTGTTCTGTGCGACGAGCGCGGTGACAACGGCCATGCCATAGCCGCCGTTGGCGGCGATGCTCTTCAGGTCCGCCTGGATGCCGGCGCCACCGGTCGGGTCGGTACCGGCGATGCTCAGTACTCGTGGCACGTGCGCTGGCCGCAGGGCATGAGGGGCCGAGGTCATGACGTTTCCTTCCATGCAGAAGCGAGTTCTTGCGCAGATGCGCGAGGATCGGCGGACCCGCAGATCTGCGACACGACGGCGGCTCCGGCGAGTCCGCCCTCGCGGAGGGCGGGGAGATCCGCGGGAACGATTCCCCCGATGGCGACTGCCGGCAACGGGCAGGTGCGAGCAAGGTCGGCGACACCGGAGACTCCTCGCGGTGGAGGTGCGTCCGGTTTCGATCTCGTCTCCCGAACTGTGCCGATGCCCACATAGTCGACCCGGGCTGGGCTTGCCGCGGCGGCGTGAAGATCAGCGCGCGTGTTCGCAGTCACACCGATCGCCGGCCGTGGACCGATGAGCTTGCGGACGTCTTCGACCCGCAGGTCCTGCTGGCCGACATGCACACCGGTCACCCGGCCACCGGTATCCCGCGAGCGGGCTGCAAGGAACACATCGATGCGGTCATTCACAAACAACGCGACACGCTCCGGGAGTCGGTCGGCCAGAGCGTCCACCAACTGCAGCACCGGGCGAGCATCGGCGTGCTTCTCCCGCACCTGCACCGCCGTCACGCCTCCCGCGACCGCTTCCAGCACGACATCGACGATGCGACGGCCGGACCGCGCCGTCTGCGACGAGTCCGTCACCAGGTAGATCGAGAGGTCGGCAGTCACGACAGCCGAGCCCGTTCTCTCAGCATCGCCATGTCGATGCTGTCGAGAGCGTCCAGCAACGCGACAGCGAAGGATCCGGGCTGGCCTGCGAATTCCGCGGCCTGTTCTCCGACAACGGCGTAGATGAGACAGGCCGCAACAGTCGCTTCGAGCTGATCGTCGCTGATCGCTGCGAACGCGGCGATCACTCCGCCCAACGCGCACCCGGCGCCAGTGATCCGCGTGAACAGCTTCGTGCCGTTCGCGATCCGGACCACGGTCGTTCCATCGGTGATCAGATCCACCTCCCCAGAGACGGCGACCACGACTCCGCACGAGCGGGCGATCTCGATCGCAGCGTCCCGTGCATCGTCCACCGGATCGGTGGCGTCGACGCCGCGCGCACCTGCCCCGGCTCCTGCCAACGCCCGAATCTCCGAAGCGTTGCCCCGCACGATCGTCGGCTTCATCGCGGCGAGTTCTCGAGCCAAGGCAGTACGGACAGGCAGCGCGCCGATCCCTACGGGATCGAGCACCCACGGCGTTGCGGACTCCGACGCCCCTTTCGCGGCCTCGACCATCGCTTCGCGCTGTTCTGCCGACGGGGTCCCCATGTTGATCAGCACGGCTCCCGCCGACCGGGCAAGCGATCCAGCTTCCTCTGGGATATCAACCATCGCAGGACTGCCGCCCACGGCGAGTACGGCATTCGCGACGAGATTCGTGGTGACGGTGTTCGTCAGACACTGCACCAACGGGCCCTCAGCTCGGAGCTTCGAAAGCAGAGCTCCCGACGAGTGAACAATATCGATGTGCGTGCGCGTCATGCGCGACATCCCTTCGCTAGTACGAACTAGATCAGGTTCGACGGGTGTGATCTCAGCCCTAGGGGCACCCCGTGTCACGTGGTTGCTCTCAGCGTAGCTCACCCTTATCTGATCCGCGGTCGCGCGGACGAGCGACCTCCCCTCTCGTGCTTCCTCACTTCATTTTCTCTGACTATAGTCAGACATTATGGAGATGGAGAGTCAGGTTCAGGTGGTTCGTGCGTTCAATCGCGTCGTCACAGAGCGGATCGGTGCGCTCGCGGATGGCTACCTCGCCCGCAACCGCTCACTCGGGTTGGACAGGGTCGTCTGGGAGATCGGCAGAACAGGAATCGACGTCAGGGAGCTACGATCCCGTCTGGGCCTTGATTCCGGATACGTGAGCCGTCAACTCCGCTCGCTGGAGGAGGAAGGACTGGTCACGGTCTCACCGTCGCCGCAAGACGGTCGTGTACGTCGCGCGGCACTGACGGCGCGAGGGGTGGACGAGCTCGCCCTGCTCGACCAGCTCTCGGATGACATGGTCGGCTCGATCCTCACTCCGCTCAGCGAGCGTCAACGTCACGAACTCGCCGAAGCGGCAGCGACGGTGCAGCGCCTGTTCACGGCGTCCGCAGTGCTGATCACCCCCGTTGACCCTGGCCTGCCAGAGGCCCGACGTGCCGTCGACGCGTACTACCAAACTCTCGATAGCCGGTTTGAAGGCGGGTTTCGTCCCGAGCAGTCTCTTCCCGCAGCAGACGACGCGTTCCAGCCTCCGCACGGACTGTTCTTGCTTGCGACATTGAAAGGCCGCGCCGTGGGGTGCATCAGTATCACCTCCGTGACAGAAAGCGTCGCAGAGCTCCGGCGTCTATGGGTGTCACCGGACGTGCGCGGCCTGGGCATCGGGCGCCGGCTCCTCGAAACAGCCGAAGAGGCGGGCCGTTCACTGGGAGCCAGTCTGATCCGGCTGGAGACGAACAAAGCACTCACCGAGGCGATCTCCCTCTACCGCGCATCCGGGTATCGCGAGGTCGCCGCGTTCAACAAAGAGCCGTATGCGCATCACTGGTTCGAGAAGACGCTCCATGGCAGCGGTCCCGAACAGGGGCCGATCGGCTTCATCGGCTTGGGAATCATGGGGCTGCCGATGGCGCGACGGTTGGCACGCGCCGGTGTTCCGCTGGCCGTTTGGAACCGGACCCCGAAGAACGTCGTCGAACTCATTGGCGGCGACGCCAAGCCTGCTGAGAGCGTCGGTGAGTTGTTCGATGAGTGCGAAACGATCATCGTGATGCTCCGGAACGAGTCCGCCATCGACGCTGTGCTCCGAGACCACCCCGAGGGGCTCGGAGCTCTCGTCGCGGGGCGCACGATCATCAACATGGGCACGTTGTCACCGGAGTTCTCAAAAGGACTGTCCGATGAGATCGAGGCCGCAGGCGGAAACTACGTCGAGGCGCCGGTCTCAGGATCTCGGCGCCCTGCCGAGGACGGCAAACTCGTCGCCATGGTCGCCGGACAACCCGACGTCGTGCCGCAGATCCTCCCCCTGCTCGACCCGCTCTGCGCCACGACCACCGTCTGCGGCCCCGTGCCTTCGGGTATCACGATGAAACTCGCCGTCAACGTGTTTCTGATCGCCCTCGTCACCGGCCTCGCGGAGGCGTTTCATTTCGCGCAAGCACACGGGATCGACCTGCAGAAGCTCCGCAGCCTCCTCGACGCCGGACAGATGTCCTCACCGATATCCAGAGTCAAGACCGAGAGGCTCACCAGCGAGGACTTCACCGCGCAGGCCGCAATCTCCGACGTCCACATGAACGCGAAACTCATCGTCGACGCAGCGGCCACCCAAGGGGCGCATGCACCGCTCAGCGAACTCTGCGAAGCCATCTACCGCGAAGCCGAGAATCGCGGCGACGGCGCACTCGACATGGCCGGCATCATCCGAACGATCGCCGACGCAGAGGTCATCCACACGGCGCCCCGTCCGGCGGTGTCTTCGGAAGAAGACTCAGTATCGCCACGATGAGCGTCATGACGCTGATCGACGCCCGGCCGCTCGCCGGTTTCCTCAACCAAACACCTGTCCCGAGATCGGGGTCGGCCTCACGGGTCGCGTCGCCGAAGAAACTGGCAGCATCCGAGGAGAGAGGTTATTCGACCTGGCCGAAGCCGTGAGTATCAGTGGCGGCCGGGTACTCACTCAGAGCTGCGGCTGCCGTTGTCGCAGGCGTAAGCCCCTTGTCAGTGCTTGATGAGGGTCGCGCTCATCTTCCACACGGGCGGCCCTTCGCCCGCGTCCGTGTGCGTGTTGGTTTGGAAGCCATGCCGTTCATACAGGCGCACGTTGCGGGGGTCAGAGGTATCCAGCGCCACCGCTTCACCGCCTCGCCTCGCCGCTTCAGACAGCGCGAACGTCAACAGCACAGACGCGATCCCGCGACCTTGACGGTTGGGGTGCACGCCGAGTGTCTCCAGCCGCCATGCCCCTGCCGGTGAGTCAGCGTGGTCGAGTCTGTCGATCCGATCACCATGCAAGCGCACGATCTGATCGATCATCTCTGGGGCAGGTTCGGGAGCATCGGGCGGAAGGAGCGCGATCACGCCGTCGCTGTTGCCTGCCACCGCGACGATCCCGTGCGTGTGCGCGTACTCCAGGTACAGCAGCTGCAGATTGTGTAGTCGCTGGTGATACTTCTCATCAGGGATTACATGGCGCGTCCACGGATAGTGTTCGAACGCGGCAGCGAGGGTATCTGCGCTCACGGGGAGGTCTTCGACGGTCGCCAGGCGAGGGGTCATTGGGGTTTTCCTGATCGTTCGGAGGCGGCTGCTTGTTCGACCTTGTCAGAAATGCCTGAGTCGACGATGGCCTGCAGCGTGGAAAGGTGCTGCTCGAACGCCGCACGCCCGGCCCTGGTGATGCCAATTCAGGCGCGCGTGCGCCTTCCCACAGTTTCTTCACGCACGGTCACGAGCTCAGAGTCTGTCAGCACGGTGATGGTTCGCGAGAGTGTGGAGTCGCTTGCCTCGAGGAGGTTTGCGAGGAATCGGAAGTCCACATCTTCCAGGTGAATCGTCCCGGGTTCTTTGCCGCTTCTATGCGGGGAGCGGTGTGAAGCGCCCCAGGTTTCTTGCCGCTCCTATGCGGGTTGCGGCTCTGGGGTGAGGGCTGCGTAGTGGGCTTGCTCGAACTCGGCGGGTGGGACGTAGCCGAGGCTCGAGTGAAGCCTACGAGTGTTGTACCAGTCGGCCCAGCCGGCCGTCGCGAATTCGACGTCTGCGATGGTCCGGTAGGGGCCGTCGTGAAATACGGTGGTGCGGATGCACTCGGTCTTGTAGAGCCCGTTGATCGTCTCCATCGGCGCGTTATCGTATGCGTCGCCGACCGACCCGATCGAGGGTGCGGTGCCATCGAGCGTCAGCTTCTCGGTGTAGGCCAGCGAGACGTATTGAGACCCGGCGTCCGAATGTGCCCGCAGTTGCTCGGGCTGGACCGGGTGCCCATCACGCGCTCGTTCCCAGAGGGCCATGCGCAGCGGGATCATCACCAGCTCGACGTGCTTGGTGGTCTGTGCGTGCCAGGCCACGATGCGTTGCGAGTAGACATCGACGATGAACGCGACGTAGACCCAGCCCGCCCAGGTGCGGCAATAGGTGAAGTCCATGACCCAGGTGTGATCCGGCCGGGGCGCGGTGAAGTCGCGGTTCAGCAGGTCGCCGGCACAGACCCCGTCCTTGGTGGGGATCGTGGTGCGGATGCTCTTGTCGCGACGGATGCCCGACAGTCCGAGGTCTCGCATGGCCCGGTCGACCGCGCCGCGCGACGCGCCGGGGATCGTGGTGCGGCGGATCAGCGCGGTCATCTTCCGCCGCCCGTAGAGGCCCTCGGGAGTCAGCACGCGACGCATCGTCCCGTTGCGTTCGACAATGGTCCACGCCGCGGCGCGGACAGCGTCCTGGACCTGCGCGTCCGTGATCGTCCGCGCTGCGACGATGCCTTGCCGGTGGGCTCGGTAGGTGCGCGCGGCGATCTTCACGCCCTGCGCTTGCAGGACACGGATGATCGACTCGACCGCGTGCCCTTCGGCTCTCATCGTGTCGATGAAGCCCAGCATCAACGGTTGCGGGGGTCGAGTTCCCCCGCGAAGAAAGTCGTCGCAGCTCTCAGGATCGCGACATCCTCCCGCAGGCGACTGTTCTCGGCCTTGAGCCGCTTGATCTCGGCATGCTCGACGCTGGTGATCCCGTCGCGGCTGCCATCGTCGATATCGGCCTGCAGCACCCACCGGCGCACGGACTCATGCCCGACGCCGACCTGGCGGGCAACGGCCGCTGACGCGGCCGTCAACGACGGATACTCCGAACGATGCTCGCGCACCAGCCGGACAGCGCGCTCACGCAGCGCGGGATCGATCTTCTTCGGCATGACATACATCCTTCCAATTCAAAAGGATGCGGCATCAAACCTGAGGCGCTTCATGGTCAGTCATCGAGCCATTTGTTGTGTTTGAGTTGGAGGGCGCGGTCAAGGGCTGCAAGGATGCCAGCGATCCCGAGCGTGGCGTTAGCCCAGACAGGCAGACCCAGGGTCGGCAGTGGCGTGCCGGTCAGATGCGCAAGGGTGGAGTTGAACAGTACCGGGATCTGGGTGACCGCGGCGAACACAAGTACGCTCCACGATACGAAGCCGATCCATCGGTTTGCTTGCGGATGTTTTCGCGCGAGCCCAGCCCGCCAGGATTCGCCCGTGCCCGCGCGGGGTTGCAACGGCACGCGACGGCCATCCTGGACGTTGATGAGATCGACGTGCTTCATCCCGTACAGCGACATCGTGGCCTCGACGCGCGTTGCGGGATCGAGGTCGAACCTGGCTGGTGACTTGCGGGAGTCGATCAGCATGCCGTCACGGTAGAGGCGGATGCGTTCTGAGAAGTCGAAGTAGTCGACATCGATCACGTACTCGACACCGTCATAGGTGGTGGCGAAGGAGCCACGCCAGAACACGTCCCACGTCTCAATCGGGCGGAGCCTGTCGTCTCGTTTCGTCATCACGCAAGCCTTCCGTCTCGACACGTGTCCACCGTCCGCCGGTGAAGAGTACTCACCAGGATGGTGGTCGCCGGGTGGGCTGCACTCATGGCCGTCGGTCATCTGTCGTGGTGATCGCCTTCAGATGGTGCTTGAGGACGGCGACGACACGATCGCTTGCCTCCGCTGCCTGCGAAAGCGCGTGCATCGCGAGTCCATCCAGGAGGCCATGGAGGCGCTCGGTCTCGATGTCGAGGTCGGTTCCGGGACGCAGGAGGGCCACTCGATCGATCTCCTCGAGCGCAGCGGCACACACCGCCCGCACATCACGGTGAAGGTCGCGGACGTTCTCGGACACGCTCGGGTCGGTGAGCGCGAGGCTGCCGAACTGCAACTGGACGATGAGCTCAGTTCGACGAATCTCGTCCAATGGCAGTAGCTCGCACAGCAACGAGAGGGCGAGCTCCGCGCCTTCACCATGCAAGGCCTGAATGCGCGCGTTGACATCACCGCGGATGCGGTTGAGACAGAACCGGCGCAATGCGTCCTGCGTGGGGAACGCTCGGCGGAGCGACGCGGTGGCGATCCCGGCCTCCTCAGCCACCCTCCTCACCGATAGCGCCGCAAGCCCATCAATAGTGAGGACGCGTAGCGCGGCATCGCCGATGTCGCGTTCGCGCCGCCTGTGATCGATGAGTCGGGGCATCTGCTCACGCCCTCGTCTGCGCGGGGGTCTTCTTCGGCCACACCGTATAGCTGATCGCCCATAACAGATCGATCCCCACGATGAGGCCGAGAAGAGGGAAGAAACCTTGGAGTTCGGCAGTGCGGGCAGGGGCCGCGACGACGTAGATCAGTCCGAGCAGGATCGCCCCGGCGATGCCTGCGGCGAGCATCGTGCGCACAACGTCCTTCCAACACGCGATGGTGTACGCGGTGCCGGTGAGTTTCGGACGAGGCGCAGCGCCTCGGAATCGCGTGGCAAACTTCGCATCCGCCCAGGCGATCATCCGATGCCCGTAAGCGACCGACACCCCGATGTAGACGGCGGCAAGACCGTGATGCCACGAGGCATCACTCCCGCCGACCAGATCTATCGCCACAAGTCCGAGAAGTAAGAGATCGATCACGGGCGCCGCGATCAACAGCGCGGCCCCGAGCTTCGGTCGGCCAGCGAGATAGCGAGCGGTGAGGCCGGCCAGGATCGCGACCCAAAAACCAATCTCGCACGCAATGATCGCGATCAAAATCACGAAACGGCCCTCTCGGAAAGCACTGACATACCTCCATGTTAGCACGCCCGTGCTAACACCTGCTCGGATGTTATCTCTCGGCGGCCACGCGTTTCCGACGAGAGATGGGGGCGCCGGGGTGCACCTGGCTGGCAAGTCCGCCATCTCTGGCGTTTGTGAGCTGAAGGAGCACCCTGTGATTGATATTGATCCGAACGGTACCGGGCTTCCCGGGATCGAGCAGTTGCGCATCATCGTCGGCGCGGTGATGACTGTCGGCCTGATCCTCTCCGTCCTCGCCCTGATCACTTCCGCGATCGTGTGGGGCTTCGGTGCGAATTCCTCGAATCCGCATCTCGCGTCGCGCGAGAAGGTCGGCGTTCTCGTGTCGTGTGGCGCGGCGATCATCCGCGGCGCGTCGGTGACGCTCATCAGTTTCTTCTGGGGCATTCGGACTCCGCATGTCACACGGTGCTGTGGGTCAGCGAATGGCCCCGGTCACAGACGCTTCTATGCCTGATGTCAAGTCATCCGAGTTTGGAGTTCGCGGAAGAGCGAGCGAACGACATAGCGTTTCAGGCAGCGTCGGATTTCGCGTGCGGTGCGTCCCTCGGCTCTTCGGCGTGCAACGTAGTCGCGGGTGGTCGGGTCGTAGCTCATGCGGGTGCGGGCGATGACGTCGACGGCGCGGTTGAGCTGGCGATCTCCGGTCCTGGAGAGCCTGTGTCGGGTGTTGTTGCCTGACGATGCCGGCAACGGTGCGATGCCGCCAAGGGCTGCGAACGCAGCCTCAGAACGAACGCGTCCATGGTGGGAGTAGACGGTGACGAGGATCGCGCCGGTGACCGGGCCAACGCCGGGCAGATCTTGAAGGCCAGGCGCGAGCTGTTCGGTGAGCGCGGCGAGCTGACGGTGATTCTCGCGGAGCTGTGCGGTCTGCTCGAGCACTGCCGTGGCAAGTCGCTTCGCTTCGGAGCGTGTCACCCGAGCCGAGTGGTGATCGCGACCGGTGCGCCATGCCGCGATCGTGGCGACCTGCGCGTCGGTGAGCGGTTTGCGTGCGTCGACACCGAGGTCGACGGTTCGAATAAGGGCGGTGAGGGCGTTGCGATTCGCGGTGCGCTGCTGATCGATCAGGGAGCGGGCCGTCAACAGCACGCGCAGCGCCGTGCGTTCACCGGTCTGGCGAGGCTGCGCCAGTCTTGCGACTTCTTTGCCGAGCACGGACCGGGCTGCGGCTTCCGCGTCAAGCGAATCGGACTTCCCGGCATGTGCATGAGACGCGCGCGGTGCTGGACGCACTTCGGTGACATCAAACCCCGCTTCGTTTAGCTGGGCGCTGATTCCGGCCCCGTAGGATGAGGTGCCCTCGATCGCGGCAAGCACAGTGGTACCGCCGGTGCGGCGAACGATCCAGCTGAGTGCTCTGGCATGTCCGGCGGTGGACACGGGGAATGTTGCAGAATCGATGATGGCACCGGTGCGGGAGTGGATGACGCAGTAGGTGTGTGTGCGGGCGTGCGTGTCGATGCCGACGACGTGCTCGAATTTCTCAGCGACGAAAGTCATGAGAACCTCCAGTAGAGATTGCGGATAAGGGTCGCCGGCTTCATGGGGTCGCGGAGAGTCACATCTGTAATGAGTCACACCTTTTCGGGGGTGGACAAGCTTCTGATCAAGGCATCTGCGCGCAGAGACCGGCTTCGACTCGAGCGTGGACACGTCATTTTCAAGACACCGCCACGCGGGCGGGTCGGATATACCCGGAGTCACACGCTGGAGCCGAAGCTCAGCCTCTCAGCCAGCCACGGGCGGGCTCCAGATCCATTACAGACATACCCGCTCGTATCTGAGCTCGCCGACATGGGGATCCCCGTGACGGTGTCGTGCCGGGTTCTCAAGCTCGCCCGTCAGCCCTACTACCGGTGGCGCAACGACCCGATCCGCGACGCGGACGTGCTCCGCGCGCATCGAATCAACGCGCTGCACGACGCGCACCACGACGACCCGACGTTCGGGTATCGATACTTGGCTGATGAGGCGCGCCGGGCTGGGTGGCGGATGAGCAGGCGGACGGCGTGGAAGCTGTGCTCCCAAGCTGGGATCCTCTCGTCCGCGCAACGCCGCCGGCGGGGCAAGAGCAAGAAGGTGGGTCCGCCGGCGTTCGACGATCACGTCCAGCGCGTGTTCCGTGCTGATGCACCGAACCGGCTCTGGCTCACGGACATCACGGAGCATCGGACGAGCGAAGGCAAGCTCTACTGCTGCGCGATCAAGGATGTGTTCTCGAACCGAATCGTTGGCTACTCCATCTCGGATCGGATGACCGCGAAGCTCGCCGTCGACGCCGTGCGCAACGCCGTCGCCCGCCGCGGCGACGTCGCCGGGTGCATCCTTCACGCCGACAGAGGTAGCCAGTTTCGCAGCCGAGCGATGGCCCGGGAACTTCGCCGTTGCGACATGGTCGGATCGATGGGGCGCGTCGGCGCCGCCGGGGACAACGCGGCCATGGAGTCGTTCTGGTCGCTGCTGCAGACGAACGTGCTCAACCAGCAGCGATGGACGACCCGCCAGGAGCTTCGCCTCGCGATCGTGGTCTGGATCGAGCGGAAGTATCACCGGCAGCGCGCGCAAGACGCTCTCGGCGGGTTGACGCCCATCGAGTTCGAAGCCAAGCTAGCGGAGCCGCTCACGCTCGCGGCCTAAACCAAACCTGTCACCAGTTCGTTCCTCACGCCCGAACTCCCTGGGTCGAGTGGTGACATGCAGTATGACGAGATCGACGACTCTGATGGCATGCCGATCCGTGTCCCCCGCGACGACTAATACCGGATCTGCTCCGATTGCGCGAGCTGCTGATTCGCCCTGAGTTCCGTCCTTTCCTTTTGGAGGATGGAGTGGTCCCAAGACCGTATCCAGACGAGTTCCGTCTGCGCGCGCTGCGGTTGCTGAAACGAAGCTCGTCCCAACCATAAGACCAATCACGCCGCGATCAAGCACATGATCAGCGTGGAAGAATGAACCGCATTCTGGGCTTCCCTGAACCTGCGCGGCTGAGGGCAAACAGTAATTCGTCTGCGTCCTTCCACGACACAGTAAACGCGTCGCCGAAGCTGGCGTCGCGTTGGGGCGAGGAAACTATGACGGCAGGTCTGGGTCGGAGTCATACCTCGCGGGCTTAAACGCAACACATGGCTCTGCTCGGCTGGTTACACGCCAGCTCGAACAAGCGCGGCAAAAGTAGCCGACTCATCCGCATGTGTCCGCGCCCAAGATGCGGCAAGTACTGTCAACACATGCGGTCTACCATAAGCCTCACCTAGCAGATTGACCCAATCGTGGGAGTCTTCTCCTTCAAGGTCGTCGAGCTTGCGCTGAAGCTCCGCTTCATCGACGCCTAAAGCATCTGCAAGCGCCGCCGGGTCATCTTTAAGAGTACGGAAGAGCTCGTCTGGATCGTCACGGCTTGGGAGAAAGTGAAGCGGCCAGCGACCCGCTATTGGCGCGTCGGACATCTCTTCCCTTTGATCGCCATCGGGGACGACAGCGAACGTTAGCTCGGGCACGGGAGGCCGAGGCAGGCTGCTGCGGAGCGGGGTCATATACCCATTGCCGTCACCCCAGACGAGTGAAGTGGTCTTGTAGAGCATGCGATCGCTCTGATCGAGCAAGGCTCGACAGAGGTACCAGGCCGACTCGTCTTCGACGAATAGAACACGCTCTATCGGTGGTCTTGCCAGCAAAGTGTCGGCGATCGTGGGATCGTCCTGGGAGTGGAACGCGTCTGTCGAGCCGCCCGCCCCCATGCGCAAAAGCAGAAACGCGCCATGATCGACCGCCGACGAGATCATTTCTTCCGAATGGGTCGAAATGACCATACGCCAGCCGCGCTTCTGGCAGATTGTCAGAAGCCGCGAGAGAAGGCGTTCGACCCCGATCGGAGGCAGGTACGCGTCAGGCTCATCCAGAAGCAAGGTCAGATTCTTGTGGTTCTTAAATTGTTCGAGGATCCAAAGCAAAAAATGGACCGAGAACTCACCGAGACCCATGTCGAGTGCGTCGTACTCGATCCCAGCATAACTGACCGTGAAATACGGAGTTAGGGGATCATCATCTGGGGCGCCGCCCCACCGGAACTTCGCCGCGATCTCACCGTCCTCCGGGCCAACGTCGAGCGCGTACCAGTCGACCGAGTAGTAATCGCGACCAACAATCCTTCGCACGTCTTTTAGTCGCTTGTCGTCGGGGCCAAGTCTGCCAAGCTCGTCCTTCATTTCCTCTAGATTCGAGAGCGACCTAAGAACGATGAGCGCTTGTTCGCACAGATGATGGAGATCCAGGTAGAGCCCGCCGTCTCCTAAGTTCGAAGCAATGGACCGTAGCAATCGCGATTTGCCCGACCCATTTCGTCCGCCAAGGATGGTGCATGGGCGGGAAAGGTCGATGGCACCTGTAGCGCCAATGTCCAACAGGTTCGGCGTCGTACGTCTGTGAGCAGTCTGAAGCTCGTGCCAGACGCGCAGTTCCTTGGCTCGCCTCATGCCGACGCTTCCCGATTAACGATAGGGTTTCCCCAGTCAGACTGCTCGATAAACGTCGAAATGGAGCTCTGGACGTGATTGGTCGGACTCTCTTGAAGCTGGCGGAGCAGGCTGTCTGAATTACGCCGAGGCAGCGTTTTGAACTCGTGCTCCGACACCAAATGGATCACGAGGTCACGAATCAGAACAGAGGATACGTCCGTCACACGGTACGACGCGCGATCATCGTAGAGTGCCGCGAGCTGACCTCGGAAGTCGGTACTCTGGTCCTCGCGCGTCTCAAGACGTAGTTCCTCAAACCGCGCGAGTAGACCGTCAGGTATTGGGCCAGTAGCAGTGGGAGCCCACGCGCAGTACACCAGCCACGTCTGCAGGGTTCCTTTGTTGAATCGGACTCGAGTCGGTGTCTGGTCGATGAGTTCGAGCAGCCGAGCAGCAGCTGATTGGACACCAGAAATCGTCGCCTCGACGAACGCTCCAGTTCGATACTGCGCTTCGACCACGTTGTTGTTGATGTGTCGCCGCATGTCGTCAAGCTGCAGCGCCACGCAAGCTCGTGCGATGACGTCGTCGTAGGCGAGCCGACTATTGCTGAAGCCGATGCGCTCTTTCGTCAGGAGACCGCTCACCTTGAGCTCTTCAACCAGCTCCTTAACTTGATCTCGCGCTTCACCATGCAGTGCGTTGCGCTTCTCAGGAGGGGTTAGGTTGTAGGACTGATTGAGCCTAAAGAAGAGCTCATTCGGCTCCTGCGGTTCATAATCATCTAACTTGATCACGGAGAGCGAAAAACTGTTCACTGCGCGCCGAACCTCGGGCGGAAGCTTTTCATACGTCAAGCCATCTAGGCGCTTTATTCGCTCATCAGGAGGCTCCGTAGACCCGTTCACCTTGACTTTGTTCGCGAAGAAGTCACGGATCGCAGCCAGCCGCTGCTGTCCATCCAGCACCACATCCCCGCCCTCCGAGTCCACAACAAGGTGGATCGCGGGCACGTACCAACCGCGCAGGACAGTATCGATCAACCGTTGGCGTCGCGGGGAATCCCAGATCTCGTCGCGCTGAAAATCCGGTTGAAGATCAATCTCACCATCCCGAATGCGTCGCACCAACGACTCAAGGTCAGGGTCTGACTTTGTCAGTCTCACAGGTCTCCTTCGAAAAGTGCCGACGCGCCGATGCCATCAATCCCAGAGACTTCGACGTCAAATGAATGGGGCTTGCTTGCTCCGGACGTGTCAACCGGAGCCGATGATCTTTTCCTGGGATTGAGCGTTTCCGCGGCGAGCGCGAGCTTCAACGTGCATGTTTACGGGGGTCGCATCAATAACGCGTCTGACCATTTCGGAGATAAACCGATCCGGGCGCAGGTCGGCCGGAACTCTCTCCCAAGGCAAATGCACGGGAGGGAGGCTTGATAGAGCAACCTCAACATCTGACTGTTCGACTTGTTCTTCAGCTTCGTCGTCAGTGTCCGCGTCACCGTGGACTCCGGCTTCAGCGAGGCGGTCTTCGCCATCGCCTTGGTCATCATCTGACTCTTCGACGGAGAGGTGGCTACCGTATTCGATGACGATCAGAGACACGGCGTGGTAGGCGTCATCTTCGCGTCCGAGCTTCTGGAGAAGATCGATGAGCCACTCGGCCTTATCGGGCGACTCGTCGAAGATGGTGGATCGGAGTCCGTAGACGAAGCCGAGTGCCGCGAGGGGGTGGCGGAGGCGGAGGTTCTTTGCATCGCCATAAGATTCCTCGACACGATTCGCAGCGTTCTTCCCAAAGCTGGAGTCCATCCGCTTTGTGCTGATGAGGAGCTCTGGTCCAGCTGCCCAGTTCGACATCACGACGTCGACCTGCTTGAGGTAGTTCTTGCCGAGAATGTTCGCCGAAGATGCGGCGGCTCCGGTGGGCGGTGTCTTTGCCTGAAGTCTCTTCCAGAGCGCATCACGTTCCTTGGCCGTGACCTTGCCGAGCAGGCTCACGATAGGGCCAGGCAAGATTCGCGGTGCCGAAGGACGTGGCCAAGCGGCGTCAGCATCGAACCCGGAGCGACGGAGCTCATACGAAAGCCAGACGTCCAACGCGAGAGCGGGTACGCCCGTCGTAGTGGGGGCTTTCAGGTAGAGCGGGACTCCCAGAAGCTTGATGAGCGTGTCATAGTCGGGCTCATAAGAGAGAGCTCCGCTCTCATCTTTAACCCAAGGGTTACTGTGTTCCCCGCTGGGAGCGGCATCAGCGACGATGCGATCAAAGATCGCCCACGCTTTCGCCTTTGTCGATGGTTCAGCGGCCACTTCGTCCCCTTGCTTGGCGTCGGCCTGCCAGGGCGGCATGGGCGTCTCGCACATGGTCGAGTTCGGATTCTGTAACGAGCTCGGGGCCAACGAGTAGGACGTCGTCGACGAGCTTGACTGCTGCGAGGAGGTCTCCTTGTTGGAGGAGCTTCGTAACGTCCTGCTTGATGAGACGCAGTTGCTCAGCGCGAGCTTGTACATGTGCGGGTGAGGGCATTGCCCAGACGTCGGCCTCGCGCGGCTCAAGCTTGAGAATCCCTCCCCCATACGCGCGTCCCACCATTTCGGCGTTGAGAAGAGTCACCGAATTGAGGCTCGCGATGGGCAGAAGGTCGCGCCCCAGCTCCCGATTTTGCTCGTTGAGGTAGACGCCGTGGACAGAGTTGAGGTGGTGCGCGCCCGCCGTGTTCGTCGTCAGCCTGGGGGTGTCGGCGTTCATGCACGTCAGCATCAAGTCGGCGGGTGGCAGAAGCGGCACTCGGTACCACGGCTTCCGTACCCGGCACTTGTATGCGTCGTCGACACCCGCGAGGTGTCCGGTGTCGATGTATGCCTGCGCAGCTGCAGACGGCCTGTCAGCTGGGTGGAACAGCCAGGTGGATTTACCTAGTTGCCCGAGCTTGATCATCGCACTGCTGGAGAGTTCAAGTCCTCTGAGATGGGAACTGCCAGGCGGGGAGAGCCGAACAAGGTCTTTGCGAGGCAGACCGAGTTCCTTGACTCGTGCCGGTGAGAGCGCGAAATAGCGATTGTTGCCAGTGACCATTCCAAGCGTGGTGTCGCCCCAGGTGTCGAGGCTTGTGAAGTGGCCTTCTGCTCGGAGCGTGCGAAGAGGCTCCACCGCGTCAGGGTCTACCAGTAGCCCTGTCCATTTCGCTGACGGGTCGATCGGCTTCCAAGTAAGCGAACCGGTAAGCGATGCGAGAGCATTGGCGTCTTGAGCCTGGTAGATCGTCGCGTGATCGGTTGGCCCCTCGTTGAACCCATCTGCGAGGAGCAGCACGACATCAGCTTCTGCTTCGGGGAAAACCTGCTCAGCGAATAGGACGAGTTCAACGCTACGGAATCGGTCGAAGAGGAACTGCCGGACAGCCGCCGCATAGTTCACGCTGAGAAGCTCCGCGGGGAGCACTAGCCCCATCCGCCCGCCGTCCTTCAAGAAGAGGGCGGCGTGGACTGTGAACGCAGCCCAGCTTGACGCTAACGCAGTCAGAGAGACCCCGGCTTTCAGGGCTGCTGCGCGTGACCTGATTCGAGACTCGCCGGTGAAGTCCTGGTAGCGGATGTAAGGCGGATTGCCGACCACGACGGAGTAACGGGCCTCTGGTTCGACGAGGAAGAAGTCGCTCACCGTGATGTTCGGGCTGCCCCCGGCGTCCTCAACCCGACGGTGCGCGACTGCGGCGCTGTGCTCATGGATCTCGACACCGTCCACGGCAGGCGTGCCAGCGCCGTGCTCGTGGAGACGGCGCACTGCTTGGACGAGGAACGCCGCATCACCAGCGGAGGGTTCGAGGACGGTGTCCGTTGAGCTTCGGATCGCCCAGTCGGTCACATAGCGCGTTATCGCATCGGGCGTGAAGAACGCGCCGCGAGCCTTGCGCAGTTCTGCCGTGTCGGCAGAGATTACGGCGGTTTCAGGCATGTCTCCATTCTGTCGTAAACCCCCGACAGACACGGGGATGCTGCTCAGCATGGCGTGCTCTCCCCCGCAGAAACCTCCAGGTCGCGTAACGAAACACGCCGTCTCGCGTCCTGGCCGCGGTCTGCCCCACCATCACGCTGGTCTTCCGAACGCTTGTTCCAGGAAGTCCGCTGTGACCGGGTTCACGGTCTCGTTGCGGCGGATATAGTGATCCCGGGCGATCGAGGGGTCGCTGTGTCCGAGGAGTTCGGAGGAGAGCTGCAGTCCCCCGACCTCGTTGATCGCGGTCACGGCCGTGCGACGGAACCGGTGCGGGGTGACGTCAGGAACTCCGGCTTGCTGCATCACGTCACGGAGCTGCCTGCGGATGTTGTTCGTCGTGTGCGGTGTCCCGACGCGAGTGGAGAACAGCAGCGTGTCCGGGTGGGTGAAACGGATCTTCTCCAGTCGCGCCTGGATCGCCCGGAGCGCAAACGCTGGCAGAGCGACGCGGCGGACCGAGCGTGCAGTCTTCGGATAGTCCTGTCGGTGCGTGGGTTCACCCTTGCGGCTCACGATCGTTCCCGAGATCCGCACCGAGGGTATCGGCGCGTCAAGGTCGAGGTCGCCGAGGCGGATCGCGAGGACTTCCCCGATGCGCCCGGAAGTGCCGAGCATCATCTCAATGACCTGCCCGAGCTGCCCGTCAGGTTTCGGGCCTGCCTTGATCGGCCGCTACTCCCACAGCGCTGGGTGCCGTCACTATCACGACGGCGGACGGGACTGCTGCACGGATAGGTGACATCTGAGGTGGCTAGCCCCATCGAGACCACCCGCGGCTACCTGCACCCCGACACCCGACACCTCACCGACGCCGCGGCCCGCGCGAACGCGTTCCTCGACGGGCAAGAAAACCCCACCCGCGAGGCTCCTGCCAAGACGCGTCCGGCAGCGGCTCCCGGGCGATGAAAACGGTCGCAGATCGCAGTGAAAACGGGCTCCAGGTCCCGGCCAGGTCCCGGCTCGTCGCAACGTCCGCAGTTGAAGCATCTCGATGGACATCGGCAGTCACGGTGGGATGCTTCCATAAACCCCTCCGAAGGGGATCACGGAAACGACGAAGCCCAGGCGAGAAACTTGCTCTCACCTGGGCTTTTCTGTCGGGATGACAGGATTTGAACCTGCGACCCCCTGACCCCCAGTCAGGTGCGCTACCAAGCTGCGCCACATCCCGTTGTTCACTTTTCAGGCTGAACCAGCCGCTAGCGCACTTGACCCCCAGTCAGGTGCGCTACCAAGCTGCGCCACAGCCCGATGTCGTCCGCGTGCGGACAACTCGACAAGTCTAGCCCGTCGCCGAACATCCCGCGAATTCCGCGACCCTCGCGTGGCGTGCGTGACGCGCCTCGCCCATCCGAATACGCATACCTTAGATATATACTGATGGTATTCTTTCTTAGGTGACCAGAGAACAGGATCTCGAGGCGCTGATCATCGGCGCACATGCGCTCACCCGCATCGCCGCTCTCGACACGCACAGCGAGACTCCTGCCACCCAGTGGCGCACGCTGGCGATCCTGCGCGAATCCGGCCCCCAGCGGCTCGGCGACCTCGCCAGGAGCAGCCGGGTCACCCAGCCCGGCATCACCCGCCTGGTCAAGACGATGGCCGAGGCGGGGCTGGTGGAGCGCAACCCCGATCCGGACGACTCCCGCGCGGTGCAGATCGCCGCAACCGAGCAGGGGCTCGCCGCGTTCGCCGCATGGCGCACGGAGATCGCCTCGACGCTTCTCCCCCGCTTCGCGAAGCTGAGCGATGACGACTGGGCGGCGCTGCGCCGCACGGCGCAGATCGCCAACCGGGTCGCGAACGACGCCACCCGCGCCGAAGGCCCGTAGCTCCGCGGCGAGCGCACTCTTCTGCGCGCCCCGCGCATCCGGATGCTCTCACGCCGCACCACGGCCGTCCGGAATCCTCACCACGATATGAGAAAGGTGCTTCGTGAGCGCATCGAACGACCACTCCGACCACGACCAGCCGATGTGGAAGCAGCCGCTGCCGGTCTGGGCCATCGCCTTCGCCTGCGTCGTCGCCTTCATGGGCATCGGCCTCGTCGACCCGATCCTGCCCGCGATCGCCGAGCAGCTGCACGCGACGACGTTCCAATCGGAGCTGCTGTTCACGAGCTATCTGCTCATCACAGGTCTGGCGATGCTCATCACGAGCTTCGTGTCGAGCCGCATCGGCACCAAGACCACGCTGATGCTGGGGCTCGGAGCCGTCATCGTGTTCGCATTCCTCTGTGCGATCAGCGGTTCGGTCGATGCCATGATCGGCTTCCGCGCCGGTTGGGGGCTCGGCAATGCGCTGTTCATCTCGACCGCTCTCGCCGCCATCGTCGGGGCCGCATCTGGCGGCACGGGCAGGGCGATCGTGCTCTACGAGGCAGCCCTCGGAATCGGAATCGCCATCGGTCCGCTCATCGGCGGCCTGCTCGGTGAGATCAGCTGGCGCGGGCCGTTCTTGGGGGTCACCGTCCTCATGGCCGTCGCCTTCGTCGCCATCGCCGTGCTGCTGCGCGGTCCGCAGGGTCCGCGTGAGCGCATCGCTCTGTCTGCACCGCTCAGGGCACTCGGCCGCCCCGCACTCGGACTGCTGGCGATCGCCGCGCTGTTCTACAACATCGCGTTCTTCATCCTGCTCGCCTATTCCCCGTTCCCGCTCGGCTTCGGCGCCATGGGCATCGGGTACACATTCTTCGGTTGGGGCATCGCTCTCGCCGTCACGAGTGTCTGGCTCGCACCGATCGTGATCAGAACGTGGGGACGGCGCATCGCGCTCATGATCGCACTGCCGCTGCTCGCGGCGGACCTCGTCGTGGCCGGATTCCTCGTCGAGCACGTCACAGCGCTCGTCGTCTGCATCATCGTCGGCGGGCTCTTCCTCGGCGTGTGCAACACCACCCTCACCGAGGCAGTCATGGAGGCCACCGATCTGCCGCGCCAGATCGCTTCGTCCTCGTACTCCGCTGTACGATTCCTCGGCGGCGCGGCCGCCCCTCCGCTCGCCGCATGGCTGGGCGAGGCGTTCAGCGAGACGGTCCCCTACCTGTTCGCGGCCGCGGCCGCCGTGATCGCGACGCTTGTGCTGGCTCTGGCCAAACGCCCACTCGCAGTCATCGACCAGAGCGATGCCGATCGGGCGGAGGAGGCTGAGTCGGTCGTCGTCGGCGACGCCGCGTGACCCCGCGAGCGCACGTGCCTCGTGCCGAACAGACCCTTTCCGTGCGCGCCCAAAGGTGGCCTGCTCCAGCACGAAGAGCGCGCTCAGCGCGAGGAATGCGGACGTACGATGGACCGGATGGCAGATTCCGTGCGACTCGATGTGTGGCTGTGGGCCGTTCGCGTCTACAAGACCCGCTCACTCGCCACGACTGCGGTGCGCGGCGGGCACGTGCGCGTCAACGACGCCCCTGTCAAGGCCTCACACCCGGTGCGGGTCGGCGATGAGGTGCGGGTGCGCAACGGCCACATCACGCGCATCTTCGGTGTGAAGCAGCTGCTCGTCAAGCGCGTCGGCGCCCCGGTCGCCGCAGCCGCCTACGACGACCGCACTCCTCCCCCGCCTCCGCGCGAGTTCGTCGAGCCGATCGGCATGCGCGACCGAGGTGCGGGCCGCCCCACCAAGCGGGAGCGACGCGAGATCGATCGACTGCGCGGCCGCGATTGATCCTCATCAAGTCCACACGAGACGCGCGCTTCTCCCTGGAGGCGCGCGACAGCCGCGCACCGCGGCGGCGGGGCGCAGAGCGTTCGAGGTTCCTCGACCGCTGATGGAGATGTCCGTCTCCGATGCCCCGGGCCTCGATGAGCTCGGCATCGGCTTCATGGCACTCGCGACCGGGTATGGTGCAAGCATCGTGTATGACGGCGCAGCACGGGTTGCGCGCCGCGTACGCGAATGCCCTCGCAGAGGACACGGCCCCGTGCTGATCGACGCGCGCATCGTGCCGTAGCCTCCCCCGCAGACCACCCCTCGAAGGAGAGAACATGACACTCATCGATCCCGCCATCTGGGAAGGCAAGATCAGCACCGGATCCTGGCAGCCGGGTTCCGCCGGTGTGCAGGACGTCATCGAGCCCGCGACCGGCGCCGTGCTCGGTACTGTGGGCGTCGCCGATGCAGACGACGTGTACGCCGCAGCGACTCGAGCCGCTGAAGCTCAGCGCGAGTGGGCCGCGAAGCGACCGGAGGAGCGCGCCGCAGTGCTGCGCCGCGCCGGCGATCTGTTCGAGCAGCACGGCGAAGAGATCCAGCGCTGGATCATCCGGGAGGACGGCTCGATCCCGCCCAAGGCGGGGCTCGAGACGCACGTCGCCGCCAACGAGTGCTTCGATGCCTCGGCGCTGCCGCATCTGCCCCAGGGCGACGTGCTGCCGAGCGACGAGGCGCGCTGGTCACTGGCGCGCCGCAACCCCATCGGCGTCGTGTCCGTGATCGCGCCGTTCAACTTCCCGCTCATCCTGTCCATCCGGGCCGTCGCCCCGGCTCTCGCGCTCGGCAACGCCGTGCTGCTCAAGCCGGACCCCCGCACCGCCGTGTGCGGCGGCGTTGTGCTGATGCGCGTCTTCGAGGAGGCGGGCCTGCCGGCCGGCGTGCTGCAGTTGCTGCCAGGCGGCGCCGACGTCGGAGCCGCCGTGGTCGACGCACCGGAAGTGAGCGCTGTGGCGTTCACCGGATCGACGGGAGCCGGCCGGAAGATCGGCGAGACCTGCGGGCGCCTGCTCAAGCGCGCGCACCTCGAGCTCGGTGGCAACAACGCCCTGATCGTGCTGCCGGGCGTCGACGTCGACAAGGCGGCCTCGGCCGCGGCGTTCGGATCGTGGATGAACTCGGGCCAGATCTGCATGACCACCGGTCGCCACATCGTGCACGAGTCCGTGTACGACGAGTACGTCGCCGCGCTCGTGGCGAAGGCGAACGCCCTTCCCGTCGGCGACCCGAACACGGAGCAGGTCGCCCTTGGCCCGCTGATCGACGACCGTCAGACCGCACACTGCGCCGAGATCGTCGCCGACGCGGCCGCCGCTGGCGCGACGATCGCAGCGGGCGGCACCCACGAGGGCCGGTTCTTCCGGCCGACGGTGATCACCGACCTCGACCGCTCCAACCGCGCGTGGAGCGAGGAGATCTTCGGCCCCGTCGCGCCTGTGATGAAGTTCTCCAGCATCGACGAGGCAGTGGAGATCGCCAACGACTGCGAGTTCGGGCTGTCGATCGGCGTGCTCGGCAACGTCAGCGACGCGATGGCGGTCGCCGACCGGCTCGACAGCGGCAAGATCCACATCAATGAGCAGACCGTGTCAGACGAGTCGCAGGCCCCGTTCGGCGGCACCAAGTCGTCGGGCAACGGCACCCGGATCGGCAGCGCCGAGACCAACATCGAGGCGTTCACCGAGGTGCAGTGGGTCACCCTGCGCCCGCAGATCGCTGACTACCCGTTCTGATCGGCGCCGGCCGACTCCGAACATCCGGAGTCGGCCACGCCGCGGGCTCGCGAGATGCGCACGTTTTCGACGAGATGACGTCCCAAACGGCGCATATCGACGACATGTGCGCATCTCGGCAGCGAGGGTCAGGGCAGGAGTGCGCGGAGCCATGAGGTGGGGCGGACGTGCGCGCCTGCCGTCTCCAGGCGGGCGCGCAGGGCACGGTCGCTCGTGACCGCGGTGACGTTGAGCCCGGATGCGCGCATCGCCTCGGCGCGCATCACCAGTTCGTCGTCTCCGGAGCCCGGCGCACGCACGACGCGCACGGCGCACGGCGCCGCGTCTCGGTTCGCCTCGCCGAGGGAACGGTGCGCGTTTCCGGCATCCGGCATCGCTCGGGCCGCGCCCTCGACCACCATCTCGATCCCGGGGAACCAGCGCTCGTGCGGCAGGCCGAGATCGGCGGCGGGCAGCCCGGCTCCGGCGAGCGTCTCGAGCCCGCCGCGCAGCCGGGCCGCGGCCCCGGCGCGATCGCGCCACCATCCGTCTGGCACGGATCCGACCACGTTCGCCGCGTCCACCAGCAGCACGGGGCGCACGCCGAGCGCGTCGCGCAGACTCGGCCACGCGGCGGCGAACGACGGGTGCAGTTCCCGCTCGTCGACCTCATCGACCGGCACCCATGCCAGTTCCAGCGACTCCGGATCGCTGATCGTCGGCTCGAACGGATCCGTCACGTCGGCGACGACCGTCGTGTACTGCCACACGCCCGCGTCGAACACATGGGTGAAGCGCGGCCGCACGGCGCCATCCGGAACGCCTGCTTCCTCCTGCGCCTCGCGGATCGCACCGTCGTCGACGGTCTCGCCCTGGTGCAGCGCGCCGCCGGGCAGCGCCCACGTGCCGCCGAAGTGGCTCCATCCGACCCTGTGCTGCAGCAGCACGCCGCGAACCGGATCCGTCGCCAGCAGTCCTGCTGCGCCGAACCTCCCCCAGTACCGCTCGCCTGTCGGCGCGACGACCCATGCGTCTCCCGGATCCCGCGGCCCGTGCGGCCGTCGCGGCTCACCGGCCGCGGGAGGAACGATCGTCATCCGTCCACGCTACCGCCGCTCCGCTCTGAAATGACGATGGGTGCTCCGAAGCGCGGTTTTCGGAGCACCCATCGTCATTCGGACGGAGTCATCTGCGTTGGCGACGCTCGCGGATGCGCATACTGACCACGATCGGCGTGCCCTCGAAGTCGTACAGCTCGCGCAGGCGACGCTGGATGAACCGACGGTAGCCGGGGTCCAGGAAACCGGTCGTGAACAGCACGAACGTCGGCGGACGCGAACCCGCCTGGGTGCCGAACAGGATGCGCGGCTGCTTGCCGCCGCGCAGCGGGTGCGGGTGCTCCGCCACGAGCTCCGACAGGAACGCATTGAACTTGCCCGTCGGAATGCGGCGGTCCCAGCTCTCCAGCGACTGCTCGAGCGCAGGGACGAGCTTGTCCAGGCGCCGACCGGTCTTCGCCGAGATGTTCACGCGCGGCGCCCACGCCACGTGGGCGAGGTCGCGCTCGATCTCGCGCTCAAGGAAGCGGCGGCGCTCGTTGCGCTCGGCCTCCGGCGTGTCGAGCAGGTCCCACTTGTTGAACGCCAGCACCAGCGCGCGCCCCGCCTGCAGCACCAGTTCGATGATCCGGATGTCCTGCTCGCTGATCGGCTCGCTCACGTCGAGCACGACGACCGCTACCTCTGCCTTCTCAAGTGCGGCGGAGGTGCGCAGCGACGCGTAGAAGTCGGCACCCTGGTGCATGTGCACGCGGCGCCGGATGCCGGCCGTGTCGACCAGCCGCCACGGCTTGCCGCCGAGCTCGACGACCTCGTCGACCGGGTCGCGAGTCGTGCCGGCGAGGTCGTTGACGACCACGCGCTCCTCACCGGCCGCCTTGTTCAGCAGTGACGACTTGCCGACATTCGGCCGCCCGATGATCGCGACGCGGCGCGGACCGCCGATCTCCTCCTTCGCCACGGCGGAGATCTTCGGCATCTTCGTCAGCACGGCGTCGAGCAGGTCGGCCACACCGCGTCCGTGGATCGCGGAGATCGGATGCGGCTCGCCGAGCCCGAGGTTCCACAGTGCTGCGGCCTCCGGCTCGTGCGTTGAGTCGTCGATCTTGTTCGCCACGAGGAACACCGGCTTGCTCGTCTTGCGCAGCATCCGCACGACGTGCTCGTCGGTCGCCGTCGCCCCCGTGATCGCGTCGACGACGAACAGGATCACGTCGGCCAGGTCGATCGCGACCTCGCTCTGCGACGCCACTGACCTGTCGATGCCGCGCGCGTCCGGCTCCCAGCCGCCCGTGTCGACGAGGGAGAAACGTCTGTCGTTCCACTCCGCTTTGTACGTCACACGGTCGCGCGTGACGCCAGGCACATCCTGCACCACGGCCTCGCGGCGCCCCAAGATGCGGTTCACCAGCGCCGACTTGCCGACGTTGGGCCGCCCCACGATCGCCACAACCGGCAGCGCGGGTGAGTACTCCATGCCGAGCTCGTCGACGCGCACACCGGCCAGCAGCGCGGCGTCCTCCTCATCGAGCTCGTAGTCCTCGAGGCTCTGCCTGAGCGATTCGCTGCGCGCCTCGATCAGGTCGTCGTCGAGTTCCGCGATCCGTTCGGCCAGCCGGTCGGGCCCGCCGTCATATTCCTCGTCATCGGCCATGAAGGCCTCCCGTTCGTTGTTCGATCACGCCTCGCACAGCGGCGACCGACTGCTCGAAGTCGAGCTCTGAGGTGTCGACCACGTCGACGCCCCTGTCGCCCTGCGCGAGGGAGAGGGTGTGCGCATCGCTGGCGTCGCGTCGGCTCATCGCCTGCGCGACGTCGCCCGCGTCCGTTTTCAGTTCGAGGCCGCGGCGCTGCGCGCGGATCTGTTCGCTTGCGGTGAGCAGGATCCGCACGGGAGCGTCGGGGGCGACGACCGACGTGATGTCGCGTCCCTCGATGACGACGCCCGGCAGCCCCGACTCGCGTGCCTTGCTCCGGAACCCGTCGTTGAGAGCGTCGCGCACCGCCTGCACGCGAGTGAAGCCCGCGATCGCACCGGTGACCTCCGGGGTCCGGATGGCGTCTGTCACGTCGGTCTCACCGACCATGACGGTGCGGACATCCGGATCGAGCCCGAGCCGCAGGTCGAAGACCTTCAGCGCGTCGAGCACCGCAGACTCGTCGCGCGTGTCCGCACCGGAATCGAGCACGTGCCAGGACAACGCGCGGTACGCGGCGCCGGTGTCGAGGTAGCCGAAGCCGAGGCGACGGGCGATCTCCTTGGAGACGCTCGACTTTCCGCTGCCTGCCGGCCCGTCGATCGCGACGACGGTCACGCCTCCGAAGGCCTCACTCGTCATCGGTGCTCGCAATCCTCCAGCCGCGGGCTTCGAGCCCTTCGACGGTGCCGGTCAGCATGCCCTTGTCCACCGCGATCTCGGCGAGGCCGAGCGGTGCGCCGGGAGAGTGCTCGAGACGGAAGTCCTCGACGTTCACACCGAGCTCGCCCAGATCGCCGAACAGCCCGCCCAGCTGACCCGAGGTGTCGTCGACCATCACGATGAGCGAGGCGAACTCGCGACGCTGGCCGTGCTTTCCCGGCAACCGCTCGACGCCCTCGTTGCCGCGCCGGATGGTCTCGGCGATCACGCGCCGCGACCCCGGCTTCGACGTCTCGCGCAGCGCATCGGCGAGACCGGTGAGGTCGGCGGCGAGCGCGTCGAGGCCTGCGACGACGGAATCGGCGTTGGCCTCGAGGATCTGCACCCACAGCTCGGGAGACGAGTGCGCGATGCGCGTGGTGTCGCGCACGCCCTGCCCCGCCAGCGCGAGCGCGTGCTCGGGGGCGTCGACGAAGCGCGCGGCCATCAGCGACGCGACCACCTGCGGGAGGTGCGAGACGAGCGCGACGGAGCCGTCGTGCTCCTCGGGGCTCATCTCGATCGGCACAGCGCCGACATCGAGCGCGAGGCCCTCGACCACGGCGAGGTCTGCTGCGCGGGTCTCGCCGTCGCGGCAGATCACCCACGGACGTCCGGCGAAGATGTCGCTGCGGGCGGAGATCGCTCCCCCGCGCTCGCGACCCGCCATCGGGTGCGATCCGATGTAGCGCGCCAGGTCGACGCCGCGCCGGCGCAGCTCACGCAGCGGCTGCAGCTTCACGGAGGCGACGTCGGTGACCACCGCGTCGGGAAATGCCGCCAGCTCCGCCTCGACCACGTCGGCCACGACATCCGGAGGCACGCACACCACGACGAGCGACGGCCGGTCGCCGTCATGCGCCGCGCGTCCTGCGCCGTAGTCGATTGCGAGGCGCAGCTGCGCGGGAGAGGTGTCGGCGAGCGCCGCGTCGATGCCGGCGCGGGTCAGCGCATGTCCGACACTCGCACCGAGCAGGCCGGCGCCCACCACGCGCACCGTACCTGAGGTGCGCACGGCGCGCCCCGGCACGGTCCCATCGCGCACGGCGGAATCAGTCACGGGAGTCCTTCTGATCGGTGGTGCTCGACGCATTCTGCGGAGCACCCGTTTCGTGGCGCGACAGTGTCAGAAGCGCGCCTCTCTCCACCTTAGTCAGTTCGCGCGTCCCGCCCGCTGAGAGCGTGCCGAGGTGCAGGGGCCCGAACTGCCGTCTGACCAGCTCGATCACGGGGTGTCCGACGGCCGCCATCATCCGGCGCACGATGCGGTTGCGGCCGGAGTGCAGGGTCAGTTCCACCAGGCTCGTACCGCGGGACGTGTCCAGCAGGCGCGCCTTGTCCGCTTTGATCGGCCCGTCGTCGAGGTCGAATCCGCGCGTGAGCTCGGCGATCGTCTGCGCGGAGACGCTGCCGCGCACCTTCGCGATGTACACCTTCGTGACGCCGTACTTCGGGTGCGCGAGCACCTGGGCCAGCTCGCCGTCGTTGGTGAGCACGAGCAGGCCGCTGGTCTCGGCGTCGAGTCTGCCGACGTTGAACAGCCGTTCTTCCCAGTCGCGGGTGAAGTCGCGCAGATCCGCTCTGCCCCTGTCGTCGTTCATCGAGCTGACGACGCCGGTCGGCTTGTTCAGCATCACGTACCGCTTGGACGTATCGAGCTGCACCGCCTGACCGTCGACGTCGACCAGATCGGCATCCGGATCGATCCGCGTACCCAGCTCGGTGACGACCTCCCCGTTGACGCGCACCCGCCCGCGCGCGATCAGGTCCTCAGAGGCGCGCCGCGAGGCGACCCCGGCATTCGCCATCACCTTCTGCAGGCGCACACCCTCTGTCTCGTTCCGTTCCATCCCCTCATCCTCTCAGCCGCCGCACCCGCTCCGCGCCCGTACCTCTTCATTTCTGGCACTTCTCCGGGTGGGCACAACATCGGAGATGTGCCAGAAATGAAGAATTGCAGACGGATCAGACGAAGTCGTCGAAGCCGTCCGCGCCGTCGTCGAGGAGGGGGGAGATCGGGGGGAGCTCGTCGAGGGAGTTGATGCCCAGCTGCTGCATGAGCAGGCCGGTTGTGCCGTAGTTGATCGCACCGGTCTCCGGGTCGGCGAACTGCTCGGTGATCAGGCCGCGCGCCAGCAGCGTGCGCACCACGGAGTCGACGTTCACCGCGCGGATGGCCGCCACCTGCGAGCGCGTCACCGGCTGCTTGTAGGCGATCACGGCGAGCGTTTCGAGTGCGGCCTGCGACAGCTTGGCCGGCGCCTGCCCGCCGATGTAGTCGGCGACCAGGTCATCGAAGTCCGCCCTGACGTACATCCGCCAGCCGCCTCCGACCTCACGCAGCTCGAAGCCGCGCGGTGTCCCGTCATCAGCGCCGTCATAGTCCGCGACGAGCGACTCGAGCGCCTGCCGAACCGCGGGGACGGGCGCGCCGACAGCCGCGGAGAGCGACACCAGGCCGATCGGCTCGTCTGCGATCATCAGGATCGCCTCGAGCCGTTGCTGCACGGTGCCCCGTTCGAGGGTCGTCTCATCGGTCATACTCTGCCCCCAAGGATGCCAGCGTCTCGTCGGACCAGTGCTCGGCCGTCCACGTCAGCGTCAGCTCGCCCAGCGGCTCCAGCTGCTCGAACGAGATCGCCGCGTGCCGGTACAGTTCCAGCACGGCGATGAACCGCGCAACGACGACTCCCACTTCCTCCGAGCCCGCAGCCAACTCGCGGAAGGACAGCGTCGTCCGCCCGCGCAGAGTGGAGACGACGATCGCCGCCTGCTCTCTGATGCTCACGAGCGGTGCGTGCAGGTGGTCGAGCCCGACACCCGGCAGAGCCTTCGGCGCGAACGCGAGCAGTGCGAGCGCGGCGAACTGATCGAGCGTCAGCGTCCATTTCAGCTCCGGCGTGCGCGAGCGGTGCTTCTGTTCGATCGGCACCTGCCTGGTGTGGCGGCGGTCCTCGCCGTGCAGACGGCCGGCGAACCATCCGGCCGCCTCCTTGAACGCACGGTACTGCAGCAGCCGCGCGAACAGCAGGTCCCTCGCTTCGAGGGCGGCGACCGCCTCCGCGTCCACCAGCTCCCCCTGCGGCAGGAGACCAGCGACCTTCATGTCGAGCAGCGTGACGGCCACGACCAGGAATTCGCTGGCGCGGTCGAGCTCCTCCCCCGTCTCCACGTCGCCGAGGTACGAGATGAACTCGTCGGTGACCTTGCTCAGCGCGATCTCGGTGATGTCCATCTCGTGCTTCGAGATGAGCTGCAGCAGCAGATCGAAGGGGCCGTCGAAGTTCGCCAACGACACCCTGAATCCGGATGATCCAGCCGCGGCCGTGTCATCCGGGAGCTCTTCTCCGATGTCCCTAGGCGACCGCGCCACGGTCGACCAGCTCCCTGGCGAGGCGCAGATACGCCTGTGCCGCCGGATGCTCCGGCGCGAAGTCGATGATCGGAACACCGGAGACGCTCGCATCGGGGAACTTCACGGTTCGCCCGATCACGGTCTCGAACACCTTGTCGCCGAAGGTCTCGACGATGCGCTCGAGCACCTCTCTGGAGTGCAGCGTGCGCGAGTCGTACATGGTCGCGAGCAGCCCGTCGAGCTCCAGCGACGGGTTGAGGCGATCCTGCACCTTCTCGATCGTCTCCACCAGCAGGGCGACGCCGCGCAGCGCGAAGAACTCGCACTCGAGCGGCACCAGCACGCCGTGCGCCGCGGTGAGCGCGTTCACAGTGAGCAGGCCGAGCGACGGCTGGCAGTCGATCAGGATCAGGTCGTACTCCGGTGCGAGCCTGCGCAGCACGTGCGACAGGATCATCTCGCGGGCTACCTCGTTGACGAGATGGACTTCAGCGGCCGACAGATCGATGTTCGCCGGAAGCAGGTCGAGCCCCGGTGTGGCGGTCGGCACGACGACCTCGTGCGGGTCGCGCTTCATGTCGACGAGCAGGTCGTAGATGGTCGGCACGTCGTGCGTCGCCACCCCGAGCCCCGCCGACAGCGCCCCCTGTGGATCGAAGTCGACCGCCAGCACCTTGCGCCCGTAGCTCGCGAACGAGGCCGCCAGGTTGATCGACGTCGTCGTCTTGCCGACGCCGCCCTTCTGGTTGCACAGCGCGACGATGCGGGCCGGGCCGTGGCTGTCGAGCTCCGGCGGAGTCGCGAAGCCGTGGTACGGCCGGCCGGTGGGGCCGAGAATGACCTCGTCACTCTGCTTGTGGGTTTTCGCCACCGATGATCCTCCTGAATCGCGTCCATGTGAGTCTAAACGCGACCAGTCGCCGACGGCGCAGGATCGCCGAGAGCCGACGGGTCCGCACACCGCTGTCTGCCGGATGGGCACGACTCCCCATCGCCCCGCGCGGTCACCGCTGGAAGACTCGTGTCAACAGCAGGCACCAGGTACCGTCGCTCATCCGGAGCAGCGGGGTGCCACCCACCAGGAGGCGATCCAGATGCGCAAGCCCATCCTTCTCACGTCCGCCGTCGCCCTCGCCGCACTCGCGCTGGCCGGCTGCTCGAACCCAGTCGACGACATCGCGGACGAGCAGTCGCAGGAGTCGACGACGGAGGAGACTCCCGCCGAGGACACGGCTGAGGAGCCCGACGAGGCTGAGGAGCCCGAGGCCGACCCCGCCCCTGCCGGGGAGATCGCGGCTCCCGGCACCGAGCTGTCCGTCGGCGACACCGCCACGGTGCTCTGGCCGGACACCGACGACGGCGAGCAGAACGTCAACGTCACCGTCTCCGACGTGTCGAAGGCCGACAAGAGCGACTTCGACGCGATCGACGACGACGACTTCAAGGAGTCGCTCGACGGCTACGACGTCTACTACTTCACCGTCGAGATGGACAAGGCGGAGCCCTTCACCGTGCCGATGGACGGCGAGAGCCCCACCAGTGAGATGTACGCCTTCGACGCGAACGAGAACCGGCTCGGTCCGGTGCGCGTCATCGGCTCGTTCGATGCCTGCGACTCGAACTACATGTCGAGCGAGGAGGACGAGTCGAACTCCGGGATGTCGACGTGCTTCATCTCCGCGATCCCCGAGGGGCAGGAGCCCGGCTACATCGCCTGGGTTGCCGACGAGACCGGCTACGACTACCACGACGGCGAACCGCTGAAGTGGATGATCTGACGCAATGACGAGCGAGGGGCCCGCCATCAGTCGCGGGCCCCTTACGTCACGCCCTGAGCGGCGTCCGACACGGTCGATTCCCAGGCGGATGAGGAGAGCGCGGTGCCGAGAGCCCCTCGACCGATGACAGCGCAGAAAGCGACCGTGTCGGGCGCCGCTCAGCGGGCTCGGGGGTGCGCTGTCGTGTACATGTCCCGCAACGTATCGGCCGTGACGTGCGTGTAGATCTGGGTCGTCGCGACCGACGAATGTCCGAGCAGCTCCTGCACGACGCGCACATCGGCGCCTCCCTGCAGCAGGTGCGTAGCGAACGAGTGCCGGAGCGTGTGAGGTGAGACGTGCTCCGTCAGCTGCGCCTTCTCCGCCGCGGCTCGGATCACGAGCCACGCGCTCTGGCGCGACAGCGGCGCCCCGCGCGCTCCGAGGAACAGCTTCGAGGTGCCCCTCCCCTTCGCGGCGAGCGCAGGGCGCACCCTGGTGAGATACGCCGCAACCGCGTCGCGGGCGAACGACCCGACCGGAACGATGCGCTCCTTGTCGCCTTTGCCTCGCAACCGGATGATGTCGTCGTGCGCCGCGTCGTCGACGTCGAGGCTGATCGCCTCCGACACGCGCGCACCCGTCGCATAGAGCAGCTCGAGCAGGGCACGATCCCGGATGCCGACGGGCTCATCCTCGCTCGGCGCGCGCAGCAGTCGCTCCACCTGCTCGATCGTGAGCGCCTTCGGCAGCGTCGTCGGCTGCTTCGGGGGTTTCAGCCTTCCCGTCGGATCATCCGGTGTGTGTCCCTCTCGCGCCAAGAAGCGGTGCAGTCCGCGCACGGACGACTGCATCCGCGCCAGAGACGACGGCGCAGCAGGAGGCTCGGCGGACGCGAGGTCGGCGGCGAATTCCGCGACATGCTCTGCGGTGACGGCCGTCGCGTCCGTGACTCCGTGCCCGACCAGCCACGCAGCGTAGCCTGCGAGATCGCGTTGGTAGGCGGCCACGGTGTGGTCACTCAGCCCGCGCTCGATCGTGACGTGCCGCAGGTAGGCGTCGACCGCGCGCTCGATGCGCATGGCGCTACTGGCGCAGCCGATCGGCCGCCGTCAGCAGCCCGAGCGCGGTCGTCGCGTTCACGAACCTGCCGTCTCGCACGGCACGGATCGCGTCAGGCAGCGGAAGCCATTCGACCCGGATGTCCGCTTCCTCCGCGTCGCGCGGGTACGGCTCGTCTGTGCGGTCCAGACCCGTGGCGAGGTAGATCAGAATGCGCTCATTGCTTCCACCGGGCGTGAGCGCGAACTCGCCAAGCAGCGACCAGTCGCTCGCGGTGAGGTCCGCCTCCTCTGCCAGCTCCCGTCTAGCTGTCTCGACCGGCTGCTCGCCGGGCACATCGCGCAGGCCGGCCGGGATCTCCCAGTCACGGGCCTGCAGCGGATGGCGGTACTGCTGCAGCAGGAGCACCCTGTCACGGTCGTCGATCGCGACGACGGCGACCGCCCCCGGATGGTCGACGTAGTGCCGCACCAGCTCGTTGCCGCCGTATCGCAGTCGATCCTCGACGACGTCCCACACCCGACCGGTGTACCCCGTGCGGGTGTCGACGACCTCCACGCCGAACGGTTCGTCCCTCAGCTCCACTGCTCTCCCCTCGATCCGGCTGCGACTCCCCGTCAGAGGCCGGATGCCGATGCTGGCCCTGTCTCCTGTCAGTCTTCGTCCTCGAACAGCTCGCTCGCCCTGTGTCGCTCGAGCGCCGCGCCGACGAGACCGTTGAAAAGGGGGTGCGGGGCTGTCGGGCGTGAGCGCAGCTCGGGGTGCGCCTGAGTGGCGACGTAGTACGGGTGCGTCTCACGCGGCAGCTCGACGAACTCGACGAGGTCGAGATCGGGGTTGATCCCTGAGAAGACGAGCCCTGCCTCGGCAAGCTGATCGCGGTAGGTGTTGTTGACCTCGTAGCGGTGGCGGTGCCGCTCTGCCACGTCCGTCGCACCATAGGTCTCGGCCGCGAGAGAGCCCTCCGCGAGCTTGGCAGGGTAGAGCCCGAGACGCATGGTGCCGCCCAGGTCGCCGCCGTCGAGCACCTCGACCTGCTCGGCCATCGTGGCGATGACGGGCGTGGTCGTCCCCGGGTCGAACTCGCTCGAGGATGCACCGGCCAGGCCGGCCACATTGCGCGCGTACTCGATCACCATGCACTGCATGCCGAGGCACAGCCCGAGCGCCGGGATGCCCTGCTCGCGGGCGAAGCGGAGCGCACCGAGCTTGCCTTCGATGCCCCGGATGCCGAAGCCGCCGGGTACGCAGATGCCGTCCAGGTCCGCAAGGCGCTCGCGCGCGCCCTGCGGCGTCTCGCACTCGTCGGACGGGATCCAGCGGATGCTGACCTTCGTCTCGTGTGCGAAGCCGCCTGCCTTGATGGCTTCGGTGACCGACAGGTAGGCGTCCGGAAGATCAATGTACTTGCCGACCAGACCGATTGTGACCTCGTGCTTCGGGTTGTGCACGGCTGCGAGCACTCGCTGCCATCTGGTCCAGTCGACGTCGGTCGCCTTGGTGAGGCCGAGACGGCGCACGATGTGCGAGTCGAGGCGCTGAGTGTGCAGCGTCGAAGGGATGTCGTAGATGCTCGGGAGATCGACCGTGTTGACGACGCCGTCGACCTCGACGTCGCACATCAGGGCGATCTTGCGCATGTTCGCCTCGGTGACCGGACGATCGCTGCGCAGCACCAGCGCATCCGGTTGGATGCCGACCTGACGGAGGGCGGCGACGGAGTGCTGAGTCGGTTTGGTCTTCTGCTCGCCCGATGCCCCCATGAACGGCACCAGCGACACGTGCACGAAGAAGACGTTGTCGCGGCCCAGCTCGTGGCGCAGCTGACGGGCCGACTCGAGGAACGGCTGCGACTCGATGTCGCCGACCGTGCCTCCGACCTCGGTGATGATGACGTCAGGCTGCGGATCGTCCTGAGCCTGCAGACGCATCCGGCGTTTGATCTCGTCGGTGATGTGCGGAATCACCTGCACGGTGTCGCCGAGGTACTCGCCGCGGCGCTCGCGCTCGATCACCTTGGAGTAGATCTGACCGGTGGTCACGTTCGCGGCGGCGGAGAGGTTGATCCCGAGGAAGCGCTCGTAATGGCCGATGTCGAGATCGGTCTCCGCTCCGTCATCCGTGACGAACACCTCGCCGTGCTGGAACGGGTTCATCGTTCCCGGATCGACGTTCAGATACGGGTCGAGCTTCTGCATCACGACGTGCATGCCGCGTGCCGTCAGAAGATTGCCGAGACTCGCAGCCGTGAGGCCCTTGCCGAGCGAGGAGACCACACCGCCCGTCACGAAGATCTGCTTGGTGGTCTTGCCCGTGGGGCCAGCGTCGGAAGTCTGCATCACGGGCTTCAATCCTAACGGTCGAATTCGGCTTGACGATCATCCTGGCACGAAACGCGCCTGAGTTTCTGCCCTGCATAGTGCGCAGGGCGCGGCTCAGACCGTTGCGGAAGCGAGGAGCTCGCGGGCGTGGGTGAGCGCGGCTCCCGAGTCGGACATACCGGAGAGCAGGCGGGCCATCTCCGCCTCGCGCTCCTCGCCCGACAGCGCGCGCACGCTCGAGGTCGTGACGGTGCCGTCCGAGGCCTTCACGACCGAGAGATGGTTGTTCGCGAAGGCCGCGACCTGGGCGAGGTGCGTGACGGCGATCACCTGTGAGCGCTCGGCGAGTCGCGCCAGTCTGCGGCCCACCTCGATCGCCGCTGCCCCTCCGATGCCCGCGTCGACCTCGTCGAACACGAACGTCGGCACCGGGTCGGTCTCGGCGATGACCACCTCGATCGCGAGCATCACGCGGCTGAGCTCACCGCCCGACGCGCCTTTGGACACCGGTCGCGGTTCCGCCCCCGGATGCGGTGCCAGCAGGAAGGAGACCTCATCGCGGCCGTGCGTCGATTCCTGCGTCTGCCCGACTCTCACGGTCAGCTCGGCGTCCGGCATGGCGAGCGCGTGCAGCTCATCGGTCACGGCGGCGGACAGTCGGCCCGCCGCCTCCGCACGCGCCGCAGTCAGCCGCGTCGCACGCTCGTCGAGGACCTCGCGCGCTTCGTCGCGCAATCCGGCCAGGCGTTCGACGCGTTCGCCGTCGTCGTCGAGCTCCGAGAGCCTCGCCGACCCGGTCTCGAGCAGCGCGATCGCCTCATCGAGCGAACCGTGGCTGCGCGCGAGCGCATTCACCGCGGCCCTGCGCTCCTCGACGGCCGCGAGCTCCGCCGGGCCCTGCTCATCGAGGTCGGCGAGGAAGCTCGACAGCTCGATGGCGAGGTCGGCCGTGCGGTACCCGATCTCTGCGACCTGTTCCGCGATGCCGGTCAGCGCCGGATCCGCCGCACGCTCAAGCTCTCGGCGGGCTTTTGCGAGCAGGCCGGAGACATCCGGTGCGTCCTCTTCACTCGAGAGCGCCTCGCGTGCGGCGGCGGCGGCGGCCCGCAGCTGCTCGGCGTTGGCCAACCGTTCGGCGCGCGCTGCGAGGTCCGCGTCCTCCCCTGGTTCCGGATCGACCTGCTCGATCTCCGCGAGGGTGTCGCGCAGTCGCTCCGCTTCCTCCGCACGAGCATCGCGCTGTTCGACGAGCCTCGACAGCTCGGCGTCGACGGTGCGCCAGGCCTCGTACGCCTCCGCGTAGGCCGTGCGGGGTGTGCGCACGGCCTCACCGCCGAAACGGTCCAGCGCGTCGCGCTGAGCCGCCTGCGACTTCAGCCGCAGCTGCTCCGACTGCCCGTGCACGACCACGAGGTGCTCGGCGAGGTCGCCCAGCACTCCGGCAGGGGCGCCGCGCCCGCCGACGCTCGCCCTGCTGCGCCCCTCGGCCGAGATCGTGCGGCCGAGGAAGAGCTCGCCTCGTCCTTGCCCGATCGGCTCGACTTCGCCGCCCGCCTCCTGCACGCGCTCGACGACCGGCCCGGTGCCCGGCACATTCCACACACCGTCGACCGAGGCCTGCGCCGCGCCCTTGCGCACAGCACCCGAGTCGGCTCGAGCGCCGAGCAGCAGCCCCAGTCCCGTCACGACCATCGTCTTGCCTGCGCCCGTCTCACCGGTCACTGCGGTGAATCCCGTTCCGAACGGCATCGTGGCCTCGGCGATCACGCCGAGGTCGCGCAGTCGCATCTGCTCGATCACTCCGGCTCCTCGCTCCCTTCCATCGTCGCGTGATCATCCGCAACCGGAATCACGCTCACGGACGTCGTCATCATGGTTCCGGTCGGCCCTCGCCAGCCCTGCACAGGCAGCTGGAATTTCCGCACCAGCCGATCCGTGAACGCCGCCGGGTGCAGCCGCGCCAGCCGCACGGGCTTCGACGAGCGCCTGACCGACACCCGTGCTCCGTCCGGCAGCGGGTACGTGCGGCGCCCGTCGCACCACAGCACGCCCGAGCCTCCCATGGAGTTCTGCAGCTCGAGCGCGACGGCATGCTCCGGTCCGACCACGAGGGGGCGGGCGAACAGCGCGTGCGCCGACACCGGCACGACGGTGATCGCCTGCACGGTCGGCCACACGACGGGGCCGCCCGCTGAGAAGCCGTACGCGGTCGACCCGGTCGGCGTCGCGATCACGACCCCGTCTGCGCCGAAGCTCGACAGCGGGCGCCTGTCCACCTCGAGGACGACGTCGATCATCCGGCCTGGGCTGTCCTTCTCGATCGACGCCTCGTTCAGTGCGAAGCTCTTGAATACGACTCGCCCCGCGCCGTCGCGCACCTTGACGGCGAGTGCGAGCCGCTCCTCGACCTCGTAGTCGCCTGCGACGGCGCGCGCGACGGCGGCGTCCATGTTGTCGCGTTCGATCTCGGCGAGGAAGCCGACGTGGCCCATGTTGATGCCGAGAACGGGAGCCGTCCCTTCTCGCACCAGTTCCGCCGCGCGGAGGATCGTACCGTCGCCGCCGAGCACAATGGCCAGGTCGACGTCGGCGACCGGGATGTCGTCGCCCAGCACCGCAACGTCGCCCAGCACCGGAGCGACCTCGGCGAGTGCCGTGCGGTCGGCGTGCTCCATCACGGGCGTGGCGCCGGAGCGCCGCAGGGTGTCGACCACCCGCACAGCGGCATCGACGGTATCGTCACGATGCGCGTGCGCCACTACCAGGATCCTGCGCTCAGCCATCGTCCGCTCCGCTCTCTCCCGCATTCGACACGTCTACCCATTGTGTCGGATCCGCGGGGCTCCGTCGCGTTCTGCACAGGCGGTTCGCTCCCCGGTGCGGCCTTCGCACGCTCCTGAGAGGGCATCCTCCGCGATGGCCGCGCCGTCCACGACGATCATCCGGTCTCTGATCTCGCGGGCGAATCCGATCCCCTATGTCTCTTCAGAGCTCGAACGGCGCGAGGGACCTGTCGGTCAGGACGACGCAGCAGACCGACGTGCTCATTCCTGGCCTGGCCGTCGTCTGGTCCGTTTGGTCTCACCCCGCAACCGTTTTCCCTCAAGACGACGGCGCTGAGATCCCCGTGTGGGGCGCGTCGGGCGCCGTGTGATCTCCGGTGCCACGGCTTCGCGCAGCAGCTCGGCGAGGCGCCGCCGCGCCGCGACCCGATTGCGTCGTTGGGCGCGCTCCTCGGAGGAGTCGACGGTGAGCACGGTTCCGTTCAGCCGGTTCGCCAGGCGCTCGAGCACGCGGGAGCGCTGCACCTCGTCGAGGGCGGATGTCGAGGCCAGATCCAGACTGAGCTGCACACGGGAATCGGCGGTGTTCACACCCTGACCGCCGGGGCCAGATGATCTCGAGAACTGCTCGACCAGCTCCGCCGCCGGTATCAGAAGACCGCGCGGCGCCCCGGGCCCTGAGGGAACCAGCAGATCATCCATGCCACCAGTGTCCCCCGTCCCGGCGATGTTCGGCGCCCCTCTGACAGCCCTGACTCGGAGAAGGAGCGTCTATCGCGCGGCTGCGTCGATCTCATCGGTCCAGTCGCGCGGCGCGACGCCGGGGGCGAGATGGAGCAGGATCTCGCGATTGCCGTGCGCGCCGCGTATCGGCGACGGCAGCACGCCCCGCGTGCCGAGGCCGAGGGAGGCCGCGGCGTCGATGACGTCGCGCACCGCGGCGACACGCAGCTCGGGTTCGACGACGATGCCCTCGCGGATACCGGTGCGGCCGACCTCGAACTGCGGCTTCACCAGCAGCACGACATCGCGGTCCGCGCGCTTCGGCAGCGCCTCCGCAACAGCCGGAAGCACGTGCCGCAGCGAGATGAACGACAGGTCGCCGGTGATGAGCGTCGGCCGCTCGCCGACGCCGCTGCTCTCGGCCAGTGATTCCGGCGTCATCCGGCGCACGTTGTACCCTTCGACCGCGCGCACGCCGTCGTCCGCTGCCACGGCGGCCGCGAGCTGGTCGTGCCCGACGTCGACCGCGATGACCGTGCGGGCGCCGCGCTCGCGCAGCACCTGTGTGAACCCGCCGGTCGACGCCCCCATGTCGAGCGCAACGCGGTCGGCGGCATCGATGCCGAAGCCGTCGAGTGCGGCGATCAGTTTGTGGGCGCCGCGGCTGACGTAGTGGTCTCCTCCGTCGATCCGAATGTCGGATGTCGGATCGACGCGCTGTGCCGGCTTCGCGGCAGTCCTTCCGTCGACGCGCACCGAACCGTCTGAGATGAGAGAAGCGGCGTGCGTGCGTGAACGGGCGAGACCGCGCGCGGCGAGCTCGGCGTCGAGCCGTGCGCTCATGCCTCGCCGGGCGCCTGCTCAAGGCGCTGAGCGAGTTCGGTGTGCAGCGCGCGGTATGCCTCGGCGCGTTCGACGAGCGGCTGGCCCTCGATCACGCGCACTCGGCTGACCAGCACGCCGTCCTCTCCGGCGCCCCCATCCTCTTCGCTGCCCTGCATGGAGCCAGGCTACCTCTGACGGTGGAACGGATCGGCATACAGACGCTCAGGCACGCGGAATCCGAAGATCTGCCTGCCGGTGTCCCAGATGCCGTGCGCAGCCGCTCGCAGCAGGTCGATCTCGCGGCCCTCGGAGAGGATCCGGATGTCGGGACCGTCGATCTCCACGGACGCGTCGCCGACCGTCGTCACGTTTCCGCTGCGGCGGACGAGCGGATACGGCTCGAAGAGCTCGCGCATATCGCCGACGATGTAGGTCGGGCGCGCGTTCGCCGCCGCAGCGAGCACGTGCTTAGGACGGTCGATCCCGGTGAGCACGAGCGCGGAGTCGACGCCGGCGGCCTGAGCGCCCTGGACGTCGGTATCGAGCCGGTCGCCGATCATGAGCGGCCGGCGGGCCGAGAAGCGCTCCACCGCCGCATGGAAGATCGGCGCCTCCGGTTTGCCCGCGACTTCGGCGAGCCGCCCCACCGCGGTGTGCACGGCCGAGACGAGGGTGCCGTTGCCCGGGGCGATGCCGCGCGCCCGCGGTAGCGTCCAGTCGGTGTTGGTGGCGATCCAGGGAATGCCCCCGGCGTCCTCCGGTTCGGCGAGCGCGAAGGCCGCCTCAGCGAGATCGGTCCATGCCACATCGGGTGAGAAGCCCTGCACGACGGCCGCCGGGGCGTCCTCCGCGCTGCGGGTCACGGTGTACCCCGCCTTATGGAGCTCGTCGACGAGCCCGTCGCCGCCGACGACCATGATGGTCGCGCCGTCCGCGACCTTCTCCGCCAGCAGCGCGACCGCCGCTTGAGGGCTGGTGACCACGTCATCCGGGCGTGTGTCGAGACCCAGCTCGCGCAGATGCTCGGCAACCGCGGCATCGGTCCTCGAGGCGTTGTTGGTGATGTAGCCGAGCCGACGCCCCTCCGCTGCGGCGCGGTTCAGGCTCTCCACCGCGTGCGGGAGCGCTCCGTCGCCCGCGTAGACGACGCCGTCGAGATCGTTGAGGACGACGTCGACGCCGTCGAGGGGCGCCGGCCCCTTCTTCTTAGAAAAGAGCGCCATCGGGTCGCTCGTCCCCCTTCTGCGCGTCGGTGCCCGCTGCGGGCTGCTCCTCGTGCTCCGCCTCGGCAGCCGCCGGCTGCGCGTCGGCGCCGGCGGGCTCGTCGATTCCCGCCTCGACCAGGATCTCGCTCACTTCGTCCTCGACGGCGACATCCGGATCGGGCGCGGCGTCCGAGTCCGCACCCTTTGCGCTGTCATCGGCCGCGTTCGCGGATTCGTCTTCGATGTCGCCGTGCTCTTCGTCCGCAGAGTCATGGCCACCGCCGGCGGGGGCGATGACGTCGTCGTGCTCCACCGGATCGGCCGGATCCATCGCTGCGGTCTCGGCGGCGTCGGAGTCGCCGTCCTGTACGAGGCCGCTTTCAGCGTCGAGCACGACTGCGCGGTTCTCTTCGGCCGCGGAGGCGGCGGCGTCCTCAACCGGCCCATCGTCGCGCTCCGCGGAGACGGTCGGGGCCGTCGACCCGTCGACGACCGCTGCCGCGCCCTCGTCCGTCTCAGCACCAGCGGGAGCGACTCCGTCTGCGGAGGCGTCCGATGTCCCGTTCTTCCCGTCCTCATCGACCTCCATCTCGGAGATCTCCATCTCGGGGATCTCCTCGACGATGAGCTCGTCGTCGCGGGCCAACTCCTGCGCGATGGCCTCAGCGGCGACATCGGCGCGGCGTGCCCATTCCTCCGCCTCGTCTGTGAGGCCGAGGTCCTCCAGCACGGCGGCGCGCGCGGCGAACAGACCGGGGCTCCAGGAATACGCCAGGTCCGGATCGAGCTCGTTGATGTCGAGTTCGGCCAGTGCCAGCTCTGTCTGGCCGAGGTCGAGGCGCGCGCCCGACATGGCGATGGCCAGCTGCACGCGCTGAGCGGTATCGAGCTCGTCGCGCTGGGCTCCCGTGCCCTCCTCGAGTGCCTTCTCGGGGCGTCCCACTCCGCGCTCGGAGTCGACGATCATGGCGATGTGCTCGTTGCGGCCCGTGATGCGGCGCAGAGTGCGCAGTTCGCGGAGCGTCAACGAGAAGTCACCCGTCCGGTAGGCCGTGATCGCCAGCGTCTCTCTGGCAACGGCGACGCGTCCCGCGTGTCGGACTGCCGCCTGGGCATGCTCGTGAGCCAGCGCAGCGTTCTCGTCGATCTCGCGGGCCGCCATCGCGAGGTGACGTGCGACGCGCTCGGCGTTCTCCTTGCTCAGTGTCTTGAGTTCGTTGCGCGCTCCTGAGGGCAGCTCCCGCGGCTCGACGTCGTCCGGGAGGAACGGGTCGCGCCCGCTGCTCAGCCGATCGTCGTCTCGAGAATCGTCGCGAGTGCGATCGACGCCCCTGCCCGGCGCTCGTCCTTCGCGATCGTCGAACCTGCGGTCACCGCCTCCTCGCCGACCACGATCATCCGATCGGCCGCCGAAGCGACCTTCCCGGCCGCCACGGTCACCGGCACCGCGGCCACCGCGGTCGTCGCGGCCGCCGAAGGAGCGCTCCCCCCGGCTGTCCGCGCGCCCGCCGCTGCCCTGGCCGCCGCGCCCGCCGCGTTCATCGGCACGGCGATCCCCACGGCGGTCGTTCCGGTCTCCCCCGCGATCGTTCGTGCGATCGGCAGGCCGTCCGCCTCGGTTGTCGTCACGCCCGCCGGTGCCGCGCTCTGCATCCCGCGCTCCGCGGTCGCCGAACCGCCGCTCGCCGCCGCGTTCGTCGCGACCGCTGTAGCGCTGCCCCGTGCCGCGCTCGTCACGCCCCCCGTAGCCCCGACCATCACGGCTGCCGGGGCCCTGACCGCCGCTGCGCTCGTCCCTGCCTCCGTATCGACGCTCGCCACCGCGCTCGTCACGCCCGCCGTAGCCTCGGCCGACGCCGCGACCATCACGGCCGTTGGAACTCTGACCACCGCTGCGCTCATCACGACCGCCGAGACGACGATCACCAGCGCGATCATCGCGACCGCCGTAGCGCCGCCCGGTGCCGCGCTGTTCGCCGTCGCCGTGGCCCCGACCGTCACGACCGCTGGAGCCCTGTCCACCGCCACGATCGTCGCGATCGCCGTGGCGCCGACCGGCATCGCGCGCAGGCCGTTCGGCGCTGCCGCGGTATCCGCCACGAGCGTCCCGGCCGCGGCCTGCGCCTCCGCTGTCTCTGCTGCGATCTCCGCCGCGATCGTCACGATCACGGAATCCACGGTCGTCGTCTCGTCCGTCGTATGACCGCCGGTCCGATGCCCCGCCTCCGTCGTTGCGGAACGAACGAGCCGCACCACTGCTGCCGCGACCGCCGGAGCGATCAGACTGCCCTGCAGAGTGGCGGGGCGCGCCGCGGTCGCCGTAGCGACGTTCGCCGTCGTCGCGACGAGAACCGCTTCGTTCGTCTCTGCTCGAGGAACGGCGCTCTGGGTCGCGACCGCCGCTGCGCGCATCACGATCGCCGAAACGACCACTGCGGCCGCCATCCCATCCGTCAGATCCGCGGTGGCCACGTCCGCCGTCGCGGCCGGAACCATCACGACCACCAGCGGCACGACCATCTCGGCCTCCGGATGAGCCACCGCGCGAGGGACGGTCACCGCCGGCCGCACGCCGATCGCCCGAGTCGCGCTCGGCACCGGTGCGGCGCTGCTGTCGTCCGTCGTCGCCGGAGCGGCGGTTGTCACGCTCAGTGTTGTCCGTCATGGCCTCGTCCCTCATCTACGGCTGTGAAAGCACCGTACCGCTGTTGTGTTGTGATTGCGTTCACAGCCGATAGGCGCAGGTCGCCCTGCCGACGCGACTGTGCATGCGCGGAAGACGTCGTGAACGCAGAAAAGCCCGCCTCAAAGGGGGCGGGCTTTTCTGTAAGGGTGTTTCGGCGGTGTCCTACTCTCCCACACCCTCCCGGGTGCAGTACCATCGGCGCTGGGAGGCTTAGCTTCCGGGTTCGGAATGTGACCGGGCGTTTCCCTCTCGCTATGACCACCGAAAATATTTCGATGTGTCCCCCCTTTTGTGGTGAGGCCACGCGGAGGGGTGGTCTCAGAGGGGGGTGGGTGCCCGTACATCGGGAACCACAAAGTGGACGCGAGCGCTCGCAAGAGCAGTGAAGAAGTTTG
>NZ_KZ984053.1:296646-342262 GCF_003569805.1 Microbacterium halotolerans | reverse complement strand
GAGCCGATGGGACCGACACGACAGACGGTGTGGATGCGGCCGATGGGATCGACGCCACGGATGGAGCCGATGGGACCGATGGGACCGACGCGACCGACAGCACGGATGCGGTCGACGGTGCGGATGCCACGGATGTCACGGACGGAGCCGATGGGGCCGACGCGACAGACGGTGTGGATGCGGCCGATGGGATCGACGCCACGGATGGAGCCGATGGGACCGATGGGACCGACGCGACCGACAGCACGGATACGACCGACGGCGCGGACGGCACGGATGCGACCAGTGCGACGGACGCATCTGATGCGGCTGCTGACATGACCGATGGCGTCGGTGCCGCCGACGTGACGGGGGCTGGTGGCTCTGCCAATACTGACAGCGTCACCACCAGCGCGGATGATGAGCTCCCGCGCACCGGTGGGGCGGTGCCGTGGGTGCTCGTCGGCGCAGCAGCTCTGCTTCTCGCGGGCGGCGGGATTCTGCTGACGCCGCGCCGACGTCTGCGCGCGTAAGCCGACCGTCGGTCTGCTGCCGGCATCCTGCGGAGCGGGGCTGAGTTCGGATGTGGTCCGGACTCAGCCCCGCTTCTGCGTTCTGTGACCGTCGCGGGACCGAATCGTGTCAGCATCTTCTGTCAAGGGAACACGCTGCGGTCGCCGCCGACCTCATCGCGTACGGCAACAAGGCGTACGCCGAGATGGGGCGGCTGCTGAAGGATCTCGGCTCTGCGCCATCGGCATCACGGATTTCGCCCGAGCTGGATCGTCTACGCGTGCATGAGCTGACCAGTGCGCCAGCTCAAACGGCGGGCGCACTGGTCGACCGGCGCACGACGAGACGCGTCTCGAGCTGGAACGGGTGTGCGAAGCGCTCCGGGTCGTCGGCGAGGGCGAGCACCCGCTCGACGGCCACCTGCCCGATGGAGGCGAGGGGCTGCCGCACGGTCGTGAGGGCGGGCGACGTCCACGAGGCGGCGGCGGTGTCGTCGAACCCCACGACGGACAGGTCGTGGGGGATGGAGAGGCCCAGCCTCTCCGCGGCGCGGAAGACGCCGAGAGCGACGTCGTCCGAGGCCGCGAACACCGCGGTGGGTCGATCGTCGCGATCGAGGATCTCGTGCGCGGCGGCACGCCCTGATTCCGGAGTGAAGCCGGTGCCGGCGAGCAGCGTCTCGTCGATCGACACGTCGGCGGCATGCATGGCGGATCGGAAACCCTGCAGCCGTTCACCTGCTGGCAGCGAGTCCACGGGACCGCGGACGAAGCCGATCCGCCGATGCCCCAGGCCGAGGAGGTGCTCTGCCGCCTGCCAGCCGCCCGTCCAGTTCGTGGACCCGATGGTCACCACGTGCTCGCTGTTCGCGGACGCTGGGTCGATCAGGATCAGGGGAAGCCTGTTCTTCCTGCACCAGCGCACCTGCGCATCGGTGACGGCTCCTGTGACGACGATCAGCCCGCGGTTCCCGCGATTCGCGAGGTCCTGCAGCCAGGCCGTGGCCAGGGGGCGGTCGGAGGGACGCTGCCCGTCGAGGGTCGTGGTGACGAGTTCGGCGCCGGCGCGATTCGCGGCGTGAGCGGCGCCGCTGAGGATGCCGATCGTGTACGGCCCGGTATGCGGGCCGCTGAAGTGGTTGAAGAGGATCGTCACCTTGGGGGTTGCGTGAGAGAGCGCGGCTCGCGGTTTATGGCGGTACGCGAGTTCCTCGACGGCACGAGAAACTTTCGCGCGAGCTTCTTCGCTGATCCCCTGACGTCCGTTGATCGCTTTGGACGCCGTGGAGAGGGAGACACCTGCGGCTGCGGCAACGTCATTCAGCTTCGAAACGGACATGTCGACCTTTCAGACGGGGCCTCGAGAATCCCTGCGCAACACCCCTTGACGTGATGTGCGGTGACATCTAGCGTATACGCACCGTAAGAAAGTATCAGAAACTTTCGTGCTTCGCTGACGCAGTGGAAGCTGAGGCCGGAGCTGCTCGGATCACGCAGCACAGAGGGAGAAGTCATCAATGAAGATCTCACAGACCCAGACCACGCGCGCACGTGTCGTGCGCCGCTCCGCTCTCGGTGCCACGGCGCTCGCCGCCGCACTGAGCCTCGCCGCGTGCGGCGGCGCACAGCCGGGCAGCGGCTCGTCGTCAGGTGATCTGAGCGCCTGGACTCTGACCGGATCCCAGCAGGCCGTGTTCGAGAGCTCGTTCGCCGAATGGAACGAGGCGCACCCCGACACCCCGCTCACGAGCGAGTTCTTCGCCAACGACGCCTACAAGGAGAAGATCCGCACGGCTGTCGGATCCGGCAATGCGCCGACACTGATCTACAACTGGACGGGAGGGACGCTCGCCGACTATGTCGACAACGGCGACGTCGTCGACCTGAGCGGTCAGGTCGACGAGCTCTCCGAGCGTGTCATCCCGTCCATCCTTCAGGCAGGACAGGTCGACGGCGCGCAGTACGCCGTGCCGAACAACAGCACCCAGCCGGTCATCCTCTACTTCAACAAGAAGATCTTCGACGAGGTCGGCGTCGAGCCGCCGACGACATGGGAGGAGACCCTCGACGTCGTCGGCGCCTTCCAGGACGAGGGCATCACACCCTTCGCCGTCGCCGGGCAGAGCCAGTGGCCCTATCTCATGTGGGTGGCCTACCTCACCGACCGCATCGGCGGGCCCGAGGTGTTCCAGGCGATTCAGAGCAACGAGCCCGACGCATGGAGCCACCCCGCCGTGACCGAGGCGCTCGAGAAGATCCAGGAGCTCGTCGACGCCGGTGCCTTCGGGGACTCCTACGGATCAGTCGTCGCCGACGCCAACGCCGACCTGGCGCTGGTGCACACCGATCAGGCCGCCATGATCCTGCAGGGCAGCTGGGTGTACGCCAGCTTCAAGGCCGACGCCCCCGACTGGTTCGCTGAGGGCAACCTCGGCTACACACCGTTCCCGTCCGTCGCCGGAGGAGAAGGCGACCCCGCGAACATCGTGGGCAACCCGGCTAACTTCTGGTCGGTCTCATCGCACGCCTCCGAGGAGGCACAGCAGGCGGCCATCGAATACCTCAACGAGGTGAACCTCAACGAGGCGACTGTCGACAACCTCCTGGACGAGGGCCTGGTCCCGTCCACGACGGGAACCGACGAGAAGATCGCGGCGCATGACGAGTCCGAGTACATGACATACGCGAGCGAGATGGTCCGGGAAGCTCCGAGCTTCCAGCTCTCCTGGGATCAGGCCATCGCCCCCGCCCAGGCGCAGGAGCTCCTGACCCAGCTGTCGCAGATCTTCCAGGGAACCTCGACGCCCGAGCAGTTCGTCGAGGCCATGAACGCGACCATCGAATGATGTTCGCGAGTCGATGATGTCCGCCACCGCACTCATCACCACGCCCGGCGTGCGGCGCCGGGCGTGGAAACTCGCGAACGGCCCCAGCACATGGATGCTCGCCCCGGCGCTCGTCTTCTTCGGGGCCTTCGCGATCGTTCCGCTTCTGGGTGTCGCCGTGCTGTCGCTCACGGAGTGGGACGGCCTCGGGGCGCCGTCGTTCACTGGTTTCGCGAACTGGGCGCATGTCTTCAGTGATCCCGTGACGCTGAACGCCATGTGGCTCACGTTCGCCATGACGGCACTCACCTATCTTCTGCAGGCTCCTGTCTCGATCCTCCTCGGCGTGTTCATGGCCGGGAACGAGAGGTATCGAGCGGTGTTCTCCGTGCTGTACTTCCTTCCGCTGCTGTTCTCCGCCGCAGCGATCGGCATCGCCTTCAAAGCGCTGCTGGATCCGAACTTCGGTCTCTCGAAGGCGTTCGACGCGGCCTGGCTGACCCAGGATTGGCTGGGCGACCCGAACCTCGCCTTCTACGTCGTCATCTTCGTCATCACATGGTCGTTCGTCCCGTTCCACTCGCTGCTGTATCAGGCGGGAGTCCGTCAGATCCCGATGTCGATGTACGAGGCCGCGAAGCTCGACGGGGCGGGGCGCATCCAGACGTTCTTCTCCGTGACGCTGCCGCAGATCAAGTACACAGTCGTCACGAGCTCGACGCTGATGATCGTCGGATCCCTGACCTACTTCGACCTCGTCTTCGTCCTCACGGCGGGCGGCCCGGGCAACGCGACCAGAATCCTCCCGCTCGACATGTATCTGACCGGCTTCCGCAGCTACCAGATGGGCCCCGCCAGCGCGATCGCCCTCATTCTCGTCGTCGTGGGCCTTGTCATCTCCTTGGCGCTGAACAAGTTCAGCGGTGCGGACAAGATGGAAAGCCAGACGGAGGGCGGATGATGTCGAGGTTCGCGCTCAAGAGCGGTGACCGCCCCAACGTGCTCGGCGGCCTCGCCGGGACATTCTGGCTGCTCGTCACGATCGTCCCGATCTACTACATCGTCGTCACCAGCCTGCGCCCGCGCGAGGACTACTACAGCGGGAATCCGCTCTCGATCCCGCTGAACCCGACGCTCGAGGCGTATGGGAGGGTGCTGCAGAACGACTTCCTGCTGTACTTCTTCAACAGCGTCGTCGTCACCGTCGGCACCGTGGCGGTGACGCTCATGATCTCGCTGATGGCGAGCTACGTCATCGTCCGCAATCGCGGTCGCCTGTCCGTGTTCAGCCACCGTCTGTTCCTGCTCGGCATCGCGATTCCGATCCAGGCGACGATCATCCCCGTCTACTACCTGATCGTTCAGATGGGGCTGTACGACAGTCTGCTGGCGCTGATCCTGCCGGGGATCGCGTTCGCGATCCCGATCAGCGTGCTGATCCTGACGAACTTCCTCCGCGACATCCCCTCTTCGATGTACGAGGCGATGACCCTGGACGGCGCCAGTCATTGGCAGATGTTCGTCACCTTGGTGCTGCCGCTGTCCAAGCCTGCCATCGTCACCGTGGGAATCTACGACGCGCTGCAGGTGTGGAACAGCTTCCTGTTCCCGCTGGTGCTCACTCAGAGCTCAGAGGTGCGCGTGCTGCCGATGTCGCTGTGGACCTACCAGGGCGAGTTCGGCGTGGACGTCCCGGCCGTTCTGGCGGCCGTCGTCCTCTCCTGCGTGCCCATTCTCGCCGCATACATCGTCGGACGCCGGCAACTGGTCGCAGGTCTGACCGCCGGTTTCAGCAAATGAGACCTCTCCGATCCCAGAAGGGCGAACATGAACAACTCTGAGAGCACCTGGCGCGACAGCGGGCGGCCCGTGAGCGAGCGCGTCGACGCGCTCATGGCTGAGATGACCGTCGAGGAGAAGGTGAGCCAGCTCGGATCCGCCTGGATCCGTCCGGAGGAGCGCGACCAGAGCGTCGATGGCAACGTCGCTCCCATGGAGGACACTTTCTCCGGCGGGGTGAGCTTCGACGAGGAGATCCAGGGCGGACTGGGGCATATCACGCGCGCCTTCGGATCCGCGCCGAGGGATCCGGCGGAGGGGCGCGCGCGCCTCGCCGACCTGCAGCGTCAGGTGGTCAGCGCGAATCGTCTGGGGATCCCCGCGCTGGCCCATGAGGAATGCCTGACCGGCTTCACCGCTATGGCGGCGACCTGCTACCCGGCGTCGATCGCGTGGGGAGCGAGTTTCGACCCAGAGCTCGTGAGCGAGATGGCTGAGCGCATCGGCCGCGACATGCGGAAGGTCGGCGCGCACCTGGGGCTGTCGCCCGTCCTCGACGTCGTCCGCGACTACCGCTGGGGGCGCGTAGAGGAGACGCTCGGAGAGGATCCGCACCTGGTCGGCGAGCTCGGCACCGCTTACGTCATGGGACTGCAATCGGGCGGTGTGCACGCCACGCTGAAGCACTTCGCCGGATACGCCGCGTCACGCGCGGGCCGCAACCACGCGCCGGTGCCGGTGGGCACGCGCGAGCTGGAGGACGTGATCCTGCCACCGTTCGAGCGCGCCGTCCGCGAGGGCGACGCGCGCTCCGTCATGAACTCCTACGCGGACTTCGACGGCGAGGCGCCCGCGGCCAGCCGCCGTCTCCTCACGGAGATCCTGCGCGACCGCTGGGGCTTCACCGGCACTGTCGTGTCCGACTACTGGGCGGTCAGCTTCCTCGAGACGATGCACAGGATCGCCGAGAGCCAGGACGACGCCGGCGTCATCTCGATCGCCGCTGGGATGGATGTCGAACTGCCCGAGACCAATGCATTCCGGAACCTCGCGCTGGCGGTCGCCGACGGTCGGCTGAGCGCTGACGTCCTCGATACGGCTGTCCGCCGTGTGCTGACGCAGAAAGCCGAGCTCGGCCTCCTCGACGCCGGATGGACCCCTGAGGGACAGTGGACGGGCGACGACGTCGAGCTCGATTCAGCCGAGAACCGCGCTCACGCCCGCCGGATGGCGGAGGAGTCGATCATCCTCCTGAAGAACGACGGCATCCTCCCGCTGCATGGGAGCGGGCGCATCGCAGTCGTCGGACCGTCCGCCTCCCAGCCGCGCACCCATCTCGGCTGCTACTCCTTCACGAACCACGTGTACTCCCGGTTCTACGGCGAGGACGAGCACGGCATCGATATCCCGTCGATCCTCGATTCGCTCCGCGCGGCTCCGGCGCTCGCGGCGGCGGACATCGTCTATGAGCGCGGCGTCGACTTCACCGACGTCGACGAGTCGGGCATCGCGGCGGCGGTCGCGGCAGCTCAGAGCGCAGAGCTCGCCATCGTCACGGTCGGCGACCTGGCCGGACTCTTCGGGCGCGGCACATCGGGAGAGGGTTGCGACGTGGTCGATCTCGGGCTGCCTGGCAGGCAGGCGGACCTCGTCGAGGCCGTCCTCGCGACGGGCACGCCGACGGTTCTCGTGCTCGTCACGGGCCGTCCCTACTCGCTGGGCCGGTTCGCGGACCGCGCGGCCGCGATCGTGCAGGCGTTCATGCCGGGAGAGGAGGGCGGCCCCGCCGTCGCCTCCGTGCTGTCCGGTATCGTGAACCCGTCCGGCAAGCTGCCGGTGCAGATCCCGGATCACGTCGGCGGACAGCCCGGCACGTACCTCACACCCGCGCTCGGCTGGTACTCGGACGGCGTCTCCAACCTGGATCCTCGCCCTCTGTTCCCGTTCGGCTACGGGAACTCGTACACCTCCTTCGAGGTGGGGGACCTCGACATCTCGGACGGCGAGATCGCGAACGACGGCGTCGTCACCGTCTCCGCACGTGTGACGAACACAGGCGAACGCGACGGCGCCGAAGTCGTGCAGCTCTACCTCGACGACAGGGCGGCGCAGGTGGTGCGCCCGCGTCTGTGGCTCGCCGGATTCGCCAAGGTGCGGCTGGCTGTGGGTGAATCGCGGCGCGTGAGCTTCCGGCTCCACGCCGACCGCACGTCGTTCACCGCTGTCGACGGCACGCGCATCGTGGAGCCCGGCGACTTCGGTGTCAGGGTCGGCACGAGCAGTGAGGACCTTCCGCTCGCAGGTTCATTCCGCATCACGGGGCAGGTGCGCCACGTGCCGGAGGGGCGCGTGATGGACACGCCCGTGACGGTGACGGAGGCGGAACTGGTCTGACGTCGGCCGGGGGCGGTGCTTCCCCGGCCGATTCGTGTCAGTATCTCCTGTCAAGGGAACACGCTACGGTGGCCGTCGGCCATGGGAGAGGCAGGATCATGATCATCGCCGGATTCGTCGTCGCGGCTCTCGCTGCGCTTCTGCACGTGTTCATCTTCTATCTCGAGTCCGTCGCATGGGAGAGCCCGCGCGCGATGGCGACGTTCGGCACGGTGGACGCCGAGGCGGCGCGTGCCACGAAGCAGCTTGCGTTCAACCAGGGCTTCTACAACCTGTTCCTCGCTCTTCTGGCGATCGGCGGCGCGATCGTCGCGCTTATCGGCTTCCCCGTGGTCGGTGTGACGCTGACACTGGCCGGCACGGGATCGATGTTCGCCGCTGCGCTCGTGCTGTTCGTCTCGTCGTCAGATCACAGGGGAGCGGCGCTCAAGCAGGGAACCCTGCCGCTGATCGCTGTCGTCGTGCTCTCGATCGGGCTGATCCTGTAGGCATCGCCCGCCGCTCGAACTTGGTCGGCTGGACGCGCGAGGGCGGCGAGCAGTTCCCTGCAGGGAAACGCTGTGCGGTCAGAGTTCCGAGCACTGCGATGTCGTCGATCGAGGTTCAGGACTGCTGCGCGACTGGACGTGGCGAACAGTTTGACGTCTTCCGGCAGGCCGCCGCAGGTCGGGGCGATGCCTGACGTTGAGGGGTGGAACCGCCGCGGTCAAGCCGAGTCCGCATCGCGGGCGTTCCTGGCCGTCGGGGCGATGCCTGACGACGTGCCTGCATGGCGCACGAGGCATGCGAGTCCGTTGTGAGGGCGCCGTCGCGGCCGACTGCGTCGAGGCGTCGGGATGGCGTGTCTCGGTTGCATAACGTTCGTTCGGATGTGTCGGAATGGTGCCGCGATCAGGGCTGGAATGTCGGAGGTCACTGCGATCGTGGGGTCATGACCAACCAGCAGATTCTCGACCCCGCGGCGGCGGCGCCGGGTGCGCCGGTGCCAGGCACGCCGCGCGCGCGGCGGCCGTGGGATCCAACTGCTGGGGAGGCGGAGGTCACGGCGAGTCTGCTGCAGACGCGTCGGCAGATCGATCAGGTGATCGCGCAGATGCAGGCCAGTCGGGCGGTTGTGACTGAGTTGTTGCTGCGTGTGGCGCAGGGGCAGCAGGTTCGCGCGGAGGGTGTCCCTGTCGTGGCAACTCGAGATGGGGAGCCAGTGCTGGAGCCAGATGATGCGGCGGTGCGGGCGATGACGGGGGAGATCGCCGCGATCTCGCGGGAGAGTCGCCGGGCGGTGCAGGCGGATCTGAGTGAGGCATGGAGCGTGGAGCACCAGTTCCCTGCGGTGAAGGAAGCGTTCGGCGCGGGTGAGATCGACGCGGACCGTGTGTCCGTCGTCGTCGCCGAGGGTTCCCGTTTGGCAGGTGATGACCTGCGGGCACAGTTCGAGCGTCTTGTTCTCCCGCATGCGCGGGCCAAGACGGTGTGGGGCACGCGGCAGGCCGCGAAGCGGATCGCGGCGGAGTTGGAGCCGGAGGTGTTGGAGGCCCGGCATGAGAAGGCGCGGCGGAAGCGGGGCGTGTTCGTGCGGGACCTTGATGATGGGATGGCGGAGCTGTGCCTGGTCTCCGACGCGATCGCTGTGCACGGTGCGCATGACCGTGTGACGCGGATGGCGCGCCGTATCGCCGCGGCCCGCAACAGCGACAGCGACACTGACGGCAGTGCGGGTGACAACCGCAGCTCGGACGCCTCCAGCGACACCGCCACCGGCGCCGATGTTTCAGATTTTGCCGCGGTGGACGCGGAGGGGAACCCGATCATCGATGAGCGGTCGTTCGATCAGATCCGTGCCGACATCACTGCGGATCTGCTCCTCACGGGCACCCCGGATGCGCACCATGTCGCGGATCCGACCGGGCGGAACGTCCTCGATGCGGTCGTCGCGAAGGTGCATGTCACCATCCCGGTGGCGACGCTCGCGGGGTTGGAAGGCGAGCCGGCGGATCTGGCCGGGTATGGGCCGGTGGCCGCGAGCTTCGCACGGCGCGCAGCCGCCGGGGCAGGAGCGGGTGCATCGCATTGGGTGCGGTTATTCCACCATCCCGACACGGGTGCGCTGCTGACCGTGGACCGGTACAAGCCGACCGCCGAGCAGCGCCGGTTCTTGGTGGCGCGGGATGAGACGTGTCGGTTCCCGCACTGCACCCGCACCGCGGGTGGTGCCGACATCGACCACACCATCGACTATGCGTTCGGTGGGGACACCGATGTCGGGAACCTCGCGCACGTGTGTCGCCATCACCATGTGCTCAAGCACCAGTCTGCCTGGACCCCGGTGCTGCATCCCGGAGGGGAGGTAACCTGGACGAGTCCTGCCGGGATGGAGTACCTGACCCGGCCGGCACCGGTGGTGCGATTCGTCGATGCCGAAGACGCGCGCCACACCCGACACGAGCACGTCCGACGCGGGGACGTGGGACATGAGGAGCCCGCGGAGCATCAGGGCCGGCCGGAGAGCAAGGGGCCGGCGGAGCATCGGGGTCAGGTGGAGCCTGAGGATGCGCAGGCCCGAGCCCGAGCCCGCCGTGCTTTGGCCGACCTCCGCACCGGCAATAAGGCCAAGGCGAAACAAACCTGGTCCACCCTGGCCGCTTCCAACGCGGCGACCGCAGACGTCCCGTTCTGACCCCGTAGCGAGCACACGCGCACCCGCGCCGCGCACGGAGAGCTTGGTGTGCGGCGCCGACACCGAATCCCGCGTTCTCTTGACACGCAAGTCAACGCTTGCATATGGTGGCCGCATGGCTGATGTGTTCACGGCGCTGGCCGACTCGACTCGCAGGCTCATCCTCGATGAGCTGACCGAGAGGGACGGGCAGACGCTTTTCGAGATCTGTGGGCGCCTCGCCACGAACTACGGTCTCGCCTCCTCGCGTCAGGCGATCACGCAGCACATCGACGTGCTCGAGTCGGCGGGGCTCGTCGAGACCCGGCGCGAGGGCCGCTACAAGTTCCACCATCTCAATACCGAACCGCTGGAACCGATCGTCGGCCGCTGGCCCATCAGGCCGCGCGGCGCGGCTCGGCCCGATCCCGCGGAAGAACAGGAGCAACCATGAGAATCGCAATGACGAGCGTCTTCGTCGACAACCAGGCGAAAGCGCTGAAGTTCTATACCGACACCCTCGGGTTCGTGACGAAGCACGATGCTCCTGTGGGCGAGGATCGCTGGCTGACGGTCACTTCCGCCGACGAACCCGGCGGGACGGAACTGCTGCTCGAGCCCAACGGGCACCCCGCGGTCGCGCCCTTCACGCAGGCTCTCGTCGCCGATGGCATCCCGTTCGCGCAGTTCGCCGTCGACGACATCGAGGCCGAGTGCACCAGGCTCCGCGGCCTCGGCGTGCGCTTCACCCAGGAGCCCACAACGATGGGGCCGGTGACGACCGCCGTCTTCGACGACACGTGCGGAAATCTGATCCAGATCGTCCAGCAGAACGATTGAGCGGGGATGGAACTCTCGCAGACACGGCTGGCGTCATCCTCCGACGCGGAGGCCGCGGCTCGGATGCAGACCGACTTCAACGCCGAGTTCTCCTCGCCGTGTCCTGAACTGCACGAACTGGTTCCCCGCTTCCGTCGCATCATCGATGGGACGGACGGATTCGTCGTGCTGTCGGGCCGACAGCACGATCCCACCGGTTACGCCCTGATCACGCTGCGCCCGACCATCTACTACGACGGTCCGCTCGCCGTGCTCGACGAGCTCTACGTGCGGCCCGCGCTCCGCGATCAGCGCATCGGAACCGCGATCCTGCGCCGCGTGATCGAAGAGGTGCGCGAACGCGGCGGCGGAGAGATCCACATCAACGTCGACGAGCCGGACACCGACACACGGCGCTTCTACGAGCGGCACGGGTTCGTGAACGTCCAGCCCGGCACGGAGGATCGCATGCTCTGCTATCTGCAGGAGCTCTGACGCCCCCGCCGACGGACCCGGTGGGCGCCCTACACGCCTCCCGCGTAGCCGTGTTGGCGCCAGGCTTCGAACACCGCGACAGCGGCCGAGTTCGAGAGGTTCATCGAGCGCACTCCCGGCTGCATCGGGATGCGCAGCTGCCTCGTCACGCGCTCGTCGTTCAGCACGTGGTCGGGCAGGCCCGTCGGCTCCGGCCCGAACAGCAGCGCGTCACCCTTCTCATAGGCGACGTCGGAGAAGGAGTTCGTGGTGTGCCCGGTGAAAGCGTAGATGCGTCCTGAGCCGTGTTCCGCGAGGTGGGCCGCCGCCGCGTCGAAGTCCGGATGGACCACGACGTTCGCGAGATCGTGGTAGTCGAGACCCGCCCTGCGCAGCTGCGCATCGGAGAGATCGAAGCCGAGCGGCTCGATCAGGTGCAGGGTGCTGCCGACGATGGCGGACATCCGGATGGCGTTGCCGGTGTTCGGAGGAATCCGGGGCTCGTAGAAGACGATGTGGAACACGATTCCCACGCTAGCCCGCTTCGAAGCAGGAGGCCGCAGGGCCGGGTGTCGGCGGGAGAGGGGCGGAACCGGGTAGCATTCCAAGGATCGCGTCCCATCGATTGTCTCAAGGAAGTCACATGTCTCAGCTCCGTTCCCGCGGCCTCGCCGTTCTCGGTCTCGGCGCCACGGCGCTGCTCGCGCTCACCGCATGCTCGTCCGACGGGGGAGGGGCCGACGGCTCCGAAACATCCGGCGACGACCAGTTCAAGATCGGCGTCCTGCAGTTCGTGCAGCACGACGCGCTCGACGCGGCAACCGAGGGCTTCAAGGAAGCGATCGCCGATGCCGGCATCGACGCCGAGTACGACGACCAGAACGCGCAGGGCGAGGTCGCCAACACCAACACGATCGCCTCGACGTTCGCCGGCGACGGCGACCTCGACCTGGTGCTCGCCAACGCGACGCCGTCGGCACAGGCTGCCGCACAGCAGATCATCGACATCCCGGTGCTGTTCACCTCGGTCACCGACGCGGTCGAGGCGGGCCTGGTCGACTCGAACGAGGCGCCCGGCTCCAACATCACGGGCACGAGCGACCTGAACCCCGTGGCCGAGCAGCTTGATCTGCTCACCGAGATCGCGCCGGATGCGAAGACCGTCGGCATCGTCTACAGCTCGGGTGAGGTCAACTCCGAGGTGCAGGTGGAGCTCGCGAAGGAAGCAGCCAGCGAGCTCGGCCTCACGATCGAGGAGGCCACGGTCTCGAACTCGGCAGAGGTGCAGCAGGCCGCGCAGTCGCTCGAGGGCGTCGACGCGTTCTACGTGCCGACCGACAACACGGTCGTGTCGGGCATCGCCGCGCTGATCCAGGTCGCCGAGCAGAGCCAGATCCCGGTCATCAGCGGCGACTCCGGCCCTGTCGAGGGCGGCGCGATCGCGACCCTCGGGATCGACTACTCCAAGCTCGGCTACCAGACGGGAGAGATGGCTGTCCGCATACTGCAGGACGGCGATGACCCGGCAGAGATGCCGGTCGAGACGTCGAACGACGTCGAGCTGATCATCAACCCGGCCGCCGCGGAGCGGATGGGCGTGGAACTGCCGGCCTCGGTCGTCGACCGCGCCGACCAGACCATCGAGTAGTCGCGCATGATCGGAGCGGTCGAGCTCGGCCTCATCTACGGGGTCATGGCACTGGGCGTCTACCTGACGTTCCGCGTGCTGCAGTTCCCCGACCTCACGGTCGACGGCAGTTTCACAACGGGCGCCGCAGTCGCCGCGGCGATGATCACGGGCGGGCAGGACCCCATCCTGGCGACCCTCGCGGCAGGCGGAGCCGGCCTGGTCGCCGGTGCGATCACCGGTGTGCTGCACACCAAGGGGCGCATCGACGGTCTGCTGGCGGGAATCCTCACCATGATCGCGCTGTGGTCGGTGAACCTGCGCATCATGGGCGGCGCCAACGTGCCGCTGCTGCGCGAAGAGACGCTGATGACGCCGCTGCACGATGCACAGCTGCTCGGGCGCACCTGGATGGGCGTGCTCATCTTCGTCGGCGCGGTCTTCATCCTGAAGCTCATCGTCGACTGGTTCCTCTCGACCGATCTCGGGCTGGCGATCCAGGCCACGGGCAACAACAAGCAGATGATCGGCAGCCTCGGTGCGAACACCGACGGCACGACGATCCTCACGCTGGCGCTCTCCAACGGCCTCGTCGGGCTGTGTGGGGCGCTCGTCGCCCAGTACCAGGGCTTCGCCGACATCAGCATGGGCATCGGCCTGATCCTGGTCGGCCTGGCGTCGGTGATCCTCGGCCAGGCGGTGCTCGGCCAGCGATTCATCTTCATGGCGAGTCTCGCCGTCGTCGTCGGCGCAGTGCTCTACCGGATCATCATCTTCGCCGCGTTGCACGTGGGCCTGAACCCCAACGACATGAAGTTCATCACGGCGGCCCTCGTCGTGCTGGCGCTGCTGCTGCCGCGCTGGGGCTTCCTGAAGCGCGTGCCGTCTTGGCGCGATCTGTTCGGCGGCCGGACGCGTGCGCCGCAGGCCGACCCCGCAGCCCCCGAGAAGGCGGGGGTCTGACATGCTCACAATCGATCGTCTCAGCAAGACCTTCTTCCCCGGATCGGTGAACGAACGCCGCGCGCTGAACGACGTCAGCCTGCGGCTCGACGAGGGCGACTTCGTCACCGTGATCGGCTCGAACGGCGCGGGCAAGTCGACGCTGCTCAACGCGGTCGCCGGGCGGATCGCGGCGGATTCCGGTGACATCGAGATCGACGGCACGCGCGTCAACCGCTTGAGGGAGCACCGGCGGGCGCGATACGTCGGCAGGGTGTTCCAGGATCCGATGGCCGGAACCGCGCCAGACCTCACCATCGAGCAGAACCTGTCGCTCGCACTCAAGCGGGGCGCGCGCCGAGGGCTCGGCCGCGGTGTGACGAAGCACCGGCGTGAGCGCTTCGTCGAGGAGCTGCGTTCGCTCGAACTCGGCCTCGAGAATCGGCTCAAGGCGAAGGTGGGGCTGCTCTCCGGCGGTCAGCGTCAGGCGCTGTCGCTGCTGATGGCGGGGTTCACACATCCGCGCATCCTGCTGCTCGACGAGCACACCGCCGCCCTCGACCCGCAGCGCGCCGAGCTGGTGACCTCGCTCACCGGCCGCATCGTAGAACAGGGCGGGCTGACCACGCTGATGGTCACGCACAACATGCAGCAGGCGCTCGCGCTCGGCAACCGCCTCATCATGATGCACGAGGGGCGGATCGTGTTCACGGCCGGCGAAGCCGCCAAGCGCGAGCTCACAGTGGAGCAGCTGCTCGCCGAGTTCGGCAGGATCAAGGGCGCGACCTTCGACGATCGCGCGATGCTCGGCTAGACGTGTCGACGCGGCAGGTGCAGGGCGGCGTGCAGCGCCGTGTGCTCACGATGCGCCCGGTGCGAAGCGGAGCGAGACCCTGAGAGAATGGACGGGTGCGCAGGCGCACGCAGTCCCCAGACACCCGAGGAGCATCCCGTGCAGTACATCTCCACCCGTGGCGGCATGGAACCGACCGACTTCTGCGAGACGCTTCTCGAAGGGCTCGCCCCCGACGGCGGCCTCGCGGTGCCGACGCAGCTGCCCCGCATCGACGCGGAGCAGCTGGAGGTCTGGCGCGGGCTCGACTACGCGGAGCTGGCGACCGAAGTGCTCGGCCTGTTCGCGACCGACATCCCGCGCGATGACCTCGCCGAGATGTGCGGGCGGGCCTACGGGCCGCAGAACTTCCCCGACGGCATCGCGCCGCTGCGCGACATCGACGGCGGTCTCACGCTCGTCGGGCTGAGCGAAGGCCCGACGCTGGCCTTCAAGGACATGGCGATGCAGTTCCTCGGCGAGGTCGTCGAGTACGCACTGGAGCGGCGGGGAACGACCCTGAACATCCTGGGCGCGACGTCGGGCGACACCGGATCGGCGGCGGAGCACGCGTTCCGCGGCAAGGACCGCATCACGGTCTTCATGCTCTCGCCGCAGGGCCGGATGAGCGCCTTCCAGCGGGCGCAGATGTACTCGCTGACCGATGAGAACATCCACAACATCGCCATCGGCGGCGTCTTCGACGACGCGCAGAACCTCGTCAAGGCGCTCGCGGGCGACCTCGAGTTCAAGCGCGCGCAGAACCTCGGGGCGGTCAACTCGATCAACCTGGCTCGCATCACCTCGCAGGTCGTCTACTACGTGTGGGCATGGCTGCGTGCGAGCGATTCCGCCGACGTCGACGCCAGGGAGGCGTTCGAGGTCTCCGTGACCGTGCCATCGGGGAACTTCGGGAACATCCTCGCCGGCTACTTCGCGAAGGGGATGGGCGTGCCGATCCGGCGCCTCGTACTCGCCGCGAACGAGAACAACGTGCTCGACGAGTTCTTCCGCACCGGGGTGTATCGGCCGAGGTCGGCCGAGCAGACGCTCGCGACATCGAGCCCGTCGATGGACATCTCGAAGGCGTCGAACCTCGAGCGCTTCCTGTTCGACCTGCTCGACCGCGACGCTGAGCGCATGAAGGCCGCGTGGCGCGAGCTCGACGAGACGGGCGCGCTCGACCTGACAGCCGAGCTGCCGCGGCTGAAGGGCGAGTTCGGCTTCTTCAGCGGGACCTCGACTCACGCCGACCGGCTCGCGACGATCCGCGCGGTGCACGAGGCGACGGGTGAGATCGTCGACCCGCACACGGCGGACGGCGTGAAGGTCGCGCGCGAATACGTCGAGGACGGCGTGCCGATGCTCGTGCTGGAGACCGCGAAGCCGGAGAAGTTCCAGGAGACGATCACCGAGGCGATCGGCGTCGAGCTGCCGTTGTCCGATGAGCTCCGCGCCATGCTCTCCGCTGAGCAGACCGTTGTCGAAATGCCGGGCGACGAGCAGGCGCTGCGTGCCTATATCGAGGGCAACGCGGCGCACTGACGCCGCGCACCGCGTCCGGATCCTGGTGCCTCCGGGCGCCCGGATGGCCGACATCTCGCCAGAACGACGGGTACTCCCGTATCCTGGGACAAGGGATGGCCGGAAGCGGCGCCATCCGGAACCTGCTGGGGAACTTCGAATGACCAGAACCGAGTCGTCGGCATCCGGCGCAGAGAAGTCGAGCGCGCCGCCAGCCGGTGCACCGCAGCCGTTGGCGCCTCCGCTGCACGCACCCGCCGCGGGTGCGGCTGCGGCGAAGCTGCCCGCCGCGCAGTCCGTCCGCACCGACGGATCGGCGGCAGGGCATGGCATCCGGTCGGCTGCCGGTGTGTTCGCCGGGGCGGTCGCCGTAGCGCTCGTGGCGAACCTGGCCGTCGACGCGGTCGGTGCCTACCACAATCCGAACTTCGAGCCCACGGCCTCCGAGGTCGATCCCGCCGACAGCATGAGCGCGGCGCCGGGGGAGTACGGCACGGCCACGGCCGAGGACAACTTCCTGCTGAATTTCGCCGACGGCATCAAGCACGCGCCTGAGCAGGAATCCGGAGGCGGCTCAGGGACGATCTCGCCCGGCGTCAACTCTGAGAAGGGGTCAGGCGGGAGCGCCGACGGCTCGACTGGAGGCGATGACGCACCGGGGAACGCCAGCTCGTCGAACGATGACGGGGCCTCGGGCACCGGAGGTTCGGGGGCATCTGGCAGCGGTGGATCGGGCACGGGCGGCTCTGGGTCGAGTGGCAACGGTGGTGACTCATCCGGCGGTGGAAACGGCGGCTCGGGTTCGGGCGACGGCGGCGGTTCGGGTGACGGCGGCTCCGGCGACGGTGGAAACGGCGGCGGTTCGGGTGACGGCGGCAACGGCGGTGGCGGTTCCGGAGACGGTGGCTCCGGAGACGGTGGGTCGGGCGATGGTGGTTCTGGTGACGGCGGCGGGTCGGGCGATGGCGGCGACGACTCGGACGGGAGCGGCGACGACACTCCGACCCAGCCGGACCCGCCGACGAAACCGGATCCGCCCGTGGCGGTGCCGGCCGACATTCAGATACTTGATGTTGACGGCGCTGTCCTCGCGCTCCTTGCGCCGGTCACTGTTGAAGCCAAGGGCGAGCCTGGCTCCACGGCTAGCGTGACGATCGGAAGCAAATCCCTCGGGAGCATGACGTTCGGGAGCGATGGTCGGGGCAAGGCCTCCAGCAGAACGAATCTGCTGAATCTCAACCTATCGAACTCGACCGTCACCGTCCGGTACAGCGACGGCACAGAGGGCTCATCGGCATGGTGTCAGGTCCGCAACTGTCCGTGACTTGCAGCTCGGCAGCCGCGCTCTACCAGTCCTGGCGCCCCTCGAAGGTGGCGAGCAGACGCTGCAGCGAGTCCAGGCGTGCGGCGGGGAGCGTTCCGGCTTCCACCGCCTCGTTGAGCGCGCAGTCTGGCGCATCCGGCAGGTGTGAGCAGCCGCGCGGGCATTCCTCGGCGACGGCGGCGAGGTCGGGGTACGCGCGCAGGATGTTCTCCGTGTCGACGTGCCCCAGCCCGAACGACCGCACCCCGGGGGTGTCGATCACCCATCCGGATCCGGCATCGGAGCGATAGCGCAGCGACACGGTGGACGACGACGTGTGCCGCCCGCGTCCGGTCACCTCGTTCACGTGCCCCGTCGCGCGGTCGGCGCCGGGCACGAGGGCGTTCACAAGCGTGGACTTGCCGACGCCGGAGTGCCCGACGAACACCGTGGTGCGTCCGACGAGGGAAGCCCCGATCTCGTCGACCGGCGGTTCGTCCTGGGACGAGAGGAACACACGCAGATCGGCCAGTCCGGAGAAGTGCTCGAGGAAGCTGGACGGGTCGGCCAGGTCGGTCTTCGTGATCACCATCAGCGGCCGCAGTCCCGCATCGAGTGCCGCGATCAGGTAGCGGTCGACCAGGCGAGGGCGGGGCTCGGGATCGGCCGCGGCGACCACGAGCAGCATCTGGTCGGCGTTGGCGACGATGACTCGTTCGACCTGGTCGGTGTCGTCAGCGCTGCGCCGCAGCAGCGACGTGCGATCCTCGATGCCGACGATGCGGCACAGCGTGCCGGCGTCGCCGGTGAGATCGCCGACGACGCGCGCGCTGTCGCCCGTGACGATCGGCGTCTTGCGCAGTTCGCGGGCTCTGGTCGCGATCACCTCGCGCTCATCACCGCGGCCTTCGCGGACGAGCACCGTGTAGCGCCCGCGGTCGACGCCGAGCACGCGCGCGATCTGCGCGCTCTCGTGCGCGGGTCGCCGCTTGGTGCGCGGACGGTTCGCCTTCGGGTTCGGCCGCACCCGCACATCGGACTCGTCGTAGCCCTCGTCGTCGTCCTCGTCGACGTCGCCGAACCAGCTCACCTGCGCCGCCTCCCGCTCACACGCCGGCCAGCATCCGTGACCACAGCTGCGTGAACTGCGGAAGGGTCTTCGCCGTGGCGCCGATCTCGTCGATGACGACGCCCGGCACGCGCAGACCGACGAGGGCGCCGGTCGTCGCGATGCGATGGTCGTGGAACGCCCCCCACATGCCGCCGTGCAGCGGGCCGGGGAAGATTCGGATGCCGTCGGCCAGCTCCTCCGCCTGGCCGCCGAGTGCCGCCACGTTGTGCGCGAGCGCCGCGATCCGGTCGGTCTCGTGGCCTCGGATGTGGCCGATGCCGTGGAATGTCGACGGTTCGTCGGCGAACATCGCGACGCCGACGAGCGTCGGAGTCAGCTCGCTGACGGCCGAGAGATCGAGATCGACGCCGTTGATCGTCGATCCGCCCGTGACCGTCAGCGCGCCGCCGCGCCGGCTCGTGCGCGCTCCGAACCGCTGCAGAATCTCGGTCAGGTGCGCGCCGGGCTGGGTCGAGTGCGGTGGCCAGTCCGTGATCGTCACGCTGCCGCCCGTCAGCACGGCGGCTGCCAGGAACGGCGCGGCATTCGACAGATCGGGTTCGACGCGCACGTCCTTGGCGCGGGGGTGCACCGGCGGCACGATCCACTCGCCCGGCGATGGCTTCTCGACGTGCACGCCTCGACGGGCGAGCGTCTCGACGGTCATCTCGATGTGCGGGATGCTCGGCAGTCGATCTCCGGTGTGCCGCAGATGCAGGCCGACGTCGAATCGGGGAGCGGCCAGCAGCAGGCCTGAGACGAACTGGCTCGACGTCGACGCGTCGATCTCGAGCTCGCCGCCGCGGATCTGCCCGTGGCCCATCACCGTGAACGGCAGCGACCAGCTGCCGCCGTCGTCGATGTCGACCCTGAGGTCGCGCAGCGCCTTGATCATCTCGCCCATCGGCCGATGCAGGGCCGTCTCGTGGGCCGTCACGAGCACCTCGCCGGTTGCGAGCCCCGCCAGCGGCGCGACGAAGCGCATCACCGTGCCCGCCTGGCCGCAGTCGACGGTGCCACCGGTCAGCGGCGTCGGCGTCACGACCAGATCGTCGCCGAACTCGCTCTCGCCTTCGACGGCCTCGATGCCGACGCCGAGCGCTCGCAGCGACTCGATCATCCGGTCGGAATCCTGAGACGGCAGCGGCCCGGAGATCCGGCTCGGCCCCTCGGCGAGCGCGGCCAGCACCAGCTCGCGGTTGGTCAGCGACTTCGACCCGGGAATGGTCAGCGTGGCCTCGACGGCGTCGTCGGCTCCCGGCGCGGTGAACGCACCCCTGGGCGGGGCGGTGCCGTCGGGGGAATATGCATTCGCGCTCATCGGTTCCACCTTAGTAAAGACCGCACGACTCCATCGATAGCAACCGGGGGAGAAGACGGTCGGAGAGGATCGGATGCTGACGGCAACGGCACCCCCACTCGTCTCGGAGTCGCGCGCCCTACACTGGGGCGGGATGGATGAGCACCAGACAGCGCCACCTGCGGAGAGCGCCGCAACCGCAGCGATTGCGCGTGCGCAGTTCGAGGAGCAGGCGCTGCCCTTCATGGACCAGCTGTACGGCGCGGCGATGCGCATGGCGCGCAACCCCGCCGACGCCGCCGACCTCGTGCAGGAGACCTTCGTGAAGGCCTTCTCCTCGTGGGCCTCGTTCAGGCAGGGCACGAATCTGAAGGCGTGGCTGTACCGCATTCTCACGAACACGTACATCAACACGTACCGCAAGAAGCAGCGCGAGCCGTATCAGGGCACGATCGACGAGCTGGAGGACTGGCAGCTCGGCGGCGCGGAGTCGACCACCGCGCGCAGCAGCCGCTCCGCGGAGGCCGAAGCAATCGACCGGATGCCCGCCTCGGCCGTCAAGGACGCACTGCAGTCGCTTCCGGATGACTTCCGGATGGCGGTCTACCTCGCAGACGTCGAGGGTTTCGCGTACCAGGAGATCGCCGACATCATGAAGACACCGATCGGAACCGTGATGAGCCGACTGCATAGGGGCAGGCGGCTGCTGCGGGACCAGCTGAAGGACTATGCGGCCGAGCGAGGAATCCAGGCCGCCACGACAGGAGCGAAGAAATGACCGACTGCGGTTGTGACAGGGCGCGGGCGGACCTCGAGGAGTATCTGCGCAACGAGATCTGCAAGACCGAGCAGAGCGACATCCGAGAGCACATCGACGGATGCGAGGGCTGCCAGAGCGAGGCGCTCGTCGCCCGCACGCTCACAGACGCTGTGCAGCGCGCGTGCAAGGAAGCGGCGCCGGAAGACGTGCGGCGAAAGGTGCTCGCGAGCATCAGAGCAGCCCAGGCGGCCCATATCCATAGCTGAACCCGCCGCGCGCGTAGGCTGGAGCGATGGCGGCACAGAACATCGGCAGCGCTCCGGATGAGGCGGGCGGCCCCGACATGTCGCTCTACGACATCAGGGTGGTCGTCGACCGGATCGAGGGGCGATCGGTGTGCGGAATGGCGCAGGGCGACAGCTTCGAGGTCACCGAATCGTCGCGTCTGACGACCCGTGGTCACTTCTGCCTGTACGCGCTGCAGGCCGTGCTGCCGCTGGTGCCGGCCAAGCAGCGCGTGCTCCCCGAGGGCGACTGGCTCGAGCGGGATCAGTTCGTGGCATGCCCCGACCCCGATGAACGGCTCATCATGCGGATCGAGCGCGGACGGCTGCGCGAGATGCGCTCCGAGGATCTCACGTGATCCGCAAACCGGTTGAGATCGGCATCGGGCTGCAATCGGACAAGGCACCGGGCAGATACGGCGAGTTGGCTGCGCTCGCTGAGAGAGCCGGCATCGACGTGGTCAGCGTGTTCAGCGACCTGCTCTTCCAGCCTCCCGTCGCGGCACTGCTGGAGATCGCGCGCGCGACGAGCACGGTGAGGCTCGGCGCCGCATGCTGGAACCCGTTCACGCTGCACCCCTACGAGATCGCCGGGCAGTTCGCCGCCATCGACGCCGAAAGCGGTGGGCGCGCGTATCTCGGTCTGGCGAAGGGCACGTGGCTCGACGCGATCGGTGTGGCGCAGGATCGCCCCGTCGCCCGCCTGCGCGAGGCAGCGGGGCACATCCGGGCCCTGATGCGCGGAGACGGCGCGGGCTTCGAGAGCGAGTTCTATCCGCTGCAGCCCGGCGTGCGCCTGCGCTATCCGCTCGTGCGGGAGACCGCGCCGCTTCTGATCGGTGCCTGGGGCCCGATGGGCGTCGGGCTGGCAGGCCGCATCGCCGACGAGCACAAGGTCGGCGGGGCGGCGAACCCCGACCTCGTCGCCGTGATGCGGGAGCGTCTCGATGCGGGGGCACGCGGGGCCGGAAGGTCGGGCGACGATGTGCGACTCGTGTTCGGCGCGGTGACCGTCGTCGACGAGGACGGGCAGGCGGCCAGGACGGCGGCACGGCGCGAGGTCGCGATGTACCTCGACGCGATCGGCGCGCTCGACCCGACGGTCGAGATCCCGGATGACCTGGCCGTGCGCGTGCGGGAGCTGGTCGCATCCGGAGCCCACGAGGCCGCCGGCGCGCTCATCCCCGACGAACTGCTCGACCGCTTCGCCTTCTCCGGAACGCCCGAGCAGGTCGCAGCGCACGCACAGGCGCTCATCGACGCCGGTGTCGATCGAGTAGAGTTCGGCACACCGCAGGGGCTGCATGACGGCGCCGTCGGCATCGCTCTGATCGGTGAGCGAGTCCTGCCCCTGCTCTCCCGCCCCTGACCGAGGAATGCCCATGGCCGCGAAGATCGACTCCCAGACCACCGAGTACACCGCGAGGGAGCAGCTTGCCCTCCGCGGCGGGTGGGGCGTCGCGCTCGTGCCGCTGGCCGTGTTCGTCGGCGTCGCCGTATGGTACTTCGCAGGGCTGCAGACCTTCGACTTCCTCGCACTCACGGCCGGCGCGCTGATCGGGCTGCTGGTCGGATCGCTGTTCGCCCGATCGCAGGAGTCGTACTGGAACGCCGTCTTCCGCGGGGTGGGAAGCTCATCGTCGGTGACGATCGTGACGATCCTCGCCGTCGTCGGCATGTACGCGCAGCTGATCAAGACGACCGGGCTCGCCGAGGGCATGGTGTGGGTGGCGACATCACTGGGGGTGAGCGGGGCGGTCTTTCTGCCGTTCACCTTCGTCGTCACGTGCCTGGTCGCGCTGTCCACGGGGTCGTCCATCGGCACGATGTTCACGATCTTCCCGGTGCTGTACACGGCAGGCGTCGCGCTGGGCGCACCGGAGGCGCTGCTGGCCGGTGCGATCGTGTCCGGCGCGATCTTCGGCGATCACCTCGCACCCATCAGCGACACGACGATCATCTCCGCATCAAGCCAGCGCTTCCGCGTCTCGGGCGCCGCGGCCGACATCGCGGGTGTGGTGCGCGCGCGTGCGCGATACGCGCTCACCGCGGCCGCGGTCGCACTCGTGGTCTTCGTCATGGCGGGGCTGGTCTCAGGTGCGGACGACGCGCCGGAGGCGGCTGGTGACCCGACCGGCCTGCTGATGCTGATTCCTGTGGCCGTCATGCTGATCGTCGCGATCGCGATGCGCAGCATGTTCGTGGCCATCACAGCAGGCCTCGTGGTCGGCACGATCACGGCGCTCGCCGCGGGGCTGCTCGAGCCGGCATCGATCCTCGGCCTCGACGGCGAGGGCAACGCGGCGGGCTTCCTCGTCGGCGGGCTCGCGGCGATCCTGCCGACGATCGCCCTCGTGCTGGCCGTGTTCGGCATCATGGGGGTGCTGATCTCCTCGGGCGTGATCGAACGCACCACCCGCGCGCTGGCTGGCAGTCGGCTCGCGGCGACACCTGCCGGTGCCGAGACGGTCATCGCACTCGGCACCAGCCTCGTCACCGTCGCCTACGGCGGGGTGAACAGTGCGGCGATGGCGACCTTCGGACCCATCGTCGACCGGATCGGTGCGGCCGTTGGCCTTCACCCGTACCGCAGGGCGAACATCATGGACTGCTTCGCGATGGGGCTCAGCTGCGTCGTGCCGCTGCTGAGCGCCTTCGTGTTCATCGCCGCGACGCTCACCGAGCTGCCGCCCGCCGCGATCTTCGTCGGCTGCGTCTACCCGCTGGCGCTCACGGTCGTCATGATCGTGGCGATCGCCACCGGATGGGGTCGCAGGTTCGAGGCGCCGTCGGGCGAGCAGATGCGGCGCAGGATGTGAGGAAGGGCTCGGCGCCCGCAAAAGAGGCGAGTGGGACCGTAGGCTGAGAGCATGAGCAGCATCGATGCCCGTCAGGTCCGTGTCGACACCACCTCGTCCGAGCGGCTCGCCGAGAGCGGACTGATCTACCGCGCCGTCCCGCTCGACGGCGACGAATTCTCCGACTACTACCGCGCGGTCGCGCGCGGCTTCCTCGGCGCCGAACCCGGTGAGAAGGAGATCGAGGCGGGGCGCGAGAAGAAGTCGCAGCGCACCGAGCGGCTGATCGGCGTGTACGACGCGGCCGCGTCGGACGGATACCCCGTCGGCACCGTCGGCTCGTGGGCGACGCCGCTGACCGTGCCGGGCGGTGAGATCGACATGTGGGCGATCAGCGACGTCACGGTGGCGGGCACCCATCGCCGCCGCGGCATCGCGCGGGCGATGCTGGAGGGCGAGCTGCGCGCGGCGTCGGAAGCCGGAATCGCCATCGCCGGTCTCACCGTCTCAGAGGGAACGATCTACGGCCGCTACGGCTTCGGCCCGGCCGTGCCGGCCGCCACCGTGTCCGTCGACACGATCCGCGCTGGGTGGGGGAGCCTCGTGCCGCAGGCCGTGGTGAGCTACGCGCCGCGCACGGAGATCGCCTCAGCATTCGCCGAAGCGGCTGGTCGCACCCGCCGCGACGGCAGGATTCCGGGCTGGCCCGGCCGCTGGCAGCAGTTCGCCGGTGTGCACCCCAGCATCTCCGACGGTGAGAAGGAGCGCGGCGTCGTCGCCAGGGACGCGGACGGTCGCGTCGTGGGCGCGATGTCGTATCGCCTGATCGAGGACGCAGCGGACTTCACCAGGCACACGCTCAAGATCGGCCACGTCGAGGCCGCGACGGCCGACGCCTACGCCGCGCTGTGGCGGTTTGCGCTGAGCCACGACCTGGTCACGACCGTGACAGCCGATCTGCAGCCGATCGACGGTGCGCTGCCATGGCTCGTCGCCGATCCGCACGCGATCACCCAGCACGCAAGCGATCTCGTCTGGCTGCGCATCCTCGACCTGCCTCGGGCGCTGGAGGGGCGCACCTACGCAGGCGAGGGCTCGACGCATGCGGTCAACGCCTCAGGCGTGCTGCGGGTGCACGATCCGCTCGGCTTCGCCGACGGCACGTGGCGGGTCGAGGTCGAGGCAGGCACGGCGCGCGTGTTCCCGAGCGAGATGGATCCGGATGTCGAGCTCGGCGTCGCCGAGCTGTCTGCGGTCTATCTGGGCGGCGCGTCCCTGCAGGTGCTCGCCGAAGCCGGTCGCGTCTCGGGCGAGCAGCCGGCGTTGGCGAGGATCGACGCCGCCCTGCGCCCAGCCCGAGCCCCGCACCACAGCTTCATCTTCTGAGACAGAGGAGAACCGAGATGAACAGGATCTTTCTGTACGGACTGACCGTGGCAGGTGTCGTCGCGCTCGCGTCATGTGCCACCGAGACTTCGCCGGCGGGTTCCCCGTCGGATGACGCCGCCGAGGAGCCCGAGGTCACGCTGGTGCTCAGCGAGAACACGAACGGCGCCGGATTCGAGGCGATCGTGAGCGGAACGCTCGGCGTGAATGAGCAGAACTGCGTCACGCTCGACGACCGCATCCTCGTGGTCCCTGCGGGTTCGAGCATCGACGGGGACGGAGGCCTGGAGATCCCCGGCTATGACTCGGAGACCATCGGCGGTGAGGTGCAGTACGGCGGTGGGCAGGAGGAGATCCCATGGGAGGATGCCTCCGCAGAGCTTCAGGAGTGTTCTCCGGGCGGCGCGGAAACCGTCTTGGTCACCGCAGTCAGCCCGCAGATGTAGTCGGACGCCGCGCGACGAAACGGCGGCCCCGGATGTCCATCCGAGGCCGCCGTTCTTCTGTGCTGCTGATCAGGCCAGTGCGCGGCTGAGCAGCTCGGCGTGCTCGATGGCGTGCACCTTCGACGAGCCGGTCGCAGGAGATGCAGCCGCGGCGCGGGAGACGACGCTCACGCCGTCGGTGGTGCCGAGGTTGCGGCTGAGGGCGAGTGCGATGTACGGCCACGCGCCCTGGTTCTCCGGCTCATCCTGCACCCACACCAACTCGGCGTTCGGGTACTGCTGCAGCACGGCCTTGAGCTCCTGCTTCGGTGCCGGGTAGAGCTGCTCGAGTCTGACCAGAGCGATCTCCGGGTTCGGGTTCTTGTCGAGTTCGGCACGCAGATCCCAATGGATCTTGCCCGAGTGCATCAGAACCTTCTTCACCGCCGACTTGTCGGCGCCGCTGTCGTCGTCGAGCACCGGCTGGAAGGCGCCCTGGGTGAAATCGGAGATGCCGCTGGTCGCATCCCGCAGGCGCAGCATCGCCTTCGGAGTGAATACCACGAGAGGCCGGCGCGGGCGGGCGTAGGCCTGACGGCGCAGGAGGTGGAAGTACGACGCAGGCGTCGAAGGTCGTGCGACAGTCATGTTGTCCTGTGCGCACAGCTGCAGGAATCGCTCGATGCGCGCCGACGAATGGTCGGGCCCCTGTCCCTCGTAGCCGTGGGGGAGCGCCAGCACGACGCTGGAGTGCTGGCCCCACTTCTGCTCGGCGGCCGAGACGTACTCATCGATCACCGACTGCGCGCCGTTGACGAAGTCGCCGAACTGCGCCTCCCACATCACGAGTGCGTTCTCGTCCTCGACCGAGTATCCGTACTCATAGGCGAGCGCGGCGTACTCGCTGAGCAGCGAGTCGTAGACGAAGAAACGACCCTGACCCTCGGAGAGGTTGCTCAGCGGGAGCCATTCCTTGCCGTTCGCACGGTCGTGGAAGACGGCGTGGCGCTGGGTGAAGGTGCCGCGGCGCGAATCCTGGCCGGCGAGGCGCACCGGGGTGCCCTCGAGCAGGAGCGAGCCGAAGGCGAGCAGCTCGCCGAACGCCCAGTCGATCTTGCCGCTGCGGCTCATCTCCACGCGTTTGTCGATCAGCTGCTGCAGCTTCCGGTGCACCGTGAAGCCCTCGGGCTTGTTCGCATGCGCGTCGCCGATCTGCTCGAGCACGGCAGCCGGAACGCCCGTGATCTCCGGAACGCCTTCGACCTCCGCGGCCGGCATCTGCGGCGCGACCACGGGCGTCGATCCGGTCTCCGCCTCGTGCGTCTCCGCGAAGGCGACCTCGAGGCGACGCTGGAAGTCGGCCTTGGCCTCCTCGTACTCCTGCTCGGTGATGTCGCCGCGACCGATGAGCGCATCCGTGTACAGACTGCGGGTCGACCGCTTCGCCTCGATGAGGCGCGTCATCAGCGGTTGCGTCATCGCCGGGTCGTCGCCTTCGTTGTGACCGCGACGGCGGTAGCAGACCAGATCGAGCACGATGTCGCGGTGGAACCTCTGGCGATACTCCACGGCCATCTCGGCGGCCCTCACGACGGCCTCGGGGTCGTCGCCGTTCACGTGAAGCACGGGGGCGTGGACCGACTTGGCGACGTCGGTCGCGTACGTCGAGCTGCGCGAATCGTTCGGCAGGGTGGTGAAACCGACCTGGTTGTTCACGATGATGTGAACCGTGCCACCGGTGCGGTAGCCGCGCAGCAGCGACATCTGCAGCGTCTCGAACACGACGCCCTGTCCGGCGAAGGCCGCATCGCCGTGCACCAGGATCGGGAGCCATTTGAACGAACCGGGGGCGTCGCGATCCTGTTTGGCGCGCACGATCCCCTCGAGCACGCCGTTGACGGTCTCGAGGTGCGACGGGTTGGCAGCGAGATGCAGCGCGAGCTCCTTGCCGCTGTGCGCGTGGAAGGTTCCCTCGGTGCCGAGGTGGTACTTCACGTCACCCGAACCGCGCTTGTTGCCGGGCAGCGCGCCTTCGAACTCGCTGAACACATCGGCGTAGCTCTTGCCCGCGATGTTCGTCAGCACGTTGAGGCGGCCACGGTGGGCCATACCGATCGCGGCGCCGACGAGACCGGCATCGGCGGCACCGTCGAGCACACGATCGAGCAGCGGGATCAGCGACTCCCCGCCTTCGAGCGAGAACCGCTTCTGTCCGACATACTTCGTCTGCAGGAAGGTCTCGAACGCCTCGGCCTCGTTCAGCTTGCTGAGGATGCGCAGCTGGTCGTCGTGGTCGGCCTTCTCATAGCCTCGCTCGACCTTCTCCTGGAACCACTCGCGCTGCTCGTAGTCGGAGATGTGCATGTACTCGTAGCCGATCGTGCGGCAGTACGAATCGCGCAGCACGCCGAGGATGTCGCGCAGCTTCGCCTGGCGCTTGCCGGTGAAGCCGTTGGTGATGAACTCGCGCTCGAGATCCCAGAAGCTGAGGCCGTGCGACTCGATCTCGAGGTCGTGGTGCTCGCGCTGCACGTAGGCCAGCGGGTCGATGTCGGCCATCAGATGGCCGCGCACGCGGTAGGCGTTGATCAGTTCCTGCACGCGCGAGGTCTTGTCGACGCGCTGCGAGAGGTCGACCGAGACGTCGGCGTTCCAGCGGATCGGCGCGTACGGGATGCGCAGCGCCGCGAAGATGTCCTCGTAGAACCCGTTCTTGCCCGTCAGCAGCTCGTGCACGATCTTGAGGAACTCACCAGAGCCAGCGCCCTGGATCACACGGTGGTCGTAGGTGCTGGTCAGCGTGATCGTCTTGCCGATCGCCAACTCGTTCAGCGTGCGGGGGTTCGAGCCGGCGAACTCTGCCGGATAGTCGAGGGCGCCGGCGCCGATGATGCAGCCCTGGCCCTTCATCAGCCGCGGCACGGAGTGCACCGTGCCGATGCCGCCGGGGTTGGTCAGCGAAACGGTGGTGTTCGCGAAGTCCGACGCGCCGAGCTTGTTGGCGCGGGCGCGGCCGACCAGATCCTCATAGGCCTCGAGGTACTCGTTGAACGAGAGCGTCTCGGCCTTCTTGATGCTCGGCACCATCAGCGCACGCGTGCCGTCGGGCCTGGGCAGGTCGATCGCGATGCCCAGGTTGATGTGCGCGGGGGCGACAACACTGGGCTTGCCGTCGACCTCGGCGTAGAACACGTTCTGGCTGGGGAACGCCTTCAGCGCCTGGATCAGGGCCCACCCGATGACGTGGGTGAAGCTGACCTTGCCGCCGCGGCTGCGGGCCATGTGGTTGTTGATGACGATGCGGTTGTCGATCATCAGCTTCGCCGGGATCGTTCGCACGCTCGTCGCCGTCGGGACGGTCAGCGACTCGTCCATGTTGCGCGCGAGTGCCTTCGTCATGCCCTTCAGCGCGGTGACGGTGTCTTCACCGGCTTCGACCGGCTCGGTCTCGGCCTTCTTGCGCGGTGCCTCTGACGGGATGGGAGTCGCGGCCGCCGGCTTGTTCGTGGTCTTCGCGACGGGCTTGTTCCCTATGACCGGAATCGGCGCAGTCGGCGGGCTCGATGTGGCGGCGGCCGATCGCACTGCCTGATCCTGTGCCTGCGGAGCGGCGGCATCCGTCGCGTTCCCGCCTGTGGCCGCCGGTGGCTGGTAGGCCTCGAGAATCGGCCACCATTCCTTGTCGACGGCGTTCTTGTCTACCCGGTACTGCTGGTAGAGCTCGTCAACGAGCCATTGGTTGGCTCCGAACTCCCCCTCGCCCGTCCCCTGGCTCGTCACGGCTGGATCGCCCACTTTCATCGCTGAGAAGCCTGCGCAGTTTGGTCGCGCATCCGGTGTTCCAGCCTAGCCCACATCCTGGAGCACTCCGCGGCGACAGGCAGACGCTTCCGAGCTGCTGCCGCTATAGTTGTCGATACGATGGACGACCCTCCGAGTATCGCGCCCCGCCCCTCCGATTCCACGCAGACCCCTTCAGGGGGTGATCCGGCGTGACCGATTGGATTCTGATCGGGGTGGGGCTCCTGCTGACCGTAGGGACAGGCCTGTTCGTCGGCAGTGAGTTCGCCTTGGTGAATCTCGACCGGGCAGAACTGGAGGCGCGCCAGGCTCGGGGCGAATCGCGACTCGGCCTGACCATCCGGGCTCTGCGCAGAACGTCGACGCATCTGTCCAGCGCACAGCTCGGCATCACGCTGACGACCCTGCTGACCGGGTACACGCTCGAGCCGGCGTTCTCACGGATGCTCGCGCCGCTGTTCGATCTGCTCGGCGTGCCGGATGAGGTGGCGGTGCCGATCGCCACGGTGATCGCGATGACGATCGCCACGATCCTGTCGATGATCATCGGCGAGCTCGTGCCCAAGAACATGGCGCTCGCCGTCCCGCTGGTCACGGCGAAGATCGTCGCGCCGTTCCAGCTGGCCTTCAGCGCAGTGTTCCGGCCCATCGTCGCTCTGCTGAACGGCAGCGCCAACGCGGTGCTGCGTGCGATCGGCATCGAACCGCAGGAAGAGCTCTCCGGGGCGCGCTCGGCAGAGGAGCTGTCCAGCCTCGTGCGCCGCTCGGCCTTGGCGGGCATGCTCGAGGAGGATACGGCGACGCTGCTCGACCGCAGCCTCACCTTCGCACGCCTGAGCGCGTCGGACGTGATGACGCCGCGTCCGCGCATGCACGCGCTCGCCGCGGACGATTCGGCCCAGGACGTGATCGATCTCGCCGTGCGCACGGGGCACAGCCGCTTCCCGCTGTACGGCGAATCGCTCGACGACATCTCCAGCATCGTGCACCTCAAGGCCGCGATCAGCGTGCCGCGCGGGAAGCGGTCCGACGTGCCGGCCGGTGCGCTGGGGTCGGAGCCGCTGCGCGTGCCGGAGACCGTGAGGCTCGATCAGCTGATCGCCGAGCTGCGCTCGCGCGGGTATCAGATGGCGATCGTCGTCGACGAGTACGGTGGAACGGCAGGTGTGGTCACGCTGGAGGATCTCGTCGAGGAGATCGTCGGCGAAGTGTCGGACGAGCACGACAGACGCCTCGCCGGCGTGGTCAGCCACAGCGGGTCACTGACCTTCCCCGCCGAGCTGCGGCCCGATGAGCTGTTCGACCGGGCGGGCGTCGCCGTGCCGCCGAGCGAGGACTATGACACGGTCGGAGGGTTCATCATGAGCGCGCTCGAGCGGGTGCCGCGCGTCGGAGACACGGTGCCCACCGAGCGCGGCCGCCTGACGGTCGAACGGATGGACGGTCGCCGCGTCGACAGGGTGAGGTTCACTCCCCAGCCCGTCCGGGAACCGGTCGACGGGGGTGATCCGTCGTGAGCGATTGGGCGGGAATCTTCTGGCTGTTCGTCCTGCTGATCGGGAACGCCTTCTTCGTCGGCGCCGAGTTCGCCGTGATCTCGGCGCGTCGGTCGCAGATCGAGCCTCGAGCGGAGAAGGGCAATCGCGCGGCGAAGACGGCGCTGTATGCCATGGAGCACGCCACGTTGATGCTGGCGACCTCGCAGCTGGGCATCACGATCTGCTCGCTGCTGATCCTGAACGTCTCCGAGCCGTCGATCCACCATCTGCTCGAGGTGCCGCTGGGGCTGACGGGAATGCCGGATGCCGCGGTCGGAACCGTGGGATTCGTGATCGCGCTGCTGATCGTGACGTATCTGCACGTCGTGTTCGGCGAGATGGTCGCGAAGAACATCGCCTTCTCCGTGCCGGATCGTGCCGTGCTGATCCTCGCGCCGCCGCTGGTGTGGGTGTCGAAGGTCTTCCATCCGGTGATCTGGGTGCTCAACGGCATCGCCAACGGCGCGCTGCGGCTGTTCCGCATCGAACCGAAGTCCGAGGCGAACTCGACGTTCACGCTCGACGAGGTGGCGACGATCGTCGACGCGTCGCGGCGCGAGGGCGTGCTGAAGGATACCGCGGGCACCGTATCGGCGGTTGTGGAGTTCACCGACAAGCACGCCGGCGACATCGCGGTGCCGCTCGACAAGCTCGTCACTCTGCCGGAGACGACGACCCCTGCAGCGATCGAGCGTGCCGTGGCGAAGCACGGCTACTCCCGGTACGCCATCGTCAACGGCGACGGCGTACCCCGAGGATACGTGCACCTCAAGGACGTGCTCCGAGCCGCGGAGGGCGGCCGCGAGAACGAGCATGCGGACGCGCAGGTGCCAGCCAAGCGCATTCACCACATGGTGCCGGTGCAGGAGTCGACCGACCTCGAGGACGCCCTCGCGGTGATGCGTCGCACCGGTCGCCACCTCGCCCGCGTGCGCAACGCGCAGGGTGAGACCACGGGCGTGCTGTTCCTGGAGGATGTTATCGAGGAGCTCGTCGGCGAAGTCCACGACGCCACCCGCCGCCGCTAGGCACGCGGCTGGCGGCGTTGTCGTCAGTCGCCGGTCATTCGGCCCGACTCCTTCCTCCGCCTTGCCATCCACGCGCCTATCGGCGGCGGGGACCCGCCGGTGGGTGCGCCTGGCTGCGTTGTCAGGCTGTGCGCTCGTCAGACCGCGCGGTGGGCTCGGAGGTACTGGGCGGGCCAGAGGCGCTCAGGGGGCTCGGCGAGTTCTGTGGCCGCACGGAGGGCGAAGTGGGGGTCGCGGAGCCACTCTCGGGCGGCGAGCACGACGTCGGCTGAGCCTGAGGAGATGACCTCCTCCGCCTGGGCCCCGGTCGTGATGATTCCGACGGCGCCCGTCGGCGCCCCGGATATCTCGCGCACGCGCGCGGCGAAGACCACCTGGTAGCCGGGGTGCGCGTCGATCTGCTGGTGTGCGACCAGCCCGCTCGACGACACATCGAAGAAGTCCGCTCCCGCGTCGACCGCCCAGGCGGCGACCTGAGCGATGTCGTCGACCTCGAGCCCGCCTGGCGCGGAGTCTGTCGCCGAGAAGCGCACCAGGATCGGGTAGGCCTCGCCCACCTCGGCGCGCACCTCGCTGATGACGCGCAGCACAAGTCGCGCGCGGTTCTCGAGAGATCCGCCGTGCTCGTCGGTGCGCTCATTCGACAGCGGCGAGAGGAACTCGTGCAGCAGGTATCCGTGCGCCGCGTGCAGCTCGACGGCATCGAAGCCTGCCTCGACCGCGCGGCGGGCGGCGGCGGCGAAGGCCGCGGCGATCTCGTCGATGCGTTCGCGGCTCAGCTCATCCGGGGCCGCGAACCCCTCGTACGCGATCGGAGACGGCGCCTCGGAGACCCAGCCGCCCTCGTCCGGCGCCACCGATCCGCGGCCCGAGGCCGCCTGCTCGGCGAACGGCCACCAGGTCGACGCCTTGCGCCCGGCATGCGCGAGCTGGATCGCCGCCTTCGAACCTCGTGCATGGATAGAATCCACGATCGGCCGCCACGCGTCGCGCTGCTCGTCGTTCCAGATGCCGGCGTCGCGCGGTGAGATGCGTCCCTCGGGGACCACGGCGGAGGCCTCAGCGATCACGAGGCCAGCGCCGCCGGAGGCGAACTGCGCCAGGTGCACGTGGTGCCAGTCGTTCACGACCCCGTCGACGGCGCTGTACTGGCACATCGGCGACACCCAGAGGCGGTTGCGGAACGTCTGCTCGCGCAGCGAGATCGGGGAGAACAACTGGGACATGGATGCCTTTCCTCTGGGCTCGGCGTGCGGTGTCGGCTGACTGCGGCGGGCGTAGTCTGGCGGCATGCCAGCCGGATTCGCCGCGAACGGCGCTGACCGCACCGAGTGGGGCGCCGCGGATGTCGCGAGCACCCTTCAACTGCCAACTATGGGCGATCACAAGTATTCCCGAGGTGTGGTGTCGCTGCGGACCGGTTCGCGTCCGTACCCCGGCGCGGCCGTGCTCTCGGTCGAGGGGGCATGGCGCGCGGGCGTCGGCATGGTGACGTGGCAGGGCGACCCCGCGGTGGCGCAGCTCGTGCTGCAGCGCAGGCCGGAGACGGTGGTGAATCGGATGGGCCGGATCGACGCCGCCGTGATCGGCTCGGGGGTCGATGGCCGGAACCGCGATGAGCGTATCACCGGGGCGTTCCGGGCGCTGCTGCGCTCCGCCGTGCCTACCGTGCTCGATGCGGGTGCGCTCGATCTCGTCACGGACGTGCGCGGGCCCGTGATCGTGACGCCGCACGAGGCGGAGCTGGCCGAGGTGAGGATTCCGCTCGGACTGGGGATCGACGACATCGACGGCGACCCGCTCGACCGTCGTCTGAAGGCGGGGTTCGCTGAGCGGCTGCTCGTGGTGCGCGAGACGGCCGTCGCGCTCGGCGGTGTCGTGCTGCTCAAAGGCGCGGAGACGCTCATCGCGACGCCCGGCGGATGGTGGACCGTGGTGAGAGCGGGAACGCCGTGGCTGGCGACGGCGGGAACCGGTGACGTGCTGGCGGGCGCGACGGGCGCTCTGCTGGCCGGTGCGGCGGCCAGGCGCCGACGGTCACCGGACGCGGAGCGGGAATCGCCCGCTGACGAGGAACAGGGTGCTGCACGGGACCCAGCGGTGCTCGACGTCGAGGAGCTCGGTCCGATCGCGGCGACGGCGGCATGGCTGCACGGCATCGCGGGCCGCATCGCAGCGGGCCAGCTCACTCCGGGCACGTCCGCCGCCGGGCAGGTCGACCCATTCGGGCATGCCATCACCGCGCTCGACGTCGCCGCCCACCTCCCCGCCGCCCACACTCACGCGCTCGCCATGACGCAGTCCTGAGCCCGCGCGCTGCGAGCTGGGCAGTGCGTGAATTGATCCGAATCGGAAGAAACCCGGTTGTTTCGTCGATCGGCGCAGGTCCGGGCGCGGGCCCAGACGGTTACGCTCGGTGCACGTCCCCGATCCGGGGCCCGCGAACGGCACGACCCCTGCCGGCACCCGATCCGCTCCATCCGGAGCAGCCGAGCCGCCAGGAGGCAGAGATGAGCCGTACCCGAATACGCGAGTTCCATGACGACGACCTCGACGCGATCGTGCGTCTGTGGGAAGAAGCGGCGCGCGAGGAGTCGCCCGTCTACGCGCTCAGCGAGGTGATCGCCTCGTGCCAGCGCGACCACGCCGTCGTCGCCGTCCGCGACGACGAGATCGTCGGGGCGGCGGTCGGTCGGGCCGCGCACGCGCAGGGCTGGATCGTGTTCTTCGGCGTGACGGAGCACGAGCGCGACGACAGGGTCGAGGCGGGGCTGCTCGACGCGCTCGAGCGCCGGATGGCTCCGCTCGGTCTCGGCAAGCTGTCGATCCTGGTGCCGGAGCGCGCGGGAAGCCTCGACGGTCTCACGGCGAACGGCTTCGAGGCCCGCACGCAGCTGCGCTACCTCGAGCGGCAGATGCCGGTGCAGCGCAGGGAGCTCGACCTGCTCAAGGACGTCGGCGGCCGGATCCTGCCTCGTCACCTCTGGGATGCCGTCAGCGGCATGCAGCGGGAGAAGGACCTGCTGCAGGAGCGTCTCGTGCTGCCGCTGTCCCGCCCCGACCTCGCGGATGAGTACGGTGTGGTGCCGCCGAGGGCTGTGATGCTGTTCGGGCCGCCGGGCACCGGCAAGACGACCTTCGCCAAGGCCGTCGCCTCGCGGCTGGACTGGCCGTTCGTCGAGCTGTTCCCCTCGCGCCTGTCCGGCGAGCCCGGCGGTCTGGCCGCGGCGCTGCGCGAGACGTTCCGGACGATCGGGGAGCTGGAGCATGCGGTCGTGTTCATCGACGAGGTCGAGGAGATCGCCGCCCGCCGTGGGGGAGAGCCGCCGTCGCCGATGCAGGGCGTGACGAACGAACTGCTCAAGCTGGTCGCCGAGTTCCGCGAGCGCGAGGGACGCCTGCTCGTGTGCGCGACGAACTTCGTGCGCGCGCTCGACGCTGCCTTCCTGCGGCACGGCAGGTTCGACTACGTCATCCCGATCGGCCTCCCGGATGGCGCGGCCAGGCGAGCGATCTGGCGGCGGTACGTGCCGAGGCACGTCGCGGACGGACTCGACTTCGACGCGCTCGTGGCCGCGAGCGACGGACTCACCCCGGCGGACATCGAGTACGCGGCGCGGCGCGCCTCGCAGGAGGCACTGGCCCGCGCTGTGAACGGGGGCAGAGACAGCCCGATGGTCACGGCGGACTACCTGACGGCGCTGCGGGCGACCAGGGCGACCGTCTCGGAGGAGACGGTGCGCGAGTTCGGCGACGACGTGGAGGCCATCGCTCGACTGTGAGTAGGCTCTATGCATGCTCGTCGCCTTCTCCGTCGCACCGTCCGGCACCGGCAGGGAGGACGGCTCCGTGCACGACGCGGTCGCCGCCGCCGTGAAGGTGGTGCGCGACTCCGGGCTCCCGAACCGCACGAGCAGCATGTTCACGGAGATCGAGGGTCCGGACTGGGACACCGTGATGGACGTCGTCAAGCGCGCAACCGAGGCCGTCGAACCATTCGGGTCGCGCATCTCCCTCGTGCTGAAGGCCGACATCCGGCCCGGCCGCTCCGGCGAGATCGACGGCAAGATCGAACGTCTGGAACGGGCGATCGAAGGCTGAACGCTACTTCAACAGGCGCGACCGCCTGCGATCTGCGAGCACCTTGTCGCCGGTCTGGCATGTGGGGCAGTACTCCATGGACCGGTCGGCGAAGAAGACGCTGCGAACGACGTCGCCGCATACGGGGCACGACTCGCCTCGGCGACCGTGCACGCGCATGCCGCGGCGCTTGGCGTCCTTGAGATCGGCGGGAGGACGGCCGGACGCCGCGGAGACGGCATCGCGCAGCGTCTCTCGGATCGCTTCATACAGGCGAGCGACGTCGGCCTCGGACAGCGACGCTGCCGGCGCATAGGGCGACATCCTCGCGACGTGCAGGATCTCGTCGGAGTAGGCGTTGCCGATGCCTGCGATCGTGGACTGGTCGCGCAGGAGTCCTTTGATCTGCGTGCGCCTGTCTTCCAGCAGCTCCGCGAGCGCGTCGAGCGTGAAATCGTCGGAGAGCGGATCTGTGCCGAGCCTGGCGATGCCCGGAACGTCGGATGGCGCGCGTACGGCGTAGACGGCGAGGGCCTTCCTGGTGCCGGCCTCGGTGAGGTCGAATCCGCTGCCGTCGTCGAAGCCGACGCGCAGCGCGATGGGGGAGCGGCCCGGCTTCAGCGCGGTCTGCGGCAGTGCGTCGTACCAGCGCAGCCACCCCGCCTTGGCGAGGTGGAAGACGAGTCGGATCTCGGCGGTGGCGATGTCGACGAACTTGCCGTGCCGCAGCACCTCCGTCACCTCGGCACCCTGCAGATCACCGATCGGTGGGGCGAAGGTGCGCAGCGCGGCGAACGACGCCATGGTGACCCGTGTGAAGCGCAGCCCCGTGAGCGAGTCGTCGAGGAAGTCGACGAGCCCCTGGACCTCGGGCATCTCCGGCATGGTGCCATCCTGCCAGCAGCCACCGACATCCGCACCAGGGTGCGTCTCTACGCCTCCAGCAGCCTGCGCAGGTGATGGGCGATGTTCGTCGTCTCGATCAGGAAGCCGTCGTGGCCGAAATCGCTCGTGAGCACGACGGCTTCGTCGCCGTCGAGCGTGTTCCGGATGCCGCGGGCGATGCGGTGCTGCCCGCTGATCGGGAAGAGCCGGTCGCTGTCGACGCCGAGCACGAGAGTCCTGGCCGTCACCTGCGCCAGGGCGCTCTCGACGCCGCCGCGGTCGCGGCCGACGTCGTGCGAGTCCATCGCCTGCACGAGCCGTACGTAGCTGTTCGCATCGAAGCGGCGGGTGAACTTGTTGCCGTGGAAGTCGAGGTAGCTCTCCACGGCGAATCGCCCGCCGTGGCCGAGCGGGCTCACGCTCGACTGCCACGAACGCTGGAACCGCTGGTTGAGCTCCGTCGGGCTGCGGTAGTTCAGCAGCGCCATGCGCCGTGCTAGCGCGAGCCCCCGGTGCGGGCCCTCGCCGTCGGGGGCGTCGTAGTACTCGCCGCCGCGGAAGCGCGGGTCCATCTCGATGGCCTGCAGCTGCACCGAGTCGAGCGCGATCTGGTCTGCTGTGTTCAACGGGGGAGCGGAGATCACCGCGAGCCGCTCGACGCGCTCCGGCAGGCTCGCGCCCCACTCGAGCGCCTGCATGCCTCCCATCGACCCGCCGATCACAGCGGCCCACGCCTCGACGCCCAGATGATCGGCCAGCCGCTGCTGCGCGTCGACCTGGTCGCGCACCGTCACGTAGGGGAAGCGGGAGGCCCACGGATCGCCGTCCGGATGCACGCTCGCCGGCCCCGTCGAGCCCTGGCAGCCGCCGAGCATGTACGGGGCGATGACGAACCACGTGTCGGTGTCGATCGCCTTGCCGGCCCCGACGATGTCGTTCCACCACCCCGCGGTCGGGTGCCCCGGACCCGCGTCGCCCGCCACGTGGCCGTCGCCCGTGAGTGCATGCAGGATGAGGACCGCATTGTCGGCGCGTTCGTTCGGCTCGCCCCACGTCTCGTAGGCGATCCGGAATCCGGGCAGCGACTCTCCGCCCTCGAGCCAGAGCTCCCCGAACGATGCGAACTGGCGATCTCCTGCCGGATCGCCGTCGCGCCACGCGCCGGTCGCGGGCGGGCGGCCCACCATCGACCGCGCGTCCTGCTCCGTGACGAGCTCGCTCGGCACGGTGTCTTCGGAGATCTGCCAGTCCATCGCGCCCATTCTGCCGTGTTTGCCGCCGGTGTGCGCGGGTGTTACGGGCATGGGGCATCCGGATCTTCCCGCGAAGCGGGAATAGCATGGACGCATGGCGATCGGATCCCTCCTCGGCATCGCCCTGCGCGGCATCCGCCGCGACGCCGCAGATGGGCGGCTGTCCGCGTGGGGTCGCTCGACGGTCGTCGACGAGAACGTCGCCGCCGCGGTCATCGACAGGGAGCTGTTCGACCTGCTGCACGCCGAGGCGCGGATCGACGCGGAGTTCCCCGTCGGCAATGCGGGCCTGGTGCACGTATACGGCTACTTCTTCTCGGAGGTCGTCACCCCCTACGGGTACAAGCGCGATCGCTGGACCGACGGAGTTCTCGCCGCGCGCCTGGGGATGGCGGAGGACGCCTTCCTGCTGCGGGACGACGCTGCCGCGACCCCGTTGGAGCGGGTGACGGCGGCGGCGCTGCCGCTCGTGACGAGCCCTCCGGAGCAGGTCGACGTCATCGACCAGTCCGTCGACGGCGTTCCGACGCGCGCCGTCGTGACCGCACCGGGCGTCCTGGCATACGCCGTCGACGGCTCCCTGGTGACGGTGTTCCCCGTTGCGGACGCCGCAGCGTTCGCGGCCGGTGTCCGCGCGGAGCCGCCGCGGCTGCGCTGGAACGCGGTCGCCCCGCACTGAGCGCGGGCCCCGCGCCCTCATCTCTGCGCGCCATCGGTATCCCCGCCGTCCACACGATGTTCATCTCTTCGTGACCAAAGCGTTCATGAATGGCGCATATCGTGGACGAAGCGTTCATAAAGAAAGGGAACCCCTGTGACATCGACTCTCGTCTTCGACTTCGACGGCACCGTCGCGGTCGGAACCGGCCCCGTCATCGCCTATGCGGAAGAGATCGCGAGGCACGCGGGAGAGGGCTTCCTCGACAGGGTTCAGGCGACGCTCGAGGCGTTCGAGCGCGGTGAGGAGCGCGGCTACCGCGACGGCTACGACGTCGTCGCCCGTTCCGCGGCGGATGCAGGCGTCGACGCCGCTGAGGTGCAGGCGGCCTACGCATCGAGCCGTGCGGTGCTCGGCACGGACCGTGCTCAGGTCGACGTCGCTCCCGGCCTTCCCGCGCTGCTCGCGCAGCTCCCCGACTCGACGAGGGTGGTCCTCGCGACCAACGCCCCGGAGCTCGGTGTGGAGCGCGTGCTCGAGGCCTGGGGCGTGCGCGAGCGGTTCGACGAGCTGCGCTACGACCTCGGCAAGCCGGACGGCCTCGTTCCCGTCATCGAGGAGTTCATCGCGCACGGCCCCGTGCTGTCGATCGGCGACATGGTCGAGAACGACCTCGCCCCCGCCGCCGCGCTTGGCGCCGACACGGCGCTCGTGGGCGCGACGGCTGCCGCATCAGGTGCATCCGCAACGATGCGCGCCGCGACGCTCGCAGAGCTCGCCCCCCAGATCATCGCGTGGGCCCGCAGCGCCGACGCGTCGACCCCCGTGTCGCCCGACACGGTTCGCTCCTGAGAAAGGTGACATCTCCCATGCGCAAGACCCTCATCGCGTCGGGTGCCGTCGCGGCCCTCGCCATCGGACTCGCAGGATGTGCGAGCGCTGACGAGCCCGCGGCCGGCGAATGGCCGGAGTCCATCACGATCTCGCTCGTGCCATCCGTCGAGGGCGAGGACCTCGCCCAGGCGCTCGACCCGCTCACCAGCTATCTCTCCGACAACCTCGACATCGAGGTCGAGGGCGTCGTCGCCAACAACTACGCCGCAACGGTCGAGGCCCTCGGCGCCGACCAGGCGCAGGTCATCATCACCGACGCGGGCTCGCTCTACAACGCCACGCAGCAGTACGACGCTGAGCTGATCCTGCGCGATGTGCGCTTCGGCGCGACGTCGTACGCAGCCGTCGCCTACACGAACGACCCCGACACGTACTGCGAGGACGAACCCGTCACCGCGACCTATGACGCCAGCGGCATCGAGCTGTCGTACTGCAACGGCCTCGAGGAGGCGGGAGCGTCGGCGACGGGGCAGGGCCCGATGGGCGTCGACGCACTGGCCAACGCCGAAGGCGCAGCGGTGGCGCTGCAGGCGGCGACGAGCCCTGCCGGGTACCAGTACCCCGTCGTCGCGATGCGCGAACTCGGCATCGACACCGACGCCGACATCGAGCAGATCCCCGTGGAGGGGAACAACAACGCCGTGCTCGCCGTCGCGAACGGCGACGCCGAAGTCGGCTTCGCCTACTGGGACGCCCGCACCACCGTCGCCGAGGAGATGCCCGACATCGCGGACAAGGCCGTGGCCTTCGCCTACAGCGACATGATTCCGAACGGCGGCGTCGCGGCATCGAGTGCGCTCCCCGAGGATCTGACCGCAGAGCTGACGACGCTGCTCGACGAGTACGCGGACTCGTCGGACGAGGCGGCGACTGTCATGTTCGACCTGGTCGGCCTGTCGGACTGGAGCGCGGACACGGCAGAGGACGAGATCACCCGCTACGGCGAGATCCTCGAGCAGTTCGCGAACTGACCCAGGTATGAGCACTCCCGCAGAACGGGCGGAGGCCGGTGTCGCACCGGCCTCCGCCTCGTGGCCGATCCGCCTCGACGGAGCATCCGTCACCTATCCCAACGGCACGACGGCGCTGAGGAACGTCTCGCTCACGATCTCGCCGGGTGAGATGGTCTCGGTGGTCGGGTTGTCAGGGTCGGGAAAATCGACCCTGATCCGCACGATCAACGGGCTCGTCCCCGTCACGAGCGGCACCGTCGAGGTCGGTCCGCACACCGTCTCCGGCCTGTCGGGTCGTCGCCTGCGCGAACTGCGCGGGCACGTCGGCATGATCTTCCAGGGCTTCAACCTCGCCGAGCGCGTCGACGTGTACCGCAACACCCTCGTCGGTCGCTTCGCGAGCTCGTCGTGGCTGCGTTCGCTGTTCGGCATCGCGTCGGCCGAGGACCGCGAGATCGCACTGCGCTCTCTCGAGGCCGTCGGCATGCTCGACAAGGTCTGGACGAGGGCGGGATCGCTCTCGGGTGGGCAGAAGCAGCGCGTCGCGATCGCGCGCGCACTGTCGCAGAAGCCTCGCGTGATGCTCGCCGACGAGCCCGTCGCGAGCCTGGACCCGCCGACGGCGCACGCCGTGATGGCGGAGCTGGAGCGGATCGGCGTCGAGCGCGGGCTCACGGTGCTGGTGAACCTGCACCTGATGGACCTCGCCCGCGACTACACCACGCGCATGATCGGCCTGCGCGCCGGCGAACTGGTGTACGACGGATCGGCCGCGAACGCGACCGATGCCGACTTCGAGCAGATCTACGGGCGCCGGATCCAGCCGCAGGACAGGCTGGGAGCCGAATCGTGACGACGACCGCCGCGTCCACGGTTCCGCCGCGGCCGCGGACCTGGCCGAAGCGGCTGGTCTGGGCCGTCGTCTTCGTCGTGTTCACGGTGCTCACCTGCCTGCCGGCGATCGGCGGGGTGGAGCTCGACTTCGCGGCGATCGCTCGCAACTGGCGCAACGGTGCGGACAAGCTGCTCCAGCTTCTCCAGCCTGACTGGGCGTTCTTCCCGCGCACGCTGCAGCCCATGCTCGAGACGCTGCAGATGGCGCTCGTCGGTGCCGCCTCCGCTGCTCTCGTCTCCGTGCCGCTGACATTGTGGGCGGCGCGGCCGACGAACCCCGATGCAGTCACGCGCGGCATCGTGCGCACGGTCGTCAACGTCATCCGGTCCGTTCCCGACCTCGTGTACGCGACGATCCTGGTCGCCCTCGTCGGCGTGGGGGCGCTGCCTGGCCTTATCACGCTGTTCCTGTTCGACATCGGCATCATCGTCAAGCTGGTCTCGGAGGCGATCGACTCGTCCGAGCATCCCTATCTGGAGGCGGGGCGCGCCGCGGGGTCGACGCAGGGTCGGCTCAACCGCACGCTGGCACTGCCGCAGAACCTGCCGCTGTTCGCGAACCAGTGGCTGTATGTGCTCGAGCTGAACGTGCGCATCTCGGCGATCCTCGGCATCGTCGGCGCGGGTGGAATCGGCCGTCTGCTCGACGAGCGCTTCGGCTTCTACGCCTATGACGACGTGTCCATCATCATCCTGGAGATCCTCGTCGTCGTGCTCATCATCGAGGTCTGTTCGAACCTGCTGCGGAGGAGGATCGCATGACCGGTGTGACATCCGGGCGCACCGCGGCGCTGCCGAAGCCGCCGTCGCGTGCGGTGCAGACGATCTGGGCCGTCTCCGTCGGCGCGATCATCATCGTCGCGACGGCGACGATGGGCATCGACTGGAGCAAGCTGCTCGGCCTGCCAGCGGCATCCGCCGAGTACGGCGCGCTGATGTTCGCCGCGCCCGACTGGAGCAGCCTCACCCGCGCCCTGTTCGAGATGTGGCGCTCGATCTCGATGGCGTGGCTCGGCGCGCTGCTGTGCGTCGTGGTCTCTATCCCGCTCGGCATGCTGGCCGCTCGCGGTGTGGGCCCCGCGTGGCTGCGCACGATCCTGCGCGGCGCGTTCGCCGTGATCCGTGCGGTTCCCGAGGTCATCATCGCACTGGTGCTGCTCACCATCACCGGGCTGACGCCGTTCACGGGCGCGCTCGCGCTGGGCATCGCGGGCATCGGCACACAGGGGAAATGGGTGTACGAGACGATCGAGTCGCTGTCCGAGGGTGCGACGGAGGCCGTGCGCGCCGCGGGCGGCGGTCGCGTCGCCGTGCTGCGCTGGGCGCTCTGGCCGGCCGCGCTGCCGTCGCTGATGTCGTTCGCGCTGTACCGCTTCGAGATCAACATCCGCACCTCGGCGGTGCTGGGGCTCGTCGGCGCCGGCGGCATCGGAAGCATGCTGTCCAACTACACGAACTATCGTGAGTGGTCCACCGTCGGAATGCTGCTCATCGTCGTCATCGCGGCCACGATGCTCATCGACGCCGTCTCGGGGGCTCTGCGCCGCCGCATCATGGAAGGACCTGGCACACGTGGCTTGGGAAGGATCCGCTGACGCACCGCCGACCGCGAGGATCGTCGCGCTGGCTCCGTCGATGCACTCGGGAGAGCGACGCGTCGCCGCCGCCGTCGCAGAAGATCTCGCCGGCACGGTCGAGCGCACGGCGCAGGAGGTCGCCGAGGCGGTCGGGGTGGGCCGAGCGACAGTGATCCGCGCGGCACAGACGCTCGGCTACGACGGTTTCCCGCAGCTGCGGGTCGCCGTCGCGGGAGAGCTCGCGCTGAGCGCCTCGTCCGGCGAACTCACGGCAGACGGCACGCTGCTCGGGTCGCTTCGCGCCTCGTTCGACCGCTTCGCGAGCCGCATCGGCCACACGATCGCCGGCCTGACCGAGGAATCACTCGAGACGTTCGTGCGCGCCCTCGACTCGGCCGGTCGCGTGCTCGTGGTCGCGAACGGGCTGTCGTCGCCGCTCGCCCTCGATCTCGTGCTGCGCCTGAGCTCGGCCGGTCGACCGGCCGAGCTGCTGTTCGACCCGCTGGCACAGCGAATCGCGGCGCGTCAGCTCGGCGAGGGGTCCGTGTGCCTGGTGGTGTCGGGATCGGGCGCGAACGAGGAGACCATCGCCGTCGCGCGCGCCGCGGCCGGGAGCGGGGCCAGCGTTCTCGCGATGACCTCGTTCGCGAGCTCGCCGATCACCGAGGTGGCCGACGCCGCACTGATCGTGCCGCCCGTGAACGACTCGTTCCGCGACGAGCTGCTGCACACCAGCAGGGCGGCGCTGATGCTCGTCACGGAGGCGCTCGTCGACGCCGTGACTACGCGCCGCGGCGACCGCGGCCGCGACGCGCGCGCCGCTGTGCTCGCCGAGCTCGGTGCCGCCATCCGCGAATAGCCCGGCTGCGCGACGATGAAGAGGTCGCCGCCCGGATCATCCGGACGGCGACCTCTTGGTGCGGGTCAGGGCCGTGCGGCCTCGGCGGCGGCGAACGCCTGCTCGAGGTCGGCGGTGAGGTCGTCGATGTGCTCCAGACCGACGGAGAGCCGCACCAGGCCCGGCGTGACGCCTGCGGTGAGGCGCTCCTCCGGTGTGAGCTGCGAGTGCGTCGTCGATGCGGGGTGGATCACCAGCGAGCGCACGTCGCCGATGTTGGCGAGGTGGCTGAACAGCTGCAGCGAGTCGACGAACGCGCGACCGGCGTCTACGCCGCCGGCCAATTCGAACGACAGCACGGCGCCCGAACCCTTCGGAGCGTACTTCTCGGCGTTGGCGTGCCACGGCGACGACGGCAGGCTGCCGTAGTACACCGTCGCGACGTCATCGCGCGCTTCGAGCCAGCTCGCGATCGCCTTCGCGTTCTCGACGTGGCGCTCCACGCGCAGCGACAGCGTCTCGAGGCCCTGGATGAGCTGCCACGCGTTGTTCGGCGCGACGGCGGCACCCAGGTCGCGCAGCAGCTGCACGCGGGCCTTCGTGATGTAGGCGACGGCGTCGCCGAGCACACCGGTGTAGCTGACGCCGTTGTACGACTCGTCCGGCTCGGTCAGGCCGGGGAAGCGGTCGGCGTGCTTCGACCACTCGAAGCTGCCGCCGTCGACGATCGCACCGGCGATCACGGTGCCGTGGCCCGAGAGGAACTTCGTCGCGGAGTGCACGACGATGTCGGCGCCGTGCTGCAGCGGCTGGATGAGGTACGGCGTTCCGATGGTGTTGTCGACGATGAGGGGCAGGCCCGCCTCGTGCGCGATGTCGGCGACGGCCTCGATGTCGAGCACGTTGATGCGCGGGTTGCCGATGGTCTCGCCGAAGAGCAGCTTGGTGTTGGGCCGGATGGCGGCGCGCCACTCGTCGAGGTCGTCCTGGTTCTCGACGAAGGTCACCTCGATGCCGAGCTTGGCGAGCGTGAACTTGAACAGGTTGTAGGTGCCGCCGTAGATGGAGCTCGACGAGACGATGTGGTCGCCCACCTGTGCGATGTTGAGCACGGCGAAGGTCTCGGCCGCCTGGCCGCTGGCGACCAGGAGCGCACCGGAACCGCCCTCGAGCGCGGCGATGCGCTCCTCGGCGACCTGCTGGGTCGGGTTCATGATGCGGGTGTAGATGTTGCCCGTCTCCGCCAGGGAGAACAGGCTCTCCGCGTGGTTCGCATCCCGGAACACGTAGGACGTCGTCTGGTACAGCGGCGTCGCGCGCGCCCCGGTCGTGGGGTCGGGCTGAGCGCCGGCGTGGATCTGCTGCGTCTCGAACTTCCAGTTCATGGTCTGTTGGCTCCTTCGTCGAACGGGCGGGCGCCAGCGGTTCTCGTCCTCCGGCAGGTGGTGCTTCGACGCTACGTGCGCCGACACACACCGGCAACGCTACTG
>NZ_KZ984053.1:260311-296593 GCF_003569805.1 Microbacterium halotolerans | reverse complement strand
TCCGGATGGGCGAGCGCCCTCGAGCCCGTCGCGGCGGACATCGCGGCGCTGGGCGAGCGGCTCCGTGCCGGGCAGGCGGAGGGTCAGGCGTATCTGCCTGCGGGCGAGCGCGTGCTTCGGGCGTTCCAGCGGCCGTTCGACGACGTGCGGGTGCTGATCGTCGGACAGGATCCGTACCCGACGCCGGGGCATCCGGTCGGGCTGTCCTTCTCTGTGGAGCGCGACGTGCGGCCCGTTCCCCGCAGCCTGCAGAACATCTATCGCGAGCTGCGCGACGACCTCGGCATCGAGCCCGCAGCCCACGGCGACCTGTCGGCGTGGGCCGATCAGGGCATCATGCTGCTCAACCGGGTGCTCACCGTCTCACCCGGTCAGCCGGCGTCGCACCGCGGCTGGGGCTGGGAGGGCGTCACAGAGCACGCCATCCGGGAGCTCGTCGGGCGCGGCAAGCCGCTCGTGGCGATCCTGTGGGGGTCGCAGGCGCGCTCACTCGTGCCGTTGCTCGGCGACACCCCGCGCATCGAGTCCGCCCACCCGTCGCCGCTGTCGGCGAGCCGCGGGTTCTTCGGCTCTCGGCCGTTCTCTCGCGCGAACGCGCTGCTGGAGCAGCAGGGTGCCGCGCCCGTCGACTGGAGCGTGGGGTAGCCGAACGTATGCTCGAATCGGAATACAATAAGCGTCGCCGCCTGCCGCGGCACCTGAGGCGTTCTCCGGAAGGGGAGCGGCCGTTCTCCTATGAGATCCGCCCCGCGACGCTCGCCGACATGCCCGACGTGCGCGAGATCTACAACTACTACGTGCGCAACTCGGTCGTCACCTTCGATGAGAAGCCGTGGACGCACACGCAGTGGCGCGAGAAGTTCGAGTATCTGCACCGACTGGGGCTGCCGTTCCTGGTCGCCGTGGCGCCGACGGGTCAGGTGCTCGGCTACGCGCTGGCCTCGCCGTGGTCGGGCAAGAGCTCGTTCCGGTACACGGCGGAGAACTCCATCTACTTGGGGCCGGGAGCGGCGGGCAAAGGGCTGGGCAAGGCGCTGCTCGAAGCGCACATCGAGGCGTGCGAGGAGTTCGGCCTGCACGAGATCGTCGCGGTGATCAGCGACCGCAGCGCGGAGGCGTCGATCGCGCTGCACGAGAAGTTCGGCTTCCGAGAAGTGGGCCGGATGGGCAGGGTCGGGTTCAAGTTCGGACGGTGGCTGGGCACGATCTATCTGCAGAAATCGCTCAAGGGTCGCAAGCGCCCTGGACCTCTGTCTCGGATGTTCGGGCGGGCAGGCGCGAGGGAGCGCGCCCCTCAGCGCCGCGGCTGAACGGCGGTGCGCGGGGCGATCGGTGCCGGCCCCGTGAGCAGACTCGGCAGGTACGACAGCGGAACGGCGGGTGTGACGAGCTGCTCCCACGGCCAGCGGGCACGGGCCTCGGTGAGGTAGTCGACGGCGAGCGAGAGATGGTGCGGCTCCGCGCCGCTGACGCCCGACACGTTCTGCCAGCGCGCGGTGACGCGATGGGTGTCCAGTTCGGCGTCGCCGTGGCCGGGGGCGGGTGTCGACCGGTGCTGCTCGACGAGGATGAGGCGGCCGCCGATCGTGAGCGCCCGCAGAGCGGCGGAGGCCACGTCTCCGGATCGGGTGAAGTCGACGGCGATGTCGGCGTCAGGCAGGCCGTCGTGCGGGTCGACCGCCTCCGTCGCGCCGAAGGTTCGTGCGAGGCGGCGGCGAGCCGCATCACGGTCGACCACCACGATCGACGCGGCGTCGCTGTCGTTCGCATAGGCGGCTGCGGTCAGGCCCAGGAGGCCGGCGCCCAGGATGAGCACGCGCGCTCCGCGGAGCGGGCCCGCCGCGTCGAACGCGGATATCACGGTCGCGGCCGAGCAGCCGGCAGACGCGGCGACCGGGTCGCAGAGTTCGTCGGGAACAGGAGTGATCGCGGCACCGCGGGGGAGGAGCAGGTGCCTGGCGAACGTGCCGGACAGCGGCCACGGCCCGTCGACGCTCTGCTCGCCGAGCGACATCGACTTGCGGCAGGCAGCGGTCAGACCGGCCCTGCACCTGTCGCACCTGCCGCAGGTCACGGTCGGCGCCCACACCACGCGTGTGCCGGGTGCGACGGGAGCGTCCGCTCCCGCTCGGAGCACGCGTCCCACGCCCTCATGTCCGAGGATCCGGGCGGGACCATGCTGGTTCTGCGCCGCCTTGCGATCTGCGCCGCACACGGTCGCCAGATCGACGGTGACGAGGACCTCGCCGGTGCCGGGAGCCGGCACGTCGACGCGCTCGATCGACGTCGCGTCGTCGCGATGCACGACTGCTGTCGTCGCGGCCTGCGTCTGAGCGGAAAGCGGACGAGCCAGAGACATGCGGTCACCTCCCCGTGGTCCCTCACCATGCTGGTGGGTCGGGCAGAACGCACTCCGGATGCCGGGTGAACGCGGAGTGAACGACAGGAGCGGGTTTGTTCATGCCCCGCATGGCACGTTCGAAAGGGACGTCCCTACGGCAGCGTCGGGATCGCGGCGAGCAGTCTGCGGGTGAAGTCCTCACGGGGGGAGCGGAGCACCTCGGCGACGGGGCCGCGTTCGACGATGCGGCCCTCTGACATCACGACGACGGTGTCGCAGAGGTTCTGCACCACACCGATGTCGTGGCTGACCATCACGAGGGTGAGGTTCGTCTCGGTGCGCAGCCCCCGCAGCATGTCGAGGATCCGCGCCCTGACGGTCACATCGAGGGCGGACAGCGGCTCGTCGCCGACCAGGATCTCGGGTCGGTGCACGATAGCGCGGGCGAGGGCTATGCGCTGTCTCTGACCGCCGGAGAACTCGTGCGGGTGGCGGACGCCTGCGTCGGCGTCCAGGCCGACCTGCGCCAGAGCCTCTCGCACGCGCGCCTGCCGCTTCGCGCCGTCCGGTTCGATGCCCGATGCCCACATCGGCTCGCCGACGATCCGGCCCACGCTCATCCGGGGATCGAGCGAAGCGTAGGGGTCCTGGAACACGACCCCGGTCATCCGGCGCAGCCAGTGCAGCGATCTCGCCGACGCCCGGGAATCGACGCGGCGCCCCGCGATGTCGACCGTGCCGGATGATGCGCGGTCGAGCCCCAGCAGCAGCCGGACGAGCGTCGATTTGCCCGAGCCCGACTCGCCGATGATGCCGACGGACTCGCCCGCGGCGACTTCGAGGTCGGCGGGGTGCAGCGCCGTCGTCGCGCGCTTCGGGCGACGGGCGGGGTAGGTGCGCCCGAGGCCGACGGCCCGGATGATCGGATCGGTCACGACGTGCTCTCCTCATCGCCTCGGGTGCCGGGACGCCACAGCGTCGCCTTCGCATCGCGCAGGAGCCCCTGCGTCACCTCGTGCGACGGCGCGGTGAGCAGGTGCTCGACGGCGCCGTGCTCGACCACGCGCCCTCGCTCCAGCACGACGCCGTGTGCGGCGACCTGAGCGAGCACCGCGAGGTCGTGCGTGATGAACAGCAGCGACGTGCCGTCGTCGCCCACGAGGCCGAGCAGCAGATCCAGGATCTCCGCTTGGATGGTGACGTCGAGCGCAGTCGTCGGCTCGTCGGCGACGATCAGGCGCGGTTCCGCGGCCAGGGCGGCGGCGATCGCGACGCGCTGGCGCTGGCCGCCGGAGAGCTGATGCGGGTGGCGGCGCACGATCGCCTCGGGCTCCGGCAGACGCACCCGCCCCGCCAGCTCGACCGCGAGCCGGCGGGCCTCGGCGCGTGAGAGGCCGCGGTGGATCCGCGCGGCCTCAGATATCTGCCTGCCGACCGTGCGGATCGGGTTGAGTGCGGTCTGCGGCTCCTGGAACACCATGGCCGTGTCGGCGCCGCGCAGCCGGGCACGCTCGCGATCCGGCATGTTCACCAGCTCGCGGCCGTCCCACTCGATCGATCCGGTGACCTCGGCGTCCTCTGGCAGGAGGCCCATCAGCGCCAGGGCGGTGAGCGACTTCCCCGATCCGGATTCTCCGATCAGTCCGACGCGGGCGCCGTCCGGAACCTCGAACGAGACGCCGTCGACGACCGCTTCGCCCCCGAACGCGATCCGCAGGTCCTGCACGCTCAGGCTCATGCGACCACTCCCGGTCCGTCATGAGGGATGCGGTGCCTGCCCGAGCGCAGCGTCGGATCGGTCGCATCGCGCAGCGCATCGCCGAGCAGATTGAACGCGAGCACAGCGGCGGTGATCGCCAACCCGGGCCACAGCACCGAGAGGGGATGCACCGAGAGGTAGCGCTGCAGCTGGCTGAGGAGCACGCCCCAGCTCGGCTCGGTCACACTCGCGCCGAAGCCCAGATACGACAGACCAGCCTCGGCCAGCACGGCGACGGCCATGCCCCACGACAGCTGCACGATGAAGATCGGTGCGACGTTGGGCAGCAGGTGCCTGACGAGGTTCTGCGTCGGCGTGAGGCCGGATGCCCGCCCTGCCAGCACGAAGTCGCTGGAGAGCACGCGGCGCAGCTCCGGCCGGGTGACGCGCGCGATGTTCACCCCGAAGCCGAGCCCGACCGACGCGACGACCACCCAGAGCGAACCACCCCACACCGCCGAGATCATCATGGCGATGAGCAGCACGGGGAAGGCGACGAAGATGTCGATGATCACCGCGACGGATTCGCGCACCCACCGCGGCGTGAGCGCTCCGAGCGCGGCCATGGCGAGACCGAACACGCACGAGACGCAGGCGGCGCCGACGGCCACGACAACGGTTGTGCGCGCGCCGACCATGACCAGGCTCAGGATGTCGCGACCCGTGTTGTCCGTGCCGAGCAGGTGCGGCAGGCCGGGCCCGGCCCAGCGGGCCGAAGTGTCGATCGTGAGCGGGTCGAACGGTGTCCACACGAGCGAGATGAGCGCTGTGAGGACGATCAGCGCGACCACGACGAGGCCGAAGAACCCTGACGGAGAGCGCACGAGGCGCGTCAGAACGGTCATCTCTCGTCCTCTCGCTGCCTCGGGTCGATCACGCGGTGCACGAGGTCGACGAAGAAGCCGACGACGAGCACGAAGCCGGTCAGTGCGAGGAGCTCGCCCTGCACCTTCGCGAGGTCGCGGGTGCCGACGTCGGAGACGAGCATCCGGCCGATGCCCGGCAGATTGAACACCTGCTCGATGACGACGGCGCCGACGATGATGCCGGCGACCTGCAGCCCGAGCACGGTCACGATCGACAGGCCGACGCTCGGCAGCCCGTGCCGCAGCAGCGCCTGCGTTCTGGTGAGCCCCTTCGCGGCCGCCGTGCGCACGAAGTCGGCCCCCGACGCCGAGAGCGTGGCGCTGCGCACGAAGCGCAGCAGCATGGCGCCCTCCACGACGCCGATCGTGACGGCGGGCAGGATCAGCGATTCGAGTGCGCGGCCGGGCGTGGCCCATCCTGTTCTCGTGGGGAAGCCCTGCACGGGCAGCCAGCCGAGCCATACCGCGAACACAACTACGAGCATCATGCCGGCCCAGACGACGGGAACCGCGGCGAGGGACTGAGCGACGAAGCCGATCGCCTGGCCGTCCGCGTGACGGCGACGCACGGCGGACAGAACGCCGAACGGGACGGCCACGGCCAGCGCGATCACCAGGGCCAGCAGCCCGAGCGGCACCGTGACCTGAGCCTTCTCCGCGAGTTCTTCTGCGACGGGTGTCCCGCTGAGGTGCGACGTGCCGAGGTCGCCGGTGAGCACTCCGCCCATCCAGTCCGCGTACTGCTCGAACAGCGGGCGGTTCAGCCCGAGACCCTCCCGGACGGCCCGCACCTGCTCCGGCGTCCCACCCGTGCCGGCGATCACCTGCGCCACGTCTCCCGGCAGCACGCGCAGCGTGAGGAAGATGATGGCGCTGGCGGCGGCCAACCCGAGCACCAGCAGCGCCAGCCGCGTGAGGACGTACCGGATCATGGGAACGGCGCGCTACTCGCCCGTGTAGGTCACCCCGGCCAGGGGCAGGCGGGAGTTGAGCGAGTCGACGGGGAAGTCCTCGACGCCGGGGGCGGTCGCCGTGATCTGCTCCGCCGTGTACAGCCAGTCGGCCGCATGGTCCTCGGCGACCTGACGGGCCACCTCTGCGAGCAGCACGTTCGACTCCTCCGGATTGGTGACCGTCATCGCCTGGTGGTAGAGCTCCTGCACCGTCGGGTTGTCGTAGTGGAAGTAGTAGTCGGGGTTCGCGAAGTTCACCAGGTCGCGCGGCTCGACGTGGTTGACCATGCTGAGCTCGTAGTCGCCGTTGGTGTAGACGTCGTTGAGCCAGGTCGGGAACTCCACCGGATCGACCTCCAACTCGACGCCGACGTCCTGGAACGCGGAGACGAGGAACGTCGATATGGTCGTGTCGTAGAAGTTCGGCACCGTCAGCGTCAGCGAGAGGTCGGTGGCACCGGCCTCCGCGAGCAGGCGCTCGGCCTCGGCCGTGTCGTACGGTGCGACCTCGGAGAGGTCCTCGAAGCCGGGGTCCAGCTCCGGCACCGGCCCGTACTGGGTCGCTCCGGCGCCGATCGTCTCGACCAGGGCGTCGTGATCGATCGCCAGCCGAAGCGCCTGGCGGACGCGGGGGTCGTCGAGCGGCGCCGCCGCGTTGTTGAACCCGAGCACGTACTTGTCGGTCGTGCGCCCATAGGTCAGTTCGAACCCGTCGACACCATCGATCTGCGGTACGAGGTCGGCCTGCACGGGCGTTAGCACGTCGAGCTCGCCGCCGAGCGCGGCGTTCACGCCGGCGTTGAAGTCCTCGATGTAGCTCACGTCGACCTCGGCGACCCCCGCGGGCTCACCCCAGTAGTCGTCGTTTCGGGTGAGGACGATGCCGTCACCCGGTGCCCAATCGTCGACGACGAAGGGACCCGTGCCGTTGGCCGCCGTCTTCATGTCCGTTTCTTCCTCGGAATCGAGGATGAGGCCTGCAGGGGTCGTCAGCGTGAACAGGAAGTTCTGGTTCGGCTCGCTGAGCGTGATCACGACGCCGTCGGAGGTCTCTTCGATCGACGCGACACCGGCGAAGTCGTCGTGGCCCTGCACGGTGTCGTCATCGACGACCTGCTGCAGCGAGGCGACCGCGTCGCTCGGGGTCAGTTCACCGCCGCTGTGGAATGTCACATCCTGGGCGAGGGTGAAGGAGTAGGTCAGGCCGTCGTCCGAGACCTCGTACTGCTCCGCAAGTGCCTCGACGATCTCACCCTCCTGCGAGCGGGTGACCAGGCCCTGGTAGACGTTGTCGACGAGGATCTGCTCGAGTGCTGCGCCCGAGGTGTGCCGGATGTCGAGGTTGTCCGGCGCGAGCACCAGGCCGACGCGCAGCGTCGCATCCGGATCGGCGCTCACGGCCGGCGCGGTCTCCGGCTCGTCGCCCGTGCACGATGCCAGCGTGAGGCCCGCGATGATCACACCGGCGGCGGCGACGGAGCGACGTCCGAGAGAGAAGGGGAGGGGCATCAGCTGTGCGCCTTTCGGATCACGTCGGCCAGCTCCCGGGGAGCGACCTCCTGGACGTTGTGGGGAGCATCGACGGTGACGATCGACGCGGCAGGGATGCGCTCGCTGAACACATCGGCTGCGCTCTCGTCGACGAAGCCGTGGGTGCCGCGCACCAGTGTGGTGTCGGCGCGCACGGTCTCGAGGTCGCGCCAGCTTGCCGCTGCGTCGACGGCGCGTGCGGACGACGAGGCGTCGAGGGCGCGCGCCGCGATCGTCGCGAAGTGATGCTTCCACTCGACGACCCCGTCCTCGCGCACGCGGGAGTTGAGGTGCACGCCGCGACGGGTCTCGATGCGGTCGCCGCCGAGCCCGAACGAAACGGCGCGGTCGACGAGTTCCTCGCGCGAGGAGAACTCCAGCCGCTCGTAGAACGCGCGCAGCCTCTCCGGCCCGCCCTGATCGACGGCCGGCGTGATGTCGACGAGGATCAGTCGTGAGACGAGGTCGGGACGGGCGGCGGCGATGGCCGCGGCGGTGAGGCCCCCGAGGGACTGGCCCACGAGCACGACGGGGCTGCTCGCGGCTGCCTCGATCACACCGATCACGGCGGGGGCCATCGTGTGCGGGGAGTAGTCGGCGTCCTGACGCCACGCGGAGTCGCCATGGCCGGGCAGGTCGATCGCGAGCGCGGGCTCGCCGAGGGAGAGGACCGTGGCATCCCAGGTGTGCGCGTTCAGCCCCGCGCCGTGCAGAAACACGATTTCTGCGGGCGCGTCGCCGTAGGCGATGGCGCTCGCAACGGCACCTTCGGAGGAAGTGACATCGATGCGCTCGACGTTCGGAACCGCGGTGCCGAGCCGTTCGGCCTGGCCGGTCAGGAACGAGAACTCCTCGGCATCGTGGGACACGAGCCCCGACTGCTGCGTCGCAGTCGAGCCAGAGCGGTCGGATGCCACGTCAGTTCCTTTCCTGAGGCGGGCCGGAGAGCGGATCCGGATGACTCTATTCTGCGGGTCTTCGCGACTCCCGGCGAAATCTGAAGGCGAAGTGCACATCATGCGTCGGCATGGACATGTCATGATGCAAATGATTCGTGATCGATGCGTGTCGATCTGATCCGGCCAGTTGAGTGTCGGTTGCCCACGATACGGTGTGAAGGCACTCGCGCATCGATGGGAGACGACGTGACATCCACTCGCGTGCACCTGAACAAGACCGCACCTGACGCGTACAAGGCGCTCAGTGCGTTCGCTGACACCGCGGCTCGCATCGCCGCCGAGAACGGCGTCGACGATCGGGTCAAGGAACTCGTACTGCTGCACTGCTCGCAGCTCAACGGCTGTGCCTACTGCGTTCGCGTGCACACCGACCGCGCGGCCAAGGCCGGCGTCGGATACGACGATCTCGCGCAGCTGCCGGTGTGGCGCGAGTCGGGCGTCTTCAGCGAGCGGGAGCGCGCGGCGCTCGAGCTGGCCGAAGCATTCACATTCATCCACTCCGGCGGCGTCTCCGACGACGCGTACGCGCGCGCGACGTCGGTGCTCACCGACGCCGAGTACGCCGGGGTCAGCTGGCTGGCCGTCGAGATCAACGCCTTCAACCGCGTGGTGCTCGCCTCCCGGCTGCAGACGAACCCCGTCGCCCGTTCGTGACGGCGACCGGGACCGCGCCGTGGCCCGGTGTCGACGGTGCCATCAACTTCCGCGACGTCGGCGGTCTTCCCGCATCCGGCGGCATCACCCGGCGCGGCGTGCTGTTCCGCTCCGGTGCGCTCTCGGAGCTGACTCCTGAAGGGCAGCGGCGGCTGAGGGAACTGGGCATCAGGCGCATCATCGATCTGCGCTCCGATGAGGAGCTGGCGACGGAGCCGAGCCGTTCCGGTGGCATCGAGACATTCCATCTGCCCCTGTTCCTCGGGTCCGTTGGATCCTTCTTCCGGCCGGATATGACGCTCGGGCTGATGTACCGCTCCCTGCTCGACCAGGCAGGGGAACGGCTGGCGCGGGCGGCACGGCTGATCGCCCAGGACGATCCGGCCGTCGTGCACTGCACAGCGGGAAAGGACCGCACCGGGGTGACGACCGCGCTCGTGCTCTCGGCCGTCGGAGTTCCGGACGAGGCCGTCGTGGCCGACTACGCGCGCACGGAGTCCCTGCTGCCGGAGACGCGCAACCGTGCCATGCTGACCGGCCTGCGGGCGTCCGGGCTCGACCGGGAGAATCTCATCGACCTCGCGATGCGCTCGCCTGCCCACGTGATGGCGGGGTTTCTGACGGAGCTGCGGCAGCGCCACGGATCGGCACAGGAGTGGTTCCGCGAGCAGGGCATGTCGGCGGCGGAGCTGCACGGTCTGCGCGACGCGCTCGTCGACGGCGGATGAAGGCGAACCTTCCCTTCTCGGTTGGTTTATAGGTAAGGCTCGCCTATACTGAAGGTGCCATGAACACCGACACCACTCAGCACAACGGCGCAGCGTGCCGCGCATCGCGTCACACGCGCGTGCAGCACCTGATCACGGCCGACGAATCGTCGCTGATGGATCTCGAGGTTCTGCTCGCGACGCTGCCGCTCTGCTCGACGGGGCGCGTGTTCATCGAAGTGCCCGACGCATCCGCGATCGGCACCGTCTCCGCCCCTCCGCGCATGGTCGTGACCTGGCTCGACCGTTCCGCCCGCACGGGTGCACCGGGCAGCGGGCGGTCGTGCCGTCAGGGTGAGGCGCTGTCCCGCGCCGTGACCGCATGGGCGAACGAGATGCTGTGCGATGCCGACGACGCGACGCGCGTTCACCTGCTCGGCGGGTTCCTCGGCACAGCAGATATCATCGACCACCTCACCGACGTTCTCGGAGTCGCCCGCGACCGTGTCGTGGTTCCCGACTGGTACCCGGTCGGCGTGCGCGCGCGCTGAGGCGCTCCATCGTACCGCTCACTCGGTGATGTAGCCGCCGTCTGCGAGGCCGGCGTCGATCTCGAAGCGATTGCGCAGCGGGTCGCGCCCCGCCAGCAGATAGAGCACGGGCATGAGCAGACCGTAGCGCCGCCACTGGCGCAGGTGCACGCGCTCGTGGTCGCGCACACGGGCTGGTTCGCTCGCGCGATGTGTGAGGAAGCACCGCCCGACGCAGACGCCTCCCCGTGCGTGGGTGAACCGCGGCATGCCGCGGAAGACGAACAGCTCGCCGCTGCGCTCGACCCGGCCGATGCTCCACAGCGTGCCCCAGGCGAATCCGAATGCGGTGGCGATCCAGCACCCGGTGCGACTGACAGGTGAGTCGAGCAGGAACGGCGGGATGTGCCTGTCGAGTTCGCGGCCGTGCTCCGCGCGCAGCTCGGCGATCTCGTGCCAGTCGGCAGGCGGGGCGTCGCGGGGGAACCAGAGCCTCATCGCGTGCCCTGCTGCGACTTCGTCAGCGCGGAGACGAGTCGCAGGATCGTGCCCATGTCGTCGACGGCGGCTGCGGGGGTCGACGGCGCGAACCCGGAGATCGTCGCGCCGACGAGCTCGAACCTGGCGCGCAGAGCGCTGATCGCGTCGATGAGCGTCTGCGAGGCGAGGCCGAAGGGGACGGACGAAGAGACGCCCCCGATCTCGCTCGGGTCGAGCACGTCGAGCGAGATGTGCAGGAACAGGCGCTCTGCGCCACGGGGAGCGAGTGCTTCGGCGATCGCTGTGGGACGGCTGGTGAGCTCGTCGACCGATACGGAGGTCATCCCGCCGGACTCGAGCAGCTCTGCCTCGGCGTCGTCGTACTCGCGAGCACCTGCGAGGACGATGCGGGCCGGGTCGATCCGCCCGCGCGCGAAGGCGAGTCCGCCGCCGAAGCCTCCCGTCACCGCACGCAGTGCCATTCCCTCGAAGGAGCCGTCCCTGCTGGTCTCCGGGGAATGCAGCGCGGCGTGCGCCGAGAACCAGACGACGGCGATGTCGGCGCCGCCTGAGGTGAGGGCATCGAGCGCGCCGACGGTCACCGTCGCGTCGCCGCCGACGACGATGGCCGGGGGATCCGCAGCGGCGACGGCCTCAGAGATCGAGGTTCTGATCCGCATCAGCGAACTGGCTCTGTGCACACCGGTGCCGATGGCCTCACCGGCTTCCAGCGGCACGTCGACACGCGAGCACGCGGTGCTGGGCAGATCACCAGCGATGGCTTCCGCGCCGTCGATCAGCGCCATCGCACGGGAAGAGGCCGACCCCTGCCACTGGGGCACCACGACGAACCGGCTCATGTCCTCATTCTGCCCCGTGACGTCTTCAGTCGCCAGAAACACGCGAGGCGCAAGCCGGAGCGAGTCCGGTCTGCGCCTCGCGGGGAGTGCGCGCGTCGCTAGGAGGCGAGCTCTCCCTGGCCGGTCTTGAGCGCGGCGAGGCGCGCCTCGACCTCGGTGAGCTCGCCCATGTCGTCGAGCGCTTCGAACTGCGAGTCGAGGGAGGACGCGGCGATCTCCGCCTTGCCGGTTGCGAGCGCCTCCTGGCGGCGCACCTTCTCCTCGAAGCGGCCGAGGTCGCTGGTCGGGTCCATCACGTTGATGGACTTGACGGCGTCATGGACCTTGTTCTGGGCCTCGGCGGTCTTGGCGCGGGCGACGAGCTGGTCGCGCTTCGTCTTCAGGTCGACGAGCTTCTGCTTCATGCCGGTCAGCCCGGCCTTGAGCTTCTCGACCGTCTCGGTCTGCGAGGCGATCTGGGGCTCGGCGTCCTTCGCGTCCTTCTCCTCGGAGATCTGACGCTGCAGAGCGATCTTCGCGAGGTTGTCGAACTTGTCTGCGCCGGCGGTGTCCCCCGAGGCGCGCATCTCGTCGGCCTTGCGACTGGCGGCGATGGCCTTGTTGCCCCATTCCTTCGCCGTCTGGATGTCCTCGGCGTGGTCGCGCTCGAGCAGGCGCAGATTGCCGATGGTCTCTGCGATCGCGGCCTCGGCGTCGGCGATGTTGTTCGTGAAGTCGCGGATCAGCTGATCCAGCATCTTCTCCGGATCCTCCGCCTGGTCGATCATGGCGTTGACGTTCGCCCTGATCAGTGTGGAGATGCGACCGAAGATCGACTGCTTGCTCATGTGGTTTCCCTTCTTAGGTGGGTATGAAGCTATCTGGTCAGAGTGTCCGATGCGAGAACGCTTTCTAGCCGTGGGCTATGCATCTGCTCAGTGCGAAGGTGCGCGGGCATCAGAACCTGCCGCCGCCCCCGCCGAATCCGCCGCCGCCTCCGAAGCTTCCGCCGCCGCCTCCGAAGCCGCCTCCGAATCCTCCGCCGCCGAATCCGCCGCTCCGGCGTCCGCCTCCTCCACCGAGCAGGCCGCCGATCACACCGCCGAGAACGGCGCTGCCGATGTCGACGCCGCCGCGCCGACCGCCGTAGCGTCCTCCGCCGTACCCGCTTCCGAAGCCGGAGACGTCGTTCTTCGCCCGCCGCAGCGCATCCTGTGCGAGCTGCAGTGCGCGCTGCGCGAGCGGCAGTGCTTGGGCGGCATCGACTTCTCGCATGCTCTCGGCGCGGGACAGGTCGGACTGCGCCTCGGCGAGTCTGGTGCGGGCATCAGCGCCGATCGCGCCACGGCGCTGAGAGATGAAGTCCTCGACGCTGTCGACGGTGGCGCGGGCCTGCATCAGCGTCTGATCGAGCACGTGCCGCGCCCGCTGCGCGTTCTGGATGACCGTGTCGATCTGCTGATTCGCCTGCTGCAGCTGCTCGAGCATGATGCGGGGGAGCTTGCCGGTGCCGGCAAGGTTGGCCTGAGCCGTACGTACGGCCTGTTCCGTGGCGGTGATCGCTCCGGCAGCCTGAGCGGTTCCGGTCGTGCGGGCGCGCACGAGGTCGGCCTCGAGCTCTGCGATCAGCAAGGTGGCCTGCCGCTCCGCGTTCTGCAGGGTCTCTGCGAGCGTCCTCACGGACCGCTCCAGCTGCGCGGCCTGATCCGCTGCGCTTTCGGCGGTGTGCACGGCGGCCGCGGCCTCGCCCGTGTCGCCTGATGCGACGAGCTGCTGCGCCTCCGCGAGCTGGTCGTCTGCCAGGGCCAGCAGCTCCTCCGCCTGCTCAGCGTTGTCGACGATGCTCTCCAGCGCTTCCGGCCCGTATGTCTGCTGAAGGCGGGAGACCGCCTCGGCGATCCGCTCGTCGGCGCCCCGCACGGCCTGTGCCTGCGCGCGGACCGACTCGATGGCCGCCGGAACGTCCTCGGCGATCGTGCGCAGCTCCTCGAACGCCTCGCCCTTCTCGTCGAGCACGGCGTGCGCTGACTCGCAGTGCTGCAGCACTGCGGCGTGCGCGGCCCTCGCATCGTCGTCCGACGGCTTCTCGCTCGCTTCGAGGGCGCGCGAGGCTTCGAAGGCCGAACCGAGGTGCGTCTTCGCCGCCGAGATCGCCTCGCGGAACTCGTCGACGGCGCCCTCGCCGAACTCGGCCTCCGCGAACCCGAGCTCCTGACCGGCGGTGCGGATCCGGTCGTCGGTCTCGATCAACGCGGATGCGGCGCGCGACTGCAGCTCCTCGGTGCTCACACCCTCGTACGGGTCGCGGGGGCGCTGCGCGGCGACCTGCTTCTGCGTGCCCTTCTTCGACCGCCTGACCGCCCAGACGATGAGGAAGACCACGGCACCGCCGATGACGACGACCATCACGACCGTGAACAGGCCGCCGCCGGAGCTGTCGCCGTTGGAGGTGCTTCCGTCGCCGCCGGCACGCGCGTCGGCGAACGCATCGGCGGCGGCAATTGCAGCCCCAGCCCACTGATCCCCGCCGAGCTCCTGCTCGATGGCGGCGAGGATGTTGCCGCCCTGCGCTTCGGTGATCGAGTTCGTGGGCGGTGTCGTCAAAGCGTAGTTGCGCTGCTCGACGGCTACCGACAACAGGTAGTTGTTCGAACCGAACCCGTTCAGATCTGCGGTCTGCTGGCTCCACTGCACAGCATCGCCCGGGTTGTCGAAGGTGTCGACGTAGACCACCCACAGCGACACGTCGCTGTCGTCGGCCAACTGGTCGAGCGCGTCCTCGACATCGTTCTGCTCCGCCGGGGTCAGTACTCCGGCCGAGGTCTCGTCGTACACGTGGCTTGCACTCGATCCGAAGTCCACCGGATCCGCTGCATGGGCGGGAGCGGCGACCAGCACTCCGAGCGCGGCCGCGGCCAACCCTGTGATGATCGCGAACCGATTGCGCATCGTGCCTCCCCGTTGCGGTGTCGGCGCCGCGGGAAAGCGCGACACCATGACATCAATCCTATTGATGTCAGCGGTTCTCCGGAAAGCGGCATGCTGGCAGCTCTCCCCGTCCGGCACGTCCCGGTCGTGCTTTCGACCTCGTGTCGCGCAAGCGGAACGACATCCGGTGCATACCCTTGACGGAATGGAGGACAGGTACGGCACGGATGTGCTCGCGGCAGGATGGCGTGACCGACGAAAGAAGACGGTGCAGCGTGTGCCGGCCGAACTCGATCTCGTGGTCGAGGTGGCGATGGACGGCTTCTGCGGCGCCGTCACCAGAATCGACGGCCCGCACGTCGAGCTGGAGGATTTCAAGGGCAGGCGCAGGCTGTTCCCGATGGGCTCCGGATTCCTGATCGACGGAGAGCCGGTGCACCTCGTGCGCGCCGTGGTGAAGCCGCAGGGCCGACAGCGCACGGCGTCCGGCTCGTTCGCGGCGGACGACCAGCGGGCGCGCGTCGCCCTGCCCAGCCGCATCCTCGTCGAGGGGAAGCACGACGCGCAGCTCGTCGAGAAGGTGTGGGGCGCCGACCTGCGTGCGGAGGGCGTGGCAGTCGAGTTCCTCGAGGGCGTCGATCTGCTCGACGACCTGCTCGCGGCGGAACCGCCGTCACGGGAGCGTCGCTACGGCGTGCTGGTCGACCATCTCGTGCCCGGATCGAAGGAGCAGCGCGTCGCGCAGGCGATCGAGCGAGGGCCGCACGGCAGACACATGAGGATCGTCGGGCACCCGTTCGTCGACGTGTGGCAGTGCGTCAAGCCGGCATCGCTCGGCATCCGCGCGTGGCCCGTCGTACCGAGGGGCATCGACTGGAAGACGGGCATCTGCCGCGGGCTCGGATGGCCGGCGGAGGATCAGGCGGACCTCGCGCGTGCGTGGCAGCACATCCTCTCGCGCGTGACGACCTTCCGCGACGTCGAGCCCGAGCTGCTCGGCAGGGTAGAGGAGCTCATCGACTTCGTGACGGCACCCGCCGCCTGACACCGCTGACGCGTGCGCACGTCCCAGGCTGCTCGCGTAGCCTGGTCGGGTGAGTACCGAAGCGCCCCGCTACCGTGACCAGCCCGTGTCGTTCGTGCGCCGCGGCGGCCGCATGAGCGAGGCGCAGGATCGCGCGTGGAGCGAGCTGAGCGGCTTCTACCGCTTCGACGTGCCGCGCGATGCCGCCTCGACCTCCGTGCATCCGGATGCCGTGTTCGAGCCGACGCAGGAGTACGGCCGCACCGCGCCGCTCATCGTCGAGATCGGCTCCGGCCAGGGGCACGCTATCGTGAATGCGGCGTCGACCAGGCCGGACCAGGACTTCCTCGCTGTCGAGGTGTACGTCGGAGGACTCGCGCGCACGATGCTCGACGCCGACAAGGCGGACGCGCGCAACCTCCGCGTGATCGAGGCCAACGCGCCCGAAGTGCTCGAGACGCTGCTGCCGGAGGGGTCGGCCGACGAGGTGTGGATCTTCTTCTCCGACCCGTGGCACAAGAAGCGCCACCACAAGCGCCGGATGATCAAGGACGGTTTCGGCGCGACGGTCGGCCGGGCGCTGCGGGACGGCGGTCTGCTCAGGCTCGCGACCGACTGGGAGGACTATGCGCTGCAGATGCGCGAGGTGATGGACGCCGCGCCCGAGTTCGAGCGGGCGTTCGAGGGCGAATGGGCCGAGCGCTACGAGGGTCGCGTGATGACGGCGTTCGAGCGCAAGGGGATCGCCAAGGGGCGCGAGATCCGGGATCTGACGTACCGGCGAGTCGCTCGGTAGTCCGATGACCTCACGACAGCTGCTCGCACTGCGGGGAGGCGCCGCGTCGGCCGTGGCCACCTTCGTCGCGGCGCTGTCGCATTCCTGGGCGGGAGGGGCACTGCCCGCTCCGCTGCTCATCGTCGGGATGGCGGTGCTGCTGGTGCTCCCAGGGATGGCGCTGATGGGCAGGCGGCCGCGGGTGAGGCGCATCGCGGTGACGGTGCCGGTGCTGCAGGGCATCTTCCACGGGGCGTTCTCCGTGCTCGGCGCTCCCGCCTCCGGCACCGGGGCGATCGGCGGACACCATCACGATCACGCCGGTGCCTGGGAGCTGCTGGCGGGCACGGGCTCCGCGTCGCAGATCGATGCACCCATGCTCGCGGCCCACGCGGCTGCCGCCGCGGTGACCTTCGCGATGCTCGCGTACGGCGAACGTGCGGTGCTGATGGTGCGCGCATGGGTGTCGGAGTGGGCGCTATCGCGCGTCGTCGTCCCCGGATGGCCGACGCGGCCTCGGTTCTCGGTCGTGGTGTCGTCGCGGGTCCTCCGGTCGTGCCTGGGTGACCGCATCGCCTGCCCGAGGGGGCCACCTGTTCCTGCCGTCTGATTCATCGGGTCCGCCGAATCGGCGAACCGTCATCGACGCATGCAGGAAAAGAGGAGTACGAACATGTCCGCGAACAGGACGAAGAAGAAGCTGACCATGGGTGCCGCGGGAATCGCGGTCGTCACGGGGATGGTGCTGGCGCCGGCTGCCGCGAGCGCGCACATCGCAGTGGAGCCCGACGGGGCACCGGTTGCCGGAACGACACGCAACCTCGCGTTCGCGATCGGCCACGGCTGCGACGGGTCGCCGACGACGAGCATCGAGATCGAGCTGCCGGCCGAGGGAATCTCGGGGGTGAAGCCCGTCGTGCAGGCGGGATGGGACATCGAGATCGCAAACGACGGCGACGCGGGTCGGCCGTCGGCGGTGACGTTCACGCCTGATGAGCCGGTGTCTGACGAGATGCGCGCCGAGGTCGTGCTGAACGTGGGACTGCTGAGTGACGCATCGGGCACGATCGCCTTCCCTGTGGAGCAGACCTGCGAGGAGGGCTCGCTCGCGTGGGACGAGATCGCCGAGGACGGGCAGGACCCGCACGACCTCGAGCTGCCGGCGCCGGTGCTCGAGATCGAAGCGGCGGATGAGGCGGCGGACGGCGGCATGTCGGGCCATGGCGACCCCGCGGAATCGGGTGACGAGGGGGCGGCTGAGGCATCGGATGCGTCGGAGGTCGAGCCCAGCGTGCTCCCGACCGTTCTGGGCGGTGCGGGCCTCGGGGCCGGCGTCGTCGCACTGGCGGTCAGCATCGTCGCGCTGCGCCGGAAGAAGGCGTAGCCGCAAGATGGCGTAGCCGAAAGAAGCGAATGCTGCCCGTCCTCGGATCGCGCTGGTCCGGGACGGGCAGCATTCACCTTCCGTGGGTGGTGAGGCTGGCCCCCAGAGCACCGTGCTCCAGCACGAGCGACCCCTCCCCGCGTCGAAAGTCGACGCGGGGCCCACCGGACGTCGCTCTGGATGAGCGTGCGGCGGTGAGCGGCTCGTCGCTGCCGGCCCGGCCGAGCATCGCGTGACAGCGGCTGAGCCACGTCCGCTCCGCGGCCGAGAACTCGATCATCGCCGGCGGGAGCGGGGAGCTCGAGGCGCGGTCGAGGCTCGCCGCCAGGTCTACGGTGTTCGGGCGCCCGCGCAGGACCGCGGCCGGAACCTCGGTGTTGGCGGCGTCGAGGGCCGCGGCGAGTTCGACCAGCGGAATCGTGTCGGTTGCTGCGCCGTCCACGCTGGAAGCATGTGCTGAAGCTCCACCTGCATCGGATGCCGGGGCATCGGCGGCGAACGGCGGCAGGTCGGAGTCGTCGGGGATCGCCCAGACAACCGACGTAGCGGCGCGGGTTTCGGCGACAGACGCTGTAGCGGTGAGCGTGGGGTTGGCGGCGGCACCGGCATCAGCGTCGATTGCTGCGTCGGCAGCTGCCGCGGCAACGGTGTCAGCGTCGGTGCGGACGGCGGCGCTTGTCCGGCTGCCTGCGTCGGTTCCGACGCCGGTATCGGGCGTCGTCGTTGCTGCGGCATGTGCGTCTGTGCTGGTGTCGGCGACTGTGCCTGCACCAGCGTCAGCCGTCGCTGTCTGCTCGGGCTCATCGGCGTGCGGAGCTTCGCGGAACGCGACAGTGCTGACCGGCTCGTCGACGTAGATCCTGCCGGTGGGGCTCGTCCATTCGAGCAGGCCCCCGCCGAGCTGCCTGATGCGCCAGTCGGACTGGTGCCGCATGACGTGGTGGGCGCGGCAGAGCGCGGCGAGGTTGTCGAGGCTGGTCTGCCCGCCGCGGGCATACTCCCGGGAATGATCGAGATCGCAGTCTCGGGCGGGGGCAGTGCAGCCGGGGAAACGGCACGTGGCGTCGCGGGCGATGAGTCTGCGTCGCTGATCGGCGGTGGGTCGGTATCGATCGGTGGCGAGGATCTCGCCGGTGTCGGGGGAGCGGAACAGCCTGTCCCAACCCGCGGTACGTGCAGCGGCGGCGAGGGCGGCATCGGGGTCTATGAGAGCGCCGCGTTCATTCCATGAGGTGCCATGGTCGCGGTCGAGGACCATGCTGGCGGGGATGGTGACCTGAACCTGCGCGGTCACATTCGCCAGAGCGCTGTCAGAGCCGATGGTGTGGAGCGCGTGCCCGGTGGGCGCGGCGGAGAGGATCAGATCGGCGGCGAGGTCGGCGCGGATCTGGTCGAATGTGCGCCGGTCGCTGGCCCGCACGGCGTCGTCGGTGTCACCCGTGCCGGTGACCGCCCAGTCGTCTTCTGATGCATCGCCGTGGCGCTCGCGGAGTAGCTTCCGGGCCTGGCGGCGCTCGTCGTTGATCTGCCGAGCCATGGCGGTGAGACGGTCGTGGATCGCGTGCGCGTGGAAGGTCGGCATCAGAACGCACAGTTCGCTCATGCCGTCGTCGAGGTCGGTGACCGACACACGGCGCTGTTCACGGGCGTCGAGGTGCCGCTGCCGCAGCGAACGCGGCGCGAGCTCTGCGGCCCGCTGCTTGGCGATCTTCTTCATCTCGCCGGGCGTGCGGGTTTCGGCGAAGCCTGCTGCTTGCGTGTCGAGAGACGCTCGCGCCCCCTTGTCGAGGTTCGCACCGGCATCGGCGATCACCTTGGCGTGCTGACGCGAGATCCGCCCCTCCTGAAGCGCCCGAAGGGTGGTGGGGAAGCCGTCGGTGAGTCGCTCTGCATCGTCGAGCTGTGCCCGCGCGGTGTTCGGGTGCACGCGTGTGGCGGCCGCGACCTCTGCCGCCATCGCGCGGCGTGCGTACTCGGGGTCGTCGGAGTTGTGCGACCGCTCGCCCTGCGCATGCGCGATCCGGGCGAGCGCGGCGGTTCGCTGAGCGATCTCGCCCTCCGCTCGCGCGATCCCTCGACGCAGCTCGTCGATCCGATTGACGTGCTCGCGCGCCTCTGTTAGCTCATCGGGGCCCAGACCCGTGAGCCGATCTTCAGTCGAGGCGTCGTCCATGCGTTCATTCTATCGAACAAAGATACGATAGTCAAGAGTTTCATCCGAGTATCCATAGATTAAAAGTACGCCCTGCAAGGCCTGTTCTGCGCACGATCGCCGCTGGTGCCATTCGTCCGCGCGGCCCGCCTCATGCATTCTCGGTGCTGTGCACGTGCGCCGTACGCGTCGGCACCGCTTGTCGTGCCGTCAGACTATCCCTGGCCTCCGACATTCGATGGCCGGTCCGCCGGGTGCCGCCGCCGCACATCGGGCGCTTTGCGCCCGGCGCTGCCGTTCGTCCGGCACCGCCCGTCCAGCACTGCCCAGTCGACGCCGCCGACGGGTACTGTACATCGGGCACCGCCCGTTCGGCGCCTTTCATGGGTGCCGCCGATCGGCGTCGCCCACGCGGCGCCGTGCACCCGCCACGGCCTATCCGGGATCAGCCATCCGGCGCTGCCCGTCCGGCATCGTGCATTCGGTCTGGCCGCCAGCGTCCGTCGGGCTCTACGCGTTCGGCACCGTCATCCGGCGGCGCCGAACGTCCGGAGTGCTATGCCCGCCGGTACTCCGCGACCATCGGGCAGTCGAACGGGTCGCGAGCGGCGAGGCCGACGCGGTTGAGGTACTCGATCACGATCGCGTACGAGCGCAGCAGCGAGGTCTCTGTGTACGGCACTCGGTGCGTCTCGCAGAACTCGCGCACGATCTCGCGCGTCTGGGCGAGGTGGGGGCGGGCCATGCTCGGGAACAGGTGGTGCTCGATCTGGTAGTTCAGACCGCCCATCAGCCACGTCGCCCACCAGCCGCCGCGGATGTTGCGCGAGGTGCGGACCTGCTTGGAGAAGAAGTCGAGCTTCGCGTCGGGGGCGATCACGGCCATGCCCTTGTGGTTCGGGGCGAAGGCGGCACCCATGTAGACGCCGAACACTGCGAGCATCACGCCGACGAAGGCGAACGCCATGCCGAGCGGCAGGAACATGAAGATCGGTGTGTAGACGAGCCCGAATCGAACGGCGAGCAGCGTGATCTCGGTCCAGCGGTTTTTGACATGGCCAGGGCCGAACACGTGCTTGAGACTGAGAAAGTGCAGGTTCAGCCCCTCCAGCGTGAGCAGGGGGAAGAACAGCCAGCCCTGGTGCTGGGTGATCAGACGCCTGATGCCGCGGGCCTCGGCCGCGTCGACGTCGAGGAAGGAGATGGTGTCGACCTCGATATCAGGATCCTTGTCGACGCGGTTCGGGTTCGCGTGGTGACGGCTGTGCTTCGAGTCCCACCACGAGTAGCTCATGCCGACGAAGGTTCCCAGCACGAGCGCGAGGCGGTCGTTCGCGGGGCCGGACGTGAACACCTGGCGGTGGCCTGCCTCATGCGCGACGAAGGCGACCTGCGTGAACAGGATGCCGACCGCGCCGGCGATGAGCAGCTGGAACCAGCTGTCGCCGAGCAGAATGAACCCGGTGATCGCGCCGCCGAAGCCGAGGGCGATCAGACCCGCGACGAGGATGTAGAACCACGGCGTGCGCGCGAGCAGTCCGCTGTCGCGCACGGCGTGGGAGAGCTGAGTGTATGCCCGCGCGATCGGCGGGAAATCCTCTTTTCGCGCGTAGGTCTGGCGGATGGGGCCGAGTGTGCTGGTCGCGCCAGCGACGGTGGAGGAGATAGGGATACCTTTGCGTCTGCCAGGCGTTGCGCTGCCTGTTCGGGAAGCCAAAGGCGAGTGCCGATCGCTTCCTTCCACGGTACGGCACGGTCCATGCTTCCGTCAGTATGAACGGCGAAGACTTCGTAGATGACCTGCGGGAACTCGGTGATGCGGGAGGCGTTGGACTCCGCCCACGGAAGCGACGAGAGTGAGGATGTTGCTGAGTCGGACAATCTGAGGGGTCATGTGGAACGGCGTGAGATCGCGGCGGACGGCATCACGGTCGCGACCAGGATGGGACGCCGTGCGCAGCCGTACGAGTCGGAGCAGTACACACTGAGGTTGAAGCGCCCTGGTTCTGTTGGAGGCTCCTGACCTTGGGAGCGAGGATGGAGCTGTGCCGAAGGAGCCGGTGTCGGGGAAGCCGACGACGCGTCGTCACTCGAGCGAGGAGAAGGTCACCGCGGTGCGGATGTGGGTGAAGCAGGCCGACATCGACGACTGTGTCGCCTCGGGTGTGAGCAGTGCTGAGGCGCAGCGGGTGCGGAAGCCGGAGCAGGAGAGTCGAGAGCTTCGCCGGGCGAACGAGGGCTCAAGCGGGGTGCGTCATCCTTCGTCGGCGAGGCGCCCGGAGCTGGTGCAGCGGGAGTTCACCGCGGACCCGCACGATCCGGCCGTGGAAGACGGTCGAGGACCTCGAACTCGACACGCTCGACTGGGTGCATTGGCACAACACCCAGCGCCTCCACGGTGAACTCTGCGACCTCCCACCCGTCGAGTTCGAGAACGCGGTCGTTGCTGTCCCCAACGACCGCAATCTGCTGGTCGAGATCAAATAACGCGAGTCTCCATCAGACCCAGGATGCTTCAATTGCGCGGCACTGCTTCGGCTGGGAGGGGCGCTCTTCGTCGTCTGGCGTACCGCCTGTATCGGGCACGTGCTTGGGGGTCGCGCGGGGCGTGGAACCGTTGCTAGGATACCGGACGACTTGTCCATTTAAATTTGAAGGAGACGATCGTGCGCACTGGTAGTCGACGATTGACCGTTCTTGCCAGTGCATCGACCGTTGTTGCTCTGCTTCTCGCTGGGTGTGCCGCTGGTCCGGCGGGTCCTGAAGGGCTGGTGGGAGAACCAGGGCCGGCGGGAAGCATCGGACCTTCAGGTGCGTCTGGAGAGCCGGGAGAAGATGGCGAGGATGGGAGTGATGGGTCGGCTGGGCAACGGGGTCCTGCTGGTGCTCCCGGGGCGATGGGACTGACTGGCGAGGCGGGGGCAGCGGGAACTGCTGGCGAGCCGGGCCCTCACGGCGAGCAGGGCGCCGAGGGCGCGCAAGGAGAGCAGGGTGAGCAGGGCTCCCAAGGTGAGCAGGGGCCTCAGGGCGAGCAGGGTGAGCAAGGAGAACCTGGCGTCCAGGGGCCTCAGGGGCCTCAGGGGCCGACGGGTCCCGTCGGACCTGCTGGTCCTGCGGGTAACAGCGAGAACTACTTCACCGCCCACATGACCGGCTTCCCTGGAGACACGTACTGGTACGGACCGATAAGCGGCGTCGGTGGCAGTGGCACTGAGAGTGACGTCACCTTGCTCTCTCCTCCATACCCGATCACCGTGACCGGCCTTACCGTGCAGGCTTCGACTGCTGGGAACGGCAACATCTACGTACGGAGCGACGGGGTGGCTACGAATACGGCCTGCGCCCTTGCTTCGGGAAGCAACTGCACTTCTAGCAGTTCGGCGTCAGTTCCCGCGTCATCCCAACTCTCAGTTCTCTGCGCCTGCTTTACGGTACCGGCAGGGGACATGTGGGCCACCATCACGTACGAGCGCGCAGATTGACGATCTGCTGAACGCGGAGGGCGCTCTGGTCGCATCTACCGCCAGTCGTCGAGGTCAATGCCCCCTTCATCGTCACCGGGATGCTCACCGGACGGCCATTCGAGCCGGTACCCGCACTTCCGGCATTCGTCGTCTTCGCCTTCGGAGTGCCGTGACGGACGCCGCTACGGTCTTGCCCTACCGGCACCCATCGATCCGCGCCGGGGAGCGCTGCGAGGGCCTCGGCGAGTGTCTGGCGGTCTTGGTCGTCTTCGTAGACGCCCGCCCATAGACCTGCTTCGCGGGCGAGTAGGTCGGCACGACCACCGGCGATCTGCTCGAGTTCGACGATCAGGGCCGCGGGGTCGTCGGTGTGCGCGTTGCATATGATGGTGGCAGACAGGCGCACGCTGAGCTGCGAACCGGGGTCAAGCTCCATGGGGTCAGGGCAGCGCCGGTCGCGGACGTTCAGCCGTCGTAGTCAAGGTCGTCGTCGATGGACTCGCAATCGGCGATCGAGACAAGGTCGCGGACCTCGGACCAGACCAGGCAGCGAGCCTATCGACGTGCGAATCCTCGGTGGTCACGGGAGCGGCGCCACCTTGCTGGCCGAGGCGATGTTCCCCCAATGTTCCCCACGACCGAATTGGCGAAAAGAGAAGGTCCGCTTCTCCCGCGTGATTCTGCGGCAGAAGCGGACCCTTGGGTGCCCCCGGAGGGATTCGAACCCCCGACCTTCGGTACCGGAAACCGGTGCTCTATCCCCTGAGCTACGGAGGCGGACTGGAAGAGCCTACCAGGATCGCCGGAACGCTCGGTGCCTCGCGCCGCCCGCGCGTGCCGCAGTCGGAGCTCCGACTGCTACCCGCCGATCGTAGGCGAAGGCTGCTCCGTGACCGCCTCGACGGTCGCGGGGGCGAGCAGCGGGCGCACCGCCGCGGCGACCTGCTCGGCGAGGAAGCGGTGGCCGGCATCCGACGGGTGGTCGCTGCCCTGCTCAGAGGTGTCGATCACGTCGAGATAGTTGTCCGGCGTGATCCACTCATCGGCGATGGGGGAGACGTACGGCCAGCCGCGCACCTCCGCGAGCTCTGCGAGATCGCGATCGATGCGCGCCGTGGCCTTCTCTACGGGAAGCACCTGCGGTGCCGGCCCCAGCACGAGCATCTGCGCGTCGGGGAACCGATCCGCCAGCGCGTCCCACGCCTCCACGACTGCGCCCCGGTACCCGTCGGCGCCCAGGCGCCTGTCGTTGATCGAGCCCTGCACCACGACCAGGTCGGGATCCAGCGCCGGATCGAGCAGATCGATCCGTTCGCGGTAGGTGCGCCCCCAGACGCCCGCGCGCAGATAGCCGCTCGCGGGTTCGCCTGCGACCGTGACCCGCCACCCGCCGATGGCTGCGAGCCGGTACGCGTAGCCGTGCACTCGCTCCGTGGCCGCCTGTCCGTACGTCCACGAGTCGCCGAACACCAGCACGTGCGCGCCGTCGCCGCTGCCTGCTGAGTACGGCCCCTCCGCTTGCGCCACGGGTTCGCTCGGTGCAGGACGCAGCACGAGTGCCGTCACCGCGATCGCGGCGACGGCGCAGAGCGCGGCGGCGGCGAGCACGAGACGTCGGACGGGAACGCGGAGACGCATGCGAGCGACGTTAGGTCAGCGGCATCACGACGAGGAAACTCTCGATGCAATCGTGACGAACTCGAAACCGCGCAGCGAGCAACGCGCAGGACCGGCGCGATTCCGGATGATCGGAGCTGCTGTTCATCCGGATCAGCGAAATCGCAACACGGGCGGCCGTAGAATCGTTGGCTATGGGTCCTGAAGCTCTCGCCGCCGCCATCCACGACGTTCTCACCACCGCAGCCCGGCGGATCCGGCCCGACGAGGAGCTCGGCGCGAGTGCCGCGGACATCGTCGTCGAGCGACCGAAGAACCGTGACCACGGCGACTGGGCGACAAGCACGGCGATGAAGTTCGCCAAGCGGCTCGGCACCGACCCGCGCGAGCTGGCGCAGGAGCTCGCATCCGGCCTCGAGAGCGTCGACGGCATCTCCTCGGTCGAGGTCGCGGGCCCCGGCTTCATCAATGTGCGCCTCGATGCCGCCGCTGCGGGCGAGCTGGCCCGCACCATCGTCGATGCCGGCCCCGGCTACGGCTGCACCGACGTGCTGGCCGGTCAGAGCATCAACCTGGAGTTCGTCAGCGGCAACCCCACGGGCCCGCTGCACATCGGCCACACCCGCTGGGCCGCGCTCGGCGATGCGATCGGGCGTCTGCTCGAGGCGAGCGGCGCGAAGGTCGCCCGTGAGTACTACATCAACGACGCGGGCACCCAGATGGACCGCTTCGGCGAATCCGTGTACGCGTCCATCGTGGGTGAACCGGCGCCGGAGGACGGCTACAAGGGCGAGTACATCGACGACCTGGGCGCGCGCGTGCGCGCGGAGATCCCGGATGTCGGGGGCCTTCCCCGCCTCGAGGCGATCGCACAGGTGCGAGAGGCCGCGTACCGGCTGCAGCTCGAGGAGATCAAGACGTCGCTGGCCGAGTTCAACGTGCACTTCGACGTCTGGTACTCCGAGCGCGAACTGCATTCCGGCGAGCCCAGCGCGATCGACCAGGCGGTCGACCGGCTGCGCGAGCAGGGCCACGTCTTCGACGCCGACGAAGCGGTGTGGGTGCGCACAACCGACTTCGGCGACGACAAGGACCGCGTCATACGACGAGGCAACGGCGTCTACACCTACTTCGCGGCCGACGCCGCCTACTACCTGAGCAAGGGAGACCGCGGATACGCGCACAAGATCTACCTGCTCGGCGCCGACCATCACGGCTACGTCGCGCGCCTCAAGGCGCTGGCGGGTGCGGCCGGCGACGATCCCGAGCGCGACATCGAGGTGCTGATCGGCCAGCTCGTATCGATCAACGGTGCCAAGCTCTCCAAGCGCGCAGGCAACATCATCGAGCTCGACGATCTGCGCGCCTGGCTCGGCACCGACGCCCTGCGCTATTCGCTCGAGCGGTATCCGGCCGACTCGCCCCTCTCACTCGATCCGGATCTGCTGCGCAAGCGCACCAACGACAACCCGGTGTTCTACGTGCAGTACGCCCACGCGCGCACCCACAACGTGGGGCGGAACGCTGCGGAGTCCGGCGTCACTCGCGAGACCTTCGCCCCGGAGATGCTCGCGCACGAGACGGAGTCGGCGCTGCTGGGAGCGCTGCAGGAGTTCCCGCGCATCGTGGCCTTCGCCGCCGAGGAGCGTCAGCCGCACCGTGTCGCGCGCTACCTCGAAGAGGTCGCTGGCCTCTACCATCGCTGGTACGACAACTGCCGTGTCACGCCGAGGGGCGATGAGCCGATCGAGCCGGTGCACGGTACGCGCCTGTGGCTGAACGACGCCACGGGCCAGGTGCTGCGCAACGGGCTGAGTCTGCTGGGCGTCGGCGCCCCAGAGCGGATGTGACGCGATGAGCGGAACGAGTGTGCCCGGATCGAATCTCTCTGAGGTTCTGAGCGAGGCAGAGACGCACGTTCCGCGTCGGCGGGGCCGCTGGATCCTGCCGCTCGTCATCGTGCTCGTGCTGCTCACCGCCGCCTTCGCCGTAGCCGAGTGGATCAGCCGGATGGTGCTGACCAGCGCCGTCGACGCGGCGGTGATGCAGGCCGGAGTCGATGTCGACGGCCCGACCGAGGTCGTCGTGCCGGGGCTGCTTCTTCCCCAAGTCGTGACCGGGTCGGTCGGCGAGGTGACCGTGTCGGTCGTCGACGCGAGCTTCGAGGGCATATCGGCGGATGTCGAGATCACAGCGCACGACGTGAGCGTACTGGGCCGCACAGCGGAATCCATCGACCTCGTCGCCGTGACCGACGCCGACGGCGTGCACGTTCTGTTCGAGCAGGCGGCCGGTGAGTGGGAGGCGCTCGGCGAGGCCCCCGATGTGGTGGTGGACGAGCCCTTCGTGACGCTCTCGGCCGAGGTCTCGTTCCTCGGGGCGGCCGTACCGCTCTCGTTCGACGTGCGGCCGAGCGCCGAGGACGGCGGCCTGCTGCTCGAACCGGATGCCGTCAGAGTCGCCGGGGCGGAAATCGGTGAGGAGGCGCTCGCACAGCTCCCACCCGTCGCGGCGTCGATGCTGTCGGCTCCCATCCCGGTGTGCGTGGCCGGTTCGCTGCCGACAGGCGCAACGCTCACCGGCATCGACGTCTCGGGCGACGAGGTGGTGCTCAGCCTGGACGTCGACGGCGAGATCCTCGTCACGCCGTCGCTCCGCGCGCGCGGCTACTGCGAGTGACATCCGGGCATCCGGTGCCGAAGGCTGCCGGGACGCCTGGGTGCAGGAGCGCCGACTCCCTGGCCGTAGACTCGTTGTCGTGTCCGCCGACAGCACCCCCGTCCTCGCGCCAGAGTGGCTGGCCGTTCCCGACGATCCGAACGACCTCGCCGCAGGTGTGTGGCCCATCACGGCCCACCGCACCGGCGACGGTGAGCTGAACCTCGGCGGCGTCGATGCGGGAGATCTCCGCGCCCGATTCGGCACGCCGCTGCTGGTGCTCGATGAGGAGGACGCCCGCGCCCGCGCGACCGAGGCGCACCGGGCCTTCACCCGCGCGGCCGCCTCCCACGGGACCGAGGCCCGCGTGTACTACGCGGGCAAGGCGTTCCTCAGCGTCGAGATCGCACGCTGGATGATCGAGGCCGGGCTGAACGTCGACGTGTGCTCCCGCGGCGAGCTCGAGGTGGCACTTGCCGCTGGCGTGCCAGCGGACAGAATCGGCTTCCACGGCAACAACAAGCTGGTCTCCGAGCTCGTGCGCGCCGTCGAGGTCGGTGTCGGCACGGTGATCGTCGACTCCGACGTCGAGATCGAGCGCCTCGGCGAGATCACCTCCCGCTTCGATGCCGTGCAGAACGTGCTCGTCCGGGTGCGCAGCGGGGTGCACGCCGACACCCACGAGTTCCTCGCCACCGCCCACGAGGACCAGAAGTTCGGCTTCTCGCTCGCCGACGCCGAGCGCGCGGTCGAACGCATCAGAGAGCTCGACGGCCTGCGCTTCCTCGGCCTGCACTGCCACATCGGCTCGCAGATCTTCGGCGTCGACGGGTTCCGCGAATCGGCGGCCAGGGTGCTCCAACTGCACGCCCGCCTGCTGGAGGGCGGTGACGTGCCGGTGATGAATCTCGGCGGCGGCTTCGGCATCGCCTACACGCGCGCCGACGAGCCCACCCCCATCGCCGAGCTTGCGAGCGACATCGTCGCCGCTGTCGCCGAGGAGTGCTTCGCGCTCGGCGTCGCGCTGCCCGCTCTGGCCTTCGAACCGGGCCGCAGCATCATCGGGCCGTCAGGCGTGAGCCTGTACGAGGTCGGGACGACCAAGGTCGTCGAGCTCGACGACGGGGAGCGCACCTACATCAGCGTCGACGGCGGAATGAGCGACAATGCGCGCCCTGCGCTGTACGGCGCGCAGTACTCCGCTCGCCTCGCCTCGCGCAGCGGTGCGGGCGAACCTGCGCTGAGCCGCGTGGTCGGTCTGCACTGCGAATCGGGCGACATCGTCGTCGACCACGAGTATCTGCCGAGCGACGTCGCTCCCGGCGATCTGCTGGCCGTACCCGTCACCGGTGCGTACTGCGCCGCGCTGTCGAGCAACTACAACCACACGCCTCGCCCGCCGATCGTCGCCGTCAGGCAGGGTTCGGCGCGGCCGCTGGTGCGCGGCGAGACGCTCGACGACCTGCTCGCCCGCGATATCGCCTACACGACCGAAGCGGCAGGCCCCGAGGCTGCCGGAGAGGGAGAAGAATGAACGAACAACGCCGACTCCGCGTTGCGCTGCTGGGTGCCGGTTCCGTGGGCTCCCAGGTGGCCAGCCTGCTCCTGCAGCAGGGCGACGCGCTCGCCGAGCGCACCGGCGCTCAGCTCGAGCTCGCAGGCATCGCCGTGCGCAACCCCGACGCGCCCCGCGACGTGGAGCTGCCGCGGGAGCTGCTCACGACGGATGTCGAGAGCCTGATCGTCGGCAGCGACATCGTGATCGAGCTGATGGGCGGCATCGAGCCGGCGCGCACCCATATCCTCACGGCGCTGAGAGCCGGAGCCGATGTGGTCACGGGCAACAAGGCGCTGCTCGCCGAGCACGGCGCGGAGATCTTCGACGCGGCCGACCAGGTCGGCGCCTCCGTCTCCTACGAGGCGGCCGTCGCCGCGGCCATCCCGATCATCCGGCCGCTGAAGGATTCGCTCGCCGGCGACAGGATCGACCGCATCTCCGGCATCCTGAACGGCAGCACCAACTTCATCCTCGACAAGATGGACCGAGAGGGCATGCCCGCGGCCGAAGCGCAGCGGATGGCGACCGATCTCGGCTACCTCGAGGCTGACCCGACGCTCGACCTCGCCGGCTACGACGCGGCGCACAAGGCGGCGATCCTCGCCAGCCTGGCGTTCCACACGAAGGTCTCGCTCGACGACGTGCACCGCGAGGGCATCGAGTCCATCACGGACGAGATGATCGAGGGCGCCCGTCACGCCGGCTATGTCGTCAAACTGCTCGCCGTGTGCGAGCGGCTCACGGAGCCGGAGGGCGACTCGGTGTCGGTGCGGGTGTACCCCGCGCTGATCGATCGGCAGCACCCGATGGCCAACGTGCACGGCGGCAACAACGCCGTGTTCGTCGAGGCGGCGTCGGCGGGGCCTCTGATGTTCTACGGCGCCGGAGCGGGCGGACGCGAGACTGCGTCGGCCGTGATGGGCGACGTCGTCTCCGCGGCGAGGCGACACATCGCCGGCGGCGTCGGCGTCGGCGAGTCACCGCGCCTGAGCCTGCCCGTCGCCCCTGTGGGGCGCATCTACACGCGCTACCAGGTGCGCCTCGAGGTCGCAGATGCGCCCGGCGTGCTGCAGGAGATCGCCGGCATCTTCAACGACGCGGGCGTCTCGGTCGCGACGGTCGATCAGACGCAGGTCGAAGAGGGGCCCGACGGCGCGCGCAGCCGAGCGATGATCGTGCTGGCGACGCACAGAGCGCGCGAAGAGGCTCTCAGGGCGACTGTCGAGCGGCTGAACGCCAGCGACGTCGTCGTGGACGTCGTGTCGGTGCTGCGCGTAGAGGGTGAGTGACATGGCGCTTCGTCCCTCAGCGGTGCGTGCATGAGTGCGGTCTCCGAGCGCACCGTCTGGGTGCGCGTTCCGGCAACGAGTGCGAACCTCGGGCCGGGCTTCGACACGCTCGGACTCGCGCTGAGCGTGTACGACCGGCTGACCGTCACGGCGCTCGACTCCGACGCGCTCGAGATCGAGGTGACCGGCACCGGTGCCGAGGAGATCGCGCGCGATGAATCGAACCTCGTCGCCCGGTCGATCTGGCACGTCTACGCTCAGCTCGGAATAGAGCCGCCTGGGCTGCGCATCATCGCGCACAACGAGATCCCGCACGGCCGAGGGCTGGGGTCATCCGGATCGGCTGTCGTGTCGGGCATTCTCGCAGCGAAGGGTCTGCTGGCAGGCGTCGTCGAGCTGAGCGCGGATGACCTGCTGCGATTGGCGACCGATTTGGAGGGGCACCCGGACAACGTTGCGCCCGCACTGTTCGGAGGGCTCACGATCGCCTGGGTCGACCACAGCGTGCCGCAGCACAAGAAGCTGCTCGTGCACCGGGGCGTCTCTCCGCTGGTGTTCGTGCCGTCCTTCACGATGTCGACGTCGGTGGCGCGCGGGCTGCAGCCGGACCACGTCTCGCGCGAGGATGCGGTGTTCAACCTCTCGCGCTCCGCGCTGCTGATCGCGGCGCTGACGCAGAGCCCCGAACTGCTGCTGGCGGCGACCGACGACAAACTGCACCAGACCTACCGCGCAGGCGCGATGCCCGAGACGCATCGCCTCGTCACAGCGCTGCGCAAGGCGGGGTTCGCCGCGGTCGTCTCAGGGGCGGGGCCGAGTGTGCTGGTGATGGCGGACGGGCCGGGTCGCCGGCTCGAGGCGGTCGATGTCGCGAACACCGTGACGGACACCCCGTGGGAGTCGCTGATCGTCGCCGTCGACTTCAAGGGTGGTACAGTGAGGAGCACAGCGGAGGGTGCCTTCGAGCACGATATCTGACCTCCGTCGCAAATCTGCGAAGCCCCGCACGGTGCCTTTCTGTCTGCTCGGATGCAGTACGCAGTCCTCAGTCTGACAAGCACCGGCGCACGACGTGGCGCGCGCACGGCGATTCCCCCGAGGGGAGTCCCTGCGGTGGCTAATTTCCACGCCCCATCAAGGAGTCATGTTGGAGTCCATCTCCGAGAACCCGGACGTTCAAGGCGAAAGCGCTGGCGCCGCCGCGACCGAGTCGGCAGCCGAAGCCCCAGCGAAGGCGCCGCGCAAGCGGGCGCCGCGCCGTGCCAAGAGCAGCGACGCGGCCACGGCTGAGGCGCCGAGCGTCGAGCCCGCGGCTGAGCAGAAGCAGGAAGCAGCCGCAGACGCCCCGGCCGAGAAGCCCAAGCGGGCGCCGCGCCGTCGTACGGCGAAGGCAGCATCGGCCGACGAGGCCCCCAAGACCGAGACCGCCGATACCCCGGCGGGTGTCACAGAGACAGCGGATGCGCCGGCGGAGAAGCCGAAGCGCGCGACCCGCACGCGCAAGACCGCCGCCGTCGCATCGGACGAGGCGCAGAAGCCGGAGGCGGCTGCGGAGCAGAATCCCGAGGCCGCTGCTGCCGACGCTCCGGCGGAGAAGCCGAAGCGCGCGCCGCGCCGCCGGACGACGAAGGCCGCAGAGGCGGAGAAGCCTGCCGAGACGGCCGAGGCGCCTGCTGCGGAGCAGGCGCAGGGCGGGAACGCCGACGCGAAGCCGGTGGATGAGACCCCCGAGGCCGAAAAGCGCGACGCTCAGGGCACGTCGGACGAGGCGCCCAAGCGCGGCAGGAAGCCGCAGCGTTCGGCGGCCGACGCGGACAGCAGCGGTGAGGACGAGCAGCCGGGAGCCGACAAGCAGTCGGGTGACAAACAGGCGGGTGACAAGCAGTCCTCCGACAAGCCGGACGCCGATGGCGACGACGCGGAGGACGGCTCGGGGCGCGGGCGCCGCAGCCGGAACAGGAACCGCAACCGCAACAAGAACAAGTCGGACGCCGGCGAAGGCGAAGTCGACGACAAGCCGGCTCAGAGCGGCGGCCAGAACGGCAGCGGACGCGGCGGGCGAAACGGCGGCGGCAACGACCAGAACGACGCCGGATCCTCGCGCGGCCGCGGCCGCAACAAGCGCCGAGGCGGCCAGGGCGACGAGTTCGAGCCGGAGATCACCGAGGACGACGTGCTGATTCCGATCGCCGGAATCCTCGACGTGCTCGACAACTACGCATTCGTGCGCACCACGGGCTACCTGCCGGGTCAGCAGGACGTGTACGTCTCGCTCGGCCAGGTCAAGAAGTACAACCTGCGCAAGGGCGACGCCGTCGTCGGCTCGATCAAGCAGCCGCGCGAGGGCGAGCAGCACGGGCGCCAGAAGTACAACGCGCTCGTGAAGGTCGACTCGATCAACGGTCTGTCGACGGACGACGCGGCGAACCGCGTCGAGTTCGGCAAGCTCACGCCTCTCTACCCGCAGGAGCGTCTGCGGATGGAGACGGCGCCCGAGAAGCTGACGCAGCGGATGATCGACCTCGTCTCGCCGGTCGGCAAGGGTCAGCGCGGCCTGATCGTCGCGCCTCCCAAGGCGGGCAAGACGATCGTGCTGCAGCAGATCGCGAACGCGATTGCGCAGAACAACCCGGAGGCCCACCTCATGGTCGTGCTCGTGGACGAGCGCCCCGAAGAGGTCACCGACATGCAGCGCTCGGTGTCGGGAGAGGTCATCGCCTCGACGTTCGATCGTCCTGCTGAGGACCACACCACGGTGGCCGAGCTCGCGATCGAGCGCGCCAAGCGCCTCGTCGAGCTGGGTCGCGACGTGGTCGTCCTGCTCGACTCGATCACCCGCCTCAGCCGCGCCTACAACGTCTCGGCCCCGACATCCGGTCGCGTGCTCTCCGGCGGCGTCGACGCGGCGGCGCTGTACCCGCCGAAGAAGTTCTTCGGCGCGGCGCGCAACATCGAGAACGGCGGCTCGCTGACGATCCTCGCCACCGCGCTCGTGGAGACCGGCTCCAAGATGGACGAGGTCATCTTCGAGGAGTTCAAGGGCACCGGCAACATGGAGCTGCGCCTGTCGCGTCAGCTCGCGGACAAGCGCATCTTCCCGGCCGTCGACGTGAACGCGTCGTCGACCCGCCGCGAGGAGATGCTGCTGTCGAACGACGAGGTGCAGATCACCTGGCAGCTGCGCCGTGCCCTGGCGGGGATGGACCAGCAGCACGCGCTCGGCGTCATCTTGGAGAAGCTCAGGGAGACGCAGTCGAACGTCGAGTTCCTCGTGCAGATGCGCAAGTCGATTCCGGCGAACGGCAACGGCCGCGACACCGACATCCGGTGATGTTCGAGTCGGTCGATGCGCTCGTCGATGAGCACCGTCGGGTCCAGGAGGAGCTCTCCGACCCGGCGGTGCACGCCGACCCTGCACGGGCGAAGCGCGTCAACCGACGCTACGCCGAGCTGAACCGCATCGTGCAGGCCCACCGGACGTGGGTCAGCGCGGGGGAGGATCTCGAGGCCGCGCGCGAGCTGGCGACGGAGGACGAGGTGTTCGCCGAAGAGATTCCCGCGCTCGAGGAGCAGCTGGCCGAGGCGCAGGAACGGCTGCGCCGCCTGCTGATCCCGCGCGATCCGGATGACGCCCGTGACGTGATCATGGAGATCAAGGCGGGGGAGGGCGGTGCGGAGAGCGCTCTGTTCGCCGCCGACCTGCTGCGCATGTACCTGCAGTACGCGGCGTCACTGGGGTGGAAGACCGAGATGATCGAGTCTGACCCCTCCGATCTCGGCGGCTACAAGAACGTGCAGGTGGCATTCAAGGGCTCGTCCAACGACCCGGCTGGCGGCGTGTGGGCGCACCTGAAGTACGAGGGCGGGGTGCACCGCGTGCAGCGGGTGCCCGCCACCGAGTCGCAGGGGCGCATCCACACCTCGACGACCGGCGTGCTCGTCTTTCCCGAGGTGGACGAGCCGGATGAGGTCGAGATCAGTCAGAACGACCTCAAGATCGACGTGTACCGGTCATCGGGCCCCGGCGGCCAGTCGGTGAACACCACGGACTCCGCTGTGCGCATCACCCACGTGCCGACCGGCATCGTCGTGTCGATGCAGAACGAGAAATCGCAGCTGCAGAACCGCGAGGCCGCCATGCGCGTGCTGCGCGCGCGACTGCTCGCCAGGCAGCAGGAGGAGCTGCAGGCCGCAGCGGCGGACGCGCGCAAGAGCCAGATCCGCGGGATGGATCGCTCGGAGCGCATCCGGACGTACAACTTCCCCGAGAACCGCATCGCCGACCATCGCACGGGGTACAAGGCCTACAATCTCGACCACGTCATGGACGGCGCACTCGCCCCCGTGATCGAGTCGTGCATCGAAGCGGACGAGGCCGAGCGCCTCGCCTCGCTCGGCGAGTAGTCGGCAGGTTCCTGCTCGGCGTCCCTGGACACCGGCAGGAGACGGTCGACTATCCGAAGCGCCGGCGCGCGAGCAGGGAGGCCGCGAACCATCGCACGGGGCCAGGCATGCCCTGAGTCGGCACGAACGCCGAGCTGAGGAAGGGCAGGAAGATCAGCGGGTAGCTGAACGCGCTCGCGCCGTCGATCGACTTCGCGCCGAGGCCCGACAGCACGGCGAGCCACGTCAGGGCGAGGGTGAACAGGACCAGGATGCCGACGGCCGCGAGCCACTCCAGCGGCCCCGCACCCGTGCGGAACCCCATCAGAACGGCCACACCCGTCACGATCGTCAGTGCGACGAGGGAGGAACAGGCGGTACGCCGTATACGCCACACCGGACGCGACGGTGATGAGCAGGATGCCCGGCAGCAGGTAGTCGACGTACTCGGCGCCTCCCACGTCGATCGCGCTGCCGAGTACGAGGTTCTTCCCGCCCTGTGAACTTCTCGTCGAGGCCGGCGACCTGAGCGGAGCCGGCGTCGGCACGCGACAGGGTCGCGAGGATCCGCACGAGCGTCGTCTTCCCCGCGCCGTTCGCGCCGAGCAGCGCGAAGACGCTGCCTGGGGCGACGTCGAAGCTCACTCCGCGCAGGACGGCGAGACCCTTGAACGACTTCTCGATGCCGTCGACGCGGATGGCGGGTGCGGTTGCGGTCATGACGTCCCTCCCTGAGTCGCGGCGCGATCGATGGCTTCGCGCAGTCTCGTGCGCTCCTTGTCCATCCACGTCCTGTCGGTGTAGCTGGTGATGAACGTCTCGATGAACTCGACCGGGTCGTCTCCCACCACGTCCCTGACGGGCGACCGGTTCTCGGCGGTGGACTCCATCAGCTCCAGCAGGTCGCGCATCATGTCGAGCAGCACAGCTCCGCCCGCGAGCCCGCCGACCGACATGAGGTAGCGTTCCAGGGCGTCCGCGGTCTCGCGGTACGGCGGCGGCAGCTGCTTCTGGCGCTCCTTCAGCCGTCGGTAGGCCTTCTTGTCCTCCAGCGAGCCCGTGACGAGCTCGACCCATTTCGCTGCCATGTCAGTTCCCTCCGTTGCGGATGTGTTCGAGGCGGCCGGCGATGGCGCCCCATGCTGTCCAGAAATCGTCGAGTCGTTCGGCCCCTGCCGCGTTCAGCGTGTACACCTTGCGCGGCGGACCCTTCTGGGAGGGGACCTTTTCGACGTCGACGAGCCCGTTGCGCTCGATGCGCACGAGCAGGGCGTACACAGTGCCCTCGACGACGTCGAAGCCGAGCTCCTGCAGGCGGGCGGTGAGGTCGTATCCGTGCCACGCCCTGCCGCGCAGGAGCTCCAGGATGACACCCTCGAGCACTCCCTTGAGCAGCTCCGTCTCCTGCTTTCCCATTGCTCCTCCGATAGTC
>NZ_KZ984053.1:117242-260213 GCF_003569805.1 Microbacterium halotolerans | reverse complement strand
TCCTCGCCCGCGTCGGAGCGCTGCGCGACCTCGGTGCCTTCGTCGAGGTCACGCAGAGTTCGGCGATCGAGCGGGCGAGGGCGCTGAACCCGGATGACAGAGGTGCAGCGCCGCTGTGGGGCGTGCCGAGCGCCGACAAGGACCTCGTCGCTCGCGCCGGGGTGCCCACCAGATACGGGTCGCGCGCATTCGCCGACTACGTGCCTGAGGCCTCCGATCCCCTCGCGGTCGCACTCGACGGTGCGGGTTCGATCAGCCTCGGCAAGACGAGCACTCCGGAGTTCGGTCTCACCGGCTACACCGAGTCGGAGATCGCCCCGCCCACGCGCAACCCGTGGGATCCGGAGACGGGCGCGGGCGGGTCCAGCGGTGGCGCGGCCGTCGCCGTCGCGACGGCCCAGCTTCCCGCCGCCACGGCGTCGGACGGCGGAGGGTCGATCCGGATCCCCGCGGCAACCGTCGGCGTGGTCGGGCTGAAGCCCTCTCGTGGACGGCTGCCGATCGCGAACGGTCTCGACTCGCCAGGCGGGCTGTCGGTCGCCGGGCCGATCGCCCGCTCCGTCGAGGACGCGGCGTATCTGCTCGACGCGCTGTGGTCATCCGGGCCCCGTCGCCACGCTACGACGGCTCCGGGCGGCGGTCCCTTCGTCATGAGTGCTCGCCGCGATCCGGATGCTCCGATGCGCATCGGAGCGACGCTCGTCACGCCATGGGACGGCTGGACGGACACGAGCCTGGACCCTCGCGCGCTGGCCGCTTACGAACTCGCCGCCCGCGCCCTGTCAGGTGCGGGCCACGATGTCGGCGAGGCCGCGTGGGAGCCTGCTGGCTACCCCGAGCTGTTCACGAACATCTGGAAGGCATCAGCTGCGGGAGTGCCGGTGGCGGACGACCGGCTCGACGCGACCGTCGCCCCCTTCACCGCCTGGATGGTGCGGCAGGGGAGGGCGCTCAGCGCGGAGACCGTGATCGGCGCGTACCAGGCGGCGACGGCGTTCGAGCGCGCTACGATCGAGGCGTTCTCGCCCTACGACGCGGTGCTCACACCGGCGCTCGCGATGGAGCCGCAGCGGATCGGCTGGGCGAGCCGCGGAACGGATCCGATGGAGAACTTCGCCAGGCAGTGCAGCTATTCGCCGCACACGAGTTTCGTCAACGTCGCAGGTCTGCCCGCCATCACGGTGCCCGTCACATCTGAGCCGGGCGAGCGCCCCTGGAGCGTGCAGCTGATCGGCCGGCCTGGCGGCGAGTCGGCGATCATCGCCCTCGCCGCACAGCTGGAACGCGCCCGCGGCCCGCTGCCGCTCGCGCCCGCCTGAATCTCAGATCTGGTACTCGGGGGCCTGCAGGAGGGCCTGGGCGTCGGTGCCCGGCTCGCGGGGCCGCACCTTGGCCGGGATGCCGAGCAGGACGCTGCCCGCGGGGGCGTCGCGGGTGACCACAGCGTTCGCACCGACGGTGGAGTTCTCGCCGATCGTGACGGGCCCGAGCACCTTCGCACCCGCGCCGACTGCGACCCCGTCGCCGAGCGTGGGATGGCGCTTGCCCTTCGTGAGGGAGCGACCGCCCAGCGTCACGCCGTGGTAGAGCATCACGTCGTCGCCGACCTCTGCCGTCTCGCCGATCACGACCCCTGAGCCGTGATCGATGAAGAAGCGGTGGCCGATCGTCGCGCCAGGATGGATCTCGATCCCGGTGACGGCACGCATCAGCTGCGAGCCGGCACGGGCGATGAAGCGGAATCCGCGTCGCCACAGACCGTGGTTGATGCGGTGCGCCCAGATCGCGTGCAGGCCGGGGTAGAGCAGCGCGATCTCCACCGCACCGCGCGCGGCGGGGTCTCGCTGCCTGGCGGCGGCGATGTCCTCGCGGATGCCGATTCCCATGACTCGAATCTACCGAACCGGACGGTGTCCGGCGTCGATGTTGCAGATATCGACGCCGGACACCGTCCGGGACCGGAGGTGTCGGCTCGATCAGCGCGGGGCGATCTCGTCGACCGGAACGCCGAGGCGGTCGGCCTTGACGAGGTCGGCGCAGCGCTCACCGATCAGCATCACGGTGATGTTCGGGTTCACCGTGACGATCTCCGGCATGACCGAGGCGTCGGCCACGCGCAGCCCCTGCACGCCCTTGACGCGCAGCTGGGGATCCAGCGGTGACGAGCCGTCGTCGACGGCGCCCATCCGCACCGAACCGGTGGGATGGTACACCGTGTTGTGGGTCTTCGCCATGTAGTCGGCGATCTCCTCATCGGTGTTCACATCGGGACCTGGGAACAGCTCCCGTCCCGTCCACTCCGCCATGGCGGGCTGGGCTGCGATCTTCCGCGCCAGCTTGATGCCGTCCACCATCACCTGCATGTCGTGCGGGTCGGTGAAGTAGCGGGGGTCGACCTTCGGCTTGTCGCGGAAGTCGCAGGAGCGCAGCCGCACCGTGCCGCGGCTGCGGGCGTGCGTGACGTTCGGCGTGAGCACGAACACGTTCTCCGCCGTGGGGTAGCCCTGTCGCAGCGTGTGCATATCGAACGGGGCAGTGCCGTAGTGGAACATCAGGTCGGGACGGTCGTCGCCGCGCTCGACGGCGGTCGGCGTCCTGGTGAAGATGCCGATCTCCCACCACTGCGTCGACTCGGCCACCATCGGCTGCTCGGCCTCCCAGGAGATGACCCCCTCCGGGTGGTCCTGCGTGTGCGAGCCGACGCCGGGGGAGTCGACGAGCACGTCGACGCCGACTTCGGCGAGGTGATCGGCCGGACCGACGCCGGAGAGCATCAGCAGCTTGGGCGAGTCGATCGCGCCGGCCGAGAGGATCACCTCACGGCCTGCACCGATGCGCACCGTGCCGGCGAGGTCGGCCGCCTGCACGTCGACGCCGACGGCGCGCCGCTCGTCGTCGAACACGATCCGCTTCACCCGATGTTCGGTGAGAATCGACAGGTTCTCCCGATCGAGCACCGGATGCAGGTAGCTCACGGACGACGACGAACGCACGCCGTCTTCGCGGGCGTTGATCTGGAAGAAGTTCGCTCCCTGGACGATCGTCGCTCCGTCGTTGAACTGCACCCGCGGGATCCCGACCTGTTCGCACGCCTCGAGCACCGCGACGCCGCACGGGTCGCTGTCGGGGATCTGGCGCAGCGTCACGGGGCCGTCGTGCCCGTGGTGATCGCCCGGCTGGTCGTTGCTCTCGAGTCGACGGAGGTACGGCAGCAGCTTCTCCGACTGCCAGCCGTCCGCACCCATCTCCACCCACTGGTCGAGGTCCTCGGCCGGGGTGTGGAACGCGATGCAGGAGTTGTGCGACGAGCAGCCGCCGAGCACTCTCGCACGCGCCTGGCGCATGAAGGAGTTGCCCGATTCCTGCTCCTCGACCGGGTAGTCCCAGTCGAAGCCGGATTCGAGCAGCGCCGGCCAGCGGTCCAGCTGCAGGATCGCGTCGACGCCGACATCGCTGGGCCCAGCCTCCAGCAGGGCGACGGTGACGTCGGGATCCTCCGACAGTCGTGCCGCCACCGCGGCGCCGGCGGAACCGCCGCCGATCACGACGTAGTCGTACTCCCCGGGCTCGGGGGTGCTGTGGGTCGTCATGCTCCTGCGGCCGTCCCCTCGTCACTGCTGCGTCGGTCGGCGAACCATCCGGTCACCGCAGGTCGCAGATTCTGATACACGTGCTTGGCCTCCACGTACTCGCCGAGCCCGGTGGGCCCGAGCTCGCGCCCGAAGCCGGACTGTCCGTAGCCTCCCCACTCGGCCTGGGGCAGGTACGGGTGGTAGTCGTTGATCCAGATGGTGCCGTGCCGCAGGCGTCCCGCCACACGTTGGGCGCGACCGGCGTCCTGCGTCCACACGGCGCCGGCGAGCCCGTAGATGGTGTCGTTGGCGATCTCGACGGCCTCGTCCTCCGTGGTGAACGACTCCACCGTGACGGTCGGTCCGAAGGCCTCATCCGTGACCGCGGAGGAGCCGCGGGAGACGCGATCGATCACCGTGGGCAGGTAGTACCAGCCGCTGCCGAGGCCATCGCCGTCCTCGTCGGCGGCGGAGCGTCCGCCGCAGCGCACGACGGCGCCCTCCGCGACGGCGCGCGTCACGTAGTCGTCGACCTTCGTCCGGTGCGCCTCGGAGATCAGCGGGCCGGTCTCGGCATCCGGATCGTACGGACCGCCCATCCGGATGTGCTCCGCTCGCTCGACCAGCGCATCGACGAAGCGCTCTCTGATCGACTCCTCGACGACGAGCCTGGCGCCCGCGGAGCAGACCTGGCCGGAATGCACGAACGCGGCGTTCAGCGCGTTGTCGACTGCGGCGTCGAAATCGGCGTCGGCGAACACGACGTTCGGGTTCTTGCCTCCCAGTTCGAGTGCGACCTTCTTGATCGTCGCCGCAGCGTTCGCCATGATGTGGCGGCCCGTGACGAGCCCGCCCGTGAACGAGACGAGGTCGATGTCGGGGTGCGAGCTGAGCGGCTCTCCCGCGGTGGCGCCCGCCCCCGTGATCAGGTTGGCGACGCCGGCCGGCACGCCGACTTCGGCGAGCAGGTCCACGGTCAGCATCGCCGTGTGCGGAGTGAGCTCCGCGGGCTTGAGGACGAAGGTGTTGCCCGCGGCGAGCGCCGGAGCGATCTTCCACGCCGCCTGCAGCAGCGGATAGTTCCACGGCGAGATGAGCGCGCACACGCCGACCGGTTCGTGCTGCACCCGCGAGAGCACGTCCGCAGAACCGGCGTCGACGATCCTGCCTGCCTCGTTCGCGGCCAGCTTGCCGAAGTAGCGGAAGCAGGCCGCGATGTCGTCCATATCGATGCGCGCCTCGACGATGCGCTTGCCGGTGTCGTCAGCCTCGGCGCGGGCGAAGTCCTCCCGGCGCTCGTCGAGCAGATCGGCGAAGCGGATCAGCATGTCTCCGCGCTCGGAGGCGACGGTGCCGCGCCACGGACCGGAGTCGAAGGCGCGCCGCGCGGCGGCGATGGCGCGCTCGGTGTCGGCTGCCGAAGCCTCGGAGACGGTTCCGACGCGGCTGCCGTCCGCCGGACAGCGGATCTCGCGCGTCGCGCCGTCGGCTGCGGCCTCCCACACGCCGTCGATGTACAGGGTCGAAGTCATTGAGCGTTCTCCTCGTCCGGGTCCTCCACGGCCGGTGCCGCGGTGCTCTGCAGATACATCAGGTGCAGCTCGTAGGCGTCGAGCACATCGTCGATGAGCTGATCCTTGGTCCAGCCCTCGACGTCGTACCCCTGTGCGCCTTCGGTGAAGCGCACCTGCATGCGGTAGTAGGTGGCGTCGCTCTGGTCGACTCCGGCGTACGACGGTACCGGAGTCTGTGTGGGAACCAGCTCGTAGCGGAAATCCTCCTCATCGCCGTGCAGCACGACCAGCCGCAGCGAGGGCAGACCGTCGCCTCCGTTCGTCTGCTCGGTGAACTGCGTGGTGATGCCGCGCTCGTCGAGCTCCGCCGCGACCTCCGTGAGCGCGGGGCGGCATGTCTGGTCGATGAAGCGCCTCGTCTGGCGGGCCCCGGGGAAGCTGAGCAGCTGGCGCAGTCGCTTCTGCCACTCGCTGCTGCGTCCGGCCAGCCGTGACGGCAGCGCCATCCGGGTCGTGTCCTGTTTGCGCGATTCGCTGCGCAGCGATTTCCAGAACGCGATCATCACGCCGAGTATCACGAACGAGAACGGCAGCCCCATCACCATGGTCGCCTGCTGCAGCGCCCAGATGCCTCCCGCGACGAGCATGCCGAGCGTGACGAGGCCGACCAGCACCGACCACACGATGCGCAACCAGCTCGGCGCGTCGTCGCCCGACGCCTTCGGGTCGACCGAGAGCTTCGCCAGCACCAGGGCGCCTGAGTCGGCGCTGGTCACGAAGAACAGCATGCCGGTGACCAGCGCCAGGCCGATCGTCGCGGGAGCGAGCGGGAACTGCTCGAGCATGTAGAACAGGCTGCCCGTCGCATCGTTCACGCCGAGATCGGCCATCGTCTCACCGGACTCGCCGCCGCCCCGGATGATCTCGAGGGTGCTGTTCCCGAAGATCGACACCCACAGCATCATGTACACGAACGGGATCGACATGGTGCCCACGACGAACTGCCGGATGGTGCGTCCGCGGGAGATGCGTGCGAGGAACAGGCCGACGAAGGGCGCCCACGCGATCCACCACGCCCAGAAGAACAGGGTCCACAGGTTCATCCACTCGGTGGGCGCCTCGAACGCCATGGTGTCGAGCGTCATCGCAGGCAGCGACGCGATGTAGTCGCCGAGGTTCATCACGAGACCGTTGAGCAGGAACGAGGTGTTCCCGGTGATCAGGATGAACGCCAGCAGCACCAGCGCGAGGATCGCCTGGATCTCGGACAGTCGGCGCACGCCCTTGGCGACACCGGAGACGGCGGACAGCGTGGCCATCACGACCGAGATCACGATCAGCGCGATCTTGAGCACCAGGTCGTCTGGCAGGCCCGTCAGTCCGCTCAGCCCGCGCGAGAGCATGGAGACGCCGATGCCGAGCGTCACGGCGACGCCGAAGACGGTGCCCATGATGGCCGCGATGTCGATGACGTGGCCCCAGCGGCCCCACACCCGGTCGCCGAGCAGGGACTCGAGGGCGGAGCGGATCGACAGCGGGCGGCCGCGGCGGTAGTGGAAGTAGGCCAGGGCGAGGCCCATCAGGGCGTACATCGCCCAGCCGATGTGGCCGTAGTGGAACATCGTCCACACCACGGCTTCACGGGCGGCCTCGGTGGTGCCGCCCTCGCCGACGGGCGGGCCGAGGAACTGCGTGGCCGGTTCGGCGACCGCGTAGTACATCAGATCGGTGCCGATGCCGGCGGCGAACAGCATGGCCGACCAGGTCAGCAGCCCGAACTGCGGTTTGGAGTGATCGGGGCCGAGGCGGATGTTCCCGGCGCGGCTGACGGCGACGATGATCACGAATACCAGCACGGCCGCGCTGATCAGGAAGTACCAGGGGCCGAACCAGGTCGAGATCCAGCCGACGGCGACGCCGATCGTGTCCGACGCGTTGGCGGAGCTGACCAGCGTCCAGATGCCGACGGCGAGAACGATCACCGCCGAGATCCAGAAGACGGGTCGGTTGACCTTCGTTCTGCTCCGGGAAGCCGGTGAGATGGAGGGCGCGGGTTCTGTGCTGTCTGCGGTTGCGTTCATTTCGTTTCCGTTCGTTCGCGAAACACACTTTCCGCGAACTGCCGACGAAAACGAGAACCGTCAGGCCCCGCCCCGTGCCCGCCGTATCGGCGGAGGAAGGTGCGATCGACCATTACGCTAACGCGTTTTCAGCGTGCTCGCAGGTTCGGCGTTTCGTCCGATGAGGATGGGCCCGGTTCGACGAACCGGGCCCATCCTCATCGGTGTCACGCGTCGCGGAGGTGCTCCCACAGGAACGTCGACACATAGCGCTCGCCCGTGTCCGGCACGATCACGACGATGGACTTGCCCGCGTTCTCCGGGCGCCGCGCCACCTCGAGAGCCGCCCACACAGCGGCACCGGATGAGATGCCAGCCAGGATGCCCTCATCGGAGGCGAGTGCGCGGGCCGTCTCGACCGACTTGTCGAGCGGTGCCGGGATGACCTCGTCGATGACATCGCGGTCGAGGATCTCCGGAACGAAGTTCGCTCCGATGCCCTGGATCTTGTGCGGGCCGGCCTTGCCTTCGCTCAGCAGCGGTGAGTCGGTCGGCTCGACGGCGACGATCTTCACATCGGGCTTGCGCTCCTTGAGCACTTGGCCGACGCCCGAGACCGTGCCGCCGGTGCCGACGCCCGCGACGAAGATGTCGACATCGCCGTCGGTGTCGGCGAGGACCTCCTCCGCCGTGGTCTCACGGTGCACCTTGAGGTTCGCCTGGTTGGCGAACTGGCTCGCCAGCACAGCGCCCGGCGTCTCGGAGACGATGCGCGCGGCCTCTTCGACGGCGCCGTTCATGCCCTTGGCCGGATCGGTGAGCACCAGCTCTGCGCCGAAGGCCCGCAGCAGCACCTTGCGCTCGTTCGACATCGACGACGGCATGGTGAGCACGACCTTGTAGCCGCGGGCCGCGCCGACCAGGGCCAGGGCGATGCCCGTGTTGCCCGAGGTGCCCTCGACGATCGTGCCGCCCTCTGGCAGCTCGCCCGACGCCTCAGCGGCGTCGACGATCGCGACGCCGATGCGGTCCTTCACGCTCGACCCCGGGTTGAAGAATTCGAGCTTCGCGAGCACGGTCGCTCCCGCGCCCTCGGTGACGCGGTTCAAGCGCACAAGGGGCGTGCCCCCGAACGTGCTGGTGATGTCTTTGTGGATGCCACTCATCGACAGGCCTTTCGGTCGGGAACGTTGTGGCCACACTACGGCGCACCTGCGACCCCGGGGCGAAAATGACGTAACGGATCGTCAAACAACGCCGCACGACGTTCATTCCGGTTCGGTATCGGCTCGCCGAGACCGGCCGTCCTGTGACGCCGATGTGATCGGGCACAGGTACGGTTGATCCGCCTATGCCGACACCGACTGCCTCCCTCACCACGGCGATCCCGCTGCGCGACGCCCTCCGTTCCGCCGCAGAGCGGTTCGCCGCCGTCGGCGTGCCTGACGCGCAGGTCGACGCCGAGCTGCTGCTCGCGCACCTGCGCGGCACGAACAGGGGCGAGGTGCAGGCCGCGAGCATCCGCGGCGACATCCTCGAGATCCCGCAGGCCGAGGCCTTCGGCCGCCTCGTCGCGCGCCGTGCCACTCGAGAACCGCTGCAGCACATCACAGGGGTCGCAGCCTTCCGCGCGCTCGAGCTCGCTGTCGGCCCAGGTGTCTTCGTGCCGAGGCCGGAGACCGAGACGGTCGCAGGGCTCGCCGTCGACGCGCTGCGAGCAGCGGCAGAACCGGAGCCGATCGCCGTCGATCTCTGCACGGGAAGCGGGGCGATCGCGCTGTCGATGGCGACCGAGGTGCCGCACGCCGCCGTGCACGCCGTGGAGATGTCGGTCGACGCATACATGTGGGCCAAGGAGAACGTCTCGCGCACGGGCGCGGAGAACGTCTCGCTCGTGCTCGGCGACGCGGGAGACGCCGCGACGCTGGCAGAGCTGGCGGGGCGCGCAGCCGTGATCGCGACGAACCCGCCGTACGTCCCGGATGACGCCGTCCCGCGCGACGACGAGGTGCGGCTGCACGATCCGCATCAGGCGCTGTACGGCGGTCAGGACGGCCTCGACGTCGTGCGCCGCATCAGCACCGCAGCCATGGTGCTCGCACGCACCGGCGGCACGATCGTGATCGAGCACGGCGAGTGGCAGGGCGAACCCGTCCGCGCTGTCCTCGCCGCCGACGGCTGGCTCGCCGCGACCACGCACCAGGATCTCACCGGTCGAGACCGCGTAACCACCGCCGTGCGGCCGTAGACCGTCCTGCGTCGATCGGTGCCGAGCCTCGGCCGCGTCTGACAGTCGTTCCGCCGCGCCGCCCAGTAGACTGACCGCGCTATGAGCTCGCTTTTCGAATGCGCAGATGAGTCGCAGCTGCTGACAGGGATGCGCCACGCGCGACAGTCGATCGCGCGTGGACAACTGGTCGTCATGCCGACCGACACGGTGTACGGCATCGCGGCGGACGCGTTCAGCCCGGTCGCCGTTGCCGGTCTGCTCCAGGCGAAGGGCCGCGGTCGCCAGCAGCCACCGCCTGTGCTGGTGCCCGGTGCTGACGCGATGCGCGCACTCGTCGAAGCGGTGCCGGATGAGGTGCAGACCCTTGTGGAGCGATTCTGGCCGGGTGGCCTCACGATCGTGCTGCCGTCGCAGCCGTCGCTGTCGTGGGATCTCGGCGACACGGAGGGCACAGTCGCCGTGCGCATGCCGGACCACCGCATCGCCCGCGAGCTGCTCGAGGAGACGGGCCCGCTCGCGGTGTCGAGCGCGAACCTCACCGGGAGATCGGCGGCGATCAGCGCCCACGACGCGCAGCGGATGCTGGGCGACTCCGTCGCGGTCTATCTCGACGACGGACCGTCGCGCACGGGGGTCGCCTCGACCATCATCGACGCGACGGCGCTCGTCTCGCGGACCGGTGACGAGCGGGTCGTGCGCATCCTGCGCGACGGCGCCGTCAGCCGCGAGGATCTGGCCGAGGTGCTGGGCGAGGTGCTCGAACCCGCACCGGACGAACCGACGGGCGACCCGCACGCCCACGTCGCACCCCGGCCGCCCGCCGATCCTCGCACGGCGTTCGCCGACGGATTGAAGAACGCGCAGCAGGACGAGGCACAGGGGAGCGCGTGAGGCAGTACGTCTTCACGCTGATCCTCACGGCGGCCGTCACCCTCGCGCTGTCTTGGGGCGTGTGGCGGCTCAGCCTGCGCTTCAAGCTGTATCCGGGCATCAGGGAGCGCGACGTGCACACCACGCCGACGCCCCGCCTCGGCGGCATCGCGATGTTCCTCGGCATCGTGTTCGCGCTCATCGTCTCCTCGGCCAATCCGTTCTTCGAACTGATCTGGGTCGATCCTGCGCTGATGTGGTCGCTGCTGGGGGCGAGCGCGCTCATCGTCCTCGTCGGCGTCGCCGACGACCTGTGGGACCTCGACTGGATGATCAAGCTCGCCGCGCAGTTCCTCTCGGCGGGGATCATCGCGATCGGCGGCGGCCTGCAGGTGTACGCCCTGCCGCTCGGCGACCTCACGGTGTGGTCGAGCTGGGTGAGCATCGCGCTGACGATGTTCTCGATCGTGATCGTGATGAACGCGGTCAACTTCATCGACGGCCTCGACGGCCTCGTCGCCGGCACCTGCCTGATCGCGAACGGCATCTTCTTCGTCTACTCCTACGTGCTGGTGCGCGACACCGGTGCGAGCACCTACTTCAACCTCGCCACCCTCATCGCCGTCACGCTGATCGGCGCGTGCGCGGGCTTCCTGCCGATGAACTGGAACGGCGCCAAGCTGTTCATGGGCGATGCGGGCGCGCTGCTGCTCGGCCTGCTGATGGCCACCAGCGCGATCGCCATCACGGGCACGCTCGATCCGGCGCTGCTCGACCCCGAGACGATCGGACGCTCGCAGCTGGTGGGTGCGTTCCTGCCGATCCTGCTTCCGCTCGCAGTGGTGCTGCTGCCGCTGCTCGACTTCGGGCTCGCCGTGGTGCGAAGGCTCGCCGCAGGGAAGTCGCCGTTCTCGGCCGATCGCAAGCACCTGCACCACCGCATGCTCGACATGGGCCACTCCGACCGGGGTGCCGTGCTCATCTTCTACGCGTGGACGAGCATCGTCGGTCTCGCCGTGCTGCTGATGTACCTCGGCGCCCGCGAGGACTGGCCGGGCGAGTACCGGCTCGGCATCGTGTTCGGCGTCGTCGGGGTGCTCGCATGCCTCGTGGTCACGCTGGTTCCGTCGAGGCCGCGGCGCCGTGCTGCGAGCGAGGCTCTGCCAGAGAACACGTAGGCCGGGCGGGTACGCTCTGATCAGCCTCGCGAGCCGCGGCACGCCCCATGCACCAGCACTCAGCACAGGAGACCCGATGCCCCGCAGCGTTCCCACGAGCACCCGGATCCTTCGGGCCGCCACCACTTGGGGAGCCGTCGCCGCGATCGGCGTCGCCGTGATCGGGGGAGTGATCGGCTTCCTCATCGCGGGGGCGGACGGCGCCTTCAGCGCCTTCGCCGGAGCTGCGATCGCCGCGCTGCTGATGCTGCTGACATCCGGAAGCATCCTGATCGCGAACCGCTGGTTCGGCGATGCGCTCTACGTGCCGATCTTCTTCGGCATCGTGCTGGGCGGCTGGATCGTCAAGCTCGTGCTGTTCATCGCCGCGATGCTCCTGCTGAGGGGCCAGCCGTGGATCGAGCCAGGCATCTTCTTCGCGGCCGTCGTCGTCGGCGTGCTCGCCTCGCTCGCAATCGACGCCATCACTCTGCTGAAGATGCGCCTGCCGTACGTCGAAGTCGCGCTCCCCGGTGACGAGGACGACAGCGACGGCGACGGCGCGAAGGACTGATCCGCCAAATTCGACACGTGGTAGAAGAGCCCGAATCTTTTGCTATGCTGAGTAACGCCCCCGCTGCGTTGCTACTCGAATGCCGATGGTGACAATCGAGGCGGGTGCGACTCCCCAACACAACCGGTGGAAGCACCGGAGCGACGAAGTCGGAGCCACACGTTGACAAACGCCGTGACGTTGATCGCCTCTGCCGAAAACTCGGATGGCGGTTTCCACCCGCCGTCGATTCTCGATTTCTTCCCCCCGGCGATCTTCCAGATCGGCTCCTTCGAGTTCACGCGCATCCATGGCGCGCAGCTGCTCGCCACCGCGCTCATCGTGCTGCTGCTCGTGCTCGGCACGCGCCGCATGCGCGTCGTGCCAGGTCGCTTCCAGAGCATCGTCGAGATGGGAATCGACTTCGTACGCGGCGGCATCGCGCACGACCTGCTCGGCCGCAAAGACGGTGAGCGGTTCGTTCCGCTGCTGACCACGATGTTCTTCATGATCCTGTTCATGAACCTGACCGGCATCATCCCCGGCATCAACATCGCGGGAACCAGCATCATCGCAGTGCCGCTGCTGCTGGCGGTGATCGCCTACGTGACCTTCATCTACGCAGGCATCAAGAAGAGCCCGGCGCGCTTCTTCAAGAACTCGCTGTTCCCGACCATCAGCGAGCCGAGCTACGACGCCGACGGGAAGAAGAAGTTCAACCCGATGGTGTTCCTGTACCTGCTGATCACGCCGCTCGAGTTCATCTCGACCTTCGTCATCCGGCCGGTCACGCTGACGCTGCGACTGATGATGAACATGGTCGTCGGCCACCTCATGCTGGTGCTGTTCTTCTCGGCGACGCACTTCTTCTTCTTCACGATGAGCGGGTGGTGGACGGCGCTGGGGGCAGGCACGCTCGCCTTCGGCCTCGCCTTCACGACCTTCGAAATCCTGGTGGGCTTCCTCCAGGCCTACGTATTCACGATCCTCACCGCGGTCTACATCCAGCTCGCGGTCGCGGAAGAGCACTGACGGCGCGCCCAACAGCGCGTCGCCCTACGAAAGGAAAAATCCAGTGGACGCTTCTATGGTTCTCGCTGAGGTCAACGGCTCGATCGCCACGGTCGGCTACGGCCTTGCCGCCATCGGCCCGGCCATCGGTGTGGGCTTCGTCGTCGGCAAGACGATCGAATCCGTTGCCCGTCAGCCCGAGCTGGCAGGCCGCCTGCAGGTTCTGATGTGGATCGGTATCGCCTTCACCGAGGCGCTCGCCTTCATCGGCATCGCCACCGGCTTCATCTTCGGGTACTGATCCATTCGTCGCTGACACGTAAGGAGACAGGATGCTGAACGCTCTTGTCACGGTCGCCGCGGAGGAAGAGGATCCGAATCCGCTCTGGCCGGCGTACTACGACATCATCTGGGCAGCGGTGTGCTTCGTCATCATCCTGCTGGTGGTGTGGAAAATCGCTCTGCCGCGACTGACGGCGATGCTCGATGAGCGCTCCGCCGCCATCGAGGGCAACATCGAGAAGGCCGACGCCGCGCAGAAGGAGGCTGAGGCCGCACTCGCGGAGTACAACAAGCAGCTCGCTGATGCGCGTCGCGAAGCCGGTGAGATCCGCGAGGCGGCTCACGGTGACGGCAAGAAGATCGTCGCAGAGGCGAAGGCGCAGGCCACCGTGGAGGCGGAGCGTGTGACGGCATCGGCACAGGCTCAGATCGAGGCCGAGCGGCAGTCTGCGATGGTGTCGCTGCGCACTGAGGTCGGTGGCATCGCCCTCGACCTCGCAGGCAACGTCATCGGTGAGTCGCTGAGCGACGACCAGAAGGCGCAGTCGGTGGTCGACCGCTTCCTGGCCGACCTCGAGGCATCCGAGAAGGCGGCGAAGTAATGGGCAGCGCGACCACTCAGGCACTGGCGGCGATCACCGGCGTGCTCGACGCGCAGCAGGTCGACGCCGCCACGGCGCGCGACCTGTTCACCGCCGCGCGCACGATCGCCGACTCGTCGCAGCTGGGGGCCGCGCTGACAGATCCCGCCGCAGCGCTGGATGCCCGTTCTTCGCTCGCCTCCGGGGTGTTCGGACAGCTCGGCGACACCGCACTGGCGGTGCTCACCGCTGCTGTGCGCGAGCGCTGGTCCTCGGTAGCGGATCTGGTCGACAGCATCGAGGAGCTCGCGATCCGCGCGGCGGCGAAGGCTGAGCCCTCCGCCGACGTCGCAGGCGAGCTGTTCGAGGTGTCGCGCATCGTGTCGGGCAGCCCCGAGCTCGAGCTGACCATCGGCAGCACTCTCGGCGACCCTGACGCGAAGGCGGCAATGGTCGAGAAGCTGCTCGACGGCCAGGCGAGCGGGGCCGCGACGCTGATCGTCACGGAGCTCGTCCGCGCGCTTCGCGGGCGCAGGGTCCGCGGAGTGCTGAGCGATGCCATCGATGTGGTCGCGAAGCAGGCCGGACGCACCGTTGCGACCGTCACGACGGCGCAACCGCTCGGCTCAGCGCAGTCGGAGCGCCTGCGGGCGACACTTGCCCGCACCTACGGCGGCGACATCGCACTCAACCAGATCATCGACGCCGGCGTGGTCGGCGGCATCCGGGTGCAGATCGCTGACGACCTGATCGACGGCAGCGTCTCGACGCGACTGAACGACCTGCGCCAGAAGCTGGCCAGCTGACACGACTTCCCGCTCCGGCGGAGGGCTTCGGAGCCTGACAGGCTCCACAACACGAAGGAAGAAGATGGCAGACATCGCAATCAGCCCCGACACCATTCGGGATGCGCTGAAGGACTTTGCCGCCGCATACGAGCCGACCGGTTCCGCGGCGACTGAGGTCGGCACCGTCGTTGACGCTGCTGACGGCATCGCCCACGTCGAGGGCCTCCCCGGCGTGATGGCGAACGAGCTCATCAAGTTCGAGGACGGCACGCTGGGCCTGGCCCAGAACCTCGAGGAGAGCGAGATCGGTGTGGTCGTGCTCGGTGAGTTCACCGGCATCGAGGAGGGCAAGCAGGTCACCCGCACCGGCAAGGTGCTCTCGGTCCCCGTGGGCGAGGGCTACCTCGGTCGCGTGATCGACCCGCTCGGCACCCCGATCGACGGCCTCGGCGAGATCGACGGCATCGACGGCGAGCGCGAGCTCGAGCTCCAGGCCGCGGGTGTGATGGACCGCAAGAGCGTGCACGAGCCGATGCAGACCGGCATCAAGGCGATCGACGCCATGATCCCGATCGGCCGCGGTCAGCGTCAGCTGATCATCGGCGACCGCCAGACCGGCAAGACCGCGATCGCGATCGACACGATCATCAACCAGCGCGAGAACTGGGAATCCGGTGACGAGTCGAAGCAGGTGCGCTGCATCTATGTCGCCATCGGGCAGAAGGGTTCGACCATCGCGTCCGTGAAGGGCGCGCTGGAGGACGCAGGCGCCATGGAGTACACGACGATCGTCGCCGCTCCTGCCTCGGACCCCGCCGGCTTCAAGTACATCTCCGCGTACACCGGGTCTGCCATCGGTCAGCACTGGATGTACCAGGGCAAGCACGTCCTGATCGTGTTCGATGACCTGTCGAAGCAGGCGGAGGCCTACCGTGCCGTTTCGCTGCTGCTGCGTCGTCCGCCGGGCCGCGAGGCGTACCCGGGTGACGTCTTCTACCTGCACTCCCGCCTGCTGGAGCGCTGCGCGAAGCTGTCGGACGAGCTGGGCGCCGGCTCGATGACCGGTCTGCCGATCATCGAGACGAAGGCCAACGACGTCTCGGCCTACATCCCGACCAACGTGATCTCGATCACGGACGGCCAGATCTTCCTGCAGTCCGACCTGTTCAACGCGAACCAGCGGCCCGCTGTCGACGTGGGCATCTCGGTCTCGCGAGTCGGCGGTGACGCACAGATCAAGCACATCAAGTCGGTGTCGGGCACGCTCAAGCTCGAGCTCGCCCAGTATCGCTCGCTCGAGGCGTTCGCGATGTTCGCATCCGACCTCGATGCGACGTCGCGCCGCCAGCTCGACCGCGGTGCGCGCCTGACTGAGCTGCTCAAGCAGCCGCAGTACTCGCCGTACCCCGTGGAGGAGCAGGTCGTCTCGATCTGGGCCGGTACGAACGGCAAGCTCGACACCATCCCGGTGGAGGACGTGCTCCGCTTCGAGGCGCAGCTGCTCGACCACGTGCGCCGCAGCACGAGCATCCTCGACACGCTCAAGTCCGTCGGCAAGCTCGAGGACGACACGAAGGCCGAGCTGGAGAAGGTCGTAGACGACTTCCTGCTCGAGTTCCAGGCTGGCAAGGGGCAGAACCTCGCCGCTCCGGGGCACGAGGAGTACGACGCCGCAGAGCACGAGGACGTCGGCCAGGAGAAGATCGTCAAGGGCCGCAAGGCGTAGGCCGGGCGGAGCAGACGCACTATGGGCGCGAAACTCAAGGAGTACAAGCAGAGGATCTCCTCTGCGCAGACCACCAAGAAGATCACGAAGGCGATGGAGCTCATCGCCGCTTCGCGGATCCAGAAGGCGATGGCGCGCGTGCGCGCGTCGTCGCCCTTCTCCCGCGCAGTGACGCGTGCGGTCTCGGCCGTCGCGACGACGAGCGACATCGATCACGTCCTGACGCGCGAGGCCGAGCAGACCACGCGCTCCGCGATCCTGCTGCTGACCAGTGATCGTGGGCTCGCGGGCGCGTTCAACTCGCAGGTGATCCGTGAGGCGCTGGAGCTCGCAGAGCTGCTGCGAGGCGAGGGCAAGGAAGTCGTCTTCTACCTCTACGGTCGCAAGGCTGTCGGCTACTTCCAGTTCCGGCAGATCGTCAGCGCGGCGCAGTGGACGGGCTCGGCCGACGTGCCGCAGTTCGAGAACGCGGAGGAGATCGCCCAGGCCCTGCTCGACGCGTATCTGCTCGACGAGGATGCGGGCGGCGTGAACGAGATCCACGTCGTCTACAACCGCTTCGTCAGCATGATGGTGCAGACGCCGGAGTCCGTGCGGCTGCTCCCGCTCGAGGTCGTGGAGGCCGATGACGCCGGCGGGTCGGATGCGCAGTCGGCGCAGGTCGAGGTGTACCCGCTCTACGAGTTCGAGCCTGAGGCATCGCAGGTGCTCGACAAGCTCCTGCCGGTGTATATCCAGAGCCGTATCTTCAACGCACTGCTGCAGTCGTCCGCCGCCAAGCAGGCGGCGACGCAGAAGGCGATGAAGGCGGCCAGCGACAACGCCGACAAGCTCATCACCGAATACACGAGCCTGCGCAACAACGCGCGTCAGGCTGAGATCACCCAGCAGATCGCGGAGATCGTCGGCGGTGCCGACGCACTGGCCTCCTGACCGGTCCGAGAGATTTCCCAAGAAGGAAGAGACAACATGACTCCCACCGCTACGGCTGAGGCCGAGACGGCGGTCGTCGGGCGCGTCGCACGCGTCACGGGGCCGGTCGTCGACGTCGAGTTCCCGCACGACTCGATTCCCGACATCTACAGCGCGTTGAAGACCGATGTGACGGTCGGCGGCGAGACGGCCGAGATCACGCTCGAGGTCGCCCAGCACCTCGGCGACGACGTCGTCCGCGCCATCTCACTGAAGCCGACCGACGGCATGGTCCGCGGTCAGGAGGTGCGCGATACCGGCTCCCCGATCTCGGTGCCGGTCGGCGACATCACCAAGGGCAAGGTGTTCAACGCCACCGGCGACGTGCTGAACCTCGGCGAGGGCGAGACCTTCGAGGCCACGGAGCGCTGGCCGATCCACCGCAAGGCACCGAACTTCGACCAGCTCGAGTCGAAGACGACGATGTTCGAGACCGGCATCAAGTCGATCGACCTCCTCACGCCGTACGTGCAGGGCGGGAAGATCGGCCTGTTCGGCGGCGCGGGCGTCGGCAAGACCGTTCTCATCCAGGAGATGATCCAGCGCGTCGCGCAGGACCACGGCGGTGTGTCGGTGTTCGCCGGTGTCGGCGAGCGCACCCGTGAGGGCAACGACCTCATCGTCGAGATGGAGGAGGCCGGCGTCTTCGACAAGACCGCCCTGGTCTTCGGCCAGATGGACGAGCCGCCGGGGACGCGTCTTCGTGTCGCACTGTCGGCGCTGACGATGGCGGAGTACTTCCGCGACGTGCAGCAGCAGGATGTGCTGCTGTTCATCGACAACATCTTCCGCTTCACACAGGCCGGACAGGAGGTGTCGACCCTTCTGGGCCGTATGCCGTCTGCTGTGGGCTATCAGCCGAACCTCGCTGACGAGATGGGTGTGCTCCAGGAGCGCATCACCTCGACGCGCGGCCACTCGATCACCTCGATGCAGGCGATCTACGTGCCGGCCGATGACTACACCGACCCTGCGCCCGCCACGACGTTCGCGCACCTCGACGCGACCACCGAGCTGTCGCGCGAGATCGCATCGAAGGGCCTGTACCCGGCGATCGATCCGCTCACCTCGACCAGTCGCATCATGGACCCGCGCTACCTCGGCGAGGACCACTACCGCGTCGCGACGAGCGTGAAGCAGATCCTGCAGAAGAACAAGGAGCTGCAGGAGATCATCGCGATCCTCGGCGTCGACGAGCTCTCAGAAGAGGACAAGATCGTCGTCGCCCGCGCGCGCCGCATCCAGCAGTTCCTCTCGCAGAACACCTACATGGCGAAGAAGTTCACGGGTGTCGACGGGTCGACCGTGGCGCTCAAGGACACGATCGAGTCGTTCGACGCCATCGTCAAGGGCGATCTCGATCACGTCGCAGAGCAGGCGTTCTTCAACGTGGGCGGCATCGAAGACGTCGAGGCCCAGTGGGCGAAGATCCAGAAGGAGAACGGCTGAGAATGTCGCTTCAGGTGAGCCTGGTGTCGGCCGAGGAAGAGGTCTGGAACGGAGACGCGAAGCTCGTCGTCGCCACGACGACGGACGGGCAGATCGGTTTCATGACCGGTCACGAGCCCATGCTCGCGATCCTCGGTGACGGTCCCGTCCGGATCACGCAGGAGAACGACTCCGTGGTCACGGCGACCGCGAAGGACGGTTTCGTGTCGGTCGAGTCCGATCGGGTCACGATCGTCGCGGGTCACGCCGCGATCGCGTCCTGACCACGATCCTGCTGCCCCCTTCTGAGACGAAGCGGGCAGGAGGATCGGGCGAGCCGCTTGACGTCGACGGCCTCGCGCTGGGAGCTCTGCGCTCCCAGCGCGAGGCCGTCGCCGCATCCATGGTCGAACTCGCCGCGGATCCGGATCGCACCGCCGCCGTGCTGAAGCTCTCGGAGCGGCAGCGCTCTGCGGCCATCGCGGACAACGCCGCACTCCGCAGCGGGCCGACGATGGCGGCGATGGACCGCTACACGGGTGTGCTGTTCGATGCGCTGGACGCCGCTTCCCTTGAACCGGCCGGCCGTGCATGGCTCGGCAGGAACGCGTTCATCCATACGGCGCCGTTCGGGCCGGTGCGGGCGATCGACGAGATCCCCTCCTACCGCCTGGCTGCCGGTGCCTCCCTTCCCGGCCTGCCCCCGCTGAAACGCGTGTGGGCGCGTGCCGTCACCGAGGCCCTCGCCCACGAGGCGCGTCCGCTCGTGATCGATCTGCGTTCGCAGGCCTACGTGGCACTCGGCCCCGTGCCGTCCGGTGTGGCGAGCACGTACATCAGAGTCGTCATGGATCAGGCGGACGGCACGACCCGCGCCCTCAACCACTTCAACAAGAAGGCCAAGGGCGTTCTCACTCGTCGCCTCGCCGAGGAGCGGCCAGGACTGCGCACCATCGATGAGCTGATCGAATGGGCACGGGAGGCAGGGCTGCGGATGCGCAGCGGTGCGACCGACGGTGAGACAGAGCTGGTCGCGGATGCGTGAGCGGGCGCGATGCGCTCCGCGTTCGCGACCTGCGCAGACTGCGCGGTTAGGATGTGGGAAGCGTCGGCACGACCCGCGGCTCGACGCCGAAGATCTGGAGGCCGCGTGAGCGACACGACGAGTTCGGTGCATTCGCACGCAGTCGCCCTCGATGAGGGCGGGGAGCTGGTCGTGCGCTGGGCCGGCGTCACCGATACGGGGCGCAAACGCGAGGTCAACCAGGACGCGATCCTGATGGAATGGCCGATGTTCGTCGTCGCGGACGGCATGGGCGGGCACATCGGAGGCGAGGTTGCGAGCGCCGTCACCGTCGAGCGGCTCTCGGCCGTAGCGTCATCGGGTGAGGCGATCACGCCGGAGACCGTGGAGCTCGCACTGGAGAACGCGGTGCGCGACATCGCCGATCATCCGGAGACCACCGATGAGGGTACGGGCACGACCGTCACCGGCATCTACCTCGACCCTGCTTCCGCGCCTGCGTCGTGGGTCGTCCTGAACATCGGCGACTCGCGCGTCTACCTTCTCCGAGACGACAAGCTCGTGCAGGTCACAGTCGACCATTCCCTCGTGCAGGAACTGGTGCACGCGGGAAGGCTCAGCGCCGAGGAGGCGGAGAGCCACCCGTACGGCAACGTGATCACACGCGCCGTCGGCCCCAGCGAGTCGGTCGTTCCCGACTATGTGCGCATCGAGGTGGAGGACGGCGACCGGTTCGTGATCTGCTCAGACGGCCTCACCAAGGAGCTGACCGACTACGGCATACTGCATTTTCTGCGAGAGCACGCCGCACCGGACGTCGCCGTCGGCGGCATGGTGGAGGCGGCGCTCGGCAACGGCGGACGCGACAACGTGTCGGTCATCGTCGTCGACGTCACGCGCTCGGGCGGTCCGTACGGCGACGCCGACCAGACTGGCCGCGAAGCGCCGGATGCGGGCGCGCAGACGACGGACGAGGCTCCGGATGGGGCTTCGGCTGCGGCAGATTCCGCGCACGACGACGAGGCTCAGGAACGGGACTGACGGGGTCCGTCCCCTCCCTCACAGCCCCCGCGCCGCGGCGTGTCCCGTCCACAGGTGGTGGCGCGCCCTTCCGCTGACATCGTCAGCGCGCTGAGCTGGACGTGTGAGCACACCACATCGTCCGGACGAGCCGATCGTTCTTCCTGCGCCGGCGGCCCCGGCCAGACGGGGTGCGATTCCGCTCGTCGCCGCGTTCGTGCCCATGGCGGGGGCAGTGGCGATGTGGTTGCTGACGGGATACGTCATGATGCTCTGCTTCGCGGCGATCGGGCCGCTGATGGTATTGGCTTCGCTGATCGACGGCGCACGCAACCGACGCAAAGAGAGGCGCAGGGCGACGCGGGAGCTCAGCGCCGCGTGCGCCACGGCCAGAGAGGAGCTGTCCGAGCGCCACAGTCGGGAGCGGTCTCAGCTCGACCGGCTGAGGCCGAGCACGGCCAGACTGGCGGAGGCGCGCACGCTCTGGCGGCACGGACCGATCGAGGTCGTCCTGGGCTTCGGCAGGGTCCGCAGCGACATCCGTGTAACGGGAGGCGAAGGCGTCGAGGCCGAGGAGCTGCGGCGCGACGCCGCCTGGATCGCTCTGGCGCCGGTGACGGTTCCGCTTCGCGAAGCCGGCGGCGTGTGCGTGCAGGGTCCCCCGGTCGTGGCCACGGCAGTTGCGCGGGGCCTGCTGATGCAGCTGTGCCTGCGCGCGGCGCCGAGTGAGCTCGTCGTCTCCCACGTGCTTCCGGGCGACGAGGCGGCCATGGAGCAGCTGCCGCACCTCGGCACGGCCGCAGGGTGGAGCTCACCGGGACGTGAGGGCCGTGAGCCGGTCAGGGTCGTCGCCGTCGGTCTCTTGCCCGAGGCGCCTGGCGGGACGGATGCGCGACGTGCAGCCGCAATCGCGGACGCGGACTTCGTCATCGCTGTGACCGAGCGCGGCGACGATGCTCCAGCGGCGTGCGGAGTCATTCTGGAGCTGGAGCCCGGTGCGGCGCTGCGCGCCCGCCGCCTCGATGACACGGCACTCGACCCCGATGGCGAGCCGCTGCGGCTCGAGGCGCTCGCCCGGGCGCAGGCCGAACGACTGGCATCTGTGCTCTCCGCCCGCTCGGACGCGAGCGGAGGCGAGGTGCCTCTCCCCGCGGTGCGTCTGGGCGTGCTCCTCGAATCCGCGTCCCCGCAGGGTCGGTCGGCGGAGGGCTCGGCTGCCAGCCGCAGCGGAGACGGGCCGGACGGGAAGGGCCTCGATGCACCGATCGGTCGGGGAGCGGACGGCACGACGAGTATCGATCTCGTGCACGACGGGCCCCATGCCGTCGTCGTCGGCATCACCGGCAGCGGCAAGAGCGAACTGCTCACCACGTGGATCGCCTCGATTGCCTCGCGCTACGACAGCGATCGCGTCGCCTTCCTGCTCGCCGACTTCAAGGGAGGCACCGCGTTCACATCGCTGCTCGCCCTGCCGCACGTCACGGGCATGATCACCGACCTCGACGGCGCGGGCTCCCGTCGCGCAGTCGAGAGCCTGCGTGCGGAACTGCGCAGGCGTGAGAGCGTGCTCGCCGCAGCGGGAGCGACCGACATCGGCGACGAACGCGTCGACATGCCCCGGCTGGTGATCGTGGTCGACGAGTTCGCCGCACTGCTGCAGGACCATGGCGATCTGCATCAGGTGTTCACCGACGTCGCCGCACGCGGACGGGCGCTCGGCATGCACCTCGTGCTGGGCACCCAACGCGCATCCGGCGTGCTCCGTGACGCGCTGCTGGCGAACTGCCCTCTGCGCATCAGCCTGCGTGTGGCGGAGAAAGCCGACAGCAGGGCCGTCGTGGGCATCGACGACGCCGCCTGCCTGCCCGGTGATGCGGCCTCCCGCGGGATGGCGCTCGTGCGCCGCGGCGGCGACATCGCGCCTGAGCGCACCCGCATCGCGCGCACGGAGGCGGAGCTGCTCGCACGCCTCGCCTCGGCGGACGCGGAGAGGGCAGCAGGGGCGCCGGGCGAGCCGAAGCGCGGGCACGCGCCGTGGCTGCCGCCGCTGCCGCGCGAGCTGACGCTGAGCGAGCTTCGTGCGCCCGAGCACGGAGGGGGGACTGTGCTGCTCGGTCTCGCGGATGAGCCGGATGAGCAGCGTCAGCCCGTCGTGACGATGCACCACGGCGGCGATCGCGGGCTGGCCGTCATCGGCGGGTCGGCGTCGGGAAAGACCAGCATCGTACGGCTCGTCGCGGGGCAGGTGCCGGGGGCCGTCGTCGTGCCAGTCGATCTCGAGGGCGCGTGGGACGCGATCGAGGGCGCGGCCGACGAGCCTCCGCCGCTCATCGCCATCGACGACCTCGATTCACTGCTCGGCCGGTTCCCCGCCGAGTACGCGCACGAGTTCGCGACGCGGGCCGAGACGCTCGTGCGAGAAGCGGGTGCACGGGGCACAACGGTCGTGGTGACGGCATCTCGGGTCACCGGCACCGTCGAGCGCGTGATCTCAGGGCTCGGAAGGCGAGCGCTGCTGCGTCTGCCGACCCGCGCCGATCATGTGCAGGCGGGAGGGAACGGCGGAGACTTCGACCCGCGGCGACCGTCCGGAAGGGCGGTGATGGACGAACGAGAAGTGCAGTTCGCGCTTGCTCAGGTGCGGGCCGACATCGCGCCCGCGGGGAGATCGATCGCGGCAGGGGCGACCGGCACACGCGCCGAGCGCAGACGGGCGCTGCGCGGAGAACCGTCGCGCTCCGTTCGCGCTGAGGGACAGCATCGCTCCTCGACGCCTGCGAATCGTTCCGCAGGATCGGCGGCGCTGTGGCGGCCGGTCGTCGCGGCAGCGGCGATCGTGACGAACGGTGCGGCTGCTCGTGCCTCGCTGCTGGCGGAGGCGTGGGGAAGATCTGTGCGGGTCGTCGCCCTCGATGCTCTCCAACTCGGAGCCTCCGTCGATGATCTCGCCGACGGCACCGAGCACCTGGTCGTCGTCGGCGACGGCGAGAGCTGGCTCAGGCACGGCGCGGTGCTGCGCGGGATCAGGGAATCCGGTGAAATGCTGGTGTCGGCCGAGTGCCGGAGCGAACTCCGCTCGATCGCCGGGGAGCGCTCGCTGCCGCCGTATGCGGAGCCCCGAGCCGGTCGTGCCTGGCGGGTCTCGCCGTCCGCCCTGCCGCGCCGGGTGGTTCTTCCGGCGTGAGGGCCGCCCGATCCGTGCCGCGCAGCCTCAGACCGTCGGACGGATGCGGCCGACCTCGTCATCGCCGCCGCGGACGGCGTAGAGCGGGTGCGCGGAGAGGAAGCCGGACACCGCATCGGCTGGCAGCGCGCCCGTCTTCGCCAGCAGCGACAGCGCGACGACCGAACCTGCGCGGCGAGAGCCGTCGAGGATCTTCAGCGCCACCGTCGTGCCGTCAGGGGCGACCATCACCTGCACGCCCTCTGCACCGAACTTCGAGAACACGCCGAACTGCTCGATCGCCGTGGTGTCAGGGCGTCCGGTGCCTTCGACAGCCCACGGGTTCTCCCGCACAGCGCGGATGAGGGCGCCGGATACGCGGTGCAGCGCGAACGGCGAAGTCTCGCTCGACGTGCCGATCCGCTGCATGCCGCGAGCCAGCGACGACAGCGCGACGGCGTGCACGGGTGCTCCGCATCCGTCGACGACTGTCGCGGCGATCTTCGTGCCGCCGCACAGGCGTTCGACGGCCTCGCGGATGTGCTGCTGCAGCGGATGATCGGGGGAGAGATACGAATCCGTGCTCCAGCCGTTCACCGCGCACGCGGCGAGCATCGCCGCGTGCTTGCCCGAGCAGGTCATCCGCACGCGCGACATCGGCGCGCGATCGCGGATCATCTCCTGCCTGGTCGATGAGTCGTCAGCCAGCGCTGGAGGGCAGCCGAGGTGATCCTCGGTGAGGCCCGCGTCGAGCAGCATGCTGCGCACGAGGTCGACGTGGCGGTCGGTGCCCGCATGGCTCGCCGTCGAGATCGCCAAGCGCTCGTCCTCGAACGCAGCTCCGGCCGTGGCGCACGCGATCGCCTGAAACGGCTTCATCGCCGACCGCGGAAGCACGACAGCGTCAGGGTCGCCGAGCGTCAGCGCCGCCTCACCCTCTGGCGTGAGCACGATCGCCGCGCCGGCGTGCCGGGATTCGACGAATCCGCCCCTGTCGGCGGTGGCGAGTTCGACCGAGGAGTCCACTGAGAGCGTTCCGGGCATGCTCTCCAGGATATGCCTCGCAACCCGTCCGCCATACCCTGGTGGCATGTTCCAGCGCCACAGCTACGCACTTACCGCGACCTGGACCGGCAACCGCGGCAGCGGCACGAGCGGCACCCGCGACTACGACCGCAGCGTCACGCTGAGCGTCGACGGCAAGCCCGATCTGCTCGGTTCGGCCGACAGGCCGTTCTTCGGCGACCCTGAGCGCTGGAACCCCGAGGATCTCCTCATCGCGGCTCTCGCTCAGTGCCACCTGCTGTCGTATCTGCGCGCCTGCGTGCTGCGAGGCGTCGTGGTCACCGGATACACAGACAGTGCGACCGGCCAGATCGAGCTGACCGGCGACGGCGGCCGCTTCACCCGTGTCACACTGCGCCCGAGCGTCACGGTTGCCGACGAGGGGATGATCGAGGCCGCAACGGAAGCGCATGCGGAAGCGCACGCATGGTGCTTCATCGCAGGCTCCGTCAGCTTCCCCGTCGAGTACGCGCCCACTGTCGAGGCGGACGGGTAGGGCGCAGGACGGCTGCGGCTCAGCGCCTCTCGTGCGGCAGAACGCGCTTGATCTTCTCGACGGCGCCCTGGGCAGGCAGTTCGTTGTAGGTTCCGGCCAGCTCCTGACCGGAGAGCTCGTGGATCGCCGCCATGATCTCGTCGGTGGCGTGGCGCCGTGCCTTGCCGCTGGTCGCCGGCCCGTGCTTCGACACATCGATCGGGGCGCCGAAGCGCACGACTACGCGCTCTGACAGCTTCGGCATCTTCGCGCCGACGGGCATCACCCTGTCCGTGCCGATGAGACCGATCGGCACGACGGGGGCACCGGTCTGAAGCGCAAGGAACGCGATGCCGGTGCGCCCCTTGTACAGCCGTCCGTCGCGCGACCTGGTGCCCTCTGGATGCAGCGCCACGGCTGCACCGGTTTCCAGGATCCGACGCTGCTGCTCCAACGCGTCCAGGGCGGCCTGGCCTGCGCCGCGCTCGACCGGCACAGCGCCGACCGATGTGAAGAACGTGCGGGAGAGCCATCCGGTCAGTCCCCTGCCCGTGAAGTAGTCGGACTTCGCCAGGAAGTGCACGGCACGGGGAGCCGCGGCGATCGGGATGGCGAACGAGTCGATGACGGAGAGGTGGTTGCTGGCGAGGATCACGGCGCCTTGCTTGGGCAGGTTCTCTTTGCCCTCGACGCGCGGCCGGTAGATCAGCCGCGCCAGGGGCGCGACGACGGTGCGGCCGAAATCGTAGAGCCAGCTCGGGCGATGCGGGACGCTCTCGGCCTGATCCTTAGGATCGGCGCCTTCTTCGTGCGAGCCGGTGGACGTCATCCCTCCAGCCTAATGCGGGCCTATGCTGGCCGCGGCATGCGTGACGCCCGTGGTCATCAGTGCGTCGTGACGCCGGATGTCAGCGAGCGCATGGATTCGTGCGCAAAGATGGACTGTCCCCCAACGAACGAGGTTCTCCGTGCGTATTCGATCGATTGCACTGATGTCCACCGCGGCGATCGCCGCCCTCGCCCTCGCGGGCTGCTCCGGCGAAGCCGACTCCGACCCGGACGGCGAGGGAACGAACGACAACCCGCTCTGCGCCGCCGCCGGTGCGAGCGGCAGCGACGTCGAATCGCTCGACGTCTCGGGTGAGGCGGGAGACGATGTGCCGGAGAGCCTCGATCTCGCCGAGCCGCTCGACCCCGCCGACTTCGAGCGCGCGGTCGTGACGGAGGGTGAGGGCACGCAGCTTGCGGAGGGCGACTTCTTCTCCTACGCGATCACGGCGTACGACGCGGAGACGGGGGAGCAGGTCGGTCAGGCAGGCTACGAGGACGGCGAGGTGCAGCCGCAGCAGATCTCGGCGTCGACGGTGCTCGGCCAGGTCTTCGGATGCGCGACCGTCGGCACGCGCATCGTGACCGTGTATCCGGCGTCGACCGATGAGTCCGGCCAGGAGACGTCGGCTCAGGTGCAGGTCGTCGATGTGCTGAGCACGCCCGAGAAGGCGGCATGGGGTGAGGACCAGGAGCCGGTCGACGGCATGCCCGCGGTCACCCTCGCCGATGACGGCGAGCCGAGCATCGAGATCCCCGACGGCATGGAGATCCCGGAGACGACGCAGGTCGAGACCATGAAGCTCGGCGACGGCGCGGAGGTCCTGGACGGCGACAGCGTGTACGTGCAGTACAAGGGCGTCAAGGCGAGCGACGGCGAGGAGTTCGACTCCAGCTGGAGTCGCGACGCGCTCTCGACCTTCCCGACCACCGGAGTGGTCGAGGGCTTCCAGAAGGCGCTCGTCGGCCAGACGGTCGGCTCCCAGGTGGTGGCCGTGATCCCGAAGGAGGAGGGGTACCACCAGGATGGCGGCGAAGACCACGAGCTCTACGATGAGGACCTCGTCTTCGTCGTAGACATCGTCGATGTGTTCCACCCGGCGACGCCAGCAGCCGAGTAGACGGCCATGCGGCGCATCCTGATCCTAGGATCCACCGGTTCGATCGGCACCCAGGCGCTCGACGTCATCCGGAACAGCCCCGACCGGTTCGAGATCGCCGGCCTCGCAGCGGGAAGCAACGCGGCGATGCTGCGCGAGCAGGCGGACCGGTTCGGCGTCGCACACACCGCGCTCGGCGCGCAGGCTGCCGCGCAGCTGGTGCGGGACGTCGAGGCGGACGTGGTGCTCAACGGCATCACGGGCTCCGTGGGGCTCGGCCCGACGATGGCGGCGCTCGAAGCGGGCCGCACGCTGGCGCTGGCGAACAAGGAGTCGCTGATCGTGGGCGGGCCGCTCGTGAAGCAGGCGGCGGCGCCAGGCCAGATCGTTCCCGTCGACTCCGAGCACTCCGCGATCGCTCAGGCGCTGCGGGCGGGTGCTCCGGATGAGGTGCGCAGGCTCGTCGTGACGGCATCCGGCGGCCCCTTCCGAGGTCGGAGCCGCGACGAACTCACCTCCGTCACCCCGGCTGACGCGCTGAACCACCCGACGTGGGACATGGGCCGCGTGATCACGACGAACTCCGCCACCCTGGTGAACAAGGGTCTCGAGGTGATCGAGGCGCACCTGCTGTTCGACGTGCCGCTGGCGAAGATCGACGTCGCCGTGCATCCGCAGTCGATCGTGCACTCCATGGTCGAGTTCGTCGATGGATCCACCATCGCGCAGGCGTCGCCTCCCGACATGCGGCTGCCGATCGCGCTCGGCATGGCGTGGCCCGCACGGGTGCCCGGCGTCGGCGTCCCGATCGACTGGGCGACGGCGGCGAGCTGGACCTTCGAACCCCTCGACGAAGCGGCCTTCCCCGCAGTGGCGCTAGCGAAGCGCGTCGGAGACGAAGGAGCGACCTACCCGTGCGTGTTCAACGCGGCCAACGAGCAGGCGGTCGACGCGTTCCATCAGGGTCGGCTGAGCTTTCTGGGCATCGTCGACACAGTTGCGCGCGTCGTCGAGGCCCATTCGGCCCCCGCCGAGCTGACGCTCGACACGCTCGCCGCGGCGGAGTCCTGGGCCCGCGCAGAGGCCGATCGCGCCATCGCCGGCTGATCTGCCGGCGTCCTGAGTCTCGCGTGCCGGTGCTCCGGTGCGCTCTGAAGCGATAAAAGGGTACTAGTACCCTGTTATCGCTTCGATGCGGTGGGGAGCTCGCTCGCGCGCACTCAGCGGTTCCCTCGTGTGGGCGTGCGACGATAGACGGCGTGATTGTCACGCCCCGAATCCGCCGTACGCCGCCCGTGATGCTGCGTCCGTCACGGCCCGCCCCGATCCGACTGTCCGAGCTCGCCGCCCGTATCGGCGGCACCGCGTCGGGAGCGGACGCAGAGGTGACGGGAGTCTCCGTCTCATCGAGCGACCTGGCTGCGGGCGATCTGTTCGTGGGCATCAGGGGCCTGAACCGCCACGGCGCCGAATTCGCCGCCGCTGCTGCCGAGAACGGGGCGGCCGCCGTCCTCACCGACGCCGCGGGCGCGGAGATCGCCCGCGGCGCGGGCCTGCCGATCATCGTGGTCGACGACCCCCGCGGCGCTCTCGGCGACGCAGCCATGGCCGTGTACCGCACGGCGCCGGACGACGACATCCCGCTGCTGCTGGGCACGACGGGCACCAACGGCAAGACCAGCACGACGCACCTGCTGGAGGGCATGCTGACCCAGCTCGGTGTCGTGGCAGGCGCCTCGACCTCCGCCGAGCGGGTCGTCGCCGGCGAGCGCGTGGTCGCCGGGCTCACCAGCCCGGAGGCGAGCGAGTTCCACGCCATGATCGCCAGGATGCGCGAGCGCGAGGTCGAGGCGTTCGCGGTCGAGGTCAGCGCCCAGGCCGTCACCCGTCGCCGCGTCGAGGGCGTGAAGTGGGACGTGATGGGGTTCACCAATCTCACCCACGAGCACTTCGACGACTACGGCGACATGGAGACCTACTACCGAGCGAAGGCGCCGCTGTTCTCCTCGGCGCGCAGCCGCCGCGCCGTCGTCTCGCTCGACTCCGTGCTCGGCGGCCGCATCGCGGATGAGGCGGACATTCCGGTCACCACGATCGCGACGCGCGGCATCGCCGCCGATGACGCCTTCGAGCGCGCCGACTGGACGGTCGAGGTCACCTTCGAGGCGCAGAGCGGCACCGGCTTCCAGCTCACCGGGCCCGACGGCAGGACCCTGGCGACCACCGTGCCCGTGATCGGCGCGCACATGGCGGCGAACGCAGGGCTCGGCATCGTGATGATGCACGAGGCGGGCTTCGACTGGGAGCGCATCTCGGAGGCGCTCGCAGGAGAGATCAGGGCGTGGGTGCCCGGCCGCACGCAGCTCGTGTCGGGTCCGGAGGGGCCAGCGGTCTACGTCGACTTCGGGCACACGCCTGACGCGTTCGAGAAGACGCTCGCCGCGGTGCGGCGCGTCACGCCGGGGCGCGTGCTGATGCTGTTCGGTGCGGACGGCGACCGCGACACCACCAAGCGGTTCGATATGTCGCGCACGGCCGTAGAGGGAAGCGACGTGACGGTCATCACCGATCACCATCCGCGCTTCGAGAACGCCCAGTCCATCCGGAAGGTCCTGATGGAAGCAGCGCACGAGGTCGACCCCGACCATGAGGTGCACGAGGTGTCGCCGCCCGAGGCCGCGATCGTCAAGGCCGTCTCGTTGGTCGGCGCCGGCGACGCGATCCTGTGGGCAGGGCCCGGTCACCAGAACTATCGCGACATCGAGGGCACGCAGTGGGCGTACTCGGCCCGCGAGCTCTCCCGACGCGCGCTCGTCGAGGCCGGATGGCCCGCAGGCGAGCGCACCTGGACCAACCCCTACGGCGACTGAGGCAGCTATGACCGTTCTCGCCTTCATCGTCGGCGTCGTCGTGGTCGTTCTGGGCCTCGGCGTCTCGATCGCGCTGCATGAGATCGGGCATCTCGTGCCGGCGAAGAAGTTCGGCGTGCGCGTCGGACAGTACATGGTCGGCATGGGGCCGACGGTGTGGTCCAAGCGCGTGGGCGAGACGGAGTACGGCGTCAAGTGGCTGCCGATCGGCGGCTACATCTCGATGGCGGGCATGTACCCGTCGGGTGACGGCAAGCCTGCCAGGGGCGTCTTCAAGACGCTCGTGCAGGATGCGCAGGACGCCAACGAGGAGACGCGCGAGGGCGTCGACGATTCACGCACCTTCTCGGCGCTGCCGACGTGGAAGCGCGTGATCATCATGCTCGGCGGCCCCGTGATGAACCTCGTCATCGCCATCGTGCTGTTCACCGTCGTCGTCAGCGGCATCGGCATTCCGCAGAACACGTCCACCGTGGCGAGCGTGTCGCAGTGCGTGCTGCCTGCGGGCACGGACAAGACGGAGTGCGCCACCGACGACCCTGCGTCACCGGCGGCCGCGGCCGGGCTGATGCCGGGCGACACCATCGTGGCGGTCGACGGCACCGCGGTGAGCGACTTCCAGGCGGCGTCCGAGATCATCAGGGCGCATCCGAACGACACGATCTCCGTGGTCGTCGAGCGCGACGGTGCCGAAGAGACGCTCACCATGACCCCGGTGCTGGCCACCAATCAGTACGTCGACGCCGACGGCGAGCTCGTCACCGACGAGGTCGGATTCGCCGGGTTCGGCCCGACGCAGGAGCGCGTGCGTCAGCCCGCGTGGGTCGGAACGCAGCAGGTGTTCGGGCAGATGGGAGCCGTCGCCGGGATCATCTCGCAGCTGCCGCAGCGCATCTGGCAGACCGGCGTCGACATGTTCACCGGCCAGGAACGCGACCCGAACGGGCCGATCAGCGTGATCGGCGTCGGTCGGCTCGCCGGCGAGGTCGCCTCGACCGAAGCGCCGATCCTCGACAGGACGGTGGCGATGATCCAGCTGGTCGGCTCCGTGAACATCGCGCTGTTCGCGTTCAACATGCTCCCGCTTCTCCCGCTCGACGGCGGCCATATCGTCGTGGCGCTGTGGGACGCGATCAAGCGCGGCTGGGCTAAGCTGCGCCGCAGGCCGAGGCCGAGGCCCGCCGACGCCTCGCGCCTGGTGCCGCTGACCCTCGTCGTCGTGGTGCTGATGATCGGAATGAGCGCCGTGCTGTTCGCGGCAGACATCTTCAATCCCGTGACGCTGTAGTCGCGCTCGCATACCCGGGCTATCTCTTCATTTCTGGCACATCTCCGGTGGGCTGCCCACCCGGAGATGTGCCAGAAATGAAGAATCGTGCTGCCGTGGTCGACGGACGGCTACGCCAGGGCGTGGGTGACGAGGCGGCGGAGGGTCGTCATGCCGTCTCGGGAGAGGATCGACTCGAGGTGGCCCTGGACGCCGGCCAGCTTCGGGCCGCGCAGAGCGTAGACGTCGCCCGTGGCGGGGTCTGCGGCGATCTCGACGGCGCCGATCCTGGCGGTGCCTGGCTCCACCCGCGCGGTGAATGTGTTGTAGAAGCCGATTGAGGCGCGCTCGCCGAAGACATCGACGGTCTTCTGCACGCCCTGATGCGGCTGCGCCAAGGGAGCCAGATCGATGCCGAGGAGGTCGGCGAGCACCTGGTGGCTCAGGCAGACCGATACCAGCGGCTTGCCCGCGTCGATGCGACGGGCGACCACGTCGCGCATCCGGGCGATGCGCGGATTCGCCTCGTCGCGCGGGTCGCCGGGGCCGGGGCCGGCGACGAGCAGTTCGGCGGCGTCGATCTCGGCATCCGTCACCTGTGACCAGTGCACGATGCGCGCGTCGAGGCCGAGATGGCCCAGCTGGTGGGTGAGCATCGTGGTGAAGCGGTCCTCGGCATCGACGACGATCGCACTGCGACCGCTGAACGGGCCGTCGTCGTCGCTCTGCTCCTCGAGCCAGAACGGGGCGAGGCGCGCATTGCGCGATGCCAGCAGCCCGGCGATGTGCGGGTCGTCACCGAGCCGCTTCGGGGTCGGCGCAGGGCCGGTCACCGGCTGGTCGGGGTCCGCGACCCGCGTTGCGCGGGGAACGGCACCGATCGCCCCGAGCACTCCCGCGGCCTTGCCGTGCGTCTCGCTGACCTCGCCGTAGGGGTCGGAATGGCGCACGAGCGTGGCGCCGACCGGCACACGGAGCCTGCCACGGTCGAGGTGGGCCGTTCTGATCAGAATGGGGGCGTCGAGGCCGTGGCCGCCGGAGCCGTCCGGGGTGAACAGCGCCGCCACGCCGGAATAGTACCCGCGCGGGGTCGTCTCGTGGCGCCGGATGACGGTGCAGGCGTTCTGCATCGGAGAGCCGGTCACCGTCGGAGCGAACATGGTCTCGCGCAGGATGCCGCGGGGGTCCATCCGGCTCGTGCCGCGCAGCATGTACTCGGTGTGCGTGAGCCGCGACATCTCCTTCAGGTGCGGCCCGGTGATCCGGCCGCCGTCCGAGCACACGGCGCTCATCATCTTGAGCTCCTCGTCGACGACCATGAAGAGCTCCTCGGTCTCCTTGGCGTCGGTGAGGAAGGCGGAGAGCGTTTCGATGGTCGCGCCGCCGTCCGGATGGCGGAAGGTGCCGGAGATCGGATTCATCGTCACCGTCGACGAGCCGTCGCCGAGCGAATCCGCGACGACGTGCGCCTCGGGGCTCGCGCCGACCAGGATCCGGTCGCCCGCGGCGATCGCGAACGTCCAGTAGGCGCCGCGCTCGTGCTCCAGCAGCGCGCGGAACCATGTGAGCATCGCCGTGCGCTCGTCCGCGTCGATCTGCGCGACGTAGTCGCGGCGGATCACGAAGTTGGCGCCCTCGCCTCGGCCGATCTCGTCGGAGATCACCCGGCGCACGATGGACGCGTAGTCCTCGTCCGCGACATCGAAGCCCGCGTCCGTCAGCGGGACGGTCGCGCTCGGCAGCGCGGCGAGCACGTCGCCGACCGGCACACGGGTGTGCTCGTCGACGACGAGGCAGCGCAGGGGAGTGTCCTCGGGCTCTGCCTCGAAGCCGCGCTCGCGCACCTGCTGGTACGGCACCAGCGCGAGCACCTCGCGGGCGGTTCCCGCCGCATCGGTGAGTGGGATCTCCGCAAGGAGGTCGACGTCGACGGTGTCGCCGGTGAGCACCTCGACGTGCGTCGCCGGACCGTCGCCGCCGCGCGCGATCAGTGCGAACGAGGAGTCAGGGTCAGCGGCAAGGCGAAGAATCGTCTCGGCGGTGTCGTCAGCAGCCATGGGGAACTCACTTCTTCGAATCCTCTGGCGGGCGCCTGTCGCAGAACGACCGCCGGAGCGGGGCGGTCGTTTTCGTGCTCGCGAAGTCGGCCGCCGTCAGGCGAGCCACCACTGGTTCATCGTCGCGTGCACGCTGTCAACCTATACGCGCGGACCGTCGCCTGCCAAACCGCCGACCTCCCGTGCGGTCCTCAGATGACAGGAAGTGCTCCTCCGAAGGCGCAGAAAGGGTGATCGTCGTCATCTGAACCGCTGACAGCCTTCCTGCACCCAGGAGTCGTAGGCTGTGGGTGTGCCAGCTGTGAACCTCGGAATGCCCTCCGCACCGAACGTCCTCGCGCCGCGCCGTACGTCGCGGCAGATCAATGTGGGCAAGGTGAAGGTCGGCGGCGATGCGCCCGTCTCGGTGCAGTCGATGACCACGACCAAGACGCACGACATCAACGCGACGCTGCAGCAGATCGCCGAGCTGACGGCATCCGGATGTGAGATCGTGCGCGTCGCGTGCCCGACCGACAAGGATGCCGAGGCGCTCAAGATCATCGCGATGAAGAGCCAGATCCCGGTCATCGCCGACATCCACTTCCAGCCGAAGTACGTCTTCGAGGCGATCGACGCCGGCTGCGGCGCCGTGCGCGTCAATCCCGGCAACATCCGCAAGTTCGACGACCGCGTCGGCGAGATCGCGAAGGCGGCGAAGGACGCCGGTGTCAGTCTGCGCATCGGTGTGAATGCCGGATCGCTCGACCGGCGGCTGCTGGAGAAGTACGGCAAGGCCACGCCTGAGGCGCTCGCCGAGTCGGCGGTCTGGGAGGCGAGTCTGTTCGAGGAACACGATTTCCACGACTTCAAGATCTCGGTCAAGCACAACGATCCGGTCGTGATGGTGAAGGCGTACCGCCTGCTCGCCGAGCGCGGCGACTGGCCGCTGCACCTCGGCGTCACCGAGGCCGGGCCGGCGTTCCAGGGCACGATCAAGTCGGCGACCGCGTTCGGCATCCTGCTCAGCGAGGGCATCGGCGACACCATCCGGGTCTCGCTGTCCGCGCCTCCCGCCGAGGAGGTCAAGGTCGGCCACCAGATACTGCAGTCGCTGAACCTGCGCGAGCGCACGCTCGAGATCGTCTCCTGCCCGTCATGCGGTCGCGCCCAGGTCGACGTGTACTCGCTCGCCGACAGCGTGACCGAGGGGCTCAAGGACATGACAGTGCCGCTGCGCGTGGCCGTGATGGGCTGCGTCGTGAACGGGCCGGGCGAGGCGCGTGACGCCGACCTCGGCGTGGCCAGCGGAAACGGCAAGGGCCAGATCTTCGTCAAGGGCGAGGTCGTCAAGACCGTGCCGGAAGCGGACATCGTCGAGACCCTGATCCAGGAGGCGAACCGCATCGCCGACGAGATGGGACCGGATGCCGCCCTCGGCACGGCGCAGGTCGTCACGTCCTGAGGCAGCGGCGATTCCGCCGTCGGATCACCCGGATGAGGTCTCCTCCGAATAGGCGGCCGTGATCATCTGCGTCCGTACTCCCTGATCGCACGATGAACATCCGATGTCGATGGGCGACCGGCGCGTCGCCGCGGTCGTATGCTGGCCGCATGAGATTCGGCGCATTCATTCCGCAGGGCTGGCGCTTCGACCTGGTCGGCATCGACCCCGCTGAGCACTGGCAGACGATGCGGCAACTCGTGCAGCGGGCCGACGCGGGGCCGTGGGAATCGGTCTGGGTCTATGATCACTTCCACACGATGCCCGTGCCCAGCCACGAGGCCACGCATGAGGCCTGGACCCTGATGTCCGCCTTCGCCGCGTCGACGAGCCGGGTGCGCCTCGGCCAGATGTGCACCTGCATGGGGTACCGCAACCCCGTGCACCTCGCCAAGGTGGCCGCGACCGTCGACCACGTGTCCGGCGGCCGCGTCGAGATGGGCATCGGAGGCGGATGGTACGAGCACGAGTGGCGCGCGTACGGATACGGGTTCCCCGAGGTGCCGGAGCGGCTCCGGATGCTGCGCGAGGGCGTTGACATCATGCAGCAGGCGTGGCTGACGGGTTCGGCCACCCTCGACGGCCGTCACTTCAGCGTCGACGGCGCGATCGTAAGGCCGCTGCCGGTTCAGGACGGCGGCATTCCGCTCTGGGTCGCGGGCGGCGGCGAGAAGGTGACGCTGAAGATCGCGGCGCAGTACGCCTCGTACACGAACTTCCACGGCGACCTCGACACGTTCCGCCGCAAGAGCGAGGTGCTGCGCGGGCACACGGACCGCCTCGGCCGCGACTTCGCAGAGATCACCAGGTCGGCGAACTTCAACACCGTGATCGGTGAGACCGATGCCGAGGTCGAGGACCGGCTGCGAGCGATCGAAGCGCGCCTCGCCCCGCACCTCGGCGACGAGCTCGAAGGAGCCATGGCGCAGTACCGACTGCCTGGCGCACTCGTCGGCACGCCGGAGCAGGTGGCGGAGAAGCTTGCCACGTACGCGGACGCGGGGTTGGGCTACGCCATCCACTACTTCCCGGAGGCGGCCTACGACCGCTCGGGCGTCGAGCTGTTCGAGCGCCGGGTGATACCAGCACTGGGCTGAGGGGCGAGCGCGCCCTTGTGCGCGGCGGACTGCGTGTGAACGACGACGAGGACTTCGTCGATGACGAGGGGGTCTCTCGGTGAAGGCCGGGGCGCGTTCACGCGCGGTTCACGCGGGTGATGTCTCATCCGACTATGAGCCGTGCACGTCGCGTCGTGATCGCCTCGGTCGCCACCGGTGCGGCGGCCCTCGCCGGGTGGGCGGCGCGGTCGCTGCTGATGCGCCAGGCCGCCGTCGCGCGCGAGCGGATCGGCAAGCCGCTCGGCGAGGACTCGATCCCAGCCGACCGTGTGTGGAGCCGCAAACTCGGCGGCGAGCCGATCGAGCTGCTCGTGCTGGGCGACTCGCTCGCTGCGGGCCTCGGTGTCGGGCATCGCAAACAGACCCTCGGCGGGCGGATGGCGAAGGGGCTTGCCCGCCGGATGTCGCAGCCGGTCAGGCTGAGCACGGCAGCGGTCGTCGGCTCGGAATCGAACGCGCTGGAAGGACAGATCGACGCGCTTCCCGGTGACTACCGGCCGGATGTCGCGGTCATCATCGTCGGCGGCAACGACGTCACGCATCTCATCTATCCTGCCGTGGCCGCTGGTCAGCTGGACCGCGCCATCCGGCGCCTGCGCGGGCTCGGCGCGGGCGTCGTGGTCGGGACCTGCCCCGATCTCGGCGCGATTCGGCCGGTGCCGCAGCCGCTGCGCGGCATCATGTCACGGATGTCGCAGCACATGGCGATCGCCCAGACGAGGGCCGCCCGGCAAGCGGGCGCCGTTCCCGTGAGCCTGCGGAAAGCGCTGAGGACGGCGTTCCGCGAGGACCCGGACGGCATGTTCAGCCTCGACAGATTCCACCCCAGCGCCGCCGGCTACCGCCGCACGGCCGAGGCGCTCCTGCCCGCGGTCGAACAGGCGGTGCGACGGAGCTAGGGCAGCCAATGATCGAGGGCGGCGGTCGCCCAGGCGGTCTGCTCATCCGGTTCCTGCACGATGAGGTGCAGGGCGAGGCCGTCGATCATCGCGTGCAGCGCGTCGACATCGCGGGAGTCGGTGAGGCCGATGGCGGCGGCGGCACGGGCGCACACGGCGCGGCACTCGCCGTCGAGGGTGCGTCGGAGGGGCTGCAGCGCCGGATCGGCCTTCACCGCCACACCGAGCGCGATGGTGACGCTCATCTCGGTGCGGCGCTCGTCGTCGAGCGGAAGCAGCTCGAGCAGTGCCGCTCTCGCCCACGCGCGCGCGTGCACGTCCGTCGGGAGTGACTCGATTCTCGCGCGGATTCGCTCGCCCGCTGCCGTGATCGCACGAGCGCGTACGGACGCCTGCGTGGGGAAGAGGTAGCGCAGCGAACTCGGCGCGATGCCGGCCTCGGCCGCGACCCGGCGCACGGACAGGGCAGCGACGCCCTCGGTTTCGATCACTCGCCACGCGGCAGCGACGACCGCGCGATCGCGCTCGTCCTGGTCCAGCATCCTCGGCATGGCTCCCATAGTCGCACAGTCGTGCGGGAACGTGCTACCCTTTCTCGCACAGTCGTACGAGAAAGGTGGCGATGATGGCGTGGGCCGTGTTGATCGCATCGGGCATGCTCGAGGCCGTATGGGCCACGGCGCTCGGGGCGTCGAAGGGCTTCAAGAAGGTGCGGCCGACGGCCGTGTTCTTCGTCGCGCTGGTCGCCAGCATGGCGGGTCTCGCATTCGCGATGAGAACACTGCCGACGGGCACGTCGTACGCGGTGTGGGTCGGAATCGGCGCGGTGCTGACCGTGGTGCTCGCGGCGGTGCGCAGGCAGGAGAGGCTCTCGATCATCCGAGCCGCCCTCCTCGTGCTGCTGGTCGGCAGCGTGATCGGGCTGAAGGCGGTGAGCTGAGGTGGCATGGATCGTGCTGCTGGTCAGCGCCGTGCTGGAGGCGGTGTGGGCGACTGCGCTCGGCGACAGCGACGGATTCTCGCGGCCCGCTGCGACGACCGTGTTCCTCGTCGCACTCACGCTCAGCATGCTCGGCCTCGGCTGGGCGACGAAGACGATCCCGATCGGCACGGCATACGCCGTGTGGACGGGCACCGGAGCAGCGCTCACCGTGGCGTACGCCATGGCGACAGGGGCCGAACCGATCACGTTCCTGCGTGTGCTGTTCATCGCAGGCATCGTCGGAGCTGTGATCGGGTTGAAGCTCGTGCCTGCCCGGCCGGCCCGCGGCGGTTCGCCCGCCCCGAACAACGCCGATCGGCTCTGACCGGCGACGCACTCCCGGCGTACCCAGCGCATAGACTCGTCTCGTGGTCACTCGTCTCTCTCAGCTCTTCGTCCGCACGCTCCGTGAGGATCCCGCCGACGCCGAAGTGCGCAGCCATCGGCTGCTCGTGCGCGCCGGGTACATCCGGCGCCAGGCCCCAGGGATCTTCGCCTGGCTGCCGCTGGGTCTGCGTGTGAAGACGAAGCTCGAGCAGATCGTGCGCGAGGAGATGGCCGCCGCCGGTGCTCAGGAGGTGCACTTCCCCGCGATGATGCCGCGCGAGCCGTACGAGGTGACGGGCCGCTGGGAGGAGTACGGCGATGCGCTTCTCCGGTTGAAGGACCGGCACGGCGCCGACTATCTGCTCGCGCCGACGCACGAGGAGGCCTTCACGCTGCTGGTGAAGGACCTGTTCTCGTCCTACAAGGATCTGCCGCTGACGATCTATCAGATCCAGGACAAGTACCGCGACGAGGCTCGCCCGCGCGCCGGTCTGCTGCGCGGCCGCGAGTTCACGATGAAGGACGCCTACTCCTTCGACGTCGACGATGCAGGGCTCGACGACAGCTACGACGCCCAGCGCGCAGCCTACGAGCGCATCTTCCGGCGGCTCGGCGTCGAGTACGCGATCGTCAAGGCAGATGCGGGCGCCATGGGCGGCTCGCGCAGCGAGGAGTTCCTGCACCCGACGGCCGTCGGCGAGGACACCTTCGTGCGCAGCGAGGGCGGATACGCGGCGAACGTCGAGGCGTTCGAGACGGTGGCGCCCGAGCCGGTGCCGTACGACGGACTGCCTGAGCCCCAGCTGCTGCCGGAGGCCGACACCCCGACGATCGACACCCTGGTCGATCACCTGAACGCGACCTCGCCCCGGGGCGACGGTCGCGCTTGGCGGGCGGCCGACACTCTCAAGAACGTCGTGCTGGCGCTGACGTGGACCGAACCGGGCGACGGCAAGGACACCGAGCCGATCCGCAGGACGAAGCTCGTCGTCGTCGGCATCCCCGGCGACCGCGCCGTGGACATGAAGCGCGCCGAGGTCGCCTTCGCCGGCTATGAGGTGGAGATGGCCGGCGATGAGCAGCTGAAGAAGACGAAGGCGCTGCTCGGTCCTGAGCTCATTCCCGGCTACATCGGGCCGGTGGGGAGCAACCACGCCAGCGGCAAGGAGGGACAGCAGCTCGGCCTCGGCGATCGCGTAGTGGAGGAGAACGCCGAAGCCCGCATCGAGTACCTGCTCGACCCGCGCGTCGCCGACGGAACCTCTTGGGCGACCGGAGCGAACCAGAAGGGCATGCACGTCGCCCACCTGGTCGCAGGGCGGGACTTCGTCGGGGACGGCGTCGCCGAGATCGCGGAGGTCCGCGACGGCGACCCTGCACCGGACGGCTCGGGACCGGTGACGCTCGCCCGCGGTATGGAGGTCGGCCACATCTTCCAGCTCGGCCGGAAGTACGCCGAGTCGCTCGGACTGAAGGTGCTCGACGAGAACGGCAAGCTCGTCACCGTGACCATGGGGTCGTACGGCATCGGGGTCACTCGAGTGCTCGCGCTGATCGCGGAGCTGTTCAGCGACGACAAGGGTCTGATCTGGCCGGAGTCGATCGCGCCGTACGACATCCACGTCGTCGCGACGGGCAAGGGCAGCGAGCCGTTCGAACTCGCGGAGAGCGTGGCCGGGCAGCTCGAGGCAGCGGGCTTCGACGTGCTCTACGACGACAGGCCGAAGGCATCGCCCGGTGTGAAGTTCGGCGATGCCGAGCTCCTCGGCGTGCCTCAGCTTCTTGTCGTCGGCCGCGGGGCGGCTGACGGCGACGTCGAGCTGTGGGATCGTCGATCCGGTGAGCGCGAGACGCTGCCAGCGGCCGAAGCCGTCGCCCGCCTCGCTGCGCGGTAGCACCGGCCGGAGTTTCCCTGCTGGACACCTCGTGGCCAGCAGGTCGAAATACCGCACTGCGACTCTGAAGGCTCCACCCGAGACTTCCGAGGGAATCCCATGTCAACAACTCCGCACGGCCATCGAATCGCGGCCGCAGCATCCGGGCTGGCGCTCGCCGCGTCGGCACTCGTTCTCGTCCCGTCCGCCGCGACGGCGTCGCCCGAGGGCGACGCGCTCGTCATCAGCGAGGTCTACGGAGGCGGCGGGAACTCCGGCGCCCCCGTGACCCACGACTTCGTCGAGCTGTACAACCCGACCGGCGACCCCATCGACCTCGGCGGTTACACGGTTCAGTACCGCTCGTCGAGCGGAGGTGTCGGCGGCGCTGCCGAGCTGAGCGGCGCGCTTGCATCCGGAGCGCACTTCCTGCTGCAGGCCGCACCCGGATCGAACGGCGATGCCGAGTCGCTTCCGGCCCCGGATGCCATGGCGGAGGGGATGGCGATGTCGAGCTCGAACGGGCGAGTGTTCCTGTTCGAGACCGATTCGGCCTTCGACAGCTCGGTCGCCGGAGACCGTGCCGGTGCGGATGGACTGGTCGACATGGTCGGCTACGGCTCAGCCGCGAGCTACGAGGGAGCGGCGACCGCTTCGCTCAGCAACACCACGAGCGCTTCGCGCGACGAAGCAGGCACGGACACGGATGACAACTCCACCGACTTCACCGTGGGCGGCCCGACGCCGACCAACTCCGCAGGCGAGACAACGGGCGACGGATCGCCGGACGAACCGCAGGAGCCCGTCGAGCATGGCGACGCGGTCACCATCGCTGTCGCGAACGGGTCGGTCGGCGAGACCGTCACCGTCGACGGCGTCGTCACTGCCGACTACCGCGACGGCGGCTTCAACGGCTTCACGATCCAGGATCCTGCAGGCGACCCGGATGACGGCGTCTCCGATGCGATCTTCGTCTGGGGCGACTCGGCCCGCGCCGAGATCGGACAGAGCGTGCGCGTGACCGGTGACGTGAGCGTGTACAACGGCCTCACCGAGATCACGGCCGACCTCGTCACGGTGCACGAGGTGGGCCTCGGGGAGGTCGCCCCGATCACCTCGTGGGACGTCATCGCCACCGATGAGGACAAGCAGGCGCACCAGAGCGAACTCGTGCAGATCGACGGCTTCACCGTCACGGACAACTACGACGCGAACTTCTACGGTTCGTTCGGGCTTGCATACGGCGACGAGCCGCTGCGCCAGCCGACCGACCACGTCGACCCGCACGACGGCGAGGCGATCGCCGCTGCCGAGGCGGAGAACGCGGCGAAGTTCATCAAACTCGACGACGGCCGCAGCACGAACTTCAGCAGTCAGCAGGACGTGCCGCTGTCCTACCTGACGCCGGAGACGCCCGTGCGCGTGGGAGCCTCGGTGACCATGAACGAGCCGTTCGTGCTCGACTACCGCTACGACAGCTGGAACCTCCAGCCGACGATGCCGGTGAACGGCGCGTCCGAGGCCGTGACCTTCAGCGATGAGCGCGCGGCGAACGCCGCTCCTGAGGAGGTCGGAGGCGACATCACGCTGGCGACCTTCAACGTGCTCAACTACTTCCCGACCACTGGGGAGGAGTTCGAAGCCGCGGGGCTCGGCGACTGCTCGTTCTACACCGACCGCGAAGACAACCTGATCGCCAACAATCGCTGCGAACCGGACGGACCGCGCGGCGCGGCGAACGAGGAGAATCTCGAGCGTCAGCAGACGAAGATCGTGAACGCGATCAGCGACCTCGACGCATCCGTCGTGTCGCTGGAGGAGATCGAGAACTCCGCCCACTACGAGAAGGACCGCGACTTCGCGGTGGCCGCACTCGTGGATGCCCTCAACGCGCAGGAGGGCGCCGGCGTCTGGGACTACGCGGAGAGCCCAGACGATCTCCCCGTGAGCGAGGACGTCATCCGGAACGCATTCATCTTCCGGACGGCGGATGTCGAGCTCGTCGGTGAATCGCACATCCTCGCCGACGATCCGGCGTTCGAGAACGCCCGCGAGCCGCTCGTGCAGGCGTTCGCACCTGTGGGCGGCGACGACGATGACGCGTTCCTCGTGGCGACGAATCACTTCAAGTCGAAGCGGTCGGGAACCGATGACGGCACGGGACAGGGCAACGCGAACCCCGAGCGGATCGCGCAGGCGGAGGCCGTGGTCGAGTTCGCGGAGGATCAGGGTGATGCGGCGGGCGTCGATGCAGTCTTCATCGCGGGTGATTTCAACGCATACGCCGCTGAGGACCCTGCGCGCACGATCGAAGCCGCGGGCTACACGAACCTCAACTACGCGCTGAACGGCGGTGAGGCCACCTACAACTTCGACGGGCTCGAGGGGTCGCTCGACCATGTGTTCGCGAACGGGGCGGCTCTGGAGATGGTCACAGGCGTCGACGTGTGGCAGATCAACGCCCAGGAGCAGATCGGCTTCGAGTACAGCCGCTACAACTACAACGCCACGCTGCTGTACGACGAGAGCGTCTTCCGCGCCAGCGACCACAACCCGATCCTCGTGGGGCTGCAGGCGCAGGGCGTCGAAGAGCCGACCGACCCCGAGGAGCCGGGCACGGGGGAGCCGACCGATCCTGAGGGGCCGGACACGGACGGATCGGGCACGGATGCTCCGGTGCCGGACGATGGTCAGGCAGCTGACGACGAGGCTCTCGCCGTGACGGGCAGCGAGGTCGCCTGGGGCGTCGCGGCTGCGGCAGCTCTGCTGATCGTCGGTGGAATCACGCTGAGCATCATGCGTCGCCGGCAGGTGTAGGTCATGAAGAAGCGGCGGGACCGATCCACGGATCGGTCCCGCCGCTTCGCGTGCGCCGCGCAACGCGCCGACGCGTGCAGGAGAAGGGCGTCTCCCAGCGATCTTCGGTAACGTGGAGCGACCGGCAGGCGCGACGCCGCGAAGAACTGAAGAGGGAGAACGCAGTGGATATCGATCTTGGACTGCTCCGCAACATCGAGCGTGAGAAGGAGATTCCGCTCGACGAACTCGTGCGGATCATCGAGCAGGCCGTGCTGACCGCGTACGGGAAGCACGTTTCGCAGACCGGCGAGGCACCGGTCGGCGCACGCGCCGAACTGGACCGCTCGACCGGCCACGTGGGCATCTACGTGCCGGTGGCCGACGATTCCGGTTCGGTCATCGGTGAGGAGGAATCCACTCCTGAGGACTTCGGACGCATCGCCGCCTACGCTGCCAAACAGGTGATCGCCCAGCGACTGCGCGACATCGCCGACGACGCCGTGCTCGGCGAGTTCCGCGGCAAGGAGGGCGACATCGTCGCCGGGATCGTGCAGCAGGGCACGAACCCGAAGATGGTCCACGTCGACCTCGGCACCGTCGAGGCGATGCTCCCTCCCGAGGAGCAGGTGCCAGGCGAGGACTACGCCCACGGAACCCGTATCAGGGTCTATGTCACGAGCGTCGCCAAGGGGCACAAGGGTCCGGCGATCACGGTCTCCCGCACGCACCCCGGCCTGGTGCGGAAGCTGTTCGCGATGGAGGTCCCCGAGATCGCGAGCGGCCTCGTCGAGGTCCTCTCGCTCGCGCGCGAGGCGGGGCATCGCACTAAGATCGCGGTCACGGCGACCGACCCATCGATCAACGCCAAGGGTGCGTGCATCGGCGAGATGGGGCGTCGGGTGCGAGCCGTCACGGAGGAGCTCTCGGGCGAGAAGATCGACATCGTCGACTTCGACGACGACCTCGCGACGTTCGTCGCGAGCGCACTGTCGCCGGCCAAGGTCACGAGCGCGTTCGTGCTCGACGAGAGCACCAAAGCGGTCCGCGCACTGGTGCCCGACTATCAGCTGTCGCTTGCGATCGGCAAGGAGGGCCAGAACGCCCGACTCGCCGCGAAACTCACCGGAGCGAAGATCGACATCCAGCCGGATTCGATCATGGACGCGGGCTGATCGACCGGATGCTCCCAGTCGTCGAGCGCGGATCGGACACGCCAGGCGAACGCGCTCGAGGCGAGGTGTAGAATGGAACCCGTACGAACGTGCGTCGGTTGTCGCGCGCGTGCTCCCCGGGCCGCCCTCCTTCGAGTGGTCGCGGTCGATTCGGTTCTCGTCCCAGACGAAAAACGTTCGATGCCCGGTCGAGGCGCGTGGCTGCATCCGGCGCCGACGTGTGTGAGAACCGCGCTTCAGAGGCGCGCTTTCGCACGAACACTGCGTGCATCGGGGCAACTCGACGCACACATCATCGAGGAATGGCTGACCAGCTATGGAAACCAAGTGAACGGCTCGAAATGAGACCCGTCCGCCTCTAAAGGCCTGCCCCTGTCTGGGTGGGCCACCCAGACAGGAGAATTGTGGCTAAACCACGCGTACATGAGATCGCGGCAGAGTTCGGTATCGACAGCAAGTCGGCGCTCGCGAAGCTGAAGGATCTCGGCGAGTTCGTCAAGAGCCCGTCATCCACTATCGAGCCCCCGGTCGCGCGCAAGCTGCGCGCCGCGCTTCAGGCCGATGGTGCCAAGCCGACCTCAGGAGACGACGCCGCGAAGAAGCCGGCGCCGCGCTCCGGCGCAAAACCCTCCGCGACGCCGGGGCCGAAGCCCGGTTCCAGCGCGCCCGCGAAGGAATCCGCTGCGCCCGTGCCGGAATCCGCTGCGCCTGCGCAGGATCCCGCTGCGTCCGAGCAGGCGGAGCCGAAGGCTGAGGAGAAGCCTGCTGCTCCGGCTGCCGCCAAGAAGTCGTCGCCGCCGAGCCCGGGCTCTGCGAAGCCCGGCGCGCCGAATCCCGGTGGCTCCGCGCCGAAGCCGGGCTCGAACCCGCCCAAGCCGGGCGCGGCGAAGCCCGGTGCACCGAAGCCGGGTGGACCGCGTCCGGGCAACAACCCGTTCGGCAACGCTCAGGGCATGGGCCAGCAGCGACCAGGCGGTCCGCGGCCGGGCAACAACCCGTTCGCAACGGCTCAGGGCATGGGCCAGCGCCCGACCCCGGGCAACATTCCTAAGCCGCAGCCCGGTCGCGGTCTGCAGCGCCCCGGCCAGGCACGCGGCGGTCGCCCCGCTCGTCCGGGTCAGGGTGGCGGTGGAGCGCGCGGCAACGCGCCGTTCCAGCAGCGTCCCGGTGGCGGAGCAGGCGCAGGTGGCGCCGGTCGTCCCGGCGGCGGTGGCGGCGGCTTCGCCGGTCGTCCTGGTGGCGGCTTCGCCGGTCGGCCGGGCCCCGGTGGTCGTCGCGGCGGTACGGCCGGTGCCTTCGGCAAGGGCGGCGGCAAGTCCAGGCAGCGCAAGTCACGTCGGGCGAAGCGGCAAGAATTCGAGATGCGGCAGGCGCCGATCGTCGGCGGGGTCAAGGTTCCCCGCGGCGACGGCAGCACGCTGATCCGCATGCGCCGCGGCGCATCGATCTCGGACTTCGCAGACAAACTCGAGACGATGCACGGCGTCTCGGTGCCACCGGGCAACCTGGTCACGGTGCTGTTCCACCTCGGTGAGATGGCGACGGCGACCGAGTCGCTCGATGAGGCGACCTTCGAGGTCCTCGGCGCCGAGCTCGGCTACAAGATGCAGATGGTCTCGCCCGAGGACGAGGACAAAGAGCTCCTCGAGAGCTTCGGCCTCAACCTCGAGCAGGAGGAGCTCGAAGAGGACGACGAGAACCTCGAGATCCGTCCTCCCGTGGTGACAGTGATGGGTCACGTCGATCACGGTAAGACGCGACTGCTCGACGCGATCCGTCACACGACGGTGATCGAGGGCGAGGCCGGCGGCATCACGCAGCACATCGGTGCCTATCAGATCTGGACTGAGCACGACGGCCATGATCGCGCCATCACCTTCATCGACACCCCGGGTCACGAGGCCTTCACAGCCATGCGCGCCCGTGGTGCCGACGTCACCGACATCGCGATCCTCGTGGTCGCGGCCGACGACGGCATCATGCCGCAGACGGTCGAGGCGCTGAACCACGCCCAGGCGGCCGAGGTGCCGATCGTGGTCGCGGTGAACAAGGTCGACAAGCCGGACGCGAACCCCGACAAGGTGCGCCAGCAGCTCACCGAGTACGGCCTGATCGCAGAGGAGTACGGCGGCGAGGTCATGTTCGTCGACGTGTCGGCGATCAAGAGCGAGGGAATCCAGAACCTCCTGGACGCAGTTCTCCTCACAGCTGACGCAGGTCTCGACCTCCGAGCGAACCCGAACAAGGAAGCGCGCGGGATCGCGATCGAGGCGAAGCTCGACAAGGGCCGCGGCTCCGTGGCGACCGTCCTCGTGCAGGGCGGAACGCTTCACGTCGGTGACCCGATCGTCGCCGGCACGGCTTTCGGCCGTGTGCGGGCCATGATCGACGAGCACGGCGAGCGGATCAAGGAAGCGGCTCCGTCGCGTCCCGTTCAGGTCCAGGGGCTCAACTCGGTGCCGCGCGCCGGCGACCTGTTCCTCGTTTCAGAGGACGACCGCACCGCCCGCCAGATCGCCGAGAAGCGCGAAGCCGTCGAGCGCAACGCCGCCCTGGCGAAGGCGCGCAAGCGCATGTCGCTCGAGGACTTCACCAAGGCACTCGAAGAGGGCAAGGTCGAGTCGCTCAACCTCATCATCAAGGGTGACGTCTCCGGTGCCGTCGAGGCGCTCGAAGAGGCGCTGCTCAAGATCGAGGTCGACGACAGCGTCCAGCTGCGGATCATCCACCGCGGCGTCGGTGCGATCACCGAGAGCGACATCAACCTCGCCACGATCGACAACGCGATCGTGCTCGGCTTCAACGTGCGTCCTGACACCAAGGCGCGCGAGGCCGCGAACCGCGAGGGCGTCGATACCCGCTTCTACAACGTCATCTACAACGCGATCGATGACGTCGAGGCCTCGCTCAAGGGCATGCTCAAGCCCGAGTACGAGGAGGTGCAGTCGGGTGTCGCCGAGATCCGAGAGGTGTTCCGCTCCTCGAAGTTCGGCAACATCGCGGGTGTCATCGTCCGCAGCGGTACGATCACGCGCAACGCCAAGGCGCGCATCATCCGCGACGGCGTCGTGCTCGCCGACGGCCTGGCCATCGAGTCGCTGCGCCGCTTCAAGGACGACGTCACCGAGGTCAGGACGGACTACGAGGCCGGTATCGGACTCGGCAAGTTCAACGACATCCAGATCGGCGACGAGATCGAGACCATCGAGATGGTCGAGAAGCCTCGCGTCTGACGTGATTTGATGGTTCTGCCGGGTGGCCACCAGCCACCCGGCAGAACCGTTCTCGAAGGGGATATCTCATGGCCGGTGAACGCCAGGCCCGCGTGGCGGACCGCATCAGGGTGATTCTGTCCGAACGCCTGCAGAAGGGGCTGCGCGACCCGCGGCTCGGCTTCGTCACCATCACCGAGGTGCGCGTGACGGGCGACCTGCAGAACGCGTCGGTCTTCTACACCGTCTACGGCACGGACGAGGAGCGCGAGGGCACTGCCGCCGCGCTGAAGGCCGCGACGGGCATGCTCCGCAGCGAGGTCGGGCGACACCTGAACACGCGCCTCACCCCGACGCTCGAGTTCATTCCGGATGCGCTGCCTGAGGAGGCGACGCATCTGACCGCGCTGCTCGCAGAGGCGCAGGAGCGCGACGAGCAGGTGCGCGGCCTCGCTGAAGGCGCGCGATACGCAGGCGATGCCGACCCGTACCGGCACGACGACGAGGAGCAGTAGCACTGCTCGGAAACCCTTCCGCGACGAGGCAGACTCTTCCCTTTGGCACTGAGTGCCATTAGTGTCTGGAAGACGCAACCGTCGATGGCGAAGGGTGTACGAGTATGAGCAGACTGTGGCCGTGGGTGCGCAATCCCTGGTTCGAAACGGTGCGGGAGGCGCAGCGGCGATCCGAGCAGTTCCTGCCGCCATCCGTGTACTCGGCGCTCGTCGCCGGATCGGAGCGAGGGCGCACCCCGCAGGACAACCAGGACGCCTTCGCCGAACTCGAGTTCGCCCCGCACGTTGCTGGCCACCGAGCACAGCGCGACCTCTCGACCACGATCATGGGCATCCCCGTGTCGATGCCGGTGATGATCTCACCGACGGGCGTGCAGGCGATTCGGCCCGAGGGCGAGACGGCCGTCGCGCGTGCGGCGGCGAACCGCGGCCTGATCATGGGGCTGAGTTCGTTCGCGTCGAAGACCGTCGAGGAGGTCACGGCCGCGAACGAGAACACCTTCTTCCAGATGTACTGGACCGGTACTCGGGATGCTATGCGATACCGAATGGACAGGGCGCGCGCCGCTGGCGCGAAGGCGCTGATCTCGACGACGGACTGGTCGTACTCGTTCGGGCGCGACTGGGGGAGCCCGGAGATCCCGGAGCGGATGACGCTCCAGGCGGTCTACAAGATGGCCCCTGAGGGCATCAGACGCCCGCAGTGGACGGCGCAGTGGCTCAGGGCGGGGCTTCCCGATCTGACGGTGCCGAATCTCACGATGCCGGGTGAGGACGCTCCGACCTTCTTCGGCGCGTACGGCGAATGGACTCAGACGCCGCCTCCGTCATGGGAGGACCTGGCCTGGCTGCGAGAGGAGTGGGGCGGCCCGTTCATGATGAAGGGCATCACCCGTGTCGACGACGCGCGCCGGGCCGCCGACATCGGCGTCGACGCGATCTCGGTGTCGAACCACGGCGGCAACAACCTCGACACGACCCCTGCATCGATCCGCTGCCTCGGCCCCGTCGTCGACGCCGTGGGGGACAGGGTCGAGGTGCTTCTCGACGGCGGAGTGCGCCGAGGCGGCGACGTCGCCAAAGCGCTCGCGCTGGGCGCACGCGCGGTGCTGATCGGGCGGGCCTACCTCTGGGGCCTCGCGGCCAACGGGCAGGCGGGTGTCGAGAACGTACTGGATCTGATGCGCATGGGCCTCGACTCCGCCGTACTGGGTCTCGGCCACTCGTCGATCGAGGAGCTGAACGCGCGCGACCTGCACATCCCCGACGGATTCGAGCGAGTCCTCGGTGAGGTGACCGAACCGGCCGCGTCGCGCTGACGCTGTACCCGCCGGGGCGCGTCGATCCGATCCATCGACCGGATCGACGCGCCCCGGCTGTCAGGCGGTGGTCAGGTCGCGGCGTCGGAAGACGATCGTGCCGAGCATCGTGCACGCCGCACCGATGCCGGTCAGCACGGCGATGCCGGCCCATGAGATGTCGTCCGCGGGGTATTCGCCCACGTGGCGGAACGGCGATGCGGCGAGTACGGCGTCGTCGAGGTCGAGCATCTCGCCGAAGAGCGACAGCAGCGCGCCGACGATGAACACGGCCCACGTCAGCCCGAGGACGCGCGGTGCGACGCCGTACAGGCCGACGGCGAGGCCGAGCAGCAGCCAGACGGCAGACACCTGCGCGGCGTGCCCGAACGCGACCGGCCAGAACATGCTCCAGTCGTTCATCCCCGCCGCCGCGCCGATGCCCTCGCCGAACCCCGCGAGCGCGAGCAGCCAGAGCGACCCGACCGCGGTGACGAGCGTCCACGACAGCAGCCACGCCGACCGGCTGACGCCGGTTGCCAGCACGGCCTCCGTGCGCACTCCCTGCTCCTCGGTTCGGAGCGACTGCACGGAGATGATCGCGAAGGCCGCGACCATCATCGCGAAGTACACGCCCATGAAGCCGACGTATCCCTCGACGATGCCGTCGGTGCCGCCCATCAGCCCGACGATCTGCTCCGGCATGCCCTCAGCGCCGTCCGCCATCGGGCGCGTGAAGGCGCCGAACGTCACGCCGCCGAGCAGCATCGCGATCGACCAACCGGCGATGGCAGGTCGCTGCAGGCGGTAGGCGAGCGAGAGCGGGCCGCGCAGCCAGCCGCGCGCTGCGGCGCGGCCCAGCCTGTCAGGCAGGATGCCTGCGGCGAGGTCGCGGCGCGACTGCAGGACGAACGCCAGAGCGACGAGCACCGCGAAGAGCGCGACGCTCAGCAGGAGCGGCCACCAGTCGTCGTTCGTGAACGGCGCCGTCTGCTGCGGCCAGCCGAGCGGCGACAGCCACGACAGCCACGCGAGATCACCGTTCTGCACAGCTGACATGTCGCCGAGCCCCCGGACGACGAAGCTCACACCGAGCACCAGGCCCGCGAGTCCGGATGCCGCTCGTGAGAAGGGGCTCAGCTGCGCGGTCACAGCGGCGACTCCCGCGAAGGCGAGGCCGGCTGCCCCCAGGCCCGCGCCGAACAGCAGCGATCCCGCGGGCGCCGGCTCTGCAGTCGACGACATCATCGTGAGCCCCGTCACAAGCGCCATCACGATGTTCATCGACGCTGCGATGATCAGCGCGGCGGCGAGGGGCGCGTGTCTGCCGACCACGTTCGCGCGGATCAGCTCGGCGCGACCGGTCTGCTCCTCGACCCGGGTGTGGCGCGAGACCGTGGTGATGCTCATGAACGCCGCGCCCAGCATGAGGCTGGTGCCGTACATTCCGACGACGAACCTCGGCACGGTGATGGCATCGAAGCCGAAGCCGGGGCCGCCGATGAGACCCATGATGGGGTTCGCCGCGAACGCCGTCATCGCGTTCAGCGCTTCCTCGTCCATCACCAGGGCGATCACGTTCGAGAAGTACGCGGCCATGACGCTCAGGGCGAGCACCCAGACGGGGAAGCGGATCCGGTCGCGGCGCAGCATGAAGCGCAGCAGCATGCCCGTGCCCGTCAGCGGGCCGCCCGATGCCGGCTCTCGGCGCTCGCTGCGGGGACGTTCGGTGACGGCGGTCATGATTCCTCGCCGTCGCCGTAGTGGCGCAGGAGCAGCTGCTCGAGAGTCGGCGGCGCTGCGGTGAGAGCCCGCACGCCGTGCCCCGCGAGGTCGCGCATGATCTCGGGCAGGTGGTCGGCATCCGCATCGAAACGGACGTGCTCGCCTTCGGCGAGCACGTTGTGCACTCCGGCACGCTCGTTCAGGCCGGCGAGGGGCTCGTCCGTGCGCACTGAGACGGTGGTGCGCGACAGGTGCCGCAGGTCGTCGAGTGTGCCGGTCTCGACGATCCGTCCCTGCCGCACGATCGAGATCCGGTCGGCGAGAACCTCGACCTGGGCGAGGATGTGGCTGGACAGCAGCACCGTGCGCCCGGCGCGCTTGGCCTCGTGGATGCACTCCTGGAAGACCGCTTCCATCAGTGGATCGAGGCCGGCGGTCGGCTCGTCGAGCAGCAGCAGTTCGACGTCCGATGCCAGCGCGGCGATGAGCGCGACCTTCTGCCTGTTCCCCTTCGAATACGTGCGTCCCTTCTTACGCGGATCGAGGTCGAATCTCTCGATCAGCTCGTCGCGCTTGCTCCGATCCGCTCCGCCGCGCAGCCGCGTGAACAGGTCGATGGTCTCGCCGCCGGTGAGGTTCGGCCACAGTTCGACGTCGCCGGGCACGTAGGCGAGGCGTCGGTGCAGGGCGACCGCGTCCGAGAACGGGTGGCCGCCGAGAAGACGCACGCGCCCCGAGTCGTGGCGCAGGATCCCCAGCAGTATGCGCATGGTCGTGGACTTCCCCGCGCCGTTGGGGCCGAGGAGGCCGTGCACCTCGCCGCGCGTCACCGTCAGGTCGAAGCCGTCGAGCGCTGTGACGCTCCCGTACCGTTTGACGAGCCCTGCGATATCGATGGCGGAGTCCGTGCCGGGGCGGGAAGCGGCGGTGTCTGCCGCACGGGGTGCTGCGGTCATGGCATTCTCCGTTCGTCTCGGGGCGCGTCGGGGTCTTCCGCAGGCGCGGTGGTGGCAGAGTCTGTGGTTCCGTCGGCGTCCGTGTGGTTCGGGGAGTCGACGATGATGCCGCGCATGTACAGGTCGAGCAGCGGCTGCGAGAGACGAGCGAGGGTCGAGGCGGTGTCCTGCGTGCCCAGCACGGACTGCAGGCGATGCTGCAGCATCATGGGCGTGAGAGCGAGGACGGCGACCATGGCCGCCTGTGCCCTGTTGTCGTCCGAGTGCCGGAACGAGTACCCGGCGAAGCCGGAGCCGAGGAGCTCCTCGACGAGATCGACGTAGTGGTCGAAATGGCGTTGACCGTGCTCGGACGGGTCGAGCAGAGACTTCACCAAGTACTCGACGATCGTGTGCATCCGCTCGTCGCGGAACATCGAGGCGATCGCGTCGGGTGCGGCCTGTGGCGCCGCACCGCGCTTCGCATCGAAGATCGCGGTGAAGACGTAGTCGTCGCATTCCCTCCGCAGGCCGTCCTTCGACCCGAAGTGATGGATGACCAGGCCGGGGGAGACGCCGGCGGCCTGTGCGATGCCCCGGATCGTGGTCCGGGAGAAGCCGCCGGCGGCGAAGGCCGCAACGCCCGCGTCACGGATCCGCGCCCTCGTCGTCCGATCTTCGGCTGAACTCATGTTCAGTATGCTAAACGATTGTTCAATCAGAGGCAAGAGGAAGCGGCTCGATGCGCTGAATCAGCCCTGCTGCGGAGGTGCGGTCCATGGAAGTTCCGCGGCCGAGGTGCGTCAGCGGGGCAGGTGCAGCTCGCCGTCCGTCGACTCGATGAGACCGTCGTCCAGAAGGGTGAGCACCGCCCGGTCGCGCTGAGCCGCGTCATGCCAGTCGGCGAGGATGCGCTGCTGCGCGATCGGTGAGGTCGCCCCGCGCAGTTCGCGCATCACAGCGCCCCGCGCCTGCCGGTCGCTGCCCTCGTACTTGGCCTGCTTGCGACGGGTGTCCGGGGTCTCGGGCCGGCCGGCGGCGTGCCACGCGCACGCGTCGGCGATCGGGCACGTCCCGCACGCGGGGGAGCGAGCCGTGCAGGTGACCTGGCCCAATTCCATCACCGCCGCGTTCATCACTGCGGCCTCCGCGTGCGACGCCGGAAGCAGCGCGGCCATCTGGTCGAGGTCGGCGGGACGAGGGGGCGCGGGGTGCGCAGCACCGTCGATCGCCCTCGCCATCACGCGTCGGGTGTTCGTATCGACAACCGGATGGCGGTCGCCGTAGGCGAAGACGGCGACCGCACGTGCGGTGTAGTCACCGACGCCGGTGAGGGAGAGCAGCGTATCGACGCTGCGAGGCACGACCCCGTCGTGATGGTCGCGGATCTGCACCGCCGCCCGGTGCAGCCAGAGGGCACGTCGTGGATAGCCGAGGTTCGACCACGCCTTCACAGCCTCTGCAGGAGCCTCATCCGCCAGCGAGGTCGGAGTCGGCCAGCGGCTCAGCCACGCGTCCAGCAGCGGGATCACTCGGGCGACGGGCGTCTGCTGCAGCATGAACTCGGAGACGAGCACACCCCACGCGCCGAATCCGTCCGCGCGCCACGGCAACGCGCGCGCATTGGTGCGGTACCAGGGCAGGAGGGCCTCGGTGATGGCGGACTGCATCCATTCAGCCTAGAACCTCAGCGGTGTCGCATACCATTCGTCTGCATGCGTTCCTGAGAGCGTGCACGGCTGATCGCGATCGAACCGTGATCGCGGCGCGGCCGTCTCGTGATCTGACATCCGTAGCGTGTCCTGGGTGCCCTTCCCCGAATTCTCTCTGCGCCCGCGCGCGCTCGGCGCCTTCGTCGCGTCGGTCGCGCTCGCAGGAGCGCTCGCCGCATGCACCGCGGTCGGAGGAGCCGACTCCGACTCAGACCTGCCGCCCTCCGACGGACTGGCTGCGATGGCGGAGACGCCCGTCAGCTCGGCGGACGAGGACCCGGAGGATCCCACGACGTGGGTGATCTCGGCAGGAGCGGTCGGCGGCGTCCGAATCGGTGACGATTTCGCGACGACGCTTGAGACGCTGCCCGACACATGGCGATCAGTCGACGAGTGCACCGTGAGCTGGCACGGTGAGGCCGGCTTCGACGTGACGTTCGCCGCCGCGGCGTCCGGCATCGTCGAGATCGAGGTCTCGGGCGAGATCGGTGCGCCGAGCGAGGCCCCGCGCACGCCGGAGGGGCTCGGGCTCGGTTCCACTCGCGACGAGGTGAGGGCCGTCTACCCCGCGGCCGAGGAGACCGCCGCTCCCACGGCAGGAGCGATCGAGCTGCATCCGGAGGGGAGGACCGCGCCCGGCGCGACGCTGTCGTTCACAATCGGCGACAGCGGCCGAGTCGTCGGAATCGTTCTGGCGGGCGACGCAGAGGGCTCGGGAGCCTGCGCTCCGTAGGCGCTACTCCGTCTCGCTCGTGCGGGTGTGGATCTTCGCGCCCTTCTCGTTGAAGATGCTGATCACCTGCGCCGCGCGCCCGCCGGCGGCCGACATGGCATGCGGCGTGTGGGTGTCGAACTCCGCGGCCTCGCCGCGGGCGAGCACGAGATCCTGTTCGCCGAGGCGAAGCCGCAGCTTTCCGGTCAGCACGTACAGCCACTCGTAGCCGTCGTGGGTGCGCAGCTCCGGCAGGGCGACGCCTGCCGGGTAGGTGATCTTGAACGTCATCACCGATGAGTGCTCGGGTGCGAGCGGCACGATGGTGAGTCCGTCCCTCGTGACGGCGGGGCGATGCACTCGGGGGTCGGCCGGCTTCGCGGGCAGGAGGTCGTCGATCCGGATGCCCAACCGCCTCGTGAGCGGGAGCAGGAGCTCGAGGTTGGCTTGGCGCTTGCCCGATTCCAAGCGGGAGAGCGTGCTCGTCGACATGTCGGCGCTCGCTGCCAGCTCCTCGAGCGTGAGCCCGCGCGATCGTCGTTCGGCGCGCAGGCGCGGCCCGATCTGGTCCAGTTCCGCTCGCATCGCGCTCCCTTTGCCATTTCTGCAATATTGTTTGCGGTCGTGCACAGTCTCGCACAACATGGGGACATGCAGAACTCTTGGGATGTCATCGTTGCAGGCGGCGGGCCGACAGGTCTGTCCGCCGCAGTCATGCTCGGGCGAGCGCGCAGACGCGCGCTCGTGATCGATGCGGGAAGCCCCCGCAACCGCTTCGCCGACCACATGAACGGCGTGCTCGGTCATGACGGAGCGTCGCCGCGAGACCTGGCGGCTCGCGGCCGCACTGAAGCAGAGGCCTACGGCGTCGAATTCACCGCAGGAACGATCGAACGTGTCGAACGCGATGCGGACGGACTCATGGTGCGCACGCTCGACGGCCGCGAGCACAGCACGCGGGCGCTGGTCGTCGCCACCGGGCTCACCGACGACCTTCCCGACATCCCCGGTCTTGCCGAGCGCTGGGGGCGGACGGTGCTGCACTGCCCGTACTGTCACGGCTGGGAGGTGCGCGACAAGCGTCTTGCGGTGCTCACGACTTCGCCGCTCGGGCTGCACCAGGCGGAGCTGATCCGCCAGTGGAGCGACGACGTCACCGTGCTCACCGCGGGGCTCGGCGAGCTCACTCCCGAAACGCAGGCGCGGCTGCGCGCACGCGGCGTCCGGCTGGAGTCGGAACCCGTCGCCGAAGTGGTCGGCGACGGCGCGCAGATCTCGAACGTCCGTCTCAGCGACGGCCGCGAGATCGCCGCGGACGCCATCTTCACCATGGGCGTCCCGAGGCCGCACGACGCGTTCCTGGCGCCGCTCGAACTCACCAGGTCCGAGACGCCGTTCGGGCGGTTCATCGAGGTCGACGAGATGGGACGGACGAGCGACGAGAGGATCTGGGCGGTCGGGAACGTCGTCAATCCCGGTGCCAACGTTCCGAAGTCGATCGGCGACGGCTCCTTTGTGGGAGCGGCGGTGAACGCCGCACTCGTGACCGCCGAATTCGACGCGGCCGCGAAGTCCGGCGAGCCGTGGCCGGAGGTCTCGACCGCAGCACTCTGGGAGGAGCGCTACTCCGGAGCCGACCGCGTGTGGTCGCACTCGGTCAACGGCGTGCTCGCCGACGTCGCAGGGAACCTTGTTCCCGGCCGCGCCCTCGATGTCGGCAGCGGTGAGGGCGCGGACGTGATCTGGCTCGCCGAGCGCGGCTGGGATGCCACCGGAGTCGATGTGTCGACCACGGCAGTCCGACGCGCAGTCGAAGCCGCGGCAGCGGCCGATCTCGGCTCGGGCAGCGCGGAATTCACGGTGGGCGATGTCGACGCCGTGTCGGGGAAGGTATACGACCTGGTCACCTCGAGTTTCCTGCACTCCCCGGCGAGCGAGCCGCGCGAGGACATCCTGAGGCGGGCGGCCGAACGCGTCGCCGCGGGCGGGCATCTCCTGATCACCTCGCACGCGAGCGCACCGCCATGGGCCGGTGATGCGCACGCCGGACACCACCGCTTCCTCGCTCCGGAGGAAGAGCGGGAGATGCTCGCCCTTGATCCGGATGCGTGGGAGGTCGTGCTCTCCGAGACCCGCGAGCGGGCGACGACGTCACCCGACGGCGAACCGAGCACGATCGAGGACGGCGTGCTGCTGCTGAGACGCCGCGACCCGCGCGACTGACCGACGGCTCGGCCAGCAGCCGACGGGCCGTGATACGTCCATCAGGCACGTCCCATAGGCTGAGGGGATGAGTTCTGGCGTCCTCCTCGTCGACAAGCCCAAGGGCGTCACCAGCCACGACGTCGTTGCGCGCACACGGCGGGCATTCGGCACCCGCAAGGTCGGCCATGCCGGCACGCTGGATCCGATGGCCACCGGCCTGCTGCTGATCGGCATCAACGGCGCGACCCGGCTGCTGACGTACCTGGTCGGCCTCGGCAAGACCTACGAGGCGACGATTCGGCTCGGCGAGGCGACGACGACGGACGACGCAGAGGGCGACATCATCGAGCGGGCAGAGACAGCGCTCGTCTCCGCCGTCAGCGACGAGCGGATCGATGCGGGGATCACGGCTCTGACGGGGCCGATCGAGCAGGTGCCGAGCGCCGTCTCGGCGATCAGGGTCGACGGACGGCGCGCATACGAGCGCGTGCGTGCCGGCGAGAGCGTCGAACTGAAGGCCAGAGCGGTCACCGTCTCTCGCTTCCAGCGCACGGCGATGCGACGACTCGACGGCGCGATCGAACTCGACGTGACCGTCGACTGCTCATCCGGCACCTACATCCGGGCTCTGGCTCGCGATCTCGGCGCCGATCTCGGTGTCGGAGGGCACCTCACCTTCCTGCGCCGCACGCGCGTCGGAGACTTCGACGTCGCCGACGCGGTCGACGGCGACCACCTTGACGGAGCCGTGCCTATGGACCCCGTCGAGGTGGCGGTCATGGCTGTCGGGCGCTTCGACATCACGGCGGACCAGGCGCAGGACCTGCGCCATGGGAAGCGGCTCGACGGTCTCGCCGAGCGGGTTTCCGGAGCGCACGCCGCGGCCGTCGACCCAACCGGCGTGCTCGTCGGGATCGTCGAGAAGCGGGGCTCCGCGCTCAAGTCGGCGATGAATATGCCGGAGAACGCATGATCACCTGGCTCACCGTCGCGCTGATCGCGCTCACCTGTGCGGCCGGGCTGCTCTGCCTCGTGCTCGGACTTGCCGGGCGGCGTCCCAGCGACCTCAGCATCGGGGCGATGGCTCTCGTCGAGCTCGCCCTGCTCGCTCAGGTGATCGTCTCGATCATCGCGCCCTTCGCAGGGAACCCCGCTGAGGGCGACCTGCTCGAGTTCTGGATGTACCTGGCATCGGCGGCGCTGCTGCCGTTCGCCGCCGTGGTGTGGGCGTTCGTCGACCGCACCAGGTGGAGCACCGCGATCATGGGAGTGGTCGGGCTGTCGCTTGCGGTCATGCTGTGGCGCATGGACGTCATCTGGAGCACGCCGCTGAGCTGAGCCTCCGCGCCCCGCTCGCAGTCTCCCGGCGGTTCACCATCTAAACTGGGCAGGCTATGACCGAACCAGATCGCCCGCGCCGCATCGGCGGACTCGGCACCGTCCTCGTGTGGGTGTACGGCATCCTCGCGCTCGCTGCGACGGGCCGTTCCGCGTCTCAGATCATCTCGCGCTTCTCCGAGGCGCCTGTGCCGTACCTGCTCTCGGCGCTCGCCGCCGTGGTGTACATCTTGGCCACCGTCGCGCTCGTGGCCTCCTCCCGCAGTTCCGGCTGGTACCGCGTGGCATGGGCTGCGGTGTCGTTCGAACTGGTCGGTGTGCTCATCATCGGTGCGCTCAGCTTCGTTCCGGCGGTCGAGAACCTGTTCCACGCTGAGGCGACGGTCTGGACTCACTTCGGCTCTGGATACGTCTGGGTGCCGCTGGTGCTGCCGTTCCTCGGCATGTGGTGGCTGACATCTCACGCGCCGAGCCGGAGCGGAGCCGAGGCGACGTCATGATCCTGTTCCGCGGAGCGGACGAGGTGCCGGATGACTTCGGCGAATCGATCGTCGCAATCGGCAAGTTCGATGGTGTGCACGCGGGGCACAGGGCGATCATCGACCGGATGATCGTGGCGTCGGCTGCGGGGGAGCGCCGCACCGTCGCGGTGACCTTCGACCGCAACCCGCTCGCGGTGCTCGCCCCGGAGCGCTGTCCGAAGCCGCTGGTCGGCACGAGGCAGAAGGCCGAGCTTCTCGCGGCAACCGGCATCGACGCCACCCTGATGCTCACCTTCGATGAGAACCTCGCCCGAGAGGAAGCGGAGAGCTTCGCCCGGCGGGTGCTCGTCGACGCGCTCCGCGCGCGCCACGTGCTCGTCGGCCGAGACTTCAGGTTCGGCGCCCGCGGGGCAGGGGACACGGCGCTGCTGGAGCGGATGGGCGCGGAGCACGGCTTCGTCGTCGATGTGATCGACGACATCGCGAGTGACGGAGAGCGGCGACGGGTGTCGTCGACCTGGGTGCGCGAGCTGCTCACGGCCGGGGACGTCGCGCGCGCGGCCAAGCTGCTCGGCCGGCTGCCCTCGGTGACCGGCGAAGTCGTGCACGGCCTCAAACGCGGCCGCGAGCTGGGCTTCCCCACCGCGAACCTGTCGTCAGAATCCGAGGGCTTCGTGCCCGCCGACGGCGTCTACGCCGGATGGCTCGTCGCGGCCAGGCCCGAGCTCGGGAACACGCGCTACCCCGCCGCGATCTCGGTCGGAGCCAATCCCACGTTCAACGACGTCGACGAGTCACAGGTCGAGGCGTACGTGCTCGATGAGACCGAGCTCGATCTGTACGGCGCTCGAGTCGACGTGGAGTTCGCGCAGCGCATTCGCGGCATGGAGGCGTTCGACGGCCTCGACTCCCTGATCACCCAGATGCGCGACGACGTCGCTCGCACCCGCGAGCTCCTCGGGACCGGAGCGAGTGAGGACAGCGAACGCTCGCGTTGTCGGGACGAGTGATCGACGGTCGCCGGGCGCAGGCCGAGCAGGTGACCCCGCCCCGCGCCGGGCGCAGCCCGAGTTCCGGGAGGTGCGGCGTCAGTATGAGCCGGTGTCCTCAGCGCCGGAAGCCTCGGAGCCGGCGGCGCGGGAGCGCGCCTCGGAGAGGATCGTCGCGGCGGCGGAGGTGCCGAGGCGTGTGGCGCCGGCGTCGAGCATGGCGGTCGCGGAGTCGAGCCCTCGCACACCGCCCGACGCCTTCACCTGAACCGCCGAGGACACGGTCGCGCGCATGAGCGCGACGTGCTCCACGGTGGCGCCGCCGCCTGCGAAGCCGGTCGACGTCTTCACGAATGTCGCGCCGGCCTCCTCGGCGAGGCGGCTGCCGCGCTCGATCTGCTCGAGATCGAGCAGACTCGTCTCGAGGATCACCTTGGTGACTGCTCCTGCTGCGGCGTGCACGACGGCGGCGATGTCCTCGCGCACCGCGACGTCGAAGCCGGAGCGCAGCGCGGCGATGTTGATCACCATGTCGAATTCGCTCGCCCCGTCCTGAGCCGCCCTGCGCACCTCGGCGACCTTCGCCGCGGTGGACGTGGTGCCGTGCGGGAACCCGATCACCGTGCCCACGCGAACGCGCGAGCCCTCGAGCCGCTCGCACGCGTGCGCCACATCGCTCGGCCTGACGCAGACGCTCCACACGCCCCATTCCGCTGCGATGTCGAGTTCGCGATCCAGGTCGGTGCGCGTGAGCTCCGGCTTCAGGACGGCGTGGTCGATGGTCTGGGCGATCTCGGCCTCTGAGTACGTGCGCGTCATGCCCTCAGCCTATGCGAGAGCCGGATGTTCGGGATGGCGAACAACAACTGCATCGGTGGCGAGGAATACCCCAGGGGGGTATGCTGTTCCTGTCGGTGAGGAACGATCCTCGTCGACGAAGGGAATCGACATGAGCACTACGACCGACCACAGCCCGCAGCCTGCGCGCGGCGTCGTCCTCGATATCGAGGGCATGACGTGCGCGAGCTGCGTTGCGCGCGTCGAGAAGCGATTGCAGAAGGTTCCGGGTGTTGAGGCCGCGGTGAACCTCGCTACGGAATCGGCCAAGGTGTCCGCGCCAGCCGATGTGGACGGCGCAGCACTGGTGGATGCCGTCCGTTCCGCGGGATACGACGCGAGCGTGCGCAGCGACGACGCCTCCCGCCACGACGAGCACGAGGCTCACGACGCAGGAGGCCACGACCACGACGTCGAAGATCGCCCGGGCACGACGACGCTTCTGACCAGGCTCGTCATCAGCGCGATCCTCTCCGCACCCGTGCTCGTCGTATCGATGATCCCGGCCATCCACTTCCCCGGGTGGGAATGGATGGCGCTCGTCCTCACGCTCCCGGTCGTGCTGTGGGGCGGTTGGCCGTTCCACCGCGCCACCTTCCAGAACGCCCGGCACGGTGCGATGACGATGGACACGCTCATCACCCTCGGCACGGTCGCGGCGCTCGCCTGGAGCATCTGGGCGACTCCGATCGGCGCTCACGTGTACTACGAGGTCGCAGCCATCGTCACGGTGTTCCTGCTGGCGGGCCGATTCATCGAGCAGCGCTCGCGTCGCCGGGCCGGTGCCGCTCTGCGCGCGCTGATGGAACTCGGCGCGGACGAGGTCATGCGTGCGAGGCCAGACGGGGCGGACGACGAAGTGATTCCGACCTCGCGGCTGCGGCTGGACGATCTGTTCGTCGCCCGTCCGGGCGAGCGCATCGCCGCGGACGGTGTCGTGGTCTCCGGCGGCGCCGCGGTCGACGCCAGCGCGATGACGGGGGAGTCCGTTCCCGTCACGGCCGCTGAAGGCGATGCCGTCACCGGCGGCACGATCGCCGTCGACGGACGGCTGGTGATCAGGGCCACAGCCGTCGGCGCCGACACGCGTCTGGCGCACATGGCGCGGCTCGTCGAAGACGCGCAGGCGGTCAAGGGACGCGTGCAGCGGCTCGCAGACCGCATCTCCTCAGTGTTCGTCCCGGTCGTGATCGCCCTGTCGATCATCACGCTCGTCGCGTGGCTCGCCTTCGGCGGCAGCATCGATCAGGCGCTCGCTGCAGCGATCGCCGTGCTGATCATCGCCTGCCCGTGCGCACTCGGTCTCGCAACGCCCGTCGCGATTCTGGTCGGCACGGGCCGCGGAGCCCAGCTGGGCGTGCTCGTCACAGGGCCGGAGGCGATCGAGACGGCGGGGCGCATCGACACGGTCGTCCTCGACAAGACGGGAACCGTGACCAGCGGCCGGATGAGCGTGAGCGCTGTCGCCGTCGCCGACGGGGCGGATCGCGAGGAGGTCCTGCGCATGGCCGGTGCGCTCGAGACAGGATCTCAGCACCCCCTGGCTGCGGCCGTCGTCGCCGAAGCAGGGGGCGGGCTGCCCGCGGTCGACGGCTTCCGCAGTCACTCCGGTCGCGGCGTGAGCGGAACCGTGTCCGGCGTCGACGCGTTCGCCGGCAGCCTTGCTCTGGCACGCGAACTGGGTGCCGATGTGCCGGATGCCGTGGCCGACGCCGTGGCGAACGCGGCGGGAACCGTCGTGGTCGTCGGCTGGGCCGAGCAGGGTGCGGGCTCCGTCGCTCGCGGGGTCATCGAGGTGGCCGACACGGTGCGCGACGACAGCGCGGCAGCGGTCGCCGAACTGCACGACCTCGGTCTCGACGTCGTCCTGCTGACGGGAGACGCCGAACGGGTCGCCCGGAGGGTGGCCGACGAGGTCGGTATCGACAGGGTGTCGGCAGGTGCCACGCCGGAGGTCAAGATCGCCGAGGTGCGCAGGCTGAGGGAGGCCGGGCACAGGGTCGCGATGGTCGGAGACGGCATCAACGACTCCGCGGCGCTCGCCGCAGCCGACCTCGGCATCGCGATGGGCGGAGGGACCGACGCCGCCCGTCACGCCAGCGACGTCACGCTCGTGCGCGAGTCGCTTGCGGCCGTCGCCGATGCCGTGAGGCTGTCCAGGCGGATGATGTCGATCATCCGCGGCAACCTCTTCTGGGCATTCGGCTACAACGTCGCTGCGATCCCCCTCGCAGCGCTCGGCCTGCTCAACCCGATGATCGCCGGTGCGGCGATGGCGTTCTCCAGCGTGTTCGTCGTCCTGAACAGCCTGCGTCTGCGCCGGTTCCAGCGCTGAACCGGATGGAGCGGCGAGCCTGATGTGAGGCGCGCCGCTCCATCGTGCGTGTCGAGGTGTGAGCCGTTCTGCGCGTCGGATGCCGTCGACGCGGTGCGCTCGGTAGCGTTGGCCGTATGAACATCGCGCGGAGTGTCGCTGCTCTCGGTCTCGTCGCACTCGTGGCGGCGGGTGCCGCCGCCTGTGCGCCGGAACCCGGAGCGGAGCACACGGAGGAGCCGGGAGCATCCGCGCCCGATACGTCACCGTCGGAGACCTCGGTCCCGGAGTCGACTCCCGAGCCCGCCGGCTTCGAGATGCCGGCGGACTGCGCGTCCGTGTACACCGACGAGATGTTCGACGTGCTCGACGGCGCTGACGGGTTCCAGCTCAACGACCCCAGCCTGACCATGCTGTCGTCCGAGGTCGTCGGAGCGCTCGAACTACTCGATCAGGTCGACCCGCTGCGGTGCACCTGGGGTGTCGCGAGCGAGACCGGCATCGCGACCACCGTCGCCGAGATCGACGACGCACAGGCGGACGCGCTTCGCACAGCGCTCGAGCAGTCGGGGTTCACCTGCACGGACGGGGAGCCAGAGGTGTGCTCGCTGAAGAACACCATCAACGGTGATGCTGGGCAGGCGGAGTCGACCGAGACGCACGTGTTCGGCGGAGGCGGCTGGGCGGCGACGCGCGAGCTGAATTCGTCGGTCGAACCCGAGTACAGCGAGTCGATCGCCGCGGCGCTCTGGTCCTGACCGGCCAGCGGGGGAGGCACCGCGAGCGGTTCATCTGGCGTGGTGCCCTTCGCAGCAGCGGGTGTGCGATAGAATATGCGCGGAGCTTGCGTGTGTCCGTTCGTGTGACCCGTGAGCGACGTCGACGCCCGCGTGGCGACGAGTCCGGATCCATCCGGACCGCACTGCCTCGCATCCGGCTCGCACATCAGGTCATCCGGAGGGGCAATCGCTCGTCGGAATCGACGCTCAGGAGGAGCATGCCGACCACGGCACCCGCGCGGAAGCGCAAGAAGTCTTCGTCCGCACGCCGCGATGATGAGGCACCGATCATCCCGATCCTCGCCCGCAAGGTTCGGGAGGTCGAGGCCAAGGCGCAGAAGAACAGGCTCGGCCCGACGAACCGCGTCAAGTTCCAGGTGATCGCGTTCCTCGTGCGCGAGGAACGCGCCCGTGTGAAGGACGCCGCCGCAATCAGCGACTCGGCCCGCGCCGAACTGCTCAAGCGGCTCGACGGCGTCGCCACGATCCTTGCGAAGACCGCGGCGCGCGATACCTCGTTGATCCAGCTGCTGGAGGTCGATCACGCGACGAGCCCCGTTGCGCAGCGCATGCGCCGCGACTGGCTGCTCGAGTCGGGTGCCGAGCTCGCGCCGGAAGAGCTGATCATCGCCGATGCGAAGCCTGCGGCGGTCGAGCCCGTCGTTCCGAGAGCGGCGGCGGAGCGCGCCGTCGTTCCGGAGCAGATCGAGTACCGACGAGAAGCGAACCCGTTCCTCGAGCCGGACGTTGCGCGCCGACCGCAGCCGCCGCGCCGCAGCCGCCTCGATGACTGGGAGCTGATGGGGCCGCTGTACAAGGCCTTCGAGCTCGGCTCCGGCGGAGGATCCGCTGTGATGCCGCTGCCGCCCGTTCCGGAGATCGACCGCGTCTCGCCCAAGGGGTTCGACGTGATGGTGCACCAGTCGCGCTTCCTCGAATCCGTCCGAGCCGGCCACCGCACGTTCCTGCTCGCAGATGAGCCGGGTCTGGGCAAGACGGCGCAGTCGGTGCTCGCCGCCTCCGTCGCGAACGCCTTCCCGCTCGTCGTCGTGGTGCCCAACGTCGTGAAGATGAACTGGGCACGCGAGGTCGAGCGATGGACCCCGCAGCGCCGTGCCACCGTCATCAACGGCGACGGGCAGGACGTCGATGCATTCGCCGACATCTTCATCGTCAACTACGAGATCCTCGACCGCCATCTCGGCTGGCTCGCGACGATCGGGCTGCGCGGCATGGTGGTCGACGAGGCGCACTTCATCAAGAACCTGTCGTCGCAGCGCTCGCAGAACGTGCTGGCGCTCGCCGAGCGCGTGCGCGAGACGACGCCGGGCGGCAACCCGCTGCTGATGGCGCTCACCGGAACTCCGCTGATCAACGACGTCGAGGACTTCGATGCGATCTGGCGCTTCCTCGGATGGGCGAACGGGGAGAAGCCGGGGCCGGAGCTGATGTCGAAGCTCGACTCGACCGGCCTCACGCCGGCGGACAAAGCCTTCTACCCTGAGGCGCGCAGCGCCGTCATCGACATGGGCATCGTACGGCGCAGGAAGAAGGACGTCGCGAAGGATCTGCCTGACAAGCTCGTCGCAGACATGCCGGTGCAGCTCGACGACGAGTTCGGCCGGGGCATCCGCGATGCCGAGCGCAAGCTGGCCGCTCGCCTGGCCGCTCGCTACCGACGCATTCTCGATGCTCGTGGTGACCGCGGGCTGGCCCCGGGCGAGATCGACGAGGACATCGTGCGCCTCGTCGCGCAGGGCGAACTCGACGAGTCGAAGGCAGCCGGGGCGGAAGGCGACAACGTCTTCTCGATGGTGCGCAGGATCGGTCAGGCCAAGGCGGGGCTCGCAGCCGACTACGCGGCCCAGCTGCAGCGCTCCGTCGGCAAGGTGGTCTACTTCGCCAAGCACATCGACGTGATGGACCAGGCGGAGGCGCACTTCCGCGCCAACGAGATCAGGGCGGTCTCCATCCGCGGCGATCAGACCGCTGTGGCGCGGCAGGCGGCGATCGATGCGTTCACGAACGATCCGGATGTCGGAATCATCGTGTGCTCGCTGACGGCGGCCGGGGTCGGCGTGAACCTCCAGGCGGCGTCGAACGTCGTGCTCGCCGAGCTGAGCTGGACGGCGGCGGAGCAGACGCAGGCGATCGACCGCGTGCACCGCATCGGCCAGGACGACCCTGTGACCGCGTGGCGGATCATCGCGGCGCACACCCTCGACACGAAGATCGCCGAGCTGATCGACCAGAAGGAGGGACTCGCCGCGCGGGCCCTCGACGGCGAGCAGACCGAAGAGGGCGCTGTCGAATCCGTGCAGCTCGCTGCGCTGATGCACGTGCTGCGGGCGGAGCTGCACCCCGGGGCCTGAGCGCGCCGTCGAACAGCGGCTGTATCGGCCCGCGATGCCGATCGGGAGTCGCTGAGCGTTCATCCGGATGTCCGGTGCGTGTCGCCGTCGAAGTCATCCGGAGCACGCGGCGCCCGCTAACCTTGACGTATGAAGATCGGTATCCTCACCTCTGGCGGCGACTGTCCTGGTTTGAACGCGGTGATCCGCGGGGCCGTGCTCAACGGCACAGAGCACCACGGCATCGAGTTCGTCGGCATCCGCGACGGCTGGAAGGGGCTCGTCGAGGGCGACTTCTTCCCGCTGACGCGTCATCAGGTGAAGGGTCTGTCGAAGGTCGGAGGCACGATCCTCGGCACGAGCCGCACCAACCCGTACGACGGCGAGCGCGGCGGCCCGGAGAACATCGCCAAGACGCTGTACGGACACCACATCGACGGCGTCATCGCGATCGGCGGTGAGGGGACGCTCGCCGCCGCGCAGCGCCTCGCGAACGACGGCATCAACGTGCTCGGAGTTCCCAAGACCATCGACAACGACCTGCGTGCGACCGACTACTCGTTCGGCTTCGACACCGCGGTGAACATCGCCACGGAGGCGATGGATCGCCTGCGTACGACGGGTGACTCGCACCAGCGCTGCATGGTGGCGGAGGTCATGGGGCGACACGTGGGGTGGATCGCCCTGCACTCCGGCATGGCGGCCGGCGCGCACATCATCTGCATCCCCGAGGTTCCGCTCTCGCTCGAGGACATCTGCGACAAGGTCAACTCGGCAGCGGAGCGCGGCCGCGCCCCGCTCGTCGTCGTGGCGGAGGGCTTCAAGCTCATCGGCCAGGACGAGGCGTACAGCGACAAGGGGCTCGACGCGTTCAACCGCCCGCGCCTCGGCGGCATCAGCGAGGTGCTTGCGCCGGAGATCGAACGGGTGACAGGCATAGAGACGCGCTCGACGGTGCTGGGGCACATCCAGCGCGGCGGCGCGCCGTCCGGCTTCGACCGCGTGCTCGCCACTCGCCTCGGTCTGCACGCCGTCGATGCGATCGTCGACGGCGAGTGGGGCCAGATGGTCGCGATGCAGGGCACGGCGATCGTGCGCGTGCCCTTCTCCGATGCGCTCGGTGAGCTCAACACCGTTCCCATGGAGCGCTACGAAGGCGCAGCGACCCTCTTCGGCTGAGTGCATGGATGGTGCGTGCAGCGCACGGACGGGCCGTGGCTGCGTGCGCTGGCACGCTGAGCGGCACGGACGCCGCGATGCGCGTGGCTGATGCGCATTCAGAGTATGGCGAGGGCTGTTGCTCGCCAGCGGCGGTCGATCCCCTCGAGCCGGATTGCGACGGCGCGGCTGCGCGACGGCATCTGCACGACGACGACGCCCTCGGCGACTCCGTCCTCCGGAGACGAGACGCGCACCGACTTCACGACGTACGTCGGGTGTCTGGCTGTCTGGTTCCGCGCGCTCCTCGCGCGGTGGGCGAGATTGGCCCTGGCGATGAGGCTGAGGAACGGCTTCTCCGCGAGCCAGCGCGCCATCTGCTCCGGTTCTCGAACGCCGGCGATCACCTCGATCGCACCTCGGGCGAGGCGGTCGAGCAGGGGAGCAGGGTCGGGCAGCGTGCGGCTCGACGCGCGCTGCCGGTCGAACAGCTCGTGAACCTCTCGCGCACGCCGCACGCGAGGGCGTGCGGCGGGTACAGGAACGGACATCGGTTGAACAGCCTCCTCGCTGCCACGTGGGAGAACCGGGTCGTCGGCGGCCCGAGACCCTCATGTCTCAGAATCCCAGCACGAGGCAGCCCTCAGCGCACCAGGCAAGTATGCCTGTGGGAAACGCATCCTGACGATGACTGTGGACAGATTCCGCACGACGGAGCCGAACCGGATAGCGTCGTCCGCGTGCGCTGGGACAACTTCTTCCAGGATCTCGAGGATCAGCTCTCCGCTGAGTGGGAGGCGGAGCGAGCCGCGCTCGATTCCGAAACGGAGCGCCTCAGGATCGCCAGGCTCGGCCTGCGCGATCGGATCGCCGCCCTCGCAGCCGATGGTGCATCGGTGCGGCTCGAACTGTCGGACGAGGCAGTGCACGAGGCGCGGCTCGATGCCGTGGGAGCGGACTGGGCGGCCGCCCGACTGGGCGACGGGTCGATTCTGCTCGCACCGCTCGCCGCGATCACGAGCCTCTCGCTGTCGGGCGTCTCCGTCGTCGCGTCAGCGCGAGAAGGGTCGGCACAACCGGACAGGCTCGCCGAGCGCGTCACATTCGGCTTCGCGCTGCGCGACCTCGCGCGCCGCCGCGTCGCGGTGACCATGGGCACCACATCCGGGCGAAATCTGTCCGGCACCTTCGACAGGGTCGCGGCGGACCATGCCGATGTCGCACTGCACGACCACGGCACGCCGCGGCGCGAGGCCGAGGTGAGAGGGTACCGGATCATCCCGCTGCACGCGGTCGCCTGGGTGCGGGTCGACGTCGGCGAGGGCACGGCGCTCGCCGGGCGCGCGTAGGGAGGCGTCAGAGTGTGCCCGGGGTGCCCCAGACCTCGGGCATGCTCGCGTTCTGCGACTCGTGCCAGAGTGCGCGGCGGCGGGCATCCTCAGCCTGCTCACCCAGATAGGCGTTCACGCTTTCCGCGTCGATGCGCCACGAAGCGGGAGAGCCGACGCGCACGGCATGCACGCGCCCTTCTCGGGCGAGTGCCATGACGGAATCGACGTCGATGGCGAGGACCTCTGCCACCTGCGCCGGTGTGAACAGTCGGGAACCCGTCATGGCTCCATTATCGATCCGAACCCTATGAGTTGGCCACGGATGACGTGCATGTGGATAACTCCCGACGCCGTCGCTCGGAATCTGCCACGCTGACCGTCATGGCGAAGCGAAGGGCTTTCTGGGCGGACGCACGGTTCTTCATCGGCGTCGGGCTCATCGTGGTGTCGGTCGTCGGCGTATGGGCGGTGGTCACGGGTGCGCGGCAGACCGTCCCCGTGTTCGTCGCCGCCGACACGATCGTGTCGGGGCAGCCGCTCGATTCCGGCGACGTGACCGTCGTCGAAGCCAATCTCGGCACAGCCGACGGACGCTATGTCACCGCAGAGGAGCGACTCGACGGGCTCATCGCGCAGCGCACGATCGGTGCGGGCGAGCTCCTCCCCGCCGCGGCCGTCGGCGATGCGACGGACACCACGACGGTCGTGGTCGACAGCGCGGCCGAGGTTCCGAGCCGAGTGGAACCCGGCGCTCTCGTCGAACTGTGGGCCGCGCCGGCGATGGAGAGCGGCTTCGACGCCCCGCGCATCCTCGTGCCGGACGCCGTGGTCGGCGAGGTCGTGCGCGACGACGCCGTGATGTCCGCCTCGTCTCGTACGAGTGTGGAGCTGGTCCTGCATCGAGCCGTGGTCGCTGACGTTCTCGAGGCGATCTCGTCGGGGGACGCGCTCTCGGTCGTTCCGGTGGGGAGCGCCGGATGAGCGGGCCGCTCTCACTCGTCGTCGCCGTCGCGGAGCCGCACGGGGAACGTCTTGCCGCCGAGCTGGTCGTCGACGGCGCGGACGTCGCGGCGCAGATCGCTCCGCAGCTGCTCGCTCCGCAGCTTCGTGATGCCGGATCGCGGCTGCGCGAGGTGCTCGCCGACATCGATGCCGTCGTCGTGACGGCATCCCGCGACGCACTCACGCCGGAGCTCGTCTCGGCCTGCGACAGGCACGGAACCAGAATCGTGCCGATCGCCCAGCGTGCAGGGGAGAAGCGCTGGGCGCGGTCATTCGGGCTGCGCGAGCCGTTGGCCGTCGACGTCGAGGGATGGCGCGTCGCAGACGCCGTGCGCGAGGGCGCGACGGCGCGAATCGACACCACGGACGGGCAGGTGCTCGCGGTGTGGGGCACGCACGGGGCGCCCGGTCGGTCGACGATCGCCACGGAACTCGCCGTCGCGCTGGCGCAGCGCGGCGGGCGTGCCGCACTGGTCGACGCCGACACGCACGCGCCGTCGCTCGCCGCTGCGCTCGGGCTGGCCGAGGACAGTCCCGGCATCGCGGCTGCGGCACGCAAGGCGAGTGTCGGCTCTCTCGACGCGGCGGAGCTGACGCGCATCAGCGCTCCGCTCGAGTCGTCAGCCGTCGATGTGCTGACAGGGCTGAACCGACCGTCGCGCTGGCCGGAGCTCTCGGCAGACCGGGTGCGCGCCGTTCTCACCGCGTGCCGGTCCTGGACCGACCACGTCGTGGTCGACACGAGCGCGTCGATCGAGCGCGACGAGGAGATCGTCAGCGATATCGCGGGGCCGCGCCGCAATGCGGCTGCGCTGTCGGTGCTCGAATCCGCAGACGCGGTCGTCGCCGTCACCTCGGCCGACCCGGTGAGCATCGCGCGCTTCCTGCGCGCCCACGCCGAGCTGAGGGCGCACATCGGCAGCACGCCCCTGCACATCGTCGTGAACCGACTCCGCGGCGGTGCGCTGGGCATCGATGCTCGCGGGCAGGTGCGACGTACGCTCTCGCGCTATGCGGGCCTCGACGACGTCTCGTTCGTCCCCTTCGACATCCGGGCGATCGACGCCGCACTGCTCGCTGCGCGCCCCGCGGGGGAGGTGGCGGCTCGCTCGTCCCTCGCGCAGGCGATGGGCCGCCTCGCCAAGCGTGTGGGACGACCGACGGCGGTCGTTGCGGCGCCGATATCGAGGCGCGAGCTGCGCCGCAATGCGGCCTGAGGCTCGGTCACGCTCCGTTCACCCCGGAGCGGGACCCTGCATAGACTGTGAGGGTGTCGACTCTCAGCGATCTCGTCTCGGCCCAGGGGGTCCAGAGCGAAACGGATATCGAGTGGCTGCACCGCGTCGCCGCGGACGGCCAGCTCCTCGCCGACCTGGCATCCGCCGATATCGTGCTGTGGGCGCCGACGGCCGACGAATCGCACCTCGCGGTCGCGCATGCAAGGCCCAGCGGTGCTGCCACGCTGTTCTACCGCGACATCGTGGGCGAGAAGGTGCGCCCGCAATGGCAGAAGCAGGTGCGCGACGCCGTGACGAGGCGCGAGATCGTGGACACCTCGTCGCCCGAGTGGTTCGAGGAGACGCCGACACGGGTGAGGGCGGTGCCGATCGTGCGCACCGACGGCGAGGCCCCCAGGGTGATCGGCGTGCTGACCCGACACACGAACCTCGGTGAGGTGCGCGCGCCGTCGCGTCAGCAGATCACGTTCAACGAGTGCGCGGACTCCATCTTCCGAATGATCGCGACCGCCGAGTTCCCCGACAAAGACGCTCCGACCGGTGCGCGCCGCGGCGCGCCTCGCGCCTCCGACGGCCTGGTGCGGCTCGAGGTCGACGGCACGATCACCTTCGCCAGCCCCAACGCGCTCTCTGCGTTCAACAGACTCGGCTTCGCCGAGGAGCTCGAGGGAGAGTCGCTCCCGGATGTGACGGCGTCGCTGGTCGAGGCATCGGCGGAGGTCGACGAGTCGCTGCCAGTTGTCGCGTCGGGTCGCGCCGCGTGGCGCACCGACGTGAACGCGCGCGGGGTGACCGTGGCGCTGCGGACGATCCCGCTCACGGACCACGGCGAACGCAGCGGCGCGATCGTGCTGTGCCGCGATGTGACGGAGCTGCGCAACCAGGAGCAGGAGATCCTCACCAAGGACGCGACGATCCGGGAGATCCACCACCGCGTCAAGAACAACCTGCAGACGGTTGCGTCGCTGCTGCGGATCCAGGCCCGCCGCACGCCGAGCGAGGAGGCCGCAGACGCGCTCGGTCAGGCGATGCGTCGAGTCGCGTCGATCGCCGTCGTGCACGACACACTCTCAGAGGGGCTGACGCAGAACGTCGATTTCGACGTCGTGTTCGAGCGCGTCCTGCGGCTGGTCGCCGAGGTGGCGGCCGCACCGAACACGCTTGCGCGCACGCGACTGAGCGGCAGGTTCGGTGTGCTGCCGAGCAAGTACGCGACGCCGCTCGCGCTCGCGCTGACCGAAGTCGTCACGAACGCCGTCGAGCACGGGCTGAAGGACTCGGACGGCGAAGTCGAGATCGTCACGGAGCGCTCTGACGAACGGCTCTCGGTGCGCATCCGCGACAACGGGATCGGGCTGCAGGGCGGCAAGGTGGGTCGCGGGCTCGGCACCCAGATCGTGCGCACCCTGATTCAGGGCGAGCTCGGCGGGACGATCGACTGGACGTCGCCGGAGAGCGGCGGCACCGAGGTGATCGTCGACATCCCGCTGCGCTGGATCGCGAAGTAGGACGCGGCGTCGGCGGGTCTGCACGCCTCGGGGCGGGAAGTCGACGCGATCACTGCCGCCGAACGCCGAAGGCCCGCTCCGGAGAGCGGGCCTGGGAAGTCTTCGTCTCGCGCGGTGGTCGGTCAGCTCGCGCGGCGGGCGCGAGCGGCGCGGCGCTTCAGCGCGCGGCGCTCGTCCTCGCTGAGGCCGCCCCAGACGCCGGAGTCCTGCCCCGTCTCGAGCGCGTACTGCAGGCACACTTCGGTCACAGTGCATCGGGCGCAGACCGATTTGGCCTTTTCGATCTGGTCGACGGCGGGACCCGTGTTCCCGACAGGGAAGAAGAGTTCGGGGTCGACGGTGAGGCAGGCTGCCTTGTCGCGCCAGTCCATGGTGATGCTCCTTGCGGTGGTGGGTGAATCCGAGTCAGCGCAGAACATTCGGGCGGTCTACGCTGGGAGATGTCGCGGGAAGAGCCCGCTCCCACCACACTGTGGGGAAACATTCCGTTAACAAGTGTCTTACACTGTGGCGGTATCGTCAATGGTTTTCGTGAACCGGTCAGGAATCGAACAGCAGATGAGCACTCCTTCTCCAGCACCGACCGCCCGAATCGCGGCCGCGCTGCTCGGTCTGGAATCCCTCGCGCTGCTGGCGCTGGCCTGCTGGGAGATCGTCGCGCTGATCGGGTCGGGCGCTGGTTCTGTGGCGTCCGCGCTCGCGCTGATCGTGATGACGCTGATCGGCGCCGCGGGCGTCGCGGCCTTCGCCTGGGCGGTCGTCGTCGGCCGCTCGTGGGGCCGCTCCGGCGGCATCGTCGCGCAGTTCCTCGTGATCGCCGTCGCGGTCGGCGCCGTGACGGGCGCCTACGCGCACCCCCTGATCGCCGTCGCGATCGGGGCACCGGGCGCGGCAACCCTCATTCTGCTCCTGCTCACCGAGCGCGCGGACCCCGCTCACCGCCGCTGATCGTCGCCGCAGCTGCCGAGATGCGCACATCTCGTCGAGATGCGCCGCTTCTGCCGCGGCTTCGTCGAATAGGTGCGCATCTCGCGAGCCATCCGGATGGACCGCATCGCCGCGGTCTGCCGACGGATGATGCCGTGGGCGGATCAGTGGGAATAGCCCGCCACACCTCGCGTTGTACTTGATACAACTGCGCTCAGGTTCGTAAACTTGAGGCAGGGTCACTCAAGTCAAAGGAGGAATCATGGCCGACTTCCCGCAGGACGGTCTCGGCGCATTCGACGACTTCCTCGCTCGCTATCTTCAGGGCGAGCGTGCGCGTCAGGCGCGTTCGTTCGACCTCACGCGCTTCTTGAGCAAGCGCACGCAGGAGATGCTGCAGCGGGCGGGCGCCTTCGCACTCGGCCGCGGTCAGCAGGAGCTCGACGCCCTGCACGTGATGCGCGTGCTGCTCGACGACGACACGGTCGCCGCCGCTGTCGCGCGCGCGGGTGGTGACATCGCGGCGCTGCGCACAGCGGCCGAGGAACGGCTGCCCGCCGCGAGCGACGCGGCGGGGGTCGACGCCGCATCGCTCACCAGCGCGGTCCAGCGCGCGCTGTTCCACGCCTACCAGGTCGCGCGCTCGGCCGGTTCGACGTACATCGATCCGGAGCACGTCTTCTTCGCACTCGTGCTCGCACAGGACAGCCCGGCCGGGCAGATCCTCGCCGGAGCGGGCGTCACGCCTGAGTCGCTGACGCAGGGTGCACGAGAGCAGATGCAGCCCGCAGGCGCTCCGGCGAACGATGGTGCACAGGGCGAGTCGATGCTCGCGAAGTACGGAGTCGACCTCACGGCCCGCGCGGAGGAGGGCACGATCGATCCGGTGATCGGACGAGCGGCCGAGACCGAGCAGGCGATCGAGATCCTGTCGCGTCGCACCAAGAACAACCCCGTGCTGGTCGGTGAGGCCGGCGTCGGCAAGACCGCGATCGTCGAGGGACTCGCGCGCGCCATCGTCGAGGGAGAAGTGCCGCAGCAGCTGAAGGAGAAGCGCGTCATCTCCCTCGACCTGCCTGGCATGCTGTCCGGGGCGCGCTATCGCGGCGACTTCGAGGAGCGGCTCACTTCGGTGCTGGAGGAGGTCGCAGAGCACAAGGACGAGATCATCCTGTTCCTCGACGAGCTCCACACCGTCGTCGGTGCCGGAGCCGGCGGCGAGGGAGCCATGGACGCCGGCAACATCCTCAAACCGCGGCTGGCGCGCGGGGAGCTGCACCTCGTCGGCGCGACCACGCTGAAGGAGTTCAGAACGATCGAGAAGGACAGCGCTCTCGCGCGGCGGTTCCAGCAGGTCGCCGTCGGCGAGCCGTCGGTCGGCGACGCCATCGAGATCCTGCACGGGCTGCGCCCCGCATACGAGGAGCACCACCGTGTGTCGTACACGGACGATGCGCTGCGCGCCGCAGTCGAGCTCAGCGACAGGTACCTCACCGAGCGTGTGCTGCCGGACAAGGCGATCGACCTGATCGATCAGGCAGGTGCCAGACTGAGGCTGCGCGTCGGGGTGCCCGTCGACACGGGTGAGCTGATGGCTCGGCTCGCCGCGCTGGAGAACGACAAGAACACCGCGGTCGAGGCGGAGCGCTACGAGGAGGCGTCTCGCATCCGTGACGAGATCGCCGAGACGCAGCACCGGATCGACGAGGCCTCATCTCGCAGCGGCGGCGACCTCACGATCGACGAGGCCGATATCGCCGAGGTGATCAGCCGCGCAACCGGCATCCCCGCCAATCGCATCACGGAGGGCGAGCGCGAGCGCCTCGCCGGCCTTGAGGGGGAGCTGCACTCCCGCGTGGTCGCACAGGACGATGCGGTGGCCGCTGTGGCGCGCTCCATCCGGCGCAGCAGGACCGGAATGGGCGACCCGCGTCGACCGGTCGGTTCGTTCCTGTTCCTCGGCCCGACCGGCGTCGGCAAGACCGAGCTGGCCAAGGCGCTCTCGGCGAGCCTGTTCGATGACGAGAGCGCGGTCATCCGGTTCGACATGAGCGAGTTCGGCGAGCGGCACACCGTGTCGCGTCTCGTCGGGGCGCCTCCCGGATATGTCGGGTATGACGAGGCCGGCCAGCTCACCGAACGGGTGCGTCGCAACCCGTACTCGATCGTGCTGTTCGATGAGATCGAGAAGGCGCATCCTGATGTCTTCAATCTGCTGCTGCAGGTGCTGGACGACGGGCGTCTGACCGATGGTCAGGGGCGCACGGTCGACTTCCGCAACACCGTCGTGGTGATGACCTCCAACCTGGGGTCCGAGTACCTGGCGGCACGCGGGGGAGCGATCGGCTTCTCAGCGGGCGGCAGCGAGTTCGACGAGAAGGACCTGCGCGACCGCGTGATGGGCAGGCTGCGCGAATCGATGCGTCCGGAGTTCCTGAATCGGATCGACGAGATCGTGATGTTCCGCAAGCTCGATCGCGAGCAGCTGCGCGAGATCGTCGGGCTGCTGCTCGGTCGCACCCGCGATCGCCTGGCGGCGCGCGAGATCGCGCTCGATGTGACTCCTGCCGCGATCGAGTGGCTGGCCGACCACGGCTACGAGCCGGAGTACGGCGCGCGGCCGTTGCGCAGGGTCATCCAGCGCGAGCTCGACGACAGGATCGCCGAGCTGTTCGTCTCCGGTGCGCTGACCGACGGCGGCAGGGTGCGGGTCGACGCGAACGGCGGAGAGCTCGCCGTCGTCGCTGAGGCCGGGGTGCCCGTCGCGGCCTGAGCGAACCTGCGCAGAACGGGCGGTCCGATGCCTCTGGCCGCCCGTTCGCGTCGGAACGGATCCGCATCGCCCGACGCGACACGGATGTTGCGCGACCCGGTGACAATCGATCGTCGAGCCAGTATCTTGATGGCATAGGCACCGCATAGACGCATGAGAGGTGATCCGGATGACGGACTACGGCGATATGGGCGGCACAGGGGCGTTCGACGCACTGTTGGCGACGATGGGCGCGGGCGGCGGGATCGCCGCACTGATCGTGTACGTGATCGTCGCGATCGGCCTGTGGAAGACGTTCGTCAAGGCGGACATCCCGGGCATTCTCGGCATCATCCCGATCGTCAACGTGATCTTCCTGCTGAAGGTCGCGCGGATGAGCATGTGGTTCGCGCTGCTCTACCTGATCCCGATCGTGAACATCGTGCTCGCGATCATCGTGGCGGTGAAGGTGGGCAGGAACTTCGGCCACGGCGGGGCGTTCTCGTTCTTCCTGCTGTGGCTGCTCGCACCGATCGGCTACCTCATCCTGGGCTTCGGCAGCGACCGCTACCAGCCGGAGATCCGCTGACGAACGTACGCCACGCGCGTCTGGACGGCGTGCCGAAGTCAGGCGAGAGCGCGCCGCAGCGATTCCAAGTGGTCGCGGCTGAGTCGGCTGGCAGTCTCGGGGTCGCGCGACGCGATGGCCTCGGCGAGGTCGTCGTGTGCGGCCCGGTCCGCGGCGTCGTCCGAATGGCGACCGATGCGCAGCATCTCGATCATCGCCTGTCGCAGGCGAGGCACGAAGGAGTCGAAGATCTCGATCAGAACCGGGTTCTCCGCCGCCGCGACCACGGCGCTGTGGAAGGCCGTGTCGGCGTCGACGTAGTCCTCGACTGTGGCGTGGTCGCTCTGCCGCGCGATGAGCGCCCGCCGGATCCCGCGCATCGCGGCGGGGGTGCGGCGCTCGGCGGCGCGAGCGGCTGCCTCCGTCTCGATGGCGATCCGTGCCTCGATCACTGCGGCGATGCCGACCCGCTGCAGCACCGCGTCCCAGTCCTCGGACGCGTCGAGTGCTGTGACGAACACGCCGGCACCCTGGCGCGAGGAGAGGACCCCGCGGCCCGCCAGCTGACGGATCGCCTCGCGCACAGTCGAGCGGCCGACGCCGAGCTGCGGGGCGAGTGTCGTCTCGCCGGGCAGCTTCGCACCCAGAGTCCACTCGCCCGAGCGGATCCGGTCGAGCAGCAGCTCGGCCGCCTGATCGGCCAGGGGCGCGCGCTTCACCTGCGTCATCTCATCTATCTCTCTGCTTGTCTGAGGAGTTGTGGTACATTCTAGCCGTGCGATCGAACGAGTTCCTTCTTCTTTGACGCCACGGCGGGGCGAAGAGGATCGGCTCCCCACCGTGGAGTCCTCGCGTGCCGTTCCTCTCGTTCGAACAGAAGGATCTCCTCGTGAGCCCTGCATTCCCGCACATCTCCACGCCCTCGGGCCCTGTGGCGGACCACGCACCGGCCTGGAACCAGCAGCGCGGCTCCCAGATGCCGTCGTCCCGCTACCGCGACGCCCATTCGAAAGTGGATGTGCCGCTCATCGAGCGGACGTGGCCGAGCCGCCGGCTCACCGCCGCTCCGCTGTGGGTGCCCGTCGACCTGTGTGACGGGAATCAGGCGCTCGCCGAGCCGATGGATCCCGAACGGAAGCGCCGCTTCTTCGAGCTCATGGTGGCGATGGGCTACAAGGAGATCGAGGTCGGCTACCCATCCGCCTCGCAGACCGACTACGACTTCGTCCGGCTCATCGCCGAGAGCGACATAGCGCCGGATGACGTGACCATCGTCGTGTTCACACCAGCTCGGCGCGACCTGATCGAACGCACGGTCGCCTCGATCGCCGGTATCGACAATCCGGTGGTGATCCACATGTACGCTGCGACGGCGCCGATCTGGCGCGACACGGTGCTGGGGCGCGATCGGGCTGACCTGAAGAAGCTGATCGTCGCCGGTGGGCGCGACGTGCTCGAGCTGGCGGGCGACCTGCCGAATGTGCGCTTCGAGTTCAGTCCGGAGGTGTTCAACCTCACTGAGCCGGACTATGCGCTCGACGTCTGCGATGCGATGACCGAGCTGTGGCAGGCGGCGCCCGAGCGGCCGGTCATCCTGAATCTGCCGGCCACGGTCGAGATCGCGACGCCGAACGTGTACGCCGACCAGATCGAGTACATGCACAGGAATCTCGCCAGGCGCGACGGCGTGATCCTGTCGGTGCACCCGCACAACGATCGCGGCACCGGCATCGCGTGCGCCGAGCTGGCGGTGCTTGCGGGCGCGCAGCGCGTCGAGGGATGCATCTTCGGCAACGGCGAGCGCACGGGCAACGTCGACATCGCAACGCTCGCCCTCAACCTGCACGCGCAGGGAGTCGACCCGATGATCGACTTCTCCGATATCGACGAGATCCGCCGCACAGTCGAGTACTGCAACCGGATCGAGGTGCATCCGCGACACCCCTACGTCGGTGATCTCGTGCATACCGCATTCAGCGGCACGCATCAGGATGCCATCCGGAAGGGCTTCGCCGAACACCGTGCCCGCGCAGAAGCCTCCGGGTGCGGCGACCGCGAGATCGAATGGCGGGTGCCGTACCTGCCGATCGATCCGGCCGATATAGGTCGAAGCTATGACGCCGTCATCCGCGTGAACTCGCAGTCGGGCAAGGGTGGGATCTCCTACCTGCTCGAGGCGGAGTACGGCGTCGAGCTGCCTCGCCGACTGCAGATCGATGCGGCTCGCCATGTGCAGCGCCACACCGATGCGACAGGCGATGAGGTCGCCGCAGCCGATCTGTGGCGGATCTTCGACGAGGCGTATCTCGTGGCGGAGGAGGCGATCGCGCTCACTGGAATCGAGACCTGCGAGGTCGGCGGAGGATCGAGCGTTCGGATCGTGTTGAGCGCGGGCGGGATCGAACACGTCAGCGAGCACAGCGATGTCGGCCCTGTCGAGGCTCTGACGGCGGCACTGGACGAGCTGGGCGTCGAGATCGAGATCCTGGAACTGCATCAGACCAGTGTGCGGGCGGGCCGCGGCAGCGAAGCGCTGACGGCGATCGAGTACCGTGGGCACGGCGAGACGGGATGGGCGGCAGGCCGGGACGGATCCGTGCTCTCTGCGAGTCTGGCCGCAGTGATGGTCGCCGCGAATCGGTCGTTCGCGAGAGCAGGAGCGGTGGCGTGACGGAGATCCCGCGGCTGGACGGCGTCGACGTCGTGTCGGCGTCGAGCGCGCGTCGGCGGTGCGTGCCGTGCGTAGGATGGGGCGGTGAATCGGAAGATCCTCCTCGACGTCGATACGGGCATTGACGACGCCCTCGCCATCCTGACCGCGGCGGTCTCCACCCGAGTGGATCTGGTCGCCTGCACCACGACGTGGGGCAACGTCGACGTCGACACGGCCGCCCGCAACACGGCGACGCTGCTCGAGTTGGCCGACGTCGACGGCGTTCCTGTCGCGCGAGGTGCCGAACGCCCGCTGCGGGGCGGCACGCCGGAGTACGCCGCTCACGTGCACGGCACCGATGGGCTGGGCGGATTCGGTGACACCGGAGCGGCACCGTCGTTGGCGGACGAGACAGCCGTGGAGATGATCCTGCGGCTCAGCCGTGAGCACTCGGGCGATCTGCACATCGTGGCGGTGGGGCCGCTGACCAACCTCGCGCTGGCGCTGGAGGCTGATCCGACGCTGCCGGAGCGAGTGCCGGAGGTGACGGTCATGGGCGGGGCCTTCCTTGCGCCCGGCAACAAGACACCGGTCGCAGAGGCGAACATCGCCAACGATCCGGACGCGGCGCAGCGCGTGATCGACGCGGCGTGGTCGTGCACGTTCGTCGGGCTCGACGTGACGATGCGCGACATGCTGACCGAGCAGCACCGCGAGGTGCTCTCCGCCGGAGGCGACATCGGACGATTCTGCTCCGACATCCTCGACTACTATTTCGATTTCTACCTCGGGGAGACGGGTCGCCGCTGCGCAGGCAACCATGACGCCCTCGCGCTGGGGGTGGCATGCGGGGATGCTGAGGTGCGCACGGCGCCCGCCGTTCCGCTGGTGATCGACACCACGGACGGCCCGGGTCGCGGCCAGACCATCGCCGATCTGCGCGGCATCTACCGCGGCTGGCCAGACGCGACCGACGCCCGTCATCGTGTCGTGCTCGAGGTCGAGCCCGGCTACGCCGATCGGATGGCGCGGCTCCTCGCCGCCGCATAGTCGGGAGCGGGCGCCTGAAGGAGTTCCCTGCATCGGCGAAGGCAGGTACTGTCGATCCCCATGAGTGTGAAGCGGATGGACAACGTCGCCGTCATCGTCGCGGACCTGGATGCGACCATCGAGTTCTTCGCGGAGCTCGGCCTCGAGCTGGAAGGGCGCGGTCACGTCGAGGGTCCGTGGGTCGAGGGCGTGATCGGAGTCGACGGGGCGCGCTGCGAGATCGCGATGATGCGCGCCCCCGACGGCGGCGCAGCCGTCGAGATCACCCGTTTCGAGCATCCGGACGTCATCAAGCCGACGCCGTCGGAGCCGCAGGTGAACACGCTCGGACTGCACCGGATGATGTTCGCCGTCGACGACATCGACGACACCGTCGCGCGGCTGCGTGCCAGAGGGGCCGAGCTGCTGCGCTCGGTGGAGCAGTACCAGGCCTCGTATCGGTTGTGCTATCTGCGCGCCCCGGAGGGCTTCATCATCGCGCTCGCCGAGGAGCTCTGACGCGGCCGCCGAGATGCGCACTTCTGCGACGAGAGCGGGTCAGGATCGGCGCATCTCGGTGATAGGTGCGCATCTCGGCAGCCTGGGCAGGGTCAGGAGCGGTGGGCGGTGTACTGGTCTCGGATGACCGGTCGGGGGTCGGTGGCGGGGTCGGCGAGCAGACGCACGGGCCATGACGGGCGCTCGCCGGTCAGCGCCCACGCCGCCTGCAGCGCGGCGCCGGTGGCGACGTACTCACCCGGTTCGGGGCGCGTGACGGGGGCATCGAACACCTGAGCGGCGATCGCCGCGACGGCGTCGTTCTGCGCAGCACCGCCGATCAGCAGGATCCGCTCGGCGGTGACGCCGTGCCGACGCACGGCGTCGAGCCCCTCTGCGAGGCCGCACAGCACGCCCTCGATGGCGGCGCGGGCCAGGTTCTCCCGCGTCGTCGAGGCGAGCGTCATGCCGAACAGCGTCGCCGTCGCGTTCGGCAGGTTCGGCGTGCGCTCACCCTCGAACCAGGGCTGCAGCACGAGGCCGCTCGAGCCCGGCTCAGCGGAGAGTGCGAGGCGTGCCAGCTCCGCATGGTCGACGCCCAGCAGACGGGCGGTCGCATCGAGCACTCGCGCGGCGTTGATCGTCGTCACCAGCGGCAGGTATCGTCCGCTCGCGTCCGCGAAGCCCGCCACGGTGCCCGAGTCATCGCGTACCGCCACGTCGGTGACGGCGATCACCGTGCCGGATGTGCCGATCGAGACGACCACGTCTCCTGCGCCGGCGCCGAGGCCGAGAGCCGCGGCGGCGTTGTCTCCGGCTCCCGGCGCGACGCGCATGCCGTGGGGACCGGACACCGACTCGTCTGGTGCGAGCACGCGAGGCAGGACCACGTCGGCGGCGTCTCGGCGCAGCGCGCGCGAGAGCAGATCGCGGTCGTACTCACCGGACACCGGATCGAAGTAGGCGGTCCCGCTCGCCTCCGAGCGGTCGGTGACGAGCTCGCCCAGCACGGGGCCGAGCTCCGACTCGTCGGAGGGCCCGTATCCGCGCAGGCGCCAGGTCAGCCAGTCGTGCGGGAGCGCGACGGCGGCGATCCGGGCCGCGTTGTCCGGCTCGTTGTCAGCCAGCCAGCGGAGCTTCGTCGCGGTGAACGACGCAACGGGCACCAGCGACGTGCGCGCCGCGTATTCGTCGCGACCGACCTCGGCGATGAGATCCTCCGCTGCGCCGGCCGAGCGGGTGTCGTTCCACAGCAGCGCCGGCCGGATGACGCGGCCGTCCTCGTCGAGGGCGACCATGCCGTGCTGCTGGCCGCCGACGGCCACCGCGTCGACGTCGTCGAGTCCGCCCGCCTGCTCGAGCGCGGTCAGGAACGCGTCCCACCACGCCCGCGGGTCGACCTCTGTCCCATCCGGATGGGAGGCCCGCCCCTGGCGGACCACCGTGCCGGTCTCGAGGTCGCGGATGATCAGCTTGCAACTCTGCGTCGAGGAGTCCACACCTGCAACAAGGCTCATGGCTCCCAAGCCTACCCGGATGGGAGCCCCCGGTACGGCCACGTGAGTCCGGAGGCTACTCTTTCAAGCGCACCAGTCGTTCGTGGCCCGACTCGGACAGCTCGGCGATGTCGTCGCGCGCACGGAGGAATGCGTTGAAGGATCGGAAGCCGAGGCCCTTCTCACTGAAGGACGGGTCCATTCTGCGCATGTGCTGCTTCACGGCCGAGGCATGCAGCCACTCCGCGTCGTCGTTGGTGTCGCGGCCGCCCAGCTCGAGGGCGCGCTGGAGCAGTCTGGTCGCCGATTCGACGGGATCCGGCTCCGGTTCGTCCGGCAGCTTGCGGCGCCGGCGCTTCGGCTTCGTCTCCTCGACCGGGGCATCGGGCTTCGCCTCCTCGCTCTTCGCTGCAGGGCGCTTGCGGGCCGGTTTCTCGGGGACCGACACTCCGGGCAGCGTGTCATATGCGTCGAACTCGTCGCACGCGGCAGCCAGAGACTTGGCGGTGGACCCGGCCACACCGACGCCGACGACGTGGCGTCCCAGCCGCCTGACGCGCTGCGCGAGCGGCACGTAGTCGCTGTCGCCGCCGACGATCACGACGTGGGTGAGATCGGGCAGCCGGAACATGTCTTCGACTGCGTCGACCGCGAGCCGGATGTCTGCGCCGTTCTTCGCGTACGCGGCCGCGGGGAACAGCTGCACGAGATCGACGGCGCGGGCCACGAGCTGCTGCCGGTAGTCGGCGTTGACCGGAGACGACCAGTCGGCGTATGCCCGCGTGAGCACGAGCGTGCCGAACGAGGCGGCATAGTCGATGATCGCGCCGACGTCGATCGTCGCCAGCTGCAGCCGTTCGGCGATCTCCGCGTCCGTGGGGTCGTCGGCGATCTTCGCGCGGTCCTTCGAGTACGAGTTGCGCCCGTGCACTCGGTCGTACCAACTCATCACGATGTTGTCGAAGTCGAGGTACACCGCAACGCGAGGATCAGCCATGCCCCGAGCCTAGCCCCCTGCCGGTTCCCGAGCCGATTCTTCATTTCTGGCACGAATCCGATGCGGTGACCACCCGGATGTGTGCCAGAAATGAAGAGTCGCGGGTGTCAGGGGGTCTCTGTGGGGTAGCGGAGGCCGATCTGGGCCCGGATGTCGTCGAGGGCGCCCATGATCGCGACCGTCTCGTCGATGGGGAGCAGATCTCCGGTGAGGTCGCCCGCTGCGGCGCGCTGCTCGGCCGCGATCGCCTGGAACTGCATGCCGCGTCCGTCGTAGGTGGAGGAGTAGCTCTCGATCACCGTCCTGTCCGAACTGATGTGACGGAACGAGGTGGCGGTGTAGAACGCGCCGTCGATGTCGATGCGACCTTTCGTGCCGACGATGCTCGCGGTCGAGGGCCCCGCGGCGCGCGAGGACGAGAACGTCGTGGAGATCGCGCCCGACGGGTGCTGCATCACCGTTGCGACCTCGGTGTCGGCGCCGGTCTCCCCGAACCGCGCCGTCGCCTTGATCGAATCCGGAGCGCCCAGGATGTCCCACGCGAACGAGATCGGGTAGATGCCGAGGTCGAGCAGCGCGCCTCCGCCCAGCTCCAGGGCGTTGATGCGGTGCGCCGGGTCATCCGCGAGCTTCTGAGTGTGGTCGGCGAACAGGCCCCGGATCTCGCCGAGGTCCCCGGAAGCGACGATCTCGCGGATGCGCTGCATGTGCGGCAGATAGCGCGTCCACATCGCCTCGGTGACGACCAGCCCGCGCTCGGCCGCGAGATCGCGCAGCGTCTCCGCCTCGGAACGGTTGAGGGTGAACGGCTTTTCGACGATGACGTGCTTGCCGCCTCGCAGCGCCAGCTCCGCGTTCTCGAGATGCATCGGGTGCGGTGTGCCGACGTAGATGATGTCGACGTCCGGATCGGCTGCGAGCGCCTCGTACGAGCCGTGCGCATTCGCGATGTCGAAGTCGCGAGCGAACGCGATCGCCCCCTCGACGGACCGCGATCCGACGGCGCGCAGGTCGAGCCCCGCTGTGCGCAGGTCGGCCGCGAACAGTCGCGAGATGTTGCCCGTTGCGAGAATGCCCCATCGAAGTCCGCTCATGGCATCGAGCCTACTGGGCCGCAGCGTCGAACGCGTGCTCAGGCGATGGCTCTGGCCGTCAGAAGGCGGCCAGGGCCTGCTGCAGGTCGGCGATGAGCTCCGACGGCTCTTCGAGCCCGACCGAGAGTCGGATCGTCGCGAAGGAGATGCCGGCGGACGCGAGCTGGGTGTGCGTCATATGGTTGTGGGTCATCGTCGCCGGGTGGCAGGCGAGGGTGCGGGCGTCGCCGATGTTCGCCACGATCCGGATGACCTTCAGCGCATCGATGACTCGCTCGGCGCGGGCGTAGTCCGCCTCGTCGTCGCCCGTTCCTGCGAGGTCGAACGCGAACACGCTGGGGGAGCCGGCGGGCAGGTGCTGCTCGGCCAGTTCGTGCCACGGGTTGTCTTCGAGCCCCGGATGATGCACAGCCGCGACGGCGGGGTGGGAGGCGAGGTACTCGGCGACGGCGAGTCCGGATGACGCGTGCCGGGCGACGCGCAGATTCAGCGTCTCGATGCCGGACAGGATCTGGAAGGCGTTGAACGGGCTGATCGCCGGCCCGAGGTCGGCGACGTACTTCGACTTGATCAGCGTCGTGAGCGCCGCCTCCCGTCCGAACGCCTGCCACAGCGGCACGCCGCCGAAGCGGAAGTGCGGCTCGGTCAGATACGGCCACTTCTCGGGCTCCGCGCCGAAGTCGAACGTGCCGAGGTCGACGACGACGCCGCCGAGAGAGGTGCCGTGACCGCAGAGGAACTTCGTGGCCGAATGCACGACGACGTCGGCGCCGAGTTCCTTGGGACGCTGCAGCACGGGTGTGGCCACGGTGCTGTCGACGACCAGCGGAACTCCGGCCGCGTGGGCGATCTCGGCGACGGCGGGCATGTCGAGCACCTGGGCGACCGGGTTCGCCACACCTTCGGCGAAGAAGGCCCGGGTCTCGGGGCGCACGGCGGTGCGCCACGCATCGAGGTCATCCTGGTCGACGAGCGTCACCTCGATGCCGAAGTCGGCGAATGTGTCGCAGAACAGATCGACGGTGCCGCCGTAGAGCTGGTTCGAAGCAACCACGTGACCGCTGCGGCCGGCGAGAGCGAGCACCGCGACGGTGGTCGCCGCCTGGCCCGAACCCGTCGCGGCAGCAGAGACGCCGCCCTCGAGCGCCGCGACGCGCTGTTCGAGAACCGCCTGGGTGGGGTGTGCGTTGCGGCTGTAGATGAACCCCTTCTCGCGCAGGGCGAACCGATCGCGCGCCTCGCGCAGGCTGCGGAACTGGTACGCGGAGCTCTGGTGGATCGGCACGGCGACCGTCTGCTGCGCGACGGCGCCCGGCACGTAGCCGGCGCCCAGCTGGTCGGTGACGAAACCGGCTGGCAGGTGCGACGATTCCTCGGTGCTCACGGGATCATCCTCTCAACCGACTGCATGAACCCCCAACCATCCGTCACGGACGGAAATACGCGGACTGCTCAGGTGCGGGAGATCGCTGCTATGCCTCTGTCTGAGGGCGTTCTTCCGCACCTGAGCCACGAGGCCCGCTTCTCAGGGAATGATGAGTAGCTTGCCAGCGGCTCCGGTGGCGATGGCGCGGTGCGCGTCGGCGGCGCCTGCCAGATCGAAGCGCTCTCCGAGCTCGACGCTGAACGCGCCGGCCGCCAGCAGCGCCAGCGCCACGGGCAGCGCCTCGGCGCGCCAAGCGAGCTGCTGATCGGTGAGCGGTTCGGGGGAGCCGCCGCTGAAGGCCCGGATGCCGAGACCTGCCGCCTTCGCCCCGGAGACGATCGTCGCGATCCTGGAGGTGTCTGCGAGCAGCTCGAGCGACTGGGCCAAGGCCTCGTCTGAGCCGAAGCAGTCGAAGATCGCGGTGACCTCGCCGACGCCCCGCACGCGCTCGACGAGACCGTCGCCGTAGCGCACCGGAATCGCGCCGAGCGCGGCCACGCGGTCGGCGCGCCGCTCGCTGCAGGCGGCGATCACGCGCGCGCCCGAGGCGGCCGCGAACTGGATCGCCGCCTGACCCACAGCGCCGGAGCCGCCGTGGATGAGCAGGGTGTCGTCGCCGCGGACTCCGAGGGAGCGCACGCCCTGGTAGGCGGTGCCGGCTGGGATGCCCAGCGCGGCTCCCTGCGCTGCCGTGACGCCCGCCGGTCGGGCAGCGACCTTCTCGGCGGCGATGGCGATGTCCGTCGCATACGCGCCGGCCGCCCAGCCGAACGCGACGGGATCGCCGACGCGGAACCCGTCGACTCCGTCGCCGACGGAGGTGATGTGTCCTGCGCCGTCCGCGCCGACACCGCGCGGACCGTCGAACGGGCCGGAAGGGCGCACACCCGCGCGCAGCTTCGCGTCGATCGGGTTCACACCGGCCGCCGTCACCCTGATGGTGACCTCGCCCGGCCCAGCCACCGGATCTGGAACCTCGTTGACCACGAGAACTTCCGGACCGCCGAGCTGTGAGTACTGCACCGCCTGAGTCATGGCACCGAGCCTACCGACCGCCGGTGCGTGACGCAGTCGATCTGCCGATGTGCGGGACGTCGAGGTGCGGAGCACCGGGCGAGGTCACGGGGCGGCGGCATCGACTGCGTCGTGTCGGGGACGGCGGCAGGAACGGTACCGGCCCATCCGGAACGCCCGCGGAGGGGCGCCGGATGGGCCGGTGGGGACGGTCGCGGGATCAGAACCCGTCGATCGCGGCGTTCAGCGTCGCGGACGGGCGCATGACCGCAGCGGCCTTCGCATCATCCGGGCGGTAGTAGCCGCCGATATCGCTGGGCCGACCCTGCACCTCGAGCAGTTCGTCGACGATCGTCTGCTCGTTCGCGGCCAGGCTCTCGGCGAGCGGAGCGAACGCGGCGGCCAGCTCGGCATCGCCGGTCTGCTTCGCCAGCTCCTGCGCCCAGTAGAGCGCCAGGTAGAAGTGCGAGCCGCGGTTGTCGATCGTGCCGAGTCTGCGGCCGGGCGAGCGGTCGTTCTCGAGGAACGATGCGGTGGCGGCGTCGAGCGTGTCGGCGAGGATCTGCGCCTTGGCGTTGTCCGTCGACTGCGCGAGGTGCTCGAACGATGCCGCCAGCGCGAAGAACTCGCCGAGCGAGTCCCAGCGCAGGTAGCCCTGCTCGACCAGCTGCTGCACGTGCTTCGGCGCAGAGCCGCCTGCACCGGTCTCGAACAGGCCGCCGCCGGCCATCAGCGGCACGATCGACAGCATCTTCGCAGACGTGCCGACCTCGAGGATCGGGAACAGGTCGGTGTTGTAGTCGCGCAGCACGTTCCCGGTCACCGAGATGGTGTCGAGGCCCTGGCGGATGCGCTCCAGCGAGAACGTCGTCGCCTCGGCCGGGGCCATGATCCGGATGTCCAGGCCGTCGGTGTCGTGCTCGATCAGGTACTCGTTCACCTTCGCGATCAGGTTCGCGTCGTGGGCGCGGTTCTCATCGAGCCAGAACACGGCAGGGGTGTTCGACAAGCGCGCACGCGTGACGGCGAGCTTCACCCAGTCCCGGATCGGGGCGTCCTTCGTCTGGCAGGCGCGCCAGACATCACCGGCGGCGACCTCGTGGCTGATCACGACGTCGCCCGTCGCGGTCACGATGCGCACGGTTCCGGCTGAGGCGAGCTCGAACGTCTTGTCGTGCGAGCCGTACTCCTCGGCCTTCTGCGCCATCAGACCGACGTTCGGCACCGTTCCCATCGTGGTCGGGTCGAGCGCGCCGTTGGCCTTGCAGTCGTCGATCGCGGCCTGGTAGACGCCGGCGTAGGAGGAATCGGGGATGACGGCGAGGGTCTCCGCCTCGTTGCCGTCGGGTCCCCACATCTTGCCGCCGCCTCGGATCATCGCCGGCATCGAGGCGTCGATGATGACATCGCTCGGCACGTGCAGCCCTGTGATGCCCTTGTCGCTGTTGACCATCGCAAGCTCGGGGCCGTCCGACATCCGCGCCTCGAACGCGGCCCTGATCTCCGCGCCGCCCTGCACCCCCTCGAGCCCGGCGAAGATCGTGCCGAGTCCGTCACGGGCGCGCAGCCCGGCAGCGGCGAGTGCCTCGCCGTGCTCGGCGAACACGGGCGCGAAGTACGCCTCGACGACGTGACCGAACAGGATGGGGTCGCTGACCTTCATCATGGTGGCTTTCAGATGTGCAGAGAACAGCACACCGTCTGCCTTGGCCGCCTTGACCTGCTCGGCGAGGAATGCGTCGAGCGCGGCGACGTTCATGTACGTCGCGTCGATGACCTCACCGGCGAGCACCGGGAGCGTGTCCTTGAGCACCGTGACGGTGCCGTCCTCTGCGACATGCTCGATTCGGAGCGTGTCAGCGGCGGGGGAGACGTACGACTTCTCGTTCGAGAAGAAGTCGTCGCTGCCCATCGTCGCGACGCGAGTCCTGCTGTCTGCGCTCCACTCACCCATCCGGTGCGGGTGCGCCTTCGCGTACGACTTCACGGCGCCCGGTGCGCGGCGGTCGCTGTTGCCCTGGCGGAGCACGGGATTCACAGCCGATCCCTTGACGCGGTCGTAGCGTGCGGCGATGTCGCGCTCGTCTTCGGTCTGCGGGTCCTCCGGCAGGTCGGGCAGGTCGAACCCTGCGGCCTGCAGCTCGGCGATCGCGGCCTTCAGCTGCGGGGAGGACGCCGAGATGTTCGGCAGCTTGATGATGTTCGCCGCGGGATCGTTGGCGAGGTCGCCGAGCTCCGAGAGCGCGTCGCCGGTGCGCTGCTCCTCCGTGAGACGCTCGGGGAACTGCGCGATGATGCGGCCGGCGAGCGAGATGTCGCGGGTCTCGAACTCGACTCCGGCCTTCTTCGCGTACGCCTCGATGATCGGCAGCAGCGAGTAGGTCGCCAGCAGCGGCGCCTCGTCGGTGTGGGTGTAGATGATGGTGGACATACGCGTGGCGCTCCAGTGATCGGGGATATGCCGGGGGCGAGCCTCGAAGTGTGAGGTTCTCTCGACTTCAAGATACCTGAGCGTCGCGGGCGTTTTCCCTCGACGGGATGAACGACCGGATGCGCGGCTGTGCGCAGCCCATGGGTTCCGCTCCCGCAGCGGCTGTGCGGCTATGCGGCTGTGGAAGCCGTGCGGGTGCGGCGCGGGTGCGCGGCCGGTGCGAAGAAGACTGCGATCGCGACCAGACCCAACACGACGATGAGCGCTCGCCGGAGCCCGAACTCCTCGCCGATCAGCCCGAGCATCGGCGGGCCGACGAGGAAGGCCACGTACCCGATCGTCGCGGCGAACGCGACGCGGGCCGCCGTGTTCTCATCGCCGTCGCCCGCGGCGGAGAGTGCGACCGGGAACCCCAGCGAGGCTCCCAGGCCCCACAGCACAACCGCAGCGCCTGCGGCGAGCTGATGATCGACGAAGACGACGACGGTGATCCCCGTGGCACCGAGGATCGAACTCGCGGCGAGCACCGCGACGCGGCCGAATCGATCGACGAACCTGCCGCCGATGAACCTCCCGAGTGTCATCGACGCCGCGAAGACCGCGTACATCGCCGAGCCGAGCTCGGCGTCGAACCCGTGCCCGTCGACCATCACGAGCGGCAGCCAGTCGTTCGCCGTGCCTTCGGCCATGGCGAGGGCGAGGATGATGACGCCGATCAGAAGCAGGTTCCCGTCGCGCCAGACGGGGCGACGAGAGGGAGCGTGCTGCATCGCCTCGGCGGAGACCGCTCGACCGACGCCGTCGGGGATGAACCTGATCGACGCGGCGAGGGCGACCAGGACGACGACGGCGACGACACCGAGATGGACTGCGACGGGAAAATCGGTCGCCGTCAGCGTCATGCCGACGACGGCGCCCAGCACCGTGCCGAGGCTGAAGAAACCGTGCACGAGCGGTAGGAAAGCCCTGCCGAGCGACTTCTCGACCTCGGCGCCGTCGACGTTGAGCGCGATCTCACCGCCGCCCATCCCGAGCCCGAACAAGCCGAGGCCGATGCCGACGAGCGGTCCGTGGCCGAGCGCGGCGCCGATGCCGACGAGTGCGACTCCGGCGGCGACGCAGGCCGTACCGAGCGCGATGACGATGCGTGTTCCGAAGCGGGCGACGAGCGGTCCGGACGACAGGATGCCGATCATCGACCCGATCGACAGGCCGAACAGGATGAACCCCATCTGCGCGGTCGAGGCTTCGACCAGGTCGCGTACGTCTGGGGTGCGCGTGACCCACGACGAGATGCCCACGCCTGGAAGCGCGAACAGCACGAAGAGCGCATTGCGGCGGCGCAGCACGGCAGGGTTCAACAGGACTCCGATCGACAAGGGTGCGTACAATCGTACACACTTTGCGAATCCTCTGCGCACCTGCCATGGTGAACGAATGGCAGGCACTCGCAAGAGCGTTCCGAATGACCCTGACCGTCGCGAGAGGATTCTCGACGGAACCCTCGACGTGGTCGCCGACGTCGGCGTGCACGCGACGACGCACCGCCGTATCGCGGAGGCGGCAGGGGTGCCGTTGGGGTCGCTGACCTACCACTTCGACGGACTGCACGACATCCTGGCGAGCGCATTCGCGCGACTGTCGGAGACGATGTCCGTGACCTACGCCGACATCGTGGCGAGCGCTGCATCGCCGGCCGATGCTGAGGCTGCAGTCGTCGACCTCATCTGCGGTCCGGTCTACGCCGAGCCGCGCGAGATGGTGCTGATCTTCGAGATGTATGCGTATGCGAACCACAACCCGGCCGTGGCCGAGACCACGCGCAGATGGCTGCTGCGCAGTCGGGAGAGCCTGATGATGCACTTCCCCGAGCCGGTCGCGCGCGCCCTCGACGTGCTGATCGAGGGGTGGCCGATGCATCGCACCTTCGAACGGACGCCGCTCGATCGCGCGCTGGTCGCCCAGACCGTGCACGCACTCGTCGCGGGCGGCGGGGACGGCGCGCGGACTGAGGCAGTCCGCGCGCCGCGCCGATCCGCTTGAGTGCGGCCTTTCAGCTGCTCTTGCGCATGGCGCGCACTCCTACGAGCAGACCGACGGCGGCGAGAGCGAGCGCCGCAACGCAGCCCCACAGCACCGGAGCCGTGGCGATGTCGCCGGCGATCAGCGCGCGCTCCGCCTGGACGACCCAGTTCACCGGGTTGGCGACCGCGACTGCCTGCATCCACTTCGGTCCGTCATCGAGCGGCAGAAGCATGCCCGACAGGATCAGCAGCGGGAACAGCAGCGTCTGCTGCACGCCCCAGAACAGCCACTCGCGATCCTTCGTCTGCAGTGCGAGTGCGTACGACAGCGAGCCGAGACCGACGCCGAACACCGCCAGCAGAGCGAGGCCGATCACGAGCCCGAGCACGTCGATCGAAACGCCGAAGGGCAGCGCGATGACGATCACGACGAGCGCCTGCACCACGATGGGCGCGATCTCCTTGAGCGCGCGGCCGATGAGCAGCGACGAGCGCGCGAGTGGTGCGACCAGGGTGCGTTCATGCGAGCCGGTCATCATCTCGTACTGGAGATTCGATCCGGTTGCCCCTGTCCCGAAGAGCACGATCATCACGAGCACGCCCGGCACGAACCACACCAGGGTCTCTGCTGCCGGCTGCCCTGACTGCCCGATCAGGAGCGGCGCGAACAGACCCAGGAACACGAGCGGCTGCACCAGGCTGAAGATCAGTGAGAACGGGTCGCGCAGGACCGGCTTCAGCTCCCGGGTGAGAACGTTCCAGGTGTCACGCGCGAGATCGACACGCACGCTGGTATCGGCCTGCGCCGTCTGCGTCTGGGTGGTCATCGCTGCGTTCCTTCTGTGAGGGGCTCCTCGGTGGAAGCATCCTGTCGCTGGTGGTCTGTCGCTTCGTCTTCGCCTGCCTCGCGCAGGGTGCGGCCGGTAAGGGCGAGGAAGACGTCGTCGAGGGTGGGCGGAACTCCTGTCGCCCGCTCTGCCCGGATGCCTTCCGCGTCGAGCGCGCGCACGGCTCGGGGAAGCAGGGCGTCGCCGTGCGGTGCCGTCAGGGCGATGGTCGCCGTGGCTTCGCGCCGCACTTCGCGGCCGGACAGCTGCTGTATGACGGAGACGGCGGCCGAGGCATCCGCTTCGCTGCCGAACCCGAGGGTGATCAGGTCGCCGGTGAGGTCGGCCTTGAGCCGTGCGGCCGTGTCGTCGGCGATGACCCGCCCCTTGTCCATGACCATCACGCGTTCGGCGAAGCGGTCGGCCTCCTCGAGGTAGTGCGTTGTGACGAAGATCGTCGTGCCGTGCTGCGCGCGCAGGTCGAGGATGTGCTGCCAGAGATTCGCGCGGCTCTGCGGATCGAGACCCGTCGACGGTTCGTCGAGGAAGAGCAGCGGGGGCGAGTGCATGAGTCCGAGTGCGATGTCTAGGCGGCGCTTCTGGCCGCCTGAGAGCTGCTGCACCGACTGGTTCGCGAAGCTCGCGAGGCCGAGCGATTCGATGAGGTCGTCGGCGCGAGAGCGTGATGCCGGCTTGGACATGCCGTAGAACGCGCCCTGGCTGAGCAGCTCGTCGCGGGCGCGCTGCGCGAAGCTGCCGCTGGTGAGCTGCCCGACGTAGCCGATGCGTGCTCGGACGTCGGCGGGGCGCTGCCGTACGTCGAAGCCGACCACGCGGGCGGAGCCGGATGTCGGTGCCTCCAGGGTCGTGAGCATGCGCAGGCTGGTGGATTTTCCTGCCCCGTTGGGGCCGAGGAATGCGACGAGCTCGCCGCGGGCGACCTCGAAGGTGAGGTCGGTGACCGCCTCGACGGTCTTCTTCTTGACGGTGAAGTGCTTGGTGAGTTCGTGGGCTTCGATGATCGGTTCGTTCGCCATGACAACAACGCTAGAAGTCAATGCGGACAGATTCGGTCCTCAATGTCGGGCACCATGGCAGTATGGCCGACACCACGACGCGAGCACTTTCGCTTCTGAACCTGCTGCAGACTCACCGGCACTGGCCGGGTGCCGAACTGGCGCAGCGTCTGGGCGTGACCGAGCGCACGGTGAGACGCGATGTCGAGCGGTTGCGCGATCTCGGCTACCGCATCGAGTCCATGCCTGGCGCGGCAGGCGGCTACCGCCTCGAAGCAGGCAGCGCGGTGCCACCGCTTCTGCTCACAGACGAAGAGGCCGTCGCGATGGCGATCGGGCTGCGCGTCGCCGCGAACGGGCGGCTGGTGAGCGGCCCTGAGACGACCATCACGGCACTCGCGAAGCTCGAGCAGGTGCTGCCGGCTCCGCTGCGCCGGCGAGTGAATGCGCTGGCTGAAGCGGTGCAGCCCGCCGGCCTCCGCCCGGGTGCACCGGTGTCGGGTGCGGTGCTCGGCGAACTGGCGCTGGCATGCCGCGATCATGAGCGCGTGCGCTTCACCTATACGGCGGCCTCGGGAGCGGTCACGAGACGACGGGTGGAGCCGCACGCGCTTGCGCCGGCCGAACGGCACTGGTATCTGCTGTGCTGGGACGTCGACAAGGACGACTGGCGCACATTTCGCGTCGATCGGCTCACAGACGTCGAGCACACGCGCGTGCTGTTCTCACCGAGACCGCTGACACCCGAGGAGATCGACGAGTTCATCCTGGTGGCGCGATCGTGGGTGCGGCAGCCGGTCGAGGCGGAGGTCGTGATGGGGCTCCCGTTCGCGACGATGCGGGACTACTTCGGGCAGTGGGGGCAGAGTGCCGAGCCAGAGGGGGAGTCGCACACGCGGTGGCAGGTCGGCGGAGCCGATTTCCGCGAGACGATGTACGGCCTCTCCTGGATTCCCGAAGGCGTCGAGTACACCACCGATCTGCCGGAACCAGGGCGCGCGCAGCTGCGCGAGGTGCTCGCGCGGATGCTGCGCGCACTCGACGCGCCGCCCCCGCCGAGCCGCACCGATGGCCTGCGGTGAGCTCTGCGTGCGGCGCGTCAGCCCCGCAGCGCCTTCTGGATGCGCTGCACCGAGATCGTCTCGGATGTGCCCAGGCGCTGGGCGAACAGGCTCACGCGCAGCTCCTCGAGCATCCAGCGGGCCCTGACGACGCGCCCGGGCGATCCTGGTGCGAGCGGGATCTCGCCTCCGGCCTCGTCGTAGACCGCGCGGGCCTTCTCGTACTCCGTCATCCACTGCCTGTCGCGCCCCGGATGATCCGGGAGCGTCTCGAGGCGCACCAGGATGCCCTCGAGGTAGCGCGGGAGATGTCGCAGTCGGTCCAGTCCCGTGGAAAGCACGAAGCCCTTCGGCAGCAGGGCGTCGAGCTGGCCGCGTGCGTCGTTCAGCGCCCCGAGAAGCGCCATCGAGTTCGCCTTCTTCATCGCGCGCTCCGCATCGCGTGCGATGGCGAGGACGCGCGCGACCAGCGCCGTGGTCTCGATGACGCGGTCGACGGAACCTCGTGAGACATCGTCGCGCACCTCCTCGAACGCCGCGCGAGTGCGCACCTCGCCGTGCCGGTCGATCGCCTCGTCGGCCACGGCGGCGAGGCAGTCCTCGATCACGGCTTTCGGCGAAGGGTACGGCGACGCTGCCAGAACCAGCTTCTCGTTCTGCGTGAGGTGCTCCTGCACGTACGACACCGGCGAGGGCACGGTCAGCAGAATGAGCCGCCGCAGCCCCGCCCGCGTCAGCTGTGCCGCGCTCTCGGCCGTCGTCTCGACCCGCACGGCGACGGACTGCTTCTCGTCGACGAGAGCGGGGTAGCCGCGCACGATGCCGCCGGCGACCTTCTGATCGACCCGCTCCGGCAGGTCGCCGAACGTCCAATCGGTCAGTCCCTGCTTTTCGACGGCCTGAGCGCTTGCGGCCTGCGCCACGGCATCCGGGCCCTTGCCTCCCGTGCGATCGGCACGCGGGCCCCGTTCGATCTGGCGGACCACGGAATCGCGTGCCTTCGAGGCGAGCGTGCGCTGCAGTTCGTCGAGGTCACGACCCGAACCTGCTGTGCGGCCTCGGGCGTCGACGACGCGGAACGACATCTTCAGGTGCTCCGGCACCCGCTCCGTCTCGAACGCATCGGCGGCGACGGGCTGATTCGCCTGCTGCTGCACGAGCCGCGCCAGCGACTCGGCGAGCGACTGCGGGGGCAGGCCGTCGTGGTCCTCCGGGCCCGAACCGGCAAGCTCGGCGGAGAGCCGCTCCGCCCAGTCGGCGGCCGGCACGACGTGTCGCCGGATGGCTTTCGGCAGCGCCCTGAGCATGGCGGTGACGAGCTCGTCGCGCATGCCGGGAACCTGCCAGTCGAAGCCGGCGTCCTCGACCGAGGCGAGCAGCGCGAGCGGTATGACGGCGGTGACGCCGTCATCGGGCGCGCCGGGCTCGAAACGGTAGGCGAGCTGGAGCGTCTGATCGCCCTGGCGCCACGCCGTCGGGAAGTCGCGCGCATCGCTGGACGCCTCGTCGTCGAGCAGGTGCTCCTCGCGCATCGTGAGCAGGTCGGGCGTCGTCTTCAGCTCATCGCGCCACCAGGCCTCGAAGCTGCGCACGTCGAAGATCTCGGCGGGCACGCGCTGGTCGTAGAAGCCGTACACGGCCTCGTCGCCCGCGAGGATGTCACGGCGCCGTTCGCGCTCCTCGACCTTCTCCAGTCGCCGGCGCAGCTCGGTGTTCTGCCGCAGGAACTTCGTCACGGGTTTCGGCAGCAGCGTCGGATCCCACTCGCCCTCGACGAGCGCGTGCCGGATGAACAGCTCGCGCGAGGCCGCCCTGTCGACGCGCGCGAACCGGATGCGCCGACGCGGCACGATCTCGACGCCGTACAGCGTCACCTTCTCGAATGCGACGGCGGCGCCGGAATCCTTCGACCAGTGCGGCTCGGACACCTGTCGCTTGACGAGGTCGCCGGCGAGGTCCTCTGCCCATGCCGGGTCGATCCTGGCGACGGTGCGCGCGAACAGGCGCGAGGTCTCAACGAGCTCCGCCGCCATCACCGCCTTCGGCTTGGCCTTCTTCAGGCCGGACCCCGGGAAGATCTGGAACGACACATTGCGCGCGCCGCGGTAGGCGGCTCCGCGGCCTCGGTCTCCCTTGCGCGTCTCGCGTTCGTCGAGCACGCCGATCTGTGAGAGCAGGCCGGCCAGCAGCGCACGGTGGATCTCGTCGCCGCGCGGGTGCCCGCCCTCTGCGCTCCCCGACGCCGCTCGCTGCCCCGGTGATGAACTCCGGCGGCCGCGCTCGTCGTCGAGGTCGCGCGTGAGCGAGCGCAGCTGCCTGTGCACGTCGAACCACTCGCGCACGCGCACATAGTTGAGGAACTCGGCGCGCACGAGCCGCCGGAAGGCGCTCGAGCCCAGTTCGCGCTGCTTCTCGCGCAGGTGGTTCCAGAGATTGAGCAGCGTGAGGAAATCGCTCGTCGGATCGACGAACCGCGCGTGCGCCTGCTGGGCCTGCTCGCGCTGCTCCTCCGGGCGCTCGCGCACGTCCTGGATCGACAGGCCGGCCACGATGGCGAGCACATCGTCTGCGACGCCCGAGCGCGCAGCCTCCACGAGCATTCGGGCGAACCGCGGATCGATCGGCATCCGCGCGATGCGTCGGCCGGTCTTCGTCAGGCGGGGTCCGCCGCCGCGTCCCATCGACACGGCACCGAGCTCGACCAGCAGGTCGAACGCCGCCTTCACACCGCGCGAGTCCGGCGGAGTGAGGAACGGGAACTCGGCGATATCGCCGAACCCGAGCGACAGCATCTGCAGCACGACCGACGCGAGCGAGGTGCGCAGGATCTCCGGATCGGTGAACTCCGGTCGCTTGTCGAAATCGTCGTGAGCGTAGAGCCGGATGGCGATGCCGTCGCTGGTGCGGCCGGCACGGCCGGAGCGCTGCTGCGCCGAGGCCTGCGAGACCGGCTCGATCGGCAGGCGCTGCACCTTGGCGCGGTTCGAATAGCGCGAGATACGCGCCGTTCCCGCATCGACGACGTACTTGATGCCCGGCACCGTCAACGACGTCTCCGCGACGTTCGTGGCGAGCACGATGCGGCGCCTGACACCCGCGACGCGCGACTTCTCGAACACCCGATGCTGTTCCGCAGCGCTCAGCCTGCCGAACAGCGGCAGCACCTCGGTGGGTGCGGGGCCGGAGCGGAACGCTCCCTCCACCGCATCACGGGCATCGCGGATCTCCGCCTCGCCAGGCAGGAACACCAGCACGTCTCCCGGCGGCTCGCGGTCGAGCTCTCGCAGCGCCTCTACGATCGCCTGCACCTCGTCGTCGGCGTCGTAGTGCCGCTCGTCGACATCCGGAGCGTCGTCCGCCCGCCCGTCGTCGGCATCCGGGGCATCGTCCTTCCGTGCGAAGGGGCGGTACCGGATCTCGACGGGGTAGGTGCGACCGGAGACCTCGACGATGGGGGCGGGCTCGCCTGACGGGTCGGCGAAGTGCGCGGCGAACGACTCGGGATCGATTGTGGCCGAGGTGATGATCACCTTCAGATCCGGCCGTTCCGGCAGGATGCGCCTGAGATAGCCGAGCAGGAAGTCGACGTTGAGCGAGCGCTCGTGGGCCTCGTCGATGATGATCGTGTCGTAGCGGCTCAGCAGCCTGTCGCGGTGCACCTCGTTCAGCAGGATGCCGTCGGTCATCAGCGCGATCTGGGTCTCGGGGGAGACCTGATCGGTGAAGCGCACCTTGTACCCGACGAGGCCGCCGAGGGGCACCTGCATCTCCTCTGCGACGCGCTCCGCGATCGTGCGTGCGGCGAGGCGGCGCGGCTGCGTGTGCGCAATCGAGGTGCGGCCGAGCTCGAGGGCGATCTTCGGCAGCTGGGTGGTCTTTCCGCTGCCGGTGGCACCGGCGACGATGACGACCTGGTGGGAGCGGACGGCCTCGGCGATCTCGTCGCGCGCGGCGCTGACCGGCAGCTCCGGGGGATAGACGATGACGGGCGCGGCGGAGGACATAGCCCTCCAGTCTATTCCGGATGATCGACGCTCCCGCGGGGACACCGCGCCGTTCATGTTCCGGTCGAACCGCCGCTGGGGATCGTATGCCGCGATACCGGCGACAGCCGGGCGAAGCGGTCATAGGCTGGTGGCATGACTGTTCCCAGCGTGAAGCTCAATTCCGGCTACGACATCCCTCAGCTCGGCTTCGGTGTGTTCCTGGTGCCGGCCGATGAGGCGGAGAAGGCGGTCTCCGAGGCGCTCGAGGTCGGCTACCGCCACATCGACACCGCGGCGATCTACCGGAACGAGGAGGGCGTCGGCGCGGCGATCGCGTCCAGCGGTGTCCCGCGCGATGAGCTCTTCGTCACGACGAAGCTGTGGAATGACCAGCAGGCGGGGGAGAAGCCGCACGACGCCATCCGGTCGAGCCTCGACAAGCTCGGTCTCGACCACGTCGACCTGTACCTCACGCACTGGCCGACGCCGGAGCGCGACACCTACTCGAATGCGTGGCAGAAGCTGATCGAGATCCGCGACGCGGGGCTGACTCGCTCGATCGGCGTCTCCAACCACCTGCCGGAGCACCTCGACCGGCTCGTCGCAGATACCGGCGTCGTGCCAGCCGTCGACCAGATCGAGCTGCATCCAGCCCTTCAGCAGTCGAACGTGCTGGCGTGGGCCGAGAGCAACGGCATGAAGATCGAGTCGTGGGGCCCTCTCGGCCAGGGCAAGTACCCGCTGTTCGAGCACCCCGCGGTGACGGCGGCCGCCGAGGCGCACGGCGTCACCCCGGCGCAGGCTGTGCTGCGCTGGCACCTGCAGCGTGGTTTCATCGTGTTCCCGAAGTCGGTGCGCAAGGAGCGCATGGCGGAGAACTTCGACGTGTTCGGCTTCGAGCTGACGGCATCGGAGATCGAGCAGATCAACGCGATCGACCCCGGCGACGGCTCCGGCCGCGTCGGGTCGCATCCGCTCGAGTTCAACTGATCCTCTCGCCCCGAGGGCCGGTCATCCCGTTCAGGGGTGACCGGCCCTCGGCGCGTCTGCGAGCCGGATCATGCCGACGCGCTATGCGGCCAACGCTGCTCTGGCTGAATCCGCATCGGTGATGACGACGTGGCAGAGTCCGGAGCGGAGCGTCGCGAGCACGGCCTGAGTCTTGCTGGGGCCGCCGCCGACACCGACTGCGAGGGGCGTGCGTCGGATCTGGTCCGAGGTGATGCCGACCATGCGCCCTTCCGGCGCAGGGACCTCACGGCCGTCGGCATCTAGCAGAACTCCGCCGATCTCGCCGACGATGCCGCGGCCCATCAGCTCATCGAGCATGCCGAGCTGCTGCACGAGCTCGGCGAGCAGGGAGGATTCGGGCCAGCCGCCGATCGTCATCACGGCCTTCGTCAGGTGATCGAAGCGTCTGATCGTCTGTTGAACCGCGGGATGGCTCGTGATGGCCTGGGCAGGCACTTCAGAGATGATCGGCGCGTAGAGCGGGTAGGTGCCGCCGCCGGCGACCCTGCCCAGATTCGTCACCGATTCTGCACCGTCCTCCGTTCGCGCCGTCCCGACGCCCGTGAGCTGCACGACATCCAGATAGGGCATGCGGTTGACGAGTCGAGAAGCTGCGACGAGCGTGCGCCCGGGGGAGAGACCGAGCACATCGTCATCGACCGCGTTCTCTTCGAGGTAGCGCGCCGTGACGCGGGCGATGACGTTACGAGCCAGCGCCTCGTCCGGGCCCGGTGTGTGCACTGCGAACGCCGAACGGAGTCCGAAACGCTCCGCCAGGCGACCGGACAGTTCCACGTCCACCGGTGACTCGATGGTGGCTCTGACATCGATCAGCCCATCGGACCGTGCGCGCTTCACCATGCGCGAGACGGTGAAGCGCGATATCCCCAGCTCGTCGGCGAGATCGTTGATCGAGCGTCCGGCTCCGAGATTCTCCAGCGCGACGTACGCGTGGAGCACCTGCTGCTCAACGCCGAGTGATGTGCTCATATGTGCAGGTATAGCACACCTATGTGCGGTCGTGGTTCTGTTGTGGACGGCACTGAGATGCGCACCTTCCGAACCAGCGCACTCCTGCACGACCGTCCAAAGGAGGACAGCTCATGAAACGCCAGATACACAGCAGAGCACTTCGGCGCCTCATCGCCGTGACCGCAGGCGCAGGAGCAGTGGCGCTGCTCGCCGGTTGCGCAGGCGGCGGGTCACAGCAGGGACCGGAGACCGAACTCGACGGTTTCGACTGGAAGAACTTCGAGGGCACCGAACTCAACCTGCTGATGAGTGAGCATCCGTTCTCGAACGCCATCAAGGAGCGGATTCCGGAGTTCGAGGAGCTGACCGGAGTCGACGTCAATCTCGAGACGCTCACCGAAACCGACTACATGGTGAAGCTGCTCACGGAGCTGCAGTCCGGCGCGGGAAGCTACGACGCCTTCATGACCTCGCAGCCGATGAACTTCCAGTACGCGGCAGCCGGGTGGATCGAGGACCTGCAGCCGTGGGTCGAAGACGACACACGGACGGCGCCCGACTGGGACTTCGACGACTTCTACCCTGCGCTCATCGACTCGCTTCGGTGGGACAAGACGGAGTTCGGCGGTGCGGGCGAGGGGGAGCTGTGGGCCGTCCCGGTCAACGAGGAGGGCTACTCGCTGTTCTACCGCACCGACATCCTGGAGGAGTTCGGCATCGAGCCGCCCGAGACCATCGACGAGCTCATCTCGGCGGCGTCGGAACTCGATGGGGAAACGTTCGACGGCAAGGAGATCTCGGGTTTCGTCAGCAGAGGGGACAAGACGTATCCGACGCTGAATCCGTTCTCGACCTTCGTGCTCGGCCACGGTGTTCAGGACATCGTGGACGGCAAGGCGGGTGTGAACTCTCCGGAGGGCATCGCCGCCGCGGAGGACTGGGTCGAGCTCATGCAGTACGCCCCGGATGCCGCGAGCACCTACACGTGGTACGAGGCGCAGCAGGACTTCATCGCAGGAAACGCCGCGATTTACATCGATGCGGACCACATGGCTCCGGACTTCGAGAAGAGCGCGATCGGCGGCAAGGTCGGCTACGGGCTTCCTCCCGAAGGGCCGGCGGGACGCGGATCGAGCATGTGGGTCTGGTCGCTCGGCATGAACGCCGACTCGTCGAACAAGGATGCGGCATGGCAGTTCATTCAGTGGGCATCGTCGAAGGAGTCCCTCACGGAGGCGATCTCTGCGGGCAACATGAACCCGACGCGCGTCTCCGTCGGTCAGGGCGACGAGATGGCCGCGGCGACTGAGGAATGGGGGGACTACAACGCGATCTGGCAGGAGATCCTGTCGGATCACGCCGAGTGGGCGTACACGCCGTCCGCCGCCTGGCCCGAGGTCGGAGACATCTGGACGACGGAGCTGCAAGCCGCAGTGCTCGACCAGAAGACGGTCCAAGAAGCGATGGACGACGCTGCTGAACAGATCGACCAGCTGATCGAAGAATGAGCGAGTTCGGCGGCGGCCGCGCATGCGGACCGCCGCCGAACTCCCTCGAGAGGCACATCATGAAGCACAAGCCCTATCTTCCCTACCTGCTTGCTCTGCCAGGACTCGCGGTCCTCATCGCGATCCTCTACCCGTTCTTCACCGGCGTGTACTGGTCGTTCACGTCGTACCGCCTCACCAGGGGTGATCCGAAGCCCAACTGGGGCGAGAACTACGTCGACCTGTTCACCACCGGCGACGGGTGGCACGCGATCGCGATCACACTGACCTATGCCGTGACCGCCGTGGTCGTCGAGGTCGTGCTGGGCACGCTCATCGCACTTGCGCTCAACCACGGCCGCTACGGCAGCTACTTCCGCATTCTGATCGTGCTTCCGCTCCTGATGCCGCCGGTGATCGCGGCTCTGATGTGGAAGGTGATGCTGACAGAGAACGGCGTCACGAACTGGATGATCGAGGCGCTCGGCGGCACCAGGCTGCTCTGGTTCAACGGGCCGGACACCGCACTGCTCACCTGCATCCTGATCGATGTGTGGCTGTACACACCGTTCGTCGTACTGCTGATGCAGGCAGGGCTGAAGAGCGTGCCGACGGAGCTGCGCGAGGCGTCGGCGGTGGATGGCGCCAGCAACTTGCGGCACTTCTTCACGATCACGCTTCCGCTCACGATCCCGGTCCTGGTCGTCGTGATCGCGTTCCGCGGAATCGACTCGCTGAAGATGTTCGACGTCATCTACACCACCACCAAGGGCGGCCCGGTCGATGCGACGACGAACCTGCACGTGCTGGCGTACCTCGACGGCATCCGGAATCTGAACTTCGGAGCGGCGATGGCGGCGCTCGTCGTGCTCTGGATCATCTGCTACGTGCTCTCCTATGTCCTGCTGAAGGCTCGACGGAAGGAAATCTCCGCATGAGTACCGCTACCGACCGCACGATCACGATTCCCTTCCGCGGCCAGAGCTCGCGCAGGTCGCGCCGCGCGACGGGGCACACGCTCGTGATCATCGGGCTCAGCGTGTGGACGATCTTCACGCTCGCACCCATCGCCTGGATCCTGCTGATGTCGTTCAAGACGCCGGATCAGATCGTCTCGAACCCGCCATTGTTCTTCTTCGCCCCGACGCTGGAGAACTACATCGAGGTGTTCAGCGGACCCGAGTTCCTGACTCCGTTCGTGAACTCGCTGATCGTCACGGGCGGTGCGCTGCTCGTGACGCTCGTGATCGGGCTTCCCACCGCCTACGCGCTGGCGCGGTTCACGTTCAAGGGCAGAGAGAACATCGGCTTCGGCATCCTGTCGCTGCGCTTCGCGCCGGAGCTGCTCGTGATCCTGCCGCTGTATCTGATCTTCCAGCAGACGGGGCTGGCGAACAGCTACCTCGGCCTGATCCTGGCGTATCAGATCGTGACGCTGCCGATGCTGGTCTGGATGCTGCGATCGTTCATCGAAGACCTGCCAGGCGAACTCGAGGAGGCCGTCGCCGTGGACGGCGGTTCACGCTGGACGGCGTTCCGCCATGTGATGTTCCGTCTCATCGCGCCGGGCCTCGGCGCTAGTCTGATGCTGTCGTTCATCTGGGCGTGGAACAACTACACACTGCCCCTGGTGCTCTCCGGGCGGGAGACGCAGGTCATCACGACCGGGCTCCAGCAGTACGTCGGATATCAGGCGATCGAGTGGGGTCCCATGGCAGCCGCCACGATCATCTCGATCCTGCCTGGCGTGCTGTTCGCGATCTTCTCGCTTCGTTGGATCGTCGGCGGGCTGACCGCCGGCACTGTCAAGGGGTAGCCCGAGAGCGCCCGCAATCCGTTCGCATCAAAGAGAAAGAAGGACCCCATGACGAACGCCTACCCGAGCACCATGGCGGCCTCGGTGCTCACCGAGCCGCGCAAGGTCGAACTGCAGCGGGTGCCCGTGCCCGAACTCGGCCCGAACCAGGTGCTGGTCAAGGTCGAGGCCGTCGGCGTCTGCGGTTCGGACACTCACTTCTACGAGAGCGGCAACGTCGGCGACATCGTGGTGGACGGTCCGATCGTTCTCGGCCACGAATCGGCCGGCAGCATCGTCGCCGTGGGATCGGACGTCTCGCCCGACCGCGTCGGCGACCGCGTCTCGGTCGAGCCGCAGACCGTGTGCCGACGCTGCGAGTTCTGCAAGCAGGGCGAGTACCACCTCTGCCCCGACGTCAAGTTCTACGGCGCCTATCCGTGCGACGGATCGTTCGCCGACTACGAGATCATCGACGACGACTTCGCCCACACCATCCCCGACTCGATGACGTTCGAACAGGCGGCGATGGCCGAGCCCGTCTCTGTGGCCGTGCATGCCAACCGCAAGGGCCGCGTGACGGCCTCGTCTCGCGTGCTCATCACCGGCGCGGGACCGATCGGCGTGCTCAACGCGCAGGTGGCGCGCGCATTCGGCGCCACCGAGATCGTCATCAGCGACCCCGTCGAGAACCGCCGCCGCTTCGCTCTCGAGCACGGCGCAACCGAAGCCGTCGACCCGACCGAGGCCGACTTCACCCAGTGGGACAGGCACTTCGACGTGTACATCGATGCCTCGGGCAACGGACGCGCCATCACCCAGGCGCTGCCGACCATCCGGCCAGGCGGCATCGCCGTGCTCGTGGGCATGGGAGGCGACTTCCTGGAGCTGCCGATCGCGATGCTGCAGCACCGCGAGGTGATGGTGACGGGAACCTTCCGCTACGTGAACACGTGGCCGACGGCGATCGACCTGATCTCGTCCGGCACCGTCCAGGTCGATCCGCTGGTCACCGGCCGCTTCGGCCTCGACGGCGCCGAGGAGGCGCTGCTGAAGGCCAAGACCGACCCGCAGGCGATCAAGACGATGGTGATCCCCTCGCTGACGGGCTGACGCGCGCGGGTGTGACCCGCGCAGGCATCGCGAGATGCGCACTTTTCGGACATCGGGGCGTCAGAATCGGCGCATTTGGGCGAAAAGTGCGCATCTCGGCAGCTGGGGCGCGGGTCAGATCCAGCCGGGGAGCCACATGTGGGCTCGCCAGAGCGGGTAGGGCTCGGCGATTCCCGTTGCCAGTGGGAGGAAGTATGCCGCGGCGAGCAGCGCGAGCGCGAGGAAGACGCCGACGACGACCCGCCATGCGCGGCGCTGACGATCGGCGTACTCGGTCGCGTCGGCTGTCTCCGCCTCCGTGGGCTCCGGCAGCAGCACCGGTTCCCGTCTGCGCACGAGGTGCTGCAGTGCCATCGCAAGTGCCAGGCATACGAACGGCAGCATCGCCACGGTGTAGAACTGGAAGATCGTGCGCGCGGGATACAGCAGCCACGGCACCCACGTGATCGCGATGCCGACGAGCGGCCACGCCAGGGATATCCGGCGCGTGCGGATCAGCACGACGATCAGCAGAACGATCGCGGCCATCCCGGCGTACCAGACGATCGGGTTCGGGTGGCTGCCGATCACGGCGATCGACGCGTCGTCCGGATGCCCGACCCACATCGCCGTCGGCCGCAGCAGCAGCGGCCACTGCCATGCCGGGCTGGCATAGGCGTGCCCGCTGGACAGCCCGACGTGGAAGTCGTAGACGGCGGACTGATAGGTCCACCACGCCGCGAGCGGGTTCGCCGATGCGTCGCGGTCGTATCCGCCCGACGTCGCGAACCATCCGGCCCACGACGCGAGGTGCGTCGCGACGGCGATGGGCACGAGCAGCAGGAACGTCGCAGGACCCTGCCGGATGATCGCCGACGGCAGCCATTCCCGCACACCGGCGCGGCGTCTGTCGATCGCGTCGAGCACCACGAGCCAGATGCCGAGACCGGCGAGTGCGTACAGTCCCGACCACTTCACAGCGCTCGCGGCGCCCAGCGCGAGTCCGGCGGCGAGCACCCACGGGCGGCGCCACAGCACGGGCCCGAACAGCGCCCCGGATGCCTCGGCCAGCCGCCTGCGCGTGCGGTCGCGGTCGAGCGCCAGGAAGCACACGGCCAGCAGAATGAGCGCGGCCAGGATGCCGTCGAGAAGCGCCACTCTGCTCATCGCGATGCCGAGGCCGTCGACGGCGAGCAGGCCGGCGGCGATCGAGGCGACGGCCACCGAGCCGGTCAGCCGCCTGGCCAGGAAGTACAGCGCGAGGACCATCATCGTGCCGGCCGCGGCCGTGGCGAGACGCCACCCCGCAGGGTTCTCAGGCCCGAGCAGCGCCATCCCCAGTGCGATCAGCCATTTGCCGAGCGGCGGATGCACGACGAACGACCCGTCCGAGGTGAACAGATCGGTGCGCCCCGTCTCGAACGCTGAGTCCGCGCCATCCGGCCACTCGCCCTCATAGCCGAGGTTCCACAGCGACCAGGCGTCTCTGACGTAGTACGTCTCGTCGAACACGAGTTCGTGCGGATGCGCGAGTCCGATGAACCGCACCAGCGTCGCCACGGCCGTCAGCACCACAGGCGCGAGCCACTCCCGCGCCCGCATCGTCATCCGAATCCGCACCCGCCCAGCCTATGGCGACGACTCCTCACGTCTCGGACATCTCCTCCGCGGTCTGCATAAGAAGCGCCGGAGACGCGAAGAGTCGGTCAGAACACCTCTTTGGGCGCGAACTGCTCCTGGCCGATGATGCGGTGGCGCACGGCGGCGGAGAGCTGGTCGACGATGATGGTGACCACGATCGTGACGACGAGCGCGATGCCCGCGCGCGCCCACTCGCGACCGTCGAAGAGCTGGCTGAGCAGGAAGCCGATGCCGCCGAGGCCGAGCATGCCGAGGATCGCGCCGGCACGGATGTTCACCTCGAAGCGGTACAGCCAGAACGAGATGATCTCCGGCAGCACCTGGGGAAGCATGCCCCAGCGGAGCACGCTCAGCCCGCTGGCGCCCGTCGCGCGCAGCGCCTCGACAGGGCCGGGGCTGATGTCCTCGAGTGCCTCACTGGTGAGTTTGCCGAGCGTGCCGACCGATCCGATCCCGAGCGCGAGCGCACCGGCGGCTGGATGGAAGCCGAACAGCGGCAGCAGGAACACGATCGCCAGGATGAACTCCGGCACCGCCCTGATGATGTTGAGCACTGTGCGGGTTATCCACACGAGCCAGCCAGGTGCGACGTTGCGCGAGGCGGCGAAGCCCAGCGGCAGCGAGATGACCGCGCCGATCAGGGTCCCGATCCACGCCATGTACACCGAGTCGAACATGAAGTCGAACGCGACGGTCCACCACTCGGCGTGCGGCAGGACGAACGGGTTGTGCCACAGGCCCTCGCTCATCAGTCCCGCGTACTGCACGATCGCCTGAGGAATTCCGAGCGCGCGCGCCCAGTCGGCCTGGAGCGCCCACGTGCACGCGATGATCACAAGCGCCGTGAGGATGAAGCCGAGTGTGGCAGGCGTCTTCGACGGAGGCTTCGGCCGCTCCTGCCGCAGCGGTGACGCCTGAGCGGTCCTGGTGTCCTGTGCAGCGCTCACATCAGCCTCTTCCGCACCTGCTGCGAGATGACGTCGAGCACGATCACGATGATGATGAACCCGACGACGATCGCTGAGACGTTGTCGTAGTTGAAGCGGGCCTTCTCGACGTCGATGACCGAGCCGATGCCGCCTGCTCCGACCATGCCGATGATGGCGGATGCGCGCAGGTTGATCTCGAAGACGTACAGCGTGTAGGAGAAGAACGCCGGCCAGATCTGCGGGAGCACGCTCGTCACGGAGCGCTTCATGATGGTCGCTCCCGCGGCATCCGCCGCCTCGAGGGGACCGCGATCGACGGCGTCGACGGTCTCGCTGGTCAGCTTCGCGATGATGCCCAGGTTGAAGATCGCCAAGGCGAACATACCGGCCAGCGAGCCGACGCCGACCATGGCCACCAGAATGTACGCCCAGCCGACCTCGGGAAGCGAGCGCAGCACCGCGAGGAACCAGCGCACGACTTTCAGGAACCAGGGGGAGCGGTTCGTCGTCTGCGAGGCGAGCAGTGCGAAGACCAGACCGGCGACCGCACCGAGGAACGTCGCGAGAACCGCCATGTAGAGCGTCTCGAGCCATTGCGGCCACACCCGGAGCATGAACTCCCAGTTCGGCGTCAGATACTGCTGGATGATGCCCCACGCACGGGGGTTGCCCTCGAAGAACGGCATCAGCGTGAAGTCGATCTGCATCGCCGACCACACCGTCATCACGACGGCGACGATGCCGACGACGATGAAGAAGGGTCGCGGCTTGGGCTTGGCGGGCCTGGCCATCCGAACGGGTGCCTCCGTGCTCATTCGTCCGACCGGCCGTGACGAGCCGCGCCGGCGACGGTGACGTCTGCGGAGTCCGGGAGCACATCCGCGGCGTTCAGGGCCCGGCCGTAGATCTCCTCGAACGTCTTCTCGTCCGTCTCGTCGGCCGTGCCGTCGAAGACGATCCTGCCCGCCCGCATTCCGATGATCCGGTCGGCGTAGTTGGTCGCCAGGTCGAGGAAGTGCAGGTTCACGACCACGGTGATGCCCAGTTCGCGATTGATGCGCTGCAGGTCGCGCATCACCATGTTCGCGGTCGGCGGGTCGAGCGAGGCGACGGGCTCATCCGCGAGGATCACGCTGGGATCCTGGGCGAGGGCACGGGCGATGGCCACGCGCTGCTGCTGGCCGCCGGAGAGTGCTGAAGCGCGGTTGTAGGCCTTCTCGACGATGCCGACGCGTTCGAGGGACCGGAAGGCGAGCTCGATGTCGTCCTTCTTCCACCAGCCGAGCAGAGCGCGCCACCACGGCGTCGTGCTCACTCGTCCGGTGAGCACGTTGTTCAGCACGCTCGAACGGGGAACGAGGTTGAAGCCCTGGAAGATCATGCCGACGCGCGTGCGCAGCGTGCGCAGCGCGCGATTGCTGGCGCCGTCCACCCGGAAGCCGTCGACGTCGAGGCTGCCGTCACTGGTGCGGACGATGCCGTTGATGCTGCGGATCAGCGTGGATTTGCCCGCGCCGGAGAGGCCGACGACGACGACGAACTGGCCGTCGGGAATCTCCAGCGAGACATCGTCCAGCCCCTTGGTGCCAGTGGGGTAGGTGACGGAGACCTTGTCGAATCGAATCACGTGAGATCAATCGGTCGAGAGCGAGAAGAGACGGGCCCCGGCACACGATAGCGCGGCCGGGGCCCCGCGGGGATCACTCCTCGCCGAAGTTGGCCTCCACCTGGCGCGCCGCGTCGAGCGCGTCGAGGTCGGCGGGGACGAGACCCTCGATCGAGTACACGGCGTCGAGGGCGGCGAGGCCCTCCTCCGTGTCCGCGACTGCCAGGAACGCGTCCGAGACCTTCTGCTGCCACTCCTCAGAGAGATCGGCGGAGACGGCGACACCGTCGTTGGGGATGTTGCCCGACCAGGCGAACACCGTGACGTTCTCGCCGATCTCAGGGTCCTCTTCCACGAGCTCGGCGCGGGCGTCGTTGAAGCTCGTGCCGACGGTGGCGTCGCCGTCGGCGACGGCCTGCACGGCGTTCGGGTGGCCGCCGGCGAACGACGCGCCGGACAGGTCGACCGGGTCGAAGCCGTTGATCTGCTGCAGCTGGGTCGCGGGGTAGTAGTAGCCGGATGCCGAGCCCGCGTCCACGAAGGCGATCGACTCGTCCTGAGCGACCTCTTCCAGAGCGTCCTCGCCGACCGGCCCTGAGACCTCGTCGACGTCTGTGCCGTTGCAGAAGGTCATCGTCGCGCCGTCGACGTCCTTCTTCACGACGTCGTCGAGGCAGAAGCGGTCGGTGTCGTTGGTGAACCACTGGGTGACGTAGCTCTCCGAGCCGTAGCGCACCGACTGCAGGATCGGTACGGCGCCCGCCTGATCGGCGGCCTGCACGAGAGCGATCGGGCCGAACATGCCGATGTCGGCCTGCCCCGACTGCATCGCGACGACGAGTGCCGAGTAGTCGGCCGTCACGTTGGTCTCGACGGGAATGCCGAGCTCGTCGGAGAGCTGCTCGCCGAGCACATCGGCGTCGAGGACGAGCTGGTCGACCTCCTGCGACGGCACGAGACCGAGGACGAGCTTCTCGGGCGCTTCGCCGCCTGCGTCGCCGTCGCCGGTCCCGCCGTCATCGGAGCCGCCGCAGCCGGCCAGTACGAGTGCGAGGGCCGCGGCGCCCGTGAGGGCGGCTGCTGTGCGGCGCTTGGTGAAGGTGAAAGACAAAGGACTTCTCCCCATGTGAGGGTCGCGCAGACGAGCGCGACGAGCAGAACCGTGCTGGGCGCGGACGCACCCGAGACCGACGATATCCGCCGGTATCGGCCGGGGACAGGGAGTTCACGATGTCGTTACCTGACGGTCATTCCGTCCACCGGGAAGTCAGATCTGCGTCTGCCGCACAGGTGAGGGCGGCCCGCGTACCCTGGTCTGGTGATCATTCTCGCCGCGACACCCATCGGCAATCTCGGCGACGCGTCACGGCGGCTGGTCGAGCTCCTCGAGCAGGCGACGATCGTCGCAGCCGAGGATACGCGCACGACGCAGCGGCTGTATGCCGCACTGGGCATACAGAACCGTCCGCGGCTCATCGCATTCCACGACCACAACGAGAAGCAGCGGGCACCTGAGCTCGTCGAACTGGCGCAGACGCAGGACGTCGTCGTGCTCTCCGACGCCGGCATGCCGACGGTGAGCGACCCTGGATACGGGCTGGTCGCCGCGGCGTCGGCCGCCGGCGTCGACGTCACGGCGGTGCCCGGTCCGAGCGCGGTGCTGACGGCTCTCGCCGTGTCCGGGCTGCCGACCGACAGGTTCGCGTTCGAAGGGTTCGTCGCGCGCAAGCAGGGCGAGCGCGCACGCAACTTCGCTGCACTGGCCGCCGAGCAGCGCACCCTGGTGTTCTTCGAAGCGCCGACGCGCGTCGCGCAGACGCTGGCCGATATGGCGACGGCATTCGGCGCCGAACGCCGCGCGAGCGTGAGCCGCGAGCTGACCAAACTGCACGAGGAGACCGCGCGCGGAACGCTCGCGGAGCTGGTGCAGTGGGCGGCCGCAGGCGTGCGCGGCGAACTGGTCATCGTCGTGGCAGGCGCCGAGGCACTCGAGACCTCACCGGAAGAAGGTCTCGCGCAGGTGCGGGCACTCGTCGACGGCGGCGTGCGTCTCAAAGAGGCCACCCGCGAGGTCGCGGCCGCGACCGGCCTGTCCTCCCGCGACCTCTACCAGGCGGCACTTGCGCCCCGCTGACGGCGCCCCACTGCCGAGATGCGCCTTCTTCTCCGAAATGCGCCGAGTCCGACGGGTATTCGGACGAAATGTGCGCATCTCACGGGACCGTTGGGCGCGCTCGCGAAACCATGCATCGTGCGCAACTAGACTGCTCTGGTGACTTCTCGCGGCTCGTTCTACATCACCACTCCGATCTACTACCCCAGCGATGTGCCCCACATCGGTCACGGGTACACGACGGTGGCAGTGGACATGCTCGCGCGCTGGCACCGCCAGGCCGGCGACGACACCTGGATGCTCACCGGGACCGACGAGCACGGACAGAAGATGATGCGCGCCGCCGCGTCGAACGGCGTCACGCCGCAGGAGTGGGTCGACAAGCTCGTCGCCGAGGAGTGGCTCCCACTGCTCGAGACGCTGTCCGTGGCCAACGACGACTTCATCCGGACGACCCAGCATCGGCACGAGGAGAGCGTCAAGGCGTTCATCCAGGCGATCTTCGACCGCGGCCACATCTACGCAGGCGAGTACGAGGCGCTCTACTGCGTCGGGTGTGAGGAGTTCAAGCCCGACAGCGAGATCGTCGAGGGCACCGGCCCGTTCGAGGGACTGAAGGTCTGCGCGATCCACTCGAAGCCGCTCGAGCTGCTGCACGAGAAGAACTACTTCTTCAAACTCAGCGAGTTCTCCGACAGGCTGCTCGAGCTGTACCGTGAGCGCCCCGATTTCGTCCAGCCCGAGTCCGCGCGCAACGAGGTCGTCGCGTTCGTGCAGCAGGGGCTGAAGGACCTGTCCATCTCGCGCAGCGCGTTCGACTGGGGCATCCCGGTGCCGTGGGACTCCTCGCACGTGATCTATGTGTGGGTCGACGCGCTGCTCAACTACGCGACGGCGATCGGCTACGGCGACGACGACGAGAACTTCGCCCGCCGTTGGCCCGGCTATCACGTGGTCGGCAAGGACATCCTGCGCTTCCACGCCGTGATCTGGCCCGCCATGCTGATGGCTGCGGGCCTCGAGGTGCCGCGCGGTGTGTTCGCGCACGGATGGCTGCTCGTCGGCGGCGAGAAGATGTCGAAGTCGAAGGCCACCGGCATCTCGCCGTCGACGTTGGTCGACACCTTCGGCAGCGATGCCTACCGCTTCTACTTCGGCTCGGCGATCGCCTTCGGCCAGGACGGCTCGTTCTCCTGGGAGGACATGGCCGCCCGCTACCAGGCCGAGCTCGCCAACGGCTTCGGCAACCTGGCATCGCGCTCGATCGCGATGACGCACAAGTACTTCGACGGGACGGCACCGCAGCCGGGGGAGTACACGGAGGGTGACCTGGAGATCCAGCGCCTCGTCGCCGATGCCGCTGTCGCAGCCGATGCCGCTGTCGAACGGTTCCGGCTCGACCAGGCGATCGACGAGCTGTGGAGGATCGTGGACGCACTCAACGGCTACATAACCGACAACGAGCCGTGGGTGCTGGCCAAGGACGACGCTCAGCGCGAGCGTCTCGCCACCGTGCTGTACACGTGTCTGGAGGGCCTGCGCGCGCTCGCCGTGCTGCTCTCGCCGGTGATGCCGACGGCGACCGCGAAGCTGTGGGACGCCCTCGGCGTCGCGACGACACTCGGCGAACTGACGGCGCAGCCCATCCGTGAGGCAGGCGCATGGGGAACGCTCCCCGCAGGCACGACGGTGTCGAAGCTGCAGCCGCTGTTCCCTCGCGTGGAGGCTGACTGATCCGGATGACCGGCACGACTCCACGGGACACCTACGTCGAGAAGCGCTCGAGCTCCGGGCGCAAGAATCTGTCGCATCCGGAGCCGCCTGAACCGCTCGCGGTCCCGGTGTACGACAACCACGCCCATCTCGAGATCGCGGACGGCGATGATCCGCTCACCCTCGACGAGCAGCTCGATCGGGCGGTCTCGGTCGGCGTGGCCGGCGTCGTGCAGGCCTCGGGTGACCTCGAATCGTCCAGGTGGGCGGCGGACGCGGCTGACCGCCACGCGCGCGTGCTCGCGGCCGTGGCCATCCACCCCAACGACGCGCCGACGTACGCCGCGCACGGGCAGCTCGATGACGCGCTCTCGCAGATAGACGAACTCGCCTCGCGCGAGCGGGTGCGCGCGATCGGCGAGACGGGGCTCGACTACTTCCGCACGGATGAGAACGGCCGTCCGGCGCAGCTGGCCTCGTTCGAGGCGCACATCGATCTGGCCAAGAAGCACGCGCTGGCGATGCAGATCCACGACCGTGACGCCCATAGGGACGTGCTCGACACGCTGAAGCGGGTCGGCGCGCCAGAGCGGACCGTGTTCCACTGCTTCTCCGGCGACGCCGAGATGGCAGAAGAGGCCGCTGAAGCCGGGTACTGGCTCTCGTTCGCCGGCAACATCACGTTCAAGAACGCGCAGAACCTGCGCGACGCACTCGCGGTGACGCCGCGCGAGCGGATCCTGGTCGAGACGGACGCGCCGTTCCTCACACCGGTGCCGTACCGCGGTCGTCCCAACGCGCCGTACCTGGTGCCGCTGACGATGCGCTTCATGGCGCAGGAGCTGAATGCCGACCTCGACGAGCTGTGCGCCCAGGTCGCAGCCAACACCGTGGCGGTCTACGGCGAGTTCTGACTGCTTCTTCATTTCTGGCACATCTCCTGGGGTGCCCAGCAGCAGAAATGTGCCAGAAATGAAGAGTTGCGGCCGCCGGTGTCGCGTTGCGGCGAGCCGCCCACGGGTGGCAGGATTCTTGCGGTTCAGTTGCCGGATGCTGAACTGCAGATGAACGTTCCTTCCGGCACCTTGACGCGTTCGGCGCGTCGACTCAACCGACGAAGCGGGACCGCAGAGCGCGTGCGCTGTGAGGCTCCGCGACGGAGGGGCGAGAGGCGCGAAGCGCCGAACACAAGGAAGGCGGCCGGTGGAAACCGCTTCATTGATCGTGGTGCTGGTCATCGTACTGGCGTTGTTCTTCGACTTCACCAATGGATTCCACGACACCGCGAACGCAATGGCCACGCCCATCGCGACCGGTGCGCTGAAGCCGAAGACGGCGGTGACGCTTGCTGCTCTGCTCAACCTCGGCGGCGCGTTCCTGTCGACGGAGGTCGCGAAGACGATCTCCGGCGGGATCATCCTCGAGGATCAGATATCGCACGCGCTGTTCCCCTCCCTCATCTTCGCCGGGCTGATCGGGGCGATCACCTGGAACATGCTCACCTGGCTGCTCGGCCTGCCGTCCAGTTCGTCGCATGCGCTGTTCGGCGGACTGATCGGCGCGACGCTTGTGGGCGTCGGCGCGGCGGCGGTCGATTTCGGCGTGGTGATGAGCAAGGTCATCATGCCCGCGCTCCTGGCGCCGCTGACGGCCTGCATCATCGCCTACCTCGTCACGAAGCTCGCCTACGCCCTCACTCGCCGCTACGACGGAAAGCCCGACGGGCGCAGCGGCTTCCGCTGGGGCCAGATCTTCACCTCATCCCTCGTCGCGCTCGCGCACGGCACCAACGATGCGCAGAAGACGATGGGCGTCATCACGCTCGCGCTGATCACGGTCGGCTGGCAGTCCTCCGCGCACCACGAGCCGCAGCTGTGGGTGGTCTTCGCAGCGGCCAGTGCGATCGCGCTTGGCACCTACATCGGCGGCTGGCGGATCATCCGGACTCTCGGCAAGGGCCTCACCGATGTCAAACCAGCGCAGGGCTTCGCCGCCGAGGCCTCGACGTCGGCGACGATCCTCGCCTCAAGCGCCGTGGGCTTCGCGCTGTCGACGACACAGGTCGCATCGGGATCCGTGATCGGTTCCGGCCTCGGCAGGCGCGGTTCGACGGTGCGCTGGCGCACGGTCGGCCGCATCTTCGCGGGCTGGGTGGTCACACTCCCCGCGGCAGGCGGCGTCGGAGCGCTGGCGGCGCTCGTCGTGGTGTGGCTCGGCATCACCGGCGTCGTCATCGACGCGATCGCAGCCGTGGTGATCGTGCTGGGGCTGTTCCTGCGCTCGCGCAAGGACGCTGTCAACTCGGGCAACGCGATGAGTGAGGTGAGCGAGTCCGGTGCCGCGGTGAAGGTGAAGCGGAACCCGCCGCCCACCCGCCGCGCACAGCGCATCGCTGAGCGACGCGAGCGCGAGAAAGCGGAGCGCAAGGAGCGCAAGGCGGCGCGGAAGGCGCAGGAGGCGGAAAGATCCGCAGAGAGAGCGCGCCGCAGGAATGGGAGGGGCGGACGATGAGCATCGACTGGCTGGCGTTCCTGCAGGTGTTCGTCACCGCGCTCGCCGGAGCGGGGCTCGTCGTGGGCTTCTATGCGCTCGGACTGAGGCTGCGCGCGGCGAGCGGGCGGATTCCCGTCGTCGCTCCCGCCGAGTTCACCGATGCGATCGCCGTGCTCACAGAGAAGCAGAAGCGCAAAGAGGAGAAGGCCGCGGCGAAGGCTGCCAGGAAGAGCCCCCTTACGGACGTTCAGAAGCGCGCGGCGCTGATCGGGTCCTACGCGTGCTTCGCGATGAGCGCGCTCGCTGTGGCGGCCGGCCTTCTGCTGATCGTCTTCGGGCCCGGCCACTGACGCGCCGGGCGCAAGACGATGCCGGGCAGTGAAGCCGTTCTGGCGCGGCTGCATCCAGAACCGGCTGAGCGACATCCGGCGGCAGGGCTCACCGGAACGGGCTGCCCTCGTCGTTCGTCCGCCGGATGAGAGACTGGACCGGATGGCCATCTCACTCACCGACCGGATCGACACCGCAGGCTCCGACCCGGACGGTGTGTACGACGCGTTCGTGTCGTGGGCCGCCGACCGCGGCACGGAGCTGTATCCCGCGCAGGACGAGGCGATCATCGAGCTGGTGTCTGGCAGCAATGTGATCCTCGCGACGCCGACCGGAACCGGCAAGTCGCTGGTGGCGATCGGCGCCCACGCGGTGAGCCTCTCGCGGCGCGGCCGCAGCTACTACACCGCGCCGATCAAGGCGCTCGTCAGCGAGAAGTTCTTCGCGCTTGTCGAGATCTTCGGCGCGGACAGCGTCGGCATGGTCACGGGCGACTCCTCGGTGAATCCTGATGCACCCATCGTGTGCTGCACGGCCGAGATCCTCGCGAACATCGCCCTGCGCCACGGCAGCGTCGACGACATCGACACGGTCGTGATGGACGAGTTCCATTTCTACGGTGACCGTGAGCGCGGCTGGGCGTGGCAGGTGCCGCTGCTCCTGCTGAACAGCACCCAGTTCCTGCTGATGTCGGCCACGCTCGGCGACACGACGCAGATCGAATCCGACCTCACCGAGCGCACAGGGCGCCAGACGACGCTCGTCGCCGGCGCGACCAGGCCCGTCCCGCTGCACTTCTCGTACGAGACGCGACCGGGCCACGAGGTCGTGCAGGGGCTGATCGACGAGACGGAAGTGCCCGTCTACATCGTGCACTTCTCCCAGGCGGCCGCGATGGAGCGCGCCCAGGCGCTGACCAGTGTGAAGGTCACCTCGCGTGAGCAGCGCGACGAGATCGCCGAGGCGATCGGCGACTTCCGCTTCACGACCAACTTCGGCAAGACCCTCTCGCGTCTGGTGCGCGCAGGCATCGGAGTGCACCACGCCGGCATGCTGCCGCGCTATCGCCGCCTCGTCGAAACCCTCGCCCAGCGCGGCCTGCTGCGAGTCATCTGCGGCACCGACACCCTCGGGGTCGGCATCAACGTGCCCATCCGGACCGTGCTGATCACGGCGCTGAGCAAGTTCGACGGGCAGCGGATGCGCAGGCTCGGTGCGCGCGAGTTCCATCAGATCGCCGGAAGGGCCGGGCGCGCCGGCTACGACCCTTACGGCAACGTCATCGCGCTGGCTCCGGAGCACGACATCGAGAACGCGCAGGCGCTGCGCAAGGCCGGCGACGACGCCAAGAAGCGCAAGAAGGTCACCCGCAAGAAGGCGCCAGAGGGCTTCGTCTCGTGGAGCGAAGACACCTTCGCCAAGATCGTCGACGCCGAGCCCGAGGCGCTGCGCCCGCAGATGCAGATCACCGCGGCGATGCTGATCAACGTGATCGGCCGCGGCGGCGACGTGTTCGGGAACGTCCGCTCGCTCGTGTTCGACAACCATCAGCCGCGCACCGAGCAGTATGCGCTCGCCAGGCGCGCGCTCGCACTGTTCCGCACGCTGCGCGAGGCGGAGGTCGTCGAGGTCGCAGGGCCGGTCATCCGGCTCGTCGTCGATCTGCAGCCGAACTTCGCCCTCAACCAGCCGCTGTCGCCGTTCGCCCTCGCGGCGATCGACCTGCTCGATCCGGATGACGCCCCTGGCGCCGCGGGCAGCGGCCACTACGCGCTCGACGTGGTGAGTGTGATCGAGTCGACGCTCGACGACCCGCGCCAGATCCTCTCGCAGCAGCAGTACAAAGCGCGCGGCGAGGCGGTCGGCGAGATGAAGCGCGACGGCCTCGAGTACGACGAACGCATGGAGGCGCTCGAGGAGATCACCCACCCCAAGCCGCTCGAAGAGCTGCTCACCCAGGCGTACCAGGTGTTCGCGTCCAGCCAGCCGTGGGTGCGCGACTTCGAGCTGCGCCCGAAGTCCGTCGTGCGCGACATGTACGAGCGGGCGATGAGCTTCGCCGAGTTCGTGCAGTGGTACCAGCTCGGCCGCAGCGAGGGACTGGTGCTGCGCTACCTCAGCGACGCGTACCGGGCGATCAGGCAGACCGTTCCCGACTATGCCCGCACCGAGGAGCTCGAGGACATCATCGAGTGGCTCGGCGCGCTCGTGCGCCAAGTCGACTCGAGTCTCGTCGACGAGTGGGAAGCGCTCGCCGCGGGCCGCGACGCCTTGGGCGAGGCCGAGGCGCTGCCGCCGGCGCCGCCATCTCTGGTAGGCAACACCCGTGCCTTCACTGTGCTGGTGCGCAACGAGATGTTCCGCCGCGTGCAGCTGGCCGCGCTCGAGCGCGACGACGAGCTCGAGAAGCTCGATCCGGATGCAGGCTGGCCTGAGGTGCTGGACGCCTACTACGCGGAGCACGACGACATGCTCACAGGCGGTCCCGCGCGCTCGCCCGCGCTGTGCCGCGTCGACGCATCCGAACGCGGTGTCTGGAAGGTCGAGCAGGTGATCGACGACCCTGCGGGCAATCACGACTGGCGCATCCGCGCGAGAGTGGACCTCGTCGAGTCGGACGCTCAGGGTGAGGCCGTCGTGGACGTGACGTGGGCGGGGCGGATGTGAGGGCGTTCTCCGGCGAACCTACGCGCCGTCGCCCAGAACGCGCCTGGTGAGCGCGGTGACGTCACGGTCGAGGCCGTCGAGGCGGCGGTCGACGCTTTCGAACCGTTGGTCGACCGTCTCGAAGCGCGCGTTCATCACGCCCTCGAGGCGGGAGACATCGGACTTCAGGGCAGTCACCGCGCCGAGCATCTCGTGCCGCACCGCGCCGATTGTGGCGTCAACCGCCCGGAACTCGGCTTCGATTTTCTCGAAGCCCGCCCTCACCGTGCGCAGGGTCAGCGTCGTGGTGAGCCCGAGCACCCCGACGAGCACGGCCGAGAAGGTGCCGATGAGCACCCAGACCTGCGGGTCGTTCATGTTCATCCCTCCATTGTGGGCGATGTCCGTGCGTGTGTCATCGACCATCGCATGGTTCCTGCGTGCACGGCAGGGGCATCCGGAGAATGCGGACGGAATCCGCGAGATTCCGGGCTGTGAGGGAGAGGACGAGGGTGCCGGGCCTGCAACAGCGACTGCCGCGGAGCCGAGGACACCTCAGCCGGGAACGGGCGTCCGTTCCCGCTCGGCAGAGCGGGTGCGCAACACGCGGCCGCGCACCATGCGAACCGCGCGCGCGACGACGTGCAGCGGCAGGCCGACGGCGTACGCGGCCGCGCCTGCGGACTGCGGGTCGTGCTCACCGAGCGCGAGGCGGCGCTCCCACGCGTCACGGGCGCGTCCGGCGAAGCGTTGGAGCGGCTCGCGCGGCTCCAGCCCGCCGCGGCGGCGCCGTTCCACCAACGCGCGGAGCTGGCCGAGCCAGTCGTCGTCGCTCGGCTCGTGGAAGTAGTTGTCCCGCCGCCACTGCGAGCGCAGTACGGGGAACCGCCGATGGATCACGTCGTCCTCGCCCGCCAGCAGGTCGCTGCCGATGAACACCACGTTGATGAGCTGCTCCGAGACGCCGAACGTGTCGAGCGCGATCACGGGAACGCCGGCGGCCGCCGCTTCGATGGCCGCCGTCGAGCTCACCGTGACGAGCCCTTCGGCGCGCCTCAGCGCAGTCGACATCGCCTCTGTCGAGACGACGAGGTTCTCCGGAAGATCGCCGGCCTCTCGCAGCAGCTCGGGGTAGGAGTGCAGCTCGCGGTGCGTCTCGGACTCACCAGGCCGGCCGCGCAGCTTCAGTACGACGCGCCGACCGGGGTCGGCCTCCGCCGCCGCGATGAGCAGGCGAACCACTCGCTTCCTTTCCTCCCGCTCCGGTGGAACCTTGGCCTGCGCGGCGAACACGAGGTCCGTGCCATCGGCGGCGGGCTCGTGCATCGTCGCTCGGGCGAAGGGCAGGGTCGCCAGGGCGAAGCGCTGCCGGATGCCGCGCTCGATCGCGAGCGAGGCGAACTCACGGACCTCGCGATGCGAGTGCAGCACGAACAGGTCGCAGCCGCGCCGGAAGTGCAGCGCGAGTCTGGTCGGCGGGATCGAGATGCCCGGCAGGCCCGTGACGATCACGGGGCACGGGGCCATCGATGAGATCTGCCGCTGCAGCACCTGCACCAGCGGTCCCCTGGCCGCGAGCAGCACGGCGTCCGCGCCGGCCAGAAGCCGGGGCAGATCGCCGTACCCGGCGCGCCTGACCCTGTCACCCGACCCGCCGCGGCCTCGGGGCCGCGACAGGCCGCTTCCGCGCAGGGCGACAGCCAGCTGAGTGTCGCTGACCACGAGCGGAGTGTCGAGCACGATCAGCTCGGCCCCGGGCAGCGAGCCGATCAGCGCGGCCGCCCACTTCACATACGAATCGGTGTCTGCGATCGCGACGATGCGCAGACGGCCGGCGCCGTTCACGCGTCTACGCGCCGCAGCTTCGCCATCGGCGCCTCCTCGCCGGGGAACACCCGCTTGACGCCGTCGCCGAACGCGCTCTCGATGATCCGGATGTCGCGCACGAGATGTTCGAGGCCGGTCGGCTCGAGAGACGCGGCGTGATCCGAACCCCACATGGTGCGGTCGAGCGTGATGTGGCGCTCGACCGCGACGGCTCCCATCGCGACGGCGGCGAGCGAGATCTGCAGACCGCGTTCGTGGCCCGAGTACCCGACGGGAATTCCGGGGAACCGTTCGCCGAGCACGCGGATCATCCGCAGGTTGGCCTCGTCGGGCTCCATCGGATAGGTCGACGTCGCGTGCATCAGCACGAGCTTCTCGGTGCCTAGCACCTCGATGGCGCGGTCTATCTGCGCCATCGTAGACATTCCGGTGGAGAGGATGATCGGCTTGCCGGTGTCGCGCAGCGCCTCGAGCAGTTCGATGTCGGTGAGGCATGCGGAGGCGACCTTGTGCGCCACGACGTTCAGATCCTCGAGGAAGTCGACGCTGGGCAGGTCCCACGGCGAGGCGAACCAGTCCAGGCCCCGCAGCGTCGCGTGGTCGCCGACGGCGACGTACTCGTCGCGGCCGAACTCGACGCGATGGCGGTAATCCAGATAGGTCATCGTGCCCCACGGCGTCTCGCGGGGGGTGTCGCGCATGTGCTCGGGGGTGGCGATCTCCGGCGTGCGCTTCTGGAACTTCACGGCGTCGGCACCGGCGTCGGCGGCGACATCGATCAGCTGCTTGGCCAGTTCCACGTCGCCGTTGTGGTTGAGGCCGATCTCGGCGACGACGTAGGCGGGGTGACCGCCCCCGACGACGCGCGAACCGATGCGAACAGTCATGGGGTCTCCTTCTGTGCGGGTTGCTGGGCTGCCGCGAACGGATTGCGCGCGGCGCCGCGGGATCGGAGTACGCGGTCTGCGAGCTCTCGGACGGCCCCTGAGCCGCCGGCGCGCTCGAGCACGAGTCGCGCGGCGGCGAGGACGAGCGGATGCGCGTCGGAGACGGCGACGGGCCAGCCGACGATCTCGAGCACGGGAAGGTCGTTGACGTCGTTGCCGAGGTACGCGACGCGCTTCAGAGGGATGCCGCGCGCGTCGGCCCACGTGCGCAGGGCCGATGCCTTGTCGTCCTGGGCCTGCAGGACGTCGATGCGCAGCTTGCGGGCGCGGGCGGTGACGACCGGATTCGTTTCGGTTGAGAGGATCAGCGCGTCGATGCCCGCTTCGCGCAGCAGGCGGACGCCCATCCCGTCCGACCTGCTCACCCTGACGTGCTCGATGCCGTCGCTCGACACGGTGACCCGGTCGTCGGTGTGCACGCCGTCGAAGTCGGTCACGACGGCGTCGACGGCGAACGGGACGCTGGTGGGCTCCGCGGCGAGCGGCGCAAGGGCCCTGGCGATGTCGAGCTGCTCGGGTGAGTCGATCTCGATCGCCGTGCGCTCGTCGACCTGCACGGGAACGGTGCGGCCGAAGAAACGGTGCCCGGTGCTGCGGAACCCCACGGTGTCGAGCACGTAGAACGCACCGGACTCGAGATAGTGCGGTTCGCGTTCCTGGCGTCGCGGCCGGTGCGACGGATCGTGGTTGATGCCCGTCGCACCGTCCGCGCCCGACGCCCACAGGAAGCCGTAGGTCTCCACAGCGGAGAACGCACTGTCGGCCTCGCCTGTGCGCACCATCCGCACGGCGCGCGACAGGGCCGGCACGTCGATGAACGGCGACGTCGCCTGCAGGAAGGCGATGGCGCGCGGTTCGGAACCGAGCGACTCGAGGGCATGCAGCAGCGCGCTCTCGGAGGATGCGCCGTCGCCGGAGATGTCGGAGGGGCGGCGGACGACGTGTGCACCCGATTCGCGGGCGGCGGCCGCAATGGCGTCGTCGTCGGTCGTCACCACGACGCGGTCGACGCCTTCGGCCTCGTTCGCCGCGATCACGGCCCTGGCGACAAGAGGGACGCCGCCGACCCTGACCAGGTTCTTGCCCGGAATGCCCTTGGAGCCGCCGCGTGCGGGAACGATCGCGACGACCTCGCCGGACGCGGAGCGGGCCGAGGGCGTCACCGGGCCTCTCCTGTGACGGGCCTGGCGCGCGTCTCGTTCACGACGCTCTCCGTCCCGCGCAGCACCAGCGGCAGCGTCGTGAGAGCACTGGAGCTCAGAGACCGCACGTCGACGGGGCGGCGCAGCCCGGCGAGCGCCAGCTCCACCGGCACACCGGTCTCCACGACCGTGACGCCGGGCACGCCGCGGACGGCACCGAGCATCTCCGGCGTCTCCCTGCGGTGCGGGAGGTAGGTGCTCTCGCCGCGGCGCGTCTCGTTCAGCACCCAGGCGAGGTAGTCGCTTTGCGACATCCGTCCGTCGGTCGGCAGCGCGGAACCCAGCACGACCCGCTCGGTCCGGATGAGGGAGGTGAGCTGCTCGCTCGGTTCCGTCGAGCGCAGCCAGCCGAAGTCGTGGCGGGTCACGCCGAGCGAGTACTCCGCGATTGCGCTCTCTCGCGCTCCGCCCAGGGGGAAGGCAGTGAACAGCTCGGCGTCCCCGGCCAATGCGCGCCGACGAACGTGATCGAGGGCGAGGGGCGCGAACCGTGTGGTGAGTCCCTTCTCCGAGACGCCGGGACGGCGATAGGGGAGCGTGCCGGCGATCGCGTCAGCGAAGGAGAGCGTGTTCATTCCGTCGTCGAGGAACGTCACCCGCTTCGGTCGCAGCACCGCGGCGGCCATCCGGAACTGGCCGGAGAATCCGTCGCCGACGAGCCAGTGCGAGTGGCTGGCGAGCATCCGCCACGGGATGCCGAAGTACGGCTGCTTCTCGGCGAAACGGGCGCCGCGGCGGAGAATCTCGTCAGCCGTCTCGGGGATCTGCTCTGTGACACGAGCAGCCAGGTCGATCGCGCGGCCCTGCTTCGCCGCCCATTCCGCCGCGCCGAGCAGCTGCAGCGGCGATTCCACCCACGCGAGAGTCGACATCCGCCCCATGTGTTCACCGTGCGACGCGAGGATGAACGGATGCACCTGCTGACGTTACGGGCAGGAGACGCGCACGGAAACGTTCGTCGTCGCCGCGCCTGCGCCGTCGCTGCTGGAAGCGCGAGCTCCGATGGGATGATGGAGCCATGACAGTGACGCTGCTCGGCGCGACCGAGATCCGCTCCCTCGCCGCCAGGCTCGACGTCACGCCGACGAAGAAGCTCGGCCAGAACTTCGTCGTCGACGCGAACACGGTGCGCAGGATCGTGCAGGTGGCGAAGGTCGCCGACAGTGATCGCGTGGTCGAGGTGGGGCCAGGGCTCGGATCGCTGACGCTCGCGATCCTCGAGACCGGTGCCGCCGTGACCGCCGTGGAGATCGATTCGCGGCTGGCCGCAGAACTGCCGACGACGGCAGCCGCGCACGGCGTGCCGGACGGCGCGCTCACGGTCGTCGCCTCCGATGCGATGCGCGTGAGCGAGTTGCCGGGGGACCCCCGTGTGCTCATCGCGAACCTGCCGTACAACGTCTCGGTCCCCGTGCTGCTGCACCTGATGGAGACGTTCGAGAACCTTGAGCGCGGTGTGGTGATGGTGCAGTCCGAGGTAGGGGAGCGGCTCGCGGCGGCTCCCGGCAGCAAGGTCTACGGATCACCGAGTGCCAAAGCGGCCTGGTACGGTTCGTGGCGGACGGTCGGCAGCGTGTCGCGGCAGGTGTTCTGGCCGGTGCCGAATGTCGACAGCGTGCTGGTGGCGTTCGAGCGCAGCACGACTGTGCGGGGAACGGAGGACGAGCGGCACCGGACGTTCCAGGTGATCGACGCAGCCTTCCAGCAGCGGCGCAAGATGCTCAGACAGGCACTGTCCGGCATCTGGGGCGGGTCCGCAGCGGCCAGCGAGATCCTGCAGCGCGCAGGAGTCGCGCCGACCGCCAGAGGCGAGGCGCTCAGGATCGATGATTTCCACCGCATCGCGCTCGCCGCGGGATGACGGGCGACGACTTTCCCCGCCTCGCAGGCAACGGTGATCCGGCGGGCCGCCGCATCAGTAGAGTGAAGCCATGACTGAGAAGGCTCGCTTCGAGACTGTCGCCGATATCGGTGATCTTCACCGCCCGTTCACGCCGGACGCAGACCGGTACGCGAGGAACGACTATCGCCAGGTGGGTGAGACGGGGCTGTACCTGCCGCCGCTGTCGTTCGGCCTGTGGTGGAACTTCGGCGACAACTTCCCCGTGGACAACCAGCGCGGTCTCATCCGGCACGCCTTCGACCGGGGCATCACGCACTTCGACCTCGCCAACAACTACGGCCCCCCGTACGGCTCGGCGGAGAAGAACTTCGGGCGCATCTACCGGGAGGACCTGAAGCCGTACCGCGACGAGCTCATCATCTCGTCGAAGGCCGGATGGGACATGTGGCCCGGCCCCTACGGCACGTTCGGCTCGCGCAAGTACGTCATCGCCAGCGCTGAGCAGTCGCTCGAGCGGATGGGGCTCGACTACGTCGATATCTTCTACTCGCACCGCGCCGACCCGATCACTCCTCTCGAGGAGACGATCGGCGCACTCGACACCCTTGTGAAGCAGGGCAAGGCGCTGTACGTCGGCATCTCCTCGTACTCGGCTTCCCGCACCCTCGAGGCGAAGGCCATCGCTCGTTCGCTCGGTACTCCGCTCGTGATCCACCAGCCGGCGTACTCGATCCTGAATCGCTGGGTCGAGGACGGCCTGACCGGAGCGCTGAAGCAGGAGGGCATGGGCGCGATCGCATTCACACCTCTGGCACAGGGCCTGCTCACGTCGAAGTACCTCGGCGACGGGGCCGCAGAGCGCAGCCGTGGTTCGATGCCGTCAGGAGCGATCTCCGAGCCGCTGCTGCAGAATCTGCGCCAGCTCGACGAGATCGCCTCCCTGCGCGGCCAGTCGCTCGCACAGATGGCCATCGCATGGATCCTGCGCGATCCGGTGGTGGCTTCCGCCCTGATCGGCGCCTCTCGCGTCGAGCAGCTCGACGAGAACCTGGGTGCATTGGACGGCCCGGCGTTCACCGCAGAGGAGCTGGAGGCGATCGACGCCGTCGGCGCCCAGCTCGAGTACGACTCGTGGGCCGAGTCGGCGTCGACCCAGTAGCGATCAGCGTATGACCCTCGCCGACCCGTTTCCGTCCGTGCGCGTCCGCGCACCGGGGAAGATCAACGTCTTCCTCGAGGTGGGTCGTCTGCAGCCGGACGGGTACCACGATCTGGCGACCGCATTCCAAGCCGTGTCGCTGTACGAAGACGTGGTGGTCACGCACGACGATGACTTCACGATCGCGCAGGTGACGGGGGCGGTCCCGGTGCTCGGCGTGCCGAGAGACGAGCGCAACCTCGCCCTGCGTGCCGCCAGGCTGCTGGCCGAGGAGACGGGCTATCACGGCGGCGTCAGGATCGACCTCTACAAGGAGGTGCCAGTCTCGGGCGGCATGGGCGGCGGGTCCGCCGACGCCGCGGCGACGCTGCTGGCGTGCGACGCGCTGTGGGGCACCGGCCTGTCGAGCGGCGACCTGCAGAAGCTCGCGGCGCGCCTGGGAGCCGATGTGCCGTTCGCGCTGCTCGGGGGCACCGCGGTCGGCACGGGCAGGGGCGATCGGCTCAGCCCCGCTCTGGCGAGGGGACGCGTCGACTGGGTGCTCGCGACGAACCCGGTCGGCGTCTCGACCCCCGAGGCGTACGGCATGCTCGACCGGCACCGCGAGGAGCACGGCGCCCGGATCGGGCGGGGAGCAGAGAGCCCCGCTGTCGACACCGACGTGCTGCACGCTCTCCGTCAGGGCGACCCGCAGATGCTCGCGGCGTGTCTGCGCAACGATCTGCAGGCGGCGACGCTGCGGCTCCGTCCCGACCTGACCGAGACCATGGAGCTCGGAGAGAGCTCGGGGGCACTCGCCGGCATCGTCTCGGGCTCCGGCCCGACGATCGCCTTCCTGGCCGCGGGCGCCGAGGCGGCGGCCGAGCTGCAGCAGACCCTCGAAGCTGCGGGGCACGACACACTGCTCGTGCACGGCCCAGTGCCAGGGGCGCGCATCGTCGGCTGACGGGCACCGGCATCCGCGTGGGTGCGTGGCGGATGTCGGTGGGTGTGGGTAGTGTCGAACCCGACGCCCGCAACCGATGCGTTTGGAGGGGCGATGAGAGCACTATGGCGCGACCTGGTGGTCGCAGAAGCATCCGATGAGGAGATCATCGAGGTCGATGGGGCGTGGTTCTTCCCGCCGCACAGTGTGAACCGCGAGCTGCTGGTGCCGTCCGAGACCGGGTACACCTGCAGCTGGCGCGGCGATGCCAGCTACTTCTCGATCGAGGCTGAGGGAGAGCGCGAGCCGGATGCGGCATGGTGCTACCCGCATATGGACGACGCCGCCATCGCGCGCATCGGCGTCGACGCCCGTGAGCACCTCGCGTTCTCGCCAGCGGTCTCCGTGATCCCGTCGTGATCGAGTTCCGCTCCGTCCGCAAGGAGTATCCGGACGGCACCGTCGCCGTCGCAGATGTGAGCCTGACCGTGCCGTCGCACAGAACGGTCGTGCTGGTCGGTTCATCCGGCTCGGGCAAGACGACGCTGCTGCGGATGGTGAACCGGATGGTCGAGCCGACCTCGGGCCAGGTGCTGATCGACGACGAAGACGTGCACGAGCGCGACGCCGTGCGGCTGCGCCGATCCATCGGCTACGTGATGCAGAGCTCGGGCCTGCTGCCTCACGTGCGCGTGATCGACAACATCGCCACCGTGCCCGTGCTGAACGGCGTCCCGAAGGCGCAGGCGCGCGAACGCGCGCGCGAGCTGATGGAGACCGTCGGCCTCGACGGCGAGCTGGCGGTCAGGTATCCCGCGCAGCTCTCCGGCGGTCAGCAGCAGCGCGTCGGAGTGGCGAGGGCGCTCGCCTCCGACCCGAACATCCTGCTGATGGACGAACCGTTCGGAGCCGTCGACCCCGTCGTACGCGGCGAGCTGCAGCGCGAGCTGCTGCGCCTGCAGACGGAGCTGGGCAAGACGATCCTGTTCGTCACCCACGACATCGACGAGGCGTTCGCCCTCGGCGACGAGATCGTGATCCTCGCGCGCGAGGGACGCATCGTGCAGCAGGGTACGAGGGACGAGATCCTGGAGAGCCCCGCAGACGACTTCGTGCGCGAGTTCGTCGGTCTGGTCGGCGGCAGGCGCGAGATGACGCTGCGCAGCACGCCGCGGGGCACGGCAGTCGTGGACGGCTCGGGCCGGGTGCAGGGAATGCTCCGAGGCGACGTGTGAGCTGGACGCTCGCGAATCTCGACCTGATCGGCTCGCTGGTGCTCGAGCATCTGCGCCAGAGCGTGCCGCCGATCCTGTACGGGCTCGTGATCGCCATTCCGCTCGGCTGGGTGGCGCATCGCTTCAGAGCCGTGCGCGGCTTCGTGCTGACCGTGACGGGACTGCTGTACACGCTGCCGTCGCTCGCGCTGCTGCCGCTGCTGCCGGTGGTGTTCGGCATCAGCGCCCTCAGCGAGGTCAACCTCGTGCTGGCGCTGTCGATATACGCCGTCGCCCTGCTGGTGCGCTCGGCGGCCGACGGCTTCGACTCCGTCGACGCGGATGTGCGTCGAGCGGCCGTCGCGACCGGGTACGGACCGGTCAGACGCTTCTTCCGCGTCGAGCTTCCGCTCGCGGGCCCCGTCATCCTCGCAGGCCTGCGCGTTGCGGCGGTGAGCACGATCTCACTGGCCACCGTCGGCATCCTGATCGGTGTGACGAACCTCGGCTACCTGTTCACGAACGGGTTCCAGCGGCGGCTGGTCGAGGAGATCTTCGCCGGCGTCGTCGCCGTCGCTCTGGTCGCGCTGATCGTCGATGCGCTGCTCGCGCTGGCAGGCAGGGCGCTGATGCCGTGGGCAAGGGCGGATCGTGCGAGCACACGGGGGAGGGGCACGGTATGAATCTCCTCGTCGATGCCTTCGCTTGGCTGTTCTCGCCCGAGCGGCTGGCGGGGTCGAACCCGCTCCCGGTCGCTGTGGGCCTGCACCTGCTCTACACGGCTGTCGCCGTGGCCATCGCAGCTGCCATCGCGGTGCCGATCGGATGGGCGATCGGGCACACCGGCCGAGGCCGCGAGTTCGCCGTCGCCGTCTCAGGAGCGGCCAGGGCGCTGCCGTCGTTCGGGCTCATCCTGCTGCTCGTGCTGCTGATGGGGGTGCTGAACTCGACGCCGGCCGCGCTCGTCGCTTTCGTGCTGCTGGCGATCCCGTCGATCCTCGCCGGAGCATATGCGGGGTTCGAGACGATCGACCGTGCGACGGTGGGCGCTGGCAGGGCCCTCGGTATGACCGAATGGCAGATCCTGTGGCGCATCGAGGTTCCGCTCGGGCTGCCGCTGCTCGTGGGCGGCCTCCGCTCCGCCGTGCTGCAGGTCGTGGCGACGGTGACTCTTGCCGCGTACGTCAACCTCGGCGGGCTCGGCTATGACATTCTGCAGGGCATCCAGCTGCGGCATTTCGATCAGGTGCTCGGCGGGGCGATCGCGGTCGCGGCGCTGGCGCTCGTGCTCGACGGCGCCTTCGCACTGCTGCAGCGCGCGTCGCAGCCTCGCGGCGTCGCGGCGGCCCATGATGTCGTCGGCGCCGCATAGGCTGGTATCGCACGACCGACGAAGACGAGGAATCCATGAACACGATCACGAAGACAGCGGCTCTTGTCGGAGCGGGCGTGCTCGCCCTCTCACTCGCGGCGTGCGGGTCGAGCGACCCGCTCGCGGAGGAGACGGACGGCGGTGAAGATCAGGGCGTCGGCGATGCCATAGTGGTCGGGTCGCAGGCCTACGCGTCGAACGAGATCATCGCCGAGGTCTACGCCCAGGCACTCGAGAACGCCGGCTTCGAGGTCGAGAGGCAGTTCAGCATCGGCCAGCGCGACGTCTACATGCCGTCACTGGAGAACGGCGAGATCGGTCTCTTCCCCGAGTACACCGGCAATCTGCTGCAGTTCTTGGACGACGAGACCGAGGCGCGCACTCCGGACGATGTGTACGCGGAGCTCGGCGCGGCGCTGCCCGACGGGCTGGAAGCGCTCGCCTACGCGCCGGCGACCGACCAGGACTCGTACAGCGTCACGCAGCAGTTCGCCGACGACAACCAGCTCACCACGATCGCCGACCTCGCGAACGTCGACGGCACGGTCACCCTCGGCGGCCCGCCGGAGCTCGAGGAGCGCCCGTATGGTCCGAGCGGCGCCGAGTCGATGTACGGCGTCGACCTCGCGTTCGAGGCGACCGGCGACACCACGGTGGAGGCGCTGCTGGCCGGCACGATCCAGGTCGGCAACGTCTACACGTCCGACCCGCGCATCGAGTCCGAGAGCCTCGTGCCGCTGGAGGACCCTGACGGCCTGTTCCTGTCGCAGAACGTCGTCCCGATCGCGTCGGCGGACATCGCCGCCGACATCGCTGAGGCGATCGACCCGGTCAGCGCCGCGCTCACCAGCGAGGAGCTCGTGGCGATGAACGTCGCCAACACCACCGACGCCCAGCAGCCCGACGAGATCGCCGCCGCCTGGCTGAGCGAGCAGGGTCTGGGCTGACGAGCGCGACGGGGCGAACGACGACGCGCGACCAGTGGCGTCCCGCCCCGGCTCTCAGCGCACGCGAGCGAGGAACTCCGCGGTCTCCCGGCGCTGGGGGGCGTCGAAGATCTGCTCCGGCGTTCCCTGCTCGATGATCACGCCGTCGCGCATGAACACGATGCGGTCGGCGACTTCGCGGGCGAACGACATCTCGTGCGTCGCCATCAGGATCGTCGACCCGCGCTCCTCGCGCAGCTCCCGCACCAGATCGAGCACCTCTCCGACCAGTTGGGGGTCGAGTGCGCTGGTGATCTCGTCGAGCAGCAGCAGTTCGGGGTCGGTCAGGATCGCCCGCACGATCGCGACGCGCTGCTGCTGGCCCCCGGATAGGCGATCGGGGTAGTCACGCGCCTTCTCGCCCAACCCCAGCGAAGCCAGCAGCTCCATGCCGCGACGGTTCGCCTCCGCGGGATCGACGCCGTGCACCTTGCGCGCGGCGAGGGTGACGTTGTCGATCACGCGCATGTGCGGGAACAGATTGAAGTGCTGGAAGACCACGCCGATCCGGCTGCGCACCGCGTCGGCGTTCGCGCGCGGATCGGTGATGTCGTCACCCGAGAGGAAGATCTGACCGTCGTCGACCCGCTCGATCAGGTTGATCGTGCGCAGCAGCGTCGACTTGCCCGATCCGGATGCCCCGATCAGCACGACCGCCTCGTGCGGGTCGACGACGAGGTCGACGCCCATCAGCACGTCGTGGTCGCCGAAGCGCTTGCGCACACCGCGCACGTCGAGAACGCTCATACGATTCCGCCCATCTGCTCGCGCTTGTTCATACGGGCGGTGACCCAGTCGGTCAGTCGGATCATCGGCCAGCTGATCGCCACGAACAGCAGGCCGGCCACGAGGTACGGCGTGAAGTTGTAGGTCTGCGCGACATCGATCTGGGCGGCGCGCACCGCGTCGACGGCGCCGAGCACCGAGATCAGCCCGACGTCCTTCTGCATCGACACGAAGTCGTTCATCAGGGGAGGGACGACCTTGCGCACGCCCTGCGGGACGACGACCATGCGCAGCGTCTGCGCGTGCGAGAGCCCGAGCGAGCGCGCCGCGATCCGCTGCGAGGGATGCACCGCCTCCATGCCGGCGCGCAGCACCTCGCCGACGTACGCCGAGTAGCACAGCGTGATCGCAACGGTGCCGAGCACCGCGGCATCGATGCGCGGAAAGATGCCGAGCGTCGGGATGCCGAGACCAACCAGATAGAGCACGATCAGCACGGGCACGCCGCGGAAGAAGTCGACGTAGATCGTCGCAAGCGCACGCAGCGGGAAGAACACCGGCCCGCGCAGGGAACGCATCACTGCGAGCAGCGTGCCCAGCATCGCCACGGCGATGGCCGCGAAGAACAGCACCCGGATATTCAGCCAGAGCCCCTGCAGAACGGCGGGGAAGGCGCGCACGGCGGCTTCAGGGGAGAAGAACGTCTCGCGGGCGATGTCCCAGCCGGGAGTGTTGACGATCGCGATGCCGAGCACGACCGCTACGACGACGGTGCTTGCCAGGGCGATCAGCACGCTGCGCACCGTGGCGCGCTTGCGCACGGCGCGGCGGTCGAGCTCGAGCTCGCTGGGTCGCCAATCGGAGTCTGGTGCGGTGCTGCTCATCCGGATCAGTCGAGAACGGGCACGTCGACCGCGTCGGCGAGCCACTCCTGCTCGAGCTCGGCGAGAGTGCCGTCCTCGCGCAGTGCGTCGACGGCGTCGGTGACGGCCCCGGTCAGCTCGGAGTCCTTCGGCAGCACGAAGGCCAGCTCGTCGCCGCCGGATGTGTCGGCGAACTGACCGATGATCACGCCGCCGTCGATCTCGGCGCCGGTGAGGTAGAAGGCGCTGGGCAGGTCGATCACGAAGGCATCGATCTGGCCGCTGGAGAGCGCGAGCACGGCGTCCTCGTTCGAGTTGAAGGTGGCCACCTCCTGCTCGAGCTCGGCGTCGGCGATCGCGTAGCTGGTCGAACCGACGGACGCGCCGACCTTGTGCTCGTCCAGCTCGGCGACGCTGCCGACGTCGGCCGCGGGGGAGTCGGCCGTGGCGATGACCGCCTGCGACGTCGTGTAGTACGGCGACGAGAAGTCGACGGCGTTCTTGCGCTCCTCGGTGACGGAGAACTGCTGCAGATTGAGATCCCAGTCCTTCGGCCCGGGCGTCACCGATGTTTCGAAGCTCGCCCTGACCCACTCCACCTCGTCGTCGGCGAAGCCGAGTTCCTCCGCGACGGCATAGGCGACGGCTGCCTCGAAGCCCTCACCGCTTGCGGGATCGTCGTCCTCCACCCACGGCGTGTATGCGGGCTCGCCGGTCGCGACCGTGAGAATGCCGGGCGTGAGAGTCGTGATCCCGTCGTCGCCAGACTGCTCTGCGGCGTCGTCACCGCCGGATGCGCAGCCGGCGAGGGCGAAGGCCGCGGTCGAAGCGACGGCGAGAGCGCCGATGCGGCGCGAGAGGGACGAAGAGTTCACGGGTGCTCCTTGTGCTGTGCGGGGCGCGCGAACGCGCGATGTCCAGAGTAGATCAGATGGGGTGGGCGTTTCATGCCGGCCGACATCAAGAGACATCGCCGGTGCGGTCAGCGGCCGTTCCCTACCGCTCGGAATCGATCGTCACGAGCTCGTCTCGGGCCCTCGCCCCCGTCTGTGCCGTGTACTCGCCGCTGGCGGCGCGCAGCCGACCGGCGATGACCGTGGCGGCCGCGCGGCCGGTGCCGTGCTCGACGAGGGCCGCGAGGGTGTCCTCGACTGAGGCGACCGGGATGTCGAAGAAGGCCAGATCGGCCAGAGCACCGACGGCGAGATAGCCGGTGCGCTCCGGGCCGACGTCGATGCCCATGGCGTGCGCACCGCCGAGTGTTGCGGCACGCAGCAGCTGCTCGGGAAGATCGCGGCTGGTGTATCCCTGCGATCTGGCGATCGTGTGCAGGGCGGCGACGTCCGCCATCAGGTCGAGCGATGGGCTCGACGAGAGCGAATCTGTGCCCACCGCGATCGGGCTGCCCTCGAACAGGTAGGCGGCCACAGGAGGTTCGTCGAGCCCGATCACGGCGTTCGAGCGCGGGCACAGGGCGACGCTCGTGCCCCGGGAGCGCAGAATCGCGCGGTCGCGCGCCGTCATGTAGACGCCGTGCGCGACGTGGCAGTCGGGCCCGAGCACACCGAGGCGGTCGACGAACTCGGTCGCCCCGGTTCCGAAGCCGGCGTCGCGCAGCTCCCGGAAGCTGCCGAGGCCCATGCCGTACCAGGGGTCGGTGTGCTCGTGCTCGAACTCGCGCTCGAACGCGGCCTCTCCCAGGTGCAGGTGGATTCTGCTGCCGCGCTCGCGCACGATGTCGGGGATCTCGAGCAGAGGCTCGACATCGAGTGAGTACGGCGCGTGCGGCGACAGTCCCGTGCCTGGAGGGGAGGGGAGCGCGTCGAGCGCGTGCTCCACCTGGGCCCGGCCGGTGCGCGTCCACTCGGCATTGGACCAGCTCATCACCTCCCAGTAGGTGATGCCGCCGAGACCGGCGTCGTGCAGCACGCTCGCCGCCTCGGCGTCCGTGACGATGTCGGCGACGGCCGTCGTACCGGCCGCGAGCATCATCTTGGCGCCTGCGGCAGCGTCGGCCGCCCAGTCGTGGCCGGCTTCGTAGATCGGATCGAACGCGGAGGCCCAGTCGTCGAAGTCCGCGTACCGCCCGCGGCCGACCTCCGCCATCCCCGTGTACTGCAGGTGCGAGTGCGCGTTCACGAGGCCCGGCATCAGCACGCCGTGCCAGTGCAGCTCGGTGGTTTCGCGGTCGGCGAGCAGGTGCCTGACCCAGGTGCGTTCCCCGACGTGCAGGATGCGCCCGTCCCGCACGGCGATCGCACCGTCGTGGATGGGCGGGGCGGTGATCGGGATCACCAGCGATGCGGAATAGATCGTGATCCTGCTGCGACCCGTCACGATGGCTCCTCGGTGGCGTCTCGGAAGCGCGGAGAGCGCCATTCGGCCTCCGACGCGGTGCCGTCGTCCGCCGTCCGGCGGTCGACGGTCGTGCCTCTGGCCGCGAGCGCGGCGCGCGCGACTGCGGCATCCGCCTCCTCCGGAAAGGAGTGCACGCCGATGTCTGGGCGCGTGCGCACGAGATGCTCCAGCCCTGCCAGCTGCACGGCGAACGACCAGTCCATGATCTCGATCGGATTGCCCTCCGCTGCGGTGATGTTGATGCAGCCGCCGCGGTCGAGCACGAGCGCTCCGGAAGGGCGGAGCCGATCGATGTGCGGCACTGCGGCGCCCTCGAGCACAACGGGCTCGAGGTCGGCCCCTGCGAGATCGACCTCGCCTGGCACGCCGCCCGCCACGGCGACGACGGCCGCCCCCTCGAGCAGCTCGCCGGCGATCGTGCCTGCGGCGCCGGTCGCCGAGACGACGAGCGCTCCACGGCCGAGATCGGCTGCCCGGCCCGTCTCGTAGCCGTCGTGCGCGGCGCGCAGGGCGCGCACCGGATCGAGCTCGGCCACGCGCACCTCGGCGCCGAGCGCACGCAGGTGCCCGGCGACACCCTGTCCGACGGGGCCGTAGCCGATGACGGTCGCAGGCTGGTCACGCAGCGAGATCCCCGCCTCGTCGAGCAGATCGGCGATGGCGAAGACGCACGACTGCCCCGTGCCGTATCGGTTGTCGAAGCGGGTCTTCATCTGCGCGTCGTTGACGGCGATCACGGCCGTGCGCAGTTCGCCTGCCCGCTCCATGGCGCGCAGCGGTGTCAGCCCGCTTGTCGTCTCCTCGTTCGCGCCGATCCACGAGGCGACCTCATCCGGTGCGGCCTCGTGGGCCAGCCGGATCAGGTGCGATCCGTCGTCGAGGAGCGCATCGAAGCCGCGGCGCAGGAACGCGAGTGCTGCGCCGCGCTCGGCCGCTCCCGAGAGTGTTTCGTCGGCATCGACGACGATGCCGCGCGAGCGCAGAGCCATGGCGACATCCGGATCCGTCTCATCCGGGTGGGCGTACACGGCGACGTCGGCGCCCGCGTCGCGCAGCATCAGCGCGAGCTGGGCGGTCTTGGGCTCCAGCACCATCGCCACGCCGATCCTCAGGTCCCGGACGATGCCCGAGGCGGCGAGACCGTCGGCGATTCTGCGCGAGACCGGCATGTGGCTGCCTGCGAAGCCGATGCGCCCCGATGCGTCACCGCGGTCGGGGACGTCCGTTCCGTCGACGAGGACGCGTGCACCTCCAGCGCGCAGGTCGAACTCGACGCTGGGCGCGGTCAGCGTCCCGTCCCGATCGACGAGCCGCGCGCCGAGTGCGGTCAGCTGCGCGCGCAGAGCCTCGACGACTGGGCCGTCGCCCGTCACCCGGGCGCCGCGTCCGGCGACGAGCAGGTTGGTGTCGCGGGCGAAGCCCCTGATGAGGCGCTCAGCGCTTGCCCACGGATCGGTCACCAGGCCATCGTGCCAAACGCGACCGGAATCTCGCTGGGTACGGTACCCAGGACCCGATACTAGGCTGGAGGCTGTGTCCGGTCGTCGCCGGGTGCGAACTCGAGTCGTGCATCTACCGGCCGCGCTGCGGCAACGGCGGCACCCACCATGGAGGCAGCCCATGACCGGTGCCGTGCGCACAGAGCCTGACGTCGATCCGGCTCCATCCCTGCTGCAGGCCGTCGGCCTGCCGTACTTCGTCGTCGCGTTCGTCGCGCGGCTGCCGTACGCGATGATGATCGTCGGCGTGCTCACGATCGTCTCGTCTGCGCGTGAATCGATCTCGGCAGGCGGGCTCTCGTCTGCGGCCGTCGGAGTGGGGACAGCCTGCTGCGGTGCGCTGCTCGGCGCGGCGGCCGATCGCTTCGGGCAGCGGCGAGTGCTGACGGCCGCGGCGATCGCCCATGCGACGCTGATGATCGCGTTCGTGCTCATCGTCTACAGCGACGCGCACCTCATGTGGGTGATCGCCACCGCTGCGGGGATCGGAGCGACGGCGCCTCAGGTGGCGCCGATGTCCCGAGCGCGGCTCGTCGGCGTGATCGACCGTCGGATCCGCCCTGATCGCCGTTCGCGCACGGTGTCGTCGACGATGTCCTACGAATCGGCGGCGGATGAGACCGTCTTCGTGTTCGGCCCCTTCGTCGTCGGCGTGCTGGCAGCAGGCCTTGCGCCGTGGGCGCCGCTCGTCGCTGCGGCGGTGCTCACGGTCGTGTTCGTGATCGCGTTCGCGCTGCACCCGACGGGGCGCAGGGAGGGCGAAGGACGCGGAGCGGACGGTCGCCCTGCGTCTTCCGTACGCGAGCTGTTCGCCATCCGGATCGTCGTCGTCGTCGGCGGCATGCTCGGTGTCGGCGCTTTCTTCGGTTCGAGCATGACGGCGCTGACGGCCTTCATGACCGATCTCGGCTCCGGCGAGAGCGCCGGGATGCTCTACGGCATCATGGGCGTCGGCTCCGCGGCACTCGCCCTCGCGGTGTCGATCATGCCGACCTGGTTCGCTCCGCGCTGGAGGCTCGTCGTCTTCGCCGCGGTGATGGCTGCGGGCAGCCTGCTGGTGTGGAGCGCAGACGATCTCCCGGCGATGGCGGTGGCATTCGGCCTGGTCGGCCTCGGCGTCGGTCCCGTGCTCGTGACGATCTACAGCTTCGGGGCGGCCCATGCCCCGGCGGGGCGCTCTGCCACCGTGATGACCATGATCGGCTCGAGCCTGATCGTCGGCCAGTCGATCGGAGCGGCCGTCGCCGGAGAGGTCTCAGAGCGGACAGGCACGACGCCGGCGCTCGGGCTCCCGTTGGCGGCGGCGGCGATCGTGCTCGCCGCCGCCGTCGTCAACGCCGCGCTGAACCGCCGCTGAGCGCGGTCACCGCGCTGTAAGCGGTGCCATCACCTCGAAGGTCTCGTCTCGGGCGATCCTGCGCCCGTCGCGCATACCGCGCCACAGGTTGGCGATCCCCTTCCTCGTGATCCCGCGCTCGACCATCGTGACTCGGATGAGCTCCTTCACGAACGTCGCTGCGGTGCCGATGGCGAAGTAGACGGGAGAGTACTTGCCGTGCGCGGCGTAGTAGTGCTTCATGATGCCGCGATTGCGCATGATGTAGTACCGATACATGTCGCTCGAGGCGTTCAGATGCCGCCGCCCCATGTCCCACTGTTTGATCTCGCGGGTGCGGCGCAGCACGAACTCGTTCACGATCACGCTGCGAGTCTGGCGCGAGGCGAGCCAGCCGTACACGGTGTCGTCCCAGTAGATGAAGAACCGCGGGTCGGGCAGACCGATCTTCTCGACGACCGAGCGGTGGATGAACATGCCCTCGAAGCAGCCGGAGTTCATCGGGCGGTAGCCGCGTGCGTCGAACGCGGCCGGCGCGAACGGAATCGGGATGCCGAGCGGCACCGACACCCGGTACTGCCAGTAGAACTCGCTGCCGTCGTAGTCGTACCTGCGCCCCTGGATGCTCTTGTACCGCGGCGCCCATGCGCCCATCCGGGACAGCCCGTCCGGAAGCACTTCGACGTCGTCGTCCATCAGCCACATCCACTCGCTGCCCAGTTCGTAGGCCACGCGCACGCCCTCGCTGAAGCCGCCGGAGCCGCCGGTGTTCTCCTCGAGCCTGCGGTAGACGAGCTCAGTGCCGATCGTGTCGGAGAAGCTCTTCACGACCTCGCCGGTGTCGTCGCCGGAGGCGTTGTCTATCACGATGACACGGCCGGGCTTCGGGTCCATCCGGCCGATCGATTCGAGCAGGCGTGCCAGCAGGGTCGAGCGGTTGAACGTGACGACGGCGATCGTGGCGCTGGCGGGGTCGAAGGTCTCACTCACTCGGTGTGCTCTTTCGCTGTGTGCGGTCATTTCAGTTCCTCGAAGCTCTCGCGCCACGACTTGCTCCCCCGGCGAGGCGGTCGATTGCCGCACCGTAGTCACGAGACAGCCTCTGCCGGTGCGCCGGTTCGGAAGGTCGGGCGGTTCGAGCCTAATCGCTGAGCGTGTGGCATCGCTGAGTCACCCGGAGTGCCGGTCGTCCGGCGGGAGGGGCTCAGGCATGTCCTGCCTGTCGAGGATCAGCGTGCGCCACGACCTGGCCTGCCCCGCCGTCACGATGCACAGCACCAGCAGCAGCCACCCGGGGCCCTCCAGCGTGAACGATTCGGCGAGAGATGTCACCAGGATGACGGTGAGCATCAGCGGCATCCACAGGTACACGTCGGAGCGCCGCTCGCTGGCCATCACCCAGCTGCGAGCGAACGCGAGCGCGCACATGCCGCCGAACAGGATGAGCCCGACCGCGCCCAGTTGCAGCGTGACGTCGAGATATGCGTTCAGCGCCGACTCGTGCGGTGCTCCCATCAGGAAGTTGATGGTGCGGAAGGGGAAGGGCTCGTCCAGCCAGTCGCCGTACCAGCCCCAGCCCTGGATCGCGCGGCGCTCCACCCAGCGCAGCACCTCGCTCCACATCGCGGATCGGTTGGCGAGGGCAGTGGCGGCGTTGACTGTCTCGAAGATGCGCTCGCGGAACAGATACGCGACCGCGCCGAGCAGTACGACGCCGATGCCGAGAGCGCGGTGCACGTCGAGCCGATTCCTCGGTTCCGCGCGCCGGATGAGGAGCAGGACCGACAGTGCGACTGCCAGTGCACAGGCGAGAACGAGTGCGGTCGGCGAGGCGGACAGAGCGGCTGACACGCCGGCCAGGACGAGCGATCCCACGGCGACGCCCTTAGCGACCGCGCGCAGGCGCCACTCCACGAAGAACGTCGCGATCGCGATCATCGCCACGAAGGCGAGCATGTTGCGGGTGCCGAACACGCCCTGGATCGGACCGAGGAAGGCGATGTCGCCCGGCATCGCCAGCTGCGGGAAGGACGTGTCCAGCAGGATGCCGACCAGCACTTCGAGCGCGATCGACAGGCCGAGCAGAGCGCGGAGCACGTCGCCGAGGGCGCGCACGATCTGCATGGTGTCTCGCACCTGGGCGATCGTGACCGCGACGAAGGCGTAGCAGAGCAGTTCCAGCCATCCGGTGAACGACTCCCACCTGTCGAACGCCCACGCCACGCTGACCAGTGCCCACAGGACGAAGCCGAGCAGCATCGTCGGGGCGAACCCGATCAGGGTCAGTTCGCGCCGGCGCACCCACAGCATGGCGGCGCCGACGACGGCCAGGCCGGCCATCATGGAGTACAGCGTCCAGGCGGATGCGATGTGCTTGATGGCGAAGCCCGCCAGCGCGGTACCGAGGGCGGTGAGCGTATACACACGCGCGAAGTCCGCCGAACCCAGCAGGTCGATCAGTCGAGCGCGCAGCAGGCGGATCATCGCGGAGCGGTGCCGAGGACGGTCGGTGAAGCGTACGACGGCACGCCCCGCGGCGACTCTGCCGCGCCGATGCCGACGACGGGCGCCAGTTTGATGCGGAACGTCAGGCTCACCATGAGCATCCAGCCCCACAGCATCAGCGGGCCGGATTCGGTCAGGCCCTGCGTGAGCAGGACGGCCATGATGAGCAGCGGCGCGAGCGACAGCGCTGTGTACGGCCGGTTCGCTTCGAGGTCCCACCTCGGCCTGTCGACGGCGAAGAACCACGCCCGCCACGCGGCGGCCGCGAAGACGACCAGAGCGACGGCCACGCCGACGAAGCCGAGCTGAAGGAATACGTCGATCCACATGTTGTGCGCGTGGAACACCGTGAGGTCGTGGTCGACGATCCAACCTCGGAACGCGTCGTCCCACGGCACCCACGGGGTCGCGAAGCCGTTCCCGAACACCGGATGCGCGCTCGCGCGCTCGATGACGTCGGCCCAGATATCGTCGCGGCCGCTGAGACCGTCGCTGCGGCCGAGGATGTCGGTGACCCTGTCCCACAGCAGGACGACGGCGATGATCGCCGCCGCTGTCGCGCCGAAGACCAGCGCGTACAGTCTGGTGCGACCTGTGCGAGTCGTGATGCGCCGCATCAGGAGCGCGGCGACGGCGACGGCGACCGCGACTGCGAAGGCGACATGGCCCGTGGCGGAGTCGGCGCGCAGATACAGCGCTGCGGCCACGACGAGCCATGCGGCCTGCAGGGGGCGATGCCGCTGACGCGCTGCGAGGCGCACGGCGACCAGGATGATCGCGATCAGGCAGACGATGCTGAGCACGTTCGCGTTGCCGACGATGCCCTGAACGCGTGCGTCGAGATCGAACAGATCGCCGCGCGTCCAATAGATCTGCGGGTCCGGATCTTCGGGCATCTCGATGAAGTTGGGAGCCACAGGACCGCGCACGATCAACGCAGCCCACAGCTCGAACAGCACCGAAAGTCCGACGACCCACTTCAGCGCGAGCTCGATCGTGCGCAGCAGCTCGCTCCAGGTCAGCACGTGTGCGACGAACAGGGCGGGGACGGTGGTGCCGATCAGCAGTCCCCACGTCTGGGCCGACGCGCCAGGCCACTGCGACCACGCGATGGACGCTCCGGCGAGGACGATGTACGCCAGCGTGGCCCACGGCAGCCGTCGCCACGCCAGCGGAGCGACGTGCACCCGCTGGTCGGAGCCGTCGGGGCGCTCGGGGCGCGCGATGAGCGGAATCCACACGGCGAGCGTCGCGAGGCCGAGCACGGCGAGCACGGTGAGCGACCCGACGTTGAACAGGTTCCACAGCGCCGTGTGCGCGAATGCGGAGAAGAACAGGAGGACGGTGAGCGCCCGCAGTGCGATCCGCCCCGTGGCCTCTCTGGCCGGGGCGGTCGGTACCGGCGCGATCTGGTGACGCGTGAGCTGGGCCATCGTGTGCTTCAGCGTAGCGCGCGGAGTTTTCAGGAGCTCCGAGTGTGACGCGCCGCCCCTGCAGATATATCCTGGCGCACGTGCTGACGACTCTGACGAACGCCCCGCGTGACTACGCGTGGGGCTCGCGGACCCTGATCGCCGAACTCGAGGGCAGGCCGGCGACGGCCGGTCCGGAGGCCGAGGTGTGGTTCGGCGATCATCCCTCCGACCCCGCCGAACTCGACGACGGCACCCCGCTCGACGCCTGGACGGCACAGCAGGGCGAGGAACACGGCCTCGACGGGCGACTGCCGTATCTGCTGAAGATCCTCGCCGCCGCTTCGCCGCTGTCGATTCAGGTGCACCCATCGAAGACGCAGGCGGAGGAGGGATACGCCCGAGAGGCGGCGCTCATCCCTGGGGCGGTGCGCAACTACTCGGACGACAACCACAAGCCGGAGATGATCGTCGCGCTCAGCGATCGCTTCGAGGCGCTGAGTGGGCTGCGCTACGCCGAGGGCAGCCGACGGCTGCTGGCATCGCTCGGAGGGTCGGCGGACGAGCTGATCGCGAGGATCCCGGATGACGCGTCGCTGAAGCCCGCGGTCGGATGGCTCCTCTCCGGAGACGCGCAGGAGACCGTCGAGCGGATCATCCGGGCGTTGGCCGACGCCCGCTCCACGGAGTTCGCCTCGACCCTCGCGAATGCGCGACGCATCGCGCAGGCGTATCCGTCCGATCCAGGCGTCGTCGTGGCGCTGCTGATGAACCACGTCATCCTGCGCAGGGGCGAGGGAATGTTCCTGCGTGCCGGTCTGCTGCACGCGTACGTGTCGGGGCTCGGCATCGAGATCATGGCGGCGAGCGACAACGTGCTCCGCGGGGGGCTGACGCCCAAGCACATCGACGTCGACGAACTGATGAGCATCATCGATGCGACGCCTGGGCCCGTTCCCGTCGTGCTGCCGACGTCGGCGAACGGCAGCTCGCGCGGCGTAGAGCTGTTCCCCGCGCCCGTGAGCGACTTCTCCCTGATGCGCGCTCGCGTGTCGGACGGCGCGGACGCGCGGATCGCGCTGGCCGGAGTCGGGATCGTCCTCGCCACCGAGGGCGAGGTCACGGTCTCACAGGGCGACGCCTCGGTCGTACTCTCTCCAGGGCGCGCCGCATTGGCGACTCCGGACGACCTGCTCGATCTCTCCGGCTCCGGCACGGTCTTCGTCGCGCAGCCGGGGGTGTGACGCACGACACGCCGGTATGCCGATTAACTCTCAATCGCGGGTTGAGGGTTTAAGGTCAGCGACTTGACCTGCGCGAATGACACGGGTGTAATTACTTGCGTCCACACGTCCATCGCAGCGCACATGAGGGGGAGGCGCTATGACAGGTTCGTACCGATCCGAAGTTCCGGAGGACTGGTTCGTCGATCCGGTCGATCTCGGCGTCCCCGGGGTTCGTGAGCCGGCTCCCGACGACGACGGAGCCCTCGCCTGGCAGACCGACGCTCTGTGCTCGCAGACCGACCCCGAGGCGTTCTTCCCGGAGAAGGGCGGCTCGACCCGTGACGCCAAGCGCGTCTGCACGTCGTGCGAGGTGCGTCAGCAGTGCCTCGAGTACGCATTGCAGAACGATGAGCGGTTCGGCATCTGGGGAGGCCTGTCCGAGCGGGAGCGACGCAAGCTGAAACGCCGCGCCAGCTGAGAATCCGCTCGGCGAGCGCGCCGCCCGGCGCGTGCGCCTGAGCATCCGGCGTACGCACGCTTAGGCTGACGACGTCATGTCGGCTCTTCTTCACGCCATCGTCGTCGCGCGCGCGACCGGATCCCCTGCCACGGCCGCGGATCAGCTCCGCCGTGCACTCGAGGCGACACGCGCCCAGTCCCGCACGCTCGATGCAGTGACCATCGTCGCCTGCGGGAAGATCGAGGACCTCGAGGAGATCGCGCGCACCGGCGGCGCGACGAACATCATCAAGTCCCCCGAGAGCACGAGCTTCGCCGCAGCGGTGGCGCTCGCCGATGAGAAGATTCCCGCCGACCGGTCGATCTGGCTGCTGAGCCAGGGCACGGTACCGGAGCCGGGCGCCGTCGCGGCACTCGCCGGCGCGCTCGAACGGGGCCCGTCCGTCGCGATTGCCGCACCTAAGCTCGTCGACGCGGACGACCCGTCGCGGATCGTCTCGCTCGGGGTCAGCATGACCCGTTTCGGCAGGATGGTGCCGCTGGCGAACGGCGAGATGGACCAGGGTCAGCACGATACGGACGATGACGTACTCGGCGCCGACATCCGGGGCCTGCTGATCCGCGCCGACCAGCGTCAGGCTCTCGTCATCGATCCTGCTCTGGGCGGTGCGGACGAAGGCCTCGACCTCGGCGTGCGTGCGCGCCTGGCCGGCGGCCGCGTCGCTCTCGCCCCCGCGGCGCGCATCGCGGTGACGGCCGGCGGCGAGGGCGATCTGCCTCGCGGTGCGATCAGGCGCGCCTACGCCGTGCGGACGGCGCAGCTGCACCGCAGGTTCGCGTACGCGCCGGCGCTCGCCGTGCCGCTGCACTGGCTTCTGCTGCTTCCCCTCGCGCTGTGGCGCACCATGGTCGACCTCGTCGCGAAGCGTCCGAGGCGCGTGCTCGTGGAATGGGCGGCGGCCTTCACCGTGCTCGTGCGCTTCGCCGGCATCGCACGATCGCGCGGGCGGATCCGACGGTTCCGCTCCGGTGGATGGTCTCAGGTCGATCCGCTGCGCGCCAGCGCCGCGCAGCTGCGCGAGCGCTACGACGACGGACATGTCGATCCCGTGCGGGAAGACGATCTCGGGTTCTTCTCCGGCGGTGGAGCATGGGCCGTGCTCGGCGGTCTCGTCGTGAGCGTCGGATCGTTCTTCTCGCTCCTCGCGTGGCCCGCGCTGGGCGGCGGCGCGCTGCTGCCGTTGAGCGACACGGTCGGCGGGCTGTGGCGGGGGGCGCTGTACGGGCAGCGGCCGCTGGGCCTCGACGAGGTGACGGCAGCCGATCCGTTCTCGGCGCTGGTGGCACTGATCGGGTCGGTCTGGCCGGTCGCCCCCTCGTTCATGATGATCGTGCTGTGGATCCTCGCGATCCCGCTGGCCGTGCTCGGCGGCTGGTTCGCCGCGACGCGGGTCTCGGATCGTGCCGGCGTGCGGGTGTTCGTCGGCATCGCCTACGCGCTCGCACCCACATTCCTCGCTGCGCTCACTGCGGGACTTCCCGCTGCCGTGCTGGCGCACCTGCTGCTGCCGTGGGCG
>NZ_KZ984053.1:0-117232 GCF_003569805.1 Microbacterium halotolerans | reverse complement strand
TTCTGTACGGCGGCCGTCGCGCATCGCTCGTGGGGGGCGTCGGGCGCCGCCTCGCTGCTCCTGCTCGGCGTGCTCGCGGCAGCGCCGTCGCTCGCGCCGGCGATCGCTGTTGCGTGGGTCGTGCTGGTGCTCCTCACGATCGTGATGAGAGCGCGCGCGGGCATCGCCCGAGTGATCTGGCTGGTCGTGCCCGCGGCCGTGTGGTTCGCGCCGATCGTCGCGGCGCAGCTGAGCAGGGGAACGCCCTTCGCGGCATTCGCCGATCCCGGCATGACGGCGGCGGGGCACGGCGCAGCGCGCGATTGGCTGCTCGCCGCTGGATTCCCGACAGCGGATCCCGCAGGTTGGCTGAGCTTCCTCGGCCCCGACTTCCCCGTCGCGCAGGAGACGCTCGTGTGGGTCGTCCCCCTGTTCGCCGCACCGCTGGCGCTGCTCGCGATGGCGGCGCCTGCGACCGCCCGTTGGCGCCTCGGCTCAGGCCTCGTGCTGCTCACGGTGCTGGGGCTGGCAGGAGCGATCGGCGCGGTCGGCGTGCAGGTCGCCTTCTCTTCAGGGGACCCCGTGGCGCTGTGGCCGGGAACTGCGCTCAGCCTGGCATGGCTGGGCGCCTGCCTCGCCGCGGCCGTGACCCTCGACGTTGCGCCGCTGCCTGGTCCTGTGCGCGTGCTGGCAGGCTTCGTCGCAGTCGCCTGCGTCGCCGTGCTCGCGGTGCCTGGCCTCACGGCCGTCGCCCGAGATGCCTCGGCGCTCACCAACGGGCCGACATCGACACTGCCGGCGTACGTCGGCGCAGAGGCTGCGGGAGACGCCGACGTGGGCACTCTCATCATCGCCGCGCGCGACGACGGTTCCGTCTCGGCGCGCATCGTGTGGGGCGAGAGCGAGACGCTCGGCGGACAGTCGACGCTCGAGGCGACCGATGTCGTGGTCTCCGACGACGATCGCAGCGTCGCGGAGCTGACCGGAGACCTCGTCTCCGGAACGGGCACTGATGCGGCGGCTCAGCTCGGCGAGTTCGGGCTGCGATTCGTGCTGCTCGCCGACGGCGGCGAGCTCAGCGACGCCGCCCGCAGCACCAGCCTCGAGGCCGTGACGGCGATCGACCAGCGCGACGGCTTCGCGCGGGTCGGACAGACTGCGCGCGGCATGCTCTGGCGTCTCGACGCCGATCCGGAAGCGCGGCGCGGCCTCACCACGGCCGAGCGCGCCACGGCCGGAGGCGTGCTGACCGCGCAGGCGGCGATCCTGCTGGCGGCGGTCCTGCTCTCCGTGCCGACGGGCGCCAGCCGACGCGCCGCGCGCGGCATGCCCGCTGTGCTCGGCCGCGGATACGAGGAGAAGCGATGACTGCCGAACGCGACGACGAGCACATCCGTTCCGCCGACGACGCGGAGCAGACAGAAGCGGCAGCGGTGCCGGACACGAGTCACGAGGGCGCAGCGCCCGGAGAAGCGGACACTCCGCAGAGGGCAGAGGAGCCCGAAGCCGCAGACGGCGGTCCGGACGAGTCGACCGCGGCAGCCCGGGGCGACGACGACATCTCGAGCGCGGAAGTCGAAGCGGGAGATGAAGCCGAGCGCGTCGGAACGGCTGCTCCCGACTCCGACGACGATCAGAGCGACGAGCAGGTCTCGGGTGCTCAAGGCGATGGCGACTCGGACGATGCCTCGGACGCAGAGGCTCTGGAGCCGACTGCGACGGGACCCGTGCGCACCCGGGTTCGCCGACGGCGCCGGATGAACTGGGTCAGGGGCGCTGCGGGGGCAGCTGTGTCGCTCGTCGCGGCGGCAGCAGTCGTCGGCGCGACGAGCGTCGAGTGGCCGACGCTCGGCGGCGAGTCGGCATCGATCGTCGTCTCGCCGGATGCGGCACCCGCCGTCGCCTCGTGCAACGGTCCGCTGCTCGCCGTAGGGCGGGATGCAACGGCCGCTGACGAGATCACCGTCGCCCAGCAGGTCGGCGTCACCGTCGGCACATCGGTCGACGGGGAGCCGACAATCGATGACCTCGCAGCCGACGGAGTCTCGGGTGACGCGGATGCGCGGCGGTACGAGCTCGAACCGACGGGAGGCGACGCGGGCTCGCTCTCCGTCGCGACCTCGGCAGACATCAGAGACGACGATATGTCGGGGTTCATGGCGGCATCCTGTCGGACCGCGGTCATGGAGTCGTGGATCGTCGGCGGCAGCACGGCTACCGGTGACACCGATGTGCTGCTGATCGCGAACCCCGGCAGCGTGAACGCGACGGTTCAGCTGACGGTGTTCGGCACCCAGGGGGAGGCGCAGCCAGCCGGAGAACCGATTGCGATCCCCGCTGCCTCTCAGGTGGTCCTGCCTCTCGCCGGTGTCGCCGGTGGTGAGGAAGCGCCCGTGGTGCGGGTGACGGCGGAGGGGGCACCTGTCCGCGCGGCGCTGCAGTCGACGAGGGTGAGCACACTCGATCCGGTCGGAGTGGACGCGCAGGATGCCGTCACCGCCGGTGAGAGCCAGGTGTTCCCCGGCGTCGCGATCGCCGAGGACGCCATCGACGCTGATGAGACGCCCGCGGCCGTTCGCCTGCTCGCGCGGAAGGACGGCGAGGCGACGGTGACCATCACGGCGCAGGGCGAGACCAGTCCCTCCTCGACGCTCTCGCTCGACGTGCAGGCGGACGTGCCGGTGCAGGCGGCCCTCGACGCCCTCGAACCGGGGCGCTACACCGTGACGGTGTCGGGGGACGTCGGCCCCATCGTCTCGGCGGTGTGGCAGACGACGGGCCCGAACGGCGACGAGGACTTCGCCTGGCAGACCCCGTCGCCCGAGGTCGCCGACCCCGTGACCGTCGCGGTTCCCGACGGCCCGCTCGCGCGGGCCTACCTCGTGGGCGATGCGGACGAGGCCACGACGGTGACCATCGCCGGCGGAGACGTCGACGAGGAGATCAGACTCGCGGCAGGAGACAGCGCGTATGTGACGCTCGACGCTGACGAGGCATACACCCTCGCCTCGGACGGGGCGCCCGTGCACGCTGTCGTTGCATACCGTGACGGCGGCTCGCTCGCGACGCTGCCGGTTTGGCCCGACCCGGCCACCTCGGACGACGTGACCGTCTTCCCCTGACCCGCCCGCAGGTTCAGAGAGCGGGCCCGAGATCCCACGGATCGCGGCCGAGATACTCACCGACGGCCCTGAAGACGATGCCTTCGATGATCAGTCTGCGCTGGAACGCGTCGACGCGATCGAGGCGTTCGAACCGTTCGATGGGTGTGCGGTAGAGCACGATGCGGTTCTGCGAGCGGTCGATGCTCCAGCGCGGCACGCCGTCCTGACCGGCCGCAAATGGGATCCCGCCGATCTCGAAGTGCACGTCGCGCAACTCCGGCCACGCGCCTCTGAGGTACTCCACCGTTGAGCCGAGAACGACGTCGAACCGCTCGTAGCGCGTGTCGATCGGCGGCAGGGGAGGACGCACGACGGGGCTGCGCCAGACGCGTCCGTGCCGTCCGTGCCGTGCCGCCCGCGCTCGGGGCGCAGGGCGAGAGAACCGCCCCCATGTCACCATGCCTCAAGGCTACCCGGCGTGGGGCGGCATGCGCGGCGGGCCGGAGCCGTAAGGTGGCACTCGATGGAGAGAATCTGCTCGAAAGTGGCATGCACGCGCGAGGCGGTGTCGACGCTGACCTTCGACTACGAGGGCCAGATGGCCGCAATCGGTCCGCTCGGCGCGGGAGACGACCCGCACGCTCACGATCTCTGCGCGATCCACACGGAGCGAATGAGCGTTCCCACGGGCTGGACGGTGCTGCGCCACTCGACCCTGTCGTTGTAGCGGCGGTCTCAGCGCGTGAGCTGAGCGACCCGTTCCGTCTCGAGTGAGAGTGCTCGCAGCTCCCGCTCGCGCCGCACGGCCGCGATGGCACGCACGACGCTCTCCGGGTCGCCGACCGGCATGGGGGAGACGAAGGGAGCCAGCTCGGCGGCCAGCTCCGCTGCGACGCGTGCTCGCGCAGGCGGGAACATGGCGGCCGCTCCGGAGACGAACTGATTCATCCGGCGCCCCGCGCGATCCGGGACCCGCGCCACGTCGGCGACTGATGCCCACCCCTCCATGCCTGGCGGGAGCAGCGGCACCACGTCGGGCAGCTTCGGAGTGCGGGTGCGTTCGGCATAGGTTCCGGCGGCGAGGTCGCCGAGGCGCTGTGCGCGCGGCGTGAACATCCCGACGATCACGGCGAGGGAGCCGACCGTCATCACGATCTCGAGCACGCCGAGGATGCCGCGGATGAAGGCGTGGCGGAAGCCGATCGAGCCGCCGTCGCCGCGCACGATCCTGGCACCGACCGCGAGCTTGCCGAGACTGCGACCCTTCGTCGCCGTCTCCACCGTGACGGGGATGCATACGAACACGATCACCAGCAGCACGATCGACGCGATCCTGACGGCCGGGGCGGGAATGACCCCGATGCGCAGCAGCTCGTTGGCCGCCCAGACGAACCCGATGTACAGCACGGCGTACGTGACGAGGTCGATGAGCGACCCCGCGGCGCGGAGGATGAGCCCGATCGGCTGCACGTCGAGGGCGACGGCCTCGCCGGTGAGCACCTCGTCCTCGTGGATCTGCGGCCGCGTTCCCGCGCCGTTCGGGCGCGGGGCGTGTGCATGGGGCGTCGACATGGATACAGTTAATCAGGTGGACCTCGATGCGCTCAGTGCCGCTCGCCGTGACGAATGGAAGCGGTTGGACGACCTCTCGCGATCGCGCGGCCTCGACGGGCCGAGTGTCGACGAGTTCGTGGCGCGCTACCAATCGGCGTCGGCGGACCTCGCCGACATCAAGACGTCGGCGGGGCGCACGCCGCAGGGCGACCACGTCTCGACGATGCTCTCGCGCGCCCGACTGCGGCTGACCGGGACGCCGGACAACGTGCTCCGCCAGATTCCGCGCTTCTTCATCGACCAGCTTCCGGCAGCCCTCTACCAGTTGCGATGGACGACTCTCGCCCTCACGTTCGCGTTCATCGGCATCGTGTGGCTCACGGGCGCGTGGATCGTGTCCGATTCCGCCTTGGTGGCGACCCTGGGCTCGGAGTACCAGCTCGAGCAGTACGCGGAGGAGGACTTCGTCGCGTACTACAGCGCGCACAGCGAGGCGATGTTCGGTGCGATGGTGTGGACCAACAACGCCTGGATCGCCGTGCAGAGCGTGATCTTCGGCATCTCCGGTGTGTGGCCGCTCTACGTGTTCGTGCAGAACGCGGTGGGCCTGGGCACATCGGCCGCGATCATGTTCGAGTACGACAGGGGAGCCGACTTCGTTCTCTACATCCTTCCGCACGGCCAGCTCGAGATGACCAGCATCTTCGTGGCGTGCGCCGCGGGTCTGCATATGTTCTGGGCGTGGGTCGTTCCCGGACACAGGAGTCGGATGGACGCGCTCGCAGGGCAGGGAAGGGCACTGGCGACGGTCGCCATCGGACTGGTGCTCTCGCTCGCGCTGTCCGGAGTCGTCGAGGGATGGGTGACGCGCCAGGAGTGGCCGTGGGCGATCAAGATCGGAATCGGCACGCTCGCGCTCGCGGCGTTCCTCGCCTACATGCTCGTGCTCGGGCGGCGAGCGGCGACAACCGGAGAGACGGGCGATCTCACGGAGTACGAAGCCGGCACGCCGCGGCTCGTCGCGGGCTGACGCTCGACGGCGTGTGCTGAGACGCCGCTCTCAGCACACGCCGTCGAGCGTCAGCCGTCGGAGAGCGGTCGCCGAGGAGGACGCTTCCGACGGCCCGGCACACGGAGGTCTGCGGGGCCGCTTCGAGCAATCGCGACTACATCTTCTCTGTGTCGAACAGCGCCCGGTAGGAGAACCCGGCGATCAGGGCGCCGACGATGGGGAACACGAGGAACACCCACAGCTGCACCAGGGCCTCCGGCCCGCCGTAGATCGCGGCGGCGATCGATCGCGCCGGGTTCACGGAGGTGTTGTCGACAGGGACCGAGATGAGGTGGATGAGCGTCAGCGTGAGACCGATCGCCAGGCCGGCGAACGCTGTTCCGCGCTTGGCGTGCGTGACGCCGAGGATCACAACGACGAACAGTCCCGTCAGCACGATCTCGACGATGATCGCAGCCGGCATGCCGAACCCGCCCGGGGAGAGCTCGTCCCAGCCGTTGCTGGCGAAGCCGCCGTCCTGCGCCGTCTGCAGCCATCCCTCCGGGCCGAACAGGGCGATCAGGAAGACGACCGTCGATGCGATGGCGCCTCCGACGACCTGTGCGGCGATGTAGCCGCCGACGTCCTTCCACGGTGTGCGGCCCGCGGCAGCGAGCCCGAGCGTGACGGCCGGGTTGAAGTGTCCGCCGGAGATCGGCCCGAACGCGTAGACACCGATGACGACGGACAGACCGAACGCGAGCGCGACGGCCGTGTAGATCGAGCCGATCGGTGCGCCGTCGACGAAGGTGTTCGACGCGAACACGGCAGTTCCCACACCGCCGAGCACGAGCAGGAAGGTGCCGAACGCCTCTGCCGTGAGCTTGGCGGTCGTCGTCGGGTTGACGGTGGTTTCTGACTCGGACATGGTGCCCCCTCTGAGATGGAGTCCGCGATCTCGCTTCGGGACCGCGGCTGATCGTGACACGCACGCATCACCCGCATAGTGGCAGAAAAAAGCGGGGCAGGCGGTACAACCCGCCCACCCCGCTTCGGGAACGTGATGTCGAATCGTCGGATTCCGTGCTCCCGGATCGGACGATTCAGACGCAGATCAGCCCAGTTTCGCCCTGATTCCGGTGACGATCTTCTCGTCGACCTGGCCCCAGTACCAGAAGAAGCGCTCCTTGATCGCGTCGATCGTCAGGCCGGAGTACTGCCCGGCGAGCGTCTCGTGGAAGCGGTCCTTCGTCTCGGCGTCGAACACGTCGTTGTAGAGCGTGCGCGCTTGGCCGAAGTCGTCGTCCTCGCTGTGCAGCGTGTACGCCGAGCGCACGAGTTCGCCGTCGGACTCCCAGCTTGCCTCCACGGCGCGCTCCGGCTCGGCGTGCGGGTAGCCGAATGAGTTCGGCGCATACACCGGGGTGCCTGCGGGGTTGAAGTGGTACTGCATCGGACCCTCGTGCATGTAGTTGAACGCGGGTGCAGCGTGTGCCTGGTTCACCGGCAGCTGGTTGAAGTTCGCGCCGATGCGGTGGCGGTGCGCGTCGGGGTAGGAGAACACCCGGGCCATCAGCATCTTGTCCGGCGAGATACCGGTGCCGGGCACCTGGTTGCCGGGCGAGAACGCTGCCTGCTCGATCTCGGCGAAGAAGTTCTGCGGGTTGCGGTTGAGCACGAACTCGCCGACCTTGATGCGCGGATAGTCCTCGAAGGGCCACACCTTCGTCATGTCGAACGGGTTGAAGCGGTAGCTCTTCGCGTCGTCGTACGGCATCACCTGCACGTAGACGTCCCATCCGGGGAACTCTCCGCGATCGATGGCCTCGTAGAGGTCGCGCCGGTAGTAGTCGGCATCCTCACCTGCGATGCGCTCGGCGTCTGCCGCGTCCATCCGCTCGACGCCCTGCTTCGAGACGAAGTGGTACTGCACCCAGAAGCGCTCGCCCGCGGCGTTGACCCACTGGTAGGTGTGCGAACCGTAGCCGTTGACATGGCGCCACGACTTGGACAGGCCGCGGTCGCCCATCAGATAGGTGACCTGATGCGCCGACTCGGGCGAGAGGGTCCAGAAGTCCCACTGCATGTCGGCATTGCGCAGAGCGGAGGATCCGAGACGCTTCTGCGAGTGGATGAAGTCGGGGAACTTCATCGCGTCGCGGATGAAGAAGATCGGGGTGTTGTTGCCGACGATGTCGAGGTTGCCCTCTTCGGTGTAGAAGCGCAGCGCGTAGCCGCGTACGTCGCGCCATGTGTCGGGGGAGCCCTGCTCGCCGGCGACCGACGAGAAGCGCAGCACGACCTCGGCCTCGGCACCAGGCTGGAAGACCTTGGCGCGGGTGTACTGCGAGACGTCCTCCGTGACGGTGAAGGTGCCGAAGGCGCCGCCGCCCTTGGCGTGCGGGTTGCGCTCAGGCACCCGCTCGCGGTTGAACGACGCCAGCTTCTCGACCAGATAGCGGTCGTGCAGGGCGGTGACGCCGTCGGCGCCGGTGGTGAGCGAGTACTCGTCGCTCGTCACCGGGGTACCGGTCTGCGTCGTGGTGTAGGAGATGTCAGCCATTGCCGTTCCTTTCACATTCTGGACAGATGGCACGGAACGTCACGCTCGCCTCGAGGACGCGCATGCCGTGATCGTGCGACGGATGAAGACACGGGGCATCGCCGACGACGCACGGCACGTCTTCGACGCGGCCGCACACCACGCACTGCATGTGGTGGTGGTTGTCCCGCGCCGCGATCTCGTACAGCGCGCTCGCCGCGCCCGGCAGGCTCACCCGCTGCGCGATGCCCGCTGCGGTGAGGTCGTTGACCACACCGTGCACGGTCTGCAGGGCGATGCCTGGAATGCGGCCGAGCACGTCGGCGTGCAGCACATCGACTGCGGCGTGCGGGTGGGCGGCCATGCTCTCCAGAACGGCGACGCGCTGGGCGGTCACGCGAAGACCGGCGCGTCGGAGCGCGTCCGTCTGTTCCGAGGAGGGTGCCGTGGTCGTCATCGTGATGACATCCTAGCTTGTTCTGAGTCGTTCGTAAAAACGAACGGCACGTAAAAGGTGCGTGGCGTGTCTCATGATCTGAGCCGTAGCGACCTGCGCAGCAGGCGACTGATCGTGCGACACGCCCTAGAGTCGGCCGGCCTTCTTCAGCGAGAGGTAGCGGTCGGCGATGCGCGGAGGGAGGTCATCCGGGGTGTCGGCGATGGCGTCGGCGCCCGATCGCCGCACGCCGTTCGCGACCTGAGTCGCCGAGGCCAGCGCGGCTTCCGCGGCGGCTGCGCGATAGATCTCGTCGCTGGTGCCCCTGCCGAGTGCCAGGTCGTCGAGCCCAGTGTCGGTCGCCGTGCCGACCAGCACGGCGGTTCCCGCCCTCACCATGGTCCCGAGCGTGCCGAGGAAGCCGCGCGCGGCATCCGGGGCCTCCTGCGCCGTGAGCACGACGAGCAGAGACGGATTCGCGTACAGAGACCTGGCCTGAGCGAAGGCGGCGTCCCAGTCGGTGTCGATCAGCTGAGCCTCCACGGGCGCGAGCGCATCGACGAGCGCGGGAAGCAGGCCGGGGCCGTCGATGCCCGTCACGCGCGCGCGCACAGCACGGTCGAACGCGACGAGGTGCACGTGGTCGCCCGCGCGGTTCGCGAGCGCGGCCAGGAGCAGCGCGGACTCGAACGCCGCATCCAGGCGGGTGCCGTCGCCCACACGTGTCGCGGCCGTCCTGCCCGAGTCGATCACGATCACGACATGCCTGTCGCGCTCGGGACGCCAGGTGCGCAGCATCGTGGTGCCCGCCCGCGCCGTCGCCCGCCAATCGATCGAACGGACGTCATCGCCGCGCACGTACTCGCGCAGCGAGTCGAACTCCGTGCCCTGGCCCCTGACCTGGATGCTCGTGTTCCCGTCGAGCTCCTTCAGCCTGGCGACGCGGCTGGCGAGGTGCCTGCGCGCATGGAACGGAGGAAGCACGCGGATGGCGCCTGGCGCCGCGATAGACCGCTGCTTCCCGGCGATGCCGAGCGGACCGGCGACGCGCACCACGACGAACTCGCTGCGCAGCTCGCCACGACGGCGGGGCAGCAGCGGAACGGGAACGGTGCGGGACTCGCCGGCGGGAACATCGATCGCGATGCGGTCGCCGGGCGCACCCGCCGTCGGCTGCCACGCGTCGCGCACGCGCCCCCTGACGCGCCTGTTCGTGGGGTTTCCGAATCGGATGCGCGTGCGGACCGGGTCGGAGAGCTTGGCGCGCCGCGGCACGTCGCGGGAGACGATCAGGCCGCGGGGATCGACCGCCGCCAGCACGTCGATCCAGGCGAGCACGATGCACAGCCCGATCCACAGCCACGCCACGAACCACGGGTCGGCGCCGACCGCGTTCAGCAGCACGACGGGGATGATGCCGACCGCGACGACGATCGACGAGCGTCCGGTGAGGAACACGAGCGCGGCCTCAGATCGGGACGCGGGTCTGCTGCAGCACCGAGTTGAGCACGGCGTCGACCGAGACCCCCTCGATCTCCGCATCGGGACGCAGCTGGATGCGGTGGCGCCACACCGGTACGATCATCGCCTGCACGTGATCGGGCGTCACGGCGGGGTAGCCGCTCAGCCACGCCCACGCCTTCGCCGCCGCGAGCAGACCGGTCGAGGCGCGAGGGCTCGCGCCGACCTGAACGGAAGGGCTCTGCCTCGTCGCCCGCGCGAGATCCACGACGTACGCGAGCACGTCGTCCGTGACGGTGACGGCCGCAGCGGCGCGCTGTGCATGGAGGATCTCGTCAGCGGTGACCACGGCTTCGACCCCGTCGAGCTCGCGCGGGCGGAACCCGTCGGCGTGGCGGCGCAGCACCGTGACCTCGGCATCGCGCTCAGGAAGATCGATGACCAGCTTGAGCAGGAAGCGATCGAGCTGGGCCTCGGGGAGGGTGTAGGTGCCCTCGTGCTCGATCGGGTTCTGCGTCGCGCAGACGATGAACGGGTCGGGGAGTGCGCGCGTGACACCGTCCGCCGACACCTGGCGCTCCTCCATCGCCTCGAGCAGCGCCGACTGCGTCTTCGGGGGCGTCCGGTTGATCTCGTCGGCGAGCAGCACGTTGGTGAACACCGGTCCCTCGCGGAACTCGAACTCGCCGGAGCGCGCGTCGTAGATCAGCGAGCCCGACACATCACCTGGCATCAGGTCCGGCGTGAACTGCACCCGCTTGGTGTCGAGGCCGAGAGCACGGCTGAACGCACGCACCATCAGCGTCTTCGCGACGCCCGGCACACCCTCCAGCAGCGCGTGCCCGCGGGCGAGCAGCGTGATCAGCAGACCGGTGACGGCACCGTCCTGGCCGACGACGGCCTTGGCGACCTCGTCGCGCACCCTGGCGATGGCCTGCTGCGACTCGTTCTGCGCTGGCCCTGATGCCGGGGCGGGCACGTTCGCGACCGGGGGCTGCGACGCCGGCACAGGCTGCTCGGGCGTCGGCGAGTACCGGGGTGCACCCGGCTGCTGCGGTGCCTGCGGCTGACCGTGCTGCGGAGCTGCCTGTTCGCCTGGCGGGGCGGGGCGGGGCGGGATGTCGCTCATAGCGTCTTCCTTTCGGTTCGGACGGCGGCGTCGACGGCCGCCTCGAGGTCTCTGATGCGGTTCCCGAAATCGGCGAGGTCCGCGTCGGTCGTCGGTCGGTGTGCGAGGATCGCTCGCGCATCGGCGCGGTTCGCGCCGATGCGCGCCGCAGCGGCATCAGCGACCTCTTCCGGCGCGACCCCGAGGTTCAGGCCGAGCCGCACCGCCATACGAGCGACCGCGCCACGACGCACGAGGTCCGCGGCATGCGCCGCATCGCCTGTGCGCTGGTAGAGCCTGGCCCGGCCTTCGAGCGTTTCGCTGCCGCGCACCGTGACGGGAAGCGTCTCCGCCACCAGTGGTCCGAATCGGCGCCCGCGCCAGATGCCGCAGGCCACGGCGGCGACGGCGGCCAGCATGATCGCAGGCGACAGCCACGGCGGGGTCAGCTCGCCGAGCGTCGGGGGAGCAAGCGTCTCGTCGACGTCGCCGGGGCTCGGCACGTACCAGACGAGCTCGCCGGCTGTGCCGAGCAGGCCGATGCCGAGCGATGCGTTGCCGTTCTGGGCGAGGTGCTCGTTGTCGAAGAGTCGGGTCCCGTCGACGAGCACGACCTCCGCACCCGCCGCGTCTCCCGATAGGAGGCCGAAGGCCGATCCGACCGGGTAGCACCCCGTGTCTGCGGATCCCTGCTGCCAGATCATCCCCGGCTGCACGCCTCCCGCCCGTTGCGGTTCCGGCAGATCGCAGGCGGGCTCGGCGACGACATCCGCGGTGCCGGCGTAGAGCGAGGTCTCGCCGTCGCCGAATGTGATGCGCGTATCGCGCGAACTCGGGTCGATCAGCACGGCGCTCTGCGCAGAGCCGATCAGTTCGGTGAGGTCGGCGTCGCTGAGCACGCCTGTGTCGTTGATCACGAGCGTGCCGTCGGCCGCTGCGGCCATGGCGTCGTCGCGGCTGCGGACGATCTCGACGTCGATTCCCTGCCCGCGCAGCAGCTCGGCCAGCGCCATGCCGCCCGTAGGGCCAGGATGCTCCGGATCGAGCGCGTCCTTCTCCTGCCACTGCTGGATGGGAATCAGGGCCATCCCGATCCCCACGACCACGAGTGCGACGACGAGGGCGACCCATCCCCACGCGCGCCGCCGTCTGCCGCGGGAGGCCGCGTCAGCGGCCTGGCCGACGCCGGCCTCGTCCGATGCGACAGCGATCTCGCTCACGACGCGGCTCCGAACGCGAAGGCGAGCTTGACCGGCGTCGTGTGCGCGACGTCGTCGTCCACGCGGGTGACCTCTGCGTATGTCTCGGCGGTGCCGGGCCGGCGGAGATACCTCACGTCGTCGAAGCGGGCCGCCGCGCGCCGCAGCGCATCACCGTGCTCTGGGAAGAACTCGGCGGCCACGTCGGCCAGACCGATCGCCGTGATGCCGGGCACCGGGTCGAGGATGTCTCGCTCGTCGAGGGCGCGCGCGAGCGCGCGGAAGCGGTCGGTGATCGCCTGCTCCCACCGACCGGAGGCCGCGTGGGAGTCAGCGTCCGCGCGCAGGTCGGCGGCCGAGCGGCGGTCGTCCTCGCCGAAGAGCAGCGCAGACGGCTGCGACTGCCGATGTGCGAGCTTCGGCCTGCCCCAGAGGATGAGGCCGGCAGCGATCAGCGCCGCGAGCAGCACGATCACGACGATGACGACGAGCGGGCTCCACGAGACGCCCACTCCGCGCAGCGTGAGCGAGGAGAGGAAATCGGCGATGGCGAGGGCGATCCTGTCGATGAGGTTCGGCTGCGCCGCCTCGTACACCTGCCGGGACAGCTCCTCTTCGGCGAGCCTGCGGGCGTCGTCGGGCTCGGGCAGATCGGGGAGCGCGGTCAGAACGTGGGCGAATGGACTCACGGCGCGGGTGCGCCCCCCTGTGTGCCTCGGTCATCGTGCTCGCGCGGCGGGGCGTAGGGCGGGACGGGCGGCGCCTGGGGCGGGTACGGCTGCTGCGGAGGCCGGCCGTACGGCGCTGCCGATGTACCGGGCGCCGCGTATGGATCGGGCTGCACGCCCGGTGCCCGGTACGGGGCCTGCTGCCCGTAGCCGGCCTGCTGCCCCGGCGCGGCGTACGGGCCCTGCGGCTGGTAGCCGTATGCGCCCTGCTGTGCGTAGCCGGGGGCGCCCTGCACCGGGAATCCCGGAGCGGGATATCCGTAGCCGAACGTCGCGCGCGGAGGGGCGACGTCGTTCGGGTCGTAGACGTAGGGGTCGTCGAGCGCCGTGCTGCCGGCGTCGCGCGACTCGACGTAGCGCTGCATCTTCATGTCGATGCCCTCGCGTCGCATCCGGAGATCGAGGTACACCAGCGCAGACGACGTGCTCACGACGACCGCCGTCACGCACTGCACGAGGAACGAACCGATCATGGAGAGCCCGAACGCGAAGACGAACATCACACCGTCACCCGCAGCCCCGCCGGTGGGAGCGATGATCGTTCCGAGCATCATGCCGAGGAACATCAGCGGGTAGGAGACCACGGAACCCGCGGTGCCGAGAATCAGCGACAGCAGGATGTAGATGCCGAAGGTCGGCCAGAACCGCCCTTTGGTGAGCGTCCAGGATCGCGAGATCGCATGGAATACGCCGGCGCGCTCGAGCACGATCGTCGGCGTGACGACGTAGAGCTTCGTGTAGAGCCAGAAGAACAGGACGAGGCCGCCCGGGATCCCGAGCAGCAGGGCGATGACGCCGAGCACCGGTCCCGCCTCGGTGAGAGAGAAGAACGCGATCATGGCGGCGACGATGGCGACGACGATGATGAGCGCGAGGGACATCAGCAGGGTGTAGCCGACGAGCGTCCAGATGCGGCCCTTCACCCTGGCCCATATGCGCCCGAACGTCGCCTTCTCGCCGAGGGCGGAGAACGACACCTCGCCGACGACGACCGCCTGCACGATGATCGCCAGTGCTCCGACGGCCAGGCCGAGCACGACGGCGCTGCCGCCCGTGATCACGGCGGCGCCGGCTTCGAGCTCGCGGTAGTCGGCGGAGCTCATGGACACTGTGTCGAGGCGGGAGTACGCCCAGAACGAGATCGCTCCGACGGCGGTGGCGAGGATCACACCCGCGGCCATCTGCAGGCCGATGGCGAAGCCGAGCAGCACCTTCGGGTTCCCCCGCAGAGCACCGAAAGACTTGCCCAGCACGGTGCCGAACCCGAGCGGATGCAGCGGAATCAGGCCACCGCGCGATGCGGGCGTCCATGAGGGCGCGTTCGTCATGTCATCCTCCTCGCGGGCGCGCGCACGACGAGCGTCACCCGGCACCATCGTTTCACAGATGGACGGCGCTCGTACCGCCGCAGCATCGGGCAGAACTGCCCGCTTTCGCCCGCCGATCGGCGAAGTCGGCACGCCTCATCCGGATGTGACCGGCCTTCGGATAATCTGGGCAGATGACAGCCCGGATCCTGGTCGTTGACGATGACACCGCGCTCGCCGAGATGATCGGTATCGTGCTGCGCACGGAGGGCTTCGAGCCGTCCTTCTGCTCCGACGGCGCACTGGCGGTCGAGAGCTGGCGGCGGGAGAAGCCCGATCTCGTGCTTCTCGATGTGATGCTGCCCGGAAAGGACGGCATTCAGATCTGCACGGAGATCCGGCAGGAGTCAGGGGTGCCTGTGATCATGCTCACGGCCAGAACCGACACGACGGACGTGGTCAGCGGGCTCGAGGCCGGCGCAGACGACTACATCGTCAAACCCTTCAATCCCAAGGAGCTCGTCGCGCGCATCCGCACGCGGCTGCGCACGGGGACGGACAACGAGTCCGCGGAGACGATGAGGGTCGGCGACCTCACGATCGACGTCGCCGCGCACGAGGTCAAGCGCGACGAATCGGTCATCGCGCTCACGCCGCTCGAATTCGAGCTGCTCGTCGCGCTGGCGTCGAAGCCGAACCAGGTGTTCTCCCGCGAGATGCTGCTCGAACAGGTGTGGGGCTACCACTACAAGGCAGACACCCGTCTCGTGAACGTGCACGTGCAGCGTCTGCGTGCCAAGGTCGAAGTCGACCCTGACGACCCGAAGATCGTGACGACGGTGCGGGGCGTCGGCTACCGCGCCGGAGCCGTCGTCTCCTAGATCGTGTCCCCTGCGCCGGCCGTTCCAGCGCCATCGGCCGGCCGCGGTCCGATGCGAACGGTTCGTCGCGTCTCGAGTCTGTGGCGCGGCTCGCTGCGGTTCCGAACCACCCTCATCGCGGTCATCACGACCGTCGTCGCCGTGATGATCGCGTGCGTGTGGATGGCGGCGCAGATCCAGAGCGACCTGTTCGAGTCGCGCAGCGCGCAGGTGCAGTCGGACGCGGCCCGCGCCGTGCAGATGGCGCAGGAGGAGCTCAGCGAGGCGGAGGACGCGACGGAGCGCACCGAGGCGGACGGCCTCATCAAACGCGCTTTCGGCGTGCTCGTCGAGCAGTCGCGCACGTCGAGTGTCGTGTATCAGCGCGTCGACCAGACACCGTCGACGATTGCGCCGCCGGATGGGGGCGCCGCCGATCTGCGGCCCGAGCTGGGGCTGATCAGTGAGGGACTGAGCGAGCGTGTGAGCACGAGCGACCAGCAGTGGTGGCAGTCGGTCGAGCTGCGCGCGGAGGACGGCTCGGCGAATCCCGGCATCATCGTCGGGCAGCAGCTGAACGTGCCGGGTGTCGGTGCATACGCGATCTACTTCGGCTACGACCTGGTCGATTCGAACGAGACGCTCGGCTTCGTGCAGCGTACGCTGTGGATCGCCGGCGCACTGCTCGTCGCCATCGTCGGCCTGATCACCTGGCTGGTGCTGCGCTCGATCGCAGATCCCATCATCGAGGTGGCCGAGACCAGCCGCCGCATCGCGGACGGCGATCTGCAGGTGCGCATTCCGGTCGAGGGCGAGGATGAGCTCGCCGCGCTCGGCGCATCGTTCAACCAGATGGCTGACAGCATCGAGGAGCAGATCCGCGAGCTGGCGGAGCTCTCGCTCGTGCAGCAGCGGTTCGTCTCGGATGTCTCGCACGAGCTTCGCACGCCGCTGACGACCATACGGCTGGCGGCGGAGATGATCAACGACCAGCGCGAGAACCTCGACGGGGCGATGGCGCGCGCGGCCGAGCTGCTGTACGCGCAGGTCGCGCGCTTCGAGGAGCTGCTCGGCGACCTGCTGGAGATCAGCCGCTACGACGCCGGCTCCGTGCAGCTCGAGCATGAGGCGATCGCGCTCGCGGCCATCACCGAGGACGTCGCCGACTCGATGCACCAGCTGGCGGAGCAGCACGGCACAGACCTGAACGTGGTCGCGCCGGGCGGTCACACACCCGTCGACATGGACCCCCGTCGTGTGCGGCGCGTGCTGCGCAACCTCATCGGGAACGCGATCGAGCACGGTGACGGCAGGCCGATCACGATCACCGTCGACAGCGATGAGACCGCCGTAGCCGTCGGCGTGCGCGATCAGGGCATCGGCATGACCGAGGAGGACAGCCAGCGCGTGTTCGATCGCTTCTGGCGCGCTGACCCCTCGCGAAAGCGATCGATCGGCGGAAGCGGTCTCGGCCTGTCGATCGCCCTGGGCGACGCCGTTCTGCACGGCGGCAGGCTCGAAGTGTGGTCGAGGCCCGGCAGCGGCACGAACTTCGTGCTCACGCTGCCGCGCGGCGCGGGGGAGCGGCTGTCATCCACGGGACCCGTGCCGCTCGAACCGGACGACGCGACTGAGGAGGTTCTCCCGTGAAGAAACCTGGTCGTCTGATCCGGGCAGTCGCGGTGCTCGCCGGGGGTGCCGCCCTGCTCGCCGCGTGCGCCGGCCTGCCGACCTCCGGGCCCGTCAACCCCGGAGTTCCGGCGGACGAGGTCGCCGATGCACCGTTCCTCTACTATCCGGGGGGCCCGGCGGTCGGAGCGACGCCGGAGCAGATCGTCAGCGGTTTCGTGGAGGCAGCGACCAGTCCTGCGGAGGGCTGGACGACCGCCAGGGAGTTCCTCACCTCCGCGTTCGCCGCCGACTGGGAGCCGGATGCGCACGTGACGATCGACGTCCCGAGCGCCAGGGCGTACGACGCCGCGCGGCTCCAGGATGAGGGGATCGTCGAGGTCAGCGTCGAGCCCGTCGCCACAGTCGACGAGCGCGGCGTCTACCGCGTGTCGGACACGCCCCAGACCCAGCTGGCGTTCGAACTCGAGCAGCGCGAGGACGGCGAATGGCGCATCTCACGGGCACCGGCCGGCATCGTGCTCGATCGCGATGTGTTCCCCGACGTGTACCACGACTACACGCTGCAGTACTACGACCCGACCTGGAGCTACCTCGTGCCAGACGTGCGCTGGTACCCGGCGGAGACGAGTGAGAGCAGGATCGCGGCCGAACTGCTCCGCGGTCCGAGTCCGTATGTCGCAGGCGGCGTCAAGACGGCTTTCCCTCGGGGTACGCAGCTGGCGGCGGCCGGTGTCGTCGTGGACGGTTCGACCGGCGCCGACATCACGCTCACGCAGGACGCAGCGTCAGCGGACGCGGCGGAGACGAGCCGGATGCGCGCGCAGATCGCGGCGAGCCTGGCGAGCTTCGGCGTACTGAGCGTCAGGCTGCACGCGGGCAACGGGGATCTCACCGCCGAGGCGCATGTGCCGGCGTCGACTCGACCCGATTCGCGCGCCCTCGTGCTGGGCGACACGGGGTACGACGAAGGCTTCGGCTTCCTCGACGCGGGCGGATCGATCGACGACCTCTCGAGCTTCGGCGACGTCGCGGACGAGATCGGCGACGCCACCTCGATCTCGTTGTCGTCGGACCGCACGGCGCTGATCGTGCAGGGCGAGGACGGTGTGGTCTCGCGCCGCACCACCGACGGCGGTGCACCGCTCGACCAGCGCGACGACCTGATCGAGCCGACGCTCGATCCGCAGGGCTTCCCGTGGAGTGTCCCACAGGACGCGCCGGGCGATCTCGTGGCCTACACGCAGGACTACCAGCCGCTGCCGATCGACAACGCCTTCGACGGCGCGCGGCGCGTTCTCGCGATGCAGGTGTCGCGGGACGGCGCCAGGATGGCCGCACTGATCTCGACCGAGTCCGGCACCTGGGCCGTCGTCATCCCGATCATCAGGGATGCGGACGGAACGCCGACTGCGCTCGGGGATCCGGTGGGCGTGACCGCGCTCGACGGAGCGGGCATCGACGTGGCATGGCTCGACGACAGCTCGATCGGCATCGTCGCACGCGATTCGGCCGGCATCGAGGTCATCCAGCAGCAGGTCGGCGGACCGGCGAACCGGATGTCGGCCGAACCGGACACCACGGGCATCGCAGCGGGGTCTCAGCAGACGGTGGCGCGCCTGCTCAGCGAGGGCGGCACCATGTACGTGCGCCGTGGCTCAACCTGGCAGGCGGCCGCAACCGGTATCGACGTGCTCGGCACCCAGCTCGGATCCCCGCGCGGCTGACCCGAGCCCCGCTGCCGAGATGCGCACTTCTCACCGAGATGCGCCGTTCTGGTCGCCGTTTCAGACAATAAGTGCGCATCTCGGCGGCCAGCCCGCGGGCGTCCGGATGATCGGCGGCACAGTGGGGGAATGGACCGGATGCGCGGGGCCCTGAGCGAGGCACTCTCCTTCGTGCTGCCGGTCGCGTGCCCGGGGTGCGGTGCGCGCGGCACGGCCCTGTGCGAAGTGTGTCGCGAGCTGCTGGCGGAGTGCGTGCTGGCTCGCGAACTCGGCGGCGGCATCGTCGCGCACGCCGCACTGTCCTACGAGGGAGTCCCCGCTATGGCGATCAGGGCGATGAAGGAGCGGGGTCGCACCGACATCGCCAGGGCGTTCGCGCCGGCGATGCGCTCGGCGATGGCTGCTGCGGTGCGCGACCTCGATCGCGCGGCGTTCGTGCCGGTGCCGACATCGCGCAGGTCGATGCGCCTGCGGGGCTACCGGGTTCCCGACCTGCTCGTGCGCCGCGCCGGCGCGCCGGCTGTGCGACTGCTCCGCCCGGCGTTCGCGGCTGGCGATCAGCGCGCACTCGGGCGCGACCAGCGGCGCCGCAACGTCGCAGGGGCGCTGCGCGCTCGCCGGGGTGCGCAGCGAGGCGACCCGCCCGTCGTGATCGTCGACGATGTCATCACAACCGGTGCGACGTGCCAGGAGGCGGCGATCGCGCTGAGGGATGCGGGGTTCGATGTGGCCGGTGCCGTCGCACTCGCCAGCACACCGATGAGACAGGGCCGAGAGCCCGGCGCAGGCGGCACGGAGTGATTACACGATATCGATTTCGGACGGTGTTGTGAACCCGAATCGCCGACCGGATCGACAGACGGAACATATGCAGAAACAACCGCCGTTCGGGTAGTGACAGGAGCGTGAATGGCGGACTAAGTTTTAGGGAACGCGACGCCAGGTCGCCCGAACAAGGGTCGGCGGCAACGCCGACCGGAATGGGAGGCACCAATGGACATCGACATCACGGGAGTCGGCGTGAGCATCAGCGATCGCTTCCGCACGGTGGTGGAGGAGAAGTCCGCGCGGATCGAGAACATCGCGCCGCGCGCGCTGTCCTTGGACGTCAAGGTCACGCATCGCCTGCACCGCAACCGGGTGGAGGAGGAGACGGTCGAACTCACGCTCGAGGGCAAGGGCCCGCTGGTCCGAGCTGAGGCGCGGGACGGCGACAAGTTCGCAGCCTTCGAAATGGCGATCGACAAGCTGATCGAGCAGGTGCGCAGGGCGAAGGACAAGAGGGTCAAGGCCCGAATCCACCCCAAGCGCGCACACTTCGAGAAGGAGACCGGGGCGCTCGAGGGGATCGACGTGAAGCCGGCTCCGGTCGATGTGATCCAGGCCGTGGCGACAGGTGCGGTGCCCGTCGCGCAGCAGGAAGAGGACGAGGAGTACTCGCCCGTCGTCATCAGGACGAAGGAGTTCCAGCCGGAGTGGATGACGGTCGAGGAAGCGGTCGACCGGATGGAGCTGGTCGGTCACGACTTCTTCCTCTTCATCGACTCGCGCAGCGACCACCCGAGCGTCGTGTACCGGCGCCGTGGCTGGGACTACGGCGTCATCTCCCTCACGACGCAGACGCAGCCCGAGGCGGCGCTGGTCGGCTGAGGCGCCCGCGCAACCCCGCAGAATGACGATGGGTGCTCCGATCCGGCGGATCCGGAGCACCCATCGTCATCGTGGCGGGGCGTCAGTCGAACATGTCGCCGATGATGCCGCCGAGGAGGAGGCCTCCGACGGCGGGGCCCAGGATGCCCCCGCCGCCCATGCCGCCTCCGCGGCCGCCCATGCCCCAGTCGTCGTAGCCGCCGCGGTGTCGGTCGTCGTCGATGTCGCGTTGGGCGAGCTGCATCGCCTCGTTCGCGAGCCGGGAGATGCGCCTGGCCATGCCCTGCGCCTCTCGCCGGGTGTCCTCGCTCGGCACCAGCGGCTCGACGTCGATGCGGAGCCGTTCGGCCTCGGCGAGCCTGGTGCGGGCGTCCGCACCGATGTGGCCGCGGTGGCCGCTGATCAGACTGCGCGCGATCGACAGAGCACGGTCCGCTGCGTCGATCTCGTGCCGCACGTGCGTGATCGACGGCACGGGGTTCGCCGCCCGATCCCTCGCCTTGGCGACGGCGTCGTCCAGTGCGGCATTCGCTTCGCGGAGCTTGGCGAGATCGTCGAACGGGTCAGTCGGGTCCCCGGGCCCCGGCAGATCGGACAGCGCGCGCTCGAGCGCGGCGACCGCCGACGTGACGCCGGAGGTCTGCGGCTCCCGCCTGGCGGCGGCGATGTCGCCGCGGGAGTCGGCCACCACGTCTGCCAGCGTCGACTGCGCACGCATCGCCTCGATCTCGAAGTCCTCGACGCCGTCGAGGATGGCCTTCGCCCGTCGGACGGACTCCGTCGAAGTCTCGAGTGCGGCAAGCGACTCCGGCGTGCGCCCGTCGTCGCGCCGCCGTTCGGCGACACCAGCGGAGCGCGCGGCGAACTCGAGCAGCTGCTCGGCCTCATCCGGGTTCGATGACACGCGCTGCATCGCAGCGGCGCTGTAGCGCCCGGTGAGCCGATCGACGACGGCCTTCGCGTGCGGAATCCGTTCACGCAGACGCTCGGCGTCGCGCCGCACGCCTTCGATGATCTGCGGTGCGCGCCTGACCCGCTCGATCTGCTCCTTCAGCGCGTCGGTGCGCTCATCGAGCACATCATCGGCCCACTCGCACAGCTGCACGATCCGTGCGTTGCGCGTGCGCAGCTCCTCCGGAGTGTCGGGAATGTCGTCGTGGTTGAGCTGGTGCAGCTGGAAGGCCTCGCCCATGTGTGTGCGGACCGCCTCGATGCCCTGTCGCACGTCGCGAGTCGCCTCGTCGCCGAGCTCGGCCTGCGCGAACGCGACCTCATCGGCCGTCGACCTGATCCGCTCGTCCGTCGCCACGAGAGCCGCCTGCGCACGCTTGGCGAGATCGGCGTCCTCCGCGGACTGCCGCTCGTCGGCCTGGCGACTGCGCTTTCCCCAGAAACCCATGCTCCGATCCTACGGTCGCAGCCTGTGTCCCGGATGCCGCTGTGCGGTCATGAGATCGCCGTGCGGCGGGACAGGTCGCTCCGCCGCGGCGGCACGAGCCAGGAAGCGGCGGCGAGCGCGAGCGGCAGCCCGACGCCGAGCAGGACGAGGAAGAACCACGGCACATCGGCCATCGACTGATCGAGGCCGCCGTGTGAGCCGCTGATCATCACGCCGCCGAGCACGGGAAGGATGCCGGTGACCGCACCGGTGAGGCATCCGAATCCGGCGATGATCAGCCCCTGCCAGAACGTCACCGACCGGCGCAGTCGGGGTGCGCCGCCCACAGCGGCGAGGGTCGCGTCATCGGATCGGCGCTCGACCCGCGACAGCCCGAGCGCGACGGTGCTCGCTCCGATGACCAGCACAGCGGTGCCGACGAGCACGAGCCACAGCCAGGTCGCCGTCTCCTCCGGACCGGATTCGAGGGTCGCTCCCGCTGAGTCGGTGCCGTCGGGGAACCGGAGTGCGATCGACGACAGCTGCTCGGTGAGACGGTCCTGCACCTCCTGGCTCGGCGGTTCGTCGTAGGCGGCGACGGCGCCCTGGAAGGACACGGTGAGCCCGAGCTCCTCCGCTGTGTCGGGTGCGACGAAGATCTCCCGTCCCATCTGCATCGGGCCAGCATCGATCGCGATGCCGGGCAGCGCCGTGGCGGCCACCGGTTCGGGGGAGGCGTCCGGATCGCTGCGTTCGAACTGGCCGTACGTCCAGGTGTTGATGATGAGCTCGTCATTCGCCTCGCTCAGCCATGCCTCGTCGGTGACGATCGCTGCGCCGTCGGCATAGCCGGCCATGGCGGCATCAGGGATCGCTGTTCCCGTCACGGTGGCGAGCTCGTCCGCGGCGACCACATTGATCTGCGAGCGAGCGCCTGATCCGGCCACCTCCCCGAGCTTCGCCCCGAGAGCGCTCTGGCACAGGTCCCAGCCGGCGTCGCCGTCGGACAGATCGGCGCACGAGACGTAGCGCTGCAGCTCGGGGCTGACCACCTCGGCATCCTCCTGGAGACCCGGGCTTCCCGACCGGACGTCGAGGGTGGCCCGGACGACACCGACCGACGCGGGAGAGGTGGCATCGAGTGCCGCCATCGCCGCCTCCTCCGCCTCCGTGGCATCAGGGAAGACCTCGAGGGTTTCGTAGTCGTAGGTGCTCACCCACATCCCGACGCTGCCGACCGGCGCCTGGTAGTACCAGTTCCGCGCGCTCTGCTCGCCCGTGACGCCGACGAGTCCGAGCACGACGGATGCGGCGAAGGCGCACGCCGCGATCGCGCCGAACGCGGGGACGACGCGCGACGGTGCGGCTGCGGCATCCCTGGCGGCCAGCCGGGCACCCAGGCTGACCCGGCTGAGCAGGCGGGCGAGCACCGTGAGCAGCCAGTGCCCGGCGAGGATCACACCGGCCTGCAGCACGAGCGGCCCGGCGATGACGCCCGCCATCCCGGCGAAGACGAGCAGCGATGTCAGCTCCGTCCACGGCTGTTCGCTCACCCAGACCACGAAGCCTGCGCCCGCGAGGGTCAGGCCGACACCGACGAGGATCAGCAGGGAGCCCCATTTCGGCCGATCGGTGCGCAGGACGACGGGCCTGCGGGCGCCGCGCAGCGCACCGATCACATTCTGTCGCGATGCGCTGCGGGCAGGGGCGAGTGCGGCGAGCGTGCCGACGACGACGGCGAACGCGGCGACACCGATCAGCGCGAGCCACGGAATGTGCAGCCCCCACGGATGGGTCGACGAGCCGTCGGCGGTTGCCGTCGTCAGCCACGCCCCGACCCCGATGCCCGCACCGGTGCCGATGACGCCGCCGAGCAGCCCCAGCGCCGTGCCCTGCAGCAGCACGATCCGGAAGATGTCAGAACGCGTCGCCCCGACTCCGGCGGCCATCGCGAGCTGTCGCTGCTGGCGTCGGGCGCTCACTGCGAGCGCCGCCCCGGCGAGCAGGACGATCAGGTAGGCGGAGAACGCCAGCGCCGCGGCCATCATGCCGGTGACGACCAGTCCGCTCAGACTGCTCGTGTCGAAGGCAGGCGATGCGTCGTCACCCGGATCCGCCGCCAGGCCGGGGACGTAGGCGACCACGCCCTCGGCGTTGAGGTCGTGCACCTCATCGGGAGTCGGAGCCCAATCGGCAGAGAACCACGTCGTCGCAGTCGGGGAGGCGTCGACGCCCGCAGACAGCGCGGGATTGTGCGGCAGGAAGAGCCGAGCGACCTCGTCGGAGTCACGTGCCTCGCGCATCACCGCCGCGATGGTGAACGTGGCATCCGGATCGTGCAGGCGGAGCACGTCGCCGACGTCGGCGCCGAGCCGGTCGAGCGCCGCCGGCGACACCGCCGCTTCGTTCGGTCCGAGCGGTCTCGTGCCGGAGACGATGTCGAGTCTGCCGTTCAGCCGGGCGTCTCCGATGTCCCCGATCACCGCGGGCAGATCCGCTTCTCCGCCTGCTGTCTCGGTGCGCACGCTGGTGCTGGTCAGCGACAGCAGCTCCGTGTCCTGCGGAACGAACGGCTCGGGGGAGTCGGGCATCTCACCCTCGTCGTGCACACGGCTGCCGTCGGCGGCGGTGTCGTACTTCACCCACTCCGGATCGTCCAGGTACTGCCGACGCGACGGATCCGCGCCGCCCACGACGCGCAGCCACCCTTCGGTCTCGCCGACCGAGACGGTGGCCTCCTCCTGGGCGGTCGGGGTCTGACTGTCGGCGTACACGGCGGCGCCGGATGCCGCCACCAGCGGCAGCGCGACGAGGACCGTGACGAGTGCGCTCGTGCGCCAATCGCGCAGCACCTGCCTCGCGGCGAGCCGTGCCGCTGCGCGCCAGCGCGCGGATCCGGAACGTCGCTGCGGCGGTTCACCGGTTTCGGACGGCGTGCGCTCCGGAACGTCGAGCGTGACCGTCATGCGCCGAGCACCGCGCCGTTGTGACCCGTGCGGCGCATCATCGTGCCCCCGCCAGCAGCGACTCCGCGCTCTGGCGGCGCGACTCGTCGATGATCCTGCCGTCGCGCAGGAACACGATCCGGTCGGCCCACGCCGCGTGCCGCGCCTCGTGGGTGACGAGGATGCCGGCCGCGCCCTCGTCGATGCGCGAGCGCAGCATCCGCATCACCGCTTCGCCCGTGACGGAGTCGAGCGCCCCTGTCGGTTCGTCCGCCAGGATCAGGCGGCGCCCGCCGACGACCGCCCGTGCGATCGCGACCCGCTGCTGCTGACCGCCGGAGAGATCGTCGGGGAACGCGTCGTGCTTGGCGTCGAGGCCGACGGAATCGAGCGCCTCGCGCCCCGCCCTGCGCGCCACGCGCCGCGAGAATCCGTCCAGCTCGAGCGGAAGCGTCACGTTCTCGATCGCTGTGAGGGTCGGGATGAGGTTGAAGTCCTGGAACACGAAGCCGAGCGAGCGGCGACGCAGCTGCGCGATCCGCTTCTGCGGCATGCCCTGAAGATGCTCGCCTTCGATCACGACCTGGCCCGACGTGGTTTCGGTGAGCCCCCCGGCGATCGACAGCAGCGTCGACTTGCCCGATCCGGATGCCCCCATCACGGCGACGAGTTCGCCGCGTGCGACATCGAGGTCGATCCCTCGCAGCGCGGAGACGGCAGTGGCGCCCTCGCCGTACTGTCGGCTGACGGCGACGAGGCGGAGCACCGCGTCGGTGCGGACTTCGGGGGCGTGCCGCGACGCCGCCCGCGCCGCGGCGTCGATCGCCTCGGTGGTGAAGCCTCCCGTATTCGAAGGTTCCGTCGCCTCCTCGGGGGCGGGGTCGGGATTGGGACTGCGGCGGTACCGCGGTCCGAGATCCTCTTCGCCCTCCGCCCTTCGCGACCTGCGGCGTCGCGGCTCGCCGCTCACGCGCGGACCCCCTGCTTCGCCGGGCGCCCGCGCTTGGGGCGCTTCGTCGACAGCTCGAGCCCGATGGCGTGATCCGGATGCATCATCAGACGCTGCTCGGTGTGGTCGAGCCAGCGTGCCTCCGCCTCCGCGGCGAAGATCATCGATTCGACGACCAGCGACCACGCCAGCTCCTCCGGGCCGTCCGGATTCTGACCGGCGTACTTCGTGCGCTGCAGCGATTGCAGCTGCGCGAGCGTGGCGCGGCGCTGCGTCTGGATCACTCCCGCGACGTCCACCCCAGGCAGCGTCGCGGCCAGCGAGAGCTTGATCGCCAGCTCGTCGCGGGTTCCGCCGCCGCGCTCGACTGGGCTGCCGAGCCATCCGATCACCTCCTGCGACCCGGCGTCCGTGATCCGCCAGAAAACGTGACCGCGCTCGTCTGCGTCTGAGCGGGTGACGAGCCCGTCTCGCTCGAGCCGCTCGAGCGTGTTGTAGATCTGTCCGACGTTCAGCGGCCACGTCGATCCGGTGCGCCGGTCGAACTCTGCTCGCAGTTGGTAGCCGTAGCAGGGGCCCTGATCCAGGATGGCCAACAGGCTCAATCGCACCGACATCCGGTTCTCCTCGTGGTCGACATTGGAATTGGTTTCCGCGTATGTATGTACCGAGTATATGCATACTGGGAAAACTGACAACGTCTCCGGTGTCGGCGCGTCGCTGCCGGAGGTCTGTGCCTGTTCATAGTCACGGGCGGATAACATGGCTTTGTATGTCCGCGCCGGGCCGGTGCGGTACGAGCGTCAACCGGCAGTCCGCGACCCGCGAGACGCGCCGATGAGGAGAAAACACGTGGCCAATCCCTTCGAGAAGCTCCTTCGTGCCGGCGAGGGACGCGTCCGCCGCAAGCTGAACCAGGCCGTCAAGGCTGTGAACGCCCTCGAAGAGGACTACGAGCAGCTCAGCGATGAGGAGCTGCGCGGCGAGACCGTCGAGCTGCGCGCGCGCTATCAGAAGGGCGAGACGCTCGACCAGCTGATGCCGGAGGCCTTCGCCGCCGTGCGGGAGGCGGCCAAGCGCACTCTCGGCATGCGCCCGTACGACGTGCAGGTGATGGGTGCGGCCGCGCTGCACTTCGGCAACATCGCGGAGATGAAGACCGGTGAGGGAAAGACCCTCGTGGCGACGCTGCCTGCGTATCTGAACGCGATCGCCGGTGAGGGCGTGCACGTGATCACGGTGAACGACTACCTCGCCTCCTATCAGGCAGATCTGATGGGTCGTGTCTTCCGGGCCCTCGGCATGACGACCGGAACGATCATCTCCGGCCAGAAGCCGGCCGAGCGCCGGGAGCAGTACGAAGCCGACATCACGTACGGCACGAACAACGAGTTCGGCTTCGACTACCTCCGCGACAACATGGCGTGGCGCAAGGAGGACATCGTCCAGCGCGGCCACTTCTTCGTGATCGTCGACGAGGTCGACTCGATCCTCATCGACGAGGCACGCACGCCGCTGATCATCTCCGGACCATCATCGGGCGAGGCCAACCGCTGGTTCGCGGAGTTCGCCAAGATCGCGAAGACGCTCGAGCGCGAGGTCGACTTCGAAGTCGACGAGAAGAAGCGCACGGTCGGCGTGCTCGAGCCCGGCATCGAGAAGGTCGAGGACTACCTCGGCATCGACAACCTCTACGAGTCGGCGAACACGCCGCTGATCTCGTTCCTGAACAACTCGATCAAGGCTCTGGCGCTGTTCCACCGCGACCACGACTACGTCGTCATGAACGACGAGGTCATGATCGTCGACGAGCACACCGGTCGCATCCTCGCCGGCAGGCGATACAACGAGGGCATCCACCAGGCCATCGAGGCGAAGGAGGGCGTGCCGGTCAAGGCCGAGAACCAGACGCTCGCCACCGTGACGCTGCAGAACTACTTCCGCCTGTACGACAAGCTCTCGGGCATGACCGGTACGGCAGAGACCGAGGCCGGCGAGTTCATGTCGACCTACAAGCTCGGCGTCGTGCCGATTCCGACGAACAAGCCGATGATCCGCAAGGATGAGGCCGACCTCGTCTACGCCACGGAAGAGGGCAAGTTCACGCAGGTCGTCGATGACATCGCCCGGAGGCACGAGGCCGGCCAGCCCGTGCTGGTGGGAACGGTCAGCGTCGACAAGAGCGAGCACCTCTCGCGGATGCTCCGCAAGCGCGGCATCAGACACGAGGTGCTGAACGCGAAGAACCACGCGCGAGAGGCCGAGATCGTCGCGCGCGCCGGTCAGCTGGGTGCCGTCACCGTCGCCACCAACATGGCAGGTCGCGGAACCGACATCATGCTCGGCGGCAACGCCGAGTTCATGGCGGTGCAGCGGATGAAGGACGCCGGTCTCGATCCGAAGGAGACCCCCGAGGAGTACGAGGCCGAGTGGGACGGCGTCTACGAGCAGGTCAAGGCGGAAGTCACCGAGCAGGCTGACAAGGTCCGCGACGCCGGCGGTCTGTACGTGCTGGGCACGGAGCGGCACGAGTCGCGCCGCATCGACAATCAGCTCCGCGGTCGCTCGGGACGACAGGGCGACCCCGGCGAGAGCCGTTTCTACCTCTCGCTGCAGGACGACCTGATGCGCAAGTTCCAGCGCGGCTCGGCCGACGCGCTGATCGCGCGCGGTGTGCCGGAGGATGTTGCGATCGACTGGAAGATCGTGGGCCGCCTGATCAGGAGCGCGCAGGGCCAGATCGAGAGTCGCAACGCCGAGTCGCGCAAGAACGTGCTCAAGTACGACGATGTGCTCAACCGCCAGCGCGAGGCGATCTACTCCGACCGCCGTCACATCCTCTCCGGCGACGACATCGCCGATCGCGTCCAGCACTTCCGCGAAGATGCGATCAACGCGGTCGTCGACGAGCACATCGTCGGCGGGCACAGCGACGGCTGGGACTTCGACGCGCTGTGGACCGAGCTGAAGACGCTGTACCCCGTGAACGTCACGATCGACGAGGTCGTGGACGAGGCGGCCGGCCGTAAGGGCGGGATCACGGTCGACGGACTCAAGCGCGAGCTTCTCAGTGATGCGGCGATCGCCTACACATCGCGCGAGGAGCAGCTCGGCGAGGCCGCGACTCGCGAACTCGAGCGACGCGTCGTGCTGCAGGTGCTCGACCGCCGCTGGCGCGACCACCTCTACGAGATGGACTACCTCAAGGACGGCATCGGTCTGCGGGCCATGGCCCAGCGCGATCCGCTGATCGAGTACCAGCGCGAGGGCTTCCAGATGTTCCAGACGATGATGGGGCAGATCAAGGAGGAGGTCACCGGCTACCTGTTCAACCTCGAGGTCGAGGTGCGCCGCAAGCAGGACGGCGGCGATGCTCAGCCCGAGGTCGAGGCGAAGGGCCTCGCCGACGACGCAGGCCCCCAGCAGCTCGAGTACTCGGCGCCCAGCGAGGACGGCGACATCGAGGTTCGCAACGACAACGGGCAGGTGCGCCACCAGAGCGAAGAGGCGCCGAAGCAGCAGGGAGCGTTCGGGCAGGCGGCTGACAGGGCCAAGGCGCAGCAGGGCGGTGCCAACCGCGCGGCGCGCCGCGCGAACGCCAAGAAGAAGTAGCGCATCGCGCGAGGGCGGCAGGCACCGGATGGGCCTGCCGCCCTCGCGCGCCGGGGCGTCCGGATGTCCGGAGCAGCCGGGTGCCGCGCGTATCCTGGTTCGATGAGCACTCTGCGCCCGCTGGATCAGTCGTCGAAGTTGAAGAACGTCCTCTATGAGATCCGCGGCGCAGCGCTCGAACAGGCCGCACAGCTGGAGGCCGACGGCCACAACATCCTGAAGCTCAACACGGGGAACCCCGCGGTGTTCGGCTTCGAGGCGCCGCACCAAATCGTGCGCGACATGATCGAGACGATCCCGCAGTCGCACGGCTACAGCGACAGCAAGGGCATCCTCGGTGCGCGCCGCGCGATTGCGAGCCGCTACGAGAACGAGCCCGGCTTCCCGGAGGTCGACGTCGATGACGTCTACCTCGGCAACGGGGTGTCCGAGCTGATCACGATGACGATGCAGGCGCTGCTCGACGCCGGCGACGAGGTGCTCATCCCGAGCCCCGACTACCCGCTGTGGACGGCGATGACGAGCCTCGCCGGCGGCACCCCCGTGCACTACGTCTGCGACGAGCAGAGCGACTGGCAGCCGGATCTCGAGGACATCAGGGCCAAGGTGACGCCGAACACCAAGGCGATCGTCATCATCAACCCGAACAACCCGACCGGTGCCGTCTACAGCCGCGAGGTGATCGAAGGGCTGGTGCAGATCGCGCGCGAGAACTCTCTGCTGCTGCTCAGCGACGAGATCTACGACCGGATCCTGTTCGACGACGCCGAGCACGTCTCCACCGCGTCGGTCGCGCCCGATCTGCTGTGCCTGACGTTCAACGGCCTGTCGAAGACCTACCGCGTCGCCGGGTTCCGCTCCGGCTGGCTCCTCATCACCGGCCCGCGCGAGCACGCCTCGGGCTTCCTCGAGGGCATCCAGCTGCTCGCCTCCACCCGCCTGTGCGCGAACGTGCCGGCGCAGCACGGCGTGATCGCCGCTCTCACCGGGCAGCAGTCCATCGATGCGCTGATCGCGACCGACGGCCGCCTGCATCAGCAGCGAGACGTCGCGTGGGAGGCGCTGAACGCCATCCCCGGCGTGAGCTGCGTCAAGCCGCGCGGCGCTCTCTACGCCTTCCCGCGCCTCGACCCGGAGGTGCACGAGATCCGCGACGACTCCAAGCTCGTCTACGACTTCCTCGTGAGCGAGCACGTTCTGCTGGTTCCCGGATCCGGCTTCAACTGGCCCACCCACGACCACCTGCGCATCGTCACGCTGCCAGAGCCCCGTGTCATCGCCGAGGCCATCGAGCGCTTCGGCAACTTCCTCGCGAGCTACCGGCAGTAGGCGAGCGTCCTTCTCCGGACCGGAGCGCCCCTCCGGTTGCGGTCACATCTGCCGCCCGGCTTCCGAGGTGCGAGGTGCCCTTGCCCGGGCCGGAGGGAGCGGTCGTCCGAACGCTGGCACCGGGTTCGGCGGGAGCGGATGCGCAGCATCCGCGAGGGAATGCCGGCCGGACGACCGCGCCCGCAGGCCCGACGCGCACCCACAGCCGCGGGCCTGAAGCTGCGGACCCGCACCCGCCGCCCCGACCCCTACGTCTCCGAGACCCCCAGCACGTCGAACACCCACGCCAGCTGGTAGGCGCGTTCGCGCCACGAGTTGTACCTGCCGGAGACACCGCCGTGGCCCGCGCTCATCTCGCACTTCATCAGCACGTCGGCGCCGACCTCGCGCAGGCGCTGGACCCACTTGGCCGGCTCGACGTACAGCACGCGGGTGTCGTTCAGGCTCGTCATGGCGAGCACGCGCGGGTAGTCGACGCCATCGCGCACGTTCTCGTACGGCGAGTACGACTTCATGTACTCGTACACGTCGGCGTTGTGCAGCGGGTCGCCCCACTCGTCCCATTCGATCACCGTCAGCGGGAGCGACGGGTCGAGGATCGAGGTGAGCGCGTCGACGAACGGAACGTCGGCAAGGATGCCGGCGAAGGCATCAGGTGCCATGTTCGCCACGGCACCCATCAGCAGACCGCCGGCCGAGCCGCCCTCGGCCACGATCCGATCCGGGCTCGTATAGCCCTCGTCGCTCAGGAACCGCGCCACATCGACGAAGTCGGTGAACGTGTTGCGCTTGGCGAGCGTCTTGCCGCTCTCGTACCACTGCCTGCCCATCTCGCCGCCGCCGCGCACGTGCGCAACGGCGAACAGCACGCCTCGGTCGAGCTCGCTCAGCCTGGCGACCGAGAAGCCCGGATCGATCGAGTGCTCGTAGGAGCCGTAGCCGTACAGGTGCACCGGCCGCGCGGAGGAGCCGGGCTCGCCGAACGAGCGCTTCCACACCAGTGACACGGGGATGCGGGTGCCGTCGGCGGCCGACACCCATACACGGCGCTGATCGTACTCGGCGGCGTCGTAGCCGCCCAGCACCTCGGCGCGCTTGCGCAGCAGCAGTTCGCCCGTCGCCAGCTCGTACTCGTACAGCGAGCCCGGCGTCGTGAACGAGCCGTAGGCGACCCGGATGACCGGGGGCGCCCACTCCGGATTGCCTGTCGCACCCGCCGAGTACAGCGGATCGGGGAACACGATCTCGCTCAGCTCGCCCGTGCCGTAGTCGAGCACGCCGACGCGGGGGAGTCCGTCGGCGCGGTACTCGACTATGGCGAAGTCGCGGAAGCAGTCGACGTCGATCAGGCGTCGGCCGGGCTCATGGCCGAGCACGACCTCCGTCGCAGCCGGGGCATCGACCCGAGCGCGGACCAGCTCGAAGTCGAGGGCGCCGTCGTTGTGCAGGATGTAGAGCCAGTCCTCGCCGTCGATCACGGCGTGGTCGACGCCGTACTCGACGCCGTCGCGCCGCGGCCAGACGACGACCGGCGTCGCCTGCGGGTCCGCGGCATCGACGATGCTGACCTCGCTGGTCACACTCGATCCGGACTCCATCACCAGGAACCGGTCACTGCGCGTCACGCCTGCGCCGACCCAGAACCGCTCGTCGTCGTCTCCGTAGAGTTCGGCATCGTCCACGGCATCCGCTTCGCCCACGGCGTGCAGCCAGACCCTGTACGGGCGCCACGCATCGTCGACGGTCGAGTACACGATGTGCTCGCCGTCCGGCAGGAACTGCGCGCCGCCGAAGGTCTCCGCGATCGTGTCGGGAAGCAGCTCGCCCGTGGTGAGGTCCTTGACGCGGATGGTGTAGCGCTCGTCGCCTGTCTCGTCCACGGCCCAGAGCATCCGGGTGCCGTCGTCGGAGACGTCGAAGGAGCCGAGGGAGAAGAAGTCCTTGCCTTCGGCCTCGACGTTGGCATCGAGCAGCACCTGCTCGCCGGGGACGTCGGCGTCGGGGGAGAGGACGGGAGGCGTCCAGTCGTCGGGGGATGTCAGCGGTGCTCTGCATTGGATTCCGTACTGCTTGCCGGCGACGGTGCGTCCGTAGTACCACCATTGGCCGCGACGGCTCGGCACCGACAGGTCGGTCTCCTTCACCCTGGAGCGGATCTCGTCGAAGATCCGCTCCCGCACGGGTTCGAGGTGCGACAGCGCGGCATCGGCGTGCGCGTTCTCCGCTTCGAGGTGCGCGATCACCTCGGGGTCGTCCTTGGCGCGTAGCCACTCGTACGGGTCGTCGAAGGTGTCGCCGTGGTGTGCGCGGCTGGTCGGGCGGCGGTCGGCGGAGGGCGCGGAAGTCACCCGTCCACGCTACCCGGGCGACCGCATCCGGATGCTGTTCCACACGTGCGCCGTGGGCGAACGTAGGATCGGACCATGCAGTTCGGAACGCATCCGCCGGCCCACCGCACCCTCGTGCACATCAGCGACACGCACCTGCTGGCAGGCGGGGCGCGTCTCCACGATCGCTTCGCCGTCGAGGACAACCTGCGTCGGGCGCTCCGACGCGTCGAGCAGACGGGCATCGCGCCCGATGCACTGGTGTTCACCGGCGACCTGACCGACCTGGGCGAACCGGATGCCTATGCGCGGCTGCGGGGCATCGTCGAGCCCTTCGCCGAGCAGCTGGAAGCGCCGATCGCCTGGGTCGCCGGGAACCACGACGAGCGGCCGCAGATGCGCCGAGACCTGCTCGACGAGGAACCCAGCGAGAAGCCGATCCACCACGCATGGGACCTCGGCGGGCTGCGCCTCATCGCACTCGACTCCACGGTTCCCGGATGGCACCACGGCGATCTCGACGAGGCGCAGCTGGAGTGGCTGGCGGCACGGCTCGCCGAGCCGGCCCCGCTCGGCACGATCCTGGCGCTGCACCATCCGCCGCTCCCCAGCCACGTGCCGATGTTCGACATCCTCGAGCTGCGCGGCCAGGACCGTCTCACCGAGGTCCTTGCGGGCAGCGATGTGCGCGCCATCCTCGCAGGGCACCTGCACTACTCGATGCACGGCACCTTCGCCGGGATCCCCGTGAGCGTCGCCGCCGCCACCTGCTACACGATGGACGTCGCCAGGGAGCCGCAGCGAGTCAACGGCATGGACGCCGGTCAGGCGTTCAATCTCGTGCACGTATACGACGACACGATCACGCACACCGTCGTGCCGGTCGACGGCGCGGATCCCGCTGGTGCCTTCTCGCCGGAGTTCTACGCGCGACTTGCCGCCATGACGCCGGATGAACGGCTCGAGGCGTTCTCCCGCAAGCGGCCCCGCTGACGCCGTTTCTCCGAGTCTCCCTCACGTCCTCTGCGAACCGCAGCGAAGATGTGGGAGGCGTGAGGACTTCCGGCGTAGGGTCGAGGCGTGACCGCAGCGACGCGAACCGAATCAGACTCTCTCGGGCCCCTCGAGATCCCCGCCGACGCCTACTGGGGGGTGCACACGGCCCGAGCCCTCGAGAACTTCGACATCACGAAACGGCCGATCTCGGTGTACGCCGAGCTCGTCACGGCTCTGGCGATGGTGAAGCAGGCCGCGGCGAGGGCCAACCGCGATATCGGCGACCTCGACGCCGAGCGCGCCGATCTCATCGACCGCGCGTCGCAGCGTGTGATCGACGGCGAATTCCACGACGAGTTCTGCGTCGGCGTGGTGCAGGGCGGGGCGGGAACCTCGACCAACATGAACGCCAACGAGGTGATCACCAACATCGCCCTCGAGCTGGCGGGGCGCGAGAAGGGCGACTACGCCTACCTGCATCCGATCGACCACACCAATCGCAGTCAGTCGACCAACGACGTCTATCCGACGGCCATCAAGGTCGGACTGTCGCTCATCCACGTCTCGCTGCTCGACGAACTGGAGCTGCTGCGCGACTCGTTCCTGCGCAAGGCCGAGGAGTTCGCCGATGTGCTCAAGGTCGGCCGCACCCAGCTGCAGGACGCCGTGCCGATGACGCTCGGACAGGAGTTCCACGGCTTCGCCACAACGGTGGACGAGGACGTCAGGCGGCTGCGCGAGAACGCATCGCTGCTCACCGAGATCAGCATGGGCGCCACCGCCATCGGCACGGGCGTGACAGCGAGGCCCGGCTACGCCGATCGGGTGCGCGTGCACCTCGCGGAGATCACGGGGCTGCCGCTGCGCACCGCGAGGGATCTCGTCGAAGCGACCAGCGACATGGGCGCGTTCCTGTCGTTCTCCTCGTCGCTGAAGCGCAATGCGATCAAGCTGTCGAAGATCAGCAGCGACCTGCGTCTGCTCTCATCCGGACCGCAGGCGGGTCTCGGCGAGATCAACCTTCCCGCCATGCAGGCGGGCTCATCGATCATGCCGGGCAAGGTCAATCCGGTCATCCCAGAAGTCGTCAACCAGGTCGCGTTCTCCGTGGTCGGAGCCGATCTGACGGTGACGATGGCTGCGGAGAACGGGCAGCTGCAGCTGAACGCGTTCGAGCCGATCATCGCGCACTCGATGCTGCAGTCGATCACCTGGATGCGCCGCGCCTATCAGACGCTGCGCGTGAACTGCATCGACGGGATCACCGCGAACCGTGACCGCCTCGGCGCGATGGTGGGGTCGTCGGTCGGCGTGATCACCGCACTGACGCCGTTCATCGGATATGCAGCGGCGGCCGCGCTCGCCAAGACCGCGCTGCTGACGCACCGCAACGTCGCCGACCTCGTCGTCGACGCCGAGCTGATGACCCGCGAAGAGGTCGACAAGCAGCTCCGTCCCGAACGCCTCAGCGGCATCGAGCCCATCACGACAGCCGTCCCCATCATCTCCCCGGAGGACCTGCCATAACCCCCGCGTCTGGTCAGTCGGTGACGCGGCAGTGGGTGGTGAGCTCGCCGATGCCGTCGATGCCGACGGTGACGGTGGTTCCGTCGCCGAGGAGTACCTGGGGGGTGCGGGAGAAGCCCGAGCCGCCGGGGCTGCCCGTCGAGATGAGGGTGCCAGGCAGGAGCGTGATGCCCTGCGACAGGTGCGCGATCAGCTTCGCGACGGAGCGCACCATCTGACCGGTCGACGCATCCTGCATCGTCTCGCCGTCGACCGTGGTCCAGATGTGCAGGTCCTGAGGGTCGACGACTTCGTCGGCCGTGACGACGTCCGGGCCCGTCGGCGTGAAGCCGTCCAGTGACTTGCAGCGCGACCACTGCGCCTCGGAGTACTGGATGTTGCGCGCCGATATGTCGTTGACCACGGTGTAGCCGAAGACGTGATCGAGGGCCTCGTCCTCGGTGACGTCGCGCGCCGGCCGTCCGATGACCACGCCCAGTTCGGCTTCGTAGTCGACGGCCTCGCTCATCCGGCGCGACCACGTGGTCGTCCGATCGTGACCGGAAAGCGAGTTCGGCCAGAGAGTGAACACCGTCGGCGTATTGTCCGTCTTCAGGTTCAACTCACCGGAGTGGGCGGCGTAGTTGAGTCCGACCGCCATGATCGCCGGCGGCCGGTTCACCGCGGAGGCGTACTCCGCGCCGTCGAACGGCTGTCGGTCTCCGCCGCCTGCGGCAACGGCTTCGCGCACTCTGGCCCACTCATCCGGCCCCCGCTCGAGCAGATCCTGAAGCGTGCCCGGTGCGTTCTCGACGAGGGACGAGACGGGAACCGCCTGGTCGCCGACCTTCACCACGAAGGTCGGTTCCGGCTCGCCGTCGAGATGCAGGTGGGAGAAGCGCATTGCCCCATTCTATGGATGAGATGAGAACCACCAGCCCTCCCCAATAGAGTGTTCGATATGACGTACGGGACGCAGCCCCATCAGCCGGGCTATCAGCCGACGTACCAACCGGACTTCCATTCGTCGCTCGCCCAGCCCCACCACGGGCAGCCGGCACCGATCGCGCCGGCACGGCGGCAGCAGCATCTGCAGCTGCCGCCGGTTCCGTCGCGCGTGCACCCGCTGTGGTTCCTCGGCTGGATCGGCGTCGGGCTGCTCGCGCTGTGGGTGATCGTCTCGTTCGTGCTGCCGATGCTCTCCTTCGGCGCCGTGCCGTTCGTCGTGGCGATGACGCTCGCGCTCGTCCCGTTTGCGATCGTGATCCTCACGGTGATGTGGATCGACAACTGGGAGCCGGAGCCGAAGCGGCTCATCGTGTTCGCTCTCGCGTGGGGTGCGCTCGCCTCCATCGGCCTGACGATGCTCTTCCTGTACGTCTTCGACTGGCTCTCACTGGCGGTGCTGCAGATCGCCCCCGAGACACACGATGTGCTCGCGACCATCCTTCGGGCGCCCCTGCTCGAAGAGGCGTGCAAGATGGTCGGCGTCTTCGTGATCATCCTGATCGCGCGCAACACCATCGACGGCCCGATCGACGGGCTCGTGTACGGCGGCCTGATCGGTGCGGGCTTCGCCTTCACCGAGAACATCCAGTACTTCTTCAACTACGGCGCCAGCGAGGGCATCGGCGCGACGGTCGGCATCTTCTTCATGCGCGGCATCCTGTCGCCGTTCGCCCACGCGATGTTCACCGGCGTCTTCGGCCTGCTCGTGGGCCTCGCGCTGCGCAACAGGCGCAGCGTCGCCCTGTATGCGCTGCTCGGCTACGTCATCGGCGTCGGCATGCACGCACTGTGGAACTCGTCGAGCTACGTGAACTTCCTGGTGATGTACATCGTGCTGCAGGTGCCGCAGTTCGTGCTGTTCATCATCGCGATCGTGTACCTGCGCAAGGAGAAGGCGACGATCACGCACGAAAGGCTCAGCGATTACGCCAGGGCAGGGTGGTTCACGCCGCAGGAGGTCGACATGCTCGCGACCCCTCGCGGACGCAAAGTCGGTATGGCATGGGCTCGCGCCCTGCGCGGGAACCGCTCGGCCCTGATGAAGACGTTCGTGCGCGACGCGACCCAGCTGGCGATGGCCCGCGAGCGAGGACTCAGCGGCCGCGATCCGAAGGCGCCGGTGGTCGAACAGCAGTTGCTGACCCGCGCGCTCGCCACCCGACAGGCGCTGCTGGCCCCATAGGCACCGGATCGGGCCGCCGAGAAGCGCACTTCTTCGACAGCGCCACGCCAGAAGCGGCGCATCTCGGCGAGATGTGCGCATCTCGGGAGCGGGGGCGGACAACATTCAGCGCCCGGGCTGCGGCGATGCCTGCGAGTCCTCCGAGCGCTGAATGAACCTCTCATCAGAATGCGACGGAATCGCAAGGGTGTCAATACCTCCTCGTTGAGGGAACCCGGGCGCGGTGCGCCGCGGCGGTTTCCGGCACATGCGGTGACGTGTTTGGATGGGTGCATGAGCGCAGATCGCACCAAGCCAGAGTTCGATGCTCCGCAGGGCCCTGCGCCCAGTGAGCTGGTCATCGAAGACATCAACGTCGGCGAGGGCGCCGAGGCACAGCCCGGCGCAACCGTCACCGTGCACTATGCGGGCGTCGAATACGACACGGGTGAGGAGTTCGACGCGTCGTGGAACCGCGGCGAGACGCTGCAGTTCCCGCTGCGCGGTCTGATCCAGGGCTGGCAGGACGGCATCCCCGGTATGAAGACCGGCGGGCGCCGCAAGCTCACCGTGCCGCCGCACCTCGCGTACGGCCCGGCCGGTTCCGGTCACTTCCTCAGCGGCAAGACCCTCATCTTCATCATCGACCTGATCGACGTCGCCTGATTGCATCCCTTCGGAGTCGCCCGTTCCATCCGGATCGGGCGACTCCGTCGTTCCTGCGCGCGGCTCATCCGGAGTTCAGGAACATTTCCTCGCGACGTTGGAATACATGCGGACGCATACGTATTGTAGTGTGTGTGCGCCTCATCCGATGGCGCGACGACGGCACGACCACAGGAGCAGCACAATGACGATCGACATCCCCGGCTACAAGGCAGGAACCTACGCTCTCGACCCGGCGCACAGTGAGGTGGGCTTCGAAGTGCGCCACATGATGATCTCGAAGGTGCGCGGCGCATTCGCCGTGAAGGAAGCGACCATCGTGCTGCCGGACAACCCGCTCGAGGCGAGCGTGACGGCGAAGGTCGACGTGGCCTCGATCGACACCAAGGACGAGGGTCGCGACGGCCACCTGCGCAGCGGCGACTTCTTCGACACGGAGAACTTCCCGACCATGACCTTCGTCAGCACCGGTGTGCGCGAGGACGGCGGCGACTATCTCGTCGACGGCGAGCTGACCGTCAGGGGCACCACCAAGCCCGTGACCTTCGACCTCGAGTTCGGCGGATTCGGCACGGACCCGTGGGGCAATTACAAGGTCGGCGCGACGGCGAAGGGCAAGATCGACCGCGAAGAGTTCGGCCTGACCTGGAACGCGGCGCTCGAAAGCGGCGGTGTTCTCGTCGGCAAGGACATCAAGATCACGCTCGACCTGCAGGCGGCACTGCAGGAGTGAGGCTGAGCGGGGCGGTTGCACTCCGACCGCCCCGCCGTGCCGTCACGGCCGCGGAACTCGTCGGACACCGCGGTCTGCAGCATGATCCGGCGAAAGATCGAACCGCATCCGGATGCTCCTCGCCCGCTTCAGAAAGCCCAGTCCCTGTTTCAGCGACGCCGAGCCCGGTGCGGATGAGCCGCCGTCCGGCTTCAGCGGCGGCAGAGTCCAGAGCCCGAGGAACAGCGACAGCATGCCGCCGCGGGGCCCGCGACGATCATCGGTGCGAGCCCGCCGAGCCCGCCCAGCAGGTTGCCGACCCACAGGCGCGCGAATGCGGGGCGGTGGGTGAGGGGGCGCAGATCGATGACGTGCGAGGAGCGGTTCGGCACGATCAGATCGTACGGTAGACTTTCGTGGTTGCCGTTCAATCGGCCGCGGATAAAGAGAGCTCGCACATCAGGTGACGGGCGCCGCGCAACGAGGAGAAAGGGGATCGACTACATGGCACTGGCAGCAGACGTCAAGAAGGCGATCATCGAAGAGTACGCGACGCACCCCGGTGACACCGGATCCCCCGAGGTGCAGGTCGCGCTGATGTCGAAGCGCATCAAGGACCTCACCGAGCACCTCAAGGACCACAAGCACGACCACCACTCGCGCCGTGGTCTGTTCCTGCTCGTCGGTCAGCGCCGTCGACTGCTCACGTACCTGCACGACCTCGACATCGAGCGCTACCGCTCGCTGATCGAGCGCGTCGGATTGCGTCGATAAGCAGCGCGACCAGCGTTCAATCGCTTTCTCGAAGGCCCGTCCCCGGTGTGGGGCGGGCCTTCTTGCGCGCGGGGGACCGTCGACTCGGCAGGACATTGCACGCGAAGCGCTATTGCAATAAGGCTGAGTTATGGGGACGCCAAGAAATGATTAGTCGTAGTGGCGGCGGAGTAGCCCTACGCTCGGACGCACACTCACCGTTGAGAGGAAGCCCTGGTGTCCGAGATCATCACTGTTGCCGAGGCCGTTGGGCGCACACTTGCACGACTGGGAGTCGATCGCGCCTTCGGCGTGGTGGGCAGCGGCAACTTCCATGTCACGAACGCGCTGATCGACGAGGGAGTGGAGTTCGTCGCCGCTCGGCATGAAATGGGTGCCACCTGCATGGCCGACGCTTATACGCGAGCATCCGGAGTCCCCTCGGTGGTCAGCGTGCATCAGGGCTGCGGACTGTCGAATGCGCTTACCGGGATCGGGGAGGCTTCGAAGGCACGAACGCCGATCATCGTGGTGACCGGCGATACTCCGGCCGACCAGTCGATGTCGAACTTCTTCATCGATCAGGACGCTGCCGTGACGGCGCTCGGTGCTCGCGCGACCCGCATCCATCGTGCTGCGACGGCTGTGAAGGACGCGTACCGCGCCTTCGTCTCCGCGGCGGTCGACCGCCGCACTGTCGTGCTCTCCCTGCCGCTCGACGTCCAGGCGGCGGAGATCGAATGGGATGACGCGCTCGTGCCATCGATGCCGGACAAGGCGGCCGCGACGGCCTCGGGCGATTCGGTCGACCGCATCGCTGCCGCGCTGCGCGGGGCGGAGCGCCCCGTGATCCTCGCCGGCCGCGGCGCGTGGCACGCGGAGGAGGAACTGGGTCGGCTCGCCGAGCTCTCGGGTGCGCTGCTGACGACGTCGGCGGCTGGTCGCGGGCTGTTCCGCACCGACCCGTGGCATCTCGACGTGATGGGCGGCTTCGCCACCCACGGATCGGCTCAGCTCGTCGCCGAGGCCGACGTGCTCATCGTGTTCGGAGCCGCGCTGAACCGCTGGACGACGCTCGGCGGAAGCCTGCTGCGGGACAAGACGGTCATCCAGGTCGACGACACGCGCGAGGCGATCGGCTGGCACTACCCGGTCACGGCCGGCGTGCTGGGCGATGCGGCACTCACAGCTGATGCGGTCGGCGAGCAGCTGCGTGAGGCAGGCTGGTCAGGAGAGGGCTACAGGACGCCCGAGGTCGCGGAGCGCGTCGCGGCCAACCGGCACTGGAGGGACCAACCGTTCGACGAGGTCGTCGAAGACGGAAAGATCGACCCCCGTACGCTGACGATCGCCATCGATGACGTCGTGCCGGATGAGCGCGTCGTCGTGCCGGACGGAGGCAACTTCAACGGCTATCCCGGCGCGTTCCTCCGAGTCCCGGATCAGCGCGGATACAGCGTTCCGCTTGCGTTCCAGTCGATCGGACTCGCACTGTCGAGCGGGATCGGGGCAGCACTGGCCAACCAGGGGCGCGTGCCCGTCGTCGGCGTCGGCGACGGCGGCTTCATGATGTCGCACGTCGAGCTCGACACCGCGGTGAGGCTGCGACTGGGAATGCTCGTGATCGTCTACAACGACAGCGCCTACGGCGCCGAGGTGCAGCACTTCAAACACGAGACGGACAAGCTCGACACGGTCTCGTTCCCCGAGACCGACATCGCGGCGCTCGCTCGCGGCTACGGGTGCGATGCCATCACCGTCCGTCATGAGCGCGACCTCGCTCCCGTGGCCGAATGGCTCGCAGGAGACAGGCTCACCCCGCTGGTCATCGACGCGAAGATCGCGGCGTTCCCATCGTGGCTCCTCGAGCACTCGATGGAAGAGAACTAGACCTCGGGGCCGCTCGGCCTCGTGCACACAGGAGGAAAGACAATGACGTACCGACTCCGACGGACCACGGCGATCATCGCCGGGGCCGCAACCATTGCGCTGGCGACGACCCTCACAGCGTGCGGGCCGGACGGCGGGGCCAGCGAGCAGAACGCCGAGGGCGAGCAGACGATCACCATCGCCGCGCTGGCGACGGCGAACATGGCGCCGATCTACATCGGAATCGAGCAGGGGTTCTTCGACGAGGTCGGCATCGATCTCGAGGTGCAGACCGTCCAGTCGGGGAGCGAGATGATCACCGGCGCTGTCGGCGGCACCTTCGACATCATCTGCGGCGGATACGTGCCCGTGTACACGGCGATCAGTCAGGGGCTTCCGCTGAAGTTCATCGCGGGCAACGATGTCGGCGGAGCGACCCCGGATGTCGACTGGCAGGTCGTCGTCGCCGGCGCGGACAGCCCGGTGCAGGATGCGGACGATCTCGCGACAGCGACGATCGGCGTGAACGTGCTCAAGGGCGTCGCCGAGATCCAGGTCCGGTCCTCCCTCGAGAATCAGGGCATCGATGACGCGGACGTCGAGCTGACCGAGATCCCGTTCCCCGAGATGCCGGCCGCGCTCGAGCAGGGACACCTCGATGCGGCGCTCGTGCCGGAGCCCTTCGTCACGCAGGTGCTCGATGCGGGAGGTCGTGTGGTGGATACCCCGTACGCGAACCTGGGAGCTGATTTCCCCAACGGCGCCTATCAGGCGACCGAGCAGTTCATCGCGGAGAACTCCGAGGCCGTCGAGGGGTATGTGCAGGCGATCACGAAGTCGATCGAGTTCGCGACGGACAACCCGGATGAGGTGCGCGCGGCGATCCCGACGTTCACCCAGGTGCCGGAGGACGTCGCGGAGCGCATGCGGCTGCCCGTGTTCAACGCGGAACTCGACATGGACAGGATGATGCAGCTGCTCGACTTCACCGAGGAGTACGGCACGATCGAGGAGCGACCGAGCGCAGATGACCTCATCCACACTCCCTGACCGGGGGACTGCGCGATCGGCCATCCGGTGGTTCGTGCACGGAATCGGCTCGCTCGGCGGGGTCGTCGTCGTGCTGCTCCTCGCGGAGCTGTCGACCAGGACCGACCTGCTGCCGAGCCGATTCCTCCCACCTCCGACCGAGACGTTCGCGACACTGTTCGAGCTGCTCGGCGGCGCGACGGCGTGGATCGCGATCGCCGAGACGCTGCGGTCCTGGGCGCTCGGCCTGCTGATCGCCGTGCTCGCCGGCGTCCTGCTCGGTCTTGTCGTGGGGGCGAACGAGCTGGCCTATCGCGCGACCCGTCCGATCGTCGAGTTCCTGCGCCCCGTGCCCTCGGTCGCGCTGATCCCGCTGGTGTTCCTGCTGTTCGCGGACAACCTCTCGGGCGGCACGGTGTTCCTCGCGGCGTTCGCCTCGCTCTGGCCGATGCTCGTGCAGACGACGTACGGCATCAGGAACGTGATGCCCACTCAGGTCGATACGGCCCGTTCCTTTCAGATCCGCAGGATGGACGTCGCGCTTCGCGTCGTCCTGCCGAGTGCGATTCCGTACATCGCCACCGGCGTCCGGATCGCCTCGACTGTGGCGCTGATCCTCGTGCTCACGGGGGAGATCGTCGTGGGTGCAGGCGGCATCGGGCAGCAGATCAACGAGGCCAGGCAGGGCTCGGCGGTCGCCGCCATGTACGCGTACGTGCTGCTCGCGGGCATCCTCGGTGTGATCCTGAACGCGCTGTTCGCCGCGGTGGAGCGGCGCATGCTGCGATGGCATCCGTCGCACCGGGAGGCATCGGAATGACCAGCTCACGTCGGAATGCACTCTACGTGTCGGCCGAGATCGCGACGCCGCTGCTGGTCGTCGCGGCGATCTTCGTGTTCACCAACGCGGCCGGCAGCTTCTACTTCCCGCCCTTCCAGGACGTGCTCGTCGCTTTCCAGCAGAACTGGCTGTTCTCGCGAGTGATGAGCGATGTGGCGCCGAGTCTGGTGAGGCTGCTGATCGGGTTCGCGATCGCGATCGTCGTGGGCGTCGGCCTCGGTCTGCTGCTCGGCAAGGTCGCATGGCTGCGGCGACAGGCGGGCCCGGTCGTCGAATTCCTGCGCGCCGTTCCGCCTCCCGCACTGCTGCCCTTCACGATCATCGCCATCGGCGTCGACTCGACGGCCAAGGTCGCCCTGATCGCGTTTGTGTGCGTGTGGCCGATCCTGCTGAACACGATGGACGGCATCGCGGGAATAGAGCCGACGCTGCGCAGCACCGACCGCGTCTACCGCATCCGGGCGTGGGATCACCTCGTGCACGTCGAGCTCCGTGCGGCATCGCCGCAGATCTTCGCCGGCATCAGGACCGCGCTGCCGCTGGCGATCATCCTGATGGTGATCAGCGAGATGGTCGCGTCGACGAACGGCGTCGGCTACTTCATCGTGCAGGCGCAGCGTTCGTTCGCGCTCGCCGACATGTGGTCGGGCATTCTGCTGCTCGGAATCCTCGGCTACCTCCTCAATCTCGTCTTCACCGGGGTGGAACGGCTCGCCCTCGGATGGCACCTCAGGTCGCACGCGGCCGTCAGCTGATTGGACAACCTATGCTCACGCTCGAATCCGTAAGCAAGCGCTACGGCGATCCAGGCACCGGCACGCTCGCCGTCGAAGACCTCAGCTTCACCATCGAAGAGGGGCAGATCGTCACGATGGTCGGTCCATCCGGCTGCGGCAAGACGACCGTGCTGAAGCTGATGGCAGGACTGCTCAGACCGACGGGAGGCCGGGTCAGCGTCGACGGCGTCGACGTCACAGGTCCGCCAGAGCAGATCGCGCTGGTGTTCCAGGACTATGCGAACTCCCTTTATCCGTGGATGCGTGTGGCGGACAACATCGCGTTCCCGCTCAGAAGGCTGAGGCTGTCGAGATCGGAGGTCGTCGCGCGAGTCGAGCGGACCCTGCAGGCCGTCGGCCTGCGCGGTCTCGGCGACAGGTACCCCTGGCAGCTCTCCGGCGGCATGCAGCAGCGCGTGGCGATCGCGCGCGGACTGGCCTATCAGCCGCGGATCCTGCTGATGGACGAGCCGTTCGGCGCGCTCGACGCGCAGACCCGCGCGGACCTCGAGGATCTCGTCTTCCAGGTGCGGAAGGAATTCGGCATCACGGTCGTCTTCGTCACGCACGACATCGACGAGTCGGTGTATCTGGCCGACAGCATCCTCATCATGGGGCCGCGTCCGACCTTCATCGACGAGAAGCTGATGGTGCACCTGCCTGAGCCGCGGGACCAGCTCGAGACCAAACAGCTGCCGGAGTTCGCTCGACTGCGCTCCATCGTGTGGCGCAACATCAAGGAATCGAGCCTTATCATGTCGACTGGTGCGGTTCAGGCGGCTCCGTGACAGGTCAGCCCGTCGGCCGTCGGCAGGAAGCCCCCTCGTCAAAGGTGTCGACTCTGGACCTGAATCTCTTGCGCGTGTTCATCGCCGTCTACGAGGCGCGCAGCCTCACGGGCGCGGCGCGGGTGATGCACGTCACCCAGCCGGCGATCAGCCAGTCGCTGGCGCGCCTTCGACGCGATCTCGCTGACGACCTGTTCTTCCGGGAGGCGCGCCGGATGCTGCCGACGCCCTTCGCGGAGGAGCTGTACCCGTCTATCCGCGAATCGCTCGAACGCATCGACGGGGCCGTGGCGACGCGGGGCTTCGACCCCGCTTCGTCGCGACGGCGATTCCGGATGGCACTGTCCGAACTCGGCGAACTGCACTGGTTCGACGACATCGCGGCAGCGCTGATGGGAGCAGGGCCGCTCATCGCCCTCGAAACGGAGGCACTCGACCACGCGACGATCGCCGACAGGCTGACGCGCGGCGCCGTGGACCTCGCGATCAACTCTGCGCCGATCCCCGGCGACTTCGAAACCCACACGATCAAGGTCGAGCAGTACGTGGCGCTGATGTCGCGCAGCCACCCTCTGGCGACGCGGCGCCTGGACTTCGACGCGTACCGCACCGCCGACCATGTGGCCGTCGTGCGCGACTCCGGGCGGCCGAATGTCGAGAACGCGCTGCACGCGCTCGGCGGCATTCCGCAGGCTCGGTTCAGCGTGAACCACTTCTCGACGCTTCCGACGCTTCTCGAGCGAGGCACCCTCGTCGCGACGACGCCCCGCAGCCTCGCCGAAGCGTGGTCGGCTTCCCAGTCGCTCGTGTACCGAGCGCTTCCTTTCCCGATCGCGCCCGTCGAGGTGAAGCTGTACGCCCGAACGGCGCACAGCGATGCGCCCGCCCTGCGCTGGTTCCAGGACACCGTGCTCGCAGCCATCCGGAACGGCCAGCAGAACATCCTCGCGCCCGCGCTGCCGCGGTCGCCGTGAGCCCCCTACCGTGTCCCCAGCAGGTCCGTGTGCCAGCGCTCCGCGACGTCCGGGTGGGCGCCGCAGGCGGGGGACGGGAACCTCTGTTGCCGAGCGCTACGCGCATCGTCGCGACGGTGAGCCGCGGCGGACCGGGCGATGCCGACGCAGGGGAATAGATTCGTGTCGCGGGCGTTGCACCGTGTATATTCATTCGCATACAAATCGATCGGAGATGCCATGAGCGACACGACCGCCTCCCCGGCCATGCAGTTCGGCCTGTTCTCGGTGAGCGACATCACCCGCAACCCCGTCACGGGGGAGACGCCGAGTGAGGCGCAGCGCATCCGCGACGCGGTCACGATCGCGACGCACGCCGAAGAGGCGGGGCTCGACGTCTTCGCGATCGGCGAGCACCACAACCCTCCGTTCTTCTCCTCGTCTCCGACCACGACGCTGGCGTACATCGCGGCTCAGACGGAGCGGATCATCCTGTCGACCGCGACGACGCTGATCACCACGAACGACCCGGTGAAGATCGCCGAGGACTATGCGATGCTGCAGCACCTGTCGGGAGGCCGCGTCGACCTCGTGATGGGCCGCGGCAACACCGGCCCGGTCTACCCGTGGTTCGGCCAGGACATCCGGCAGGGTCTGCCGCTGGCGATCGAGAACTACCAGCTGCTGCACCGGCTGTGGCGCGAAGACGTCGTCGACTTCGAGGGGAAGTTCCGCACCGCGCTGCAGGGCTTCACGTCGACGCCACGACCGCTGGACGATGTGCCGCCGTTCGTGTGGCACGGCTCGATCCGCACCCCGGAGATCGCCGAACAGGCCGCGTACTACGGCGACGGCTTCTTCGCGAACAACATCTTCTGGCCGAAGGAGCACTACCAGCGGCTGATCGGTCTGTACCGGCAGCGCTTCGAGCACTATGGCCACGGCACGGCCGAGCAGGCGATCGTCGGCCTCGGCGGTCAGGCGTTCATGGCGAAGAACTCGCAGGACGCGATCGACCAGTTCCGGCCCTACTTCAACGAGGCACCCGTGTACGGCAACGGACCGACTATGGAGGACTTCACGGAGATGACACCTCTCACGGTCGGCTCGCCGCAGCAGGTGATTGACCGGTACGCGTCTATGCGCGATGCCTACGGCGACTACCAGCGCCAGCTGTTCCTGATGGACCACGCAGGTCTGCCGCTGAAGATCGTGCTCGAGCAGATCGACTTCCTGGGGCAGGACGTCGTGCCGGTGCTCCGCAAGGAACTCGACGCCGGGCGGCCGGAGACGGTGCCGGATGCCCCGACGCATGCGGCGCGTGTGCGAGCCGCCTACGGCGACGGTCCGGCGCGTCAGCCGCGGCCCAACGCGAACCGCGGCGACAACGTCACGGGCGGCTCGCCCTACCAGGACACGCGGGCCCCGCAGGGCAGCGCATTCGGACTCGGAGGGGCGAAGTGACGGGCGCTACGCAGATCGCGGTCGTCTCGGCGGGCCTCAGCGACCCCTCGTCGACACGCCTGCTCGCCGACCGCATCCTGCAGGCGGTGACGAAGGATCTCGCGGGGCGTGGAACGGAAACCTCCTCGCGCGTGTTCGAGCTTCGCGACTTCGCACACGACATCACCAACAGTGTGCTCACCGGCTTCGCGCCGAAGCCGCTCGCGGAGATGAATGACTTCGTCGCTGGGGCTGATGCCGTCGTCGTGGTCTCGCCGATCTTCTCGACCAGCTACTCGGGTCTGTTCAAGAGCTGGGTCGACGCGCTCGACCGCGACGCGCTCGCTGGAATGCCGGTGCTGCTGGCGGCGACGGCTGGCACGCCTCGCCACTCGCTCGCCATCGACTACGCGATGCGTCCGCTGTTCACGTACCTGCACGCGGAGCCCGTCTCGACGGGAGTGTTCGCCTCGAGCGACGACTGGGGTGAGAGCGCCGATCGGGTTGCTCCGCTGCAGCAGCGCATCGACCGGGCCGCGCGCGAGCTGGCCGACCGGATGACCGAGGCAGAGCGCGCGGTGCCAGCCGATCCGTTCAGCCCGGAGTCGTATCTGGGAGAGAACGGCTCGTTCGCCGACCTGCTCGCGAACCCTCCCGTCCGCTGAGCGTCACGGGAGTCCGGGTCGTCGCCTGCGGGGGAGGGAGACCTCTGCGCACAGTGCGGTCGGTCGTCGTCGCCCCATGCGGCACGACACCGCGCGACAGCCTGAGACCGCGGACCGCGGACCGACAAAGCGGCGAACGAACGGCGGACGCTTCGTGAACAGTTGCCGAACCCGGGCGTGAACGGCCGTCTGCGGCGTGCTGATCCGGGATTCTGGAGCCATGCGAGTCGCGATCGTCGCTGAATCGTTCCTTCCTCATATGAACGGGGTCACAGGCTCCGTTCTGCACGTCGTGCACCATCTGCGCAACCTGGGGCACGACACACTGGTCATCGCTCCGAAGGCACCAGGGCAGCCCGAGGACGTCGCGGGCGTCGAAGTGCCGGAGACGACGTACCTGACGTCGGTGCCGCTGCCGAGCTACCCGGATGTCAGAGTGGCGCTCGCTCCCGTCGTGCAGCTGAAGCGGATCCTCGCCGAGTTCGAGCCGGACATGGTGCACCTCGCCTCTCCGGCGGTCCTCGGGTGGCAGGGCCTCGTCGCCGCCGACGGGCTCGGCCTGCCGACCGTCGCGATCTACCAGACCGATGTCATCTCGTACGCGGAGCGATACGGGGTGCCCGGTGCGGCTCCGCTCGTGCAGTCGCACATCGCGCGCCTGCACAAGCGCGCCACGCTCACGCTCGCTCCCTCCTCGCACGCGCACGATCAGCTCGAGGGCCTCGGCGTCGATCGCATCGGGCGCTGGGGCAGGGGCGTCGACGCCGCGCGGTTCTCGCCGGCGCGCCGCAGCGACTCCTGGCGGCGCGACGTGCTCTCCGGGTGGAACGGGAGCGAGCTCGTCTCGGCACCCTCCGGCGAGGAGAAGATCGTCGGCTACGTCGGCAGGCTCGCGCCGGAGAAACAGGTGGACGATCTCCGTGCGGTCGCCGATCTGCCCGGCACACGGCTGGTGGTCGTCGGGGACGGGCCGGAGCGCGAGCGACTGGAGCGCGAGCTGCCCGGCGCCGTGTTCACCGGTTTCCTCGGCGGTGACGACCTCGCCGAGGCGGTCGCCAGCTTCGACGTGTTCGTGCATCCGGGGGAGAGCGAGACGTTCTGCCAGACCGTGCAGGAAGCACTCGCATCCGGCGTCCCCGTCGTCGCGACCGGCCGCGGCGGACCGGTCGACCTGGTGCGCTCCAGCGTGGACGGCTGGCTCTACCGGCCGGGCGATCTCGACGATCTGCGGGCGAGAGTCGCCGATCTGCTCGGCGACGACGCGAAGCGGGCGTCGTTCGCCCTCGCGGCGCGCGACAGCGTGCGCTCGCGCACCTGGGCGGCGCTGACGGAACAGCTCGTCGACCACTACGGGGAGGCCGCCCGTCTGCGGCGCTTCGACGGCGCGCTGATGGCCCGCGGAGACCGGCGCGTCGCGGCGGCGGAGGCCGCGCCGACACGTCGCTGGGCGAAATTCGTGGCGCTCGGGGACTCACTCACAGAGGGGCTGTGCGACAGCTCGCGGATGCCGGACGGACAGTACAGAGGCTGGGCCGACCGGCTCGCGATGCTGCTCGGGCAGGACGCCTCCCGTTCGCGGCGCAAGCCGTTCCGGTTCGCGAACCTCGCCGTGCGCAGTCGGCGCGTGCGCGACCTCGCCGCGGAGCAGGTGCCTGCGGCGCTCGAACTGAAGCCCGACCTCGTCTCCATCCTGATGGGGCACAACGACCTCGTGGGCCACTCGGCCGACCCGTACGCGCTCGCCGCAGAACTCGAGCATTCGGTGCGCAGGCTGCGAGCGGCGGGGATCGACGTGATGCTGATCACGCCCTTCCTGCCTCGGCGCCTCGCCGCCAGAATGTTCGCCAGGCGCTTCGCCGCGTACTCGAGCGAGCTGCGCCGCATCGCGAAGGAGACGGGGAGCATCCTCTTCGACAGCGACGCGCTGCCCGAGCTGAGCGACGTCGACAACTGGGCGGCCGACAAAGTGCACCTGCGCTCGTCGGGGCACCGGCTCATCGCCTATCGTGCCGCCGAGGTGCTCGGGGTGCGTGATGCCGAACAGCTCGCGGCACTGGACAGGGCGTTCCACGAGGATGCCGACGACCCTGATGGGCGCTGGATCACCAGGCACGTGCTGCCGTGGGCGTGGCGCAGGATGCGCGGACGCACGGCGGGCGACGGCCTCAGCGCCAAGCACACCGACTATGTCGAGGTGCGGGGCAGGCGGAGCCGCCACGACGGCGCGGAAGCGCTGTGACCGTTCGCCCCGCCCCGTTCATCCGGGTTCGCAGACCCGAGGCGGGCGCCGCTGATAGGATCGGTCGGGAAGACCTGTGCGGTCTTCGCCAACTGAATACGTTCGTGGAGCAGGCTCGCAGGAGCTGGTCCCTAGAAGTGGCTTCCCGGCAGATCGGCCGGTGGGTTTCTCCTGGTGGCCAGCACGGAACTCCTTAGCTCCTGCTCCTGAAGTTCGCCCGCGTGCGTCGCGGGCTCGAAAGAAGGAGAGACCTCTTGGAAGGTCCTGAAATCACCGCAGCCGAGGCCGTTCTCGATAACGGCCGCTTCGGCACCCGCACCGTTCGCTTCGAAACCGGCCGTCTCGCGCAGCAGGCGCAGGGGGCGGTCGCGGCGTACCTCGACGACGAGACCATGCTGCTCTCGGCCACGAGCGCGTCGAAGAACCCCCGTGAGGGCTTCGACTTCTTCCCGCTCACGGTCGACGTCGAGGAGCGCGCATACGCGGCGGGGAAGATCCCCGGATCGTTCTTCCGCCGCGAGGCCCGCCCCTCGACCGACGCGATCCTCGTCTGCCGACTGATCGACCGCCCGCTGCGCCCGTCGTTCGTCGACGGACTGCGCAACGAGGTGCAGATCGTCATCACGGTCCTCTCGATCGCACCGGGCGAGTACTACGACGCGCTCGCGATCAACGCGGCCTCCGCGTCCACCCAGATCTCCGGTCTGCCGTTCTCCGGCCCGATCGCCGGTGTGCGCCTCGCGCTCATCCCCGGCTTCGGCTCGAACGAGGACCAGTGGGTCGCGTTCCCGAACGCCGAGCAGGTCGACCAGGCGGTGTTCGACCTGATGGTCGCAGGCCGCGTGCTCGACAACGGCGATGTCGCGATCATGATGGTCGAGGCCGAGGCGACCGAGAGCAGCTGGAACCACATCTCCGGCGGCGCCGTGAAGCCGAACGAGGAGATCGTCGCCGGCGGTCTCGAGGCGGCCAAGCCGTTCATCAAGCAGCTCGTCGAGGCGCAGTCGAAGATGGCCGCGGGTTCGACCAAGGAGCCGCTCGAGTTCGCGACGTTCCCCCCGTACAGCACCGAGACGTACGACTTCGTCGAGGGCAAGGCGCTCGCCGAGCTCGAGAAGATCTACCAGATCGGCGACAAGCAGGAGCGGCAGAACGCCGACGACGCGCTGAAGGCCTCCGTCAAGGAAGCCGTCGCTGCGAAGACGGAGTCCGGCGAGCTCCCCGCCGCCGCGACGGCGGAGTTCTCCGCGGCGTGGAAGTCCGTCACGAAGAAGATCGTGCGCGGGCGCATCCTCACCGAGGGTGCGCGCATCGACGGCCGCGGGCTCGCCGACATCCGGCCGCTCGATGCCGAGGTGCAGGTCATCCCGCGCGTGCACGGCTCCGCGATCTTCCAGCGCGGCGAGACCCAGATCATGGGCATCACGACGCTGAACATGCTCAAGCTGGAGCAGCAGATCGACTCGCTGTCGCCCACGACGAGCAAGCGGTACATGCATCACTACAACTTCCCGCCGTACTCGACCGGTGAGACCGGTCGAGTGGGAAGCCCGAAGCGCCGCGAGATCGGTCACGGGTTCCTGGCAGAGCGTGCGCTCCTGCCGGTGCTGCCCAGCCGCGACGAGTTCCCCTACGCGATCCGTCAGGTGTCGGAGGCGCTCAGCTCCAACGGCTCGACGTCGATGGGCTCCGTGTGCGCCTCGACGCTCTCCCTACTGAACGCGGGCGTGCCGCTGCGCGCACCCGTCGCCGGCATCGCGATGGGCCTCGTCTCCGAGGAGACCGACGGTCAGACACGCTATGCGGCGCTGACCGACATCCTCGGCGCGGAGGACGCGCTCGGCGACATGGATTTCAAGGTCGCAGGCACCAGCGAGTTCGTCACCGCACTGCAGCTCGACACGAAGCTCGACGGCATCCCCAGCGAGGTGCTCGCCGGCGCGCTGACGCAGGCCAAGGAGGCGCGTCTGCGCATCCTCGACGTGCTGAACTCCGCGATCGACTCGCCGGACGAGATGGCGCCGACGGCGCCGCGCGTGATCAGCGTGCAGATCCCGGCTGACAAGATCGGCGAGCTGATCGGCCCCAAGGGCAAGACGATCAACGGCATCCAGGACGAGACCGGGGCCACGATCTCGATCGAGGACGACGGCACCGTCTACATCGGCGCGACCGACGGCCCGACGGCCGAAGCGGCCCGCGCGCAGGTGAACGCGATCGCCAACCCGTCCAACCCCGAGGTCGGCGAGCAGTTCCTCGGCACGGTCGTGAAGATCATCCCGTCCGGTGCGTTCATCTCGCTGATGCCTGGCAAGGACGGCCGCCTGCACGTGACGCAGATCCGCAAGCTCAACGGCGGCAAGCGCGTCGAGGAGATCGACGCCGTGCTCTCGGTCGGCCAGAAGATCCTGGTCCGGATCGCCGAGATCGACGATCGCGGCAAGCTCGCGCTCGAGCCCGTCATCGAGGAGCAGGCGGAGGAAGCCGCTCCGGCGGAGTAAGGCAGCGCCCGCCCCGCGGCGGCGCATTCGGGCTCGGTTCTCGGCTTCCCGGTGAGGGAAGCGGGGAACCGAGCCCTTCCGCTGTATGGTGACGCGTGATCAGGGGAGGGATCGTGAACCACCGGCTCCGCCGAAAGACGACAGGCTTCGAGCAGACGGGTGCGCCGCAGATGGCTTCGCACGCCGCAGACCTCACGCTGGCGCAGGTCGACGGACCGGTGCACCCGTCCGAGCCGATCCCCACGATCGGGCCGGGGCTCGGCGCCGCGCTGCGCGAACCCCTCGGCGAATCCGGGCTCGACGTGTTCCCGCTGATCCTCGGCGGCGGAGAGTTCGGCTGGACGATCGACCAGCAGACGAGCTTCGACGTGCTCGACCGCTACTTCGAGTACGGCGGCAACGCCATCCACACTGCGGACAGCTTCGCGGCAGGGCGCAGCGAGCACATCATCGGTCGGTGGCTCGCCAGCCGCGGCGTGCGCGAGGACACCGTCGTCGGTGTGCGCATCGGCGGACATCCGGATCATCCGGGGCTCGGTTCCGTGCCTCTCGTCCGCGCGGTCGAATCGTCGCTGGAACGACTGGGCACCGATCGCATCGACCTGCTCTACTTCGACGCATCCGAACTCGACGACGTGCCGCTGGAGGACGCGCTGGCAACGGCTGACTGGCTCGTCGAGACCGGCAAGGCACGTGTGATCGGCGCGTACGGACTCACCGCGAATCAGCTCGTCGAGATGCGCATCCTCGCTTCTGCGGGCTATCCGCGCATTCCCGTGATCGACGTGCCGTACAACGCGCTGCGGCGCGAGGACTACGAAGGCGATCTGCGCCTGGTCGCCCGTGCTCAGGGCATCGCGCTGACCCCGTCACATCCCCTCGAGCACGGGTTCCTCACCGGCAGGCACCGATCGCGCTCCCAGGCGGCCGCATCCACCAGGGGCGCGCAGCTCGCCGAGCGGATGAACCGCAGGGGCACGAAGGTGCTCAGGGTGTTCGACCGGATCTCCGCCGAACTGAGCGTGCCGCTGGCGGCCGTCGCCGTCGCGTGGCTGCGCGCGCAGGCCGGCGTCGTGGCGCCGATCGCCAACGCCTTCGAAGCGCTCCACGTCGACGAGCTGGTGCAGGGCGCGGGCATCTCGCTCTCCAGGGCCCACATCGCCGACCTGCAGAAGGCCGCGCACTAGAACGCGCTGTTCACCCGCGGTTGGGAAGGTGGTCGATCGGGCGCGGCGCGCGCGGCGCCGTGCTCCGATAGGCTGGACATGGCCGCGCAATGTGGCGCGCGCCGACCAACAGGACAGGTTCTGGAGAAGAAGAGCGGATGACGCACTACATCTACCTCGTCCGTCACGGTGAGCACCAGGATGCCGAATACGGCCTCGAAGACGGCCCGCTCTCCGGCAAGGGACAGCGTCAGGCGGCCGCGATCGCCGATCGGCTCTCCGGACTCACGTTCGATGCCGTGTGGCATTCGCCGCTCGAACGGGCCAGCGAGACGGCCAAGTACGTGGCTGAGCGACTGCCCGCCGTCGATCCTCAGCCGCACGCGCTGCTGTTCGACTGCGTGCCGACGGGCATGACGGAGGAGACGCCAGGCACGTTCGAACCGTTCTTCGGCTCGTACAGCGAAGCGGAGATCGAGGCGGGCGGAGCGCAGATGGCCGACGCGACGGCCGAGTTCCTCGTGCGCAGGAACGAGGAGGTGCACGAACTGCTCATCACGCACAACTTCGTGATCTCCTGGTTCGTGCGCGAGGTGCTCGAGGCGCCCGAGTGGCGATGGATGACGCTGAACCAGGCGCACTGCGGGCTGACGGTGATCGCTCAGAAGCCGGGGCGGCCGTGGACGCTGCTCACGCACAACGATCTCGGACACCTCCCGCACGAGCTGCGCACAGGGCTCCCCGACGAGAACCCGATCTGAACCCTCCCGCCGGATCGTAGGATGGAGCCATGGCGTCTCGTGTGGCCCTCGTCGGCGGAAACGGCAAGCTCGGTTCGATCATCAGGCAGGTGATCGAGGAGCACGACGAGTTCGACGTGCACTCGGTGCTGGGCTCGGGCAGCGATCTCGCTGAGATCGAGGGCGCCGATCTGGTGGTCGACGCCTCCGTCCCGCAGATCAGCGTCGACGTGGTGCGCGCCGCGACCCAGCGGGAACTGCCCGTCCTCGTGGGAACGAGCGGCTGGTCGTCCGAGCGGATCGCGTCGGTGCGTCCGCTCGTCGAGGCGGCGGGCACGGGTGCCGTGTTCATTCCGAACTTCTCGCTCGGCTCCGTGCTTGGCACGGCCCTCGCCGCTGCGGCATCGCGGTTCTTCCCGTACGCCGAGATCGTCGAGGCGCACCGCGACACGAAGATCGACTCGCCGAGCGGCACGGCGGTGCGCACCGCGGAGATGATCGCCTCGGCGAGGGATGAGCCGGTCGAGGCCCCCCACGTCGATCAGCGCGCCCGCGGCCAGCAGGTCGGCGGCGTGCCCGTGCACGCGCTGCGTCGGCCGGGCGTGGTCGCAAGGCAGGAGACGATCCTCTCCGGCCAGGGCGAGAGCCTGTCGATCGTGCACGACACGATCGAGTCGGCCGCGGCATACGCCCCGGGCATCCGGATCGCGCTCGAGCACGCGGCTGGTGTGCGCGGGGTGGTCGTCGGACTGGAGAACTTCATCGACATAGGCATCGGCGCTCCCCGCGCGAGCGCGCGGCCGCCGGTCGACGAGGGCGGCGTGACGGGCCAGGTCGCCGGCGCCACGGGCGCGTGAAGGTCCGCATCGGCGTCGCCGTGATGGCGGCGGCGCTCATCCTCTACATCGTCGTCGCCGGCGGCCGCGCCGCGGCGTTCCTCAGCACGGGCGACCCCGTGGGCATCGCGATGGGCGTCGCCCTCATCGTGCTGCCGATCATCGCCGTGTGGGCGCTGGGGCGCGAGCTCTGGTTCGGCGTCCGCGCCGACAGGCTCGGCCGCCGCCTCAAGTCGGAGGGCGAGGTTCCGGAAGACCAGGTCGCCGTGTCGCCGAGCGGTCGCGTCGAACGCGCGGACGGCGAGGCGGTGTTCCCGAAGTACCGCGCGCAGGTCGAGCAGTCGCCTGAGGACTGGCGAGCGTGGTACCGGCTCGGCCTCGCCTACGACGCGGCAGGCGACCGTCGCCGTGCTCGCGAGGCGATCCGAGCGTCCATCCGCCTCGCCCCCCGCAGCTGACACAGGGCACGGGTCGACGGAGCACAGACGCGCCCCGACCTTCGAGAAGGACGGGGCGCGTGGCGGTGCGGCCGAGAGGTCAGGCCAGCGCCGCCTCGAGGGTGATCTCGATGCCGGCGAGTGCCTGCGAGATCGGGCAGCCGGTCTTGGCCGCTTCCGCGATCTTCGCGAACTCCGCCTCGTCGATGCCGGGCACCTTCGCGCTCACGTTGAGGTGGCTGCCGGTGACGCCCGTGCCTGGTACGAAGGTGACCGACGCGGTGGTGTTGACGCTCTCCGGCGGCGTGCCGTTGCTGGTGAGCTCGTTCGACAGCGCCATCGAGAAGCACGACGAGTGCGCGGCCGCGATGAGCTCCTCCGGCGTCGTCGTGGCCGCTGCGCCCTCGCTGCGCGCCTTCCAGTTGACGGCGAAGGTGCCGATGCCCGATGCGGGTGCGACGGTGCCGGAGCCCTCGAAGAGAGACCCGTTCCAGTTGGTGGTTGCTTCGCTCGTAACGCTCATGGGGAACTCCTTCGATCGACGGCCCCTGTTCACGGCCAGCCTACTGACGATGGCCGGTGCTGTCGCCCGTCCTGAGCTGCGGCCGCCGTGTTGCGCGCGTCGTGCCGTTCCGCGTCGCATGGGCGGCCGTCGCAGCGCCGTTCGCACCGTGCGATCCGGATGCGCCGCAGCCGGCGACAGCGTGCTGTCACAACGGGTCACACTCGAGCCCTGATGAGCGGCCGGAGGTAGCGTGGCGGCATGAACCCGCTCGTCGCTGCTGTCGTCGTGGTCGTCGTGGTCGCCGTCGCCGCGATCGCGGGGCTGCTGTGGAGGCGCCGCGACGGGCGCGTCAGAACGATCGAACCGGACCGCGTGTCGCCGCTCGAGCTCGGGTACGACACGGCAGCCTTCGGCGACAGAGCCACGCTGGTGCAGTTCAGCACCGAGATGTGCGCCAGGTGCCCGAGCGTGCGCCGTCTCCTGACGGGGTTCGCCGCTGCCGAAGGTGTCGGACACGTCGAGGTCGACCTGACGCATCGTCCGGATCTCGCAAGTCGGTTCCACGTGCTGCAGACCCCGACCACGCTTCTGCTCGACGGGTCGGGGATCCTCAGGGCGAGAATCGGCGGGATGCCGAGGCGCGACGATCTCGAGGCGGAGATCGCACGCGTGACGGAAGGCGCTGACGCATGAGCGCATCGTCGTCAGGATCCGCACCGATCGGCATCGACCCCAGGGGTCCCCGCTTCGCCGCAGCGATCACCTCCGTGCTGCTGCTGGCGGCCACGTTCCTGGCGCTCATCGGGGTCGCGACCGCGACATCCGGTGCGGTGTCGTTCGGATGGTTCGCGTACCAGCCACTCGCCGATGCGACGTTCTCGCCCGGCGCGGGCTGGGCCATCCGGTCGGCGTCACCGGCAGAGCGGGCGGCGGATGCCGGTTTCATCGCCGTCGCGGTCGTCGCCGTGCTGTTCGCCTGGGCAGTCGCGTCACCGCGCACGGCACCGTGGGGAGCGCTCTATCGGCGGCTGGTCTCGCCGCGCCTCGCGCCCCCGAGCGTGCGGGAGGACCCGCGTCCTCCCCGCTTCGCACAGGGCGTCGGCCTGGGCGTGACGCTCGTCGGCCTGATTCTGCACCTGACGGGAGTGCCGCTGGCGCTGCCCATCGCGGCGGCGGCCGCCCTCGTCGCGGCGCTGCTCAACGCCGTCTTCGGGCTCTGCCTGGGATGTCAGCTCTACCTCGTCCTGCAGCGCGTCGGACTCGTAGGCCGCGGCCGCTCGGCGTGAGCCCCGACGTCGCGAAGCACCGGACGCGCCGCGGCCGGATGCCGGATGTCGGGCGTACGATCGAGACATGAGTGCCGCGATCCCGACCCCGTACGAAGACCTGCTGCGTGACGTGCTGGCGGGCGGCACCCACAAAGACGACCGAACGGGCACGGGAACGACGAGCGTCTTCGGGAGACAGATCCGGTTCGATCTGTCGGAGTCGTTCCCGCTGATCACGACCAAGCGCGTGCACTTCCGCTCGCTCGCGCTCGAGCTGCTGTGGTTCCTGCGCGGCGATTCGAACGTGCGCTGGCTGCAGGATCGCGGTGTGCGCATCTGGAACGAATGGGCCGATGAGAACGGCGATCTCGGTCCGGTGTACGGCGTGCAGTGGCGCTCGTGGCCAGCGCCGAACGGCGAGCAGATCGACCAGATCGCGCGCGTCGTCGACGGAATCAAGCGCAACCCCGATTCCCGACGCCACATGGTCACGGCGTGGAACCCCGCAGAGATCGAGGGGATGGCGCTGCCCCCGTGCCATGCGCTGTTCCAGTTCTACGTCGCGGACGGGAAGCTCAGCTGCCAGCTGTACCAGCGCAGCGCCGATCTGTTCCTCGGCGTCCCGTTCAACATCGCCTCCTACGCGCTGCTGACGCAGATGGTGGCTCAGCAGACGGGCCTCGGGCTCGGCGACTTCGTCTGGACGGGCGGCGACTGCCACATCTACGACGACCACCGCGAGCAGGTCGCAGAGCAGCTCTCGCGCGACCCCTACCCGTACCCGCAGCTGCGGATCAATCGGAAGCCGGAGTCGATCTTCGACTACGACTTCGAGGACTTCGAGGTCGTCGACTACCAGCATCACCCCACGATCCGCGCGGCCGTGGCGGTGTGACCGAATGACGCTCCGCGCGATCTGGGCGCAGGCGAGAGGCGGCGCGATCGGTGCGGACGGCGACATGCCGTGGCATCTGCCGGAAGACCTGGCGCACTTCAAACACGCCACACTGGGCCGTCCGGTCGTGATGGGCCGTCGCACCTGGGAGTCGTTCCCCGAGCGCTTCCGCCCGCTGCCGGGCCGCGAGAACATCGTCGTCACCAGCCGCGAAGACTATGACGCCCCCGGCGCAGCGCTTGCAGGCTCCGTCGACGACGCCATCGCCGCGGCACTCGCCGCGGACTCTGAGCCGTGGATCATCGGCGGCGGGTCGATCTACACGGCCACCATGGACCGCCTCGACGAGCTCTGGATCACCGAGATCGACGTCGACGTCGTAGCCGACACCCACGCCCCGCACGTCGGCGAGGAATGGCACCTCGCCTCCCGCGACCCTGCCGCCGGATGGCACGAGAACCGAGAGGGCATCCGCTACCGATTCCTCACATACGTGCGCACCAGGCCGTAGGCCACCTCCGCAACCCCGGGAAGTATGTTCCACGCCTCCGCGGCGCTACGCTGGGAATCATGACGCAGGCAGCCAATCCGTTCGGGCAGGTTCTCGTCGCGCTCGTCACACCGATGACGGCCGACGGCGAAGTCGATTGGCCGGCCGTCGAGAAGCACATCGACGGCGTCATCGCCAGCGGCGCCGACGGCATCGTCGTCACGGGTACGACGGGGGAGACGTCGACCCTCACCGATGATGAGAAGCTGCGTCTCGTCGAAGTCGCGGGGAGCGTCGCGGGCGACCGGGCGAAGATCATCACGGGCGGCGGGTCGAACGAGACCGCCCACGCCATCGACCTCTACCAGAAGAGCGAGAAGGCGGGCGCAGACGGCATCATGATCGTCACGCCGTACTACAACAAGCCCACCCAGGCCGGCCTGCTCACGCACTTCAGGCTGATCGCCGACTCCACGGATCTGCCGGTCATCCTCTACGACATTCCCGGCCGCACCGGCGTACCGATCATGTACGAGACGATCCTGCGCCTGGCCAAGCACCCCAACATCCTCGCCGTGAAGGACGCCAAGGGCGACTTCAGCGAAGTCAGCCGTGTGCTGAACCAGACCGACCTGATGTACTTCTCGGGCGACGACGCGAACGCGCTGCCGCATATGTCGATCGGGGCATCCGGTCTCATCGGCGTCACGGCGAACATCGCGGCCTCGCCGTACCGGGCGATGGTCGACGCCGTCAACCGGGGCGACCTCGCCGCCGCGACGGAGCAGCACCGCAAGCTCGAGCCTCTCGTGCGTGCCGTGATGACGCACGTGCCTGGCACGGTCGCCGCCAAGTACATCCTGCACGGCCTCGGCTACATCTCGAGTCCGCGCGTGCGGCTGCCGCTGGTCGGTCCCGAGGAATGGGAAGCCGCGATCATCGAGGACGAGCTGGCGCTCGTGGACGGGATCGACAGCATCGACCTGACCGACTTCCGTCCCGACCGCAACGCGGCGGCAGGCGGCGCGCTGCCCGCCATCTCCGGCACCACGCGCTGACGCCGACACCAGACCCCGCGGACGATGATGCCGCACACAACAGAACACGCACGACGAACCGGACGCTGAGGCGTCCCGGGAAGGCGGACCATGTCCACACCTGTTCACGACCCGCAGCCGCTGAAGAACGGCACGCTGCGCATCACACCGCTCGGCGGCCTCGGCGAGGTCGGCCGCAACATGATGACGTACGAGTACGACGGCAAGATCCTGATCATCGACTGCGGTGTGCTCTTCCCTGAGGAGCACCAGCCGGGCGTCGATCTGATCCTGCCCGACTTCGAGTCGATCAGGGATCGCCTCGACGACATCGAGGGCGTCGTCCTCACCCACGGTCACGAGGACCACATCGGAGCCGTGCCCTACCTGCTGAAGCTGCGCGAGGACATCCCGCTGATCGGTTCCGGCCTCACGCTCGCGCTGATACAGGCGAAGCTCAAGGAGCACCGGATCAAGCCGATCGTCGAGAAGGTCGTCGAGGGGGAGCGGTGGGACATCGGTCCGTTCGACCTCGAGTTCGTCGCGGTGAACCACTCGATCCCGGATGCGCTGGCCGTCGCCGTGCGCACGGCCGCCGGCACGGTGCTGCACACCGGCGACTTCAAGATGGATCAGCTGCCGCTGGACGGCCGCATCACGGACCTGCGCGCATTCGCCAGGCTGGGGGAGCAGGGCGTCGATCTGTTCCTGCCCGACTCGACGAACGCCGACGTGCCGGGTTTCACACCGACGGAGCGCCAGATCGGCCCGGTCATCGACCAGGTGATCTCCAAGACGCCAGGCAGGGTGATCGTCGCGAGCTTCTCCAGTCACGTGCACCGCGTGCAGCAGGTGCTGGAGGCGGCGAACAACAACGGCCGCCGCGTCGCACTGCTGGGTCGCAGCATGGTGCGCAACATGAAGATCGCCGCTGACCTGGGATATCTGAACGTTCCGGACGGTGTTCTCATCGACTACAAGAAGGCTCGCGACGTGCCAGACGACAAGATCGTCTACATGTCGACGGGTTCGCAGGGTGAGCCGATGGCGGTGCTGAGCCGCATGGTGAACCTGAACCACGAGATCGAGCCGGGCGAGGGCGACACGGTCATTCTGGCCTCCAGCCTGATCCCAGGCAACGAGAACGCCGTGTACCGGGTGATCGACGGGCTGACCAAGCTCGGGGCGAACGTCGTGCACAAGGCCAATGCGAAGGTGCACGTCTCCGGCCACGCCGCGGCGGGCGAGCTGCTGTACTGCTACAACATCCTGAAGCCGAAGAACGTCTTCCCGGTGCACGGCGAGTACCGCCACCTCACCGCCAACGCCAAGATCGCGCGGGACAGCGGCATCGCACACGAGAACGCGATCGTCGGCGAGAACGGCACGGTGCTCGACCTGCGCGACGGGCGGGCCACGGTGGCCGGCCAGATCGACATCGGCTACGTCTACGTCGACGGGTCGAGCGTCGGGACGATCACGGACGCCGATCTCAAGGACCGCCGCGTGCTCAGCGAGGAGGGCTTCGTCTCCGTCATCGTCGTCGTCGATTCGAAGACGGGAACCATCGTCTCCGGCCCCGAGATCCACGCCCGCGGCGTGGCGGAGGACGACAAGGTGTTCGACAAGATCAAGCCGAAGGTCGCGGCAGCGCTCGAAGAGGCGATCAAGAACGGCGTGCGCGACAACCACGCGCTGACGCAGACCGCGCGCCGCGCGATCGGACGCTGGGTCGGCACCTCCCTGAAGCGACGCCCCATGATCGTCCCCGTCGTCATCGAGGCCTGACCCCACACCCCCACACCCCCACACCCCCACACCCCCACACCCCCACACCCCCACACCCCCACACCCCCACACCCGCACACCCGCTTCTCTTCATTTCTGGCACATCTCGGGTGCTGTGCACCCCATGAGATGTGCCAGAAATGAAGAGATGGGCGAGGGCAGAGTGCCGCGGAATTGCGCGTCACTGAGGGGGAATGTCGTCGGTGCCGCGTACCCTGATTGATATGGCACGTGCGAGCACCGGTAACAAGAGCGCGCGCTCGAAAACGTCCTCGAGCGCGCGCAAGTCTGCGCCCGCGCCGAAGAAGTATGTCGGTGACGAAGACAAGCCGGGCGTTCCGGCACGGATGTGGTACGGGCTGGCCCGCGCGATCGGCGGGCTGTTCCGCGCGTTCGGGCCTGAGACTCTCGACAAGAGCGACAGGCGCGACGGCTTCCCGTTCCTCATCGTGCTGCTGGCGATCGCCGGGGCCGTCACGGAGTGGTTCTTCATCGGCGACCCCATCGCGGCGAACATCAGCGCGTACACATTCGGCATGCTCATCGGCCGCACCGCGTTCGTCTTCCCCGTGCTGCTGCTGCTGCTGGCGGGGTGGCTGTTCCGTCACCCATCGTCGGTGCACGACAACGGCCGCATCGGCATCGGATTCGGGCTGCTCACGATCGTGATCGCGGCGTTCTGCCACGTGGCGGGAGACCGCCCCGAACCGCAGCTCGGCATGCCTGCGCTCAGTGCATCCGGCGGGCTCTTCGGCTGGATGCTGGGCCAGCCGCTCACCTACCTCACTCCGGTGGGCGCGTACATCGTGCTCTCGCTCCTCGGCGCGCTCAGCCTGCTGATCGTCACGAAGACCCCGCCGAACCGCATCATCAGCAGGCTCGGCGAGCTCTATGACTGGATGTTCGGAGCGGACAGGACGCAGACCGGCTCCGACACGGCGGCCACGGAGGTGCTCGAAGAACCGGAGCCGAAGAAGAAGCGTCGCGACCGGAAGAAGACGGATGACGCCGCAGACGGAGACGACGAACTGCCGTGGTGGCGTCGGAACAAGACCGGGCGCGAGGAGGACGGCGACGTTCTCGCCGATCCGCAGGAGCTCACGGATCTCCTCCCGACGCAGTCGGATGGGGGCTATGACAAGGCGGTGGTCGTCGATGCCGAACCGGTGGACGCCGCGACCGAGGTGCTCAGCGACATCGGCGGTGTCACTGCCGGCCTGAGCGAGTCGGGGTCGACCGCGCTCATGGGCGACGGCGACGACACCGGAGACCTCTCGGAGGCGCTGCCCGGCCTGAGCGGTTTCGGTACGGAGGGACCGGGCGCGCGCGGCCCCCAGCCGCCCGCAGCGCCCTATGAGCTGCCGTCCGTCGGCACGCTGTCCGCCGGTCCGCCCGCCGTCGTCAAGTCGGACGCGAACGACCGGATGGTCGCCCAGATCGAGAGCGTGTTCGAACAGTTCAAGATCAACGCGGGCGTGACGGGCTTCTCGCGCGGCCCGACCGTCACACAGTACGAGGTCGAGCTCGGCCCCGGTGTGAAGGTCGAGAAGATCACGCAGCTGTCGAGCAACATCGCCTACGCCGTCGCGTCGAACGATGTGCGCATCCTCGCCCCGATCCCCGGCAAGAGCGCGATCGGCATCGAGATCCCGAACGTCGACCGCGAGACGGTCGCGCTCGGCGACGTGCTGCGCTCGAACGCCGCCCACAAATCGACGCACCCGCTCACGATCGGTGTAGGCAAAGACGTGTCGGGCGGATTCGTCGTGGCGAACCTCGCCAAGATGCCCCACCTTCTCGTGGCAGGTTCCACCGGATCGGGAAAGTCCAGCTTCGTGAACTCGATGATCACGAGCCTGCTGATGCGCGCGAAGCCGAGTGACGTCCGGATGGTCCTCGTCGACCCGAAGCGCGTCGAACTGACGAACTACGCGGGCGTTCCGCACCTGATCACGCCCATCATCACGAACCCGAAGAAGGCAGCCGAGGCGCTGCAGTGGGTCGTGAAGGAGATGGACATGCGGTACGACGACCTCGCGTCGTTCGGGTACCGCCACATCGACGACTTCAACAAGGCGGTCGTCGCGGATGAGATCGAGCTCCCGCCCGGAAGCGAGCGCGTGCTCAAGCCGTACCCCTACCTCCTCGTCGTCGTCGACGAACTCGCCGATCTGATGATGGTCGCCCCGCGCGACGTCGAGGAGTCGATCGTGCGCATCACCCAGCTGGCGCGCGCATCGGGTATCCACCTGGTGCTTGCGACGCAGCGGCCGTCCGTCGACGTGGTCACAGGGCTGATCAAGGCGAACGTGCCGTCGCGTCTCGCCTTCGCGGTGACGAGCGTCACCGATTCGCGTGTGATCCTCGATGGGCCGGGCGCCGACAAGCTGATCGGCCAGGGTGACGCGCTCTTCTCGCCGATGGGCTCGGGGAAGCCGTTCCGGCTGCAGGGCGCGTGGGTGACGGAGGACGAGATCAGCACCGTCGTCAAGCACGTCACGCGGCAGGCACAGCCGGAATATCGCTCGGACGTGGCGGAAGCCATCGACGCGCCGAAACGCGAGATCGACTCCGACATCGGTGACGACCTCGAGGTTCTCCTCGCAGCCGCCGAGCTCGTGGTGTCGAGCCAGTTCGGCTCGACGTCGATGCTGCAGCGCAAGCTGCGCGTAGGGTTCGCGAAGGCGGGGCGGCTGATGGACCTGCTCGAATCTCGCGAGATCGTCGGGCCGAGCGAGGGTTCCAAAGCGCGCGACGTGCTCGTCGCTCCGGAGCAGCTGGCGACCGTGCTAGCCAAGCTCAAGGGCGAAGAGCCGCCCGCAGCGCCAGGGGCTCCCGCTGCGCAGCCGTCAGCAGAGACGTCACCAGCCTCTGCTGACCCGGATCGCTATGCGGCCGACCCGATCGAGGCGCAGTTCCAGGGAACCGAAGTCGATGACCGCGACGATGATGGCGACGAAGACGCCTGGCAGCTGACGGGCAGAGACTGAGATGGCCTTCCCTCGTCAGTTGCCCAATGCGATCACGATCGCGCGCATCCCGCTCGCCGGAGTGTTCTTCGTGCTGCTGCTCGTCGGGGGCACCTGGGGTGATGCGAGCATGCCGCTCAGAGTGACGGCCGCGATCCTGTTCATCGTCGCGATCTCGACCGACTGGGTCGACGGCTTCCTCGCACGCAGATTCGACGTGGTCAGCGACTTCGGGAAGCTGTGGGATCCGATCGCCGACAAACTGCTCACCGGGCTCGCCTTCGTCGGGCTCGCCGTGCTCGGCGAAGTCGCGTGGTGGATGGTCGTGGTGATCCTGATCCGCGAATGGGGCATCACGGCACATCGCCTCATCGTGCGCAGGTCGCACGTCGTGGCCGCGGCGTGGATGGGCAAGGTCAAGACAGCGGCGCAGGGCGTCGCACTGGCGTGGGCGCTCCTACCGGGGCACCTCGTGGTCGGTGAGAGCTGGTGGGCGACCGCGACGACGATCCTGATGTGGGTTGTGCTCGTGCTCACCATCGCCAGCGGCATCGACTACGTCGCCGCCCAGGCGCGCGGGGCGCGGGCGAGCAGGGGATGACCGACGCCCGCGCCGCAGAGCGGCTGCTCGCGCGCCTGCGGGCACGCGGATGGCGTGTTGCCGTCGCCGAATCGCTCACCGGCGGTCTCGTCACCTCCGCCTTGGTCGAGGTGCCGGGCGCATCCGCGAGCCTTGTCGGGAGCGTGACGGCATATGAGACGTCGCTGAAGCACGATGTGCTCGGCGTCGACGTCCGTCTGCTCGCCGAGCACGGTCCCGTTCATCCGGATGTGGCTGCGCAGATGGCTGTCGGCGTGCGTCAGGTGCTCGCCGTCGACGGGCGGGAACCGGAAGTCGGCCTCGCCACGACGGGGATCGCGGGGCCACAGTCACCGGACGGGCAGCCGGTCGGCACCGTGCACGTCGCGGTCGCCGCACCATCGGGGACGCTCACGGCGAGCCACGTGTTCTCCGGGACGAGGGCCGAGATCCGCGCACAGACGGTCGCCGCAGTGCTCCGGCTCGCGCTCGATGTCCTATGAATCTGCTTCGAACACGGTCGAGTCGGCGACTTTTCGGCCGAGATTCGGCTCGTCGTGGCCCAGACCCGGTTAGATTGTCAGTGCGGGATTAGATTTCGCGTCTCGGTCGTTGTACTGTGATGCACCGCGAAGACCACGGCTGCAGGAGGAGGGGCCCGACATGATCCTGGTACGTCAAGAGATCGGCGACGTCCTGCGCGAGCTCCGCCAGCGGCAGGGGCAGACGCTTCGACAGGTTGCGAGCAAGGCTTCGGTCGCGCTCGGGTACCTGAGCGAGGTCGAGCGCGGTCAGAAGGAGGCCTCGAGCGAGATCCTCGCCTCGGTCGCCGAGGCGCTCGACATCCCGATCTCCATCATCATGCGCACGGTCGGCGATCGGCTCGCCGTGCTCGAAGGTGTCGATCACTTCCCGGACGTCGTGCCGGACGACCTCGTGGCCGAGGTCGGACCAGAGCTGTCGCTGCGCTGATCGCGTGAAGCGCAGCGAGTTCCATCGCGCCGTCGACGATGAGTTCGGCGCGCGCGCAGCGACACTCGTCGCAGATCTCGTGCTGCCGCCCTTCGGACGTACGGCGGCTGAGGCGCTCGATGTCGGCATCGCGCCGCGCGACATCTGGCAGGCGCTCTGCGATGAGACCGATGTCCCTGCCCAGCGCCGCCACGGCGCGGGACGCAGGGAGCCGAAGCGCCGCTGAGCGGCACGATCGCGCTCGATGGGCGCGGTCGACGTGACCCGCACGCTCCTTCGAGAGACACTTCGGCGTGTCGTCGAAGATCCGTTCGATTCGGGCGCGTAGTGTGTTCCACACGTGGGGAAGTTCCGCGATCCATCCACAATCGCGGGGTCTCCGGCCTGAATGTCGGAGGTCCCTCGTAGCGTATGGACCACGGTACGAACCACGCGCCTTGTCGCCAGAGTCGGGTCATCCGATCCGACCGCGACAGCCTAGAGGCAGCGGAACACCAAGAGACGAAGGAGAACGCGATGCCCGCTTCAGCAGACCGTGAGAAGGCCCTTGAGACAGCCCTCACGCAGATCGACCGTCAGTTCGGAAAGGGCTCAGTCATGCGGCTGGGCAGCGACGAGCGAGCTCCCGTCGAGGTGATCCCCACAGGTTCGATCGCGCTCGACGTGGCACTCGGCGTCGGAGGCATCCCCCGAGGCCGCGTCGTTGAGATCTATGGCCCGGAATCGTCAGGTAAGACGACGCTCACACTGCACGCGATCGCCAACGCGCAGAGGGCGGGCGGCATCGCCGCATTCGTCGATGCGGAGCACGCACTCGACCCTGAGTACGCGAAGAAGCTCGGCGTCGACATCGACGCCCTGCTCGTGTCGCAGCCGGACACGGGCGAGCAGGCGCTCGAGATCGCCGACATGCTGATCCGTTCCGGTGCGATCGACCTTGTCGTGATCGACTCCGTCGCCGCGCTCGTGCCGCGTGCCGAGATCGAGGGTGAAATGGGCGACTCGCATGTCGGTCTGCAGGCCAGGCTGATGTCGCAGGCGCTGCGCAAGATCGCCGGTGGTCTGAACCAGTCCAAGACGACGGCGATCTTCATCAACCAGCTGCGCGAGAAGATCGGCGTGTTCTTCGGGTCGCCCGAGACCACGTCCGGTGGAAAGGCACTGAAGTTCTACGCGTCGGTTCGCCTCGACATCCGTCGTATCGAGACGCTGAAGGACGGCGCAGAAGCGGTCGGCAACAGGACCAGGGTCAAGGTCGTGAAGAACAAGATGGCCCCGCCGTTCAAGCAGGCGGAGTTCGACATCCTGTACGGCACCGGCATCTCCCGCGAGGGCAGCCTCATCGACTTCGGTGTCGAGCACTCGATCGTCAAGAAGTCCGGCTCCTGGTACACGTATGACGGCGACCAGCTCGGCCAGGGCAAGGAGAATGCGCGCAACTTCCTGCTGAGCAATCCTGATGTTGCAGCCGAGATCGAGAACAAGATCAAGGTGAAGCTCGGCATCGGCGGCGCTGTGAAGGCCGAGGCGCCGGAGCCGGTGCAAGAAGCTCCCGTCCGCAAAACGGCGTAGACGATTCGACGCGGTGGGGCGGCTGAAGGCCCGAGAGACAGCAGCCCCTCGCCGCAATCGTGACGAGGTGAGAGTATGACGGCGAATGAGCCCGATGACGACGTCGCGCCGGTGATTCCACTTTTCGGCGGCCGGCACACGCCGAGCGGCGCGCGCGCGGAGCAGGGAGAGACCGCGAGAGAAGAGAGCGGAGGTCCGCGCACGTTCCCCGTACGACGTATCTCTGCGGACGGTGCCGAAGGTGAGAAGGACGGGGCTGCGGAAGCGCCGGACGGCGCCGTCGGCGACGGCGGTCACAGTGAGCGTCGAGGCGACGACGAGCACGATGTTGCTGCAGGGCCGGAGGGCGAAGCGTGGCACACGACGTGGCGCGACCTGAGGCTGACCGACAAGGGCATCCGCCCTGCGCCGAGAGTCGATACCACGGAGCGCGACGGCCTGCGCTTCGTCGCGATCTCAGATGTCGAAGACGATCCGGCAGACGACCTCGACGAAGCCGCAGCGAAGGCCGAGCGCAAGCTGCTGCGCTCGCTCGGCGCGCGCGGGCTGTCGATCTCGGAAGCACGGGGCAGACTGCGACAGCAGGAGGTGCACGCCGACGCGGCAGACGACATCATCGACCGGCTCGAGCGCTCCGGTGCGCTCGACGACGAGCGTCTCGCCGAGCAGATCGTGTTCCAGGCGACCACGCATCGCAACGAGGGGCGGCGCGCCATTTCGCAGTCGCTGCAGAAGCGCGGCATCGCCCGCGACGTCGTCGCCCGCGTGATCGCGGAGCTTCCGGATGACGACTACGAGCGCGCGCTCGAGTTCGCCCGTTCGAAGGCACGGCAGCTTGCGCGCTACGACGACGAGGTGGCGCTGCGCAGGCTCGTCGGGCAGCTCTCCCGGCGCGGGTACGGTGGGTTCGCCATGTCTGTGGCCAGGCGCGCGCTCGACGAGCAGAATGCACCGTCCGGCCGTGTGCGCTTCGAATAGCCCGGGTCAGTCGGGGCGGCCGGAAACCGGGCAGGTCCCGCATCAGGGTCGCGGCGTACAATGGAGAGGTCATGACTACGCCATCCAGCGCTCCGACCCTGATCGAGCCGTCGTTCGCCGCCGTCACGTCTGACGGCCGCGCGCGGTCCTATGAAGTGCGCACCTTCGGCTGCCAGATGAACGTGCACGACTCCGAGCGTCTCTCCGGGTCGCTCGAGAGCGCGGGGTACGTGAAGGCACCCACCGGCGAAGACGCCGACGTCGTGATCATCAACACCTGTGCGGTCCGCGACAACGCGGCAGGGAAGCTGTACGGCACGCTCGGCTACCTGAAGTCCCGCAAAGAGAAGCACGAGGGGATGCAGATCGCCGTCGGCGGCTGCCTCGCACAGATGGACAAGGACACGGTGCAGGAGAAGGCGCCGTGGGTCGACGTCGTGTTCGGCACGCACAACATGGGCTCGCTTCCGCAGCTGCTCGAGCGGTCGCGCCACAATGAGGAAGCCGAGCTCGAGATCCTCGAGTCGCTCGAGGTCTTCCCGTCGACGCTGCCGACGAAGCGCGACAACATCTACAGCGGCTGGGTCTCGATCTCGGTCGGCTGCAACAACACCTGCACCTTCTGCATCGTGCCGAGCCTGCGCGGCAAGGAGAAGGACCGCCGACCGGGCGACATCCTGAACGAGATCCGGCTGCTCGTCGATGACGGCGCGATCGAGGTGACGCTGCTGGGGCAGAACGTCAACTCGTACGGCGTGGAGTTCGGCGACCGGCACGCCTTCAGCAAGCTGCTGCGCGCCGCCGGCGACATCGAAGGGCTCGAGCGTGTCCGCTTCACGAGCCCCCACCCCGCGGCGTTCACAGATGACGTCATCGACGCGATGGCCGAGACCGAGAACGTGATGCCGCAGCTGCACATGCCGCTGCAGTCGGGCAGCGACCGCATCCTGCGCGCCATGCGCCGTTCGTATCGCAGCCGGAAGTTCCTCGGAATCCTCGAGAGGGTTCGCGAGCGAATGCCCGACGCTGCCATCACGACCGACATCATCGTCGGTTTCCCCGGCGAGACGGAAGAGGACTTCCAGGAGACGCTGCGCGTCGTCGAGGAGGCACGTTTCTCCAGCGCCTTCACGTTCCAGTACTCGATCCGCGAGGGCACGCCGGCGGCCACGATGGCCGACCAGGTGCCGAAGGATGTCGTGCAGGAACGCTACAACCGCCTCATGGCGCTGCAGCAGCGCATCACGCTCGAAGAGAACCAGAAGCAGCTCGGGCGCACGCTCGAGGTGCTCGTCTCGAAGGGCGAGGGGAAGAAGGACGCGGCGACGCACCGCCTCACAGGCAGAGCCGAGGACAACCGGCTCGTGCACTTCGAGGTGCCCGATGGCTCGGAGATGCCGCGCCCCGGTGATGTCGTCACCGTTGTGGTCACGCACGCTGCCCCTTCTCACCTGCTTGCCGATGCGCCGGCCGACGCGGCGCTGCAGATCCGTCGCACGCGCGCCGGTGACGCGTGGGAGAACGCGGATGCCGCGAGCTGCGGCGTCCCGAGCAGCGACTCGACGCAGCAGGCCGGCCCGGTCAGGCTCGGGCTGCCCGCGCTGCGCGTCGGCGTCTGAGCGGATGACGGAGGCCGTTCCGCTGCGCCCTCGGATGATCGCGGTCGTCGGTGCCACCGGCACGGGCAAGAGCGAGTTCTCGCTCGACCTCGCCGAGGCGCTCGGCGGTGAGGGCGCCGAGATCGTGAACGCCGATGCCATGCAGCTGTACCGCGGCATGGACATCGGCACGGCCAAGGTCGCCGTCGACGAGCGCCGCGGCATCGCCCACCACCTGTTCGACGTGCTCGATGTGACCCAGGTAGCGGCCGTCGCCCGCTACCAGGAGGCGGCCCGCGAAGCCGTTCTCGACATCCTCGCGCGGGGCAGGCATGCGATCCTCGTCGGAGGCTCCGGCCTGTACGTTTCGAGCATCGTGTACGACTTCCGGTTCCCTCCCCGCGATCGCTTCCAGCGCGCCCGCCTCGAGGCAGAGCTCGAAGCGGAAGGCGCGAGCGCCCTGTTCGCCCGCCTGCGTGAACGCGATCCGGAGACAGCGAAGCGCATCGACCCCCGCAACGGCCGCCGTCTCGTGCGTGCGCTCGAGGTGCTGGAACAGGGCGAGAGCGGGCATCGTGCCGCGCTTCCGGAACGACCCGTGCCGTGGCGAGAGGACACCGCGATCATCGGCCTGCGTGCAGAGCGTGCCGCACTCGTGGAACGGCTCGATCGTCGCGTCGAACGGATGTGGCAGGACGGCATGCTCCTCGAGACCGCTCGCCTGCGCGAGGCCGGACTGGAGCACGGTGCGACCGCCAGCCGCGCCATCGGATACGCGCAGGCGCTGGCGCAGCTGACGGGCGAGCTCACCGAGCAGGAAGCTATCGAGCGAACCCAGGCGCTCACCCGCCGCTACGCCCGTCGGCAGGTGAGCTGGTTCAACCGCTACGCGGACACCCACTGGCTCGACACCCCCCTCACACCCGCCGCCGCAGCCGACATCGCCGCGTCCCTGCGTCCCTAGGCTGCCGAGATGCGCACATATCGCCGAGATGCGCCGATTTCTGCGCCCCTGCGTCGAAAAGTGCGCATCTCGCGAGCCGTGTGGCCGGGTGCGGGGCGTCGTCCGTATGCGCGGCGAGCACATCTCACGGCGGCTTCGAAACGTAGACTGGGGCCATGACGGACATCGCGTTCACCAAGGGGCACGGCACGGGCAACGACTTCGTTGTGATCTCCGACCCCTCAGCGGCGCTGGAGCTCTCGGATGAGCAGGTCGCCGCACTGTGCGACCGGCACGTCGGAATCGGGGCGGACGGCCTGCTGCGTGCGGTCAGGTCGGCGAACATTCCGGATGGCGCTGCGGCCCTCGCCGAGAACGCAGATGCCGAATGGTTCATGGACTACCGGAACGCCGACGGCTCCGTCGCCGAGATGTGCGGCAACGGCGTGCGCGTGTTCGCCAGATACCTGATCGACTCCGGCCTCGCAGAGCTGGCATCGGACGGATCCCTCCCCATCGGCACCCGTGCCGGCGTGCGCGAGGTGACCCGCAGCGACGATGGCTTCCTGGTCGACATGGGCGGCTGGCGCGCTTCGTCGACCGAGCCGACCGTGCGCGGCCGCGGCGTCAGCGTCGCCCGGCCCGGTCTCGGCATCGACGTCGGCAATCCGCACATCGTCGTCGCGCTCGCCTCGACCGACGAGCTGGACACCCTCGACCTCGCCGTGCAGCCGATCGTCGAACCCCTGCCTGAGCACGGTGCGAACATCGAGTTCGTGGTGCCGGAAGACCCACTCGTCGTGGACGGCATCGGGCACGTTCGGATGCGCGTGTTCGAGCGCGGGGTGGGGGAGACGCTCAGCTGCGGCACCGGCGTGGTGGCCACGGCCCTCGCGGTGCGCGAATGGGCAGGGAAGGGGGCCCCGAACCGCTGGCGCGTCGATGTCCCCGGCGGCACCCTCTCGGTCGAGATGACTGAGCATCCCGAAGGGGAGCGCGTCTCGCTCTCCGGGCCTGCGGCACTCGTGTACACGGGCACGGTCACGCTGGCCGACTGACAGCTCGCTGCTCGCTCGGACGGCGGCGTGCGAGAGACATCCGGCGCCGTATGCCTCAGACGGCATGCGAGCATCCGGTGTCAGTCGATCGCGAGCGGCTCGGTCCTCGGCGCACCGTGGTGGCGCACCTTGATCACGCGGAAGCCCTTCGCGGTCGCGTGCCTGTGCACGCTGAAGTCGTGTGCGAGGGAGGCATCGAGCCACCGCTGCAACGAGTCGCTGCCGAGATCGCGCTTGACCACGAGGTAGGCGTCGCTGCGCTCGTCGAGCCGCGGGATCCACCCGTCCATCAGGTCGTGCAGCACCGCCTTGCCGACCCGGATGGGAGGGTTCGACCGGATGGTGCGGAACCGCACGTCGGCGGGAACATCCTCCGGCCTGACCGCGTTGATGTTGTCGAGACCGAGTTCGGCCGCATTGCTGCGCACGAGGTCGAGCGCCCGTTCGTTCACGTCGACCGCCCATACCCGTGCATGCGGTGAGGTGCCTGCAAGATCGAACGAGATCGGCCCCCAGCCGCATCCGAGGTCGAGGAAGTCACCGCCCGAGGGCGGGGCCGGCGTATGCGTCAGCAGGACCCGTGTACCGACGTCGAGTCGATCGGGGCTGAAGACGCCGGCGTTCGTCGTCACCTCCACCTCACGGCCTGCAACCGGGATGCGGATGCGTCGAGGTTTGTCGACGCTGGAGGGAGCTTCGCTGAAATAGTGGTCTCCCATAGCCCGCAACGTTACCCTTAAAGGCTCCCGTTTCCCATCGAAGGATTACATGACTGATACGACGTCCCCCCTCCCGACGTCCGACGACGCACCGCACAATGCAGCCGATGACGCGGTCGATCGCGTCCTGGCCCGCGCGGCCTCCCGCAGCGGAGTGCGGATCTTCGGAGCGGCCCAGGCGCTGCAGGAGGCGTCGACGGCCGCAGGAGGCGCCGACGGCGACCAGTGGGACGTCGAGGACAGGCATGCGCTGCGTCGGGTGCCGAGCCTGTCGACGGAGCTCGAGGACGTCACGGAAGTCGAGTACCGCGAGACGAGGCTGGAGAACGTCGTGCTCGTCGGCGTGTACTCGCAGGGCTCCCTCGCCGACGCGGAGAACTCGCTGCACGAGCTCGCCGCGCTCGCGGAGACCGCCGGTGCGATCGTCCTCGACGGCGTGCTGCAGGGCCGTCCCCATCCGGATCCGGCGACCTACCTCGGCAAGGGCAAGGCGGAGCAGCTGCGCGATCTGGTCGCGTCGGTCGGCGCGGACACGGTGATCGCCGACACGGAGCTCGCCCCATCGCAGCGCCGCGCGCTCGAGGATGTGGTCAAGGTGAAGGTCGTCGACCGCACGGCCGTGATCCTCGACATCTTCGCCCAGCACGCCAAGACGCGCGAGGGCAAGGCCCAAGTGGAGCTGGCGCAGCTCGAGTACCTGCTGCCGCGTCTGCGCGGCTGGGGCGATTCGATGAGTCGGCAGGCCGGTGGCCAGGTCGGCGCAGCAGGGGCGGGGATGGGCTCGCGCGGGCCCGGCGAGACGAAGATGGAGCTCGACCGTCGCCGCATCCGCACCCGGATGGCGATCCTGCGCAAGCAGATCGCCCAGTTCGCCCCTGCTCGCGACGCGAAGCGGTCCGAGCGCAAGCGGCACACCATCCCGTCCGTCGCGATCGCCGGGTACACCAACGCGGGCAAGTCGAGCCTGCTCAACCGGCTCACGGCCGCCGGCGTGCTCGTCGAGAACGCGCTGTTCGCCACCCTCGACTCGACCGTGCGGCGCGCCCAGACCTCGGACGGTCGGGTGTTCACCTTCGCCGATACCGTCGGCTTCGTGCGCAATCTGCCGCACCAGCTCGTCGAGGCGTTCCGTTCCACCCTCGAGGAGGTCGCGGAGGCCGACGTCGTGCTGCACGTGGTCGATGCCAACCATCCGGATCCGGCGAGTCAGATCCGGACAGTGCGCGATGTGATGGGCGACGTGGGCGCTCGCGACCTGCCCGAGATCGTGGTGTTCAACAAAGCCGACCTGGTCGACGAGAGTGCGCGTCTGGTGCTGCACGGACTCGAGCCGCGCGCCGTGTTCGTTTCGTCGCACACAGGGGAGGGCATCGACGAGCTGCGTCGCATCGTGGAGGAGACGCTTCCGCTGCCCGAAGTCGAGGTGCGCGTGGTGGTGCCGTACGACCGCGGAGATCTCGTCTCGGCGGTCCACGAGACCGGTCAGCTGCTCGAGCGTCGCCACGAGGCGGACGGCACCTTCATGCACGCCCATGTCAGCCCTCGGCTCGCCGCGGACCTCGAGGCGTTCCGCGCCGAGTGAGCAGCTCCGACCACGCGGTGGTCAGGCGAGGTCGACGGGGCTGACGCCTGGAGTTTCGAACCCGAGCACCTGACCGAGGAAGGCCAGCTCGGACGCGAAGCACTTCACGATGGTGTCGGACTGCCGGAACCCGTGCCCCTCTCCTTCGAACAGCAGATAGGCGTGCGGCACCCCGTTGTCCGCGAGCGCGTCGCGCAGCGCCTCCGACTGCGACGGCGGCACGACCGGGTCGTCGCTGCCCTGCAGGATGAGCAGCGGCGTGGTGAGGCTCTCAGGGCGCGACAGGGGCGAGCGCTCGATGTAGTCGGCCTCCGCCTCCGGCCACGGACCGACGAGGCCGTCGAGGTAGCGGGCCTCGAAGTCGTGCGTCTCGGCCAGCAGCATGCGCAGGTCGGCGACGCCGTAGCGGCAGATGCCTGCGGCGAACACGTCGGTGTCGGCGAGTGCGCACAGCACGGTCCAGCCGCCGGCCGACCCGCCCTTGATCGCGATGCGGGCGGGGTCGGCGAGCCCCGCGTCGACGAGTCCGCGCGCCGCAGCGGCCACATCCTGCACGTCGGAGAGGCCCCACCCGCCGGACAGCCGCTCGCGGTAGGCGCGCCCGTAGCCGGATGAGCCGCCGTAGTTCACATCCAGCACGCCGATTCCGCGGCTGGTGAAGAACGCCGCATTCTGCGACAGATCGCCCGTGACATGACCGGTCGGGCCGCCGTGCACGAGCACGATGACGGGTGGCAGCTCCCCGTCGAGACCGACGGCGCTGGGGCTCGACGGCGGGTAGAAGAACGCATGCACCGGGCCGAGGGGGCCGGCGAAGGTCATCGGAGAGGCCGGAGGGCGCGGTCCCGACGCCGGGTCGACCTCGCCGCCGCGCAGCGGTGCGAGAGACCGGGCCGACACGTCGAGCTCCCAGAGCCCGCCAGGCACGGTCGCTCCCGCGCCGGTGAGCAGCACCCGCCTGCCGCGCACGTCGTGCACCTGAACATCGCCGGTCAGCGGCGTCTCCAGCTCTGTGACGCTGCCGGAGACGGGCTCGATCAGCATCAGCCTGGAACGGCCGTCCGTGACGACCGCGACGACGTTGCCGTCGTCGAGCGCCGCATACCAGCGCGATCCGAGGCTCCACAGCGGGCCTCCCGTGTCGCCGTCGACGACGCAGACCGGGGCGGGCGACGCGTGCGCGAGATCATCGTCGAACCGGATGACGAACAGATTCCATCGCGCGCCGCGAGCGGGATCGGACCGGGCCGCGCTCGGGGGGTCCTGCGTGAACAGCAGCTCGTCGTCGCCCGTCCACTCCGGCTGCAGGGCTGAGACGTCGGCGCCGCCCGCCGCGCCGTGCCCGCCCGCGACGACGACCCAGTCCGATACGGTGCCGTCCTCATCGAGCGTGCCTACTCGCAGCTCCGCCGCGTCCCACGGCATGTCGGGGTGGTTCCAGGCGATCCACGCGATCCTTCCCGCGCGCGGTGACGGGTAGGCGACGAAGTCGCTTCCTCCGACGACGATCGTGACCGCATCCGGATCCGCCGCACCCGAGCCGTCAACCGGGATTCTGACGATCTCCCGTCGCGGCGTCGACAGCGCAGCGTCGTGCGTTTCGCGCACCGCCCACAGTGCGCCGTCCGCCCACACGAGATCGCCGTGGGCGAGGCCGGCGTCCTCGGCCGTCAGCGGGGACGGCTCGGCGCCGATGCGGGTGACGTAGACGCGCTGGTCAGCCTGGTTCACGAAGGCGATTCGTCCGTCGTCGAGAGCAGTCCACGCGCCCCCACCGTATTCGTGCACGCGGGAGCGCGCGCTCCACGGGGCGGGCAGCACAGCCTCAGAGCCGCCGGAGCGGAGGATCGCCGTGCGGCCCCGCTCCGCCGGCACGGATTCGGCCCACCAGACCTCGCCTGAGACGTACTGGGCGCGACCGAGTCTGAGGGATCCGGACGGCATGTCCTCTGGACGAATCGGCGACGGCCAGGTGCCGTACGCGAGCTGGTCGATAGGGGCCATGCCACCACGCTATTGCACGCCGGAGCAAACGCGCACGACGTCGGATACGACATCATGCAGAGACCATGCCGACACATGCCGATGCGTCGCGCGAGTCGTCGCACACCGACGCGTTCGTGAACGCAGAAGGGGCGGTGCCGGATGGCTTCGGCACCGCCCCTCCCCGTGCGCTCAGACCGCGCGCAGCACCGCGACGACCTTGCCGAGCACCGTCGACTCGTCGCCGAGGATCGGCTCGAAGTTCGTATTGCGGGGGAGCAGCCAGGTGTGACCGTCGCGCTGCCGGAACACCTTGACGGTCGCCTCGCCGTCGAGCATCGCCGCCACGATGTCGCCGTTCTCCGCGGTGCTCTGCGTGCGTACGACGACCCAGTCGCCGTCGCAGATGGCCGCGTCGATCATCGACTCCCCGTTGACCTTGAGCATGAACAGCTCGCCCTTGCCGACCAGCTGCCTGGGGAGGGGGAACACCTCTTCGACCTGCTGCTCCGCCGTGATCGGAACGCCTGCGGCGATCTGGCCGACGAGCGGGATCATCGCCGCGTCTCCTACGGGAGGAGCGGCGTCAGCCGGGTTCTCGCCCGACACACCGGGCAGGTCGATGAGCACCTCCATCGCACGGGTCTTGCCAGGGTCGCGCCGCAGATAGCCGCTCAGCTCGAGCTGGCCGAGCTGATGGGTGACGCTGGAGAGCGACTTGAGGCCGACGGCGTCGCCGATCTCCCGCATCGACGGCGGGTAGCCGTGCTTCTGGATCGACCGCTGGATGACCTCGAGGATCGCCATCTGCTTGTCGCTGAGGCTGCGACGCCGCCGCGTGCGCGGGGTCGAAGGGGCGGTGCCGCTGTGCGCTGCGTCGTCGCTCATGAGTGCTCCAGGTTCGATTCGACATCTCGAATGTCGGAGGTCCGTGGTGAGGTTGCCTCCGACACCACGACAGTACCTCAGTCGCCGGGAGTTTCGAGAGCTTTGTTCGAGCGTGTTCTGAGAAATCTCGAAGCACGGTTCGAAGAAAGACTTGACTCGACGATGAATTCGAAGATAGATTCGGTACGTAGCTTCGCACTCGGCTCTCCCGGCCGAGCAGTCGAGTGCGAAGCGCGTTCCATCCGAGGAGGAGACATGACCACCGTTGCACTCGCCGCACCGCACACGCGCCTTCGGCTGACGGTTCGCGGTCGCCGCGTGCTCGCGGCCTTCGCCGCGCTCCCCGTCGTCGCCGGTCTCGCCGTCGCCGTCGTGATGGGCTCCGGCGTCGCACTCGGCTCGATCGACGGCGGCGCGCCCGCGGGGTCGTTCGAGACCGTCACCGTTCTGTCCGGTGACTCGCTCTGGAGCATCGCGCAGCTGGTGGCACCGGGCCACGATCCCCGCGACGTCGTCGATGACATCGCCCACCTCAATCAGCTTCAGGGCGGCGCGCTGATGGTCGGCCAGGAGCTCGCGATTCCCACGGAGTACGCGCAGAAGTGATCCTGGTCGGTGCTTCGATAGGGGTCGCGCCGCGTACGATTGACCGGTGGCACTCTCCTTCGAAGACCTCCCGATCCGCGACGACTTGCGCGGCCAGTCGCCGTATGGCGCACCGCAGATGCCGGTCCCCGTGGCGCTCAACGTCAACGAGAACACCCATCGGGTCCCCGACGAGGTGATCGCAGACGTGACATCGTCGGTCGCGGCGGCACTCAGCGGAGTCAACCGCTACCCCGACCGCGAGTTCACCCGACTGCGCGAGGGCTTCGCGCGCTACCTCGGCCACGGTCTCGAACCCTCGAACATCTGGGCGGCGAACGGCTCGAACGAGGTGCTGCAGCACATCCTCCAGGCCTTCGCCGGCCCCGGCCGGTCCGCCTTCGGCTTCACGCCGACCTATTCGATGTACTCGTTGCTCGCGCGCGGCGTCGGTTCCGACTGGGTGGCAGGAACCCGCGGCCCCGACTTCGAACTCGAGCCGGCCGATGCTGCGGCGCAGGTGCGTGCGGCGAAGCCGGATGTCGTGTTCCTGTGTGCGCCGAACAACCCGACGGGGACGCCGCTTCCGCTCGCGGTGATCGAAGCGGTCTACGACGCGGCGGACGGCATCGTGATCGTCGACGAGGCCTATGCCGAGTTCTCGCACGGTGGAGGATCTGCGCTCGCACTGTTGGAAGGGCGCGAGCGTCTTGTCGTCTCGCGCACGATGAGCAAGGCCTTCGCTTTCGCCGGTGCGCGCGTCGGCTACCTCGCGGCCCACCCCGCCCTCGTCGACGCGCTGCGACTGGTCCGGCTGCCGTACCACCTCAGTGCGATCACGCAGGCGGCCGCCGAGGCCGCGCTGCGGCATGCGGACACGATGCTCAGAACGGTCGAGGACATCATCTTCCAGCGCGATCGCATCTCGGCCGGGCTCGACGAACTGGGCTACCGGGCGTACCCGTCAGGAGCCAACTTCGTGCTGTTCTCAGGCGTGACCGACCCGCGGGAGACGTTTGCTCAGCTGCGCGACCGAGGCATCCTCATCCGGGATCTGGGCATTCCCGGTCACATGCGCGTGACCGCGGGCACGGAGGCCGAGACGACGGCCTTCCTCGACGCGATGGGTGAGCTGACGCCCACCAGCTGACGACCGGTGAGAAGCTGCGGTGCGCTGCGGCACCGGCGAGTCACCTGCGATCGGCGCGGCACGGGGACTCGCCGCGCACTCTAAACTGGTGCCATGACCAGCGACCGCATCGCACGCCGCACCCGTTCCACGAGCGAATCGTCGGGCGAGCGCGAGCTCGGCCTCGACGGCACCGGGCGCAGCGACATCTCGACGAGTGTGCCGTTCTTCGATCACATGCTCACCGCGTTCGCGAAGCACTCGCTGACAGACCTCACCGTGAAGGCGACGGGCGATACTCACATCGACGTGCACCACACCGTGGAGGACACCGCGATCGTGCTCGGCGAGGCGATCCGCGAGGCGCTGGGCGACAAATCGGGCATCTCGCGCTACGGCGATGCGCTCGTGCCGCTCGACGAGGCGCTCGCGCAGGCGGTCGTCGACATCTCGGGTCGGCCGTACCTCGTGCACACCGGGGAGCCGACGGGCTTCGAGATGCACCTGATCGGCGGTCACTTCACCGGCTCGATGGTGCGCCACGCGTTCGAGGCGCTGACCTTCCACGCGGGCCTCACCGTGCATGTGCGGGTGCTCGGCGGCCGCGACCCGCACCACATCGCCGAAGCGGAGTTCAAGGCGCTCGCCCGCGCGTTCCGCCAGGCGAAGTCGTTCGACGCGCTCGTGCAGGGGATTCCGTCGACCAAGGGAGCCCTGTGACAGTCGGGGCGCCGCTCGTCGCCGTCCTCGACTACGGCTCTGGCAATGTCCACTCCGCCGTCAAAGCGCTGCAGGCAGCAGGAGCGGAGGTGCGGCTCACGCGCGATCGCGGCCTGGTCGCCGATGCGGACGGCCTGGTCGTTCCGGGGGTCGGTGCGTTCGGCGCCGTGATGGAGCAGCTGAACGCGATCCGCGGCGGCGAGCTCGTCGAGCGGCGGCTCGCAGGAGGTCGCCCCGTGCTCGGCATCTGTGTCGGCATGCAGATCCTGTTCTCCCGAGGCGTCGAGCGAGGCGTCTCCACCGACGGACTGGGGGAGTGGCCGGGCGAGGTCACGAGGCTCGAGGCCGAGGTCGTGCCGCACATGGGGTGGAACACCGTCGTGCCCGGCGAAGGCTCCGTGCTGTTCGACGGCCTCGAGAACGAGCGGTTCTACTTCGTGCATTCGTATGCGGCGCAGAGCTGGACGCTGGACGTCATCCCGCCGTTCCCCGAGCCGTCCGTGACCTGGGCACAGCACGGCGGACGCTTCATCGCCGCCGTTGAGAACGGGCCGTTGTCCGCGACCCAGTTCCACCCCGAGAAGTCGGGCGAGGCGGGTGTGCGTCTGCTGCGCAACTGGGTGACGTCTCTGAGCGACTGATCGGCGCACCAGCAGCGGCGCTCGCGGGGCGCGGGCGCGCACCGGTTTCCGGCGCCGGTCGGTGTGTGCGACACGCCGAAGCGGCGTCCGAAGCCTCGGATTGGAAAGTTGGGTGCCAGCACGCGTACTCTCAGTGCTCGTGCGACACGGTGGGAGAGCCCTGCCGGCACGAGGAGCTATGAACGATTTCGCGTCTACGCCAGGACTGACCCTGCTTCCCGCCATTGATGTCGCGGACGGCAAAGCCGTGCGCATGACGCAGGGGGAAGCCGGTACCGAGACCAGCTACGGCAGCCCCGTCGAGGCCGCCGAGAACTGGGTCGACCAGGGGGCGGAGTGGATCCACCTCGTCGACCTCGATGCGGCCTTCGGTCGCGGGAACAATGCCGGCATCATCCGCAAGGTGATCAAGCAGGTCCGCGGCGTCAAGATCGAGCTGTCGGGCGGCATCCGCGACGACGCGTCGCTGGAGGCGGCGCTCGAGAGCGGTGCGCACCGGATCAACCTCGGCACGGCAGCGCTCGAGAACCCGGAGTGGACCGGATCGATCATCAGTCGCTACGGCGAGGCGATCGCCGTCGGCCTCGATGTGCGCGGGACCACGCTCGCCGCTCGCGGCTGGACGCAGGAGGGCGGCGACCTCTGGGAGGTGCTCGACAGGCTCGAGGCCGCCGGATGTGCGCGATACGTCCTCACCGATGTCACCAAGGACGGCACGCTGCGCGGACCGAACCTCGAACTGCTCACCCAGGTCGCCCGACGCACCGACAAGCCCGTGATCGCCTCCGGAGGCGTGTCCGACCTCGACGACATCGCGGCGCTGCGCGATCTGGTTCCCGAGGGCGTCGAGGGCGCGATCGTCGGCAAGGCCCTGTACGCGGGAGCATTCACGCTCGTCGAGGCGCTCGACATCGCCTCGAACTGACACCATGAGCCACGGGCACGAGGAGCACACGGCAGATTCCGCCGGCGTGCCGTGGGAAGGGCGAACCTTCCGGCAGAACCCCGCCGCGGGTGATGACGGTTCGGCCGATCCTCGCCTGCTCGCCGCGCTCGAAGGGTTCCGCGAGGGCTCCGGCGATCAGGTCTCGGTCGTCGACGCGCTGCGCGAGGCGCGCGTGCTGGCGCCCCTCGTCGCCGAGGCAGGGGACGTGGGCATCGGCCCGCACGGTCACGCCGTCGACAAGACTCAGGAGCTGTCGATCGTATCCGTCGCCGCTCCCGACGGACGCACGGTCCTCCCGGTCTTCACCAGCGTCGACACGATGCGCGCGTGGGATCCGAAGGCCCGTCCGATCCCGGTTCCCGGCACTCGCGCCGCGCTGGCCGCCGCCGGTGAGGAAACGGATCTGATCGTCGTCGACGCAGGCAGCGACACCGAGTTCGTCGTGCGTCGGCCGGCGGTATGGGCCATCGCGCAGTCGCAGCGGTGGGAACCGGGATGGCGCAGCCCTGAGGTCGTGCGCGGATTCCAGGAGTCGATCGGCCAGGAGCTCGCGGTCATCGACGTGGCGGTCGAGCCCGGCGACCCCGAGGCACGCATGCGCGGCCCGGAGATCACCGTGCATCTGCGCCTCATCGACGGCCTCGACCGTGCGGAGCTCGACACGGTCCTGCAGCGGCTCTCCCGCCGCTGGGCCGCCGACGACCGCATCGCAGTGCTCGTCGACTCCCTCGAAGTCAAACTCCTGGGCGCTCAGACACACACCTGAGCGCCCAGGAAGCGAGTGCTCAAACGGCCGTCAGGACACCGGGCCCGTCCACTTCTCGCCGGGGCCGGCACCGGGGGCGTCGGGCACCTGGGAGATCTCGCGGAAGCGCAGCTGCAGGGAGCGCAGACCGTCGCGGATGGGGCGGGCGTGCATATCACTGATCTCGGGCGCCGCCGCCGTGACGAGTCCTGCGAGACCGTTGAGCAGCTTGCGGGCCTCGTCGAGATCGACGAGCTCCTCGGCGTTCTCACCCTCCGACAGTCCGAGCTTCACCGCTGCGGCGCTCATCAGGTGCACGCACGCGGTCGACAGCACCTCGACGGCTCCCACATCCGCGATGTCGCGCACCGCGTCGACCGAGGCGGACGCCGCCTGCTGCTCGTCCCAGCGCTCCTGGCGCTCGGCGTCGAAGGTGCGGCGGTGATCGTCGGCTGCCGGATCGGGCGAAATGGTGCTCATTGAGGTCTCTCTGCTAGAGTGGGCCGCGGCTCCGGAATTATCCGGACGAAAGAGGATTCTCATCCCACCCGCGCTTGCCGTTCCAGGCTACCGGGTCACACACTCCGTCGGCGTCCTGCGCCGGTTGTCATTCGCCTCGCGGATGTAAGGGTGAGCCGACGTCAGTCGTGCACGGGTGGAATGCAGCATCATCTTCGCCTGTGACGCGCCCGTCGCGCCACGGTGGTCGAAGCCATCGCACCCAAGGAGTTCCGCATCAGCGATCCCCGCACCAACGAGCGCATCCGCGTTCCGGAGGTCCGTCTCGTCGGGCCGAACGGCGAACAGATCGGCGTTGTCCGCATCGAGGCTGCGCTGCGTCTGGCTCAGGAAGCCGATCTCGACCTGGTCGAGGTCGCTCCTAACTCGAAGCCGCCCGTGGTCAAGATCATGGACCACGGAAAGTTCAAGTACGAGGCCGCTCAGAAGGCCAAGGAAGCGCGCCGCAATCAGGCGAACACGATCCTCAAAGAGGTTCGTTTCCGCCTGAAGATCGACGCGCACGACTACGACACCAAGCTCAAGCGTGCGGAGAAGTTCCTGCAGGCGGGCGACAAGGTCAAGGCGATGATCCTCTTCCGCGGGCGCGAGCAGTCCCGTCCGGAGATGGGTGCGAAGCTCCTGCAGAAGTTCGCCGAGGACGTGTCGGAGTTCGGCTCGATCGAACACCGTCCCACCCTCGACGGGCGCAACATGACGATGGTCGTCGCGCCGCACCGCAACAAGTCCGACGCGAAGGCTGAACAGAACGCCACCCGCGCCAAGAACAAGCAGGCCGCGCGCGACGCGAAGTCGGCCGACCAGGCGAAGTGATATCGCACAGAACTTCCCGCGCAAGCGGGTAGCACCGGACGTCGCCCCCACGGGCGCAGACCAAGGAAGAGAAGATGCCGAAGCAGAAGACCCACTCGGGCAGCAAGAAGCGCTTCAAGATCACCGGCAGCGGAAAGATCAAGAAGCAGCAGGCGGGCATGCGCCACAACCTCGAGCACAAGTCGAGCCGAGTGACGCGCCGCCTGAACAGGGACCAGATCGTTTCGGGCAACGATCTCAAGGCAGTCAAGAAGCTCCTCGGTCGTTGAGACGCGAGATCTCGTTAGGAAGATAGACAATGGCTAGAGTCAAGCGGGCAGTCAACGCCCACAAGAAGCGTCGCGTCATCCTCGAGCGTGCCTCGGGTTACCGCGGTCAGCGTTCGCGCCTTTACCGCAAGGCCAAGGAGCAGGTCACCCACTCGCTGGTCTACGCGTACCGCGACCGCCGCAAGCGCAAGGGCGAGTTCCGTCGCCTCTGGATCCAGCGGATCAACGCGGCCAGCCGCGCGCAGGGCCTCACCTACAACCGCCTCATCCAGGGTCTGAACCTGGCCGGCGTCGCGGTCGACCGCCGCATGCTCGCGGAGCTCGCGGTCAACGAGCCCGCTGCTTTCACGTCGCTGGTCGAGACCGCGAAGAAGGCGCTGCCTGAGGACGTCAACGCGCCCAAGGCTGCGTAACGACCTCTGCACTCGAGGGGCGCTCCGGATGGGGCGCCCCTCGTTTCGTGCATCCGGGGTGCGGATGGTGGGGACAGCACGAGTGCGAAGGTGCGGATAACCAGCCGATGCTCCTCGTATTCTGCGATCTCCCGCGCGTGTGATTGCCGTCAGAGCGTCGAGCGTGTGGACTGAGCCCATGGACCACGATCTGCCGGCGCGGCCTGACGGGCTGCCGACGGTGACCGTGGTGATCCCCGCGCACGACGAGGAATCGATCATCGCAGGGTGCCTTCGGGCACTGGCCGCGCAGACCGCGCAGGCCGACGAGATCATCGTCGTCGACAACGCCAGCTCCGACCGCACCGCGGCGGTGGCCGCGTCGTTCGACCGCGTGGTGGTCGTCGCGGAGCCGCGCCCCGGCGTCACTTTCGCACGCACGGCCGGATTCGACGCCGCGCGCGGCGACGTCATCGCGCGCATCGACGCCGATTCGCTCGTGCGCCGCGACTGGGTCGAGCGCGTGCGCGAGGTGTTCTCGGAATCGGGGGTCGACGCGATCGGGGGCTCAGCGGCGATCGCCGAACTGTCGCCGGGCGAGACGAGCTGGTTCGGCTGGTGGTACCGCGGGTTCCGCGCCTGGCACCAGCGCAGCATCGGCGTGCGGCCGATGCTGTACGGCTTCAACAGTGCGATCCGCCGCGATGCGTGGCACCGTGCCAGACCGCTGTGCGCCATGGGGGATGAGCGCGTCAGCGAGGACCTCGACGTCACGATCGCGCTGCTGCGCTCCGGCCACCGGCTCGCCTTCGACCGCAGACTCGTGGTGCGCGCCAGACTGTTCCGATCGATCGACCGCGACAAGCTCGCCCGCTACTACCGCACGGACGGACTCACGCTGGCACGCCACCGCTACGGGCGCCGCACACGGTGGGTCGGAGACGACGACGTCCCGCCGGCAGCCGCGCCGCGGCGGGCCCATGGCGGGGTCAGCGGATGACCGCATCCGCACAGAGGCGGCGCCCGTCGCCGCGGTTCTGGGTCAGCCTCGTCACGGCGATCCTGGTCGGAATCATCGTCTGGCAGGCATGGCCGACCATGCTCGAAGCGGCCGAGAGTCTCTCCGACGTCGACATCGTGGTGTTCGCCCTGCTGATTCCCGTGCAGCTGGCCAGCTTCGCGGTGACGGGCGAGGTGCTGTTCTCCTTCCTGCGCGGCAGGGGAGAGCTGCACGGCATGCATCCGCTGACGGCGATGCGGATGTCGCTCGAGTTCAACTTCGCCAACCACATGCTCCCCTCGGGGGGAGCGGCGGGTATCGCCTACACGGCATGGAAGCTCAACACTCTCGGCGTCTCCGCCAGCCGAGGCACGCTCGCCCAGTTCGCCCGCTTCGCGGTCACGTTCGTCTCGTTCAGCGTCATGCTCGCCGTATCCGGCGTCTGGCTGATCCTCTCCGGACACGGAACGTCGACGGTGCTGTGGACGGCGGCGGGCATCGGGGCCCTCGCGGTCGTCGGCACGGCTTCCGGCGCGTTGCTGCTTCGTCGCCGGCGACTGCTGCACCGGTTCGCGGGTGTCATCACGCGCGTCGGCGCGTGGGGCGCCAGGCTGATCCGACGACCCGGCCTGATCGACCCGGTGCAGCTCGTCCGCTTCGTCGACGGCGTGCACATCGAGGTGCGCGAGGTGACGGCGAACGCCCGCTCGCTGGTGGTGCCGTTCCTGTGGTCGTTTCTGGTGAACGCCCTCGACGCCGGTCTGTTCTGGGTGGCGCTCGTGGCGTTCGGCATCAGACCGGACCCGGCGCTCGTCTTCGTCGCGTACGGCGTGGCGACCGTCGCGAGCATGATCGTCGTCACGCCCAACGGCGTCGGCGCCTACGAGGTCGTCATGGTCGGCACCTTCGTCGCCGGAGGCCTGCCCGCCGACACCACGATCGCCGCGATCGTGCTCGCCCGCGCGGTGCTGCTGCTCGGCACGATCGTCTTCGGCTGGGGCTTCTACCAGCACAGCGTCGCCACCGCGCACGCACCGCGCATCCGGACGAAGGGGACGGACCGGATGGGGCGACCGCGCACGCTCCCATAGACTGACCCGGTGCTGACCAACCCCCGTTCGCCGCGCGTGCGCGCAGTCGCGAAGCTCGCCAAGCGCAGTGCGAGGCGCGATACCGGGCTCTACCTGCTCGAGGGTCCGCAGGCCGTCAGAGAAGCGCTGGACTCGGCGCCGGACGTGGTCACCGAGGTGTACGCGACGGAAGGAGCGCTCGAGCGCAATCGCGACATCGTGACCGCGCTGACCGACGCGGGGCTGCGCGCCGACATCGCTGAGGAGCGCGTCGTCGCGGCGATGGCGGACACCGTCACACCGCAGGGGATCATCGCCGTGGCGCGTCAGCGGCCGGCGTCGCTGGACGACGTGCTCTCCCGCGGGCCGAAGCTGGTGGCGATCTGCCACGAGATCCGCGATCCGGGCAATCTCGGAACGATCATCCGGGTCGCCGACGCGTCGGGCGCGGACGCCGTGATCCTCACGGGCGACACCGTCGACCCGTACAACCCGAAGGCGGTGCGCTCGACGACCGGGTCGCTGTTCCACATTCCGATCGTGATGGGTGCGGAGCTCTCCGACGCCGCAGCGGCGACGCAGCGGGCGGGCCTGCGGGTGCTGGCGGCCGATGTGGGCGGGGACGATCTGATGGCGGTGCGCGCCGAGTTGGCTGCACCGACTGCGTGGCTCTTCGGCAACGAGGCACGCGGGCTCGACAGCGAGGCACTGGCGTTCGCAGATCGCGCACTGCGGCTGCCGATCTACGGGCGCGCGGAATCACTCAACCTCGCGACCGCCGCCAGCGTCTGCCTGTACGAATCCGCGTTCGCCCAGCGAACATGAGGGCGGCGTGACCACGCTCCCCGGGCAGTGCTGTGCAACTTGCTCACCTGTTACGAACTGATTACGCACAACGCATGGTCTGGCGCCGCGGTGCGCATGCGGCTTAGTGTGTGTTCATGGCAGAGCCGCTTGTGGTCATGGACAACGTACAAAAGCACTACGGAGACTTCCACGCGCTGAAGCACATCGACCTGACCGTCGACCAGGGGGAGGTCGTCGTCGTGATCGGGCCGTCCGGGTCAGGCAAGTCCACGCTGTGCCGCACGATCAACCGTCTTGAGACGATCACCAGCGGATCGATCACGATCGACGGCAAGGAGCTTCCGAAGGAGGGCAAGGCCCTCGCGACGCTGCGAGCCGACGTCGGCATGGTGTTCCAGTCGTTCAACCTGTTCTCGCACCTGACGATCCTGCAGAACGTCACGCTCGGCCCGATCTCGGTGAAGGGCATGAAGCAGGCGGACGCCGATCGCGAGGCGCGTGAGCTGCTCGACCGAGTCGGCGTGGCGCAGCAGGCGGAGAAGCTGCCCGCCCAGCTCTCCGGCGGCCAGCAGCAGCGCGTCGCGATCGCCCGTGCCCTGGCGATGCGCCCGAAGGTGATGCTCTTCGACGAGCCGACCAGCGCGCTCGACCCCGAGATGATCAACGAGGTGCTCGACGTCATGGTCGGCCTCGCCAAGGAGGGGATGACGATGGTCGTCGTCACCCACGAGATGGGCTTCGCCCGCAAGGCCGCCGACCGCGTCGTGTTCATGGCGGACGGCGAGATCGTCGAGCAGGCGACCCCTGAGGAGTTCTTCACCAACCCCAGCTCAGACAGGGCGAAGGACTTCTTGTCGAAGCTGCTGACCAACTGACCGTTCAACGAGTGCCGCGCACAGCAACCGGGCACCACCACACACCAGGAGGAATCATGCGAAAGATTCGCAATCTCGCCGTCGTCGGCATCGCCGCGACGGCGCTGCTCACGCTCAGCGCGTGCAACAGCGGCAGCCCGGACGGCACGGACGGCGGCGGTGCCCCAGAGGCCGATGTCGAGGAAGAGGTCACGCTCGAGGGGAGCGCCACCTACGACGCGATGGTCGAGCGGGGAGGTCCTGTCATCGGCGTGAAGGAGGACCAGCCCAACCTCGGCTACCTCGATGCGACCACGAACGAGCGCAGCGGCTTCGACATCGAGATCGCCCGCTGGATCGCCGGCTCGCTCGGCTTCGAGGAGGGCGATATCGAATACGAGCCGATCGCCTCGGCCAACCGCGAGCAGGCGCTCGTGAACGGCGACGTCGACTACTACGTAGGCACGTACTCGATCACGGACCAGCGCAAGGAGCAGATCGACTTCGCAGGGCCGTACTTCGTCACCGGCCAGGGCTTCCTGGTCGGTGCCGACAGCGAGATGACCGAGGTCTCGGGCGTCGAGGACTTCAACGGCATGACGGTGTGCTCTGCGACCGGCTCCACGCCGATCCAGAACATCAAGGAGAACTTCCCCGAGATCGAGACGGAGGAGTACGACCTGTACTCCGCCTGCGTCGACGACCTGCTCAACGGAAAGGTCGACGCTGTCACCACCGATGCGGCCATCCTGATCGGGTACGCCGCGCAGTATCCGGACGAGGTGAAGGTGCTCGACGGGCTGTTCACCGAGGAGCGCTACGGCGTCGGCATCCCGAAGGGCGATGCCGCTCTGCAGGAGCACATCAACACGCTGTTCACGGACGGCGGCGACACCTGGCAGGAGATCTTCGACGCCACGCTCGGCCAGTCGGGCATCGAGGTCGAGCAGCCGGCCGTCGACCCGGTCGAGTAGTCCGCAACGGTGAGGGGCCCAGGAGGGCCCCTCACCGTCATCCGAGAAGAAGGAGGGCGCGTGGACGCCATCTTCGGCAACCTCGACCTGTGGCGAGAGGGCATCTCCCTCACGCTGCTGGTGTTCGTCTTCGGTGCGCTGCTCGCCCTCGTGCTCGGCACCATGGTCGGCGCGATGCGCGTCTCGCCGGTGCCGATCGCGCGTGGGGTGGGCACCGTGTACGTCAACCTGGTGCGGAACACGCCGCTGACACTGGTGTTCTTCTTCTTCGTGTTCGGCTACAGCGCGCTGGCGCTGCCGACGCTGTCGAACACGGTGCTCGGCATCCTCGCGGTCGGTTTCTATACTGCCACCTATGTCGCCGAGACGATCCGGGCCGGCATCAACACGGTGCCGGTGGGGCAGGCGGAAGCCGCTCGCGCGATCGGTCTCCCGTTCGGACAGGTGATGACCAAAGTTGTGCTGCCGCAGGCCTTCCGTTCGGTGGTGCCTCCGATGATGAGCGTGTTCATCGCACTGCTGAAGAACACCACCGTCGCGGCCGGGTTCTCCGTCGCGGCACTTCCTGCCCTTAGGGCGACCATCTCTAACTCGCACACACGGCCCGGTTCGCCGCCGGAGGTGCTGCTCTGGGTGGCGCTGATCTTCGTGGCACTGGTGATGCTGCTCACCTGGCTGCAGCGCACGCTCGAGAACAAGTGGAGGATCGCGCGATGACTTCCGTCCTCTACGACGTTCCGGGCCCGAAGGCCAGGCGTCGCAATGCGATCCTCGCGGTCGCCACCGTGGTCGTCGTCCTCGCGGTCATCGCCTTCATCGTCTGGCGGTTCAGCCTGACGAACCAGTTCAGCGCCGAGAAGTGGCACGTGTTCACCTTCTCCGCAGTGTGGGTCTCCATCGGCGAGATGCTGCTGAACACGCTCAGGGCGTTCGCCGTCGCCGCGGTGCTCAGCCTCGCCCTCGGCTTCGTGCTCGCGATCGGCCGGGTCTCCGAGCACATCTGGGTGCGCGTTCCCATCACCGTGATCACGGAGGCCTTCCGCGCCGTTCCCGTGCTCGTGATGATGATGATCCTGTACTACGGCCTGCCGAGCCTCGGGGTGTCGATGAGCCCGTACTGGGCCGTTGTGATCGCACTGATGGCGTACAACGGCTCCGTGCTCGCCGAGGCGCTGCGCGCCGGCATCGAATCGCTCCCGCGCGGACAGAAGGAGGCCGGGTACGCGATCGGCCTGCGCAAGAGCGGGGTGATGGTCAAGATCCTGCTGCCGCAGGCGGTGCGGGCGATGCTGCCCGTGATCATCGCGCAGCTCGTCGTCACCATGAAGGACACGGCGCTCGGCTTCCTCATCACCTACCAGGAGCTGCTGTACTACGCCAAGCTGCTCGGCTCGCAGCAGGGCAGGCCGATTCTGCAGGCGGCGTTCATCATCGGCGGGATCTACATCGTGATGTGTCTGCTGCTGAGCTGGCTGGCGAAGTGGGCGGAGAAGCGCACCAGCAGGTCGCCGAAGGTCGTTGCGGCCCCGCACGATCCGGCCGCGGACGACGACTCGACGCTGACAGAGGTCATCGCCACGCAGAAGGGCGAAGCCCGTTTCGACCAGGGGAAGCGCTGAGGCCGACACGGCCGAGGTGCTGTTCCTCTTGGCGAGCCTGCCCGTGCGGCAGGCAGCACATCATCCCGATGCGTCGCCGACCTGTGCGCCGAGTGACGTGGACATCTCGGCGCCCACTCGCGCGATGTACGTCCCGAGCGGCACCGGATCCGGGCCGACGCGTGAGATGGGCGCGCTGATGTTGACCGCGGCGACGACGGTCCCCGTGAAGTCGAGGATCGGCGCCGACGCCGCGACGATGCCCCGTTCGAGCTCCTCGACGGACGGCGCATAGCCCAGCTCCCGCACTCTTGCCACTTCGGCCAGCAGCGTCGTCAGGTCGTGCACATGGTCCGAGGCCGGTGACGGGTCCTGGACGACGGCGAAGGGGGAGGTGATCACGCTGCGATCGGCACGTCCGACGATCGGCGTCTCATCGGCGTGCTCGACGAACCACTCGCGAAGTGCCGTGTCATCCCATTGGCTGAGCAGAGCGCGCCCCGACGGCGTGCGCCAGGCCGATGTCGTCACACCCTCCCACCCCGTCGCACGGAACTCGTGCGGGCTCAGCTCGCTCAGCACCGTCAGCACATGCCCTCCGCGCAGGACGTTCAGGCTGGCGGTCTCGCGCGTCTCATTCGCAATGCGACGCAGGATGGGCCGGGCCACGGACGTCAACCGGGTCTCGCGCGTGTGCGCGGCGAGGGCGTAGAGGCGCGGACCGAGCCGATAGGCACGCGTCAGAGGGTCGCGCTCCGCGAGCCCTGAGTCGGCGAGGGTCGCCAGAGAACGCGAGACGACGCCTTTGTCTCGGCCGCTCAGCTCCGCCAGGCGCACGACGCCGAGACCGTCGGCACGCGCGGACTCGGCGGAACCGAGCAGCTCGAGCAGCTCCAGATCGCGGGTGAGGCCGGAGGTGTTGCGTCGCGCGGGACGGTGCGGCACGTCGGTCATACACACAGCATATCGACAAGTTGCCATATGAACAACCAGCTTTGTGTAAATGAAGACCATTTCGTATGGTTGTCGACACGAAGACAACAGCGTCCGGCGGCGCGGAGGAGCGCCTCGGCGGTGAGGAGCGGAATGAACGGGTTCGATCTCGAGAACCTCGCTCGGTTCGTCGAGCGCCGATGGGACGAGATCCTGACGCTCGCAGCCGAGCACCTCGCGGTCGTCCTGCTGTCGCTGGCGATCTCCGCCGTGATCGGCGTCGGCCTCGGCATGCTCGTGTGGGATCGCCCGGGTGCGCGCAGCGCCGCCATCACGACCGCGTCGGTGGCGATCACCGTCCCATCGCTTGCGCTCCTCGCCCTGCTGAGCCCCGTGCTCGGCCTCGGCTGGGGAGCCACGATCGTGGCGCTCGTCGTGTACGCGCTGCTGCCCGTCATCCGGAACACGGCCGTCGGGCTCAGCGAGGTGCCGCGTCACGTCCTCGAGGCAGCCAGCGGCGTCGGGATGTCACGCGTGCGCATCCTGTTCTCGATGCAGCTGCCGATCGCCTGGCCCGTCATCCTGACCGGACTGCGCGTCGCGACGCAGCTGTCGGTCGGCGTGGCGGCCATCGCGGCGTATGTCGCAGGCCCCGGTCTCGGCACGTACATCTTCCGGGGGCTGTCGACGCTCGGCTCGGCGAACGCGCTCAACTACGCGCTCGTCGGCACGGTGGCGACGATCGTCATCGCGCTCGTGCTCGACGGCCTCCTCGTTCTGCTCGCCCGTACGACGACCTCAAGGGGACTCCGATGACCGCATCCACCCGCAGCGGGAACAGCACGTCGATCAATGGCGCCACGGCCGCGTTCGCCGACGCGGGATCGAGTGTGAACATCGAGCTCGACGGCGTCACCAAGAAGTACCAGGGACAGGAGCGCCCGGCCGTCGAGGACTTCACCATGTCGGTGAGTCCCGGGGAACTGGTCATGTTCGTCGGCCCATCCGGATGCGGCAAGACGACGACGATGAAGATGATCAACCGGATCATCGAGCCGACGTCGGGTTCGATCCGGATCGCGGATCAGGATGTGCTGTCGCTCGAGCCGAACGAGCTGCGCCGGCACATCGGATACGTGATCCAGCAGATCGGTCTCTTCCCGCACCTGACGATCTTCGACAACATCGCGACGGTGCCGAAGCTGCTCGGCTGGTCGAGGTCTCGAATCGCCGAGCGCGTGGACGAACTGCTGCGCCTGGTCGACCTCGACCCCGGTGTGTTCGCGCGCCGCTACCCGAAGGAGCTCTCCGGCGGTCAGCAGCAGCGGGTCGGCGTCGCCAGGGCGCTCGCCGCCGATCCTCCCGTCATGCTCATGGATGAGCCGTTCGGCGCCACCGACCCGATCACCCGTGACGGGCTGCAGGCCGAGTTCCTGAGGATCCAAGAGGGCATCGGGAAGACGATCGTCTTCGTCACGCACGACTTCGACGAGGCGATCAAGCTCGGCGACCGGATCGCCGTGCTCAGCGATCGCAGTCAGATCGAGCAGTTCGACACGCCTGCGAACATCCTCGCCGCCCCTGCCAACGACTACGTACAGTCGTTCATCGGCAAGGGAACGGCGCTGAAGCGACTCGCTCTGATCGGCCTCTCGCACGTCGAACTGGCCGGTGTCTCGGCGTCGACCTCTGCGCTCGAGGTCGATGAGCGCGACTCGCTGCGGGACGCACTCGACATGCTGGTCCGGTCGGGAGCCTCGAGCGTGCGCGTCACACGCGGAGGCCGCGTCGTGGGCGCAATCGACTTCGACACCATCTCGACGCTCCTCGACGCAGACGCCCGCAAGATCCCCTCTCGTGAGCAGGGCGCACCGTGAGCGCCTCGAACGCGACCATGCCCGTCACGGTCACGGCGCTCGGAGCCGGCGACCCGGCCGGCCGCCGCTGGCTGCGTCGATTCGTGCCGCTCATCACCGTGGCCGCCGTGCTCGCGGTGCTGGCGATCTGGGCGTCGTCGCGCGAGCTCGACTCGATCGAGGCTCGCACCCTCAACTGGGACTACATCATCGCGAAGACCGGCGAGCACCTCATCCTGACGCTCGTCGCCTCTGCCCTCGTCGCCGCTCTCGCCATCCCGCTCGGAATCGCGGTGTCGCGCTCGCGCTCGCGCATCTTCCGGGGTGCGGTCGGCGTCGTCGCGAACATCGGGCAGGCCACGCCAGCCGTCGGCCTCATCATCCTGCTCGCCATCGCGTGGCAGACCGGGTTCGTCACGGCGCTGGTGGCCCTCGTCGCCTACTCGTTCCTGCCGGTCCTGCGCAACACGGTGGCCGGCCTCGACCAGATCCCCGCCAGCGTTCGAGAGTCGGCACGCGGCATGGGCATGACCGCCTGGCAGTCGCTGCGCCGCATCGAACTCCCGCTCGCATCGCCGGTGATCATCGCCGGCCTGCGCACGGCTCTCGTCTTCGCCGTCGGCGTCGCAACCGTCGCCACGTTCATCAACGCCGGCGGCCTCGGCGACATGATCGTCAACGGGCTCAAGCTGCAGCGCTATCCGGTGATCGTCGTGGGCGCTGTGCTGGTCGCCTCGATCGCCGTGCTCGTCGACTGGCTCGCTGGCCTCGTCGAAGACCTCGTCAGGCCGAAGGGCCTGTGAACACCCCCACCGACCGCATCGGCGCCTCGCGCCGCCGCGGTTGCCACCGAAAGGAACGCACATGAACAAGCGCATCGGCGCTCTCGCACTCGTCGCGGCCTCGGCCGTCGCCCTGGCCGGCTGCTCGGGCGGAGCCGGAGCAGGAACGGAGACCGGGTCGCAGGGCGACGAACTCGACAGCCTGACCGGCGTCATCGGAAGCAAGGACTTCGCCGAGCAGTACGTGCTCGCCTACATCACGACCGAGCTGTTCCGTGCGCACGGTGCCGATGTCGAGGCGAACATCGATCTCGTCGGCTCGACCAATGTGCGTCAGGCCTTCGAGAACGACGAGTTCCTGGGCTACTGGGACTACACCGGAACCGGCTGGATCACCTACCTCGGCGAGACCGAGCCGGTGCAGGGCGCGGAAGCCCAGTTCGACGCCGTCGCCGAGGCGGACCTCGAGCAGAACGGAATCGTATGGCTCGAGCCCGCTCCGCTCAACAACACCTACGCGCTCGCCGGTGCGAGCGGCACGCTCGAGGACCTCGGCGTGTCCACGCTCAGCGACGTCGCAGCCCTGCCCGCTGACGAGCAGACGTTCTGCATCGAGAGCGAGTTCTCCACGCGCGATGACGGGTGGCCCGGCCTGCGTGACGCATACGGCTTCGAGGACAGCACCGCACTGCTCGACACGGGCATCATCTATACCGCGACCGCGGAGGGCGCCGACTGCACCTTCGGCGAGGTCTTCGAGACCGACGGCCGCATCCCCGCCATGGACCTGACGGTGCTCGAGGACGACCAGGAGTTCTTCCCGGCCTATCAGGGTTCGTTCACGGTGAAGCAGGAGACCCTCGACGAGCACCCAGCCATCGCCGACGTGATCGGCCTGGTCTCGCCGCTGCTCACCACCGAGGTGATGCAGGATCTCAACAGCCAGGTCGACGTCGACGGCGAGGACCCGGAGGACGTCGCGATCGACTGGCTGACCGAACAGGGTCTGATCTGACCCGAGGCGGACGGACGCGGCACCCGATTCCTGCGACCGCGAGAACCGGATGCCGCATCCGACGCCCTTCCCCTGACAGCCGCATCGCCTCCCGTCGAGAAGGACCCTGTTGGACATCACCGAATTCTCCCTCGCCCAGTTCTCGCTCAACGGCCGCATCGCCGTCGTCACCGGTGGCAACAGCGGGCTCGGCCAGGCATTCACCCTGGCTCTGGCGACGGCCGGCGCCGACGTGTTCGTGCCGAGCGCGAGCGACGACGGCGGAGAGACAGAAGCGCTCGTCGAGGCGGCCGGCGCCCGGTACTCGGGGATGATCGCCGATCTGACCGAGCCGGGCGCTCCCGAGCGCGTCATGGCCGAGGCAGTCGAGGCGTTCGGCCGCGTCGACATCCTCGTCAACTCCGCGGGGGTCAACCTCGTCGCGCCATGGCGCGAGTTCGGCCGTGCCGAATGGGACAGGATGATCGCCGTCAACCTCACCGCCGCCTTCGAACTCGGCCGTCTCGCCGCAGCGCACATGAGCGACCGCGGTTCGGGCAAGATCATCAACATCGCCTCGCTCTTCTCCTTCCTGGGGGGCGTCGGCTCACCTGCGTACGCCGCGACGAAGCACGGCATCGTCGGGTTCACCCGCGCCTATGCCGACGAGCTCGCTTCGTCGGGGGTGCAGGTCAACGCCATCGCCCCCGGATACTTCGAAACCGCGCTCACCGCAGAGACGCGGTCGGAGCCCGAAGCGAACCGCAGGGTGCTCGACCATGTGCCAGCCGGCCGCTGGGGGCGGCGCGACGATCTCATGGGCGCCGCGGTGTTCCTCGCCAGCCCCGCCTCCGACTATGTGAACGGTCAGGTGCTCGCCGTCGACGGCGGGTACCTCGTCCGCTGACGGCCGTCCCGCGCCGCCGCCGACATCCGCCATCAGACCGAATCCCCTCAGACCGAAACGAGGAAACCATGGCCGTGCCCACCTTCACCAGGCCGACGCCGACGATCGACCGCGCGGCGATCGTCGCGCGACTCGTCGACATGCTCGGAGCCGACAGGGTCGACACCGACGAGCAGCGACTGCGCGAGGCGAGCGTCGACCGCTTCCACAAGTACGAGGCCGCTCACGGCATCTACGACGGTCCGTTCCCCGCCGCGATCGCCTATGCGACCTCGACCGAGCAGGTCCGCGCCGTGCTCGTCTTCGCCGACGAACACGGCGTCAACGTCGTGCCGCGGACGGGCCGCACGGGCACGGAGGGCGGTCTCGAGACGGCCGCCGAGGATTCGATCGTGCTCGACTGCTCGCGCATGGACGCCGTGATCGAGATCGACGAAGTGAACATGCAGGCGACGGTGCAGGCAGGGGTGCCGCTGCAGCGGCTCGACGACGCACTGCGCGACCGCGGGCTGACGACTGCGCACTCGCCCCAGTCGAAGCCCCTCGCGCAGTTCGGAGGCCTCGTCGCGACGCGTTCGATCGGGCAGCTCTCCACCCTCTACGGGGGGATCGAAGACATGGTCGTCGGGCTCGAGGCGGTGTTCCCGGACGGCAGCGTCACGCGCATCAAGAACGTGCCGCGCCGAGCGGCAGGTCCCGACATCCGGCACGTGGTGATCGGAAACGAGGGGGCGCTGTGCGTCGTGACCGAGGTCACTGTGAAGCTGTTCCGCTTCGAGCCCGAGAACCGTCGAGCGCTCGGCTTCGTCGTCGATGAGTTCTCAGACGGCATCGACGTCCTGCGCCGTATCGTGCAGGCCGGGTACAGGCCGAGCGTCGCTCGCGTCTACTCGGCAGGCGATGCCGGTCAGCACTTCAGCGACGTCGCCGATGGAAAGCCGGTGGTGATCGTCGTCGCCGACGGCCCGAAGCGCATCGCCGACGCCATCGCCGACGGCGTCGAGGAGGAGCTCACCGCCATCCCGCATCGGGCGCTCGCCCCGCAGTACGTGGCGAACTGGCTCGATGGCCTCAACTGGGGAGCCGACAAGATCGAGGCCGAGCGGCGCGACATGGTCGAACACGGACGCCTCGGCTACACGACCGAGGTCGCTGTCGACTGGTCCCGCACGCACGAGCTGTACGAAGCCGTGATGAATCGCATCCGCACGGAGTTCCCCCGCCGCGACGACCTGCACCTGCTCGGGGCGCACTCTTCGCACAGCTATCAGACGGGAACCAATCTCTACTTCGTGTACGACTACACGATCCGCTGCGAGCCGCGCGAGGAGATCCGCGAGTACCACGAGCCGCTCAACGCGATCATCGTCGAGGAGGCGCTGCGGGTGGGCGGGTCGATGGTGCACCACCACGGCGTCGGCAAGTACCGCGCTCGCTGGACGCGCGAAGAGCACGGCAGCGCGTATCGCATCCTCGCCGGCCTCAAGCGCGAGTTCGACCCGAACGGCGTGATGAACCTCGGCACGATCTATCCGGTCGAGTAGCGGGCACCGGATGGACGGCCCGCTGCTGCTCGCGATCGACAACGGATCGCAGAGCACGAAGGTCTCGATCGTCGACGCTGCCGGTGGCGTGTGCGCGCGCGGACGCGCCGCTCTGCGCCCGGCGGTCCGTCTCGCGCCCGGCCGGGTCGAGCATCCGGACGACGATCTCTGGGACTCCGTCGTCGCGGCCTGCCGCGAGGCGATGGACGACTTCGATGGTGACCCCGCGCGCATCGTCGGGGTCGGACTGTGCACGATCCGGTTCTGTCGTGCACTGCTGCGCGCCGACGGTTCGCTCGCCGCGCCGGTGATCAACTGGATGGATGATCGGCTGTCCCGTCCGTATGAGCACGAGGACGACGACGTCAGGTACGTGGCGACGTCGACGGGCTACATCGCCGGGCGGCTGACGGGCCGACTCACCGATGCCGCGGGCAACACCGAGGGGCACTGGCCGGTCGACCATGACACCTGGCGCTGGAGCGACGACGACGCCGCGATCGCCCGGGAGGGCGTGCCGCGCGACATGCTGCTGCCCCTCGTCATGCCGGGCGAGCTGCATGGGCGGGTCGCGGCGGCGGCCGCAGATCTGACCGGACTGCCCGAGGGACTGCCGGTGTACGCGACGTCGAACGACAAGGCCGTCGAAGCACTCGGCTCCGGTCTCATCGACGAGAGCGACGCGCTGCTGTCGCTCGGCACCTATGTCGCGGCGATGACTCCCGGCGAGAGCGGCTTCGCTCCCCGGCGCCTTCCGGGCCTGTGGCGCAACTTCGGCGCGACGCCGGGCGGCACGTTCTACGAGAGCGGCGGAGTGCGTCGCGGCATGTGGACGGTGAGCTGGCTGCGCGACCTCGTCTTCGACGCGCGCCCCGGTGAGAACGCAGCGCCCGCGTTCGGCGACGGCGAGCGCGAACGGGCGCTGGAGACCGAGGCGGCCTCGGCACCCGCCGGTGCAGGCGGGCTCGTGACCGTACTGGACTGGCTCGCCCCGGCGGACGAACCGTGGCGCCGCGGTGCCATGATCGGGTTCGACGGCTCGCAGGGGCGCGGCCATCTGCATCGCTCGGTGCTCGAGGCGCTGGCGCTGACGATGGCCGACGAGACCCGCGGCCTCTTCGACGCGCTCGGTCGCGCGCCGCGAACGCTCATCGTCGCGGGTGGTGGTGCGCGCTCCGATCTGATGCGGCGGATCCTGGCGGCGACCTTCGAGATCCCGGTCCGTCGAATGCGCGTCGCCGACGGCGCGGGGATGGGGGCGGCTGTCTGCGCCGCGATCGGCTCCGGCGTGCACGCGACATGGCACGGCGCCGTCGAGGCGATGGTCCATGCCGAGCCCGAAGTCCTGCCCGATCCCGTCCTCGTCGAGGCGTACCGCGAGATCGCCGTTCGGCACCGGATGATCCGTCGTCGAACGGGAGGCATGCTCGCCGAAGCGGGTTCGTCTCCGTCCGCGGCCGCCACGTAGAATCGTGTCTTGTGTCCGAACCACTCGAAATCACGCCAGAGGCGGTGGATGCTGCGGTCGCCGAAGCACTCGCCGCCGCGGCCGCCGCAGCCGACATCTCCGCTCTGAAGGCCGCCCGTTCCGCCCACCAGGGCGACGGCAGTCCGCTCGCCGCGCTCAACGCGCGGATGCGCAGCGTGCCGAAGGAACGCAAGGCCGAGTTCGGCAAGCTCGTCGGCGGCGCGCGCGCCACGGTGAACCAGGCGTTCGCCGCACGTGAGTCCGAGCTGGCCCAGGCGGAGCTGGCAGCGCGTCTCGAGGCGGAGCGCGTCGACATCACGGCCGTGGCCCATCGCACGCGCACCGGAGCGCGCCACCCGATCAGCGTGCTGCAGGAGCACGTCAGCGACATCTTCGTCGGCATGGGATGGGAGATCGCGGAGGGGCCGGAGCTCGAGCACGAGTGGTTCAACTTCGACGCGCTGAACTTCGACGTCGACCACCCCGCCCGCCAGGAGCAGGACACGTTCTACGTCGACCCCGTGGAGCGCCACCTCGTGATGCGCACGCACACCAGCCCCGTGCAGGTGCGCTCGATGCTCGACCGCGAGGTGCCGATCTACGTGCTGTGCCCCGGCCGCACGTACCGCACCGACGAGTTCGACGCGACCCACCTGCCCGTGTTCACGCAGTTCGAGGGGCTCGTGGTCGACAAGGGCATCACGATGGCACACCTGAAGGGCACCCTCGACCACATCGCGCGGCAGATGTTCGGCGACGAGGCGAAGACCCGCCTGCGCACGAATCACTTCCCGTTCACCGAGCCCAGCGCCGAGTTCGACCTGTGGCACCCGACCTTCGCAGGCGGTGCGCGTTGGATCGAGTGGGGCGGCTGCGGCATGGTGAATCCCAACGTGCTGCGCGCGGCGGGGATCGACCCGGAGGAGTACAGCGGCTTCGCCTTCGGCATCGGCATCGAGCGGGCGGTCATGTTCCGCAGCGATGTGCAGGACATGCGAGACATGGCAGAGGGCGATGTCCGCTTCAGCGAGCAGTTCGGGATGGTGGTGTGATGCGCGTCCCCGTTTCGTGGCTGCGTGAGTTCGTCGAGGTTCCGCAGAAGGCGACGCCGGATGACGTGTTCGCGTCCCTCGTGTCGGTCGGCTTCGAAGAGGAGGAGCTCGTCGCGTTCGATGTGACGGGCCCCGTCGTCGTCGGGCGGGTGGTCTCCTTCGAGGTCGAACCGCAGAAGAACGGCAAGAACATCCGCTGGTGCCAGGTCGATGTCGGCGAAGCGAACGGAGGCGTGCGCGGCATCGTCTGCGGCGCGCAGAACTTCCGTGAGGGCGACAAGGTCGTGGTGACGCTGCCGGGCGCCGTGCTGCCTGGCGGTTTCGAGATCGCCGCGCGGCAGACGTACGGCCATGTCTCCGACGGCATGATCGCATCGGCGACCGAGCTCGGCCTCGGCGACGAGAGCGACGGCATCATCCGGCTCGTCGAATGGGGTCTCGACCCCGAGGCCGGCACGGATGCGATCGCTCTGCTCGGCCTCGATGACGCGGCCGTCGACGTGAACGTCACCCCGGACCGCGGCTATGCGCTGTCCATCCGCGGCATCGCCCGCGAGTACTCGCTCGCAACCGGCGCAGCGTTCTCCGACCCCGCGGTCGGCGCAGCGATCGCCGAGGCCTCCGGCTTCGACGTCGAGCTGAGCGACGACGCACCGATCCGCGGCAACGACGGCGCGACGCAGTTCGTCGCCCGCGTCGTGCGCGGCGTTGACCCGTCGCGCCCGACGCCCGCTTGGATGGTATCGCGGCTCGCGCTTGCGGGCGTGCGATCGCTCGGCCTGCTCATCGACATCACCAACTACGTGATGGTCGAGCTGGGACAGCCGATCCACGGCTACGACCTCGACGCTCTCACCGGCGGCATCACCGTGCGCCGCGCGCGTGCGGGGGAGACCCTCACCACGCTCGACGGCCACAAGCGCGAGCTGTTCGCCGAGGATCTGCTGATCACCGACGGCTCCGGCCCGATCGGGCTCGCCGGTGTCATGGGCGGCGGCACCACCGAGATGACCGAAGCGACGAAGAACGTGCTCGTGGAGGCGGCGACGTTCGATCGCGTCTCCATCGCCCGCACGGCCCGTCGCCACAAATTGTCCAGTGAGGCCTCCAGGCGCTTCGAACGCGGCGTCGACCCCGCTGTCGCACCCGTCGCGGCGCAGCGGGTCGTCGACCTGATGATCGAGCTCGCCGGCGGCACGGCGACCGATGAGGGCACCCAGGTCGGGGGCGTCGCACTGCCCGATCCGGTTGAGCTGCCGACGGGCTTCGCCAGCAGCCTGATCGGCGTCGACTATGCGCCGGAGCGCATCCGCGAGGTGCTCGAGGCGATCGGCTGTGCTGTCGCCGACGCCTCGGACGGTTGGAGCGTCACGGCGCCGACATGGCGAGGCGATCTGACGGACAAATGGGCGCTCACCGAGGAGATCGTGCGCGTCGACGGTCTGGACAAGGTGCCGTCGATCCTGCCGACGCCGCCCTCGGGCCGCGGCCTCACCGCCGCCCAGCAGGGGCGCCGTCGCGTGTCGAACGCGCTCGCCGCAGCCGGATTCGTCGAGACGCCGGCGTTCCCCTTCGTCTCCGCCGAGCAGAACGACCTCTACGGATCAGCGTCGGGGGAGTCGCTGCCAGGGGTACGGCTCGCCAACCCGATCAGTGCTCAGCAGGCGTTCCTGCGCCGTTCGCTGATCCCTGGCCTGGCGCAGAACGCGCACCGCAACATCTCGCGCGGGCTGACCGATCTCGCGCTGTTCGAGGTCGGCAGCGTGTTCCTGCCGGAGCCAGGCGCCGCTTACGGCACCGATGCGGTGCCGCCTCTCGCCGAGCGTCCGGATGACGAGACCCTCGCGGCGCTGAACGCCTCGATCCCGCCGCAGCCGCGCCATGTCGCGATCCTGCTGGCGGGCAACGTGACGCCGAAGCAGCCCGGACGCGCAGCGGAGCAGGCAGGGCTCGAGACCGCGCTCGATGCTGTGCGCACCATCGGTGTCGCTGCGGGGATCGACATCGCCGTCTCGCAGGGCGAGCGGGCGGCGCTGCACCCGGGTCGCACCGGCATCTTGTCCGCTGCAGGCGAGGAGATCGGGTACGTCGGCGAACTGCTGCCCAGCGTGGCAGCCGACGCCGACCTGCCGGCACGCACGATCGTCGCCGAGCTGAACGTCGACCTGCTCCTCGGGCTCGTCGGGCGCCGTGTCGTGGCCGCTTCGCTGTCGACCTACCCCGCGGCGACGCAGGACGTCTCTCTCGTCGTGGACGCCGCACTGCCGGCGGCCGAACTGCGCGGCGCTCTCGTCGATGGCGCAGGCGACCTCCTCGAGCACATCCGACTCGTCGACGACTACCGCGGCGAGGGCGTGCCGGAGGGCACGAAGAGCCTCACCTTCGCTCTGCGGTTCCGTGCCGACGACCGCACGCTGACCGCTGCGGAGGCCACGGAGGCGAAACTGTCGGGCGTGACGCAGACCGAGGAGCGCTTCGGCGCGAAGATCCGCGACTGACGCGATCGGACGACGGGGGTGCGGCATCGCGAAGGCGGTGTCGCACCCCCGTCGTCCGATCGGATGATCTGCGGCGGCAGGTCGGGCCGGTCGGCCGATGTGCGCACCGCTGCCCGGACGCGAACATGGGCGCATGACCACAACAGCGCGAACCGTCGCTCCATCTTCGAAGCCCCGCATCCCCGCACGGGAATGGTGGCTGATCGTCGGCCTCCTGGTTCTCGCCATGGTGCCGTCGATCGCGGGTTCCGTCCGCGTCGGCGGCGTCGCGGCGTCCGACCCGTCCACACCCGACCGATTCGCGGACGACCCGCTGCCGGTCGTGCTGCACATCGTCGGCGCGGTCGTCTACGCGGTGGTCGGTGCGTTCCAGTTCCCTCCGACCTTCCGCCGCCGCCACATCGTGTGGCATCGCTTCGCCGGTCGCTACCTGCTCGTACCCACGGGGTTCGTCGTCGCGCTGTCGGGGCTGTGGATGAACGCGACATACGTTCTTCCGCCGATCGACGACGGGCTCGCGCTGCTCCTGTCCCGGTACGCCGTCGGTGTCTGGATGTTCGCCTGCCTCGTGCTCGCTCTCGTCGCCGTCGCCAGGCGACGCTTCGACGCGCACGGGGCGTGGATGATCCGCGCTTACGCGGTCGCGATGGGAGCGGGCACCCAGGTGCTCACGTCGATGCCGCCCATGCTCCTGCTGGGGGAGCCGGATGAGCTGCGCCGCCTCATCGAGATGGACGCCGGCTGGCTGATCAACATCGTCGCCGCGGAGATCGTGATCCGGGTGCGGCACGCGCGTGCCGCGCGCCCGCGTGCGGCGGCGTAGCGTGGCAGTCATGGAAGCGCGCATCGCCTCGGCCGCCGCGGCACCCGCCGCCGCAGGCGCGTCAGGGCCGGGCGTGCGCGACGTCGTGCTCGTCGTCGTCGCGACCGCCGTCGCCGTCGCCGAGACTCTCGTACGGCCGGACCTGGTCTGGCCGGTGGCCTCCCTCATCGTCACCCTTGTCGTGCTCCCGGGGCTGCTGTGGCGGCGTACGCATCCGCTCATCGTCGTGGCCGGCATGACCGCGGTCTCCGCTGGCTACGAGATCACGGGATGGGCGGCGGGCGAGCAGACGAGTGCGCTCGGCGCCGTGGCCGTGATGCTTCTCGTGCCCTACGCGCTGTTCCGCTGGGGGAGCGGCTTCGCGCGGATGCTGGGCGGCGCGCTGCTGGCGCTCGGCGTCGTCGTCTCACTCGCCGCGAGCCGCGGCGAGTGGACAGGCGCGGCGGCGGCCGTCGTGATCGTGGGAGGCGCCTGCCTGGTCGGTGTCATCCGCCGCCAGCGCGTCGAGGCGCACACCGCCGCGCTGGAGCGCGAACGGAGCAGGGAGCGCGAGGGGCTGGCCCGAGACCTGCATGACACGGTGGCGCACCATGTGTCGGCGATCGCGATCCGCGCCCAGGCCGCACAGGCGCTGCCGCCGGACGTCGAGCGATCGACGACCGCGTTCGGTGCGATCGAGCGGGAGGCGCGCGAGGCGCTGACCGAGATGCGATCGCTGGTCAGGGTGCTGCGCGGCGATGAAGCGTCGGCGCCGCTGCAGCCCATCGCAGGGCTCGCCGAGATCGAGGCGCTCGCCGCCGTCGGTCCTCCGGTCGTGCAGGTCCGCGCCGCCTCCGCCGCCCGCGTCGCCGTCTCGCAGATGCCGCGGATGGCGCAGAACGCGCTCTTCCGCATCGCGCAGGAGGCGGTTGCGAACGCGCGGCGCCACGCGACCGGCGCCACGCGCGTCGTGGTCGAGCTGGTCGTCAGCGCCGCCGATGTCGAACTGCGCGTGACGGACGACGGCTCCCCGGCCTCGCCTGGCGCGTCCGGCGGATACGGCATCACGGGGATGACGGAGCGCGCGTCGATGCTCGGCGGCCGCCTGCACGCGGGGCCGGGAGAGACCGGATGGATCGTGTCGGCAGTCGTGCCGTCGGCGCGCGATGAAGGGAGCGGAGCGTCGTGATCAGTGTGCTCATCACGGACGACCAGGAGTCGATCCGCGCCGGCCTGCGCATGATGCTCGATGCGCAGCCGGACATCGAGGTCGTCGGCGAAGCCGCGGACGGGATCGTCGCCGTCGATCTGGCCAGGCGGCAGCGCCCTGACGTCGTGCTGATGGACATCCGGATGCCCCGTATGGACGGGCTGGAGGCGACCCGTGCGCTCGCCGCGGACGATGCGCCGCCCGCGGTCGTCATCCTCACCACCTTCGATCTCGACGAGTACGTGCACGGCGCTCTGCGCGCCGGAGCGAAGGGCTTCCTGCTCAAGGACTCGGGACCACGGCTGCTCGCCGAGGCCGTGCGGGCCGCCGCGACCGGTGACGCCCTGATCGCCCCCGAGATCACGGCGCGGCTGTTGGCGGAGTTCGCGCCGGCCGCGCCGCGATCGGCAGAGCCGGCCGAGCCTCTCACGTCGCGGGAAGAAGAGGTGCTCGTCGCGCTCGCCGCGGGCTTCACCAACGCCGAGATCGGAGCGCAGCTGAACCTCTCGCTCGGCACGGTGAAGGCGCACATCGCCGCCGTGCTCGGCAAGCTCGGCGTGCGCAACCGGGTGGAGGCGGCGATGTGGGCGTACGAATCGGGGCGGGTGCGCGGCTCGAGGCACGGCACCGGATGACGGTGCGATCCGATCCGAGCGGAGCCGGTGGCGTCGTCCGCGGCGATGGTCGGTCGGATGGGTGAGGAGTGTGACGAACGAACAGTACGGCGGAGATGGACATCGCCTGCCTGATGCGGATCTGCCTGACCTCCTGCCGGTGCAGCAGCCGCCTTTCGGTCAACCGAGCGCGACCTCCTGGTTCAGAAACCGCGGCTCGGCCGTGCCGTAGTCGTCGGGCGCTGCGGCGTGGTCCAACGCTGCCCCGTCGCGCGTCACCGCGGGTGCGGCCAGCTCGAGCGGACCGTAGGGCGAGTCGAGCCTCCGGATGACGGGAGTCGGTGTCGGCGAGAGCGCACCGGTCGCCGACGGCTGGTCGAGCAGCAGGTGCGCCGTCCGGGCGAGCGACATCCGTGCCGATCCGCCGCGCCTCGTGCGGGCGCGGCGATTCAGCAGCGCGCAGACAGCGGCGGCGATGCCGAAGCCCGTCGCATAGTCGAGTGCCTGCACCGGCAGGGCGCCAGGGGTCCCGTCGTCGTGTCGATACGCGTCGGCGACTCCCGTCGCGGCCTGCACGATCGAGTCGAACCCGCGTCGCCCGGCCCATGGGTCGTCGAAGCCCCATGCCGAGAACTCTGCGACGACGAGATCTGCGCGTCGTTCGCGCAGCGTTCCGGCGTCGAGCCCGAGGCGTGCGAGAGCGCCGGGCCGGTAGCCGGTCACCACGACGTCCGCATGCGAGACGAGGTCGTCGATCACGGCACTGTGCGCTCGGTTGTGCGCGTCGAGCAGGCTGGTGCGCTTGCCAGCATTGCGATCGACGTGCATGTCGATGAGCTCCGGCAGACCGGGCGGATCGACCCGCAGCACGTCTGCTCCCAGCTGGGCCAGCAGCTGCGTCGCCGTCGGCCCGGCGATCACCCTGGTCAGATCCAGCACCCTGACGCCGGCGAGCCCGCCGCTCGCCGGCACCTGTGGTTCCGTGCCAGCGCGCTCCTCGATATCGAATTCGATCCACGGCGACCCGTCGACGGCACGCGCCGGCTCAGAGCCTCGCCACTCCTGCGCTGTTCTGACCCGTGCGGCCGCACCTCCCGCCGCGACGATGTCGTGCTCGGCGTCGGCGGCGACGACACCGGCCAGCGCCTCTGCCAGCGCTGCAGCATCCGTCGCGCCGTAGAGGCGCTCCAGGACTGCTGCGTGATGCGGGTAGTTCGCGTGGGTGCGCAGCCACCCGTCGGAGGTGGGGAAGAACCCGGACAGCGGCGCGAATCCCTCAGGCTTCCGGCCATCGATCCTGGTGTGACGGATCGAGCCGAAGGCACCGGCGACGAGGTCGGCCCGTACGCCGAGCCGGTGTCCCGTCAGCGCGGCTGCGGCCGACGCCGCCGCTGCCACGCTTGCGAGGGCGAGCCCCTCCACGTCGAGCGGGCCGCCCCACCAGCGCCGCGGCCCGTCGAACGGAACCCTCGGCATCGCGGTGATCGTGCGGAGCTCGGCCGTCAGGTCGGGGAGCGGGTCGTCCATATCGGCGATTCTGCCGGACTGACCGCGCCCAGAACAACGGTTTGCGCGCTCCCGCGCACTGCTCCGCGCACGGGGCAGGCGGGAACGAACGTTCCGCTGAGCCGTGGCGCGGAGATCCGAGCGGTGCACTCGCTGGGCGGCGGATATCCGGGACAGGTCTGCTAATGTCGTCGCCATGGCCTCGATCGCGACCGTCTCGCCGCTCTCACCGAGCAGCGTCGTCGCGCGCCGTCCGCGTGCCCGCCGAGTCTGGGCGGCACTGCGAACCTTCGTGTCTGCGTGAGGGAGCGGTGTCGCCGAAACGGCAGCCCATCCACACGGACTTAAGGTAGATGCTATGACGTATTCGGTCGCTGTCTCCGGCGCCTCTGGCTACGCGGGCGGCGAGATCCTGCGCCTGCTCGCAGGCCATCCCGACATCGAGATCCGCACGGTCACCGCGCATTCCAACGCGGGCGACGACCTCGTGGACCACCAGCCGCACCTCAGGTCGCTGCGCCATCTGACGCTGCAGCCGACCACACCGGATGTCCTGTCCGGTCATGACGTCGTCTTCCTCGCGCTCCCGCACGGGCAGTCGGGGCAGTACACCGACGCACTCGGCGACGCGGCGCTTGTGATCGATGCGGGGGCGGACCACCGTCTCACCAGCGAGGCAGATTGGGCGGCGTTCTACGGCGGAGAGTTCCACGAGCCATGGGCGTACGGCGTGCCGGAGCTGCTGATCGGCGGCGCCAAGCAGCGCGAGAGCCTGCGCGGTGCGACCCGCATCGCGGCGCCCGGATGCAACGCATCGACGGTGTCGCTGTCGCTCGCCCCCGGCGTGGCCGGCGGGGTGATCGACGCGGGCGACGTCGTCAGCGTGCTCGCCGTCGGGCCCTCCGGTGCGGGCAAGAGTCTGAAGCCGCACCTGCTCGGGGCCGAGCTGATCGGCACGGCCAACCCGTACGCCGTCGGCGGTACGCACCGCCACATCCCCGAGATCCAGCAGGCGCTGCGCGCGGCGGGGGCGAGCGACCCCCGCGTCTCGTTCACACCCGTGCTCGTGCCGATGTCGCGCGGCATCCTCGCCACCTCGTCGGCTCCGATCGCCGACGGTGCCTCCGATGCGCAGATCCGCGACGCGTGGGAGTCCGCGTACGGAGAAGAGCACTTCGTGCAGCTCCTGCCAGAAGGGCGGATGCCGCGCACGGCCGACGTCGCCGGCGCCAACACCGCACTGATCGGCCTCACCATCGACCGCAGGGCGAATCGGGTCACGGTCGTCGCAGCCGTGGACAACCTCGCCAAGGGCACGGCGGGGGCCGCCATCCAATCCATGAACATCGCGCTCGGCCTCGACGAGTCCACGGCGCTGACCACGAACGGAGTCGCACCGTGAGCGTGACCGCACCAGCGGGCTTCGAAGCGGCAGGCGTCGCAGCCGGCCTGAAGTCCACAGGCAAGAAGGACGTCGCCGTCATCGTGAACCGCGGCCCGCAGAGAACTGCGGCGGCGGTGTTCACTTCGAACCGCGCCAAGGCGAACCCGATTCTCTGGTCGCAGCAGGCGATCAAGACGGGTGCGGCCGACGCGGTCGTGCTCAACTCGGGCGGAGCGAACTGCTTCACCGGCGACTTCGGGTTCCAGACCACGCACCAGACCGCCGAGCGGGCGGCCGAGCTGCTCGGCGTCGGCGCCGCGGGCATCCAGGTGTGCTCCACCGGTCTGATCGGCACGGGTGACGAGACCTTCCGCACCAGGGTGCTCTCCGGCACCGCAGACGCGATCTCGCGCCTGTCCGCAGACGGAGGCGACGACGCGGCGCATGCGATCATGACGACTGACTCGGTACCCAAGACCGTGCGGATCGAGGGCGATGGATGGACGATCGGCGGCATGGCGAAGGGCGCAGGCATGCTCGCCCCGGGCCTCGCCACGATGCTCGTCGTGCTGACCACCGATGCACAGCTCACCGGCGAGGAAGCCGACGCCCACCTGCGTGCGGCCACCCGCGTGAGCTTCGACCGCCTCGACTCCGACGGCGCGATGTCGACCAACGACCAGGTCACCCTGATGGCGAGCGGGGCATCAGGGCGCACGCCGGATGCCGCCGCGTTCCGTGCGGCTCTGACCGAGGCGTGCATGTCGCTCGCAACCCAGCTGATGGCCGACGCCGAGGGTGCCGGTCACGACATCTTCATCCGAGTGCTGCATGCAGCGAACGAGGACGAGGCCGTCACCGTTGCGCGCTCCGTCGCGCGCAACAACCTGTTCAAGACCGCGATCTTCGGGGAGGACCCGAACTGGGGGCGTGTGCTCGCCGCGATCGGCACGACCGATGCCGAGTTCGACCCGTACGACGTCGACGTGACGATGAACGGTGTGCGGGTGTGCACCGGCGGCGGTCCCGACCGTCCTCGCGAGGAGGTCGACCTCTCCGGCCGAATGACCAGGGTCGACATCGACTTGCGGGTCGGCGAGGCGGAGGCGACCGTGATGACCAACGACCTCACGCACGCCTACGTCCACGAGAACAGCGCATACAGCTCATGAGCGAGATCGACCTCCAGCAGACCACACCGGAACAGGCCGCCCTCAAAGCGACGACGCTGATCGAGTCGCTGCCGTGGCTGAAGCAGTACCGTGACGAGATCGTCGTCGTGAAGTACGGCGGCAACGCGATGATCTCCGAGGAGCTGCAGGACGCGTTCGCCCAGGACATCGCCTATCTGCGCTACGTCGGCATCAAGCCCGTCGTCGTGCACGGCGGGGGGCCGCAGATATCGAGCATGCTCGACCGCCTCGCCATCCCGAGCGAGTTCAAGGGCGGCTACCGTGTCACCTCGACAGAGGCGATCAGCGTCGTGCGGATGGTTCTCACCGGGCAGATCAATCCGCAGCTCGTGGCGAAGATCAATTCGCACGGCCCGTTCGCCGTCGGCCTGTCCGGCGAAGACGCTGCGCTGTTCGGCGGCCGTCGCCGCGGCGTGGTGATCGACGGCGTCGAGGAGAGCCTCGGTCGGGTCGGCGACGTCACCGAGGTCGATCCGCAGCCGGTGCTCGACCAGCTGGCGGCGGAGCGCATCCCCGTCATCGCCGGCGTCGCGCCCGATCTCGACCATCCGGGCCACACGCTCAACATCAACGCGGACGCCGCAGCCAGCGCGCTCGCCCGCGCTCTCGGGGCGAAGAAGCTCGTCGTCCTGACGGACGTGCCTGGCCTCTACGCCGACTGGCCCAATCGCGACTCGCTCGTCTCGCACCTGTCGGCGGGCGAACTGCGCGAGCTCATGCCGAAGCTCGAGTCCGGCATGATCCCGAAGATGCAGGCCTGCCTCGACGCGGTCGAGAACGGCGTGCGCAGAGCATCGATCATCGACGGGCGCGTGCCGCACTCGGTGCTCGTGGAACTGTTCACCAGCGACGGAATCGGAACGGAGGTGTCGGCATGAGCGATGCGAACTGGAAGGTGGCCGCAGAGCGCGACCTGATGAGCCTCGGGACGCGCCCGCGCCTGCTCGAGAGCGGTTCCGGGTCGTACGTGACCGACGACGTCGGCCGCGAGTACCTTGATTTCCTCGGCGGCATCGCGGTCAACAGCCTCGGCCACGCACATCCGGTGTTCGTCTCCGCCGTCGCCGAACAGGCGGCGAAGCTCGCCCACGTGTCGAACCTGTTCGCCTCACAGCCGCAGCTCGACCTCGCCGCACGCCTGAAGCGGCTGGCGGGAACCGGAGACGCCGGCCGGGTGTTCCTGGCCAATGCCGGAAGCGAAGCCAACGAGACAGCGCTGAAGCTCGCGCGTCTGCACGGCAACCCGCGGGGCAAGACGGCGATCGTGTCGCTGGCCGGCGCGTTCCACGGCCGTTCGATCGGCGCACTGTCGATCACGCCCAAGGCCGCCTACCAGGATCCGTTCGCGCCGCTGCTCCCCGACACCCGGACCATCGAGCCGACGCTCGACGCGCTCGATCAGGCGTTCGCCGCAGACGACGTCGCGGCGATCTTCATCGAGCCGATCCAGGGCGAGGCCGGGGTCCGCGAGCTGCCGGAGGGCTTCCTCGCCCGCGCCCGCGAACTCACGCGCCGGCACGACGCGCTGCTGATCCTCGACGAGGTGCAGACGGGATCGGGGCGCACGGGGGAGTGGTTCGCCTTCCAGCTGCCTGGCATGCTTCCGGAGGGGGAGCTGCCGGACGCCGTGACCTTCGCCAAGGCAGTCGGCGCGGGCTTCCCTCTGGGTGGCCTGATCACGTTCGGCCGGGCGAGTGAGCTGTTCTCACCGGGGATGCACAACTCGACCTTCGGCGGCAACCCGTTGGCGAGCCGCGTCGCCGATCGCGTGCTCGCCCATGTCGAGGACGAAGGACTTCTCGCGAACGTGACCCGCCGCGGTGCGCAGCTGCGCGAGGCGGTCTCGGGGCTGCCCGGGGTCTCGGGCACTCGCGGGGCAGGACTGCTCATCGGCATCGCTCTGGAACGGCCGATCGCCGCCGACGTGGTCGCACACGCTCTCGACGGCGGCCTGATCGTGAACGCGCCGGCGCCCGACACCATCCGGATCGCTCCGGCGTTCACCGTGGGCGACCCCGAGATCGAAGATTTCATTCGGAGGTTCGGCGACGCGCTGAACGCCGCAAGCCAGAGTTCGGAGACGACAGCATGACCCGCCACTTCCTGCGCGACGACAGCATCACACCGGCAGAGCAGAACGAGATTCTGTCGCTCGCCGCCCAGATGAAGCGCGACCGCTTCTCGCACAAGCCGTTGGACGGCCCGCAGACGGTCGCCGTGATCTTCGACAAGTCGTCGACGCGCACGCGCGTCTCGTTCGCGGTGGGCATCGCCGACCTCGGCGGATCGCCGCTGATCATCGCCACAGCCTCGAGCCAGCTGGGCGGCAAGGAGACACCGGCCGACACGGCCAGGGTGCTCGAACGGCAGGTGGCGGCCATCGTCTGGCGCACCTATGCTCAGGCGGGCCTCGAGCAGATCGCCGACGGCACGACGGTGCCGGTCGTCAACGCGCTCAGCGACGACTTCCACCCCTGCCAGCTGCTCGCCGACCTGCTCACGATCCGGGAGCACAAGGGCGGAACCGAGGGCAGGACGCTGACGTTCTTCGGCGACGGCCAGAGCAACATGGCGCATTCGTATGTGCTGGCCGGTGCCATGGCGGGAATGCACGTGCGCATCGCGTCGCCCGCCTCGTACTTCCCCCGGGCGGACATCGTCGCCGACGCCGTCTCTCTCGCACGCGAGACCGGCGGATCGGTGACGCTGCTCAGCGACGCGCGCGAGGCCGCGGCCGGGTCGGACGTCGTGATCACCGACACCTGGGTGTCGATGGGCAAAGAGGAGGAGAAGCAGCGCCGCATCGACGATCTCGGCGGCTACAAGATCACCGAGGAGCTGATGGCTCTCGCGAACGATGACGCGATCTTCATGCACTGCCTCCCCGCCGACCGCGGCTACGAGGTCGACTCCGCGGTCATCGACGGGCCGCAGAGCGTCATCTGGGACGAGGCGGAGAACCGCCTGCACGCGCAGAAGGCGCTGCTGACCTGGCTGCTCGAGCAGCCCCCGCAGCCCATGGCGTGACCCGGAGACCGTGAGGCCGGCCGTGCGACCATCCGAGTCATCCGCGCCTGGCACGGTCGGGGCGCGGCGCGGATGGGTCCGTTCGCGCTGGGAGCGCTTCGATGCCGACGGGCGCATGCCTGGCATCGACCTTGCGCGCGGATCAGCCGTGGTCGGGATGTTCGCGGCGCACATGCTCCCGCTGCCGCCGCTGATGTGGACGGTGCAGTCGACGTGGCAGGGCATCGCCGACGGGCGATCCTCCATTCTGTTCGCGGTGCTGGCGGGCGTCTCGATTGCGCTCGCTTCCGGGGGAGCGTCACCGATCCCGCGCAGGAATGCGGCGCCCGCGCGGGTCAGGATGCTCGTGCGCGCCGGCTGCATCTGGCTGCTCGGCGTCGCTCTCGCGCTGACACCCGTGCCCGTCTACGTGATCCTGCCCGCATACGGCCTGCTGTTCCTCTTCGCCGTTCCTGCGCTGCGCTGGCGGGCACCCGCGCTGTTCGGTGCGGCCGCGACGGTCGCACTCGTCGGGCCGTTCATCGTGCATGCGGCGAACGCCTCAGCATGGTGGGACACGCAGGCGGGCGGGTATGCGGCCGCAGCCCTCGGCTGGCACTACCCGGTTCCGCTGTGGGCGGCGTTCATCGCCGCGGGCATGGGCATAGGGCGGCTTCGGCTGGACGACTGGCGTGTGCTGATCGCGCTGCTCTGCTCCGGCACCGCCCTCGCAGTGATCGGATACGCGGTGATCGCGCCGGCGTCGCGCTCTCTCCCGTGGGGGGAGGTGCTCAGCGGTGCGCCGCACTCGAGCGGACTGGGCGAGTCCGTCGGCTCCGGCGGCTTCGCCGTCGCGGTCGTCGCAGCGTGCGTGCTGGTATGTCGGACACCGGTGCGGTGGCTCGCGATCCCGTTGCGCGCGGTCGGCGCGATGCCGCTGACGGCGTACACGGCCCAGTTCGCGGTGTGGTGGGCCGCGACGGCGGGTGAGGCTGCTCCGCTCGGGGCGTTCCGCGACATCGAGCCGTTCTGGCCGTTCACTCTGTGCACACTCGCGGCGTGCACCGCATGGACGCTGCTGATCGGCCGGGGACCCCTCGAGCAGGCGATCGGGGCGGCCGCGCGCGCCGGGGCGGGAAGGGGGAGCAGGACGCGTATGCCGTAGCCTTGGACCGTGAGCAGCACTGGCGACAGCACCACGGGCAAGACGGGCGACGGAACCCTCTGGGGAGGGCGGTTCGCGAGCGGACCTTCTCCCGAACTGCAGGAGCTGAGCCGCTCCACCCAGTTCGACTGGGCACTCGCCCCCTATGACCTTGCGGGCTCGCACGCGCATGCCAAAGCGCTCGCCGCGGCCGGCTACCTCACAGAAGACGAGGAGCGTCGGATGCACGAGGGCCTCGACGCCCTGCTGCGCCGCTTCGAGGACGGAACGCTGCGGCCCCGTGCCGAGGACGAGGACGTGCACGGCGCGCTCGAGACCGCGCTGATCGCCGAACTCGGCGCCGACCTCGGTGGGCGCCTGCGCGCCGGACGCAGCCGCAACGATCAGATCGCCACGCTCGTGCGAATGTACCTGCTCGACCACGCCCGCGTCATCGCGCGGGAGCTGCTCGGCCTCATCGACGCGCTCGTCGCGCAGGCGGAGGCGCACCCCGACGCGATCCTGCCGGGCAGGACGCACCTGCAGCATGCACAGCCCGTGCTGCTGGCGCACCACCTGCAGGCGCATGCCTGGCCGTTCGTGCGCAACCTCGAGCGCCTGCGCGATTGGCGTTCGCGCGCCGCTGTCTCGCCGTACGGCGGTGGAGCCCTCGCGGGCTCCACGCTCGGGCTCGATCCGCAGCTGGTCGCCACGGAGCTCGGCCTCGACCGGCCCAGTGAGAACTCACTCGACGGCACGGCAGCGCGCGACGTGGCTGCGGAGTTCGCGTACATCGCCGCGCAGATCGGCATCGACCTGTCCCGGATCTCGGAGGAGATCATCCTCTGGAACACGCGCGAGTTCGGCTTCGTCACGCTCGACGACGGGTACTCGACCGGTTCGAGCATCATGCCGCAGAAGAAGAACCCCGACATCGCGGAACTGGCGCGAGGCAAAGCCGGTCGCCTCGTCGGCAATCTCACGGGACTGCTGGCGACGTTGAAGGCGCTGCCGCTGGCATACAACCGCGACCTGCAGGAGGACAAGGAGCCGCTGTTCGACTCCGTCGCCACTCTCGAGGTCGTGCTGCCGGCGTTCCGCGGCATGATCGCCACCGTGTCCTTCCACACGGAGCGGATGGCCGAGCTCGCCCCCGAGGGCTTCTCGCTCGCCACCGACGTGGCGGAGTGGCTGGTCAAGCACCGCGTGCCTTTCCGCGATGCGCACGAGATATCCGGTGCGCTCGTGAGCGCCTGCGAGGGTCTCGGCATCGGCCTCGAGGACGCGGACGATGAGCTGCTTGCATCGGTGTCGGCACATCTGACCCCGGACGTCAGGGACGTGCTGACGATCACCGGCTCAGTGGAGTCGCGCCGCGGCGTCGGCGGAACCGCGCCGGAGCGCGTCGTCGAGCAGCGCGCAGAGCTGGTCGAACGCGCCCAGCACGCGGTGCACGCGCTCGGGCTGTAGTCCACTCGACCGGTCAGCGCCCGCAGCGGAGGGCGATGACGGGTGACGGGCACCGGACGAGGGTCGTCCAGCCACTAAACTGAACGGGTGACCGACACAGCAATCGCAGAGCAGGCGAACGACCCCTCGTTCGAGAACGTCTTCGACGAGTTGGAGTGGCGCGGCCTCGTGCACGTGTCAACCGATCGTGACGCTCTTCGTGATGTCCTGGGCGGCGATCCGATCACGTACTACTGCGGTTTCGACCCGACGGCGCCCAGCCTGCATCTGGGAAACCTCGTGCAGCTGCTGACGATGCGGCGGCTGCAGCTGGCCGGTCACCGTCCGCTCGGCCTCGTCGGCGGGGCGACGGGGCTGATCGGCGACCCGAAGCAGACAGCGGAGCGAGTGCTCAACGACGCGGAGACCGTCACGGGCTGGGTCGCCAAGCTGGGCGGTCAGGTGGAGCGCTTCCTCAGCTTCTCCGGTGAGAACGCGGCTCGAATGGTGAACAACCTCGACTGGACGGGGCAGCTGAGCGCAATCGACTTCCTCAGGGATATCGGCAAGCACTTCCGCGTCGGCACGATGATCAAGAAGGAGACCGTGAGCGCGCGGCTGAACTCCGACGCGGGCATCAGCTACACCGAGTTCAGCTACCAGATCCTGCAGGGCATGGACTACCTGCGCCTGCACGAGAGCTACGAGTGCGTGCTGCAGACGGGCGGCAGCGATCAGTGGGGCAACCTCACCAGCGGCGCCGACCTCGTGCACAAGGTCACGGGTACGTCGGTGCATGCCTTCGGCACCCCGCTGATCACCGACGAGAACGGCAGGAAGTTCGGCAAGAGCGAGGGCAACGCGATCTGGCTCGACGCCGAGATGTGCAGCCCGTACGCGATGTACCAGTTCTGGCTCAACGTCGATGACGCCATAGTCGTGAAGCTGATGAAGGTGTTCACGTTCCTCCCCAAGGACGAGATCGCGGAGTACGAGCGCCTCGTCGAGGAGGAAGGGTTCCGCCGTGCAGCGCAGAAGCGGCTCGCCCTCGAAGTGACCACGCTGGTGCACGGTGCGGAGGCGACCTCCTCGGCGATCGCGGCTTCCGAGGCGCTGTTTGGGCGGGGCGATCTGGCCGCCATCGACGCCGGCACGCTGGCCGCCGCGCTGCGCGAGCTCCCGCACGCGGAGTTCGACGCCGACACCCCGGTGATCAATGCAATGGTCGAGACCGGGCTGGTGTCATCGACATCCGAGGCCAGGCGAGCCATCGCGCAGGGCGGTGTCACTCTCGACGGCGAACGGGTAACCGCAGACGACGCGACTGTGCGGGGGACGCTCCCTGGGGGAGTGTCGGTCATCAAGCGCGGCAAGAAGTCTCTCGCCGGCGTCTTCGTCGCATGAGCGGGCGGTCACGCGCGACACGCCATGAGGTGCGAAGATTTGCCGCGGTGACCGGATCCGCGTAATGTTTTCTCCTGTCGCCGCCAAGAGGTGAGGTTGAGCCGGAAGGCTCCCATCCCAAGACGGAGACACGGACTCATCCGAAGATCACGTGACAGCTCAGCTGGAACGCGGTAGGATGGGGATCTCGACTTCACGGCGTGTCGCAAGTTGCGACGGTCGCAGAGGAGAGTTAAGCTACTGAAGTTGCCTCAAACGGTTCTGAACGGATGAGGTGGCGGAAGAATGAAGCCTTCCGAACTCACGGCGTGTCGAATTGCGAGGCGCCAACGGCTCGGTTAGACTGAGGAAGTTGCCCCGGAGGGCTGCGGCGGGAGTCGCAGGGCTGGGAGCGTCCGTTCCTTGAGAACTCAACAGCGTGCACTTGTCAAATGCCAAATTATCCTCGGCTTGTGTGATTTGTTTCACATGGGTTGAGAATTCCTTTGGATCAATTATATATGAATCGTCAGCTTTTTGATGGTTCGTCTTTTTGGTCATGATTGAACTCGCTGCTTTGTCACTGTTTTTTTGCGGTGGTGGGGTCAGCAGCTGTTTTTTACGGAGAGTTTGATCCTGGCTCAGGATGAACGCTGGCGGCGTGCTTAACACATGCAAGTCGAACGATGAAGCTCCAGCTTGCTGGGGTGGATTAGTGG
>NZ_KZ984052.1:302493-592559 GCF_003569805.1 Microbacterium halotolerans | reverse complement strand
GTGCCGTTCGGGGTCTCCGGTGTGAACGTCGCCTCACCCGTGATTCCGGTGCCCTCACCTGTGGCGCTGTCCATCAGCTCACCGGTCAGCGTGTACTCCGTACCCGGAGTCAGGTTCTCGTATGAGACCACATCGACGATCGTGCCGCCCTCGGACGGAAGGACCCTGTCGCCATCGGTCTGGTCATGGGCGCTCGTGCCTATGGTGGGCTCGCCGGGTTCCTGGGCGGAGAACAGGAGCGTGCCGCGCAGGAGAGCGTCGTCGACGAGGATCATGTTCTGCGGTCGCTGGGCGGAGGACCATGAGGCGGGCTCGCGCATCATCACCGTCTGGGCAGGTGCGATGAGTGCTGGCTCCACCATCGCGCTGGTGTCGGTGATCGTGCCCTCGATGGTGAAGCCGCCGTCCGCGCCGGTGGTCACCGTCTCGACGGGCACGTCGAACCCGTACGTGCCTGCGATCTCCAGCTCCCGGTCGGGGATCGGAGTCCCCGCCGTTGTCTGCAGCCGGCCGGTCACCTCAACGGTGTCGCCGACGGTCCAGTCGCCGACGTCGTCGTAGGTGAACTCCCACTCGCCGCCGTACAGCGCGGCGTCGGCGAGCAGGGCGTCGTACACACCGTGGACCTCGGTGGTCTGCTGGCCCGACCCGATCGGATCCTCGTTCGCGTCGAACGCGTCCAGCGGCCACTGCGGATCATACGAGGCCGGCGCAGAGTTGGTCATGTTGTGGATGATCACAGACGCCGCAGCCGAGTGGTCGTCGGCGTCCTTGCCGACCTGGTTGATCACCGCGTCGCTCGCGGTCGACACGACGTAGGCGAGTGTCTGCATCTCGTCGTCCGACAGAGGGGAGCCGTCGTTCTTGGTCAGCGGCACCGGATTTCCGTACGAGTCCGCGTAGATCGGCTCCGGCGCCCAGATCGATGCGCACCATGCTTCGGTGCCGTCCGGCATCCGATAGGTGCCCTCCCAGTTCGGCGTGCCATCGCTGCCCGGCCACAGATAGCCGCGTACCTCTCCGTTGGCGCCATCCTCAGCAGCGGCGGGGGCCGCGAAACCGACGATTGCGCCGGTTGCAGCCACAGCTATTGCCGCGGCTGAGGCTGCGACCTTCTTTGTCCGCTTCTCTCTCATGGACGTTCATCCTCTGGGTCTTGTGCTGGATGCAGACGGCGTCATCGTCATCCCGTCACGCGTGTGGTTGTCAAAGTCGTGGTCTGCGACCTCTGACATGTCTACAGTTCGCGGTGAGGGGCGTCATGGCCTCCAAGTGAAGTTGGTACGTGATTTGGTACGCGCCGCATGCGCCGTGATCCGATCGCGCGCCGTCAGGAACTGAGCGCGGCGGTCGGCGGTGTCCGTGCTGCACGGACCGCCGGGTAGAGGCCTGCTGCAGCGCCGATGACGAGGGTCGCGCCCACTGCGACGCCGATCGCTGCCGCCGGCAGGGCGAACGGCCAGTCGTTGATGAGACCCATGACCGCTGTGGCAACTGCTCCGAGAACGCTGCCGAAGACGCCTCCGAGAGCAGACAGCAGGAGCGCTTCGGTGAGGAACTGGACCAGGATGTGGTGGCGGGTCGCTCCCAGGGCACGTCGCAGTCCGATCTCGCGTCGGCGCTCCAACACCGAGATGATCATGGTGTTCGCCACCCCGATTCCTCCCACAAGCAGGGCGATCGACCCCAGTCCCAGGAGCAGGCCGGTGAAGGCATCGTTCGCCGCGCTCTGGGCAGCGAGAGCATCAGAGGGGCGGGAGACATCCACATCGTTCGGAGCCTGAGGAGAGATCGTGGCCGCGAGCAGCGACCGGACCTCGTCGACGGCATCGTCCGCGGAGCGCTCGTAGATCGTGGTGGGCGAACCGTCATAGCCGAAGAGCGTCCTCGCGGCGCCTTCCCCGATGAGTGCAGCGGTGTCCAACTCGGGCGCGAGAGCGGAGGGAGCGAGGACGCCGATGACGGTGAAGTACTGCCCGCCGAGCCAGACCTGTGTGCCCGGCGTGACGACGCCGAGGCGTGTGGCGGCGGTGCTGCCGAGGACGACTGCGGGAAGACCTTCGGTGGCCGGGTTCAGCCAGGTTCCGGATGCGACCCGGGTGGACGTGACGTCCAGCAGATCGAGGTCGGCCACCATGGTGGCGATGCCACCGGTCGCGGCCGGATCAGCGAGCGGACTGCGATAGACGCTGACGGGAAGCGCGGCGGTGCTGCTGGCGGACTCCACTCCATCGATGAGAGCGACCTTCCCCAGGGCGTCCGGGGACATGGCGACTCGCTCGCCGGTGAAGTCGGTGCCTGGCGAGGCGGTCAGGAGGTCGGTGCCGAGCTGGGAGAGCTGTTCGTTCAGACGCGCCTGGCTGGAGGAGGAGATCCCCACAACGGCGATCATCGCCGCGATCCCGATCGCGATCCCGAGGGCGGAGAGCACCGCCCTGGTCGGTCGGGCCCGCAAGCCGGTGGTGCCAAGCCGCAGGATGTCGCGCGACAACAGGCGCGAGCGCTGCGGCGAAGCGGAGCTGGGCGGGTCTGATGCGGTGAGCGCGGTCATGCGTGGATCTCCTGGGCTGAGTCGCTGACGATGCGTCCGTCCCTGATAGCGATGCGGCGGGGCAGCTGGGCGGCGAGCTCGTTGTCATGGGTGATGACCACCACGGTGGTGCCCTGCGAGTTGAGCTCGTGCAGCAGTCCGACGATCGATGCTCCCGCGGTGCTGTCGAGGTTGCCTGTGGGCTCATCGGCGAGCAGGAGCGGCGGATCACCGACGACGGCGCGAGCGATGGCGACGCGCTGACGCTCCCCGCCGGAGAGCTGGTGGGGAAGGTGGGTCAGCCGATGACCCAGGCCGACGCGCCGCAGCGCGACTTCGGCCTGGCGGTAGCGCTCACCGAGCGGTGTGCCGGTGTAGAGGAGACCGTCGGCGACGTTGTGGACAGCGGTGACCCCTTCGGCGAGGTGGAACTGCTGGAAGACGAAGCCGATCCGGTGGGCGCGCAGCGCCGACAGGGAACGGTCGTCGAGACTGTCGACATCGAGCCCATCGACGTGGGCGCTGCCGGCCGTTGGGCGGTCGAGGGTGCCGATGAGGTTGAGCAGAGTGGACTTGCCCGATCCGCTCGGCCCGACGATCGCGACGAACTCGCCGGCGTCGATCCGCAGCGACACCCCGGCGCAGGCGAGCACCGGTGGGTCGCCGTAGGCGCGTTGGACGTTCTCCAGTGCGATGACGGGGTTCATCGTTGCGGTACCACCACTTCTGCTCCCTCCGCGATGCCGTCGCCGGCGATCTCCACGCGTCCGCCTGCGAACAGGCCGGTCTCGACGGGCACCTGACGGGTCGAGCCGTCCGGTTCCACGAGCTCGACGCCGAACTGGTCGGGGGTGATCGCCAGCAGCGCGCCGACCGGCACCGAGAGGACATCTTCGCGGGACTGGCTCGGGATGTCGACGGTCACCGATGCTTCCTGGAACGCTGATGCAGCGTCCGCGTCATCCAGCGCGACCACCACCGGGATCACCGTGGTCGCCTCCCCGGTGCCGCTTTCGGTCTCTGTCGGCGTTCCGACTGAGACGATCGTCCCAGACGTGTTCTCGCCACCGGGCAGACGCACGATGACCGCCGCATCGAGGACCGCGAGCTGCTGATCGGCGAGGCCCAGGTCCACTTCCACGATCTGGGTGGTGCTTGAGGCTTGGAACAGCTCGCTCCCCGCAGCGATCTGGTCGCCGACGCTCGCGGTCAGCGTGCCGATGCGCAGGTCGCCTTCTGCGAAGACGACGGATCCGAACGGCAGTTCCCCTGTGCGCTCGAGCCCGTGGGATTCCTGCCAGTCCATGATCGCTTCCACGGTCGCCCACCGGAACAGCTCGTCGGGCTCGTCTGCGAAGAAGCCGAGCTCTCTCAGCGCCTCCTCCAGCTGCTGCACGTCCGCTCCGTCGCCCATTCCGCTGGCGAATCCGCGCCACGTCGGTATCTCACCGCGCAGCAGGAACACCGGTGCATCGTCGATCGAGTACAGGCTCTCTCCGGCAGACACGGTGGTGCCAGGGCTGGGCAGTCCGGTCACCGTTCCCGCTGCCCCCGCCTGGACCGCGCGGGAGTCGTCGTATCGCAGAGTTCCGGTCGCGCTGGTGCTCTCCTCCAGATCTCCTCGCACCACCTGTTCGGTGGCGAACTGCTGCTGCGGTGCGTCATGGCCCGTGTCGGCCAGCGCACCGGTCGAGACGGCCCAGACTCCCGCCCCGACGGCACCGAGAAGAATGACTCCGACGACGGCGCCGAAGATGAGTCGGCGCCGTGATCGTTCTCGCGGTGGAAGGACATCTGTGGATTCGTTCTCGAGTTCGTTCTCATGCTGAACCGCAGTCACGGAATGGCCTCTTCCGCGACAGCTCCGCACTCGTCGAGCAGCTCCTGTCCGACGTCCATCGGCACCGTCAGCCCCTCCTCAGGCGCCGGATCGGGGACATCGAAGCCGTTGTCACGCAGGCACTTCGCCAACGCCAGGTCGAACTCATGCTGTCCCTTCGCTGGTTTCGCACCCCCGTCGCCTCCGGGCGGTGTGCCCAGCTCGTCCGAGCAGAGCTCGGCAGCCTCCACGAATCCGTCTCCCGTCCCGGCTTCGATCTGCATGCCGTCCTCTCCGGGGTCGGGCACGTCGACACCCTGCTCACGCATGCACTCGGCGAACGCGAGCTGATATTCCTCCGCGGTGGCGAACGAGGACTGCTCGGGGCCGTTCTCAGAACTCTCCTCGACCGCGTCCGGGGTCTCGTCGCTGCACCCGGCCATGCTCGCGCCCGTGAGGATCAGCGCAGCCAGCGCGGCGGCGAAGGCGGCGGTTCGGTGAAGTCGTCTCATCAGCACTCCTTGAGTTCATAGCCGCGGTCTCTCCGGCGGCACATGACCAGTCGATCAAGGGCGGCGTTCTCAGAGCGTTCAGGAATTTCTTTATGCCGTCGCAACGCTTCGTGTGATTCGCTGTCATACGGCTGACGACACAGACGAGAGGCGTGTGATGCGGGTCCTGATCGTGGAGGACGACCCCTACCTCGCCGATGCCATTCGCACCGGCCTGCGACGGGAGACGATCGCCGTGGACGTCGTCCATGACGGAGTGCAGGCGTTGGAAGCGGTGATCGACGAGAACTACGACATCGTGGTCCTCGACCGCGACCTGCCAGGCGTTCATGGCGACGAGGTCTGCGCCGACCTCGCCCGCGAGCACCCGGAGGTCCGCGTGCTGATGCTCACCGCCGCCCGCACCCTGGATGACCGGGTGACCGGCTTCGAACTCGGCGCCGATGACTACCTGTCCAAGCCGTTCGAGTTCCCCGAGCTGGTCGCACGACTGCGCGCCCTGGAAAGACGCAGCCAGCCGGCCAGCCCACCGGTGCTCGACGCGCACGGCATCCGGTTGGATCCGTTCCGCCGCGAGGTCTACCGCGGAGGCCGTCTCATCCGTCTCAGTCCGAAGGAGTTCGCCGTCCTGCACACCTTGATGAAGGCCGACGGTGGAGCCCTTGGGGCGCACACCCTGCTCGAACAGGCCTGGGACGCCAATGCGGACCCGTTCAGCAACACCGTCCGCGTGACCGTCTCCAACCTCCGCAAACGCCTCGGACAGCCCTGGGTCATCCAGACTGTGCCAGGCGCCGGATACCGCTTCGGCGCCACCGCATGACCACACGGGAACAGCGACCCGCCTCGGGCAGACGCAGGCTCACGATCCGCATGCGCCTGTGCGCGAGCTACGCCGGCCTCGTCGCCGTATGCGGCATCGTGTTCATCGCGCTGCTCTATCTGTATATGCGGTACGTACCCAACTATGAGCTGCAGATACGCCACGCCACCGAGTTCGATCCGGCGATGGTCCCCGACTCCGACATCATCGAGTCCGGGCCGACTCAGCCCCTCGAGATCAGAACGGCTGACGACGTCCTCGACAACATCCTTCTCGCATCCGCCGCCGCGCTTGCCGTCCTCGTCATCCTCGGCGGCGTACTTGGGTGGGTGATGGCAGGGCGCATCATCAGACCGCTGGCCACGATCAACACCGCCGCCAGTCGTGCAGCCACCGGTCGTCTCAACCACCGCGTCAGTATGGACGGGCCACGGGATGAGATCCGTGACCTGTCCGAGACCTTCGACCGCATGCTCTCCTCCCTGGAACAGTCCTTCGAGGCACAGCAGCGCTTCGCCGCGAACGCTTCTCACGAGCTGCGCAGCCCTCTGACGACCGTCAAGACCATGATCGACGTCACGCTGGCCGACCCCGAGGCGAATGCTCGCGAGCTTCGTTCGCTGGCCGAACGCATCCGTGACGTCAACCAGTCGAACATCGACATCATCGAAGCACTCCTCGACCTCGCCGGCGCGAGCAGTGCATTGCATTCCTGGGAAGCCGTGAACCTCACCGAGACTGTGGCCGCCGCAGTCGCGGCGCACGAAGACGAGGCCCGCGAAACAGGGCTGATCGTCACCACTCGCATCGAGGACGCGTGGGTGCGCGGCGACCCGATCCTGCTCCGGCATGCGCTGTCGAATCTGCTGCGCAACGCGATCCAGTACAACCGACGGGACGGATGGATCACCGTCACCACTGCATATGATCCCGTTTCGAAGTCTGCGCTGATCACGGTCGCCAACTCCGGCCCGATTGTCTCCGCAGGAGCCATCGAGCAGCTCTCTGAACCGTTCTTCCGAGGCAGCGGGCGAACAGTGACACGAGGAGAGGGCCATGGACTCGGCCTCGCCATCGTCCGTGCCATCACCGACGCACACAACGGAACACTCAGTCTGACATCGGGGCAGGACGGGGGTCTCACCGCAGAGATCCGTCTTGACGCGTCCGCTGCATGGTAGACCTCGGCGATCCGCGCCGCCCGGAGCATCTTCCGCCGCCGGCACTCGAACGTCGTCGTCGCCGCTCGCGACGATGACGGCCGCTTCGTCCTCCGAGCCGCCCCGCAGCTGAGCAGAGAAGCCCTGGTCGATGCCCGGATGCCCGGATGCGGTCATCCCATCGTGCGCGCAGAGCTCGACGTCCCAGGCGATGCCGTGCACCAGTCGCGTCGGCGGCAGCGCCCATCAGGTGCACGTTCGTGCATCCGGCGTTCGAATCCGAGTGCTCGCGCTGTGCTGGTGGGTAGCATGGCGACGACTTCGCACCGAGGCGGAGCAGGATGAAGAGGACGTGATGGCACTTCACGAGGTCGAATTCGCATCGCACAATGCGCGTGACATGATTCAGGGCTGGATCTACGAGCCGACCCGCCCGGCCAGGGCGATCGTGCAGATCGTGCACGGCCTCGGCGAGCATTCCAGGCGCTACCTCCCGCTCATCGATGCACTGCTCGATGCGGGCTTCGTGGTCGCGGCGGACGACCATGCAGGGCACGGTCGCACGGCGATGCTCTCCGGCGTGTGGGCTGACGCCGGTGCGGATGCCGCGACGACCGTCGTAGAGGACGAGCGCACGCTGCTCGGGCTCGTTCGCGAGCGCCATCCCGACCTGCCGTACGTCGTGTTCGGCCACTCGTGGGGGTCGATGATCGCTCGAGCGCTCGCCTCGGGGGAGAACGGTGGGCTCGACGGCCTCGCGCTGTGCGGAATCGCCGCGCAGATGCACGGCATGGAGAATGTGCTGGATCGCGGTGCACTCGTCGCGGCTGAAGGCGACGATTCCCCGGCGTCGGAAGAACTGGTCGGACAGCTCTTCGACGGCTTCCTCGATCGTTACGGCGATGGTGCGGGGCCCACCGATTGGGTGGCCAGAGATGCGGATGTCGTGCGCGACCACGGCGTCGATCCGCTGAACAACTTCGGCGCTCCGATGTCAGTGCGCTTCATGCGGGGCTTCGTCGGGCTGTACGACGCGGTCAACGCCCCGGAGTGGTACGGCACCATCCGCGCCGACCTGCCCGTCCTCATCCTCGCGGGGGACCAGGACCCTGTGACGAACTTCGGTGAGGGCGCGTACCACGTCGCGAACCGCTTGGTGCGGACCGGAGTCACCGATGTGCGCACGGTCGTATACCCGGGATTCCGACACGAGGTGCACAACGAACCGGAGACGCGCGACGACGTGGCGGCGGAGCTCGTCCTGTTCGTCGAGAGCTCGATCGGCTGACGTCGAGGCCGGTCGCGCGCCGCCGGTCGTCTGGATCCGAGGCATCCGCAACCCGTCAGCGGTCCCGGCGCGTTCGCAGACGAGTCCTTCTGCGACGTCGGCGTGAGGCGGCGCGCACAGGAGCTTTCGCGATTCGCGTGATGAAATCGGACATCCGCAGTCTTATATAAGGCGGGGTGCGGTTCGTGCACCCGAGACTCGAAGCTGTTTTCCCTTGGAGATATCTGTGATCAGTAGTACCCGTTTCCGCGCGATCAGCGCCGCGGCCGCACTCGCGCTCGTGGCTTCAGGCGGTGTGGTGCTGAGCGCCGCACCCGCCTCGGCTGCAGCAGTCGATCGCTGTCCGGCGATCGATGAGATGCCGGACATCGGCAACGAGCCGACGTTCACCGACAGCGGCGTCGCCGTGTACGCGGGCGGTGACTACACCGTGCTGGACGCTGCCGCTGAGTCAGAAGGTCTGCTGGTGGTCGCCGGCGACGCGAACATCGACAAGACCGGAGGAGTGTTCAACGTCGGTTCGGTCGGCGTGGGCTCCGGCATCGCCCCCGCGGGAGGGGACACCATGCTGGCCGTCGGCGGCAGCCTCGGAATCGCGGACGGCACACGCGTCGATGTGGGTGCCCTCGTCGAAGGCGGCGGTGGCGTGAGAGTGGGAGAGACGGCTTCAGGCGCCATCGAGACCAACGGTGCGCCCCGGGAGGAGGGTCTGGGCGCTGCTGCGGCGGTCGCCCCGTACGCTGACTTCAGCACGGATATCGCCGACGCCTCGTCGCGGCTGGGCGAACTCGGCTCGAACGCTGCGACGACCGTGCTCGGCAACACGATCACCTTCACCGGCGTTCCAGGTGAGGATCTTCAGGTCTTCGACATCACGGCGGCCGATCTGTCGACCGGCGCCGAGCTCCATTTCGACGATATCCCCGAGAACGCAGCCATCCTGGTGAATGTCGTCGGCGGACAAGCCGAACTCTCGCCGTACTGGATGGGCTTCGACGGCACGCGACTCGATGATCCGTCCGGGGCAGGCATCGGCGGGGCGGCCGCGCGCATCCTGTGGAACTTCACCGACGCCACCGACGTCACGATCGGCGGAAGCAGCCAGGTCCTGGGGTCGCTGCTGGCGCCCAGCGGCTCGTTCGACATCACGGCGTCGACGAACGGTCGCGTCTACGCCGGCGGTGACATCACCACGCGCGGCACGGGGAACGAGCAGCACAACTACCCGTGGGTCGGCGACCCGCTGTTCGGCTGCGAGCAGCCGGCAGAGGAACCGGCAGTCGGCGGGTTCGACGTCGTGAAGGTCGTCACCGGCGACGCATCTGCACTCGTTCCTGCGGACACCGAGTTCACGGTGGAGTATCGCTACGACGACGTCGTGGGAGAGCTCACCGTTCGCGCCGACGGCGAGCCGGCCGTCGGGCCGGAAGACATCCCGGAGGGCACTCTCGTGACGGTCGGCGAAGTCGATCTGCCGACAATCGATGGCGTGGAGTGGGGCGAGCCCGTCATCGATGCCGAGACCTCGACGATCGAAGGCGATCAGATCATCCGGATCACCGTCACGAACACCGCCGAGGAGAATTCGACGTCGACCGACACCGATGCGGACTCTTCGACCGACGCCGATGCGTCGACGGACACGGACACCTCCGCTGACGGTGACGCTTCGACGGACTCGGATGTCTCGACCGACACGGACGTCTCGGTGGATGCTGACGACATCGACGCGAGCGGGGCGACCGACGGAGAGCACAACGGCACAGATGCGACGGAGCTCGCCGTGACCGGTGCTGCCGCGCCCATCGGCATCGTGACGGTTGCAACGGTCCTGCTCGTGCTCGGCGTCGTTGCCGGGTCTCTTCGCACCCGCCGCGCCTGAGCACGGTCTGCTGCCGGGTTCCCGCACCCTCCGAGTGCGGGAACCCGGCAGCAGACCGATGCCGTTTCGGTGACGTGCTCGAAGTCCGCTCAGCCGTGCGGGAACGTGCACAGGACTGCACACCGGTAATCTGGTGAGGATGACCACTTCGCGTTCTGAGACCGCCTACCAGCGTGCGGCTGCGGCATTCCGGAACCCGACTCTCGACCTGCTGCACGGCCGATACGCGCCGTTCGTCGTGACGGCGCTCTCGCTGGTGTTCACGGTCGACCGTCCGGCTGTCGCCGTGTCGGATGCGCACGTCGAGGTCGGAGAGATCGCAGACGAACTGCGCGCGGTCGGCTACGACGAGGGGGAGCGGCGCGTTCCCGCAGGAGGCGGCCGCGACATCTGCCGCTACTGGGTGCGCGTCGGATGGCTCGTGCCGCAGATCGAGGAAGCTCAAGAGGTGTACCGCCTTTCGGCCCAGGCGGTCGGTGCGCTCGAGATCGCGGGGCGGACGGGCGGCGGACGCGCTCGCGTGTCGAGATCGCGCGTGCGCACCCTGCTTGACTCCGTCGACCAGCTCACGCAGGACGCCGAGACCGACCCGAACACCCGGATCGCCAGGCTCACGGCGGAGCGCGCCGAGATCGATGCCGAAATCGATCGGCTGATGCGCGGCGAGGTCGACCCCGTAGACGATGAGCAGCTGCTGGAGGAGGCGGAGAACGTGCTCCACCTCTCCCGCGAACTGCCGGCAGACTTCTCCCGCGTGGCGGAATCGATCCAAGCGATGCAGCGCGACGTGGTCGCCGAGCTGCGTCGAGACATCAGGCCGACCGGCGACGTGCTGCGCGAGTACCTGCACCGCGGGCAGCACATCATGCAGCAGACGCCAGAGGGCCGCGCCTTCGTCGGCGCGCTGGGGCTGATCGGCGATCCGGAGCACATCGACCAGCTCACCGAACAGGTGCACGACCTGCTGGCGCAGCCGTTCGCACGGCTGCTCGCGGCGGACCAGCGCGGCGAGCTGCACGCGATCGCCAAGCGCGTCGAGCAGGGCGTCGCCGATGTGCTCACGGCGCAGCGGCGAGCGTCGCACGTGATCACCGCCCAGGTGCGCACGCACGACCCCGCGCGCGACCGCGAGGTCGACGAACTGCTGCGCGAGGTGATGAGCGGTATGCAGACGTGGATGTCGTCGTCGCGCGCCGCCGACCGCGTCGAGCCGTTGCGCAGCCTGCCGGCGGCAGGCGTCGGCCACCTGCGTCAGACCCTGTCCGACCCGCGGCCGCCCCGTACGCCCGAGCCACTCGCGCTCGGCGAAGCCGAAGCGGAGTTCGTCGACGCCGACACCCGCGACTGGGGCGGCCCGATGTACGGCGAGTTGGAGGCGTACGTCTCCGCCCTCGATGGCGAATTCGACCTCGGCGACGCGTTCACCGGCGCGTCGAGCCGCCGCCCTGTCGATCTGGTCGGCCTGCTCGAGATCGCCCACCGCAACGGCATGACCGACGGCGGCGACGTGTCGATCGTCGAGGCTCTCCGCCCCGACGGCACGCGTCGCCGCTTCGCGTTCGGCTCCGTGACCGCCCGTACCGTGAAGGACGCAGACGATGACTGACACCGCCGCCGCAGAGGACGAAGCCTTCATCTCGCCCGTTCCGATGGAGAGCGACCCCGACGAGTGCTTCGCGGGTGACCGCGGCGTGCTCGCGCCCGAGGTGCGACGTGTGCTGGTGCGGCTGCTGCAGCGACGCTACCTCCTCGCCGAGCGCAGCAAAGAGGACTGGTCGGTGCTGATCGAGAACCAGCAGCTGGTGGAGTCGCGCCTGCACGACCTGTTCGTGCGCCTCGTCGTCGACACATCGCGCGGGGTCGCGTACAAGCAGCAGGTGCGATCCGACGAACTCGACGTGCCGATCCTGCTGCGCGACGAGGCGTACTCGCGCGCTGAGACCCTCGTGCTCGTGTATCTGCGCACGGTCTACCAGCGCGAGTCGACCGCGGGGGAGAGACAGGCGCGCGTGGACGTGGAGGAGGTAGAGCAGACCGTGCTCAGCTATTTCACCGACACCGACGGCGACGTCGCCCGCAGACAGCGCGCCGTCAGGGGCGCGCTGGCGCGTCTGCGCCAAGAGGGCATCGTCGAGGAGGAGTCGGAGGGTCGCTTCCTGATCAGCCCTCTGGTGGAGATCGTGCTCAGCGCCGATCGACTGCGTGAGCTCGCCTCGTGGCTGCACACCGAGAACGCAGAGGAGGCCGCATCGTGACCATGCTCGACACCCTGTTCGGGATGATTCCCGCCGAGTCCCGCGGCCAGCAATGGGTCGCCGACGAGCTTCAGCTGGTGAACTGGGGCGGCTACGACGGTGCGCACCGAGTGCGGTTCTCGCCGCGGGCGACGTTGCTCGTCGGCGGATCCGGATCAGGCAAGTCGACGCTGATGGACGCCTACATCGCGCTGATGATGCCGCACACGACGCCGTTCAACGGTGCGTCCAACGGCGGCGTCACCGGCCGCCCCCGCGGTGAGGACCAGCGCAACATCCTGTCCTACGGTCGTGGCAAGATCGACGAATCGCGCACCGAGAACGGCACCCAGATGCGAGTGCTCCGCGGCGACGGCGCCGATACTTGGACTGCCGTCGCCATGACCTGGACCGACTACGACGGCTCGCAGTTCAGCGCTGTGCGCGCCTGGTACATCCCGGCGGCGGCCCGTACCGTGGACGACACGGTGCGCGTGCGCGCCACGGTCGACGGCGCGTTCGACGTCACCGATCTGGAGGCGGCGGCGGCACTTCGTCTCGCGGATCACGCGGTTCGTCAGACGGGCCTCGAGACCGTGGCGACCGAGCGGGAGTTCACCGCGCGGCTGCATTCGGCCCTCGGCATAGGCGCAGCGGGTGCCGGCACGAAGGCGATGAGTCTGCTGGCGCGCATCCAGGCGGGGCAGCAGATCACCACCGTCGACGACCTGTACAAGCGAATGGTGCTCTCCGAACCCGAGACGCTGGCCACTGCCGACGCGGTCGTGAGCCATTTCGATGAGCTCGATGCGACCAGGGAGCGCATGGTCACGGCGCGCAAGCAGGTGCGTGCGCTGACGCCCATCCGCGGTATGCGGGAGAGGATCGAGGAGTCGGCCGAGCGGCTGCGACTGATCGACGAGATCGGGGTGTTCTCCGATCCGGAGTCGATCGCATCGCTGTGGCGAGACGACAAGCGCCTCGGGCTGCTGCGCGAGACCGAACGGGAGCTGCAGCGCGCCAAGCGCGAGGCCGACGATGTCGTGAACGAGCAGGAATCGCTGGCCGCGGCGGCGGAATCGGAGCGCGACGGGCTCGCCGAGGTGCTCCGTGGTGCGGGCGGCGACCGACTGCACACCGCTGAGCGGGAGCTGCGTGAGACCGAACGTCGCATGGCGAGGGTCGAGGCAGAGCGCACACGCTTCGACGAGACGATCGCACAGCTCGGCGCGGACGTCTCCTCTGCTCGTGCTTTCGCCGCGCTGCAGACGGAAGCCGCTGAAGCGCTCGACGATCCTGATCTGAAGCGCGCAGCGCGTGAAGCATACGCCGAGGCGCGCGGCGCCTCTCGCGAGATCGAACGGGAGGTCGCGGCACTCGAGGACGACGCCCGACGAGCGGGGGGCCGCGCCGACAGCATCCCGCAGGCGCTGCATGACTCCCGTGAGGCGCTCGCGGACGCGGCTGGTCTGATGCCGGAGGATCTGCCGTTCGTGGGTGAGCTGATCGAGGTGCGCACCGAGTTCGAGCCATGGAGCGAAGCCGTGGGGCTCGCTCTCGGCGGGTTCGCGACGACGCTCCTGATCGATCGGCGCCGCCTGGCCGCGTTCCGAGCCGCGATCAACCGGGTGCGCACGCCCGTACGGGTGCGCTACGAGGGCGCGGAGTCCGACCTCGGCGCGGCACGCAGCCTCGATCCGGCGACGCTGCCCGGCCGACTCGACTATCGGGAGTCTTCCTTCGTCGGTTGGCTGCAGGACCGTCTGGAGCGCCAGTTCGGCTTCGTGTGCGTCGATTCCCCTGACGAGCTCGACGCACATCCGTCGGCGCTCACGATCGCCGGGCAGATGTCGAACGGCAGCCGCGGTGCGCACGGCGGGCACGGCAGGGCGAACGTGCTGGGCTTCTCGAATCGGCGGCGCATGGCGAGCATCAACCGCAGCCTCGATGCGGCGCGCGCCCGACTCGCCGACCAGAAGCAGGTCGAGCTCGCCGCGGCCGCAGCGCTCGACGACCTCGACTCACGCCTCACCGCATACGGCCGGATCCGCGAGCTCGCCTGGAGTGAGATCGACGTCGTCGCCGTCAGCGGCGAGCGGGATAGATGGGCCGCGGTCATCGACGAGGTCACGGTGGACAATCCCAAGGTGCAGGACCTGCAGCGCCAGATACGGGCGGCGAAGAAGAAGCTGCAGTCGCTGCAGGAGCACACCGGCCGTGCCCGGGCCGAGCAGGAGCGCATCGCGCAGCGCTGGGCCGCGATCACCGACGAGGTCGACGAGGCGCAGCAGCGCATCGACGAGGCGACTCAAGCGGAGCGCGAGCTCACCGACGCCCAGCGTGCCTACCTCGACGACCGCTTCGCGCCGCCGGTTGGGCAGGAGGCGACGACTCGTGCCGCAGAGCTGGAACGGTTCGACGCCGCACTCTCGACGGCGGCGAAGCAGCTGATCGGAGACCAGGCGGCCGCGCAGGCGACCCTCGCCGAACAGCGCGACGCGCTGCGCCGTACCCTGGAGGGCTTCCTTGAGGCATGGCCGAACCCGAACCTGACGGCGGACCCTGAGGGATCCTTCTCGGACTTCGAGCGCATCCTCGCCGAGCTCGAGACGAGCGGACTGCACGAGCTGGAGGCCGAGTGGCGGGAGAGCCTGGTCAGTCTCTCGGGCAACGACCTCACCAATCTCGACTCCGCGCTCGGGCGCGCGCTCCGCGAGATCCGGGAGCGCATCGAGCCCGTCAACCGCATCATGCAGGAGCTGCCGTTCTACGACGACGCGCATCGCCTGCAGATCGTCGCGCGAGAGACGTCGTCCGAGGTGCGGCGCCGGTTCCGGCGCGAGCTGCGCGAAGTCCGTTCGCTGATCGCAGATACGGCGAACGAGGACGAACGCGAGCGGATCTACGACCGGATGGCCAGGCTGATCGCGCGCATCCGGCGCACGTCGCCCGACTTCGCCGATCTCGTAGACGTGCGCGGCCACGTCAGGGTGAGCGCGGAGAAGATCGACGCGGTCACGAAGGAGCACGTCGCGCTCTACGACCACATCGGCGAGAAATCGGGCGGAGAGTCGCAGGAGCTGATCGCCTTCATCGTCGGGGCGGCGCTGCGCTACCAGCTGGGCGACGCCGACGCCGAGCGCCCGAGGTACGCACCGGTGTTCCTCGACGAGGCGCTCATCAAAGCGGATGCGCACTTCACCAAACGCGCGATCGGCGCGTGGCGCGGCCTCGGGTTCCAGCTCGTGATCGGCGCGCCGAACGACAAGTACAGTGCGATCGAGCCCCACGTCGATGCGGAGTACGACATCCTGAAGGACACACGCGGGCGTTCGTGGGCCAAACCGAAGGTGGGTCTGCCCGAGGTGTGACATCCCGCACCGTGCTCGATATCGTTGCCGTATGCGATGCAGGGGGAACAGGGCGCACGGCGTCGTCGTGGCGGCTGCGCTGGTATTCGCGGGCGGGCTGCTCACTGCATGCGGGCCCAGCCCGCTGTCGGCTCCGGGCGGCAGTTCTCCCGACGTGACGCCGGACGGGCAGGTCGCGTACGCATGCGGGCTCGCGGGATCCGCTGCGGAGCAGCTGCAGTCCGCAGCGGATTGGGAGGATCTGCGGATGATCGGGGAGGACACAGAAGACGTGGCGATCGAGCTGGGCGCCATCGGAGGGCTGCTGGGTGCGATGGGCGCATACCAACTCGCCGACCACGCTGTGATGAGCGAAGCCTCGGTCGAGATTCTGAAGGGCGTCGCGTCGCATAATATCGACGCCATGCCCGGGGCACTTGCGACGATCGAAGCCGAGTGCGAGGCGGCATCCGTCGTTCCGCTGGCCGACGCACAGCTCACGCCGGAACGACGGATCTCATACGCCTGCGCGCTGGCCGCGTACGTGATCGATGAGCACGGGGATGCGAACGAATGGGGGAGCTTCGGCGAAGAGCCCGCGTTTCACGAGGCGGGCAGCGTAGGCGCGCTCCTGGGCGGGATGAACGGCCATGTGATGAAGGAGGCTCCGGATGTCTCCGAGGCGGGAGGCGACGTCGTCACATCCGTCTCAAGGATGGACATGGCCGGGCTGAACGACGGCCTCGAGGCGGTCGTCTCGGGGTGCGAGGCGCTCTGACAGGCCGCGAGCAAGGGAGGGAACTCCAACTGCACTTACACCGATTTATATTTCGTCAATGTATAAATCGATGTAAGGTGCGGGCATGCTGCCGAATCCGTACACTCCGGGAGGTCGTCCGCGCGTGTTCGTCGGGCGCGACGACGAGCGCCGAGCCCTGCGAGACCGCCTGGCACGGGTGATCGCGTTCGGCGAGATGGCGGGTCCGCTCACCATCGTCACGGGGCCGCGAGGTCTGGGGAAGACCTCCCTGCTCCGGGATGTGGCCGACCAGGCGGCCGTCGACGGATTCGTTGTGGTCTGGGCCGCGGGCGTGAAGCGTCAGCCCGTGCTGCGTGACCTGGCGATGAAGGTGCGCAGTGCGCTCGAACGCGCCGACGTGCTGGACTCGCCGCACACGCGCCAGCGGTTCAAGGAACTGGGCGTCCGCTTCCACCTGGGCGTCGCTTCGGTCGAAGCGAAGTTCGGCCCTGCGGCCGATGCTGACGCATCCGCAGCGGTGGCCCTCACCGATATCGAGGATCTCCTGTTCGAAGCGTCGAACGCGGTGCGCCGGCGCGGGGGAGCAGGCCTTTTGATCGTGCTGGACGAACTGCACGCCCCGCTCGATCCGCGAAGCGGGAGCGATCATTCCCCCGATCCTGCCGCGCTCCGCGATGTCGCACTGCTGATGAACGCATTTCAGAACATGGACGCTGAACGCGAGCGGTTCCCTCTGGCGGTCGTCGGTGCGGGCCTGCCGCAGACGAAGAGCCTGCTGACTCGGGCTGCCACCTTCGGAGAGCGCACACACGAGACGATCCTGTCCGAACTCGACGAGAACACGTCCCAGGCGGTGCTGGTCGAGCCTGCGCGTCAGCTCGGCGTCACCTGGCGCGATGAGGCGATCTCCGCTGCCGTGGCGCGCGCTGACGGCTATCCGCAGGCGCTTCAGGTCATCGGCGCCGCCGCGTGGGAGACGGCCCGTCCCGGGACGGGCGGGGAGATCACGCTGTCGGATGTGGAACGCAGCTCGGCGGAGGTCGATGCGCAGATGGGGTCGATGTTCGGGGCCCGCTGGGACGTCGCCACGGGATACGAGCGTCGTCTCATGCGTGCGATGGCCGAGCTGGAAGGAGACATCGTCGCACGGCGCGACATCGCCGAGCGCATGGGAGTTCGCTCCGGCGACTTGGGCGTGGCCCGAGCGTCGCTGATCAGCAAGGGCATCATCGAGCCCGCAGGGCATGGAAGCCTGCGCTTCACCATTCCCGGGTTCGACGCCTTTGTTCGCGATCGCGGCGACGACTGACGGCTTTTCCGATCAAAGGGAAACGCACGTCTACGTGCGCGGGCGCGGCCTACGGTCGGAACTACGTCAGCACATGCTCAACGAGGAGGACGCCGTGCCCGAGAACACCCTTCAGTCGATCGTCGACGGCCCGCGGGGCATCGTCGACCATCTCTACTCGCTGGCGCCGAAGAACGCGCTCAACATCTTCGGCGTGATGATGCCGAACGACCGCGTCCGCCAGGAGTACACCACGTGGCGCGACGAGCAGCTCTCGTGGCGCGAGGGCGTCGCTCTGCATGATCAGAGCTACCACATGCACAGCCTCCGGGTGACGGGACCGGATGCCGTGAAGCTGCTCGAGTCGCTCGCGATCAACTCGTTCGCCACCTTCGCCGTGGGGCGGGCCAAGCAGTTCGTCGCCTGCTCGCCAGAGGGGCACGTGATCGGGGACGCCATCCTGTACTACCTCGACGAGGGTGATCTCGCGGTCGTGGGCAACCCTGCGACCACTGACTGGGTCGAGTACAACGTGGAGATCAGCGCTCTCGACGTCGGCTCCAGGCTCGACCCGCTCTGGTCGCTGAACGAGGAGAAGAAGCGCGACTTCTACCGCTACCAGGTCGAGGGGCCGAACGCCTACGCGCTGCTCAGCGAACTGCACGGCGGTGAGCTGCCGGAGATCAAGTTCTTCCGTGCCGGTGAGATCTCCATCGCCGGTCGTTCGGTTCGTGCCATGCGGCACAGCATGGGCGGCGTGTACGGACTGGAGCTCTCGGGGCCGTGGGAGGATCGCGACGTCGTCAAGCGCGCGCTCGTCGAAGCGGGGAAGAAGCACGGGCTGCGCCGGATCGGATCGCTGGCGTACTTCAGCACGGTGATGGAGTCCGGCTGGTGGGCCGTGCCCTTCTCAGCCGTGTATTCGAGCCCCGCACTGAAGGGGTACCGTGAGTGGCTCTCCGATCGCAGTGCGTCAGCGCGCATGGCGCTCGGCGGCAGCTACTACTCGCCGAACGTCGAGGACTACTACGCGACGCCGTGGGACCTGAACTACGGCCACATCATCAAGTTCGACCACGAGTTCGTCGGTCGCGAGGCACTGGAGAAGCTCGCTGACCAGCCTCATCGCCGCAAGGTGACCCTGGTGTGGAACCCCGAGGACTTCGCGAACGTGTACGCCCGCCTCGTGCACGATGGTCCCACGGCGAAGCACATCGATCTGCCCGTTGCGGCGACGGGCAGGCTGCACTACGACAAGGTGCTCGGATCGGATGGCGAGCTGGTCGGGCACGCCACCTACCCGGCGTACAGCTACGGCGAGCGCCTGATGATGTCGCTCGGCAGCATCGACGAGTCCATCGAGGACGGAACCGAGCTCACCCTGATCTGGGGCGAGGACGGCGGAGGCAGCCGCAGTCCGGGCAGAGTCGAGCCCCATGAGCAGGTGGCCATCAGGGTGACGGTCGCACTCACGCCGATCAGCGCGGCCGCGCAGGACTACCGGAAGACGCTGACTGCGTAGGCTGCGTCTCCTCGGACTCCGGGCGAGGCGGCGCGCTTGTACGTCGCAGTGGGAGACTCGAAGGCGAGCCGGGTCATCCGGCAGAGCAGACGTGTCGTCGGCGACAGTGAAGCCGGGCTCACCGCCCGTCGAGCGCCGATGCAGATGGAAAGGCGATGCGCATGTTGAAGAACACCCTCTCTCGGCGGGTCGAATGGGGTGACTGCGATCCGGCGGGAATCGTCTTCAATCCGCAGTTCTTCCGCTGGTTCGACCACGGCACCACGATGCTCTACGAAGCCACGGGGATGCCGAAGCAGGAGATGCTCGCCTCCCATGGCGGAGCCGGATGTCCGCTGGTGGAGACGAAGGCGACCTTCCGAGCGCCGTGCAGCTACGGCGACGACGTCGAGATCACCAGTGAGATCGTCGAACTCGGCACCAAGAGCTTCCACATCAGGCACACGCTGACGAAGGACGGCGAGGTGCGCGTGGAGGGGTTCGAGACCCGCGTATGGACGGTGCACGACCCGGAGCGGGGGCTGCGCGGTGCACCGATACCCGAAGAGCTCGCGGCGATGTTCCGCGGCGGGAGCTGACCGTCGGCGTGCGACGGACGCTCTGGGCACGGTCTCGCGTCGGCTGAGGCTACTCGCGGGGGCGCAGGCGGGCGTTCGGCAGAGCAGGCGCGGGAAGCGGCGCCGGCTGCTCCGGCGGGAAGTCGCCGAACAGCGGGGGAGCGTCGGCATCATCGGAGTTCGCGGGCTCGAAGCCGAGCTCCGCTTGGTAACGACGACGGAACTCCTCGATCTCCTCATGCGTGCGGCCGACGAAGTTCCACCACATCACGATCTGCTCGCCGAGCGGCACGCCGCCGAGCAGAACGGCGCGCGCTCCCGAACTTCCCGCCGAGAGCCGGAGGGAATCGGATCCCGCAGGAACGTAGGCCAGCCCGTGCTGCGCCGTCTGCGTGCCGTTGACCCGGATGTCGCCGGTCTCGGCGAGCACGGCGAGCTCGAAGTCGGTGCGCACCTCGACGGTGACGTCGGCACCGGGGGAGAGGATCAGCTCGGCGCCGAGCAGATCCGGCGTGCGGGTCTCGACGGGGGAGGTCGAGCCGGCGAGCGAGCCGATGAAGACGCGAGCGGTCAGCCCGGGCACAGTCGTCACCGAGGGCGGCGCGTAGTGCTCGAAGTGATTGTCACCGAAGCGCGTCGCCTCCGGCAGCGCGTACCAGAGCTGCACGCCGTGCAGGACGGTTGTGTCGGGCGTGGAGATCTCCTGATGCGTGATGCCGCGGCCCGCGATCATCAGGTTCAGCTCGCCCGGCCGGATCGTGGCGGCGTTCCCGCCGGAATCGAGGTGATCGACGCGGCCGGAGAACAGCCACGAGACGGTCGCGAGGCCGGTGTGAGGGTGCCGAGGCACATGCATGCCGCCGGTGCGCGAGACATCGTCCGTGCCGTAGTGGTCGACGAAGCACCACGAACCGACGAGCGAGCGTCGGCGCTGCGGAAGCGTGCGCGACACCGGCATCGCGCGCGGTCCGCCCAGCGGAACGGACCGCGGTTCGAGCACCTCCACGTCGGTGCACGGCTCGCCGGCGTCGAGGACCTGTACGCGCGGGTCGTGCTCGTCGTTGCTCATTCCGGCCTCTTCTCCTCGGTGGCGCCGTCGTCACTCCATCTTGCTCCCGCCCGGCCGAGATCGCACGATCGGAGCAGGTGTGGAACTATCCGGAACCGAGGCAGCGCGGTGAACGTCCGCGGAACGGCGCGTGACGCGCCCGGGTGTCCCGCTCGGTTTGGCGAAGACGACACGAATGCGTATAGTTTTACGAGTCGCCGGTGAGGAAACGAACCGGACGGCGATGCGGATGTAGCGCAGTTGGTAGCGCATCACCTTGCCAAGGTGAGGGTCGCGAGTTCGAGTCTCGTCATCCGCTCGAGTGTCAGGCTTCCTCTTCGGAGGGAATCGGCACGCGGGTCATCGATCCCCCCGCGGTGGCGTGGCCGAGAGGCTAGGCACCGGCCTGCAAAGCCGTTTACACGGGTTCGAATCCCGTCGCCACCTCCACTCTTTCAACTGAACAGCCTTCACAGGCGCGATTAGCGCAGCGGTAGCGCGCTTCCCTGACACGGAAGAGGTCACTGGTTCGATCCCAGTATCGCGCACGACGACTTCATCCCCGGCGCTGCCGGGGATTTTTCGTCCGGAGCACTGGTTCCTGTGCGGATGTAGCGCAGTTGGTAGCGCATCACCTTGCCAAGGTGAGGGTCGCGAGTTCGAGTCTCGTCATCCGCTCTCAATCGAAGCACTCGACGCCTCGGGAGCTTCGTCTCATCTGCCGCAATGTTGCGGTGTGTTTCGCGTGAGATGACGGGCGCTGATCGACGCACGTAGCCTCGGAGCATCCGATCCTGAGGAGCAACCCCGTGAACACGCCGCTGCCACATCTTTCGTCCGTCGAGGTGACGGAGCGTGCGGTGTGCATGTGCGCGCACGGCGGTGTCTGCTCCTCGCTCGCCCCGGGTCACTCGCTGCACCTGATCCAGGCGCGTCTGGCGTCGGCGACGCCGACCCGCTGGGCCGACGCGATCGTGACGGAGATCGACCGCGTCGACGGCACGATCGGGTTGCGCGAGCTCACGGGTGCTACGCGCACCGTCTGGCACGCAGGCTCTGTGGACGTCACGGTGGGCGCGCCCGTCGCGCTGCACCGCGACTACGACGTGCTCGCGGTCGGACGCGTGCAGTACAACGTGGCGCCGCTGAGCTGAACGACGGTCGTCAGGCTGAGGCCATCATCGACTCGCGCATCTGCATGCACGCGTCCATACACGCCTTGCAGGCCTGAGCGCACATCCGGCACACGTCGCTGGTGTCGGCGTGCTCCATGCAGGAGTCCATGCCCACCTGACACATCGCTATGCACGCGTCGAGCATCGACATCATCGCCGCGGGCGTCATGCCCTGCATGCGCATCATGCTCCGCATCATCGTGTTGCACATATCGGCGGTGTTCATGCAGGCGGGCGCGCAGTCCATGCCCTGAGTCGAGCACACCGTACACGCCTGTTCGCAGGCGGAGCACGCGTCCATGCACGCCTGCATCATCGACATGTCCATCTTCTCCATGCCCGGCATCTTCATGCTCGGGGAGGCCGTGTCCATCATCATCGCGTCCATCTCACAACCGTCCGTTCTGCTCATCCGAAACGGGCGGGTCGCCCGCCTGCGGCCAGAGTACGCCCGGCGGTGGAGACAATCCACTGCTGGTCTCGATAGCATTGGTGCCATGACGGAGGAACTGCCTGACGAGGTGGTCGAGTTCGGGAACCGGATGTTCGACCTCGCCCGCGAGGGCGACGCGCAGCTGCTCGCGTACATCGACCAGGGCGTCGATGCGGACCTGACGAACTCGCTGGGAGACACGCTGCTGATGCTCGCCGCCTACAACGGCCGCACCGAGCTGGTCGCGGGGCTCATCGAGCGCGACGCCGATGTGAACGCACTCAACGACCGTGGCCAGGCGCCCGTCGCCGGTGCCGTGTTTAAGGGATACGACGATATCGTCGGCCTGCTGATCGAGGCCGGAGCCGACCTCGATGCGGGAACTCCGAGCGCGCGCGATACGGCATCGATGTTCGGCAGGACCCTGCCAGGCACCTGAGCGGCCCGCGGGCGGCGCCGGAACACGACGAATACGCGCCAGCAGAACCTCGGAGAATGCGCAGAACCTCGGAGCGAAAGGTGCCAACGGCTCCGAGCTTCTGCTGTTCCTCCGCGATTCTGCGCCACAGCAGGGGCGACGGATAGCTCGCGACGCTCGGCTCCGAGTTCGTGACCGCAGGCGATGGCTCGTAGAATCGTCTGGTGACCACAGGATTCGATCTGTTCCCCGAAAAGAACGTCGTCGCCATGCGCGTCGACGGCACGCTCACCGACCTCGCCGCGGAGGTCACGGACACGCAGACGACCGAGTCGGTCACGATCGACAGCGAGGACGGCCTGAACATCCTGCGCCACTCGACGGCGCACGTGCTCGCGCAGGCGGTGCAGCGCATCAACCCGGCAGCAAAGCTCGGCATCGGACCGTTCGTCACCGACGGCTTCTATTACGATTTCCAGGTCGATGAGCCTTTCACCCCGGATGATCTCAAAGCGATCAAAAAGGAGATGCAGCGGATCGTCAAGGCCGGGCAGCGGTTCGTGCGCCGCTCGATCACCGACGACGAGGGCCGAGCAGAGCTGAAGGACGAGCCGTTCAAACTCGAGCTGATCGATCTCAAGGGCGGCAAGAAGGAAGCTGCAGAGGGCGCGAGCGTCGAGGTCGGTGCGGGCGGTCTGACCATCTACGACAACGTCGACCCGAAGACGGGCGAGACGGTGTGGGGCGACCTCTGCCGCGGCCCGCATGTGCCGTCGACGCGCATGGTCGCCAACGGCTGGGACCTGCTGCGCATCGCAGGTGCGTATTGGCGCGGCAACGAGAACAACCCGCAGCTGCAGCGCATCTACGGCACCGCATGGGCGACCAAAGACGATCTGGTCGCGTACAAGGAGCGCCTCGCCGAGGCTGCCAAGCGCGACCACCGCAAGCTGGGTCGCGAGCTCGACCTGTTCTCGTTCCCCGAGGAGATCGGATCCGGTCTGTCGGTGTGGCACCCGCGCGGCGGCATCGTCCGCGGCGAGATGGAGCAGCACGCCCGGCGCCGCCACATCGAGGGCGGCTACTCCTACGTCTACACACCGCACATCACCAAGAGCGACCTGTTCGAGACCTCCGGGCACCTGGAGACCTACGGCGACGGCATCTGGCCGGCGATCCGGATGGATGAGGAGCGCGACGAGGAGGGCCACGTCACCAAGCAGGGGGCGGACTACTACCTCAAGCCGATGAACTGCCCGATGCACATCACGATCTACAAGGAGCGCGCGCGCAGCTATCGCGACCTGCCGCTGCGCTACGCGGAGAACGGCACGGTGTACCGCAACGAGCTCTCCGGCGCACTGCACGGGCTCACCCGTGTGCGCGGCTTCACGCAGGATGACTCGCACCTGTTCGTCACCGGCGAGCAGCTCGAGGGCGAGGTCACGAAGGTACTCGAGTTCATCATCTCGATGCTGCGCGACTTCGGGCTCGACGACTTCGAGCTCGAACTGTCGATGCGCGACGACGAGAAGTCGAAGTGGATCGGCTCCGAGGAATTCTGGGAGTACTCGACGAACGCGCTGCGCAACGTCGCGGTGGCGAGCGGACTGAAGCTGGTCGAGGTGCCAGGCGAAGCCGCCTTCTACGGACCGAAGATCGATCTGAAGACCCGTGACGCCCTCGGTCGCGTCTGGCAGCTGTCGACCGTGCAGGTCGACCCGAACCTGCCGGAGCGCTTCGGGCTGGAGTACACGGCTGCGGACGGATCGAAGCAGCGGCCGATCATGATCCACCGTGCGCTGTTCGGCTCGATCGAGCGCTTCTTCGCCATCCTGCTCGAGCACTACGCCGGCGACTTCCCGCTCTGGCTCGCGCCGGTGCAGATCATGGGCGTGCCCGTCGCCGACGAGTACGGCGACTACCTCAACGACGCGGCCGAGAAGTTCCGCGCAGCCGGGGTGCGGGTCGAGGTCGACCACTCCGATGACCGGATGCCGAAGAAGATCCGCACGCACACGACGCAGAAGGTGCCGGTGATCATGATCGCCGGCGAGCAGGACCGCTCAGCTGGCACTGTGTCGTTCCGCTTCCGCGACGGCTCGCAGCGCAACGGCATTCCCCTCGACGAAGCCGTCGCGCTGATCAGCGGACTGATCGAACGGAAGCAGCTCGTGCTGAGCGAGACCGACGCCGTGCAGGAGTCTGTGTGACCGACCCCCGCGACGACTACGCCCAGCTCGAGCCGGAGAGCGAGTTCGGCGGCACGCCCGACGCGTTCCAGCGACTGTGGACGCCGCACCGGATGGCGTACATCCAGGCGGGCGCCGACGTCAACCGGGGGAGCGGCTGCCCGTTCTGCGCGGCGCCGGGCAAGTCGGACGAGGACGGCCTGATCGTGCACAGGGGAGACAACGCGTACGTGCTGCTGAATCTGTTTCCGTACAACTCGGGTCACCTGCTCGTATGCCCCTACCGGCATGTGGGCATGTACGACGAGGCGAACGACCACGAGGTCGCGGAGATCGCGCACCTCACCCGGGTTGCGATGGGCGTTCTGCGCGCCACGTCGCGCTGCGACGGATTCAACATCGGGATGAACCAGGGCGAGGTCGCCGGCGCCGGCGTCGAGGAGCATCTGCACCAGCACATCGTGCCGAGGTGGAAGTCCGACGCGAACTTCTTCCCCATCATCGGCCGTACGAAGGCGCTGCCGCAGATGCTCGGCGACGTCCGCCACGCGATCGCCGAGGCCTGGCCGGCATAGCGGAGCCTTCGCGCGCATGTCGGCGCGCAGCATCGGCGACCGTTCTGCGGTCGTCTCCCCGAGGCATCGAGGAGACGGGGTGCTCAGGCGGGCAGCGCTCCCGCGGCGAGACGTCCGCGCGACACGACGGCTACGATGTTCTCTCGCTGCAGGGTCGAGATGTCCTCCCATGGGCGGCCCCGGACGATGAGGAAGTCCGCTCCGAAACCTTCGGTGAGCGTTCCGACCTGTCCGCCCATGCCGATGGCGTCGGCGGCATCGGACGTGGCCGCACGAAGTGCGCGCTCCGCTGACCAGCCGAAGGCCGCAGCCATGGAACGGACTTCCTGCATCTGATCTCCGAAGTCGACGAACTGACCTGACGCATCGGTGCCGAGCACGAATCGAATGCCGGCACGACCCGCGGCATCGAAGTTCCGGTCGCGCAGCGCGACGACTCCCTTGGCCTTCTCCTGAGCCTCGGCCGAGACCGGTCGCCTGGCCTCCGCGATGATGTCGTTGATCAGGAGCGTCGGAGCAACGGGGAGGTTGCGCTCGAGCAGCTCTCCGAAGTGCCGCTCCTCGATGCCCGTGCCGTGCTCGATCGAGTCGACGCCCTCGGCGAGTGCGATATCCACGCCGTCGGCCGTGTGAGTATGAGCGGCGACGGCCATGCCGAGCGCATGCGCCTCATCGACCGTCGCCCGGATCTCCTCGCGCGTCTGGTTGCGCCAGCCGACCTTGTCTCCCATCGAGAGCACGCCGCCGGACGTGTAGATCTTCACTCCGTCCGCTCCCTCGCGCGCCCACGTGCGCACGAGCTTCCGGCACTCGTCAGGGTTGTCGGCGACGGCGTCGCGCACTCGGTAGCGCGGCGGCACGAACAGGTCGCCATGCCCCGCGGTCATGCCGACCATGCCGTGTGTGCGCAGACGGGGCCCCTCGATGACACCGTCATCGAAGGCGCGCTCGACCGCCATCTGCACGGAGTCGGCGGCGAGATCGCGCAGGGTGGTCACACCGGCGCGCAGGCAGGAGATCGCGTTCGCCGCGATGTGGAGGGAGCGCTCCTCAGGCGGCGTGATGATCGGCCACGTCGAAGCGTCAGCGGGCACAGACGAGGCGTTGTAGCCCAGGTGCACATGCGTGTCGACGAGACCCGGGACGATGCTCAGATCGTCGTCCGCGTCATCGCCTGCTGGCTCGGCCGCGAGGATGGCGTCCCCGTCCCACGCAAGCCGGACGACTCCGCGATCCGCGGTTCCGTCCCAGAGTCGGAGAGTGAGTTCGTTCACGGTGTGGTCCTTTCATCTGCGGCCTGTGCGTCACAGCCGATGCCCGCGCCGAGGCGCGCACTCGTGACGGCGCTTCGGTCCTCGAGCGCGTACGCCGTCACGGTGCGACGCCGAGACGTTCGGTGGCAAGCGAGTCGACGATCGACATCACCGCGTATGCGAGCATCGTGACCGCGGTGATCGACACCGCTGCCGCCCACATGTGGGTGTAGTCGAAGCTGCCCGATGCGCGGGAGATCGACCCGCCCAAGCCCTCGCCGGTTGAGAGCCATTCGCCGATCATCGCGCCGGTGACCGCCGCGGGGATCGCCACGCGCGCCGAGGCGAGTGCGGCGGGCACGGCCGTCGGGAGGGCGACCATACGCAGCACCGTCCATGCGTTCCCGCCATAGGCCCGCACGAGGTCACCGTGCTCCGCGGTGACGGAACGGAGACCGTAGAGGATGTTCGCCAGCGACGGCAGGAAGACGACGATCAGCACGATGGCGGTCACGCCGCTCAGCCCGATTCCGAAGATCAGCGTGATGAGCGGAGTGAGCACGATGAGCGGGATGGAACGCAGCACCATGGCAGTCGGCATGACGATGCGTTCGAGCATCGGGGAGACGCTGAACAGCACGGCGAGCAGGAACGCGAACAGCAGGCCGACCACATATCCGACGCCGGCGTCGCGGACGGTGATGCTGAGGTTCGCGGCTACCGCCGCGCGATTCGCCTCGGCGGTCTCTTCCGTGAAGAGATAGGCGAACACGTCCCACGGGTACTTGCCGATGAGCGGGCTGATGTCGAACGCCGCGAGGAAGAGCGACCAGAGCACGAGCGCGACGACGACGGCCAGAAGCAGCACGCTCAGCCGACGCAGCGTGAGCGACAGAGCGGCTCTCATGCGCGCACCTCCTTCGCCCAGGGCGTCAGGAGCCGACCGATCAGAGCGACGAGGCCGTAGCCCGCGAGAGAGATCAGACCGGCGATGATCGACAGCGCCCAGACCCGATCGGGCATGATCTGGCGCTGTGCGGCGTTGAGCGCGACGCCGATGCCCTGATCGATGCCGCCGAGATACTCGCCCACGATCGCGCCGAGGAGGGCTCCAGGGATCGCGATCTGCAGCGCGGTGACGATGGCCGGAACCGCGGCCATGAGTCGAACCTTCCTGATCTGGGTCCAACGTCCGCCGCCGTAGGCGCGCACGAGATCCAGTGCCGTCGGCGTGGCAGCCTTCATACCGAGGAGCGAGCCGACGAGGGTCGTGAAGAACACCAGCAGCGCCGCAAGGAAGACGGCGGACGCCGTTCCACCGAAGATCGCCATGATGATCGGGCCCACCGCGATGATCGGCAGACAGTTCGAGATGACGCCGAGCTGTGTCACAAGCTCTTCCAGTCGCGGCAGCACGAGCACCGACCCGGCGATGAAGAGCGCGATCAGGTTGCCCCACAGGTACCCCTGTCCGGCGCGCGAGAGGGAAGCAGACAGGTTCGTCCAGTAGAAGCCCCAGCCGTCGCGCACGACCGATGACGCCACTGCGGCAGGCGTCGGGAACGATGTGCTGTCGAGAAGCGACGTCGCGATCGTCCATACGACGATCAGCAGGACGATGCCCACCGTTCCGCCGATCCAAGGATGGCCGAGCGCTTCACGCATGCGTGGGAGATGCATCGCACGTGCTGTCGTCTGCGCTGAGCTCATCAGCGCTCGGCCTGGTGCTTGTGGAACAGCAGTCCGGAGAGGTGATCGACGATCTCGTGGAACTCCGGGGTGCGCATCATCTCCATGGTGCGCGGGCGCTCGAAGGGGATCCGCACGAGTTCGATGATGCGACCGGGGCGGGCCGACATCACCGCGACGACGTCCGAGAGCAGCACCGCCTCGGAGATGCCATGGGTCACCATGAGCGTCGTCGCGCTCCGCTCCGTCCAGATCCGCTGCAGCTCGAGGTTCAGCCGCTGCCGGGTCATATCGTCGAGCGCCCCGAACGGCTCGTCCAGCAGCAGGAAGTCGGGGCTCACGGCGAGTGCGCGTGCGATGGAGACGCGCTGTCGCATTCCGCCGGACAGCTGCGCGGGGCGTGCGTTCTCAAAGCCGGAGAGGCCGACGAGATCGATCAGAGCATCGATCCCCTCGTCGTCGCGTCGACGCTGGATCTCCAGCGGGAGACGGATGTTCTTCCGCACCGAGCGCCAGGGGAGCAGCGCAGAGTCCTGGAACGCGATCCCCATCCCCGAGGCGGACTGGCCGGGCTGCACCGAGGCGCCGTTCACGGAGACGGCCCCGTCATCCGGTTTCTCGAGTCCGGCGAGGATGCGCAGCACCGTCGATTTGCCGCATCCGGACGGGCCGAGCAGCGAGATGAAGGACCCGCGGTCGGTGCACAGTTCGACGCCGTCGAGGGCCCGGACTGTCTCTCTGCCCGTGCGGAACGACTTCTCCAGCTGGGACAGCATGATGCCGGCACCATCGCTCCCAGCGGCGTCGCCGATCGAGCCTGCGGATGCTGTCATCGCAGGTCCGGGGCGCTCTCGTAGACGTCCTCGAGGATCGACATGTCGAACAGATCCGCCGCCTCGATGTCGATGTCGGCCAGCGCGAGCGAGTCGACCGTACCCTGCTGCAGACCGTCGGAGATCGTCAGAATCCCGTTCGCGTCCGTCTCCGCTGTCGAGATGAGTTCGTTCTGCTTCTCGACCGCGACGGTGACGGCGTCACGGTCGTACTCCTGGTCTTTGCCGTAGTCGTCGACGACGAGGTCGACGGTGCGCTCCGCATCGGAGAGCGAGGCCTGCCAGCCCTGCACGAGTGCGGTCATCATGGCGACGAGCGCCTCGCGGTCGTTATCGATCGCGTCCTGCGAGGCGATCATCGACTCGCCGATCATGGGGAGGCCCTCGTCTGCGAGCAGGAACTCGACCGCGTCGAAGCCCGAATTGGTCAGCGCGGTGGCGCCCGTCGTGCTGTAGCCGAGGTATCCGTCGACCTGGCCCGTGGTGAGCATGCTCGTGTCGGACAGCGGAACGGTGGTGACGTCGGAGTCGTCCAGCTCATTGGCCGCGAGGAAGGCGTTCCAGACGAGTGTGTTCGAGTCGCTCACCGCGATGGTCGCACCCTCGAGATCCGCGGCGGCTTCGAGCGGGGCGTCGGCAGGGGAGACGACGGCGAAGGGATTGACCTGGTACAGCGTGCCGATGATCTTCACCTGGGCGCCCTGTTCGATCGCCGGCGCGGTGATCAGCGGCGCGCTGATGCCGACCAGGGACTTGCCCGTGGTGACCGCGGCCTCGGCGCTCGTCGCGCCCGAGCCGCCGGCGGTGAGGGTGACCGCGTCGAATCCGGCATCCGTGAAGAGGCCATCGGCATCGGCGAAGTACTCACCGGCGAACTGCTGGTTCTTCAGCCAGGACAGCTGGATGTCCGCCTCGCCGAAGCCGTCCGATGATTCCGCGCCTCCGTCGGATGCGGAACATGCGGTCAGGACGAGCGCGACGGCTGCTGCGGTGCCCAAGGCGGCTGCGAGGCGGCGCCCGCGAGAAGTGGTGGTGACGGTCACATCGAACCTCATGTCTGTCAAGCGCGGCAGGAGCGCGCGTGCGTGCCATATCGCCGTTCGGGAGGGACGGCGCAGGTGCCTGCTGAGCGGGCCCTGCTTCCATCCAACTCGGTGGAGAGCGAGCGCACCATGTGCGATCGACCGAAACCGTGCCCCCTGTGCGCGCCGATCCGTTGTCGAACCGTTCAGCAGGTTTCAGGGATATGACCGGAGAGAGGCGGATGGATGTCACGACTGGGCGATCGGACGACGATGTGCATGCGTGGGTGTGCGGGCTTTGGGTGAATGGACGATGCATGCGGGAGCGACGACTGATTGGCTGTGAGGAGCCGTGTGATCCGCGGCGATCGACTCTTCACGAGGGATGGCGACATGTGGCCGACGGCTGAACTCCACGTCCATATCGAGGGAACCCTCGAAGTGCCGCTTCTGCTCAGGCTCGCCGAGCGCAACGGCATCGACCTGCCCACGACCGATGCCGACCGGCTCCGCTCCCGCTGCTCCTTCTCGCGCCTGCAGGACTTCCTGGACGTGTACTACGAGCATCTCGATGTACTGCGCACCGAGCAGGACTTCTGCGAGCTGATGCTCGCCTACCTCGCGCGGGCAACGGAGTCCGGAGTGCGCCGCGCGGAGATCTTCTTCGATCCGCAGAGCCACACCGCTCGCGGTGTGCCGATGGCTGTGGTCATCGGCGGTCTCTCCGACGGAATCGCTCGGGGGCGTGAGGCCTACGGCATCGACGGTGCACTGATTCTGTGCTTCCTCCGCCACCTCGGCGGCGCTGCGGCGCTGGCGACCCTCGAAGAGGCTCTGCCATACCGCGATGCGTTCATCGGCGTCGGCCTGGACTCCAGCGAGGTGGGATTCCCTCCCTCGCTGTTCGCCGACGCATTCCAGCGCGCGGCCGCCGAGGGGCTGCGCCGTGTTGCGCATGCCGGCGAGGAAGGCGGACCCGACTACGTGTGGGAGGCGCTCGATGTGCTCGGTGCCGAGCGCATCGACCACGGCATCAGAGCGCTCGAGGACGCGGAGCTGATGGCTGCGCTGCGTCGCCGTGCAGTGCCGGTGACCGTGTGCCCGTTGTCGAATCGTGCTCTGCGCACGGCACCGCACGATCTGGCGGAGCATCCGCTGCCCGTCATGTTCGACGAGGGCCTGGTCGTCTCCGTGCACAGCGACGATCCCGCGTACTTCGGAGGCTACCTCGATGCGAACATGGCCGCGCTGAGAGATGCCGGCGTCGTCGACGATGCCGTCGAAGGCGAGCTTGCTGCGAATGCCGTTGCGTCGTCGTTCCTCGGAACCGAAGGCAAACGAGCGCTGTTCGCCGAGATCCGGGCGCACGCCGAAGCGATCGGCGCGCCCGTGCCGTCGCGCGCTGTCGCAGGCTGAAGAGGTCGGGCGTGTCAGGCGTCGTCGAGACAGGCGAGCGCCAGGAAGAGATCGACTCGGTCGCTCAGCCTCGCCACGTCGCGCCCGGTGAGCTCCCTGATCCGTGCCATCCGGTAGCGCAGCGTGTTCGGATGCAGATGCAGCGCTCTGGCGGTCTCCTGCCAAGCGCCGTCGCCGTCGAGGAAGGCGCGGAGCGTGGCGATGAGATCGGCATCGTTGCGCCGGTCGTACTCGAGGATCGGGGCGAGGACTTCGTCGGCGAAACCGCGCCTGGTCCCGTCGCCGAGCAGGTGCAGCAGCGCGCGGAAGCCCCCGACGTGCACTGCGGTGGCGACGACCACGGGTTCACCGCCGCCGGTCGGCGCGGAATCGAGGCGGGTGGAGGCGGTCTGCAGGCTCGAGGCGAGCCTGCTGACCCCGCTGATCGCATCGCCCACACCCAGGAAGAGACGGCGATCGCCGAGGAGCGCGTCGGCCTCCGCGTCGCGCAGATCTGTCAGACCAGGGACCCACTCCTCTGCGCCGTCGCCGTTGACGAGCAGCAGTGCGGTGCCCCCGAAGTCCGTGGAGAGGACCGTGAGCCCGGCGGCCGCCGCGGAACGTTCGAGGAGCGCGGCGACCGTATCCACAGGGAACCCGCGATCATCGGTCCGAGCAGCGATCGTGACGGTCTCGGCCTGCGGATCGAGACCTTCCAAACGCAGACGTGCCGAGATGATGCCCGGCGACGCCTCGTGCGATGCGATCTGGCTGAAGAGCTCGCCCGTCTGAGCGCTGCGCGCCCTGCGCCAACGGAGCGCGAGTTCCATCTCCACCCTGACAGCGCCGAGGAGGGCACCCAGTTCGAGAGCTGGCTCGCCGTCGAGACCTGGTGGCGGATGCCCGACGAAGCAGAGCACACCGACCGGCGGATCGTCGCCGATGCGCAGTCCCGCGGAGGCGTTGTGACCGTGCGTCGCCGCTTGCTCGTTCCCGCTGACGACCACGTCGTTCCAGAGTTTCCCTGACACCTCAGCGGAAGGCGCGCGTCCGGCGACCACGGTGCCCCGGTCGTCCGCAATCCAGCACGCGGCTCGGAGCGCCTCGCTGCCGAGCGCGAGCAGGGCATCGAGGCCGTCTCCATGTGCGAGCACGGCGGAGAGTCTTCGGCGGAACTCTGCGCTGCGTGAGGCCGCACCGGCGAGCGATTCGGGCTGCGCGTCGGCGATGGCTGAGGCGACATCGCGAAACGACACGCCGGGGGCGATCGTGAGGAGGGAGACGCGGTGCTGCCTGCACAGCTCGACGACTTCGGCGGGCACCACGCCGATCTCGATGGTGCCGAGCACGACCGCCGAGGCTCCGCTCGACGCCAGTGCTCCGACGAATCGCGCAGCACCATCGGGCACACTCAGCCAGAGACCGCTGGTCAGAACGACGTCGCCGCCGGACAGGAAGCGACCGGGGTCGGGGAGATCTGTGATGTAGCCGCTGCGCACCGGTGCGGACAGTGCCCCTGGCGCAGCGACGATGACCGAGAGGCCGAGCTCGGCACGGTCCAACAGTTCACGGAGGTCCATCAGCGCCCGCTTTCCGCGCAGCGCGGTCGGTCCGCCACTCTCTGGCGGCGAAGCGGAGGGGCGAGCGGCACCTTTCCACCCTACGCGCGTGCTGACACGACTCCGAGCGCGGCAGAGCGCGGTTCACGGGAGGTGCGCGGTCGCGATGTCGGCCGCGAGAGCTCGCTGATCGGCGTCGCTGAGAGCGTGGGCGGTGACGCGGATGTGATGCGAGGCGACGTGGTCTGATGTGCCTGCGACTCGGAACTCGTTCTCGGTGCGCACCAGCCAACCGCGCAGCTCGAGGTGCTCGGAGACCGCAGGGGCCGGAGCGGCCACCGGCACCCACACGTTGAGCCCGTCGCCGGGAGAGCAGTCGATGCCGTGGACCGCCAGGGTTCGGCAGAACGCCGCATTGCGGGAGGCGTAGTGCTCGCCTGCCGCAGCGATCTGCGTGCGCACGTCGTCGTCGGTGAGCAGCGCCAGGGACAGGCGCTGCAGCAGGTGGCTGACCCACGCCGTGCCTGGACGCAGGCGCATTCCGAGTCGCTTCGCGGTGTGCGGGTCGCTGGCGACGAGCGCGAGGCTCATATCCGGCCCGAGGAACTTCGACACGCTGCGCACCAGGGCGAAGCGGCGGTGCGTCATCGGCACGATCGAGCGGAACGGTCGCGCCGACAGCAGTGAGAAGTGGTCGTCCTCGACGACGAGGGCATACGGATGCCGTGCGAGCACCTCCCGCAGCTCCGCGGCTCGCTCTGGCGAGACTGAGGCGCCTGTCGGGTTCTGCGCCCGCGGTGTGCAGATCACCGCTCGCGCACCCTGTTCGAGCGCGCGGCGAAGGCCATCCGGTGTCATGCCCTGATCGTCGATGGGAACACCGATGGCCGTGAAGCCGCCGACGCGGATCGTGTGGATGCCGGTGAGGAAGCCGGGGTCCTCGATCGCCACGGCATCGCCGCGGGAGAGCGAGCCGGCCAGCAGCCGCTCCAGCGCGTCGGCCGCGCCGCTGGTGACGCTGACCCGGATCTCGGACGGAGCGAGGTCGTCGGCCATCGTCTCCAGCGACCACGCCTCGAGGTCGGGGTCGACGACGGGTGCGCCGTACAGCACGGGCCGGCCGACGACCGCTCGGAGCGCACCGGAGAGATCCGGAATGAGAGTCGGATCCGGATTGCCGTTGCCCACGTCCCGCAGCGCGGTGTCGGAGTATCCCTCGCGCGCGACCTCCTCCGGAGCGGCGACACGGGTACCGCCTCGGCCCGCGGCGATCACCAGACCGGCCTCTGCCAGCCGACGGTATGCCGCGGTGGCGGTGTTGCGATTGACGCCGAGTCGGTCGGCGAGGGTACGGACAGGTGGAAGCACCTCGCCGGGGGAGAGGCGTCCGCGTTCGATCAGCGAGCGCACGCTGCCGGCGATCTCGACCGCGGTCGTGCCCTCGATCGAATCGGCCATCCACTCTCCCGTGTCGCTGTGTGACGAATGGTGCGAGCCTACCGTTCGCAGCAGGTACGCTTTGGCCTAGGACAAAACATCCGTTCGAGAGGGAGCACCATGACCCAGGCAGAAACCGGCACCTCACGCGTCAAGCGAGGCCTTGCCGACATGCTCGTCGGCGGCGTCATCATGGACGTCGTCACCGCAGACCAGGCGAAGATCGCCGAAGACGCGGGAGCGGTGGCCGTGATGGCCCTCGAGCGCGTGCCCGCCGACATCCGATCCCAGGGCGGCGTGGCCAGGATGAGTGATCCGGACCTGATCGACGGCATCATCGACGCGGTGTCGATCCCGGTGATGGCGAAGGCGCGCATCGGGCACTTCGTCGAGGCGCAGGTGCTGCAGGAGCTCGGCGTCGACTACGTCGACGAGTCGGAGGTGCTCTCGCCCGCGGACTACGTCAACCACATCGACAAGTGGCCGTTCACGGTGCCTTTCGTCTGCGGAGCGACGAACCTCGGCGAAGCGCTGCGTCGCATCACCGAGGGAGCGGCGATGATCCGCTCCAAGGGTGAGGCCGGCACCGGCGACGTCTCGGAGGCGACGCGGCACATCCGGCAGATCACTGGTGAGATCCGGGCGCTGGCATCGAAGAGCGACGACGAGCTGTACGTTGCGGCCAAGGAGCTGCAGGCGCCGTACGAGCTGGTCTCGGAGATCGCCCGCACCGGCAAGCTGCCCGTGGTGCTGTTCACGGCAGGCGGCGTGGCAACCCCTGCCGACGCCGCCATGATGATGCAGCTCGGCGCAGACGGAGTCTTCGTGGGCTCCGGCATCTTCCGCTCCGGCGACCCCGCGGCCAGGGCGAAGGCGATCGTGAAGGCGACCACGCTGTACGACGACCCGGCTGCCGTCGCCGAGGTCTCGCGGGGGTTGGGCGAGGCCATGGTCGGCATCAACGTCGCAGACATCCCCGCCCCGCATCGTCTGGCCGATCGGGGGTGGTGACGCCCCGCATCGGAGTGCTCGCGCTGCAGGGGAACGTGCGCGAGCACGTCGCGGTGCTCGAGGAGTTGGGGGCGCGCACAGCGCTCGTGCGCAGGCCGGATGATCTGCACGGGATCGACGGTCTCGTACTGCCGGGCGGGGAATCGTCGGCGATCGACAAGCTGGCGCGGGCCTTCGACGTGCGCGCACCTATCGTCGAACGCATCCGCGGCGGCCTGCCGGTGTTCGGAACATGCGCGGGCATGATCCTGCTCGCCGACCGGCTGATGGACGGCATCTCGGGCCAGCAGACCTTCGGCGGTCTCGACATCGCCGTCAGGCGCAACGCCTTCGGCAGACAGAACGAATCGTTCGAGACCGAGCTCGACGTACCGGCGCTCGGCACGGAGCCCGTGCATGCGGTCTTCATCAGAGCACCTGTGGTCGAGGAGGTCGGGCCGGATGTCGCGGTGCTCGCCGACGTCGACGGCAGAGTCGTCGCGGTCGAGAGCGGGCAGGCGATGGCCACGTCGTTCCACCCGGAGGAGACGGGGGAGACCCGCTTCCACCGCCGGTTCCTCGACCGCGTCGGCGTCTGACCGATCAGCGTCGCGCCGGCGCCGGCGGTGCATGCCCACCGGAACGCGTCCGCACCGCGATCAGGGCGCACGCGACGACGGCTGCGCCACCGAGGAGCGTTGCCGGTGTGATGCGTTCGTGCAGGAGCAGTGCGGCCCAGCAGATGCTCATCACCGGCTGCGCGAGCTGCACCTGGCTGACCTGCGAGATGGGTCCGATTGCGAGCCCCCGATACCAGGCGAAGAAGCCGAGGAACATACTCACTGCGCACAGATAGGCGAAACACGCCCACTGCACTGGGGTGGCGCTCGGAGGCTGATCCACAACGGCGACGCCTGTGGCGGCTGCCATGACGGGGGAGGCGACCACGAGCGCCCAGGAGATCGTCTGCCAGGAGCCGAGCGTCCGTGAGAGCACCCCGCCCTCCGCGTAGGCGACGGCACAGACCGCGACGGCGGCGAACAGCAGCGCGTCGGAGCCGTGCAGCCGACCGAGTCCGCCGCCCTGGAGAGCGGCGAACGTCACAGCGGCCGCTGCCCCCGCGACAGCGGCGCCCCAGAACGCAGGTCGCGGTCGCTCGCGGGTGCGCAGCACGGCCACGACCGCGGTGGCCGCAGGCAGCAGCGCGATGACGACCGCGCCGTGAGCAGCGGATGTCTGGGTGAGTGCGAATGAGGTCAGCAGCGGGAAACCAGCGACCGCTCCCGCTGCGACGATGGCGACGCTCAACCATTCCCGGCCGCGCGGCAAGCGCTGTCGGGTGAGGAGCAGCGCTGCTCCAGCCAGAACCGCCGCGACGACGGCACGCCCCGCGCCGACGAACAGCGGCGACATCCGATCGGCCTCGACGGCGATGCGGGTGAGCGGCACGGTGAACGAGAAGGCGCTGACCCCCAGCAGGCCCCAGCCGAGACCGCGCCGATTGTCGAGTATCGGGTTGCGTAGGTGAAGAGTAGCGCTATCGTTACGTGTCATGAAACACGATAGCAGTGATCGCATCGTCGACGACCTGCGCGGATGGATCGCCTCCGCCGCGTCAGGTGCGAGACTGCCGTCGACACGAGACCTGGCCAGGCGGCATGCCGCGAGCCCTGTGACCGTGCAGCGGGCGCTGCGTTCCCTGGTGACGCTGGGACTGATCGAGACTCGCCCTGGCGCGGGAGCGTTCGTCCGGTCGGTGCGGCGCGCGCACATCCAGGACTTCGACTGGCAGACCGCGGCGCTCGGCTCACCGGAGCACGGGCTTCCGTCTGTGCTGGCGGCGCAGCGCTCCTCTTCGGCTGATGTCATCGAGCTGAACTCAGGGTACCCGGACAGCGAACTGCTGCCGGCACGGCTGGTCGGATCCGCGCTCATCCGCGCAGCGCGCGGCGAGGCCGCCACGGTCCGCCAGTCGCCGGCGGGCATGCCGGAGCTCCGATCCTGGTTCGCCGCTGAACTGGGCCGGTCGGTGCCGACGGCGCTGGCGGCCCCGGCGGCGAAGGACGTGATCATCACGCCGGGCAGTCAGATCGCGCTCGGGTCGCTGTTCCGCAGCATCGCGGGGCGGGGCGGCGTCCTGCTCATCGAATCGCCGACGTACTGGGGCGCGATCCTGGCGGCCTCGCAGGCAGGCGTGACGCTGCGTCCCGTGGCGTCGGGGCCGGAAGGGCCCGATCCGGATGCGCTCGACCGCGCCTTCGCGGAGACCGGCGCACGCGGCTTCTACGCCCAACCGACGTTCGCGAACCCGACGGGCGCGCAGTGGACACCGTCGCGGGCGACCGAGGTGCTCGATGTCGTCCGCGCTCGGGGGGCATTCATGATCGAGGACGACTGGGCGCACGACTTCGGGATCACATCCGAGCCGTCGCCCGTCGCCGCGCAGGACGACGCAGGGCACGTCGTGTACGTGCGGTCGCTGACCAAGAGCGTCTCGCCCGCCATCAGGGTCGCCGCCGTGATCGCCCGCGGCCCCCTGCGCGAGCGGCTGCTCGCCGATCTGCAGGCGCAGACCATGTACGTCAGCGGTGTGCTCCAGGCCGCCGCCCTGGACGTGGTGACGCAGCCGGCGTGGCGCACGCACCTGCGAGGACTGCGCGATCAGCTGGCGTCGCGGCGCGACCTGCTCGTCGATGCCGTGCGTGCGCATCTGCCGGGTGCGAGCATCGACGTCGTACCTCCCGGCGGCCTGCACCTGTGGGTCAGGCTCGACGACGGCACCGATCTGCCGGATCTGGTGCGCCGGTGCGAGGCGCGCGGAGTGGTCATCGCCAGCGGCGACGATTGGTTCCCGGCTGAGCCGACGGCGCGATACCTCCGGCTCGGCTTCGCCGGCCGCGACGTCGGCTCGTATGACACGGCGGCACGGATCATCGGCGAGTCCCTCTGACGGCCGCGTCGACCGAGCGCGGATCAGCGCAGGCGACGGACCTCGAACTCCAGACGGGGATCTGCGTAGTGGTGCTGCGCCTCGACGAGACGCAGTTCCTTGGAACCGGCAGCGTGGGTCTCCTCGAGCACGCCGAACACGCTCGACGCGGTGCGCGCAAGCGCCTCGGAAGCCGAACCGGTCAGCACATAGTGCGAGGTGAACAGCGCCGCCGTCACGTCGCCGGATCCGTTCGCCTTCATCGGCAGGTGCGGGGTCGTCACGATCCACGCGCCCTCGTCGTCGATCGCCATCATCTCGATCGTTCCCTCGTCGCGATCCGGGCGCTCGACGCTCGTGACGAGCACTGTGCGCGGGCCCATCGCCCGTGCCGCATCGGCAGACGCCAGAGTCGAGTCGATGGTGTCGGGCGCGGTGCCGGTGAGGTAGCCGAGCTCGAACTGATTCGGCGTGATGATGTCGGCCACCGGCACGACCTTCTCGCGCAGCAGATCCGGAATCGCCGGGGCGACGAAGCATCCGGACTTCGCGTTGCCCATCACCGGATCGCAGGCGTACACCGCCTTCGGATTGACGGCCTTCACACGGGCGACGGCGTCGATGATGACGTCTGCGATGCCCTCGGAGCCCTGGTACCCGCTGAGCACGGCATCGAGATCGCCGAATGCGCCGCGCTCCTCGACACCCGTGATCACATCCGAGACGTCCTGAGGGTCCATCACGGGGCCGCGCCACGCACCGTAGCCGGTGTGATTGGAGAAGTTCACGGTGTGGACCGGCAGCACCTCCACGCCGATGCGCTGCATCGGGAAGACAGCTGCGGAATTGCCGGCATGGCCGTAGGCGACGGCGGACTGAATCGACAGAACCTTCATCCCTCGATCATGCCACTATTGACCTATGTCGAAGCGCGCTGTCGGGATCGCGGGGATCGTCGTGGCGACTCTGGTCGTGGTCGCGATGATTCCGCTTGCCGTCATCTGGGTGCGTGGGATCACCGCGCAGCCGTCAGCAGACCCCGCGCCGACCCCGACTGCCACCGTTGACCCGAGCCCGACGCCGTCGGGGCCCGCCGAGAACAGCTCCAGCTACAGCGCCGACGACTACCCGGTCGTCGACGTGTTCATGGTCAATGGCGCACTTCCTGTCGATGACGCGCCGGACGAGCCCGCGATCGGTGTCACCGCCACTCCGGACGAGGTGGATGGGGCCGCAGTGTTCGCCGACCCCGCGGAGGACCCTGTCGCCTGGCTGCCGCAGAAGCAGCGCTACGGCGGCACCGTGGTTCCCGTCATCGAGCAGCACGACCACTGGGTGAAGGTGCTGCTGGTCGGACGCCAGGCCCGCGCGGGTGACGGCGATGCGGGTCAGCTGACCGGATGGCTGCGCGCCGACGACGTGCAGCTGGAAGGGCTCGACAGCAGTGTGGAAGTCGATCTCGGCGCGGGCACCGTCGACATCGTCACGGGCGCCGGCGATGACGCCCGGCGCGAGACGATCGCCACCGACTTCGCGTGGGGCACGGATGCGACGCCGACGCCGAAGGGGCGCTCGTTCGTGATGATGACCGAGGTGACCAGCTTCGCGTACGCAAGGGGGCACCCGATCGTGTACCTGTCGGTGCAGTCATCGACGCTCGCCGGTTTCGGCGGACAGGACGTGGCGATCACGGCGTTCCACTACCACGATGTGCGCAGCGGAGCGATCTCGAACGGCTGCATCCGTGTCGATGCCGACGCGATCACGAAGCTCGCGGCGCTGCCGGAGGGCACGCCGATCTACGTGTCCTGATCCGTACAGAAGGCGTCGAATGGGCGGATGACGCCACCTGCGTAAGATGGTGCGAGGCCCGAACGCGTGCGTCTACGGCGTGCGCTGCGGCCGTCAACGTACGAGGAGGCATATGTCCGGACACTCCAAGTGGGCGACCACGAAGCACAAGAAGGCGGCGATCGACGCCAAGCGTGCCAAGTCGTTCGCCAAGCTGATCAAGAACATCGAGGTCGCAGCCCGCGCAGGCGGCGCCGACCTCGCAGGCAACCCGACGCTGTACGACGCTGTGCAGAAGGCGAAGAAGACGTCGGTGCCGAACGACAACATCGACCGCGCCCTCAAGCGCGGGGCAGGCATCGGCGGCGAGGCCGTCGAGTACATGACGATCATGTACGAGGCCTACGCCGCTGGCGGTGTCGCGATGCTGATCGAGTGTCTGACGGACAACAAGAACCGCGCGGCGAGCGAGGTGCGCACGATCGTGAGCCGCAACGGCGGCAACATGGCTGACCCCGGCAGCGTCTCCTTCAACTTCGAGCGCAAGGGCGTCATCGTCGCCAGCGCCAGCGGCACCTCCGAGGACGACGTCATGATGGCGGCCCTCGAGGCGGGGGCCGAAGAGGTCGAGGCGCACCCGAAGGGCTTCGAGATCATCTCGGAGGCGACCGACATGGTGGCCGTGCGCACGGCCCTCGTCGACGCGGGAATCGACTACGAGTCGGCTGATGCCGAGTTCGTTGCGAACGTCAAGGTACCGGCCGACGCCGACACAGCGCGCAAGGTGTTCAAGCTGATCGACGCGCTCGAGGACAGCGACGACGTGCAGAACATCTACACGAACATCGACATCTCGGAAGAGGTGCAGGCCGAACTGGCCTCGGACGACGAAGAGGACTGATCCTCGCGACCTCTGCGCCCCGTGGTCCTGTCGGGCCACGGGGCGTTCGTGTGCCGTATCGCTGATCCGGGACACGGATTCTGCGAAGGCTCAGCCGAATGCCTGCGGGGGAGCGGGGGCGGTTCGGCGTAGCCTGGGGGTGTGGATGCGCTGCGGGTGATCGGGATCGATCCTGGGCTGACCAGGTGCGGGGTCGGCGTGGTCGATGTCGATCCGGATCGTACGGCACGGCTCGTGCACGTGGGGGTCGTGCGGTCGCCCCTCGACGCGCCCGTGGCCGAGCGTCTGCGCGCGATCGGGGCCGGTATCCGGAGCGCTCTTGATGAGTTCGACCCCGCCGTGCTCGCTGTGGAGCGGGTGTTCGCGCAGCACAATCTGCAGACCGTGATGGGTACGGCGCAGGCGTCCGGCATCGCGCTGATGCTCGCTGCCGAGCACGGGATTCCCGCGGCTATGCACACGCCGAGCGAGGTGAAGGCTGCGATCACCGGGTACGGCGGCGCCGACAAGCTGCAGGTGCAGAACATGGTCGCGCGCGTGCTGCGCCTCGACGCGCCGCCCAAACCCGCCGACGCCGCCGACGCCGTGGCCATCGCGCTGTGCCACGCGTGGCGCGGCGGTTCAGGCGCGGGCACCGGAATGGGCGCCGCCGCAGCGGGGGCGGCCACGCCGGCGCAGCGCGCATGGGCCGAGGCGGAGAAGCGCGCCGGGCGAGCGCCCGCACGGCGTTGACGGTCGCAGCGCGGTGCGCCTGGGCCCGATGTCCCCGGCGCTGAATAGGGTGTAAGGATGATCTCCCTTCTGCGCGGACCGGTGCTGCACGCCGATGCCGACTCGGTCGTCATCGACGTCTCCGGCGTCGGCTTCTCCGTCCTCGTGCCGCCGGATGTCGCGCGCACGGCGCGCGAAGGCGAAGAGCTCGCACTGCACACGAATCTGGTCGTGCGGGAGGACTCGCTCACGCTGTTCGGCTTCGCCGACCGCACCGAGCTGGAGGTTTTCGGCATCCTGATCGGAATCTCCGGGGTCGGCCCGAAATCGGCACTCGGCGTGCTGTCGACGCTGACGATCGACCGGATCGCCGAGGCCGTTCAGGCCGAGGACGACAGACCATTCCGCAAGGTGAGCGGGGTCGGCCCGAAGACGGCGAAGATGATCGCGCTGCAGCTGCAGGGCAAGCTCGACGGAATCGCCCTTGCCCCTGCGACAGCGGCTCCGCCCGCGACGACGGACACCGCCGTGGCCGACCAGGTCGTCCGAGCGCTGGCAGGTCTCGGTTGGCAGGAGCGCATCGCCGCAGACGCCGTCGCGCAGGTCGCCGGCAGCGCGAGTGAGGCCGACCGCGCCTCCGTGCAGGGGCTGCTGCGGCTCGCCCTGGCGGCTCTCGGTCCGGCGAAGGGGACGACGAATGGCTGAAGGCGCGGCGACGCATTGCCGTCTTCCGGAGGGGGCCTATGTCTGACAACGTGACGAGTCCGCAGCCGAACGACGACTCGGAACTGGCTATCGAGGGTGCGCTGCGCCCCGCCAGCCTCGACGAGTTCGTCGGACAGCAGAAGGTGCGGGCACAGCTCCAGCTCCTGCTCGAGGCCGCGCGCATCCAGGACAGGGCGGCCGACCACATTCTGCTGGCCGGCCCTCCTGGCCTCGGCAAGACGACCCTCGCGATGATCGTCGCGCACGAGGCCGGCGCGCCGCTGCGGATGTCCTCTGGTCCGGCGATCCAGCACGCGGGCGACCTCGCGGCGCTGCTGTCGAGCCTGCAGCCCGGCGAAGTGCTGTTCATCGACGAGATCCACCGGATGGCGCGCTCCGCCGAGGAGATGCTGTACCTGGCGATGGAGGACTACCGCATCGACATCATGGTGGGCAAAGGAGCGGGTGCCACCAGCATTCCGCTCGAACTGGCGCCGTTCACGCTCGTGGGCGCGACCACTCGATCGGGGCTGCTGCCCAATCCGCTGCGTGATCGCTTCGGATTCACCGCGCACCTGGAGTACTACGAGCCGGAGGAGCTCGAGCGCGTGATCGGTCGCTCCGCCGACATGCTCGATGTCGATCTGGGCGCTGCCGAACGCTCCGAGATCGCGCAGCGTTCGCGCGGCACTCCTCGTATCGCCAACCGGCTGCTGCGCCGCGTGCGAGACTTCGCGCTCGTGCACCACGGTGGCAGCGCTCCGGCCATCGAAGACGTGAGAGCCGCCCTCGAGCTGTACGACGTCGACGCGATCGGCCTCGATCGCCTCGACCGTGCAGTGCTCGACGCGCTGGTACGACGCTTCAAGGGCGGCCCCGTCGGATTGGGCACGCTGGCTGTGGCCGTCGGCGAAGAAGCAGATACGGTGGAGAGTGTCGTCGAACCGTACCTGGTGCGTATCGGCTTCATGGGACGAACCCCCAGAGGGCGGGTCGCGACGCCTGAGGCGTACGATCACATGGGTGCCGTTCGCGCCCAGGAGGCCCTTAAATTTGATGAACTATAATTTCGGCAGATTTCACGCCGTACCCGCGGTGCATTCTCGTACCGGTGCCGATGACGGCACGACACACCTCTGAAAGGCTCTGTTTTCCTATGGACCCGATGTCCCTCATGCTCTTCGTCGTCCTCGGCGTGCTTCTGGTCTTCATGATCTTCAACAGCCGTCGCCAGGCGAAGAAGCGACAGGAAGCGGAGGCCGAGCGCCAGGTGAAGATGGTGCCGGGTGTTCGCGTGATGTCGCGCGCCGGCCTGTACGGCACGATCGTCGAGTTCGACGCGGAAGATCTGACCAAGCCGGCGCGCATCGAGATCGCCGAAGGCGTGGTCGTCGACCTGCATGCGCACTCGATCGAGCTCGCTCCCGAGGAGAGCCCCGACGACGAAGCTTCCGATGACGACGAGGGCGCAGACAGCGACCTCGAAGTGGAGTCCGCGGACGGTACGTATACGCTGAACGGTGAGGGCGTCGAGAAGCTGCCAGGCTCCGAAGACGAAGACAAGAAGTAACCTCTCCCCACCTCCTCCCTGACCAGCGAAGGCCTCTACGTGGCACCGACTACTCCCGTGCGCCGAGCGTGGCGCGCCCTGATCGGACTTCTCGTCCTCACCGCAGTTCTCGCCGGCGCCAATGCTTTCGGCGTGTTGGGGTTCAAAGAATCATCCTGGGTGCCGGAACTGGCACTCGACCTCCAGGGCGGCACCCAGATCATCCTCGAAGCGCAGACCGAAGGCGCTGACCCCTCGTCTGAGCAGCTGCAGCAGGCTGTCGAGATCATCCGTCAGCGCGTCGATGCCTCTGGCGTCTCCGAGTCGTCGGTCACGACGCAGGGCGGCCGCAACGTCGTCGTCGAGATGCCCGGTGAGATCGATGACGAGACGCGCGAACGCATCGAGTCGAGCGCCCAGCTCGAGCTGCGCGAGGTGATCGCAGGCCCAGGCAGCGGCACATCGTTCGTCGGCGAAGACGGCGAGGAGACGCCGTACCCCACGCCGGACGACAGCATGGCGAAGACGCCGACCGCCGAACCGACCGCGCCGAATGACCCGAATCAGGTCTCGGAGCACCTCGCGGCACGCTTCAACGCGTTCGACTGCGCCGACCCCGACGTGAACCCGGCGGATGCGCCGGCGGATGAGCCTATCGTCGCGTGCGACCCGACGGGTCAGGCGAAGTACATTCTCGGTCCCGTCGACATCACCGGTGACGCGCTCACGGACGCCACCAGCGGCACGAGCCCGCAGAACGGCCGCTGGGAGGTCTACCTCCGCTTCGACGACGAGGGCACGAAGACCTTCGGCGACATCAGCAAGCGTCTGTACGCGCAGCAGGGCCAGGGTGCGCAGAACATGTTCGCGTTCGTGCTCGACGGCTCTGTCATCTCGGCACCGACGATGAATGCCGTCATCACGGACGGCCGTCCCAGCATCTCGGGCGCGTTCGACGAGGACAGCGCCAAGGCGCTCGCCGACCAGCTGAAGTTCGGCGCACTGCCGCTGAGCTTCGAGGTCGTCTCGAGCGACACCATCTCGGCGACGCTCGGTGAGCAGCAGCTGGAGATCGGAGTGATCGCGGGCCTCATCGGCCTCGCGCTCGTCGCCCTCTACGCACTGGCGCAGTACCGCGTCCTGGGCACGGTGATCATCGCCTCTCTGATGGTGATGGGCGTGCTGACGTACATCCTGCTCTGTCTGCTCTCGTGGCGACTCGGATACCGGTTGTCACTTGCGGGCGTCGCGGGACTGATCGTGACGATCGGATTCACCGCCGACTCGTTCATCGTGTACTTCGAACGCATCCGAGACGAGCTCCGCGACGGAAAATCGGTCACGGGCGCCGTCGAGGACGGCTGGAACCGTGCCAAGCGCACCATCTTCATCTCGAAATCGATCAACGTGCTCGCCGCGGTCGTGCTGTACATCCTGGCGGATGCGACGGTGAAGGGCTTCGCGTTCACGCTCGGCATCACGACCGCCCTCGACATCCTGATCTTCGTGATCTTCACCCATCCGGTCATGCAGCTGCTGTCTCGCACGAGCTTCTTCGGCGGTGGTCACCGGCTCTCCGGCCTCGATCCGACCGCTCTCGGTGCGGTCTACCGGGGCAGGGCGCAGTTCCGAAAGCCCGTCGCGTCCACCGTCAGCGCGAAGAAGTCGCGCGGCGAGGCCGAACGGCGTCAGACCATCGCTGAGCGAAAGCTCGCGGAAGCGGAGCCCGCCGTGCGAGGCGGTTCGACGAACAAGGGAGGCGACGCCTGATGCGCTCGATGAATCAGCTGGGTAACGACCTCTACACCGGGAAGTCCGCGGTCCCGTTCGTCGGAAAGCGCCGCGTCTGGTTCATCATCGCCCTCGCACTGGTCGCGGTGTCGGCGGCGATGCCGTTTCTGCGCGGTGTGGAGTGGTCGATCGAGTTCACCGGCGGTTCGCAGTTCACGATCTCGAACCCGTCGACGACCGATCAGCTGATCGGATCGGACACTGTCTCCGACACGATCCCCGGCGCCATCGCGACGGTCACGACCGTCGGCGGCAGCGACATCCGTGTGCAGACTTCGGAACTCGACAATGCGCAGACGCAGGATGTCACCAAGGCCCTCGCTGACGCATACGGCGTCGAGACGAGCGCGGTGACGTCATCGTTCATCGGACCGTCCTGGGGCGAAGAGGTCACCAAGCAGTCGCTGTGGGGCCTGGCGATCTTCCTCGCACTGACGTTCATCATCCTGATGGTCTACTTCCGCACGTGGAAGATGTCGGTCGCCGCGATCATCGGTCTGGTCGACGTGCTCGTCATCACGATCGGCGTGTACTCGCTCTCCGGCTTCGAGATCTCGCCCGCGGCGGTGATCGGATTCCTCACGATCCTCGCGTATTCGCTGTACGACACCACGGTCGTGTTCGACAAGATCCGCGAGAACACGCACGAGGACGGCGAGAACTCCGAGCGCACGTTCGGCGAATCGGTCAACCTCGGCGTCAACCAGACGCTGGTGCGCTCGATCAACACCTCGGTCGTCGCCGCTCTTCCCGTCGCCGCGATCCTGTTCATCGGCGCTCTCTGGCTCGGCGCCGACACCCTCAGTGACATCTCGCTGGCGATCTTCGTCGGCATCCTGGTTGCGACGTACTCGACGCTGTTCGTCGCGGCTCCGCTGTACTCGCTGATGCGGGAGCGCGAGTCCGCGATCCGGCAGCGCGACGCACGCACGCTGGAGGCCCGTTCGCGCGACACCCGCGTCGCGAACTGAGGCGGTGCGATGACGAGGGGCGTGTCCGATCCGAGCGGTCGGGCACGCCCCTCGTCTCGGCGTAGGATGAACGGAATGGGAACACGGGGAGGCGCTGAATGACCGATACGGCCTCGAGCCCGAGCCTGCGCCGCCTCGTGCCGCGCATCTTCTCCCGTGCTCCCCGGCACGCCGACGTCGCCAAGCTCGTCGCCATCGCACGCCAGAACCACCCCAAGGGCGACTTCGCGATCATCGAGAAGGCGTACTCCGTCGCCGAGGAGAAGCACCGCGGGCAGAAGCGGCAGAGCGGCGAGCCGTACATCACACACCCTCTCGCGGTGGCGGAGATCCTGGCGGGTCTCGGCCTGGGCCCACGCGCCATCTCCGCCGCCCTCCTGCACGATACTGTCGAGGACACCGGCTATCCGCTCGAGGAACTGCGTGAGACCTTCGGCGATGAGGTCGCACTGCTCGTGGACGGCGTGACCAAGCTCGACAAGGTCAAGTACGGCGACAGCACTCAGGCCGAGACGGTCCGCAAGATGATCGTCGCGATGAGCAAGGACATCCGGGTCCTCGTCATCAAGCTCGCCGACCGCCTTCACAATGCGCGCACGTGGGGATTCGTGCCGCCGGAGAAGGCGAAGAAGAAGGCGACGGAGACTCTCGAAATCTACGCGCCGTTGGCGCACCGGCTCGGAATCCAGGCCATCAAGAGCGAGTTGGAGGACCTCTCCTTCGCGGTGCTGTACCCGAAGATCTACAACGAGATCGATGCCCTCGTGAAGCAGCGCACGCCGAAACGCGAGGAGTACGTGCGCCGCGTCATCGACGACGTCTCCGTTGATCTGCAGCAGCTGCGCATCCGGGGCTCCGTCGGCGGCAGGCCGAAGCAGCTGTACTCCGTCTACCAGAAGATGGTGGTGCGCGGCCGCGACTTCGACGACATCTACGACCTGATCGGCATCAGGGTGCTCGTGCAGACGGTGCGCGACTGCTACGCGATCCTCGGCGCGATCCACGCGCGCTGGACGCCGCTGCCCGGCCGGTTCAAGGACTACATCGCCACTCCGAAGTTCAACCTCTACCGATCGCTGCATACGACCGTGATCGGCCCCGGCGGGCGAACGGTCGAGATCCAGATCCGTACGGAGGAGATGCACCAGCAGGCCGAGTTCGGCGTGGCCGCGCACTGGAAGTACAAAGAGCGGATGAACGCCACGGGCGGCAAACTCGATGAGCGGGCGTCAGGCCAGGACATGGCGTGGCTCGCACGGATCTCCGACTGGCAGGCGGAGACGAAGGACCCGGGTGAGTTCCTCGATTCGCTGCGCTTCGAGATCGGCGCGAAGGAGGTCTACGTCTTCACGCCGAAGGGGCGCGTGATCGGGCTTCCTGCCGGTGCCACGACCGTCGATTTCGCGTACGCGGTGCACACGGAGATCGGTCACCGCACCATGGGGGCGAAGGTGAACGGGCGCCTCGTCCCGCTCGAGACGGAGCTGCGATCCGGCGACGTCGTCGAGGTGTTCACATCGAAGAACCCGGATGCCGGACCGAGCCAGGACTGGCTGGGCTTCGTCAAGAGCACCCGTGCGCGCAACAAGATCCGCGGCTGGTTCACCAGGGAGCGCCGCGACGAGGCCATCGAGCAGGGCAAGGACTCGCTGCTGCGTGCGATGAGGCGCCATCACCTTCCGCTGAAGCGGCTGAAGGACTCGCTCGGCGAGGCGGCGCACCTGCTGCACTACGACGACGTCTCCGCTCTGTATGCCGCGGTGGGCGAGGGGCACGTGTCGACGCAGTCGGTGCTCGAGAAGGTGGGAGGGCTGCTCGAGACGAGCGAGCCGGTCACCGGTCCGATCGATCTGCCGGCCACACGGCGGCCGTCGAGCGGGAACGAATCGGGCGTGCTCGTGCGCGGCGACGCGGACATCCTCGTCAAGCTCGCCAAGTGCTGCACGCCGGTGCCCGGCGACGCAATCGTGGGCTTCATCACGCGCGGCTCCGGTGTGAGTGTGCATCGAGTGGACTGCACGAACGTGAAGGCGCTGAAGAAGGACTCGGAACGACTCATAGAGGTCGAGTGGGGCGAGTCGGAACGCAGCGTCTTCCTCGTGCACATCCAGGTCGAGGCACTCGACAGGGCTGCCCTCATCGCTGATATCACGCGCGTGCTCAGCGAGCATCATGTCAACATCCTCTCCGCCAGTGTCACGACGACTCGTGAGCGCCTGGCCATCAGCCGGTACGTATTCGAGATGGGCAACTCCGTGCACCTCGACAGGGTGTTCAACGCCGTGCGCCGCATCGACGGCGTCTACGACGTGTACCGGGTCACCTCGGCGTAGTGCGCTGACGAGGCCGCTCCGCCTCTGGGGCGGCAGCGGCATCGACGCCAAGGGAGTTCAGGAGTCGCAGCGCGTCGCGCTTGTGCGGCGTGAGATGCGCGTCGAGCCAGGCGAGGGCATCGCCGAGCGTGCTGCGGTCGGAGGCGAGCGTGGCGATGGCCTGGTGCAGCGACGGGCCCGCCGAGTGGGCCGACAGCCGCCGAGGCCTGTCGTCTCGGACCGCAGCAGCGGCCAATGCGAGATCGGCGAGTGTGCATGCTCTTGTCAGCACGGCGATATCGTCCACACCGATCGCATCGCCGGGGGCGGCCGGCCGATCGCGCACCCGCAGCCCGGGCTCGCGGCGCGGATCGCGGTGGGCATTCAGCGGTTGTGCGACGTGCACGATCGGCTCGGAGTCGGTGGCGCCGTGCACCCACGCCGCGCTCATACCCACCGCGACGAGGTCTCTGCCGAAGACTTCGCGCAGCGTCGCTGCGCGAAGAGCCGGTGCGTCGACGGCGTCTGCCGGCATGTAGCCGCCGCCGAGCTCGAACACGTCGCCGTCGAGACGCGCGGCGCAGAGTTCCGTCTGGCTGAGCCGCTCGATCCGGATGAGGTGGCTGGTCACGACTCCAGGCTCGCGCGCCCCGGTCTCATTCGGAACCCCTGTGGAGAACAGTCGCCCCCGGCACGCGGCCAGAGGCGACTGTTGAGGAAACTGTGTCAGCCGATTGCGCGCAACCAGGCGCGCCGTGCCTCGAGCGCTTCGCGCGCCTTGTCGATCCTGCGCCTGTCGCCTGTTGCCTCAGCGGCGGAGAGATCCGCTTCGAGCGCGGCGATCGCGTCCTCCAGCTTCTGGGACATGTCGTTCGCGCGTGCCCTGGTGCGGGGATCGTTCTTCTTCCAGTCGACCTCTTCACGACGCTTCAGATCCTGCTCGATCTGGCGCATCTTGCCGTCGAGGGCGCGTTCCGCCTCGCGCGGGAAGATGCGGCCGACGTCCTCCCAGCGGTCCTGGATGTTCGTGAGCAGTTTGCGCGCCTTGACCAGATCCTTCTCATCGGAGACCGCTGCCGCTTCGCGCAGCAGCTCCTCGCGAGCGGCGATGCGCGGCTGCGACTCCGCCTGTTCGGCAGCGTCGCGCTCGGCGCGGGCGCCGTACAGCAGATCGCCTGCCGTCTTGAAACGCGCCCACAGCGAGTCGTCGGTCTTGCGGCCGGCACGGCCAGCGGCCTTCCACTCGTCGAGGAGTGCGCGGTAGGCGGGAATGCCCTGTTCGCCCTGCGGCGCGAGCGCCTCGGCCCGCTCCACGATGCGCGCCTTGCGGTCGCGAGCAGTCTTGTGCTCTTCGTCGAGCTGGGCGAAGAACGCGCGGCGATTGCGTTCAAAGGTCGCACGCGAATCGCGGAACCGCTTCCAGAGCGCCTGAGCCACAGACTTCGGAAGGCGCGGACCGGTCTTCTGGTGGTTCTGCCACTCCGCGAAGACCGTGTCGAGCTCGGCCGAGGCCTGCTTCCACTGCACCTGCTTCGGATCGCGGGCCGCGAGTTCCTCGACCTTCACGACGATGGACTCGCGCTCGGCGATGGCTGCGTCGAGGGCGGCACGGTTGGCCGCGGCCTCCTCCTCGCTCGCTTCGGCGAGCGCAGCGGTGAGTGCGTCGAGGCGGCCGGCGAGACCGAGGAGATCACCGACGGCCGCGGCACCGACGACCTCGCCCTTCAGCGCGGCAGCCTGTTTGCGCAGGTCGGAGGCGGATGCACCGCCGGTTGCATGACGCTGTTCGAGCGTGACGACGCGGACCTCGAGATCGTTGAACTTGCGTACGAAATAGGCCAGTGCCTCTTCCGGCGTGCCATCGGGATACTCGCCGACGACGCGCCAGTCGTCGCCCTCGCGGACGGCAACGGTGCCGTCGGATTCGATGCGGCCCCACTGCTCCGCCTCCGCCGCAGAAGTCGTCGGCACGGCGGGTGCTGTGGGAGCGACGGGGGCGTTGGGGTGGGGGACCGCCGCCGGTGTGGGGCGGGGCATCGGCCTCGGCACCGCGGCGGGTGTCGGAATCGGTGCGGCGGGAGCCGACTCAGGTGCGTCTGCGGCAGCCGTCGATTCGCCCGCGGTCCCTGTGTTCGAGGCGTTCTGCGGGGCCTCAGCGGCCAGAGGCGATGCTCCGGCGGGTTCTGCCTCTGTCGACGACGCGTCGGCAGAGGCGATCTTCTCGCCAGCCGATTCATCCGGTGCGTCCTGCGCGACTTCGGGCGCCGGGGCCTCAGCGGATTCCGCTTGGGCCTGCGCCTCCTCAGAGGAGACCTGCGTCGACTCCGCGTCGTCCGTCGCCGCTTCCACCGCGGACGCTGTCGCCTCGGCGTCGGTCTGCGTCGCGTTCGGATCGATCTCCGGAGCGGTCGTCGCGGCGGCGGGCTGCGGTGTCTCGGCCGGCGCCGCGGCCGAGTGCTCCGGCGTGGTGCTGTCGTCGTTGGTGTGGTCGGGGGTGCTCACTTTGGGGCTCCTTGGGCGGCGAACCGCAGAAAGGACGAGGGACGGGCCCAGCCTACGGGATTCGCGTGCGGAAATGTCTGCCGGATGCCCGCTGCGGTGCGGGGCATCCGGGTCTGCTCACTCGCCGAGCGGCAGCGGCGTGGGCTCCTGAGAGGGCACATCCGTCGTGGACGTCGGGGCGGGTTCGAGCTCCGCCACGCCCGGTCCTGCGCCGTAATAGGCGATCTGTGCACCGATCGCGGCCGCGAGCACGATGGCTCCTGCAGCCGAGGCGACGATGTTGTCTCGCTTCCTGCGCCGTTGCTGCTGTTTATGCATCGAGGTGCGGGCGATGTACCGCTGGGCGCGTTCGCGCTCCTCGCGCTGCGTCTTCGACTTGCCGTGTGCCACGCGACGAGCCTACCGTCACGTCGCGATGTCCGATGCCCCGCGTAGGCTGAAGGAGTGACGAACACCGCACTTTTCACGGGCCAGACGCCTCTCGCCGTGCGGATGCGTCCGGTGTCTCTCGACGAAGTGGCCGGGCAGGCGCATCTTCTGAAGCCGGGGTCGCCGATCGTGGCGCTCGCAGACCCCGCTGCGGCGAAGCCGGGAACGGTCTCGGTGATCCTGTGGGGTCCCCCCGGCACCGGGAAGACGACGCTTGCGCAGGCGATCGCGCGCTCATCCGGTCGTCGATTCGTCGAGCTCTCGGCGATCACCGCCGGGGTGAAGGACGTGCGAGAGGTGATGAAGGAAGCGCTCGATCAGCGCGACCTGTACGGCCAGTCGACGATCCTGTTCCTCGACGAGATCCATCGCTTCACCAAGGCTCAGCAGGACGCACTGCTCCCGGGCGTTGAGAACGGGTGGGTCATCCTCATCGCGGCGACGACAGAGAATCCGTCGTTCTCCGTGATCTCTCCGCTGCTGTCGCGTTCGCTGCTGCTCACCCTGAAGCCGCTCACCGACGACGATCTCGGAGCGCTCATCGACCGTGCGCTCACCGATGCACGGGGGCTGCAGGGGCAGGTCGAACTGGCGCCGGAAGCGCGGGCAGGGTTGATCCAGCTGGCCAGCGGAGACGCCCGTCGGGCGCTGACGGCCCTCGAGGCGGCGGCAGGCGTCAGCGTTTCGGAGCGCGCCGAGGCGGAAGAGGCACCGGACGGTGAGGGTCTCCCGGTCACACGGGTGACCGAGAGTCATGTGGAACAGGCGGTCGACAGGGCGCTGCTGCGCTACGACCGCCAGGGCGACGAGCACTACGACGTCATCAGCGCGTTCATCAAATCGATCCGCGGCTCGGATCCGGATGCCGCCGTGCACTATTTGGCGCGGATGATCGAAGCGGGGGAGGACGCTCGGTTCATTGCGCGCCGCCTCGTGGTGCACGCGGCGGAAGACATCGGTCTCGCCGATCCTCGGGCGCTGCAGATCGCGTCCGCTGCAGCCGACGCCGTGGCATTCATCGGCATGCCGGAAGGGCGCATTCCGCTTGCCGAGGCGACCATCTACCTCGCCACGGCGCCGAAGTCGCCTGCGACGATCAACGCGATCGATCAGGCCCTCACAGATGTTCGTGCCGGAAAGATGGGGCCCGTTCCGCTCCACCTGCGCGACGCGCACTACGCGGGCGCGAAGCGCCTCGGCCACGGTAAGGGCTACGCCTACCCGCACGACAGCGATATCGGCGTCGTGGCGCAGCAGTACCTCCCGGATGTGCTGCGCGGCCGTCGCTACTACGAACCGCGCCCGCTGGGCGGCGAGCGTGAGATCGGTGAACGGCTGGAGAAGATCCGGCGCATCATCGGCGGTGCCTGACGGGCGACGCCGATGATGCGCGGAATTTTCGGCGGGCCACGCAGGCTGCAGCAGCTGCTTCGGTGTTCTCCCGCCTCGTGGACGGGGCGAGTTTCTCGGCTCGTCGTCTGAACGCTCGCACCATCAGCGCCGTGCACGCCGACCGTTCGTCTGTCTGGTAAGCTTGATCGGCTCGAACTTCGGGCACACCCCGCTGCATGATCCAGACGGCAGTCCGGCGTACGCCGTCATCCGGAGAAGCGGGGATGTACGTCCGTAGGCACGCGAAAGTCGCGGCCACGTGAAAGGAATCATGACTACGAAGTCCCAGGACCGCCGCAAGGTTCGCCTCTCCCGCGCGCTCGGCGTTGCGCTCACGCCCAAGGCCGCTCGCTACATGGAGAAGCGCCCCTACGGCCCCGGCCCGCACGGCCGGACGAAGCGCAAGTCCGACAGCGACTATGCGGTTCGTCTCAAGGAGAAGCAGCGTCTGCGCGAGCAGTACGGCATCCGTGAGAAGCAGCTCCGCATCGCCTTCAACGAGGCGCGCCGCACCGACGGTCTGACCGGTGAGAACCTCGTCGAGCTGCTTGAGATGCGTCTCGACGCGCTCGTGCTGCGTTCGGGCTTCGCCCGCACGACCTCGCAGGCTCGCCAGTTCGTCGTGCACCGTCACATCCTCGTCGACGGCAAGATCGTCGATCGTCCGTCGTTCCGTGTGAAGCCGGGCCAGACGATCCACGTCAAGGAGCGCAGCGAGGGCACCGAGCCGTTCCAGGTCGCAGCAGCCGGCGGCCACGCCGAGGTGCTGCCCCCGGTCCCCGGCTACCTCGAGGTCGAGCTCGACAAGCTCCAGACCAAGCTGGTCCGCCGTCCCAAGCGCGCCGAGGTCCCCGTCACGTGTGACGTGCAGCTCGTCGTCGAGTACTACGCAGCTCGCTGACGCGGTCGTCGATGGGCGCCGGGGAGCACCCCGGCGCCCTTCGTGCGTCCTGCGCCGCGGCTGCGCCTCAGATCCGGTGCGCGGAACTGCGATTCCGCCGACGTTCTGGCGCAACTCGGCACACGGGAAGCGATCCGGGGTCGGCAGGGCCGGGCCGGAAGCCGGCGGGTCAGGGGCGGCGGATGTGCCAGCGGAAGCTGCCACGGTACGTCAGGACGGTGCCGAGCAGCGGGTTCCTGGCAAGCGCACGAACTGTCTGGCATCCGGTGTCGTCATCGAAGCCGTCTTCGACCTGCACACTCACGGAGAAGAGGCCTGGCAGCGAGATGCGCAGGCGCCCGAGCTTCAGCACTGCGCGCTCCGACCGCAGCCGGAGGTGTCCCTCGGGCGTCGCCTCGCACCGCAGAGTCAGCTCTACGCGCTGTGCTGCGCCGAGCCGGTTCACCAGGGTACCCGGTTGCTCTCCGACGCGGAGCACGTCGACGAACGTCTCCGTGCGCTGCGCGAAGCGGAACGTGCGCGTCGCATGCAGTTCGGCGACGCCGTCGACTCCCTGCTCGAGCCGGTTCTCCACGTGGAAGGGCACGTCGGCGCCGTAGGACGTGATCATCAGGTGGGAGCCGACGAACGGCCGCGCCAGCAGACCGAGGCGACCCCAGCGGCTCCCCGCGACTGCGAACACACCGTCGCAGACCGCGACGCCGTCACCGGGACCGGCTGCGTACTGCGCGACCTCCGGACGGAGCGCATCGGCGGCCGGCCCGAGTGCGGCGAGGAGCACGGATCGAGGGAACGGCGTTCTCGTCACTCTCCGCACACTATCGGTCGGTACGATGGTCAGAACGCACATCTTGGGAAGGGCGACATGAAAAGCTTGCTGTGGTTCCTGCTCGGCATCATCGGCGGATTCGTCGCCGCCCACTTCATGAACAAGGATCCGCGCGGGCACGAGCTGCTCGGCAGGGTCGACGCACGGGTGACGGAGTTCACCGACCGGCTCAGCGAGGCGTACTACGCCGAGCAGGGTCGGCGCGACGCCTGAACCAGCGATCCACTACGAGGCCGTTTCGCGCGGCCCGGCCCCGCTCGCATCAGCAAGGACACGACACGCACTTATGAAGACCGCCGACATCGCGCAGCTCTACCTCGACTACTTCGAGAAGAACGACCACCAGATCGTTCCGTCGGCGTCGCTGGTCAGCGATGACCCCACGCTGATGTTCACCGTCGCAGGTATGGTGCCGTTCATCCCGTATCTGACGGGCGTGGTTCCTGCTGCGCACTCGCGCATCGCCGACGTGCAGAAGTGCATCCGCACGAACGACATCGAAGAGGTCGGCAAGACCGCCAGGCACGGCACGTTCTTCCAGATGCTGGGCAACTGGTCCTTCGGCGACTACTTCAAGCGCGGCGCCATCGAGTACGCATGGGAGCTGCTGACCAGGAGCGACTCGGACGGCGGACTCGGTTTCGACGAGAAGGACCTGTGGGTCACGATCTACGAGACGGACGACGAGGCGCACGACATCTGGCGCAACGTCATCGGACTCGATGAGAAGCGCATTCAGCGTCTCGGCCGCGCGGACAACTACTGGCACACCGGCCAGCCGGGGCCGGGCGGTCCCGATTCCGAGATCTTCTTCGACCGCGGGCCGAAGTACGGACGCGACGGCGGGCCGGCGGTGGACGACAGTCGGTTCATCGAGATCTGGAATCTCGTGTTCATGCAGGACCGCCTCGAGAACGTGCGCAGCAAGACGGAGTTCGACATCGTCGGCGGCCTGCCGCAGAAGAACATCGACACCGGCATGGGGCTCGAGCGCGTCGCGTTCCTGAAGCAGGGCGTCGAGAACATGTACGAGAGCGACCAGGTCCGTCCCGTGCTCGACCGCGCCAGCGAGCTGAGCGGCAGGCGCTACGGAGCCGCGCGCGAAGACGACGTGCGCTTCCGCGTGATCGCCGATCACGTGCGCTCGTCGCTGATGCTGCTCTCGGACGGTGTCACACCCGCGAACGAAGGGCGCGGCTACATCCTGCGCCGGCTCATGCGCCGGACGGTGCGCTCGATGCGCCTGCTCGGCGTGGAAGAAGCGACCTTCCCGGAGCTGTTCGCCACATCGCGCGATGCGATGAAGCAGACCTATCCCGAGCTCGAGACCGACTGGGACAGGATCTCCGCCTATGCCTTCGCGGAGGAGGAGACTTTCCTGCGCACGCTGAGTGCCGGATCGACGATTCTCGACACCGCCGTCGAGAAGGCCGCCACCGCGGGAAGGAAGGGCCTCGCCGGCGACCAGGCGTTCCTGCTGCACGACACGTACGGCTTCCCGATCGACCTCACCGTCGAGATCGCGGAGGAGGCTGGCCTCACCGTCGACCGAGATGCGTTCGACGGCCTGATGCAGGCGCAGAGGCAGCGCGCGAAGGATGACGCCCGATCGCGCAAGCGCGCCATCGCGGACGTCGGCGTGTACAGCCAGTTCCGGGCCAAGGGGGAGACGGTCTTCACGGGCTACGACGACCTCGAGACGTCCACGAGCGTGCTCGGCCTCATCGTCGATGGTTCGCCCGCTCAGTCGGCGACCACCGGGCAGACCGCCGAGGTGATTCTGGCGGAGACCGCGCTCTACGCGGAGTCGGGCGGTCAGGTCGCCGACAAGGGCACGATCGTCGGCCCCGGCTACGAACTCGACGTGCTCGATGTGCAGCGACCCGTGTCGGGGCTCGTCAGCCACACGGTGCTCGTCACGAGCGGCGAGGTCGGCGTCGACCAGCCGGCCACGACCGTCGTCGACGCCGCCAACCGTCGCGCGGCAGAGCGCGCGCACTCCGCAACGCACCTCGTGCACGCCGCCCTGCGCGACACGCTCGGCAAGGGAGCGACCCAGGCGGGCTCCCTCAACAGAGCCGGCTACCTGCGCTTCGACTTCTCCTGGGGGCAGGCCCTCTCCGACGCGACGAAGAGCGAGATCGAGGAGATCGCGAACAACGCGGTCGGCGCGAACCTCGAGGTCTCCACTCGGGTGCTGTCGCTCGACGATGCGAAGTCGGCCGGCGCCACGGCGCTTTTCGGCGAGAAGTACGGCGAGAAGGTCCGGATGGTCGACATCGGCGGACCGTGGTCGCGCGAGCTGTGCGGGGGCACGCATGTGTCGTCCAGCGCGGAGGTCGGGCTCATCTCGCTGACCAGCGAGTCCTCCGTGGGCGCGGCGAACCGTCGCGTCGAGGCGCTCGTCGGCCAGGACGCCTTCCGCGAACTCACCCGTGAACGCGCCCTCGTCACCGAGCTGAGCAGCTCGCTGAGGACGCCGCGGGACAAGCTCGCCGAGCGCGTCTCAGAACTCGCGGCAAACCTGAAGGCCGCTGAGAAGAAGATCGCGCAGTTCGAGCAGCAGGCGCTGCAGCAGCGTGTTCCCGAGCTTGCCGGCAGGGCCGCAGCCGCCGGACGCGTCGCCCTCGTCGCGGAGTCGATCGGTGCCGTCTCCTCAGGTGACGACGTGCGCAGCCTCGTCACCCAGGTGCGCGAGCGCCTCGGCTCGGAGCCGGCGGTCGTGGCACTCGTCGGCGAGGCGAACGGTCGCCCCGTCGTCGTGGTCGCCACGAACGAGGGGGCTCGCGACGCGGGTGCCAGGGCCGGCGACCTGGCCAAGGCCGCAAGCTCCGTGCTCGGCGGCGGCGGCGGCGGCAAACCCGATCTCGCTCAGGGCGGCGGCACCGACGCGGCGGCCATCCCCGCCGCGCTCGAGGCTGTGCGACGGGCGGCGGAGGCACTGCAGTCGTGACGGACTTCCGGCGGGGCGTCCGCATCGGCATCGACCCCGGCAAGGCCCGTGTCGGCGTCGCTCGCGTCGACCCGGACGGCATGCTCGCCGTGCCGGTGGAGACTGTGCCGCGCGACGAGCGAGCCATCGCCCGCGTCCTCGATATCGCTGCCGAGTACGAGCCGATCGAGTTCGTCGTGGGGCTGCCGCTCAACCTTCGCGGCGACGACACTCCGTCGACTCAGGATGCCCGTGACTTCGCCGCGGAACTGGCCGCGCGCGGCGAGGTGCCGGTTCGGCTCGTCGATGAGCGCTTGTCCACCGTCACGGCCCATCAGGCGCTGCGGCAATCCGGGAGAAGCCAGAAAGGGTCTCGTAAGGTAGTGGATCAGGTGGCCGCGGTCGTGCTCCTGCAGCACGCGGTCGACAGTGAGAAGAGCACCGGCGCCCCCGCCGGCGAGCCCGTTTCCCTCCCGGAGTGACGCAGATGACCGACGACCCGCAGCCCGACGAGCCAGGCCGGCCGCTGTCGCGCCGTGAGGCGCGCGAGCGCGCACGGGCGCAGCAGGCCGATGAATCGGCGGCAGACGTTCCGGATGAGCGTGAGGCGTCGGCCCCGACCGACGCCGACGCGGCGCCCCCGGACAACCGCCGCACCGAGCGAGTCGAGGCGTCGGAGCCCACCGGGAAAGCCGCCTCGGCCGGCCCGGCGACGGGCGAGGAGACGAGCGGTCCCGACTCTGCCGCGGAACGGGCCGAGCCCGGCCCCACGGCGTCTGTCTCGCCGGATCGACGCGAGGGTGCCGGAGACGGAGCGAACGAGGCGACGCCGGAAGCTGACGGCAACGGCCTCGGAACGTCTCTCCGGCACGAGGACGCCGACGATCCGGCCGAGGCTGCGGCAGCCGACGGCACGAAGCGGGTCGCGCGTGAGGACGCGGAGAGCGGCTCAGCCGCCACACGCAGAACTCGCAGCGACGCGCCGGCCGGTCCCGCGCGAACGATGCCCGAGGGCAGCTCGATCGAGGCACTGCTGCACAGCGAACCAGAGGAGCGCCCGCGCAGACGGGGCAAGGGCTGCCTGATCGCCGCGATCATCGTGCTCGTGCTCGTGGGCGGGCTTGCAGCGGGCGGCGTGTGGGCCTGGAGCACCTACGGGGACCGGATCCAGGAGGTGCTCGGTCTGGACGGCCCGCACGACTACGAGGAGGGTGAGGCATCCGGCGAAGTGTTCATCACGGTGGACAAAGGCGACACGGGCGAAGCCATCTCTCCGAAGCTGTTCGACGCGGGCGTCACACTCGAGTCCGATTCCTTCACCCGCTACCTGCGCGAGAACGAGCTGAATCCGAAGCTGTACCCCGGTGTGTACCAGCTGCAGCAGAAGATGACCAGCGCTGCGGTCGTCGAAGCGCTGGACGATCCTGAGAACCGTCAGGAGAACACGGTGCAGCTGCCGGAGGGGCTCACGGTGGAGGCGTCCATCACCCGCATCTCCGACAGCATCGAGGTGTCGGCCTCCGACCTCGAGGAGGCGACGGCGGACCCGTCGCAGTACGGCGTGGACGCCGACAGCCTCGAGGGCTGGCTCTTCCCCGCGACCTACACCTTCGATCCGGATGCCTCGGCACAGGACGTCGTGCAGCGGCTCGTCGACCGCACCAGGGAGTCGCTCGACTCGGCGGGTGTGTCGGACGAGGACGTGCACGAGGTGCTCACGATCGCATCGATCATCCAGCGCGAGGCGCGCTTCGAAGACGACTTCTACAAGGTCTCCCGCGTGATCCACAACCGGCTCGACTCCGACACATGGGGCGACACGAACGGTCTCCTGCAGATGGACTCGACCGTGCAGTACGGCTACGGCGAGGCGCACGCAGGCTCCGCGTCCACATCGGCCGAGGCGCGCAACGACGACAACCCGTGGAACACGTATATGCACGTCGGGCTGCCTGCCGGCCCTATCTCGAACCCCGGTGATCTTGCGATCGACGCCGCCATGAATCCGGTCGACGGGCCGTGGCTGTACTTCGTGAGCGTGAATCTGAACACCGGGGAGACGAAGTTCTCCACCGACTACGCCGAACACGAGCAGAACGTCTCCGAGTGGGTGCAGTGGTGCTCGGAGAACCCCGACGCCGGATGCTGAGGAGCGAGCGGAATGCAGGACGCGCTTCGGAATGAGTCGCACGTGACCGCACCGATCGACGGAGGCAGCCGTCTCGCGGTGTGGGGCGACCCGATCGACCACAGCCGTTCGCCGCAGCTGCACGCTGCGGCGCACCGAGCGCTCGGACTCGACTGGTCCTTCGACCGGCGGAGGGTCGATCGTGCCGGTCTCGATGCCGCCCTGGCCTCCCTGAACGGGGAGTGGCGCGGGCTCGCGCTCACGATGCCGCTCAAGGAGGGCGCATTCGCCGCCGCTCGCGCCCGCGACAGGCACGCGGAGCTGACCGGAGCGGTGAACACGCTGCTTTTCGCCGGTGACGGCACCGCAGCCCGACCGCGCGGGTTCAACACCGACGTCGGCGGCATCGTGCGCGCACTGGACGAGGTGCAGCTCGGCGGCGCAGAGCACGTCAGGATTCTCGGAGCCGGTGCCACCGCGGGCTCGGCGCTCGTGGCGGCGGCCGAGTCCGGCGCACGCCGGGTGCAGGTGGTCGCCCGCCGTGCCGAGCGTGCGGCGGCGCTGGTCGAGCTGGGGGAGAGGGCAGGAATCCGGGTCGAGGCCGCGGCATTCGACGCGGTCACCGGCGCCGCCGATGTCACGATCGCCACGCTCCCCGGAGGAGCGGAGATGCCGGCCGAGCACCTCGTCCGCCTTGCGGGCACGGGCGGCACGCTGTTCGACGTGGCCTACGACCCGTGGCCGTCCGCGCTCGCGCGTCGCTGGGAGGCAGACGTCGTCTCCGGGCTCGGCATGCTGCTGCACCAGGCCGTGCTGCAGGTGCGCATCTTCGTGTCGGGGGAGCGCAGCGAGCCGCTCCCTGGCGAGGAAGCCGTGCTCGCGGCGATGCGCGAGGCACTCGCCGGTCCGCGCTGACCCACGAGATACCCGCGGCCGTGGCGCAGCACGCCTCGAACGCATGGGAAGATGGAGCCTATGCTCCGTGTCATGACGGCCGGCGAATCGCACGGCCCCGAACTCATCGCCGTTATGGAGGGTCTGCCCGCCGGCGTCCCGCTCCTCGCCGAGCAGATCCAACAGGATCTGCAGCGTCGCAAACTGGGCTATGGCCGCGGCTCCCGGATGAAGTTCGAGCAGGACGAGCTGACGCTCTCCTCCGGCGTCAGACACGGCTACACGATGGGCAGCCCGATCGCCCTGCGCATCGGCAACACCGAGTGGCCGAAGTGGACCGAGGTGATGAGCGCTGCTCCCGTCGAACTCACCGAGAAGTCCCGGGGCCGCGGCGCTCCGCTCACTCGCCCGCGCCCTGGGCACGCCGACTTCGTCGGCATGCAGAAGTACGGCTTCGATGAGGCCCGCCCGATTCTCGAGCGCGCCAGCGCCCGAGAGACGGCTGCCCGTGTCGCTCTCGGCGCCGTCGCCCGTTCGTTCCTGGGCGAGCTGGGCATCCGACTCGTCAGCCACACTCTCTCCATAGGCCCGGTGCGGGTGCCCGACGGCTCTGCGCTGCCGCATCCGGATGACGTCGCCGCACTCGACGCCGACCCGCTGCGGTGCTTCGACGCCGCGACGAGCGAGCGGATGGTGGCCGAAGTCGACGACGCCCGCAAAGCAGGCGACACGCTCGGCGGCGTCGTCGAGGTGCTTGCGTACGGGCTCCCGCCGGGGCTCGGCTCTCATGTGCAGTGGGACCGACGGCTCGACGGCAAGCTCGCCCAGGCGCTGATGAGCATCCAGGCGATGAAGGGCGTCGAGGTCGGCGACGGGTTCGAGACCTCGCGCCGCCGCGGTTCGGCCGCGCACGACGAACTGTTCGTGACCGACGACGGCGTCGGGCGCGGGTCGGGTCGTGCAGGCGGCACCGAGGGTGGGATGTCGACGGGCACGGCACTGCGCGTGCGTGCGGCCATGAAGCCGATCGCGACCGTGCCGCGTGCACTGCGCACCGTCGACGTCGCCACGGGCGAGGAGTCCACCGCTCACCACCAGCGCTCCGATGTGTGCGCCGTGCCGGCCTCGGGCGTGGTCGCCGAGGCGATGGTCGCCATCGTGCTCGCCGAGACCGTCATCGAGAAGTTCGGCGGTGACTCGCTGGCCGAGACGCGCCGCAATCTCGATGGCTACCTCGCTGCGATCCCTGACGAGCTGCGCACGACGAACGACGACTCCGTCGCGCCGGACGCATGACGGACGACGCACCGACCGCCCTACCGGGCCCGTTCGAACAGGGGGCACCCGTGCGTCCGCTGCTCGTGCTGGTCGGCCCGATGGGTGCCGGGAAGTCCGCGATCGGCCGCAAGACGGCGAAGATGCTCGGCGTGCCGTTCAGAGACACCGATTCGATCGTCGTGCAGCAGCACGGTCCGATTGCCGACATCTTCGTCGAGCAGGGTGAGACGACGTTCCGTGCATACGAGCACGAAGCGGTTCTCGCCTCGCTCTCACAGGACGGCGTCGTCGCGCTCGGCGGCGGCTCGCTGACGCACGACGGCACGCGGGAGGCACTGTCCGGCCACAGGGTCGTGCTGCTGACCGTCTCCGACACGGCCATCGCCGGGCGTCTGCGCGGTCAGAAGCGACCGCTGCTCAACCGCAGCGACAGCGACCCGCTCGCCGAGTGGATCCGGATCAGGGACGAGCGCATGCCGACGTACCGCGCGGTCTCCACACTGGAGATCGACACATCGACGGGCCCGATCCAGCACGTCGTCGATCGCATCGTCGACTGGGTCAGAGAGCAGGAGGAATCCGAATGAGCGATGTCACGGAGATCCGCGTGAGCGGCGCGACGGGCTACGACATCAGGATCGGCCGCGGGCTCGTCGCCGAAGTGCGCGAGGCGCTGCCGGAGAACGCCAAGAAGGTGCTCGTCGTGCACCCCCCGACGCTGCAGAAGGAGGCCGACACCCTGCGCGAGAGCCTGCTGAGCGAGCGCGAGGTGCTGCTGGCGGAGATCCCGGATGCTGAACAGGGCAAGCGCATCGAGGTCGCCTCGTTCTGCTGGCAGATCATGGGGCAGGCCGACTTCACCCGCACCGACGCGGTGATCGGCTTCGGCGGCGGCGCGGTGACCGATCTCGCCGGGTTCGTGGCGGCCAGCTGGCTGCGAGGCGTGAAGGTCGTGCAGGTTCCCACCACGGTTCTCGGCATGGTCGACGCGGCGGTCGGCGGCAAAACGGGCGTCAACACGGCCGAGGGCAAGAACCTCGTCGGTGCGTTCTGGGCGCCGCACGTCGTGCTGTGCGATCTGGACCTGCTCGCGAGCCTTCCTCGCAATGAGGCCGTCGCGGGATACGCCGAGGTGGTGAAGGCGGGTTTCATCCGGTATCCGGAGATCCTCGACATCATCGAGGCCGACCCCGAGCGAGCGACGGACGTCGGAAGCGACGAGTTCCGCCGGACGATCGAGCTCGCCATCCGGATGAAGGCCGACATCGTCGGCGAGGACTTCCGTGAGTCCGGTGTGCGAGAGCACCTGAACTACGGGCACACGCTCGGCCACGCGATCGAACACGCCGAGCGCTACCAGTGGCGACACGGCGCAGCGGTCTCCATCGGCATGATGTTCGCCGCCGAGCTCTCCCGGCTGGCCGGGCGGCTCTCAGACGCCGCCGTGGACAGGCACCGAGCCGTGCTCGAGTCGCTGGGGCTGCCGACGACCTACCGGATCGGGGCGTGGAAGCAGCTGCTGGCGACGATGCAGCGCGACAAGAAGGCCCGCGCCGGAATGCTGCGGTTCATCGTGCTCGACGACATCGCCAAACCCACCGTGCTGCAGGCCCCAGATGAGTCCCTCCTGTACGCCGCCTACCTCGAGGTGGCCGAAGATCCCCAGCCCCCCATCCGCACCACCACCTCCCTCTGACGCCCCAACTCTTCATTTCTGGCACATCTCCGGATGGGTGGCCCAGCAGATTCGTGCCAGAAATGAAGAGACGCGCGGGGCGGGGGAGCACATGCGGCAACCCGTACAATGGGTTGTCGGGCCGCGCGCCCTGGCAACTCGACACGAGACGAAACGGAATCTCCTTCATGGCATCCACCGCAGACATCCGCAATGGCGTCGTTCTTTCGATCGACGGCCAGCTCTGGAGCATTGTGGAGTTCCAGCACGTGAAGCCGGGCAAGGGCGGGGCCTTCGTCCGCACGAAGATGAAGAACGTCGTCTCGGGCAAGATCATCGACAAGACGTTCAACGCGGGTGCCAAGGTCGACGTGCAGACTGTCGATCGCAGCGACTACCAGTACCTGTACAACGACGGCGACTCGTTCTTCTTCATGGACCAGCGCGACTACGACCAGATCAACGTGCCTGCGGCGGTCGTCGGCGACGCCTCGCGATTCATGCTCGAGAACATGATCGTCACGATCGCGATGCACGACGGTCAGCCGCTGTACATCGAGCTCCCGCCGTCGATCGTGCTCGAGATCACCTACACCGAGCCGGGTCTGCAGGGCGACCGTTCCAACGCGGGCACCAAGTCGGCCACGGTGGAGACGGGCGCCGAGATCCAGGTGCCGCTGTTCCTGAACGAAGGCACCAAGGTCAAGGTCGACACCCGCACGGGCGACTACCTCGGCCGCGTGAACGACTGACCATTGAGCGCACGCACCAAGGCGCGCAAGCGCGCCCTCGACATCCTGTTCTCCGCCGACGTCCGCGGGGATACGCTGCCGCAGGCACTCGCGACCGCCGCCGAGCGCGCCGCAAGCGAGCCCGAGCGACAGGCGTCATGGCTGTATGCCCGTGAGATCGTCGACGGCGTCATCGACAACGGTGACGAGATCGATGAGCAGATCGAGACGCACAGCCGTGAATGGCGACTGGACCGGATGCCCACAGTCGACCGCGCTCTGCTGCGCATCGGGGCATGGGAGATCCTCTGCAACGACGAGGTCGACGCCGCCGTGGCGATCAACGAGGCCGTGGAACTCGCCAAGGAGCTCTCCACTGACGAGTCCAGCGGGTTCGTGCACGGCGTGCTCGCACGCATCGAAAAGGCGAACTGACCGCGCTGCCGAGATGCGCACTTCTCGTCGAGATGCGCCGGTTCTGACGTGGCTTCGTCGAAAAGGTGCGCATCTCGCGAGCCCGGCACCCGCTCGTGAGCCCGGCACCCGACTGTGCGCAGGCGACACGGTAGACTGATCCCACCGAACCTTTAAGACCGTCCAGTGAGGCGGAGAAGGGAGTGGCGGATGGGCACGCGAGCAGTGCTTCAGGAAGCCGATATCAGCCGGGCCATGACCCGGATCGCCCATGAGATCCTCGAGGCCAATCGCGGCGCGGAGGGGCTCGTTCTGCTGGGCATCCCCACCAGGGGAGTGAATCTCGCCGAGCGGCTGGCCGCTCTGATCGAACGCTTCGCCGGCGTCGCCGTGCCCACGGGTGCTCTGGACGTGACGATGTATCGCGACGATCTGTCGCGACACCCCACCCGCGCTCCGCGGCCGACGCAGATCCCGCGCACCGGCATCGACGGCCAGGTCGTGGTGCTCGTCGACGATGTGCTCTTCTCTGGCCGCAGCATCTCAGCGGCGCTCGACGCGCTCAAGGACATCGGCCGCCCCGCCGCTGTGCGTCTCGCGATCCTCGTCGATCGCGGTCACCGCGAACTGCCCATCCGGCCCGACTTCATCGGGAAGAACCTGCCGTCCGCCCGCTCGGAGCGAGTGAACGTCCGGCTCGCCGAGGTCGACGGCGTCGACGACGTCACGATCGAGGAGGGCACCGAATGAGGCATCTGCTCGATACGCGCACGCTCTCTCGCGCCGACGCCATCCGGATCCTCGACGTCGCAGAGGACATGGCCGATACGCAGAGCCGCGAAGTGAAGAAGCTCCCGACGCTGCGGGGGAAGACCGTGGTGAATCTCTTCTTCGAGGACTCCACCCGCACACGAATCTCCTTCGAGGCCGCCGCCAAGCGGCTCTCCGCCGACGTGATCAACTTCTCGGCCAAGGGCTCCAGCGTCTCGAAGGGCGAGAGTCTGCAGGACACGGCCCAGACGCTGCAGGCGATGGCCGCAGACGCCGTCGTGATCCGTCACGGTGCGTCGGGTGCGCCTCACACGCTGGCGACCAGCGGTTGGATCTCGGCCGGCGTCGTCAACGCGGGCGACGGCACGCACGAGCATCCGACTCAGGCGCTGCTCGACGCCTTCACGATGCGCAGGCGTCTGCATGGTGCGGCGAGCCGCGGCCGCGACCTCGACGGTGTGCGGGTGGCGATCGTCGGCGACGTGCTGCACTCCAGGGTCGCGCGCTCGAACGTGTGGCTGCTGGCGACGCTAGGAGCGCACGTCACACTGGTGGCACCTCCCACGCTGCTCCCGCAGGACCTGTCGGCATGGCCCGTCGACGTCAGCTACGACTTGGACGAGACTCTTGCGGCCGGCCAGGACGCTGTGATGATGCTGCGCATTCAGCTCGAGCGGATGAACGCCTCGTTCTTCCCGTCGGAGCGCGAGTACTCGCGTCGCTGGGGGCTCGGCCGCGAACGGTTCGAGCGACTGACCGGCGGTACGATTGTGATGCATCCCGGCCCGATGAACCGCGGCCTCGAGATATCCCCGGCCGCAGCCGATTCAGGTCGCTCCACGGTGCTCGAACAGGTCGCGAACGGGGTATCGGTCAGGATGGCCGCGCTCTACCTGCTTCTTTCGGGGGAGCGCGGGACGGATCAGACGATGAATGAGGAGGGACGATGAGCGAGACTCTTCTCATCACCGGGGCCGCGATCGAAGGATCACACAGGGCGGACATCATCGTCGACGGCGGACGCATCGCCGAGATCGGCACGGGTCTGAGCCGCGCAGGAGCGACCAGGATCGATGCGGACGGCCTGGTCGCACTGCCAGGCCTCGTCGACCTGCACGTGCACCTGCGCGAGCCGGGGTTCGAGGCCAGCGAGACGATCCTCACGGGCACGCGCGCCGCGGCCGCAGGCGGGTTCTCAGCCGTGTTCGCGATGCCGAACACCGTGCCAGTGGCCGACACCGCCGGTGTCGTCGAGCAGGAGCTGGCGCTGGGCGAAGCGGCCGGCTACGCGACCGTGCAGCCGATCGGCGCCGTGACGGTCGGTCAGAAGGGCGAGCGACTCGCCGAGCTGGGTGCCATGGCGTCGTCGCGGGCGAACGTGCGCGTGTTCAGCGACGACGGCTCATGCGTGGCGGATCCCCTGCTGATGCGCCGAGCGCTCGAGTACGTCAAGGGCTTCGGCGGTCTGATCGCCCAGCACGCGCAGGACCCTCGTCTCACCGAGGGCGCCCAGATGAACGAGGGCGTCGTCTCTGCCGAGCTGGGGCTGGCGGGATGGCCCGCCGTCGCCGAGGAATCGATCATCGCCCGCGACGTGCTGCTCGCGGAGCACGTCGGCTCGCGACTGCACGTGTGCCATCTCTCCACGGCCGGCTCAGTCGACATCATCCGGTGGGCGAAGGCCCGTGGCATCGACGTCACAGCCGAGGTCACGCCGCACCACCTGCTCTACAGCGACGAGAAGGTGCGCGGCTACGACGCCCGCTACAAGGTGAACCCGCCGCTGCGCCGTGCCGAAGACGTCGAGGCCGTGCGTGCTGGCCTCGCCGACGGCACCATCGACATCGTCGCCACCGATCATGCGCCGCACCCCGAGGAATCCAAGTCGTGCGAATGGCACGCAGCCGCTCACGGCATGGTCGGCCTCGAGAGCGCACTGCGGGTCGTGCACAAGACCATGGTCGGGACGGGGCTGCTCGACTGGGCCGACGTCGCGCGCGTGATGTCGAAGAAGCCGGCCGGGATCGGTCAGCTGCCCGGCCACGGCGAGGACATCGCCGAAGGCGGGGCCGCGGAGCTGACGCTGTACGATCCGAGCGTGAAGGGTGTGTTCACCGCGGCCGATCTGCGCGGCCGCAGCGAGAACTCCCCATACCTCGGCGACGAACTGCCCGGCAGGACGATGTGGACGATCCACCGGGGGCGTGCCACGCTCGCAGACGGCGAGATCGTCGAGCAGGAGAACGCCTGATGCTTGCGTACCTGCCCGGTATCGCGTTCTTCGCGGGCGTGATCGCCCTGGTGCTGACGCTGATGTGGTTGGGATGGCGCAGACGACGACGGGTCTCAGCGGAGATCCGGGTGCCGCTGGGGCAGGCACGGGGCGAGACCACCGCCGTCTTCGACGGGCTGTATGTCGCGACGACCCGGCACGATGCGCCGCTCGATCGGCTCGCACCGCCTCATCTGGCGTTCCGATCCCGCGTCACGGTCACCGTGACGACATCCGGTGTCGCGCTCGACATGCCCGGCACGCCCTCCCTCTTCCTCGACGCCGACCGCATCGAAGGTGCGGGCAGGGCGACATGGACCATCGACCGCGTCGTGGAGCGCGACGGGCTCGTGCTCGTCGCGTGGCGAGGCGACGACGACACCATCTGCGACAGTTACATCCGCCTTCAGACGGACTCGCCGGACGCCCTCGTCCGCGCGATCGACGATCTGTCGGCACAACACACAGGAGCCGAGCAGTGACCTCTACTCTTCTTGACCGCGACCGTGCGGTGCTCGTGCTGGAGGACGGCAGCCGCTACGACGGCTACGCCTACGGCGCACGCGGCACCACGGTCGGCGAGGTCGTCTTCACCACTGGGATGACCGGCTACCAGGAGACCCTCACGGATCCGTCGTACGCCGGCCAGATCGTGCTGCAGACCGCACCGCACATCGGCAACACTGGCGTCAACAGCGAGGACCCGGAGTCCCGCCGCGTGTGGGTCGCCGGCTACATCGTGCGCGACCCCTCCCGCGTCGTATCGAACTGGCGCGCCGAGGAACCCCTCGAAACCGCCCTCCAGCGCGACGGCATCGTCGGCATCAGCGGCATCGACACCCGTGCGGTCACCCGGCACATCCGGTCCGACGGCTCGATGCGCGGCGCCGTGTTCTCCGGCGCCGCCGCCGACCTCGCCGCCGACGAGCAGCTGCGCGCCGTCACCGCCGCGCCGGAGATGGCAGGGCAGAACCTCTCCGCCCAGGTGTCCGTCGACGCCGTGCAGGTGACGCCGGCTGTGGGCGACAAGATCGGCAACCTCGCCGTGATCGACCTCGGCATCAAGCAGGCGACGGTGAACAACCTCGCCCGCCGCGGCTTCGACGTGCACGTGATGCCGCAGCACGTGACCTTCGACGAGATCCGGGCGATCGACCCCGTCGCGCTGTTCTTCTCGAACGGTCCGGGCGACCCCGCGGCCAGCGACGCGCACGTCGAGCTGCTGCAGTCCGCCTTGCGCGACGGACTGCCGTATTTCGGCATCTGCTTCGGGAATCAGCTGTTCGGGCGCGCGCTCGGCCTCGGCACATACAAGCTGCCGTTCGGGCATCGCGGCATCAACCAGCCGGTGCGCGACAAGACGACAGGCCGCGTCGAGATCACGGCGCAGAACCACGGCTTCGCAGTGGATGCCCCGATCGAGGGCGTCTTCGACAGCCCAGCCGGGTTCGGCCGCATCGAGGTCAGCCACATCGGCCTCAACGACAACGTCGTGGAGGGCATGCGCGCCCTCGACATTCCCGCCTTCTCCGTGCAGTACCACCCAGAGGCCGCCGGCGGGCCGAACGACGCCAACTACCTGTTCGACCGGTTCCAGGCCATGGTCCTGGACCACCTCGGCAAGAAGGGCCCCCATGCCTAAGCGCGACGACATCCAGTCCGTCCTCGTGATCGGATCCGGGCCGATCGTGATCGGCCAGGCGTGCGAGTTCGACTACTCGGGCACTCAGGCCTGCCGTGTGCTCCGCGAGGAGGGCGTGCGCGTCATCCTCGTCAACTCGAACCCGGCGACGATCATGACCGATCCGGACTTCGCCGACGCGACGTACGTCGAGCCGATCAGTCCCGAAGTGATCGAGACGATCATCGCCAAGGAGAAGCCGGATGCGATCCTGCCGACGCTGGGCGGCCAGACCGCGCTGAACGCGGCGATGGCTCTGCACGAGCACGGCATCCTCGACAAGTACGACGTCGAGCTGATCGGAGCGAACGTCGACGCGATCCGGAAGGGCGAAGACCGTCAGGTCTTCAAGGAGCTCGTCGTCGAGGCGGGTGCCGAAGTGGCGCGCAGCCGCATCGCGCACACGATGGAGGAGGTGCTCGAAGCGGCCGATGACCTGGGCTACCCGATGGTCGTGCGCCCGTCGTTCACGATGGGCGGCCTCGGCTCCGGCTTCGCACACGATGAAGAAGAGCTGCGCCGGATGGCGGGGGACGGTCTGCGCGAGTCGACCACGACCGAGGTGCTGCTGGAGGAATCGATCCTCGGCTGGAAGGAGTACGAGCTCGAACTGATGCGCGACACCGCCGACAACACGGTGGTCGTGTGCTCGATCGAGAACGTCGACCCGGTCGGCGTGCACACGGGCGACTCGATCACGGTGGCACCGTCGCTCACGCTCACCGATCGCGAGTATCAGAAGCTGCGCGACATCGGCATCGACATCATCCGGGCGGTCGGCGTCGACACCGGCGGCTGCAACATCCAGTTCGCGATCGATCCGGAGACGGGCCGCATCATCGTCATCGAGATGAACCCGCGCGTGTCGCGCTCATCCGCCCTCGCCTCGAAGGCCACGGGCTTCCCGATCGCGAAGCTCGCAGCCAAGCTCGCACTGGGCTACCGTCTCGACGAGGTTCCGAACGACATCACCGGCGTCACACCCGCGTCGTTCGAGCCGACTCTCGACTACGTCGTGGTGAAGGTGCCGCGGTTCGCGTTCGAGAAGTTCCCAGCCGCCGACCCGACGCTGACGACCACCATGAAGTCGGTGGGCGAGGCGATGGCGATCGGCCGCAACTATGCCACGGCCCTGCAGAAGGCGCTGCGCTCGGTTGAGAAGCGCGGCTCCTCGTTCCACTGGGGTGCACAGTCGGCCACGGTCGAGGAGCTGCTCGAGGCGATGCAGACGCCGACCGACGGCCGCATCGTGCAGGTGCAGCAGGCGCTGCGCCTGGGCGCGACGGCCGAGCAGGTCTTCGACGCGACGAAGATCGATCCGTGGTTCATCGACCAGATCGTGCTGATCAATGAGGTCGCCGACGCCGTGTCCGGGGCGGACGAGCTGAACGAGCGCACTCTGCGCCTCGCGAAGGAGCACGGGTTCAGCGATGTGCAGATCGCGCAGCTGCGCAGTCTGACGGAGGTCGAGGTGCGAGAAACGCGGTACGCGCTGAACCTGCGCCCCGTCTACAAGACGGTCGACACCTGCGCGGGGGAGTTCCCGGCGCTCACGCCATACCACTACTCGTCGTACGACTTCGAGACGGAGATCACCCCGAGCGACCGCAAGAAGGTCGTGATCATCGGCTCGGGACCGAACCGGATCGGCCAGGGCGTCGAGTTCGACTACTCGTGCGTGCAGGCGTCCTTCGCCCTCAGCGGCGCCGGGTACGAGACCGTGATGGTCAACTGCAACCCGGAGACGGTCTCGACCGACTACGACACCTCGGATCGCCTGTACTTCGAGCCGCTCACGCTCGAGGACGTGCTCGAGGTGCTGCACGCCGAGAGCCGTTCCGGCGAGATCTACGGCGTCGTCTGCCAGCTCGGCGGCCAGACTCCGCTCGCGCTGGCGAAGGGGATCGAGGACGCCGGCTACCGCATCCTCGGCACCAGCCCTGCGGCGATCGACATGGCGGAGGACCGTCAGCTGTTCGGCGAGATCCTCGAGCGCGGAGGCCTCGTCGCGCCCCGCAGCGGCACCGCCGTCGACGAGGAGCACGCTGTCGAGATCGCGGAGAGGATCGGCTACCCGGTGCTCGTGCGACCGTCGTTCGTGCTCGGCGGTCGCGGTATGGAGATCGTCTACGACACGCCCAGCCTGCGTGACTATTTCCTCCGGATCGCCGAGAGCGCGATCATCGGCGAGGAAGCGCCGCTGCTGGTCGACCGCTTCCTCGACGACGCGGTGGAGATCGACGTCGATGCGCTGTTCGACGGCGAGGAGCTCTACGTCGGCGGCGTGATGGAGCACCTCGAAGAGGCGGGCATCCATTCGGGAGACTCGAGCTGCGCTCTGCCGCCGATGTCGCTCGGGCGCAACGAGATCGCCCGTGTCCGCGAGGCGACGCGCGCCATCGCGGAGGGGGTCGGCGTGCGCGGCCTGCTGAACGTGCAGTTCGCGATCAGCGCAGGCGTTCTCTATGTGATCGAGGCGAACCCGCGCGCCAGCCGTACGGTGCCGTTCGTGTCGAAGGCCCTCGGCATTCCGCTCGCCCAGGCGGCGAGTCGGATCATGGCGGGTGACTCGATCGAAGCGCTGCGCGATGAGGGGCTGCTGCCGGCTGCCGACGGTACGGTGGTGCCGCCCGGCACCCCGGTATCAGTGAAGGAAGCAGTGCTGCCGTTCAAGCGCTTCAGGACGGCGACGGGCCAGATCGTCGACTCGGTGCTCGGGCCTGAGATGCGCTCGACCGGTGAGGTGATGGGCATCGACAAGACGTTCCCGATCGCCTTCGCCAAGAGCCAGGTCGCCTCCTACGGCGGCGTGCCGAACTCGGGCACCGTGTTCATCTCGGTCGCCGACAGCGACAAGCGCGACGTGCTGCTGCCAGCGCACCGTCTGCACCAGCTCGGCTTCACGCTGCTCGCGACGGAGGGCACGGCCGAGATCCTCACGCGCAACGGCATCCCGACGGAGGTCGTGGCGAAGTACAGCGACTCCGACGCGCGCGAGAACATCGTCGATCTGATCAACGACGGCCGCGTCGACATCGTCGTGAACACCCCGAGCGGCATGTCGGCACGAGCCGACGGCTACGAGATCCGTGCGGCGGCGGTGGCCGCAGACAAGGCGCTGTTCACGACGATCGTCACGCTGGGTGCCGCCGTGAGCGCGATGGATGCCGTCGACGGCGGCTTCGAGGTGACGAGTCTGCAGGAGTACGAGATCGCACGGAAGGCGCTGGTGTGACGGTGGACTTCGGTTTCCGGCTCCGTCGTGCGCTCGACGCGTTCGGGCCGCTCTGCGTCGGGGTCGACCCGCATGCGGAGCTGCTCGACGCGTGGGGGCTGGACCAGGGCCCTGACGGGCTGAGGCGGTTCGGCCTGCGCGTGGTGGAGGCCTCGGCCGGCCACGTGGCTGCGATCAAGCCGCAGGTGGCGTTCTTCGAGCGCTTCGGCAGCGCGGGCTTCGCAGCGCTGGAGGCCGTACTCGCCGCCGGACGAGATGCCGGACTGATCGTGGTCGCAGACGCCAAGCGCGGCGACATCGGCAGCACCATGGCCGGTTACGCGAGCGCCTGGCTGGAGCCGGGATCTCCGCTCGAGGCCGACACCGTCACGCTTTCGCCCTACCTCGGCGCCGGGTCGCTGACGGCGACGATCGAAACGGCGCTGCGCGCGGACAAGGGCGTGTTCGTGCTCGGCGCGACCAGCAACCCGGAGGCGGCAGCACTGCAGCGTGCGACGGGTGATGACGGTGCGACGGTCTCTCGTCGGGTCGCACTCGACGTCGCCGCCGCGGGCGGCGGGGCGCCGTTGGGGTCTGCAGGGCTCGTCGTCGGTGCGACGATCGACCGCGAGGCCTCCGGCCTCACCGACGACGTGCTGGCGGGGATGCCCATTCTCGCTCCGGGCTTCGGCGCCCAGGGCGCGGGACCAGAAGATCTCGTCCCGCGTTTCGGAGCGCTGGCAGGCAACGTGCTGGCCTCGGAGAGCAGGAGTCTGCTGCGGGTGGGACCTGACGCCATCGTCGATACCATCGCCGCGCGCGCGGCGGAGTACCGGGAGGCGCGAGATGCCCGTTGACAGCGCCAACCCGCCCGAGGTCGACCGAACGGCCGCGTCCCGCCGCGCGATCGAAGCGCGCAGGGCGAGGGCGTCGCTCAAACGCGATATCGGGACCCGCGTGCTGGCGCCCCAGGAGGTGCTCCGCCGCGCGGAGGCTGATACGCGTTCGCCCGCCGGTACGCTGCGCGTGACGGACTTCCTGCTCGCGCTGCCCGCGATCGGCCGCGGCAAGCGCGACCGTGTGCTCGCCGAGGTCGGCATCGCGCCCGTGAAGCGCCTCGGCGGACTGGGCCCGCGCCAGCGCGACCGGCTCTGCGGCTGGCTCGACACGCGCTTCCCCGAACCGGAGCCGCGCCCTGGGCGCAGCCGGCTGCTCGTCCTCGCCGGGCCGACGGCCGTCGGAAAGGGGACCGTCGCCACACGGATCAGGGACACCCATCCGGAGATCCACCTCTCCGTCTCGGCGACGACGAGGCGACCGCGACCCGGTGAAGTCGACGGCTCGCACTACTTCTTCGTCGACGATGCGGAGTTCGACCGGATGATCGCGAACGACGAACTCCTCGAGTACGCGACCGTGCACAACACCCATCGCTACGGCACACCACGCGGACCGGTCGACGAGGCGCTGCGCGCCGGCAGGACCGTTCTGCTCGAGATCGATCTGCAGGGCGCACGGCAGGTGCGCGCCGCCGAGCCGTCGGCGACGCTGGTGTTCCTGCTGCCGCCGAGCTGGGACGAACTCGTCACGAGACTGGTGGGACGAGGCACGGAGGACGACGAGGAACGGGCGCGCAGACTGCGCACGGCACGAGTCGAACTGGCCGCGCAGCGGGAGTTCGATTTCTTCGTGGTGAACGACGACGTCGCCGAAGCGGCGGAACAGGTCGTAGAATTGGCAGATGCGCCCGCATAACGGGCACGACGACTTCTAAGGAGCGGCATGGCCACCGAGAACAAGGGCATCATCGACCCGCCGATCGACGAGCTGCTGGAGCGCGTCGACTCGAAGTACGAGCTCGTGGTGTACGGCGCGAAGCGCGCCCGCCAGATCAACGACTACTACACGGATCTGCACGAGGGGAACCTGTTCGACAACGTCGGCCCGCTGGTCGACTCGGAGATCCAGGACAAGCCCCTCACGATCGCGCTGCGCGAGATCCACCAGGACAAGCTGCGCCTTCGCGCTGCGGAGTAGCCTGCTCGTCGCGACGAAACGCAACACGTTCGCCGGACGTCGGTGGTCGCTGTCAGAATGACGGCGACCACCTTCTTCGATTCTGGAGCCCCATGAGTCTGCGCCTGTTCACCTCGGAGTCCGTCACCGAGGGCCACCCCGACAAGATCTGCGACCAGATCTCCGACAGCGTCCTCGACGCGCTGCTCGCGCAGGATCCTGACGCGCGGGTCGCGGTGGAGACGCTGGTCACGACGGGCCTCGTGCACGTCGCCGGTGAGATCCGCACGTCGGGCTACGCCGACATCGCCACGATCGTGCGCGACGTCATCCGGCGCATCGGCTATACGTCCTCCGACATGGGGTTCGACGCCGACTCATGCGGTGTGACGGTCTCGGTCGGCGAGCAGTCCCGCGAGATCGGCGACGGAGTCACCACCAGTTCCGAGCACCGCGGCGGCGATGACGGCGACGAGCTCGACCGCCAGGGCGCAGGAGATCAGGGCATCATGTTCGGCTATGCGTCCAACGAGACGCCCGAGCTGATGCCGATGGCCATCTGGGCCGCGCACCGCATCGCGCACCGGCTGACCGCGGTCAGGAAGTCGGGACAGCTTGCGTTCCTGCGCCCCGACGGCAAGACGCAGGTCACACTCGGCTATGAGGGCAGCGTGCCGAAGACGGTCGAGACCGTGGTGCTGTCGACGCAGCACAATCCCGACATCTCCCATGCCGACCTGCGCGAGGCGATCGAGCGCGTCGTCATCCGGCCCGTGCTCGAGGAGACGGGGCTGGACCTGTCGAACGTGCGAATCCTGGTCAACCCCTCGGGCAGCTTCGTGCTGGGCGGTCCGAAGGCCGATGCGGGGCTGACGGGGCGCAAGATCATCATCGACACGTACGGCGGTGCGGCACGCCACGGCGGCGGCGCATTCAGCGGCAAGGACCCGTCGAAGGTCGACCGCTCGGCGGCGTACGCGATGCGCTGGGTCGCGAAGAACGCCGTCGCCGCCGGTCTGGCGGACCGACTCGAAGTGCAGGTCGCATACGCCATCGGCAAGGCGAACCCGGTGGGGCTGTACGTGGAGACCTTCGGGACCGGCTCGGTGTCGGATGAGACGATCGTCGCCGCGATCGAGCAGGTCTTCGACCTGCGGCCCGCCGCGATCATCGCAGAGCTCGATCTGCTGCGGCCGATCTACGCCGCAACCGCCGCCTACGGCCATTTCGGTCGCGACGGAGACGACTTCACCTGGGAGCGCACCGACCGCGCGGAGGCGCTGCGGCGCGCAGCGGGCATCTGATGCGGTCGGCGGGCGGAGCGCGAGTCGGCGCGGCGCACGCTGGTCACCCACGGTCGGCGCGGCGGCTCTCCCGCGAACGCCTGTGACGGGGTCGCGCCCGATCGCTCGGGTGCTGATCGATTCGCCCGTGCCGCAGCTGGACCGGCTGTTCGACTACGCGATTCCGGACGAGCTCGTCCCCGACGTGGTCAGCGGAGTGCGTGTGAAAGCCCCCCTGCGCACGGCCGGGCGCGTCGTGGAGGGCTTCGTGGTCGAGGTCGCAGCAGAAGACGACGGCAGCCGCGCGTTGAGCGAGCTGGAGCAGGTCGTCTCAACGGCACGGGTGCTGCCGGAGCGGCTGTACCGGCTGGCGCGCGCCGTCGCCGACAGGGCTGCGGGTTCGGCAGGCGACGTGCTGCGACTGGCGATCCCGAAACGGATGGTGCGAGCGGAGAAAGCGTGGCTGGCGGCCGAGCGAGGGGGATCGCCGACCGTCACGGGTCTCAGCGAGGCGACGCTGGAACTGGCGGCGTTCCCCGGGCTCGCCGACCGCATCCGGTCAGCCGAGCGGCTCGCAGTGAACGCGCAGCCTCGGCCGGACGCGTGGGCGCGCCTGCTCGTCGCAGCGGCGGCCGACACGCTGGCGGGCGGGCGCTCGGCGATCATCGCGGTGCCGGATCATCGCGACCTCGACCGTCTGCAGTCGATAGCGGATGAGCACATCCCCGCGGACGCGCTGGTGCGCCACGACGCTGGCCAGTCCGGCCCCGAGCGCTACGCGGGGTATCTGCGCACCCTCGAGGAGCGTCCGTGCGTCGTCATCGGCAACCGGTCCGCCGTCTACGCGCCGGTCCACGACGTGGGCCTGATAGCGATCTGGGACGACGGCGACACTCTCTACGAGGAGCCGCTCGCGCCCTACGTGCATGCGCGCGACGCCGCCCTCGTGCGCCAGGGCCTCGAGAGATGCGCGCTCGTGTTCGCCGGGCACACCCGCTCGTCCGATGTGCAGCGTCTCGTTGAGATCGGCTACGTCACCGAGGTGTCCGCCGCCAGGCGTGAGAAGGCGAACGTGATCCTCAGCGGAACACGGGAGGACGAACGAGGCGCGCGCGTGCCATCGGCAGCATTCCGCGCGACCAAGGAGGCGCTCGAGCAGGGGCCGGTTCTCGTGCAGGTGGCTCGCCCAGGCTATGCGCCGAGCCTGGTGTGCGCGGACTGCAGGGCTCCGGCACGCTGCGCGGCGTGCGGGGGGCCGCTGCAGGCCAGGTCGCGCGGCGCGGTGCCCGTGTGCGGATGGTGCGGGCGCGGCGCGCACAACTGGGCGTGCCAGAAGTGCGAATCCGTCCGCCTGCGGCTGTCATCATCCGGATCGGAGCGCACGGCCGACGAGCTGGGTCGGGCATTCGCAGGCACGCGCGTGATCATCGCCGACGGCGAGCACCAGGTGCTGGAGGTGGGGCCGGAACCCGCACTCGTCGTCGCGACGCGCGGAGCTGAGCCGGTCGCCGACGGCGGCTACCGCGCCGTGCTGCTGCTCGACGGCGAGCGGATGCTGCAATCACCCGATCTGCGCATCGGCGAGGCCTGCCTGCGCTGGTGGTCGAACGCAGCGGCCCTCGCGGCCCCCGGATCGCCCGTGCATCTCGCGGGCGTGAACGGGCCGGTGGCCAGGGCACTGGCCTCGTGGACGCATGCGGGGTACGCCCGCCAGGAACTCGCTGAGCGCGCGCCGCTGCACCTCCCGCCCGCCGCACGGGTGGCGCGTGTCGAGGGAGTGGGGGCAGCGGTGCAGCGCGCGATCGAGAAGCTGCGCGAGCACATTCCCGATCTGCCGTCCGACGCCGTGCTCGGCCCGGTTCCCCTCGAATCGGGCGAACGCTTCGGCCCGACCGCCCAGCGCGCTCTCCTCCGGTTCGACTACGCCCGCGGCGCCGCCGTGGCGACGTCGCTGCGCGCGTCGGTGATCGCCGAGGCCGTCAGCACCCGCCGGCGCAAAGACCGGCGCAAGCGCGCCAGCGCGACCCTCACCGTCCGCCTCGACGTCCTCGACCCCGAGCTTTGACCCGGCTGCCGAGATGCGCACTCCTCGTCGAGATGCGCAGGTTCTGACGCGATCTCGAAGAAAAAGTGCGCATCTCGGCAGCGCAACGGCCTGCGGAACTAGAATTCTTGTCTGACACCTGCGGCCCTCGGCGGCCGCGCAACCGATGACCGGAGCACATTTTCGTGAGACTGATCTTCGCGGGCACTCCCGCGGCCGCCGTTCCGACGCTGCGAGCTCTGCACGCGGCAGAGCATGACATCCGGATGGTCGTCACCAGACCGGATGCGCCGCTCGGCCGGAAGCGGGTGGTGACGCCGTCGCCCGTTGCACAGGCCGCCGACGAGATGGGCCTGCCCGTGCTGAAGACCGCGCGTCTCGATGACGAGGCGACCGAGCAGCTCGTCGCGCTGGGCGCCGAGCTCGCCGTCGTCGTCGCCTACGGCGGGCTCGTGCGGGAACCCCTGCTGTCCGCGCCGGAGCACGGCTGGATCAACCTGCACTTCTCGCTGCTGCCGCGCTGGCGGGGCGCTGCCCCCGTGCAGAGGGCGCTGATCGCCGGCGATCGAGAGACGGGCGCCGCGGTGTTCCGACTCGTGCCCGAGCTCGACGCCGGCGACGTGTACGCGCAGCTGCGCCACGAGATCTCCCCCGATGCCACGGCAGCCGACGTTCTGGCCGAGCTCGCCGATTCCGGTGCACGGCTGGTGGCGGACGTCGTCGCGGGCATCGCAGACGGCACCGCGACCGCGGACCCACAGCAAGGTGAGGCGACCCACGCGGCCAAACTCGCACTCGACGACGGCCGGGTGCGGTGGGGAGAACCGGCCGCACACGTGCTCGACCGTCACAGGGGCGTCACTCCGGAACCCGGATCGCACACCACCGTCGCGGGGGAGAGGTTCAAGATCCACGAGGCCTCTCCGGCCGACGACGCACCGGAACTGGCGCCAGGCGAACTCGCGGCGGCCGCGGATGGCGTGTTCGCAGGCACGGGCGACGGCGCCGTGCTGCTGACCCGGGTGCAGCCTGCGGGCAAGGGTGCGATGAATGCGGCGGACTGGTTCCGCGGCCAGCGCGGCGACGTCAGGCTCGGCTCATGAACGGCGGACGATCCGGAGACTCGGCCAACGGTCATGGCCCGGCACGCCGCAGCGATGGTTCCGGTCCGCCGCGGCGTGACAATCGGAACGAGCACGCTTCCCGTGAACGCGACGATGGAGCGCCGGTCCGGAACCGCCGCGATGACGTCGACCGCCGTGCACAGCGCGACGGCGGTCGCGCGCGCACGCGCGTGCAGAACTCCCGCCGCGTCGCATACGTCGTGCTGCGTGCGGTGACCGACGACGACGCCTACGCGAACCTGCTGCTGCCTCGCGAGATCGAACGTGCGGGGCTGAACGGTGCGGACGCGGGGCTCGCCACAGAGCTTACCTACGGCACGCTGCGGCGCATCGGCACATACGACCGAATCATCGCGACCGCGGCACGTCGAGATGCCGCCGACATCGATGCACCGGTTCTCGACGCACTGCGTCTCGGCGCGCATCAGCTGCTGTCGACACGGGTGGCGAGGCACGCCGCCGTCAACGAGTCCGTCGAGCTGGTGCGTGAGTCGGGCGGCCGAGGCGCCGCGGGATTCTCGAACGCGGTGCTGCGCAGGGTCGCCGAACGCGGGCTCGACGAGTGGATCAGCATCCTCGAGGAAGCGGCGCGCTCCGACGACGATCGGCTCGCGGCGCGCCACTCGCATCCGGTATGGGTGATCAGGGCGTTCCGGCGGGCACTCGCCGCAGAAGGCCGGGCTGATGAGCTGGTCGAGCTGCTCGAGGCGGACAACGCCTCGCCTCGTGTGACGATGATCGCACTGCCGGGGCTCGCAGAGCCCGACGCGCCTCGCACGCCGTTCTCACCCGTAGGGTTCAGCGCCGCGAGCGGCGACCCTGAGCCGCTCGTGCGGTCATCCGGCGGGCGCATCCGGGTGCAGGACGAGGGCTCGCAGCTGGTGGCGCTGGCGCTGTCGCGCCTCGACCTCGGTGCGGCCGACGCACGCCAGGCGGGGGAAGCGGATGGTGCAGTCGGCATCGAGGCGCCGGCATCGGAGCGCTGGCTCGATCTGTGCGCAGGCCCCGGCGGCAAGACAGCGCTGCTGGCGGCGGAGGCGCGCGAGCGCGGCGCCGTGCTCGATGCGAATGAGCTGTCGCCGCACCGGGCCGAGCTGGTGCGCAGGGCGCTCGACGCAGTTCCAGGGAACGTCGAGGTGGCGGAGCAGGACGGACGGGAACTGGCCTCTGAACGCCAAGGGACGTACGACCGCATCCTGGTCGACGCCCCGTGCACGGGGCTCGGCGCGCTGCGCCGCCGGCCGGAGGCGCGTTGGCGCAAGCGGCCGGCGGACGTCGCGGAGCTGGCCGAGCTGCAGGAGCAGCTGCTGCGCGAGGCGATCCGGGCGCTGAAGCCGGGCGGTGTCGTCGCGTACATCACCTGCTCACCCCACCTGGCAGAGACAGCCGCAGTCGTGTCACGCATCACGGACGAGCTGGGTGACGCTGTCGAAGAGCTCGACTCCCGTGAAGCGATCCGCGCCGTGTCCCTCGACGAGATCGACCTCGCAGAACCTGCAGACGGCTCCGGCCGAGCACAGCTGTGGCCGCACCGCCACGGCACGGATGCGATGTTCCTCTCCCTGCTGCGGCGCACCCGCTGACGGTGAGGGGGATAATGGGCGGGTGAGTCTTCCCGCCGCCCCGCGCATCAACCCGAGCATCCTCTCCGCCGACTTCGTGAACATGGAGGCAGATCTCGCCCGCATCGCGGGAGCCGATTTCGTTCACGTCGACGTGATGGACAACCATTTCGTGCCGAATCTCACCTTCGGCCCGCAGATGGTCGAGCGAGTGCAGGCGACGAGCCCCGTGCCGCTCGACGTGCACCTCATGATCGACGACCCGGATCGCTGGGCGCCGGGGTACGCGGAGATCGGGGCTGCCTCGGTCACCTTCCACCTGGAGGCGGCGGGCGAGCCGATCGCCCTCGCCCGCCGGCTGCGCGAGATCGGCGCCCGTGCCGGTATCGCGATCAAACCGGGCACGCCCCCCGAGCAGCTGTTCGACTACCTCGACGAGTTCGACCAGATCCTGGTGATGACCGTCGAACCGGGCTTCGGCGGGCAGTCGTTCATCTCCGGCACGATGCACAAGATCGAACAGCTGCGCTCGCAGGCGCAGAAGCACGGCTCCGAGGTGTGGCTCCAGGTCGACGGCGGCATCCAACCGGGCACGATCGAGCAGGCGGCCGCGGCAGGTGCCGACACGTTCGTCGCGGGCTCCGCCGTGTTCGGCGCCTCCGACGTCGAGAGCGCCATCGGGGACCTGCGCGAACTGGCGCGTGCCCACAGTCATTCGCCGCGCTGAACGGTGCCCGGCTCGGCATCCGGATGAACGAAGCGGCCCCTCGCAACCGGTAGCCTGGATGGGTGAAGACCTTCGACTCCCTGTTCTCGGAGCTGACCGAGAAGGCACGCGTGCGTCCCGAAGGGTCGGGCACGGTCCGCGAGCTCGACGCCGGCATCCACACGATCGGCAAGAAGATCGTCGAGGAGGCCGCCGAGGTGTGGATGGCCGCCGAGTACGAGACCGATGACGAAGCGGCCGAGGAGATCTCGCAGCTGCTGTACCACGTGCAGGTGATGATGATCGCCAAGGGCCTGAGCCCCGAGGACGTCTACCGACATCTGTGATCGGCGCCAGCAGATCCGGATGAACCAACCGTAGACACGAACGAAGGCCACCATGCTCCGCATCGCCGTCCCGAACAAGGGATCCCTCTCACAGACCGCCATCGAGATGCTCGATGAGGCGGGCTACGCCACCCGTCGCGACTCGAAACAGCTGCACCTGATCGACGACGCCAATGATGTCGAGTTCTTCTACCTGCGTCCGCGCGACATCGCCACATACGTCGCGTCCGGCGCTCTCGACGTCGGTATCACCGGACGCGACCTGCTGCTCGACACCCGCGAGCCGGCGACCGAGATCGAGGCGCTCGGCTTCGGCGGCTCGACCTTCCGCTTCGCCGGGCCGCCCAGTCGCTTCCACGAGCTGAGCGACCTGGCCGGCATGCGCGTCGCCACCGCCTATCCGGGCCTGGTCGCATCGTTCCTCGCCGACCGAGGCATCGAGGTCGACGTCGTGCGCCTCGACGGTGCCGTCGAATCGGCCGTCGACCTGGGCGTCGCCGACGCCGTCGCGGATGTCGTCTCCACCGGCACGACGCTGCGCCAAGCGGGCCTGGAGATCTTCGGCGACGTGCTGCTGAGATCGGAGGCCGTGCTGATCCAGGCACCGGAGCAGGCGGAGGGCGTCGACCGCCTCGTGCGTCGCCTTCGCGGTGTGCTCGTCGCGCGCCGCTACGTGATGCTCGACTTCGACCTGCCGCAGAACCTCATCGACCGGGCCGCGTCGATCGCTCCCGGCATGGAGTCTCCCACCATCTCCCCGCTGCGCGACCTCGACTGGGTCGCGGTGCGCGTGATGACGCCCCGCAACAGCGTGAACAGAGTGATGGACGAACTCTACGAGCTGGGTGCGCGCGCGCTGCTCGTGACCGAGATCCACAACGCGAGGCTCTGATATGGCCGATGTCGCCACCAGGGTGATCCCGTGCCTCGATGTCGCATCGGGGCGCGTGGTCAAGGGCGTCAACTTCCAGAACCTGCGCGAGATGGGCGACCCCGTCGAACTGGCCAGCGCCTACTTCGACCAGGGCGCCGACGAGCTCACCTTCCTCGATGTGACGGCCACCGTCGATGACCGCGCCACGATGTACGACGTCGTGCAGCGCACGGCCGAAGAGGTCTTCATCCCGCTGACCGTCGGAGGGGGAGTGCGCTCCGTCGACGACGTCGCCCGTCTGCAGGGCGTCGGCGCAGACAAGGTCGGCGTGAACTCTGCGGCCATCCGCCGTCCCGATCTGCTCGACGAGATCGCTGATCGATACGGCGCCCAGGCACTGGTGCTCTCGCTCGACGTCAAGCGCGCGCCCGGCACGGCATCCGGGTTCGTCGTGACGACTCACGGCGGCCGCACCGAGACCGACATCGACGCCCTCGACTGGGCACGAGAAGCGATCGAGCGCGGAGCGGGCGAGCTGCTGGTCAACTCGATCGATGCCGACGGCACCAGGAACGGCTTCGACCTCGAACTCATCTCGGCGATGCGCGAACTCGCCACCGTTCCCGTGATCGCCTCCGGCGGTGCCGGAGCGCCTGAGCACTTCGCACCCGCGATCACGGCGGGCGCTGACGCTGTGCTCGCCGCGAGCGTGTTCCACTCCGGTCAGCTGACGATCTCGCAGGTGAAGGAAGCCATGGCGAGTGAGGGGGTCACCGTCCGATGAGCACCGTGGACGAACGCCTCGACGGCGTCGCCTTCAACAGCGACGGCCTGGTGCCCGCCATCGTGCAGCAGCACGACACGCGCGACGTGCTGATGATGGCGTGGATGAACCGTGAGGCCCTGCGCCTCACGCTCACCACGGGCCGCGCCGTGTACTGGTCGCGCTCCCGCGGCGAGCTGTGGCGCAAGGGCGACACCTCGGGGCACACGCAACGGGTGGTCGGCGCCCGCGTCGACTGCGACGCCGATACGGTGCTGCTCGAGGTCGACCAGACCGGCGCCGCGTGCCACACCGGCACCCGCACATGCTTCGACTCGGACGGCGAGCACGTCCAGCGCGACCTGATCCCCGTCACAGGCGACGAATGACCTCCGGCGGGTTCATCGCTCGTCGGGCACGCTTCATCTCCGTCGTGCTCCTCCTCGTCGCAGGCGGCACTGTGCTGCTCGGCACGACACAGACCTGGCTGACGGCCGTCGTCGCGCAGACCGACATTCCGGTGACCGGCTCCGACGCGCTCCCGATCGTGCAGCCGCTCGCACTGGCAGTGCTCGCGCTGGCACTCGTGCTGACGCTCGTCGCACGCGTGCTGCGCTACGCGCTCGGGGTGCTGGCGACCGCCGCAGGGGTCGCGATGACCGTCGCGATCATGCCAGTGCTGGTCGAGCGTCCCGTCACCGCCGTCGCGACCACGGTCACCGAGCACACCGGGCTGGCCGGCGTCGAAGCCGTGGCGGACCTCGTCACCGGGATCGCGCTCAGTCCATGGCCTGCCGTGAGCCTGGTCGGCGCCGTCGTCGCGGTTCTGGCCGGGTTGCTCACCCTCGCAACGGCACACGGCTGGCGAAGGGGCGGCCGTCGCTTCGACACCTCGCCAGCGGCGCCCTCGTCCGGCCCCGTGGATCCGATCGACTCCTGGGACGAGCTCTCCCACGGCGAAGACCCGACCCGCTGAGCGCGCACGGCCGCATTCCGTGAACCGATAGACTCGACGGCGACCCCGCAACTCCGAAAGGGACATTCGTATGAGCAACCCCCTCGCCGATCCAGGACACGGCCATTCACCGGCCGCATGGGCCAACGTCCTTCTGATGCTGATCGGCCTGTCGATCGCGACGGTGGCGCTGTTCTTCGAGGCGTGGGTCGTGCTCATCGTCGGCGTGATCGTGTTCATCGTCGGTCCGATCGTCGGCTTCATCATGAAGAAGGCCGGCTTCGGCGCGAACGGCGCGAAGCACCAGTCGAAGGCGCACTGATGTCACTCCTGGCCGATCTGACGGACGGGTCGGTGCAGGACGCGCAGGCCCGCCAGGAGGAGCGACCGCTCGCGGAGGTGGAGAAGGCCGCGCTGGCACTGGCGCCCGCACGCGACGCGGTCGCGGTGCTCGCACCGAGCGACCGGGTGAAGATCATCGCCGAGGTGAAGCGCGCGAGCCCCTCGCGCGGACAGCTCGCAGAGATCCCGGATCCCGCGGCGCAGGCGGCCGCCTATGAGCTCGGCGGGGCGAGCACCATCAGCGTCCTCACGGAGCAGCGCCGATTCCGCGGCTCGCTCGACGACCTCACAGTCGTGAAGCAGCACGTGACGCTGCCCGTGCTCCGCAAGGACTTCATCGCCACTCCGTACCAGGTGTTCGAAGCGCGGGCGGCGGGCGCCGACCTGGTGCTGCTCATCGTCGCAGCGCTCGACCAGCCGACGCTGCAGGAGCTGTACCGCCTGATCGTCGAACTGGGCATGACCCCGCTCGTCGAGGCGCACTCGGCCGACGAGGTCGCGCGCGCCGCGACGCTGGGCGCGCCGCTGATCGGCATCAACGCTCGCGATCTGACGACCTTCGAGCTCGACCAGAACCTGTTCGGGCGGCTCGCAGAGTCCATTCCGGATGACGCGATCAAGATCGCGGAATCCGCTGTCAAGACCCCAGCCGATGTCGCGCACTACCGTGCGGCCGGCGCCGACGTGGTGCTCATCGGGGAGGCGCTGGTCACCGGCGACCCCGTAGCGACCCTGACGAGTTTTCTGGAGGCGGGAGCGTGACGAATCTGCGTGATCAGCCCGGTCCGTTCTACGGCGAGTTCGGTGGACGGTTCATGCCGGAGTCGCTCATCGCCGCGATCGACGAGCTCGACGCGGCGCACCGCGACGCGATGGCCGACCCGACGTTCGCCGAGGAGCTGAAGGGCCTGCTGCGCGACTACGCCGGCCGGCCCTCGGCGCTGACCGAGGTGCCGCGCTTCGCCGAGCACGCAGGCGGCGCGCGCATCTTCCTGAAGCGCGAGGACCTCAACCACACCGGCAGCCACAAGATCAACAACGTTCTCGGTCAGGTGCTGCTCACGAGGCGCCTCGGCAAGACCCGTGTGATCGCCGAGACCGGCGCCGGCCAGCACGGTGTCGCGACGGCGACGGCCGCCGCCCTGTTCGGCATGGAGTGCCGGATCTACATGGGCGAGGTCGACACCGAGCGTCAGGCGCTCAATGTCGCCAGGATGCGGCTGCTCGGTGCCGAGGTGATCCCGGTGACGACCGGATCGCGAACGCTCAAGGATGCGATCAATGAGGCCTATCGCGACTGGGTCGCCAGCGTCGAGGACACCAACTACATCTTCGGCACGGCGGCCGGGCCTCACCCGTTCCCTGCCATGGTGCGCGACTTCCAGAAGGTCATCTCGGAGGAGGCCCGCGAGCAGCTGCACGAACGCGCAGGGCAGCTTCCGGACGCCGTGATCGCCTGTGTCGGAGGAGGTTCCAACGCGATCGGCATGTTCGACGCGTTCATCGACGACGAATCCGTCGCCCTCTACGGCGTCGAGGCAGCGGGTGAGGGCGTCGACACCGAGCGCCACGCCGCCTCGATCGAGCGGGGTCGCCCCGGCGTGCTGCACGGCGCCCGCACGTTCGTGCTGCAGGACGACGACGGCCAGACGACCGAGTCCCATTCCATCTCGGCGGGGCTCGACTATCCGGGCGTCGGTCCCGAGCACTCGTGGCTCGCCTCGATCGGGCGGGCCACCTACATCCCCGCAACGGACGACGACGCGATGCAGGCGCTGCGCCTGCTCAGCAGAACCGAGGGCATCATTCCGGCGATCGAATCGGCGCACGCACTGGCCGGGGCCATCCGGATCGGCCGCGAACTGGGCGAAGACGCGATCCTCGCCGTGTGCCTCTCCGGTCGCGGCGACAAGGACATGGACACCGCGGCGCAGTACTTCGATCTGTATGATGCGCCGACAGACGAGGGGGAGATCGCATGAGCCGGGTGGCGGCAGCGATCAGCGCGGCGCACGACGAGGGGCGCGGCGCGTTCATCGGCTACCTGCCCGTCGGCTTCCCCGACCTGGGCACGAGCATCGAGGCGGCCGTGGCGCTGGCGGACAACGGCGCTGACGTGATCGAGTTCGGTCCGCCCTACTCCGACCCGGTGATGGACGGCCCCGTGATCCAGGAGGCGACCAACGCCGCCTTGGAAGCGGGCTTCCGCACACGCGATCTGTTCACCGCGGTGAAGGAGGTCGCATCGCGCACCGATGTGCCGGTCGTCGTGATGACGTACTGGAACCTGGTCGTGCAGTACGGCCTCGATCGCTACGCCGACGATCTCCTCGCCGCGGGCGGAGCGGGCCTGATCACACCGGATGTGACGCCGGATGCCGCCCCCGAGTGGATCTCCACCAGCGAACGCACGGGGCTCGACAGGATCTTCCTGGCCGCCCCGACGTCTTCGGACGAACGCCTCGACATGGTGACTTCATCGAGCACCGGGTTCGTCTACACGGTGTCGACCATGGGCATCACCGGAGAACGCGAAGAGCTCGACCGTGCCGCGCGCGCCCTCGTCGGCCGCATCCGCGAGCACAGCGACATCCGCGCCTGCGTCGGCATCGGCATCTCGACCGCTCAGCAGGTGCACGACGTCGTCGAGTACGCCGACGGTGCCATCGTGGGCACGGCCCTCGTGCGCGCGCTGCGGGACGGCGGCGTCGACGCCGTGGCAGAACTGACCCGTGAACTCGTCGCAGGCACGCGCCGATAGTTCGCTGTAAACCCACCACATCTGGAGAAGTAGACTCGCGATCATGCTGTCTTCCGCACTGGCGAACGTCCTGTCGAGCATTCCCTCCCCACCGATCGATTCCTGGACGTGGAACTTCGGTCCGTGGAACATCGGTCCGTTCTCGTTCGGCCAGTTCACGATCCACATCTACGCGCTGTGCATCATCGCGGGCATCATCGCCGCGACGATCCTCACCAACCGTCGGCTGACCAAGCGCGGCGCCGAGCCGTGGATCGTCATCGACATCGCGCTGCTCGCTGTTCCCCTGGCGATCGTCTTCGCCCGCGCCTTCCACGTCGTCACCCACCCCGACTACTACTTCGGTGAGGGCTCCAATCCCTGGAACCTCTCGGAACCCGGCTCTGTGTGGGCCATCTGGGAGGGCGGCATCGCCATCTACGGTGCGCTGATCGGCGGTGCGATCGGCGCATGGCTCGGATGCCGCTGGACCGGCATCCGATTCTTCACCTTCGCCGACGCGCTCGCGCCTGGCCTCCTGCTCGCTCAGGCGATGGGCCGGTTCGGCAACTGGTTCAACCAGGAGCTGTTCGGCCTGCCGACCGATCTGCCGTGGGGGCTCGAGATCGACGACGACAACGCCGCGATCCCCGTGGGCCTCGAACCCGGCACGCTGTTCCACCCGACCTTCGCGTACGAGGTGATCTGGAACGTTCTCGGTGTGATCGTGCTGCTCTGGGCCGGCCGCAAGCTGGCGATGCAGTGGGGGCGCCTGTTCGCCGTGTATCTGATCTGGTACGGCGCGGGTCGTGCGGTCTGGGAGAGCATCCGGATCGACCCCAGCGAAGTGCTGTTCGGGCTGCGGACGAACGTGTGGGCGTCGATTGCCGCTATTGTTGTCGGCATCGTGATTCTCATCGTGCAGACACGGAGGCACACGGGCACCGAACCGTCGCCGTACCGCGCAGGGAAACATGATCGTAACCTTGACGACATACACTCGAATACAGATGACTTCGTCGACGTAAGCGACCCCGCTGAGTCGAAGGCCATCGCTGACGCGCCGCCACAAGCAACGTGACGATCTAGAAGCTCTGCTGTCCTTTCGGAAAGGACACGGGTACGATCGCGCGGATGGCGGCCCAGCGCGAGGCCGTCATCCGCTTTCGTTCTCTCAGCCCCGACGGAAAGACGGTAGATACATGCAGTTCCAGCCTCCGTACGGCGCCAGCGGCGCGTATCCTCCTCGCCAGGGAATGTACAACCCCCAGTTCGAGAAGGATGCGTGCGGCCTGGCCATGGTCGCGACCCTTCGCGGCGAGGCGGGGCACGACATCGTGTCGCTCGCGCTGGAGGCGCTGCGCAACCTCGAGCACCGCGGAGCGATCGGGTCCGACGCGGGAACGGGAGACGGTGCGGGAATCCTCGTGCAGATGCCCGACGCGTTCTTCCGCGACGAGCTCTCGTTCGACCTGCCGCCCGTCGGCGAGTACGCCGCAGGTGCGGCGTTCCTGCCCACCGATCGCCTCGAGCGGGAGAAGCAGAAGCGCCAGATCGAGCGCATCGCCGCAACGGAGAACCTGCACGTCCTCGGATGGCGCGAGGTGCCGGTCGAATCGGGCAACCTCGGGCGTCTCGCGCGAGACGCTCAGCCGGCGATCGAGCAGGTGTTCGTGGCCAGCGCTCAGGCGGGCCACGTCAGCCCGCTGCGCGGCATCGAGCTGGACCGCCGCGCCTACCGGCTCCGCAAGCGCGCCCAGCACGAGGCAGGCGCCTACTTCGTGACGCTCTCCGCCCGCACGATCGGGTACAAGGGCATGGTCACGACACTGCAGCTGGAGCCGTTCTACCTCGACCTGCAGGACGAGCGGTTCGCCAGCGAGCTCGCCATAGTGCACTCACGGTACTCGACGAACACCTTCCCGTCATGGCCGCTTGCGCAGCCGCTGCGCATGATGGCACACAACGGCGAGATCAACACCGTCAGCGGCAACCGCAACTGGATGCGCGCGCGCCAGTCGCAGCTCGCCAGTGAGCTGCTCGGCGACATCGAGCCGATCCTGCCCATCTGCTCCGACGACGAGAGCGACTCCGCTTCGTTCGACGAGGTGCTCGAGATGCTCGAGCTCACCGGGCGCAGCCTGCCGCACGTGATGATGATGATGGTGCCGGAGGCCTACGAGCGCAAGCCTGACATGGACACGGACGTACGCGCGTTCTACGACTACCACGCGGGGCTCATGGAGCCTTGGGACGGCCCTGCCGCGCTGCTGGCCACGGACGGCACGCAGGTCGTGGCGACCCTCGACCGCAACGGCCTCCGCCCCGGGCGGTGGACGGTCACGACCGACGGCCTCGTGGTCATCGGCAGCGAGACCGGCGTGCTCGAGTTCGAGCCGGAGCGCATCGCCCGTCGCGGACGCCTGCAGCCGGGCACGATGTTCGTCGTCGACACGGCGGAGGGCAGGATCCGCTCCGACGCCGAGGTGAAGAAGGAGATCGCCACGGTCGCGCCATGGGGCGAGTGGCTCGAGAAGGGCACCGTCCGACTGGCCGACCTGCCGGAGCGCGAACACCTCGTCCACCCCGCCACCTCCATCCGGCGCCGCCAGCGCACCTTCGGCTACACCGAGGAAGAGCTGAAGATTCTGATCGGCCCGATGGGGGCCAAGGGAGCGGAGCCCATCGGCGCGATGGGCTCCGACACGCCCATCGCCGTGCTCAGCAAGCGGCCACGGCTGCTGTTCGACTACTTCGCGCAGCAGTTCGCACAGGTGACCAACCCACCGCTCGACTCCATCCGCGAGGAGGTCGTCACCAGTCTGCGCACGAAGCTCGGCAGCGAGGGCAACCTGTGCACGTGGGGTCCGGAGCACGCGTGGGCGATCAGTCTCGACTTTCCGGTGATCGACAACGACGAGCTCGCCAAGATCCAGCACATCTCGTCCTCGATGCCGGGACGCGAGGCCGTCACGATCTCTGCGCTGTACCGCGTCACGGCCGGCGCGAAGGGCATGCAGAAGCGGCTCGACCAGATGTGCCGCGAGGCGGACCGCGCGATCGCGAACGGTGCGCAGTTCATCGTCATCACCGACCGTGACAGCGATGCGGAATTCGCTCCGATCCCGTCGCTTCTGGCAGTCTCCGCCGTACACCACCACCTCATCCGGAACGAGACCCGGATGGCGGTCGGCCTCGTCGCTGAGGCAGGCGACGTCCGCGAGGTGCATCACGTGGCGACGCTGCTGGGCTTCGGCGCGAGTGCCGTGAACCCCTACCTGGCGATGGAATCGGCCGAGGAGCTGGTCCGCAGCGGCGTCGTCACCGACGTCACGGCGGAGCAGGCCGTGAAGAACCTGATCTACGCACTGGGCAAGGGCGTGCTGAAGATCATGTCGAAGATCGGCATCTCCGCCGTCTCTTCGTACACGGGCGCGCAGGTGTTCGAGGCGGTCGGCCTGTCGCACGAGCTCGTCGACAAGTACTTCGCCGGAACGGAGACGAAGATCTCCGGCATGGGCCTGACGGAGATCGCCGCAGAGACTGCGGCCAGGCACGCGTTCGCCTACCCGACGGACCGCGCGCCCCGAACACATGAGCGGCTGTGGACCGGCGGCGAGTACCAGTGGCGCCGTGACGGTGCAGCTCACCTGTTCAATCCCGACACGGTGTTCCGGCTGCAGCATTCCACGCGCACCGGGCGATACGACATCTTCCGCGAGTACACCAAGCTCGTCGACGACCAGGCGGCGGAGCTGAAGACCCTGCGCGGCCTGTTCCAGTTCAAGCAGAAGGGGCGCACGCCGATTCCGATCGAGGAGGTCGAGCCCGTCTCGGAGATCGTGAAGCGATTCTCCACTGGCGCGATGAGCTATGGCTCCATCTCGCGCGAAGCGCACGAGACGCTCGCGATCGCGATGAACCGCCTCGGCGGGAAGTCGAACACGGGCGAGGGCGGGGAAGACCTGGACCGTCTGCGCGATCCTGAACGGCGCAGTTCGATCAAGCAGGTCGCGTCGGGGCGCTTCGGCGTCACGAGCATGTATCTCACCGAAGCCGACGACATCCAGATCAAGCTCGCGCAGGGCGCGAAGCCGGGGGAGGGCGGCCAGCTGCCGCCTGGCAAGGTGTACCCGTGGGTGGCTCGCACCCGCCACGCCACCGCCGGTGTCGGGCTGATCTCTCCGCCTCCGCACCACGACATCTACTCCATCGAGGACCTCAAGCAGCTCATCCACGACCTGAAGCGGGCAAACCCTGACGCGCGGGTGCACACCAAGCTGGTGAGCCAGTCGGGCATCGGCGCGGTCGCCGCGGGCGTCGCGAAGGCGCTCAGCGACGTCATCCTGGTGTCGGGCCATGACGGCGGCACCGGCGCCAGCCCGCTGAACTCGCTCAAGCACGCAGGAACGCCGTGGGAGCTGGGGCTCGCCGAGACCCAGCAGACACTCATGCTCAACGGCATGCGCGACCGTGTCTCCGTGCAGGTCGACGGGCAGCTGAAGACGGGTCGTGACGTGGTCATCGGCGCGCTGCTCGGCGCTGAGGAGTTCGGCTTCGCCACCGCACCCCTCGTGGTCAGCGGCTGCATCATGATGCGCGTGTGCCATCTCGACACCTGCCCGGTCGGCGTGGCGACGCAGAACCCGACGCTTCGTTCGCGCTTCACCGGCAAGGCGGAGCACGTGGTCAACTTCATGGAGTTCATCGCTCAGGAGGTCCGCGAATATCTGGCAGAGCTGGGGCTGCGTTCGATCGACGAGGCCGTCGGGCGCAGCGACCTGCTCGACATCGACGGTGCGATCTCGCACTGGAAGGCTGACGGTCTCGACCTGTCGCCGATCCTCTACGGACCGGAGTTCGGCGATGGTGAATCGCGTCGTCGAGTGCGGAAGCAGGACCACGAGCTCGACTCCCACTTCGACGTGCAGCTGATCGACGCCGCGCGCGAGGTCATCGACGGCACAGGCAGCATCACGATCGATCTGCCGGTGCGCAACACCGCCCGCTCCGTCGGCACGCTGCTCGGCCACCACGTCACGAAGGCGCGCGGCGAGAACGGGCTGCCCCCTGAGTCGATCACCGTGAATCTGACGGGATCGGCCGGACAGTCGTTCGGAGCGTTCCTGCCCGGCGGCATCACGCTGAATCTCGAAGGGGACTCCAACGACTACGTCGGCAAGGGATTGTCGGGGGGACGCGTCATCGTGCGACCGCCACGACAGGCGACCTTCGATGCATCGCAGAATGTGATCGCCGGAAACGTGATCGGATACGGCGCGACGAGCGGCTCGATGTTCCTGCGCGGCGTCGTGGGGGAGCGGTTCTTCGTGCGCAACTCCGGTGCGACCGCCGTCGTCGAGGGCGTGGGCGACCACGCACTCGAATACATGACGGGCGGCCTCGCCGTGATCCTCGGCGGCACGGGACGCAACCTGGGTGCGGGCATGTCCGGCGGGACGGCCTACGTGCACCGCCTGGAACCCTCGCTCGTCAACAGCGATTCGCTCGCGTCCGGCGAGCTCACCCTCGGCGAACTCGGCTCCGGTGACGTCGAGATTCTGCGCGACCTGCTCGCCGAGCACATCGAACACACCGAATCCGAGGCGGCTGCGCGCCTGCTCGCCAACCTTGAGACTGTCGTGGCCGAGTTCACGAAGATCGTGCCGCGCGACTACGCCGCCGTACTGCAGACGCGTCAGGATGCTCTCGACGAGGGCCTCGATCCCGATGGCGACGTCGTCTGGAACCGAATCCTGGAGGTGACCCGTGGCTGACCCCAAGGGCTTTCTCAAGACCACGGAGCGCGAGCTCCCCGCACGCCGTCCCGTTCCCGTTCGGATCATGGACTGGAAAGAGGTCTACGAGCCGGGAGACAAAGCGGTGCTCCGCCGCCAGGCCGGGCGCTGCATGGACTGCGGCGTGCCCTTCTGCCATCAGGGCTGCCCGCTGGGCAACCTGATCCCGGAGTGGAATGATCAGACCTGGCGCGGCGACGCGCGCGGCGCCATCGAGCGTCTGCACGCGACGAACAACTTCCCTGAGTTCACCGGTCGGCTGTGCCCTGCACCTTGCGAGAGCGCCTGCGTGCTCGGCATCAACCAGCCGGCCGTCACGATCAAGCAGGTCGAGGTGTCGATCATCGACGAGGCCGTGTCGAACGGCTGGGTCGAGCCGAAGCCGCCGGCGCGGCTGACGGGCAAGACCGTCGCGGTCGTCGGTTCGGGACCAGCGGGTCTCGCCGCCGCGCAGCAGCTCACTCGCGCAGGCCACACGGTGGCCGTGTACGAGCGCGACGACCGCATCGGCGGTCTGCTGCGCTACGGCATCCCCGACTTCAAGATGGAGAAGCACCACATCGAGACGCGTCTGCGTCAGATGCGGGACGAGGGCACTCGTTTCCGTGCGGGAGTGACGATCGGCGAGGACATCACGTGGGAGGAGCTGCGCGGGCGCTACGACGCCGTCGTGGTCGCCACGGGTGCGACGGTGCCGCGCGATCTGCCGCTGCCCGGTCGTGAGCTCGAGGGCGTGCACTTCGCGATGGAATACCTCACGGAATCGAACCGCGCGACCGCCGGTGACCAGGTTCCTGGTCAGATCAGCGCGCACGGCAAGCACGTCGTCGTGATCGGCGGCGGTGACACCGGAGCGGACTGCATCGGAAGCGCGCACCGCCAGGGTGCGCTGAGCGTCACGAATCTCGCGATCGGAAAGCGTCCGGCGGACACACGCCCCGAGCACCAGCCATGGCCCATGGCGCCGACCGTATTCGAGGTCTCCTCGGCGCACGAAGAGGGCGGCGAGCGGGCCTACCTCGCATCGACCGTCGAGTTCATCTCCAACGACGCGGGCGAGGTTCGCGCACTGCGTGTGGCCGAGACCGAGTTCGTGGATGGGGCGCGCGTGCCCAAGGCCGGCACAGAGCGCGACATCCCTGCTGATCTTGTGCTGATCGCGATGGGCTTCACCGGCCCGGAGCGTGAGTCGCTCGAGGGGCAGCTCGGCGCGCAGTTCACCGAGCGCGGCAACACCTGGCGCGACGAGCACTACCAGACCAACGCCGCCGGGGTGTTCGTCGCTGGCGACGCCGGCCGTGGTCAGTCACTGATCGTCTGGGCGATCGCCGAGGGCCGTGCGGCCGCGGCGAAGGTCGACGAGTTCCTGATGGGCGAGACGGCGCTGCCCGTTCCCGTGCAGCCCACGGACGCGCCGATCGGCCTGTAGCATTGCGAAGGCGGCTCGCTGTTTCGGCGGGCCGTAAAACGGCCTGCGGCCCCATCGTGCGGATCGGGCGCTGCGGAGCCATGGCAACACACGTGCGGAAGGTGTGAAATTTGAGACGTGCCAAGATCGTCGCGACCCTCGGTCCGGCGACTTCCACCAAAGACAAGGTTCGGGAACTCATCGAGGCGGGCGTGGACGTCGCCCGACTGAACCTGAGCCACGGAGACCACTCGGTCCACGACGCGAACTACGACAACGTTCGCGGCGCTGCCGCTGAGTTCAGCAAGCCCGTTGCAGTCCTCGCCGACCTGCAGGGGCCGAAGATCCGGCTCGGCAAGTTCGAGAACGGCCCGCACGAGCTGGCCGAGGGCGACATCTTCAAGATCACCATCGACGACGTCGCCGGCACCAAGGAGATCGTCTCGACGACCTTCAAGGGACTCCCTGCCGACGTGAAGCCGGGCGACTTCCTGCTGATCGATGACGGCAAGGTGCGCGTCGAGGTCGTCGACACCGACGGCACCGTAGTGACCACGAAGGTGATCGTCGGCGGCCCCGTGTCGAACAACAAGGGCATCAACCTGCCAGGCGTCGCCGTCAACGTGCCGGCTCTGAGCGCGAAGGACGAAGAGGACCTGCGCTGGGCCCTCCGCAAGGGATGCGACATCATCGCCCTCTCGTTCGTGCGCAACGCAACCGACGTCGTGCGCGCCCACGAGATCATGGACGAGGAGGGTGTGCGCCGCCCGATCATCGCCAAGATCGAGAAGCCGCAGGCGGTCGACGCACTCGAGGGCATCGTCGAAGCGTTCGACGGCATCATGGTCGCCCGCGGTGATCTGGGCGTCGAGCTTCCGCTCGAGGCGGTTCCGCTTGTGCAGAAGCGCGCCGTGTCGCTTGCGCGTCGCCTGGCGAAACCGGTCATCGTGGCCACGCAGATGCTCGAGTCGATGATCCAGAACCCGGTTCCGACCCGTGCGGAGACGAGCGACGTGGCCAACGCCATCCTCGACGGCGCTGACGCGGTCATGCTCTCGGGCGAGACGAGCGTCGGCGAGCACGCCGTCACCACTGTGGCCACCATGGCGCGCATCGTCGCGTCGACGGAGGAGCACGGTCTCGACCGCATCGAGTCGCTCACGAATCGTCCGCGCACACAGGGCGGCGTGATCACGAAGGCCGCGATCGAGGTCGCGGAGTTCGTCGAGGCGAAGTTCCTGTGCGTCTTCACCCAGTCGGGCGACTCGGCTCGCCGCATGTCGCGACTGCGTTCACGCATTCCGATGGTCGCCTTCACGCCGGTGGAGCAGACCCGCCGCCGGATGGCGATGACATGGGGAATCACCTCGACGCTGGTCGAGATGGTCGATCACACCGACTTGATGTTCCACCAGGTCGACGACTACCTCCTCGAGCAGGGGCTCGCTTCCGAGGGCGACCGCGTGGTCGTGATCTCCGGTTCGCCTCCAGGGATCGCAGGCTCGACCAACGATCTGCGCGTGCACAGGGTGGGCGACGCCGTCGGCGGCGCAGCACCGGTGTACCAGCAGGGCTGACCCTTCACGGGTTTCACACGGGAACGAGCCTGCCCACAGGTAGGCTCGTTCCCAAGCCGGCGTGGCGGAACGGTAGACGCGACGCACTCAAAATGCGTTGTCCGCAAGGGCGTGTGGGTTCGAATCCCACCGCCGGCACGAGATTCTTCGGCCTGAAGGGCCGAAGAATCTCGTTGCGTTCTCTGGAGTCCTCGGGTTCGGCAGGCGATCGGGCGCACTTCGTGCACCAGATCGTGCCGAACCCTGCGGGGCGGGGGAGCGTTGGTCACATAGGGAACTGTTCGGCCGCTATGAGAACGCTGGTCGTGTCGAGAACGTTGCCCCCATGGTGTGTTGGTCGCATCGGGCCGCGGGGGTAGTTGGGACGCACGTCACAGGGGCGACGCGCCCGGGCGGGGCAGGCGATCCGGAATCTTATTGCCACGGGTGCTCCGGACCGGCGACGCCTACAGACGGTACGGAACTACAGGCTTTAGGATGAGACAGTGAGTGAAGAGCAGAACGACGAGCAGACGACGGCCGGCGCATCACGACGCGTTGTTGTGGCGGAGGACGAGTCTCTGATTCGTCTCGATATCGTGGAGATCCTCCGCGACAACGGGTTCGACGTGGTCGGGGAGGCCGGCGACGGCGAGACGGCGGTTCAGCTCGCGACCGAGCTGCGTCCTGACCTCGTCGTCATGGACGTGAAGATGCCTCAGCTCGACGGCATCTCCGCTGCCGAGAAGCTGAGCAAGAACAATATCGCCCCTGTGGTCCTGCTGACGGCCTTCAGTCAGAAGGAGCTCGTCGAGCGCGCGAGCGAGGCGGGCGCGCTCGCGTACGTCGTGAAGCCGTTCACTCCGAATGACCTGCTGCCGGCGATCGAGATCGCGCTGGCGCGGCATGAGCAGCTCATCACGCTCGAAGCCGAGGTCGCCGACATGGTGGAGCGCTTCGAGACGCGCAAGCTCGTCGACCGCGCGAAGGGCCTGCTGAACGAGAAGATGGGCCTGGCCGAGCCCGACGCCTTCCGCTGGATCCAGAAGGCTTCGATGGACCGCCGCCTCACCATGCAGGACGTTGCGAAGGCCATCATCGAGCAGCTCTCCCCGAAAAAGGGCTGATCGGTCCGCAGGCACGCCGCTCGCTGCGTTGTCGTCGGTCAGCGGGCTCTCGGCCCGCTTCCCTCCTCCGCCTTGCGATCGACGCTCCTGCGAACCGATCCTCCGCGCGCAGCGCGTGGACATGAGAAGAGCCTCGCTTTGGCGGGGCTCTTCTGCGTCCGGATGCCCTATGCGGTGCCGTAGAAGGAGAAGCCGGGGCGGTTGCGGATGGCGTTCGTGATGCGCACCGTGGAGCAGCGCTTGCCCTGCTCGTTCGTGATGACGATCTCGTGCACCGTCATGGAACCGCCGAGGTGGATCGGTGTGCACACGCCGGTGACGATGCCGTCTGTCGCCGATGAGGTGTGCGTGGCGTTGATGTCGACGCCGACGGCCAGGCGATCGGGGCCGCAGTGGAGGTTGGCGGCCATGGAGCCGAGCGACTCTCCCAGCACGACGTACGCGCCGCCGTGCAGGAGCCCGACGCCCTGCTGATTGCCCTCGACGGGCATGGTCGCGACCGCGCGGTCGACACCGAATTCGACGAGCTCGATTCCCATCTTGTCGCCGAGGGGGCCGAGCCCGCGTCCTCTGGCCCAGGTCAGGCCGTCAACTTCGCTCATGGTGCTCCTCGCCTTAAGAAAAGTCCGTCCCCCTCGTTAGGCTGGCAGGGTGACAGACATCGAAAAGCCTACCCTTCTGCTGGTCGACGGCCATTCACTGGCCTACCGGGCGTTCTACGCGCTCCCGGTCGAGAACTTCGCCACGAAGGACGGCCAGCACACGAACGGCATCTACGGCTTTCTGTCGATGTTCGTCAACCTGCTCAAAGCCGAGGCCCCGACGCATGTGGCGGTGGCCTTCGACACGGCCCGCGAGTCCTTCCGCACGAAGGAGTACCCGGAGTACAAGGCGAATCGAGCCGAGTCCCCCGCCGAGTTCAAGGGCCAGATCCCGCTGCTGCAGGAGGCGCTCGAAGCGATGGGCGTCACCGTCATCGCCAAGCCCGACTTCGAGGCGGACGACATCATGGCCACACTGTCGGCGCAGGGCGCCGAGGCGGGTTGGAGCGTGCTGGTGTGCTCGGGCGACCGCGACACGATCCAGCTCGTCACCGACGACGTGACCTTGCTGTATCCCTCCGTGCAGGGCGTGTCGAAGCTGAAGCGCTACGACCCAGCTGCGGTGTTCGAGAAGTACGGCGTCGAGCCGGCGATGTACCCGGACATCGCCGCTCTGGTCGGCGAGACGAGCGACAACCTCCCCGGCGTGCCGAAGGTCGGCGAGAAGACCGCAGTGAAGTGGCTGAATCAGTTCGGCTCGCTGGATGCGGTGCTCGAGGGCGCGGAGGCGATCAAAGGGGTCGTGGGCGGCAACCTTCGCGATCACATCGAGGACGTGCGTCGAAACCGCAGGCTCAATCGCCTGCTGCGCGACGTCGAACTGCCCGTGGCGGTGGCCGAGCTGGAGAGGAAGCCCCTCGATTCGCAGGCGGTGCGCGACATCTTCGCCAAGCTCGAGTTCCGGGCGCTGCTGCCGCGTGTATTCGAAGCGGCGGGCGGTGCCGAGGGCGACGATGGCGGAGCGTCCCCAGTGGCAGAGGCGCCCCGACCGAAGCAGCTCGAGGCGGCAGACATCGCGGCGTGGGCGGGTGCTGCCACCGGGGAGGTCGGACTCGCACTGACCCTTGCGGACGGGCTCCCGGATCGGATCGGGCTCGCCGCGGCCGACGAGATCGTCGAGGCATCGTGGTCTGCCGAAGTGGCCGAATCTCTGGGGGAGTGGCTCTCTTCCGACGCTCCGAAGGTCATCGCCGACGCCAAGCCTCAGGTGAAGGCTCTCACGCGTGCGGGCGCGCCGCTGCGAGGGCTGGCCTACGATCCGATCCTCGCTGGATGGCTCGTGAGACCGAGCTTTCCCGACAAGACCCTCGCGCATCTCGTGGAACGGCTGCTCGGTGAGACGCTGCCGGAGGCCGACCCGTCTCAGCTCGTGCCGGAGCACGACGGTGCGACGCCCGGCCAACTCGCCTGGTACACCGTGCGGGTCGCGGATCCGCTGCGCGACGAGATGCCGGATTCCGTGAAGCCTGTGTTCACCGACATCGAGATGCCGACGATCCTGGCACTGGCCGACGTGGAGCTGGCAGGTGTCGCCGTTTCGCACGAGAAGCTCTCGGCGTTCGCCGGTGAGCTCGGCGGGCGTGCGGAAGCGCTCGCACAGGAGGCCTACGCCACCATCGGGCACGAGGTGAACCTCGGCTCGCCGAAGCAGCTGCAGGAGGTGCTGTTCACCGAACTCGAGCTGCCGAAGACGCGCAAGACGAAGACGGGATACACCACTGACGCGGCGGCGCTGGCCGATCTGCAGGAGAAGGCCGACCACCCGTTCCTCGGCCTGCTGCTGCAGCACCGCGAGGCGACCAAGCTGAAGCAGATCATCGACGGGCTCGACGGAGCCATAGATGAGACGGGGCGGATCCACACGACGTACGTGCAGACGGGAAGCCAGACGGGGCGGCTGTCCAGCACGGATCCGAACCTGCAGAACATTCCGGTGCGGACGGAGGAATCCGCGCGCATCAGAGCGGCCTTCGAAGTCGGTTCCGGTTATGAGACGCTGCTCACCGCCGACTACTCGCAGATCGAGATGCGCATCATGGCGCACTTGTCGGGCGACCCAGGTCTGATCGACGCGTTCAGATCAGGCGAGGACCTGCACCGGTACGTCGGCTCGCACGTCTTCGGTGTCGAGCCCGGAGACGTCACACCGCAGATGCGGTCGAAGGTGAAGGCGATGTCGTACGGCCTCGTCTACGGACTGTCGGCGTTCGGCCTGGCCAAGCAGCTGCGCATCGAGCAGCGCGAGGCGAAGCAGCTCATGATCGACTACTTCGCACGCTTCGGCTCCGTGCGCGACTACCTGCGGGCATCGGTCGAGCAGGCGCGCGAGACGGGTTACACCGAGACGATCTTCGGCCGCCGCCGACCGTTCCCCGATCTGAAGAGCCCGAACCGGGTGCTCAGGGAGAACGCGGAACGTGCTGCACTGAACGCACCGATCCAGGGCAGCGCGGCCGACATCATGAAGATCGCACTGCTGCGCATCAACGACGATCTGCGGGTGCTCGATTCTCGCGTGCTGCTGCAGATCCACGACGAACTGGTGATCGAGATCGCCCCGGGTGAATGGGAGCGAGTCGAGCAGGTCGTGCGCCACCGGATGGAGACAGCAGCAGAGCTCTCCGTGCCGCTCGACGTGCAGGTGGGCCATGGCAGCAACTGGGACGAAGCGGCGCACTGATGGTCGCGCGCGTGCAGACCGAAGTGGATCGCGTCGCCGACGACTGGGTCGATGCGATCGCCCGGCTGCTGCCGACGGTCGCCACGGCAATCGGCCGAAACGAAGGGCAGGACCGCTTCGAGGACTTCTCGCCGGAAGGCGAGGCCGCGCTTGACGACGCCGCGCGGGTCGCGGGCCGCGCCCTCGATGAGGCACGGCTCGCCGACGACGTCGATGAGATCACCCGGATGGATCTCGCGGCTGGACTGGACCATCTTCGTGAGGTGCACCGGTCGGGCTGGTATCGGCGCGATCTGAACGGGATCGAGAGCCCACCGCAGCGCATCAGGGACGCCTTCGACCAGATGCCGACCGAGACGGAAGCCGACTGGGCGACCATCGCCGCACGCCTGGCGTCGATCCCACGCGCCCTGCAGGGGTATGCGACCGCCCTGCGGGAAGGCATTTCGGCGGGACAGACGCCGGCGCTGCGTCAGGTTCGGCAGGTCATCTCGCAGAACGAGCGCTACGTCTCCGATGACGGATTCTTCGCTTCTCTCGGTGCCGACCGTGAGCTGTCGGGCGCTGTGACGGCGGACCTCACCCGCGGGCGTCAGGCGGCACGAACGGCGTACGCGGAGCTGGGAGCGTTCCTCTGCGACGAGCTGGCACCGGCCGCGACCGGACGAGACGGAGTCGGCCGTGAGCTGTACGCGATGCACTCGCACGGGTTCCTCGGCAGCCGCATCGACCTCGACGAGACGTACGAGTGGGGCATCGAAGAACTGGCGCGAATGGTCGCCGAGCAGGAGAGTGCGGCCGACAGCGTGCTCCCCGGCGCATCTGTCGCCGAAGCCATTGCACACCTCGAGCGCGACCCATCGCGCAAACTGAACGGGCCGGAGGAGCTGCGGCGCTGGATGCAGACGACGAGCGACCGTGCCGTCGCCGAACTGGGGCGCACTCACTTCGACATCCCGGAGCCGATGCGTCGCCTGGAGTGCATGATCGCTCCGACGCATGAAGGCGGCATCTACTACTCCGGCCCCACGGACGACTTCTCTCGCCCCGGCCGGATGTGGTGGTCCATTCCCGAGGGCGTAAAGGAATTCGACACGTGGCGCGAACTGACGACGGTGTACCACGAGGGCGTTCCCGGACATCACCTCCAGATCGGTCAGGCCGTGCACAACCGCGAGCGGCTGAACTCGTGGCGACGACTGCTGGCCGGAACATCCGGCCACGCGGAAGGATGGGCCCTGTACGCCGAACGACTCATGGATGAGCTCGGCTACCTCGATGACCCGGCTGACCGTCTCGGCATGCTCGACGGTCAGCGCTTCCGCGCAGCGCGCGTAGTTCTCGACATCGGTGTGCACCTCGGCAAGCAGCGTCCGGACGGTCGCGGAAAGTGGGATGCGGATTACGCCCTCGAGTTCATGCGCGAGCACGTGAACATGTCGGATGCCTTCGTCCGCTTCGAGGTGAACCGATACCTCGGCTGGCCGGGGCAGGCCCCTGCGTACAAAGTGGGCCAGCGCATCTGGGAGCAGATCCGTGACGAAACGCGCGCCGCGGAAGGTGAGAGGTTCTCGCTGCGCGACTTCCACCGGCGAGCACTCGATCTCGGCGGCGTGGGGCTCGACACGCTGCGGGCTGCGCTCGTGTGAATCCGGCGGATCATCCGGACGCGCCTTAGAAGCGATCAGTCCGAATAGAGTGGTCACCATGACCATTTCTGCACGCCTGGATGATCTCCCGCTGTCGTGTCGACACGGGCGCGTGATCGGCGGCTCCGGAATCGGCTGGGCCCTCGACGCGATGGACGTTGGGCTGATCTCGTTCATCATCGCCGCGCTCGCCAGCGAATGGGCGCTGGACGACACCACGCAGAGCCTGATCGCGTCGGTGGGGTTCGTGGGGATGGCTGTCGGCGCCAGTGTGGGCGGGCTCGTCGCCGACAGGCTGGGCAGGCGTCAGGTGTTCGCGATCACACTGCTCGTGTACGGCGTCGCGACCGGTGCCAGCGCGCTCGTCGGGGGAGTGGGCATGCTGCTCGTGCTCCGTTTCATCGTGGGCCTCGGTCTCGGGTCCGAGCTGCCCGTCGCATCGACATATGTCAGCGAGTTCGCCCCTGCGCGCATCCGCGGCAGGCTCGTGGTGATCCTGGAGGCGTTCTGGGCGGTCGGATGGACCGCCTCTGCGGTGATCGGCTATTTCGTCGTGCCGCTCGAGAACGGCTGGCGCTGGGCCTTCGCGATCGGCGCGGTTCCCGCGCTCTACGCCCTGGCCGTCCGGTGGGGCCTTCCTGAGTCGCCTCGATGGCTCGCATCGAAGGGGCGGCTGGCGGAGGCCGACCGCATCGTACGGCAGTTCGAAGGAGACCGCGCCCGCCCCTTGCAGCAGGTGTCCGATGTGCAGCCGTCCGGTCGCCGCGTCGGGGTGGCCGACCTGTTCCGCGGAGGACTCGCACGTCGCACGGCGGCGCTGTGGGCGGTGTGGGCGTTCGTGAACTTCTCCTACTACGGGGCGTTCATCTGGATCCCGTCGATCCTCGTGTCGCAGGGCTTCGACCTGGTGCGTTCCTTCGGGTACACCCTGATCATCACCCTCGCGCAGCTGCCGGGGTACGCGATGGCCGCGTGGCTGATCGAGGTGTGGGGCCGACGGGCGACCCTGTCGGTGTTCCTGGTGGGATCGGCGATCTCGGCGATGCTGTTCGGCACGGCAGGCGAGGTGTGGCAGATCCTGCTGTACGGCTGCCTGCTCTCCTTCTTCAACCTCGGGGCATGGGGTGCGCTGTACGCGGTCAGCCCCGAGCTGTACCCCACGCTCGTCCGCGCCACGGGTGCGGGCGCCGCGGCCACCGTGGGGCGGATCGCGTCGATCGTCGCGCCGCTGTTCACACCGTGGGCGCTGAGCCTGGGCGGTGCGCCATTGGTGTTCACGGTGTTCGCGATCTGCTTCGCCGCCGCGGCCGCCAGCGCGTGGGGGCTGAGTGACCTGAAGGGGCGTTCACTGTCGGACGAGCCTGCCGCGACCGGCACGGGCGGGCCGGTGCGGCCCCCGCGCTAGCGGGCCGAGGGCGCGGTCTTCTGCAGGGGCCGCGATGCCATAGAGTGGGCGTCGATGGTGCCTTGGCCGCGGTCCGGGGCCTCGTTCCGCTGGGCGACAGCGGTGCACCATCCGACGGCTGGGGTGCGTCGACACACGATGTCGGTCTCCTGACGTCCCCGCGCACATCACGCCGACACACCCCGATCGGCGCAGAGCACCACGGTGCCCGTAGCGGAGGGATCAGCCGCTGACTGACATCCAGAAAGGACCCCTATGCTCGACCCTGCCCTTCAGAAGACCCTCGATGCGGTCTTGGCCCGCAATCCCGGCGAACCGGAGTTTCATCAGGCGGTTCGCGAGGTCTTCGACTCGCTCGCCGTCGTGCAGCAGCGTCACCCCGAGTACAACGACCAGGGCATCCTGACGCGCCTGTGCGAGCCGGAGCGGCAGATCATCTTCCGTGTGCCGTGGGTCGATGACAAGGGCAATGTGCAGGTGAACCGCGGGTTCCGCGTCGAGTACAACTCGGCGCTGGGTCCGTACAAGGGCGGGCTCCGCTTCCACCGCTCGGTGAACCTCGGCATCGTGAAGTTCCTCGGCTTCGAGCAGATCTTCAAGAACTCGCTCACCGGCCTGCCCATCGGCGGCGGCAAGGGCGGCAGCGACTTCGACCCGCACGGCAAGTCGGACGGCGAGGTGATGCGCTTCTGCCAGTCGTTCATGAGTGAGCTGCACCGGCACATCGGCGAGTACACGGACGTGCCGGCAGGCGACATCGGCGTCGGCGCACGTGAGATCGGCTACCTCTTCGGACAGTACAAGCGTCTGACGAACAGGTACGAGGGCGGAGTCCTCACCGGCAAGGGCCTCGACTGGGGCGGCTCGCTGGTCAGGAAGGAAGCCACCGGATACGGCGCGACGATCTTCGCGGAGGAGATGCTGAAGGTGCGCGGTACTTCCTTCGACGGGCGTCGTGTCGGCGTCTCGGGTTCCGGCAACGTCGCCATCTATGCGATCGAGAAGGTCCAGCAGCTGGGCGGCGTCGTCGTCACAGCTTCCGACTCATCCGGCTACATCGTCGACGAGGACGGCGTCGACCTCGAACTGCTCAAGCAGATCAAGGAGATCGAGCGCGGCCGGATCGCCGACTACGTCGATCGTCGCGGCGGTCGCTCGCGCTTCGTCACCGATGGCAGCATCTGGGAGGTTCCCGTCGATGTCGCCCTGCCATGCGCGACGCAGAACGAACTGCACCAGAAGGACGCGAAGCGCCTCGTCGAGAACGGTGTGATCGCCGTCTCCGAGGGCGCGAACATGCCGTCGACGCCGGAAGCCGTCGAGGTGTTCCAGGATGCGGGCGTCGCATTCGGCCCGGGCAAGGCGGCCAATGCCGGCGGCGTGGCCACCAGCGCGCTGGAGATGCAGCAGAACGCTTCTCGTGACTCGTGGACCTTCGAGTACACCGAGGGGCGTCTCACCGACATCATGCGTTCCATCCACCAGAACACGCTCGAGACGGCCGAGGAGTTCGGCAAGCCGGGCGACTACGTCGTCGGCGCCAACGTCGCGGGCTTCCGCAAGGTCGCAGACGCGATGCTCGCCTTCGGCGTCATCTGAACCGGCCCTTTCGCAGCCCCCCGACATCGTCACGGTGCCGGGGGCTGCGTGTTTCTGCGGGGCTCGACGCGCCGCGACGGCGCGTCTGGGAATTGATCGAGATATATAGCGTTGAATAGAACTATGAACGCTTCGCGAAAGAACATCGGCTTCCTCTCGTTCGGCCACTGGACGCCGCATCCGCAGTCGCACACGCAGAGTGCGAGCGATGTGCTGCACCAGTCGATCGATCTGGCCCAGGCCGCGGAAGATGTGGGCGCGGACGGCGCGTACTTCCGGGTGCACCACTTCGCCAGACAGCTCGCCTCGCCGTTTCCACTGCTGGCCGCTGCCGGCGCGAAGACGTCGAAGATCGAGCTCGGCACGGGCGTGATCGACCTGCGCTACGAGAACCCGATGTACTTCGTCGAGGACGCAGGTGCCGCAGATCTCATCTCGGATGGTCGGCTGCAGCTCGGAGTCTCGCGCGGGTCACCGGAGCAGGTCGTCGACGGCTGGCGGCACTTCGGCTACCAGGCGGGAGAGGACGACCCGTCCGGTGCGGAGGCGGCGCGCGAGAAGATGCGGATCATCCTGCGGCTGCTCGAGGGCGAGGGATTCGCGCAGCCCAGCCCGCGCCCGATGTTTCCGAACCCGCCGGGTCTGCTGCGTCTCGAGCCGCACAGCGATGGGCTGCGACAGCGGATGTGGTGGGGTGCTGGTTCGAACGCGACCGCGGTGTGGGCGGCGCAGCAGGGCATGAATCTGATGAGCTCGACGCTCAAGGATGACGAGACGGGCGAGCCGTTCCACGTGCAGCAGGCCAAGCAGATCCGTGCGTTCCGAGAGGAATGGGCCAAGCACGACCACGGCTTCGAGCCGCGCGTGTCGGTATCGCGCTCGATCTTCGCGATCGTCTCGGACGAGGATCGGCGCTACTTCCTCGCCTCGGGCGACGGAGAGGACACCTTCGGGCTCATCGACAACACACGGTCCGTCTTCGGCCGCTCCTACGCCGCAGAGCCGGATGTGCTCATCGACGAACTGCGTCACGACGAGGCGATCGCCGAGGCCGACACGCTGCTGCTGACCGTGCCGAATCAGCTCGGCGTCGCCTACAACGCCCACGTCCTCGACTCGATCCTCACTCACGTCGCCCCGGGCCTCGGCTGGCGCTGACCCAGAGGGAGGGACGTGCGTCGCGATCGTATCGGCGCGTATTCACGTGCCTTCCTCCCGTGGCCTATGCGCCACCTGCGGAAGATGCGCGCCGGGCTATTGAGCGACGGCATCGGCCTCCGGCACGAACTGCGCTGCAAACTCCTCGTCGGGTTCGATCGGAGTGATGACATCGATGAGCACTCCGTCCGGGCCCTGCACGATGAAGTGACGCTGTCCGAAGGGTTCCGAGCGCAGGGGAAGCACTGCGTCCAGTGCGCCTGTCTCGACTAGGCGAAGATACTCGGCGTCGACATCCGCCACTTCGATGTTGAGGAGAACGCCGCCTGCGGCGGAGCCCCGGATCGCTTGCGGCACAGTGTCGTGTGCGCAGTCGAGAATGGCGAGTTCCCAGCTGTCGCGTCGCAGGCTCGCATACCAATCGGCTTCGAAGACGACTTGGAACCCGAAGTGCTCTCGATAGAACGCCGCGGTGTGGGCGACGCGATCGGTCATAAGGACCGGGTAGATGCTCGATACTGTCATCTCTCTCCCTCTGTTAGATACAGTGTGTATGTATCCACATACCTACACTGTGTATGAATAGGTGTCAAGGAACGAGAGGTGCCTCGATGGGCAGGGCGACGAAGGCTGAAAGCGACGCAACACGCCGCCGGATCCTCGACTGCGCGAGAGAGATGCTCGCCGAGCGCGGCTATCCCGACGTCGGACTCGATGAGATCGCGATGGGAGCGGGCGTGACACGAGGGGCTGTCTACCATCACTTCGGCAACCGCAGGGGAGTGTTCGACGCTGTGCACGCATGGGCGCAGGACGAGGTCGCTCGCGCGATCGTGCTGGCGACGCAAGGCATCAGCGATCCCTGGCAGGCCCTGAAGATCGGGTGTCGCGCATTTATGGATACCTCTGTGCGCGAGGACGTCCGGCGTATCCTCCTGGTCGACGCTCCAGCCGTCGTGGGCTGGGGCGCGTGGCGGGATCTCGACGCTCAGGGCTCCGCGCGTCTGCTGGGAGACGCGCTCGCGGATCTCGACGACGTCGGTGCCCTTCAGATCGACTCCATCGGCGCGTGCCACGCGCTCCTCAGCGGCGCGATGAACGAGGCGGCGCTTCGCGCGGCCTCGTTGGAGCCTGCGGAGCGGGGGGTTGCGGAGGCCTGGCCCACACTGGAACGGATGCTGGACGCGATCCGGGTCCGGTAGCGCCGAAGGGCGATGGCGTTCATGAGGCCGACACGCTGCTGCTGACCGTGCCGAATCAGCTCGGCGTCGCCTACAACGCCCACGTCCTCGACTCGATCCTCGCCCACGTCGCGCCCGGTCTCGGCTGGCGCTGACCCGCGAGCGTACCCCTCAGCACCGAGTGGGCCGCGGCCCACTCGGTGACACAACCGGCACGCTCGCGGTAAAGGTGGTTACGTGTCGGCCCACAGCAGTTCGAAGCGCTCGCAGATCACGGGCATGTCCGGCGCGAAGCCGCGGCCGCTTTCTCCGTAGGTGCGCCAGAAGTGCTCGTGGATCTCGCGCCATGCCGTCAGCGTTCTGTCGCCTTCGCCCTCGGCGTGCGCGTGCTCCGCGTCGACCTGGTCGAACGGAACGATCCGGATGCTCGTGGTGCGGATCAGCGCACGCGGCAGCTCCGATCCATCCAGGATGATGCTGAGGTCGCCGGCTTCGGGCACGCGCTCACCGGTCGCCTCGTGGTCCCAGAGTGCCGCTGCCGTACCGGTCTTCGTACCGTCGAGGACGAGGGCGAGCAGCTGATCAGCGTGTTCGGGCGTGGCACCGAACGCCCACGCTTCCGCAGGCTCCAGCGGCAGATCATCGACGTGCAGTCGTGCTGCCACCCAGAAGTCGTTGATCGCCTGGGTTTGCGCCGTGATGCTCATGCCTCGAGTCTATGGCCCGGTTCTTCCGTGCCCCAGTCCGGCACGACCTCATCGCCGAGGCGGATCACAGCTCCGCCTTCTGGGAGCGGCTCATCCGGGAGCAGCAGTACCCCCATCGTGGGGTCAGGCTGACCATTGAGCCGGGGAAGCGCGCCGAGTACGTCGGCGTCGCGAACGCCGGTGTCCGGGTTGGCGTGCGTTGCGAGGCAGCGGCCGATCGGCTGCTGCACGTGGAATGCCGTTCCTGATATGCGCACGCGTCCCCGCCAGGTGAGCTCCTGCCAGGCGTCGACGCCGTCGATGACCACGTTGGAGCGGAACCGACGCTCGTCGCCCGCATCGCCCAGCTCGCGCTGGCTCGCCCTCGCGTGCAATGACACGAATCCGCGCGGCCGGTCCTGGAACCGCGCCGTCTCTCCGTCTCCGACGAGAGCTAGCGGCAGAACGCCGCTGCGGCGCAGCCGCTTCGCGTCAGGAGCGGTGAGCAGGTATTCGGTGACGGCCGAGACGATCTCCGCGCGGCCCGCATCGTCGAGCCCCGCGTCGACGAGCACCGTGCCGTCCGTCTCGATGCGCAGCCGCCGTTCGCGGTCGTCGAAGCTGGTGCGCAGCCTCGCGAGCGACGGGAACGTCATCAGTGCGAGCCCTTTGCTCTTGGGCCAGTGCTCCCTGCCGTCGTGCGTCTCCGGATGGAGCGCCTGAGCGAATCGGAACGCGAGCACCCGGTCGCCGACCACTCGGCCGTCGGACTGCACGCGCAGCTCGGCCTGGAGCTCCGGCGTGAATCCCTTCACGGGGTAGCGGTACAGCGCGGCTACACGCGGCATCGTCCGCTCCCAGAGTCGTGACGGTCCTGTCGGCGGACGGGAAGAACGACGGAAGAACTCACATCCGCCATCGTACGATGGCTGGCGTGACGGGCCCACCGGAACGACGGGTGTCCGCACGGTTCAGGCACAGCCGCTCTGTTCGTAGGATGGCGGAGTGACGAACGTTCGGTTTGCAGCCATCGGTGACAGCTTCACGGAAGGTGTGGGGGATGAGCGACCGGATGGCACGCCGCGCGGGTGGGCGGATCTCGTCGCACAGGGTTGGGCGGCCGAGCTCGGCGAACCCATCGAGTACGCGAACTTCGCGATCCGGGGCAGGCTCGCATGGCCCGTCGTCGACGAGCAGCTGGAGCGGGCTCTGGCGTTGAGGCCCACGCACCTCTCGTTCAACGGCGGCGGCAACGACATGCTGCGTCCCGGGACGAAGATCGAGCACATCGTCGACGCGTTCGTGAAGGTCGTGCTGCGCTGTCGACAGGAGGGCGTGACTCCCGTGCTGCTGGCCGGTGCCGATCCCTCGGACGGACTCCCGCTGTCGCGGGTTATCCGTCGCCGCGGCGACGCTCTGACGGCCGCAGCCACTGCTCGACTGCGAACCGACGACGACATCGTGTGGGCGATCAACTGGACGGACGAACGCCTGCGCGACCCGTCCTTCTGGGCACCCGACCGGCTGCACATGAACTTCCGCGGTCATCACCGGGTCGCCGCACGCGTGCTCGAATCACTGGGCATGCACCCCGACGCGTCCTGGTGGGAACTTCCGGACGTCGCGCAGGCGCACCTGGGTACGCGCGAGTACTACCGTGCGCACGTCGCGCCGTGGGTGAAACGGCGCGTCACCGGTCGCTCGTCCGGAGACGGACGGGAGCCGAAGCACGCAGACTGGGTGCCGGTCGGCCCCTGAAGCATCGGAGCGACGGCTCACAGCCCTTGGCCGGCGTCCCAGAGCCGCTCGGTCCGACCTGCCAGCAGCGCGTCGAGCGAGGTCGCCTGTGCGTCGGTGAGTGAGGCGACGTAGTCGATGATGCCGCGGCCCCTGGCACGCCGATCGAGGTCGGCACCTGCCCGAAGCTGAACCAGCCCCGGTGCGTCGCGGGCCAGCCGACGGTAGTCGTCCGTGGCGAGGTCGACGAGATCGATCAGCCGACGGGGTGCCCTGCGCGCGTCGCGCGGGTCGTCGAGCCACGCGGCGAATCCGTCGACGAGTCGCTCGAGCACGCTCGCCTGGCCGCGCTGGTAGACCGCGAGGTCGGGACGCTCCAGGATGAAGCGCTGATGCAGGAACTTCAGCACGGCGACCTCGTGCCACGCCCGGCGGTTGAGGCTGATGTGACCGGAGCGGATATCCGGGTGCCTGTGCACCTCGATCGACGACTGCAGCCTGGCGATCCACCCCGTCGTGAACCTGGCCAGCGACCTCTCGCTCGCCAGGGACCCATCGAACGGCTCGGCGACGAGACCGTCGATCACCTCGGTCGAGACCTTCGCCACGGCCTCGGCGAAGGCATCCGGATCGGCGATCCATGCGTCCTTGCGCCGCAGCTGCCGCCACAGCAGCTCAAGGGAGTGCCCCGGCGTTCGCGTATCGGCGGAGAGGGCGGCCTCATCGAGAGAACGCAGCCGCACCAGCTCGCGGTGCCAGGTGCGGAACTCGGCGGAGAGCGTTGCGGGGTTCAGGAGCCCTGCGCGATAGAAGTCGTCGAGATCGTGCAGCGAGTACGCGATGTCGTCGGAGATGTCCATGATGGAGCATTCGACCGTCTGCTGGCCGGGCTCGATCAGCGGGTAGGCGGCGAGTGCCTGACGGACATCCGGCTCGTCGATCGCGTAGTGGTTGAACTTGCTGCTGCCGCCGCGTCGATCGCCGCCCTGCCCTCGCCGCCACGGGTACTTCAGCACGGCTGCGCGGACGGCGGCCGTGAGGTTGAGCCCTACACCCGGACGATCGTGCTCATCGAGGCGAGTGATGATGCGGTACGTCTGTGCGTTGCCCTCGAAGCCCTCGGTGAGGCCGAACCGTGTGCGGGCGAGTCGATCGAGTGTCTGCTCGCCGAGATGGCCGAACGGCGGGTGGCCGAGATCGTGGGCCGCGGCCGCCGCCTGCACGACGACAGCGTGGGCGCCGCCGAGTTCGGCGACGATGCGACCTTGCTCGTCGCTGCGAGTGAACAGGTGCGTGGCGATCGCTCGGGCGACGGCGGCGACCTTCACGGAGTGGGTCAGTCTGTTGTGCACCGCGAGGCCTGCGCCGGCTTGGGAGATCACCTGGGTGACGGCGGACAGGCGCGAATAGAACGGCGAGAATCGGATCCGTTCGACGTCCACGCGGAACTGCGGATGCCCTTCCGCACTCTGGAACTCGTTCAGCGTCTCCGGCAGCCTGCGCGCTTCACGAGGATCGGTCGTCGTCTCCGGCATGGCTTCAGTGTTGCACGAGGCGCGACGGCCTGCGGGACACTGGTGGGATGACGCCCGACATCGATATGGCACAGATTCCTGCCGGCACGGTGACGCTGCACGACGCGCGGAGGAAGACGCACCGCGCGGTCGAGCTCGAGCCGTTCACCATCGGAGTGTTCCCGGTGACCGAGGAGCTCATGGCTGATCTCCTCGGCGTTCCGAGCGAGCATCCGCGGCGGCCTGCGGTCGACGTCAGCTGGCAGCGTGCCATTCGGTTCTGCAACGCGCTCTCGGAATGGGAGGGTCTCGACCCCGCCTATCGTGTCGACGCCGAGGCGGTCGCGTGGGATGTGGACTCGGACGGGTACCGGCTGCCGACAGAGGCGGAGTGGGAGTATGCGTGCCGCGCCGGCTCGACGAAGCCGCAGTACGGGCCGCTCGATGAGATCGCGTGGACGGCAGCGGACCAGGTATCGCACCCTCAGGACGTCGGGGGGAAGCTGCCCAATCTGTTCGGCCTGTTCGACACGCTCGGCAACGCGTGGGAGTGGTGCTGGGACCTCCTCGATCCCGCCAGGTACGGCGACTATCGGGTGTTCCGCGGCGGCGGTTTCGATGACGCCGCATGGAGCGTGCGGGCCGCCACCAGGCGGGGAGGCGGGCCTCGTATGCATCATGACGACGTCGGCATGCGGGTTGCACGGGGCGGCTTCGACGGCAGGGGCGAGGCGCAGGGGTGGTCGGCGTCAGCGGACGAGGAGAACGCGCTGCTCGACGGTGCGGTGCCGTTCGGGTGGACACCGCTGCGATAGAGCGCAGCCGAACTGTCGCAGAATCGGGCACGATGGGGGAGTGAGCACTGATGACGACACACTTTCCTCCGCACTTCGGCTCCTTGCGAACGAGCTCGCACAGCTCATCGAACGCGTTGCGTGCGCTGGCGGTGCGAGCGATGTCGGAATCGTCACCGCCGTGCACAATGCGAACCGCATCTTCGTATTGGGCGCCGGCCGTTCCGGCCTGGCACTGCGTATGACGGCGATGCGCCTCATGCATCTCGGCATGACAGTGCATGTTGCGGGAGAGACGACTGCACCGGCCATAGCGGAGGGCGATCTGCTGCTCACCGCAAGCGGCTCAGGCACTACGGCCGGCGTCGTGCGCGCAGCGACGACGGCGAAGAGCGTCGGCGCGGACGTCGTGGCGATGTCGACGGCTTCTGAGTCGCCTCTGGCGGAGATCGCCGATCATCTTCTCCTGATTCCGGCAGCAGCGAAGCTCGACCGTTCGAACGAAGCATCGGCACAGTACGCCGGGTCGCTCTTCGAGCAGGCGGTCGTCCTGGTGGGCGATGCACTCTTCCACGCACTGTGGCAGCGCGACGGCAGCAGTGCCGACGATCTATGGCCGAGGCACGCCAATCTGGAATGAGGACGCGATACTCGTCGCAATGTCGTCGGTCGGGCGTATTCTGGCGGCGGAGGTGGCGACATGTCTGATCCGAGAGCCGATGCAGCGAGGTATCGCGCCGAACAGGACATGAGCGAAGAGGAGCGTGGTGCGGAGGGCGAACGCGCCATCGCCGCAGCGCCGCGATGGGTCACGCAGGAGCAGCGCTGGGCAGCCGTCGAGACGGCGATCCAGCTGGCGATCCGCCGGGGCGAGTTCGATGACCTGCCTGGTGCGGGCAAGCCGATCGAGGGACTCGACGGATCGAGCGACCCTGACTGGTGGATCCGGCGGAAGATCGCGAATGAGGGGCTGAGCGGAATCGCGCCCCCTGCGATCCAGCTGCGCAATGAGCACCACGCCATGGACGCGACCCTCGACCAGTTCTCGCGGGAGTCGGATGTGCGGGCGCATCTCGACGACTTCAACTCCCGGGTACGCCACGCGCGGCTTCAGCTCGAGGGAGGGCCGCCCGTCGTGACGCCGACCCACGACGTCGAGGCCGACGTGGCCGCGTGGCGGGAACGACGGGCGCAGCGCTCTGTCGGCGCTGTCGAAGAGCGCGGCACGAGCGTCGACAGCGCGGACACGACGACGCCGGCGACCCGCCCCGGATGGTGGCGGCGCTTCAGACGCGGGGCGTGACCCCGAGTCGCCTCCATACGGAGACCGTGACGGCTGAGGGGGAGCTTCACCTCCGTGGCGTGGGGCCGGAGATGTGTCGCTTAGGCTGGCGGGAGCCGACCCGAGGAGTGCCGTGTTCCGAACCCCCGCTCGCCTGTACCGACTCCTCGCGGTAGCCGAGGCCATCACCTGGACGATCCTGATCGCCGCGCTCATCGCCCGTGCTGTCGGGGCCCCTGGCATCGTGGTGACCATCGGCGGTGGCATCCACGGGTTCGTGTTCCTCGCGTACGGCGCGACGGCGATCCTCGTGGGGTTCAACCAGCGGTGGTCGATCGGCGTCGGTGTGCTGGCGGTCGTCAGTGCGATCATTCCGTACGCGACGATCCCGATGGAGATATGGCTGCACCGCACAAGCCGGCTCACCGGCGACTGGCGCCTCGAGAAGAGCGATCACCCGCAGGATCGCACGTGGTACGACCGCACCATGCGGTGGTTCCTTCGCCATGCGTGGGTCCTCGTGGCACTCATCGCGGTCGCCGTTGTGGCGCTCTATGTCATCCTGCTCGTGCTCGGCCCGCCCGGAGGGAGATGACCGGCGGAGCATACCGCCGCGAGGTGCCCGACGCCGCCGGATGATCCGCTCGACCACCCGAGGATCATCAGGGCAGTCTCACTGCCGCAGGGGACGTGTGGTGCGCGCCGTGGGCTGCGCCGTCCACGGGTCCTCCGGCCACGGATGCTTCGGGTACCGCCCGCGCATCTGTCTGCGGACCTCGCGGTAGGCACCATCCCAGAAGGTCGCGAGGTCGTCGGTGACCGCGAGCGGCTGCCGCGCAGGGGAGAGGAGATGGAACAGCACCGCCACGCGACCATCGAGCAGCCTCGGTGTCCGCGCCCACCCGAACACTTCCTGGAGCTTGACTGCCACAACGGGTCGGCCATCCGGATCATCCGGATCCGGATATGTGATCCGGACGCGGTTGCCGGAGGGCACGTTGAGACTCTCCGGCGCCAGCTCCTCGAGGCGGGCGGCGTCGGGCCACGGCAGCATTCCTCGCAGCGCTTGGAGCGTATCGATGCCGTTCACGGACGCTCCCGCCGATCCGATCACCGGCACCAGCCAGTCATCCAGCCGCGCAAGGAGCGTGTCAGTGCGCATGTCGGGCCACGGAGCGCCGAGCTCGCGATGCAGCAGCGACAGGCGAGCGCGGAGGCTCACAGCGGCGGCCGACCATGGCAGCGCCTCGATCCCGACCTCCCGCACATGCCCGATGAGGGCGGGGACCGTGTCTGCCTGCGTCGCGGTGACCGGCGTCGACGACAGCACGATCGCCCCGAGCCTCTCGACATCGCGCACTCGCACGCGACCGCTCTCGAGCCGCGCAGTGCGCTCGCGCTTCAGCAGACCGGCGCCGGCGCGGCGCGCGTCTTCTTCGTTCAGCGCCGCGGCGAGCCGGATCACAGCGCCGGTGTCGTCGGCGATTCGCCCGGATGCGCGCTGCACCTCCCACGCGGCGATCCACTCCGACGCTGCGAGCGGGCTGCCGTCGGGGAGTGCGGCCCTGGTTCCCGAGGCGAAGACGTACGAACGCGAACCAGCTCCCACGCGCCGGGCGATCCACTCGGGGCGCGCGAGAGCCACGACCACGCCCGGCGCTTCGAACGATGCGCTTGCGGTGCCTGTTCCGTGTGCGCCGGCGGCGTTCTCAGAGGAGACGGTACGCGCGAGGCGCCGCGCATCAGCGCGCCACCGAGAGCTTCCCACCGCGCGGTCGGCTCGCAGCTCGCGGATGAGACGCACAAGATCGGCGCCGTCGTCGCGGAAGCCCCCGCTGAGGGCGGCGACGGTGTCGGCGGCGATTCGCACATCGATGTCCATGCTCGTCGCTGCCAAGAGCGCACGACCCTCGCGCGGCCCGGTGGGAAGCCGGGAGACACGCACTCCAAGCGGGGTGATGCGTCCGGCAAAGTCGACGAGCTCCAGGGCGCGCAGCGCTGCTACAGCGTCGGCCATGGCAGCGGCAGGCGGGGGAGTGAGCAGTCGCATGCCGACGGCCGACGGCGTCCCCCAGGCCGCGAGGAGCAGAGCGGCGTCGGTGAGATCGGCCGACTGGATCTCAGGGGAGGCGAGTGCGGGCATCCTGGCGTGGTCCGCTTCGCTGTAGACGCGGATCGCCCTGCCCGGTCCCTGTCGCGCGGCGCGCCCGGCACGCTGCTCCGCACTGGCGCGCGACGCGCTCACGGTGACCAGACCCGACATGGCACGGGCGGCATCGCGCCGCGGCTCACGGGAGAGACCCGCATCGACGACCAGCCGCACGCCGGGAACAGTGAGAGAGCTCTCCGCCAGCGAGGTGCTGACGACGATGCGCGGCGCATCGCCCTGCGATGTGCGGCCGCGCGTGGCGCGGTCCTGATCCCGCGCCGGGAGCCGCCCGTGCAGGGGAAGGGCCTCCACGCCGGAGGCGCGGCCGCGGATCCTGCGCACCACCTCGTCGACGTCGCGTGCCGACGGAACGAAGACGAGCGCGTCAGCGTCGGCATCCGCCTGACCGGCGACCGCAACCGCTGCGACGTGATCGAGGAAGTCCCGCGTCACACCGCGCGTATCCATGCGCGGCGTTGAGTGCGGGGCGTAGTCGACGGCGAGCGGATGCAGTGGGGACGGGATGTCGACGATCGGCGCTGAGCCATCCGGTGTGATGACCGAGGCCACAGCGTCGGCGTCGAGCGTCGCCGACATGGCGATCAGCACCAGATCTTCGCGCAGCTCACGCACCTCGGCGAGCATGCCGAGCAGCAGATCGCCGTCGACGGACCGCTCGTGCACCTCGTCGAGCACCACGGCAGCGACCCCGTCGAGCGCTGGGTCGGCGAGCAGACGCCGCAGCAGTACGCCGGGCGTGACCATCTCCACACGTGTGTCCGCGCCGACGATGCTCTCACCGCGCACCGAGAACCCGGCGGCACCGCCGAGCGGTGTGCCGTCGAGCTCAGCGAGCCGTCGCGCGGCGGCACGCACGGCGACTCGGCGCGGCTGCGTGACGATGACGCGGCCGGATGCGCGCGGCGCGAGGACATTCGCCACCAGCGCCGGCACGAAAGTTGTCTTTCCCGTGCCGGGCGGAGCGGTGACGACCATGGCACCTGTGGCCGCCGCGTGTTCGAGTTCGGCGCGGGCGCCCGAGACGACGAGCCGATCGCCGATGGAGGCGAGATCGAACTCGTGCGGGGATGTCGTCACGACGACCATTGTCTCAGCCCGTGCGTCACGCACGTCCGGATGACTCGGCGGAGTGCATCGGTACCGGCACCAGCGTTAAGACGGCCTCCAGCGTCGCCGTCAGTCGCGTGCGTCGAGAATGGTCCGGCCGCGGCGGAGGGCGGTGACCACGAGCACCAGACCGATAGCCGTCTGGACTCCGCCGACGGCGAGCCACGACGTGGCCGCGTCGACGGGTGCCAGGACCGAAGCCGCGATGTAGTTGCCGATGTGGAACCCGCCGTGCACGCCGACCGCTGCCCACAGCGAACCCGTCCACAGCAGCATGCCCGTCGCGAGCACGGCGAAGCCGAAGGGCAACGCGAGGTAGAGCACGTGCTCCCACGCGGACTGCTGGCCGCCGCTGGAGACGAGATGGATGACGGTGAACGCGAGTGCGGTGACGACGACGGCGACGACGGGCCGATGACGAAGCCGCCACAGCAGCCAGCCGCGGAACAGCAGTTCCTCCGGGATGCTCTGCTGCAGGAAGGCGAGCCCGACGTAGTACACGATCAGCAGGGCGATCGTCAACGGCGCGGCGCCGGGCTCACCGAACATGGCGGGGGAATCAGGCACGGATCCGGTGGCGGGCAGCACGATCGTCACAGCAAGGAGACTGGTCGCCGCGATGACGATGCCGAGGAGCAACCAGAGGACCGACCGGCGGCCCCAGCGCCACCCTGCATCTCGAAGCGACCGGCGTTCCACCCATCGCATCCACGCCCACACGGCGAAGATCACGAAGGCAAGGACGAGCGCCTGCTGCACGAACGCGGCCGCGAACCCCCACGGCGATGAACCGGAGAGCAGATCGAGTGCACCGGGGATGAGCAGAAACACGCTCGGCAGGAATCCGCCGATGATGTTGGCGACCGCGAGCACCCCAACCGCGATGATGATTCGCAGTGTCATGCCGAGCGGTCCGGTGCCGAGCCTGGGCGGCGGCGCAGGCTCGGTGCGGAAGGCGGAGGAAGCAGAGGACGTCATACCGGGACGCTACGGAAACGACGCGGCCGTGCGCGCCGGGCTGCGGTCATCGCCGGAGGTGACCGCGGCCACCGGATCCGGGCGAGCTTCGTGACTGCAGTCACGTGTGATCCCCGCCGATCGTGCATACGCTGGTACTCATGCTCAGCGGCCCGTCACTTCGCACCGGACTGCTCGATCTCGCCGCTGGCATCGGCATCGCGGGGCCGGCGTTGATGGCGCTGTACTCGGCTCCCGTCAGGCCCCCGGGTGTGAGCGCTGTGATCGCCGTCCTGATCGTCGCCGCCATCGTCGCGTGGGTGATGTGGCGCCGCTCGGCGCAGGTATCCCGGATCGCCGCCGTCGCGTTCGTCGCGTTCGCGACGGTGACGATCGCGCTTGGCAACGGCATGCTCTACTACGGCATCATCTGGACGGCCTGTCTCGTGCTGGGCGTCACCTTCACCGCCGGCATCGTGCTGTGGGCCTACGCCGCGGGGCTGGGCGTCCTCGTCCTCATGCTTCATCTGAGTGCCGGAAGCCCTCCCGAGACCATCTTCATCGAAGCGATCAGCGCTGCGCTCCTGGCCGGGATCGCGGCGGCCGTCGCGGTGGTGCTGCGCGACAGCCTTCGTGTGGGCGACGCGCTGCAGGATGCGCTGGTGCAGCTGGATGCGGTCAACGACGAGCTGCAGAGACGGCTGCAGAGCGACCGAGACCTCGTGCTGGCACAGGAACGGGAGCGCACGGCGCGGGAGCTGCACGACGACCTCGGTCATCGGCTCACCGCGATCGGTCTCTCGCTCGACTACGTCTCCCGTGTCGACGAGCCGGATGCGGCACGGGCGGAGGTCACCCGCGCGAGGAGCATCGTCGGAGAGTCGCTCGATGCGATGCGCCGTCTGGTGCGCGCGATGCATCCGGTGGAGCTCTCCGCACTCGGCGATGCGGAAGCGTTCGGTGCGGTAGCCGAGGCGTTCCGCGGGACCGGCATCGACATCACGGTGACAGTCGAGGGCGAAGACATGCCGCTGCCACACGAGCAGTCGCTGCTGCTGCTGCGATTCGTGCAGGAAGGACTGACCAACGTGGTGCGGCACAGCCGAGCGACGGTCGTCCGACTGCACGTGGCCGTCGCGCCCGACGGGGTGGACGCCGTGATCGCGGACGACGGCGGGAGCGGCTCGGTCGGCGCCGCCGTGGCGGAGGGGTTCGGACTGCGGTCGCTGCGCTCCCGTGCGGAAGCCCTCGGCGGGCGGTTGACCACCGCGTCAACACTCGAAGGATTCCGGCTCGCGATCGCGCTGCCGTCGGAAACGGCCACCGCGGCGCTGTCATCTGCCGGTGGCGCAGCATGAATCGCATTCGGGTGCTCGTCGTGGACGACCAGGAGCTTCTGCGCCGCGGGCTTCGGATGGTGCTGGAGACCGATGCGACCATCGAGGTCGTCGGTGAAGCTGAGCACGGGCTGCGGGCGCTCGCGATGATCCCCGAGGTCGCTCCGGACGTCGTTCTCGCCGATGCGCGGATGCCGACACTCGACGGGCTCGGCCTGGTGCGCCGCTGCATCGTCGACCACCCCGGCCTGCCGGTGCTCGTCCTCACCACCTTCGACGACGCACGAACCGTGCGCGACCTGCTCGATGCAGGTGCGGCGGGATTCCTGCTCAAGGACGTCTCCACCGACGGCCTCGCTGACGCGATCCGTCAGGTGACCGCCGGAGGGCTCGTGCTCGACCCTCGCGTCGCGCGAGCGGCGCTGTCTCCCACGCCCTCAGCGAAGCCGCTCGCCGCGCTCAACGAGTCGGAACGGGCAGTCGCCGACCTCGTCGCGCGCGGCCTGCCCAACGTCGAGATCGCAGACGAGCTGCACCTGGCGCACGGCACCGTGAAGAACGTCGTCTCCACACTGCTGCGCAAACTCGGTCAGCGCGACCGCACCGCGCTCGCCCTCCACCTCGCACAGGAACGAACGGACTGACCGGGCTTCACCCGACCGAACGGTTGGTGTGCGGGACTTCAGCGCGCACTCGGCAGCTTATGAACGGGCCTCGGTGCTGTTGCGGTCGGGATCGAGGAAGGCGCAGAAGGCACCGTAGTCCGGCCACAGGCGGGGTACGTGCTTCGAGCGGGCACCGGCCGTGACCGGTGCGCCGCGGTCGGACGCAGGAGGGGCGCGTCAGGCGCCCTCGCGGGTCGTGCGTTCTTCGATCAGTTCCGCGACGGCCGACGGAAGCGTCGTCTCGAAGTCGATGAGCTTCGCCCACGTAGGCGTGATGGTGATGCGATACATCTGCTTGTAGAGCGAGCGCACCTCCTTCTCCCACTCGGTGCGCTGCTCGTCGGTCATCGAATAGACGTTGTTGGCACTCATGTACTCGTCCGGGATGCCGTCGACCAACTCGAGGTCGGCGTCGCCTCGGATCAGCAGGATCTTCGGCGGGAAGACCTCCGTGTCGATGGTGAGCGCGACCTGCGGGTTCTCGCGCAGGTGCCGCAGCTTCGGTGCATTCGTCGTCGTGCAGACGACGATCGATGTCCCGTTCCAGACGAAACCCATCGGCACGATGCGCGGCGAACCGTCCTTCGCGACGTACGCCATGCGGAGGATGTCGCGCGCGAGCAGCTCCTCGCTGTAGGGGAGGCTGAGGATCCTGACGACCTCTGTGCTGTCCATCCGGTCGGCTCCTTCGTCTATCGTGCGCGGGACGTCTCCAGTATGTGAGGGCGGCGCCACCTGGTACAAGGGGAGCGACGAGCACCGGTTCCGGCATGATCACCCGCACAGAGACCCGCTACTGACTTGTGATCTTGCTGGCAAGGACCTGAATTGATTTGTTATCAAGACGTGATGTGTGGTGACGTAGGACACTGAACCGCAGAGGGCAGCCGTCTTATTCGCCCCGAGAGCCCTTTGCGTCACCCGAAACCAATGCGATGCTTCGGTCGGGCGGACGGTCTGCACACAGTGCGGGTCGAGACGGGGCTGTGGAGTTCACCGTGTTCAAGAAGAAGACTTCCCTCAACAACGCTGACAGCCGTCGTTCCGCCCGCCGTCTGGGCGGTGGGCTGCTGGCTGCGAGCGTGGCGGCGATCGCCGCGACCGCTTTCGTTCCCACCGCGGCGAATGCCGCCGACGGTGCGACGTGGGACGCGCTGGCTCAGTGCGAATCCGGCGGCAACTGGTCGATCAACACCGGCAACGGCTACTACGGTGGCCTGCAGTTCTCGCTGTCGACCTGGCAAGCCTACGGCGGTTCGGGCAACCCCGCTGACGCCTCCCGTGAAGAGCAGATCCGGATCGCTGAGAACGTGCTCGCCGGTCAGGGCTGGGGCGCATGGCCATCGTGCTCGGCGCAGATCGGTGCATCCGGATCGGCCGAGCCGACGGAGACGGCGCCGGCACCCGCTGAGACCAGCAGCGACTCGTCGGGTCAGATTGAGTCGCAGGAGCAGGCCGCACCCGCAGAGCAGCCGGCCGCACCCGAGCCTGCTGCACCGACCTACACGCTCCCCGATGTGGAAGCGTCGAAGAAGACGTACACCGTCGAGTCGGGTGACACCCTGTTCGAGATCGCGGAGCACACGGATCTCGACAGCGGCTGGCTCGGCATCTTCGCCGTGAACCAGGACGACATCACCGATCCTGACCTCATCGAGGTCGGCCAGGAGCTGGTGCTGCCGAAGAGCTGACCCGGTCTGTATCGCTGTGGGTGGGCGCCTCTGCGAAGCGCCCACCCACAGCTGTGTCTCGGAGGAGGACCGGCCCGGTGCCGTGTCAACGGGCCCGTGCGCGGTGGCGCCTGACGGCATCTCGGTTGGCGCACCGCACCGAGCAGTAGCGCTGCCGGCCGTTCCGCGTGATGTCGACGACGACGTCCGTGCACGGGGAAGCCGCACATCTGCCGAGGCGGTGCATACCGCGGGTGGTGAGGTGGAACGCCGTGCCCACGCTGATCACCGCGTGCAGCACATGCGCGAGGGACTGATCCTCGTCGCGGTAGTGCAGGTGCCAGCCCTCGTCGTTGTGATCGACGAGCCTCGGGTAGGCCGATGCCTGCGCCATCTCCTCGTTGAGCAGCACCGCGCGCTGGGCCTCATCGGCTGCGTCGACGATCGCGAGCCAGCGGTCGACGACGGCGCCGGTGAGTGCATGGTCGTCATCGCGCCGTGCGAACGCCATCGTCATGCCGAAGTCGCGTGTGCGCTCCTCGATCCGCTCGCGATCATCCGGCCAGTCATTCGCCAGGGACGCCGCGAGCAGGACCGCGTACTCTCCGTAAGGGTTGAGATGCATAACGGCATTACAGCACGCTGGGGAGTATGACAACAGGGCTTCAGCAGATCATCACCGGGGCGACACCGCGGGCGCACGAACACGGGTGGGCGACGCAGTCGTCGCATGCGACGAGCGTCGGCACGGTCAGCTACGTGTCGTGCGTCGTCTGCGGAGCGCGGCGCGTCGATGTCGTCGAACACGCAACGGCTGCGCCACGGCCGCTGTCGGCCGTGATCGGGGGAGCCGTCGATCGTTGAGCGATTCGACGGTCCAGAGGGGACGGATGCGTCCGCTACCGTGGTGGCGGTGAGCCCAGTGAAGGCGGTCGGTTTCGACCTGGATGAGACGCTGTTCGACCATCGCGGCGCATCCGGTGCAGGTGCTGACGCCTTCGCCGCGCACCTCGGCGTCGATGACGCATCGGCGTTCCGCGCTGCCTGGTTCGCCGCCGAGGAGATGGAGTTCGAGCGCTGGCGCCGGGGTGAGATCTCCTTCGCTGAACAGCGGCGGCAGCGCCTCGTGCGAGTGCTGCGTGCGTTCGGCCTCGAGGTGCCCGCGGACGCGTCGGGCCTCGACGCGATGTTCGAGCGGTATCTGGCGATGTATCGCACGCACTGGCGTGCGTTCCCGGAAGCGCGGGAGGTGCTCGCGTCGGTTCGCCGGGCGGGGCTCCGAGTCGGCGTGCTGACGAACGGCGCCGAGGCGCAGCAGAACGAGAAGCTGAGCGCGATCGGCCTTGCCGAGGCCGTGGACGTCGTGTGCACCTCGGAGGGGATCGGCGTGCACAAGCCCGACGCGCACGCGTTCGACACTCTCGCCGGAGGCCTGGGCACATCGCCGGGGGAGTGTCTGTTCGTCGGCGACAACCCGTTCCAAGATGTGGAGGGTGCGCGCGGCGCCGGCATGCGTGCGCTCCTCATCGCACGTGATGCATCCGATCCGAACGACCTGACCGCGGTGCTCGAAGTGCTCGGCTTGGCGATGTCCGAGCCGTGGACAGGCACATGAGATCGGGCAGAGCAGAATAGGGGAGTGCTGACTCTTCTCGACCTGCCGGTCCCGCTCGACATCGCTGCGCCGCTGACACTGAGACGAGCCGTTCCGGAAGATCTCGGCGCATTGATGCGTCTGCTCTCCGACGACCCGGTGAGCAGCTCGCGCGGTGACGTCGCGGATCCTTCCGACACCGAGCGCTACGCAGCCGCGCTGCGCACGATCCTGGAAGATGCGGGCAATGATCTCGTCGTCGTCACAGACGAGGACGAGGCGGTCGCGACCATGCAGCTGACGCTGATACCCGGGATGGCACGGCAGGGGAGCTCCCGGTTGCTCATCGAGGCGGTCAGGGTGGCCAGCGACCGTCGCTCGTCAGGGATCGGGGCGGCGATGATGCGCTGGACGATGCATACGGCGGCACCGGCACTCGAAGCGAATCTCGTTCAGCTCACTTCCGACGCTCAACGCTCAGACGCCCACCGCTTCTACACGCGGCTGGGGTTCGCGGACTCGCACGTCGGGTTCAAGTACCGCGTGCCGACGACCTGAACCGTAGAATCGCGGGATGGTGACGATCACGCGTGCGGACTTCTCCGATCCGCAGTTGCGGACCTTCCTCGAAGCGCACTTGGCCGACCTCGCCCCGACCGCACCGCCGGAGAGCCGCCACGCACTCGACTACGCGTCCCTGCAGCGGCCGGGAACCCGGGTGTGGACTGCGCTGATGGGTGACCAGCTCGCCGGCACGATCGCACTGACGCACGTGGAGCCCTGGCACGAGGAACTCAAGAGCATGCGGACCGACCCGCTGATGCGCGGCCGTGGAATCGGTGCGCGCCTGCTGACGTCTGCCTTGGACGACGCACGTGCTCGTGGCATCCGAAGGGTCTCGCTCGAGACGGGGAGCATGGAGTTCTTCGAGGCGGCACGCCACTTGTACGCACGCACCGGTTTCGTCGTCACGGAGCCGTTCGGCGACTACGCAGAGGATCCGAACAGCGTGTACATGACTGTGGAACTCGCCGAAGAGCACGTCGGCGGCCGACGCTGAAGATGACCTCTCCGAGTCTCGCGGTGTGGCCTTCCGAACACAACGGCCACGTGCGGTCGCAGGTGTCCGCCGTCGTCGGGCAGGGGGATGCCGTCTGGAGTCGTGTGTCGCGAGACGTGCTGCGCTGGAAGGTGAAGACTCGCAGCGGCTTCGCCGTGGGCGGCGACGAGCCCGTGAAACCCGGGGTGCGTCTGACGATCACCTTCCGCGTTCTCGGCATCACGATCCGAGAGCCGATCGAGGTCGTCGACGTGCATGCCTCGTCGACGCGCGTCGGATTCTCATACCGAACCCTGCCGGGACATCCGGTGTCGGGGGAGGAGGCCTTCATCGTCTCCCGCGCCGGGGACGAGGTCTCCCTCACGGTGCGCTCACTCACGAAGCCCGCATCGCAGCAGCCGTGGCGTGCGATGTTCCCCGCACTCCGGATCGCGCAGATCGTCGTGCGGCGGCGCTACCTGCGCGCGCTGCGCGGCCACTGATCGTACGCACAGCGGATGCCGGGAGGCTGTTGAAGCTGCGCTGATCCGACGCTCAGGAGCAGGCAGACAGCTGCCCCTTCCTTGAATCGCGTGTTACATGTAACAATTGAGCATGGGAATCAGCGATCGTGTGGGGCAGTATCGCAAGCGCATGCGAGGGGCCGGCTACCGGTCCGTGCAGATGTGGGTACTCGACGTGCGTGGCGATCAGACCAGGGCCGAGGCTCGGCGTCAGGCAGATCTTGTGGCCGCCGCAGATCGAACGTCCGACGACCAGCAGTTCATCGAAGCGGTATCTGCGCCGTGGGGTGAGGAGTGAAGCGCGGAGAACTATGGACGGTTGCGGGCGGCGTGCACGCATCGAAGCCGAGGCCCGCGCTGGTGCTGCAAGCAGACGAGTTCGAAGGAACTGACTCGATCACGGTCGTGCCGCTGACCACCGCCTTGATCGACGCACCGATGCTGCGCGTGCCATTGGATGTCGACGAGGGGTCCGGGCTGAGCAAAGCCAGTCACGCGATGATCGACAAGGTCACAACGGTTCGTCGCGCGAACGTCGTCGAACGGGTGGGGAGCGTCTCGGCGAAGCGGCTCACAGACATCGAGCGCGCGCTCGTCGTCTTCCTCGGGCTCGCGTAGCGGCGGGGCAGGGCCATTGGGGAGCTCTCCCGATTCATGAACTGACATAATGTACATTATCGGCTATAACCCTCAACAGGTGAGGGACATGTAAAAGACTGTATGGAGCCGGTTCGGCTACTCGGCGCGGGCCGGCTGCACCGGCGCGCCACGTCTCTCACGTGGCCCTCACCCAGCGACGTACCCGGCGAGGTGTTTGCCTGTCAGCGTCGAACCATCTGCGATGAGTCGAGCCGGCGTCCCTTCGAATACGATGCGGCCGCCGTCGTGACCTGCACCCGGGCCCATATCGATGATCCAATCGGCATGAGCCATCACGGCCTGGTGGTGCTCGATGACGATCACCGAGTGCCCGGAGTCGACGAGCTCGTCGAGCATCGTCAGCATCGCCTCGACGTCCTGCAGGTGAAGGCCTGTGGTCGGTTCGTCGAGCACGTACACGTCCGCGCCGTCACCCATCTGCACGGCGAGCTTGAGGCGCTGCCTCTCGCCGCCGGACAGGGTCGACAGCGCCTGCCCGAGGCTGACGTACCCGAGTCCGACGTCGTCGAGACGCTTCAGGATCTTCGCGGCCGCCGGTACCTTCGCCTCGCCAGAGGAGAAGAAGCCCAGTGCTTCGGAGATCGGCAGCGCCAGCACGTCCGCGATGTTCCTTCCACCGAACTGATACTCGAGCACCGCCGCGGTGAAGCGTCGCCCGCCGCAGTCCTCGCACGGCGTCGTCACCCCCTGCATGAATCCGAACTCCGTCGTTATGGTGCCGTTTCCCTTGCAGGTCGGGCACGCACCCTCGCTGTTCGAGCTGAACAGCGCAGGCTTGACGCCGTTCGCCTTGGCAAAGGCCTTCCGGATGGATTCGAGCAGTCCGGTATACGTGGCCGGGTTGCTCCGGCTCGAGCCCTTGATCGGCGTCTGGTCGACGAATGCGACGCCGTCGCGACGGGCGAGCTTCTCGTCGACGAGCGAGCTCTTCCCCGATCCCGCGACACCCGTCAGCGCCACGAGGACGCCGAGCGGTACGTCCACATCGACGCCACGGAGGTTGTTCGACGCTGCGCCGCGCACCTCGATCGCGCCGTGCGGCGCACGCACCTCGTCTTTGATCCTGGCGCGGTCGCCGAGATGGCGTCCGGTCGCGGTGCCGCTTTCGCGTAGGCCGGTGAGGTCACCGGCGAAGCACACCTCTCCCCCGTGCGAACCGGCACCTGGACCCATGTCGATGATGTGGTCGGCGATGGCGATGGTCTCCGGCTTGTGCTCGACCACGAGCACAGTGTTGCCCTTGTCCCGCAGCTGCACGAGCAGGTTGTTCATCCGCTCGATGTCGTGCGGATGCAGTCCCGCGGTGGGCTCATCGAACACGTAGGTGACGTCGGTGAGCGGCGACCCGAGGTGCTTGATCATCTTCAGGCGCTGCGCCTCTCCCCCGCTGAGCGTGCCGGAGGCCCGTTCCAGAGACAGATACCCGAGCCCGATGTCTACGAACGACGCGAGCAGATCGTCGAGCGCTGTCAGCAGCGGAGCCGCACCCTCGAGGTCGAGCCCTCGCACCCACTCGAGCAGGTCGGAGACCTGCATTGCGCATGCCTCGCCGATGTGGAGTCCGACGATCTTCGACGATCGCGCAGGCTCGGCAAGGCGCGTCCCACCACATTCCGCACACGGCATGAAAGTCACCGCGCGGTCGACGAAGGCCCGGATGTGGCTCTGCATCGCCTCCCTGTCCTTTGACAGCATCGATTTGCGCACCTGCGGCACGAGACCCGTGTACGTGATGTTGATGCCGTTGAGCTTGATCTTCGTCTCGTCCTTGTACAGGAAGGCGTCCAGTTCATCGGCGGTGAACTCGCGCACCGGCTTGTCCGGATCGAAGAAGCCGGACTCTGCGTAGAAGCGCACGGACCAGCCGCCCGGCTTGTATCCGGGAACGGTGATCGCGCCGTCGTTGATCGACTTGGTCTCGTCGTACAGCTGTGCGAGATCGAGATCTGACACACGGCCCGTGCCCTCGCATCCCGGGCACATGCCGCCGAGCATCGTGAACGACGCGCGCTCCCGCTTCGCCCTGCCGGTGCGCTCCACGAGGATCGCACCGGATGCCTTCACGGAGGGCGTGTTGAACGAGAATGCGTTGGGCGGGCCGATCTGGGGCTCTCCGACGCGGCTGTACAGCGTGCGCAGCATCGCGTTCGCGTCGCTGACCGTGCCGACGGTCGACCGGATGTTCGCACCGAGACGTTCCTGATCGACCAGGATCGCCGTCGTGACTCCGTCGACCGAATCCAGCTCCGGCCGTGCGAGCTGCGGCAGGAACCCCTGCACGAAAGCGCTGTACGTCTCATTGATCATCCGCTGCGACTCAGCCGCGATGGTCCCGAACGCCAGCGAACTCTTCCCCGACCCCGACACTCCGGTGAAGACCGTCAGACGTCGCTTGGGCACGTCGACGTCGACGCCGGTGAGATTGTTCTCGCGCGCCCCTCGGACGCGGATGGTGTCATGGGAGTCAGCGGGATGCGTGGCCATGTCAGCACGCTATCCCGACCGAGCGCTATCGACCAGGTCGGACACGTGCGCAGTATTGTGGTCGATGATGATTCACCCGACCGCCTCCTATATTCCGGCAGGGGCATGATCCCCGCGCTCACCGGCTTCGTCGTGGTCGGGGTCGCGATCGCAACGGGTTTCATCACAGGACGGATCGGACTGCTGGGTGAGCAAGGACGCTTCGTCCTGAGCAGACTCACGTTCTTCGTGCTCAGTCCCTTTCTGCTGTTCTCCGTGCTCGCGAACGCCGACGTGCACGTGCTGTTCTCGTCGCAGCTGCCGGTCGCGGCGATCTCCGCTGTTGTGATGTTCGTCATCTTCGCCGTCGTCGCACGCCTGTTCACGAAGCGCTCCGCGGGAGCGACCGTGATCGGCAGCCTCGCCTCCGGCTACGTCAATGCGAACAACATCGGGCTGCCGCTGGCGACGTACGTGCTGGGCAGCGGTGCATACTCCGCACCTATCATCGTGCTGCAGCTGCTGATCCTCACGCCCGTGTTCCTGATGCTGCTCGATGCGATCTCAACCGGCAGCACGGCTCTGGGACCGATTCTGAAGCGCACGGCGCGCAACCCGATGATCATCGGCGCGCTGCTCGGAACGCTGGTGGCGGCGTTCGGGATCGAGCTGCCCGACATGGTGATGGAACCTGCGGAGCTGATAGCCGGTGCGGCGATCCCCGTCCTCCTGATCGGTTTCGGTATGTCGCTCAGCGGTGCCCGTGTTCTCGCGACGCCCGGCACTCGTTCCGACGTCCTGATCGCGTCCGGGCTGAAGCTCGTCGTCATGCCGTTCGTCGCGTGGCTGGCCGGATCCTTCCTGTTCGGCATGACCGGCCATGACCTGCTCGCGGTGGTGGTGATGGCCTGTCTGCCCAGTGCCCAGAACGTCTTCAACTACTCTCAGCGGTACGGGGTCGGCGAGATCATCGCGCGCGACACCGTGTTCGTCACGACCGTCGGCTGCATCCCGATGCTGCTCGGCGCCGTTCTGCTTCTCGGCTGATCCGTACGCGGCCGCGCGACGAGTGCGGAGTCGGCGCAGCAGCACCTGGCCCTGATCGACGGCCAGTCCGAGCACGAGGGCGAGCACGATGCCGACCGCGGCTCCGACCAGCGGGTACTGCTCGAACCACGCACCCGCGAGCATGCCGATGCCGACGGAGAATCCGGCCCACAGCACAGCGGCGACAGCCGACAGCGGCACGAACCGGCGCTGAGGGAACGCGGTCGCACCGGCTGTGAGGTTCACGGCGATGCGACCGATCGGAATGTACCTCGCCATCAGGATGAGCATCGAGCCCCGGCGCTCGAGTGCACGACCCGCCCAGGCGAGTGTCGAACGGGCGCGGCGACCTCTCATCCACCTGAATCGGTCGATGCCGAGCCTTCGGCCGAGCATGAACACCATGTTGTCACCGGCGAACGCGCCCACCGCCATGCACGCTCCGAGCAGGACAGGATTGAGCTCGCCCGTCGCCGCGGCGACCGCAGCGAACGCCACGACGAGCGACTCACTCGGAACCGGCGGGAAGAAGGCATCGAGCATCGTGACGGCGAAGGCGATCAGGTACACCCAGGGGGACGTAGCCAACGCCAGCAGCATCTCCGTGATCTCGGTCACGCGCGCACCCCGTCTTCTGCTTCCACTCCCCCAGCATCGCCGGAAGACGAGGAACGCGGTATGACGAAACCTCGCGTCTTGCCCGTGGGGATATCCCCCGCCAACGCGATGGCGAGGGCCGCGAGGCCCGCGCAGACGGCCGCGGTGACCCAGGTGAGGCCGACGACGAAGACGATGACGACGCACCCCACGCCGAGTGCGGCGGCGGGAACCGCACGCCAGGCATCCGCGGATGCGCGCGGCATCGGCTTCTGCTCGAACCGGGCTGTCACAGCTGAGAGCAGGGCGACGGCGATCACTGCGGCCACCAACCACGCCGGCCGTGTCAGCCACCACTGAGCGGAATGCAGCTCGGGCAGCACGATCTGTCCGCTGAACGCGCCGAGCACGCTGAGGCCGGCAAGGGCGATCAGCACGGTCATGTGCCACAGATAGATGGTCATTGCTCTGGAACCGATCCAGTCGACCACCCGTGCAACGCCATCGCGCTGCACGAACCGCGCCAGATGGGGCCTCGCCAGCGAGAACAGCGCCACCTGCACGACCGCGAGCAGAGCGAGCAGGAGCGTCGGCGGGTCTTGATTGGCGTACATGTTCGCCACATACGGGGTCGTCGCCACGAGCACGATCATGCCGCCGAGCAGGCCGAGCGCCCCACCGATCCGGACGCGGCGAGGAATGCGCGAGACGAGACCATCCGCGTCCCAGAACCCCAGCTGCTGCACGAACAGCCACACCACGGCGAGATTGAGGAAGCCGATCGCCTCCCAACCCGTCGCGAACCGGACGACGTCGATCGCCGCAGCGGCAGCCGCAAGGGTCGCCAGCGCAATCGCCGGCCGCCTTTCGTGCCATGCCGCCATCGCCGGAACGAGCGCCTGAGCCAGCAGGAACACACCGAGGAACCAGAGCGGCTGAGAGATGCGGAAGCCGGCCGTCGCCACGATGTCGGCCGGAACCCCCGCCAGCGTGAGCGCCGCGAGTCCTGCGGCGATCACGACGAAGAGGGCGACGGCCGGCGCCATGAGTCTGAGCACGCGGCCCGCCACGAACGCTGAGGCCGACACACCCCTCGCGCGTGCCCTCCTCCACGATCCGAAGGCGGTGAAACCGCCGGCGAAGAAGAACAGCGGCATCATCTGCACGAACCAGCTCACCGGACCGAACCAGTCCGTCTCGAGCGCATTCTCGAAGACCGGGTCACCGTCGGACACTGTGACGCCGACCATCATGGCGTGCAGAAGAACGACGAGCACGAGACTGGCCGAACGGATCAGATCGATGCTGCGATCCCGTCCAGGAGCCGCAGCCGTCGGCGTGCGGCCTCTGGTACTCCGTGCGGGGGTTGGCACGTGCAAGGTGGTCATAGCGCTCTCCTCGAATCGACTTCGAGGAAGGTATGTCGCTGGGCTCGGCCCAGACATCCGCCCCCGGAGTGATCTTCCGGCGGGCGCCCCCTACCGCAGAGGGATCACTCGGGCGCGACGAGTCCGGAGTCGTACGCGGTGATCACGAGCTGCACCCTGTCGCGGGCACCGAGCTTCTGGAGCAGCTTGCCGACGTGCGTCTTCACCGTCTGTTCCCCGATGAACAGGGCGGCGGCGATCTCCGAGTTCGACAGGCCGCGGCCGATGTGCTCCAGCACCTCGCGCTCGCGGTCGGTGAGTGCGTTCAGACGAAGGGCAGCGCGCGACGGTGCAGGGTCGCGCGTGTCGGCGAATCTCTCGATCAGGCGCTTCGTCACGCTCGGCGCGAGCAGTGCGTCGCCCGCGGCGACGACGCGCACGGCCTGGGCGAGCTCATCCGGCAGCGCGTCCTTGAGCAGGAAGCCGCTGGCCCCGGCGCGCAGCGCCTCGTGCACGTAGTCGTCGATGTCGAATGTGGTCAGCATCAGCACCCGCGGCACATGCGGCAGCGGACGATCAGGGCGCAGAAGCCGCCTCGTGGCCTCGATGCCGTCCATCGTCGGCATGCGCACATCCATCAGCACGACGTCGGGGCGCAGCTCGCGTGCCGACGAGACGGCCTCCTCCCCGTCTGCGGCCTGACCGACGACCCTGATGTCCGGCTGCGCATCGAGAAGCGCGGCGAACCCCGCTCGCACCATGCTCTGGTCATCAGCGACCAGCGCCGTGATCCGGTCCGTGCTCATCCTGCCTCCGTCACGCTCTGCCCTGTGGTGTCCGATTCGATGGGGAACTCGGCGCGCACCAGATACCCGCCGACGTCGGTGGCGCCGGCGGACAGCGTGCCGCCGAGCAGGCCGGCCCGCTCCCGCATTCCGATCAGCCCGTGACCGCTGCCGCTGGCACGGGGCGCGGGCTGGGTCGGTACGGAGTTGCGCACCTCGATGAGCAGCCGGTCGTCGTCGTGGTGAAGGGCGATATCGACACGGCTGCCCGGTGCATGGCGGATGGCATTGCTCAGAGCCTCCTGCACGATGCGGTACGCGGTCAGGCTGACGGCCGTGGGCACGCTGTCGAGGTTCACAGCTGACAGCGACGCGTCGGCGCCGGCACGCCGGGCATCTGAGACAAGGTCGGCGACCTCCTCGATGGTGGGCTGCGGGGCGTGCTGCGCCGGCTGCTCGTCGCCGCGCAGGGCGCCGAGCAGGTGCCGCATCTCGGCGAGCGAGGAACGTGCAGACGCTGCGATGTCGTCGAACTCCGCTGCGGCATCGGCCGGGACATCCGGGAGTCGATAACGGGCAGACGTCGCCTGCACCTGGATCAGGGACAGGCCGTGTGCGACGACGTCGTGCAGCTCGCGCGCGATGCGCTGCCGCTCCTCCGAGACGAGGCGCCGCTCCTGCTCGGCCTCGCTCACCTCGCGCTCCTTGGTCAGGGCGCGGCCGAGCCTTGCCCTCTCGCGCAGCAGCGCCGCGGCACCCGCCGCGACGGCGCCGACGGACACGGCGACGATGAACCCGGACAGCGATCTGGCATCGAACTCGATGGCTGCAAGTGCGCTCACCGAGACGGCGGGCACCAGGTACGCGATCAGTCCCCGCAGCCAGCCGTGGCGTGCCCAGACGATCACCACGAGGGCGACGAAGCCCACGATCGTCGTGACCGTCCACGGCCACGGGAGGCCGTTCGGGGCCGGACTCCAGCGCACCACGACGCTCACCGCGGCGAACAGGACCGTTCCGATGAGGGGGAAGCGCACGGCGAGCACGATGGCACCGAACCTGGCGGCGGTGACCAGCAGCGCCACCAGCACGGGGGCACCGTACTGCGCGGCTTCGAGCGGTGCGGCGACTGCGTACAGCACGGCCGCAACGGCACTGGCCGAGACGTACCAGACCGCACGCGGGTGCTGCCGCGCCCACCGGCCGACCGCGCCGGCGCGGGTCCGCTCCCTGCGCTCGCGCTTGGGTCTCCTCTGTCGTGCCACGGAGCCATCGTGCCACGCGGGTTCCGGGGCCGGATCCCACCGTGGTGGGATCTTCCGCGGGGTCAGGCGGTGAAGCCGGAGACGTCTCCCACGATGCGCTCGTTGTTCTCGGGGATCGGCTCGACCGCGGCCTGCGCGATCTCCGCGGCGAACTCCGCGACGTTGTACAGCTTGCCGGCCTCCTCGCGACGCGCCGAGATGGCACCGGGGTTGGTGCGCTCCAGCAGCGTTGCGGTGATCGTGCCTTCGATCATGTCGCCGGAGACGACGACGAACTCGATGCCCTGCTCCGTGAGAGCGGGGATCCGCTCGCGCAGTGCATCTTCGCCTGCGCGCTTCGACAGTGCGACGGGCTCGTACTCCGGCATGGTCGGCGTCGTCCGGATGAAGTGGGCCTGGTGGCTGGTGACGAAGACGACACGCGAGCCGGCACCGAGCAACGGGGCCGCGGCGTCGAGCGTTGCCAGCTGGGCGTCGCGGTTCAGCGTGAGAGCGTAGTCCTCCGCCATGCCCGACTCCATGCCGCCCGACGCGTTGAGCACGAGGATGTCGATCGACCCGAACGCGTCCTTCACGCCCGCGAACATCTTCTCCAGCGAATCCGCGTCCGTGAGATCTGCGCCGACGACGAGCGCCTCGACGCCCATCTCCCTGACCTCGTTCGCGAGCTTCTCGGCCCGCGGCGCCTTGTTGCGGTAGTTGATGACGACGTTCGCGCCGGCCTGCGCGAGGCTGCGAACGGTGTCGGCTCCGATTCCGCGGGAGGACCCCGTCACGACGGCGGTCCTTCCGGTGAGCGATCCGGGGGCGAGCGACTCTGACACGGGTGAACTCCTATGACCTGTGATCGGGACGGGCGGAATGCCGGACATCATTGAGCACACGTCGCGGCAGACCACGCCGAGACTAACCGATAGGCTTCAGTAAACGCCGCAAGTGGAGGATCAATGGACCTCGTCACCGACTATGCCTGGATCGGCTGGATAGCGATCATCGCCATCCTGCTGGTCATCGAAATGCTCTCAGGCGAGCTCACCTTCCTGATGCTGTCGATCGGCGGTGTCGCCGGTGTCGTCTCCTCTCTGCTCGGCGCACCGATCTGGCTGCAGGTGATTGTGGTCGCCGTCGTCGCGGTGATCCTGCTGCTGTTCATCCGGCCGCCGCTGCTGAAGCGGGTGAAGCGGCCGCGCGATCCGCAGAAGTTCAACGTCGACGCCCTGATGGGCATCGCCGGTACGGTGCAGCAGGCCGTCAGCCCGACAACGGGAACCGTGAAGCTGTCCAACGGACAGACATGGACGGCGCGCACCTCGACGGCGCGGCAGATTCCGTCAGGCGCACTGATCTACGTGCAGCAGGTGTCAGGGGCCACCGTGTACGTCACCGACCAGCCCATTCCGCCCACCAATACTGGGGAGAACTAATCATGCCGGGAACCATAGTCCTGTGGATCCTCGCGATCGCGATTCTGCTGTTCGTGATCGTGACGCTTGCGAAAGCGATCACGATCGTGCGGCAGAGCGACGCGCTGATCATCGAGCGACTCGGAAAGTACAACCGCACGCTCTACGGAGGCCCGCACGGGATCATCCCGTTCTTCGAGAAGCCCCGACTGCGCGTCGACCTCCGCGAGCAGGTCGTCTCGTTCCCGCCTCAGGGCGTCATCACCGAGGACAACCTGACAGTCGACGTCGACACGGTCGTCTACTTCACGGTCACCGACCCGCGTGCGGCTACCTACGAGATCGCGAACTACCTCGGCGCCGTCGAGCAGCTCACGATCACCACCCTGCGTAACGTGGTCGGCTCGCTCAACCTCGAGCAGGCGCTCGTCTCGCGCGACACGATCAACGCGAAGCTGATGACGGAGCTCGACGAGGCGACGGGCCGATGGGGCATCAAGGTGAACCGCGTGGAGCTGAAGGCGATCGATCCGCCGCCCTCGCTGCAGGACGCCATGGAGAAGCAGATGCGTGCCGAGCGAGACCGTCGCGCCGCGATCCTCACGGCCGAGGGACACAAGCAGTCGCAGATCCTCGTCGCCGAGGGCGCGAGGCAGTCCGAGATCCTCAAGGCCGACGGTGACAAGCAGTCCCAGGTTCTGCGCGCCCAGGGTGAGTCCGAGGCTATCCAGACGGTGTTCCACGCGATCCACGCCGGTGCGCCGGACGACAAGCTTCTCGCGTACCAGTACCTGCAGACGCTGCCGAAGATCGCCGAGGGCGAGTCGAGCAAGATGTGGATCATCCCGAGCGAGATGACCGAGGCGCTGAAGGGGATCGCCGGCGGGTTCGCCGGCGGTGGACAGGCAGGCCCTTCCGGGTCGGCGCCCACTCCCCCGGCCCCTGTTCCGCCGAAGCCGTCCTCGTCGGCCGCAGAAGCTGCCGCCGCAGCGGTCGCAGAGGCCGCGAAGGTGACCGAGGAGGCGGAAGCTGAGGCCACGACCTCATCGGTCGGCGGAGCGCCGGCTCCCGCCACCCGCGCCGAGCAGCGCGCCGCTCCTGCCGAGGGAACGATTCCCCCGGCGCCGCCCGCACCGGGCGGCTACCCGCCGAACGAGTGACGCATCCGTTCTTCGCGCCGACGAGCCCCCGAGTCCTCGCACATCGGGGGCTCGTCGCCGCGGGCGACGAGCATGCACCCAACACGTTCGCGGCCTTCGCCGCCGCACACGCGGCGGGGGTCGAGTACATCGAGAGCGATTGCCACCTCACGGCCGATGGCGAGGTCGTGCTCTTCCACGACGACACACTCGCGTCCGTCACGGGTGACCCGCGCCGAGTCGATCAGGTGACGGCGCACGAGATGGAGCGCCAACTCGCCGACCGCGGCGGCCTGGTCACGCTCGAGCAGGCGTTCGATGCGTTCCCGCGCATGCGGTTCAACATCGACGTCAAGGCGAACGACGCAGCGGGGCCGGCCGGCCGGATCGTCGGTCGGTACGCCGAACGCGCGTTGGTGACGAGCTTCTCCGACGCGCGACGGCTGACGGCGCTGCGTGCGGCGGCGCCCGCGCGCCCTGCCACGTCCGCAGGTCGGGAAACGATCATCCGGCTGGTCCTGGCGGCGGCGATCCGCGCAGACGCGAGGGCCTCGCGCCTGCTCGCGGAGATCGACGCGCTGCAGATACCGGAACGCCAGGGACCGGTGCGTGTGCTGACACGCCGTCTGATCGACTATGCGCACACCGCGGGAACCGAGGTGCACGTGTGGACGGTGAACGACACCGACCGCATGCGCATGCTCGTCGACCGCGGCGTCGACGGCATCGTCACGGATCGTGCCGATGCGACCCTTCGCGCGTTGGGATGATCGCGCGATCTTGCCCTTCCCGGCTGACACGGAGGCGCGCCGGGTGTACCTTCGGATGATCCATTCAGGCGCACGCGCTATAAAGAAAAGCTGACGAGAGGACCACACAATGGCAGACCGTAGCCTTCGTGGCATCCGACTCGGCGCCCAGAGCCTACAGAGCGAAGACGGCGTCGTGTTCATGGAGCGCGCAGAATACACCTACAAATGCACTCAGTGCGGTCGCGACACCGTACTGAACTTCGCCGCCGACGCGGAGCCGCCGGCGGGCTGGGAATGCCGCACCTGCACGGGCGAGGCGCTTCTGCAGACGGAGAAGGGGCAGGCAGAGGTCGACCACTCCGACGACAAGACCCCGCGAACGCACTGGGACATGCTGCTCGAACGCCGCACTCTCCCGGAACTCGAGGAGATCCTCGCGGAGCGCCTCGAGTTCGTCCGCGCCCGCCGTGGTCAGGGCGACAAGGAAGCCAAGAGCGCGTAGCAGGCGATCTCGACAGGGCGTCGGCACACGGATGCGATTCCGGATGTCGGCGCCCTTCGTCGTGCGCGACGCGACCCGAACGCCACCGAAGGGCACGTCCGGCGAGCGCTCCGCTGCGGAACGTCGACACATTCGGACCGATGGCACGGCCGTGGCGCGAGGCACCACGCTGCCCGAAGTAAGCTGATGGTCATGGCAGACAGTGAAAATCGTGCGGTGGGAATCGACGTCGGAGGAACCGGCATGAAGGCCGGAATCGTGGATCTCGACACCGGCGAGCTGGTGACCGACCGCGTGCGTATTCCGACGCCGGACGGCGCGCGCCCGAAGGACGTCCTCGAGACCGCCGGCGAGCTGCTCGCACTTCTCGGGGACGACGCGGACGGCCTGCCGCTCGGCGTGTGCTTTCCGGCGATCGTCAAGGACGGCAAGACGCTGTCGGCCGCCAACATCTCGGACGACTGGATCGATTTCGCCGCGGAGAAGTTCTTCGAGGAGGGTCTGGGGCGCGATATCCACTTCGTCAACGACGCGGACGCGGCGGGCCTCGCAGAGCTGCGCTACGGCGCGGCCAAGGGCGTGCCGGGCCTGACGATCCTCACCACGCTCGGCACCGGCATCGGTTCCGCGTTCCTTTTTGCAGGCAGGCTCGTGCCCAACACCGAGCTGGGCCACCTCCTCTGGGAAGGCGAGTCCATCGAGCGCATCGCCTCGGCATCGGCGCGCGAGCGGCTCGGCCTGAAGTGGAAGGAATGGGCGGATAATCTGCAGCACTTCTACGAGCACATCGAGTTCCTGTTCTCCCCCGACCTGATCCTGGTGGGCGGCGGTGTGTCGAAGAACCCTGAGAAGTTCATGCCGTACCTCTCCACACGGGCCGAGATGCGCATCGCCGAGCACCGCAACAACGCAGGCATCATCGGCGCCGCCAGCCTCGCCCGCACCGACGAGGACCATCTCGCCCGTCTCTGACGCCGCTGGGTCGTTCCGGAGAGCCTGCGGCGGTAGACTCGAAGCAGCGAATGGGTCGGCCGGGCGGTCGCGTCGTGCGATGAGCACGCCGAGGAACGTCCGGGCTCCACAGGGCACGGTGGTGGGTAACGCCCACCCGGAGCAATCCGCGAGACAGTGCAACAGAAAGCAGACCGCCGGCTTCGGCCGGTAAGGGTGAAACGGTGGTGTAAGAGACCACCAGGGGCCGTGGTGACGCGGCCTGCTGGGTAAACCTCACCGGGAGCAAGACCAGACAGGGGATGTTGACGCGGCCCGCCGAGTCCCCGGGTAGGTTGCTGGAGCGGCGCGGCAACGCGTCGCCGAGAGAGATGGCCGCCGACGGAGCGAGAGCTCCCGAACAGAACCCGGCGTACAGGCCGGCCCATTCGCTTCTCTCATCGTCGTCGGGTCAGGGCGCGGCGCTGGGCCCGATACGGATGTCCAGCGGTACGTCGATCGGGAAGTCGCCGAACAGCACGCGGGCGGCGGTGGCCGCGGAGCTCCGGATGGCGTCGGCCGCGGCCTCGGCGTGCTCGGCGGGGGCGTGCACGATCACTTCGTCGTGCAGGAAGAACGCCAGGTGCGCACGGCGGGCGAACACGGGGCCGGATGCCGCTGCCGGCACGCCAGATGGCGGAAAGGCGGCCAGTTTCGAGCGCAGATCGGCCATCCAGGCCAGCGCCCACTCGGCCGCTGTTCCCTGGACGACGAAGTTGCGGGTGAACCGGCCGCGCTCGCGGGCCGCCGTGCCGGCCATCCGTTCGTTTGCAGCCGACTCCCTTGCATCGCGCTGGAGCTCGACCCAGCGCTCGTCGGGCGGCGGCGACATCCGGCCGAGCAGCGTCGCCACGCGCTCGCCCCTCTCCCCCGCTCGCGCCGCGTCGTCGGTCAGGCGGATGGCGCGAGGGAACGCGCGCCGCAGTCGAGGCATCAGCCGTGCTGCGTCGCCCGTCGTCGAGCCGTACAGCGCGCCGAGGACGGCGTACTTCGCCTCGGTCCGCGACGCGGCGATTCCCGTGTCGACGATGCCGTCGTAGAGGTCCCGTCCGCGCGCGGCATCCGCCATGTGCTCGTCGTGCGCCATGGCGGCGAGCACTCGCGGTTCCAGCTGGGCCACGTCGGCGTCGATGATCATCCATCCGGGATCGGCTCGGACGGCGTCGCGGAGACTCTTCGGGATCTGCAGCGCGCCGCCGCCTGACGACGCCCATCTGCCCGTCACGACGCCGCCAGGCACGTACACGGGGCGGAAGCGGCCGTTGCGCACCCACTCGTCGAGCCACGCCCATCCGTTGGCGGTGTACAACCGCATCATCCGCTTGTAGTCGAGCAGAGGCGCGATCGCCGGATGATCGTGATCGGCGATCTCCCATTTGCTGGTCGTGCGCACTTCGACGCCTGCCCTGTGCAGCGCGCGCAGCAGCTTGGGCTGAGAATCGAGCGACGCCGTGGGGTCCCCCAGTGCACGGCGCACCTCGTCCGCCCGCTCGGTGATGCGTCTCGGCACGCCGCCCGCCATCCGCTCCCCCAGTTCCGCCACGAGGAGCTGCTCGTGCCGCGTACGATCCCACGGCAGGCCCGCCGTCGTCATTTCCGCCGCCACGAGGGACCCGGCCGACTCTGCGGCCAGCAGAAGGCGCAACCGGCCCGCGACGCCGGCGGGAGCGGCGCGCAGAACGCCGTCGTGACGAACCAGTTCGGCGAGCGTCTCGTCGACGTGCTGCGGGCGCGACCCGCCATCCGGCGCCAGATCGAACAGCGCAGCCGGCGCGGCGTCCTCGGCCGGTGCATCCCAGGTCGCGCTGTCGGGCAGAGCGCCTTCCCGCGCGCTGCGGAGGATCGTGCGGGAGAGGCGCAGATCGCTGCAGCGCTCGACGCGCACACCCGAGGCGAGCAGCAACGGATACCACACGGCGGACGACGACCACACCCAGCGCACGTGCCGACCACCGTCGCGCGCCTCACGCTCACGGGCCGCGACCCAGGGCGAAAGCTCGGCGTGCGCCAGCGGACGACGGCCGATCTCCACCGGGGCGCCGTTGGTGCGTTGCAGGGCGACAGCGACGACCGCGTCCCGGCCATCGCGGCCGAGTGCGATCAGATCGGCATCGCGCCAAGGAGAATCGATCGGCACGGCGTCACGAGAATGAGACGGTGCCCGTCCCCTGGTCGTGTCCGTCGCCGGCGTCGCCGAGCCCACTCTCTTCCGTGCGCACGAGAATTCCGCCGCACTCCGGGCAGGTGGCGACTTCATCGTCGGCGAGCGCGCGCACGGCGGCGAGGTCGCTCGGCGACAGCGCCATGTGGCATCCGCCGCACACGCCCCGGGCGAGAAGCGAGGCACCTACTCCCCTGGCACGCAGCCGTTCGTACATCGCGAGCAGAGCGTCCGGCACGTTGCCGGCGACGGCGGCCCGGTCACGCGAGGCCTCCTCCATGTCGCGGGCGGCGGAGGTGACGCCCACCTTACCCTCGGCGCTGAGCCGTTGGCCCTCTTCGATCGTCGACCGTACGGTCGCCTCCTGCTCGGCCACGGCCGTCTCGGCCGGCTCGATCCTCTCCATCAGTTCGAGCTGGGCGGTCTCGAGATCATCGAGGCGCCGCGCCAGTGAGGCGAGTTCCTGTTCGAGGGCCTTGATCGTGGCGAGATCCGTGGCCTGCTCGAGGCGCTTCGCATCGCGCTCCCTGCGCGTGGTCGCCAGGTCGACGTCGGAGTCGATCTTGGTGAGCTCGGTCCGCAGGCCGTCGCGCTCACCGACCAGTTCGGCGAGCACCCGGTTCTCGGCCGTGCGCTGCTCCACGAGCTCGCGTACGCGCGCGGCCTGCGGCGGGTTCTCCTTCGTGCGCTTGGCACGGTCGTACCGATCATCGAGCGCGGCGATTTCGAGCAGGAGGCGCTGGTCGGCGGGAGAGGCTTTCATCCTTCCAACCTACGTCAGTGAGCCCGCGTGTGCGGACCGAATGCGCATCCGGTTCTGCCGGGGCGTCAGCTGCACTCGGCAAGGCTTCACGTCGTCGTGTGCGGGCACGGATAGAGTGACGGCGTGTCAGAGTCACAGAACCCCCGATCGCGCGCCGATGCAAGGGCTGCGCGTGCAGTTGCGCCCGTGAGCCGTGCGCACGTCGCCCTCGATCGTTCGAGCAGTCGGCTGGGTTGGATGGACGCTCTGCGGGGACTGTCGATCCTGCTGGTGATCCTTCACCACTCGACACAGATCGTCACGGCATCGTTCGCCGACGACCCCCACCCGCCCGCGGTGCTGGAACCGTTCATCTTCCTGAGCGAGTTCTTCGCGCCGTTCCGGATGCCGATGCTGATGTTCCTGTCGGGACTGCTGATCTCCGGGTCGCTGAAGCGCACAGCCGGGCAGTATGTCTGGGGCAAGCTGCGGCGCATTCTGTGGCCGATCATCGTGTGGACGGTCGTCTTCAATCTCGCACTCATCGCCGGCGGTGGCTCGCTGCCCGGCATGCCATGGGAGTGGGGCTTCTGGAACACATACCTGTGGTTCATGCAGTTCGTGCTGGTGTACTACCTTGTCGCGCTGCTGACCAAATGGGTGCCGGCATGGGCGTTCATCCTGCTGGGCTTCGTCGGTATGTTCCTGCTGCCGGACGACACGCTGATCCAGAGGCTGTTCTACCTGATGCCGTTCTTCTTCCTCGGTGCCTTCATCGAACGGTACTGGGATCGTTTCGTCGCCGCGATCAACGTGCCGGTCGCGATCGCACTGACTGCGATCCCCCTTGCGCTCGGCCTCGCCTCGGCGTTCTGGGTGCCGCTCTGGTACGAGCCGTTCGCCGCGGTGCCAGGCCTGCTCGGCATTCTCGCGCTCGCCCGCGTGGCCGTGTACATCCCGGATGCCGGATGGCTGCGGCCCGTGCGCTTCGTCGGGCAGTACTCGCTGATCTTCTACGTGGTGCACTACCCCGCGTATGCGGCGATCTTCAACGTCGCCGAGCGGGTCGGTGTGACGCACCCCGCCGTGGTGCTGCCGGTGGTGTTCCTGCTGACGGTGGCGGTGTCGACCGGGTTCGCGCTGATCGGCCGCCGCCTGCCTGTCAGCCTGCTGTTCGAACTGCCGCGCCGGATGTGGCCCAAGCGCGCTGCGGCGTGACAGCCGCGTCGGCCGCGTGCCGATAGACTGGTCGGTACCAGGGCCTTTAGCTCAGCTGGTAGAGCGCCACGTTTACACCGTGGATGTCGTCGGTTCGATCCCGGCAGGGCCCACCCGATGATCGAAGCACGAACTTGCGACGTCCGCAGGTTTGACATCCAGTAGTCCTGGGCATGTCGTTCGATGTGCTCGATCGGCATGGCCTGACGGACGCAGCTCGTGCGCTTGGAGTGCCGACCGGCGCAGATGAAGTACGGGTAGACGATGCCCTTGCCGTTCTTCGCGTGAGTGATCATGAGACGGGAGCCGCAGTCGCCCGAACAGACGGAGCCTTTCAGCGGTCCTCTGCGAACGGCGACACCAACGCCGCACTGTCGTTCGTCCCCGCATCCGTCGTCGGCATATCTGCAGGCTTGCCTTTCGCAGTGCTTGCGAGTCAGAGCTTCGTGACGATGTGCTCTCGCTGGAACCTGGCCACGACGAGCACGAACGCGAGCACATCGGCCAAGACGAGCACGGCCGCCGCGATGAGGGCGACGCCGACGTTGAACAGCATGAGACCGGTGGCCTGGCCGACGACGAGGGCGAGGATAGGGAACACGACGAACATCGCGGTGCCCTGCGCGCCCTGCATCGTGGTCGACCGCCCGGACACCGCGACGATCACGCTGGTCGCGAGGAACCCGACGAGGGGCACGAGCAGCATGATGAGCACTGCCCATGTCCAAGTCGGGAAGAAGATCCCGCCCATCATCGGAGCACCGAGCACTCCCACGATCACCGCGTAGATCACGAACGCGATCCAGGTGAGCATTACTGACGGGATCACCGATCCGAGCACTTTGGCGAGTACGAGCTCGCGGTTGGAGAGGGGTGTGTAGAGCAGCCCTTCGATGGTGCGACGCTCCTTCTCGCCGACAAGGCTGGAGGAGGCGGTGATCGACGCGGTCATGACAGGGATCACGAGGAAGAACGGGGCAAGGAAGTACACGATCACCGCATAGACGACGGTCTGGTCTGGCGTGTAGCCGGTCGGAGCGATGCCCGCGGGCAAGTTGTCAAGAAAGCCCTGCAGCCCCGCGATGGTGGAGGTGAGGATCCCGCTGCCGCCGAGCAGGATGATCCCCGTCGGCAGCAGGATCGCGAATACCAACGGCACTGCGACGAGGGAAGCGAGCATCTGCTTGTTGCGCACCACCTCGAGCCAGTCTTTGCGCATCACGGCGGCGACGCGCTGCCAGCCGATCCCACCACGGGTTCCGCGGCGCTGTGAGGTATGGAGCTGGGCAGTCATGCGCTGGCCTCCTTGTTGAGCGTGGTGAAGTAGAAGTCTTCGATCGTGGGATGCTGCGGGGTCACTGCGCGTACCGCGATGTCGGCGCGCACGAGCATCGCAACGACCTCGGAGACGGTGCCGTCATCAACGGTCTGGAACGGGATCTGCGAGGCGGCGGCGCTTTCGTCAACGGTCGCGAGCGAGGCGACGATGCGGCGGGCCGTATCGTGGTCGCCGTCGATGCTCAGGGCGTAGCGATATCCGGGCCATTCCTGCCGCAGGAGCACATCGACTGGTCCGGCGGTGAGCAGCCGCCCCTGCTTGATGATGCCGATGTCGTCGCAGAGCGTTTCGAGGCCGGCGAGCTGGTGTGTCGAGATCACAACAGTGGTGTCAAGGGAGCGGATCATCTGTTTGAGGTAGTCGATGAGCTCGGCGGCGGCCTCGGGGTCAAGGCCAGCGGTCGGCTCGTCGAGAAACAGCAGCTCGGGGTTGTGGATGATGGCGCGCCCGATAGCGAGTTTCTGTCGCATCCCCTTGCTGAACTCGCCTGCGAGGGAGTCCGCGCGATCTGAGAGCCCGAAGATGTCGAGCACGTCATCGACGCGACTATCGAGTGAGTTGCGGTCGATTCCGTAGAGCGAGCCCCAGGTGCGCAGGTTCTCGCGTGCAGAGAGAGTCTCGTAGAGATTCGTGTCGGTTTGGACTCCGATTCTCCGTCGAAGCGCATCTGCGTTCCTTGTGGTGACGGCTTCCCCGAAGAGAGTGACAGTGCCACCGTCAGGGGTGAGGAGCCCGTTGAGGAGTCGAATGGTGGTGGTCTTGCCTGATCCGTTCGGACCGAGCAGCCCGAACGCCTGCCCGCGGGGCACCGAGAACGACAGACCGGAAACAGCTTCGCGGTCGTCGAATCTCTTGGTGAGGTGGTCGGCGGCAACGGTGGGGTGTGTCATCGGAGTTCCTTTCGGCGGAAGATGAGTACGGCGGCTGCGAGCAGCAGCAAGCGGATCAGGCCGGTGCCGATCGGCCACCAGAGAGCGGACTCATTCTGCGGTGCACCGGTGGCGATTGATGATGCGGTCGGGATCAGGCCGAGTTCTGACCAGGAGACCGAACAGAAGGCGCATGTGATGCACTTGATATATGTATTGCATACATCCTTGCATTACATATTAGTGAAGTCAAGCGTGCCTCCCCCTGCTGGGGCGGCGTGGTCGTCAGTCGTGGCGATCCATCGGGCTCGGAGCGCCGGCCCGGCGACAGCGTCTGTCCGGTTGGCTCATAAGACCAAAGCGATCAGCACCAAAGAGCACGAGCCGCACTCGATGAGGGTCCAAGCGATGACTCTCAGCGCTCGCGTTCCGCACGGTCCGAGGTCACCTTGGCGTTGCGCCAGGCGCGGCGCAGACCTGCACGCAGCGGGAGCACGATCACCCCGAGTGATGCCGTGACGCCGAGAATGAGTCCAGTGGGGACGAGCAGCCCCCATCGGCCACGTGGTTGGCGTGCGCTGAGGATTGAAGCCGCGACAACCGAGGCCGAGACGGCAGCCAGGGTTGTTGCGCTTGCGGCGCTCACGAGCCGATCCTCTACTGAAGCCTGCCTGCGTACCGCCCACAGTGCTGGCACGATGCCCAGGGCAAGGCTGCCGAGCATCGAGAGCTTCGAACTTGTGCGATTCTGTCGCCCCAGGATGTCAAAACGAGACGCAACACGGTCCGGCATTCTCTTCCACGTGAGCGCCAGAGCGCCCGCGGCCGCGCCTGCAGTCAGGAGCGGCGCGAGCTGCGCGGCGCGAACTGTGCGTTCAGGCACCTGGTCGAGCACTTCGCTGGTTGCGTCGTCAGGGCGGATGAGCCTGAGTCTCACGGCGAGAGCGCCGAGATTGAGCGTCCATCCGACTCCGAGCAGTCTCGGTACCACGAGGCGCGAGCTCTCCGGATTCCATGTTCGCGAACGGACCTTGGCGCTCACCGGGCCCCGCGTCTCCACGGGGAGCCCCAGCACTCGGAGGTGGGGCTCGTCGGCAGGCACATCGCTCGCAAGCGCGTCGAGAAGCTCACCTGCGTAGTCCTCAGGAGCGCCCAGCGCCTCCACGGGATCCATGTGTGCTTCCAGCAGCTCGCCGAGCTGAGCTTCAAGCCCTTCCAAAGCGAGCAAGCGATCCGTTCTGCTGAGGTTCCCGAGGTGGGCGCCAACTGCACGCAGGTAGGACTTCATGAGACGCGACCACCTTTCCGGAGCAGCTCGCCCATCGCGCTACTCAGCGCATCCCAGGCCGCCGCTCCCTCTTCGAGCGCCGCGCGGCCCTCATCTGTGAGGCTGTAGTACTTTCTTGGAGGGCCGCCGCTCCCAGCCTCAACCCAACGAGTGACTACCTTTTCGGCTTTCTCCAGCCGTGCGAGCAGCGGATAGACCGTACCTGGAGTCGCGGTCAGTGCGGGCTGCGTGCCCAACTGTTCGATGATCTCGATGGAGTAATATTCCTCGCCATCAAGCACCGCAAGGATCGCGAGCTCCAACACTCCCTTGCGGAGTTGTGCAGTCCGATCCCTGGCAGCCATGCAAACAAGCCTTGCAATACAAAGTAGCTGTTGTCAAACAGCCTTCTGAGGAACACCTTCAGTACGACTCGAGTGCGACGTCAGCTGTGGTCGTGCGACGGAGAGCGGTGAGGTGAAAGCACTCGCGGCTTGTCGGGGCTGAATCCCGTTTCGGACGACGCAAGCGTCGACGAAGACACAACTGAACGGCAGCTATCACTCAAGTTCGCGGTCATCTCATCGGCTCTGCTGAGGACATGACGAGTGATCTGCTACCGCCGGGGCGTTGCGAACGTCAGGTACCCCGATCCGGATCCCGGCGGAACGATCTGGTCCAGCGCAGCAAGGTCCTCATCGCTCGGCACCCACTCCACCGAGCGCGCGTTCGCGACGATCTGCTCCCCCCGCGTCGCACCGGCGATGACCGTGTCGACTGTGGCCTGGGCGCGCAGGCCGCCGAGCGCGACGTCGAGCATGCTGATGCCCCGTTCGCGGGCGAACGTGCGGAACCCTTCGACGATGTCCCAATCCGCGCCGTCGAGGCGTGAGGACTCCGTGACGAGCCTGGTTCCCTCGGGAGTTGCCTCGCCGCGCGCGTACTTGCCGGTGAGCAGTCCGTATGCCAGCGGGAAGTACGGCAGCAGGCTCATCCCGTAGTGCTCCAAGGCGGGCACGAGCTCCGACTCCGCGCTGCGGTTGTACAGCGAGTACTCGTTCTGCGAGGTGATGAAGTGCTCAGCGCCGATCGCATCCGACACCGCGGCTGCATCGGCGACCTCCCACGCGGCGAGGTTCGAACATCCGATGTAGCGCACCTTGCCCGCCCTGATGAGATCGGTCAGCGCGACGAGGGTCTCCTCGATCGGCGTGATCCGATCCGGCGTGTGCAGCTGGTAGAGGTCGATGTAGTCCGTCCCGAGACGGGTGAGACTCCCCTCGACTGCGCGAGCGATGTATCCACGGCTGGTGCGGTTCTCTCTGGCGCCTGGGTAGACGCCTGCCATGTCCATGCCGAACTTGGTGGCCACGACGGCTTCGTCCCGGCGGGCGCCGAGTGCGCGCCCCAGCATCGTCTCGGACGCGCCGGCGCCGTACGAGTCCGCCGTGTCGAAGAAGTTCACGCCGTTCTCGAGCGCCGTCGAGACCACCTCCGTGCTCGCATCCTGGTCGATCCTGCGGCCGAATGCATTGCATCCCACTCCGAGTGCCGAGACGACGAGACCGCTGTTCCCCAGTGATGTGTACTGCATGCGTCAACGCTATCGCGGCCGGGCAGCCGAGGACGTGTCCGCCGGCGACACGAGCGCCGTCACAGCTCTGCGCGCGCCCTGCGCCTGGCGAGCACGCGGTTGGTGACGGCGAGGACCAGCACGATGACGAGCACCCCGTACAGCCCCAGGGCGATCGGGCTCTGCACGAGCACCGCGAAGTCGCCGTTGGCGCTCATCGCGGCGTCGCGCAGGCTCGTCTCGGCGAGCGGGCCCAGCACCATGCCGATGATCAGCGGCGCCAGCGGGAAGTCGTGCGCGCGCATGATGAACCCGAGCAACCCGATTCCGAGCACCATCAGCAGATCGAACACCGAACCGGAAGAGGCATAGATTCCCATCGCGCACAGCATCGTGATGCCCGCGTACAGGTAGGGCTTCGGGATCAGCAGCAGCCGCGCCCACAGGGCGGCGAACGGGAGGTTCAGGACGAGCAGCACCACCATCGCGATGAAGAAGCTCGCCAACAGCGACCAGACCAGCTCAGGCGAACGCTCGAACAGCAGCGGGCCCGGCTGCAGCCCGTACTGGCGGAAGGCGGCGAGCATGATCGCGGCGGTCGCGGAGATCGGCAGGCCGAGTGACAGCAGCGCGCCCATAGCCATGCCGGTCGTCGAGTTCCCCGCGGCCTCGGGCGCGGCCAGGCCCCGGATGGCTCCCCTGCCGAACTGCGGCGACTTCCGGCGCGCATCCAGGCGCTTCTCGAGCCCGTAGGCGAGGAACGTAGGGATCTCCGATCCTCCCGCAGGCACGATGCCGAACGGCAGCCCGATCGCTGTGCCACGGGCCCAGGCGGGAGCGGCTTCGCGCATCGCACGTCGCGACAACCAGGGACTTCCCTTGGGGCGGATGAGCTTCATGCCGCCGCCGTGACGGGCGAGCGACGCGACGAAGATCACCTCCCCGAGCGCGAGGATCGCCACGGTGACGGTCACAAGCGAGACGCCGTCGAACAGGTAGGGCGATCCGAGTGTGAATCTCGGAGCACCGGATACGCCGTCGATGCCGATCACGGCGATGCCGAGGCCCAGGAAGAGCGATGCCAGACCTTTCACGGTGTTGTCGGTGACGACGGTGGAGGTGGCGGCGAAGGCGAACACCGCGAGGGCGAAGAACTCGGCCGGCCCGAACTGCGTCGAGAAGTCCGCCAGCACCGGGGCGAGGAACACAACCGCGATGGACGCGACGAAACCGCCGATGAACGCGCCGATCGCCGCCGTGGCCAGCGCCTGCGTCGCTCTGCCGTCGAGAGCCATCTTGTGGCCTTCGAACGTCGAGGCGATGGCGGAGGCCTGACCGGGGGTGTTCATCAGGATGCCCATGGTCGAGTCGCCGAACAGCCCGCCGAAGTACACGCCGGCGAACATGATGAACGCCGCCGTGGGCTCGAGCGCGAACGTGATCGGCAGCAGCAGAGCGACCGCCATGGACGAACCGAGCCCCGGCATCACCCCGACGGCGGTGCCGAGCAGGCATCCGAAGAGCACCCACAGCAGGTTCTGGAGGGTGAGCGCGCCGAGGAATCCCTCGCCGAGCAGCTGCACAGTGTCCATCTCAGAACTCCCAACCGAGGATGCCGGAAGGCAGCGAGAGCCCCAGCAGCATGTCGAAGGCGATGTAGGTGATCGAGCTGGCCGTGAGGCCGACGACCAAGCTGACCAGCCGTCGCCTCTCCCCGAACCCGTGGGCCACGCACCAGAACAGCAGTGCGGCCCCGATGATCCAGCCGAGGATGCCCAGGGTGAGTGCGAACCCGAGGAAGCCCAGCACGACCCACGCGAGCGACGACCAGGAGAGCCTGCCGTCGGCACGATCGTCTGCGAGAGCTCCATCCGGTTCGATGGTGTCCTCGTCCGCCGGAGCCGCGGGCCGGCGGCGCAGGTCGCCCACGACGAGCAGGATGGCGAAGAGGAACAGCCCGGCTGCGATCAGGCCAGGGAAGAACCGTGGGCCGGGGAACGCCGTGCCCTCCGGCACTTCCATCGTGATGATGCCGAATACGAGATAGCAGCCGAAAAGTGCCAGCAGTCCCGGCATCACCAGACTCTTCGCGATCTCGGCGGAGGCGCCCCCGCGGTATCTGCGTCCGAGCGTGGCCGACACGGCCGTCGGGTTGTTCGATGGTCGATCGGAGAACGTCACAGCCCCATCTCCCCGTACAGTCGCTCGATCCGGGTGCGCTCATCGTCGAGGAACGCACCGAGCTCGTCGCCCGTGCGCACCTGCGGGGTCCAGTGGTAGCGATCCACGGCTGCGCTCCATTCGTCGGTTGCGAGCGTGTCTTCGATCAGCGACACCAGACCCGCCGCCTGGTCGTCGGTGATTCCCGGCGGCGCGGAGAGGCTGCGCCAGTTCGACAGTGTGATGTCGTAGCCCTGCTGTCGGGCCGTGGGGATGTCGATGCCGTCGACCGGCTCCGGTGCGACCAGGGCGAGGGCACGCAGCCTGCCGGACTCGATCTGATCGATGTTGTCGGGGTAGCCCCCTGTTGCGGCCCCGGCGGTGCCGTTGAGCAGCGCCTGGATGGCCTCGCCGCCGCCGTCCGAGGAGATGTAGGTCGTCTCGACCGGTTCGATACCCGCTTCGAGGGCGAGGTCCGTGACGACGAGCTGGTCGAACGACCCGCCGCCGGTCCACGGGATCGCCGCAGGGTCCTCCCGCCACGTCCGCACGAGTTCATCGAGCGTCTGGTACGGCGAGTCCGCCGGTACGACGATCACGTCGTACTCCTCGAACAGCACGGCCAGGTTGGTGACGTCGTCGAGCGTCGTCGCGGTGCCGTACTGAATCGTCGCGGCGAGCAGCCCCGTGCCGCCGACGAGCAGGCTGTCCGCCTGTCCCTCGAGGGTCGAGACGTTGCCGAGCCCGATCGTGCCGCCGGCGCCCGGCATGTTCACGACCTGCACGTTGTTCACGAGACCGTTCGCCTTCTGCGCCTGCTGCAGCTCGCGCGCCAGCGTGTCCCAACCGCCTCCCGCCGCTGCGGGCGCGACGATCGTCATCGAGGCGTGGAAATCGTCACCGGATGCCGCGGACGTGATCGACCCGTAGCTCGCGGCGCCGATCGTCGCCGCGGCGACCACGCCGCCGATCGCGCGCAGCACCGTGCGCCGGGTCGTCGACGGTGACCGATCAGGTTCGTCCTCGTGCGGAGGACGCAATGCGTCTGACATGGGCTCACTCCTTCGTGCTGACGTCTTCGTCGTGCACGGCCTGTAGGGGCGGATCTCGGCATCCATCGCCCACTGTGCGGACGGCGTGCAGGACCTAACATGCATTAGGCGCAGCGCCGCGCACAGCCTGTGCGCGGATTGTGCTCATAAGTGCGCACGGCACGTCGTGTGCGGAACGGAAGGACGAACGCTGTGGAGACGTCTTGGCGGTACCGGGTGGCGCGCCTCGCTCTGGTCGTCCTGCCGAGCGTGATCGTGCTGGTCTGCGTCGGCGCGACGACAGCCGTCGCGATGTCGGTGCAGCGCGACAGCATCCGAGAGACGACGGCAGAGCGAGTCTCCGACGTGTCTTCCGAGCTGGCGGAGCTGGATCAGATCGTGCAGGTGCTCGAGAGCGCTGCCGAACGAGAACAGGCAACGGCCGAACTGCAGCCGATCGCGAGCATCGTCGAACGCGCAGCGGGCGTCGACTACGTCGTCGTGATGACGACCGACAGCATCCGGATCACCCATCCGGTGCCGGACGAGCGCGGCAGGCCGGTCTCGACCGACAGCGGCATGGTGCTGTCAGGCGAATCCGTGCTCGAGATGGACACGGGAACCATCGGCCGCACGTTGCGCGCGAAGCATCCGGTGCTGGACGCCGAGGGGAACGTGATCGGCGCGATCTCTGCAGGCATGCTCGAATCCCGGATGGCCGATGACGTCGAGACTGCGCTGTGGCAGCTGCTGCCGTGGGCGGCAGGTGCGCTGGCGGCAGGACTTGTCGCCAGTTCGGCCGTGGCCGCCGCCATCAGGAGTCGGCTCCGCAGACACGACGCGGCGGCGCGCGAGCTGGAGCAGGTCGGCCGCACCGCCGCTGCGCTGCGCGAGCAGGCGCACGAGTTCGACACGCGGCTGCATGTCGTGCGAGGTCTCGTCGCACACGGCGACACCGGCGAGGCCGTCGACTACATCGACAGGTCGACGAGTGTGTCCACGCCGGTGCAGGTTGAAGCTTCTGCAGGTCCTCCGCTGCTGCGCGCGACGATCGAGGCGCTGCGTACGGAGCTCAGCGCGGCCGGCGCAGCGTTGGAGACCGCGATCGACGTCACGGGCGAGGTGGACGACGCCGTGATGCTGGTGCTGGCGAATCTGTGCCGGAACGCCGGCGAGGCCGGTGCCGCGCGGGTGCGGTGCGAGCTGCACGAGCGCGACGGACGCATCAGCGGCGTCGTGGAAGACGATGGACCGGGCATCGGCGCGCTGCAGCGCGTGCGGATGTTCGCGCGGGGATACTCGTCGAAGCCCGACATCACCGGAACGGGGCGCGGGATAGGACTCGACATGGTGCGTCGCACGGTCGCGGCGCGCCGCGGCACCATCGAGGTCTCGACCAGCGGGCTCGGCGGCGCACGATTCGCATTCGAGATGGAGGGCAGCAGGTGAGCGATGCACAGGTGCGCGTGCTCGTCATCGACGACGATGCCGCCGCTCGGGCTCTGCACGCGCGTTTCGTGTCGGAGACACCGGGATTCACCGTGACCGCAGCTGCCGGCACGGGAATGGCCGCGATCGAGCTCGGCTCGCACGGCGGCGTCGATCTGATCCTGCTCGACCTCCGCCTTCCCGACGTCAGCGGCATCGAGGTGCTGCACCGCCTGCGCACGCTCGGCACGCACTCCCCCGACGTGATGATCATCAGCTCGTCCCGCGACCAGGTGACGGTGCGGCAGGCATTGGCGGGGCGGGTTGCCGGCTATCTCGTCAAGCCGTTCACATATGAGGCACTCGCCGAGCGGCTGAGCCGCTACCGTGCACAGCACCGGCCTTCGGATGAGGCGCAGACGCACGCCGAGCGCGAGCAAGAATTGGCGCAGCGAGAGATCGACGAGCTGCTGAGCACGGGGCGCGTGCAGGTGCCATCGCCGACCGCCCGTTCCTCATCCGGTCTCCCGAAGGGCATCGCGGAGGTCACTCTGCGACGAGTGCTGGCGGCCCTCGACCCGGTCACGGCGGCGTCGGCGTCGCAAGTGGCCGAGCACGCGTCGATCTCGAGAGCGAGCGCACGACGGTATCTCGAGCACCTGGTGTCGGAGGGACGTGCAGACATCGCCCATCGCTACGGCAAGCGCGGCAGGCCCGAGGTGCTGTACCGGCTCGCTCCGGATGTCGCTCAGCTGTAGACACGGGCGGTGCGGTCGAGCGATTCGGCGGCTCGACATGGCCGTCGTCACCCAGGTCGGGTGGAGAAACGCTCCCGTGCCAGGCGCTTGAGCCCCTCGGCGGCACGTCCGGCCGGGTCTCCGAAGGGATCGTCACGGATCATGTACGTCCAGGTCGCGGATGGCCGGTGCAGACCGAGCGCTGCGAGCGGGTCGTCGAGTTGCGACGGGCTCAGTTCGGCCAGAGCTCCGGCCACGTCATCATCGACGCGTCCGAAGAAGCCGTCGAACTCGCGGAGGGCGGTCAGGTGGAACTCGTCGACGGGGTTCTGGCCTGCAAGAGCCCGCAGATGGATGCTGTCACGCAGTTCGGCGAGCATCGCGAGATGCTCGCACCAACGGCGATCCAGAACGTACAGAGTGATCTGCCGAGCCGCGGAGCCGAGGGCGCCGTCGTCGGCGCATCGTTCGAGTGACGCGAACGACCCGTGGTCGGGAGGCGGTAGAACTCCAGCAATTCCTCGGCGACCGATCGAACCGTTCCGCTCATTCCGCTCCGGTGCGGGTAGAGCGACAGCAGATCCTGGATGGTGATGCTGTCCAGCACCTCCCCCGGCGGAGTCACGGTGAGTCCCTCTTTGACTTCGACGGCCGCGTGCAGCCCGTCCGGCCAGCGCTGCTGTCGTGCGATCCGCCCGCGCGCGGTGTTGATCAGTCCGATCTGTCCGTCTGTGACGACATAGTCGACGTCGCGCTGCACGAGCACCAGCGCGTGCAGCGCGAGATTGATACGGGTGAGTGCCTCAGCATGCTCCGGTTCGAACAGGTTGATGCCGCCCAGCGCGCGTTCGACAGCGTCGAAGCCGGCATCGGTGAGCGATGCCGTGGCATGGTCGGAGTCAACGGTGAAGTCGCGACCAGCCATGAGTCTGTGCACGAGTCGAGTCGCCTCGACCAAGTCGTGGGCGGCGTCAGGCGCCTCGCCTGCCAGCACGAGCGGGATCATGGCGTCGTCGATCATGACGGCGTCGGCCTCGTCGACGATCGCAGCGTCGAAACGAGGAAGCACACGATCAGCGTCGCTCGTCGCCAGCCGGTCACGCAGCACGTCGTAGCCGACCTCACTGGCCGACACGTATACGATCTGCGTCTGGTACGCCTTCCTGCGTTCGTCGGTCGACGCGGACTGGGCCACGTGTCCAGATGACAGCCCGAGGGCGGCGTGCACCGGTCGCATCCATTCCGCATCTCGTTCAGCGAGGTAGTCGTTCACCGTGAGCACGTGCACGCGGTGGCCCGACATCGCCAACGTCGCTGCCGCAATGGCACCGGCGAGTGTCTTTCCCTCGCCCGTGTCCATCTCCACGGCGAGGCCGACGTGGAGAGCAGCAGCGGCGACGAGCTGTTCCTGGAACGGGTCATGCCCGAGACCTCTGGACGCCGCCTCTGCGGCGAGAGCAAGCAGCCACTCCGGCGCATCGTCCGGTGAGCCGCGGAGGTCATCGTCTCGCAGCACCGCGGCATCACCGGCCTGCCGGGAAGCTCGAATCGCGATGTCTTCGAACGGCCGGACGGAACGGTGCCCCGGCAGCGCAAGCCTCCGCCTCGCCCATGCCGGCAGCAGACGGCGGAGGTCGACGGCCGAGACGTCCGCCCGTCGCTCGGGCATCATCCTGCGCACCTCATGGCCCGAGTCTGCCACCGGGGCGGCTGCCACGCCTCCGCCGTGCGACGGATGTCGCTCAGCTGTAGACGCGGGCGGTGCGGTCGAGGCGGTCCGCAACCAGCAGGATCTCCTCGACGTTCGCGACGGGAACGACGACCAGCGGCACGTCCTCCGTGCCCTCGTCGAGGTACACGACGCGGAGACCGTGCGGTGCGAGCAGACGATCGGCGACGACGATGGCGGCGACGAGCGAGTCCTCGACATCCGAGACCTCATCGAGCTCCGCGCCGGCGGCGACGATCCGCGGGAGCGCGGCGAGTGCGTCGGCCAGCTCCTCCCCTGCGTCGTCTCCCTCCAGATACGCGAGCGCACCTGCGTCGTCGAGCGCGTCGATCATGGCGAGCCACGGATCGATCTGCGACGCCTTGGTCACACCCAGCTCCCCCAGCATGTCGCCATGGGCCGCGAGGAACGCCTCAGGATCTCCTGCCGCGAGCTCCACGGCCTCGAGCAGCTCCTGGTCGTCATCGAGCAGCTGACACAGCCGCGTCCAATCCGCTTTCATCGGCGCCATCGTACCCGGAGCCTGTGACCGATGCGCAACGCATCCGGTCGCCGATCCGGCCGAGGCTTCGTCGGCCGCATCGGATCGGGTTTGTCGGGTTCAACCAGCACTTCCGGATGGAGATAGGCTGGATGCGACAGCGTGCGGGCTCGTCCGGATCGGACCTTCCGCACGCCCCGGTATTGCTCCGCGGCATGAACTGCCGCAACGACGAAAGGTCACCCGGTGGCTGTTCACGATCAGGATCCGTACTCGCAGGGGCCGCAGGACAGCGATCCCGAAGAGACCAGCGAGTGGCAGCAGTCGCTCGACGAACTCGTCGCGGCCAAGGGCACACAGCGCGCTCGCGAGATCATGCTGAGCCTGTTGAAGCGTTCGAAGGAGAAGCGCCTCAACGTGCCGATGGTTCCGACCACGGACTACGTCAACACGATCTCGGCTGAGGATGAGCCCGAGTTCCCCGGCGATGAGAGCCTCGAGCGCCGCTATCGCCACTGGCTGCGCTGGAACGCCGCTATCACGGTGCACCGCGCGCAGCGTCCCGGTGTCGGCGTCGGCGGCCACATCTCGAGCTACGCTTCGGCCGCCTCGCTGTACGAAGTCGGGCACAACCACTTCTTCCGAGGCCTCGACCACTCCGTCGGCGGCGACCAGATCTTCTATCAGGGCCATGCCTCCCCCGGCATGTACGCCCGCGCATTCCTCGAGGGCCGTCTCACCGAGACGCAGCTCGACGGTTTCCGTCAGGAGAAGTCCGCCGCACCGCACGGACTTCCCTCCTATCCGCACCCGCGCATGCTGCCCGACTTCTGGCAGTTCCCGACCGTGTCGATGGGTCTCGGACCGATCAACGCGATCTACCAGTCGATGACGAACAAGTACCTCGCCAATCGCGGCATCAAGGACGTCGCGGATTCGCACGTGTGGGCGTTCCTCGGCGACGGCGAGATGGACGAGGTCGAGTCGCGCGGGCAGCTCCAGGTGGCGGCGAACGAGGGCCTCGACAACCTCACCTTCGTGATCAACTGCAACCTGCAGCGCCTCGACGGTCCGGTGCGGGGCAACGGCAAGATCATCCAGGAGCTGGAGAGCTTCTTCCGCGGCGCCGGGTGGAACGTCATCAAGCTCGTCTGGGGCCGCGGCTGGGACGACCTGTTCGCGCGGGACACGTCGGGCGCACTGCTGAACCTGATGAACACGACGCCCGACGGTGACTTCCAGACGTACAAGGCCGAGGACGGCAAGTTCGTCCGCGACAACTTCTTCGGCCGCGACCCTCGCGCGCTCGAGCTCGTCAAGGACTACTCCGACGACGACATCTGGGCGCTGCAGCGCGGCGGTCACGACTACCGCAAGGTGTACGCGGCGTACAAGGCCGCGATGGAGCACAAGGGGCAGCCGACGGTCATCCTCGCCAAGACGGTGAAGGGCTACGGGCTCGGGCCGCACTTCGAGGGCCGCAATGCGACGCACCAGATGAAGAAGATGACGCTCGACGACCTCAAGCTGTTCCGCGACACGATGGACATCCCCATCACCGACGCGCAGCTCGAGGAGGATCCGTACCGTCCGCCGTACTATCACCCAGGTGAGTCGGACGAGACGATCAAGTACATGATCGACCGTCGTCGGCAGCTGGGCGGCTTCCTGCCCGAGCGTCGCGTCACCAACGTGCCGCTGAGCCTTCCGGAGGAGAAGGCATACGGGATGCCGAAGAAGGGTTCGGGCACGCAGGAGGTCGCCACGACGATGGCCTTCGTCCGGATGCTCAAGGACATCATGAAGACGAAGGGCTTCGGCGAGCGGATCGTTCCGATCATTCCGGATGAGGCGCGCACGTTCGGCATGGACTCGTACTTCCCGACGGCGAAGATCTACAACCCGCACGGGCAGAACTACACGTCGGTCGACCGTGAGCTGCTCCTCGCCTACAAGGAGAGCCCGCAGGGCCAGATGATCCACGTCGGCATCAACGAGGCCGGCGCGACCGCGGCGCTCACGGCGGCGGGCACGTCCTACTCGACGCACGGTGAGACGCTGATCCCCGTCTACATCTTCTACTCGATGTTCGGCTTCCAGCGGACCGGCGACGCGTTCTGGGCCGCCGGCGACCAGATGGCGAAGGGCTTCGTCATCGGCGCGACCGCAGGGCGGACGACGCTGACGGGTGAGGGCACCCAGCACATGGACGGCCACTCGCACCTGCTCGCGTCCACGAACCCGGCGGTCGTCTCCTACGACCCCGCCTACGGCTACGAGGTCTCCCACATCGTGCAGTCCGGCATCGAGCGGATGTACGGCGGCGAGCACGCCGACCCGCACGTGATGTACTACCTGACGGTGTACAACGAGCCGATGGTCCAGCCGGCCGAGCCGGAGGGCGTCGACGTCGAGGGGATCGTGAAGGGTCTCCATCGCGTGTCGGTCGGCGAGGGCACGGGCGAGAAGGTGCAGCTGCTCGCCTCAGGAGTCGGCGTGCCCTGGGCGCTCGAGGCCCAGAAGCTCCTCAGCGACGACTGGGGCGTCACCGCCGACGTATGGTCGGTGACCAGCTGGACCGAGCTGCGCCGCGACGGTCTCGACGCCGACGAGCACAACATGCTCCATCCGGACGAGACCCCGCGCACCGCCTACGTCACGGAGAAGCTCGCGCACGCCGAAGGTCAGCCCTTCGTCGCGACGAGCGACTACATGCACGCCGTGCAGGACCAGATCCGGGCGTGGGTCCCCGGTCCGTACGGCACCCTCGGGGCGGACGGCTTCGGCTTCAGCGACACCCGTCAGGCCGCGCGCCGATTCTTCACCATCGACGGGCCGTCGATGGTCGTGAAGGCGCTGCAGATGCTGGCGGAGCAGGGCAAGGTCGACGAGGGCGTCGTGGCGCAGGCGATCGAGAAGTACCGCCTGCTCGACGTCAACGCCGGAACCTCCGGCAACGCGGGCGGGGATGCCTGAGCAGGCCCCGCACGGCGGCGGGACCGTCGGGATGGACAAGGCGGCCACACTCTCGTGGCTGCGTCGCATATCCGGCGATCTCGCCACCGCCACCACGAAGCGGCTCGAGGAGCAGCTCCCGTGGTTCGTCGACATGCCCGCCTCGCGTCGCTCCGCTGTGGGGCTGGTCGCGCAGGCGGGCATCTCGTCGTTCATCCAGTGGTACGACGACCCGACCTCGACGCCGTCGGTCGCAGCCGACATCTTCGCTGCGGCACCGCGGGAGCTGCTGCGCAGCGTCAGCCTGCAGCAGACGCTGCAGCTGGTCCGTCTGACAGTCGAGGTCGTCGAAGAGCGCGTGGCGAGCAAGAGCGAGGAGCTGCGCGAGGCGATGCTGCTGTACTCGCGCGAAGTCGCGTTCACTGCAGCAGACGTGTACGCACGTGCAGCGGAATCGCGCGGTCTGTGGGATGCGAGGCTCGAAGCACTCGTCGTCGACTCGATCCTCACGGGCGAGAGCGACGAGGAGCTCCCCAGTCGCATTGCGGCGCTCGGCTGGCACGGTCACGGCGAGTCCTGCGTGCTGGTCGGCACGGTATCGCGCGGGTTCGACGTCGACCAGGTCCGCCGATCAGCGCGAAAGCTCGGCGTCGATGTGCTGATCGGGGTGCAGGGATCCCGGCTCGTGCTGGTGCTCGGCCGTGCGCACGCCGGCCCTCGGCAGGAGGAGAAGACGGAGTTGCCGTTCTCGCAGATCGCGCTCGGGCTCGAGCCGTACTTCGGTGAGGGGCACCTCGTCCTCGGACCGACCGTCGATGCGCTCGTGGACGCGAGCCTCAGCGCCCGCGCCGCGCTGGCCGGATTCGCCGTGGCACGGGCGTGGCGGAAAGCCCCTCGTCCCGTCGAAGCCGACGATCTGCTGCCGGAACGCGCGCTCGCGGGTGACCCGCTCGCCAAGCGCACCCTGGTCGAGCGCGTGTACCAGCCGCTCGCGGACCACTCGACGGATCTCGTGACCACGCTGTGGGCCTACCTCGACAACGGCCGCTCCCTCGAAGCCACCGCTCGTGAGCTGTTCGTGCATCCGAACACCGTGCGCTACCGGCTCAAGAAGGTGGGTGACGTGATCGGATGGGACGCGCAGGGCGCGCGCGAGGCACTCATCCTGCAGACCTCGCTCATCCTGGGCTCCATGGGTTCGGGCGATGCCTTCGCCCGGCGTCGTGCAGGCTCGCCGCGTCGTGCTCGATAGCCCGCATATGCGGCCGAAGGCAGGCGCGACTGTGAGACATGCACAACGGAACATCCGATTGTTGTCCGAGAGCCTCCACAGGGTTGCGCCTCCGTCTTGGCAGACTTGACGGGTGATTGTTGTCGCATGCCCTGGACAGGGCTCCCAGACGCCCGGATTCCTCGCTCCATGGCTCGAGCTGGATGGCGCGCGCGAGAGCATCGCCGCCTTCGGCGAGGCCTCAGGCGTTGATCTGCTCGCGGCAGGCACGGAGTGGGACGCGGACCAGATCCGCGACACCCGCGTCGCGCAGCCGCTGATCGTGGCGGCGAGCCTGCTGTCATGGAACGCGCTGACCGCCGATGCCACTCCCCCTGCGGGAGTCGCCGGCCATTCGGTCGGTGAGCTCGCCGCGCTCGGTGCGACCGGCGTGATCTCTCAGGACGACGCCGTGCGCATCGTCGGAACGCGCGGTCGGGCGATGGCAGATGCCGCGGCACGGGTCGAGACAGGAATGAGCGCCGTTGTGGGCGGTGTCGAGGAGCAGGTGCTTCAAGCGATCGCGGAGAACGACCTGGAACCCGCCAACTTCAACGGCGGTGGTCAGATCGTCGCCGCCGGCGCGAAGGAGAACCTCGTCTCCCTCGGTGAGAACGCCCCGCGCGGCGCGCGCGTCGTCCCGCTGCAGGTGGCCGGTGCCTTCCACACGCGCTACATGGCCTCCGCGCGCGAGGAGCTGCGCTCTGCGGTCGACTCCGTCGCGGACGTGAATGACCCGTCGATCACCCTGTGGAGCAACAGCGATGGCAAGCCGGTCGACACGGGAGCGCGCGCGCTCGACCTGATCGTGCACCAGATCTCGAACCCGGTGCGCTGGGACCTCACCATGGCCGAATTCGTCGAACGCGGCATCACGGGCATCATCGAGCTCGCACCCGCAGGCGCGCTCGTCGGCCTCGCCAAGCGCGGACTCCGCGGTGTGCCCAGCGTCGCGGTCAAGACCCCGGATGACCTCACCGCCGCACGTGAGCTTCTCGCCGCCTGAGCAGAAAGACCCAGAATGACTGCCACACTTACCGAAGCGACGGGCGCCGCCCACTCGCGCATCTACGCGATGGGTGCCGCACGAGGCGAGAACGCCGTGCCGAACTCCGACATCATCGAGCCGATCGACTCCAGCGACGAGTGGATTCAGAAGCGCACAGGTGTGATCACGCGTGTTCGTGCCGAAAAGGATACGTCGGCCGTCGATCTCGCCGTCGACGCCGCGACCGAGGCGATTCGGAAGTCGGGCGTCGACCCGACGGAGATCGATGCGGTGATCGTCGCGACGATCAGCAACCCGCAGCAGACCCCCTCCGTGTCGGCGGTCGTCGCCGACCGCATCGGGGCGACGCCGGCCGCCGCCTTCGACCTCAACGCCGCGTGCGCAGGATACTGCTACGGGATCGCGCAGGCCGACGCCCTCATCCGGTCAGGCGGGGCCCGGTTCGTGGTCGTCATCGGGGCCGAGAAGCTCAGTGACGTCATCGACCCGACCGATCGCAGTATCTCGTTCCTGCTGGGCGACGGCGCAGGCGCCGCCGTTCTCGGCCCGAGCGACACACCCGGCGTCTCCAAGACGCAGTGGGGCTCTGACGGTTCGAAGGCTGACCTCGTCGGCATGAACGCGACGCTGACGCAGTTCCGCGACGGCGAGGCGGAGTGGCCGACGCTGCGCCAAGAGGGGCCGTCCGTCTTCCGCTGGGCTGTGTGGGACATGGTCAAGGTGGCCCAGCAGACGCTCGACGACGCAGGTGTGAAGGCCGAGGATCTTTCGGCCTTCGTCCCGCACCAGGCCAACATGCGCATCGTGAGCGAGTTCGCGAAGCAGCTCGGCCTGCCCGACACGGTCGCGATTGCGGATGACATCACGACGACGGGAAACACCTCCGCCGCGTCGATTCCACTCGCCACGCACCGGCTGCTCGAGGAGCGGCCGGAGCTCAGCGGCGGACTCGCACTGCAGATCGGCTTCGGCGCCGGCCTTGTTTTCGCCGCGCAGGTGGTCGTGCTCCCCTGATCGAGCACGATCACTCATAGAATTGATCCCGGTTCTGAGACCCGAATAATCCCTTCGACTAAGGAGAAACCCATGGCATTCACGAACGACGAGGTCCTCGAGGGCCTTGCTGAGCTGATCACCGACGAGACCGGCATCGACGCATCGGAGGTGGCGCTCGAGAAGTCGTTCACCGACGACCTCGACATCGACTCGATCTCGATGATGACGATCGTCGTCAACGCGGAGGAGAAGTTCGGCGTGACCATTCCGGACGATGAGGTGAAGAACCTCAAGACCGTCAAGAACGCGGTCGACTACATCACCAGCAACCAGTGATGGTGCGTGGTGCCGTACCTACGGCGTACGGCACCACGTCACTCTCCCGAGCAACATTCAAGCCCGGATCAAGGAACCAACCATGACCAAGCGCATCGTCGTCACCGGAATCGGAGCCACCTCGGCGCTCGGCGGCACCGTTCAGGACAACTGGAAGAACCTGCTCGCAGGAAAGCCAGGAGCGCACACACTGCCTCACGAGTGGATCGAGCAGTATCAGATTCCGGTGACGTTCGCCGCCGAGGCGTCCGTTCGCCCGTCGGAAGTGCTGCCTCGCCACGAGGCGAAGCGTCTCGATCCGTCCACGCAGTTCGCCCTCATCGCTGCCCGCGAGGCGTGGGAGGACGCCGGTGCTCCCGACGTCGCCCCCGAGCGGCTCGGCGTGGACTGGGCGACGGGCATCGGCGGCGTGTGGACGCTGCTGGATGCCTGGGACACTCTGCGTGAGAAGGGTCCGAGGCGTGTGATGCCCCTCACTGTTCCGATGCTCATGCCCAACGCGGGCGCGGGCAACCTGTCGCTGCAGTTCGGGGCGAAGGCCTTCGCCCGTACTGTGGTCAGCGCCTGCGCCTCCAGCACGGAGTCGATCGGGAACGCATACGAGCACCTGCAGGACGGCCTCGCCGACGTCGTGATCGCCGGTGGTGCGGAGTCCGCGATCCATCCGATCACGATGGCCTCGTTCGCCTCCGCCCAGGCGCTGTCGCGCCGCAACGACGATCCGGAGGGCGCATCGCGTCCCGGCGCGATCGACCGCGACGGTTTCGTGATGGGTGAGGGCGGCGCCGCGCTCGTCCTCGAGACGGAGGAGCACGCCAAGGCGCGCGGTGCCAAGATCTACGCTTATCTCGTAGGCGGAGGCGTGACGGCGGACTCCTACCACATCACGGGCAACGACCCTGAGGGTGCGGGCGCAGCCCGTGCCGTGGAGCAGGCGCTGGCGCAAGCCGGTGCGGCGCCGGACGATGTGACCCATATCAACGCCCATGCCACGTCGACCCCGGTCGGAGACCCGAACGAGTACGTGGCGCTGAGGAGCGTGTTCGGCGACAGGGTCGATGACATCCCGGTGTCGGCGACCAAGGCGTCGACGGGTCATCTGCTGGGCGGAACCGGTGCGCTGGAGGCCGCGTTCACCGTGCTGGCGCTGCGTGACCGCGTGGCCCCGCCGACGATCAACATGACGGAACAGGATCCGGCCGTGCCGTTCAAGCTGTCGGGCGAGTCACAACCGCTCGGCGACGGGCCGCAGCTCGCGATCAGCAATTCGTTCGGCTTCGGCGGCCACAACGCCGTCGTCGCCTTCGCGAGCTACGACGACTGACAGCCGACGACGACGTACTGCGGCCGCCCAGGATCCTTCGACCGGGCGGCCGCAAGTCTTTATGCCCGCGCACGGAGCACAGATGACTGCCTGAGGGTCGGTCAGCCGACCTTGTGGAGCCAGACCACGGCGGCATCGTCAGAGGCGTGCCGGAAGGGCTCGAGCTCGTCGTCCCACGCGGAGCCCAGCGCGATGTCGAGCTCGCGCTGCAGCTCGAACGCATCGCCGGAGGCGACCTCCATGGCGTAGCGCACGCGGTCCTCCGGGATCACGACATTGCCGGCAGTGTCCATCTGGGAGTAGTGGATGCCGAGATCGGGGGTGTGCATCCAGCGGCCGCCGTCGCTGCGGGGCGTCGGATCCTCCGTCACTTCGAACCGCAGATGCTCCCAGCCGCGAATCGCGGTCGCCAGAGCGGCGCCGGTTCCCGCGGGGGCCTCCCAGTAGAACTCGGCGCGCCGAGCGCCGGGCATAACCGACTGCTCCGCCCACTCGAAGTTCACGGCCCGGCCGAGCGAACGACCGACCGCCCACTCCAGGTGTGAGCAGAGCGCTTTCGGCGCGGAGTGGATGTAGATCACTCCGCGCGCATGTGGTGTCGCCATGATCTTCTCCGTTTTCGTCTGGTTCGTGTGTCAGGTGCGTCTTCCCCTACGACCTGTCATGAACCCGACCGGAGATCCGGCGGACTGCGTATTCGATTGCGGTTCGATTATCACACCTACGACCCCGAAATCACAAGCGTGTCCTTCGGGCGCGTCGCGGAAGTGCCGGAGTCCGAGGGCCGCTCCGGCGCCGGGGCGTTCCTGCGCCGCGGTGATCAGCACATCGACCTCCAGCCCGCCCCACGCTAGCGGCGCGGGCAAGCAACGACAGTGCCGATTCGTGACCAGTTAGATATGAGGCGCCTCGGGCCTCAGTCAACTTGGCCAAGCATGCGCGCGAGCTTCGAATCGCTTGTGAAGCACTTTGCGATCATCGGAGCCGGAGCTCGATCTCCTGGCCAGCGATCTCAGCGACGATGGTGATGGGGCTTTCAACGATCTCGGATGGCAAGTCGAAGACGTGAGTCGTCACCGCGGAGTCTGCAGTGCACTCTTCGTGTGCCGCTGCTTCGAAGGTGATCGTGATTTCGTCCGGTGGCTCGGTGGTAAGTGACCTAGCGACCACCGGGCAAGAGCTACTGCCGATGGTCACGACGCCGAATGAAGTACCACCATCGGCCCAACCGACCGTAGTCTCTGCAGCAAGCAAGTCCGGTTCCGGCCCTTCCCAGCCCTCCGGAAGGCCCTTCACAACCTGACCCACAGGTGGCGCGGACGGGCTGCATGCGACGAGACACAGCGTGCCAGCAAGCACAACGCACGCGGTGAAGACGGCTTTCATGCCTTCATCGTGACACAGCTGTGCGAAGCCCCACAGGCAGACCTGCACGAGGATTCTCACAAGGCAAACTGCTCGACCTCGTCGGTGACCCCGACGTCAACCGCGACAAGATCAAGCTCCGGTTGCGCAAGCTCCAGACAGAACGGGCCGGCTGATCTGCTGATGGCTCGGCGCGCCGTGGACCGCCAGTGCCGTGGCGACGGCCCTCTCCGCTTCTGAAAGTGGCATATCGTCTTCTGCGGCGTTGCTGGCTCGTCCCGCGCGGCGGACACGCCTTTGAGGACCATAGAACGACGACTTCGCTCGATCTGCGGTTTCCACGACGTTCATGATTCACTCCGACTTCCGCGGAATCATGCGGCAGAAGGAGGGTCAGACGGTGGGGCCGGTGGGACTTGAACCCACGGATCGTCGAGTTATGAGCTCGCTGCCTTGACCATCTTGGCTACGGCCCCGTTTCGGTTCACAGCTTACCGCGACGTGTCGTCGGTGCCACGCGGCGGCGGGGCGGTGTCACCGCGCTTCGGCGATCCGTCCTGCGGCGGGTTACGGCGCTCCAGCAGATCGTCGGGGTCGCGCAGTGCGCGCAGGTCGTCGAGCGGCGTCGACGGCGAGTGCGAAGAATCCGGATCGCGCGTGAGGGGCTGATCGCGGATGACCGCTGAATCCTGTTCGAACGGTTCACTGGACGCACGAGGCGCGCCTCGCTGCGCATCGGTGGCGGTGCGATCGAGGCGCGCGTCGCCGCCGCGCGCGATGTTCAGCTGCTGCGACTCACTGATCACCTGTGGATGGTGCCTGGCGAGCAGGAACACCCCGACGGCGGCGACTGCGCCCATCAGTATGAACACGACAACGGCCCACAACGGCGCGTGTGCAGTCTCTCCCAGCACCAGCGCACCGATGAGCACGGCGATGATCGGGTCGATCACGGTCAGACCGGCGATGACGAGGTCCGGCGGTCCCGACGAGTACGCGGTCTGCACGAAGTATCCGCCGACGACGGCGGCGGCGATCAGCGCGATCGCGCAGGTGATCGTCACCCAGCCGAAGTTCCCGCTCTGCACGCGGAGGATGATGATCTTCGCGAAGGTGGCGACGAAGCCGTAGAGCATGCCGCCGGCGGTGATGTAGAACAGCGCGGACAGCCGTTTCCGCAGCGCCAGCCACGCCGTTCCGAGGGCGATGGCCACCATGAGCAGGATCGCGAGTACCGTGAGCAGCTCGTAGTCGGTGACTGGTCGCTCGGTTGCGAACAGCGCTGCGATGATGACGAAGACGAAGATGCCGCCGACGCACAGGCCGATCGCGGTCATCGACCGTCTGGTCGGCATGTGGCCCGTCATCTGCGCATTCAGCAGGGTCGTGATCACGAGGGAGACCGCGCCGAGAGGCTGCACGACGACGAGCGGAGCGACGGAGAGCGCACTGAGCTGGCAGACGACGGCTACGCCCAACAACAGCGTGCCGACGATCCACGACGGGCGACGCAGCAGGCGCAGGAAGTGGGCCATGCCGAGGCCCTGCTCCCCCGTCGCGCCGGAGAGCCGCTCGACTTTGCGGACGCCGCGGCTCTGGTACTGGGCGCCGAGCGACATGAACACGGCACCGGCCAGCGCCAGCGGAATGCCGAGCAGCAGCCCAGGGTTCTGCAGAAACCCGACGAGCTGCTCGCCTGGGTCGCCGACTTCCATGCCCCACATCACGGAAACCGAGCCTAATGGGCCCTCCTGCGCAGATCGGTCCAGCACGCAGAGAACACCGGGATTACGGGGGTTCTCCCCCGCGACCGTGACCGGATCGAGACGATGCCACGCATGCACGGATCTCCGAATCGGCGCGTCTACGCTGGACGAATGGCAGTCCTTCCCATTCGCATCTGGGGCGATCCCGTGCTCCACGCACCCGCCGCCGAGGTCGCAGAGATCACCGACGAGATCCGCACTCTCGTCTCCGACATGTACGAGACCATGGACGCCGCTCCCGGTGTCGGGCTCGCCGCCCCCCAGGTGGGGGTCGCCCTGCGCATCTACGTGTATTCCTTCGAAGACGACGACGGCAGACCCTGGCGCGGGGAGATTCTGAACCCAGAGCTGCTCATGACGCCGCCGACCCCCGGTCACCCGGATGAGGACGAGGAGTCAGAAGGATGTCTGTCCTTCCCCGGTGAGAGGTTCCCGCTGCGCCGTTCCGATCGCGTGATCGTGACGGGCACCGACGTGCGCGGCGACTCGGTGCGCGTCGACGTCGACGGATGGCGCGCGCGCATCATGCAGCACGAGTTCGACCACCTCGACGGCATCATCTACATCGACCGCGTGTCCGACGGAGACTGGAAGACCGCGCAGAAGATCTCGAAGAAGCGCGGCTGGGGGAAGCCGGGACAGGCCTGGACGCCCGGCATCGACGACCTCGAGGGCTGACCCCCGGAGGGTGACAGGCAGAAAGAGTCCCTCGCTCGGAGACCGAGCGAGGGACCTGTTCGCGTCAAGTGCGAAGGTTACTCGTTGCCGATCTTGTCGTCAGCCGCATCGCGTGCGTCCTCGACCTTGTCGGCGAACTTGTCACCTGTGACCTTGTTTGCGAGGCCTTCAGCCCCATCGAGTACCTGGTCGCTGATCTCTTCTGCCTTGTCGGAGTTGAGAAAGTCCTTCGCCTTGCCAGCGATATCATCGCTTCCCACAGACAACCCCCTTGCTCTCGACGGTCGGCTCAACGGCCGCTTGCCGCTAGTCTGCAACGCCCGTGCCCGGATGTCCATAGCGACTTTCACACACCCCGACCAGGCGCTGACCACCACGGGATGCCCATCGTGGGGCAGGATGGAGGAATGCGCATCGAAGACCATCCGGACGCTGCGATCACGTGTCACGATCTCAGCGTCGGACGTGCGGGGCGAGGGCCGACGATCAGAGCCGTAGACGGCGTCTCATTCACCCTCGACTGGGCCGGGACGATGTGCATCAGCGGGCCGACGGGCTCCGGTAAGTCGAGTCTTGTCTCGGTGCTTGCAGGGGAACGAGACGACACCCGCAAGGTCGCGGGCGGTGAGGCCACCGTGTGCGGTGTGAACATCCGCAAGCCCGGTCGCGGGCACCGCGTTCTGACGTACCGCGCCGGATATCTGCCGCAGAGCGCTGGCGCGAACCTGCCCCCGCGACTCAACGTCGCCGAGATCATCGCCGAACCGATTCTCTCCCGCGATCGTCGCGCATCCGGACGCGCACTCGACCTGCGCATCGCGGCGCTGCTCGACGAGGTGCAGCTCCCCCTGGGCGCCACGGACCGTTTCCCCTACGAGCTCAGCGCCGGTATGCGGCAGCGTGTCGCGATCGCCCGCGCGCTCGTCCTCGACCCGCAGCTGTTCGTCGCCGACGAGCCGCTGGCGAATCTCGACCTCGAGGTGCGCCACACCGTCTTCGACGCCATCGTGAAGCGCCGCGCCGAGTGGAACATGGCGTCGCTGATCGTCAGCAACGACCCCTACCTGGCGCGCGAGCTGCGCGCCGACCGGATGCAGCTGCGCGGCGGACACGTCGTGGCGATCGGATCCAGCGATGACGTGCAGTGGACACCGGACGCCCAGGTCGATGGGACGCTCTCGATTTCGTGACGCGCCCGGGACGTGCCCGGAGTCGATTTCCCTCCGGATCGTTTGCTAAGCTGGACGAGTTGTCGCGATCGCGGCGGCGCGCTCCACGGAGTATTCCCCGGTAGCTCAATGGCAGAGCAATCGGCTGTTAACCGATAGGTTGTTGGTTCGAGTCCAACCCGGGGAGCAGACGGCCCTCACCCTTCCGGGTGGGGGCCTTTCTCGTGCAGCTTCTCAGTCATCACGGGTGAGGCGCGCCTTCTCCGCATCGAGGTCGCGCAGCTGCACGCGCAGCGCCCTGCCCTCCTCGGAATCGGCCGGCACGCGCTGGATTGCACCGAGAAGCTGATTCTTCTGCGCCAGGAGCGCTCCGATGATGAGCTGCCTGGCCAGGTCGTTTATCGAATTGACTGCGTGCTCTTCGTCGCGTGCGGGGAAGTCCCGCGCCAAGAGCTCGCCGGCCAGCGTCGCGTATGCAGGCGGCGCGCTCTCCACGACCGTCAGCGCCCATCCGGGCCTGCTCCGATCGGTGCCCTCCAGCGTGGCGCGCACGCCCTCCAGAGCCGGATGATGGAACGGCACGGCGAGCGCCCTGACGAACAGCTCCGGATCGACCCGGTGGCCGTACTGCAGGAATCCGGTGAGTGCGTCGCGCTCGCGCGCGTTCTGCGGTGTGGGCGGGAGCGAGCCGAGTGTCACCGCGGGGGCTGCCACCTGATGCTCCGACGCCTGATCCGCCCCGTAGGTGCGCTGCGGCTGGGACGCGCTGCGTCGCGCCTGGTGCGCGGCGCCCTCGACCTCGCGATGAACGTCGGCCGGGTCCATGCCGAGGCGCAGCGCGAGCACGCGCTCGTAGCCGGGACGCAGCAGCCGATCCCGGATCTCCGCGACGATCGGAGCGCCGGAACGCAGCGCGCCGACCCTGCCCTCGACAGTCGCGAGGTCGAACCCGGAGATCCGCCGGTCGATCATGAACTCGAACATCGGCTTCTTCTGCTCGACGAGGCCCTTCACGGCGCTGTCACCGCGCTGCAGGCGGAGGTCGCACGGGTCGAGGCCGTCCGGTGCCACGGCCACATACGACTGGGCGTTGAACCGCTTCTCCTCCGCGAACGCGCGCACGGCTGCCTTCTGGCCCGCCTCATCCGGATCGAAGGTGAAGATCACCTCACCGTTGGCCGAGTCGTCGCCCATCACGCGTCGCAGCACGGTGACGTGGTCCGGCCCGAATGCCGTACCGCACGTCGCGATCGCAGTGGTGACGCCCGCGAGGTGGCAAGCCATCACGTCGGTGTATCCCTCGACCACGACCACGCGCTTGGGTTCGCCGCGCGAGATGTCGCGTTTGGCCAGATCGAGCCCGTACAGCACCTGATTCTTCTTGTACACGGCGGTCTCGGGCGTATTCAGGTACTTCGGGCCCTTGTCGTCGTCGAAGAGCCGGCGCGCGCCGAACCCGATGGTCTGACCGGTGACGTCTCGTATGGGCCATACGACGCGCCCGCGGAATCGGTCGTAGACACCGCCTCGCTGATTCTGCGAGACCACGCCGGCGGCGATCATCTCGTCGCGTGTGAAACCCTGCTGGCCCAGCGCCTTCAGCATGTGATCCCACCCCTGAGGTGCGAAGCCGACGCCGAAGTGTGCGGCCGCGGCAGGATCGAAGCCCCGCTCCCCCAGGAACCGGCGCGCGATCTCGGCACCCGGCGAGCCGAGCTGCGAGCGGAAGTAGTCGGCAGCGGCCTTGTTCACCGCGAGCAGCCGTGACCTGGCGCTCGTCTCGGGTGCCGGGCCGCCGCCCTCCTCGTAGTGCAGGGGGAAGCCGATGCGCGCGGCAAGGCGCTCGACGGCCTCGGTGAACGACATGTGGTCCATCTCGCGCAGGAAGCTGTACACGTCGCCCGACTCGCCGCAACCGAAGCAGTGGTAGTAGCCGTGCTGCGGCCGCACGTGAAAGCTGGGCGATTTCTCGTCGTGGAACGGGCACAGTCCCTTCAACGATCCGATGCCTGCCGGCTTCAGCGCGACGCGGTCACCGATCACGTCGGCGATGTTCGTGCGCGACTTGACCTCTTCCACGTCGGCCTGTCGAATGCGAGGCACGGGCTACACCTCCGCCAGCTCGGAGGGGCGAGGAGCCCAGATGCCGACCTCCTCGGGGTCGATCGGGCCCACCAACCGGTTGTGCCACGAGAGGGCTGTCTGGTCGGTCAGACTGGCCACCTGGTCGACGATGACCCGCTTGCGCTCGGCATCGGTGGTCGCATCGGCGAAGTCGGCGGCGAACTCCGGATCGAGCTGGTCGGCGCCGGATGAGAACAGCGTGTCGGTCGACAGCAGCGTGTTCGCGAGACGCTCCAACACGCGGCGCTGCTCCTCGTAGATGCCGCGGCGAGTGTCGAGACTGGCGACCGTGGCGCCCATGATCCCCTTGAGCACGGCGATCTCCACCTCGATGTTGCGCGGCACGATGACGCTCGCACGGTAGCGCGTGAGCGACTCCTGCGGGTACGCCTCACGGGTGGCCTTCACGCTCTCGGTGGCGAAGCGCCCGATCAGGTCGCTGGTGAGATTCTTCAGCCGACCGATGTCCGAGCGCGAGCGGTCGAACCTTCTCAGCCACATCGGCTGATGGGTGAGGCGGTACAGGCCGTCTGCGAGCTCCTCACGTGAGAAGTCGTAGCCGACCCACTGCTGGATGCGCCCCACCATCGGGTGGTGCTCGACCGGGTCGTTGATGAGTCGGAGGTCGAGGTAGCCGTTGAGCAGGGCATCTTCGAAGTCGTGCACGGAGTACGCGATGTCGTCGCAGAGGTCCATCACCTCGGCCTCGATGCAGCGCTTGCGGTACGGGGCATCCTGCCGCATCCACGCGAATACGTCTTCGTCTTCGGGGTACACCCCGAACTTGAGGCGGCCGCCTGGATCGGGCACGGGATCCTCGACCGTCCACGGGTACTTGCAGACCGCGTCGAGCGAGGCGCGCGTGAGATTGAGGCCGTGGGATCGCCCGTCGCCGACGATCTTGGCCTCGAGACGGGTCAGAATGCGCAGGCTCTGAGCGTTGCCCTCGAAGCCTCCGATGTCGCTGGCCCAGTCGTTGAGGGCGCGTTCTCCGTTGTGCCCGAACGGCGGATGACCGAGGTCATGGCTGAGGCACGCGGTGTCGACGACATCGGCAGCGATGTCGAGCGAACTGCCGATCTCGCGCCCGACCTGCGCGACCTCGAGCGAGTGCGTCAGCCGGTTGCGCGCGAAATCCGCAGGGCTTGCGGGGCTCAGCACCTGGGTCTTCGCGGCCAATCGCCGAAGGCCCGCGGAGTGGAGCACTCTGGCGCGGTCGCGCGCGAAGCTGTCGCGCTGAGAACGATGCTGTTCCGGATGGAAGCGCTCTGCATCTTCGTCCGTGTATCCGGCAGGCCTCGTCCGGGTCAGCTCATCCCCCACTGGTGTCCAGCTCCGCTTCCTGAAGTTCGCTGGTCGCGTCTGCGGCCATCCCTCGCGAGTCTAGCCAGCCCTGGGGCAGCACGGGGCGCTTCGGCCGCCCCGAACGCCCGCGCTGGCCCTCTGCGGGCGCGCCGGGGTACGGCGCGTCGAGGTCGAGCTGCGAGATGAGCTCGTCGATGTGCGCAAGCGATGTCACCTGCGAGAACTGTCCGCGCAGGTCGCCGCCGATCGGGTACCCCTTGAAGTACCACGATGCGTGCTTGCGCACGTCGCGGCAGCCGCGGTCCTCGCTCTCGAAGAACTCGACCAGGAGCTCGGCGTGGCGCTTGAACGCCTGCGCGACGAACGCGAGCGTGGCATCGACGCTCGTGCCCTCCCCGCCGAACGCCAGTGCGAGATCGCCGAACAGCCACGGGCGACCGAGGCATCCTCTCCCGACGACGACACCGTCGCATCCGGTCGCCTCGACCATCCGGATGGCATCGTCCGCGCTCCAGATGTCGCCGTTGCCGAGCACGGGGATCGACGTGACCGCCTGCTTCAGCTCGGCGATGGCGGACCAGTCTGCGTGGCCCGAATAGAACTCGCCTGCGGTGCGAGCGTGCAGGGCGACGGCTTTCGCGCCGGCGTCCTCCGCGATGCGCCCGGCGTCGAGGAAGGTGAGGTGGTCGTCGTCGATGCCCTTGCGCATCTTGACCGTCACGGGAAGCTCGCCGGCGCCGTCGACTGCGGCTTCCACGATGTCGCGGAACAGGTCGAGCTTCCACGGCAGCGCCGCTCCCCCGCCCTTGCGGGTGACCTTGGGGACGGGGCAGCCGAAGTTGAGGTCGATGTGGTCGGCGTGGTTCTCCTCCGCGATGATGCGGGCCGCCTTGCCGGTGTACTCGGGGTCGACGCCGTAGAGCTGGATCGAACGCGGCGTCTCGGACTCGTGGTGCTGGATGAGACGCATCGTGACCGGGTTGCGCTCGACCAGTGCACGCGTCGTGATCATCTCGCTGACGTAGAGGCCCGCACCGTACTCGCGGCACAGGCGTCGGAACGCCGTATTGGTGATGCCTGCCATCGGAGCGAGGACGACGGGCACATCGATCGTGAGCGGGCCGATCTTCAGCGGTGCGCCAGTCGGGTTCGCCGAGCCCGCAGCTCGAGATTCGGTCAGCGCAGAGGTCATCCTTCCATTCTTCCAGAGTCGACGTGGGAGGCGACCGTGCTGTCCATGGGGGGGCGTTCCGTCCTCACCGGGTCCACAGCGCGCCGAGCCGAAGATGACTGGCGGGCGTAGGCTGGGCTGTATGAGCGAAGTACTCGATGTGCGCAGCATTCCCTTCGACACCGCGACGGGAGAGACGAAGACGCTCGGCGAGGTCTCCGACGGCCCCGTACTCATCGTGAACGTCGCGTCGAAGTGCGGTCTCACGCCGCAGTACGAGCAGCTGGAGCAGCTGCAGCGCACATACGGCGAGAAGGGACTCACCGTGCTGGGCTTCCCGTGCAACCAGTTCATGGGTCAGGAGCCGGGCTCGATCGAGGAGATCCTCGACTACTGCGCGACGACGTGGGGCGTGTCGTTCCCGGTCGCCGACAAGGTCAAGGTCAACGGCAGGAACGCGCATCCCCTCTACAAGGCGCTGAAGCAGACCGAAGACACCGAGGGCAAGGCAGGCCGCGTGACCTGGAACTTCGAGAAGTTCCTCGTCTCCCCCGACGGCGCCGTCACCCGGTTCCGCCCTCGCACGACCCCTGACGACCCCGCGGTGATCACTGCGATCGAGGGCGCGCTGCGCGAGTAGTGCTCCGCCTGACCGCAGCGACCGGGCACCCGTCAGCGCATTGCAGAGGCGGTCAGGCGCCTGGGCGCTCCCTGGCGGACAGCTCAGGCACATCGAGGGCGAACCGACGCTCGAGCCACGACGACGCCTGACGGAACCAGTCGGCCGCCCTGACATCCATGTCGCCGCGAGAACCGGCCGTCGCCTGCGTCGCCAGCGACAGGCCGTGGCGGCCCTCCTCGTACACGTGCAGCTCGTACGGCACGCCCACGTCAGCCAAGCGCGTCGCGAGGTACATGCTGTGCCGCGCCGGAACGAGGGTATCGCCCGCGGTGCCCCAGATGAAGGATGGAGGCGTGGTCGCGTCAGCCGTGCGCGCGGGGCTGGCCGCGACGAGTGCCTCCGGCGACGGTTCGGCGGTTCCGAGGTACGCGACCGCCGCCGCACCGCGCACGGCCCGTTCGATCTCACCGGCCTCGTGCATCCTCTCGGCGACGTCGATGTAGTCCGTGATCGCGTAGCCGGCGATGAGAGCCGCCGGGCGCAGGCCCTCGCCGACGGCATCGGTGATCACCGGCTTGTCCCAGTGGGTGGCGTACATGGCCGCATTGTGGCCGCCAGCGGAGAAACCGCACACCGCGATCCGGTCGACGTCGACGAGCCACTCCCCCGCCCGCGCGCGGATCTCGCGCATAGCGAGTCCCACGTCGACGAGCGGGTGCGGGAACTGCGAGCGCTCGCGCGGCTCGAGCGGCTGCGTCAGGTCGGCATCGCCGTACACCGAGTAGCGCAGCACGAACGCGTGATAGCCGAGCGAGGCGAACGCCATGGCGACCGGCTCCGCTTCGCGGTCGGAGCAGCTCAGGTAGCCGCCGCCCGGCAGGATGAGAACGGCGGGACGGGATGCACCGCCGAGCATCGCCGCCGAATCGTCGAGGACGTAGGTGGTCAGTGTGACGTCGCCGCGTCCCTCGCGGAGGGGGATCGTATCTGTTCTCATACCGCCTCACGCTACCGTGCACGATATCGGCGCACATACGAGTGCTGAGCGTCGATCCGCAGGACGACTGCTTCGAACCCGAAAGTGCTCGTCCCTGGTTTCGGCCTCATGTGCCTATCCGTCGCTCGGCGCATCGATCGCCCCGCCGAATCGACGATCGCGCGAGTGGAAGATCCGGATGGCCTCCCACAGGTTCTCGCGCGAAAAATCCGGCCACAGCGTGTCGAGGAAGACCATCTCGGCGTACGCCGCCTGCCAGAGCAGGAAGTTCGATGTGCGCTGTTCGCCGCTGGAGCGCACGAACAGGTCGACATCCGGCATGTCCGGGATGTAGGTGTGCCGCCGGAGCGCCTTCTCACTCACACCCGACGGCTTCATCCGGCCGGCCGCCACATCCTCGGCGATCCGCCTGACGGCATCGACGATCTCGTTGCGTCCGCCGTAGTTGACGCACATCGTCAGCGTGAGCACGTCGTTGCTGCGTGTGAGCTCCTCCGCGTATCGCAGCTCCTTGATGACGCTGCGCCACAGGCGAGGCTCGCGCCCCGCCCAGCGCACCCGCACGCCCCACTCGTTGAGCTGGTCGCGGCGCCGATGCAGCACATCGCGGTTGAAGCCCATCAGGAAGCGCACCTCATCGGGCGAGCGGCGCCAGTTCTCCGTTGAGAACGCGTACACGGACAGGTGCTTCACGCCTGCCTGGATGGCACCAGCGACGACGTCGAGCAGCACCTCCTCCCCCGCCTGGTGCCCCTCGATCCGGTTCAGACCACGTTTGTTGGCCCAACGACCGTTGCCGTCCATCACAACGGCGACGTGGTTCGGCACAGGCCCGGCGAAGGGCGTCGGATGCACGCCCGTCCAGTCGAGCGGACGGAACGCGACGGCGTCGCGGTGCGTGTAGGGCTTCGTCATCGTGTGCCTCCGCGGCGTCCCGTCTGGCTGAAGGCGCGGATGCCCCGCTCGAGATGGTGCTGCACGTACGCGTTCGCGAGACCGGATGCGCTGTGCAGATCTGCCTCGGGTGCGTCGTCGACCGTTCCCCAGTCTCCTGCGAGCAGCGCCCGCAGCATCACGAGGGACTTCTCCTGTGCCTTCGGGCTTCCTGCGGGTGCGCAGCTGCCGCAGACGCTGCCGCCCAGCTGTGCGACGAACGCGCTGTGCGGGCCGGGAGCGGCGCACCGTGCGCAGTCGTCGAGGGCGGGCGCCCATCCGGACAGCGCCATCGCCCGGAGGAGGTAGGACGTCTGGATCGCCGCGGGCGCGTGCTCGCCGCGCGAGAGCGAGCGCAGGGCGCCGACCAGCAGGTAGTACTGCTGCGCGCCGGACTCGGCTTCGGCGATGCGGTCAGCGGCCTCCGCCATCGCGCTGGCCGCGGTGTACCTGTCGTAGTCGTTCGCGATCGCGGCCCCGTAGGAGCCGATCGAGTCCGCCTGCTGCACGATGTCGAGGCTGCGTCCGGCGTAGAACTGCGCGTCCACGACCATGAAGGGCTCGAGCCGCGCACCGAACTTCGACGACGTGCGCCTGACCCCCTTCGCGACGGCACGGATCTTGCCGTGCTGCCGCGAGAGGAGCGTCACGATGCGGTCGGCCTCCCCCAGTTTGTGGGTGCGAAGCACGACCGCTTCGTCTCGATAGGTCGGCACCCTTCCAGCCTAATCCGCACCGGAACCGGGTCCCGCCGCTCAGGTGCGGCAAGTCGCCGCACCTGAGCGATTGTCGGCGCGGTTGCTCAGGCAGCGACGAGGTCGTCCTCGCGGGCCCGGATGGTGCGGTTGACCGCCGAGACGATCGCCTTCAGCGATGCCATCGAGATGTCGCCGTCGATGCCGACGCCCCACAGCCGCTGGTCATCGATCTGCAGGTCGACATAGGCCGCCGCCTGCGCATCGCCGGATGCCGACATCGCGTGCTCGACGTAGTCGTAGAGCGTGACCTCGCGCCCTGAGTCACGCAGCACCTCGAGGAAGGCCGCGATCGGCCCGTTGCCGGTTCCGGTGACAGTGCGCTGCTCCTCGCCGTCGCGCAGCGTCACCTCGAGGGTGACGTCGCTTCCCGAGCTGCGGGTGTCTGTGGAGATGATCTCGAATCGTCCCCAGCGCGCGTCTGAGGTGTCGGAAGGCAGGTACTCGTCCTGGAAGATGTGCCAGATCTGGTCGCTGGAGACTTCACCGCCGTCGCTGTCCGTGCGCGACTGCACCACGCCGGAGAACTCGATCTGCAGCTTGCGGGGCAGGTCGAGGTGGCGATCGGTCTTCAGCAGGTACGCGACGCCGCCCTTGCCCGACTGCGAGTTGACCCGGATGACCGCCTCGTACGAGCGACCCAGGTCCTTCGGGTCGACCGGCAGGTACGGCACGCCCCAGCTGATGTCGTCCACCGAGACGCCTGCGGCCTCGGCCCTGGCGTCCATCGACTCGAAGCCCTTCTTGATCGCGTCCTGATGCGATCCGCTGAACGCGGTGAAGACCAGGTCGCCGGCCCACGGGCTGCGTTCGTGCACGGGCAGCTGGTTGCAGTACTCGGCGGTGCGCTTGATCTGGTCGATGTCGCTGAAGTCGATCTGCGGGTCGATGCCCTGGGTGAACAGGTTCACGCCCAGCGCGACCAGGTCGACGTTGCCCGTGCGCTCGCCGTTGCCGAACAGGCATCCCTCGATGCGGTCGGCACCGGCCATGTAGCCCAGCTCCGATGCGGCGATCGCCGTGCCGCGGTCGTTGTGCGGATGCAGCGAGAGGATGACGTTCTCGCGATTGTCGAGGTGTCGACTCATCCACTCGATCGAGTCGGCGTACACGTTGGGCGTCGCCATCTCCACCGTGGCCGGCAGGTTGAGGATGATGTTGCGCTCCGGCGTCGGCTGCAGCACCGTCATCACCTGGTTGCAGATCTCGACGGCGAACTCGAGCTCGGTCCCGGTGTACGACTCGGGTGAGTACTCGTAGCAGACGATCGTCTCGGGGATCGTCGCCTCGTACTTCTTGCAGATACGCGCGCCCTCCAGCGCGATGTCGATGATGCCCTGCTTATCGGTGCGGAACACCACCTCGCGCTGCAGCACGCTGGTCGAGTTGTACAGGTGCACGATGGCCTGCTTCGCGCCGGCGATCGACTCGTATGTGCGGGCGATCAGATGCTCGCGGGCCTGCGTCAGCACCTGAATGGTCACGTCATCCGGAATGGCGCCCTCGTCGATCAGGCTGCGCACGAAATCGAAGTCCGTCTGGCTGGCCGAGGGGAACCCGACTTCGATCTCCTTGTAGCCCATTCCGACGAGCAGATCGAACATCACGCGCTTGCGCTGCGGATCCATCGGATCGATCAGTGCCTGGTTGCCGTCGCGCAGGTCGACGGCGCACCAACGAGGCGCCTTCTCGATGCGCTTGGACGGCCAGGTGCGGTCGGGCAGATCGACCGTGATCTGTTCGTGGAAGGGAACGTACTTGTGCACCGGCATCGCCGACGGCTTCTGATTGTTCTTCATGGTCTTCTTCTTTCGCGGCGGGTGTGTCGATATGGGCCCGCAGAAATCTCCGCGACGAGAAGGCCCTAGATCGAGGACTCGTCGCGGCGACTAAGAAGGAGACCGCCGTGGAGCATGTCTCCACGATAACACTCATCCTGCTCAGCGGCACGGGGCGCCCGTGCCGCTGGATTGCGCAGAGTGCTCATCAGAAGCCGAGACGTCCGAGCTGCTTGGCATCGCGCTGCCATTCCTTCGCCACCCGCACGTGCAGAGCGAGATAGATCTTCGTGCCGAGCAGCGGCTCCAGCTGGGCACGCGCTCGGGCACCGACATCGCTCAGCCGGGAGCCCCTGTGGCCGATGATGATCGCCTTCTGGCTGTCGCGCTCCACCACCACGTTGGCGTAGACGTCGGTGAGATCGTCACGTCCCTCCCTGGCGGCGATGTCGTCGATCGTCACGGCGATCGAGTGCGGCAGCTCGTCGCGGACGCCGTCCAGAGCCGCCTCCCTGATGATCTCCGCGACGCGATCCTCCGTCGACTCGTCGGTGACCACGTCATCCGGATACAGCGCAGGCCCCTCCGGCATCAGGGCGAGCACCTCGTCGGCGAGCACCTCGAGCTGGTCGCCCGATACGGACGACAGCGGGATGACGGCTGCCCAGTCCTCGCGCAGCGAATCGGCCTCCATCAGCCGCTGCACGATGTCGTCACGGCCTGCGGCGTCGGTCTTGGTCACCAGCACGACCTTCTTCGCGTTCGGGTAGTCGTCGAGGGAGGCCGCGATCCGGCGGTCGCCCGGGCCGACCTTCTCATTCGCCGGCACGCAGAGCGCGATCACGTCGACATCGCCGAGCACCTGTTCGACCAGGTCGTTCAGACGCTGACCGAGGAGCGTTCTCGGTCGGTGCACGCCAGGGGTGTCGACGACGACGAGCTGGCCGGCAGGTCGGTTGATGATGCCCCGGATGGCGCGCCTGGTCGTCTGCGGCTTGTCGCTCGTGATCGCGACCTTCTCCCCGACGAGGGCGTTCATCAGGGTCGATTTGCCCACGTTCGGGCGACCGACGAAGGTCACGAAACCGCTCCGAGTCTCCGGCGTATCACTCATCATCGCTCTCTTCCTTCTCGCTCGCCGCGACTCGACGGGGTCGTGCCGTGTGCGTCGTCCTGGACCGGCATCTCGCCGGTCTGCGGGTGGCGCGAGCGGACCTCCTGCAGAGCGCGCAGACCCTCGCCGCGCTCGACGAACACCGTGGCGAGGCCCCTGCCGCGCCCGCGGGAGGTGCCTCCGGTGATGATCAGGCCGTGCGACTCGACAGTCTCGCCCGGTCGCGGGACATGCCCCAGAGCCTTGCCGAGCAGGCCGCCGATCGAGTCGACGTCCTCGTCCTCCAGCTCGTAGTCGAACAGGTCGCCGACTTCGTCGAGCGCGAGGCGGGCCGCGACGCGGTAGCTGCCCTCGCTCAGCTCCACGATCTCGTGGGACGGTGCGTCGTATTCGTCGGCGATCTCACCGACGAGCTCCTCGATGAGGTCCTCGAGCGTGACGATGCCTGCGACGCCGCCGTACTCGTCGACGACGAGACAGACGTGCACGGCATCGCGCTTCATCTGCTGCAGCAGCGTCTCTGCACGCATCTGCTCCGGCACGAACGACGCAGGCCGAGCCAGCGCCCGCACGGTCGCGTCGTGCCATCCGGGCGTCTCCCGGAAGCCGAACTGCACGAGGTCCTTGAGGTAGAGCACGCCGACGACGTCGTCGACCTCGCCGTCGATCACCGGCATGCGGGAGATGCCGGTGTCGAGGAAGATGCGCATCGCCTCGCGCGTGGTCGCCGTCGCGTCGATGGAGATCATGTCGGTGCGCGGCACCATCACGGCCCGCACGACCTGATCGGTGAAGTCGAACACGCTGTGCACGAGGTCGCGGTCGTCATCGTCGATGAGATCGTTGGACGCGGCCTCGTCGACCATGCTGAGCAGCTGGTCCTCCGAGTCGAAGCTCTGTCTGCCCCTGGTGGGGGCGACGCGGGCGCCGATGCGCACGAGCAGACCGGCGATGGGCCCCAGCACGATGCGCAGAGCGCGCACGAGCGGCGCCGATGCGCGCACGAAGGCGTCGGAATGGCGTCGGCCCACCGCCCTCGGGCTGGAGAACACGGCGACGAACGACAGGCCGGCCATCAGCACGGCCGCCGCGAGCATCGCCCACCAGAGGTTGTCGAAGACGAGCGTGAACGCGACCGTCGCGAGGACGGCGGCCGTCGATTCCGACACCACGCGGACGAGTGCGACCACGTTGGCGTGCGAGTCGATGTCGTCTGCGAGGTGTGCGAGGGCTCTGGCGCGCCGCGCCCGTTGGCTTGCGGCGAGGTCGACGATCTCCGCGCGCGAGGTCACCGACAGCGCGGAATCGATGGCGGACATCGTGCCGCCGAGCGCGACGAGAAGTGCCGCGGCGACGAACAGCAGCGCGGGGGTCATGAGCGGTTCTCAGATCGAGGAGGTCGCCGGCGTCTCACGATCGTCGGCGCTCCTCCGCGGCGAAGCCGTCGATCAGCGTCTTCTGCAGGCCGAACATCTCACGATGCTCTTCCGGCTCTGCGTGATCGAAGCCGAGCAGATGCAGCAGACCGTGGGTGGTGAGCAGGATGAGTTCGTCCGTCGTCGAGTGCCCTGCCGCCTGTGCCTGTGTCTCGGCGACCTGCGGGCAGAGCACGATGTCGCCGAGCAGGCCGGGCGGCGTCGGCACGTCCTCGGTGCCCGGCCGCAGCTCATCCATAGGGAAGCTCAGCACGTCGGTCGGCCCCGGTTCGTCCATCCACTGCAGGTGCAGCTGCTCCATCGCGCCCTCGTCGATCAGCACGATCGCGAGTTCGGCGTCGGGGCTCACTCGGAGCTCTGCGAGGTTCCGCTCGACGAGCCTGAGCAGCACCGACTCGTCGATCTCGATCGTCGACTCGTTGTTGATCTCGATCATGCTCTGGGCCTCCCCTTGTGGTCGCGCGGGCCGCCGCGCCGCGCCGACGAGCGCCGCTCGGCGCGGTTCGCGAACTCGTGCGCCTCCGCGCGCTCGAAGCGCTGCGCCGTGCGCTGCTCGTCGTATTCCGTGTAGGCGTCGACGATCCGGCCGACCAGCGAGTGCCGAACGACGTCGTCGCTGGTCAGGTGCGCGAAGTGGATGTCATCCACGCCGTCGAGGATGCGCGTCACCGTGCGCAGTCCGCTCGTTCCGCCCGGGATATCGATCTGCGTGATGTCGCCGGTGACGACCATCTGTGTGCCGAAACCCAGCCGCGTGAGGAACATCTTCATCTGCTCGGGCGTGGTGTTCTGCGCCTCGTCGAGGACGATGAACGAGTTGTTCAGCGTGCGGCCGCGCATGTACGCGAGCGGTGCGACCTCGATGGTGCCGCTCGCGATGAGCTTGGGCACGATCTCCGGATCCATCATCTCGTTGACGGCGTCGTACAGGGGGCGCAGGTACGGGTCGATCTTGTCGGTGAGGCTGCCGGGCAGGAACCCGAGCCGCTCCCCCGCCTCGACGGCCGGTCGCGTCAGGATGATGCGCTCGACCTCGCGCCGCTGCAGCGCCTGGATCGCCTTCGCCATCGCGAGGTACGTCTTGCCCGTGCCCGCAGGGCCGATGCCGAACACGATCGTGTTCTCGTCGATCGCGTCGACGTACTCCTTCTGGCCAGGAGTCTTGGGCCGGATGGTTCTGCCGCGCGAGGACAGGATCGCTTCACCGAGCACTTCGCTCGGACGCGGGCCCGATTCGTCCGCGAGCATGCGCGCCGAACGGTTCACGTCAGATTCGACCACATCGTGTCCTTTCGCCGTGAGAGCGATGAGTTCGTCCACGAGGCGACGCGCAGCGCGCACATCCGCTTCCGCGCCCGTGAGGGCGATCTCGTTGCCCCGCACGAGCACGTCGACATCCGGATGGGCGGATTCGACCATTCGGAGCAGCCGATCCTGCGGCCCGAGGAGCTGGACCATCGCAACGCCGTCGGCCAGGATGCGGTCGGTGATCTGGTGGGAGGATTCAGAATCCAACGAGTGCGTTCTCCTCGAAGTTCGCGAGCACGTGCGCGTGCACGTGGAAGACTGACTGCGACGCCGACGCGCCGTTGTTGAAGATCAGGCGGTACTCGCCGTTCGCGTGCTCGGAAGCGAGGCTCTTGGCGAGAGCGACCATCTCGGCGAGCAGCGCAGGGTCACCCGCGGCGAGTTCCGTGACGTCACGGTACTGCTCGGTCTTCGGGATCACCAGCAGGTGCACCGGCGCCTGCGGGTTGATGTCGCGAAGCGCGAACACTCGATCCGTCTCGGCGACGATCTCGCCGGGAATCTCCCCGTTGTGGATGCGCGTGAAGATACTCGCTTCGGTCATACCCCGATCCTACTGGCAAAGCCCCCCGCGCGAGTGGGGGCTCCTGGTGCGCTCCTGCGAACGCGGAGACCGCAAGCCGCAAGTCGGCAGGGTCTCGAGTACGAGGTGCCACGGAGGTGCTCATGGCACGGCGGAGGAAGGAAGGGCACCGACAGTGCCCTGACCGCCGACAACGCCGCCAGGCGCGCCGCCGGGCCTCGTCAGTGGCCCATGCCGAGGCCTCCGTCTACGGGGATGACTGCCCCGGAGATGTACGCGGCGTCATCCGAGGCCAACCATGACACGACGCCGGCGATCTCGTCCGTCGTACCGAACCGCGCTGCGGGAATCTGCTTCTTGTAATCCGCCTGCGTCTTGTCATCGAGTTCTGCCGTCATGTCGCTGTCGATGAAGCCGGGGGCGACGACGTTCGCCGTGATGCCGCGGCCGCCGAGCTCGCGCGTGACGGAGCGGGCGAAACCGACAAGGCCCGCCTTCGACGAGGAGTAGTTCGCCTGGCCGGCGACGCCCAGGAGGCCCGAGACCGAGGAGATCAGGATGATCCGGCCGCGGCGCGCCTTGATCATGCTCCTGATAGCCCGCTTGACGGTGCGGAAGGCGCCGCCGAGATTCGTGCCGACGACCGCGTCGAAGTCGTCGTCGCTCATGCGCATCAGCAGCGTATCGCGGGTGATGCCCGCGTTGGCGACCACCGTCGTCACGGGGCCGAGCCGGGCTTCGATCTCCTTGACCGCCGCGTCGAGCGATGCACCGTCGTTGACATCGGCCGTCACGGCGAGAGTGCCGTCGGGGCCCCCACCGCTGCGCACGGTCACGGCCACCCGGTAGCCGTCGCGTACGAAGCGTTCGGCGATGGCGCGGCCGATGCCGCGGTTGCCGCCGGTGACGAGGACGACGCGGTCGGAAGTGTCAGCTGAGCTCACGGTGCTGCTCCATTGTCGACGGAAAGTGAGTCATCATCCTATCCGGCAGTCGGCGCGGTCTCAGGGCCGGCTCACCGGATGGGGGCATACCCTGAAGGGACCGTGAACAAACGCAGCCGCTCCGCCCAGTCCGCGACGTCGCTCGACGTCTCGCCGCGGGACGACTCGCGCTCGCGCGAGCGTCGGTATCTGATCACCATGGGCATCCGCATCGCGTGTCTGATCCTGGCGGTCGCGATCCAGCCCTACGGCTGGTACACGTTCGTCTTCGCGATCGGCGCGATCTTCCTGCCCTACATCGCCGTTGTCAGCGCCAACGCGCGCTCGTCCAGACGCGTCGACCACGCCGTCCCGCCGGAGTCGGACTCGCTCGCGGCGCCGTCCGCGCCGTCGCCGCCCGACGCCGAGCCCGGCGTGCTGCGCATCGATGAGAGCGGCGCCGAGACGGACGACGAACGCCCGTACGGGAACGGCGGTGCGGCGACGTGATCGGCATGGACCCCATCGCGCCGACCTGTGCGCGAGCCGGGTGCAGGGCGTCCGCTACGTGGAGCGTGGTGTGGCGCAACCCGAAGATCCACTTCGCCGACCGTCGCAAGGTGTGGCTGGCGTGCGATGAGCACGTCTCCTACCTGCGGGAGTTCCTCGCCTCGCGCAGCTTTCCGCTCGAGGTCGTCGAGGGCGTGACGGACGGCGCACAGGGGGCCTCGTGAAGAACAGTCCCCGCGCCGTCCGCTGGACGGTGTACGCCCTCGTCGCCTGCCTGTTCGCGGTGGCGTGCGGGTTCCTCTCGCACTGGCAGTTCTCCCGCAACGCCGAGCGTGCGACCGATCTCGCCCTGATCGAGAACAACTACGACGCCGATCCGGTGCCCCTCGCCGATCTCATCGGCGATGACGGGCGCTTCGACGCCGGCGACGAGTGGCGCCCCGTCGAGGTGACGGGCGAGTACGTGGCGTCCGCACAGACGTTCGTGCGCAACCGCCCCCACGGCGGCACGAATGCGTACGAGGTGCTCGTTCCCATCCGGACCGACGACGGTCGCGTGTTCGTGGTCGACCGCGGCTGGATCCCGCCTGGTGAGAGCGCCGAGGCTCCGGACATCGTGCCGGCCGTTCCCAGCGGCGAGGTCACTGTGGTCGCCAGGCTGCGACCGACCGAGCAGCTGCCGTCGTCCGGTCGCTCGGCCCCTGATGGTCAGCTGCCGACGCTGCACGTGCCGTCGGTTGCGGAGATCGCGGGCGACGACACGCTTTCGACCGTGTACGGATCGTTGGTCTCGGAGGATCCGGCCGCCGCCGACACCCCGCACGCTCTGGAGGATCCGGCCGAAGATCCCGGTCCGTTCCTGTCGTACGCCGTGCAGTGGATTCTGTTCGCGGTGATGGGCTTCGTCTTCATCGGCTACATGATCCGCACCGAGATCCGCGCGTCCGCGGAGGATGACGACGATCCGGATGACATCGACGATGTCGACGCCATGGGCAGCTCCGAGGGCAGTGCCCACCTGCCTCGTCCGAAGCGCCCCCGCCGCCGCCGCGACCGCGACGCCGAGGAGGAGGACGCCCTCCTCGACGCGCAGTGACAGTTCTTCGAGTCTCCGGCAACGCCTCTGCAGGCAGCTGAAGATCGGCGGGAGACTTGAAGAGGTGACTCGGTCTCAGGCGAGGGAGATGAGGTCGGCGTAGTCCTTGTTCCAGATGTCCTCGACGCCGTCCGGAAGCAGCAGCACACGCTCGGGGTTGAGCGCCTCGACGGCCCCCTCGTCGTGTGAGACCAGGACCACCGCACCCTCGTAGTGGCTGAGCGCGCCGAGGATCTCGTCGCGCGAGGCCGGATCGAGGTTGTTGGTCGGCTCGTCGAGGAGCAGGACGTTCGCCGACGACACCACGAGCGTCGCCAGCGACAGCCGGGTCTTCTCTCCGCCGGAGAGGACACCCGCAGGCTTGAGCACGTCGTCGCCGGTGAACAGGAATGATCCGAGCACCTTGCGTGCTTCGGTCTCGTTGATGTCGGGCGCGGATGACATCATGTTCTGCAGCACGGAGCGGTCGATGTCGAGGTTCTCGTGCTCCTGCGCGTAGTACCCGATCTTGAGGCCGTGGCCCGGTTCGATCTGCCCGGTGTCGCTGGCGTCGACACCGGCGAGGATGCGCAGCAGAGTCGTCTTGCCCGCGCCGTTCAGCCCGAGTACGACGACCTTCGACCCTCGGTCGATGGCGAGGTCGACGCCCGCGAAGATCTCCAGCGCGCCGTACGACTTCGACAGGCTCGAAGCCATCAGCGGCGTCTTTCCGCACGCGGCGGGCTTCGGGAACCGGATGCTCGCGACGCGGTCCTGCTGGCGCACCTCGTCCAGCCCGGACAGCAGCTTCTCGGCGCGCGCCTGCATCTGGTGCGCCGCGGCGGCCTTGGAGGCCTTGGCGCCGAATCTCGCCGCCTGCTGCTGCAGTGACGACGCCTTCTTCTCCGCGTTGGCGCGTTCCTTCTTGCGGCGCTCCTCGTCGGCGACGCGCTGGCGCTGATAGTGCTTCCAGCCCATGTTGTAGATGTCGATGGCCTGGCGGTTGCCATCGAGGTAGAACACGCGGTTCACCGTCTCGCCCACCAGCTCCACGTCATGGCTGATCACGATCAGCCCTCCGCGGTACGACCTGAGAAACTCGCGCAGCCACACCACGCTGTCGGCATCGAGGTGGTTGGTCGGCTCGTCGAGGATCATGGTGTCGGCATCGCTGAACAGGATGCGCGCCAGCTCGATGCGGCGTCGCTGACCGCCGGACAGCGTCTTGAGCGGCTGGTCCAGGATGCGATCCGGCAGTGAGAGGTTGTTCGCGATGACCGCGGCCTCGCTCTCTGCCGTGTAGCCGCCGAGCGCTTCGAAGCGCTCCATCAGGTTGCCGTAGCGACGGATCGCCTTCTCCGATACCTCAGCATCGTCGCTGGCCATCTGCGCGGATGCCTCCGCGATCCCGGCGGCGAGGTCGCCCAGCCCTCTGGCATTGAGCACGCGCGTGCGCGCCAGTTCCTCCGGGTCGCCGGACCGGGGGTCCTGCGGCAGGTAGCCGAGTTCGCCGCGCAGGTCGACGCCGCCGTTGCTCGGCGGCTTGTCGCCGGCGAGCACCTTGGTCAGCGTGGTCTTCCCCGCGCCGTTTCGTCCGACGAGGCCGATCTTGTCGCCGGGGCCGACGCGGAAGCTCACGTCGGACATGAGCATGCGCGCACCTACGCGGATCTCGAGATCGTGCACGGCAAGCACAGCAGCATCCGTTCGTCTGGGGTGAGGACGGCGCGATTGCGCCAGCCTCCCACCCTACCGCGCACCGGCTGAGCGGACTCCGTCCTGGTCGCTCGGAGCATCCACGGCGCGGTCGCTACAGGGAGAGGAGGTAGGCGGCGTTGTCTCGGAGAATCAGGCGAGTGACCGCATCGTCGAATCCGAGAGCCGTGAAGTCCTTCATCCAGCGCTCGGGGGTGATCACGGGGTAGTCGGTTCCGAACAGCATCTTGTGCTTGAGCAGCGTGCGTGCGTACTGAACCAGGTTCGGCGGGAAGTACTTCGGCGACCAGCCGGAGAGGTCGATGTGCACGTTCGGCTTGTGCAGTGCCATCGACAGCGCCTCGTCCTGCCATGGGAAGGACGGATGGGCCAGGATGATCGGCAGGTCGGGGAAGTCGACGGCGACATCGTCGACGAGCATCGGCCTCGCGTACTTCAGTCGGATGCCGCCTCCTCCGCGCCGACCGGCGCCCGCACCGGTGTGTCCGCTGTGGAACAGCCCGATCAGCCCGGTCTCCTCCATCGCCTCGTACAGCGGATAGGTCTCCCGATCGTTGGGGAAGAACGCCTGCGCGCTGGGATGGAGCTTCACCCCGCGTGCACCCCGCTCCGCAAGCCGCCGGAGCTGCCGCGCGCCGCGCGCGCCCGCATGCGGGTCGACCGTGACGAACGGGATGACCGCGTCGGCATGCTCTGCGGCGAGATCGACGACCTCCTCGTTGCTCACCGGGTTGTCCTCCCCGGTGAGCCAGCTGTCGTCCACAGAGAAGGCGACGCACATCATCTTCTTCGCGCGGTACAGCTCCGCGAGGTCGACGACCGTCGGGGGGTGCACGTCGGTGCGGAAGTAGGCGGCCATCGCCTCGCTCTTCTCGGAGTCGAGCGCGGTGTCCGCCCGCACAGAGCGCTGTACGTGGGTGTGGACGTCGATGGCCACGATCTCGGGGCTGAGTGTCATGCTCTCACTCTCGCGCGCGCATAAGCCGTCACGGCGGGAGTTTTCGCGGCGTGGAAACCGGCCGGTCGCGCGGCGCCGAATCGGATTGTCTGAAGCAACGAGATGATCGAGAGGTGCCGACGATGACGACGACCGAACTGCTGCTGGACCCCACCGGCATGGACGAACAGACCGACGACGCGACCCTTGCGCCGCGGCCCGCAACGCTGACGGGGCTCACCGTGGGCCTTCTCGACAACACCAAGCCCAACACGACGATGTTCCTCGAGAAGCTCGGCGGGCTGCTGGCTGACTCCGAGGGCGTGGCGGAGACGAAGCTCTACACGAAGGACTACTTCGGCACCCCGGCCGGTGACGACCTGCTGGCGCGGATCGTCGATGAAGTCGACGTGGTGATCACCGGCGTCGGAGACTGCGGCTCGTGCAGCGCAGCGACCGTCGTCGACGGCATTCTGTTCGAGCGTGCGGGCGTGCCGACCGTGAGCATCGTCTCCGACGCGTTCTACCCTTCCGGACGCGCCATGGCCGCAGTGCAGGGCTTCCCCGGCTTCGAGTTCCACGCCGTGCCTCACCCGTTCGCGAGCCTCGACGACGCCCAGCTCGGCGAGCACGCCGCGAGCACGCTTCCCGTCGCCGTGCGCATCCTGACCGGCGGTGACGCGGAATGAGCATCGCAGCCGATACGCTCACGCCCCCCGCCGTCGATGCGGAGACGGTGCGCCTCGCCCAGGAGTACTACGACGGGCGCGGCTGGACCGATGGACTTCCCGTCACTCCCGTCACCGAATCGCTGCTGGCGGACTTTCTCGCGATGACGAGGCGCGAGCCAGATGATGTGCTGTTCGAGATCCCGCATCTGAACCGTCGGATCACGGTGCGCCTCGCCGCGATCAACGCTGCACTCGCAGGGTGCATGCCTGCGTACCTCCCCGTGGTCATCGCTGCGTGGCTGGCGATCGCGAAGGAACCTCACCCTCGCCGCGGCATCTGGCAGAGCACGACGGGAACCGCCCCGTTCACGGTCGTGAACGGCCCCATCAGGAACGAGATCTCTCTGAACAGCGCCGGCAACGTCTTCGGGTCGGGCCACCGTGCCAATGCGACGATCGGGCGGGCGATCAGGCTCGGCCTGATCAACGTGTTCGGCCTGCGCCCCCACGAGCTCGACCAGGCGACACAGGGCAATCCGTCGAAGTACACGGCGGTGATCGGAGAGAACGAGGAGCTCAGTCCGTGGCCGAGCCTGGCGGTCGAACAGGGCCACGCGGCCGACGAGTCCGTCGTGACAGCCTTCGTCGTCCGGTCTGTGATGCATATCGAGGCGAGGCACACCTCCGCCCCAGAGCAGCTCGCCCTCGACCTGGCTGACAGCATTCGGCGCACCGGCGCTCTGATCCATGAGTACACCAGCGCGCTCGTCGTGCTCGCACCCGAGCACGCGCAGATGCTCGCCGATGCCGGCTGGTCGAAGGACGACCTCAGGCGCTTCATCTTCGAGCATTCCCGTCGCGATCGCTCCGAGCTCGCCGCCGTGGGCAAGGATGCACTCTCGCACAAATCGCACTGGCGCCTGCCTGCCGATCATCCGGATGCGATGCCGGACACGGCGAGTTCGTCCGCAGCACCGGATGACGTGCCACTCTTGAGTTATCCGACATCCGTGCAGATCATGGTCGCAGGGGCGAACAATGCCGGCGTCTCCGCGATCGTGGAGGTCTTCACGCTGAACCCGCCCCGGGAGATCCCGCTGTCGACGCAGGCCGTCGACGCCTGACATCGACGTCAAGGAGCAGATATGGTCATCGCCGAGCGCCCAGCACCGCCCAGAGCCGCGCTGCCGAGGTCGGTCGATCGAGCGCTGTCGATCATCGGCACCTTCCGGCAGGGCAGGGCGCGCCAGACGCTCAGCGAGATCAGCCGCAACGCCGACCTGCCGCTTGCGACGACGTACCGGATGGTGAACTCGCTCGCCGAGTGGGGCGCGCTCGAACGCGACGACCACGGCAGGTACCACGTGGGCCTCCGGCTGTGGGAGGTCGGCTCCCTCGCACCGCGCTCCATGGCGATGCAGCGCATCGCTCGACCGTTCATGCACGACCTCTACGAGATCACCCACTATTCGATCCATCTCGCCATCCGCGAGGGAAACGAGACGGTGTTCGTCGAGCGGTTCCAGAGCCCGTCACAGGTGCTCACGCGCCCGCGGGTGGGCGGCAGACACGACATGCACACGACGGCCGTCGGACGGGTTCTGCTCGCCTACGCGCCGTTGGACGAGCGTGACCGGATGCTCGACGAGCAGCTGCCGCCGACAGTCGACGCCCATGCGTTCAAACGGGAGCTCGCCGAGGTGCGCATCCGCGGCTACGCCATCAGCGGGCGGGACCTGAACACCGAGTACATGGCGGTCGCCGCCCCGGTAACGGTGCCGGGCGGCCAGGTGGTGGCCGCCCTGTCGCTGATCATGCGGTACGAGGACGCCGACGAGCGCAACGCCGCCCACCTGGTGCGCGTGGCGGCCGGAGGCATCTCACGGTCGCTGTCAGCGAAGCGCTGACGGTCGCACGCCTGTGGGGCCCTGGTGTGCAGCAGAGCATCCAGAGCCCTGCGCTCCGGCGCGCCCCCTGCTCGTACGCTCGGTGGTCGCTGCGTACGCACAGCGTGCACACGAATCCGCCCGTGGGATATCAAGGAATCACGACAGTCCGGCACGCCGATGAGAAAGGACGACGATGTCCTCCCCGCTCCGCAGCAACCTTCCCCGCACCTCGGCGCTTGCGATCGCCAGGCAGGCGCACTACACGGCGCTCGGCATCCCGCGCGAGCATTGGGACCGCCCCAAGGTCGCGATCGTGAACACATCGTCTGAGCTCGCCGCCTGCTTCTCGCACCTCGACGAGGTCGCGGCCCGCCTGAAGACACATCTGCGCGACGCCGGGCTCCTGCCCTTCGAGATCCGCACGACCGCACCGAGCGACTTCGTCACGAGCGCCGGCCGTGCCGGCCGGTACATCCTGCCGAGCCGTGACCTGATCGTCGACGACATCGAGGCGGCCGTCGAAGGTGCCAAGCTCGACGCGATGATCTGTCTGAGCTCGTGCGACAAGACGACGCCGGGACACCTGATGGCCGCGGGGCGCCTGAACATCCCGACCATCGTCATTCCGTGCGGCTACCAACATTCCGGGCTTGCAGAGGGCCGCGAGGCCGACATCGAGGAGATCTTCCTGCAGGCGTCGAAGGCGGCCGTGACGGGCGAGCCGACGGACGGGCTGGAAGAGCAGGCGCAGGATGCGATCCTCGGCCCGGGAGTCTGCGCAGGTCTCGCGACCGCGAACTCCATGCACATCCTGGCCGAGGCGATCGGCATGGCGCTGCCGGGTGCCGCCCCTGTTCGCGCGCTGGGCGAGCGGATGTGGCACAACGTCGCCCGCAGCGCCGCCGCTCTCGCCGATCTGGTCGCCCGCGACATCCGGCCCCGAGACATCATCACGGCGGGCGCCGTGCGCAACGGCGTGCGCGCCATGCTCGCCGTCGGCGGCTCGATCAACACGATCAAGCATCTGCAGGCGATTGCGATCGAAGCCGGGCTCGACATCGATGTGTGGGAGCTGTTCCGCACGCTCGGACGAGAGACGCCGCTGCTGTGCTCGGTGCGCCCCAACGGGCCCCGCCTGACGGAAGAGTACGAGGACGCTGGAGGCGCCGCCACGACGCTTCGCGAACTGCTGCCGCTCCTCGACGGCGATGTGCTGACGGTCTCCGGCGCGACGGTCGCTGACAATGCCGCACTGGCGCGGCCGGGCGACGATGATGTCATCAGGTCCCTCGCGAAAGCCTTCGGCACCGACCCGGCGATCAGCGTGCTCAAAGGCTCGCTCGCGCCGGGCGGCGCGGTCGCGAAGAGGCCGGTTCCCGACCCAGGGCCCCACACCTTCGAAGGGCCAGCACGCATCTTCCGCAACCGGGAGGACGCCATCGCGGGGATCTCCAGCGGCCGCCTCCGCGAGGGCGACGTCGCGGTGATCCGCGGCATCGGCGTGACGGGCGCGCCCGGCCTCGGTCTGACCAGCGCCTTCATCTTCGCGCTGCACGCCCGCGGGCTCGCACACAGCGTCGCGCTCGTCACCGACGGGCAGTTCTCCGGCCTGGTGAACCAGGGTATGACGATCGGCGAGGTCTCGCCTGAGGCGGCGCTTCCCGGATCGCCCCTCGGCCGAGTGCAGGACGGTGACCCCATCCGAATGGACCTGAAGGCCGGCACGGTCGATCTGCTGGTCGACGAGGCCGTTCTCGCCGACAGGCCCGATTTCGTCCCGATCGCCGACCGCGATTCCGGTGGGGGCTATCTCGAGCAGTACGAGCAGCTGGTGCAGCCCCTCAGCTGCGGCGCCGTGCTGTGCGGTGCACCCTGCGACAGGGCTCCGTCCTCCCCCACAGCCGCAGGAGTCCCCGCATGACCGGCATCATGTCGACGTCGACCGTCCAGGAGTCCGCGCGCAGCACCCCCGTCATCGGCGAGTACGACGTCGTCGTGATCGGCGGCGGCCCGGCCGGCCTCATGGCGGCGACCGCGGCGAGCCGCCATGGCATGTCGACCCTCCTGATCGAGATGTACGGGTTCCTCGGCGGCGCAGGCACGATGGGCGGACTCGCGACCTTCTGCGGCATGCACGCACGGGTGTTCGGCACCGACGTGCAGTCGATCCACGGATACGCGGATGAGCTGCTCGACCGGATGCGCGCGCTCGACGGTCTCAACGAGCCGCATCTGTCGGTCGCGGATCGCATCCAGGCGCTGTCGTACGATATCTCCGCGCTGAAGCTGGCGGCGGACGAGCTGGTCACCTCCGGCGGCGGCGAGATCCTGTTCCATGCCAGGGCCGTCGGCGTCACACGCTCGGCGGACGACCGCATCGACACGGTACTCGTCGAATCGAAGTCCGGCCGCGCCGCCGTGCGGGGTCGCTTCTTCATCGACGGCTCCGGTGACGCCGACATCTCTGCGTGGGCTGGGGCGCCGTTCGAGCGGTCGGAGAAGCTGATGTACCCGTCGCTGATGTTCCGGATCAACGGCGTCGACCCCGATGAAGCCGGCGACGCCTGGCGCGTGGTCAGGGAGCAGATGGAACAGGCCGAGGCGGCGGGCACTCACGCGTTCCCGCGCAAGAAGCCGATCGTGCGTCCGCAGCGGAACCCCCTGGAGTGGCGTTCCAATCTCACACAGCTGTCCAATGCCGACGGCTCGCCGGTCGACGGCACCGACGTGCACCAGCTCACCAGGGGGGAGCTGCAGGGCCGCAGGCAGGCTTGGGACGCGTTCGAGTTCATCAGAGATCACACCCCTGGTTTCCAGGACTCGTACATCGTCGACATCGCACCCTCCGTCGGAATCCGCGAGACGCGCCGCGTGCTGGGCGGATACCAGCTCACCGAGGAGGACGTGCTCGGCTGCGCCGACTTCGACGACACGATCGGCGTGAACGGCTGGCCCGTCGAGGCTCATGTGACCGGCGACGTGGCCTTCCGCTTCGCCCCAGTCGATTCGCGCGGCTACAACCAGCTCCCCTACCGGATGCTCGTGCCCCAGCGCGTGGAGAACCTCCTGGTCGCCGGGCGCTGCGCATCGATGACCCAGGGAGGTCAGTCGTCCGGCCGCGTGACCGGCCCCTGCTTCGCCATGGGCCAGGCGGCGGGTACCGCGGCGGCCATCGCGCTCGGCACCGGCCTGGGCGGCGCCGACATCGACGTCGGCGAACTGCAGCGCCGCCTCGAAGCCGACGGCGCCTTCCTCGGCCGAGAGCTGCCCGTCTGATGGGGTCCTCGCCGCAGTCGTGACCGGCTTCACCCAGAACGACGGCGGCTCTCACAGGCGCTTCTCGGTCAGTGCCTCACAGTCCTGGACATCTTCCGGAACAGCTGCGGGTTCGCATTCCGATAGGCACAGGCGATGCTCGATGCGGTCTGCCGCAGCACCGGCACGATCCGACGCGCGAGGGAGTCGCCCGTCTCACGGACGGTCGTCGATGACGCCGAGAGCGCGCCTACGGCGGCGCCGTCGACTCGGATCGGCACCGCCGCCGAGATCATGCCAGGATGGAGCTCCTCGATCGACACGTCGAAGCCCGACTCCCGCACGCGTGCGACGCGCTCGCGCAGGGCGCGCACGTCGGTGACCGTGTGCGGCGTGTGCCGCTCCAGCTCGAGGCGCTCCAACAGGCCGTCGAACGCGGCATCCTCGAGATCGGCCATCAGCACCTTGCCCAGCGCCGTCGCATGGACGGGAAGCTGATGCCCGATGCGCACGGCATCCGGCAGCGGCCTGTGGTCCTCGATACGGGCGACGTGGATCACGTCGTCGCCGTTGAGCACGCCGACGCTGCAGGTCTCCCCCGTGCGCTCGACCGCGACCGGGAGATAGCGGTACGAGATCTCGGGCAGCGAGGACGCGGCGAAGTACCCCGCCCCGAGCTCCAGGATGCGCGGTGTGAGGCTCCAGAGACTGCCGACGCAGTCGGCATAGCCGAGCTCCTGGAAGGTGAGCAGGATGCGCCGCACGACGGGCCTCGAGAACTCGACGCGAGCGGAGACCTCCGCGACGGACAGCGCGGCCTCGTAGCCGTCGAAGGCCCGCAGAACCTCGACTCCCCGCTGCAGGCTCTGGATGTGGTCGCGCGACTGCGTCGGCATGCCGCTGCCTATGCCCCCATGTCCCGCAGACCGTACACGGACTCATGCCACGGGATGAAGAACCGCTTCAGCTCGTTCACCACGAGGTACAGCAGCAGTCCCATGAGCGAGAGCCACAGGATGAGGGCGAAGGTGCCGGCGGCGTCGAGCGAGTTCATCGCGGAGATCACGAGGTTGCCGAGCCCGTCGTTGCCGCCGAGGTACTCCCCGACGATCGCGCCGATGGTGGAGAGCACGATCGCAACCTCCATGCCGGCGAACAGATACGGCAGCAGGCTGCGCGCCTCCAGCTGCAGGAAGGTCTGCCAGCGAGAGGCGTTCAGGCTCTGCATCACCTCTCGCTGCCCCTGCTCGACGGAGCGCACGCCGAGGAGCACGTTGAGCATGATCGGGAAGAAGCCGAGAAGCGTCGCGAGCACGACCTTCGAGGTGAGGCCGAAGCCGAACCAGATCACGAACAGCGGCACGAACGCGACCTTCGGGGCGACCTGTGCGATCACGATGAGCGGGCGCAGGCTGACTTCGAGCCACCGGATCTTGCCGAGCAGCACGCCGACGATCAGTCCGAACACGACGGCGAGCAGGAAGCCGACGACGATCTCGAGCACGGTGATGCCCGTCGCCTCCCAAGTCGCCGAGTCGGTGAACAGCCCGACGAATGCCCTCCCCACCTGGCCGGGAGGCGGGAAGATGAACGGGTTGACCCCGAACAGGGTCACCACCAGCTGCCAGCAGACCACGATCAGCACGACGAGCGATGGCGTGACGATCCACGGCAGGACCCTCAGGAATCGAGAACGCGACATCTCACTCCTCCTCGTCGATGTCGTGCCGGAGCCGACGCACGATCTCATTGAACGCGGTCTCGGTCTGCAGATCGACCGATCGCGGCTTGGCGAACTCCGCCGGCAGGATCTGGCGGACTCGGCCGGGCCGCGGCGTCATGTGCACGACGCGATCTGCGAGGAACACCGCCTCTGGGATGTCGTGGGTGACGAACACGACCGTGGAACTGGTCTCCAGCACGATGCGCTGCAGCTCCAGGTTCATCCGCTCCCTGGTGAGCGCGTCGAGGGCGCCGAACGGCTCGTCCATCAGCAGCAGCTCCGGCTCGGTGGACAGGGCTCTCGCGATCGCGGCGCGCTGGCGCATGCCGCCGGAGAGCTCACGCGGATAGGACCCGGTGAAATCGCCGAGGCCTACGAGGTCGGCGAACTCCGCGGCCCTGGATCTGCGGACGCGTTTGGACACGCCGCGCAGCTTCATCGGCAGCGCTATGTTGTCGAGCACCGAGAACCACGGGAACAGGTTGCTCTCCTGGAACACGAAGCCGAGCATGCCGACGGCCGACTGGTCGATCTGGCCGTCCCGCCACAGTGCGCGCCCGTCGACCTCGATGCTGCCGTCGGTCGGCGGGAGCAGACCGCCGATCATCCGCAGCAGCGTCGTCTTGCCGCACCCGGATCTGCCGATCAGTGCGACGAACTCCCCGTGCGCGATGGACAGATCGATGCCCTGCACCGCGTGGACGACGCCGTTGCGAGTATGGAAGTCGCGCGACAGGCCGCGGATCGCCAGCCGAGGCATGCCCGCGTCGGCGGTGCTCGCGCTCAGAACCCCCGTCGTGGTTCCGGCTCCTTCTCTCGCCATCATTCCGCGTCCTCCGCTGGCAGATGGTCGGAATCGAGCCAGGCGGCAGGGTCCTGCCCGCCATCGAGCAGGCCCGCCTCGACGTAGGTGTCATACGCGTGCGTCCATGCTTCCGAGTTGTGCGCCAGCAGTGGTGTGTCACCGTCGGGGTCGACCCAGGTGTTGTTCACATAGAAGTCCAGCGCCTGAGCGGCGACGTCGTCATCGTCGAGGGCTGCGAAGTCGAAGTCGCCGCTGTCACGCAGAGTGGCGATCACATTCTCGAAGTCGTTGTCCGCGTCATCGATGATGTCCTGCACCGCGTCCTCGATCGCCGCGAGGAAAGCCGTGATGTTCTGAGACGACTGCTCATCGTCGAGGGAGTCCTGTGTGGCGAGCCAGGTCTGGATGTCAGGAGCCTCAGCGAGACCGGCGTCCGTGACGACCGCATCCGGATTCTGCAGCCCCAGCTGAATGGACGTGTCGAGGCTGACGATGTAGCCCGCCAGCTGCTCCTGCTTGACGAGCTGATAGGTCGCTCCGGTCACCGGCACGGCCTGGCGCGTCACGGAATCGCGATCGACTCCTCCTGCATCGAGTGCGAGGTTCAGCATCTTCTCGCTCGTGCCGCCGATGGATCCCATGCCCATCGTCTGGTCAGCCATGTCAGCGGGCGACTCGATCGGGTTGCCCTCGCTCGATACGACCCGCAGGTTCGACTTGTACGCCATCGTGCCGATCGGCACGATGGACTGGCCGTCCTCCAGCGGCGGCATCGAGTCGATCGAGCTGACCCGTGTGATGTCTGCGGCTCCGCCGAGCACCGCCTGCACGGCAGCGGCCGTGCCCTTCACCGGTTCGAGCGTCACGTCGAGGCCGTGGTCCGCGAAGTAGCCTCCTGCGTAGGCGTACATCTCGGGTGCGAAGGTGAACGATTCCATCGGCAGGAACGTCACCGCCGTCATCTCCTGCAGCTCTCCTTCGCCTCCTCCTGCCGGTCCGGAACCGCCGCATCCGGCGAGAGCGAGCGCACCCGCGGCGAAGAGCGCCGTACCTGCGGTGGCGCGGGGCAGGCGTGAACGCCCGCTCTTGGGGCTTCGTGCACTGATCATGTCGACTCCCTTGTCGGAACGTGGCCCGTCGGCTTCGACGCCGACGGCTGGCCCGAGTCTGCCCATCACGGCCGGTGCGCTCCATGTGCTTTTCAGCAGATGGAATCGGGCGGTCATACCAGTGCGGTCGCCGAGGACACCGTGCTTTCGCCGCGTGGAAACGGTGCCGCACGGGCGCCGTCGCCCGGTCAGAATGGCGGCACGGCGCGACGAGGCGCCGGATGAAGGAAGGCCACGATGAGCGAGACCACAACCGAGCGTGCCGAGGCGAATGCCCTGATCACCGACATCGCGGACGTCGGTGCGATCGGGGGCCGCGAATTCGGACCATCCTCCTGGCGGGAGATCCCACAGGGCGACATCGACGCCTACGCCGCACTCTCCGGCGATGACAACCCGATCCACGTCGACGCGGAGGCCGCTGCCGCCTCGCCCTACGGCGGGCGGATCGCACACGGCATGCTGACGCTGTCGATGGTGGTGCCCCATCTGCGGGAGATCTACCGCGTCGAGGGCACCAGCACGGGCATCGTGTACGGCTTCAACAGGATCCGGTTCCCCCACCCCGTGCGCTCCGGCGCTCAGATCCGGGTCCGCGGCTCGGTCGCGGACGTCGCTCGAGTCGACGGCGGTTGGCAGGTCGCCCTCGCGCTGGTCTTCGAGACGGAGGGCGCGCCGAAGCCCGCCGTCGTCGCCGAACTCGTGCTGAGGCACTACGAATGAGGCAGGCAATGGCCGAGACCTCGACGTCGTCCACCGTCCCGATCCACTACAGCGACCTGTGGGACGGCATCGCCCGGGCCGTTCCCGAGCGCCTCGCAGCCGCGACGGCGGACGACGAGATGACCTGGGGCCGCTTCCGCGACGAGGCGGCGTCCCTCGCCGCCCACCTGCGCTCCCGCGGCCTGAGCACGGGAGACGCGGCGGCGACGCTCCTGTACAACCGCACGGAGTTCCTCGTGTTCCTGTGGGCGTGCCTCGCGATCGGCGTCGCCCCCGTCGCGATCAACTACCGGTACCGCGCGGGCGAGGTGCGCGACCTGCTGGTGGACTCATCTTCGCGCGTGCTCCTGATTCCGACGTCGATGTCCGCCCTGGCCGTTGAGGCGGCGGCCGGGCTCGATGTCGAGCTGATCACCGTCGACGACGGCGGCGATGCCGTGGACGGGGCGACGGACTACCGCGCGCTGCTCGCGGACGACGGCCCCGCTCTGCCTCCCGCACCGCGCGGCGCGGAGATGCGGCTGTACACCGGGGGCACCACGGGACGTCCCCGCGCGGTGGTGTGGGATCTCGATACGCTCCTGATCGCCCGACGCCACTCGACCTGGGGGCTGATCGGCGCCGAACCGCCTGCCGACGTCGCCGCAGCCGTCCGCATCGCGGCGGATGCCGAGCGGCCCCGGGTCGTGACCCTGCCCATGAGCCCCCTTCTGCACGGCACCGCCCAGTCCGCGACGATGGCCGCCCTGGCGCTCGGCGGAACGATCGTGATGCACGCGGCTGCCCGGATGGACGTGGGCACAGCGTATGAGCTGATCGGCCGCTACGGGGTGACCCGGCTGATCGTCGCGGGGGACGTTCTGGCGCTGCCACTGGCAGAGGCGGCGGAGAAGGCGAACGGCCTTCCGACCGTGACCAGCGTGATCAGCAGCGGTATGCGCTTCAGCGACGAGGCGAAGGCGCGGCTGCACCGACTCGGCGACATGACGATCGTCGACATGTTCGCCTCCAGCGAGGGAGGGCCGTACGCGCTCGGCACGTCGCGCTCGGCAGACGATCTGCCCGCGCCGCTCACGCTGACGCCGGATGCGGCGCTGCTCGACGAGAAGGGGCGGGAGCTCCCGCTGAGCGCCGGCACACTCGGGCTGGTCGCGTTCCGCGGCATCCTCCCTCGCGGTTACTACGGCGATCCGGTGAAGACCGCCGAGACGTTCCGTGAGATGAACGGCCACCGCTATGTGGTGCCAGGCGACTGGGCGCGCGCCCGCGGCGACGGCACGATCGATCTGCTGGGCAGGCTCAGCGCTGTCGTGAACACCGGCGGTGAGAAGGTGTATCCGGCTGAAGTCGAGGAGGCGCTGATCGAGCATCCGTCGGTCGATGACGCGATCGTCTTCGGCCTCCCCGACCCGCGATTCGGCGAGGTCGTGTGTGCGACGATCGCCGCGACGGGGCCCGTCGACGTCGACGAAGTGATCTCCTCCGTCGGCGAGCGCGTCGCCGGCTACAAGAAGCCGCGGCACCTGTTCGTGCGGCAGAGCCTCGACCGCACCCAGACGGGCAAGGTCCCGCTCGCGCGGATCAGGGCCGATGCGGCGGAGGAGCTCGCCGCGCGCGCCGAAGGAGCCCACGCGTGATCGCGTCTCCACCCGATCCGCTCGCCGAGCCGACGGACAGGCTCGGCTATGCGGACGACCTCCTCACCGTCGGCGAGCGCGCGAAGCTGGCGCAGCTGCGTCGCCTGCTCGACGAGCAGGCGACGCCTCACCTCGCCGATTGGTGGGAGCAGGCGGAATGCCCCGTGCACCTGCGCGCAGAGCTGGCCGCCCTCCGGTTGGAGGACGACGAGGTCCTGCTGCGCCAGGACGGAAGCCTCAGCCCGTACTACGTCGGCTTCAAACACCTGGAGCTCCAACGGGTCGACGCGTCGATCGGCACGATCTACGGCGGACAGACCGGCATGTTCCGCACGGTGCTGCGAGGCGGCGGATCGCCGGAGCAGATCGCCGCACTCGACCCCGGCATCCCGAGCTTCGAGACCACCGGATGCTTCGCCCTCACGGAGCCGGAGCACGGTTCGGATGTCGCGGGCGGCATGGCGACGCTCGCAACCCCTGACGGAGACGGGTGGCGGCTGAGCGGACACAAGCGCTGGATCGGCAACGCGCCGATCTCGCAGCTGGCGATCGTGCCTGCGCGGAACGCCGATACCGGCCGCGTGAATGCGTTTCTCGTGCCGCTCGATGCGCCAGGCGTGACGATGAGCGACGTGGACGGGAAGATCGCCCTTCGCATGGTGCGCAACAGCGACATCCGGTTCGACGATGTCCCGCTCGCCGCCGACGCGCGCCTTCCCGGCATCGGCTCCTTCTCGGATCTCTCGGCGATCCTGGCACAGCTGCGGTATGTGATCGGCTGGAATGCCGCAGGCTTGCAGATCGGGGCATATGAGTCAGCTCTGCGATACGCGCTGGCACGCGAGCAGTTCGGCAGACCCATCGCGGGATTCCAGCTCGTTCAGGAGAAGCTCACCCGGATGCTCGGGAACGCCGAGGCGACGCTGGCGCTCGCCGTGCGGCTGACGACTCTGAAGGACCGCGGCGCCCTCGACGATGCGACCGCCGCGCTCGCAAAGACCTGGTCGGCTGATCGTCTGCGCGAGACAGTCGCACTCGGGCGCGAGATCGCGGGCGCCGAGGGCATCCGCGTGCATCGGAACCTGGCGCGGTTCTTCGCGGACGCGGAGGCCGTGTACACCTTCGAGGGCACCCACGAGATGAACTCCCTCATCGTCGGCCGTGCCGTCACGGGGCTGAGCGCCTTCACTCGGTGACGACGCCCGCTCACTCGAAGGGGGGATCAGTGCCGATGCAGGATGCCTCCGCGGACGTTCTTGCCGTCGAGCAGGTCGCGGTAGCCCTGGGAGATGTCCTCCAGCGCATACAGCTGCGAGATCACCTCGTCGAGCTTCAACTGGCCGGCGAGGTACATCTCGTACTGGCGAGGGATGTCGGCGTGCGGGTTGCTCGCGCCGTAGACGGCGCCCTGCAGTCGCTTCTGAAAGCGGGTGAGATCGAGCGGCGGGATAGGGATGGCACGTTCCGAACTCGGCGCGATCGCCGTGACCACCACGGTGCCCGCCTTGCGGATCGCGTAGAACGCATCGGCGATGTCCTGGCCTGAGAGCAGGCCTACGGTGAGGATCGCGGCGTCTGCGCCCTGGCCGTTGGTGATCGACTGCGCGAACACCGTCGCCTCCTCGATCGTCGCGAAGGCATGCGTCGCACCGACCTCCAGCGCCTTCTCGCGCTTGAGCTTCACGGGGTCCACCGCGATCACCGCTGTCGCACCCGCGTGTGAGGCGCCCTGCACGGCGTGGACGCCGACACCGCCGGTGCCGATCACGATCACGGTCTGGCCAGGCTTGACCTCGGCGGCGTACACGGCGGATCCCCACCCGGTCCCCACGCCGCATCCGAGCAGCCACAGCCGGTCGAGATCCGCGTCTGCCGGGAGCTTCACCGCGGAGTTCACGTCGACGACGGTGTGCTCCGAGAAGGTGCCGAGTCCGCACATCTGGCCCACGGGCGTGCCGTCGGGAAGTGATGCGCGGTAGCTGTCCGGATCCGTGAATCGGCTGCCCGCCATCATGAAGCGACCGAGGTCGCACAGGTTGCTCTGCCCCTCGTTGCACCATCGGCACCTGCCGCAGCTCGCGATGAACGAGAAGACCACCTTGTCGCCGATCTCCCAACCGGAGGTGCTCGGGCCGACGGCCTGCACGATGCCCGTGCCTTCATGCCCGCCGATGAACGGCATGATCTGGGGCACGCTGTCACCCGTGGCGAGATGATGATCGGAGTGGCACAGGCCGCTGACGGCCATCTTCACGAGGATCTCGCCCTGGCGCGGGTCGTCGAGCAGGATGTCGGCGATCTCGAACTCGCCCGGTTGTTCGCGGATGATCGCAGCACGCGTCGGTGTTGGCATCAGATCTCCTTCGTTAACGCCGTTGTCACGTGTCCCACACGCTAGGGATGCCTGATGGCAAGACGCACGCAGAGCGTACGAACCGACCGCAGGATGTGCTTTAGTCGCGATTCGACGGAACAATCCCGCTGGCAATGGAGGCAGTAATGGATCGTGCATTTCTTCGCGGCATCGGCGTCGCCGCAGCGGCGACGTTCGCCCTCACCCTGACCGCCTGCGGTTCCGGCATCGAGGACGGCACCGGAACCGCAGGCGAGCCGGGCGGGGACCTCGTTCTGGGGGTCATCCCGGTCACCGACATCGGCCCCGTCTACATGGCGCAGCAGAACGGCGTCTTCGACGACGCCGGGCTGAATCTGACGCTGCAGCAGACCGGTTCATCGCCCGAGATCATCCAGGCGATGCAGTCCGGTCAGGTGCAGGTCGGCTATGGCGGTACGACGAGCGTCTTCCAGGCTGTGCAGAACGGCATCGATCTGGTCGTGATCGCCGCCGCCAGCGCCACTCCAGACGACCCAGCAGAGGGCATCAACGACCTGCTGGTGACCGCGGACAGTCCGCTGGAGTCGGCGAAGGACCTCGAGGGCAAGAAGGTCGCGATCAACGGACCCGGCGGCTACACGCAGCTGCTCAGCGACCTCGCGGTGAAGGGCGACGGCGGCGACCCATCGAAGGTCGAGTATGTTCAGATCGGCATCCCGGATCAGCCTGCGGCCCTGGAGAGCGGCGCGGTCGACGCCTTCGTCGCCGGCGAGCCGTTCGGCACCCTGGGGCGTGAGGAGAACGGCTTCCGCACGCTCGCGAACCCGTTCGAGCACCTGTCGGACGAGGCCGTCGTCGCCGGGGTCTGGTACGCCCTGCGCAGCGAGGTCGAGGCGAACCCCGACTACTACGCGAACGTCGCCGACACGATCGAGAGCGCGAATGAGTACGCACTCGACAACGACGACGAGCTGCGCGAGAACATCGCCGAGTTCACCAGGATCGACCCCGAGCTCGCCGCACGCATCCGGCTCGGCTCCTACGGCAAGCTCCCGCTCACTGCCGAGAATCTTCAGGCGCTGGCCGACTGGTCGTACGAGCTCAGCTACATCGAGAACGAGGTCGACATGGACTCCCTGATCTGGGAGCCGTGATCCGATGAGCCCGACCACTGTTCGCGAGAGCCGGTTCGCGCACACGACCGCAGCGACCGTCATGCTCGGACTCGCAGGCATCGCCGCGTTCGTCGTGCTGTGGGAGGGGGCATCGCGGCTCGAGGTCGTGCCGTCGCAGTACCTGCCGCCCTTCTCGATCGTCGTGACGCAGATAGGACGGGTCGTGGCGTCGCAGCCGCTGGCCGGCGAGTTCTGGGAGGCACTCGGGATGACTCTCACCGGTTGGGCGGTCGGACTCGCCGTCGCGCTCGTGCTCGGCATCCTGCTCGGCGTGCTGGTCGGATCTTCGCGGCTCGTGCGCGAGTACTCGGAGTCGACGATCGAGTTCCTGCGGCCCATCCCCTCGGTCGGCCTGATCCCGGTCGCCGTGATCCTCTTCGGCGTGCGCCCCTCCGCCACGGTGTTCATCGTGGCGTGGGCGTGCTTCTGGATAGTCCTGGTGCACGTCGTCTCAGGCGTCGCCGACATCGACCCTGTGGGCGAAGCGACCGCCCGCAGCTATGGCCTGCGATTCCTGATGCGCGCAAGGCACCTCGTGTGGCCGACGGTACTCCCCTATCTGATGACCGGCGTGCGCCTGTCCGCCACCGTCGCGCTCGTGGTGGCCCTCACGATCGAGATCGTCGTCGGAGCGCCGGGCATCGGCAAGATGATCGCGCAGCACCAGTCGGCGGGCAACGTCGACGTCGTCTACGCGCTCGCCGTTCTCGCCGGCGCACTCGGCCTCGTCATCAATCTCACCGCGCAGGCCGTCGAGCGCGGTCTCCTCAGTTGGCATCCCTCGATGCGGAAGGGCGATGACGGATGAGATTCCTCCGCCCGGTCGCGACCGCGCTTGCACTGCCGGTCGTCATCGTCGTCGTCTGGTGGGCGGCGACGCGCGGCAGCATCAACCCCTTCGTGCCGAAGCCCGACTTGATGATCGTCGATCTGGTCCAGACCTGGTTCGGCCCGCTGTTGGCGCAGCAGGTGCTGCCGTCGCTGTACCGGCTCGGCATCGCGCTCGCGGCGGCGATCGTCGTCGGCGTCGCCCTGGGCCTCATGATCGGCACCAGCGTCGTCGCCCGCAAGCTCACCGGCCCGATCTTCGAGTTCATCAGAGCCGTGCCGCCGCCCGTGCTGCTGCCCGTGCTGCTGCTGGTGATGGGCATCGACGACCGTTCGAAGATATTCCTGATCTTCCTCGGCTGCTTCTGGCCCATCCTGCTGAACACCATCGACGGGGCGAGATCGGCCGATTCCGTCCTCGCCGCGACGACAGTCTCGTACGGCCTGCGCGGCTGGGTGAGGTTCAGACACTTCACGCTGCCCTCCGCACTGCCGCGCATCATGACGGGCGTCAGGCTCGCTCTGCCCATCTCGCTCATCCTGATGGTCGTGTCGGAGATGTACGCCGCACTCGACGGCCTCGGGTACCAGGTGATGCTGTTCAAACAGACCTTCGAGACCGGTGCGATGTGGGCCGGCATCCTCATCATCGGCCTGATCGGCATCGTGATGGCCTTCGTGTACTCGGCTGTGGAAGGGCGCGTCCTCGGGTGGTACCGGGGCCAGCGCGAGATGGAGAGGCAATGATGACTGCGAACGAAGACGACATCCTGCTGTCCGTGCGCGGCGTGCAGAAGATCTACTCCTCGCCGGACGGAGACGTCGAGGCGGTGCGAGATCTCACGTTCGACCTGCGCCGCGGCGAATTCGCCTGCCTGGTCGGTCCGTCCGGATCGGGAAAGACGACGCTGCTGAAGGTGGTCTCAGGGCTGATGCCGGCGACAAGCGGCACCGTCGCGCTCGACGGCGAGGTCGTGAGCGGCCCCCCGCGCAGCATGGCGCTGGTGTTCCAGGAGTACGGCAGGTCGCTGTATCCGTGGCACAGGGTCGATGAGAACGTCGAGCTGCCGCTCATCGGCGCGGGCGTGGCGAAGGCGGAGCGCCGCCGACGCGTCGCCGAGGCGCTCGAGGCCGTCGGCCTCGCGCACGTGCCGAGGTCGTACCCCTGGCAGCTCTCGGGAGGCATGCAGCAGCGGGTCGCGATCGCCCGTGCGATCGCCTACCAGCCCGAGGTCCTGCTGATGGACGAGCCGTTCGCCGCGGTCGACGCCCAGACGCGCGCGGACCTCGAGGACCTGGTGCGTCGTGCTGCGAAGGAGCTGGGGCTCACGGTGCTGTTCGTCACGCACGACATCGACGAGTCGGTGTACCTGGGCGAGCGGGTGATCGTTCTCTCCAGCTCGCCCACGATCGTGCTCGACGATGTGGCCGTCGACCTGCCGGCCGAACGCGACCAGCTGGAGACGCGCTCGCTGCCGGAGTTCGTCGATCTGCGCCGCCACGTCTACGAGCAGATACAGCGCGCGAAGACATATACGGGCGACACGGATGCGGTGCGCACGGTGAGTCCGTAGGCGCAGCGCATCGCAGTCAGCGCCAGATCGATTTGACCTCCTGGAAGTTCCGCAGTCCCTCGATCGCGAACTCCCGGCCGAGACCCGAGTCGCCGTATCCGCCGTACGGCGTATTCAGATCGGGCTTGTAGCCGTTGATGCCGATCGACCCCGTGCGCACCCGGCGCGCGACGTCGAGCGCTTCGTCCGGATCGCCGAACACCGATCCGGCCAGGCCGTAGCGCGAGTCGTTCGCCAGTGCGACCGCGTCGTCGAGATCGTCGTAGGCGAACACCGACACGACGGGGCCGAACACCTCCTCCTGCGCGATCTCGCTGCTCGGAGCCGCACCGGTGACGATCGTCGGGGCGAAGTAGTATCCGGTGTCAGGCAGAACGCTGTCTCCCGTCAGCAGCGTCGCCCCGTCTGCTTCGGCGCGGGAGGCCATCCCGGAAACTCGGTCGTGGATACGGCGCGAGACGAGCGGGCCGAGCTCCGTAGCAGGGTCGGACGGATCTCCGACCCGCAGGTCGCTGGCCAGCGCCAAGAGGCGGTCGACGACCTCGTCGTGCATCGCACGCGGCACCAGCACGCGCGCCATCAGCGCGCAGGTCTGGCCGGTGTTCTCGAACGACGACACCCGCAGGGCTCCCATCACGGAGTCGAGATCGGCGTCGTCGAGCAGGATCGCTGCGGACTTCCCGCCCAGCTCCAGGGTGGCCGGCTTGAGCTGCGCTCCCGCCTGCGCGGCGATGTCGCGGCCCGCGGCCGATGAGCCGGTGAAACCGACCTTGTCTATACCGGGGTGCTGCACCAGTGCCCTGCCGGTCTCGCGCCCGCCCGTGACGATGTTGATCACGCCAGGTGGCATCCCGATCGCGACGCTCGCCTCCGCCATGTTGAAGATGTCGAGCGGCGATTCCGGCGCGGGTTTGATGACGACGGTCGACCCGGCCGCCAGCGCGGGTGCCAGCTTCAGCGTGGTCGAGGCCTGCGGATGGTTCCACGGCACGATCAGCGCGGCGACGCCCAGCGGCTCGTGCTGCACGATCGTGGTGCCGGGCCTCATCGCGTTCTCCCGCACCTCTTCGACCGCGTCGGGGCGACGGAGCAGCTGCGCGTAGAACCGCAGGTGCGCGATGGGCCGGATGCCGGCCCATGGTCGGGCGACGCTCACCGGCTGGCCGATCTCGGTCGTCACGAGCGAAACTGTGGCGTCGGCTCGCCGCTCGATCTCGTCGGCCAGCCTCTCGATCCAGCCCGCTCGTTCCTCCGGACTCATCCGCGGCCACGGACCGTGGTCGAACGCTTCACGCGCCGCGCGGACCGCGGCATCGACATCGTGCTCGTCTCCGTCGACCGCGCCGCCCGTGCGGCTGAAGTCGACGGGGCTCTCCAGCTCTATGCGCGCGGCGGCGTGCGGCGTCAGCCACTCCCCACCCGCGAAGACGGCTTCCTGTTCGATCGCGACGCTGCTCATGCGGCCACGATAGACCGCCCAGTGTGCGTGCTGACCGCACAGCGTTCAGAGCACTGACCACCAGCTGCCGAGATGCGCCTTTCTCGCCGAGATGCGCCGTTTTGGTCGCCGGTTTGTTCAATAGGTGCGCATCTCGGCGGCCGCCGCACGAGCCGTGATCGCGTCGCCGAGGTCGTCGGCATGGCGCAGCGCGAGCACGAGCAGCGTCACGATCGCGCGCGGGCCGGGACGCACTCCCCTGGCACGATGCGCCTCGTCCACCTGATGAGCCAGAGAGGCGATGACCGGGATCGCCGCGATCGTGAGGGAGAGCACGAATGCCACGCGAGCAGGGTCGACCCGGAATACGCGCAGGGGGCCCATTGCGCGCTCGAGCGCGTCGAGCAGTTCGCTCATCCGAGTCGTCAGCGTCACCAGGCCGGCCATCAGGACGACGGCGACCACGCGCGCCGACACCGTGACGGCAGCATCCCACGACACGAAGAGGATCTGCGTGACGACCAGGATGAGCACGATCCACTTCGCTGCCCAGAGCTGACGGACGAAGACCATCGGCCCCTGCCCTCCAACCAGGAACAGCAGGAACGCGCCGCCCAGTGCGCCGATCGCCGTCCATATCGTGTGCGGCCAGAGTGAGGCGATGAGCGCCAGCACGGCGAGCGTCGTGAGCTTCCAGCCCGCGGGCATCCGGTGCAGCGGGCTGGAGCCCGGCCGGTACAGCGCGATCACGCGTGCGCCGCCCTGTACCTGTCGATGACGGTGCCTGGTTCGCCCTGCTCGGCGAGTCTGCCGTCGGCGAAGCGCAGCACGATGTCGCACCTGGCCGCCAGATCGAGGTCGTGCGTCACGATGACGATCTGATCGGCGACCGGCCCGCGTGCGTCGCCCTCGATCAGCAGATCGCCCATGTGGCGGGCGTTGCCGAGGTCGAGCAGCGTCGTCGGCTCGTCGGCGACGAGCACGCGCGGGCCGCTCGCGAGCACCGCCGCCAGAGCGAGCAGCTGCTTCTGACCGCCGGACAGACTGTGGGCCGGCTGGTCGGCGCGGTCGGCGAGCCCGAAGCGCGCCAGCTCGGCGAGTGCATGCTCCTCCCTGTCCGCCCTGGCGACGCCGGCTGCCTTCAGCGAGAGGACGATGTCCTCCGCGGGCGTCGGCATCAGAATCTGCGCGTCGGGACTGCTGAACAGGAAGCCGACCCGTTCACGTGCCCTGCGCGGTTCGCGGCCGACATCGATGCCCGCGACACGAACGCTGCCCTCACTCGGCCTGACGAGCCCGTTCAGCGCCCGGGCGAAGGTCGACTTCCCCGACCCGTTCGCGCCGATCACCGCGACGCGCTGCTGCGGAAGATCAGTCGTCACGCCCGTGAGGATTCGCGCGCCGTCGAGCTCGACACCGAGCCCGGCGACGGAGATGCCGCCGCTCACGCCTCGCCCCGCGCCGTGCCCTCTCCGTGCGCCGAGACGGCGCCGACCGCGGCGCTGGCGGCGCGCGTGGCCCTGACGCGCGCCGGGAACGCGGCGGGATACGCGCGGAAGAGAGCCAGCGCAAGGATCGTGGCGAGCACGACCTTGATCAGGTCGCCGGGCAGGAAGGCGACCGATGCGAGTGCGGCGCCGGCAAGCGGGAGCTGTGTGATGAACGCCTGCACAGGGACGCCGATGGCGTAGATCACGACGATGCCGCCGATGATCGTGCCGACCGCGACGCGCCACCACGTCAGGCGACCCGACTGCGCGATCAGTCCGACCACGATCACACCGGGAAGCCAGCCGATGAGGTACCCGACGCTCGGGCCCACGAACACGCCGAGACCGCCGTGTCCGCCTGCGAGCACGGGCAGACCGATCGCGATGAGACCGTAGAGCACAAGAACGGATGCCGCTGCACGCTTCCATCCCAGGACCGCGCCTGCCAGCATCACGCCCAGAGTCTGCGCTGTGATGGGCACGAGCCCGGGAACCGGAATCGGGCCCATCAGTCCGAGCACCACGATGATCGCCGTGAACACGGCCACGCGCGCGATGTCACGCGCCTCCCAGACATCCTTCACTGCGTCCTCTTCTCTTGAACGGTGTTCAATGAACGGTGTTCAGTATAGGCGAAGAGGCGATCTCCCCTAATCCGCGTGCGACATCGTGAGCCACGGCATCCGGTTCGTCGTCTGCTGCGGCTCGAGCTGCCCCTGCCATTCGGACTGGTTCACGGTCGGAAACGCGCCGTTGAACCAGGCCAGCGGTGCGTAGATCATCAGCTCGTTCGCACGCTGCTGCAGGTCGCGGAAGTGCTTTGCCCGGGTCTCCCGGTCAGGCGCCGTGACGGCTCCCGCCGCGGCCTCATCGATCACGTCGTCGCAGATGCCGGAGGGATTCGCGGCTGCCGCCTTCTCCTCGTTGCAGGCGTACCAGCGGGTGATGCCGATGCTGGGATCGGCTCCCACCGTGGAGCGCAGGAACGCGAGATCGAAATCAGCCTCTGTGTAGACGTTCTCGGTGAACACCGCGCCGGCGGAAGCGACCAGTTCGAGCTCGATACCGACCTCGCCCAGCATAGACTGCGCCATCTCAGCTGTAGCCGCCGCGTCCGTCAGCTCTGCGATGTACTGCACGGTGAGCCTGAAGCGGGTGCCGTCTGCGTCGCGCGGGAAGCCGGCTTCGTCGAGCGTGCGGTTGATGGCGTCGACGTCGCGCGGATAGTCCCTGTCGAAGTCGATGTCCGCATCCTGCGCCCACTCGAGCGCATCGGGGAAGAAGCCGTTCGCGGGCTCACCGATGCCGGATAGCGCCGTGCCGACGATCTCGTCGCGGTCCATCGCGGCGAACACGGCTCTGCGCACCTCGGGGTCACTCAGGTATTCGCTCTTCGCGTTGAACATCATGCTCACGAGCTGAGTGAACGCGCCGGTCTCCATCAGGGCGAGATCGTCATCGCCCGAGACGCGTTCCTGCTGCGACACGGCGATCTCCGCCTGATCGACCTCGCCTTCGAACAGGGCGGTCGCCCTGCTGTTCGGATCCGCCATGATCGGATAGACCACTCTGTCGACCTGCACCTCGCCTTCCCAGTAGTCGGGGTTCTTCACGAGCACGATCTGCTCGCCGGAGTCGTACGAGTCGAACATCAGGGGACCGGTGCCGATCGGCGCCATATTGGCCTCGTTCGTCACATATTCCGTGCCCTCGTAGATGTGCTTCGGAATCATGAACTGCACGGCCAGCGTCTCCAACAGCGGCCCGTACGGTTCGGAGAGGTGCAGTGTGACGCTGTGCTCGCCGGTGACCTCTGTGCTGTCGATCCGTTCGGCGAGGGGAGCGCCGAACGATTGCAGGGCGATGATCTCCTCGAGGTTGAACTTCACATCCTCCGCGGTGAAGGGCTCGCCGTCGTGCCAGCTCACGCCTTCCCGCAGCGTCAGATCCAGCTCGAGCCCGTCCTCGCTGAGCTCCCACTCGGTCGCGAGCCCGGCGTTCAGCTCGTACTGGTCCGACATCCGCACGAGGGTGTCCATGATCTGCCCGCTGAACATCGTCGGCGTCGCGCCGCTGACCAGCTGTCCGTTCAGGCCCATCGGGTCATCGCCGATGGCGCGCACGTACACGCGCTCCGCGTCCTCTCCTCCCCCGCCGCCCGCGCATCCGGTGAGTGCCAGCCCGAACGCGGCCGCGATCGCGACCGCACCGCTCAGGCGCCGCTTGTGTGCTCTCATGGCGTCTTCGCCTCTCTTTCCGTGGAATCGGAGTCTCCTCCGTCGTCCAGCTCGGGCGCAGCCGCGAGCAGTGTTCGGGTGTAGGGGTGCTGAGGGTCATGCACGATCGCATCCTTCGGTCCGTGCTCGACGACGGCGCCGTCCTTCATAACGCAGACTTCGTCGGCGACTTTGCGCACGACGGGAAGGTCGTGCGTGATGAAGACGTACCCGATGCCGAGCCGCCGGGAGATGTCGACCATCACACGCAGCACTCCTGCTTTGACCGAAGCGTCGAGCGCGGAGACGGCCTCGTCGGCGATGATGATCCGCGGCTCGAGCGCCAGGGCTCGAGCGATCAGCACCCGTTGACGCTGTCCTCCGCTGAGCTCGTGCGGGTACCGGTCGAGGAAATGCTCGGCAGGGCTCATGCCGACCTGCTCCAGCGCGTCGCACACCCGCCGCCGCACGTCAGCGGCGGAGCGCGCCATCGCGTGCAGTCGGATGACTTCGCCGATGGCGCGCTCCACCGTTTTGCGGGGATTGAGAGAGCCGGACGGGTCCTGCAGCACCGCCTGCACGCTGCGTCGGAACGAGCGGTGAGCGTCGCCGCGCAGGGAGTCCAGCGGCTCACCGTCGAGCAGCACTCGGCCGGATGTCGGCCGCATCAGGTCGAGCATCATCCTCGCGAGCGTGCTCTTGCCGCTGCCGCTCTCTCCGACGATGGCCACGAACTTGCCGGGTTCCGCCTTCAGCGTCACGCCGTCGACGGCGCGTACCTTCGCAGTGCCGCGGCGCCCTCCGAACACCTTCGTCACCGCCTCCGCCTCAAGCAGCATGGTCTGCCTCCTCCCGCAGGCGGGCCCGGAGGTCGGGCGGAATCGAGTAGAGCTCGCTTCCGTCGTCGCTCAGGCTCCGCACGCTGCGGAGCAGGGCCTCGGTGTACGGGTGCTCCGGCGCATCGAGTACGCGACGCGTCGGCCCCTGCTCGACGATCCGGCCCGCGTACATCACGTACACCCTGTCGGTCATCCCCGCCACCACGGCCAGGTCGTGCGAGATCAGCAGCAGCGACGTCCCCATCCGGGAGACCGTGTCGTCGAGAGTGCGCAGCACCCTCGACTGCACCGTCGCATCCAGGGCGGTCGTCGGTTCGTCCGCGAGCACCAGGTCGGGCCGCTTCGCAATCGCGATCGCGATCAGGACGCGCTGCCGCATGCCGCCGGAGAGCTCATGAGGGTGCGCGCGTGCCACGGCAGCCGCGTTCTCGAGGCCTGCCAGCTCCAGGAACTCGTGCACGGCCCCGTCCCTGGCTGCGCGGTCGCGCCGCACCGCTTTCGGCAGCGATTCGGCCACCTGCGTGCCGATCCTCATCGTCGGGTTGAGGAACGTGAGCGGATCCTGGAACACCATGCCGACGCGCTGGCGCCGGATGGTGGCCCATTCCTCGGCGCCGGCGCCGACCATCTCGTGCCCGCGCACACGAATGGAACCGCGCACACGCACGCGGGGCGACTCCGGCAGCAGCCCGGCAAGTGCCCGGCCCGTCACCGACTTGCCCGAGCCCGACTCGCCGACCAGCCCGACCCGTTCGCCATCGGCGACGACCAACGACAGGCCGCGCACGGCATCGATCTCGTCCCGTTCGCCCGTCGGCAGGCTCACTCTCAGATCCTTGATGTCGATGAGCGGTTCGGTCGCGTGGTCCGGCTCGTAGCGGACAGTCATTTCACCCTCCCGATGGTGGGGTTGTACGCGTCGTTCATCGCATCGCCGAGAATGTTCACGGCGAGGACGACGAGGAAGATGCAGGCTCCGGGGAACAGCGCCAGCCACCAGCCGTCCTGGATGTAGGACTGCGCGGAGTTGAGCAGCGCGCCCCAGCTGGGGCTGCTGGGGTCTCCGATGCCGAGGTAGGCCAGACCGGACTCGATCAGGATCGCGCGCCCGACCGTCATGCTGGTGGCGACCATCACCGGCGGCATCGCGTTCGGGATCACGTCGCTCCACAGGATGCGCATGCCGGTGAAGCCCGCGGCGCGCTGGGACTCGACGTAGCCGAGCTGCGCGATGCGCATGGCCTCGCCCCTGACGATTCGGGCGACGCCCGGCCACATCGTCACCGCCAGGATGCCGACGATGATCCAGATGTTCGCGCCGAGCAGGGCGGCAGCCACCAATGCCAGCACGATGCCAGGCAGCACCTGGAAGAACTCGGCGAGCTTCACCATCGCGGTGTCGGCCGCACCGCCGAAGTAGCCGGCGATCCCGCCGACGACGAGCCCGACAGTGAGACACAGTGCGGCCACGGTGAAGCCGACCAGCAGTGAGATGCGCCCGCCGTGCACGACTCGTGCCAGGTAGTCGCGGCCGAGCATGTCGGTGCCCAACAGGTGCTCCGCACTCGGTGGCAGCAGCTTCGGGGAGGTCGTGGCAACCGGGTCCGCGACGACGAGGGGACCGAACACCGCGACCAGTGCGAACGCGGCGAGCACCCCTCCGAACACGATGACCGAGGGACGCCGGAGCATCGCGCGCAGCGGTGAACGCTGCCGCACGCCTGGCAGCGGGACAGGCACGGTCTCCATCGAGGGCCCGGCTGCGGATCGCAGCTGTGTCGTGCTGCTCATGCGGATTCCTTCCGTCGCGGCGAGAATCGGGCGCGCAGACGCGGATCGATGACCCCGTAGAGGACATCGGTGAGCAGGTTGACGATGATGATCACAACGGTCAGCACGATCACGACGCCGAGGATCACCATGTTGTTCTGGCGTTCGATCGCGTCGACGAACAGCAGCCCCATGCCGGGCCATCCGAACACCCGTTCCACCAGCACCGACCCAGCCAGCACGAACCCGAGGCTGTATCCGGCGACGGTGACCATGGGGAGAAGCGCGTTGGGGAGTGCGTGGCGCCAGAGGATCGCCCGGCTGGACAGGCCCTTGGAACGCGCGGTGTCGATGAAGTCCTGACCGAGCGCTTCGATCATCGAAGACCGCATGATCCTGGTCTTGTAGGCGAGTTCCGTGGTCGCCATCGCGACGACCGGCAGGATCAGATACTCGAACGCGATGCCCGACTCCCCGTAGGGGCTCTTGCCCTGCGTCGGCAGCCAGTCCAGCGCGATCGAGAACACCAGGATCAGCACCATTCCGAACCAGAAGTTCGGGATGGAGAACAGACCGACTGCCGTCCCCGAGATCGTGGCGTCCAACCAGCGCTTCCGAGTGCGGGCGGCGATCGCGCCCAGCACGATGCCTCCGATGGTCGACAGCACGAACGACGGCAGCGCGATGGCGAGCGTGTTCCCCGCCCGCGACAGAATGAGGCTCAGGACGGGCTCATTGTTGGTCCCGAACGAGTACCCGAGGTCGCCGGTGAGCACATTGCCGATGTACAGCAGGTACCGCTCCGCGACAGGTGCGTCGAGGCCGTACGCGGCCGTGATGCGCTCACGGAACTCGTCGGAGAGCGGCACGTCGCCGACGAGGGTCTGCACCGGATCTCCCGGGGCGATCTCGAGCAGGAAGAACAGCACCGTGATCACGGCGAGAAAGATGAGCAGGGAGTTCACCAGCAGCCTGGCGATGTGGAGGACGACCGCCGTCATAGCGGCCGTTCCTGTCCCGATGGGGATGTGCGCATGGGCGCGATCTCCTTCGATGCGTCTGAGCGGTGCACGCGATGCGTGCGCCCGTGTCGCGGTCCACCCTGACTGCGATGAGAACCATGCTGTCCTCGCCGCAGAGGCGGCGAATCTTTCTCTTCCACGCGACGGAACTCCGCGTCGCGCCACGTCCCTGCCGGCGCGCAGAACGGCGCGAAGGCCCCCGAACTCAGACGTTTCCGAGACCTGCGCGCCGCCGGTTGTATTCGATGGTGCGGCGATCCGGGCGCGCTTCACTCGGCATCAGCGAAGCCGAGATGCGGCGCGCCGTCACGCGCACGAGATCAGCGAGCTCACGTCGGTTGCCGGAGTCGAGATCGAAGGTCACGCCGACGGCGGCGGGCACCGTGCCGTCGAGCCCGTCGATCGGGGCGGCCAGAGACCCCGCGCCCTCGGCGAGGAAGCGCTCAGCGAGCGCATAGCGCCGTCGCCTTATGTCGGCGAGGCGGGTCTGCACTTCAGCTGCGGATGTCGGTGTGCCCGATGCGAACGGACGCAGCGGCCTGGTCAGGTAGTCGTCGACGACCTGCGGCTCCGCGAAAGCGAGCAGCACCAGCCCCGTCGCCGTCAGATGCAGCGACAGCCTGCCGCCCATCCGGTTCTGTCCGGTGTAGTTGGGATGGCCGCGCAGCGCCTCCAGATACAGCACCTCGTCGCCGTCGCGGGCGGCGAGGTGCACAGTGAGCCCCGTGGCATTGTGCAGCTCGATGAGGTGGGGCATGGCGGAGTCGCGCAGGCGCAGGGCGCGAGTCGACCCGGCAGCAAGATCGACGAACTTTCGGCTCAACCGGTACCTGCCCTGGTCATCGAGTTCGAGTCCGCCCCACGCCATCACCTCGTGCACGAGACGGTGCGTGGTCGAAAGCGGCAGATCCGCGTCCCTGCTGATCTCCGTCAGCGTCAGTGCCCCGTTGCCGTGCGCGAACGCCTCGAGCAGCGACAGTACGCGCCCCGCCGCAGTCCGCTTGTCGCGCGCGTCCGTTGCGAACTGCTCGATGGTTGTCATGCCTGCGCTCATGAGTCCGCCCGTTCCGGCGCAGCACCTCTGATGCGCCTCGGAGTGATGCGCTGTCGGCGCACTGTCCGCGCGGACTGTGCGCCGCAGCGGAGGTCCTGTCCTGATGGTCGTCCGTCGAGGGCAGCTGCGCGTCGGAGGTTTTCACCCTGTGGAAGGACTCGAACCTTCCGCATGAACGGCGTTCAGTAGGCTGGTCGCATGCGCCCCGCCCTCGATCTCGACCACATCGTCGGCCGTGCGCTGCACCTGCTCGATCTCTATGGCCTCGCCTCGGTGACGATGCGTTCGCTCGCCGACGATCTGGGCATCCGGCCCAGCGCCCTGTACTGGCACGTGGAGAACAAGCAGACGCTGCTGGCAGCGGTGGCCGACCGGATCGTAGCGCTCGCGAAGCCCGCTGATGGCGTGGCCGCGACAACACGGTCGCTGCGGGAGGCGCTGCTCGCACAGCGCGACGGCGCGGAGGTCGTGCTCAGCTCGGCCGCTCTCGGGCTCGGCGGCTCCGCCGTGGTCGAGCGGCTGCGAGCGGCGCTCACGGAGGCGGGAGCCGATGATGCCGACACGGGGGCGAACGTCCTCGCCCAGTTCGTGCTCGGGCATGCATCGCTCGTTCAGCAGCGCATTCAGGCTGCCCAGCTCGGCGCGTTCGATGCCGATCCCGATGCCGTGGCGCGCGATTTCGCCGCGGAGTTCGATGCGGGCATCGCCGCGCTCACCCGTGGCCTGAACGTCGCGTCAGCCGCGGCACGGTGAGCTCTCCGGCACGACCAGCTTCGGTCTACACGGCCGGGAGATCGAGCCGAACGTAGTGCACACCGTCGTATGTGACCCTTACGTGGTCGATGTCGGCCCCCTCAGCCGCGAGGATCGTGAAGGTGTTCTCCCACTGGCCCGACGGACCATAGTCGGTGTCGCCCTCGGCGTCGCGAGAAGAGCAAGCCGGGTACTGGTGCAGCGGATCCGACCCGTCGCCGTATCGCGCACCGTCATCACCGACCAGTATCACGGTGCATTCCGCCGCGACCGGCACGCCGCTGTCGAAGGCCAGATGCACGCCGTAGGCGTCGGCGCCATCGGGAATCGGTTCGGTGGAGTAGCCGTCGTCGATGGCGGCGAGGCGCTCGATCTCGGTGAGCCCGACTGTCAGTGCTGTCGTCGCAGGATCGCCGGGCTCCGGATCGCCGTCACGGTGCTCAGGGACACCGGTGAGCTGCGCTGTCCCTCCCTCGGCAGCACGGTCGACCTGGATGCGCAGATCTTCCTGCCACCAGTACTCGGCGAGCCGATCAGAGGAGGCGCCCAGAGCGATCACCAGCGCGACCGGCAGTGCGATCACGCCGAACCGATTTCGTCGCCACCACTGGTGCCCACGCGTGCTTCTGCGGGAGCGAGGGGGTTCAGCCGGCGGTGCGGGCCCATCGTCCAACGGCGGCGCGAGCGGCTCGGGCGACGTCATTGCTCGACCTCCACAGGCTGGATGTCGTACGGCTCCATGTCCGCGAGGCTCGTCGGCAGCGGGTCGCTCGCCGCGGTGAGCGCTTCGGCGCGCTCCTCGTCGAGCTCGAGGTCGATCTCGGCGCGCTGCTCGCGGCGGTCGAGGCCCGACTCCGGGTCTCCCCGCCCCAGGAGCATGGTCGCCCCCCGCACGGCGTCGTCGGGTATCTCGAAGCATGCCATCCAGTACGTGGGCAGTCCCGTGGCGATCGACGTGGCATCGGAGCACCCGGTGCGACTCGAACCCGCAGGCCGGTAGATCGTGCCATCCGCTCCTCGCAGGCGCAGGCCGCCCAAGTGCAGAGAGCGCGCGGGCGCGAGCACCTCGAGATCGACGACGAGGAATGTCGCCGTCGTGGTCTCGACCTCCTCGCGATCGACGAGCGTGTCGGTCGCCCGCACGCCCTTCACCGTGACGTCGACGTAGTCGAGCGAGACGGTGCCTTCGGACGCGGCTGCAGCAACGGAGAACGGCGCCGCTGATGCACTGCTGTCTGAGAGCTGATCGCTCACAACCCTGCCCAGCGACAGCGCCAGCACGAACAGTGCCGCAGCCGCCAGCGTCGAGAGCACGCGGCGTCGTGCCGTGCTGCGATGCGAAGCTCCGCTCATGGTGCCTGCCCCCCGAGCATCTCCACGGGAACAGTCACAGTGTGCGAGAGGCGATCCGTGGCCGCCCAGCGGCGGTCGTCGAGGGTGAGCGGATCGTGCTCGACCCAACGCAGCTCCGTGAACCGAAGCGTGATCTCATCGCCTCTCCATCCGCGATCCTGCGCCCAGCCGTACGTGCCGCGGATGGTGACGCCGGGATTGAGAACGTCGACGAGGTGGCCATCGGCGCTGAACAGCGCCGCACCGTCGGTGTCGTCGTTCGCGTCGCCGACGATGCCCGCGTCATCAGGTGCGTGCACCGCGGATGTCGCGGTGACGCCGAGCCACGGAGCATCGCCGACATTGGTGACCTCGACTGAGGCGATCAGCGCACGCACATCCGGATCTGTTTCGCCGTCATCGTCGCGCGGCAGATAGACGCCGTCCGCATCATCGACGATGTGCGCACCGGTCACCACGAACTCGAAGTCACCGATGCGGAACGGCTCGCCCACGGTGACGGGCTCCGGATCGTCGGGGCGAGCGTCCTGGAGCCAGCCCACCACGGCAAGGGCGACCGACACAGCGACGATGACGCCGAAGCCGATGACGATCACCACGGCGGCGCGACGGCGCATGGCCGCGGGAATCGGCGTCGCGGTGCTCATCGGATCGCCTCAGCGGGGATGGTCGGCGCGCCGACGGGCACGAGGAACCGGTCGAGTGCCGCCGCGACGATCGGCGCGGTCGCCACCAGCTGCAGGGCGAGGCCGATGGCCGTCTCCCACGGAGAGAATGCGAGGAAGGTCCATGCATCGGTCGGTCCGATCAGCCATCTGGCGCACCAGCTCACGATCGTGGGAACGAGGTTGGGAATCAGGAAGACGATGCAGAACGCCAGGATCGGCACGAGTCCCGTGCGCAGCACCAGTCCGACGCCGCCGAAGAACGCCGCCCAACGGCCGCCGATGTCGGCGATGAGGCTGGCACCCACCTTCTTCACACGATCGGGCACAGAGCGTGTGACGCGATTCAGCGCCGGATGATCGACTCGCTCCGGGGGCGTCAGGCGGTGGCCGAGCACGACCGAGGCGACGACCAGCCAGGCGATCGGGACGACGATCACGGGCCCGATCGAGCCGAACAGCCCGACCAGCCAGCTCACGGAGACGTCGAGCGGAATGCCGAGCCATCCGAGGGCGTCGACGACGCCGTCCCACCAGTCGATCATCGCCACGACGAAGGTGCGGCCGAGCAGCCAGTTCATCGCGCCGCGCAGCCCGTCCTGCAGCTGTTCGGAGACGTAGATCGTCCAGAACAGCTCGATGAACGCACCCAGGAACGCGATGCCGACGAAGCGCCACACCCGCTCGACGCGACCGAGCAGCCAGCGCACGATGAGGGCCACGGCGACAAGGGAGAGGATCATCCAGAGCGGGTTGTTCAGCTGCAGCCGCCCCAGCAGGTCGATGCCCTCAGGTGCGGCGAAGCCGTTGAACAGCTCGTCGGCCGCCGCCGCGTTCACGAAACGATTGCGGTCCTCCTCGAGCAGGTTGTACGCCGTGTACACCGCGAGGAACGGCACCAGCACCGACACCGATACGTCGATCAGCCGCTGCTGGCGCCCCTCCGTTGGGCTGTCGGGTGCCTCAGCGGCGATCGCCGCGCGCAGCCGCGGGAGGTCCTCGGCGCAGAGCCGCAGCATGTACACGATCGGCACGAGATACCCGAGCGGCGCGAACACCAGCACGACCTGAGCCAGCCATGGCACGGATGCGCTCAGCGCCACAGCGCCCCAGATGACCGCGTTGCGGAACGCGATCCCCAGCAGTGCGGCCGTGAGCATCCGCGGCCAGTGACGTCCGATGAGCCGACCCGCCGTGCCGACAGAGCCGACGACATCGCGCCACCCGACACGAGTCGCCGCTGTCCTGTCCTCGTCTGCCACGGTCCCATCCTGCCCGAGCCTGCGCCGGAACGCGCAATGCCCCGTCCGAAGGCGGGGCATTGCGCGTGGTCAGCGCAGCGGAGTCAGATAGAGAAGCCGAGTGCGCGCATCATGTCGCGCCCGTCCTCGGAGATCTTCTCCGGCCCCCACGGCGGCATCCAGACCCAGTTGATCCGGAACCGTTCGACCACGCCGTCGAGCGCCTGACCGGTCTGCTCTTCGAGCACGTCGGTGAGCGGACATCCGGCGCTCGTCAGTGTCATGTGGATGACCAGCGCGTCGTTCTCGTCGTCCCAGCTGAGGTCGTAGATCAGTCCGAGGTCGACGATGTTGACCCCGAGCTCGGGGTCCATGACGTCCTTGAGCGCTTCTGTGACCTCGTCGAACTTCCCGTCGGCAAGCGTGGCGTCCATACGACTCAGCCTACGCTTCGATCGTCGCGTCGTCGGGGAGGTAGCCCGCGTAGCCGGACTCCTCGAGCTTGTCGGCCAGCTCGGCGCCGCCCTCTTCGACGATCCTGCCGCCGATCATCACGTGCACGTAGTCCGGCGCGATGTAGCGCAGGATGCGCGTGTAGTGCGTGATCAGCAGCACACCGAGCCCCGTCGCCTCGCGCGCACGGTTGACGCCCTCCGAGACGACCTTGAGCGCATCGACGTCGAGACCGGAGTCGGTCTCATCGAGGATCGCCAGCTGCGGCTTAAGCAGCTCCAGCTGGAGGATCTCGTTTCGCTTCTTCTCGCCTCCGGAGAAGCCCTCGTTCACGTTGCGCTGGGCGAACTTCGGGTCCATCCGGAGGTTCGTCATGCCCTCCTTGATGTCCTTCGTCCAGGTCCGGATGGCCGGCGCCTCGCCGTCCAGCGCGGTCTTGGCCGTGCGCAGGAAGTTCGTCACGGTCACGCCCGGGATCTCGACCGGGTACTGCATCGCGAGGAACAGTCCGGCACGAGCGCGCTCGTCGACGCTCATCTCGAGGACGTCCTCCCCGTCGAGCGCGATCGAACCGCTCGTGACGGTGTACTTCGGGTGGCCGGCGATCGTCGACGCGAGCGTCGACTTGCCTGACCCGTTGGGGCCCATGATCGCGTGCGTCTCGCCGGAGCGCACTGTGAGGTTCACGCCGTTGAGAATGGGCGTGGTCCCCTCGTCGGTCTCGACCGTGACGTGCAGGTCGCGGATCTCGAGAACAGCCATGTCAGACTTCCTTCTTCACGTTGGGATCGATGAGCACGTCGTCGCCGTCGATCTCGACGGCGAAGACCGGGACGGGCTCGTATGCGGGGAGGTTCAAGGGCTTGCCGGTCGTCAGCGAGAACGCGGATCCGTGCGCCCAGCACTCCAGGGTGTCGTCCTCGACGAAGCCCTCTGAGAGGGAGACTTCGCCGTGGGTGCAGGTGTCGCCGATGGCGTGCACATCGCCGTTGGAATCGAGGACGACCGCGACCGGCACGCCGTCGGCCTCGACGCGGAGCGCCTCGTCCTGGACGAGCTCGCTCAGCGCACAGACGCGGACGGCGCTCACTGCTCGCCCTCCGCGAGTTCGCGCTCGATCGCCTCCGACAGCTCCGCCTCCAGATCCGGCAGGTTCAGCTTCTGCACGATCTCGGCCAGGAAGCCGACGACCACCAGACGGCGTGCCTCCTCCTCGGAGATGCCGCGCGCCTGCAGATAGAACAGCTGCTCGTCGTCGAAGCGGCCCGTCGCCGAGGCGTGCCCGGCACCGAGGATGTCGCCCGTCTCGATCTCGAGGTTGGGGATCGAGTCGGCGCGCGCGCCGTTCGTGAGCACCAGGTTGCGGTTGGCCTCGTAGGAGTTCGTGCCGGTGGCATCCGGGCCGATCAGCACATCGCCGATCCACACGCTGTGCGCGCTCGCGCCCTGCAGCGCACCCTTGTAGAGCACGTCACCCGTGGTGTGCGGACCCTTGTGGAACAGGAACACCTGGCTCTCGAAGTGCTGGCCGGCGTCGGCGAAGCTGAGGCCGTAGCCCTCGCCGACCGCGCCGGCGCCGGCGAGCTCGATGTTCGGGTTGACCCGCACGAGCGATCCGCCGAAGGTGACCACGAAGTGCCGCAGGCGCGCATCGTTGTCGACACGCGCCTGGTGGCTGGCGGTGTGCACGGCGTCATCGTCCCAGTGCTGCACGGAGATGACCGTAAGGTCTGCGCCGTCGCGCACGATGATCTCGACGTTCTGCGCGTACTGAGCCGAGCCGGAGTGCCGCAGCACGACGACGGCCTTGGAGTGCTCTGCCGCTTCGATGACGATATGGTCATCGGCGCGCTGCTCGGCGCCCTGACCCGTGATGCGGATGGTGATCGGCTCTTCGACGATCTCCTCGCGCGGGATCCTGACGAAGCGGGCCTCGGTCGCCGACTGCCATGCGACCGCCGACGGCAGGTCCTCCGGCACGAAGAACTCACCGCGCGGGGCGACGCCCACGGGCAGCGACTGGTCGAGGAACTGCTCGCCCGAGATGACCTCGTGGACGACGCCGCCGTCGGCGTCCGCCTGCTCGAACAGCGGCGAGACGGTCTTCAGCGGTGTGTGCAGCCAGTTCACCTCGCGCCCGGTCGGCGTCCCGAAGTCGGCCGGATCGAACGAGCGAGGGCGCTCCGAACGCGTCTGGACCGGAATCATGACGTCGTCCTGTGGCGGGATGATCACCGTCGCGGGGTCGCGATGGGCGTGCTCTTCCTGCGCCGCGACCGGCGCCTGAGTCGTGTCTGCCATATCAGCCGACGGATCCTTCCATGCCCATCTCGATGAGCTTGTTCAACTCGAGCGCGTACTCCATGGGGAGCTCGCGCGCGATCGGCTCGATGAACCCGCGCACGATCATCGCCATCGCCTCGTCCTCCGGCATGCCGCGGCTCTGCAGATAGAACAGCTGCTCGGCGCTGACCTTGGAGACGGTCGCCTCGTGCCCGAGCTCGACGTCGTCGACCCGGATGTCGATGGCGGGGTAGGTGTCGCTGCGCGAGATCGTGTCGACCAGCAGCGCGTCGCACCTCACGGTGTTCGCCGAGTGGTGCGCGTTCTCATCGACGCGCACCTCACCGCGATAGCCCGCACGTCCACCGCCGCGGGCGATCGACTTCGACACGATCGACGACTGCGTGTAGGGCGCCATGTGGATCATCTTCGCGCCGGCGTCCTGGTGCTGACCGGGGCCCGCGAAGGCGACCGAAAGCGTCTCGCCCTTGGCGTGCTCGCCCATCAGGAAGATCGACGGGTACTTCATCGTCACCTTCGAGCCGATGTTGCCGTCGACCCACTCCATCGTCGCGCCCTCGTGCGCGACGGCGCGCTTGGTGACGAGGTTGTACACGTTGTTCGACCAGTTCTGGATGGTCGTGTACCGCACCCGCGCGTTCTTCTTCACGATGATCTCGACGACGGCCGAGTGCAGCGAATCGCTCTTGTAGATCGGGGCCGTGCAGCCCTCGATGTAGTGGATGTAGCTGCCCTCGTCCGCGATGATCAGGGTGCGCTCGAACTGCCCCATGTTCTCGGTGTTGATGCGGAAGTACGCCTGCAGAGGGATCTCGACGTGCACGCCCTTCGGCACGTACACGAACGACCCGCCCGACCAGACGGAGGTGTTCAGCGCGGCGAACTTGTTGTCGCCGGGCGGGATGACGGTGCCGAAGTACTCCTCGAAGAACTCCGGGTGCTCGCGCAGGGCGGTGTCCGTGTCCATGAAGATCACGCCCTGGCTCTCCAGGTCCTCGCGGATCTGGTGGTACACGACCTCCGACTCGTACTGGGCGGCGACACCCGCGACGAGTCGCTGGCGCTCGGCCTCGGGGATGCCCAGCTTCTCATAGGTGTTCTTGATCTCGTCCGGCAGGTCCTCCCAGTTCTGGGCCTGCTTCTCGGTCGAGCGCACGAAGTACTTGATGTTGTCGAAGTCGATCTCGCTGAGGTCGGCGCCCCAGGTGGGCATCGGCTTCTTCTCGAACAGCTTCAGACCCTTCAGGCGGGTCTTGAGCATCCATTCCGGTTCGCTCTTCAGCTGTGAGATGTCGCGCACGACCGACTCGGTGAGGCCGCGCTTCGCGCTCGCGCCAGCCGCATCCTCATCGTGCCAGCCGAACTCGTACACCCCCAGGCCTTCCAGCTCTGGGCGGTCGATCAGCACATCAGACATGACGTCTCTACTCTCCTCGTGGATCCCGAATCGGTATCATCCGGCCCGCCCTTACGGAGAAAGGGGCGCTGTTGGGGACCCGGTTTCAGCGCATTCCGCGCTTGTTCTCAACCATTCAAGTCTACAGGCTCACAGCGGCGACGCGCCCGGTTCAGCGGCATCCGCTCCGTGCGGTTCCGGCAGGTCGTGACGCGCCCCGCGCTCATCATCGACGCAGGTTGCCTTCCTAGACTGCTGGAGTGCGCATCTCCCCCGCCCTGAGGTTCTTCGCCTGGCTCTCCTTCCTCGCCGAGGTGATCATCATCGGCACGGGAGGTGCCGTGCGTCTGACCGGCTCCGGTCTCGGCTGCGACCAGTGGCCGCTGTGCACCCCCGATTCCCTCGTGCCGACGGCCGCGCAGGGCATCCACGGCATCATCGAGTACGGCAACCGCATGATGACGGGCGTCGTCGGCATCTTCGCGCTGGCAGTGCTGTTCCTGGTGCTGTTCGCCGCCGGCCGGATGCGCGCGGTCGCGCCCGCGCTGATCTTCGCGATCGGCGGTGTCGTCGTCGCCATCGGCGCCTATGCAGCCCTCAACGCGCTGGGTCGGAGCGATGTCGGCTCTGTGGTGATGTCGGTGGTCCTTCTCGTCGCGGTGCTCGCTGGCATGGCCTATTCGCTTGCGAAGACCCGCGTGCGCCGCGACCTGCATGTGCTGGCGTGGGTCGTGCTGGTCGGCGTCATGGCGCAGGCAGTCGTCGGCGGAAGCGCCGTTCTCACCGAGCTGAACCCGTTCATCGTCGGCTTCCACTACGCGTCGTCGCTCGCCCTTGTCTGCGTCACAGCGGCGTTCCTGGTCAGGATGAACGCCGAGCCGGGCGACCGCGCACTCGCCGTGCCGCGCGGCTACGCCGTGCTCGTGCACGTCACGTCGCTGGTCCTCGCGGTGACGATCGCGTTCGGCGTGCTCACGACGGGGAACGGACCGCACTCGGGTGACCGGTACGTGCAGCGAGACGGCTTCGACGCCACGCTGCTCGCACACGTGCACTCGTGGCCCGGGTACGCGCTGCTCGCGCTGGCTCTCGTGATCACCGCACTCGCATGGATCAGGAGGCTTCCGACACGTGCATGGGCGACGGTCTTCCTCGCCGTGCTGATCGTGCAGATCGGTGTCGGCGTGTGGCAGGCCAATGCCGCTCTGCCCCCGCTGCTGGTCGGCATCCACATGGTGCTCGCCGCACTCTCAGCGGCCGCCTATGTGGCCGTCGTACTCCGCCTGAAGGCGCCGGTCGCCTCGCGGCTCCCTCGAGGCGAGCACTTTCCCCACGCCGGCTGATCCGGCGAGCCGTCGGCTCTCAGCCGTCGCTGCTCCCCATGCCGATCAGTATCCCGCGCGCGAGCGAGTGGAGGCCCCTGAAGCCGAGGATGGCCGGGCTGCGCCGCTGATGAGATGCAGGAGAGCTGAAGAGCCGTGGGTCAGGCCTCGCTGGAGCCGCCACGGGCCGCTCTGCGACGACTGCCCAGGTCGATGAACGCCACGGCCAGTGCACCGGCGACGCACACAGCGGTCGCGAGAAGGCCCGTTCCGAACGCGTCGTGGTAGACCGTCGTATCGCCGGATCCATCGGACTCGCGGTACACGGTCGAGTAGAACAGGGACAGGCCGACGGCCGTGCCGACCGCTGTGCCGATTCGTTGACCGAGCTGCCCTACCGACCCGGCCAGCCCGCCCTCACGGGGCGGGATCTCGGCCAGGGTCAGGGTCTGGTTCGGCGAGATGACGAAGCCTCCGCCGATGCCGCCGACCGCCAGCACGCCCGCCATGAGCCACGGCGTGACGGCGTCGCTCGCGACGTAGCCCACGATGACGAGGCCGACGATCGCGGACAGCACTGTGATCAGCCCGGCGATCACGAGGCTGCGACCGAGTCGGTCGACGAGCCTGCCGCCGAGCCACGATGTATATGCGCTCAGCAGCGCGAAGCCCATTGTGACCATGCCGGCATACACGGGCTCGATGCCGAGACCGGTCTGCAGGAACACCGCCGTGAGCAGGAACACCGTCGGCAGGCCGGCGAAGTACAGCAGCTGCAGCAGGTTCCCGTTGCGCCACGACACCACGCGGAACAGCCGCAGCGGCACGAGCGGCGACTTGCCACGCTGAGCATAACGGCGCTCCCAGGCGACGAAACCGGCGCAGAACAGCAGGAACGGCACCAGCAGCCACCATCGGGCCGGGGCGTCGTCCGGCGAACCCGTGGTGAGCAGGAACGGCGTCATGAGCGAGATCACGGCGATGCCGAACAGCGCAAGCCCGATGGGATCGAGCTCGAGGCGCGCGGGAGACGGCCTGCGCACCTCTGGCAGCACGAAGACGGCGGCGAGCACCACGACCAGGCACAGCGGCAGGTTGAGCCAGAAGATCCAGCGCCATCCGTCGGTCGGTCCGCCGAGTGCGATCAGCAGGCCGCCGAGGGTCGGGCCGAATGCCGTGGCGAGACCGACCGCCGCACCGAACAGACCGAAGGCGACACCGCGCTCACGCCCGGTGAACAGCTGCTGGATCGTGCCCATCACCTGCGGCATCTGCACGCCGGCCGCCACACCCTGCAGGAAGCGCGCGATGACGAGCCACCAGATGTTGGGAGCGACGGCGCACAGCACGCTCGCGACCGCGAAGGCGCACAGTCCGACGATCATCAGCGTCCGCCTCGAGCGCTGGTCGCCGATGCGCCCGAACGGCACGAGCCCGAGGCCGAAGGCCAGGATGTACCCGGAGACGACGAGCTGCAGCTCCGTCGAGCCGCCACCGAGAGCCTCCTCGATCGAGGGCAGTCCGACATTCACCTTCGAGATGTCCAGGATGGTGAACGCGGCAACAGCCACGCAGACCCAGAACGCGCGCCAGCGCTGCCCGTGGTCGAGCACGATGGAGCGTGTGGCCGGAGGATCTCCTGCTGAGCTCACGGGGTCCGATCGGTCAGAACGGCAGCAGCGGATCGACCGCGACCGCCACGAATACGAGGGTCAGGTAGGTGATGGACGCGTGGAACACACGCATCGGGCCCGCCCCCTCGCCCTTGACCGTACGGTTATAGAGCCTGTGCGACTCGAACAGGAACCAACCGCCGAACACCACGGCGGATGCGGAGTACACGATCCCCATGCCCGCGACGGGGATCAGCAGCAGCGAGCAGGCGATCGTCGCCCACGCGTAGAGGATGATCTGCAGGCCGACCTGCACACCGTTGCGGGTGGCGCCGAGCATCGGAACATTCGCCTCGGAGTAATCGGCGGCGTACTTGATCGACAGCGGCCAGTAGTGCGGCGGCGTCCACAGGAACACCAGGGCGAACAGAACGAAGGCCGGCCAGTCCAGTGAATTCGTCACCGCCGCCCATCCGATCAGCACGGGGAAGCAGCCTGCGATGCCGCCCCACACGATGTTCTGCTCGGTGTGGCGTTTGAGCAGCAGCGTGTAGATGACCACGTAGAAGAAGATCGCCCCCGCCGACAGTGCGGCGGTGAGCAGATTGGCCGTGAGCAGGAACCAGACAGTGGACGCGATCGCCAGCGACCATGCGAACACGAGCGCGCCACGCGGTGAGACCTCGCCGGTGACGAGCGGCCGGTTCTTGGTGCGCTGCATGTGCGCGTCCATGTCGCGGTCGATGTACATGTTGAACGCCGCGGCGGAACCCGCACTGGCCGAACCGCCGATCACGGTCGCCACGACGAGCCAGAGGTTCGGCAGTCCCTGCGCGGCGAGGAACATGACCGGAACCGTCGATACGAGCAGCAGCTCGAGCACCCGCGGCTTCGTCAGCATCACGTACGCGCGAACTGTGCGCCGGATGTCCTTGCCTGTGCGGCGGTCGGAGACGGCAGTCGACATCGCACGTCCCTTCTTCACTCGCTGCGGCAGAACCCGCATCAGTCTAGTTCATCCGGATGCTGGGAGTCGGCTCGGAGCTCACTGAACGCCGTTCATGATTGTGGGGATACGCCGCGTGACGCGCGGGCTCCCTGCGGCGGAGCGCGATGACTAGGATGGAGTTGAACGCGCGCTCGAATGCCACCCGTTCCTGCGGACGGCCCGAGCGCTAAACCCAGGATGAAAGGCGGTCCGGTGACGGAACTGCGTTGGGACGAGATTGACGAGCGAGCCGTTGACACGGCGCGCGTGCTCGCGGCGGATGCTGTGGAGAAGGTCGGCAACGGCCACCCCGGCACCGCGATGAGCCTCGCGCCTGCGGCCTACCTGCTGTACCAGCGGGTCATGGACCATGACCCGACTGACACGCACTGGATCGGTCGCGACCGCTTCATCCTGTCGGCCGGTCACTCCTCGCTCACCCAGTACGTGCAGCTGTACCTCGGCGGTTTCGGGCTCGAGCTCGACGACCTCAAGGCACTGCGCACCTGGGGCTCGAAGACACCAGGACACCCTGAGTACGGCGAGACCGACGGCGTCGAGATCACGACCGGTCCGCTCGGTCAGGGCCTCGCGTCCTCCGTGGGCTTCGCCTATGCAGCCCGCTACGAGCGCGGTCTGTTCGATCCGGAGGCTCCGGCGGGCGAGAGCCCGTTCGACCACTTCGTCTATGTCATCGCCAGTGACGGCGATCTGCAGGAGGGCGTGACGAGCGAGGCCTCCTCCCTCGCCGGGCACCAGAAGCTCGGCAATCTGATCGCGCTCTACGATGCGAACCAGATCTCCATCGAGGACGACACCGACGTGGCGTTCACCGAGGATGTGGCCGCACGCTACGAGGCGTACGGCTGGCAGGTGCTGACCGTCGACTGGAAGAAGACCGGCGACTACGTCGAGGACGTCCACGAACTGTTCGCGGCAGTCGAGGCGGCCAAGGCCGAGACCGACAAGCCGTCGCTGATCGTGCTCAAGACGGTCATCGGATGGCCTGCGCCCGAGAAGCAGAACACGGGCGGCATCCACGGTTCGGCGCTCGGCGCCGAAGAGCTCGCGGCGACCAAGCAGGCGCTCGGCTTCGACCCGGAGAAGACCTTCGAGGTCTCTGACGAGGTCATCGCCCGCACTCGCGGTCTCGCCGATCGTGCGGCCGACGTGCGCGTCGCGTGGCAGCAGAAGTTCGACGCCTGGGCTGCGGCCAATCCGGAGCGCAAGGCGCTGCTCGATCGTCTCGAAGCCGGCGAGCTGCCGCAGGGCATCGAGGACGTGCTGCCGGAGTTCGAGGCAGGCAAGGCGGTCGCCACGCGCGCTGCGTCCGGCAAGGTCCTCAACGCTCTCGGACCGGTCATGCCCGAGCTGTGGGGCGGTTCCGCCGACCTCGCGGGTTCGAACAACACCACGATCGACGGTGTCGACTCGTTCAACCCCGCTTCGGCGTCGACCGCCAAGTTCACCGGTTCGCCTTACGGCCGCGTTCTGCACTTCGGCATTCGCGAGCATGCGATGGGCGCGATCCTGAACGGCATCGTGCTGCATGGGAAGACGCGCGCCTACGGCGGCACCTTCCTGCAGTTCGCCGACTACATGCGTCCCGCGGTCCGACTGGCCGCGCTGATGAACATCCCCAGCGTGTTCGTGTGGACCCACGACTCGGTGGCGCTCGGCGAGGACGGCCCGACGCACCAGCCGATCGAGCACCTCACCGCACTGCGGGCCATCCCGAACCTCGCCGTGGTCCGCCCGGCCGACGCCAACGAGACGGCGTACGCGTGGCTCGAGATCCTGAAGCGCCGCGGCGGCCCGTCGGGGCTCGCCCTGACCCGTCAGGGCGTCGCGACGTACGAGCGCGGCGACGCAGAGGCATCCGGCGACACCTTCGCCTCAGCCTCGCTCACCGGCCGTGGAGCGTACGTGCTCGCCGAGGCACCGGGCGGTGCGCCCGACGTCATCCTGATCGCCACCGGCAGCGAGGTGCAGCTGGCCGTCGAGGCCCGCGAGTCCCTCAAGGCCGATGGCGTGAACGCGCGCGTCGTGTCGGCTCCCTCGCTGGAGTGGTTCGCCGAGCAGTCTGAGGAGTACCGCGAGAGCGTGCTTCCTGCCGCAGTGAAGGCGCGCGTGTCCGTGGAAGCCGGCCTCGCGATGCCGTGGCGCGGCATCGTCGGCGACGCCGGCCGTTCCGTGTCGATCGAGCACTTCGGTGCATCGGCCGACTACAAGACCCTGTTCGAGAAGTTCGGTGTCACGGCGCAGGCCGTCGTCGACGCCGCCCGCGAGACCATCAAGGAGAACTCGTGACCTCCCCCACCGCTCAGCTGTCCGCCACCGGCGTCAGCATCTGGCTCGACGACCTGTCGCGCGAGCGCATCACGTCGGGCAACCTGCAGGAGCTCATCGACACGCGTGACGTCGTCGGTGTGACGACGAACCCGACGATCTTCGCCGGAGCGCTCAGCAACGGCGCGTCGTACGCCGATCAGGTCGCCGAGCTGGCGAAGGCCGACTCCAACGTCGATGACGCCATCATCACCATCACCACAGACGACGTCCGCGACGCGTGCGATGTCTTCCGTCCGGTCTACGACGCCACGAACGGTGTCGATGGCCGCGTTTCGATCGAGGTCTCCCCCGACCTCGCGAACGACACGGAGGGCACGATCGCTCAGGCCAAGCAGTTGTGGTCGACGGTCGACCGTCCGAACGCGCACATCAAGATCCCGGCGACCCTCGCCGGGCTTCCGGCGATCACCGAGGCGATCGGTTCCGGCATCAGCGTGAACGTGACGCTGATCTTCTCGCTCGAGCGCTACGCCGCTGTCATCGACGCGTACCTCGCCGGTCTCGAGCAGGCCAAGGCCGCCGGCCACGATCTGTCGCAGATCCACTCCGTCGCGTCCTTCTTCGTATCCCGTGTGGACAGCGAGGTCGACAAGCGGCTCAAGGCCGTCGGCACCGACGAGGCCGCCGCTCTGCTGTCCAAGGCGGGTGTCGCCAACGCACGCCTCGCGTTCGAGCTGTTCGAGCAGAAGTTCGCCGAGCAGCGGGCGACCGAGCTCGTCGAGGCGGGTGCGAACGTGCAGCGTCCGCTGTGGGCGTCGACCGGTGTCAAGGACCCGGCGCTTCCTGACACGCTGTACGTCACGGAGCTCGCCGCTTCCGGCACGGTGAACACCATGCCGGAGAAGACGCTTGAGGCGACCTTCGACCACGCCGTCGTGACCGGCGACGCCGTGACCGGCGCCTACGCCGAAGCACACGCCGTCATCGACGGCCTCGCCTCGGTCGGTGTGGACTTCGCCGACGTCACCAAGGTGCTCGAGACCGAGGGCGTGGAGAAGTTCATCGCATCGTGGCAGGAACTGAAGCAGACCGTCCAGGACGCGCTCTCGAGCGCCGAGTGACGTAGGGCGTGTCTCACAGCTGGTCACCCGCTGCGCAGGTCGCTACGGCTCAGATCGTGAGACACGCCCACCACCCACCGCAGCGGCGGCGAGGCTCGAGAACCACCTCAGCATGCCTCGCCGCCGCTGACGCACCTGAGGGTCTCCCCGCGAACGGCGGCCCGACGAAACGGCAGAGCACTATCCCAACTGGAGTTTCATGACCGTCCCCATCTCGCGCGGCGAGAACCCGCTGCGCGACGCAGACGACCTTCGGCTCAACCGCATCGCGGGCCCGAGCGCGCTGGTCATCTTCGGTGTCACCGGCGACCTCTCCCGCAAGAAGCTGATGCCCGCAGTGTACGACCTCGCCAATCGCGGCTTGCTGCCCCCGGGCTTCGCCCTCGTCGGGTTCGCACGGCGCGAGTGGGAGGACCAGGACTTCGCGGAGGTCGTGCGCGACGCCGTGCGCCAGCACGCTCGCACCGAGTTCCGCGAAGAGACCTGGCAGCAGCTGCAGCGCGGCATCCGGTTCGTCCAGGGAACGTTCGATGACGACGACGCCTACCGTCGTCTGCGCGAAACGGTCGATCTCCTCGACAAAGAGCGCGGCACGATGGGGAACCACGCCTTCTACCTGTCGATCCCGCCCAAGGCGTTCGACACGGTCGCCCAGCAGCTGCTGAAGTCCGGACTCGTCGATGACAAGACCGACGCCGATCGCTGGCGGCGCGTCGTCATCGAGAAGCCGTTCGGACACGACCTCGAATCGGCCAGGGAGCTGAACGACTCGCTCGAGGCGGCGTTCCCCGCCGACGCGATATTCCGCATCGACCACTACCTCGGCAAGGAGACGGTCCAGAACATCCTGGCTCTGCGCTTCGCCAACGAGCTGTACGAGCCGATCTGGAACCGCAACTTCGTCGACCACGTGCAGATCACGATGGCCGAGGACATCGGCGTCGGCGGGCGCGCCGGCTATTACGACGGCGTCGGCGCCGCGCGCGATGTGATCCAGAACCACCTGCTGCAGCTGCTCGCGCTCACCGCGATGGAAGAGCCCATCAGCCTCTCCGCCGAGCATCTCCGCAATGAGAAAGAGAAGGTCCTCGCTGCCGTCGAGCTGCCGGACGACCTCTCGACGGCGACCGCACGCGGCCAGTACGCGGGCGGTTGGCAGGGCGGTGAGCACGTCAGCAGCTTCCTCGAAGAGGACGGGATGAACCCCAGCTCCACCTCGGAGACCTATGCAGCGATCAAGCTCGGCATCAACACCCGTCGCTGGGCCGACGTACCGTTCTACCTGCGCACCGGAAAGCGTCTCGGTCGCCGCGTGACCGAGATCGCCGTGGTGTTCAAACAGGCACCAGGACAGCTCCTCTCGCGCGGCCAAGGCTCCGAGCTCGGTCAGAACGCGCTCGTGATCCGGGTGCAGCCGGATGAGGGCGTCACGCTGCGATTCGGTTCGAAGGTGCCGGGCAACGGCACGCACGTGCGCGATGTCACCATGGACTTCGGCTACGGCCACGCTTTCACTGAGGACAGCCCCGAAGCCTACGAGCGGCTCATCCTGGACGTTCTGCTCGGCGACCCGCCGCTGTTCCCGCGCCATGAGGAGGTCGAGCTGTCGTGGCGCATCCTCGATCCGGTGGAGAAGTACTGGGCCGAACTGGACGCGCAGCCGAACGGCGGCGCTCTCGAACAGTACGGTCCCGGCTCGTGGGGGCCGCCCTCCGCCGATGCACTGCTCGCTCGCGATGGCCGCGTCTGGAGGCGCCCGTGATCAACGATCTTCCCAACACCACCGTCTCCAAGGTCGCCAAGGCGCTCGTCAGCATGCGCGAGGAGGGCGGCGCCGTCGCTCTCGGTCGCGTGCTCACGCTGGTGATCGCCTCGCCCGGCGTCCACCATGAGGCAGCCATCGATGCGGCGAATGCCGCCTCGGCCGAGCATCCGATGCGCGTGATCGTGATCCGCACCGACGCGCAGGGTGAGACCCGACTCGACGCGCAGATCCGCGTCGGCGGCGATGCCGGCGCCAGCGAGGTCATCGTGCTCACCGCAGGCGGCGAGACCGCCGTCAACAAGGAGAGCCTGGTCACCGGCCTGCTGCTGCCGGACGCCCCTGTGGTCGTATGGTGGCCCGACCAGCCGCCGACGAACGCCAGTCAGAGCGACCTCGGCCACATCGCCCAACGCCGCATCACCGACACATCGACCGCGTCGTCGAAGCGTGAGCGTCTCACCCAGCTTCTCGAGGCGTACACGCCGGGCGACACAGACATCGCATGGACGAGGCTGACGCGCTGGCGCGAACAGCTTGCCTCTGTTCTCGATCAGCCGCCGTTCGAGCCGATCTCGGCCGCCGAGGTGCGAGGCTCGGGGCAGTCGCCGTCGACCGCGCTGCTGGCCGCATGGCTCGGCATGGCGCTCGATCTGCCAGTGAGCTGGCATCCGGAGACCGCCGACGAGTGGGACCACGGCATCCACTCCGTGCGGCTCACGCGCCCCAGCGGCGACATCGTGCTCGAACGGCAGAACGACACGGTCGCAGTTCTGACACAGCCGGGTCAGCCGGATCACGAGCTGCATCTGCCGCGCCGCTCGCTGCGCGAGTGCCTTGCGGAGGAGCTGCGGCGCCTCGATCCGGATCTGCTGTACGGCCGTGTGCTGACCGACGGCTGGGCCAACCTGCCGAAGCCGGGCGGCAGCTGATGGCCTCCAGTGTCAGGCGCGTCGTCGTCGAGGCCGACAAGTCGGCACTCGCCGACGCCGTTGCGGCACAGTTCGTGGGCAAGCTCGCGCAGCTCACGCAGGAGCGCGAGACCGTGCACGTTTCGCTCACAGGCGGTTCGATGGGCGCGGCGGTTCTCGAACGAGTGGCCGGCCATCCGGGCGCGGCGATGGTGGACTTCCCGCGGGTGCACTTCTGGTGGAGCGACGAGCGCTTCCTCCCCCGCGCCGACGGGGAGCGCAACGCGTTCCAGGCCAGAGAAGCGCTGCTGGACTCGCTCGACCTTCCGACCGCGAACGTGCACGAGCCTGCGGCAGCGGATGACGGCGTTCCGCTCGACGAGGCTGCATCCGCATACGCGGAGGAGCTGGCCAGGTACGGGACGGACGAACGCCCCTATCCTGAGTTCGACATCTGCTTCCTCGGGGTCGGCCCCGACGGGCACATCGCGTCGCTGTTCCCCGATCGCGCCGAGGTCTCGGTCACGGATGCCAGCGTGCTGGCGGTGAGGGACTCCCCCAAGCCTCCGCCGGAGCGGATCACGTTCACACGCCCGGTGATCAACTCCTCGCGCCGTGTGTGGCTCGTCGCAGCCGGGGCGGACAAGGCACCGGCCCTCGGTCTCGTGCTGGCAGGCGCCAGTCCGCTCAGCGTGCCGGCCGCGGGCGCCTCAGGCACGTCGGAGACGGTGGCGTGGGTCGACCGCGCCGCAGCAGCCGATCTCCCCGACGACCTCCTCGAGGAGTGACCCCGTAACTCTTCATTTCTGGCACATCTCCGGTGGGATTCCCAACAGGAGATGTGCCAGAAATGAAGAATCGCCCCGGGCAGAGTGTGCGCAGGGCGGATCTTCGGGGCGTGGTCAGGGTTGGCCGCGGCGGTCGCGCAGCTTTTGGAGCGCCTCGTCGAGGAGTTCTTCCGCCTCGTCCTCCGTACGGCGCTCCTTCACGTATGCCAGGTGCGTCTTGAACGGCTGGTTCGATCCGGATGCCGGAGGGTTCTGCTTGTCGCGTCCGGCGGGGAGCCCCGATTTGGGGTGGTCGATGAGCTCGGGCAGGTCCTCATCGGGCACATCAGCTGCAAAGTAACGGACCGCCTCGTTTCCCTCGGCGTCCCAGTACGAGACGGCACGGCGCCGGCTCTGGTGACCGTGGTCCTGCTCCCCCATCGGTCCTGAGCCGACGCGGGTGCCGCGGATCGCACTGCCGCCGGAGGCCATCAGATGACCTGGAACTTGGTGATCAGCCCGAGCCCCACGATCGACAGGAACCAGACCAGAGCCACGAGGATCGTGATCACGTTGAGGTTGCGCTCCGCAACACCGGATGATCCGACCGTCTGCGACATCCCGCCGCCGAACATGTCGGACAGTCCGCCGCCTCGGCCGCGGTGGAGCAGGATGAAGAATGTCAGGATGAGGCTGGTCAGACCCAGCAGCACCTGCAGGATGAATTCGATGATCGCCACGAGAACCTACCTTACACTCCGACGTGCTTGCGGAAGCGGACGATCGATGCGAACTCGTCGACCTTCAGGCTCGCACCACCGACGAGCGCGCCGTCGACATCCGGTTCGCGCATGAAGCTTGCGATGTTCGCGGCTTTGACGGACCCGCCGTAGAGAATGCGGGTGGCTGCCGCTGCCTCGGCGCCGAGCGTCTCGCTGACGACCTCGCGCAGCTTCTGGCAGACCTCCTGGGCCTGCTCCGGTGTCGCCACCTGACCGGTGCCGATCGCCCACACCGGCTCGTAGGCCACGACGATGTCCGCACCGGGCTTCACACCTTCGAGCGCCTTGCGCAGCTGCGCGACGGGGACGGCGCTGGCGCCGTGCTCGTCGAGCTCCTCCTGCGTCTCACCGACGCAGATCACCGGCACGAGGCCGTGCTTCAGCGCGGCCTGGACCTTCGCCTGCACGACGTCGTCGCCCTCCGCGTGGTACTCGCGGCGCTCCGAGTGGCCGATGATGACCTGCTGCACGTCGAGCTTGGCCAGGAACTCGCCCGAGATCTCGCCCGTGTATGCGCCGGAGTCGTGCGTCGACACATCCTGCGCGCCGAGCGCGAACGGGATCTTGTCGGCATCGATCAGCGTCTGCGCGCTGCGCAGGTCGGTGAACGGCGGGAACACGGCGACGTCGACGGTGTCGAACTCGTGCTTGGCGTCCTTCAGCGCCCAGTGCAGCTTCTGAATCAGCGCCACCGTCTGCAGGTGGTCGAGATTCATCTTCCAGTTGCCCGCGATCAGCGGGGTGCGCGTCATGCCCATCCGAGTGCCTCCAGACCGGGCAGTTTCTTGCCCTCGAGAAATTCCAGGCTGGCTCCGCCGCCTGTGGAAATGTGACCGAACTGGTCGTCGGCGAAGCCGAGCTGGCGCACGGCAGCAGCCGAGTCGCCCCCTCCGACGACGCCGAGCCCGTCGATCTCGGTGAGCGCCTGCGCGACCGCCTGCGTTCCGGCGGCGAACGGCTCCAACTCGAATACGCCCATAGGTCCGTTCCAGAACACGGTCTTCGACGCGCGAACCGCATCGGCGAATGCTGAGGCGGAGGCCGGGCCGATGTCCAGACCGAGACCGGATGCGCCGAACGGCGTGGCTTCGATCGCGTCGATCGAGGCGACCTCGTGCTCCGCGTCGGCGCCGAACCTGCTGGCGACGACTACGTCGGTCGGCAGCACGATCTCGACGCCGCGTTCGCTCGCCTCTGCGAGGTAGCGCTTCACCGTCGGGATCTGGTCCTCTTCGAGCAGCGACGAACCGATCTTGTGGCCCTGCGCCGCGAGGAAGGTGAACAGCATGCCGCCGCCGATGAGAAGCCGATCGACGCGCGGGAGCAGGTGGTCGATGACGCCGAGCTTGTCGGAGACCTTCGAACCTCCGAGCACGACGGAGTACGGACGCTCGGGGCTCTCTGTGAGGCGGTCAAGGACCTCCAGCTCCGTCTCGATCAGCAGACCGGCCGCGCTCGGGAGCAGCTGCTCGATCTCGACCGTCGATGCGTGACGGCGGTGCACGGCGCCGAAGCCGTCGGAGACGACCGCATCGGCGAGAGCCGCCAGCTGCTGCGCGAACTCGCCGCGCTCCGCGTCGTCCTTCGACGTCTCGCCCTGGTTGAAGCGCAGGTTCTCGAGCACCACCACGTCGCCGTCGCCAAGCGCGTCGACCGCGCTGCGAGCCGCGGAGCCGACGGTGTCTGCGGCGAAGGCCACGTCGCTTCCGAGCAGCTCGCCGAGTCGCTCGGCGACCGGCGCGAGGCTGAACTGCGGGTCGGGCTCGCCTTTCGGGCGGCCCAGATGGGAGCAGACGATGACGCGGGCGTCGGCGTCGATGAGAGCCTTCAGCGTGGGCACGGACGCGCGCACGCGCCCGTCATCCGTGATCTGCGCGTCCTTGAGCGGGACGTTGAGGTCGCAGCGGACGATGACACGCTTGCCGGCGAGGGAACCGAGGGATTCGAGTGTGCGAAGTGACATCGTCTTCGAGTCTACCGTGCGGCGGAGGCATATCCCGACTGGACGTCGCGCACGAGTATGAGCGTGGGTGTGCAGATCGCAAGGGCGGCGACAAAGGCGTGCTCAGCGCTTCGCACCTACGACGCTCAATCGCCAACGGGGAGTTCGCAGACGCCCTTTCGCTTCACTCGATCGCCTGTTCTGCACGGCGACGAGCCGAACGCAGCGAGATGCGTGTCCACGCCCAGCGCAGTGCTGAGCCCGCTGGGGCACGCGTTGTGCGTGCCCCAGCGGGCTCAGAGAAGAGCTCGTCAGAGCTGCTTGCCCACCAGGGTGGTGAGGTCGACGAGGCGGTTGGAGTAGCCCCACTCGTTGTCGTACCAGCTGGAGAGCTTGACCTGCGAACCGAGCACGCGGACCAGACCGGAGTCGAAGATCGACGAGTGCGGGTCGTGCACGATGTCGGCCGAGACGATCTCGTCCTCCGTGTACTTGAGGATGCCCTTGAGCGGACCCTCCGCCGCTGCCTTGTAGGCGGCCTTGACCTCGTCGACTGTGACCTCGCGGTCGGCCTCGACGGTCAGATCGGTGATCGAGCCGGTCGGGACAGGCACGCGCAGCGCGAATCCGTCGAGCTTGCCCTTCAGCTCGGGCATGACCAGGCCGATGGCCTTCGCCGCACCGGTCGAGGTCGGGATGATGCTCTGCGCAGCGCCACGGGCGCGACGGAGATCGCTGTGCGGACCGTCCTGCAGGTTCTGGTCGGCCGTGTAGGCGTGAACCGTGGTCATCAGACCGCGCTTGATGCCGAACGCCTCGTTGAACACCTTCGCCAGCGGGGCGAGGCAGTTCGTCGTGCACGACGCGTTCGAGATGATGTGGTGATTCGCCGGGTCGTAGTCCTGGTCGTTGACGCCCATGACGAACGTGGCGTCCTCGCCCTTGGCCGGAGCCGAGATGAGGACCTTCTTCGCGCCGCCCGCGATGTGCTTGCGCGCGTCCTCGGCGTTCGTGAAGCGACCGGTCGACTCGATCACGATGTCGACGCCCAGCTCGCCCCACGGCAGTGCAGCCGGGTCGCGCTCCGCCAGGACCTTGATCTTCTGATCGCCGATGGTGATCGACTCGTCGTCGAACGTGACCTCACGGTCGAGACGACCGAGGATCGAGTCGTACTTCAGAAGGTGAGCGAGGGTCTTGTTGTCGGTGAGGTCGTTCACCGCAACGATTTCGATGTCGCTCCCCTGAGCGAAGGCCGCGCGCAGGTAGTTGCGGCCGATGCGGCCGAAGCCGTTGATTCCGATCCTTACGGACACGTATGTCTCCTGTGAATGTGTGTTGTGCGCCCGCGGCGCCTATCGGGTCGGGAGATGTGGTGGCCCTCCGGCACGCACCCGGAAGGGCCACCCCCGTACTCAGGAGGCTACCAGGAGGCCCTGAGTCTTCTCGCGCGCGGTGTCGAAGCGCTGCTTGACGTTCTCCCAGTTAACGATGTTCCAGAACGCCTTGACGTAGTCGCCCTTGACGTTCTGGTAGTCGAGGTAGAACGCGTGCTCCCACATGTCGAGCAGCAGGATCGGCACGGTGCCGGCCGCGAACTGCGACTGCTGGTCGAAGAACTGCTGAATGATCAGGCGCTGACCGATCGAGTCCCAGAACAGGCCGGCCCAGCCGGAGCCCTGGATGCCGAGAGCTGCCGCCCCGAACTGGCCCTGGAAGCCTTCGAACGAGCCGAAGTACTCATCGACTGCCGCCGCCATCTCTCCTTCGGGGCGTTCGTGCCCTTCCGGCGACAGGTTCGTCCAGAAGATCGAGTGGTTGGTGTGACCGCCGAGGTGGAACGCGAGATCCTTCTCGAGCTTGTTGATCGTGCCGAAGCTGCCGGTCTCGCGCGCCTCGGCGAGCTGCTCCAGCGCGGTGTTCGCGCCGGCGACGTAGGTCGCGTGGTGCTTGTCGTGGTGCAGCTGCATGATCTGCGCGCTGATGTGCGGCTCGAGCGCCGCGTAGTCGTAAGGAAGCTCTGGGAGCGTGTAAGTAGCCATCGTTCGATCTCTTCCCATCCGCGCCCGGGAGGCGCATCCGAAGTCCTCCGCTCCGCAGTGATGCGCAAGCGAAGCCGTCACTCCCATCCTAATGAGCGGAAGCGGCGGTGGGCACCGGATCAGCGCGCCCAGATGTCCGAGGACGACGGCTCAGACGGTGCTCCTGGCCTCCTCGGCGGCTTCCGCCGCCTCGACGGCGGACTCCGTACCGGGAAGCCCCTTCTGCTCCGCCCTTTTGTCCGCCATGGCGAGCAGACGCCTGATCCGCCCGGCGACCGCATCCTTCGTCAGCGGCGGGTCCGCGTGCTGACCGAGCTCGTCGAGGCTCGCATCGCGATGGCCCAGTCGCAGGTCGCCTGCCTGACGGAGGTGATCGGGAACCTCATCACCGAGGATCTCGAGCGCGCGCTCGACGCGGGCGCAGGCCGCAACGGCCGCCTGCGCGGAACGGCGCAGGTTGGCGTCGTCGAAGTTGACGAGGCGGTTCACACCGGCGCGCACCTCGCGGCGCTGACGGAGCTGATCCCACTCCGCGGCGGTGTCGACTGCGCCCATGGCGACGAGCATGCCCTTGATCGACTCGGGCTCCCGCACGACGACGCGCGGAACGCCGCGCACCTCACGGGCCTTGGCCGAGATGTCCAGACGGCCGGCGGCGCCGACGAGTGCCATCGCCGCCTCACCCGACGGGCAGCCCACCTCGAGGGAGGCGGAACGGCCCGGCTCCGACAGATTCCCTGCGGCGAGGAACGCCCCGCGCCAGATCGCAGCGAGGTCGTGTCGGTTGCCCGTGGTGAGCTTGTTCGGCAGCCCGCGCACCGGCCGACGGCGCGCATCGAGCAGACCGGTCTGCCTCGCCAGCGTCTCACCGCCGTCGATCACGCGCACGGCGAACCGTTCACCGTCACCGCTGCCCTGCAGCCGGGCGATCTCGGGCCGCACGCCGTAGATCTCGGCGATGTCGCGAGCGGTGCGCTTCGCGAGGAACGGCGAATCGAGCTCGGCCTCTACGGCGACGCGCCCCGCAATCGAGTGCAACCCACCGGCAAACCTGAGCACGGCCGTCGTCTCCGATACCCGTACTGACGGGCGCGGATCGCGGATGGATATCAGCTCAGCCTTCACGTCGGCGGTCAATGTCACGGAACTCCCTCACTCATCGATCGTTGCGGCACATGCCGCCCACGTTCGTGACCCGCAAGCCGATAGCGCGACCCGTCGGGACGCGTGCGCGGCCCGCGCAATCACATCGCCTCGGCGTCGCGGCCGAATGGCAGTGATCCACCTTACCGGTTCCGACACTGGACGACTCCCGGCGAGATCGCGCTTTCGTCTGGTACGGAGAGTACTCGCGAGCGCCGCCGTTGGCCAGCATTCTGCCGTCCTTCGCGTTCCGCGCTGCGACTCAGTCGCGGCCGATATCGCGGTGCTGCACCTTCACCGAGAGCCCCTGAACCGCCGCCAGCCGCGTCGCGAGTTCGCGCACCATAGCCACCGATCGGTGCCGTCCCCCCGTGCAGCCGACACCCACCGTCGAGTGTCGCTTGTTCTCGCGCTCGTAGCCGGCGATCACAGCGCGCAGCGTGGCCGAGTATGCGTCAAGGAACTCCTCGGCGCCCTCCTGCGCCAACACGAACTCCCGCACCGGTTCGTCCTCCCCCGACAGGTGGCGCAGCGATTCCTCCCAGAACGGGTTGGGCAGGAAGCGCATGTCGGCGACGAGGTCGACGTCTGTGGGCAGCCCGTACTTGTATCCGAAGCTCATCAGCGTGACCGTATGACGGGCTGCCCCCTCTTCGGCGAACAGATCGTCGACGCGCGTGGCCAGCTGGTGCACGTTCGTCTGCGTCGTGTCGATGATGACGTCGGCGTTCTCTCTGATGGGCGCCACGATCTCACGCTCTCGGGCGATCCCGTCGAGGATCGTGCCGTCGCCCTGGAGCGGGTGCGGACGGCGAACCTGCTCGAACCGTCGAACCAGCGCATCGTCCGATGCATCGAGGAACACCACCCGAAGACGGCTGCGCGCCCGCAGCTCGGCCATGCGCTCCGGCAGATCGCCGAAGAGGTTGCGACCTCGCACATCGACGACCGCCGCGACGTGGGGCAGCTGCTGTCCGAGCCGGCCGGTGAGATCGAGCAGAGTGCCGAGCATCTGCGGCGGCAGATTATCGACCACATACCAGTCGAGGTCCTCCAGCGCGTTCGCCACTGTCGAGCGGCCGGCACCGGACATGCCGGTGACGATCAGAACCTCGTTCGGGACTCTGCGTTCACTCACCATGCCAGCCTATCGACACCGTCACTCGATGTGACAGCCCGCACACGGGCAGCGGTGCCGCATCAAGGTTCGCGCAGCCGTCGTTCGATCGTCTCGGCGAGCCCTGGGCCGATCCCTGGAAGCTGCTGGATCTCCTCCGTGCTCGCCGCGCGCAGAGCCTTCACGGAGCCGAAGCGGCCGAGCAGCGCCTTGATGCGCGCTTCGCCGAGACCAGGTACCTCCGAGAGAGTGGTGCGGATGTCGCGCTTGCGCCGCTTGCGCTGATGCGTGATCGCGAACCGGTGCGCTTCGTCTCTGAGCCGCTGCACGAGGTAGAGCGCCTCAGAGGTGCGGGGCAGGATCACGGGGAAGTCGTCACCGGGGAGCCAGATCTCCTCGAGCCGCTTCGCGATGCCGCACAGCGCGATGCCCTGCCTGCCCGATTCCCGCAGTGCGCGTGCGGCGGCGGCGACCTGCGGCTGGCCGCCGTCGACGATCAGCAGCTGCGGCGGGTACGAGAACCGCTTCCTTCTCGGCGGCTCGGCTTCGACCACGCCGTCTTCCGCGGGGTCAGGCACCGGATCATCCGGTTCATCGAGTCGCGCAAGCCGACGGGTCAGCACCTGATGGATGGAGTCGGTGTCGTCCGTCGTCTCGGCGATCGAGAACGAGCGGTACTGATCCTTGCGCGGAATGCCGTCTTCGAACACCACCATGGAACCGACGACGTTGGTGCCCTGCAGGTGGGAGATGTCGTAGCACTCGATGCGCAGCGGCGCTTCATCGAGGCCGAGCGCATCCTGCAGGTCGGCCAGCGCCTGGGTGCGGGTCGCGTAGTCGCTGCCCCGTCGCGTCTTGTGGCGCAGCAGCGCCTGCTGCGCATTGAGCGTGGCGGTGCGCATCAGCTCCGCACGCTGGCCGCGCTGCGCCACCGACAATTCGACGCGCCTGCCCGCGCGTTCGGCGAGCCACTCGGCAAGCTCCTCCGCGTCATCCGGGAGGCTCGGCACGATGACCCGCCGCGGCACATCCGACCCCTCCGCGTCGCCGTAGGTGCGCTGCACGATCCGCTCGACCAGCTCTCCTCCCGCGATGTCGAGCTCCTTGTCGATCGTGGTCGAGTGCACGCCGCGCACGCGGCCGCCGCGGATCACGAACTGGTGCACCGCCGCCTGCAGTTCGTCCTCCGCGATGCCGAACAGATCGGCGTCGGCCTTCTCCGGAAGCACGAGGGCGCTCTTACTCAGCACGGCGTCGAGGGACTCGAGCTTGTCGCGATACCCGGCAGCGGCCTCGTAGTCCAGCGCCTCGGCTGCGCCGCGCATGCGTCTGGTGAGCTCGACGGTGAACCTCTCGTCGCCGCCCTGCATGAACGCGATGAAGTCGTCGACCACGGCTCTGTGCTCTTCGATCGTGACTCGGTGCGAGCACGGGCCGCCGCACTTTCCGATCTGACCGGGGAAGCACGGCCGCCCGGTGCGCATCGCGCGTGCGTACGATGAGTCGCTGCAGGTGCGGATCGGGAACACCTTGATCATCAGGTCGATGGTGTCGCGCACCGCCCACACCTTCGGGTACGGCCCGAAGTACTTCGCACCCCGGATCTTCCCGTTCCGCGTGACCATCACCCGCGGCGCCTCATCGGCGAGGGTGATGGCCATGAACGGGTAGGATTTGTCGTCCTTGTAGCGCACGTTGAACGGCGGATCGAACTCCTTGATCCACTGGTATTCGAGCTGCAGCGAGTCGACATCGGTCGGCACGACCGTCCATTCGACGTTCGTGGCCGTGGTGACCATGCGCCTGGTGCGCTCGTGCAGGGTGTGCAACGGGGCGAAGTAGTTGGACAGGCGCTGACGCAGGTTCTTCGCCTTGCCCACGTACAGCACGCGCCCTTCACCGTCTCGGAACCGGTACACCCCCGGCTGAGTGGGGATCTCCCCCGGTCTCGGCTTGTAGGTGCGCGGATCGGTCGGGCTCATGCGGCCTTCCTCGTGCCTGCCTTCTTCTCTGCGGCGCCCGGTCGCTGCGCCAGGCCCAGGGTCTCCCGCAGGAACAGACCCGTATGGCTGCCGTCGACCTTCGCGACCTGCTCCGGAGTGCCGGTGGCGACGATCGTGCCACCGCCGGAACCGCCCTCCGGTCCGAGATCGACGATCCAATCGGCCGACTTGATGACATCGAGGTTGTGCTCGATGACCACGACGGAGTTGCCCTTCTCTACGAGACCGCCCAGCACCTCGAGCAGCTTGCGCACGTCTTCGAAGTGCAGCCCCGTCGTCGGCTCATCGAGCACATAGATGCTGCGCCCGTTGGAACGCTTCTGCAGCTCCGTCGCGAGCTTCACACGCTGCGCTTCGCCGCCCGAGAGGGTCGTCGCTGCCTGACCGAGGCGCACGTAGCCGAGCCCTACATCGACGAGGGTCCTCATGTAGCGGTGGATCGAGGTGATCGGCTCGAAGAACTCCGCGGCCTCGGAGATCGGCATCTCGAGCACCTCGGCGATGTTCTTGCCCTTGTAGTGCACCTGCAGGGTGTCGCGGTTGTAGCGCTTGCCGTGACAGGTCTCGCAGTCGACATAGACGTCGGGCAGGAAGTTCATCTCGATCTTGAGCGTGCCGTCGCCCGAGCACGCCTCGCAGCGCCCGCCCTTGACGTTGAAGCTGAACCGGCCTGCCTGATAACCGCGCACCTTCGCCTCGGGAGTCTCGGAGAACAGGTTCCTGATCTTGTCGAACACCCCGGTGTAGGTTGCCGGATTCGACCGCGGTGTGCGGCCGATCGGTGCCTGATCGACATGCACGACCTTGTCGAGGTGCTCCAGCCCCGTGACTCTGGTGTGGTGCCCTGCCACGGTGCGTGCGCCGTTGAGACGAGAGGCGAGCACCTTGTAGAGGATGTCGTTGATGAGCGTCGACTTACCCGAGCCGCTGACTCCCGTGATCGCCGTCAGAACGCCGAGCGGGATGTCCGCACTGACGTTCCTGAGGTTGTTCGCGCGGGCTCCCACGATCTGGAGCATGCGCTTCCTGTCGATCTTGCGGCGCTTCTTCGGCGTGGCGATCGCCCGCCTGCCGGTGAGGTAGTCGGCGGTGATGGAGCGCGGTTCGTCCGCCAGCTCCGCCACGGAGCCCGAGTGGATCACCTCTCCCCCGCCCTCACCGGCGCGCGGACCGATGTCGACGATCCAGTCGGCGGAGTCGATCGTCTCCTCGTCATGCTCGACGACCACCAGGGTGTTGCCGAGGTCCCGCAGCGTCTCGAGCGTCTCGATGAGTCGACGGTTGTCGCGCTGGTGCAGGCCGATCGACGGCTCGTCCAGCACGTACAGCACACCCGTCAGACCGGTGCCGATCTGCGTCGCCAGCCGGATCCGCTGCGCCTCGCCTCCCGAGAGCGAGCCCGCCGATCGGCTCATGGTCAGGTAGTTGAGCCCGACGCGGAGCAGGAAGTCGAGGCGCACGCGGATCTCCCTGAGCACCTGCGCGGCGATCATCGCCTCACGATCCGTGAGCTTGATGCGATTGACCACGTCGAGGGCGTCCTCGAGGCTGAGATCGGCCGTCTCGGCGATCGAACGTCCATCGACCTTGACAGCGAGCACCTCCGGCTTGAGCCTGGCGCCGTCGCATACGGAGCACGGCACCTCGCGCAGGTACTGGCTCCACCTCGCCCGCTGAGTGTCGCTCTCGGCCTGCGCATACTGGCGCTCGATGTACGGCACCACGCCCTCGAAGCCGCTGGCGTAGCGCACCTCGCGGCCCCAACGGTTCTTGAACCGGACGTTGACCTTGTAGTCCTGGCCGCGCAGCACGGCCTCGCGGACCACCTCAGGAAGGGCGTTCCACGGGGTGTCGAGCGAGAAGCTGAGATCTTGGGAGAGACCCTCGAGGAGTCGCTCGTAGTACTGGAACAGACCCTTGCCCTGCGTCGTCCACGGCACGATCACGCCTTCACGGATCGACAGCTCCTCGTCGCCGAGCATCAGCTCGACGTCGACCGACATCCGGGTGCCGAGGCCGGAACAGGATGGGCAGGCGCCGAACGGCGCGTTGAAAGAGAAGGTGCGGGGCTCGATCTCCGTGAGCTGGAGCGCGTGCCCGTTCGGGCACGAGAGCTTCTCGGAGAACGACTGCCATGCCTCGTCGCCTTCCGAGTCGACGAAGTTCACCTGCAGCACGCCGCCGGCGAGCCCGATCGCTGTCTCGACCGAATCCGTGACGCGCTGCAGAATGTCGTCGCGTGCGACGAGGCGATCGACGACCACGGCGATGTCGTGCTTGTAGCTCTTCTTGAGCTTCGGCGGATCGCTGAGCTGCACCAGTTCACCATCGACCACCGCGCGGGCGTAGCCCTTCGCCGACAGTTCGCCGAACAGATCGACGAACTCTCCCTTCTTCTGGGTGACGACCGGAGCCACGATCTGATAGCGGGTGCCCTCCGACAGCTCCATCAGCTGGTCGGCGATCTGCTGCACCGTCTGGCGCTGGATCTTCGCGTCACACACGGGGCAGTGCGGCACGCCGATCCTCGCCCACAGCAGGCGCATGTAGTCGTAGATCTCGGTGATCGTGCCGACGGTGGAGCGCGGGTTGCGATTCGTCGACTTCTGGTCGATCGACACGGCGGGACTGAGCCCTTCGATGACGTCGACGTCCGGTCGGTCGACCTGGCCGAGGAACTGACGCGCATAGGCACTGAGTGACTCGACGTAGCGGCGCTGCCCCTCCGCGAAGATCGTGTCGAACGCCAGGCTCGACTTGCCGGAGCCCGAAAGCCCGGTGAAGACGATCATCGCGTCGCGCGGGATCTCGAGGTCGACGTTCTTCAGGTTGTGCACGCGGGCACCGCGCACACTGATCTTCCCGGCGTTGACTACAGGCTGAATCGGCACGCTTCCACACTAGTAGCGGCCTCCGACACCGAGGCTGGAAGCCACGCGGAAAAACCAAACTTCTGTTCGAAGCCCTGCACATTCCCAGCGAGACTGCCCGAAGCTTTGTCTCTTCTCCTCGGTCGGACCCGATACCGTTCAGCTCTTGATGTACGGCCGTCCGGATGCAGCGGGCGGGCGGGATCGTCCCACCAGCCCCGCGACGGCGAACAGGGTCACGACGTAGGGCAGCATCAGCATGAACTGGCTCGGCACGGGCGACCCGATCACCGACAGCACGCCCTGCAGGTTCGTCGCGAAGCCGAACAGCAGCGCGGCGAGCGTCGCCCTGATCGGATCCCACTTTCCGAAGATCAGCGCCGCCAGCGCGATGAAGCCGGCCCCCGCCGTCATCTCCCGACCGAACTGCGGGTTCGACACCAGTGTGTAGAACGCGCCGCCCATGCCGGCGATGGCACCGGCCAGCATCATGTTGGCGTACCGCGTGGCGATCACGTTGATGCCGACGGTGTCGGCCGCCTGCGGATGCTCCCCCACCGCGCGCAGCCGCAGCCCCCACCTGGTGCGATACAGGCCGTACCACACCACGATCACGACCACGTACATCAGGTACACGATCACGGTCTGCCGGAACAGCACGGGGCCGAGGACCGGGATCTCGCTGAGCACGGGGATCGCGATGCGCGGAAACAGCTCGGGCGAGTTGAGCGTCTCGGCGTTCGGATTCAGCAGTGTGCCGTAGAAGAACGTGGTCAGCCCGACCACGAGCACGTTCAGCACCACGCCGACGATGATCTGGTTGACGAAGTACGTGATGGCGAACACCGCGAGCACGAGGCTGACGAGCAGGCCCGAAGCCATCGCCGCGACGAGGCCGAGCCACGGCGTCCCCGTCAGCGACCCGACGAGGGCCGCGCTGAATGCTCCTGCGAGCAGCTGCGCCTCGATGGCGATGTTCACCACGCCGACGCGCTCACCGATCACACCGCCGAGCGCACCGAAGACGAGGGGCGTCGCCAGCGCGAGCGACCCGGCGAGCAGACCGATCATCGGCACGGTGCCGCCCGCCGCCGCCCACGCCAGGAAGCCGATCAGCAGCAGAGCGACATAGGCGGCGATCAGCCACAGCGGCTGGGAGAGGCGGGCGCGCACGCGCACCATCGCGACGACAGTCAGCGCGGCCATCAGCGCAACGCACACCCACGCGGTCGCATTCGCCGGCAGCACGATGTCGGGCACCGGGATCGCTGCGTCTGCACCTGGCACCAGGCGGAACGTGCTCGCACCGTCCCGCGGGCCGAGCAGCGGCAGCAGCGCCAGCAGCACGGTGAACACCGCGAAGATCACGGGCGCCTTCCACGAGGTGACGGCGACGCGACGCTGCTGGTCGTCGACGAGCGCAACGGTTGCGGCGGTCATGCCGTCACCTCCTTCTTCGCCTTCTTCTGCTTTCGCGTCCTGCGGCGGCCAGGCTGCGGCAACCGGAAGATCGCCCGCACCAGCGGCGGCGCGGCGATGAACAGCACGATCAGCGACTGCACGACCAGCACGACTTCGTTCGGGATGCCCTCGGCCGCCTGCATCGAGAACCCGCCTGCCTTGAAGGCGCCGAACAGGATGCCTGCCGCGAGGATGCCCAGCGGCATGGAGCGACCGAGCAGTGCCACGGTGATGGCGTCGAAGCCCATGCCTGCGTCGATATCGCCGCCGAAGCCCGACGGCACCGTCCCGAGCACCTGACTGACGCCGGCGAGGCCGACCAGCGCGCCGGCGATGAGCATCACATACACGTAGGTGCGGCCGACGCTGATGCCCGCCACGCGTGCGGCGTGCGGGTTCTCGCCGACCGCGCGGAAGCGGAACCCGAGCGCCGATCGCTCCAGCAGCCACCAGCTCACCGCCACGGCGACCAGCGCGAGCAGGAGGCCGGCGTGCAGGTTGAACCGCACACCGAACAGATCGGGCAGAACGGCCGTCTCCTGCATGGGAGCGGTCTTGGGGTTGTTCGAACCGGGCGCCTGCAGCACGCCTTGTGTAGCGAGCATCCATGCGAGCAGGTAGAACGCGATGTGGTTCAGCATGATCGTGAGAATCACCTCGTGCGCTCCTGTTCGCGCCTTCAGCACACCGGCGATCCCGGCCCAGACAGCACCTGCGACGACGCCCGCGATGAGCGCGAAGAGCAGATGCACCACGACGGGCAGCTGCATGTAGGCGCCGACATAGCCCGCGGCGGCGGCGGCCATCAGCATCTGCCCCTGCCCGCCGATGTTGAACAGGCCGGCGCGGAAGGCGAGACCGACGCCGAGCCCCGCGGCGATCAGCGGCGTGGCGAACTTCAACGTCTCGGTGACGGGTCGGATGCCCTGGGTGAAGCCGTCGGCGTTGAGGTTGTAGATGGCACCGTTGAACAGCGCGACGTACGCGCCGGACACGGCTTCCCACAGCGCGACGAATGTGTCGATCGGACGGGCGAAGAAGTAGCTGGCCGCCGCCTGCACGCCCTGGTCCGTGATGGCGATGAGAACGGACCCCGCCACGAGCGAGAGCACTACGGCGAGCACGGCGATGACGCCGTTGCCCGTGGTGATGCGCCGAAGCGCCTCGTGCCAGCGAGACGGCGCCTCGACGGCGCGGTCATCGGAACTCATGCGTCGCCCTCCATCGCCTCGTCCGCAGGTGTGCCGGCCATCATCAGGCCCAGCTGCTCACGCGGTGTGTCACCCGGCACGATGCCGACCACCCTTCCTCGGTACATCACCATGATGCGGTCCGCGAGCGCCGCCGCCTCGTCGAGTTCCGTCGACACGACGATGACGGGGATGCCCGCATCGCGTGCGGCCACGATACGAGTGTGGATGAACTCGATCGAGCCCACGTCGACGCCTCGCGTCGGCTGAGAGGCGACGAAGAGCGAGAGGTCGCGGCTGAGCTCCCTGGCCAGCACCACCTTCTGCTGGTTCCCGCCCGACAGGCGCCCCGCCGGCTGCGTCGGGCCCTGCGTTCGGATGTCGAACTCATCGATCTTCTCCCTGGCGAACGTGTCGAGCGCGTCTCGGCGCACGGTGCCGCGCCGCACGAACGGCGCGCCATGGCTGCGATCGAGCATCAGGTTCTCGGCGATGGAGAACTCCTTCACCAGGCCGTCGACGCTGCGATCCTCCGGGACGAAGCCGATGCCGTGGTCGAGCGCTTCGCGCACGGAGAGGCCGACCAGCTCCGATCCGCCCAGCCGGATGCTGCCGTTCGCCCGTTCCTGCAGCCCGATGATCGCCTCGGTGAGCTCGGTCTGCCCGTTGCCCTGCACGCCGACGATCGCCAGCACCTCACCGCCGCGCACGGAGAACGACACGTCGTCGACGACGACGGTGCCTGCCGGATCGGTGACCGTGAGCCCCGAGACGACGACCTCCTCGTCGCCGAGCGTGGGGGCCTCCTTGCGCACCGTGAGCGAGACGGCGCGCCCGACCATGAGCGAGGCGAGCTCGGCGTCCGATGCCGTCGGCTCGGCCTCACCGACGACCTTCCCTAACCGGATGACGGTGATCCGGTCGGCGACCTCACGAACCTCGCGCAGCTTGTGCGTGATGAACACGATCGACGTTCCGCCGTCGCGCAGCTGACGCATCGTCGCCATCAGCTCGTCGGTCTCCTGCGGCGTGAGCACGGCCGTGGGCTCATCGAAGACGAGCACATGGGCGTCTCGAGACAGAGCCTTGATGATCTCGACGCGCTGCTGCACGCCGACGGGCAGATTCTCGACGAGCGCATCGGGATCGACGTCGAAGCCGAAGCGATCCGATATCTCCCGGACCTTCGCCCTAGCGGCCTGAAGGTCGAGCCTGCCGCCGAACCCGGTCTCCTCATGACCGAGCATCACGTTCTCCGCAACCGTGAACACCGGGATCAGCATGAAGTGCTGATGCACCATGCCGATGCCTGCAGCCATGGCGTCGCCGGGGCCGGCGAAATGCTGTTCGGCGTCGTCGATCAGGATGTCGCCCTCGTCGGCCTGGTAGAGGCCGTAGAGCACGTTCATCAGCGTGGATTTGCCCGCGCCGTTCTCGCCGAGCAAGGAGTGGATCTCACCGGGTTCGACGGTGAGATCGATGGCGTCGTTGGCGGTCAGCGCTCCGAATCGCTTCGTGATACCGCGCAGCTCAAGCTTCATGAATGTTGATCCTATTCCTGCCGGATCGCACAGCGCGAGGGGAGGCCGATGCGGCCTCCCCTCGCGCTGGGATCGCTCAGTCCAGGTACGACTCCACGGTCAGGTCGCCGGAGATGATGCGCTGCTCGAGTTCATCCACCTCTGCCACCAGTTCCGCGTCGACCTCGTCCTCGAAGCTGTGCAGGTCGGCAAGGCCCACGCCCTCGTTCTCGAGCGTGCCGACGTAGGCCTCGGTGTCGAACTCCCCGTCGGCGCTCGCCATGACCGCCTGGTACGTGGACAGGTCCATAGCCTTCAGGATGGACGTGAGCACGTAGTCCTGCGTGTCAGGGTCCTTCTCGAACAGGTCGGAATCCGTGCCGATCAGCGCGATGTCGTCGCCCGATTCCTTGATCGCCTGCAGTGCCGACTGGTAGATCGGGCCGCCCACCGGCAGCAGCACATCGACGCCCTGGTCGATGATGTTCTGCGCGACGGTCTTCGCCGCGGGGTTCGCATCGAAGCCGCCCGTGAACGAGCCGGTCTCGCCGTCCCAGCCGATCACCTCGACGTCAGCGTCCTTCTCCTCGTTGTAGTAGTCGACGCCCTGCTTGAAGCCGTCCATGAAGATCGTGACGGTCGGGAACTCCTCGCCGCCGAAGGTGCCGACCTTGTCCACCTCCGAGTACCCCGCAGCGAGGTATCCGGCCAGGAACGCCGCCTGCGCCGTGTCATACAGCAGCGGCTTGATCGCCTCCGCGTCCTTCTCGCCGTCGAAGTCGTTGTCCGCGGCGTCGTCGATCAGGACGAAGTCGAGATCGGGGTTGGCGCCTGCCACCTCGACCGTCGCCGCAGAAAGCGCGAAGCCCACGGCGGCGATCACGTCGCATCCCTGCGCCACGAGGTTCTCGAGGTTCGGGGCGTAGTCGGTCGCGGCATTCGACTCGACTTCGATCGGAGTCACGCCCAGCTCCTCGGCCGCCATGTCGACCCCCTCTTTGGAGAGCTGGTTGAACGACTTGTCTTCGAAGCCGCCGAAGTCGGACACGATGCACGGCAGGAAGTCGCTCGCCGTCCCCTCACCGGATTCTTCGGTCTCCTCCGGTGCCGCCCCGCAGCCCGCGAGAAGGATCGCGGCGCTCGCCGCCGCGACGCCGCCGAGCAGTGAACGCTTCATCGTTTTGGTCACGCTGTCTCCTCCTGAGAGAACGGGCCCCGTCGCGCACGAACTCCGATCGGTCGGCGTCCTCCGGGGCAATGTGCACACGCTACCCCGCGTTCACTGCGCGGACCGACACGTTCGACCCGTCCGAAACGGGAAAGTTACATTCATCGGTGAATCGACTGCGGAAGTGGTGCACCGCTCACACGCCGGAATAGGCGACGATGCCCCGCCTGACGGCGTCAATCGCCTGCCTGGCGGTGCGAGCGAGCTCGCCGTCGGCTGCGATCCCCAGCTGATCGAGCAGGTCGATGGTCTGCTTCGCCCACCGGACGAAGTCGCCTGCGGCCATGTCGGCCTCGCCGAGCACGCGGTCGAGCAGCTGGCCGCGCGCCCACATGTGCATCGCCAGGCTCAGCCCGGTCGCCAGCGGTTGGGTGCCAGGCAGGTGGTGCTCCTGCTCGAGATCATCGATCCGAGCCCACAGCTCCTCCGTGCGTCCGAGCGCTTCGCGGAAGGGTCCGCGAGGAAGCGGCGCATCGCCGGCGTCGTCTCGACGGGGTTCGTACACCAGGGTGCACGCGAGAGCCGCGAGCGATGCGGCGTCCAGCCTCTGCCAGAACCCCGCCCGCAGCGACTCGGCGACGAGCAGGTCTCGGTCGCCGTAGATCCGCTTCATGCGGCGGCCCGCATCGGTGAGCGTCACGTCGTCGTCCGCGTGCTCGACGTACTCGAGCGCGGTGAGCACGTCGATGATCCGATCGAAGCGCCGAGCCACCGTGCCGGTGCGGGAGGCGATCTGGCGGCGCAGCTTGTCGGTGCTCCGTTTGAGCGAGAAGTAGCGCTCGCCCCACCGCGCGTGCTGCTCGCGCTCCGGGCAGCGCTGACAGCCGTGGCGCGACATCCGGCGCTTCAGCTGCTGGATCTTCGCCGACCGCTCATCGCGCTTCGCGCGGGAGGCGGAGGCGTCGCGGCGCTGCGCCTTCTCGAGATCCTTGAGTTCGCGACGCATACCGGCGAACTCCACGAAGTCACCGTGGTCGCACGTCATCGCCTCCTGGTAGCCCGACAGCGATTCCTCCGCGTCGCGCACCTGTTGGGCCAGGCCCACCACGGACCGATCGGCCTGGAACTGTGCGAAGGAGGTCTCGAGGATCTGCCTGGCGCGCCGCCGACCGTACTGGTCGATCAGGTTCACAGCCATGTTGTACGTCGGCCGGAACGACGAATTCAGCGGATAGGTGCGGCGCGACGCGAGCGACGCAACCGATTCGGGGTCGAGCGCGTCGACCCACTGCACCACGGCGTGCCCTTCGACATCGATTCCGCGGCGCCCCGCGCGGCCGGTGAGCTGCGTGTACTCCCCCGGCGTGATCGGAACCCTGCTCTCGCCGTTGAACTTCTCGAGCTTCTCGAGCACGACGGAGCGCGCGGGCATGTTGATGCCGAGCGCGAGAGTCTCGGTGGCGAACACGGCCTTCACCAGCTTGCGCTGGAACAGCTCCTCTACGACCTCTTTGAAGGCCGGGAGCAGTCCGGCGTGGTGCGCGGCGACGCCGCGTTCGAGGTTGTCGATCCAGGTGTCGACCTCGAGCACACCGAGATCCTCATCGGCGATCGCCGCCGTGCGCTCTCTGGCGACGCGCCGGATCTCGGTCCGCTCGTCCTTCGTCGTCAGCCGCAGCCCTGAGCGCCTGACCTGCTGCACGGCGGCATCGCAGCCGACTCTGCTGAAGATGAAGAAGATCGCAGGCAGCAGATTCGCCCGATCGAGCAGGTCGACCACCTGCGGCCGATCCATCCGTGGCATCCGGCGCGCCTGTCCGCCGCCGCCGCGCGGTCCGCCCCGATGCCTGCCGCGCGGCCCGCCGCGACGTCGGCCGTCGAAGGTGCGGTCGTATGCGGCGCCGCCCGAACTGCGCAGACTGAGCAGCTCGCGGTTCACCCTGTCTCCCGCCGAGTGCTCGTCGAACAGCGGCAGCAGCTCGTTCCTGACCAGCACATGCTGCTCCAGCGGTACCGGTCGGGTCTCGGAGACGATGACCTCCGTGTCGCCGCGCACCGTGTCGAGCCAGTCGCCGAACTCCTCCGCATTCGACACGGTGGCAGACAGCGACACCAGGCGCACGCTCTCCGGGAGGTGGATGATGACCTCTTCCCACACGGCGCCGCGGAAGCGGTCGGCGAGGTAGTGCACCTCGTCCATCACCACGTAGCGCAGGCCGTCGAGCGCCGACGAACCCGCGTAGATCATGTTCCGCAGCACCTCGGTGGTCATCACCACGATGCGCGCGCCGCCGTTGATGTTGACGTCTCCGGTGAGGAGGCCCACCTCATCCTCCCCGTACCGCTCCTGCAGCTCGCGGAACTTCTGGTTCGACAGCGCCTTGATCGGCGTGGTGTAGAACGCCTTCTCGCCCGGCGTCTCCGCGGCCAGGTGCACCGCGAACTCACCGACGATCGTCTTGCCCGCGCCCGTCGGTGCGGCCACGAGCACGCTGCGCCCGTCTTCGAGCGCCTCGCACGCCGCGGTCTGGAACGGATCGAGCCGGAATCGCTGCGCACCCGCGAACTCGGCGGTAAGGGGATGACTCATCCCGGCAAGCCTATGCCCAGCGGCGCCAGCCGCCCGCTCAGAAATCGACGAAGAGCTCCGGATTCTTCTTGCGCTTGCGCCGGTCGAACAGCAGCGACACCAGGCCGGCGGCCATGTACAGCGTGAACAGGATCGCCGAGAGGATCAGCATCGTGATCATGTCGGCCGGGGGCGAGGCGAGCATGCCGAAGACGAGGCACACGATGATCGCGATGCGCCACCCGCGCACGATCGTCTTGCCCCGCACCACCCCGGCGAGGTTCAGTGCGACGAGGAACACCGGCAGCACGAACGCGATTCCGACGATCACGACCAGCTTGAGCACGAAGTCCAGATAGGGCCGCGCCTCGTAGATCTGCGACGCGAAAGCCTCCGTCGGCACGAATCCGGACATGATCCGGATGATGTTCGGCATCAGCATCAGGGCGACGACGCACCCACCGAAGAACAGCGGGATCGCCGCAGCCATGAAGCCGACCGTGTACCAGATCTCGCGCATCTTCAGCCCCGGCATGATGAATGCCCAGATCTGCCAGAGCCACACCGGCGCCGAGAGCACGATGCCGATCGAGAAGGAGATCCGCAGGCGCATGTCGAAGGGGCCCGTGATGTCCTGGTACGTCAGGCGGGTGAAGTCGTCGCCGAGCTCGTCGCGCACGATCTCGATCGGTCTGATCAGGAATTCGATGACGTAGTCGGTCAGGATGAACGACACGATCATCCCGACCAGCAGCGCGATGACGGCGATCATCAGTCGCCGACGGAGCTCCTTGAGATGCCCGCCGAGGCTCATCCGGCGTTCGCGCTTCGGCCGACCGTCCTCCGTCGTCACGCCGCTGTCGGTGCTGACCACCGCCGGCTACTGCTGCGAGGAGTCGTTCGGCTTCGCGACCGGTTCGCCGTTCAGCGTGTATCCGCTGTCTTTGTCCGGCACGGTCGGCTGCGCCGTGGTCGCGGGGGTCGTGCTCTCCTCTTCGGCCGCGTTCTCGTCCTTCATCTGCTTCATCTCGCCCTTGAACGCGCGGGCGGACTGGCCCATGCTCTTCGCAAGTGCTGGCAGCCGTGCCGCACCGAAGATGAGCAGGATGACGAGCAGGATCAGCAGGATCTGCCAGATTCCCATATTGGGCATGATGCCTCCGAACGGTCGTTGTCGGGCGCCGGCCGGATGACGCCCGATGCAGTCAGTCTAAGCGTGTTCCCCTGGCAATGGCAGTGGCCCCGCGGCGATTCAGCCCAGGTACTGGTCCAGCCCGGCCTGCGCCCACTCCGCGGCGGCGCGCCGCGCGGCATCCGGTTCCACGATCTCGACGTGCCCTGCCCGCAGCGCGGCAAGGCGTTTCAGCGAGCGCGCATCGCCCACCCGCACTCTCGCCCGAATCACATCGCCGTCGTCATGCAGCTCCGCGCCCTCGAGATAGTCGCCGACGAGCGGCGCGTACTCGGAGCGGAACCGGATGGCCGCGATGTCGTCGTCCGCGCCGCGAGCGAAAAGCGCAGGTGCTTCCTCACCGGAGTGCTGCGCCGGTTTCCCGGTGATGTGCGCGTCGCTGACGCGCTCGAGGTTGAACGTGCGCATCGCGCGGCGGGTGTGGCACCAGCCCTGCACGTACCAGTCGCCGTTCGAGATGACGAGCTTCACCGGGTCGACCGTGCGCGTCGTCTCCGGGCCGTCCTTCGCGCGATATCGGAACTCGACGGCGACGCGCTCGCGCAGCGCCCGGCCGACCAGCTCTCGCACCTCGTCGACTCGCGCGGGCACGACGACGACGTCTGCCGGCGCCGCGGACGCGCCGGCGGCGAGCTTCGCGATCAGCGAGCGCACGACATCGCTGTCGGCGACGCCGGGAAGCGAGGACGCCAGCCGCAGACCTGCCAGCAGCGCCGCGGCCTCCCGGGAGGTCAGCCGTGGAGCGCGACGCAGCCCGACCGCCTGGGTGATCTCGATGATCCCCGAGCCGTCGAGCAGATCCCAGTTGATGTCGAACAGCTCGTGCGGCTGCTGCCAGTAGCCCCCGTCGCCGGGCAGCCCGATCACGGTCAGTTTCTCGACCATGCCGCGCATCTGTTCGGCGCTCACGCCGAACTCCTCAGCGGCCTCCTCCACGGACACCTCGCCGCGTTCGAGCAGATAGGGGACGAGGGTGAGCAGGATCTGCACCCGATCCGTCGACAGCAGAACATTCATCGCGTCGCCCCTTCGTGCAGGTCGCGAACGGCGCGCAGCCGCGAGACGACCGCATCGCGCAGCTCCGACGGCTCCACGACACGAGCCTCCGGCCCGTAGGAGGCGAGCTCGTCAGCGAGGATGTGCAGGTCGACGTACGGGACCCGCATCCCCTGGCGTGCGGGCCGCGCTCTGCGCCGCAGCCGCAGCTCGGCTTCCGTGCCCGGATTGACCTCGATCAGGGCGCTCTGCCGCTCCGCGACCGCGGCCAGGCCTCGCTGCGCACGCTCCCCCGCGCCGACGCGCAGAGCCGGGTCGAAACCGGAGTCGGTGAGGATCACGTCGCCGATCATGCGGCTGAGCAGGAATGTGCGGTCTCCATCCGCGACGGTGTCGTGCCCGTACACGTGCCATCGCGCCTCGTAGTCGACGAGTGCGAGCGGGCGCATGCGCCGTCGACGCGCCCGTTCCTCCCCCGGCTTGAGATAGTCGAACTCGACTTCGACGGCCTGATCGATCGCGTGCTGCAACGGGCCGAACGCCGCTTCCCTCGCCGTCATGCGCGGCGCGAAGCCGAGAATCGGTTCGTCGGCGTCTCCGCCGAGTGCGCGGATCTTGCGCAGCCCGGCTCTGGCTTCGGCCGAGAGCGATCCTTCGCTCCACACGCTGCCGGCGAGACTGAGCACGGCCAGTTCGGCCGGCGTGAACTCGAGGTCGTCCGGCAGATCGTACTCCGCCTGCGGAATGCGATAGCGGGCCTCACGCAGATCCTTCGGGTCCGCACTGTTGCCGATCGTCTCGATCGGCACGCCGAGACGGCGCAGATCCTCTTTGTCGCGTTCGAACAGCTTCTCCAACGCGGTGCGCGCCGAGCCCGAGCGCTGGCGATAGCCCGACACGTTCTCCAGGATCTCGTCCTTGGTCACGCCGTTCGACGTCGCCATCAGCGCAACGATCAGGTTGAGCTGGCGCTCCTCCACCGGAATCCTCTTGGCCACCCCGCAATCCTACGATCGCAGCGAGGCGTGCGCGCCGAACACGCGGGCACAGGCACCGAGACGGCGCCCGGTCCTCACCCGACGACTCCCGGAGCCGTCCTACTCCTGTATTCCGACGATGTCGATCACGAACACCAGTGTCGAACCAGCCGGAATGGACTCATTGGCCTGGTCGCCGTAGCCGAGCTCCGGCGGGATAACGGCGAGGACCTGCGATCCGACCGTCTGCCCCTCGACGGCTTCGCTGAACCCTTCGATCATCTGGCCGCTCATCACCAGCGCCGCGCCCTGATCCCAGGCGGAGTCGAACACCTCACCGGTGTCCCACAATACGCCCGTGTATCGCAGCACCGCCGCGTCGCCGGAGGCGACCTTCTTGCCGTCGCCTTTCAACAGGGTCTCGACGGCGAGCTCATCCGGTGCGCTCTTGTCCGGAACCGTGATGCCGGGGCGACCGTCGGGAGCACGCACCACGGACGGCATGTTGGTCGAGGCGTTGTACTGCGGCGAGCCCCAGGCAGCGCGCGGGTACACGTCGGTCACGTCGACGACCGCGATCAGCGAGCCCTCCTGCGGGAACCCCTGCATCGCGTACTGCTGACGCGCCTCGTCGGAGACGCCGTCGGCGCCGAGCCCGACGACCATCCGGGTTCCGGCCTGAGCGCAGGTGAGCGCGTCCTCCAGGCCCGGGAACTGCAGCAGCCAGTTCTCCATGGTCTGCGGCTGACTGGTGCCGTCGAACGCCGTCGAGATGACGAAGCTGCCCTTGGCGTCGTAGAACGCCATGTCGATCGTGGCGATCTGATCCATCTCGCTCAGCGCATCGCCGTCGCCGGCCTCGACATCGGCGAACACGGTCTTCTCAGTCGAATAGCCGGCCGCGGCATCGTCGGGAAGGTTGACGGAGATCTCGGGGACCGTACCGGCGTCGCCCGAGATGTCGACGAGATCGGCGATCGCGGCACCGGACTCCGGCCGCTCGCACGCGGCGATCGGGCTCGACGTCGAGCACGCGACGAGGCTCAGTCCTGCAAGGGCGAGAATGGATACTGCAGCGGGGAACTTGCGCACGCGCCTCAGTCTAAGCACGGGTAGGGGCCTCTCCCTCATCGTCGGCTGGATGTTCAGGATGAACCGTCTCCGGTTCCTCGTCATGACCTTCATCGGCCCGGCGCGACGCCGCAGCGATCCGCGCGCCGTCGACGGCTTTCTGCGCTTCCCTGACACGTCTGCGGAGGTTCTTGTCCGTGATCTCCCTGTCGCCCACCGCGCCCGGGGTCCAGATCTCCACGTCCTCGTCGCCGTAGCTGCTCTTCGACGCCCGGCGCTTCGCCTCTGGTGCGATCGTGCCCGGCGCCAGCTTCCGCGCGGTCAGGAGGAATCCGGTGTGGGCGACCATCCGGTGATCGGGACGCACCGCGAGGCCCTCGACATGCCAGCCGCGCACCATCGTCTCCGACGCATCGGGATCCGTGAACCCGCCCAGGCCCCGGATGAACTCGGCCGTGCGAGAGAGCTGTGTGGCGGTCGCGACGTAGCAGATCACGACGCCGCCCGGTGCGAGCGCATCGGCGACCGCCGGCATGACCTCCCACGGGGCGAGCATGTCGAGCACGATGCGGTCCACGCTTCCCGGCTCGGTCTCAGCCGGCAGCTCCTCTGCCAGGTCGCCCTCGACGACGCGCCACTGCGGCGGCAGCTCGCCGAAGAAGGTCTCGACATTGAGGGAGGCGACCTCGGCGAAGTCCGGGCGGCGCTCGAACGAGGTCAGGCTGCCGCCCTCGCCGATGGCGCGCAGCAGCGACAGCGACAACGCGCCCGACCCGACGCCCGCTTCGACGACGACGGCCCCGGGGAAGATGTCGGCCTGCTGAACGATCGCCGCCGCATCCTTCGGATACACGATGGCCGCGCCCCGCGGCATCGACATCACGAAGTCGCGCAGCAGCGGGCGCAGCGCGAGGTACTCGTGTCCCGCGGTGTTCTCGACGACCGAACCGTCCGCCAACCCGATCAGCTGTGCGTGCGTGAGCACACCGACGTGCGTGTGCAGTTCACCGCCCTCGCGCAGCGTGACGGTGTGCAGCTTGCCTTTCGGGCCCGTCAGCTGCACCCGATCGCCGTAGCGGAACGGCCCGCGAGGCTTGTCGATCACGAGGTGCGCACCTGGCGGAACAGCTCGGTCAGGTCGCCGACGGTGCGCCCGTCGAGCCCGTTCCACACGACGTCGGCGCCGAGGCCGGAGATGTCGACGATGTTGGTCGCACCGATCGTCACAGCGCCCGAGGCCACGGCCGAAGTGACACCGGCCGTGGAATCCTCGATGGCGATCGCGTCGGCGATGTCGACACCGAGCGACTTGGCCGCGGTGAGGTAGGGATGAGGGTCGGGCTTGGGGCGTTCGACGTCGTCGCCGCCGATGAGCAGGTCGAATGCGGGGAAGTCGATGCGCTCGATCACGGTCTTCGCCAGGCGGCGCATCGACATCGTGACCATCGCCGTCGGGATACCCGCCTGGCGCAGGTCGAACAGCAGTTCGCGTGCGCCGGGGCGGAACGGCACGCCCGAGGTGACGATGCGGTCCATCACCGCCGCAGTGAGGTGGTCGACGATCTCAGGGATCTCCATCTTCACACCGGCGGCCTGCAGCAGTCTGGCCGACACCGGCAGCGCGTTCCCGATCAGTTCATAGCCCTGCTCTGCCGACCATGTGCCCCCGTAGGACTCGACCAGGGCGGTTTCGGCGGCGATCCAGTAGGGCTCGCTGTCGATCAGTGTGCCGTCCATATCCCAGAGCACGGCGCGTGGAGAAGTCATTCCACCAGCGTATCTGGCACACGGTGAGCGTCCTGCGCATAGGCTGTCGGGAAGACCTGGCATCGGGTCGGGAGGAGTGCAGTGACGAAAAGCTCGGAGTCGACGTTCGGCAGCCGCATCATCGTGGCGGCGTTCGACGGATGGAACGACGCGGGCGAGGCCGCATCGGGTGCGGTCGAACAGCTCCGCCGGAACGGCGCCTACGAGCCCGTCTCCTCCGTGGATCCGGAGCTGTACTTCGACTACCAGTACACGCGCCCGAACCTGAAGACGAAGGCGGACGGGTCGCGCGGCTTGGAATGGCCGGAGGCGACGCTGTACCGACCGACGGCGGCAAGCGAAGGCCCGGAGCTGTGGCTGCTCACCGGCGTGGAGCCGGCGCGCGCATGGCGGGCGTTCGTCGCGGAGTTCATCGATGTGGCCCTGCGCGAGGACGTCACGGGGCTCGTCACACTCGGCTCGATGATGTCGGACGTGCCGCACACGAGACCGATCGCGATCTCGGCCACGAGCGACAATCACGCCGTCAGCGAGGACCTGGCCCTCACCGAGGCGACGTACGAGGGGCCGGTGGGGATCCTCTCCGTGCTGCAGGACGCTGCGGAGACCGCCGGGCTTCCGACCGCGTCCCTGTGGGCGAGCGTCCCGCACTATGTGGCGAGCCAGGCTCCGTCTCCCAAGGCGACGCTCGCGCTCATCGAGCGACTGGAGCTGCTCACCCGAGCGTCCGTCCCGCACGGGTCGCTGCACACCGAGGCGGCGGCATGGGAGGCGTCGATCGATGCGGCGGCGTCAGAGGACGAGGAGATGCGCGAGTACATCCGGCTGCTCGAGGAGAATCGCGACACCGTCGAGGCTCCAGAGGCTTCGGGTGACGCGATCGCCCGCGCCTTCGAGAAGTACCTCAACCGCGACGATCGTGGCAAGGGCCACCGCTGAGCGAGCCCTGCGCACGACCTCCGCTGCGTTCTCGTCATCGACGCGCGCAGAACCCGCTCAGAAACATCCTGGGCGTCAGAGCGGTGAGAGCACGCCGGTGCCGAGCAGCACCATGACCACGCCGCCGAGCACGACGCGGTAGATCACGAACGGCAGAAAGCTGCCGCGCTTGAGGTAGCGCATCAGATAGGCGATGACGAGCCAGCCGACGATGCCGGCGACGAGGGTCGCGGCGATGACTCCGCCCCAGCCGTAGGGGCCTGCGCCTCCTTGCTCGAGACCGTGCTGGAGCTCGTACAGGCCTGACCCCATCACGGCGGGCACGGCGAGCAGGAAGGCGAACTCGGCTGCGGCGACACGGTTGTAGCCCAGCGCACGAGCAGCCGTGGTCGTCGCTCCGGATCGCGAGACGCCCGGCACGAGCGCGAGCGCCTGCGCGATGCCGATGGTCAGGCCGTGCGGATATGTGACGTCGTCCATCGCGCGAGCGCGGGAGGCCATCCGGTCGACGATGCCGAGGATGACGCCGAACACGATGAGCACCGCGGCGACCAGCCAGAGGTTGCGGAACACGTCGCGGATGTACTCCTGCAGGGTGAAGCCGAGGATGCCGATCGGGATCGACCCGAGGATAACCAACCAGCCCATCCTGGCGTCCGGATCGTTCCGAGGGACCTTGCCGATCAGCGCGAGGAACCACTGCTTGATGATGCGGCCGATCTTGCCCGCGAAGAACACCAGCACGGCCAGTTCTGTGCCGATCTGCGTGATGGCGGTGAAAGTCGCGCCGGGGTCGACGTGCGACGGCAGGAATTCGCCGACGATGCGCAGGTGCGCGCTCGATGAGATCGGCAGGAACTCGGTCAGTCCCTGCACGAGCCCGAGGATGATGGCCTCGAAGAAGTTCACGTGCTCTCTTTCGGGTCGGCATGCGGCGCGTCCGCGCCCGACCAAACGCTACCCGTTGACACCCGCGCCGCCCCTGAAAAACCCCCGCACCCCGCTGCCGCTCCAGCCCGCGAACTGCCTGGGCTTTGCCGAGATGCCCCGAGAAATGCGCCCTCGCGAACGACATGGGTGCATCTCGCGAGCCCGGATCAGCTCTGCGCGGGCTCCGGATCGAAGATCTGGCCCAGCGGTGTCTGCTTCTCGGCTTGGAACGTGTCCTCGGCGCGCCCGTACGCCCAGTACGCCGACAGCGACAGCCGGGAACGGTGGACTCCCCATTCCGTGTTGATCAGCGGGCGCAGCCGCTTCATCGCCTCGCGCTCACCGTGAGCGAAGACGTCGACGACCGATGTCGGTGCGTCGAGCGCCGCGACCGCCGTCACCAGAGCGTCGCCGTAGTGGGCACCGTCGCGGTGCAGCCAGCGCACGGTGACGCCGTCCGGCGCTTCGAACGCGACCTCGTGCTCGGCGGAGGCGACCTCGATGATCGCCAGCCCCTTCGCGTCATGACCGAGAGATTCGACTGCGGCCGCAATGGCGGGAATCGCCGATTCATCGCCGAAGAAGAGGTGCTCGTCGACATCCGGAGCCGGCGCGTACATGCCACCTGGACCATTGAGTGTGACGAGATCGCCAGGCTGCGCGTTCGCCGCCCACGGGCCGGCAAGACCCTCATCGCCGTGCACGACGAAATCGATCGCCATCGTGCGCTCCGACTCGTCGATCGACCGGATGGTGTACGTGCGTCGGGAGGGCATGTCCTGCGGGGCGAGCGTCTCGCGCAGCAGCTCCATGTCGTACGGGTGCTCCAGCCCCAGCTCTGGGCTGGCGAAGAGCAGCTTGACGTACTTCTCGGTCGACAGCGCCTTCTGCTCGTCGATTCCCGCTATGAACGCGTCTGCCCCTGGTCCGCCGAAGTGCACGCGCACCATATGCGGGCTCACCGCCTCGGTGCGAACAACCTCGAACACGTACGGTGTACGGCGGCGTCCGCCGGTGGGCTTGTCAGTCATCTCATCCATCCAACCATGGATTCCTTACCGTAGCCTCACCTAACTTAGACTCCCCGCGCTCTCCGTGCAGCTCCGCATCGGGCCACCTGGGTGCAGACTCATTGCCGAGATGCGCCGCTCTGGTCGCCCGTTCGGACCACATCCGGGCGTCTCGCGAACCAACGAACTCAGTGCGCCGCGTTGTATGCTTCCCGCACGTGCTTGGGCACAGCGCCCCGCGCGGCGAAATCGTAGCCGTTGGCAGCAGCCCACCGGCGCACCTCGGCGAGCGGTACGGCGCGCGCGAGCCTGGTCACCCGATACTCGCTGCGCTCCCGCTCCGCATGCGCACGATGCGCGGCCCGGATGTACGGCTCGAGCGCGTCGCGCAGCGCACGGGCGTTGCGCGGAGACAGGTCGAGTTCGTACGCCTCACCGTCCAGCGACAGCACGACCCGCTCCGCCACCGCCGAGGAGAGCTCGGTGCCATCGAGGTCGTCGAGAACCTTCTCCACCGTGCGTGTCGCCATATCGGTAAGGCTACTGGCGCTCCCCCGCCGAATGCTCATGACGCGCCATATGTGTGCGGCGGAGTACGCATCAACGGCAGCTATCGCGCAGCGACTCTTGCGAGTGGTTTCTGACACGCCCATACTTTCCACATGGCAAGTGAGTGGATGGGTGAGCCGATCGCGCAGATCGAGGGCCCGGATGACGCCGCGCACCAACTGGCGGAGCGCGACAGGCTGCGCGAACAGACGGAGCCGCTCAATCCTCCGCGGGAGTTCGCCGTGCTCCGGATGTGGACCGAGCTGGCGCACGTCACCTACATCGGAACCGTACTGCTTCTGCTGGCGAGCTACGGCGTGACCAGCGATGAAACCACACACATGGTGCACCCGCACATCTTCGCGCTTCTCGCACCTCTCATAGCAAGCAGCAACCTCCTTGACGGCGCCAGGGAACGGTTCCGCGTGCGCACCAGGAAGATCCTCGCCACGACGTGGGTCGCACTGATCATCGGTGCGAGTGTGTTCGTCGTGGCAACGATCGGAATCTTCACTGACGTCACCGTGCCTTGGTGGATCGCTGTGGCGACGACGATTGCCATGGTGGCACTCATTCTGCCTATGAGCCTTCGGCAGGTGGCACGTTCCGTCCCTGTCGAAGCGAAAGAGCAACCTGCCGCTCCGCTCGACTCGGCCTCGCGTGTCACCATGTTGTGCATTGCCGCGAGTATCGGCCTCATGCTCACACCCATCGGGTTCCCGACCGATTCCCGCGCAAGTGCCGTGCTGTATGCGTTCGCGGTCGCATGCTTCCTCGCGGCCTCCATAGCGACGTTGGTGAATTCACGAACGCGATTCTCGCCGTCTCGCCTCGGCTATGCGTGGGGTCGGTGGCAGTGGACAGCCCTCGGCGTGTGCGGTGCTGTCTGCGTCACGGTTGTTCTCTTCGACGCCTACACCTCCCTGGTCGACCCGCTCTTGGGCATTTCGGCGGGTGCCCTCACGACCGCTCTCCTGGGTGTCGCCGCATTCCTGCCGGCGACCGCCCGCGCTGCGGAGGAATGATGTCCCACCCCCGTCACCGGCTCGACCCTGCGTTCCAGACGCCCATCCGGTTCTCACTCATGGCCGCGCTGCGCCGCGACGCCGACATCGAGTTCGGCATCCTGCGCGACCTGCTCGAGGCCGACGATTCATCCCTGAGCAAGGCGATCGCCCACCTGGCCCGAACGAACTACGTCCGCATCACCAAGGGCTACGTCGGCTCCCGACCGCGCACCTGGATATCGATCACCGCATACGGCGAACGCGCCTACGCAGACCACCTCACCGCACTCCGCGCCATCGCCGGCGAGTAGCCTCACCCGATGCGCGGGAACGGCTCCGTCGAGAACAGCACCTCCACGGACACCTCGAAGTACGCGGCGATGCGCAGCGCCACGTACAGGCTCGGGCTGTACTCACCGCGTTCCAGATAGCCGATCGTCTGATAGTGCACGCCGAGCGCATCCGCGAGCTCGCGACGCGACACGTTGCGCTCAGCACGCAGCATCGCGATGCGGTTGTGAACCGTCTCCGCCACGCCGACCTACACTCCCCATTGCTGCTGCACATCGCGACGACGTGCAGCCAGCGTCGATCCGGACTCGCGTCGTGCCATCCGGCTCAGCAGCTTCGGCGCCACCGCCAGCGCCAGCACGGCCCAGATCGCGAGCACGATGAACACCCACTCCAGGCGCCAGGAACCGGCGACTTCGACCGCGCTCGCCGCTTCGGGCAGCAGCGAGGCGCGCATTCCGAGACCGTACCAGTACAGCGGGAACGCCTGCGCGATGCCCTGCACCCACCCTGGCAGCGCCACGAGCGGGTAGAAGATCCCAGAGATCCCGATCAGAACAAGGAGCGGCAGCATCACCAGGGGCATGTGCTTCGGGTTGGAGATGAGTGCGCCGAGTACGGCGCCGATCGACATCGTCGAGATCATGCCCAGCACAAGCACGGCGACGAACAGGAGCCACCGCAGCGGGGACGCGAACTCCAGACCCGCGAACAGGATGAGGCCGACGACCAGCATGACCACAGCGGAGACGACGTTCGCAAGCATGTTGGCAGTGATCTCGCCCACGAGGTAGCCCGTCGTACCTCCCGGAACGGATTTCGACCGCAGCAGCGTGCCGTTCGTGCGGTCCATCGAGAGCACGCCGATGATGCCCATGGTGCTGCCGAAGACCACGCCCATCGCGATCACGCCGGGCAACCCCATGGCGCCCAGGTCGACGGGCGAACCGGCGAAGCTCGCCTGCGACATCAGCACGAGCGCAACGATCATGATGGCCGTTGTGACGACCATCCCGATGATCTCGGACGGGGTGGTCAGCTGGATGCGTGCGGAGATCAGCCCGCGCCGCAGCCCGGTGCGATACGCGTTCGCCGTCGGGTTCGCTCTCGGCGTCCGCCGCTGGATGGTGGTACTCATCGCTCGACCTCCTCGAAGGGCGTTGTCGCCAGCTCGCGTCCGGCCTCGAACTGCTCGACCAACGAGAGATAGGCATCCTCGAGCGTCGCCCGTGTGATCTGCAGATCCGTGACGTCGTCATCGTGCGTGAGCAGCTCGCGAACGAACTGTGTGGAATCCTCCGCAGCGTGCAGGTGACGCTCCTGGCCTGTCACCCAACTGATCTCGGCGGTGCGCGATACCGCGCTGGTGAGCGCCAGCGGCGACCCGTCGGCGATGATGCGACCGCCCGCCAGGATGACGATCCGACTCGCCAGCGCCTCTGCCTCGGCGAGGTCGTGGGTCGTCAGCAGGATCGTGACACCCTCCATATCGCTGAGGCGGTGCACGAGGTCGTGGAAGTCACGCCTCGCTCGAGGGTCGAAGCCCGTGGTCGGCTCGTCCAGGAACAGCAGGGACGGCCGGCCGATGACGGCGAGCGCTACGTCGAGACGGCGGCGCTGACCGCCGGAAAGAGTCTGCAGCTTCTGATTCGCCTGCTCAGTGAGGCCGACGATGTCGAGCAGTTCGTCGACTGGCCAGGGCTCGACATACGGACGGTAGTAGTCGGACAGATGGCGGAGCAGCTGCCGCGGTCGCCACTTCCCGTGGTCGCTCGACGACTGCAATACGATGCCGACCTGCGACCGCCAACCGTCGTCGCCGCGGGACGGGTCTGCGCCGAGGACCGAGACGGTGCCGGATGAGGGTGTGCGGAACCCCTCCAGAATCTCGATGGTGGTGCTCTTTCCCGCCCCGTTCGGGCCGAGCATCGCGACGATCTCGTCCTCACGGATCTCGAGGTCAACGCCATCGAGCACCGTTTTGTCGCCATACGTCATGCGCAGGTCGGACACGGAGACGATCGGCGCGCCGCGCGGGGTCGAATGCGTTGTGCTCACTGGTCACCTGCCAAACATTCACTACAGCTCATAGCACTCATGCTACATCCTGACATAGAGATGAGCACTTCTTCTCCGCGCTGACCGCCTCCGACCCGACGGGCTCCATCGATAATGTCCGCTTCGTGAACGGCGCACCCTCGTCGATGCGGCGTGCACGACGGCGCAGGCGCCGAAGCAGAGTGTGCAGTTCGCTTCCGGAAGCTCTCCTCATCGTGATGCGATGCGCACACCTCAGCGGGAATCCGGACGACATCTCGCAGCTTTCCGCGACGGAGTCCGGGCTGGAGGAGACTGAACGCCCATGTCATCGCGAACACCACGACGGCAAGCATGGGGAAGAGCCAGTTCACGACGATGAGGAACGGGCGCCCGCCCTGCCGCCGCTTCGCCCGATCCTGCGCAGGCAAGGGGTCGACGATCTCGCCGTCGTCACGGCTCCGAACAGTCGCAATCGTGCCGATCACCGAGAGGACGACCAGGACTGCTGCGGCACCGACGAGGGGCGGCAGCGCAGAGAAGATCAGCCATGCCGCAGATGCTGATGCCGGAGCCACGAGCATTGCCAGCGCGCTCGCCAGCCCGACGACGATGAAGAGTGCCGCAGGCAGCCAGCGCTTGCGGAAGACGGCGCGCGGATAGAACGGGAAGGCGAACATCACCGTCAAGAGCACGGGAACGGCGAGCAGCATCAACTGCGGCATCGAGATCAGGACAACGGCCTGATCGAACCAGGCGACACTTGCCAGGACGAAGATGAGGAACGTGAAGAGCCCCAGCACGGGAAGGAGCATCGACCTGACCGCGTGCTCTCGCGCACTCATGGCGGGAAGGTCCAGCGAGGCGGCGTACTCCCGCGCGGAGCCGAAGGCCTCTTCCGCACCCTGCCCGGAGTCGGCCAGCAGTTCGCGGACACTGGCGATCGCATCGCCGATGGCCTGCCCGCGCACCCGGCGGAGGCGCAGCTCGACCGTGAACTGCTCGATCCACGTGTCGTCGGTCGTTGTCGTCTTCATGGGGTACCCGTTCCTGCAGGCCGTGCACTGCTCAGATAGGCGTCGCTGTTCGCTGCGAAACGCAGCCATTGCACTCTCATTCGCTCCAGCTCACTGCGCCCGAGATCGGTCAGCGAGAAGTACTTGCGTCCGGGACCAGCCTCGCCCGGGCGCCATTCGACGGTGACGAGCCCGGCCGATTCGTGGCGGGCGAGGATCGGATACAGCGTGCCGCCCTTGACTGTGCCGAGCCCGTTGGCTTCGAGATCGGCGATGATCGCGTAGCCGTACGATTCACCCTGTTCCAGGGCGCGGAGGCTGAACATCCCCAGGGTCGCGCGCATCCAATCGCTCGGCCACTCGCCGGGTGGCGGCGCTGCGCCTGATTGCTCTGCCTGCATAACTAGACTATGTGTCTAACTAGCAAGTGTTGTCAAGCAAAGGCTCGCTCCGTCCTCGATTCGGCGGCCGGGCTCACGCAATGCCGTGAGGAGGATAAAAGCGAAGACGAAGCGCTCCACTCGCGACGACAGGGACCTGCACGGCCAGGGGCACCGGTCAGGACCAGAACCGCTGCGACATCCGCACAGATCTCCCCGAATGTGCGCGGATCCTGCTCTACTCCGGGATCGGTCTCGCCCGCAGCGGTGGCGGCGTCGGCGTGCTGACGGTCGCTGTCGCGCGTCACCGTCTTGGCGATCGAGGTGACGCGGTCTTCCAGCCCCCGCACAGCGATCGCGTCACCGCCCATCGCAGCGCCGACCCCACAGGGGACGAGGGTCTGTCCTCAGTCTACGATCGGCAGCCCGGTCGCCTGGGCTGCTTGTTCGAGTGAACCGAGGTTGGTGAGATTCGTGAACCCGGCCTGTTCCATGAGCGCGATCGCCTGGCCGGATCGGCTGCCCGAGCGGCAGTAGACGAGGTACTCTGCGTCCGGGTCGAGGCTCGGGATCGCGGCGGCGAGGTCGCCGCCGTTCAAGTCGAGCAGCTTGGCTCCATCGAGGTGCCCTGCTGCGTGCTCTGCGGCGGTGCGCACGTCGAGCAGGATCGTTGCATCGCTGACTTCGACCGAGCTCGCACCGCCAGTCGAGTTCGGCGCCGATGAGCAGGCTGCCAAGCTGAGCAGGAGCACGACAGCGGAGAAGGAGATGGTGATTGAACGGCGCATGGTGGGTTGCCCTTTCGGCTTGGTTCGAGTTGGCCTGATGTCGGGTGGCGGATGGTCCAGGGGCCGGGAGTCCGACTGATGCAGATCAGTGCGCGGCAACGCGGGAGCCGGAACCCGCATCGCAGGTGTCGCCCGGACAGTACATGGGCGGTTGCCCGCTGAAACGGCGCTGCAGTGCGCAGCCGACACAGATGCCGAACGCGGTCTCGAGGAAGAGAAGGATCAGACAGACACCGCAGAGCGCGAGGGTGAGCCAGAACGGTGCCGCGAACAGGCCCATACTCACACAGGCGACGAAGGCGAGGCCGAAGCCCAGCCACCATGCGAACTCCTTCTGTGGTGCACCGACCCATTCCGGGCGCTGCCATCTCACTGCAAGGCGGCCGAGCAGCAGCGCGGGCGACCAGCGGTCACCTGCGGTCACACGCAAAAGCATGTCGATCATGAAGAACATGCCGAAGGGTTGCAGCGGCTGTGTCGAGCCGGTGAAGAACGCCGTCGCGAACGCGACACCGCCCAGGAGGAGCAGTATCCCCGCGGCCGCACGTACTGCCCGCTCGTCGATGACGGGAATCGTGTACCCGAGGACGACTCGACCGATGCGTGGGGCTCGGGTTTCGGCGCTGGAGGCGTCAGCGGTCATCGGCGGCGTCTTCCACTCAGACTGAGGTGAACAAGGACAGGAAGGCAGGGGCTTCTTGGACGAGCACAAGGGCTCCCATGACGAGCACGAACACGCCGAACCCTCTACGGAGCGCGCGTTCGGGGATGCGCCCGGCCAGGGCGACGCCTGCGAAGGATCCCGCGATGGCGGTTGCGGTGAAGGCGAGCACGATCGGCCAGTGCAGTTGCACTGAGAACAAGTAGCCGCCGAGCCCGGCGAACGACTTCATCGTGATCACGAGCAGCGAGGTGCCGACCGCGATCGCCATCGGCAGGCCGCCGAGCAGGTTGAGCGCGGGAACGATGAGGAAGCCGCCGCCCGCGCCGACGAGGCCCGTGGCGATGCCGACGAGCAGTCCGTCGATGAGGATGCGCAGGATCGGCCGCGAGTGATTCGCAGCGCGCGCCGCGCTGCCGCGATCCTTGCGGCCGCGGATCATGGCGGTGGCGGTGACGATCATCATGATGGCGAACAGGATCATGAGCGCCACCCCGGGGATGTACCCGCCGACCAGGCCGCCCGCGAAGGCGCCGACCATACCCGCGATACCGAACAGGGCTCCGGTCTTCCAGCGCACCCGCCCGGCCCGTGCATGACCGATCATGCTGACCGCACTGGTCGCGCCGACGATGAACAGGGAGGCCGCGATCGCTTCGCGCGGTTCCATTCCCAGCACATATGTGAGGATCGGGACGGCGAGGATCGACCCACCGCCGCCGAGGAGCCCGAGGGATACGCCGACGAGCCCCGCCAGAGCGAGGGCGATGACGATCAGATGGGGTTCCACTCGGACTCCTGGGCTGTCGATCAAGCGGCGACGGGCTGGTTGCCGGGGCGCGCTGCCCAGGCGGCATAGCTGCCGTCGAGTTCTGCGATGTCATACCCCTCGCGGCGCAATGCGCTGGCGGCGACGCTATTGCGTACACCGCTCTGGCAGTAGGTGACGATCGTGCCGGCCTCAGGCTCGGGCAGCAGATCGAGGTTCCAGAGCACACGCCCCGCGGAGAGCTGCGCGGCGCCCGGCAGGTGGCCCTCGGCGTACTCGGTGCGATTGCGTACGTCGAGCAGCACGACCCGCTCGAAGCCGTCGAGATCCTCCGGCTGCACGAGCTTCGGCCTGACGAGTTCGAGGCCGTCCAGTGAGGTGATGTAGCCGTGCACCGTGTCGATGCCGACTCGCACCAGGTGGTCACGCAACTCCTGCGCCTCCTCCGCGGAGCCTGCGAGCAGCACGAGCGGGCGATCCTCGATCTGCGGATCGTAGACCCAGGCGCCGTAGCTGGCGACCTTCGCGGCGCTCGGGATGTTCAGGGAGCGGGCCACTGTGCCCTCGTGCACTTCGCTGTTGTGACGCGTGTCGACGAAGATCACGGAGTCTGCTTCGAGCTCCGGCCGGAGCTCGTCTGCCGTGTACTCGATGAGTTCGGGAGCAGCGCCGATCACGTCGGGGCCGATTCTGTTCTCCATCTTCATGCGGCCGAAGTAGGCGTGCGCATCCGGCTGTCCGCTGAGCAGCTCGTCGACGAAGCCCTGCTCGTCGTCATTCTTCAGATACCGGCTCCACCACGAGAAGTTGCGCTCGTAGCCGACCGTCGACGCGGGGATCGCGCCGAGCGCCTTCCCACAAGCAGATCCCGAGCCGTGCGCCGGCAGCACCTGGACGTAGTCGGGCAGCATGAGGAAGCGGTCGCGCAGGCTTGCGAAGAGATCCCTGGCCCCTTCGAAGCGGGTGTCGACGAAACCGGCGGCCTCGTCGAGCAGATCGGGACGACCCAAGTCACCGACGAACACGAAGTCCCCGGTGAGCATGAAGCCCGGCTCACTCGCCTGTGCACCGTCCGTGATCAAGAACGACAGATGCTCCGGCGTGTGCCCCGGCGTATGAGACGCCTCGACAGTGATATTGCCGAGTCGGATGCGGTGGCCGTGCTTCATCCGCACAGCTCCGTCGAACATGTCGGAGTAGGCCCAGTCAGTGCCGCCCTCATCCGAGACATACATCTGCGCACCGGTCCTCGCCGCGAGTTCCCGCGTGCCCGAGAGATAGTCGGCGTGGATGTGGGTCTCGGTCACGGCCACGATCTGCATCTCGTTCTTCTCGGCGAGGTCGAGATAGACATCGAGGTCGCGGCGCGGGTCGACGACGATCGCCTCGCCTTTCGCTTGGCAGCCGATGAAGTAGCTCGCCTGTGCGAGGTCTTCGTCGTAGATGCGTTCCAGCAGCATGATCAGTTCTTTCTCGAGTGACGGAGTCGTTCAGGAGTCAGTTGCATGTGCAGCGGTCGGCCTCGGGCACGCCGGAGAGGGCATCCTCGATGTGCTGACCGCAGCCGGCCCAGGTCGGCTTGCCGCAAGCAGAACAGGTGATTCGTGCGCACATGATGAGGGTCCTTTCTAACGATGTGCTGGACGAGAGGGGTGGTCTGAGATGGTCTCAGGAAGCGGACTGCGTGTCGCGTTCGGCGATCTGCCGACGCACGTCGTCCATGTCGAGATCGCACGCCCTCTGAATGAGTTGGTCGAGCTGCGCAGAAGTAAGGGCTCCAGGCTGCGCGTAGACCATGATCCCGTCGCGGAAGATCATCAGCGTCGGTATCGAGGCGATGCGGAAGTCGGCAGCCAGTTGCTGTTCGGCCTCAGTATCGACCTTGCCGAACACGATGTCCGGGTGGTGCTCGGAGGCGCGCTCGAACGTAGGCGCAAAGGCCCGGCACGGCCCGCACCACGCCGCCCAGAAATCGACGAACACGATGCCCCCGCCGCTCACGACGGCCTCGAACGTGTCCGAGGTCAGATTCTCCGTAGCCATCTCCTGTTCCACATCCTTTCCACTGTGTCTATCGGCCGAACAGACGGGAGAAGAACCCCCCTCGATTCGCCTTCGCAGCATCGATCTGGGCCTGGGTGTGCTTGCCGTTGCACCACTCCGATGCGGGCACGCCCGCCTTCACCATCGCGACATGCTGCCCGCAGCCCGCCCAGGTCGTCTTCCTACATGTACGACAGGTCACCGCTCGACACATCACATTCTCCTCAACCGGTCTGGATACCCCCGGGGGTATCTTGATGAATGACATAACTATACCCATGGGGGTATCGTGTTTGTCAAGCCAGGTTGGCCCAGCACAGAGGGAAGGCAGACGCCATGAGGGACGAGACGGGAACGGAAGCCACTCCGGCTCAGCACGATGCAGAGGCGAAGCGCAAGGTGGTGAACCGGCTGCGCCGTGCGCATGGGCAGCTCGCCGCAGTCATCGCCGCGGTGGAGCAGGATGAGCACTGCCGCGATATCGTGCAGCAGCTCTCCGCTGTCTCCAAGGCGCTCGACCGGGCAGGGTTCCTCGTGATCTCCAGCGCCCTGAAAGAATGCCTGAACCACCCGGACGCTGAGGGCAATCCCGATCAGGACGAACTCGAGAAGCTCTTTCTCACGCTCGCCTGACCGTCTGCCCCAGCCCAACGCCATACCCGCGACGCGCACATCTCCACCGCATCCAGAGGCACACACCGAAGACTCTTCGGCACGACGGTGCCGACCGCGGGCAGATTCACCCTGATCGATCGCGCTCACAAGATGCTGCGCCCCTCCCCAGAAGCAGAAAGCTCAAGAACTCCTGCCGACGATGCTCGGGCTCGACCGCGCCGGTGACATGACGGTTGCGACCTCCAGCGCGGCGAACAGGGTCGTCGTGCTATCTCCGTTTGCGCGCAGGACTCCCAGGCGTATCAGCGAGAGCGGTGCTGAGCGCCCCCACCTTGGCTTGTAGCGAAGTCGGCGTCGGTGTGCGATGCAGCGGTTGAGCGTAGCCTGTAAGGGAGTCGGGTCCCGTCCCGAGCGGGACACATCTGAGAGGGAGGTGCGTGCTTGGCTGAGTTCGTGCGGTGTACCGCGCTGCCTCACGTCGAGGCGCGGCGGTCGTGTCAGGAGAACTCCTGCTACCGGCCGCATACGCACGACGCATTCTCTATCGGGATCATCGAGGCGGGAACCTCAGTGTTCGCAGGTCCCCTCAGCGGCAGCGTCACGCTCGAACCCGGCGATGTGATCGTGATCGCGGCAGGTCAAGTGCACCAGTGCAACCCCGACGACGGTTCCTGGCGCTACCAGATGATCCACATGGACCAAGACTGGGCAGTTCCACTCGCCGCCACAGATCGCGCCGCTGCGCTGTTCTCCGGTGTGACGGTGCTGCGCCGCCACGACCTCCACCACCGCACCACGGCATGGGCCGATCTCATCTTCGAGGACAAGTCGACCGAGCGGATCGAGAGCGGGTTTCAGCATCTCATGATGGAACTCGGCGATGCCGCACCCGAGTACTCGGTGACGGGAGGCACCGACCTCCGACTGCTCGATCGGCTGCGTCCCGTGCTGGATCGACTGCGAGACAACGAGTCGACCCCGAGCCTGGCTGAGCTGGCCGTGATCGCAGGACTCACGAAGCACGAGTTGGTTCGTGCGGTCAAGCGCGCGACAGGACTCACGCCGTTGGCATGGCGGCAGAACGCCCGCATCCAGAAAGCACGGCACCTGCTCCGCGACGGGCACCCGATCGCCGACACCGCGCACGAGCTGGGGTTCACCGACCAGAGCCACTTCCATCGCGTGTTCCGCGCGCACGTCGCCGCGTCGCCCGGTGCGTACCGGGCCTGAGCGCAAGAACGTACAAGACCCGCCCGCTCCCTGCTTCCGATACTTGACGAGTCCACCGTCAAGTACTCCCCTGGGAGAGGTATGGAGCAGTTCGTTGCTGTCGCCGTCGCGCACTTCCTCGCGCTCCTGATCCCCGGCGTCGACTTCTTCCTCATCGCCCGCACGGCGATGACCAACGGGTGGCGGGCTGCGACCGGCGCCTGCCTGGGGATCGCGACCGCGAACGGGATCTTCATCGCCGCCGCGTTCTCCGGCCTCTCGCTCATATCGACCCCGACCGTGCTCGCCGTGATCCAGCTCGCAGGAGGCGCGTTCCTGTTATACATCGGTATCGCGTTCTTCCGCTCCAACGCCCGCTTCGACCCCGAGCAAGAAGCACAGGCCGTGCGAGCGACGTGGGTTCGGAACTTCGGCCTCGGTATCGCCTCGGGGCTGCTGAACCCGAAGAACGCGCTCTTCTACCTCAGCCTCGCCGCCGCACTCGCCGGAGCCTCACCGTTGACACTCGCCGCCTACGGTGCGTGGATGTTCACCATCGTGCTCGTCTGGGACGTGTTCGTCGCGGTCGCACTCGGCTCCACCCGGGCTCTCACCCGCCTCGCACGCATCGTCCCTTGGCTCACCAAAGCCGCCGGAGCCTTCCTTGTCCTCTTCGGACTCGCCATGGTCGTCACCGTATCCGTGCAGCTCCTGAATTGATCACCTGAGCCGTTTCGCGTATTCGCGCGTAGTGCGCCGAGCGAGCTGACCAGCTATAGAGAGAGCCCGCCGTGAGGCGCTGGCGGTTCCGGTCGGCGCATCTTTGCGCCTAATGACTCCGCGGCCGGGCGAGTGTGTCGTCGTTTGCGGGCCGCGTCGAGTTCACGGTCCAGTACGTCCGGTGTCCGCGAGATGCCGCGTGCTTGGAAGCCACGCACCTGCTCCACCGTCAACGCCTCCCCAGGTGGCCTGCCTGCGTCGAGCCGGTGGAGGGTCGGGCGGATCAGCGCGTCGATCCCTGTGTGGTCTTCCACGATGGCGAGAGTGCGGGCGTGGGCGAACACGTCGCCGGGAATCTGGGACCAGTCGATGGCCCATCCGGCGTCGCGGGCGAGCTGGTTGAACATGATGTGCTGGCTGCGCGTGTTCACGTCGCGGAACGGATGGATCGCCGTCGTCTCACCCCACACCCACGCCAGCCCGTCAGCGAACGCGTCCGCGTCGAGCCCTCGCAGGTGGTCACGGGCGGCGAGTTCCCCGAAGACGCGCTCGACCTCGGGGACGATGCACGGCGGTCGGCAGTGCGCGATTCCGGTGCCGCCGGGGTGGGTATCAGTGTCGCGAATGTCACCACCCCACAGATACAGGTCTTGCGTCAGATGCTGGTGGATGGTCTGCAGGTGGGCGAGGTCGAACTGGCCGGGGATGGGGTGCTCGGTGAGTTCGACCATGCGCTGATGGATCGCGGCCGTCTCGACCGCTTTCCAGCGGTCGTAGTCGGTGATGCCGAGCTTGTTGATCAGAACCAGGCTGTTCGGGTAGCTGTAGCGGTCGGGCACTGGTGCTCCTGCCCGGACGGGTTACTTCTCGGGGAAGCGGGTAAGCGCGGCTGCGATCGCCTCGCGCACCGCATCATCCCCGGACAGCTCCCCGCGCACCTGGCGGCGGGCAATCTCCCGATCTGCCTCGGAGACGACTGCACCGGCCGTGACCTGCCCGGCCTCGACCTCGGCGAGCACGCGCCGGACATGGGCCTCGGATACCGGGGTCTTGAGAGCCATTCGGGGTGCCTCCTTGTGGTCGGCGTTCTCAGGTCAGTTTACGTCGCTCCGCCGACATTCACCGGGAAGCCGGACACGGGGGTGCCGATTCGGCACCGCCAGCGGAGTGTCAGGACTCGCCGGTATCGGTGATCACCACGACGATGAACATCTACTCCCACGTCACCCCGACCATGCAGAGGTCGGCCGTAGACCGCTTCGCCGCCCATCTCGGCAAGGCTTAGCACTTTTTCTAGCACTTCGATAGAAAATGACCCCTGACCTGGAGAGTAAATCCCAGGTCAGGGGCCGCTTTCATTCTGTGCGCGAGGGGGGACTTGAACCCCCACGCCCTAATACGGGCACTAGCACCTCAAGCTAGCGCGTCTACCTATTCCGCCACCCGCGCATTGGGTGTCGGCCCGTCCGGACCCGCTGTGCGGAGCCTTGCGAACCAAGAGATAACATTACCATCTCCTGCGACAGCCGCCCAATCATGAGACGCCTCGGGCGTGGCGGTGATCCACCTGGCTACCCGAGTTCCACTCCGAAGATCAGCCCCAGACCGTAGGTCACCGCGGCGGCCCCGAAACCGATCGCCAGCTGCCGCAGCGCACGCGGAATCGGCGAGGCGCCGGACAGCAGACCGACCAGTGCGCCGGTCACGCTCAGCGCGATGCCGACGAGCACGAGGGCGACGACCACGGCGACGATTCCCGACATGCCGAAGATCCATGGCAGCACGGGGATGATCGCGCCGGAGGCGAACAGCAGGAAGCTCGACACCGCCGCTCGGAGAGCGCCTCCGACCACCTCGTGCGCGTCGCCGGCCGCGGTGCGCTGCGGCATCCGTCCGCCGTTGGCCTCGGCGATCACGCGCCGTGCGCGTTCCATCGCCTCCTCCCCTGCCATGCCCCTGGTGCGGTACACGAGTGCCAGCTCGTTCGCATCGATGTCGAGATCAGGCAGGTTCGCGTGAGCGAAGTCGCTCGGTTCCGTCGCCTCCAGCAGTTCGCGCTGGCTGCGCACCGAGACGTACTCCCCCGCCCCCATCGACAGCGCTCCTGCCAGCAGACCGGCGACACCGCTGAACAGGACGAACTGGGGCGCCACGCCCGTCGCGCCGATGCCCATCACGAGCGCCAGGTTGCTGACGAGCCCGTCGTTCGCCCCGAACACCGCAGCACGGAACGTGCCGGAGAGCTTGCGCCTGCTCTTCGCCGCGAGCCCGCGCACGACCTCGTGGTGGATCTTCTCGTCGGCGCGCATCGCTGGCGTCGCCCATGGGTCGGCGTCGTAGGGAGAACGCGCCTCAGCCTGCTGTGCCATCGCGAGCGTGAACACCGAGTCGAAGCGCCCGGCCATCCATCCGGTCAGCCTGTCGCGCATGCCCGCCTTCGGCAGCTTCTTCGGCTCGCCCCCCAGCAGGTCGATCCAGTGCTGCTCGTGGCGCTTCTCCGCGTCTTCGAGCTGCAGCAGGATCTCGCGCTCCTCACCTGCCCGCTTGCGTGCGAGCCGCCGGTACACCGCCGCCTCGGCACGCTCGTCGGCGATGTACTGCGCCCACCGACGGCGATCCGCCGCAGTCGGCACACTCGGGGTCTGATTCTCCGTGTCGTTCACTCGTTCCACGATATTCGCGGCGGCCCCGCAAGACGTCGCGGATCCGCGCATTGACAGCATTTCGGACCCCCGAAGCGCTGCGGTCGCGGACTGCTCGCACTCGGGTGAGGCAGTTTGTTCCTCCCGCGCGAAGGAGCGTGAATCTGCCGCACCTGACGCGCGGAGCACCGCGGTTGCGTGCATCTGCCACACCGGAGTCAGCGCACGGCTGCCGCGGGCTCTGCGATGCCCGCTCAGACCTCCCGGATGCCCAGGAGCGCCCTCCGCGATGCCCGCCGGGTCATCCGGATGTCGTCTCAGGAGCGCACGCGACGGCGCAGGCTCTGTATGCGCTTCTGCAGCTGTGCCACGGTCGCCTGTGCCACGGCCGGCCCGCCGCATGTGCGTCGCAGGTCTGCGTGGATCTTGCCGTGCGGATCGCCCGTCTGCCTGGAGTAGAGCCCGACGAGGTTGTTCAACAGCTGCCGCTGTTCCTTCAGCGTGCGGTGCAGCGGCTCCGGGAGCACGCTCTGCCCGCTCTCGCGCTCTGCGGATTCGCGCACCTCCCGATGCTTCGACTGCCGCTGCGTGCGCTGCTGCAGCAGCTCGTGCACGTGCTCCGGCTCGAGCAGGCCGGGAAGCCCGATGAACTCCTGCTCCTCTTCGGTGCCTGGTACGGCTAGCTGGCCGAACTCCCTGCCCTCGAAGACGACCTTGTCGAAGTGCGCCACCGAGCTGAGAGCCTCGAACTTCCCCTCCTCCTCGGTGAGCTCATCCGAGGCCTTCTCCTCGCGCTCAGCGGCATCGAGCAGGGAATCGTCGAGCCCGTCGCCGTCCTTCTCGCCCCGGCCGATGACGTGATCGCGCTCCCGCTCCATCTCGCCGGCGAGATCCAACAGAGAAGGCACGTGCGGCAGGAACACGCTGGCCGCCTCGCCACGGCGCCTGGCCCGCACGAAGCGCCCGATCGCCTGCGCGAAGAACAGCGGCGTGGACGACGACGTCGCATACACGCCGACCGCCAGCCGCGGCACGTCGACGCCCTCCGACACCATGCGCACGGCGACCATCCATCGGTCGTCGTTCGACGCGAAGTCCTCGATGCGCTGCGACGCCTCCTTGTCATCGGAGAGCACCACGGTCGCCCGTCTGCCGGTGATCGACATCAGCAGCTTCGCGTACGCACGAGCCGCTGTCTGATCGGTCGCCAGCACGAGCCCGCCCGCATCGGGAACGTGGTGCCGGATCTCCGTGAGCCGCGCGTCCGCCGAGCGCAGGATCTGCGACATCCACTCGCCGTTCGGGTCGAGTGCGGTGCGCCATGCCTGCGATGTGACGTCCTTGATGTTGTCCTGCCCGAGCTGCGCCTCCACCTCTTCGCCTGCCTTCGTGCGCCAGGCCATCTGGCCCGCGTACACGTGGAAGAGCACCGGGCGCACGACGCCGTCGGCGAGTGCTCGCCCGTAGCCGTAGTTGTAGTCGGTGATCGAGGTCATGCCGCCGGATGGATCCGGTGCGTAGTCGACGAACGGGATCGGCGAGTCGTCGCTGCGGAACGGCGTGCCTGACAGCATCAGCCGCCGTGCGGCAGGTGCGTACGCCTCTCGCACGGCGTCTCCCCAGCTGAGCGCGTCGCCGCCATGGTGCACCTCGTCGAGGATGACCAGTGTGCGCCCCGACTCCGTCAGCTGGCGATGCACGTACGCCTTGGCCGCGACCTGCGCGTAGGTGACGACCACACCGGCGTACTGCCGGGACGGGGCGACGTCGCTGTTGCGGAAGTTCGGATCGAGCCGGATGTGCGCACGAGCGGCGGCATCCGCCCACTGGGTCTTGAGGTGCTCGGTCGGCGCGACCACGATGACGCGGTCGATGACGTCGTCGCTGCGGAGCTTGCGCGCCATCGTCAGCGCGAACGTCGTCTTCCCGGCACCGGGCGTCGCAGCGACCAGGAAGTCGCGCTTGTTCGCGAGGTCGTATGCATCCATCGCCTCGCGCTGCCATGCCCGAAGGTTCTCCGCGGTGCCCCACGGGGCTCTCTGCGGATAGGACGGTGACAGCACTCGTCCACGATATGCGAGACCGACGACATCGAAGCTTGAAAGAGGCAGAGCGTCGCCCATCCGGACCTGGGATAATCGTCGGATGATCCCAGCCGACGCACGCACGCACATCGATGACCTCGCCGCATTCGTGACCGCCTCACCCTCGTCGTACCACGCGGCTGCCGAGGTCGTGCGCCGTCTGACCAGCGCAGGGTTCGAGGCCATCGACGAGAGCGACGCCTGGCAGGTGCGTCCCGGCGGGCGCTACGTGGTGCGGCGCGACGGCTCGGTGATCGCATTCGTCGTCCCGGACGATGCGGGGCCGCTCACGCCGTTCTCCATCGTCGGGGCGCACACCGACTCCCCCGCCTTCAAGCTGAAGCCGAAGCCCAGCACCACCGGTCCCGGTGGCTGGTGGCAGCTCGGCGTCGAGGTCTACGGCGGTCCGCTGCTGAACTCGTGGCTCGACCGCGAGCTCGAGCTCGCCGGGCGGATCGTGACCCGCGACGGCATCGAGCACGTCGTGCGCACCGGGCCGCTGCTGCGCTTCCCGCAGCTCGCGGTGCATCTCGACCGCACCGCGAACGAGTCGCTCGCACTCGACAAGCAGAAGCATCTCGACCCGGTGTGGGGCTTCGGTGACGCGGAGTCGGCCGACGTCCTCGCGGTGCTGGCGCGCGACGCCGGTGTCCAGCCGGACGAGATAGCCGGCTACGACATCCTCACGGCCGACACGCAGGAACCGCGCGTGTTCGGCACCAACGGTGACCTGTTCGCCTCCGGCCGCCTCGACAACCTGCTGTCGACGCATGCCGGACTCATCGCGATAGAGACGGCCGCACCGACGCGGTCGATCGCAATGTTCGCCGCGTTCGACCACGAGGAGGTCGGCAGCTCGTCCCGCTCCGGCGCCGCCGGCCCCTTCCACGAGGACGTGCTGCGCCGCATCGGCGATGCTCTCGGCGCGAGTGCGGAGGATCGTGCCCGCGCGTTCGCCGCGTCACTGCACGTCTCCAGCGATGTCGGCCATGCCGTGCACCCGAACTACCCTGAGCGGCACGATCCCGTGAACCTGCCGATGGTCGGGCAGGGACCGATCCTGAAGATCAACGCCAACCAGCGCTACGCCACCGACGCGCACGGTGCCGCCGTCTGGAACGCCGCATGCGAGCGCGCCGCGGTGCCGTCTCAGGAGTTCGTCTCGAACAACTCGGTGCCTTGCGGCTCGACGATCGGACCGCTCTCAGCGACGCGCCTGGGCATCCGGACGGTCGACGTCGGCGTGCCGATCCTGTCGATGCACTCCGCACGCGAGCTCACCGGCGTCATCGACCCCTGGTACCTCTCACTGGCCATGGGCGAGGTGCTCGCCGCGTGACGCCCGACGCGCCCGTCGGCGTCAGGCTTCCGCACGAGGCCTGGCGCGAGCGAGAGCGCGCCCACAGCCGCCGGGCCGATGCCCTCACCGCCGGGCATCGTGAGCGCGCCGCACGCGGTGAGAAGCATCCGGTGTGGGACTTCCTGTTCCAGTACTACTCGTTCAAGCCCGCCGTGCTGCGCCGTTGGCATCCGGGCGCCGGCGCGGAGCTCGCCGAGGCCGCAGACACCGAGCGCGCCGGATGGCGCTGGTATCGGCAGGGATCGACCCCCGACTCCCTGATTCCGGATGGCGCCGGTTTCGCAGCGGAGAAGCCGGATCTGGCTAAGCTCATCCGGATCATGCTGACGCGCACCGCGTCGAGGCCCGGCCAGTTCGACTGCTTCGGTCTGCACGAGTGGGCGATGGTGTACCGCTCCGACGAGCACAGGCATCCGCAGCCGCTGCGACTCGGGCAGGACGGCACCGACAGCGTCGTGGAGGCGCACGAGCTGAAGTGCACGCACTTCGACGCCTTCCGGTTCTTCACCGCGGAGGCGGAGCCGCGCAACCGTCTGCGCCCGACGCGCGGCACGCAGCCGGATCTGGATCAGCCCGGATGCCTGCACGCAGGCATGGACGTGTACAAATGGGCGATCAAACTCGGGCCGCTCGTGCCCGGTGAGCTCCTGCTGGACGCGTTCGAGCTGGCCAGAGACGTCCGGAGCCTCGACATGCAGGCGGCGCCCTACGATCTGCGCGCGTGGGGCTTCGACCCGGTGCCCATCGAGACGCCGGAGGGCAAAGCCGAGTACGTGCGCCGCCAGCGCGGCTTCGCCGAACGGGGCAATACGCTGCGCCGACGGATCCTCGCCGCCGCCTACCCTGACACCGATCCTGCCCGGTCGGCCCAGCGTATCGCTGCTCCGGTGCAGGAAATCGTCGCCACAGGCGCCGGATAGCGGCCATCTGCCGCACCTGAGCGACTGTCGACGGCTACACCTCGGCGGGCTGCGGCACCAGGATGCGGTCGTGGCCGGTGTAGATGTTCATGGTGTCGCCACGGAGGAAGCCGACGAGGGTGAGGCCGACCTCGTCGGCGAGCTCGACCGCCAGCGATGACGGCGCCGACACCGCTGACAGCATTGGAATGCCCGCCATCAGCGCCTTCTGCACGAGCTCGAAGCTTGCTCTGCCCGACACCATCAGCACGGTCCCGCGCAGCGGCAGCCGGTTGTTCAGCACGGCCCAGCCGACCACTTTGTCGACCGCGTTGTGTCGGCCGACGTCCTCGCGCAGGACGAGCAGCTCCCCCGTCGCCGCGTCGAACAGCCCAGCGGCGTGCAGGCCGCCCGTCTTGTCGAACGCGTCCTGATTGTCGCGCAGCGTATCGGGGAACTCCGCGAGCAGGCGGGCGTCGATCGTGAAGGCGTCGCCGGCGACGTCATGGGCCGACTCGGTGCGGACAGCGTCGATCGACGCCTTGCCGCACATGCCGCACGAACTCGTCGTGTAGAAGTTGCGCGACAGGTCGGTGCTGGGCAGTGCGACGCCGTGCGCGAGGGCCACATCGAGCACGTTGTAGGTGTTCTCGCTCGCGGACGCGCCCCCGTCGGGCGCGCGAAGCGTGTCGAGCACACCGCGCGGGGCGGCATCTGCTCCTTCCGGAGCACCGACCTCCGGCATGCCGAGTCCGTTGGTGCCGGGGCCTCCGCAGTGAATCGCCGAGCGGAAGTCGGCACCCGTTCGCACGACCCCCTCGGAGACGAGGAATCCTGCCGCCAGCTCGACGTCGTGCCCTGGCGTGCGCATCGTGATCGCGAGCGGCTCGCCCGCGATGCGGATCTCGAGCGGCTCCTCCACCGCGAGCGTGTCGGGCCTGCGCCGCTCACCGTGGGTGAGGGAGACCCTGGTGACAGGCCGCCTCGTCGTGATCCGTCCCATACCGCCATGTTACGCGCGGGCGGACAGACCGGCTCCGCGCGGACGTCTCCGGTCAGCCGCCGATGGCGTTCATGCCGCGGTCCGGCTGCAGGAACGACGGGTCGTTGATGGCGTGGCCTGGCAGTTTGCCCGCGATCGCCGCACGCAGCACCCGTTCGATGTCGTCGTCACTGCCGCCGTTGCGCAGCCGCGGCACGAGATCGTACTCGTCGTTGGAGAACAGGCAGTTCCGGATCTGGCCATCGGCCGTGAGGCGCATCCGATCGCAATCGCCGCAGAACGGCGCGGTGACGGACGCGATCACGCCGACCGAATGCGGACCTCCGCCGAGCCGCCACGTCTCTGCCGGCGCGCCGCCGCGGCCCGGGATCGGCTCCAGCTCCCACCGTGTGCGCAGCGCATCGAGGATCTCCTCGCGCGTGACCATGCTGTCCCTGCTCCATGTATGTCCGGCGTCGAGGGGCATCTGCTCGATGAAGCGCAGCTGCGCGCCGTGCCCCGTAGCGAACTCCACGAGGTCGACGATCTCGTCCTCGTTCACGCCGCGCATCGCGACGGTGTTGAGTTTGAGCGGCTTCAGCCCGCTGCGCGCCGCCGCGGCGATGCCGTCCATCACGTCGTCGAAGCGATCGCGACGGGTCAGCTCGCGGAACCTCTCCCGATCGAGTGTGTCGATCGAGATGTTCAGGCGCTTCAGGCCCGCATCGACCAGCTCAGGCAGGTACTCGCCCAGCCGGATGCCGTTGGTCGTCATCGCGATCTTCACAGGCCCGTCAGGGGACTCGATGCGCGCGAGCCTTCGGACGACGTCGACGATGTCGCGCCTCAGCAGCGGCTCTCCCCCGGTCAGGCGGAACGTCGTGATGCCGCTGTCGGCGGCGATGCCGGCCACTCGCACGATCTCGTCGACCGTGAGGATGCTCTCGCGTGCCAGCCACTCGTTGCCCTGCTCCGGCATGCAGTACGTGCAGCGCAGGGAGCAGCGATCCGTGAGCGAGATGCGCAGGTCGCGGTGCACTCGGCCGAAACGGTCGACAAGCGGCCCGCCCAGGGGCCCGTCGAAGGCCACGGAGCGCGCGGCCGCGCCTTCCGCGGGGGCGACCGGAATCTTCGCGCCGAGCGAAACGGCCGTCATGAGCGCCTCCTGTACATCAGACCAGGCTACTCTCCGGCGGTGGGAGCGGCGCCGCTGGCGGTGTCCGATTCCGCGCCGTCCTTGTGCGGATTCTGCGCACCGGATGCGCGCGGCTTGCGTGCCGGGCCGATGATCCGCACGCGATCCGCCGGCACGGACAGACGCACGGGATCTCCGGGGGCCAGGTGCAAGCCTGCGAGTCGCTCAGCGGGAATCTCGGCTGCCACACGCGGGTTCTCTGTGACGACGCGCGCTCCGGACGGCGTCGATTCGAATCGGACGACTCGTGCCAGCCACTCGCCGGGTTCCGGTTCGGCATCGCGGGCCAATCGCAGTGCGGCGGTCCATGAGTCGTCTTCGGCGCGCTCCAGGCGCACATCGCTCGGTCTGAACAGCGCCGTGACTCGTCTCCCCTCGTGCGCATGCCGTCGCGGGGTCCGTTCCAGCGCCGCGGCCTGGGCATCGCGCGTCGATGACGGTGCGTCCCCGTCGATGTGCTCCGCATCGTCCGCAGACTCGTACCCCGCGGGCAGCGCCCGGCGGTGCGGCGCGCCGTGCGCCGCGGTGACCGGTCCGCCGCCTGCGTCGGCGACATCGCTGCCTCCGATGCGGACGGGGCCCTCGGATGCCTTGACCAGGCACCCGCCGCTCGATCCGGTGCCGACGATCCGGTTCAGACCGGCGACCGTCGCAGCGAACGGCGTCTCCGGGCGCGCGAGCACATCCGCGGTCGGCCCCTCCTGCGTGACGGTGCCCTTCTCGAGGATGAGCAGGCGCCGGCCGAGGGCGGCGGCATCGGTGACGTCGTGCGTGACGATGAGCGCTGCGACCCTCGATGAGATCAGCTGCTCCTGCAGCATGGCACGGATGTCGGCAGCCGTTTCGGGGTCGAGGGAGGTGAGCGGCTCGTCGAGGAGCACGGCGCGGGGCGCGGCCGCCAGTGCCCTGGCGATCGCGATGCGCTGCTGCTGCCCCCGCGACAGCTCGCGGGGGCGGTGGTCGCCCGTGCCGCCGAGGCCGACCTGCCAGAGCCACTCGTCCGCCTCGTTGCGGGCATGCTTGCCGTCGAGGCCGCGCACGCGAAGCCCGAATGCGACGTTGTCGCGCGCCGAGAGATGGGGAAACAGCCGCGGATCCTGGCCGAGCAGCACCACGTCGCGCTTCTGCGGGCGCACGTGCCGTCGCCGGGTGGCCACCGTGTCGTTGCCGAAGGCCACCGTCCCGCCCGACAGGCGCGTCACCCCGGCGATCGCGCCGAGCAGGGTGGACTTGCCCGCGCCCGACTGCCCCATCACCGCGACGATCTCGCCGTGCTCGACTCGCACGCGTGCGTCGAGCCGGAATCCGCGACGATTCACGATCACGTGCGCATCGATGGGCGCGCCGCTGATCCTGTGCAGAGTTCCACGGCTCATCGCATCGCCCCCGGCCGCCAGGCCCGCACCAGCAGCAGTACGAGGACCGCGGTCACAAGCAGCAGCAGCGACAGCGCGACAGCCGGTCCCTGCGAGAGCCCTGATCCGTTGAAAGCGGTGTAGATCGCCAGCGGCATCGTGCGGGTCACGCCCGGCGCATTCCCTGCGAACAGCGCCGTGGCGCCGAACTCGCCGACCGCGCGGGCGAAGCACAGCACGGTGCCTGCGACCAGGCCGGGAGCGGCGAGCGGGAGCGTGATGCGGGTGAGGATCCTCCAGCGGCCCGCGCCCAGCCCCGCTGCGGCGAGCTCGAAGTCTGTGCCGACCGAGCGCAGCGATCCCTCCAGCGCGAGCACCAGGAACGGCAGCGCGACGAACACCTGCGCGAGCACCACGGCTGTGGTGGTGAACGGGATCTGGATGCCGACGTCGGCGAGGAGCGAGCCGCCGGGGCCCGTCGGGCCGAGCAGGAACAGCAGGGCGACGCCGCCGACCATCGGCGGCAGCACCAGCGGTATCGTCACGAGCGCCCGCAGCACGGCCGCCACGGCGCGGGCGGAGCGGGCGATGAGGAGCGCGAGCGGCACCCCGAGCACCAGGCAGATGGCCGTGGCGATCAGCGCTGTGCGCACCGAGAGCCACAGCGCCTCGAGGGATGCGGGCGAGGTGACGTCCGCCCAGACCGTCGTCCATTCCACCCGGCCGACGAGTGCCGCCAGCGGAAGGACGAGCATGGCGAGCCCGACGAGCGCGGGAACAGCCAGCACTCGGGGAAGCTGCGCCGGCGGGGACGCCCGCCGACGAGGGCCGGCTTCTGTGCGGGCGGTGCCGCTGCGGACGTCGCTCATAGTCCTATCGTGTCGATCCTGCACCGAAACCGTGGGCCTCCAGCACGGCGCGTCCGGTATCTCCTGTCACATAGTCGACGAACTGGGCCGCGGCATCCGGTTCCGGTGCGGCGTCGAGCACACCGATCGGGTAGCGGTTGACCACCTCGTCGGCGCCCGTCACATCGACGACGCCGACGTCGCGCCCGACCACATCGGTGCGGTAGACGAGTCCGGCGTCGGCGACGCGCGTCTCGACTTTCGTGAGCACGGCGGTGACGTTCTGCTCCTCGCTGGCGGGAGTGAATTCGACGCCGGCGGAGTCGAGCAGCGCCCGACTGGCCGCGCCGCACGGCACCTCGGGCGCGCAGAGCACGACATCCAGTTCCGGGTCAGCGAGATCCGCGAGGTCTGCAACCGCCGATTCCGCATCGGGCGGTGTTGCGATCACCAGGGTGTTCGTCGCGAAGATGCGCGCGTCGGAGACGTCGTCCGTGATCCGGTCGAAGGTCTGCTCGTTCGCGGTCGCTACGACGTCGGGGATCGCACCCTCCTCGATCTGCGTGATCAGGACGTTCGAACCGTCCGTGACTATGGGGCGGATGTCGACATCCGGATGCTCCGCCTCGAAGTCGGCGGCGATCTCCTCGAAGGCGCCCTGCAGCGATGCGGCCGCGAACACCGTCACCGGAGTTCTGCCGTCCTCTGCCGAGCCGCCGCACCCCGCAAGCAGCACGCAGGATGCGATAGCCGTCACCGCTGCCAGATGCCTCATCCTCACCTGCCCATCCTGCCATCGCCGGGTACGGGGGTCGGCTTCCCGCGCGCCATAGTGCGTTGCCTCCAGAACTGTGTCGCACTATGCCCCCGAGCGAGCCGACCCGGCGCCGTGGAGCAGAACGGCACACCGGAATGGGAGCGCACCGGTCGAGAAACTGGCACCGGATGAGCGACGGACGCGGGACAGGTGGGAGCGCCCGGATGTCCGAGCCGCGGCCTACCCTGGAGACATGCCGTTCCCACCGCTCGTCGACCCCGTCGCTTCGCTCTCCGAGACGGAGCGCAGCCGCACGGCGCGCCATCTCGCACTGGCGGGCTTCGGCGACGACGCGCAGCGGCGCCTCGCGAACGCGCACGTCGCGCTCGTCGGCGCGGGCGGGCTCGGCTCCCCCGCCGTTCTCGCGCTGGCCGCAGCGGGCGTCGGCACGCTCACCGTGATCGACGACGACGTCGTGGAGGTCTCGAACCTGCAGCGCCAGGTGATGCACCGGCACGACGATGTCGGAGAGCCGAAGGCGCTCAGCGCCGTGCGCGCCGCCGCGGATCTCTCGCCGGAGACCAGCGTGCGCACGGTCATCCGACGCCTCGATGCGTCCAACGCGGTCGAGCTGCTCACCGGCGCCGATGTGGTGCTCGACGGCGCCGACACGTTCGAGACGAGGGTCGACGTGGCCGCCGCGTGCGAGGAGCTGGGCGTGCCGCTGGTGTGGGGCGTGATCCAGGAGTTCAGTGCCCAGCTGACGGTGTTCTGGTCGACTCCGCCCGATGGACGCTCACCCGTTCTGCTCAGTGATCTCTACCCCGCCGGCAGCGCGGGAGAGGTTCCGACGTGCGCCCAGGTGGGCGTGCTCGGGGCGATGTGCCTGCAGGTCGGGGCGGCGATGGCGATGCAGGCGATCCAGCTCATCGCTGGCATCGGCGAGCCGCTGCTCGGGCGGGTGCTGCTGTTCGACGCGCTGCGCTCACGGTCGCGGGAGGTTCCGCTCGTCGGCGCGGCGACACCGACGCGCGACAGTGCGGACGACGACGCCCCTGAGCCGTCGCCATCAGTGCCGTTCGATGTCGACGCGCCGGTTCCTGGGCGTGCAGCGCGGTCCAGTGACTCCACGACGGCTCAGCCGCAGCGCGCTCGCAGTATCAGGGCACGCGATCTCGAGACGTTCCTCACCGCCGATGCGGCGCAGGCGTCACCGGTCCTGCTCGACGTGCGCGAACTCGATGAGGTCGCAGCGGATAATCCGTTTCCCGACGCCGTGAGCATCCGGTTCGACGAGGTGATGGCCGATCCCGCCGCTGCCGCGGCACGTTTGGGCGACCGGCGTGCAGCGGTGCTCTGTCGTTCCGGTGTGCGCTCGAAGCGGGCCGCGGCGGCGCTGGCGGCCACGGGTGTCGACTGCGTGAGCGTCGCCGGCGGCCTCGATGCCTGGCACGCGGCGGCGGATCGGAGCGCGGCGCGATGAGCATGCGCACAGTCGAGGAGCAGCGCGACCGCGTGCTCGCCGAGGTGCGGCCTACCGAGATCTCTGCTGTGCCGCTGTCTCTCGCGGCGGGGCTGACCCTTGCCGAGCCCGTCACGGCGCGCGTGCCGATCCCGGTGTTCGACAACTCCGCCATGGACGGCTTCGCCGTGCTGTTCGACGACGTCGCCGACGCGTCCGCAGCGACCCCCGCCACGCTGCGGGTCGTCGCCGACGTGCCGGCCGGCAGCGCAGACGACCCCGCCATCCGGCCGGGTGAGGCTGCGCGCATCATGACGGGGGCGGCTGTGCCGGCCGACGCCGACGCGATCGTGCCCTTCGAGCACACGGCGGGTGGTCTGGCGGACTCGCTCACCGAAGCCGTGGTGACGGAGGCGCCGAAAGCGCGGGCCGCGCACATCAGACGACGCGGTGAGGACCGCGCAGCCGGCGACACGATTCTGGAGCCCGGATCGGCGCTCGCTGCGTTCGCCCTGTCTGGCGCGGCCGCCGCTGGTGTCGACGAGGTCGTCGTCGCGGCGCGACCCCGCGTGCTGGTGATGTCGACCGGGTCCGAGCTCACCAGCCCTGGCCTTCTCCTCCGGCGCGGTCAGATCCCCGAGTCGAACTCGGTGCTGCTGGCGAACCTGGCGCGAGAAGCGGGCGCGGAGCTCGCCGCCGTCGCCACCGTCGACGACGCACCGGAAGAGTTCATCCGAGCGCTCGACGAGCACGCCGACGTCGACGTGGTGATCACCTCCGGCGGCGTTAGCGCGGGCGCGTACGAGGTGGTCAAGAACGTGCTCGGCGGCACGATCGAGTTCACCAAGGTCGCCATGCAGCCGGGCAAGCCGCAGGGCTTCGGCAGGCTTCCGTCCGGAGCGCTCATGTTCGCTCTGCCTGGCAATCCGGTCAGCGCAGCCGTGTCGTTCGAAGTGTTCGTGCGGCCGGCGCTGCTCGCCATGCAGGGTCGCAGCGACATCGACCGACCGGTCATCCGGCTCCGTGCAGCCGCACCGTGGCGCACCCCTCAGGGACGACGGCAGTACCTGCCGGCATCGATCGACCGAAGCGACGCCGCCGACTGGTCCGTGCGCCCCGCCACCGCTGGCGGCTCCGGATCGCACCTGGCAGGAGGTCTCGCCGTCGCCGAGGCGATCGCCGTCGTCCCAGCCGAGGTCGACCAGGTCGCGGCCGGTGATCTTGTCGATGTCATGCTTCTGACCTGACCCGCGAGAGAATCGACGCATGAGCGCAGACTTCACTCACATCGATTCGGCCGGGCACGCGCGGATGGTCGATGTCACCGCCAAGACGCCCACGGTCCGATCGGCGACGGCGCGCGGGCGCGTCGCCGTCGCCGCCGAGACGATCGCAGCTCTGCGCGACGGGTCGGTGCCGAAAGGCGATGTGCTCGCGGTGGCACGGATCGCGGGCATTCAGGGCGCCAAGAAGTGCGCGGAGCTGCTGCCCCTCGCCCACGTCATCGGAGTGCACGGCGCGAACGTCGACCTTGAGATCACCGACTCGGCCGTCGAGATCACCGCGACCGTGCGCACGGCTGACCGTACGGGCGTCGAGATGGAGGCGCTCACCGCCGTGTCGATCTCAGGGCTGGCGATCGTCGACATGGTCAAGGGCGTGGACCGCTCGGCCGTGATGACCGACATGCGCATCGTCGCCAAGGAGGGCGGCCGGAGCGGATCGTGGACGCGCGAAGGCGAGTGACGCCCGGCGATGGGTCTGCCCCGGACGGCGCCGCTGAGGCCATCGTTCTCGCCGGCGGACGGGCGTCGCGCCTCGGCGGAATCGACAAGCCCCGCCTCCGCGTGGGGCAGGAGACGCTCCTCGGCGGCGTGCTCCGAGCGCTCACAGATGCGGGCTGCCGACGCATCATCGTCGCGGGGCCGCCGCCGAGAACCGAAGCCGCTCCGCGCGCAGACACCGATGACGC
>NZ_KZ984052.1:71960-302437 GCF_003569805.1 Microbacterium halotolerans | reverse complement strand
CACCACGGCCACCACGGCCACCACGGCCACCACGAAGAGGCTCCGACGAACAGTCCCGCTCCATCGCCGGGGTCCGAGGCTGAGTGGGTGCACGAGGACCCTCCGTTCGGCGGGCCGGTGGCCGGCATCGCAGCCGCGCTCGAGCGGGTGACCTCGCCCGCCGTATTCGTCCTGGCGGGAGACCTGGCCGCGCCTGAGAGCATCGTCGCTCTCCTGCGCGCGCCCGACTCTTCGCCCTCGCGGCACGAAACCACCCTCGACCGCCTCACGGAGTCCTCGGCCCCGTTGACTCATCCGACATACCGGGCGGGCCTCACCGAGCACGAGGACGGCCGGTGCCTCTCCGATCCGGACGGCCGCGTGCAGTGGCTCGCGGGTGTGTACCGTACCGCCGCGCTGCGCGACGGCTTGGCCGCATTGCCGAACGGCGGTCGCGACGCGTCCCTGCGGCAGCTGCTGCGCGGCATCCGGATCACCACCATCGCGGCCGCCGCCGAAGCGGTGCGCGACGTCGATACGTGGGACGATGTGGAGACCGCACGGCGCGAGCGCGCCGAGCGAAGGGAGTGATGAGATGGCTGAATCGCGAGCGCTTCCCCCTGAAGCTCTCGACGCGTGGACCCTCGCTGCCTGCGAGCGGCTCGGTCTCGACCGAGCCGAGGTCTCCGTTCCGCTGGTCCTCGATCTCGCGCGCGACATCGCGCACGGCGTCGCGCGTCCGGCTGCCCCGCTCAGCGCGTTCCTCGCGGGCCTCGCCGCCGGACGCGCCGGCGGCAGCGCCGACGAGCAGGAGCGCACGGTGCGCGAGCTGGTTGCGCTCGCCGAGACCTGGGAGCCCGAGCAGTGACGACCGTGCGCTACTTCGCCGCCGCCGAGGAGGCAGTCGGGCGCGCAGAGGAGCGCCGCGACGAGCCCACGCTCACCGCGCTGCGCGAGGCTCTTGCGACCGAGCATCCTGATCTCGAGCCGATCCTCCCCCGTTGCGCCGTGCTGGTCGACGGCCGCCGCCACGACGACGACGTTCCGCTCGCACCGAACGCCACCGTCGACATCCTTCCGCCCTTCGCCGGCGGGTGACCCACTCGCGAACCGCATGGAGGTTGTCGAGATGCACCGGAATATGTGTGCATCTCGACAAAGCCCAGGCATCTCGCGAGCTCGTTGAGGCGGCGCGGTCGGCTGAGCCGGGGCGGTCAGCCGCCGAGACCCTTCCACGCGGCGGTGCCGTCTGCGGCGAGCTGGCGCTTCCACACCGGGAGCTCGCGCTTGATGTCTTCGATCACCGCGCGGCAAGCGTCGAAGGCTTCCGCGCGGTGCCCGGCCGAGCAGGCGATGACGACCGCAGCGTCTCCGACCACGAGCCGACCGATGCGGTGGCTCACCGCCACCTGCGCGTTGTGCGCGGAGGCCGCGCGCTGGGCGATCTCGCGCAGAGTCGCCTCGACATCCGGATGAGCCGTGTACTCCAGCGCTGTGACGGCACCGGACGCATCAGGGTCGTGATCGCGCACGCGGCCGACGAACGACGTCTCGGCTCCGGATGCGGGGTCCGCGACGGCCTCTAGGTGCTCGCCCACATCCAGGGCGACGCTCGAGACTCTGGCGATCCTCACCTCCGTCATAGGTGTTCCCCGGCAAGCTGATGATCGCCGCCGTCGATCTGCGACACGACGTGACGCGCAACGGAGAGCACGACAGGCACGCCCTCGCGCACGGCGGACGGAGAGCCCGGCAGATTCACGATGAGCGCACCTGCTGAGATGCCGCTCAGACCGCGCGAGAGCATGCCTGCAGGGAGCGCCGCAGCGCCCATCCGGCGCAGTTCTTCGGCGATGCCGGGTACCTCGCGATCGAGCACGCGCTTCGTGCCCTCCGGAGTGAGATCGCGCGGCCCGACGCCTGTGCCGCCCGTCGTCACGATCACTCGCGCCCCGGTGCCGATCGCTTCGCGCAGCGCGGCTTCGACGCTGTCCTCGCCATCAGGGACGATGCACTGTTCCCCGCATGCGAACCCCGCTTCGCGCAGTGCTGCGACGGCGACCGGCCCTCCTGCGTCCTGACGCTCGCCCGCCGCGGAACGGTCGCTCACCGTGATCACCGCGGCGCGCACCTCCCCGCTCACGTGCGACGCTCGAGCCGCACGATGACCGCCTTCGAGGTCGGCGTGCCGCTCACATCGGCGATCGACTCGAGCGGCACCAGCACGTTGGTCTCGGGGTAGTACGCCGCCGCGTTGCGGCGCGGCGTGTCGTACGCCACGAGACGGAACTCTTCGGCGCGGCGCTCCTCGAGCCCCTCAGGTCCCTCCCACTCCGAGACGAGGTCGACGATTTCGCCGTCGGCGAAGCCGAGATCTGCGATGTCCTCCGCGTTGATCAGCACGACGCGCCGCCCGCCTTTGATGCCGCGGTAGCGGTCGTCCTTGCCGTAGATCGTGGTGTTGTACTGATCGTGCGAGCGCAGCGTCTGCAGAAGAATGCGTCCCTCGGGGATGCGCGGGTACTCCAGCGCATTGCCCGTGAACATCGCCTTGCCCGTCGCCGTCGCGAACTCGCGCCCGTCGCGCGGCCCGTTCGGCAGCAGGAACGTGCGCCCCTTCTGGATGCGTGCGTCGTAGTCCTCGAACCCTGGCACGACGCGGGAGATGTGGCTCCGGATGCCGGAGTAGTCGTTCTCGAGGGCCGCCCAGTCGGCCTGCGGTGCGTTGCCGCGCCCGTCGAAGACGAGCGCGCACAGCCGCGCGATGATGGCTGTCTCGCTCAGCATGCCCTTCTTGGGCGGCTCGAGCCGCCCTCGCGAGGCGTGAACGGCGCCCATCGAGTCCTCGACGGTGACGCGCTGGTCGCCGCCGCCTCTGGTGTCGCGGTCGGTCCGTCCGAGCACGGGCAGAATGATGGCGCGCCGACCCGTGACGACGTGCGAGCGGTTGAGTTTGGTGGAGATCTGCACCGACAGGTTCGTCTGTCGGATGCCGTCCTCGACCACTGCCGTGTCGGGCGTGGCGCTGAGGAAGTTGCCCCCGAGCGCCATGAAGAATCGCGCCTTGCCCTCACGCATCGCGCCGATGGCCGCGACCGTGTCGAAGCCGTGCTCCCGCGGCGACGAGAACGAGAACTCCTCATCGAGCGCGTCGAGGAACGTCGCCGCGGGCTTCTCATAGATGCCTACGGTGCGATCACCCTGCACATTGGAATGGCCGCGCACGGGGCACACGCCGGCTCCCTCGCGCCCGATGTTCCCCTGCAGCAGCAGCACGTTCACGACATCGCGCAGCGTCGCGACGGAGTGCTTGTGCTGGGTGAGCCCCATCGCCCAGCACACGATCGTCGATCCCGACAGCCGCACCTGTTCGGCGATCGCCCGCATCTCGCCCTCACTGACACCCGTCGCCGTCTCGAGCTCGCGCCACGTGACGTCCGAAACGGCGGCCGCGTACTCGTCGAAGCCCGACGTGTGCGCGTCGACGAACGCGCGGTCGACGACGCCGGGCGTCTCCGAGTCCTTCTCCAGCAGGTGCTTCCCGATCGCCTGGAACAGCGCCTGGTCGCCGCCCAGCCGAACCTGCACGAAATCGTCGGCGAGCTTCGTGCCGCCGAACACCACGCCGCGCGGCGTCTGCGGGTTGTTGAAGTGCATCAGCCCGGCCTCGGGCAGCGGGTTCACGGCGATGATGCGCGCGCCGTTCTTCTTCGCTTTCTCGAGCGCCGACAGCATGCGCGGATGGTTCGTGCCGGGGTTCTGCCCGGCCACGATCAGCAGATCGGCCTTGTGGATGTCCTCGATCGAGACCGTTCCCTTGCCTATGCCGATCGTCTCGCCGAGCGCCGATCCGCTCGACTCATGGCACATGTTGGAGCAGTCGGGCAGGTTGTTGGTGCCCAGCCCGCGCACGAGCAGCTGGTACAGGAACGCGGACTCGTTCGAAGCGCGCCCCGAGGTGTAGAAGATCGCCTCATTCGGGTCGTCGAGGCCTCGCAGCTCGTCGGCGATCGTCGCGAGTGCATCGTCCCACGAGACCGGGCGGTAGTGCGTGGCTCCTTCGTCGAGGATCATCGGCTCGGTGAGCCGCCCCTGCTGGCCGAGCCACCAGTCGTCGTGGCTCTGCAGTTCGGCGATGGAATGCTCGGCGAAGAACGCGGGTTCGACGCGACGGATCGTCGCCTCTTCCGCCACCGCCTTCGCCCCGTTCTCGCAGAACTCCGCGACGTGCCTGCGGTCTTCCTCGGGCCACGCGCAGCCGGGGCAGTCGAACCCGTCCTTCTGGTTCACCCGCAGCAGTGTTCTCGCGCTGCGGACGACGCCCATCTGGTCGACGGCGATCTTCATCGCGTTAAGGATGGCCGGCACGCCGACGGCCTCTGTTTCCGGTGCACCGACTGTCACCTTCGACTCGTCGATGTCCTGCGTTGGTGCCTTCTTCGCCATGTCTCCATGGTATTCCTCCGAGGCCTTCGGTGGGCCCGGTTCGGTGTGCGAAGAAGCGATCCGTGTCGAACGATTCCGCGACCCGCGCGCGCCCGGGCGGAGGTATCGTCGAACAAGTGAGAGATGAGGGGACGGCCAGGCAGCAGCTGAGCGCACTCACACACGACCGCACGCTGTTCGCCGACTGGCTCGGCGCTCTCGGGTTCAGCGACGAATCCCGCCCCGCCGCCGTGCTGGTGCTCTTCGGCGTGCTCGACGCGGTCGCGGCCGACCATGACGCCCGCTCCCGCGCGGTGTCGGCCGATCTCGACGTGCTGCTGCTCGCCCGTGCGGAGACGCTCAGCTCCCACGCCGGCCAGGTCGCGTTCCCCGGCGGACGCATCGATCCAGGAGACACCGGCCCGGTGGACGCCGCGCTGCGTGAAGCCGTCGAGGAGACAGGGCTCGATCGCGACGGTGTAGAGGTTCTGGGCACGCTGCCGGAGCTGCCGCTGCCGCACTCGTCGCACCGCGTCACGCCCGTGCTCGGATGGTGGACCAGACCCACACGGGTCGGCGTCGTCGACGAGCGGGAATCGTCATCCGTGTTCCGGGTGCCGGTCGCCGATCTCCTCAACCCCGCGAACCGCTGGTCCACCCGCCTGCGCCGCGGCGGCGAGTCGCTCACCGGACCCGCATGGCTCGTGCACGCAGATGGACAGCGTCAGTTGGTGTGGGGATTCACCGCCGGCGTGCTCGACCGGATGTTCACCAGGCTCGGCTGGACGGAGCCATGGGACGAGACGAGGTACATCGACCTGTAGCGCGCCGGAGCCGGCCGTCGAGATGCGCACATATTCGACATCCGGACGTCAGCAGCGGCGCATCTCGGCGATATGTGCGCATCTCGGCAGCTGGGGCCAGCCGCCGGTGAGGCAAGGCGGGATACGCTGGAGGGGTGCGCCTGGAGTCTCTGTTTCGCGTTGTCGACCGCTTCGCAGGCGGACGCGATCGGAATCACCGTGTTCCCGGTTCCGCGCATGACGCCGCACGACGCGGACTCACCCTCGTCGCGGCGATCCTCGTCGTCTGCACGCTCCTCGGCGCCGGCACCGTCATGGCCGTCGTCTGGCTGCACCTCACGGGGCACGCCGTCACGCTGCCCGTATGGATACGCGGCCTGGTCATTCTCGCCATCACCGCTTCGCTGTTCTACTTCCTCTGGCGGGCATGGCTCGGGTGGTACTGGGCGTTCCGCCGTCTGCAGCTGTTCACCCGCATCTTTCCCGTCGTCGCGCTGGCGCTCTCGGCGATCCCCGGGTTCTTCCCGGTCTGGATGATCATCGAGCAGCTCGTCTTCGCCGCCCTGCTGATAGTCGCCGCCGTCCTGCTGTCGACGACGTCGATGCGGCAGGCATTCCCCAAGCCCGACCGCGCCTCACGCAGGCGTCGCGTCGCCCATCCGGGGACTCCCGGGTAACGCCCCTCATCAAGGAGGAACCATGCCAACCATCGTCAAGGCATACGGTGCTCACAGCGCCACCGATAACCTCGTACCGCTCGAGATCGAGCGGCGCGACGTCGGCCCGCACGACGTGATGATCGCCATCCGGTACGCGGGCGTCTGCCACAGCGACATCCATACCATCCGGGGCGAATGGGGCCCGATCGCCTACCCGCAGGTCGTCGGTCACGAGATCGTCGGCGAGGTCACCGAGGTGGGCTCCGAGGTCACGACGCACGCCATCGGCGATCGGGTCGGCGTCGGATGCATGGTGAACTCCTGCGGTGAGTGCTCGTACTGCCTCGACGGCGACGAGCACTTCTGCGAGAAGGGCGCGATCGACACCTACACGGCGACCGACGTCGACGGCACGATCACGCAGGGCGGCTACTCGACCCACGTGGTCGTCGACGAGAAGTTCGTGCTGCGCATGCCGGAGTCGATCCCGTACGAGCAGGCCGCTCCGCTGCTGTGCGCAGGGATCACGACCTACTCACCTCTGGCGCGGTGGGGCGCAGGCCCCGGCAAGAAGGTCGCCGTGGTCGGCATGGGCGGTCTCGGCCACATGGCCGTGAAGATCGCCGTCGCGATGGGAGCGGATGTCACCGTGCTCTCGCGCACGCTCTCCAAGCGCGACGACGCTCTCGCCTTCGGCGCCACGGCCCACATCGCCACAGGCGACGAGGGCGCTCTGCGCGAGCTGAAGCGCTCCTTCGACCTCATCATCAACACTGTCAGCGCTCCGCTCGACATGAACGCCTACCTCGCGACCCTCAAGCCCCAGGGCACGCTCGTCAACGTCGGCGCACCGCCCGAGCCGCTCCCCGTGCAGGTGTTCTCGCTGATCGGCGGCGGAAAGTCGTTCGCCGGTTCCAACATCGGCTCCATCAAGGAGACCCAGGAGATGCTCGACTTCTGCGCCGAGCACGCGATCGCACCCGAGACCGAGCTGATCTCGGCCGAGGCGATCAACGAGGCGTACGACCGCGTGCTGTCCAGCGACGTGCGGTACCGCTTCGTGATCGACACCGCGACGATCTGACGCGTGCGAATGGGGCGCCCGCTCGGATCGGGCGCCCCATTCGCATATTCACCGCGAGCTCGCGCTCAGCCCTTGACCGAGCCGGACATCAGCCCGCCGATGAAGTACTTGCCGAGGATGATGTAGACGACGAGCGGCGGCAGCGACGCCAGCAGCGCGCCCGCCATGGACACACCGTAGTCCTGCAGCACCGCTCCGTTCGCGAGGTTGTTCAGCGCGAGCGTCACCGGCCCGTTCTGGCTGGAGGCGAAGAACACCGCGAACAGGAAGTCGTTCCACGCGTTCGTGAACTGCCAGATCAGCACGACCACGAAGCTGGGGATCGAGATCGGCAGGATCACCGACCAGTACGTGCGCAGCATGCCCGCACCGTCGACGCGCGACGCCTCGACGAGCTCGTGCGGAACGGTCACGTAGTAGTTGCGCATGATCAGCGTCGTGATGGGGATGCCGAACACGACGTGCAGCAGGATCAGCGCGGGCACGCCGCTCGGCACGTGCATCGTGGTCATCAGCTGCGACAGCGGGATCATCACGGCCTGATACGGGATGAACATGCCGAACAGGATGCAGGCGAACACGATGTTCGCCCCGCGGAACGCCCAGCGAGAGAGCACGAAACCGTTCAGCGACCCGAGCACGGATGAGATGATCGCCGCCGGAATCACGATCTGGAACGAGCGCAGGATAGAGGGCCACAGCGCAGTCCATGCGGCCTGCCAGTTCGCCAGCGTCCATTCCTGCGGCAGCGCCCAGGCGCGAACGGGCGAAGCATCGCCCGGCGCCTTGAAACTGGTGATCAGCAGCACGTACACGGGTGTGAGAACGACGATCACGAAGACGATCGCCAGCACATATCTGACGGTGCGCCAGGCGATGCGACCCGTCTTCGCCCTGCCCGCCGAGCTCGGCGGCGCGAGCGCGTTCGTCGTCACGATGGCTGTTGCGCTCATCTGGCGTCCTCCTTGCGGTTGGTCCACCACAGGTACGGGATGATCACGACGGCGACGATGACCAGCAGGATCGTGCCGACCGCCGCCGAGTTGGCGTAGTCGAAGCTGTTCTTGAACACGAACATGTCGATCGCCGGGACCTTGGTCTGGTAGTTAGAGTGGCTCGAGATCGACATGATCAGGTCGAACGACTTCAGCGACATGTGCCCGATGATCACCAGTGCGGACAGCGCGATGGGCGCCAGCTGCGGGAAGAGCACGTACCGGTACAGCTGCCACTCGCTGGCGCCGTCCATTCTCGCCGCCTCGCGCAGCTCATCCGGAATGCCTCGGAAGCCCGCGAGGAACAGCGCCATCACATATCCGGAAAGCTGCCAGATCGCCGGCAGCGCGATCGCCGCGATGCCGAAGGTGATGTTGTTCCACCACGGGTTCTGCAGCGCGTCCAGCCCGATCATCTGGAACAGCCGGTTCAGGCCCGACGCGTCCTCACCCTGGTTGCTGTTCAGCAGCCAGCGCCAGACGACGCCGCTCGCGACGAACGACACCGCCATCGGGAACAGGTAGACCGACCGGAAGACGCCCTCACCCTTCTGCGGCCGCTCCAGGATCCACGCCCAGAGGAAGCCCATCACCATCGCACCCATGAGGAACACGACGGTGAACAGCACGAGATTCCACAGCGAGTGCTGGAAGTCGTCGGTCTTCAGCAGCGTCACGTAGTTGTCGAACCAGACCACCACGGACGGCTGCTGACCCGTCGCCTGCGCCGCCGAGTGGTTGTCGGTGATCGACGTGGCGAAGTTCGCCGCGATCAGCCCGTAGACGAAGATCGCCACGAGGATGAGCGACGGCGCGAGCAGCAGCAGCGGCGGCCCGATCTTGCGGATTCCCCTCATCGGGAACGTCTCCTCTCCCCACGGTGCCGGGACGGCCTCGCGGACCGCCCCGGCACCGGTATCGGGATGTCGCTCACTCGCCCGCCGCGGCGGCGAGCTCCTCCTGGTACGTCGCGAGATCGCTCGCGCCGGTCGTGAACTTGCTGGTCGCGTCGGTGATCTGGTTCAGCACCGAGACCGGCACGGCCGCGCCGTGCGCCAGCGACGAGACGATGGTGTCGCTCTGGAACGACTCGACCGCGGTCTGCTGGTACGCGCCGAACTCGCTCGTGTCGGCATCGGTGCGCGCGGGGATCGAGCCCTTCGCCATGTTGAACGCCTCCTGGCCCTCAGCCGACGACACCGAATCGAGCCACGCCTTCGCACCCTCCGGGTGCGGTGCACCGACCGGCAGCGTGAAGCTGTCGGCGAGGAAGTCGAACACTCCGTCCGTGCCGGGCACCGGGAAGTAGACGTAGTCGGCAGGAGCTTCGGCGCCCGCCTCCTGGAAGGCCGCCTCCGCCCAATCGCCCATCACGTTGAACGCGGCATCGCCGTCGATCACCTGCTGAGTCGCATCCGGCCAGTCGAGGCCGTCGCGGTCGTCGTTCGTGAGGCTCATCAGCGTCTCGAAGTCCTCGAGTGCCGCCGTCACCTCCGCCCCGGTCCAATCGGTCTCGCCCGACCAGAGGCCCTCGTAGCTGTCGGCGCCGAGGCCGGCGAGCAGCACCGTCTCGAGCAGGTTCACCTGCGTCCACGGCTGAGCCACCGACAGCGCGGTCACCCCTGACGCGTCGATCTCCTCGAGTGCGTCGATCCACTCATCGAGTGACGCGTACTCCGCTTCCGGGTCGAGACCTGCATCGGAGATCACGGACGGGTTGCCCCACACCATGTTGGCGCGGTGGATGTTCGCCGGAACGGAGTAGATCGCCCCGTCGACGGTGAGTCGGTCGATGAGATCCGCGGGGAACGCCTCGTTCAGGCCGAACTCCTCATACAGGTCGGAGACGTCCTCCACCTGCGCCGCATCGATATAGTCCTGGAGCTCAGCACCGGCGTGCGCCTGGAACGTGTCAGGCGGGTCTCCCTGCTGCAGCCGCGACTGGAGCAGGTCCTTCGCCGTCGATCCGGCGCCGCCTGCGACGGCGCCGTTGACGAACTTCGTGTCGGGGTGCTGGTCGTCGAAGACCCCGACGAGCGCGTCGAGGCCGGCCTTCTCACTGCCCGCGGCCCACCAGGTGAAGACCTCCACCTCGGCGTTGCCGCCGCTTTCTCCGCCGTCGCCGCCGTCGGTTCCGCCGCAGCCGGCGAGGCCGAGCGCCAGGGCGGAGGCGCCCGCGGCGACCATCAGAATGCGATTACTCTTCATGGGATTGTCTCCACCTTCATTGACTGGAGTCGTGTGATTGGGACGCTCTTCGTGAGAGCACGCCCGCACTCGTGGTGCGAGCGCCCCCACATTGAACACCCGGATGGGGTCGAAGGGCACCGCGCGTCGTTCGCGCGAGCGGGATCGTGACCCATCCGAGATTCAGTGCGGGTGCGGGGGTCATCTGGGCCCCCTGTTCGACGATGCCCGTGCGATGAGTCGCATGGGCAGTTCGACGTTCTCTGCCGGGCGCGCCCTGTCGGCGAGCCGCCCGGTGGCCAGGCGCGCGGCGCGCCTGCCGAGTTCTTCGACGTCACCCGTGACCACGGTGGTCCCCAGCACACGGGCCCACTCGACGTCGTCGAAGGCGACCACGGCTGGGCGCGAGCCGTGATCGATCATGGCGAGCTGCTCCGTCATTCCCAGCAGGATGCGGTTGTTGCCCGCGACGAGCGCCGTCGGCGGTTCGTCCAGCGCCAGCAGCTCTGCAGTGCGCGCCCTCGCGGAATCGACGTCGTGCGCGTCCGTGCGCAGCAGTCCGCGCCAGGTGCTCGCATCACCGTCGAGGACGTCGCCCATGCCGTCGAGGCGACCGCGGAACGTCGGCAGCCAGCTGTAGTCGCCGACGAAGGCGATCCGGGTGTGACCCTGCTCGCGCAGGTGCTCCGCGGCCAGGCGCCCTCCCGTGCGGTTGTCGAAGATCACCGAGTCCGCCTCGATGCCCACCGGTGGGCGGTCGACGAACACGACGGGAATGCCGCGCCCCACGAGCGGCGCGTAGCCGGAGTGCTCCGGCATCGCCGACACCAGCACGAGCGCCTTGCTCTGCCTGTCCGCGAGGTCCGCCGCGAGCAGCTGTTCGCGCTCGACGGACTCCCCGGAGTTGGCGACGGAGAGATGGATGCCGTGCGGCCGGATCTCGTCCTCGAACGCCTGCGCGATCGCCGAGTAGAACGGGTTCGTGAAGTCGCCCGTGACCAGGCCGATGGAATCCGCGAGCCGTCCGCTCGCCAGCAGACTCGCCGCCGCGTTGCGCTGATACCCGAGCTCGACGGCCGCCGAGACGACACGCGCGCGGGTGGCCTCCGCGACGTATGTCTCGCCGCTCAGTGCCCGTGAGGCGGTCTTCAGGCTTACGCCGGCGCGTTCGGCCACCTGTGCGAGCGTCGCCCGTGCAGGCGCAGCCGCCGACGTGTCCATAGCACTCCCTCGTGTTCGGGCCGTCCGGCGCGCTCTCGCACTCCGGATCCGGAAACAGGCCTCCCGCCGGGGCGGGTGTCTGTGGTAGCTTCCCAGACAGTGTATGACAGCGATGTCAGAAACGCGAAGAAGCGATTGAGGAGCAACGGTGATCCCTTTCAACCGAGTCGAGTCTCAGAACCGTCAGCGGGCACGGACCGCACCGGCGATGCTCGCCGCTGCTGCGGTCATCGCCGCGGTGCTGCTGCCGACGACCACAGCGGCCGCCGTGGAACCGGAGTTCGCTTCGTCGTTCGAGACGGGCGACGAAGCCCCGGCTCTGCGCGGCACCGGGGAGTCCGCAGGGGTCAGCGGCGGTCAGTTCGCGCCGGGCAGCGTGCTGCCCTCTGTGATCGAGGTCACAGCCTCCGGGGAGAATACCCCCAACGAGACCGCGGACAACCTCGCCGACGGCAACCCGTCTTCTAAGTGGCTGGTCTTCTCCGACGCCGGATGGGCGCAGCTCGAGCTGAGCGAACCGCAGCCGCTCGGGGCGTACACACTGACCTCGGGCAACGACGCTCCCGACCGGGATCCCCGCGACTTCCGCGTGCTCGGCTCGAACGACGGCGAGAACTGGACGGAGATCGACTCCCGCACCGGCGAGGAATCGTTCGCCGCACGAGGTGAGACGCGCACTTACACTCCCGCCGCACCCAGTGACTCCTACACGTTCTACCGTCTCGACGTCTCCGCTGTGCAGAGCGGCGGCATCCTGCAGCTGGCGGGCTTCGAACCGCTCGCAGATCCCGAAGCGGCAGCACAGCCATCCGACCTCGCGCTTGAGATCGACTCAGGACCTACCAGCTCCTCCACCGCCAGAACCGGCGTGGGCTTCACCGGCGCACAGGCGCTGCGCTACTCCGGCCGTCAGCTCGAGGCGGGGCCCGCGCACTCCACCAGCGTCGTCTACGACGAGCTCGACGTCGCTGTCGCGGACGACACCGAGCTCTCCTACGCCGTCTTCCCTGTGCTCGACGGCGACCAGAGCTATGCCGCGACCTTCGTCGCCGTCGACCTCCTCTTCGACGACGGCTCGACGCTGTCAGGCAGCGGCGCGACCGACGCCTACGGCTTCGACATGGACGCCGCCGACCAGGGCGCGGCGAACAAGCTCTGGCCCGACCAGTGGAACCGCGTCTCCGTCGACCTCACCGAGTTCTCCGGCCGCACCGTGAACGAGATCCGGTTCACCTACGACCATCCCGGTGACGGCGTCTCCGGCATCGAACTGCCCTCCGCCGACACCACGATCCAGGGCTGGCTCGACGATCTCCGAATCGCCCCGGCCGCCGAGCGCGACACCAGCGACGGACTGGTCTCCTACGTCGACACCCGGCGTGGAACCAACTCATCCGGCGGCTTCTCCCGCGGCAACAACATTCCCGCCGCCGCGATGCCAAACGGCTTCAACTTCCTGACTCCCATGACCGACGCCGACAACCACGGCACGATCTACCAGTACCAGCGGGCGAACACGCCGGAGAACCGCCCGGCGCTCGAGGGCATCGGCTTCTCCCACCAGCCGAGCATCTGGATGGGCGACCGCAACCAGCTCGCCATCCTGCCCGCTGCCGGCTCCAGCCCGACATCGACGCTCGAGGACCGTCGCCTCGCCTTCGGCCATGAGAACGAGACGGCGCGTCCCGACCTGTACGCGGTCGAATTCGACGACGGCATCACGACCGAGGTCACGCCCACCGATCACGGCGCGATCTACCGCTTCGGATTCGTGGGAGACAGCGGCTCGGTTCTGGTCGACGAGGTCGTCGAGTCCTCCGGCCTGACGATCGAAGGCGACACCGTCTCCGGCTGGGTCGACGGCGGCTCCGGATGGCCGGGCCGCACCCGGATGTTCGTCTACGGCACGTTCGACGCGGAGCCGATCGCATCCGGGGCGGCGCCGGAAGGCGACCGCACCGACACCGCGCGCTACGCCGCGTTCGACACCTCGGACGATGCCACCGTCGAGCTGCGCATCGCCTCGTCTTTCATCTCGCAGCAGCAGGCGATCAACAACCACGCCCTCGAGCTGGAGGGGGTGTCGTTCGACGACGGGCACGCCGTCGTCCGCGATGCCTGGAACGAGCGTCTCGGCGTGGTCCACGACGTTCAGGGAGCCAGCGACGATCAGCTCGTCAGCCTCTACTCCAGCCTGTACCGGCTGAACCTGTATCCGAACTCGCAGTTCGAGAACGTCGGCACGGCCGAGGAGCCGAGACCGGCCTACGCCAGCCCGGTCTCCCCCACCACGGGCGAGGCGACCGACACCGAGACCAACGCCGAGATCGTCGACGGCAAGGTCTACGTGAACAACGGGTTCTGGGACACGTACCGCACCGCGTGGCCGCTGTACGCGCTGCTGTACCCGGATGTGACGGACGAGCTCGTGGACGGCTTCGCGCAGCAGTACCGCGACGGCGGCTGGATCGCACGCTGGTCGTCACCCGGATACGCCGATCTGATGACCGGCACATCGAGCGACGTCGCCTTCGCCGAGGCGTACCTCGCAGGCGCGCTCGACACCGAGACCGCCCTCGACGCATACGACGCGGCATTGAAGAACGCCACGGTGCGCCCCGACTCCAACGCGGTCGGCCGCAAGGGGCTAGAGCAGTCGATCTTCCTCGGGTACACCCAGAAGTCGACGCACCAGAGCGTCTCGTGGGGCTTGGAGGGCTTCATCAACGACTTCGGCATCTCGCAGATGGCCGCGGCGCTCGCCGACGATCCGAACGTGCCGACCGATCGCGTCGACACGCTGCGCGAGGAGGCGGAGTACTTCTCCTCCCGCGCCGAGCACTACTCCGAGATGTACAACCCTGATGCCGGTGTCTTCGCCGCGCGGAATGCCGACGGCAGCTGGGCGAACGGCGCGGACTTCGACAAGAAGGAGTGGGGTGAGGACGTCACGGAGGCGAGTGCATGGACCTTCGCGTTCCACGCGCCGCACGACGTCGACGGCATGGCTGCGCTGTACGGCGGCCGCAGCGGCCTGCTCGACGAGCTGCACGAGTTCCTCACCGAGCGCGAGGAAGCAGCGTACTCCGGCATCCACGAGGCCCGAGAGGCGCGCGATGTGCGGCTCGGCATGCTCGGCATGTCGAACCAGGTCGCGCACCACATTCCGTACGTGCTCGCCGAGGCAGGCGACCCGACGGGTGCCCAGGAACTGATCCGCGACATCCAGAACCGGATGTTCGTCGGCAGCGACATCGGCCAGGGCTACCCCGGCGACGAGGACAACGGCGAGTTCAGCTCGTGGTACGTGTTCTCGGCGCTCGGCTTCTACCCGCTCGAGAACGGCTCAGGCGACTACACGATCGGCACGCCGCTGTTCGACGAGGCGACGCTCTCGATCGGCGACCGCGATATCCGGATCAGCGCCCCCGGCGCCTCCGCGGGGATGACCTACGTCGATGGCCTGAGCATCAACGGTCGTGACATCGACTCCACCACCTTCGACGGCGATCTGCTGCGTGCGGGAGGCGATGTCGAGTTCGCGATGAGCGAAGAGCCATCGCAGTGGGGCGCGAAGGACATCGACGAGGAGCTGGACGCTCCTGAACCGCTCGTGGATGCCACCAAGCCCGGACGCGGCTCGCTGACAGCAGCGGACGGAGCGCCGACCGGTGCCATCACGGACGACAGCATGAACTCATCAGCGGAGTTCGAGTCGGGCTCGGCCGATCTGGTGTGGCGGTCGTCCTCCGGCCCCGTCGCGGTCGACCAGTACACCCTCACCGCGGCGGAGAGCGCATCGGCACCGCAGAGCTGGACGCTCTCGGGCTCGGTCGACGGCAGCACCTGGGTCGAGCTGGACAGCCGCAGCGGCGAGGAGTTCCGCTGGGGTGCGCAGACGCGTCCGTTCTCCGTCGACGACGGCGGGGCGTATACGCAGCTGCGGCTCGCGGCCTCGTCGGTCGACGGCCCGCTCGCGCTGGCGGAGATCGAGTTCTTCGCCTCGGTGAGCGGTGACAGCGAGCTGTCTGTCAATCCAGCCGACGACCAGTCGGTGGCTATGGGCGAGGAGTTCGACGCCGCGATCGCCACGATCGTCGGGCCGGAGGAGCACGCATCCGGGTACGACGTCTCCGTCGACTACGGCGACGGCGGCGAGACCGGGGAGGTGACGCTCACACGCGACGGTCTCGGCGGCTGGCAGGTCACCGCCCCGCACACCTTCACCGCACCGGGTGCCTACGACGCCGCTGTCACGGTACGGGATTCGTCCGGTGCCATCGCCGCCGCGTCGGCGCGCATCGACGTGCACCGCGATGACACGTTCGTCGGCGCGATGGACAACGTCTGCATCGGCGACCTCGGCGAGACTGCGGCCAACTGCGACGGGCAGGGCTACGGCTACTTCCGCGACAAGCTCGCCGACGACGGCTTCATACAGGGCGAGACCGTCACGATCCCGGACACCGAATTGACCTACGATCTGCCGGATATCCCGGCAGGAGAGCAGGACAACGTCACGGGTGACGGGCAGACGTTCCGCCTCGACCTGGGAGAGGACGCGACGCAGCTGGCGTTCGTCGGAACGGCCACGGAGCTCGCCCGCTCCCCCGAAGCCGTGCTGCGCTTCATCGACGGCACGGAGCAGACGGTGAACATCTCCTTCGGCGACTGGGTCGGCGCATCCGGAGACCCGGCGTACGACAACGTCGTGCTCGCCGTCTCCGAGGGGCGGCTGGCCGGTACGTCGGCTGAATCGACGGTGAAGAACACCGCGATCTACGCCACAGCGCCGATCACGCTCGACACCGATGCAGACGGAGCACCGAAGGTCGTCGAGTCGCTGACCATGCCGGACGAGCCTGGCTCGCTGCGCGACGGGCGCGTGCACGTGTTCGCCATCGCCTCTGACGGCGCTCGCTCCGCGAATGCTCCCCTCTCAGTCGAAGCGGGAGCTGCGGGTGAGCAGGTCTCCGGCGAGGAGTTCTCCGCGACCCTCGCCGAGGTGACGGGTGGGCTGCCGGAGAAGTCGGCCACGGTGAACTGGGGCGACGGCTCCCCGGTCGATTCCGCGGACGTCGCGGACGGCGCCGTCGATGCCTCCCACGCCTACGCCGAAGCGGGAACCTACGAGGTCGTCGTCACCGTCGACGACGGGGTGCGTTCAGCCCGTGCCTCCCTCGAGATCGAGGTGGTCGCACCGGAGCCGGAGTACTCGCCGGAGATCACCGTCTCACCCGACGAGATCGCCCCAGGGCAAGATGTCCGCATCGACGGCACCGGTTTCGCGCCCGGCGAGCAGGTGGAGGTCCGGATGGGCTTCGCCGATCCCGTGACGACGACGGCAGGCGACGAGGGCTCGATCTCCGCCGCGCTGTCTGTTCCCGGCTCGACCGTGGTCGGCGACTATCCGGTGATCGCACTCGGTGAGGTCTCGCAGGTCGAGGCATCCACGACCCTGTCCGTGCGCGCGGGGCAGGTCGAACCTGAGCGGACCAGCATCGAGCTGTCTTCTGGCGGCGCAGACCCTGTGGCGGGGGAGACCGTTCGCCTCACGGCGACGGTGGCGCCGTCGGAGGCGAAGGGCATCGTGAAGATCACGAGTGATGACTCATCCATGACGGCCACGACGGGGCCAGACGGTGCGACGAGCTTCGACGTGACGATGCAGACCGCAGGCACGCACGAGTACGTCGCGCACTTCGTGCCTGACGATCCCAACGCCTACGAGGAGTCGACGTCTGCCCCACTGCGCATCGAGGTCTCGGACACGCCGATACTGGACGCGGAGCTGATCGCGAGCGCCGACAGCGTCGTGCAGGGCGGTGCGCTGCGTTTGACCGGCCGCGGCTTCGCCGCGGGTGAGACGGTGTCGATCACCCTGCACTCCGAGCCGCTGCGAATCGCACAGGCGGTCGCCGACGGGTCAGGCGGATTCAGCGCTTCGGTTACGATCCCGGCGCACGCACCGGTCGGCGATCACCGACTCGCAGCCGCGGGGAAGACATCGGGCCTCGACGCGGATGTTCCGCTCGAAGTCACCGCCGCGCTGCCGGATGACCTGCCGACGACGGGCGGCACGATTCCGGTATGGCTGATTGCGACCCTCGGCGCGCTTCTCATCGCCGGATTCGGGCTCGTCGTGATCTCGCGCGTGCGTCGCAGCAGGTAGTCCCTGCGTCCGCCGAGCCGAACGCGGTGCGAGATCGGCTCGGCGGGCGCTCACCTCTGCATCCACGCCACCCCCAGCACCGCCGACATGGCGAGCACGACGGCGACGGCGAGAACGCCGTCGCGCCAACCGATCGGCACGGGGCGCCACACGGTGCGGGGGCCGACACCCAGTCCGCGCGATTCCAGTGCAAGGGCGATGCGCTCGGAGGAGCGGATGGCGTCGACGAGCAGAGCGAACGCCGACCGCGCGAAGACGACGGGCCCGCCCTTCGGTCTTCCCCGGCGGTCCAGCGGCGCGCGCACGGCCTGTGCCGCCCTGATCGACTCCCAGGAGCGCGGCATCGCCGCCAGCATCCGGTGTCCTGCGAGGACGGCGTGCGCGTAGCGCGGACTGAGCCCGGCGCGCGTCATCAGGCTGACGAGCAGGTCGCGCGGCGACGTGGTGGCGAGGAACCCGATCGTGAGCGCACCGATCACGAGCCCCCGCATCGCCAGCGCCGCGCCGACCTCGATGCCCTCGACGGTGATCCGGATGGGCCACTCCGGCACGAGATCGGCTCCGGGTCTGCTCATCGCGTTCACGAGCAGGAGGCCGAGGCCGAAGGCGAGGAACGGCACGTGGCCGACGACCATCATCCGCACGGGGACCCGGGCGACGCACGCGATCGCCCCGAGTGACGCCAGGTACAGCAGGAGCACCGGCAGCGGTCGCCACAGGAACATCGTCGCGATCGACACGGCGAGCAGTGCGGCGAGCTTCACCGCGGGGTCACGGTGTGCGAGCCAGGATGCGGTGTCGGTCATCCCCGCACGTCCTCTCCTGCCTCCAGCACCGGGACCGTCGCACTCGCACCGAGCGCGAGATCGTCGAGACCGTGCAGCACGGCGCGCAGCTCGGTCTGGTCTCCGACGACTGCGGCCAGCTCGCGCAGCAGCCGCGACGGGCGCAGCCGTGCTCGCCCCAGCGCCTCCTCGTCGCGGAGCAGCTCCAGCGGAGTGGCATCCACCACGATCTCGCCGTCTGAGAGCAGCACCACTCGATCGGCGTGGCCGGCGACGGCGCGCAGGTCGTGGCTCGAGAACATCACGCCCCTGCCTTCCTGAGCGGACCGTCGCAGCGCTCTCATCACGTGCACGCTGGTGAGCCGGTCGAGCCCGAAGCCCGGTTCGTCCGCCAGCAGATGGGCGCGGTTGTGCAGCAGCATCGCGGCGATGCTCAGGCGACGCATCTGTCCCCCGGAGAGCCGGTGCGGGTCGTGGTCAGCCAGGTGCGAGAGGCCGAAGCGGCCGAGGGCCTCGTCGACAGCGGCCGACGCCTCGTCGCCGAGTCCGTGCGCGAGCTCGCTGCGCACCGTCGTCGCGACGAACTGGTGTTCGGGGTTCTGGAACACCAGGCCGGGCCTCGGGCCCGTCACCTCACCCTGACGAGGCGGCACGACCCCCGCCAACGCACGCAGCAGCGTCGACTTCCCTTCCCCGTTGCCGCCGAGGAGTGCGACGCACTCCCCGGCGCGCAGCTCGAGATCCACACCCCGGAGCACCGGTTCGGCACGGGCTCCGCCCGGTGCGACGAACAGGCCGTGCGCCGTCAGTGAGACGCCTGCGCCGTGTTCCGGTGCCGCCTCTGCGAAGTGTCGGCGACCCACGCTTCCTGCCCCGGTAGTGGTCGCCTGTTCTGCGCGTCCGTCGCGTCCTGCCGCGCGCAGCGCAGGCATCGTCCGTGGGTCGCGCATGCCGCCAGACGTTCCCAGCAGAGCGTCGAGCTCCGCGTCGACGGGAAGCCAGCAGCCGAGCGCGATCAGCTCCCTCCCCCGTTGCGCTGCGATGTCCTCCCCCGTTCCGTCGTGCGCGACGACACCGTCCTCGGAGAGCACGATCCATCGCCGGGGCAGCGCGCCGAGCCCGCCGTCACCGGCGAGTTCGTCGAGGCGATGCTCCACCAGCACGGTGGCGATCGATGCGGCGTTCGCGTGGCCCAGCGCGTCCCGCACGACATCGATGCCCGCGCCGTCCAGCATCGACGCGGGCTCGTCGAGCAGCACGAGCTGCGGCGCCGTCACGAGCGCGGCCGCGAGCGCCACCCGCTGCAGCTGGCCTCCCGACAGTGCGGTGGTGTCGCGCTCGGCCCATTCCGACGCCCCCGCCTGCTCCAGGGCGCCCCGCATCCGGGGGCCGATCTCCTCGCGCGCCACCGCGAGGTTCTCCAAGGGGAAGGCGACCTCGTCCGCCACGATCGGCAGGCACACGCCCGTCTCGGGATCCTGCGGCAGAACTCCGACGATGTCCGCTGCCTGGGCGACCTCCATCTCATCGACATCACGCCCGGCCAACCACATCCGGCCCGTCGCACGAGCCGCGAACGCGTGCGGCACGGCACCGTGGATCATCCGGAGCAGCGTCGACTTGCCCGAGCCCGACGCGCCCAGCAGGAGCACGCTCTCGCCGCGCTCGATCCGGATGTCGATGGGCCCGATCCCACCGCCGTCGGGGAACTCGACGGACCGTTCGGAGGCGGCGACCAGCGCGTCAGCGAGCTGCGGCATCTGCATACGCTGCGCGGCCGATGGCGAAGCCCGACAGCACACCGGTTCCCTTCAGCGCATCGACGATCACCTTGGCCAGCAGACCACCGAGGATGATCCCCGAAGCCGCTTGCACGCCGAATCGGAGCCAGAAGATGTCCTGACCGAGCCAGCCGAAGCGGAACATCGACAGCAGGAACACCCCGCTCGCACCGATCAGACCGCTGACCGCGTAGGTGATCCAGCCGAAACGGCGGTAGCGGCCGAGTGCGAAGGGGAGCTCGCTGCCCGCGCCTTGGATGAGTGCGGCCACGATGAGCATCGGGCCGACGGCCGAGCCGAGGAACACGACCTCGATGACGGACGCGATCACCTCGGCGATGATGCCGACGAAGGGGCGCCGGATGATCGCGATCGCGATCGGCGCCACCAGCAGCCATCCGCCGAGCAGGACGTGCTGGGCGAGGTCGCCTGCCGGTCCCATCAGGATCGCCAGGGCGTTCCACGCCTGCACGAGCGCCCAGTACAGGAACCCGAACACGACGCCCAGCATCACCATCAGGACGATGTCGCGCAGCGCGAGGCGGCCCGCGCGTGCGGGGCGCTCAGAGCGTGACATCTGCGTGGCTCGGGCTGTTTACGGAGACGACGAGGTGGCTGGTGACGTGCTGCACCGTGCGGCCGACCATGGTCCATCCGGCGAAGCACGTCGCCAGGATCGTGCCCAGATCGCCCTCGAGGCGGGTGACGTAGTGCCCGCCGTCGCGAAAGGTCCCGTTGGCGTGCGCCAGTTCGATCGCCGCGTAGATGTCGCGCATGTGGTCGGGCTCGCCGTTCGGTGCGACGGCGTCCTGCAGCGGATACAGCGACCACTCGGCCGCTGCGTAGCGGCCAGTCTGTCTGCCGTGCGGCGCATCGACTGTGCGAGGGCCCGCCCCGCCCGGCAGATCGCAGACGACCTCACCGGGGCAGCCTCGGGAGAGATGCAGGGTGATCGACGCGTGCCTGCCCGTATCGGAGATCGCCGCCGTCAGGTCGGTGACCCAGCGCAGCAGGTCGTCCTCTGCGCCGGTGATGTGCGTGCTGACGTCACCGGTGTCGACGCTCAGGCCGGTGGCATCGATGCCGCTGAGTGCTCCGACGATGACGTCGGCGTAGTCGTCCGCCATCACCGCGACGGTGACCCGCGCGCCGACGCCGAATGTTCGAGGATCCGCCGCGGCTTTGGCGGCCGTGAGCTGTTCCGTCATTCCATCTCCATTCCGTGTGTGCACGGTGGAGAGGGCGAGTTCCTCCGGCGGTCTGCTTCGCCGGAGCAATCGCGAGCTCATTCGCTCCCTGCGCCGGCATGATCCGGATCAGGTTCTACGGTCGGAGTTCGATTACTCCCTCTCAGCCCGGCTCACCGGACTCCCGTGCAGTAAGCGCCACCCTAGCAGTCCGGTGCCGCACCATATGCTGGAGCGCGTGGCACGGCGCGGAATCCTGACCAAGATCCTCTCCCTGGGGCTGGAAGCCGTCTTCGGCCGCGGCAGTCGACGCGGCGGGAATCGCCGGCGGAAGGGAGCGCCGACCTCCGCCGCGCAGCACGCATCTGATGGCAGCTTCGGCGACAGCGCGACGATCGAGATCGACCCCCGCACTGTGCGCGGCGTGCGACTCGAGTACGCTCCGCAGAAGGACAGCGAGCCGGACGCAGGCGAGATCGTGTGGACGTGGGTGCCGTACGTCGAGAACGACGGTCGCGGCAAGGACAGGCCGGTGCTCGTGATCGCGCGGCACACGACTGACCGGGTCTACGCCGTGAAGCTCACGAGCAAGCACAAGCAGGGGCGCGACGACCGCGTCAGCATCGGATCCGGCGCCTGGGACGCGCGGGGACGCACGTCGTGGGTCGACACGGATCAGCTCTACAGCGTGCACCACGACGGCATGCGCCGCGAGGCCGCGGCCCTCGACCTCGACCGCTACACCCTCGTCGCCCACGCGCTCCAGAAGCGCTTCGGATGGCGAGCGAAGTGAGTCGCCGAATGCCCACGACTTCCGCGAGTGCCTGCGCAGCCGCAGAGGCGCTCGCGGAGAACGTAGGCATTCGCACCCCGCACTACGCTGGTCGGATGGTCATGCTCAGTGTGCTGCTGTTCGTCAACGCCGCGTTCCACACCCTCACCTGGCCGACGTTCTTCCGTCGTGTGGTCGCCGATCCTCGGGCCCGTGACGACGCGGGCAGGGTCACGCGCTTCTTCACCGTGCACCTGGCGCTGTTCATCGCGGCGATGGTGATCGCCCTCGCGTCAGTTCTCGCCGGTATCGCGGCGCTGACGGGTCAGCTCTAGGGAGTGTCTGAGAATCCGCGGCGTTGCGAGCATGGGTGATGTCTGCCGGATCGCTAGGCCGAGGAGGGAGGCGATGCGGAGCCATCATCGACCGACGAGAACGACGCGAGCCGGTGCACGCGATTGAGCGAGGAACGAGAATGCTCGCATTCTCGTGACGAGCGATTGAGCGTCGAAGGCGCGAAGCGCCGAGCACAGCGCCCAGCGCAGTAGCCGACGAATTATCAGACACGACCTAGCAGCAGGACGCTCATCCCGCCTGGACGACGACGCCAGCCTCTGAGCAGGAGACCTGTGAACCAGCCCATCGCGAACCGACGCGCCCGCGTCGCGACGATGCTGGCGTTCGCCACGAACGGCGCTCTGCCCGCCACCTTCCTCGCGCGGTACGCCGAGGTGAAGGATCTGCTCGGCCTCGAAGCGGGTGCGTTCGGCATTCTGGTTGCGGCATACATGATCGGCTCGGCTGGCGCACTGCACCTGCCCGGCCTGATTCTGCGACGGCTCGGGATGCGCATGACAGCGTCGACCTGCACCCTCTGGGTCGGGCTTGCTGTGAGCATCGCGGCTGTCGGCGTCACGATCGGGAACCCATGGCTCTTCGCCGCAGGCATGGTGTGCGCCGGTCTCGGCGACGCCGTGGTCGACGTCGCGCAGAACGCGCAGGGGCTGCGAGTGCAGGCGGCCTACGGCCGTTCGCTGCTGAACTCAATGCATGCCGGATGGAGCATAGGAGCGGCCATCGGTGGTGGCGTCGGCACCCTGGCGGCACTCGCGGGAGTGCCGATTGCGCTGCACATCGGCGGGTGGGCGATCGTGTGCGTGATCGCGATGGCGCTCGCAGCAAGGCGGTTCCTGCCCGATCTGCAGGGCGAACCGGAAGACGATGGGCCCCGGGGCAGAATCGGTCGCCGTGCCGTCTGGCTGCTGGCGCCCCTCGCGCTGGTCGCCCTCGCGGGGATCTCCGTCGAGGACATCGGGAACAACTGGTCGGCCGTGCTGCTCAGCTCCGAACGCGGCATGGCCCTCGAGTCCGCGGGAATCGGCCTCAGCGTGCTGCTCGGCGCCCAGTTCATCGGCCGGATCACCGGAGACAGATTCATCGACGCCGTCGGCCGCCGCGCTGCGCTCATCACGAGCTTGTCGCTCGTCGCCACCGGTCTCGTGGCCGTCGCCTGGGCCCCGTTCGCGTGGATCACGATCGTGGCCTTCACGTTCGCGGGCCTTGGCTGCGCGATCACCGTGCCGATCGCGTTCTCGGAGGCCGACGCTCTGCCCGGCCTCAAGCCGCACGCCGGCGTGACCGCCGTGAACTGGATCATGCGCGCGGCGACCGTGTGTCTGACCCCGTCCATCGGAGGGATCACGTCGTTCAGCTCGTTGTCGGTCGCGATCACCGTGATCGCGGCGCTCGCGGTCCTCGCCCTCGCCACGCAGCTGCGATCGCGGCCCGGGTGGGCGCAGCCGCGGTAGCCTCACTGACAAGCGCCGCCCCACGGTCATCATCTCGCAGCCCTCCTTGAGAACGGACATGCCATGCACGCCGATCAGCCCGTCGCCCTCGTCACCGGAGCCACCGGAGGAATGGGAAGGGAGATCGTCGCCGAGCTCGCAGCGACGCACCGCGTGATCGCGGTCGGACGCGACACCGAACGGCTCGCGGATCTGCACGAGCGCACCGGGGCGGAGACCTGGCAGCTCGATCTCACCGACACCGCCGCCGTGGAAGCGCGCGTCACCGAACTCGACCGTCTGGACGTGCTCGCGAACGTCGCCGCGATCGCTCGGCCGCTGTCCGTCGCCGATGCGACGCGCGATGACTGGGAGGCGCACTTCGCCACCGACGTCACCGCTCCCGCGCTGCTCACGCGGGCGGCGCTCCCCCTGCTGCGGCACGCCGAAGGAACAGTCGTCTTCATCGGTTCGGGTGCGAGTACGCGTCCTGTGCCCGGAAGCGCCGTGTACACCGCGAGCAAGCACGCTCTGCGCGGAATCGCCGATGTGCTCCGCATCGACGAGGAATCGCACCGCGTGCGCGTCGTGACGGTGTCCCCCGGCCAGACCGACACCGATATGCTGCGCGCGATGGTGCCCGCCGACGCCTACACGCCCGAACGGTACATCAGCCCCCGATCGATCGCCACGGCCGTCCGGTTCGTCATCGATGCGCCGCAGGACGTGCACATCACCGATCTCCCGGTGCGCCCGAGGCAGGAGATCTCCCGACTGTAGCTCCCAACGCACGAGCCGACACGGCAGGCGGTCGATGTTCAGCCGACGAGCCGCACACCGCCGTAGGCGATCGCCCCGACAAGAAGTGTCGCGAGCGCGGCCAGCACGAACGGCCTCGGGCCCACCCTGACGAGGTTGCGGATTCTCACGCCGCACCCGAGCGCGAACATCGCCGCGGCGAGGAGGCCGGTCTGCAGCACCCCGCCGGCTGCGAGCACGCCGTCGGGAAGCGGGGCGAAGGTCCTCAGCACGACCATCGCGATGAAGCCGAGCATGAACAGAGGGATGATCGGCGGCAGCTTCGCCCCCGAGGTCACGCCCGCGACCCGACCGAGACGCCGCTGCCGGATGCTCAGACCGGCGACGACCGGTGCGAGCAGCAGCACTCTGGCCAGCTTGACGACGACCGCGACGCCCAGCGCTCCCCCGCCGATCGCTCCGCCCGCGGCGACGACCTGGGCGATCTCGTGGATCGATCCTCCCGCCCACATCCCCGCATCCTCCTGGCCCATTCCGAGCAGCTGCGCAGCCATCGGGATGAGCGGGATCATCAGGGTTCCGAACAGCACCACCAGCGCCACCGCCGTGATGGTGTCATGCTCTGCCTCGTCGTCCGGGTCGGTGACGCCTGCAGCCCCTGCTACGGCAGCGGCCCCGCAGATCGCGAAGCCGCACGCGATGAGCAGGGTCAGCCCTGACGGAACCCGCAGCAGCCGACCCAGCAGGATCGTGCCCAGCATGCCCCCGCCGACGATGCACACCACGACGACCAGCAGCGCCGCCCCGAGATCGACGATGTCGGTGAGCACGAGCTGGAGCCCCAGGAGCACGATGCCGGCGCGCAGGAACTTCTTCGCCGAGAAGTCGACGCCTGCCGCGCACGCCGTCGGCACCCCGATCGTGTTGGCGACGAGCACACCCAACACGATCGCGATGATGAGCGGGCTGACGCCGGGCCGGAGCAGACCGATCCCGGATGAGGCGCCCGCTGCAAGAAGACTGACCGCCAATCCCGGCGCACTCGCGCGGAGACGCTGGACGGCGGGAGCGCGCGTCGGGCGTGCGCCGTCCTTGCGCGATTCGTAGGCCATGTCCCCATCCTGTGCGCGACCGCGCCGCACCGGTAGGAGCGGATCCCTCGACGGATACAAGTTACGCTTGTACCGAGGTGAGTGGCATGAGGATGACCGGTGAACCGGATCTGGAGGCGCTCCGTGCTCTGTCGATGGTCGCGGCGGAGCACAGCATGTCGGCGGCCGGTGCGCACCTCGGCGTGAGCCAGCAGGCCGTGTCTCAGCGCATCCGCGGCCTGGAGACCGACCTGGGCACCCGACTGCTGGTGCGGTCTGCACGGGGCTCCAGGTTGACTCCCGCAGGCGAGGTCGTCATCGGCTGGGCGGCGAAGCTCCTCGCCTCGGCGGATGAGTTCTCGGACGCGGTCGCAACTCTGCGCACCGACCGCAGCAGAACGATCCGGATCGCGGCGAGCCTCACGATCGCGGAGCATCTGTTCCCGGAGTGGATCGCCGGATGGCGCATCAGCGCCGGCGATGACGGACCTGTCGTGCAGCTCACCGCCGAGAACAGCAGCGCGGTCATCGAGTCCGTGCGCGAAGGATCCGTCGACCTCGGGTTCATCGAGACGCCGAGGCTCCCGGACGACCTCGGGTCAGTGGTCGTCGCCCACGACACGGTCGACGTGGTCGCACAACCGGGCCACCGCTGGGCGAGATCAGGCAGAACCTCCGCACAGGAGCTCTCCGTCACGAGCCTGGTGCTCCGCGAGCGGGGCAGCGGCACCCGACGAGCTTTGGAGGACGCCCTCCTCGCGGCAGGCCGCCCTGTCACAGCCGAACCCGCAGCCGTGCTGCCGACGACGCTCGGCGTCCGCAGCGCGATCATGGCGGGTGTCGCCCCTGGCGCGCTCAGCTCCCTCGCCGTCGCCGACGATATCCGGGCCGGCAGGCTCGTGCGTGTGGCGGTTGAAGGCATCCGGATGGAGCGTCCGCTCGCAGCCGTGTGGTCGGGAACCGTCCCGCAGCCCGGCGCGCACGATTTCTTGGACGTCATCGCCCAGCGCCGGCGCCGATGACCCGCTGGCAGCCGTACGGCGTCAGCGACGACGCTGTACGGGCAGCGGCCCCGTCACGCTGAGCTCGTCGTGCCAGCAGTCGATTCCGGAGACATCGGGCAGTCGGTCGCGTGTGAACACGGGGTCCTTTCCTTCCCCGCGCTGCTGCATGTAGTCGCGCAGCAGCGCGAAGACGAGCCCCGACAGCAGGGCGAGGGCGACGAGATTGGTGATCGCCATGAACCCCATCGCAGCATCGGCGAAGCTCCACACCACGTTGGCGGAGAGCACAGAACCGACGAAGACCGCGGCGACGACGAGCGTGCGGTAGGCGACGAGCACCCAGCGGCGCGTCGAGATGAACTCGATGGAGGCCTCGCCGTAGTAGTAGTTGCCGATGATCGAGCTGGACGCGAGCAGGAACACGATGATGGCGAGCGCGGTGAGCGACCATTCGCCGAGCGTCCCGCCGAGGGCAGCCTGTGTGAGGTCGACTCCCACGGGCGCTCCGGCGAGATCGGGAACGCCGGTGAGGATGATGAAGGCCGTGATCGAACACACCAGGAACGTGTCGAAGTACACTCCGAGCGCCTGCACCAGTCCCTGCTTGACCGGATGGGTGACGGCGGCGCTCGCGCCGGCATTCGGCGCGGAGCCGAGGCCCGCTTCGTTCGAGAACATGCCGCGCTTGATGCCGGTGAGAACGACGTATCCGAAGGCCGCTCCGACCACCTCGTTGTAGCCGAACGCCTGGGTGAAGATCGACGAGATCGCTGCCGGGACCTCCTGCCAGGAGACGGCGACGACGGCCAACCCGAGCAGCAGGTACGCCAATGCCATGACCGGCACGATCGTCTGCGTCACTGAGGCGATGCGGCGCACTCCTCCGAACACGACGAGCCCCGTGAGCGCCGCGACGACGAGGCCGGAGACCCAAGGCAGCCATGCCCCGGCGTCAGTGCCCGTCATCGAGGCGACCGCGCCGCCGAGGGAAGCGGAGATCGTGTTGGCCTGCAGCGAGCTGAACGCGAACGGGAAGCAGATGATGAGGATCACCGCGAACCACACGCCCATCCAGCGCGCCTTGAGTCCGCGCTGCATGTAGTAGGCGGGGCCGCCCCGGAAGCCAGCGGGGTCGCGCACCTTGAAGAGCTGAGCGAGCGTCGACTCAGCGAAGGCCGAGGCGGCCCCGACGAACGCCATCAGCCACATCCAGAACACCGCCCCCGGCCCGCCGATGGCGATCGCCGTGGCCACACCGGCGATGTTGCCCGTTCCCACGCGCGAAGCCGCGGAGATCGTGAACGCTTGGAATGCCGACACCGATTGCGGCTCGCCCGATTCGTCACGGGGCGTGCGGTTCGTGAGCGTGCGGAACATCTCGGGGATGAGCCGGAACTGCACAACGCCGGAGCGAATGGTCATGTAGAGCCCGAGCAGCACCACGACGGGAAGAACCACCCAGGTCCAGAACAGGTCGCCGTTCGCGGCGAGCCAGTCGGCGACATCATCCATTGCGTCAGTATCGCGCGAGTCCGGCGTCGACACCAGCATAGAATCGCCGGACGGAGTTCCTTCTCGTCACTGCTCATCCGGGGATGCGAGCGCTCGGATCGAGACGAAGACGCTGCTGACCACGATGAGCCCTGTTCCCAGCCATTCGTTCAGGCTGAGCGACTGGTGAAGCAGCAACCAGCCGGCCAGCGCCGCCCATACCGGGTTGAGGCTCGTGAACGTGCCGAAGGCATGCGCCGATATGCGGCGCAGCGTGAGCAGGTCGGCGACGTACGGCACCAGGGACGACATCACTCCGCAGGCGACAGCGAGCCCCAACGCCGCCGGGGTCGGAACGTGAATGACGAACCAGACGGCGGCGACCGGCATCCAGATGCCCGCTGTCACGACGCTGGCGATCGCCGTGCCCTGCAGCCCAGGCAGTCGCTGACCCACTCGGCGATTGAGCAGGATGTAGCAGGCCCAGGCGGCCGCGGCTGCTCCTGCTGAGGCGATGCCGATGAGATCCGTACTGGGGCCGGGACTGGTCAGCACCACGACGCCGATGCCGGCGAGTACGGCGCAGCCCATGTCGAGCAGACGCCGTGAGCCGACGATGGCCACGGCGAGCGGCCCGACGAACTCGAGGGTGACGGCGAGGCCGAGACCGATGCGCTCGATCGCCAGATACAGGCAGAGGTTCATCACGCTGAACACGACCGCCAACGAAACGGTGAGCGTCCATTCCCGCCAGCGCAGTGCGCGGAACCGAGGGCGCACGATCGGGGCCAGGATGAGCGCGGTGACGATCTGCCGAACTGCGACGACTCCGACCGGCCCGATGACGGGGAACGCCATTGCGCCGAGTCCTGCCCCTGCTTGATTCGATGCCGTGCTCGCGAGCATCAGAACCACACCGGTCCGCACCCGACGCGGCGTCGGTGCGACGGCCCGTAAGGCCGTGTCGTCTGTGCGCGCGGTTGCCTTGGCTTCACTCATACGATTCACGCTAGGAGCGGCAACCACTTGTCACCAGCGCATAATTCGCCACTGCTATACGCTTTGGTTATGGACTGGACGCTGAGGGAGCTGCGGTACTTCGTCACCGCTGCTGAAGCGGGCTCGTTCACCGACGCCGCAGCGGAGCTGTTCGTCTCACAGGCGGCGGTGTCGCGCACGATCGCCAATCTGGAGAACGCAGTCGGAGACCGGGTGCTGCGTCGAGTCCCTCGCGGCTGCGAACTCACCAGCGTCGGCCGACTGGTCCTGCCGCACGCCAGGCGCGTGCTCGCCGAAGCGAGCGGATTCACCGAGTTCCTGCGCACTCGACACGGCGTGCTCCGCCTCGGCTACGCGTGGGCCGCGCTCGGGACGCACAGCACTCGGCTCCAGCGCGACTGGAGCCGGAAGCACGACGACACCGAGCTCACGCTGGTGCGGCACAACTCCCCCACCGCAGGTTTGGCGGAAGGACTGTGCGACGTCGCCATCGTTCGTCGCCCCGTCGACGACAAGCGGTTCGAGTCGGTGATCGTCGGGCTCGAACGCCGACTCGTCGCATTCGCTGCCGACGACCCGCAGTGGGCGCGTCGCCGCCGGATGCGCATGGCGGAGATCGGCGAACGCACGGTGATCATCGACCCGCGCGTGGGCACCACGAACACACATCACTGGGACGACACGGATCACTCGCCGCAGTTCATCGAATCGAGCGACGTCGACAACTGGCTTGACGCCATCGCCGCCGGCCGCGGCGTCGGCACGACGTCGGAGGCGACAGCGCACCACCACGCGCGCGCCGGCGTCACATTCCGCCCGATCACGGACGGCCCACGAATTCCCGTTCGACTCGTGTGGTGGAACGATCACCGCCCGCCCCTGATCGACGACCTGGTCAGCGCCGCGACGGAGCTTTACGCGTCAACGTCGTGAGCTCCGGGTCACGTGGGCGCCAGACTCGAATCCTCTCCCGCCGGATCGCCCGCGTCAGCGCCGTCACTCGTTCAGCGGCCCCACTCCTCCGAGCAAGAACGTCCCCTCATAGGGTTGCGATCTGACTCGGCGAGAAAGTCCGAGGTCACCGGATGGGGCGCGGGACTGTTCGTGCAGGTCGCGAGCGTCGTCTTCGCCGCCGTCGTCGTCACTGTGCTGCGCCCGTGGCGGGCCCCGGGAGTCCCGCGGCTGTGACGTTCATGGAACGCACTGCCGTGGCTGGCCCCCTTCATGTTCGAGGCGACGTATCGACGTTCGCGGAGGTTTCTTATCAGTCGACGCACCATCCGGAGTGCCTTATGTCACGCTGCCCGCGAAGTCGTCTCGATCTCGACGGCGTTGCCGTCCTTCGATAACATCGAGACATGACGATGAATACGAAGGAGGCGCGGAGTGCGACGCCCGTGACTGAGGTCGGTGCCGTGGTTCCCGCGGCTTCGCTGTTCCACAGCTTCAGCGATCCGTCGCGGTTGGTGATCCTGCAGCACCTTCAGCTCGGTGAGCATCGAGTCGTCGATCTTACCGCGCATCTGGGGCTGTCGCAGAGCACTGTGTCCAAGCACTTGGCATGTCTGCGCGAGGCAGGCATGGTGACGGTGCGCTCGGAAGGTCGGGCTTCGATGTACTCGCTCGCGCACCCCGAGTCACTGGTCGAACTGCTGGCGGCGGCGGAGCGGATCCTGGCCCTGACTGGCGACGCGGTGACGCTGTGTCCAGTGCATGGCGCTGCTGTCGTCACGAAGACTCACCAGCGATAGCGCTCTGGCACAGTCGAGCAGGCCCGGCCGGCCCAGAAGCCGGGGCCTCAACAGGGTCTCGGCGATGACCACGACGCTCCGGTCGGTGGCAGTCTGTCTGTTCGAGGAGCACCTGAGCCGCTGCATCGTCGAGGCCGCCGCGCAAGGCAGCCGAGAGACGAGCCAGAAGATCGAGGAAGCATCCGGCTCCATCGCCCGCCTCGTCCGGTCCTGACTCAGCGCTCAGGGGTGCAGCGCGCCGGCGGCCTCGTGCTCGCTGTGCTGCTCGGTCTCCAACTGGATCGTGGTGTGATGGATTGCGACGTCGAAGTGCTCGGCGACGCAACGGCGCACGTGTTCCAGGATCTCGACGGCGTGCCCGTCGGTGAAGCAGGAGTCGTCGAGCACCACGTGCGCTGACAGGGTGGGCAGTCCGGGGGCCACCGTGGAGGCGTGCAAGTCATGCACGTCCTGGACGTGGTCCATCGTGAGCAGGTGTCGGCGCACTTCGTCGAGGTCGAGGCCCTTGGGAGTGAACTCCATCAGCACGCGCATCGTCTCGCGGATGAGCAGCGCGGCACGCGGGATGATCATCAGCGCGATGGCGAATGCGGCGAGGGTGTCGGCGCGCTGGTAACCGGTGGTCATCATGAGGACGGCCGAGGCGATGACGGCCAGAGTGCCGAGGGCGTCCATGAGCACTTCGAGGAAGGCAGCCTTCATGTTGAAGTTCGCCCCCCGACTGGAGGCGAGCACCATCATCGCCGTGACGTTGAGCAGCAGTCCGACGATGCCGAACACCAACAGCTCGGGTGCAGCGACCTCGGGCGGATTCGCCCAGCGCTCGATACCCTCGATGAGCGCATAGACGCTCACCCCGATCAGCAGCAGCGCCTGCCCCAGCGCAGCGAGCACTTCGATGCGGCGGAATCCCCAGGTGCGTCGCTTGCTCGGGGGCCGGATCATCAGCGTCGCGGCCACCAGCGCCACCAGCAGGCCGACGGAATCGGTGAGCGAGTGCACCATGTCCACCAGCAGCGCCAGACTCCCGGTCACCCAGGCGCCGACGCCCTGCGCGACGACGATGCCGAAGACCAGCGCGAAGGCGATGCCCAGCTTGCGCCGGAAGTCCGGTGCCTGTGCGGCTTCTTCCGGACTCGGCCCGTGATCGTGTCCAGCACCCATCGAAACTCCTCACTCTCTCACGCCCGTTCGCGAGCAAGAGTTCACACGCAACGTTCACGATTACATCGTTATATCTCGATGTTATCGTCGCATACGCGAGGTGACAACAGCGTTGGATCGATCAGGTCGGTCAGGTGTTGGCGGACGCCTGCGCCCGCTGCGACGGCGCCGATCGCCGACTCTGCAACCAGGCTTTCTTCGCCGAGGTCTGCGTTGGAGAAGACGACGAGCTCCGAGTCGAGCACCAACACCCCTATGAGATGCTGACCGACCCCGGGGCTAACGGCAACGCCATCAACTGGGCGCAAGACAGGAACAAAGCTCGAGTCCTTGCCGACGATTCGTCAGGCAAGGACTCGAGCCTTGTACGCGGAGTGGGCGATGCGGGACTCGAACCCACGACCTCTTCCGTGTGAAGGAAGCGCGCTAACCAACTGCGCCAATCGCCCTAGCTGCCGACCTGTGAAGGCCTTGACCGATACTACCGGATGTTCCGACGCGCACCGAACCGATGCGCATCCCGGCCGTGTCGCGCGACGGGGTGCCACAGGTGGTCCTGTGGCACCCCGCCGCTGCTGCGGTGTCAGGCTCAGCGGCCTTCCATCGCGTAGCCCGCCTCGCCGTGCATCACGGTGTCGACGCCGGCGATCTCGTCCTCGTTCTTGACTCGGAAGCCGATCGTCTTCTGGATGACGATGCCGATGATGTAGGCGGCGATGAACGAGTAGGCCATCACGGCCACCACGCTGATGAACTGCACCACCAGCTGCTGGATGCCTCCGCCCAGGAACAGGCCGGTGCCGTTGCCGAAGAGGCCGATCCAGAGCGTACCGATCACGCCGCCGACGAGGTGCACACCGACGACGTCGAGCGAGTCGTCGAAGCCAAACTTCCACTTCAACTCGATCGAAAGCGCACAGACGACACCAGTGACGACGCCGAGCAGGATGGCCCAGATCGGGTCGATCGACGCACAGGCCGGCGTGATGGCGACCAGACCGGCGACAGCACCGGATGCGGCGCCGACCGATGTCGACTTGCCGTCCTTGAACTTCTCGACGACGATCCAGCCGATGATCGCTGCGGCGGGGCACACCATCGTGTTGATGATGATCAGGCCCATCTCGGTGTTGCCGCTCTCGCCGAGCGGCGCCGGAGTCAGACCGCCGTTGAAACCGAACCAGCCGAACCACAGCAGGGTGGCGCCGAGCATGACCAGCGGCACACTGTGCGGCTTATTGATGCCCTTCTGGAAGCCCACGCGCTTGCCGAGCACGAGCGCCAGCGCCAATGCCGCCGCACCCGCGTTGATGTGCACCGCGGTACCGCCGGCGTAGTCGATCACCTCGACGGCGCCGTCGAAGAGCCAGTTGCCGAGCTCCATGATCCAGCCGCCGCCCCACACCCAGGCTGCGACCGGGAAGTAGACCAGCGTGACCCAGATGCCCGCGAACAGCATCCAGGACCAGAACCGCGCACGGTCTGCGATCGCGCCGGAGATCAGCGCCACCGTGATGATCGCGAACGTCGCGCCGAATGCCGCGCCGATGCCCGCCTCACCCGTCGGATCGTCAGAGATGGTCTCGACCAGGCCGAGGTCGCCGAAGGGGTTGCCGGCGAACGCCAGCGGGTTGTCGACGGCCGTCATCGCGAAGCCGTACAACACCCACAGCACGGCTGTCAGTGCCAGGCCTCCGAAGCTCATCATCATCATGCTGACGACGCTCTTGGCCTTCACCAGCCCGCCGTAGAAGAACGCCACCCCAGGCGTCATCAGCAGTACGAGCGCGGTGGAAATGGTCAACCACGCAAGGTTTCCGCTATCCATGTGATTCCTCTGTGTCAGTGCAATGGATCCGGTGAACCGGATGTGCCCCCATACTGACGACGCGGTTTTCCGCCGACGTGTGCGGCGCGTTTCGGCTGCGTTACACAGCCGCCGCGCGCGTTAAGTTCATGTTTCGCGCCCCGCACAGTCCTCGATGAACCTCGCACCCTCCTCGATGAGGAGTGCGGTGCCCGCTCAGGAGTGCGTCGAGGCGTTCAACCGAGACACGGCACGCAGATACTTCTTGCGGTAACCGCCCGCGAGCATGTCCGCGCTGAAGACGTCGTTCAGAGCCGTGCCCGTTGCGCGGATCGGGATCTGCGCGTCGTAGACGCGGTCGACGAAAGCGACGAAGCGCAGCGCCTCCGACTGATCGGTGATCTGGCGCACATCTCGCAGACCGACGGCGTCGACATCGTCGACGAGCCGGATGTACCGCGAAGGGTGCACGTGTGCGAGATGCGACAGCAGCTCGTCGAAGGCATCATCCGACACCGTCGTGCCGACAGCGTCGAGCGCCTCGTCGTACTCGTCGTCGCCCAGCACCACCGCAGTGCCGTCGAGCGAGCGCTGACGGAAGTCGACGCCATCGATCCGGATGGTCTCGAAGCTGTCGGCCATCGCATGGATCTCCCGAAGAAAGTCCTGCGCGGCGAACCGGCCCTCGCCGAGCGCGTTCGGCGGCGTGTTGCTCGTGGCCGCCAGGCGTGTGCCTGACGACACGAGCTCGCCGAGCAGACGCGTCATCACCATCGTGTCGCCCGGATCGTCGAGCTCGAACTCGTCGATGCACAGCAGCGCCGATCCCTTCAGCAGGTCGACCGTGTTCCGATACCCGAGCGCACCGACGAGCGCCGTGTACTCGATGAAGGAGCCGAAGTACTTGCGCCGTGCGGGCAGCGCGTTGAACACCGCGGCCAACAGGTGCGTCTTGCCGACACCGAACCCGCCGTCGAGGTAGACGCCGGGCTTCATCGGGGCTGTCTTCGGTCTGCGTGAGAACAGACCGCGCTTGGCCGGCTCGGCGCCGACGGCGAACGCCGTGAGCTGATCCTTCGCCTCCGCCTGCGACGGATGCTCATCGTCAGCGCGATAGGAGTCGAAGCTCGCCTCGTCGAACTGAGGCGGCGGCACCAGGCTGGCCAGCATCTCCTCGCCCGACAGGTGAGGGTTTCGCTCAGTGAGGCGCACACGGCCGGTGATCGTGCCGATCTGTGTCATATACCGTTCGTTTCGCTGTGTGACGCACGCGCAGCAGGACACGGTGCGGGTGCCCGACAGGGCGCCTAAGCTCGTATAAGGACGCACCAAGTCTACGTCCGTTCGGTTCACGCCGATCGCACGCTACTCAGGCAGGAGCTCAGCCATGACCGTCGCATCCGACCCTTCCCCGGATCTCGCCCAGTTCGCCCATCCGGAACGCCTCGTCACGACGCAATGGCTCGAGGATCACCTCGGCGAGGACGGCCTCGTGGTCGTCGAGTCGGATGAGGATGTGCTGCTGTACGAGACCGGACACATTCCCGGCGCCGTCAAGGTCGACTGGCACACGGAGCTCAACGACCCCGTCGTTCGCGACTACGTCGACGGAGCGGGCTTCTCGGAGCTGCTCGGCGCGAAGGGCATCTCCCGCGACGACACCGTCGTGATCTACGGCGATAAGAACAACTGGTGGGCGGCATACGCACTATGGGTGTTCTCGCTGTTCGGGCACGCTGACGTGCGTCTGCTCGACGGGGGCCGCGACGGCTGGATCGCCGAGGGCAGGACGATCACGACGGAGCCAGCCGATCGACCCACAACCGAGTACCCGGTCGTCGAGCGCGACGACTCCGTGCTTCGCGCCTACCGCGAGGACGTGCTCGCACACCTCGGCAAGCCGCTCATCGACGTGCGCTCCCCCGAGGAGTACACGGGCGAGCGCACGACGGCGCCCGCGTACCCTGAGGAGGGGGCGCTGCGCGCCGGACATATCCCCAGCGCCCAGAACGTGCCGTGGGGCAAGGCCGTGGCCGAGGACGGGCGGTTCAGGTCGCGCACCGAGCTCGAACAGATCTACCGCGACCAGGCGGGCATCGGCGACGCGAGTGACGTCGTCGCCTACTGCCGCATCGGCGAGCGATCCAGCCACACCTGGTTCGTGCTGCACCACCTGCTCGGCATCGAGAAAGTGCGCAACTACGACGGCTCCTGGACCGAATGGGGCAGCCTCGTGCGTGTGCCGATCGTGACAGGCGCAGAGGCGGGAGAGGTTCCGGCGGCGTGAGCGAGCAGGTTCCCGCCGCACTGGCGGAGATACGAGACGAGTTCCTGGAGTTGCCGGAGCCCGAGCGGCTCCAGCTGCTGCTCGAGTTCGCCAACGACCTGCCGGAGATGCCGGCGGAGTACGCCGACCATCCCGAGCGCACCGAACGCGTCGCCGAGTGCCAGTCCCCCGTGTTCATCGTGCTGGCCGTCGACGAAGACGGGCTCGTCCGGATGCACGCATCGGCTCCGCCCGAGGCACCCACCACACGAGGCTTCGCAAGCATCCTCGTGCACGGGCTCACGGGGCTCACCCCGAATGAGGTCCTCGCGGTGTCTGCCGACTACCCGCAGTCGATCGGCCTGAGCAGGGCGGTCTCGCCGCTGCGCATCTCCGGCATGACCGGCATGCTGATGCGCGCCAAGCGCCAGGTGGCGGCGCTGGCGGGGTGAACTCTCATCCGAGCCGGTCGTGAGCGCGTGCTCACGACCGGCTCAGTCCGTCTCTTGGGCGAGGCCCTGGACGGCGAGCCAATCCCTGATGGCGGTGTTCCAGCGCACTTCGTCGTAGTTCCACAGCTTGGTATGGCGGGCGACAGCGAATCTCGGCATCGTGACCAGGTCGTCCCGCTCCTCCGCGAGCGCGCGCGACGCGTCGACGGGGACGTAGCCGTCGTCGTCGCTGTGCAGGATCAGGATGGGTTCGCGCAGCTCGGACGCACGCGCCACCATGTCCAACTCGTCGAACCGGATGCCCTCCCCCGCACGAGCGGCGCGCGACGCCCATGGCGTCTCGAGCATGCCCATGGTGGCTCTCGCCGCAATCGACGGCACACCGAGCGCCTTCGCCTGGAACTCGAGCACGGTGCGCCATTCGACGACGGGCGATTCGAGGATGACGCCGGCGATTCGGTCGCGGTGAGCCGTGTTGACGAGCGTCTGCAGCACGATCGCGCCGCCCATCGACCATCCCATCAGCACGATGCGACGCGCCCCGCGCTCGAGAGCGAACTCGATCGCGGCCTCGATATCCGGCCACTCCGTCGTGCCCAGCCCCTGCAGACCGGTCGGGCTGTCCGGGGCGACGCCGTCGCTGCGGTATGAGACGAGGAGCGAGGTGATGCCCGCTTCTCGCAGCACGGGCACCGCGCGGACTGTCTCGGTGCGGTTCGTGCCCCTGCCGTGCACGACCACGGCCCAGGTCTCATCGTCCGCTGCGCCCCTGACGGATGGCACCAGCCATGCCGGCGCTGGGCCGACCGGCGTCGGGATCTCGACATCGTCGTACGGCACGTGGATCTCATCCGGCGTCTCGAAGTACCACCCGCTGAACGCGCCCCATTGGCCGATCGTCTCATCGTGGCCGACGTGCGTGAGCAGCTTGCGCGTGACGGTCTCGTCATCGGAGCGCAGCACCACGCCGATCTTGAGGTAGTTGATCGTGCCGTTCGAGAATATGCCGTAACGCCCTGGCAACTCTGTGTCAGCCGATCGCGAGATCCTGATCGTCTGCGCGGCCGTGTCGATTCCGAGTATCTCGAGATCCGCCGCTCGCTTGGACGGCGTGACCACCGAACGCGCGACACGGGCCAGCCGTGACCCGACAGCGCCGACGGCGCCGAGAACGAGGCCGATGCCGACACCGGCGAGAACGAGACCAGCGCCGACGGACCCGGCGCGCCTGGAGAGGTTCATGACACCATCACTCTAATCTGTCGGCGTGACGACTTCCGGCCATGACGACTCGTTCGCTGCTCTCGAGTCGCGCGTGCGCGAGGCCGAGTTCCGCGACGACTTCGTGGTGCGCGAGATACCGTCACCGCAGGGTCTCGCCCCGCAGGCGCTCGCCCTCTCCGGCGACGTGCGACCGGACGAGTCGGGCGACTCCCCCTACGGCACCGGTCGCTTCGTGCTGCTGCATGATCCGGATGAGCCCGGCGCCTGGCACGGACCGCTGCGGATCGTCTCGTTCGCCCAGGCGCCGTTCGAGCCCGAGATCGGCACGGACCCGCTGCTCGCCGACGTGACGTGGTCGTGGCTGATCGATGCGCTCGATTCACGCGGCGCAGAGCACCATTCCGCATCCGGCACGGCCACGAAGATCCTGTCGACCGGTTTCGGCTCCCTCGCAGGCGAAGGCAACGGCGCCCAGATCGAACTGCGCGCTTCGTGGTCGCCGGTCGGAGACCCTCGGGCGCATGTCGAGGCGTGGGCCGAACTGGTGTGCATGCTCGCGGGCCTCCCGCCCGGTTCGGAGAAGATCGCCGTCTTCGGCGCTCGGAAAGCGGAACGTGACTGACAACTACAGCGTGATCGACACCATCGACGGATACGACGAGGCGGTCGCGGCGCTCGCTTCGGGAAACGGTCCTGTGGCCGTCGACGTGGAGAGGGCATCCGGTTTCCGCTACTCGCAGCGCGCCTACCTCGTGCAGGTCTTCCGCCGCGGTTCCGGTGTGTTCCTCTTCGACGCTCCCGCCTTCGACGACCACGCGCCCCTGCAGGAGGCGATCGGAGACGCGGAGTGGGTGTTCCACGCCGCCAGCCAGGACCTGCCATCGCTGCGTGAGATCGGTCTGGTGCCCGGTTCCGTGTTCGACACGGAACTGTCTGCCCGGTTGCTGGGCTGGCCGAAGGTCGGCCTCGCTGCCGTGACCGAGCGCACGCTCGGAATCGAGCTGAAGAAGGAGCACTCGGCAGCGGACTGGTCGACCAGGCCGCTGCCCGACTCGTGGCTGGAGTATGCGGCGCTCGACGTGCTGCACCTGCTCGACGTGCGAGACGAGCTCGCCGCGGCGCTCGACGAAGCCGAGAAGACCGTGTGGGCGACCGCGGAGTTCGAACACGTGCGCTCGATGCCGCCGAAGCCGCCGCGGCGCGACCCGTGGCGTCGCATGAGCGGGCTGCACCGGGTGAACGGGCGTCGCCCGCTTGCGATCGCCCGTGAGCTGTGGACCGCGCGCGAGGAATACGCGCGTGAGCAGGATGTCTCCCCCGGTCGGCTCGTCCCGGATCGCGCACTGGTCGCCGCCGTCATGGCGTCACCGACATCGAAGTCGCAGCTGGCGGGGCTGAAGGAGTTCACCGGCAGGGCGAGCCGCACGCAGCTCGATCGGTGGTGGAACGCGATCGATACCGGGCGCAACAGCACCGACTTGCCCCCTGACCGGCTTCCCGGCGACAGCCCGTATCCACCGCCGAAGGCGTGGCGGGATCGCAACCCGGATGCCGATCGTCGGCTGAAGCAGGCGCGCGCCGCCGTGTCGGAGCGCGCCGACGAGCTCGAGGTTCCCGCCGAGAACCTTCTCACCCCCGATCTGCTCCGTCGCGTGGCATGGGATCCGCCGGTGCCGCACGCCCAAGATCCGGTCGCCGATGCCCTGCGCGCGGAGGGCGCCCGCGACTGGCAGATCGACGAGACGGCGGGCATCATCGCCGAGGCGTTTGTGCAGGCTGCCCAACCAGTCGACGACGCCGCGGAACCCGCTTCGTAGACACTGCCCAACCGAATCGCGCTTCGGCTGTGGGGCGCCCATAGGCTGGAAGCATCCAACAAGGGAGGCAGAGTGGCCGAGCTCTCGGACGTCTATTTCGTGGACGGCGTGCGCACGCCCTTCGGGCGCGCAGGAGAAAAGGGAATGTACGCGCAGACGCGCGCAGACGACCTCGTCGTGAAGGCGATGGTGGGTCTGATGGATCGCAACGAGGAGGTGCCGAAGGATCGCGTGGACGACGTCGCCATCGCTGCGACGTCACAGACGGGAGACCAGGGCCTGACCCTGGGGCGCAGCACGGCGATCCTCGCCGGTCTGCCCCAGAGCGTTCCGGGTCTGGCGATCGAGCGCATGTGCGCCGGTGCCATGACGGCGGTCACGACGATGGGAGCCTCGATCGGCGTCGGCATGTACGACGTCGCCATCGCCGGCGGCGTCGAGCACATGGGCAGACACCCGATCGGAGCGAACGCCGACCCGAATCCGCGGTTCGTCGCCGAGCGTCTGGTCGACCCCGAGGCGCTCAACATGGGTGTGACCGCAGAGCGCATCCACGACCGCTTCCCTCACCTGACCAAGGAGCGCGCCGATCGCTTCGGTATGCTCAGCCAGCAGAAGGTGCAGGCGGCCTACGAGGCAGGCAGCATTCAACCGGACCTCGTCCCGGTGTCGGTTCAGGGCGCCGATGGCGCGTTCGGGCTGGCGACCGAGGATGAGGGCCGCCGGCCGGAGACCACACTGCAGGGTCTTGCCGAGCTGAAGACCCCGTTCCGACCCCACGGTCGCGTCACCGCCGGCACGGCATCGCCCCTCACGGACGGGGCGACGATCAGCCTGCTCGCCGGAGGCCAGGCCGTCACAGAGCTCGGGCTGGCCCCGAAGATGCGGATGGTCTCGTTCGCGTTCTCCGGTGTGCAGCCGGAGATCATGGGCATCGGCCCGATCCCCTCGACGGAGAAGGCACTCGCCAAGGCGGGGCTCTCGATCGAGGACATCGGGCTGTTCGAGCTCAACGAGGCCTTCGCCGTGCAGGTGCTGTCCTTCCTCGATCACTTCGGCATCGACGACGACGACCCGCGCGTGAACCAGTGGGGCGGCGCGATCGCCCTCGGGCACCCGCTCGCGGCGTCCGGTGTGCGCCTGATGATCCAGCTCGCGGCTCAGTTCGCCGAGCGTCCCGACGTCCGCTTCGGCCTCACCGCGATGTGCGTCGGCCTTGGACAGGGCGGATCGGTCGTCTGGGAGAACCCGAACTACACCGGCAAGAAGAAGCGGAAGTGACACGCATGACCGACTACGCATCGATCGACTTCACCCCGCTCGACGACGCTTCCGTCGACGAGGTCATCACCCACTCGCTCGTGCGCGACGTGACGCTCGCCAGCGGTCGCACCCTCGCACTGATCACGCTGCACAACGGCCGGGACCACACCAGGCCCAACACGCTGGGGCCGCGCACGCTGACGGAGCTGAGCGCCACGCTCGACGCCCTCAGCGCCCGGGCAGCCGACGGCGAGATCGACGCCGTGGCGATCACCGGAAAGCCGTACATCTTCGCCGCCGGGGCCGACCTCTCGCAGATCACGGCACTGCAGTCGAAGCAGAACGCGCAGCTGATCGCGCAGCGCGGCCACCAGGTACTGGGCAGACTGAGCGAGCTGGGCGTTCCGAGCTTCGCGTTCGTGAACGGTCTTGCGCTCGGCGGCGGGCTGGAGATCGCGCTCAACTCGACCTACCGCACGATCGACTCGTCCGCGGCCGCCGTGGCGCTCCCCGAGGTGTTCCTCGGCATCGTGCCCGGATGGGGCGGGGCGTACCTGCTGCCGAACCTGATCGGCATCGAGAACGCGCTCGAGGTCGTCATCTCGAACCCGCTCAAGCAGAACCGCACGCTGAAGCCGCAGCAGGCGAAGGATCTCGGCATCTTCGACGCCATCTTCTCCCCGGCTGCATATCTGGAGTCCTCGCTGGCGTGGGCGGACGGCGTGCTGGCCGGCGACATCCGGGTCGAACGGCCCCATCAGCCGGGCAGGATCGAGAAGACGGTGAAGTGGCCGGCGGCCATCAAGGTCGCCCGTGGCATGCTCGAGTCAAAGATCGGCACCGTGCCGCGCTCGCCCTACCGTGCGCTCGAGCTGCTCGAGAAGGCACGATCGGGCACGCGGGAGGAGGGCTTCGCTCGGGAGGACGAAGCACTCAGCGACCTGATCGTCGGCGACCAGTTCGCGGCTTCGATGTATGCGTTCGACCTCGTGCAGAAGCGCGCCAAGCGTCCCGTCGGCGCACCGGACAAGTCGATCGCCCGTCCCGTCAACAAGGTCGGCGTGATCGGAGCGGGCCTGATGGCCAGCCAGTTCGCGCTGCTGTTCGTGCGGCGCCTGCAGGTACCCGTCGTCATCACCGATGTCGACCAGGCGCGCGTCGACAAGGGCATCGGATACATCCGCGACGAGATCGGCAAGCTCGAGAGCAAGGGCCGCGTCGACGCGGACACGGCCAACCGTCTCCGGGCGCTCGTGACCGGCACTGTCGACAAGAGTGACTTCGCCGACGCCGACTTCGTCATCGAGGCCGTATTCGAGGAGATCGGCGTCAAGCAGCAGGTGTTCCGGGAGATCGAGCAGATCGTCTCGCCCGAGGCGGTCCTCGCCACCAACACGTCGTCGCTGTCGGTCGAGGAGATCGGCTCCGTACTGACGAACCCTGAGCGCCTGATCGGCTTCCACTTCTTCAACCCCGTGGCCGTGATGCCTCTGGTCGAGGTGGTTCGCACGCCGCAGGCGAGCGACGAGGCGCTGAGCACCGGCTATGTGGTCGCGAAGAAGCTCCGTAAGAACGCCATCGGCTCGTCTGACGCGCCGGGCTTCATCGTCAACCGCCTGCTGGCGAAGGTGATGGGCGAGGCGGCACGTGCAGTCGACGCAGGCACGCCGCTCACGGAGGTCGAGCAGGCGTTCGTCCCGCTCGGTCTGCCGATGGGACCGTTCGAGCTCATCGATCTGGTCGGGTGGAAGGTCGCCGCACACGTGCAGGACACGATGGTGCACCACTTCCCCGAGCGGTTCCACAGCTCCGCGAATTTGCATGCCGCCGCTGAGATCGACTCACCGCTCGAGCGCGACAAGAAGGGGGCGATCACCGGATGGTCGAAGAAGGCAGCGAAGGCCGTCACCGTCGGTGACTCCCCCATGACCGCGGACGAGATCCTGCGCAATGTGGAGGACGAACTGGCCAGGGAGATCCGGATCATGCTCGACGAGGGCGTCGTGCCCGAGGTCGAGGACATCGATCTCGCGCTCATCCTCGGCGCCGGCTGGCCGTTCGTCGACGGCGGCGTGACGCCCTATCTCGACCGCTCGGGCTCTGCAGCCCGCGCCGCAGGCGGCCCCTTCCACACCCCACCGATCCGCGGCATCGAGTAGCCGCACACTTCTTCATTTCTGGCACATCTCCGGGTGGGTGACCCACCGGATCTGTGCCAGAAATGAAGAATCGGAGTGGGGTCAGACCAGCGAGTCCTTCCACGCCGCGTGCAGGCGGGCGAAGGTGCCGGTGCCGGCGATCAGCGCGGCGGGGGTGCCGTCCTCGATCACACGGCCGTGTTCCATCACGAGCACGCGGTCGGCGATCTCGACCGTCGACAGCCGGTGCGCGATGATGATGGCCGTGCGATCGGCCAGGAGCGTCTGCAGAGCGTCCTGGATCATCCGTTCCGACGGCATGTCGAGTGACGCGGTCGCCTCGTCGAGGATCAGCACGGCGGGGTCAGCTAGGAACGCCCTGGCGAACGACACCAGCTGACGCTGGCCCGCGGACACCCTGCCGCCGCGCTTGTTCACGTTCGTGTCGTAGCCGTCGGGGAGCTGCTCGATGAAGTCGTGCGCGCCCACCGCCTTCGCCGCACGGACGACCTCCTCCATCGCCGCGCCCGGCTTCCCCAGCGCGATGTTGTCAGCGACTGACCCGCTGAACAGGTAGGCCTCCTGCGTCACCATGACGATGGCGCGACGGAGATCCTGCGGGCTCAGGTCGCGCAGATCGATGCCGTCGAGAGTGACGCGTCCCTCGGTCGGGTCGTAGAAGCGCGAGACGAGCTTGGCGACGGTCGACTTCCCGGCACCCGTCGTACCGACGACCGCAACCGTCTGGCCGCTCGGAATGTCGAGGCGCAGCTCCGGCAGCACCGTTCGACCGTCGCCGTACCCGAACGTGACGTCGTCGAGGAGCAGGTGCCCGCTCGCCTGTGCGAGCGGCTCCGGGTTCGCGGGGTCGGGCACGGAAGGCTGCTCTTCCAGCACTCCCGACACCTTCTCGAGCGAAGCGGCCGCCGCCTGATACGAGTTCAGGAACATCGCCACCTCCTGCAGCGGTGCGAAGAAGTTGCGCACGTACAGCACGGCGCCCAGCAGCGCTCCGACCGTGAACGACTCCCACGTGATGCGCACGCCGCCCCACAGAACGACGGCACCGATCGCGAACGCCGAAATGGCCATCAGAGCGGGCTCGAAGGTGCCGAACAGCCGGATGACACGCATGTTCGCATTGCGGTACGCCCCGGCGAGCCTGCCGAACTCGACCTCGTTGCGGGGCTCTGTGCGGAATGCCTTTCCTGCGCGAATGCCCGTCATCGTCTCGACGAACTTCACGATGACGCGGGCGCTGTGCACGCGCGTGCCGCGGTAGGCGGACTGCGAGCTGCGATAGAACCAGCGCATCAGGAGCGCGAGCGGCCCACCGCAGACCAGCACGATGAGACCGGACTGCCAATCCATGATCATCAGCGCGATAAGGGTGAATCCGCCGTACAGCACTCCGGCGACGAGCTCGGTGAGGCCTCCGGCGAAGAGCTCCCTGATCGTCTCGAGATCGCTCGTCTGGCGCGAGATGATGCGTCCAGATGTGTACTGCTCGTGGAACTCCAGACTCAGCAGCTGGGTGTGCCGGAACACACGCAGGCGGAGGTCGAGCAGGACGTTCTGGGTGATCCGTGCGGCCAGCACGTCGTACCACGCGAGCAGCCCCGCCCCGAGGATCGCGGTGAGCGCGTACGCCCCGACGACGAGCCACGTGGGTCCCCAGTCCGCCTCGTCGATCACCGCAGGCAGAGCCGTATTCAGGCCGATGGCGAGCAGCGCTGGGCCGAGCACGCGGAATCCGGTCTGCGCGACGACGACGATCGAGACGCCGAGAAGCCGCCAGCCCAGCGGGCGCAGCAGCGCGAGGAGGAGTCGCCCCGACCTGCGCCGGATGACGCGGCTCTCCTCCCTGGTGTAGTCCTCGCGGTCCTCACCGGCGACCCCTTGCACGGTCGCGCTCATCGCGTGCTCCCCTCGTTCTGGGCCGGTTCTCGCTGGCTCTCGCGCTCCGCGATGATGTCCAGTTCGCTCGTCGGGTTCGGATCGCGGCTGGCACCGCCTTCCGTGTGCTCGATGCTGGAGATGACGGCGCGATAGCCGGCCGACGACGCCATCAGATCGGTGTGCGCGCCGACCGCCGTGATCCGGCCGTGCTCGAGCAGGGCGACACGATCCGCGAGCGCCACGGTCGATGGTCGATGCGCCACGATGAGAGCCGTCGTTCCCGCGAGCACTCTCCGCAGCTCGGCCTGCACACGCTCCTCCGTGTCGACGTCCAGCGCGGACAGCGGGTCATCCATCACGATCACGGAGGGACGCGCCGCGACGGCACGGGCGAGCGCCAGCCGCTGGCGCTGCCCGCCGGAGAGGCTCATGCCCTCCTCCCCGATCATCGTCGACACACCGTCAGGCAGCTCCTCGACGAACTCCGCCTGCGCTACGTCGAGCGCCTCCCGCATCACACGTTCCGCCTCGGACGACTGGATGTCGAGGTCGTCCCGCCCGAGCAGGACGTTCTCACGCACGGTCGCCGAGAACAGCGTCGCATCCTCGAAGGCCGTGGCGATCCGGGTGCGCAGCTCCACGATGGACAGGTCGCGCACATCGACGCCGTCGAGCGTGACGCGGCCGCCCGTCACGTCGTACAGCCTGGTCGGCAGCGTGGTGAGTGTGGTCTTCCCCGACCCCGTCAGCCCGACCAGAGCCATCGTCTCGCCCGGGGCGAGCGCGAGGTCGACGCCGTCTAGCAGGTCGCGCTCGCCCGAACGCGCGTCCTGGTAGCGGAAGCGCACGCCCTCGAACCGGAGTTCCCCGCGCGGAGCGGTCAGCTCGACAGGCGACGCAGAGTCGATGATGGTGTCGGTGGAATCGAACACCTCGAATATGCGGTCGGTCGCCGTACGGGTGTCGAGCAGGAACGAGAACAGGAAACCGATCGATTCCATGGGCCAGCGCAGAATGGTCGCCATGGCGAAGTAGGCGAACAGCTGCGAGACCTCCAACTCGCCGGCCTGGGCGAGCCAGATGCCGAGCGCAAGGCAGGCCGCGAAGGCGAGCTCCGGCATGAAGACGAGCACGAAGTCGATCACCGCGATCGAGCGCGCCTTGCTCATCTCCGTGCTGCGCAGGCCCTCGGCCTGGCGCGTGAAACGGGTGAGGGCATCCGGACCGCGGCCGAATGCCTTCAGCACCCTGATGCCGTGCACGCTCTCCTCGACGCTCGTCGCGAGGTCGCCCTGCTGGTCCTGGCTGCGCCGGGTGAGCATGCCGTAGCGCCGCTCGAAGCGGAACGCCTGCACGAACACGGGAATACCGGATACGAGGAACACGCTGCCGAGCGCCCAGTGCCACTGGAACAGCAGCGCCGCCCCGATCAGCACGGTGAGCAGGTTCACTACGAGCATGATCAGCCCGAAGGCGAGCCAACGGCGGATCTGACCGATATCCTGCATCATCCGGCTGAGCAGCTGCCCGCCCTGCCAGCGATCGTGGAACTCGATCGGAAGCCGCTGCAGACGGTTGTAGAAGCGCGTGCGCACGTTGTACTCGATCGACGCCGACGGCGCGAGCACGAACCACCGCCGAAGCCACACCATGGCGGCCTCGACCAGCCCCAGCCCCAGCACGGCCAGCGCACCCCAGACCACCGGTTCGGTCTCGCCCGTCGACAGCGGGCCTCCCACGATCCATTCGAGGGCGGTCGGGATCATCAGGGCGACGATCGACGCGCACAGCGCGGACAGCCCGCCCAGCCCGATTCTGGGCAGGTCGGCCTTCGCGAACGGCAGAAGACGCAGCAGTGCGCGATGCAGCGGCAGGCGCGCGCCGCCGGTGTGGGAACGGGACATGACTCTCTCAGCGTTCGGAATGGGCAAAGCTCTTCAGCTTATACCCGCGCCGGGCTCGTGGCGCCGTCACGCTGCTGTCAGCGTGACGCGTGGTCGACCGGGCCGGTGGGAGTGCGCACATCGTGCTCGTACTCCGACCGCGCAACGGGCACCCGTGTGCCCAGCACCTGCGAGACGACGTCCTGAGCGATCTTCGCCGGTGTGAGCCCCGCGTCCGCAAGGATCTCGTCGCGCGAGGCGTGGTCGAGGAACGCGTCGGGCAGGCCGAGCTCGTCGACGGCCGTGTCGATGCCCGCCTCGCGCAGCACCTGGCGCACGCGGGTGCCGATGCCTCCGACTCGGATGCCGTCTTCGAGAGTGATCACGAGACGGTGTCTGGCTGCCAGTCCGATCACAGAGGGCGGCACCGGCACGACCCACCGCGGGTCCACGACGGTGGCACCGATCCCCTGTGCCTTCAGACGTGCGGCGACGTCGAGCCCGACCGAGGCGAACGGTCCGATGCCGACGATCAGGACGTCCTCGCTCTCGCCTCGCGAGAGGACGTCGACGCCGTCGTCCAGCCGTTCGATCGCGTTGATCGCGTCAGGGACTGCACCCTTCGAGTAGCGAACGACCGTCGGAGCGTCCTCGATCGCGACGGCCTCGCGCAGTTCCTCTCTGACGCGCTCGGCGTCGCGAGGAACCGCTATCCGGATGTTCGGCACGATATGCAGCAGGGCGAGATCCCACATGCCGTGGTGGCTGGGCCCGTCGGGGCCCGTGACGCCCGCCCTGTCGAGCACGAAAGTGACCCCGGCACGATGCAGTGCGACGTCCATCAGCACCTGGTCGAAGGCGCGGTTCACGAACGTCGCGTACAGGGCGACGACCGGATGCAGCCCGCCGTAGGCGAGGCCGGCCGCCGAGGTCACCGCATGCTGCTCGGCGATGCCGACGTCGTAGACCCGATCGGGGAAGCGCTCGGCGAACGGCGCGAGCCCCGTAGGCCGGAGCATGGCCGCAGTGATCGCGATGACGTCCGAGCGATTCTCGCCGACCTTCACCAACTCGTCCGCGAACACGTCGGTCCACGACTGGGCCGAGCCACCCCCCACGGGACGGCCGGTCTCCGGATCGATCTTGCCGACGGCGTGGAACTGATCGGCCTCGTCATTGCGCGCGGGCTCGTAGCCGCGCCCTTTGTCGGTGATGGCGTGCACGATCACCGGAGCGCCGTACGACTTGGCCAGCTGCAGTGCCTCCGTCATCGCCCGCACGTCATGCCCGTCGACTGGGCCGAGGTACTTGATGCCGAGCTGCGAGTACAGCGGAGAGTAGTTGGCGAACCGCGAGAGGAACCCGCGCGTGCCGCCCCGGATACCTCGATAGAGGGCACGGCCGATCGATCCGAATCTCCCGGCCATCCGACCCGATTTCTCGTCGAGGGAGCGGTACGTCCCCGCCGTCCGCAGGCGGTTCAGGTAGCGCGCCATGCCTCCGATCGTCGGCGCGTAGGAGCGCCCGTTGTCGTTGATGACGATGACGAGATTGCGCTCGTTGTCGTCGGTGATGTTGTTCAGCGCCTCCCACGTCATGCCGCCGGTGAGCGCACCATCGCCCACGACGGCGACGACGTGACGGTCGGAGCGGCCCGTCCTCGCCAGTGCGCGCGAGACGCCGTCCGCCCAGCTGAGCGAGCTCGATGCGTGCGAGGACTCGACGACGTCGTGCTCGCTCTCCGAGCGCTGCGGGTAGCCGGCGAGGCCGCCTCGCGTGCGCAGCCCGGCGAAGTCCTGTCTGCCCGTGAGCAGCTTGTGCACGTACGACTGGTGACCGGTGTCGAAGATGATCGGGTCATCCGGTGACTGGAACACTCTGTGCAGCGCGATCGTCATCTCGACGACGCCCAGGTTCGGCCCGAGGTGCCCTCCCGTGCGGGCCACGTTCGCAATGAGGAACTCGCGGATCTCCGCGGCCAGCTTCTCGAGCTGTGCGGGGGTGAGCCCGTCGAGGTCGCGCGGCCCACCGATAGATTCCAGCAGAGTCATACCTTCGAGATTACGCCAGCAGACCTGGAAGGTCTCGCCCTGACGCGCAATGGGGCGATCCCGATGATCGTCCCCGCCCGCTCCGCAGCGCCGAAACGGGACCACGAGATGCGCACTTCTGCGACATCTGGGCGTCAGAACCGGCGCATCTCGACGAGGACTGCGCATCTCGGCAGCGGGGCTGAACGCAGGAAGGCCCCGCCCACCTGTGGTGGACGAGGCGTTCCTGGCTGGTCGCCGGGCGCGGGCTCAGACGAGCTGGCGGAGGACGTACTGAAGGATGCCGCCGTTGCGGTAGTAGTCCGCCTCACCCGGGGTGTCGATGCGGACGACCGCATCGAACTCGATCGGCTGCCTGCCGTCTGCCGAATGCTCGCTGGGCTCTGCGACGACGTGCACCGTCTTGGGGGTGGTGCCCTCGTTCAGCTCCTCGAGGCCCGTGATCGAGAAGACCTCGGTGCCGTCGAGACCGAGCGAATCGGCGGACGTGCCCTCCGGGAACTGCAGCGGAACCACACCCATGCCGATGAGGTTCGAGCGATGGATCCGCTCGAAGCTCTCGGTGATGACGGCGTGCACGCCCAGCAGGCTCGTGCCCTTCGCCGCCCAGTCGCGCGACGAGCCTGAGCCGTACTCCTTGCCGCCGAGCACCACGAGCGGCGTTCCCGCATCCTGGTAGTTCTGCGAGGCGTCGAAGATGAACGACTGCGGCGCATCCGGCTGCGTGAAGTCACGGGTGTACCCGCCCTCGACACCATCGAGCAGCTGGTTCCTCAGACGGATGTTGGCGAACGTGCCCCGGATCATCACCTCGTGGTTTCCACGGCGCGAACCGTACGAGTTGAAGTCCTTGCGGTCGATGCCGTGCTCGTTCAGGTACCGGCCGGCCGGCGTGTCCGCCTTGATCGCACCGGCGGGCGAGATGTGGTCCGTGGTGACCGAATCGCCCAGCTTCGCCAGCACGCGTGCACCGGTGATATCGCGCACAGGCGTCAGTTCGTGCGTCATCCCGTCGAAGTACGGAGGCTTGCGCACGTAGGTCGAATCGGCGTCCCACTCGAACGTCGAGCCGGTCGGCGTCGGCAGATTGCGCCAGCGATCGTCGCCGTCGAAGACGGTCTTGTACTGCTTGATGAACTGCTCGCGCGAGATCGCGAAGTCGATGATCTCCTGCACCTCATCCGGCGACGGCCAGATGTCCTTCAAGAACACCTCGTTGCCGTCGGAGTCCTTGCCGAGGGCGTCGCTGTCGAAGTCGAAGTGCATCGAACCGGCCAGCGCGTACGCGACGACCAGCGGCGGCGACGCGAGGTAGTTCATCTTCACGTCGGGGCTGATGCGTCCCTCGAAGTTGCGGTTGCCAGAGAGCACTGCCGTGACCGCGAGATCGTTGTCGTTGATTCCCTGCGAGACCTCGGGGATCAGTGGGCCGGAGTTTCCGATGCAGATCGTGCAGCCGTAGCCGACCGTGTAGAAGCCGAGACCCTCGAGGTCCTTGTCGAGACCCGACTTCTCGTAGTAGTCGGTGACGACCTTCGACCCCGGTCCGAGCGTGGTCTTCACCCACGGCTTGCTCTTCAGGCCCTTCTCGCGCGCCTTCCGCGCGATGAGGCCCGCGGCGATCATGACCGACGGGTTCGATGTGTTCGTGCAGGACGTGATCGCGGCAAGCGCCACAGCGCCGTGGTCGAGTGTGTACTCGCCCTCTGCCGTGCGGATCTGCACGGGCTGCGACACGGAAGCCGGCGGGTTCGCCGAGTTGTGGTGCACGACCGTTTCGGCGTGCTCGGTTTCGAGCGAGGCCGGATCCGATGCGGGGAACGACTCCTCACCGGCCTCGTCGACGATGTCGGACGACGCCGAGGTGTAGTTGAGCAGGTCCTTGTCGAACTGCTCCTTCGCCTCCGAGAGCAGGACGCGGTCCTGCGGGCGCTTCGGACCGGCGATCGACGGCACGACCGTCGACAGGTCGAGCTCGATGTACTCGCTGTACTCGGGTTCGCGGGAAGGGTCGTGCCAGAGACCCTGCTCCTTGGCATACGTCTCGACGAGCTCGACCGCGTGCTCCTCGCGGCCGGTCAGTCGCAGGTACTCGAGGGTGACATCGTCGACGGGGAAGATCGCGGCGGTCGAGCCGAACTCCGGCGACATGTTGCCGATCGTGGCGCGGTTGGCGAGCGGCACGGAACCGACTCCCTCGCCGTAGAACTCCACGAACTTGCCGACGACGCCGTGCTTGCGCAGCATGTCGGTGATCGTCAGGACGACGTCGGTCGCCGTCACACCGGCGGGGATCTCGCCGGAGAGCTTGAAGCCGACCACGCGCGGGATGAGCATCGACACCGGCTGGCCCAGCATGGCCGCCTCCGCCTCGATGCCGCCGACGCCCCAGCCGAGCACGCCGAGACCGTTGACCATCGTGGTGTGCGAGTCGGTGCCGACGCAGGTGTCGGGGTACGCGCGCACCACACCGTCGGCCGGACGGTCGTAGATGACCTTGGCCAGGTGCTCGATGTTGACCTGGTGCACGATGCCGGTCCCTGGCGGCACGACCTTGAAGTCATCGAACGCCGTCTGGCCCCAGCGCAGGAACTGATAGCGCTCGCCGTTGCGCTCGTACTCGATCTCCACGTTGCGCTCGAGAGCGTCCTCGCGCCCGAACAGGTCCGCGATGACGGAGTGGTCGATGACCATCTCGGCCGGCGAGAGCGGGTTGATCTTGTTCGGGTCTCCCCCGAGCGCCGTCACGGCCTCACGCATCGTGGCGAGGTCGACGATGCAGGGCACGCCGGTGAAGTCCTGCATGACCACACGCGCAGGTGTGAACTGGATCTCCGTGTTCGGCTCAGCAGAAGCGTCCCAGCTGCCGAGGGCACTGATCTGCTCCTTGGTGACGTTCGCGCCGTCCTCCGTGCGGAGCAGGTTCTCGAGGAGGACCTTGAGGCTGTAGGGCAGCTTCTCGTGGCCCTCCACCGCGTCGAGGCGGTAGATCTCGTAGTCGGAGCTGCCGACTTTCAGGGTGCTCTTGGCACCGAAGCTGTTCACCGTGGACACCGGTTCATCTCCTTCGGAATTGACCGCGGGCTTTGCCCATCATCCTGCCCCTCGCCCAGCCCGCGGGCTAGCAAGGGAGACCTAACCTGTCGGGCCTCTCCCGAGGTCGCAACAGACCGTAGATTTATCTTGACGTCAAGATAAATCTATTATGCCTGATGCTCGGCATCTGATCGTCCATCCGGCGCGTCCGAACGCGGATACAGGCGGCGTGCGGTGAGCCATGTCCCCGCCAGGAGAAGGGCGAACAGCGGGATGCCCATGATGATCTTCACTGTGCCGAGCGTGGCGACGTCCTCGGCGAAGTAGAACGGCAGCTGCACGCCGAGACGCAGCCCGAACAGCCCGCCCCAAGCCATCGACAGCCAGAAGAACACCCGCCGTTTGCGACGATCATCGCGCCACGCCAGCCCCTCGCCCACGAGGAAACCGGAGATGACGCCGATCAGGGGCCATCTGACGAGCGCAGAGATCAGGAACGCGGAGCCGTAGGCGATGTTCGTGATGAAGCCGATCACGAACTGGTCTTCCGCGCGGCCCGTGAACAGCGGAATCCCCGCTGCGATCACCGCCGCGATCAGCCCCGACAGTGCGGCGATCGGCGGCGACTTCATCACGAGCCGGATGATCGTGAAGATCGCGGCGGCACCCACGGAGATGATCAGCGACAGCAGCAGCATGCCCGTCGCCGTGTAAGCGACGACGAAGCCCAGCAGCGGCAGCACCGATTCGGCGACGCCGCGCCATCCGCCGATGACGCGCCACACGACGCGTCCGGTGGGTTCGTCGGCATTCGGATCGATGCCTGCCCGACGCGCCGCACTGTCAACGGCCTGCCCGAGCACCTCCGACGCGCTCGGCTCATTCGGTTCGGCCGCAGGAGGCGTCAGAGGCGTGCGCCCGGAGTCGTCACCGGCGCGTCCTTCGACGTCGTCGGGCCGCGCGTCACTCACGCTGTGCCCGGCGACGCCGGCATCTTCAGCGGGATCAGGTCGCGCGGCGGCATCGGGTTCTGTCCACGCACGACGACGAGGGAGCGGAACAGCTCCTCGACCTGGCGTGCCGCGTCCGGATCGCTCGTCGCCTTCCCTCCGATGACGCCGCGCAGGAACCAGCGCGGGCCGTCCACGCCGACGAAGCGCGCGAGCCTCATCGATTTGCCGCCCTCAGCGTCGCCGGTCGGCACCTCGGCCAGAAGCTCGGCGCCGAGTGCGCCTTCGCGCTCCTCGACGCGACCGCCCTGGCCGCGGACCTGGTCACGCAGCTGATCGCGAGTCTCGTGCCACAGACCGCTCGATCGCGGCGCGGCGAAGGGCTGCACCTGCAGGGTCGAGTCGACGTAGTCGAGCCCGATCGCCACGATGCGCTTCGTCTTCTCTTCGACTTCGAGGCGCAGGTTGAGGCCGTCCCTCGGCAGCACCTTGAGGCCGCCGAGATCGATGTAGGGACGCACCGGGTTGACCTCGCTGGCGTCGAAAGGGCCGCCCTCTGCCCGGTCATCCGGGGCAGATTTGCCCGCTGATGCGTCGTCGGATGCTTCAGGCTCCGACTGCTCGACGACCTGGTCCTCTGCGTTCTCGTTCGTGTTGTCGTCGCTCACTTGTTCTCGTTCTCCTCGTTCGATGCGGCGATCGTCTCCTCCGAGCTCTGGTAGCCGGTCGAGCCGAAACCGCCGTCGCCGCGCACGCTGTCCGGCAGCTTCTCAACCGGGAGGAATCGCGCCTGCGTCACCGGCATCAGCACCAGCTGCGCGATCCGGTCCCCCTCTGCGATGTCGTACGGCTCGCGTGGATCGGTGTTCAGCAGCGCCACTTTGATCTCTCCGCGGTAGCCGGCGTCGATCGTGCCAGGCGCGTTGACGATCGTGATTCCGTGTTTGGCCGCGAGCCCGCTTCGCGGCATCACGAACGCCGCGTACCCATCGGGCAGCGCGATGCGCACCCCGGTGCCGACGAGGGCACGCTCCCCCGGTTCGAGCCGCACGCTCTCAGCGGAGACCAGGTCTGCCCCTGCATCGTTCCGGTGGGCGTACTGCGGGGCCACGGGTGCGAGAATGGGCACATTCACGGATTCGCTCACGGAACGAGGGTACTCGCTATGACTGCCACGCCCGCCCCGGTACGGGGTTCGCAGCCGACGTACCGTGAGCGGCTGGCTCCGTCGCTCTGGCTGATCGTCGGCGCGGGCGTCGTCGCACCGATGACGACGCTGGTGTTCGTCGGTGTCAGCCCGGTGTTCTCACTCGCGATCGGGCTCGCAGTCGCGATCGCGGTCGTGGCCTGCCTCATCGGACTGGCGCCTTGCGTCATCGTCGACGGCACGACCCTGCGCGCGGGCCGCGCCCGCATCGATGTCGGCTTGCTCGGCGAGCCGGTCGCGCTGTCGGGCGAGGAGGCCCGCATCGCTCGAGGCCAGGATCTCGCCGTCGGCGGCTGGGTGCTCATCAGAGGAGGCATCGACGGCGTCGTGGTGGTGCCGGTGAACGATCCGGATGATCCGACCACCGCGTGGACGATCTCGACCCGCACGCCGGAGCGCCTTGCCGCCGTCATCGCCCACGCCCAGCGAGGAGCGGTGGCCGGCTGAACTCCGCCGTTCCCAGCTGGCCCTCGTCTTTCCCAGGCAACGGGACCGATTCCCAGCCCGCGCATCACAATTCCCAGGAATGACTCAGCCCGACCCACCGAAGTGAGTCGGGCGTGTCGTCGTCGGGCGCAGCGCTGATCAGGCCGCGCAGTCCTTGCAGTACGGTCCGTTCGCGTCGTTGCCCGCAAGCTGCGAGCGATGCTTCACGAGGAAGCACTGCATGCACGTGAACTCGTCGTCCTGCGCCGGGAGCACGACGACGTCGAGTTCGACGTTGGACAGATCCGCGCCGCCGAGCTCGAATCCCGGGTTATCGGAGTCGTCTGACTCCGCATTGCCCGGCTGCGGGTTATTGCGCGCCGCCTTGAGTGCCTCGATCGACTCGTTGTTGTCGTCTTCGGACTTGCGCGGGGCGTCGTAGTCGGTTGCCATCTGAGGGCGTCACACTTCTTTCATCAGGGCCAGTGAGCCCCTCATTGCGATGAGGAGCGGCGATAGTTTGCACGAGCGAGCGACGTTTCGCAAATGCAGATGTTCACCGAGATGCGATTCGTGCGCTCACGCACTGCGCAGGAGGTGGAACCGGCGGCGCGCCCTCGGCATTCCCGGCGGTGCGGTCATGGCGTGGAACGATAGCGTTCGACCGCAACTGCGGAGGGAGCACAGCATGGAACAGCTCACGATCATCGGAGCGGAAGACGACCGCCTCATCCTGGCGGACGATTCCGGACAGCGCTTCGCGCTCGCCATCGATGATGTTCTGCGCTCCGAGATGCGCAGCCACGGCCGCGAGCAGAGGCCCACGGCTCCGCTCGGAGCGAGCCCGCGCGATATCCAGGCTCGAATCCGCGCCGGTCTCTCGGCCGAGGAGACCTCCGAACTGCTGTCGGTCGAGGTCGAAGCCGTGCGCCGCTTCGAGGGGCCGGTGCTGGCCGAGCGTGAGCACGTCGTCGACCGCGCGCTTGCGGTTCCCGTGGTCATCGGAAGCGATTTCGACGTCGAGGAGAACCCGACCTTCGGGTCCGCTGTACGTGCCAAGCTCGCCGACCTGCACGCGAGCGGGGAGCGCTGGACGAGCTGGAAGGACGAATCCGGCTGGACTGTGAAGCTCGAGTTCACCGCGAACGAGGTCGACCACGACGCTCGCTGGTCGTTCGATCCGCGCCGCAGTTCTCTCTCGCCCTTGAACGGCGACGCCACGCAGCTCTCCCGTCAGGGCCCGTTGCCCGACGGCCTGATTCCGCGTCTGCGCGCGCTCGATGCCGACACCAAAGACGACTCGCGCTTCGATACGAGCGCATTCGGCCAGCAGGGATTCCCGGAGAGCACCATCGGCGATTCGGGCCGCACGGCCGAGGACGCAGCCGCCCAGCACGCACCGGTGGAGGGCGGCGACACCGAGACCGTCGACCTCCTGGAAGCACTGCGCCGACGACGCGGACGCCGCGAGGCGGCGCCGATGAACGATCTCGAGGAGAGCGCAGCGCGCCATCCGGCCAAGGGCGCTGGTTCCTCCCCCGTCGCGCTCTTCGACGCGATCGGCGACACGCCCAGAGACGACGACGCGCAGGACACCTCTTCGCAACCCGTCGCAACCCACGACGCTCCGAATGGCCCGGCGGCCGACCAGCACGACGACCACTCGAACGCGTCGGCTCCGGCACGCCGCAAGAACGGGCGCCCCGCGATGCCGTCATGGGATGAGATCGTCTTCGGCGCCCGCAGCGACGACTGAGCTCCGCGCACCCGCTCTCCGCCGAGTGGATTCGTCTCCACCGAACGGGCAGCATAGTCGCGCGCACAAGGCGTCCACTCGGGACGAACGGTTCCGCTTGCGGGCGAGGCGACGATAGCCGCCGTTCTCGAGCAGTTAACCTATGGATCTTCGGGCTTCCCTAGGATGTGGCCATCGCGAGCGGTAGCGTTCGCGGAAGAGGCCTTCTTCGGCCGCGACACAGGGGAGATCCCATGCCCGAGATTCTCCGTACGGCCGATGCGGATGGCCGCGGTTCCGAGCTGAGCGGAAGCACCCCTGCGCAGTTCCGCGCATCGCTGCTGCACCACCTGCGGGTCACCGTCGGCAAGGCTCCGACGGTCGCCTCGCGAGCCGACTGGCTGCTCGCTCTCAGCCGCACGATCCGCGACAGCGCCACCGAGCCGTGGCTCGATGCGACCAGGCGCACATCGCAGGAGGACCGCAAACGCGTGCACTACCTGTCGATGGAGTTCCTGCCAGGGCGACTCCTCGAGGACGCCGCGATCAACCTCGGGCTGCGCGACACCGCCGTTGAGGCGCTGGCAGGCCTCGGTCAGAGCTTCGAGCGCATCGCAGAGGACGAGCCGGACCCCGCGCTCGGCAACGGCGGTCTGGGCCGCCTCGCCGCCTGCTACCTCGAATCGATGGCCACGCTGGGCTGCCCTGCCTTCGGATACGGCCTGCGCTACGAACGCGGGCTGTTCCGGCAGGACTTCGACGCAGGCCGACAGGTCGAACATCCGGATGACTGGCTGTTCGCCGGCGACCCGTGGTCGTTCCCCCGGCCCGAGGCGGCGTACAAAGTACGATTCGGCGGCCACGTCGCCGATGAGGGCGGAGCAGCCGTGTGGCACCCCGCGTCGCAGATCGCGGCCGCCGCGCATGACACCCCCGTCGTCGGCTACGGCGCCCGGTGGGCGAACACCCTGCGACTGTGGACAGCGGCGCCCGACGCGGCGCTGATCGACCTGGACAGGTTCAACGCCGGCGACTTCATGGGCGCCGCCGAGCCGGAGACATGGGCGCGCACGCTCACCAGGGTGCTGTACCCGAACGACGAGACGGAAGGCGGCAAGCACCTGCGCCTGTCGCAGGAGTACTTCCTCACCTCCGCCTCGGTGCAGGACGTGCTGGCCCGCTACCTGCGCTCCCACCGGAACCTGCGGCGCCTGCCGCAGTACGTCGCCATCCAGATGAACGACACGCACCCGGCCATCGCGGGCCCGGAGCTCATCCGGATCCTCGTCGACGACCACGGCTTCGACTTCGACACGGCCGTCGATCTCGCCACCGAGGTGCTGGGCTACACGAACCACACGCTCCTTCCCGAGGCGCTCGAGCGCTGGCCCGTCGACCTGATGCGTGCGGTGCTCCCGCGGCATCTGCAGATCATCGAGCGGCTCGACAGTCGCCTCGTCGACATGCACGGCGACGCGGCGACCGGCCTCAGCCTGATCGAGCACGACCATGTCAAGATGGGCGATCTGGCGTTCGCGACCAGCCACCGCGTCAACGGCGTATCGGCACTGCACACCGACCTGGTCCGCAAGGATCTGTTCCCGGCCAGGGAGGCGCTCTCGCCGGGCCGCATCGTCAACGTCACCAACGGCATCACGCCGAGGCGCTGGCTGAAACTCGCCAACCGGCCGCTGGCCGCCCTCGTCACCGAGTCGATCGGCGAGGGGTGGGAGGTCGACCTCGATCGTCTCGGCGATCTCGAGGGACATGCATCCGATCCGGCGTTCCTCGAGGCGTTCGGCGGCACCAAGCTACGCGCCAAGCAGCGTCTGGTTTCCTGGCTGTCCGACGAGCACGGCATCGACGTCCCGCTGCACGCGCTGTTCGACGTGCAGGTCAAGCGCATCCACGAGTACAAGCGCCAGCTTCTCAACGTGCTGTGGACGATCGCGCGCTGGCAGCGGATCAAAGCCGAACCGGATGCCGGCTGGGTGCCGCGCGTGAAGGTGTTCGGCGGGAAGGCCGCGCCGAGCTACGCGGTGGCGAAGGACATCATCCGGTTGATCAACGATGTCGGCGAGACCATCAACGACGACCCCGAGACCAGAGACGCGCTGCGCATCGTGTACCCGCCGAACTACAACGTCTCCATGGCCGAGCGGCTGATCCCCGCCGCCGACCTGTCCGAGCAGATCTCGACGGCCGGTATGGAGGCGTCGGGAACGGGCAACATGAAGTTCGCGCTGAACGGAGCTCTCACGATCGGCACGCTGGACGGTGCGAACGTCGAGATCCGCGATCGGGTCGGGGCGGACAACTTCTTCCTGTTCGGGCTCACGGCCGACGAGGTCGCCGCACGGCGGGAGCAGCCGGGACATGCACGCGCGGCGATCGAGCGGAGCGAGACGCTGCAGGGCGTGCTGCAGGCGGTCGCCGACGGCACGTTCAGCCCGGACGAGACCGGGCGCTACGGCGGCCTCATCGATCGGCTGTGGAATGAGGACTGGTTCCTCGTCGCCAGCGACTTCGACGCGTACGACACGGCGCAGACCGCCGTCGACGATGCGTATCGGGACTCACAGCGCTGGCAGCGCATGGCCGCGATCAACGTGGCGCGCATCGGCTACTTCAGCTCCGATCGTGCCATCAGGGAGTACATGAGCGAGATCTGGAATGTGACTCCCGTGCTGTGACCGGCCGCATCCGGATGCGACGGAGACGGCCCAGACGAAGGATCCCTATGGCTCTTGAAGAACCGGCCGAGCTGCCGGACGCGATCACCGCGTCCCTGATAGCCCGCGGTGCTCATCCGGATCCCTTCTCAGTGCTCGGCCCGACGCACGATGGCTGCGGAGTCGTCGCGCACGTGCCGGGTGCCGAACGCATCTGGGCGGTGAACGACACAGACGCCGTCGAGCTCGCGCGGCATCCTGAGGCGCCATCCGTGTTCGCCGGATCGTCGCTGCCGTTCTATCGGCTGCGGGTGCAGTGGCCCGGCGGCGTCACGGTGGAGCGAGAGGATCCGTACCGATTCGGCCCCGTGATCGGCGAGCTGGACGAGTACCTGATCGGCGAGGGCACGCATCGCCGACTGTGGGACGTACTCGGTTCTCACGTGATCACGCACGAGGGCGTCGACGGCGTGCACTTCGCCGTATGGGCGCCGAACGCCTCCCGAGTATCGGTCGTGGGCGATTTCTGCTCGTGGGATCCCACAGCGCTCCCGATGAGGGCCCGCGGTTCCACGGGAGTGTGGGAGCTGTTCGCACCCGGTCTCGACGAGGGCTCCGCGTACAAATACGACCTGCTCGACCAGCACGGCCAACCGCTGCCGCAGAAAGCCGATCCGGTCGGCTTCGGCAGCGAGCATCCTCCCGCGACGGCGTCCGTCGTGCGCCGACTGAGCCGTCACGACTGGGTCGCCGCCGAATGGGATGCGCGGCGCGCCGAGATCAACAGTGCGGACGCGCCGATCAGCGTGTACGAGGTGCACCTCGGCTCCTGGCGCCGCAGACCGGATGGACGTTCGCTTTCGTACGTCGAACTGGCCGCGGAACTCGTCGACTACGCCGCCGACCTCGGGTTCACCCACATCGAGGTGATGCCCGTGACCGAGCACCCGTTCGACGGGTCGTGGGGATACCAGCCGGTCGGTCTGTTCGCGCCGACGATCCGGTACGGCACGCCGTCGGAGTTCGCCGCATTCGTCGATGCGGCGCATGCGAGGGGCCTGGGCGTGATCGCCGACTGGGTCCCAGCCCACTTCCCCACCGACGCGCACGGCCTCGGCAGGTTCGACGGGACGGCGCTGTACGAGCACCTCGATCCGCGAGAGGGCTTCCATCCCGATTGGAACACTCTGATCTACAATTTCGGCCGCCCCGAGGTGCGCGCCTACCTCGTCGCGAACGCGCTGTACTGGATCGACGAGTACCGTCTCGACGGGCTGCGCGTGGATGCCGTCGCCTCGATGCTGTACCGCGACTACTCGCGAGAGCAGGGGCAATGGGTGCCCAATCGCGACGGCGGGCGCGAGAACTACGAGGCCATCGGCTTCGTCAGGGAGGTCAACCGGGCGATCGGCGACGCTCACGCTGGCACCGCGATGATCGCGGAGGAGTCGACGACCTTCCCCGGTGTGACGCGAGCGATCGACGACGACGGTCTGGGGTTCGACTTCAAGTGGAACCTCGGATGGATGAACGATTCGCTCGACTACTTCGGCAAGGATCCCGTTCACCGAAGGCACCACCAAGATCATCTCACCTTCAGCATCACGTATGCCTTCAGCGAGAGCTTCCTGCTCCCGATCAGCCACGACGAGGTCGTGCACGGCAAGGGATCGATGTACTCGCGGATGCCGGGTGACCACGCCGACCGGCTCGGCAACCTCAAGGCCTTCTATGCCTTCATGTGGGCGCACCCGGGCAAGAAGCTGCTCTTCATGGGGCAGGAGTTCGGCCAGCCGGCGGAATGGAACCATGCGGGCCAGCTCGACTGGGGCGTGCTGCATGACCCAGGGCACGCCGGTGTGCAGCAGCTGATACGCGATCTGAACGGCCTGTACCGTTCGGAGCCAGCGCTGCATCGCTTCGACGCCGACGGCCGAGGGTTCCAGTGGCTGCTGGTCGATGCGGTCGACGAACAGGTGTTCGCCTGGCTGCGCCGCGGTGCTCCCGGCGACAAGCACGTCGTGGTCGTGCTGAATCTCACGCCGGTCGAACGCAGCGGCTTCCGCGTCGGGTTCCCCCTGCCGGGGCGCTGGCGCGAGGCGCTGAACACGGATTCCCGTCTGTACGGCGGGGCGGATCGCGGGCACGGCGGCGCGATCGAGACCGAGTCTGTTCCCGTAGGCACGGAGCAGCACTCCGCGCTGCTCACGCTCCCGCCTCTGTCTGCCATCTACTTCCTGGAGGAATGATCATGTCCAAGACTGCGCAGCCCGGAGCACCGACCAGGCTGACGAACCAGACGATGGCATTCGTGCTCGCCGGCGGTCGAGGCAGCAGGCTCAAGGAGCTCACCGACAGACGCGCGAAACCCGCGGTCCACATCGGCGGGAACATGCGAATCATCGACTTCCCGCTGTCCAACGCGCTCAATTCGGGCATCCGCAAGATGGCCGTCGCCACGCAGTACAAGGCGCATTCCCTCATCCGGCACATGCAGCGCGGCTGGGGCTTCCTGCGAGCCGAGCGCAACGAATACCTCGATATCCTGCCTGCCAGCCAGCGCGTCGCTGAGCACAAGTGGTATCTCGGCACGGCAGACGCCGTCACGCAGAACATCGACATCGTCGACGACTACGGCGTGAAGTACGTCATCGTGCTCGCCGGCGACCACGTGTACAAGATGGACTACGAGGTGATGCTGCGCCAGCATGTCGAAACGGGCGCCGACGTCACCGTCGGGTGTCTCACCGTCCCCCGGGAGGAGGCGAGCGCCTTCGGCGTCATGCACACCGACGCAGGCGGCCGCATCGTCGATTTCCTGGAGAAGCCGGCAGATCCTCCTGGCACGCACGACGATCCGAGCGTCGCGCTGGCGTCGATGGGCATCTATGTGTTCGACTGGGCGTTTCTGCGCGACCGGCTCATCGCCGATGCCGATGACCCCGAATCCGGCCATGACTTCGGACACGACATCATTCCCGCCCTGGTCGAGCAGGGCAGCGCGCACGCGCACAGGTTCAGCGAGTCGTGTGTGATGACCGGTCTCGAGACGGAGCCGTACTGGCGCGATGTCGGAACAATCGACGCGTTCTGGCGCGCGAACATCGACCTCACCGAGTTCGTGCCGCCGCTCGACCTGTATGAGAACGACTGGCCGATCTGGACGTACGCCGAGCAGCTCCCGCCGGCGAAGTTCATCCACGACGACGAGGGACGGCGCGGTCAGGCGATCCAATCGCTCATCTCGGGCGACACGATCATCTCGGGCTCCGACGTGCGCAACTCGCTGCTGTTCACCGGCAACCGTGTGCACTCGTACTCGTCGCTCGATCACGTCGTCGCCCTCCCCTACGTCGACGTGGGCCGCAACGCACGCCTCACCAGGTGCGTCGTCGACAGCCGCGTGCACATTCCGGAGGACCTCGTCGTGGGGGAAGACGCGGTGGACGACGCCCGCTGGTTCCGGCGCACCGATGCCGGTATCACGCTGATCACCCAGGACATGCTCGACCGACGCGCGGCCGAGCTGGGGTGACAAGAGGAGACGATCATGGCCCCGCCGCCCATTCGCCGTCACCGCGTGCTGTCCGTCGCATCGGAGTGCGCGCCCCTGGTCAAGACCGGAGGGCTCGCTGACGTCGTCGGTGCGCTGCCGGCTGCACTCGCCGAGTTCGGCTGGCGCTCCCGCGTGCTGATTCCCGTCTATCCGAGCGTGCGCGCTCGCGCCGGGCGCTCCAGACGGGTGTGGCACACGGACGACCTGTTCGGCGGCCCCGCTGCTGTCAGGTCGTGCTCCGTCGAAGGGCTCGATCTGCTGCTGCTCGACGCGCCTCACCTGTTCGATCGGCCGGGCGGGCCGTACGGCGTCGATGGCCAGGATCATCCGGACAATCACCTGAGATTCGCCGCGCTGAGCTGGGCGGCGGCACGGATCGCCGTCGACGGGCTGAGCGACCGGTGGCGCCCCGATCTCGTACACGCCCACGACTGGCAGGCCGGACTCGTCCCCTCCTATCTGACGTACGCCGGAGCCGACATCCCGACGGTGATGACGATCCACAACATCGCGTTCCAGGGCATCTTCGGACCGGACGACCTCGACCGGCTGCGGCTGCCGACCTGGGACCATCATCCGGATGCCCTCGAATACCACGGGCTCGTCAGCACGCTGAAGGCAGGTATGGTTCACGCCTCGCACGTGACCACGGTCAGCCGCACGTACGCCGAACAGCTGGCGACCGCGGAGTTCGGCTTCGGTCTCGAAGGAGTCGTCGCCGCCAGGACCGCCAGGGGTGAGATGACCGGCATCGTGAACGGCATCGACACGGCGGTGTGGGACCCGAGCACGGATCCGCACGTCGTCGCCTACGACGCCGACTCTCCCGCGCACAAGGCGGACAACCGCGACGCCCTGCTGCGGGAGTTCGACCTCGACGCCCCTGATGGGCCGCTGGCCGTCGTGGTGACGAGACTCACCCATCAGAAGGGCATCGACCTGCTGTTGGAGGCGCTGCCGCACTTCATCTCGGCGGGCGGCGCCGTCGCCGTGCTCGGCTCCGGAGAGCCGGACTACGAACACCGGCTGGGCGAGCTGTCGGCGCGCTTCCCCCGTTCGGTCGGAGTGCGGATCGGGTACGACGAGCCGTTGAGCCACCGGATGTACGCGGGTGCGGATCTCGTCGTCGTTCCCTCGAGATTCGAGCCGTGCGGGCTGACCCAGCTGTACGGCCTGCGCTACGGATCGCTGCCGCTCGTGGCCTCCACGGGCGGGCTGCGAGACACCGTCGTCGACGCGTTGCCCGAGGCGACTGCGAACGGAACCGCGACGGGTTTCGTGTTCTCCGACATCAGCACGCGCGGCCTGGCCGACGCGTTCGAACGCGCGACGAGACTGTACGCCGATCGGGAGGCGTGGGCTCTGGTGCGTGATCGTGCGATGAGAGAGCGCGTCGACTGGACGGCATCGGCGCGGCAGTACGCCGATCTGTTCGAGGATCTGCTGCGATGACGCCGCGATCGCACGAGGTCTCCCCTGGCCGCTCGTGGCCGCTCGGTGTCACACCGGACGGCGACGGCGCGAACGTCGCCGTGTGGGCGCCGGAGGCCGAACGCGTGGAACTGTGCCTGTTCGACGAGTCGGGGCACGAGACCAGGATCGTGCTGCCCTACAACGACGGCGGCATCTGGCACGCCCGTGTCCGGGGAATCGGCCGCGGGACGCGCTACGGGATCAGAGCGGCAGGCCCACCCTCGCACCGGCCGACATCCTTCAACGAGCACAAGCTGCTGATCGATCCGTACGCCCGCGCCCTCGACGCACACGCGCGATGGAACGCGCGAATGGACGGCGTCGCCGTGACACCCGTCGGACACGACACCACCCGCGCGCGGGACGATCGGGACAGCGCAGACGTCGTGCCGAAGGGGATCGTTCTGACGGACGCACCGGGCCCGGACCCGGCAGCGAACCGCCCGCACCACGCCACAGCGGATCTGGTGATCTACGAGGCCCATCTCAAGGGACTCAGCGCCGCCCATCCGGATGTTCCCGAAGAGCTGCGAGGCACCTACTCGGGGGCAGCGCACCCGGCCGTGGTCGATCATCTCGTCTCACTCGGAGTGAACGCCGTGGAGTTCCTGCCGCTGCAGGCGTTCTTCGACGACCGCGCCGTCGTCGAGCGCGGACTGACCAACTATTGGGGATACCAGCCGATCGCATGGCACGCGCCCGAGCCGCGCTACGCGTTCTCCGACGCCGATGCCGAGCTGCGGAACCTGGTGCACAGGCTGCACGAAGCGGGCATCGAAGTGTTCGTCGACGTCGTCTACAACCACAATGGGGAAGGCGGGGAGGGCGGCGCGACTCTCAGCCTGCGCGGGCTGCACGAGACGGGCTACTTCCGCATGCACGACGGCGTGCACGTCGACGACACGGGAACGGGCAACACCATCGCGGCAGAGCGACCCATGGTGCTGCGCCTCATCCTCGACAGCATGCGCCACTGGGCGACGCGCTACGGCATCGACGGCTTCCGGTTCGACCTCGCCGCGGCGGTCGGACGGCGCGATGACGGGTTCGACCCGGCATCCGCGTTCTTCCAGGCGGTCCGCCAGGATCCGACTCTCGCCGGCCTGCGCCTGATCGCCGAACCATGGGACCTCGGGCCGGGTGGATACCAGCTGGGCGCCTTCGGGCACCCGTGGTCGGAGTGGAACGATCGGTTCCGCGACGACGTCCGCCGCGCATGGCGAGGCGACCCGCTCGCCTTCGCCCTCCTCGGCAAGCGCATGCTCGGCTCGGCCGACACCTTCGACCACGGTCGCCGCGCCGCGACTGCGAGCGTGAACTTCCTCACGGCGCACGACGGCTTCACCCTCGCCGATATCGTCTCCTTCGCGCACAAGCACAACGAGGCGAACCGGGAGCACGGGCGGGACGGGCACAACGAGAACTTCTCGGACGACCTCGGCGCAGAAGGGGCGACGGACGACACCGAGATCCTCGGCGCACGAGCGCGGCGGGTGCGCGCCATGCTCGCCACACTGCTGACGGCGCAGGGCGTGCCGATGCTGCTCGCCGGAGACGAACTCGGCAACAGCCAGCAGGGCAACAACAACGCCTACGCGCAGGACAACCCCACGGGCTGGGTCGATTGGTCGGCCCATGACGAGCTGCTCGGGTTCGTCAGGCATGCCGTTGCCGCGCGGCACCGCCTGCCCTTGCTGCGCCAGGAGACGTTCCTGCACGGGCGCACGCGCGACGACGGTCGTCGCGACGTGGAGTGGCTGCGACCGGATGGGGACCCGGCCCGGAGCGCGGATTGGGAGGACGAGGGCTTCCGCACTGTGACCGTCGTCCTGCGCGGCGCTGCAGACGATCCGCGGGGCACGTGCCTCGCCGGAGCGGTCGCCATCGTGATCAGCACCGGCGGCGATGCGGACGTGCACCTGCCCGAGCCGGATTCGGGCCGAGCGTGGCGCGTCGAGTTCGACTCGGCCCGCCCCGACACCTTCGCCGTCGGCGCCGAAGCCACCACCCACGATCCCTCTGCCGCCCCCTATCCCGCGATGGCGCAGTCGGTGGTCCTGCTCTCCTGCGGCTGAGATCGCCGGGCACGGAGCGCCTCCCGTGTCGCTGGCTCAGCGGCGCGCGTACGCGCCGAGGCGGATGAGAGGAACCGTCATCTCCTCCGGTGTCACGGAGCCGTGCTGGCCGATCATGTTCTGCGCCTGCTTGTTCGCGAGCCGATCGTCGTAGAACGCCCACAGCCCGCGCGCGGCGACCAGCACGTCGCCGATGCGGGCGCGCACGTGTTCGGCGACCTCGCCGAAGAGTCCCGCGTCGATCGCCTCGTCCCGCGTGGCGACATCGGCCGCTGCTCCCGATTCGCGCCGCCACACCTCGGCGAGCTGCGCCGGGTCGACGCCGTCCTCGGCGTAGACGTGCAGCAGGCGCGGTTCGCCGCCGAGCGCCGCCACGCCTGTCAGGCGAGGATCCCCGGCGCGCAGCAGCACATGCCGGTGCTTCGGCACGTCGATCATGCCGTGGTCGGATGTCACTATCGCGCCGACCGTCGCCGATGCCCGCACCGCCGGCGCCAGCGCCGCATCGATCTGCTCGAGCGCGCCTCGCCATTGCGCCGAATCGACACCGTGCCGGTGGCCCGTCTGATCGAGCTCGGGGATGTAGCAGTACACCAGCGCGCCCTCATTCTGCTCCGCGAGGGTGAGCGCCACACGCACTCGCTGAGCCATGTCGTCCTCGCCGACGAACTCCGCGCCCCGCATGATCGCCTGCGTGAGTCCTTTGTCGGAATACTTGCGCATGCTCACTGCGAACGGCGTCAGTCCCTTCGCCGCCGCCCGCTCGAACACGGTCGGCTCCCGCTGCCACGCCACGGGGTCGACGCCGTGCTTCTCGTAGCCGTCGATCTGCCCGACGACGATGCCGCGCTCAGGATCCATCAACCGGTAACCGGCCAGCCCGTGCGCCCCGGGATCGGCTCCTGTGAGCAGGCTCGTCAGCGCCGCAGCCGTCGTCGACGGAAACACGGTGCGCGCCGAATCCCGCTTCGCCATCGCCTGCGCGAGCCGACGCGCGTGCCCCCCGTGCTGGCGCAGCTGGATCGCTCCGAGGCCGTCGATCACGAACAGCACGGCGCTCCGCGCGGCGGGCAGCCAATCGCCGGAGTCCGTCAGAGAACGAACCATCTCCGGCGCCACCCCGGTGAGGATCCGGGCATGAGCAGGCGCCGCCGCTACGATCGATGACATCCGGATCAGTCTCCCACAGCACCCTTCCCGGCCGGAGACGCCCGGATCGCCGAACACGGCGGCCGCCACGACGCGGCGCAGTCGCATGCGAAGAGAGGTCACGGCCATATGGCGCGGAAGCAGGCACCGTCCGCCGAGCAGGCACCGGAGCGCATCGAGGACATCGATCTCGAGAGCGAGATGCAGGGGTCGTACCTCGAGTACGCATACTCCGTGATCTACTCACGGGCGCTTCCCGACGCGCGAGACGGCCTCAAGCCGGTGCAGCGGCGCATTCTCTTCCAGATGGCGGAGATGGGGCTGCGTCCCGACCGCGGGCACGTCAAGAGCGCCCGCGTCGTCGGCGATGTGATGGGAAAGCTGCACCCGCATGGCGACAGCGCCATCTATGATGCGCTCGTGCGGCTGGCGCAGGACTTCGCGCTGCGGGTTCCGCTGGTCGACGGCCACGGCAACTTCGGCTCCCTCGACGACGGCCCGGCCGCGGCGCGCTACACCGAGGCCCGGATGGCGCCTCCGGCACTGGCGCTGACGGAGAACCTCGACGAGGACGTCGTCGACTTCGTGCCGAACTACGACGGGCAGTTCCAACAGCCGGACGTGCTGCCAGCCGCGTACCCGAACCTGCTCGTCAACGGCGCCAGCGGCATCGCCGTCGGCATGGCCACCAACATGGCGCCGCACAACCTCATCGAGACGGTGAACGCCGCCACGCACCTGCTCGACAACCCCGAGGCGACGACGGCCGAGCTGATGGAGTTCGTGCCAGGGCCCGATTTCCCCTCCGGCGGCATCGTGATGGGACTGGACGGCATCACTGACGCCTATGAGACGGGCCGAGGCGCGATCAAGGTGCGCGCCAAAGCATCGATCGAACAGGTCGGCCCCCGCCGCACCGGCATCGTCGTGACCGAGCTGCCGTACATGGTCGGTCCGGAACGTGTCATCGAGCGCATGAAGGTCGCCGTGCAGTCGAAGAAGCTGCAGGGCGTCAGCGATGTCAACGATTTCACCGACCGAACGAAGGGCATGCGCCTGGTCATCGGCGTGAAGACCGGCTTCGACCCGCAGGCGGTGCTCGAGCGTCTGTACCAGCTCACCCCGATGGAGGACTCGTTCTCCTTCAACAACGTCGCCCTCGTCGGCGGACAGCCGCGCACTCTCGGTCTGAAGGAGATGCTGCGCGTCTACCTCGACCACCGCATCGAAGTCGTCACGCGCCGCAGCCGCTACCGCCTGAACCGCAAGCAGGAGCGACTGCACCTCGTCAACGGCCTGCTGGTCGCGATCCTCGACATCGATGAGGTGATCGAGGTCATCCGGTCGTCCGAGACGGCGGACCAGGCCCGCACCAAGCTGTGCCAGGTGTTCGATCTCGACGAGGTGCAGGCGGAGTACATCCTCGAACTGCGCCTGCGGCGATTGACCAAATTCTCGCGCATCGAACTCGAGTCGGAGCGCGACAACCTGCTCGCCGAGATCGCGCAGCTCGAGGAGCTGCTCGGATCGGACGTGCTGCTGCGCCGCCAGGTCGCAACCGAGCTGGAAGCCGTCGCGGAAAAGTACGGCACGCCGCGGCGCACGCTGCTGCTGAACGCCAGACCCGCTGTCCCCAAGGCGCGCAAGGGCCAGGAGGTCGATCTGCAGATCGCCGACGCGCCGACCATCGTGGTGCTCTCGACCACGGGCCGCGCGGTGCGCGTCGATCTCGCCGATGGGCAGCAGATCACCGTTCCGACCAGACGCAGCAAGCACGATGCGATCCTCACGACCGTCGCCGGCACCGTCAGGGGCGAGCTGGGCGCGATCACCTCGCGCGGGCGCCTCATCCGGTTCTCCCCCGTCGATCTGCCGTCGGTGCCGCCGACCTCGGTGCAGCTGGGGGCGGGGCAGAAGCTGCGCGACTACATCGGTCTGGTCGACAAGTCGGAGACCGTTCTCACGATCATCCGGTTCGACACCGACGTTCCCATCGCCCTCGGCACTGCGCAGGGCGTGGTCAAGCGCATCGTCCCCGACACGCTCGCGGTGAAGCCGGAGCTCGACGTGATCTCGCTGAAGCCGGGCGACCGCGTGGTGGGCGCGGCGGAGGCCGCGGACGACTCCGAGGTCGTCTTCGTGACGGATCATGCGCAGCTGCTGCGCTTCGACGCTTCGAACGTGCGACCGCAGGGCGCACCGGCGAGCGGAATGGCCGGTATGAAGCTGCCAGCAGGCGCCGAGGTGATCTTCTTCGGTGCCACGACCGGGCCGGACGCGGTCGTCGTGACGCTCTCGGGCGACGGCACCGCGATCGCGGGCACCGAAGCGGGCAGGGCGAAGATCACCGACTTCTCGGAGTTCCCCGCGAAGGGCCGTGCCACCGCCGGTGTGCGCGCCCACTCACTGCTGAAGGGCGAGACGGCCCTCACGCTCGCCTGGGTCGGCCCCGACCCGGCTCACGCCGTCGACGCCACCGGCTCCGTCCGCAAGCTCCCCGACACGCTCTCCCGCCGCGATGCCTCCGGCCACCCCCTCAACGCCGTCATCACCTCGATCGGCCGCGCCCTGACCTGACCTATCTCTTCATTTCTGGCACATCTCCGGTGGTGCGTCGCACCAGAAATGTGCCAGAAATGAAGAGTTACGCGTCGATGGTGGCGCGGTCCAGGTGCTCGGCTGACTCGATGATGAACTCGCGACGGGGGGCGACCTCGTTGCCCATCAGCATCTCGAAGACGCGGCCTGCGGCCTCTGCGTCCTCAAGGCGCACCCGGCGCAGCAGGCGACCGCTGCGCTGCATCGTGGTCTCCGCAAGCTGGTCGGCGTCCATCTCGCCGAGGCCCTTGTAGCGCTGCACCGGCTCCTGCCAGCGCTTGCCCGCCTTGCGCAGCTTCGTCATCAGCGCGTGCAGCTCGGCCTCACTGTAGGTGTAGATCGTCTCGTTCGGCTTGGACCCCGGATTGACCACCACGACGCGGTGCAGCGGAGGCACCGCCGAGAACACCCGGCCCTCCTCGATCAACGGACGCATGTACCGGTAGAACAGCGTCAGCAGCAGGGTCCGGATGTGGGCGCCGTCGACATCGGCGTCGCTCATCATGATGACCTTGCCGTAGCGGGCGGCGCCGGCGTCGAAGCTGCGCCCCGATCCCGCTCCGATCACCTGGATGATCGACGCGCATTCCGCGTTCGAGAGCATGTCGCTGATCGATGCCTTCTGCACGTTCAGGATCTTGCCCCGGATCGGCAGCAGCGCCTGGAACTCGCTGTCGCGTGCCAGCTTGGCCGTACCGAGCGCCGAGTCCCCCTCGACGATGAACAGCTCGGACGAGTCGGTCTCCTTGGTGCGGCAGTCGACCAGCTTCGTCGGCAGCGTCGAGCTCTCCAACGCGTTCTTGCGCCGCTGTGTCTCCTTGTGGGTGCGCGCCGAGATCCGGGCCTTCATCTCGGCGACGACCTTGTCGAGCAGCATGGAGACCTGGCTCTTGTCATCGCGCTTGGTCGAGCCGAACAGCTCCTTCATCCGTTCGCGCACGACCTTCGCCACGATCTGCTTCGCAGCGGGCGTGCCGAGGACCTCCTTGGTCTGCCCCTCGAACTGCGGTTCGGGCAGCTCGACCATCAGCACGGCGGTCAGCCCGGCCAGCACGTCGTCCTTGTCGAGCTTGTCGTTGCCTGCTTTGAGCCGACGCGCGTTCTTCTCGACCTCGCTGCGCAGCTGCTTGAGCAGCTCCTGCTCGAAGCCCTGCTGATGCGTTCCGCCCTTCGGCGTGGCGATGATGTTCACGAACGAGCGCACCGTCGTGTCGTAGCCCGTCCCCCACCGCAGCGCGATGTCGACACGGCATTCGCGCTGCACTTCGGTCGAGCGCATCGAGCCGTCGTGCTGCAGCGTCGGCACCGTCTCGGTGAACGATCCCGTGCCCTCGAACCGCCATGTGTCGGTGACGGGCGCGTCCGCAGCGAGGTGGTCGACGAACTCGGAGATGCCGCCGTCGAATCGGTACGAGGTCTCGATCGGCTCCGCATCCGGATCGCGCTCGTCGCGGATGAAGATCTCAAGACCTGGAACGAGGAAGGCAGTCTGGCGCGCACGGGTCATCAGCTCTTCGAGCTGGAACGCCGCGTCCTTGGTGAAGATCTGCCGATCCGCCCAGTAGCGCACCCTCGTACCGGTCACACCCTTCTTGGCCTTGCCGATCACCTGCAGCTCGCTCGACTGCTCGAACGGAGAGAACTGCGCATCCGGGGTCTTCTCACCCGAATCGGCGAACACGCCGGGCTCGCCGCGATGGAAGCTCATCGCGTAGACCTTGCCGCCGCGGTCGACCTCGACGTCGAGCCGCTCGCTGAGCGCGTTCACCACGGACGCGCCGACGCCGTGCAGGCCGCCGGATGCCGCATACGAGCCGCCGCCGAACTTTCCGCCAGCATGCAGCTTCGTGAACACGACCTCGACGCCGGACAGGCCCGTGCGCGGTTCGACGTCGACCGGCACCCCTCGCCCGCGGTCCTGCACCTCGACGCTTCCGTCGGACCGCAGGATGATGCTGATCAGATCGCCGTTGCCCGCGACGGCTTCATCGACGGAGTTGTCGATGATCTCCCACATGCAGTGCATCAGCCCCGGCGACCCGTTCGAGCCGATGTACATGCCCGGACGCTTGCGCACGGCCTCGAGCCCCTCGAGCACCTGGAGGTGGTGGGCGGAATACTCAGCAGTCACAGTGTTCGAGCCTATCCGGGAACCGCACGATTCCGCGGCGGACACACGCGTCGACCGGCCGACCGCGCATTCCCTTCTTCGCGGTGAGCGAAACGGCGCGGCGCACGACCCTCCCACCCAGCATGACGTGATTACATGTGGGGACACGGATCACCGATTGAGGCACACCACGAGGAGGCAGCGCCCATGACTACCGCAACCGCCGAAGCCCCCGTCACCCACCGCCTCACGGCGCTCGACCGCTGCGACGCCTGTGGCGCGCGGGCGTACATCGCCGCCCAGGTCGGTGACAGCGAGCTGCTCTACTGCGCCCACCACGGCCGCAAGTTCGAGGAGAAGCTCCGCGCCGTCGCCACCGACTGGCACGACGAGACCGACCGCCTCGAGAAGGTGTCGACGGTCTGACAGACGTTCACGAAAGACGCCCGTCCGGATGATCCGGGCGGGCGTCTTTCGGTCTGCGGCGGATGGTGTGGGGATGTTGCATCGCCGCAGGGAGTTCGTGTCGGGTGCAGGTCTCCGGCTCCGGCCATGGTCATCCGGAGGACATTCCCCCGCGCGCTTCGCGCGCTCCCGCCAAACCCGATGCCAGCCTCCGGATGACCATGGCCTGCGCCTCTTTCAGAGACAACTCTGCGGCACCCGGCGCAGGGCTTGGTGGTCGGTCAGACGTAGACCCGCGGGATGAGGGGTGACAGGCGCAGGAGGGGCTCTTCTCCTACCGTGTCGATGAGCTCGGCCTGGTCGGTCGATGTGGGGGCGCCGTCGGCGCGGGCGCCGAAGATCGTGACCTCGTCGCCCGGTGCAGCACCCGGCCACGCCTCGATGCGCGAGCTGAACGGTGCGACGTCGAGCAGGCGGCGGCGTCCTGCGGGCGTGGACACCTCGATCCGTCCTGCCCACGAGGAGAAGACGCCGTCGGCCGAGCCGACGTCGATCGTCGCGGTGCCTGAGCCGACCTCGGTCACCGGGGCGACCAGCGCGGCGACGGCGTCGATGCCCTCCAGCTCCGGCCCGTCCTGAGAGCGCACGCCGTAGCAGAAAGCGCCGATTCGCACGAGGTCGTAGCGGAACTCGGCCCGATGCCATGCCGCGGCGCTCGCGGCGAGATGGCGTATCTGCGGGTCGAGGCCGGCGGAGCGGGCCGCAGCCACGGCGTCGTCGAAGACCGCGCGCGATGCGTCGTCCGATGCGTCGCTGGCCTCGGCGATATGGCTCCAGATGCCGACAACGGTGATGTCGCCGGCGTGCTCCAGCTCGGAGGCGCGCGCACACGCCTCGCTCCACGCCTCTGGCCTGATGCCGTTGCGGTGCAGGCCCGTGTCGATCTTCAGGTGCACGCACGCCGGCGCGCCTGTCGCGCGTGCCGCTGCCGCGACGCGCTCGAGATAGCCGATGTCGCCGACACCGAGCTCGATGCCTGCGCGCAGCAGCTCGCCTGCCGCTGCCTGGGTCGTGGTCAACCAGGAGAACACACGGGCATCGTCGCCCGCGGCGGCCTTCGCGCGCACAGCGCTGGCCGGGTCGATCGCACCGAACCATTCGGCGCCGACTTCACAGGCGGCGCGCACGATCTGTTCGACGCCGTGGCCGTACGCGTCGTCCTTCACGACGACGAGCACATCGGCCGGCGCCATGCGCTCGCGCACGGCACGCACGTTCCGTTGGAAGCGTCCGAGATCGATCCTCAGCTGCGCCCCGCCGATCATGCGACCACCTCCCGTTCCACGCCGAGGCCGACGCATGCGGCGAGCTCCAGCTCGGTCATCCCGGTCGCTCGCGCCCACGCGGCCAGCAGCTGCGGGTCCGCCGCGCCGAAAAGAGTGGCTTCGTCACCCGCGGCGGCCGCTGCGCCTTCGAGATCGATGACGTGCACGTCCATGGCGACGCGGCCGACGATACGGCGCCTCGCCCCGTTCAGGAGGACATCGGCCGTTCCGCCGATCGCGCGCACGAGTCCCTGCGCGTAGCCGCCCGATACGAGGGCGATCGTCGTGTCCCGCTCCGCCGTGAACCGATAGCCGTATGAGACGCCCTCGCCCTGCAGCAGCGGCTTGGTCGACAGCACCGGGGCGATGAGCGTCATCGCCGGGGTGCCGCGTCCGGTGAGGCCGTACACGGCGTCGAGCGGGGCGAGCGAGCGCGCCCCCTGCGGGTCGTCACCCTCTGCGAAGATCCGGATGCCCAGCTCGTGCGCGACACCTGCGACGAGATCGGCGCCGTGACCGCATGCGTCGCGGCGCACGTCGATCGCGATGTCGGTGGCTCCGCGGAGGATCGAGGCGATGTTCTCACGCAGCGCGCCGCGCGAGACGCGCACCATGGCTTCGCTTCTGATCGGTTCCACGTTCATCCGCACCAGCGTAGCCGCGCGACGGGCCTCTCCCGTCGAAGTGGGCCGGTGTCGTCGGCTCTCGAACGGCGCGCATCGCACCCGAATAGAACATATCTCCCAGCCTGCTCTCTGTTGATTGTCGTACATCCTTTCTAGAATCGATGTGTGGGGATGACGGCGAACAGCACGGCTGAGAACCTCGCGCAGGTCACGCTGCTGCGCGAGCGGATCAGCGCGATGCAGCGACGGCGGGCGACGCCGGAGACGCTGCCTGTGCCCGGTCCGCTCTCCCCCGTCTTCCCCGACGGCGGGCTGCGCACCGGCGCGGCGTACTCGCTCGCCCGCGGCGAGACAGGGCTGATGCTGGCGCTGCTCGCCGAGGCCTCCGCCGCCGGCTCGTGGTGCTGCGTCATCGGCGTTCCCGAGCTCTCGGTCGGAGCCGCAGAGGGGCACGGCATCGATCTCTCGCGGCTCGTGCTGATCCCGACCCCGCAGGAGCGCTGGATGCAGGCTGCCGCCGCGGCGTGCGAGGTGTTCCCGCTCGTGGCGCTGCGACCGGGGCGCCGCCCCACGCAGGCAGACGCGCAGCGGCTCGAGGCGAAGATGCGCGACCGCGGCAGCTCGCTGCTCGCGCTCGGTGAGTGGCCGGGCGCGGAGGGCACCGTCTCCGCGGGGGAAGACGAGTGGGTCGGCATCGGTCGCGGGCACGGCCTCATCTCTGGGCGAGCCATGACCGTATCGATGCACGGCAGACGCACGCCTCACCCTCGGTCGGTGCGGGTGATGCTGCCTGGCCCGAGCGGCGGGGTCGAGGCGGTCGCCGCCGCCCAGGCGCGGCCGCTCGAGAGCGGCGGCGCGACGCTGCGAGCGGTGGGGTCGTGAACGTCGCCGAGCGCGTGATCGCGCTGTGGTTCCCCGATTGGCCCGTGACGGCGTTCCTGCGCACGCAGGCGCGCGAGCTGGGCGTCGCCGAGGTCGATCCGGATGCCCCGATCGCGCTCGTGCACGCGGGAGGCGTCGTCGCGTGCTCGGCCGCGGCTCGTGCGGCCGGCGTCCGCCGCGGCCAGCGCCGCAGAGACGCGCAGTCCGCCTGCCCGCGGCTGCGCCTGGTGCAGGCAGACGACGCGCGCGACGCACGGGCCTTCCACGACGCCATGCGCATCGTGGAAGAGCTCTCCCCCGGCGTGCAGGCGCTGCGCTCCGGTCTCGCCGTACTGCGCGCCAGAGGTCCCTCCAGGTTCTACGGCGGCGAGGAGCAGGCAGCGCTCGCCCTGCTCGGACCGCTGCACGATGCGGGGTTCGCCGACATGCGCGCAGGCATCGCCGACGGGGTGTTCACCGCGGAGCACGCCGCACACGAGGCAGAGGGCTCTGCGCCCGTGCGCATCGTCGCCGCCGGTGGTTCCTCCGAGTTCCTCGCGCCCTTTCCCGTGCGAGCACTGGGCGACGAAGAGGTCGCGCTGTTCCTCAACCGGCTCGGGGTGCGCACTCTGGGGGGCTTCGCCGGCCTCGATGCCTCCCTCGTCGCCGACCGCCTCGGTGAGCACGGCCTGCGCCTGCATGCCTGCGCCAGCGGTGCCGACCCCCGCGAGATCGTCCCGCGAGTCCCGCCGCCCGAACTCACCAGCGAGATCTCCTTCGAGGCTCCTCTGGAACTCGCGGAACAGGTCGCCTTCGCCGCCCGGCGCACGGTCGAGGACTTCCACGGAGCGATCAGCCGTGCGGGGCTCGTGTGCACCGCCGTGCGGATCACTGTCGTCGACGACGACGGCCGCCGGTCCGAACGCGTCTGGCAGCACCCCGTGTCGTTCGATGCCGCGAGCATCGTCGATCGCATCCGCTGGCAGCTGCAGGACGTCTCAGACGCCGGTGCGCCGGGGCAGCAGCGACTCAGCGGCTCTGTGACATCCGTGAGGCTGGAGCCGGAGGCCGTCGATCACGGCACAGCCCATCAGCCGACTCTCATCGGGCAGGGCCCGGATGAACGCGCCCACCATGCCATGACGCGCGTGCAGGCGGTGCTCGGCCATCGCGGCGTGCTCAGCCCGGAGATCGCCGGAGGGCGCGCACTCGCCGAGCGCGAGGTGCTGCGACCGTGGGACGACGCATCCTCGCCGCGCTCCGCGCGTGACCGCCCGTGGCCTGGGGTGCTTCCTGCTCCGCTGCCCTCCGAGGTCTTCCGCGCTCCGCGCCCCGCCGAGGTCCGCGGCGCGGCCGGTGCGGACTGCGCCGTCGACGGACGCGGCCTGCTCACCGCGGAGCCGGCGACCATCGACGGCCGCCGCGTCGTGTCATGGGCCGGTCCGTGGCCGCTGATCGAACGCGACTGGGACAGTGCACGCCGCCGCAGCGCGCACCGCTTCCAGCTCGTCGACGAGACGGGAGCGGCATGGCTGGCCGTGCGTGCAGAGAACGGCTGGTGGCTCGAGGGCAGATACGGCTGATGGACGCTGCCCTCCGCAGGAGCGATTCAGAAGGGAGACGATCATGGGCTGGGCTAATCCGCCGATGCCGTGGCACGAGATCGAACGCACACTCAGCGGGCGTCCCACCGCGCCGTCGGAGAGCGCGGCCCGCGAACCGGAGCGGGCAGCGCCGCAGGCGCCGCGCCCGAACCGCACCAGATACGCGGAGCTGCATGCGCACTCGTCGTACTCGTTCCTCGACGGCGCGAGCTCGCCCGAATCACTCGTTGCGGAGGCCCAGCGGCAGGAGCTGGAGGCGCTCGCGATCACCGATCACGACGGCTTCTACGGGCTCGTGCGCTTCGCGGAGGCCGCGGAGGGCACGAGCGTCGGCACCGTGTTCGGCGCGGAGCTGTCGCTGTCGCTCACTGCCGATCAGAAGGGTGCCGCCGACCCCGAGAGCGAGCATCTGCTGGTCCTCGCTCGCGGCACCGAGGGGTACCACCGCCTTGCGGAGGCGATCACCAGTGCCCAGCTCCGCGGCGGAGAGAAGGGGCGCCCTCGTTACGATCTCGACGAACTGGCCCGGCTCGGTCGCGGCCACTGGGCCGTGCTCACCGGATGCCGCAAAGGCGCTGTCGGCCGTGCGCTCGCCGGCCCCGTCTCGCGCGGCGACGACGACCTCACGGCCGCCGAGCGCGCGCTGGGCGAGCTCGTCGACCGATTCGGGCGCGACGACGTGTTCGTCGAGCTGACCAGGCACGGCGATCCGCTCGACGACCGCCGCCTCGACGCCCTCGCCTCGCTCGCCGCCCGTGCGCGTCTCCCCCTGCTCGCCACGAACAACGTCCACTACGCCGTGCCGGAGAAGGCGAGGCTCGCGCGTGCCGTCGCCGCCATCCGCGCCACGCGCAGCATGGACGATCTCGACGGCTGGCTCCCTGCGCACAACGCGGCCCATCTGCGCAGCGGCGATGAGATGGCGCGCCTGTTCGCCCGCTACCCCGGTGCCGTCGAGCGCACGGTCGATCTCGCCGCCGACCTCGCCTTCCCGCTGCGGCTGGGACGGCCCCGCCTGCCCCGCACGGAGGTGCCTGAGGGAAGCACCCCGATGTCGCATCTGCGCGATCTGGTGTGGCGCGCTGTGCCGCACCGCTATCCGGATCTCACCGATGATCAGCGGGCGCGCATCCGGCATGAGCTCGACGTCATCGAGAGCAAGGACTTCCCCGGGTACTTCCTCATCGTGCACGAGATCGTCGAAGAGGCGCGCCACCGCGGCATCCTGTGCCAGGGGCGCGGCTCTGCCGCAGCCAGCGCCGTCTGCTACCTGCTGGGGATCACGGCGGTCGACGCGATCGCGTACGGGCTGCCGTTCGAACGGTTCCTGTCGGCGATGCGCGAGGAGGAGCCCGACATCGACGTCGATTTCGACAGCGACCGCCGCGAGGAGATCATCCAGTGGGTATACGACCGATACGGGCGCGATCGTGCCGCTCAGGTCGCGAACGTCATCCAGTACCGTCCCAAGAACGCCGTGCGCGACGTCGCGCGCGCCCTGGGCTACTCCCCCGGCCAGCAGGACGCGTTCTCTCGCAGGGTGGAGCGCGCAGGCGATCTCGGCTCCGAGGGGGACGACCTTCCGCCGCAGGTGGTCGAGTACGCCTCAGAGCTGATGAAGGCACCCCGCCATCTCGGGATCCACTCCGGCGGCATGGTGCTCACCGATCGCCCCGTCGGCGAGGTGGTGCCGGTCGAGCACGCCAGGATGGAGAACCGCACGGTCATCCAATGGGACAAGGATGACGCCGCGTGGATGGGGCTGGTGAAGTTCGATCTGCTCGGGCTGGGGATGCTCTCCGCCCTGCAGCACTCGTTCGATCTCATTCGGGGCGCCACGGGCGAGACGTGGCGGTTGGACGGCATCCCCCGTGAGGAGCCGGCCGTCTACGACATGCTCTGCCGCGCCGATGCGATCGGGGTGTTCCAGGTCGAATCCCGCGCACAGATGGGGCTGCTCCCCCGGCTGCAGCCGCGCGGCTTCTACGACCTCGCGATCCAGATCGCACTGATCAGGCCAGGCCCCATCCAGGGCGGCGCCGTGCATCCGTTCGTGCGCCGCAAGATGAAGCGCGATCCGGTGACCTACCCTCACCCTGCCCTCGAGCCCGTGCTGCGCCGCACGCTCGGCATCCCCGTCTTCCAGGAGCAGCTGATGCAGATGGCGATGGTGATCGGCGACTGCACGGCAGAGGACGCCGACCTGCTGCGCCGCGCGATGGGCTCCAAGCGCGGTCTCGAACGCATCGACCGGATCAGGGACACGCTCTATGCGGGGATGGCCCGGCACGGCCTGAGCAAGGAGGCCAGCGATGCGATCTACGCGCAGATCCAGGCGTTCGCGAACTTCGGCTTCGCCGAGTCGCACTCGCTGTCCTTCGCGCTGCTGGTCTATGCCAGCAGCTGGCTCAAGCTGCACTATCCCGCTGCCTTCCTCGCCGGACTGCTGCGCGCCCAGCCGATGGGGTTCTACTCTGCTGCGACGCTCACCGCAGACGCGCGCCGTCACGGCGTCGAGGTGCTCCGCCCCGACATCAACGCCTCGGGCGCGCAGGAGGATCTCGAACGCGTCCGTCCGGATGCCGAGGGCGCGCAGGCAGAGCAGGGCGCGCCTCAGGATGGTCGAGCATCCGTCGGGCAGGCGGAACAGCGCGTCGGCGATGCTCCGACGGGGCGGGACGCGTGCCTCGCCGACCACGCGGTCGACGGCGCGACGGCGTTCGACCCGCGTGCCGCGGACGACTCGGCCGCACACCGCCGTGACGCGCGGTTCGCTGTGCGCCTCGGGCTCGCCGGTGTGGCGGGCGTCGGTCTGCGCACGGCGCAACGCATCGTGGCCTCGCGCGACGACGGCGGCCCCTTCGCCTCGCAGCACGACCTGGTGCGGCGCACCGGGGTGACGGAGAAGCAACTGGAATCCCTGGCCACCGCTGGTGCCTTCTCATCCATCGGGCACGGCGTGCGCGAGTCGCTGTGGGCGGCGGGCGCCGCCGCCCAGGACCGCCCGGAGTATCTGCCTGGCACCGTGCAGTCCGTGCAGCCCCCGCTGTTCGCCGACCCGACCAGCTACGAACGGCTGGTGGGCGACTTATGGGCCACGGGGGTGTCGACCGACGACCATCCGCTCGCCCACTTCCGGCCGGCGCTCGACGCCCGCGGCGTGCTCTCCTCTGCGGGGCTGCGCACGCACGAGACGGGCAGGAGGGTCGAGGTCGCAGGCCTCGTGACGCACAGGCAGCGGCCCGCAACGGCATCCGGGATCACGTTCCTCAACCTCGAGGACGAGTGCGGGCTCGTGAACGTGATCTGCTCCGCCGGGGCATGGGCCAGATACCGTGCCGTCGTGCGCGACAGCCCGGCGCTGATCGCCCGAGGCATCCTGGAGCGCTCCCCCGAGGGCGTGATCAACCTCACCGCCGACGCGTTCGAGCCCCTCCGCACCGGCACCCCGCACCGCTCACGCGACTTCCGCTGACCAGCGCCCGCGCCCCACTCGCGAGATGCCTGGACGTTGTCGAGGCGCCCCAGGATGGTCGCGCAAATGGACAGCTCCGGGGCACCTCACCAGTGCTCTTTCGGTCAGAGACCGATCGAGTTGAAGACCTTGCCCGCTCTGGAGATGATCGCCTCACGGGCGCCGTCCGCGAGACGATCGAGCTCCGCCGCTCCGGCACCCGGAGCGAAATCGAGCCCGCGCCGCTCCGCGGCCGCGGCCAGCAGCGTGTTCGTCAGCTGGGGGTTCAGCGGGAGGGCCGGACCCTGCACATTCGACGCGTACGCCGCACCGCGTCGCACCGTCTCGCCCCGGCCCGAGCCGAGCGCGAAGCTTCCGGAGCCGGCGGTGACCGTTCCATAGACTTCGGCGTCGTCGGAGAGCGTCCATTCCGAGGCGTGGTCCTCGAAGCCGACCAGCCTGCCGTGCGACGCGTCCGCCACGACGTATCCGACGCGTCGCTCGTGGGTGCGGCTGACCCGGAACGGGAACAGACCAAGGCCCTGGAGCCGTTCGCCCTCGAGCGGCGCGACGCCCTCGCTGAGCAGCTCGGCACCGCCGCCGACCGCGAGCAGCGGTGCGCCGCCGGCGACGAGGCTCTCGAGCCGCGCCGACCGAGCACGCAGATCGTCGGCGACGAGTCGCATCGCCGACAGCGGACCGTTGCCGATCACGATGATGTCGGCGTCGTCCGGAAGCTCATCGCCGCGTCCGACTGCAACGTGCTCCGTCGTGCGCCCGTCCGAGGAGCGCTCCCAGCGCGCCTGCAGCGCGCTGACGTTGCCGCGATCACCGGTGACCCCGAGCTCGACGGGGTACAGCTGCGCGATGCGCAGGTTCTGCTCACTCATCGACGGGCCACCTCCTGATCGCCGTGGCCGAGGATCTTGCGACCGATCATCATGAGCTCGTAGTTGACGAACCAGGTCTGCCGCCCTCTCGAGGTCGCATCCAGCGCACGCATGTGCGCGACGGCCTTCTCCATGTCCGGCTCGACGAGGTCGATCGGGATGCCGGCGTGTTCGAGCCGAAGCGCGAGCTGGAACGCCTTCTCGCCCGTGACCACATCGACATGCTCGATCGACGAGAGGTCGACGTCGTACAGCCACGAGACATCAGGCGTGCCCTCGTCGATCGCCATCAGCATCCGCTCCGGCGAGCCGCTGAGAGCGTCGATGTTGAGCTGCAGGCTCGGACCGTTCTTGAACATCACGAACTCGACCTGCTCGTCGTCGGCGCCCTCCCGCAGCGGGATGACCTCACCGCGACCGAAGGCCGGTGCCATCGTCGCGAAGCCGGAAGAGGCGCGCTCCCCGCGGAACGCATCGCCGAGCACGCGCGAGGCGACGGTGAGGGCCGCGGCCGCATCGGCCGCATAGTGCATACCGGGCGCCGGAAGCGTGAAGCCCACCTCGGCACCGTCGACGACCGCCGTGACCGCTCGACCGTCCGCGCCCGTGACCTCGGCGAACGCCTCGTGGAAGACGGCGCTCTCGCCGCTGCGGGTGTCCTCAGCGTTGGCGAGGCCGTGCGCCGACGCCTCGACCAGCGCAGGGGCGACGCCGAAGTACGACACCGGCGCCCTCATAGCGCCCTCGTCGATCTTCGACAGGTAGGCGTCGTCGCGGTTGATCACGACATGGCCGGATGCGCGGCTCGACGCCTCGAGCATCATGTCCGCCACGCGCTCCGTCTCATAGAAGCGGTAGAGCTGATCGACCTGCACGTTCAGCGACAGAATCACGCTCGGCGCGAGCACGTCGGCCAGTTCGGCCGCATATCCCTCGTCGACTTCGAGCACCGCGACGTCGGCGCGCACCCTGCCGGTCAGCGTCGCATCGGCCAGCAGCGCGCTCGTCACGCCCTGCGGCAGATTCGCGCCGGTCGGGTTGGTGAACACGTTCAGCCCGTGCGCGCGCAGGATCTCGCTGATCATGTGCGTCGTCGTGGTCTTGCCGTTCGAGCCGAGCACGAACACGACGCCGTAGCCGAATTGGTTCGCCAGCGTCGACAGCAGGGACGGTGCGAGCTTGTTCGTCAGGTACCCGGGAAGCGCCCCGCCTCCGCCGCGCAGACGCGTGGCGAAGCGCGCGAGCTTCCCGACGAGCACCGGGAAGATGTACCGCGGGCCCGCCGAGCGCGCCGCCGACGCGGGCCTGGGCTCACTCAAGGTAGTCACGCAACGACTGCGAACGGCTCGGGTGCCGGAGCTTCGCCATCGTCTTGGACTCTATCTGCCTTATGCGTTCGCGTGTGACGCCGAACGTGTCGCCGATCTGGTCGAGCGTCTTCGGCTGTCCGTCACCGAGGCCGAAGCGCATCCGGATGACGCCGGCCTCACGCTCCGAGAGCGAGTCGAGCAGGCTCTCCAGCTGGCGCTGCAGCATGGTGAAGCCCACCGCGTCGGCCGGGACGACCGCCTCGGTGTCCTCGATGAGGTCGCCGAACTCGCTGTCGCCGTCCTCGCCCAGCGGCGTCGAGAGGGAGATCGGCTCGCGGCCGTACTTCTGCACCTCCACGACCTTCTCCGGGGTCATGTCCAGCTCCTTGGACAGCTCCTCCGGTGTGGGCTCGCGACCCAGGTCCTGGAGCATCTGACGCTGCACGCGTGCGAGCTTGTTGATGACCTCGACCATGTGCACGGGAATGCGGATCGTGCGCGCCTGATCGGCCATGGCGCGGGTGATCGCCTGACGGATCCACCACGTCGCGTAGGTGGAGAACTTGAAGCCCTTGGTGTAGTCGAACTTCTCGACAGCGCGGATCAGGCCGAGGTTGCCCTCCTGGATCAGGTCGAGGAACTGCATGCCGCGGCCCGTGTAGCGCTTGGCGAGCGAGACCACGAGGCGCAGGTTCGCGCCCAGCAGGTGGCTCTTCGCGCGACGGCCGTCTCGCACGACCCACTGCAGGTCGAGCCCGAGCTGGCCGGTCTTCTCCGCGGCGCTCAGCTTGGCCAGCTTGTCCTCGGCGAACAGGCCCGCCTCGATGCGCATGGCGAGATCCACCTCTTCCGCCGCGTTCAGCAGCGGAACCTTGCCGATCTGCTTGAGGTAGTCCTTGACGGGATCGGCGGTCGCACCCGTGATCTGGGTGGAGTAGACCGGGATCTCTTCTTCCTCGGCCTGAGAGATGACGATCGCCCCCGTGGGCAGCGGCTCGCTCTTCTCCTTCGGCTTGGACGCGTCGTCGCTCGCGTCCTCGACGACCTCGATCGCCGACGTGTCAGGCGCGGCCTCGTCGACGTCGGCCTTGGGCGTCTTGCTGCCCTTGGCCGCCGTCTTCTTCGCTGTGGTCTTCTTGGCCGCTGGCTTCTCAGTCGCGGTGCTGTTCTCTGCGGCGGGCATGCCTTCCGTCTCCTCGGCTGCCTCCGCCGCGGTTTCCACCGCTGCGGACTTGTTCGAAGCGCTCTTCTTCGCGTTCGAGCGCGGAGTCTTCGTTCCTGTCGTCACGTCTGGCCTTTCACCGACGGCGCATGCGCGTCGCCCCCGGGTGTTTCTGGGCAGGAGTAAGACCCATGTCAAGTCGCCGCGCTTGTGCGCCGGGTTGACAACGGGCCTGTCTTGTTAGTATCGCATAGCTCACGGCAAGATCGACAATCCTGTACTGAACCTCACCAGAACGAACGCTCGGGAGCGTACGGATATTCCCTCGCACACCGCAGAACAGCGGCCGTCGTGCGTTGTCCTATGACGACTTGTCGTCGTCTCCGGAAGGCCGCGACGCCAGGTAGCGCTCGAGTTCCGCGGCGAGTTCATCGGCGCTGGGCAGGGACGACTCATCGATGCCGTCGTCTGCGTGCTCCTCCGAGAGCTCGCCGGCCATGTAGGCGTCGTGCCGCTCCTCCAGACGATGGATCATCTGCCGGAGCTCCTCGTTCCCGGAGATCTGCTCCTCGACCTTCTGGATGTAGGTTTCGTTCTCCTCACGCAGATCCGCCAGATCGAACACCAGCCCGGTCGCAGCCATGATCTTCTCCAGCGCCAGCGCGCTCGCCCCCGGATACTCGGTGTCGGAGAGGTAGTGCGGCACGAGCAGCACGAACCCGGTTGTCGGGTGGCCCGCCTCGATCATCCGGAGTTCGAGCAGGTGACCGATCGTCGCAGGCGCCTGCGTCTGCGGACGCCACACGGAGTGCTCCTCGACCAGATCGCCGCGCGTGCCGCTCACCGTCGCCCCGATCGCCCTGGTGTGCGGAACGGGCATGGGAATCGCGTGCACCCACGTCACGGACGCGATCTCGAAGTCGTCGACGAAGCCGCCGACGGCCTCTACGAACGCGTCCCACCCGAAGTCGGGTTCGTACCCGGACAGGACCAGGAACGGCTGGCCGAGGGCATCGTGCGCCAGCGACAGCTCGAGCCGCGGCGGGCGGTACTCCGTGAGGTGATCCTGGTCGAACGTGATCACGGGGCGGCGCGCGCGGTAGTCGAGCAGCGAGTCGTTCGAGAACGTGACGAGCGGATGCGGGTCGAGCTCGTCACGCGCGAAGTCGACCAGGCCGGCCACCGTGCCGCCGGCGTCGGTGAAGCCGGTCATCAGAACGACGAGCGGCAGACGCCCCGGGACGACCGGGGAGTTGGCGACTCGCGTGTACAACGGACCGAAAGCGGGCATACCTCCATGGTACGAGGCCGCGCCGACACTGAGGCCCTACACCAGCAGATACGCCGACGGTGAACATGTCGCTCGCCCCGGCCGAAGTCACACTCCCTCGAAGCCGCGCCGGCAGGCTCGCCTGACTCGCGAGCCGTGGGCGCCGCGCTGGCGGCGTTCTCGTCGTCGGCGCACGACAGTGCGCACTCCTCCTCGGCCTTGCCATCACGACACCCGCGCCCTGCTCCCTTCACCGGCGCCCTACCGGCGCAACCTCCTAGGATGGACGCATGGCTCTTCCCGAAATCACGGTCACCCACGTGCCCTTCTCCGCCCACGAAGCGGACGCCCTGCTTCTCGCCGTTCCCTCCCTGAAAGACGCCGACGGCGAGCTCGACGGGCTCCGGCCGGCGCTCGATGCGATCGGCTTCACCGGATCGAAGGGCGCGTACGCCAGAGTCCACGCCCCGGCCGTCACCGACAGGCCCCTCGCCGTCGTCGGCCTCGGCGCGGACGTCACCGTCGACACCGTGCGCGACGCAGTCGGCGCAGGAGCACGGCAGCTGACCGGATTCGACCGGATCGCCGTCGCGGTCGCCGCCGATGCCGACGATGCATGGCGCGGTGCCGCAGAGGGCGCCCTGCTCGGCTCGTACGACTTCACCGCGTACAAGAGCGGCCGCGACGCTGACGATGCCTCCCGTCACGCCTCGTCGATCCTGCTGCACGCTCCGGCTCACGTCGCAGACAGCGACCTGGCACTGGCACGCGCCTACGGCGAGGCCGTCACGCTCGTGAAGGATCTCGTCTCCACACCGGCAGCCGACCAGACACCTGCCCAGTTGGCCGAGGCGGCTGAGACGCTCACTGCCGACCTGCCCATCACCGCGACGGTGTGGGATGAGGAAGCGCTGGCGACCGGCGGCTTCGGCGGCATCCTCGGCGTCGGCCGCGGTTCGGACAACCCGCCCCGTCTCGTCCGGCTCGACTACGCGCCGGATGGCGCTGATCGTCACGTCGCGCTCGTCGGCAAGGGCATCACGTTCGACACCGGAGGGCTCTCACTGAAGCCCGCCGCATCGATGGTGGGCATGCAGGAGGACATGACGGGTGCGGCTGAGGTGCTCGCCGTCGTGCGCGCGGCCGCGCAGCTGGAGCTGCCGGTGCGCGTGACCGCCTGGATGTGCATCGCCGAGAACATGCCGTCCGGCCGGGCCACGCGCCCCGGCGACGTGCTCACGATGGCCGACGGCACCACTGTCGAGGTGACCAACACCGATGCCGAGGGGCGCCTCGTTCTCGCCGACGGTCTCGTCGCGGCGACGAGGGAGACACCGGATGTCGTGGTCGACGTCGCGACGCTCACGGGAGCCATGATGGTGGCACTCGGCACGCGCTTCACGGGCATCATGGGCGACGCCGAACCCGTTGACGCGTTCCTGCGCTCGGCCGACCGCACCGGCGAGCTCGCCTGGGCGCTCCCGCTCCCCGACTACATCGAGGAGGAGCTGGACTCGCGCGTCGCCGACATGCAGAACGCGAACGTCGGCAGCCGTGCAGCCGGGTCGCTCTTCGCCGGGCTGTTCCTGCGCCGCTTCGTCGGCAACGGCGCAGGCGAGTCCGATGCGCCGCGCATTCCGTGGCTGCACCTCGACATCGCGGGCTCGGCGATGAGCGCATCCGGTTCCTACGGCTTCACGGGCAAGGGACCGACAGGCGCCTCGACGCGCGCTCTGATCGACTTCGTCGCCGCCGGCGGCCGGGTCGCCTGAACGAATGGGTGTCCGGTGAACGGTCGACCAGGAAGAGGGATCTCGTGACAGAGCACGCGTTCGACGTCGTCGTTCTCGGCGGCGGGTCTGGAGGCTACGCAACCGCTCTGCGTTCCGCAGAGCTCGGCAAGACGGTCGCGCTGATCGAGGGGGACCTTCTCGGCGGCACCTGCCTGCATCGCGGATGCGTGCCGACGAAGGCTCTGCTGCACTCCGCAGAAGTCGCCGACGTCGTTCGCAGCGCCGGGACCTCCGGCGTGCGGGCGGAGCTGTCAGGGGTCGACGGACCAGCGATGCGGGATTACCGAGATGGCATCGTCGCGGGCAAGCACCGCGGCCTGGTCGGATTGATCAAGGCACGCGGGATCACCGTCGTCGACGGATTCGGGACGCTGCTGGCCGACGGCTCGGTGCGGGTCGGCGAGGACACGTACCGCGGCGGCGACGTCGTGGTCGCGACAGGATCCCGCAGCAGGCTCGTGCCGGGCATCGAGCTCGGGGACCGCATCGTGACCAGCGAGGGCGCGCTCGCGCAGGAGACCGTGCCTGCACGGGCGATCGTGCTCGGCGGCGGCGTGATCGGCGTGGAGTTCGCCAGCGCGTGGCGCTCGCTCGGCGCCGAGGTCACGATCGTCGAGGGTCTCGACCGCCTCGTCCCGAACGAGGACGAGGCGGTCAGCACGGCGCTCGAGCGCGCGTTCCGCAAGCGCGGGATCGTCTCCAGACTCGCGACGACCGTTTCCGGAGCCGAAGAGACTGCGAACGGCGTCGCCGTGCATCTCGGTGACGAAACGCTCGAAGCCGACATCCTGCTCGTGGCGGTCGGACGGGGGCCTGCGACATCCGGGATCGGCTTGGAAGATGCGGGCGTCGCCCTCGACGGCGGGCATGTCGTGGTCGACGAGCACTGCCGCACCTCGGCGCAGAACGTCTGGGCCGTCGGCGACGTGACGCGAGGTCCGCAGCTCGCGCACCGCGGATTCCAGCAGGGCATCCTCGCAGCCGAGGCGATCGCCGGGGAGTCCGTCACCCCGATCGACGACCGTCACATCCCCCGCGTGACGTACTCGCACCCGGAGGTCGCGTCCGTCGGAGTGACCGAGGCGGAGGCGATCGCCGAGTTCGGCTCGGCCGGAATCGCGACGAACCGCTTCGACCTCGCAGGCAACGCCAGAAGCGGGATCATCGGCACCGGCGGATTCGTGAAGGTCGTGCGCCGCGTCGACGGCCCCGTCATCGGCGTCCATCTGATCGGCGACCGCGTGGGCGAACTGATCACGGAGGGACAGCTCGCCGTGGCGTGGGACGCTCATCCGGAGGATATCGCCCCTCTCGTGCACGCCCACCCGACGCAGAGCGAAGCGCTCGGCGAGGCGTTCCTGGCGCTCGCCGGGAAGCCCCTGCATTCGCTCTGACCGAATTCCCACTCCCCTGCCCCGCTTCGCGTTCGCCGCAACGGGCGCGGGGATCTAAGCTAGACACGTCATCGACTTTTACGAAGGAGACTTCGACATGAGCACTTCTGTAGTCCTCCCCGCTCTCGGCGAGAGCGTCACCGAGGGCACCATCACCCGCTGGCTGAAGAACGTCGGCGATACGGTGCAGGAGGACGAGGCCCTGCTCGAGGTCTCGACCGACAAGGTGGACACCGAGGTGCCCTCACCCGTGACCGGCGTCGTCGAGGAACTCCTGTTCGGCGAGGACGACACCGTCGAGGTGGGCGCCGTGCTGGCGAAGATCGGCGACGGCAGCGACGCTCCTGCGGAGCCGGCAGCCCCCGCGTCCGAGACCGCGGAGGACGAGGCGCCAGCAGCGGAGGCGCCAGCAGCGGAGGCTCCGGCGCCTGCGGCAGAGGCTCCCGCCGCAGAAGCACCCGCGAACGAGGCTCCCGCCGCATCCGACGATGCGACCGACGTCGTGCTCCCTGAGCTCGGCGAGTCCGTCACGGAAGGCACCATCACCCGCTGGCTGAAGAACATCGGCGACTCCGTCGATGTCGACGAGCCTCTGCTCGAGATCTCCACCGACAAGGTCGACACCGAGGTCCCCTCGCCCGTCGCCGGAACCGTGCTCGAACTCCTCGCCGGCGAAGACGACACCGTCGAGGTCGGCTCCGTCCTCGCCCGCGTCGGCTCCGGCGCCCCGGCGGCCGCTGCGCCAGCGGCCGAAGCGCCCGCCCCAGCGGCTGAAGCTTCCGCGCCTGCCGCAGAAGCGCCCGCCCCCGCAGCAGAGGCGCCCACTCCTGCCGCCGAAGCTCCCGCATCCGAGACCCCTGTCGCCCCCGCACCGGCAGCAGAGGCAGAAGCACCCGCCCCGTCGGCTCCTTCAGCCGATGACAGGGTCTACGTCACGCCTCTGGTCCGCCGACTCGCCGCTCAGCAGGGCGTCGATCTGACGACCGTCCAGGGCTCGGGCGTAGGCGGACGCATCCGCAAGGAGGATGTGCTCAAGGCGGCGTCCGCCCCCTCAGCATCCGCCGCAGCACCGACAGCGGCGAAGCTCGAGGCCTCGCCGCTGCGCGGCACGACTCAGCCGATGACGCGCCTGCGCAAGGTGCTCGCCAAGCGCGCCGTCGAATCCATGACCTCAACGGCGCAGCTGACGACGGTCGTCGAGGTCGATGTGACTGCGGTCGCCGCGCTCCGCTCAGGAGTCAAGGACGAGTTCCTCACCAAGACCGGCAACAAGCTGTCGTTCATGCCGTTCTTCGCCCTGGCGGCTGCCGAGGCGCTCAAGGCATACCCGATCATCAACTCGACGCTCGACGGCGAGAACATCGTGTACCCCGCGAGCGAGAACCTCTCCATCGCCGTCGACACGGAGCGCGGCCTGCTCACTCCCGTCCTGCGCGACGCCGGTGACAAGAACCTCGCACAGATCGCGGGCGACATCGCCGACCTCGCCGCACGCACACGCGACAACAAGCTGAAGCCCGACGAGCTCGCCGGCGGCACGTTCACGCTGACCAACACCGGTTCGCGCGGCGCGCTCTTCGACACACCCGTCGTGTTCCTGCCGCAGTCGGCGATCCTCGGCACCGGGATCGTGTACAAGCGCCCCGGCGTCGTGTCCACGGATGCTGGCGAGGCCATCGGCATCCGGTCGTACGTGTACCTTGCGCTCTCCTATGACCACCGCACGATCGACGGCGCGGACGCAGCCCGCTTCCTTTCGGCCATGAAGGCTCGGCTGGAAGCTGCGGAGTTCACCGCCGACCTCGGCATCTGACCCGATACGATCACGAGGGCGGGAGGATCGAACGGTCCTCCCGCCCTCGTGCGTCACCGTTTCGAACACGACTGCCGCCCATCAGACGCTCGCCCGCCGACGTCACCCCGCCGCGTACACGTCTCGCAGCATCCAAAGTCCGTCGCGAAGCGCGAGACTGAGATAGTGCGCATCCGCATCGGACTCCGCGCGCACCAGCGCCGCTCCGCCGTAGTCATCGACGAGTGAGATCTGCGCTTCCGCCAGTTCGTGCCACGGCGCACCGTCCGCCGTCAGATTCGAGCCGGGCTCGATCGTGCCGTCGCATGTCGCGTCTCCGGATTCCGCGCAGCTGGCCGCACGGCGCAGCAGGCTCGTTGCTGCGTCGACCGGCATCGCCTGCACCTGCACGGCGATCTCCTCGCCGTTCCCGTCCTCGCTTCCCGGCACGGCCTCGTCCGTCTCGTTCCCGCTCTCCTCGCGCTCCGCGTCATCGCCTGAGCGCTGACCATCCCGAGGCGCCGCAGCGTCGTGTCCGTCCTCTGCCTGCTCCTGAGCATCCATCTCGTCGCCGTGCACGCCGGAGTCGGAGCGCACGGCTCCCCCATCCGCTGCCGCGGGTGGTTCTCCCTGCGGCAGCAGCACACCGACGAGGACCACAGCGAGCGCGGCGGCAGCGCCCGCGAGGTACGCGGCGCGACGGCCGCGGAGCGCCCGCGACGCCGCGCCCTTCACCTGAGCGAGCACATCGGCGGCCGCCTCTGCGATCCTGCCGTTCCATACGCTCTCGGCGAGTGCTCTCGGATCGACAGACCACTCCCTGTTCGCCGAGCGCACGTCGCCCGCCGTCGGCGATGCGGCTGCGTCGCCGTCGGTGCCGGCTTCGAAGCTCAGCGGCTGCGGGGCACACGCGTCGAACAGATCAGCCTCGAGCTCCCGCAGATCACCTTCGAGCCGAGCGGGATCGTGGAGGGCTGCCACAGCACGGTCGAGCAGCCGAATCACGACTCGGTCGGCTGCCTTCTCGGCCACAGTGCGCAGCACGGCCGCAGCGCCTTCGGCCGCGCCCCTCGCCGGCTCACCGTCACCGGGCAGCGACGCGACGAACACCGGTCGACCGTCGACATCCGCCCACCAACGGCCGACCGGCCCCTGAGAGGCGCCTCTCTCGCCCTGTCGCGCCTCGGTCGCGCCTCGCAGCAGGCTCACGGCGAGGGTGACCGCCTGCCCTCCTGTCAGGCGCCGTGCGGCCCAGTCCTCCGCGACACGATGCGGGCACCACGGCAGCACGACGTCGTGACCGTCGGGTCGGCGCACGACGTCGATCGGCGCATACACGTGCTGACCACGCATGGCCCAACCCGCCCAGCCGTCCAGCCGATCGGCGTCCGTCAGCGCGACGGGCCCGTCCGGTCCCCGTGCCAGCACCCCGCGAACCGGCCCCTCCGACGCCTCGATCGCTCGGATGGCCCCGTACGCGCCCGTCAGCGGCGATTCGGGAGCTCGCCGTTCCTGCTCCGCTTCGTCCCTTCCTGCATCCATGTCTCCACGTTCGGTGCTCTGCGCACGGTGCGGAACAACTCACAGCCGGATGTGGACGGAGAACGCTCGATTCCGCGCCTGTGGGGGAAGCGACGTAAACTGGAAGACATGGCAGAACGCGGCAGCAAAGCGGAGAAGCGTCCAGGCTTCTTCTCGCAGATCAAGGACCTCATCTCCTTCACTCGCAAGGACTATCCCTGGCTGCCGTATGCCCAGATCGGCGGGCTCGTCGTGGGTGCCGGGCTCGGCGTGCTGCTCGCGTTCCTCTTCCAGCCGACCATCCTCGGCTTCGTCATGTGGCCGCTGTTCGGCGTGATGCTCGGTCTGATCGCGGCGATGCTTCTGATGAACCGGCTCGCGACGATCGTCATGTACCGCCGCATCGACGGCACACCCGGTGCCGCGGGACACGTGGTGTCCAACATGCTCGGCCGGAGCTGGCGCGCCGATGAGATGCCCGTCGGCGTCAACCCCAAGACCCAGGAGGCCGTGTACCGCGCTGTGGGTCGCGGTGGAATCGTGCTGGTCGGCGAGGGATCGCGCGGCCGGCTCAAGAAGCTGATGCGCGATGAGAACATGAAGGCCAAGCGCGCCGCCGCCGGAGTCCCCGTGCACACGTTCTACATCGGCCACGGCGAGGACGAGATCGAGATCAAGCACCTCGCCAAGCAGATCAAGGCGCTGCCGAAGAAGATCGACAAGGCCACGCTGAACGCCGTCGTCTCGCGCCTCGAGTCGCTGTCTCAGTCACTCAGCTCGCTGCCGATCCCCAAAGGTGTCGACCCGCTGAAGGCCAGGGCACCCCGCCCCCGCTGAGCGCTCGACGCGCCCTGAGCGCGCCGAGAGTGCGGGGCACCGCCCAGACAGAGGAAGGAAGTCGGGCCGAGAGCCAGGCGACTGACCACGACGCGAGGTGCGCGCTCACTTCCTGAGCAGCATCGTTCCTGCAGCCTTGTCATGCAGCCCTCGGTGATCGTCGTCCGCCACGACGGCGGGGATGATGAGGAACAGCAGCGCCGTGCGGATGACGGGGCGCCATACGCCCGCCCATCCTCCGACCGAGCGCACCAGGTACATGCCCATGATGCGGTGACCGGGACTCCCACCGATCGTCGGTATGAACAGTATCTGCATGGCCGCGAAGATGAGGTTCGTCGCCAGAGGCGAGTAGTCGAAGAACGCCAGCCCGATCAGCGCGGCGCATACGAGATCGATGACCAGCGCCGCGACGCGGCGCCCGAACGTGGCGATGCTCCCCGGTCCGCTCCGGGGCAGCCCGAGTCGTTCGCCTGGGTAGTCGGCATCCGCGCGTGCTTCACTCATCCGAACAGCCTACGAAACCGTCGCTCGTAACATGCTCGAAACATTGAGGATATGACAGAGCAACGTGGAATCGCTAGGTTCATAGTGCCGTCTGCGAAGGCGGCACTCACGCAATCGGCGATTCTGGAGCCTCAATGTTCAACGATTCCTCCGAGGTGCTCACGTTCATCAAGGATGAGGACGTCAAGTTCCTCGACATCCGTTTCACGGATCTTCCGGGTGTGCAGCAGCACTTCAACATCCCTGCATCGACGGTCGACGAAGACTTCTTCACGACAGGTCAGATGTTCGACGGGTCGTCGATCCGCGGCTTCGCCAGCATCGATGAGAGCGACCTCCAGCTCATCCCGGATGTCACCACGGCCTACCTCGACCCGTTCCGCGAGCACAAGACGCTCGTGATGGTGTTCGACATCTACAACCCGCGCAACGGCGAGATCTACTCGAAGGACCCGCGCCAGGTCGCGAAGAAGGCCGAGAAGTACCTCGCGTCGACCGGCATCGCCGACACCGCGTTCTTCGCCCCCGAGGCGGAGTTCTACGTCTTCGACGACGTGCGCTACGAGGTCTCGCAGGGCAAGAGCTTTTACTCGGTCGACGCCGAAGAGGCCGCGTGGAACACCGGTCGCAAGGAAGAGGGCGGGAACCTCGGCAACAAGACGGCGTACAAGGGCGGTTACTTCCCCGTCTCCCCCGTCGACAAGCACGCAGACCTGCGCGACGACATCTCGACGCGTCTGATCGACGCCGGCCTCGAGCTCGAGCGCGCGCACCACGAGGTGGGCGGCGCCGGCCAGGCCGAGATCAACTACAAGTTCGACACGATGGTCCACGCGGCCGATGACGTGCTGAAGTTCAAGTACATCGTGAAGAACACCGCTGAGGAGTGGGGCAAGTCGGCAACGTTCATGCCGAAGCCGATCTTCGGCGACAACGGGTCGGGCATGCACACGCACCAGTCGCTGTGGAAGGACGGCTCGCCGCTGTTCTACGACGAGCAGGGCTACGCGCAGCTCTCCGACGTCGCACGCTGGTACATCGGCGGCATCCTGAAGCACGCCCCCGCACTGCTCGCGTTCACGAACCCGACCATCAACTCGTACCACCGTCTGGTCAAGGGCTTCGAGGCGCCGATCAACCTCGTCTACTCGGCAGGCAACCGCTCGGCTGCGATCCGCATCCCGATCACGGGCTCGAACCCGAAGGCCAAGCGCATCGAGTTCCGCGCTCCTGACGCGTCCGGCAACCCGTACTTCGCGTTCGCGGCGCAGCTGATGGCCGGCATCGACGGCATCAAGAACCGCATCGAGCCGCACGAGCCGATCGACAAGGACCTCTACGAGCTCCCGCCGGAGGAGGCCAAGAGCATCCCGCAGGTGCCGACGACCCTCCCCGAGGTGCTCGATGCGCTGCGCGAGGACCACGCATTCCTGCTTGAGGGCGGCGTGTTCACCGAGGAGCTCATCGAGACCTGGATCGAGTACAAGTTCGAGGCCGAGGTGCTCCCGATGGCTCAGCGCCCGCACCCGTTCGAGTTCGAGCTCTACTACGGCGTCTGATCCGCCCACAGCTCCGAAAGGGCCCCGAATTCGCTCCGGCGGATTCGGGGCCCTTCCTCATCCGGAGCGAGGGGCTCGTGAGATGCGCATTTCTTCGACGAGAACGCGTCCACAGCGGCGCATCTCGACGAGAAATGCGCATCTCGGCGGCTGGGCGCGGGGTCAGTGGTGCGTGCGAGTACGCGGAGCGATCGAGACGTTGACGCCGGCGTTGCGCAGGGCGTCGACGTGGTGCGACGCCGTGGCGGCGTCGACGATCACCTCGTCGAAGTCCGCCAGCGGCTGCATGGCATGCAGTGCGCGCTTGTCGAACTTCGTGTGATCGGCCAGCAGGATGCGGCGGCTCGCGGAATCGAACATCGCCCGTTTCACGTCGACCGTCTCCATCGTCTGGTGGAAGGCGACGCCGTCGGTGATCGCTGATGTCGACATCACGAGCACGTCGGCGCGCAGTTCGTAGATCGCTGCCGTCGTGATGCGCCCCATGTAGGAGCTGCACCAGTTGTAGTACTGCCCGCCGAGGCCGAGCAGAGTGACACCGGTCATCGAACGCAGCTCGTTCATCACCGTCAGCGTGTTCGTGATCACCGTGAGCGGGCGCTTCGTCTGAAGGTGCGGCACGAGCTGCAGCGCCGTCGTCGAGTCGTCGAGCATGATCGCCGATCCCGGCTCGATCAGCTCGAGTGCCGCCAGTGCGAGGCTCTCCTTCTCGGAGCGCTCCCGGCTCGCGCGGTACACATCGCTCGACTCGACGAGCACCGTCGACAGCGCGGACGCCTCGCCGCGGTGCTTGCGCAGCAGCCCCCGCGATTCCAACTCGTCGAGGTCGCGATGCACCGTCATGGTGCTGATCTCGAACCGTTCGGCGAGGTCGGCGATGCGGATCGTGCCCGCGGCCATGACCGCGTCAGTGATGGCGTTCTGCCTCGCCTCCTGGCGGCTCTGCCTGGACTCCGCCTCGGTGCTCGCCTCGTCGTGCTCGATCTGATCCGCCATGCTGCTCTCTTCCTCGCGACACACCTGCTGCCTATATTCTGCCCGCGACTCGCGGCGCCGCCGAACGGCTGACCGGTCGGCGCACGGGGTGCCGGTGAGCGTCAGTCCAGAGCCGCGCCGCCGATGACGTCGGTCGCGGCGACCATCGCCTGGGCGAACGACACGGCACCGGGGTCGGGAGTGCCGACACTGGCCTCGGCGTGCGGTCTCGCGCGCCCCATCCGAGGCAGCAGCTCGGCCGTAGCGCGCGCCGCCGCCTGGGCTGCTTCCGCGGCCTCACGCCATGCCGACTGCAGCCCGGCACCTGCTCCGACCCGACTCGAGAGCGTCTGAGCGAACGGCACCAGCGCATCGACCATCGTCTTGTCGCCCAGCTCCGCCTTCCCCTGGCGCTGGACCGTCTCGCATGCGGCGGTCACCGCGGCCGCGACAGTTGCGGCATCCGGTGCGTTCTTGTCGCCGAGCATCTCGCCAGCAGAGCGCAGTCCGGCACCCCACAGCGCCCCCGATGTGCCTCCTGCGCGGTCGGCCCATGCGTCGCCCGCGAGAGCCAGCACCGTGCCGGCTCCGGCCCGGGCGCCCTCCGCGCGCTCCGCCTCGTCGCACGCGGCGTGCACGCCGCGCTTCATGCCGATGCCGTGGTCTCCGTCGCCGGCGATCGCATCGAGACGTCCCAGCGCATCCGCTTCCCGATCGATGAGATCCCGGATGGCACCGAGCACGCCGCGCACACAGGCCGCGGCCGCGATCGACTCGGCAGACCCGGCGGCGATCGCGTCGACCGCTTCGTCCGACGCTGCCTCGGCGAGCACGGCATCGCCGAGATCGAGGGTGCCCTTGCGGTATGCGGGGGTGAGCGCGGGCGAGGCCCATGCCTGCTCCAGCTCGTCGTCCAGCCAGAGCAGCGTCAGCGACATGCCTGCCATCTCGAAGCTCGTCGCGTACTCCCCGACCTCGGGCTGCACGATCGTGATGCCGCGCTCTTCCAGCAGGCGGGCGACGGAGCCGTACACGACGAACAGCTCCTCGTGCTTCACCGAGCCGAGGCCGTTCAGGATGATGGCGACCCGTGCGCCGGATGCAGATGGCACATCGTCCGGCCGCTCGTCGAGAAGCTTCGCCACGAGCAGGTCGGCCAGTTCGTCGGCCGTCGGAAGATCCCGCACCTCGATGCCGGGCTCTCCGTGGATGCCCATGCCGACGGCCATCTTGCCCTCGGGCACGGTGAACAGAGGGCTCTCGGCTCCCGGCAGCGTGCAGCCGGAGAACGCGACCCCGAACGACCGCGTGCGCTCATTCGCGCGATCGGCGAACTCCGCCACCTCGTCCAGACTCATCCCGCGTTCGGCCGCCCAGCCTGCCGCGCGGAACACGGCGAGATCGCCGGCGATGCCGCGGCGCTTCTCCCGCTCGGACACCGATGCGCTGACCACGTCGTCGGTGACCCGCACGGTGCGGCACGGAATGCCCGCGTCGCGCAGCTGCTGCTGTGCCGCGTCGAAGTTGAGCACATCGCCGGCGTAGTTGCCGTAGCTGAGCAGCACGCCGGCGCCGGCGTCGACGGCGGTCGCGACGGTGCGCACCTGTTGGGCGCTCGGCGAGGCGAACACGTTCCCCATGGCCGCGCCGTGGGCGAGCCCCGGACCGACCAGGCCGGCGAAGGCGGGGTAGTGCCCAGAGCCGCCGCCGATCACGACGGCGACCTGCCCCTGCGGTGTGGCCGTGGCGCGTGCGACGCCTCCCGGCACGCGCCTGACCAGGTCGCGATGCGCGGCGACGAAGCCCGCGGCGGATTCGTCGGCGAAGTTCTCCGCCTCATTGACGACGTAGCTCATAGTCCCTCTCTTCATGGGTGCGGGGGCGGAAACCTGATTCCCGCCCCCGCACTGCCGCTGTGGCGGTCGGTGTCACTCCTCGTAGACGAAGGGAGACACCATGTTGTCGACATTTTCCTCGGTGATCAGGATGCAGTCGATCGCCTGCTTCTCCGTCTCGGGCTCTTCGCCGGTCCGGATGTACTCGTCCGCCAGTTCGACGGCGGTCTGCGAGAACTCCGCGACGGGCTGCAGCACCGTGTAGGCCATCTCGCCCGCCTTCACTGCCTCAACTGCATCCGGTGCCCCGTCGAATCCTCCGACGACGACGCCGTCGAGCTCACCGGCCTCCTTCAGCGCCGCGATCGCGCCGAGCGCCATCTCGTCATTGCCAGCGAGCACGCCCTCGAGGTCGGGGTTCGACTGCATGAGTGCCTGAGCCTTGTCGTGGCCCTCGGTGCGATCCCAGTTCGCCACCTCTTCGCCGACCTTCTCGAGATCGGGGTACTGCGAGATGACGGTGCTGAAGCCGTTGGAACGGGTCTGCGCGTTGTTGTCGCTCGGCGCACCGAACAGCTCGACGTACGTTCCCGCCTCCTCCATCTGGTTCACGTACTCCTGCGCACCGAGCGCGGCGCCCTGGGCGTTGTTCGACACCAGCTGCGCCTTGGCCAGACCCGCTTCGTTGATCTCGGCGTTCACGAGGAACACGGGGATGCCCGCGTCATCCGCCTTCTTCACAGCCCCGATGGAGCCGTCCGCGTTGGCCGGGTCGAGGATGATCGCTGCCGACTGGTTCGCGATGGCGGTATCGATCAGCGTGTTCTCGGTGTTGGTGTCGCCGGTGTGAGAGCCGACGACGGCCTCGTAGCCGAGTTCCTCCGCCTTGGCCTGTGCGAGGTCGCCCTCTGTCTTCCAGTAGGGGTTGGCAGGGTCGTTGACGATGATGGTGATCAGACCGCCCTCGTCGCCTCCGCCGGAGCCGCCATCGCCCTCACCCTCGGGGGAATCGGATCCGGATGAGCAGGCGGTCAGGCCCACGACCAGTGCGCCAGCGGCGGCGAGTGCGCCCAGCGTCTTCATTCTGAACATGTGATGTGTCCTTTCTCAGGGTGCCGGCAGCGTTCGTCGGTGCCGGTTGTGCGGTTCAGGGTTCCTTCGTCGAAGATTCGGACGTCCCCGCACCAGACGGTCCTGCCGATGCAGCGGGCGTCGTCCCGTCCGTCGACGTGGTCTTCTTCTTCGGCTTCGCCGCAGGTCGGCGGCGACCGTACTGCAGTGTGTTGAGAAGCACGGCGACGACGATGACCGCGCCCATGAACACCATCTGCCAGTAGGCGGAGACTCCGACGATCACGAGCCCGTCGGCGAGGAAGCCGATCACGAAGGCGCCCAGCAGCGTGCCTCGCACATTGCCTCGACCGCCCGTGAGCGCCGCTCCCCCGATCACGACGGCCGCGATGGCAGTCAGCTCGTACGTCTCGCCGGCGTTGGGGTCGGCGCTGGTCAGCGTGGAGGCCAGCACCAGGCCGGCGATCGCGGCGCACAGGCCGGAGATCACGTACACCGAGATCTTCACGTTCTTCGTCGGCACGCCCGACAGTTCGGCCGCACGCTCGTTGCCGCCGGCGGCGTACAGCCAGCGTCCGAACTTCGCCCGGCCGAGTGCAGCGCCGAGCACGATCGCCACGACGATCATGATCAGCACGCCGATCGGAATGCCGAGGATGCGGTTGAAGCCGAGCCAGTCGAAGCCCGTGTTGCCCAGTTCCTCACTTCCCGACAGGTTGTTGATGGTGAGACCGTCGGTCATCAGCAGCGCGAGACCGCGCACGGCGTAGAGCATGCCGAGCGTGGCGACGAACGGCGCGATCTTGAACTTCGCCACCAGGATGCCGTTCACCAGTCCGACAAGCGCTCCGACGCCGCAGGCGATCAGCACGGTCACGGGAACGCTCGGGTACAGCGTGACGCCGAACATCTCCAGCGGCACGCCCTTCAGCAGGAAACCCCCGATCACGGCGGAGAACGCCAGCGTCGAACCGACCGAGAGGTCGATCCCGCCGTTCAGGATGACCAGCAGCATTCCCAGGCCCAGCAGCGCGTAGATCGCGACGTGCGAGGTCATGATCAGGATGTTGTTCCACGTCAGGTAGTTCGGCGAGAGGATCGAGAACACCGCGATGATCAGGATGAGGGCGAGGAAGGCTCGCCCCTCCAGCAGGAGCTTGGTGATGGAGAACCGCTTCCGGTTCTCGAGGATGGCGGTCGTTGTGGTCGTCATTGTCCTGTCCGTCTCGATCGATTCAGGCCACGGCCTCGCCGGAGGCGGCCATGATCATGTCCTTGGTCACGTCGGGTGCGAACTCGGCGGAGATCCTGCCGCGCCTGAGCACGATGATGCGGTGCGCGATGCTCAGGCACTCACCGACCTCGCTCGTCGTGTACACGACCGCGAGCCCGCGCTTCGCCCGTTCTGCGAGCAGTCGGAACACCTCGCCCTTCGCCCCGACGTCGATTCCTCGGCTCGGCTCATCGAGCAGCATCACCTTCGGATCGGTCGCCACGATCTTGCCGATCACGACCTTCTGCTGGTTGCCGCCGGAGAGTGAGCCGATCGGAACGTCGGGGCCCGGCGTCTTCACCGTCACCGCTTCGATGAGCTCCTTCGAGCGCTGCGCTTCCTTCGTCCGGGAGATCGATCCCCGCGACATGCTCGCGTCGAGGCTCGCCAGCGTCAGATTGCGGCCGACGTCGAAGCTCTGCACCAGACCGTCCCGCTGGCGGTCCTCCGGCACGAGACCGACTCCGTCGGCGATCCGGTCGGCGATCGAATCGCCGAGGATCGACCGGCCCTCGAGCCGGATGTCGCCCGTGGCGACGGGGTCGCGCCCCGCGACCGCCTCGAGGAGCTCCGTGCGCCCTGCACCCATGAGTCCGTAGATGCACACGATCTCGCCCGCGCGCACCTCGAGGTCGAGGTCGTCCACGATCACTCGCTCCGAGTTCTCGGGATCGAGGATGGTCAGCCCCGAGACCTCCAGCACCGGGTCGCCGAACTCGTACCCCGTGGGAGGAGTGCCGAGGTCGAAGTGCTCGCCGACCATGTGATGCACGATCCATGCGAGGTCGATGTCCGTGCGTTCGGCACGCGCGGTCATGCTGCCGTCGCGGAGGACGACGGCGTGGTCGGTGATCTCGAGCGCTTCCTCGAGGTGGTGCGAGATGTACACGATCGCGACGCCGCGAGAGAGCAGTTCTCGGATGATGCCGAACAGCACCTCCACCTCGGCGGCGGCCAGGGCGGATGTCGGCTCGTCCATGATCAGAATGCGCGAGTTCACCGACAGCGCGCGGGCGATCTCGACGATCTGCTGCTGACCGACGCGCAGATCCGAGACGAAGGTGTCCGGATCGATGTCCAGCTGCATGTCGCGCAGCAGCTCGCGGGTCTGGCGATTCTCCTCGGAGTAGTCGACACCACCGAAGGTCCCGGTGATCTCGCGCCCCATGAAGATGTTGTCGCGCACCGTCATGTTGGGTGCGAGGCTCAGCTCCTGGTGGATGATCGAGATGCCGCGCGCGGTGGCCTCGGTCGTGGAGCCGAACGCCACCGCTTCCCCGTCCAGCACGATCTCGCCGGATGTCGGCTGCTCGACCCCCGAGAGGATCTTCATCAGGGTGGACTTCCCCGCACCGTTCTCGCCGAACAGCGTGGTGACCGTTCCCCTGCGGATCTCGAAGTTCACGCCCTTCAGCGCGCGCGTGCCGCCATAGGTCTTGACGATGTTGCGCGCCTCGAGGACGACGTCGTCCGCTGTCCCGACCATCAGCCGACCTCGAACTGAACCGGGGTCACGAGCCACGCCGCTTCGTTGATGAGCGTGAACGCTCCGGTCACGGTAACGGTGCTTCCCTCGAGGGACGCGGTGTCGACGCTGTCGAGCACCTGCACCTTCATCTCGTCGTTCAGCGCCGCTGCCGCGTTCTGGAACTCGATCTGGTTGGTGAACTCACCGAACACGATGTCGCCGGTGGCGTCGCGCAGCTCCGTGCCGTTGATCGCCGGCCCCGTCTGCACCCGAACGAGCAGGTCGTCGGGAAGCCCGTCGACGGCGACGTCGTAGATGCCGGACTGGCCTTCGCCTACGGTGCCGGTGAACGTCACGCTGAACACGGGGCCGCCTGAGGACGGTACGGCGTACTCCTCCACGGCGGCATCGGCGTCCGCGGCGATCGCCTGTGCGAGCTCGTCCGCGGCGACAGCCCTCTCGGCGATCGCCTCCTGAACGCCGGGGAACCGATCTGCCCCGAAGGTCTCCGCGTTGAATCCCTCATCTGCCCCCGCATCGGCCGCGTCGTTCGATACGACCCGCGTGCCGAGGACGACGAAGACGATCAGCACCACGATGACGCCGGCGAGGATGCCGCGCTTCGCGCCTGTTCCGAGGCCTCGCCGTGCGGAGCGGGCAGCCGTCGACGCACTCACAGGAGCACCCGCGATTCCGAGTCGTTGGGGCGGATCTGGAGCTTGCGCCCCTCGCCCCGTCGGAACATGTCCAACGCGGTGGTGTAGTCGTCCAGCGTGAACGAGTGGCTGATCATCGCCTTCGCGTTGACGGCGCCTCCTTCGAACAGCTCGACCGCGCGCCCGAATGAGTTCAGGACCGCCATGGTGCCGACGATCGAGATCTCATCGCGATAGACGCGGAACGGCGAGAAGCGCGCCGTCTGGTCGGCCGGAGCCACCCCGAAGTCCTGGAAGAACCCCGCCGGCTTCACACGGGTGAGCGCGTCCTCGATGGCCCGGATGTTGCCGGTGCAGTCGATGACGACGTCCCACTTCTCGCGGTCGGCGTCATCGGCGCTGGTGAAGCGCTGCTCGATGCCGCACTCGGCCGCCGTCTTCAGACGCTCCTCGTTGAGATCGATGATGGTGACCGTGGCTGCGCCGGCACGATGGGCGAGTTGCGCCATCAGCAGACCCATCGTGCCTGCTCCGAACACCAGGACGTGGTCTCCGAGGCGCCGAGGAAGCACGTCCCAGCCGCGGATGGCACAGGCGAGCGGCTCGATGAGCGCCGCTTCGTACAGATCGGTGTCGGGCCTGAGCCTGTACACGTTGCTCGCCGGCGCCGTGAAGAACTGCTGCGATGCGCCATCCGAGGCGACGACGCCGAGCCCGTTCCAACGAGGGCAGAGATTCTGGTGTCCGTTGAGGCAGAACTCGCACTCGCCGCATGTGGTGCTGGGGTTCACCGCGACGTGATCGCCGACGCGGAAGTCGAAGACGCCGTCGTTGACGCCGTCGCCGAGCGCGACGATCTTCCCCGTGGCCTCATGGCCCGGCACGAGCGGGAAGACCGTCCCCTCGAACTCCCCGTCGAGCACGTGGGCATCGGTGCCGCAGATGCCGACCGCCGCCGTCTCGATCAGGATCTCCTTGTACCCGGGAGTCGGGATCTGCCGCTCCTCGAGAGCCAGCTCGCCTGCTGATGTGAAAGCGACTGCGCGCATCGTTGCTCCTGTTCGCATCTTTTCGCGGGGCTTCCATCGCCTCGCCTCGTACGGGTCTTCCTCGGCCCACCTGCTCGAGCAGTTCACCGCCCCGAACATGTTGGGCTTCCGTTGCCCTGTGTGAATATCATGTAGCTTAGAACATACTTCACGTTAGATTCAACGTAGAGTCCGTGAGATGCCGTGTCAACAGGGCATGTCGAACGATGAGGGAGATACACACATGACGGATGCACTGCGGATCGTCGTCGGCAGCGACGACGCCGGATTCGACTACAAGGAGATTCTGAAGCGGGATCTCGAGAGCAATGCGGACGTCGCGGACGTGATCGATGTCGGCGTCGACTCCGATAGCCACACGCCGTACCCGAAAGTCGCGATCGAAGCAGCGGAGCGAATCGCTCGCGGCGAAGCGGACAGGGCGATTCTGATCTGCGGCACCGGCCTCGGCGTCGCCATCTCCGCCAACAAGGTTCAGGGCATCCGGGCCGTCACCGCACACGACTCCTACTCCGTCGAACGCTCCGTGCTCTCCAACGACGCTCAGGTCCTCTGCATGGGCCAACGCGTCGTCGGCATCGAACTCGCCCGCCGCCTCGCCAGAGAATGGCTCGGCTACACCTTCGACCCGACCAGCGCATCGGCGTCGAAGGTCGCGGCCATCGACGGGTACGAGACCACCGGGTCCTGCTGATGCGACGGCTCACGGTCGGGGTGAGCCTGAAGATGTACTTCGGGCACGAGCGTGCCGCCGCCTGGTTCGCCGAGGTCGCCGTGCGCCTGCGCCGACACGAAGCGGTGTCGTCCGGCGATGTCGAGGTGTTCGTCACGCCGACGTACCTGCAGATTCCGCGAGCGATCGAGGAGTTCCGGTACACGGGCGTGCGCGTCGGTGCGCAGGACGTCTCACCTCACGAAGAAGGAGCCTTCACCGGTGAGGTCTCCGCCGTCGAGCTCGCCGAGATCGGGGCGTCGATTGCAGAGATCGGCCACGCCGAACGGCGCCGGATGCATGGTGAGACGGATGACGTGGTTGCGGCGAAGACCCGTGCGGCTCTGCGAAACGGCCTCACGCCTTTGGTCTGCATCGGCGAGAGCGAGCGTCTCGCACCGGATGACGCCGCAGCGGCCGCCATCGCGCAGCTGCGTCGCGCTCTGCGCGGCTCCGGCGCCGGTTCGATCATCGTCGCCTACGAGCCCGTCTGGGCGATCGGTGCTCCAGAGCCTGCGGGCACGGAGCACGTCGCGGTCGTCGCGGCCGCGCTCCGTGCCGACCTCGACTCCGACCGCGACCGGTTCGGCTCATCCGTGATCTACGGCGGCGCGGCAGGGCCCGGTCTCCTGACTGCCCTCGGCGACGCCGTCGACGGTGTGTTCCTCGGCCGATTCGCGCACGACCCCGACGCTCTCGTCGACGTGCTCGACGAGGCGGGGAGGCTGTCGCGGAGGCGAAAGCCCTGAGGTCATCGAGCAGGTGCCGTTCAACGCATGCACTCCACGCGCGGTACAGCGCCGACGAACTGCCCGTCAGTCGCTTTCGACGAAACGAGCGAGCCTTTCCCCTGCGGTGACCATGTGCGCGGCCATCGCGGACGCCGCAGCGTCAGGGTCGTGCGCGTCAAGCGCTTCGGTGACGGCCTCGTGCTCGCGCACCGCGACCTCCGCCTCCTCCCGGGAGTGCACGGCACGATCCGCATAGACCTGCAGCAGTGACCGGACGACGTGGAGCAGGTCGTGCAGCGTTGCGTTCTCCGCTGCTTCTGCGAGATCGAGATGGAAGTTCAGATCCGCCCGTGCGAATGCCGCAAGGTCGGTACCGGCGCCGCGCATCTCCTGCACGTGCGCACGCAGCGCCGCACGGGCCGCATCGCTCGCCCGTGTCGCGGCGAGACGGGCGACATAGATCTCCAGACCGGCTCGCAGTTCGATCAGTTCCGAGGAGTTCTTCTCCCCTATCAGCAGCCCCCAACGAAGCGTCTGCGGCAGCAGTTCGCTGGCCTCGCCGCGCAAGTAGGTCCCAGAGCCCGGCCGCACGTCCACGATGCCGAGCACCTCCAGCGCTGCCAGCGCCTCACGGACCGCAGAACGACCGACGGCAAGTGACGCGGCGAGCTGCCGTTCAGAGGGAAGCCTCGTGCCCGGCTCGATCGATCCGGTTGTGAACAGATCCAGCAGACGTCGCGCGACTTCGCTCACCGGAGTCCCGGTGGACAGCGTGCCGAGGGCCCCGACGATCTTCTCCGAAGACGAATCGCTTTCACTGGGCATCAATCACCTGTCTCTCTGCCTCAGTCTCACGACCCCGACCGACGGACGGCATCAGCGCGACGGCGTGTCCCGCAATCCGGGTGTCCCGTCAGGGGCTGCGCCTTCCGACGCCCGCACTCCACACGTTTCCATCACAGTATGAGCCGTTCACGTCACCGTCAGCGCGAAACGCGCGTATCCGGTCAGAGGCGGATCACCGTCGTCGATCGCCTCGACGATCACACTCACTGTATCCCCGCGTCGAGCGTCGGAAGAAACATCCACACGGCACCCGGCGTCCGTCGCGGCGACATCGGCCCGGCACGTGCTCGCCTGGGCATCCAAGCGCACGATGACCCGCACGGAGTCATCGTCGGGGTCCGCTGCTGTGAATGCGAACTCGACGCTGTCGCCGGGGCGGACGGATCGATCGGTCGGCCCGAGAGAGCTCACGCGCGGCGCGTGGTTCGCGTCCTCGAAGTCAGACGTCACCGTCCATCTCAGGCGCGCAGCGAAGTCGCGCTGAATGGCCCCGTACCATTGTCCGACTTCACCGGCATCCGTGATCGGCGCGTCGAACATCTTCGACCACCCCACGCTGCGCCAGCGATGCGGATCGTCGGGGTCCGGCTCCTGGCGTCCTCCCCATCCTCCGAAGGTCGGGTGCTCCGCGTTCCGGAGTCCGTTGTCGATATGGAGGGCGAAGTTCGAGCTGTCCCCTTCGGATATCCATGACCCCGCGGGGCGCACAGGTGCCCACACGCGATAGCCGCGTGCCGAAAGCTGGTCATCGGAAGCATCCGCAAGGCCGAAGTAGTCCTCGTCGTCGAATCCCGCTGCCAGCTGCTTGCCGTCACCCCATACACGGTATTCGGCACCCATCGGACCGACCCGCGTGACGTTCTCGCGCATCCATTCCGCAGAGAGGTATGCGCTCGCTTCGTCCGGCACGACGTCCCACGCGAAGTAGCCCCACGCGGTAGTTGCGACGTCGCGGAACTCCAGTTCGGGCCAGTGCGGTCGGATGTACTCACGAAAAGTGCTGTCCTGCTCGGCGAAAGACGTGATCACGGTGCGTCTCGTGATGAGCTCGTGGACGTCTCGCCATTCAGCGGTGTCGCGGTACGCCTCTTCGATCGACATCAGCGCGCGGGCGATGGTGTTCGTTCCGCCCCATGCTTGGGCGAACACTCTCCCGGGCGCTTTCCCCAGCAGCGCCTCGCGCACGAGTTCGGATCCGTCTGTGGGCTCCTGCACGTCGCCCTCGGTTCTGATGTTGCCTACGCGAACCAGCCCGCGCAGTGCGTCCGGATCCGGATAACGAGGGTCGTGCCTGACAAGGTTCGCATGGGACTTCTCATAGGCGTCGATCGCGATGTCGATGTGCAGCTTCTGCCCAGGAGCAGGCCACCTATGAGGAGCGATGCCTCGTGCCTCATCACCTGCGAAGTGGAATCTGCTCGACGAGTACACGAGCGCCGCGATATCGATCTCGTTGCTGTACAGAAGAAGTCGCAGCATCGAGTTGAGATCATCGAGCTCGGGGTCCGTTGTGACGATGACGCGCGGCGGAGCCTGGGCGTCGAACTCGCTCACCATGCCATCTCGCCGATCTCCCGCGCCGCTCGCACCGCGCGCGGATCCCCGCCGCCCGGCCATGGGCCGCGAGCGACGGTGTATCCGAAAGCGACGCCGGAGGAGGGGTCAGCACATCCCAGTGCCCCCATGGCGCCGTCGTGACCGAAGCTCCGGGGGCCGCCGAACGCCAGCTGTTGGCTTGGCTTCTGGAAGACGATCGCATGTGCTCGGTCATCCTGGCCGAGCACCTCATCGTAGCCGCGGACCTGCTGTTCGCCGATGATGGAGACCGTGTCAGCGTCGAGCAGCGCTGGGGTGCCGTCGATGCCGGTTGTCGCGGCCGCGAGCAGCGTGGCGATGCCTCTCGCGGACGTCGCCGCCGATACCGCCGGGTGCCCGAAGCGCCAGGAACGCTCATCGCGCACCATGTCGATCTGCTCGCCCGGACGCGGGCCGAATGCGGTGGCGAGCATCGGGTTGTGCCGGGTAGGCGCAGGTGGTTCGCCCAACGGAGGCACCAGTTCCAGCGGCGTCACCAAGCGACTGTCGTGTTCAGGAGGCAGGCCGAGGAAGAAGTCGGCGCCGACGCGGCTCCTCAACTCATCCTCGTAGAATCCCTGCACGGTGCGTCCGTCGATGCGCTGGACGAGGGTGTCGACCAGGTTCCCGATCGTCAGCGCGTGATAGCCGAATGCTGAGCCCGGATGCCAGAAGGGGCGCGAGCGCGCCAAGCGCTCCGAGCCCGCATGATGATCGAGGATCTCGTCCCAGCTGAGAATCGGATCCGCTTCCGGCAGGCCCGCCTGGTGTGAGAGAAGCTGCCGCGTCGTGACGCGTTCTTTGCCTGCCGTTGCGAACTCCGGCCACCATTCGCGCACCGGCGCATCGAGGTCCAGAAGCCCTCGTTGCACGAGCAGCCCGACGGACAGCGCCAGCGCGTTCTTCGATACGGAGGCGGGCACCATGAGCGAGTCCGCCTCCAGGTGCCGCCCGCCGTGCACGTCCAGGACGAGCTGCCCTCCGACGTAGGCCGTCATCTGGAACGAATAGTCGGGGTCCGCCGCGAGGTGACCCTCAAGCCGATCGATCACGGAGCCCAGTCGATCGTCCGCCTCGCCTCGCACCGTTCCGCCGCATGTCTTCAGCATGTTGCTCCTTTCTCAGGCACGCGCGAGCGCGTGCCGTTCCTCACGGCGCCGAGCCTGCGCCGCTGGGTCGGGTATGGGAGATGCGAGCAGGAGTCGCCGCGTGTACTGCTTCTCAGGGCGCGTGGTGACGCGATCGGCATCGCCCTGTTCGACGATCTCTCCTCCGTGCACCACAGCGACTCTGTGGCTGATGTGCCGGATCACGCTGAGGTCATGCGACACGAAGAGGTACGCGACTCCGGTTCGCTCCTGGATCTCGATGAAGAGATCGAGAACGCGCTGCTGAGTCGTCAGGTCGAGCGCTGAGACGGGTTCGTCGCACACGATGAGCCGAGGTTCGAGCGCCAGCGCTCGCGCAATGGCGATTCTCTGGCGCTGCCCGCCAGAGAACTCCCTGGGCAGCCTCCGTACGGCGTCAGACGGCATCATGACCCGGTCCAACAGATCCTTCACCCGCGAGGCGGCTTCGTTTCCCTCGATGCCCGCCTGCCTGAGCGGTTCGCTCAGCGTGTCCCCGATGGTCAGGGACGGGTTCAGCGAAGTGTATGGATCTTGGAACACCACTTGGATGTCACGGCTCATGCCACGTCGCGCTCGACGGCTCAATCGCGAGATATCGCGACCGTCGAATGTGATCGATCCGCCGGCAACCGGGGCAAGGCCGAGTATCGCTCGGCCGAGCGTCGACTTCCCCGAGCCGGATTCGCCGACGATGCCCAGCGTCTCGCCGGGTTCGACGGATAGGGACACGCCTTTGAGGGCGCGAAACGGGGGCTTGCGCCACCCGCTCTGCGGAAACTCCACGACGAGATCCTCGACCGTGAGCAGGTCTTCGGCCATCAGTTGCCTTCCTTCTGGCGTTCCCGGCGGGAAGGGCCGCCTTCCAACGAGGCGCCCAACAGTGCCTTCGTGTAGTTGTGCTGGGGATCCGAGAACAGAACATCGCACGGGCGGTGCTCCACGATGCGCCCGGCTTGCATCACGTAGACCTCATCGCAGATATCCGCCACGACGCCGAAGTCGTGCGTCACGATAAGCAGCCCCATCCCCTTCTCCTGCTGGAGATCGCGCAGAAGGTCGAGTATCTCCGCCTGTATCGTCACGTCGAGTGCTGTGGTCGGCTCATCGGCGATGAGAAGACGCGGCTCGCATGACACCGCGCCGGCGATCAGCACGCGCTGAGCCATCCCACCAGAGATCTGATGGGGATACGCGCCCATCACGCGCACTGGGTCAGGAAGGCCCACGCGCTCCAGCAGAGCGAGCGCGCGTTCACGCGCCTCTCTGCGGCTCAGCCGAAGATGCCTGCGCAGTGGTTCTGTCAGCTGGCTTCCGATTGTGAACGCCGGGTCGAGGTTGCTCATCGGCTCCTGCGGGATATAGCCGATGCTGCCGCCGAGCAAGCGAATCCGTTCGTCGATCGTCATCCGTTGAGTGTCGATGGATATATGCCCTGCGCTGACCCTCCCGCCGTCCGGCAGCAGACCGAGCACCGCCAGAGCCGTCTGTGTCTTGCCTGATCCTGATTCACCGACGAGGCCGATGACACGTCCTGAGTCGACGTCGACGTCGACACCGCGCACGACTTCGGGCGAGCTGTCTCCCTTTCCGAATGCGACGCGCAGATCGCGGATGCTGAGCAGGTCTCCTGCTTTCGCAGGCACGGCCGACTCGTGTGCCGGTGCGGACTGCGACGGCCCTGTTGAGGGACGAGACGCCTCAGCGGCGTCCAGCACATCTCGGACAGCGTTTGCGAACAGCGCGAACGCGGCGATGGTGATTCCCAGTGCGAGTCCCGGCCACAGGATCAGATGGTCCGCTCGGAAGATGTTCTGAAAGCCCTCATTGAGCGACTGGCCCCAGCTGGGCGTGTTCCTATCACCCAGACCGAGGAACTCGAGTCCCGCTTGGATCACGAGCCCCAACGCCGCGACCATGGCCGCCTGGATCACGATCGGCGCACGCACAACCGTGAAGACATGCCGCGCGATGATCCGCGCATCCGAAACGCCGGATACACGTGCCGCATCGACGTAGAGCTCGTTCCTGACGGACCTGACGGCAGCGCGAACGAGCACGAAGAAGGACGGCGAGAGCAGCACTCCGAAGACGAGCATCGCAGCCCACATCGACGAGCTCACCGAAGCGCGGAAAGCGAGCAGGATCACGATCCCCGGCAGCGCGAGCACGGCACTCGAGACCCACATCCCCACGGTGTCGAACCAGCGACCGAAGTAGCCGGCGATGAGTCCCGTCGGCACGCCGATCGCCGCAGACACACAGACCGCGATAGCAGCCCCGATGAGCGAGGAACGTGCGCCGTAGATCAGCAGCGAGACGACATCGCGACCGGCGCCGTCCGTTCCCAGCAGGTGACCGCCGCCCCCATGTTCGAACAGACGAGTGAGGTCGCTCTCATTCGGTCCGTATGGAGCGATGAGATCGGCCAGAAGACCGACCAGCATCACAACAGCGATGATGACGCCGGCAATCATGCCGAACGGGTTCCGCATCGCGCGACGCAGGACGGAACTGCGCTTGACCTCCGGCTCCCCCGAGGGGAGTGCAGCAGTGTAGGTGTTCGTCATGACAAGCGTGCCTTCGGGTTGAAGAATCCGACTCCGAGGTCGATGAGGAGATTGACGATGACGACGACGACGGTCGTCACCAACACGACGCCGAGCACCAGCGGCAGGTCTCCCTGGGCCGTTGACGTCACGAGCACCTGTCCGATCCCAGGAATCGCGAAGATGCGTTCGACGAGGACTGCCCCGCCCAGCAGGCCGATGAACTGGAGCCCGAGCACCGTGAGCCCGGCCACGCCCGCGCTGCGCAGCACATGTCTGAAGATCAGAGACCCGCGCGAGATGCCTCGAGCGCGCAGCGTTCGCACCCAGTCCTGCTGAAGAATGTCCCGCACGGCACCGCGCACCTGCTGTGCCGTGGCCGTCACGGCCCCGACTGCGAGCGAAGTGACGGGCAGCGTGATGGACCGTGCCCACCCTCCGAGGCTTTCGGCAGCCGGAACGTACCCGGTGGCGGGAAACAGCGGCACGTCGATGGCGAACCACACCACCAGCATGAGCGCGAGCCAGAACCCAGGCAGGGCGAAGCCGACGATCGACAGCACTTGCAGCACTCTGTCGAGCCAACCTTTGTAATAGGCAGCCGCCAGTCCGAGGGCAACCGCGAGAACAGCCGCGATGACCGTCGTCACGATGACCAGGCTGAGCGTCGCCGGGACTCTGGTGAGCATCGCCTGCAGCACGGGCTCATTCGTGAACCAGGACGTGCCCAGGTCCCCCTTGAGCGCGCCGTTTGCCCACGAGAGATACTGCTCGACGAGGGGACGGTCGAGACCGAGTTCGGCAGCCTTCTCGGCGACCTGCTCTTCCGACGCAGTCTGGCCGAGGATCTGCCGAGCGACGTTGGCGGAACCCGCGCGCATCAGCAGGAACGCCAGCGAAGGGATGAGCGCAACCAGCACCAGACCGGAGACGAGGCGCTTTGCGAGAAAGATCAGCATGTGTTCATCCGATGTCCTCCTGTCGCCGGGCGGCTCTCACCGCCCGGCGACGTGTGTCAGGATGCGGGCGAATAGTTGTAGATCGACGGCACGTTCTGCTGCAGCTGCAGCTCGACGTGCACGGCGTCCTCGTTCACGGCGAAGTTCTCCTCCGCCCAGAACCACGGCTGGAACCAGTTGTTCTCGATCACGAACTCGTTGATCGCCTGATAGGAGGCGCCTCGCTCGTCATCGCTCTGGGCCGGGATCGCATCGATGAGTGCCTGCAGCTCTGGATCACTCGTTCCGAGCGGATTCCACGCTGAATCCGGAGCGAGATAGTTGGTCACGACCGACCAGTCCGTCGGGACCGACCCGAGCACCATGAGGCTGACCGGATAGTTGCCGCCGAGCATCTCGTCGATGAAGGACTGCCCAGGGACGTCATCCCATACGACCTCGATGCCGACCGCTCCGAGTTGCTCCTCGACTCCGGTCAGGAGGCCCTGCTGGAACAGCGAGCTCACCGGCATGTGAATTGTGAAACCGTCTACGCCTGCTTCATCCAGGAGCTCGCGGGCCCGATCAGGGTCATAGGAGTAGTGCTCGGCAAGCTCGGAGCCCCACGCAGGCGAACCTTCGTTGAACATCTGATCGTCGATCGTTCCATCGTCGATCCCGAGCGTCACCTTTGCGAGAGTCTCTCGATCGATCGCCCACGCGAGCGCTTCGCGTACTCGGGGGTCCGCGAGCTCGGGGACCATCGTTCCTTCCCGATCGAACACGATCAGCCCGAACCACGAGATGTGCACGTCAGGTTTCAGGACGCTGATCCCTGCCGCTTTCGCACTTTCTACGTTGTCAGGATTCGTCAGGTTGCCTGCGTCGACCTGACCGCTGCGAAGGGCATTGATGAGCGCGGACTCGTCCTCGAAGATCTGGAACTCGATCGTTTCGAACTCCTGCAGGTCAGAATTCCAATAGTCTTCCCGCGCGGTCAGCGCATACGTCGACCCCTGCACTGTGTTCGATTCGTCCATCACATACGGCCCCGTCCCGACAGGGACGGTCTCGAGCCCGTCCTCACCGAGGCTTGCCGGGCTGGCCATGCGCCCGGCCGCGTCCGACAGGTTGTACACGAGATCGGGGATCGGCTGAGCGAACTCGGCTTCGACCGTGAACTCGCTCACCGCCTCCGCACTCTCAAGACCCGCCAGCTGGGTAGAGAGGGGTCCCGTCCCCTCCGCGAAGTGCTCGAAGTTGGCCACAACGGCATCCGCGTCGAACTCCTCGCCGTCTGAGAACGTGACGTCGTCCCTCAGCTCGAGCGTGAGCGTGCGGTTGTCGTCACTGAACGACCAGGCTTCAGCAAGCATCGGCACGTACTCCCCGTCAGGTTCCCTCAGAACCAGCGTGTCGTAGGCGGCTTGCGCGTACGGCTTGTAGTTCGCGTCTCCGATGTCAGCAGGATCCCAGGACTGCGGCACGACCGTCGAGCCGATGCTCAACGTGCTGGTGCCTCCCCCGGTCTCGGATCCCGCGTCGGCGGAACAACCCGCCAGGGCGAGCGCCCCGGCCAGGCCGATGACGAGGCATACTCCGCCTCGTGTGTGCTGTGGTTTCATCTTCATCCCTTACGTCGTTGTAGCGATGCCGAACACAGATGTGCGTCTTGGTGCGGCGGGCTCAGGAAGTGTCGGGGCACTTCCGCGATCAAGTATGGCAAACCGGTTGACCAATTGCAACGGATTCGCCAGAATGGGCTCAGACCCAATTCCATCGACCAGCGAAACTGACATCATCTGCTCCACGGATCCCCCACCACCGCGCTCGATCATCGCCAGAAGCGGGACGGCACGATGATCGGCCTCGGCTCCTATGCCTACTTCTGGCGGCGCTCCGATCGCGTCGAGAGGCCGCTGACGCTCATCGACGAGTTCGAGGACGCCAGTGCCCACGACGTCGGGCTCTTCCAGATCTGCGACTACGCACCGCTCGAGCGGATGAACCGAGCCGAGCTGCGCGAGGCGGCATCCGCCGCACGCGACAACGGCCTCACGATCGAGCTGGGGACGAAGGGGATCGCGCCGGAGCATCTGGAGCGGTACCTGCGTCTCGCCGAGATCTTCGACGCCTCACTGGTGCGCAGCATGGTCTCCTCTCCCGGCTCGGATCCGACACTCGGCGAGGCGTCCTCGTGGCTGCACGACGCCATCCGGAGCTTCGAATCGGCCGGCGTCACGCTCGCGCTCGAGACGTACGAGCAGATCGCCACGGCTGACCTCGTCCGGCTCGTCGAGGCGATCGGGAGCGACGAGCTCGGCATCTGCCTCGACCCGGCGAACGTCGTAGCGCGCCTCGAGCGACCCGCCGAGTGCGTCGCCGCCTCGTCGCCGCATGTGAAGAACGTGCATGTGAAGGACTTCGCCTTCGCACGGCAGGACGGCTGGGTCGGCTTCACCTACAGCGGTGCGCCCATGGGCCAGGGACTGCACGACTACGAGCACCTGCTGCAGACCGTGCGGCCGCGCGAGCGAGGCATCAACGAGATCGTCGAGCATTGGCTGCCGTGGCAGTCGGACGCACCCACCACCATCGCGGCTGAGCGGGAATGGACCCGCACGGCCCTGGATTATCTGAGGAGAACACAGTGAGCGAGAAGTACACGATCGCCGTCATCGGCGCCGGCGGCAAGATGGGCATGCGCGTGTCGAACAACCTCGTCAGGAGCGATCACGACGTCCGCTACGTCGAGACCTCCCCGGCCGGACAGGAGCGCACCCATGAGGCGGGGCGCGAGCTCACCGATGCCGCAACCGCCGTCGCCGATGCCGACATCGTCGTGCTCGCCGTTCCCGACCTCGCGCTCAGCGCGGTCACCGCGGAGCTCGTGCCGCAGATGAAGCCCGGCGCCGTCTGTCTGACTCTCGACCCGGCAGCCGCATACGCTGGCCTGCTCACCGAGCGCGACGATGTCATCCAGGCCGTCGCACACCCCTGCCACCCTTCGATCTTCCTGCAGCGGGAGACTCCGGAGCAGTGGGCGGACACCTTCGGCGGTATCGCGGCTCCGCAGGATGCGATCGCCGCGGTCGAGAGCGACGATCCTGCCGCGAAGACACTCGTCGAAGAGACCGTGCGCGCGATCTACGCGCCGGTCATCGACGTGCACTTCGTCACGATCAAGCAGCTCGCCCAGCTCGAGCCCACGCTGGTCGAGACCGTCGCCTGCATGATCGGCGAGCTGCTCGACGAGGCCCTGCACGAGACCGTGCACACCATGGGCGTTCCCGAGGCGGCCGCGCGGAGCATCCTGTACGGTCACACCCAGGTGGCGCTCGCCAACGGGCTGCGTGGCGACAACCCGTTCAGCGATGCGTGTCTGATCGCGATGAAGTACGGTCGCGAGATGATCATCAAGGACGACTGGAAGAAGATCTTCCAGGACGACGAGCTCGACGAGAACCTCGCCAGGATGCTCCACCTCGACAAGATCACGCGCTGAGGAGCCTGTATGACCACCCGTCTCGACGGAAAGACCGCGCTCGTCACCGGAGCCGGCAGCGGCATCGGTCTGGCCGTGGCGGCGCGGTTCGCCGCTGAGGGCGCGCGCGTCGTGCTCGCCGATCGCGACGCGTCCGCGGCGGAGCGCGCAGCGGCGGACATCGGCGAGCGTGCTCGTGCCGCGCTCGTCGATATCTCGCAGGAGGATCAGGTCGCGACGATGTTCCGTGAGCTCGACCATGCGGGATGGGCACCGAACGTCGTCGTCGCCAACGCCGGTGTGCAGCTGTTCGGGCAGGATGCGAAGGCTGCGGACCTCGACCTCGACGTGTGGCGCCGTACGGTCGACATCAATCTGACCGGCACGTTCCTCACCGTGAAGCACGCGGTCCGCTCGATGCTCGCCGCAGGCGGCGGCTCCGTGATCCTCACCGGCAGCCCGACGGGCGTCAACGGCGAGGGCAGCGACTTCACCGCTTACAGTGCGACCAAGGCAGGTATCCACGGCCTCGCCCGCACCGTCGCCGCGGCATATGCAACCGACGGAATACGAGTCAACACCGTCGTGCCGCCGTACACCGAGACGTCGCTCGTCTCCGCGATCCGTGAGGATCCGGATGCGCGTGCCGCGATCACGAGCCGCATCCCACTGGGCAGGCCGGCCACCCCCGACGACATCACCGGTGTGATGACCTTCCTCGCCAGCGACGACAGCGCATTCGCCACGGGTGCGATGTTCACCGTCGACGGCGGTATGACCACGCTGTAGCGGAGCCGAGATGACCTGGGTCACAGAGAGCGTGCGGGAGTTCGCCGTCGGCGACTGGCGCTTCGAACTGCGCGACGATGAGATCTCACGCATCCGGTATCGCGGCGTCGACGTGCTGCGCGGCGTGCGCGCGGTGACGCGCGACAGCGACTGGGCGACACCGGTGTGGACCGTCGCCGGCGTCGAGGCAGGGGCTGACGGCATCCGGATCGAACTGGTCACCGACCGACTCGGCGCCGGATTCGACGCATCCGTTTCCGTCTCGGTCGACGGCGGCGCACTCGCCGTCGACCTGGAGGCCACGAGCAGGCACGACTACCTCACCAACCGCACCGGGCTCATCGTGCTGCATCCGCCGCAGCTCTCCGGTGCCGCGCTGCACATCGAGCACTCAGACGGCTCGGCGGAGAGCACCGCCTTCCCTGTCGACATCTCGCCGCACCAGCCTGCCCTCGACATCCGAAGTCTGGCCTGGTCGCACAACCGCGTGCGCATCAGCTGCGCCTTCGACGGCGATGTGTTCGAGATGGAGGATCAGCGCAACTGGACCGATGCTTCCTACAAGACGTACAGCCGGCCGCTCGCACTGCCGTTCCCCTATCCCATCGCGGCGGGCGAGACCGTGCGTCAGTCGGTCAGGCTGACCGCCGAGGCTGATCCGGATGCTGCCGTGCCGGATGCGAAGTCGGGCACCGCATCGGAACGCTCGACCTCGTCCGGTGCGAACGGCCCCGCGGCCCAGCTCACCGGGTCGGCGGCATCCGACGGCTCACGGACCGCTCCCGGTGACGCAGGCGGTTCAGCAGGAGCCGAAGCCCTCGCGTTCTCCGACGCCGGCGCGATGCCTGCCGTCTCCGTCGGAGCGTCGACGGCTCCGGGTGTCGGGCCCGCTCCCGCCCCGGTCGGCGCGGATCTGCTGGTCGAGGTCGACCTCGGCTGGGACGGGTGGCCCGCTGTCCTCAAGCGCGCGGCTCGCAGCGGCCTGCCGCTCGACGTGCGGCTCGTTCTGCCCGAGACCGAAGACGCGACCGCGCTGCGTGACGCCGCTCGCGCGCTGGCCGACCTCGACATCGCCCGCGCGACAGCGTTCCGGCCCTCGGGGCACGATGCGCAGCATGTCTCGGACACCGGCGCGATCGCGCTGCTCCGCGCCGCGCTGACCGAGGCCGGGATGACTGTGCCGGTCATCGGCGGCACGCGCAGCCACTTCACGGAGCTGAACCGTGAGCACCACCGGCTTCCTGCCGGGCTCGACGGCGTAGTGTTCAGCCTCACACCGACATTCCATGCGTTCGAGACGCTGCAGGTCGAGCAGTCGATCGCCATGCAGCGACTCGTCGCCGAGCAGGCCGTGCGCATCGCCGGCGACGCGCCCGTGCACGTCGGGCCGATCACGCTGCGCGCGCACGTGAACAATGTCGCCACGAGGACGCTCCCACGGCCTTCGGTCGCCGATCTGTCGAACGGCTATGGTCCAGAGCTGCTCGACGCCGACGACCCGCGCCAGAGCGCCCCGGAACTCGCCGCGTGGGTGATCGCGTCAGCCTCCGCACTCTCCGTCCCCGGAGTGACGACGCTCAGCTTCTTCGAGGAGTGGGGCCCGCGCGGCATCCGCACGGCGTCAGGTGACGACCTGCCTGTGGCCGAGGCCATCCGGGCGCTCGCTGTCTGTGCGGGAGCCCCGCTGCAGACGGCTCGCTCCTCCGACGACCGAGTCTGGGCCCTCCGCGCCGGCAGCACGACACTGGCGGCGAGCCTGTCGGAGGTCCCGCGCACAGTCGTCATCGACGGCCGTGCGGTCGCACTCGGACCGCGTGCATGGCGCCGACTGTGATGCGGCCTCCGAAGCCGCGGAACGATCAGTGCCGCGTCGACCACAGCCGGGCGTCATCCGGAGCCCATGCGCGCTGACTCGTCGCTGGGCCGCCGCCACGCGTCTCGGCAGCCTGCTCAGCCGTAGAAGAGGCGCTCGAAGGAATAGCGAGCGCGGCGAGACGTTCTGGCCCAGTCCTCGTCGAGTTCGACCGCCGAGCCCGGCGGGTACTCGAGGATGCGGGCGATGCCGTCGAGGTCGCGGGTATCGGTCGGGAGCACATCGCTCGTCCTGCCCGTCAGCAGAGTGTTCGCCGAGCGCAGCCGGGTCGCCAGCTGCCACGCCTCACGGAACCGCTCCGCCGCGTCGGCGTCGACCAACTCGACGTCCTCTGCCGCCGCCAGAGCATCGAGAGTCGACGTCGTACGCAGGCTGGGCACCCGGTGGGCGTGCTGAAGCTGCATCAGCTGCACCAGCCACTCGACGTCGCTGAGGCCGCCCGGCCCGAGCTTGAGATGACGCTTCGGGTCCACGCCCCGCGGCAGCCTCTCCCCCTCGACGCGCGCCTTGATCACCCGGATCTCGCGCAGGCCCTGCTCCGACGGATGCTCCGGGTAGCGCACTTCATCGGCCATCGCCATGAACGCGTCGATCAGCTTCGTCGACCCAGCGATGCCCCGTGCCCGCAGCAGCGCCTGCGCCTCCCACGACAGCGACCAGCGCGCGTAGTACGCGCGGTAGGCCTCGAGGCTGCGCACGAGCGGACCCTTCTTGCCCTCGGGGCGCAGATCGGCGTCGAGTTCCAGCGGCACCCGCGCGTCCTCGACGACCCGCCGGAACTCCGCGACGATCCGCTCGGCGAGTTTCTGCGCGACCTCGGGGGCGACGGACTCCGGGCGGTACACGTACAGGATGTCAGCGTCGCTGCCGAAGCCGATCTCGGCGCCGCCGAGCCTGCCCATGCCGACGATCGCGAAATCGAGATCCTGCGCGTCGTCCGGAACGACCGCGCGGAACACAGCCCGCAGAGTCGCCTGGATGGTCGCTTCGGTGATCCGGGTCAGCGCCGCCGACAGCTCCGGCATCGAGATGACCCCGAGCATCGATGCCATCGCCGCGCGCAGCAGCTCGCGGCGCCGCATCGCCCGCACGGCCTTCATCGCCGACTCGATCGTGGCGTGGCGCGCCTGAATGGCCCGGGCCTCGCCGTCGATCTGCTCCGTCGAGCGCGGCCGCAGCTTCTGCTCGCTTTCGAGCCATCCCACCGATTCGGGGATCATCTCCATCAGGTCGCCGACGAACTTCGACCCGGACAGCAGCTTCGTCAGCCCCTCGGCGGCACCGGCGGAGTCGCGGAGCATCCGGAGGAACCAGCTCGTCGTGCCGATCGCTTCGCTGATCTTGCGGAAGGTGAGCAGGCCGTAGTCCGGATCGACACCGTCGGCGAACCAGCGCAGCATCACGGGGGCGAGATGACGCAGGATCTGCGCCTTACGGCTCATGCCGCGGGTGAGCGCGTGCAGATGCCGCAGCGAACCATCCGGATCGCGGAACCCGATCGCCGCCAATCGCGCCCGCGCCGATGTCGTCGACAGCCGCACCTCTTCGTCGCCGAGCGCGGCGACCGCACCGAGCAGCGGCCGGTAGAAGATGCGCACGTGGATGTCGCGCACCTCGCGGCGCACACGGCTCCACTCGCTGGTCAGCTCGCCGGCCGATCCCAGACCCGAGGCACGGGCAAGGACGCGCATGCCCTCCTCATCGGCCGGCATCAGGTGCGTGCGGTTGAGCCCCTGCAGCTGCAGACGGTGCTCCCAGAGGCGCAGCCTGCGGTAGTCGGCGTCGAACTGCGCCGCATCCTGACGGCTGATGTACGCCTCGCGCGCCAGCGCATCGAGTGCCTCCAGCGTGCCGCGAAGCCGGATCGCGTCGTCGGTACGGCCGTGCACCAGCTGCAGCAGCTGCACCGCGAACTCGATGTCGCGCAAGCCTCCCGCGCCGAGCTTGAGCTGGCGCTCCATCTCCTCATCGGGGATGTGCTCCTCGACGCGCTGCCTCATCCGCTGCACGCCGCCGACGAAGCCGTCGCGCCCCGCGCTCTCCCACACGTGCGGCCAGATCGCCTCGATGTACGCGTCTCCGAGCGCCGCGTCGCCGGCGAGCGGGCGCGCCTTCAGCAGTGCCTGGAACTCCCAGTTCTCGGCCCAGCGGTCGTAGTAGGCGATGTGCGAGGCGAGAGTGCGCACCAGCGCGCCCTTCTTTCCCTCGGGGCGCAGATTCGCGTCGACCTCCCACAGCGGCGGCTCGATCTCGAAGCCCGAGATGCCGCGCATCGTCTGCCTGGCGAGCCTGGTGGCGACATCGAGCATGCGCGGTTCGGCGATCTCGGCGCCGTCTGCCCGATCGGCGACGAAGATCACGTCGACGTCGCTGACGTAGTTCAGCTCGCGCGCCCCGGCCTTTCCCATGCCGATGACGGCGAAGCGCGTCGCATCTACCTCCTCGCGTGTGAATCGCCCGACGCCAGCGGCACCCTCGACGAGCTGTGCCCGTGCGATCGCGAGCGAGGCGTCCAGCGCGGCGGATGCGAGGTCCGCCAACGCGGCGGCCACAGCGTTCAGCGCCTCGATCGGGTCGTCGACGAGCAGGTCGTACGCGGCGATGCGGGCGAGCTGCTCGCGATACGCCACGCGCATCGACACCCACGCGCCCTCGTCGCACTCGGCGGCGAAGCCGTCCGATGAGCTGCCGACGGCCGCGAACAGCGCCTCGCGCATCTCCTGCGGCGTCGGCAGCGACTCCCCTGCGGTCAGCAGACCGGAGAGGCTGTCCGGCCTGCGCAGGTAGAACTCTCCGAAGCCGCGCGACGCGCCGAGCAGCCGCCACGCGACGCGGCTGCCGTGCGCATCGGCGAGCACTCGTGCGACGGCGTCGCCGTCGTTGCGCGCCGCCCACGTCAGCGACCGCAGCGCCTCGTTGGGGTCGGCTGCCTCGACGCTGGCGTCGACCAGCTCCTCCCGAGACGCCCCGGTCCGCTCGATGAGCTCGTCGAGCATCGCGAGCACCTCATCGATGCGTGTGAAACCGAGCCGGATGAGCCGCGTGTGCTGATTGACCCGATCCCTGCCGACCATCGCGCTGACCTCAGACGATGTTCATCTGGGTCTTCAGCTCGAACGGCGTGATCTGCTGCCGGTAGCGCTGGAACTCCTCGCGCTTGTTCGCCAGCACATAGCTGAAGACGGTCTCTCCCAGAGTCTCTGCGACGAGCTCGCTGTCCTCCATCGCGGCGACCGCCTCATCGAGCGACTGCGGCAGCGCCTTGTACCCGAGGGCGCGGCGCTCGCGCTCGTTGAGAGCCCACACGTTGTCAGCGGCCTCCGCCGGGAGCTCGTACTCCTCCTGGATGCCCTTCAGGCCTGCAGCGAGCATCAGCGCGTATGCCAGATACGGGTTCGCCGCGGCGTCGATGCCGCGGTGCTCTATGCGCGCCGAGCTGCCCTTGCCCGGCTTGTAGCGCGGCACGCGCACCAGCGCGGAGCGGTTCAGATGGCCCCAGGTCACGTAGCTGGGCGCCTCGTCGCCGCCCCACAGCCGCTTGTAGGAGTTCGTGAACTGGTTGGTCACGCCTGCGATCTCCCGCGCGTGCATCATCAGCCCCGCGATGAACTGCCGCCCCACGTTGGAGAGCTGGTACTCGCCGCCCTCCTCGTAGAACGCATTCACGTCGCCCTCGAACAGCGACATGTGCGTGTGCATACCGGAACCCGGGTGCTCGGCGAACGGCTTCGGCATGAATGTCGCGTGGACGCCCTGCTCGATCGCGACCTCCTTGACGACCGTGCGGAACGTCATGATGTTGTCCGCCATCGTCAGCGCGTCGGCGTAGCGCAGGTCGATCTCGTTCTGGCCTGGCCCGCCCTCGTGGTGCGAGTACTCGACGGAGATGCCCAGGTCCTCGAGCATCCGGACCGAGCTGCGACGGAAGTCGTGGGCCGTGCCGCCCGGCACGTTGTCGAAGTAGCCTGCCGAATCGACGGGGATGGGGCCGTCGTCGCCGAACGAGCGCGACTTCAGCAGATAGAACTCGATCTCCGGATGCGTGTAGAAGCTGAAGCCCGCATCCGCCGCGTTCTCGAGCGAGCGCTTCAGCACGTTGCGCGGGTCCGAGACAGCCGGCTGCCCGTCCGGTGTGCGCAGTTCGCAGAACATGCCGGCGGCCGGGTCGACGGTGCCGCGCCACGGCAGCACCTGGAACGTCGACGGCTCCGGATGGGCGAGCAGGTCGGACTCGTGCGAACGGGTCAGTCCCTCGATCGCCGAGCCGTCGAAGCCGATCCCCTCGCTGAACGCGCCCTCGACCTCGGCAGGCGCGATCGAGACCGATTTCAGCGTGCCGATCACATCAGTGAACCACAGGCGCACGAACTTGACGCCGCGCTCCTCGATGGTGCGCAAAACGAAGTCCATCTGTTTGTCCATCTGGGTCCTCTCGGGCCGAAGCGTCTACGTCGCACTCAGCCTATGACATGCACATTGCGCGCCGGTTACGCGCACGGTTCACACGGGCGCGCAGCTCACACGGAAGCGAACAGCGCGCTTCACTCCCAGCTGTCGTCGCGCGCCTCGTCCTCCGCCCACGCCCTGCTGCGCTCGGCGACCTTCTCGCGCGCGTTCGACGCCTCGTCCTCGGTGTCGAACGGACCGATCCGGTACACCGCGGCGGAGAGCTTGCCGAACTCGACGGAGTTCGTCTTGGTGTTGAACCAGTACTTCTCGTCGGACAACTCCGACCGGATGTCATCGCTCATGGCCTCAGCGTACGTCACACCGTCGCCCGCGATGCGGGCCTTCTGAGCCGCACGTGAAGCCCGGCGAGGACGAGCATCGCAAGGGCGCCCCACGCGATCAGCCCTGACAACCAGGCGCCGAGCGTCACGGCGGGGGTGAGCCCGGTGCGGAGCTCGACGTCGTCGACCATCGCGCCGGCCTCGTCGATGCCGATCGCGTCGGTCGTCGTGCCATCCGGCGCGATCATCTGGCTCGTGCCGACCGTGGAGAGATTCACGACGGTTCTGCCCGTTTCTATCGCCCGCATCCTCGCGAACGCAAGCTGCTGCAGATTCTCGTCCGTGCCCCGGAAGTCGGCGTTGTTGGTCTGCAGCATGTAGACCTGTGCACCGCCGACGACCGCCTCTCGCATCAGCGCGTCGCTGATCACGTCGAAGCAGATCGCCAGGCCGATCTTCGTGCCCGCGACGTCGAACACAGGAGCGTCGGTTCCCGGCGTGTACTCGCGCTGCAGCAGGCCGATCAGGGAGGGTGCGATGCTCTCGAAGATCTCCCGATCCGGTACGTACTCGCCGAACGGAACCGGGTTCCGCTTTGAGTGCGTCTGCGTCGCGCCGCCCTGCTCCCACAGCATCGACATGTTGTAGACGTCGTCTCCGGATGAGCTGGCGGCGTTCATGATGAGCGGAGCACCGTACAGTGCGGTCGCGCCGTCGAGCAGTGCGGCCGCCTGGCCGTCGGAGCGGGGATCGCCGCCGAGCCCGCCCTCCGGCCAGAGCACGACGTCGACGTCCTGGTCGAACACGTCGCCGGAGGCGTCGAGCTGTGCGCGCCCCGCGTCGAGGTAGCCGCGCTCGTCGAGATACGCCGTCGGACCGTTGCCCTGCACGGCACCGACCGCGAGCGTTCCCGCCGGCGTCGTGGGAAACTGCGGCAGGAGCACGACGAGCAGCGCGAGCGCAGCTGCAGGCAGGGGCGCGAGCCACCCGCGCGGCGACCCCGTGTCGGCGGCGCGATGCCGCGACCATGCGCGCACGAGTTCGACGAGCATCGCGCACAGCCAGACGATGAGAAACGTCAGCCCGGCGATCCCCACCCACGAAGCGACCGGTGCGAGCGGCGATTCCGACTGGCTCATTCCGATCCGGCCCCAGGCGAAACCGCCATACGGCCACGACCCCATCACATTCTCGCGCAGAGTCCATACGCCGGCGACGAGCGCTGGCACGCCGATGAGCCGCACCCAGCCGGCCCAACGAGCCGTCCATCGGTAGGCCAGCGCGACGAGGACGGCGCCAGCGCCGGTGAAGACGCTCTGCAGGCCGGCGAGAGCGACCCAGGGAACCCAGCGCAGCGGGTTGTCGCCGAGGAACTGGGTGATCCAGTCGATGTGCGGATAGAAGAACGCCGCCCCGAACGCGAGGCCGACGAGGAACGCCGACCAGGCGCGACGGCCGATGAGCGCGACGAGCTGGAGCGCGATCGCGACGAAGGCGAGAGGCCAGACGCCGACGCTGGGGAAGGCCAGATCGAGGGCGAAGCCGCCAGCAGCCGCGACGAGCACGGCCGCCCACAGCGGCAGCGGGGCGCGGAGTGCCGCATCTCGGCGGGCGGCGCCGGACGTCACCAGCGGCCCCACCTGGCGTTGAGCACGGCGAGGGCGGCGGGACCCGCCGTCGACGTGCGCAGCACGGTCTCGCCCAGTCTGACGCCGCGTGCGCCCGCGTCCGTGAGTTCGTCGATCTCGTCCGCGGAGATGCCGCCTTCCGGACCCACGACGAGGATCACCTCGCCGTCATCCGGAAGCTCCGTCGCGGTGAGCGCGCTGTCGGACCGCGGGTCGAGCAGCAGCATCGTCGCCGTTCCCGCGCGCGAAACCAGCTGCTTCGTCGACACCGGCTCCGACACCTCTGGCAGCCATGCGCGATGCGCCTGTTTGGCCGCCTCCCGCACGATCGACGCCCAGCGCTCCCTGCCTCTGGCGATCTTCTTGCCCTCCCAGCGCGAGACGCTGCGCGCGGCCTGCCACGGCACGACCTCATCGACACCGAGCTCTGTGGCCGCCTGCACCGCCATCTCGTCACGGTCGCCCTTGGCAAGCGCCTGGACCAGCACGAGCCGGGGGGTCGGTTCGTCGGTGTCGGTGCGGGAGATCACCCGCACCGACACCGACGAAGGTTCCGCGCTCTCGATCGTGCCATCGATCCAAGCGCCTCGCCCGTCGGTGATCGTGATCTGCTCGCCGGTGCGCACGCGTCGAACCGCGGCGGCGTGGTGCGCCTCCGCGCCGGTCAGCTCGACGACCCCGCCCGCGCGCGCGGTGCCCGCGGCATCCGCGACGAAATGAAGTGCCATGGTGTCTGTCTAGTGGCGGAACCTGTCGCGCAGCTTGGAGAACAGGCCGGGGCTGTGCTCCGCCAGCTTGGGACCGTCCGCCTTGCCCCTGGTGGCGAACTCCTCGATGAGGGCCCGCTGCTTCGCGTCGAGCTTGGTCGGAGTGACCACCCGCACCGCGACCCGCAGGTCGCCGCGGCTCTTCGAGCGCAGGCCGGTGATGCCCCGGCCCGCGATCTTCAGTTCGTCGCCCGACTGCACGCCGGGGCGCACCTCGAGGTCGACGGATCCGTCGAGTCCGTCGATGGATGTCGTCGTGCCGAGGATCGCGTCGGTCATCGCCACGTCGAGGGTCGCCAGCAGGTCGTCACCCTCCCTGCTGAACGACGGGTGGGGCGCCACCTCGACCTGCAGGTAGAGGTCGCCGTTGGGGCCGCCGCCCTCGCCGACTTCTCCTGAGCCCGGCATCTGCAGACGCAGTCCCGTCTCGACACCGGCCGGAACGTCGACCGAAACGGTGCGCCGCGCGCGCACGCGGCCATGACCGCCGCAGCTGACGCACGGGGACGGGATCGTCGTGCCGTAGCCCTGGCAGGAGCCGCACGGCTGCGTCGTCACCATGTTGCCGAGCAGACTGCGCACCTGCGTGCGCACGTGACCCGAGCCGCCGCATACGTCGCAGCGCTCAGGCTGGGTGCCCGGTTGGCAGCAGCTGCCGCTGCAGGTCTCGCACAGCACGGCCGTGTCGATCTCGATGTCGCGGTGCACACCGAAGACGACCTCGCCGAGATCGAGCCTGACGTGCACGAGCGCATCCTCGCCCCGCTCCCTGCGCTCGCGGGGGCGGCCGCCGCCTCGGCCGCCGGCACCACCGCCACCGAAGAAGGTCTCGAAGATGTCACCGAAGCCGCCGAAGCCGCCTGCGCCCCCGAACGGGTTCTCGTCGCCGCCCATGTCGTAGCGGCGCCGCTGCTCGGCGTCGCTCAGCACGTCATACGCGTGGGTGACGCTCTTGAACTCCTCAGCCGCCTCCGGGCTGGGATTCACATCCGGATGCAGCCTGCGCGCCAGCTTTCGATACGCCTTCTTGATCTCCTCGTCGCTCGCCTCGCGCGAGACGCCCAGAACGTCGTAGTGGTCAGCCACTCGTCACCCTTCCTCAGCCCGATCCGGGCTCAGTCGTTGCCTTCGGCGCGCCGTGTCAGCGCTTGCCGTCTTCTTCCAGCACGCGGGTCAAGTACCGCGCGACGGCACGCGCCGCCGAAAGATTGCTGGGATAGTCCATCCGGGTCGGCCCCATCACGCCGACGCGCGCCGAGCCGACCTGCGCGTCATAACGACTGGTGATGATCGAGGCCTCACCGAGCCCGAACGCATCGTTCTCGCGCCCGATCGATGCGGAGAGTCCGTCCTCGCCGGTCTGCATCTCCGACATCAGCCGCAGCAGCGTCACCTGCTCCTCGATCGCCTCGAGGAGCGGATGGATGCTGCCACGGAAGTCCTGTTCGCGCTTGGCGAGCGTCGCCGCCCCCGCCATCACCAGGCGGTTCTGACGAAATTCCTCGAGCTCCTCACCGATGACGCTCGCCAGCGCCACGAGGCTCGCCGCGATCAGATCGCGGGGCTCGATCGCGGTCTCCTGCAGCGCCCGGATGCGCTCCGCGCCGTCGCCGACGGCCCGACCGCTCACCAGGGTGCCCAGCTGGGCGCGCAGCAGCGCTACGTCCTCCTCGGCGAGATCGGCTGGCACCGTGGCGATGCGCTGGGAGACCCTGCCGGTGTCGGTGACCAGAATCACCAGCAGACGGCGCTCATCGAGCGAGACGAGCTCGACGTGCGTCACGTGTGCGCGCGAGAACGAGGGGTACTGCACGAGGGCGACCTGACCGGTCAGCTGTGTGAGCAGGCGCACCGTGCGCGCCAGCAGGTCGTCGAGGTCATGCGGGTCGGCGAGGAATGCGGTGATCGCCGCGCGCTGCGCCGGCGTCAGCGGACGGATCTCCGCGAGGTGATCGACGAACAGCCGGTAGCCCTTGTCGGTCGGAACGCGCCCCGACGACGTGTGCGGCGCGGCGATGAGGTCCTCCTCCTCGAGCAGCGCCATATCGTTGCGGATCGTCGCCGCCGAGACGTCGAACGCGTGCCGGTCGACGATCGACCTGCTCCCGACCGGCTCGTGCGTGTCGACGTAGTCCTGCACGATCGCCCGGAGCACCCGCAGTCCCCGCTCAGAGACCATGACACCTCCCGCGTTTGCACTCGCCCCGTCTGACTGCCAATCCTACCGGCTCCCCCGCTCAACTCTTCATTTCTGGCACATCTCCGGGTGGGCGCCCGCCCGGAGATGTGCCAGAAATGAAGAATCAGGCCGTGAGTGCGCGCACGACGGCGTCGGCGAGGAGGCGGCCGCGCAGGGTGAGGACGAGGCGACCGCGGATGGCGTCGGCAGGCTCGACGAGGGCGTCCGCGATGAGGCCGGCCACGGCCCGGCGGGCATCGGCAGGGAGCCGTGCCAGGTCGAGACCGTCGCGGATGCGGCTCTCGAGCAGCACCGCCTCGAGCAGCCGCGCATCCGCATCGGGGCGCTCGGTGCCGACGGCGGGAGACTCCCCCGCCGCGAGCCGCTGCGCATACGCGGCCGGATGCTTGGCGTTCCACCAGCGCAGTCCGGCGACGTGGCTGTGCGCACCGGGGCCGAACCCCCACCAGTCCTGATTCCGCCAGTAGGCCAGGTTGTGGCGCGAACGGTGCGCCGTGCCCTTCGACCAGTTCGACACCTCGTACCAGTCGTATCCCGCACCCGCGAGCGCCGCATCGGCGAGCTCGTACATGTCGGCCTGCAGGTCGTCATCCGGAGCGGGCACCTCGCCGCGGCTGATCTGCCGGTGCAGCTTCGTGCCCTCCTCGATGATCAGCGCGTACGCCGAGATGTGATCGGGCTCGAGGGAGATCGCCTCCTCCAGCGACGCCCGCCAATCGGCCAGGCTCTCGCCGGGCGCACCGTAGATCAGGTCGACGCTGACGTCGAGGCCGTGCGCACGTCCGGCTTCGACGGCGCGGACCACGTTCTCGGGTGTGTGGGTGCGGTCCAGCGAGCGCAGCACGTGCGGCACCGATGACTGCATGCCGATCGACATCCGGTTCACACCGGCGTCGGCGAGCCGGCTCACGACGGCGTCCGTCACCGTGTCCGGGTTCGCCTCGACCGTGACCTCCGCATCGTCGGCGAGTCCGAAGGCGTCGCGCACCCCGTTCAGCATCCGCGCAAGATCGCCCGCGGGAAGCAGCGTCGGCGTGCCTCCGCCGAAGAACACCGTGCTGGCGGGGCGCAGAGCGCCGCGCGCGCCGAGCACGTTCACGGCGAGGTCGATCTCGCGCAGCACTTCGTCTGCGTACTGATCCTGGCGTGCGCCGCGCAGCTCGGTCGCCGTGTACGTATTGAAGTCGCAGTACCCGCAGCGCACGCGGCAGAACGGAACGTGCAGGTACGCGCCGAAGTCGGCCTCGCCATCGATCCGGATGTCCTCCGGAAGCGCGCCGTCTGCCGGCGCAGGGTCTCCGAGAGGGAGCGCTGCTCCCATTACGGCGTCTTGTAAAGCGGCGAGATCGCACGCAGGTAGCGGTCGAACAGGGCGCGCCGACGCGAGCGGACGAGCCCCTTGAACATGCGTCCGAAGAGCTTGGTCGGCCGGTCGAAGGCGCGCAGCTCGAGCCACACCTCATCGTCATCGCGCCATTCCAGCGCGAACAGCTCCTCGCCGCTGACGACGGCACCGCCCACGGTTCCGAGGGCGAACGCGACGCGGCGCCCGCTCTCCGACAGGAAGATCACCCGGTACTCCCCCGTCACGCGCTTGCCCTTCACACGACCGCGCAGAGTGATGGTCGCGCCGCCTGACACCAGCGGCAGCCCCTCGGCGTCGAAGCGCTGCTCGCCCGCCAGGTCAGCGGGAGCGACGGCGTTGCCCTCCGCGTCGAAGCTCACACCCGTGTAGGCGGGCCCGGCCGCGGGCTTGACCTCGACGACCTGACCTGCCGCGCGCTGGGCCGCCCAGCCCAGCAGAAGCTCGCTCGCGGCGCGGAAACGATCCTCCCCGCTGCCGATGCGGCGAGACTCCGACGCCGGCAGGCTCTGCTCCGGTGGGAACTGCATCAGATCGGTCGCCTGCGTCGCCCCGACGGCGGCGTAGTCCACGGTTTCGTCTCGGAAGTTCCCCCGGCGCATCCCGTCAGCCTACTTTCCCTTGGTCTCCACGTCTCCCGAGAGCGCCGCGATGAACGCCTCCTGCGGCACCTCGACGCGCCCCACCATCTTCATCCGCTTCTTGCCCTCCTTCTGCTTCTCGAGCAGCTTTCGCTTGCGCGAGATGTCGCCGCCGTAGCACTTGGCGAGGACATCCTTGCGGATGGCTCGGATGGTCTCCCTTGCGATGATGCGCGCACCGATCGCCGCTTGGATGGGCACCTCGAACTGCTGTCGCGGAATCAGCTTGCGCAGCCGATCCGCCATGAGCGTGCCGTAGGAGTACGCCTTGTCCCTGTGCACGATCGCGCTGAACGCGTCGACCCGCTCGCCCTGCAGCAGGATGTCGACCTTGACCAGATCCGCATCCTGTCGCCCCTCCGGCTCGTAGTCGAAGCTCGCGTATCCCTGGGTGCGACTCTTGAGCTGGTCGAAGAAGTCGAACACGATCTCGCCGAGCGGGATGGTGTACTTCAGCTCGACGCGCTCCTCGGACAGGTAGTCCATGCCCTGAAGGCTGGCCCGTCGGCTCTGGCAGAGGTCCATCACGGCTCCGACGTAGTCCTTCGGCGTGAGCACGGACGCGCGCACGACCGGTTCTGAGACCGAGTCGATCTTCCCTTCTGGGTACTCGCTCGGGTTCGTGACGGTGACGATGTCGCCGTTCTCCGACTTCACCTCGTAGATCACGCTGGGCGCTGTGGTGATGAGGTCGAGGCCGAACTCGCGCGAGAGCCGCTCCGTGACGATCTCGAGGTGCAGCAGCCCGAGGAATCCACAGCGGAAGCCGAAGCCGAGCGCCACGGATGTCTCCGGCTCGTACGCGAGCGCTGCATCCGAGAGCTTGAGCTTGTCGAGGGCGTCGCGCAGCTCGGGATAGTCGCCGGCATCGATCGGATACAGGCCGGAGAACACCATCGGCTTCGGATCCACGTAGCCGGGCAATGCGCTTTTGGCAGGCCCGCGATGGGTCGTCACGGTGTCGCCGACCTTCGACTGGCGCACGTCCTTCACGCCGGTGATGAGATAGCCGACCTCGCCGACTGCCAGCCCCTTCGACGGTGCGGGCTCAGGGCTGGAGACGCCGATCTCGAGCAGTTCGTGCTGTGCGCCGGTCGACATCATCTGGATGCGCTCGCGCGGTGACAGGCAGCCATCGACCATACGTATGTAAGTCACCACGCCTCGGTACGCGTCGTACACCGAGTCGAAGATCATCGCCCTGGCCGGCCCGTCGGCATCTCCGGACGGAGCGGGGATGTCGCGCACGATGCGGTCGAGAAGCTCCTCGACGCCCTGGCCGGTCTTGCCGGAGACGCGCAGCACATCCGCCGGGTCGCCTCCGATGAGGTCGGCGAGCTCCTTCGCGAAACGCTCCGGATCGGCCGCGGGCAGGTCGATCTTGTTGAGCACCGGGATGATCGCGAGGTCGTTCTCGAGCGCCAGGTAGAGGTTCGCCAGCGTCTGCGCCTCGATGCCCTGCGCCGCATCGACGAGCAGGACGGCTCCCTCACACGCGGCGAGGGAGCGCGATACCTCGTAGCTGAAGTCGACGTGGCCCGGCGTGTCGATCATGTTGAGGGCGAATGTGTCTGCGTCGAGTTGCCACGGCACGCGCACCGCCTGGCTCTTCACCGTGATGCCGCGCTCGCGCTCGATGTCCATCCGGTCGAGATACTGCGCGCGCATGTCGCGGTCGGCGACGACGCCCGTCAGCTGCAGCATGCGGTCGGCGAGGGTCGACTTGCCGTGATCGATGTGCGCGATGATGCAGAAGTTGCGGATCTGCGACGGCGGAGTCGCTGCGGGCTGGAGCGGCGTGTTGGCGCGAGGAGACATGTTCCGGTCAGTCTACCGGCGGACGGGCGATCTTCCCGCGCGGCCGGTCGGGATGCTCCGAAGCCTGCACGTACGCACGGGCGGTTGCTGGTAGTATTGGCCTTTGGCTTGCGTGTGGGGCCTCCCACACCTGCCGCCCGGCGCCCCTCTCTCGCTGTGCGGCGACATCCGATCCACTTACGAACGAAGGTCATCCGACACGTGGCAAACATCAAGTCGCAGCTCAAGCGCATCAAGACCAACGAGAAGGCTCGCGACCGCAATCGCATCGTGCGCTCCGAACTGAAGTCGCTCGTGCGCAACACGCGCAAGGCGATCGCCTCCGGCGACAAGTCCGCAGCCGAGGCGGCCTACGCCAAGGCCTCCAAGAAGCTGGACAAGGCTGTCAGCAAGGGCGTCATCCACAAGAACCAGGCGGCGAACCGCAAGTCGAAGGTCGCCAAGCAGATCGCCGCTCTCTGAGCTGATCCGCGAAACGAAGGGTCCGTCTCCTTGGAGGCGGGCCCTTCGTTTCGTTCCCTCTCCCTCGCGAGATGCCTGGGCTTTACCGAGATGCCGGAGAATGAACGGCATTCTGAACCATCCCAGGGCATCTCACGCACCGCTCACGGCCACACGTTGATCGACCGCAGGAATCGGAGGAAGTGATCGGGCGTGGTGATCTCCTGATTCGTCCACCGGATGAGCCTCTCGCCGGACCGGGCACGGATCCAGTCTTCGCGTCGCTTCTCGTCGAGCACCACCTGCTCCACGGATCGTCCTCCGCGCATGCCGCGATCGATGTATTTACGCGCGCCGTCGAATTCGCCGAGCACGCCTGACACTCTGAAATCCACGGTGTACGTGCGACCGTTAGGAGCGGTGATCGGCACCTGCTGCTCGATCCCATCGAAGCCCAGGCGGGCCAAGTACATCCGACTCACGCTCTCTCCGGGTGACTCCGCCCGCGGATCGGCGAACGCAGTCAACTCGCGGGCCTGCTTCACGCCCCGTTTCCCGGTTGCAGTCCGGATCAGACGAATCACCTCGTCGCGAAACTCCTCGGCTCGGTGATGGTCGATGCGCCGGTCCTCCTGCAATGCGACCCGTCGCATCGCAGCGTCGATGCAGGCGACGGCAGTCTCGGCACGACAGGTACGCAGCACGTCGAACGTCGTACGGACAAGCGTCGTCGCCAGCAATCCGTCGCGTTCGGTCGTTTCGCCGTCCCACAGGTCATGGTGGCGCGCGACTGCGGGGCTGGTGCCGGAGAGCGTGTCGTTGCCGATCATCACGTGCGGTCGCCCAGGGCGGTGGCGGAACAGTGGCAGGCCGTGCAGTGCCGCGGCAGTCGCATGTGAGAACACGTGGCGGCCGTGCGCATCCCGCTGCGCTGCGCGCGCCGCCGCGACTTCTTTTTGCTCCGGATGCGCAGACTCCCACTTTCCTGCATCGACGAAGTGACCATTGCGAATCCGGAGGAGCTGTCCTGACCGCAGCGCCTCGCGCAGCGCTCGATCGCTCACCCCCGACCGAGTGAGATCAGAACGCGAATGGGTGAGAAGTTCAGACATACTGTCACCCTGACGCGATGGCCTCGCTGCGACCAACGCTGGCGGCGCCTGTGGACAGCAATCCGTCGATTCCGATGCCTGTGAGGGAAACTCTGATCTCTAGCATTCACGAGATGCCATGGAGTGGATCACTTTCCCCGCCATTCCGTGGCATCTCGACGAAGCCCAGGCAGTTCACGAGGTGGGGCAAGCGCTCAGGCGGCGAAGGGGCGGCGGGTGGCGACGACCGTCACCATGCGCTCGAGCGCGAAGATCGGGTCGCGGGAGGCGCCCTTCACCTCGGCATCGGCACGGGCGATCGCCTGGATCGCGGCGCCGAGGCTGCGCGGGCTCCACCCGGCCTGGAGGTCGCGGCGCGCGCGATCGACCTGCCAGTCCTTCATGCCGACGCGCATCGCGATGTCGCGGGAGGATCCGCGCTGCCCCGCGACTCGTGCCATCGTGCGCATCTTCATCGCGAAGGCCGCCACCATCGGCACGGGGTCGGCGCCTGATGCCAGCGCGTGCCGCAGCGCGACGAGCGCTTCACCGTACTGGCCTGCGATCGCCGTGTCGGCGACGGCGAACGCGTTCGTCTCGACCCGACCGCCGTAGTACCTCGCCACGACTTCCGCCGTGATGTCGCCGTCGACGTCGGCGAGCAGCTGCTGACAGGCGCCGGCGAGCTCCGTGAGGTCGTCGGCGAACGCCGAGGTCAGCGCCTGCAGCGCCTTCGGTGCGATCGCGCGCCCCGCCGCCCTGAACTCGCCTGCCGCGAAGTCGTGCCGCTCGGCATCGCGCTTGATCGCTGGGCAGGGCACCTCCGCTCCGCCGCCGATGCCGGAGCGGATCGCGTCGAGCAGCTTCTTACCGCGCACGGTCGCGCCCGTGTGGCGGAGCACGAGGGTCGCACCCTCCTGCGGCGCCTCGATGTACTTCAGCGCCTCATCGAGGAATGCGTCTGAGCACTTCTCGACCCCGGCGACGCGCACCAACCTCGGCTCGCCGAACAGCGAAGGCGACGTCACCGCAAGCAGAGTGCCCGCCGTGTAGTCATCAGCCCGGATGTCGGTGACCTCGACGGACGGATCCTCCGCCTTCAGATAGTCGCGGATCGCCCCGATGCCGCGCTCGGCGCAGACCTCCTCCGGCCCGCTTACCAGAACGATCGGCGCCGGCTGCGGGTTGCGCCACGACTGCTGCGGAATCTTCGTCTTCGCCGCCTGTTTTCCGCCCGCACGAGCGGTTCTTCCTCCGGAACGAGCGGACGCGGCTGCCATGCCTCCAGCCTACCGGTGGCCACGGACGGAAAGCTGCCGGGACAGCGCCCACACTCACCCGCCCCGCTCCCGCCAGACGCGCAGCCCGCCGTCGTCTCCCGCGGCGATCAGCACCAGCCCCGACACGTCGGTGCGGGCGACCGACGCACCGGATGTTCGGAGCACGCCGAGCGTCCGTTCACGCGGGTGCCCGTAGTCGTTCTCTCCGACGGGGATGATCGCCACGGCTGCACCGACCTCGCTGTACAGCCGGGCGAGCTGGTCGCCGCTGCCGTGGTGGGCGACCTTCACCACCTCGTACGACGCAGCCAGCGATGCGCCTCGCAGCATCGCCGCCTGAGAACCCTCCGACGTGTCGCCGAGCATCAGTGCCTGAGGCACGCCGCCGCCGGAGATGTCGATCACGACGCTGGCGTCGTTGCCCGCTTCGAAGGCGGCGACGGCAGCGGGCCACCGCACAAGCCAGCGCGCGGCGCCCAGCGCTCCCTCGTCTCCCGCGACCACCTCGGTATGCGGCGGGTCGCCGAGCGCGCGCCACACCGCACCGGCTCGATCATCCTCCGGCCCGTGCAGGACGTGCCCGACTCGGCCCTCGACGGCCTCGGCGCCGCCGGTGTGGTCGGCGTCGAAATGCGTGAGCACGAGCAGATCAATGCTCCGGATGCCCAACCTGCTCAGACAGTCCGCCAGCACATCCGGTTCCGGTCCGGTGTCGATCAGCATCGTCTCCCCCTCCGAGCGCACCAGCACCGCATCGCCCTGCCCCACGTCGCACGCCGCGATCGCCCAATCCCGCGGCACGGTCAGCGGCCCGACGACCGCGCCCGACACCGCTGCCGTCCCGGCGGCACCGCCCAGTGTGATCGCCAGCAGACCAGCGGCGACCCGACGAAGCGACACCCGCACGACGCGCACGCCCGAAGCGCGGCCCGACCGCAGCGGCGGCACGGCGATCAGCACCGCGACGCATGCGCCGACGACCGCGAGCGCCGTGAACCCCGCGGCGCCCTCCCACCAGTCGAGTCGTGCGCGCGGCAGCCCCGCGAATGCCTCGGCGGTGTGCGCCACCCACGCCGACGGCAGCCAGGCGATCCACGCCGCGGCGGCGCCGACCCCGGGAACCGACGCGAACAGGCACGCCCCGAGCCCCGCCACCGTCGCGATCGGCGCGGCGGGAGCCGCGATGAGGTTCGCCGGCACGCCGTACAGCGGCACCTGCGGCGCGAACAGCACGATGATCGGCCCGCACGCGAGCTGCGCTGCCAACGGCACGGCAAGAGCAAGGGCGAGCGGCCCCGGCATGAACCGCTCCAGCCCCCGCGCGAGCGGGCCGGCGAGCAGCAGCAGCGCCCCCGTGGCCGCCACCGACAGCAGGAACCCGAAGTTCAGCGCGAGCCACGGATCGGCGAGCAGGATGCCCGTCACCGCCAGCGACAGCACGGCGACTCCAGCACCTGCCCGGCCCAACAGCAGCGCGAGCATGGCGATGGCCGCCATCGTCGCGGCACGGATCACGCTCGCCTCCGGAGTGACGAGCGCGACGAAGCCCGCCAGCGCGACGAGCGAGCTCACGATCCGGATGCTCCGAGCCGCTCCCAGCGCGGCGCACGCCCCGAATGCGAGCGCGACGACAAGTGCGCAGTTCGCCCCAGTGATAGTTTTCTTTAGAGGTGAGTGGATCTTATGCAGAAAAACCCGGGTCGCACAGGCAAACAGGTCGTCGCGCGACAGTACCTACGAGTGTCTCGCGATCGGCACGGAAGAGGCAAGAGCCCAGACCAGCAGCACGCAGAGAATGCAGCTGCTGTCGCGAATCGCGGATGGACGCTGCATCCGGACGCGTACCGCGACGACGATCGCTCGGCATCGCGGTACGCGCGTCGTGACCGCGAGGACTTCCGGAAGCTGACGGACGACCTCGAGGACGATCGCTTCGACGCGGACATTCTCGTCATCTGGGAGTCGTCGCGAGGATCGCGGCGGACGGGCGAGTGGGTGACGCTCATCGAGCTGTGCGAAGAACGCGGTGTGCGCATCTTTGTGACGACGCACGGACGAGACTACGACCCCGCGAACGCCCGCGACCGACGCTCGATGCTCGAAGACGCGGTCGACAGCGAGTATGAGTCCGCGAAGACCTCAGAACGCATTCAGCGCGACGTGCGCGCGGCGGCCGAAGAAGGTCGCGCCCACGGGAAGCACCTCTACGGGTACCGCCGGGTCTACGACGAGCGCACCCGCGAGCTGCTGCGGATCGAAGAACACCCGGATCAGGCTCCGATCGTGAAGGAGGCTGCGCGTCGCGTGCTCGCCGGCGAGACGTTCTACGCGATCGCGCGGGACTTCAACACCCGCGGCATCCCACCGCGTCGCCCCACGTTCAAAGCCCATCGCCGTCACCTCGGATGGACGCCTCCGGCGGTCAAACAGATGCTCACGACGCCCTCGTACGCTGGGAAGCGTCAGCACAACGGCGAGGTCGTCGCAGACGCGCAGTGGCCTCCGCTGATCGACCCGGACGTATGGTCCCACACGCTGCTCCCCCTATTGAACGACCCAACGAGGAAGCGCACGAACGACTGGCCCGCGCGTCACCTGCTGGCGGGCATCGCCGTATGCGACGAGTGCGGCGCGAGGACGCGGGTCGGCAAGCAGAACAAGGGTTCTCCACAGTACGACGAGAACGGCGTGAAACTGCCGCGGGAGCACTACAACACGTATGTCTGCGTCGGCGTGCCGGGCAAGACCGGCTTCCACGTGACGATGAAGGAGGAGTACCTCGACCTCGTTGTGACGGAGCTGCTGCTGGCACGTCTGGAGCGCCCAGACTTCCTCGCGACTCTCGGCCAGAATGACGGACGGGCCGATGATGAGCGACAGGCGCTCATCGACGAGATCGACGCCCATCAGCAGTACCTCGAAGATGTGCGTGAGCAGGCCGCGGCTCGGCATGACCTGAACATCCTCTTCACGCAGGAAGACCTCATCAGGCCGAAGATCGCAGTCGCTCAGACGAAGCTGGAGCAGTTGTCAGCGGCGGACCCACTCGTGCTCGACCTCGCGCAGTCCGGCGACGTGCGGGCTGCCTGGGCGCTCCTCGAGTTCGCGGACAAGCGCAGGGTCATCCGTGCCGTGATGCAGCCGCGCATCAAGCGCTCGGAGCGTCACGGTGCGAAGGGTGTGGACGTCGAACGAGTGGTCCCGGGGTGGAGGTGAGACGGATAGGAATTTCGACTCTCGCTGGTTATAGGCAATCGAGTCAATACTGCGTAGGCTTGTGAGTGGTCATTCGACTAGGCGAATGACGATTGGAACGTGTGGGGTCTCGCACGCCCCTTAAGAGAACATCCGAGGAATGCCCACCTCATCGCGAAGGACCGCGACCTAGTCCCTCCGACACCGACGCAGGAGCAACTAGAACGGGCGGAGGGAGCCAGTCGGCCAGAGGTGACCGACGGGTGGAACTCCAACTGGTAGCGCAGGCGTGAAGTAGATCGCCACCTGTGAGTGCGTCAGCCAGGGAAATCAGCACATCTTCGTGCTCTGGCTCCCTGGAGGTCTCATGACCATCATCCTGACTACCGACCACCTCACCCTCGCCGAGGCGTCCGAGATCCGCAATCCGATCGGGCACCGTCGCTACGGCTCAATCGACACGCTCCGCCGCAAGGTGAAGAGCGGTGCCCTGCCGTCCGAGATGCGAGACGGCAAGTACTACGTCTCCCGCGACGACCTCGATGCCATGGTCGAGAAGAAGACCTCCGAGCGGGCGTACGCCGGCCTCGTAGCGGCGGCCAAGAGGGCCGCGAAGCAGGCTCCACCGATCAGCGCCGAGCGTCGCGAGCTGATCGCCTCGATCCTGCGAAGCGCGTGATGGACACCTTCGCGCCTACCCACGAGCAACGTGCGCGTCCCATCCACCCTGACTAGGCCGTGTTGCTAAAGTCGGGAGTTTATCTACGAGGCACTCTCGACCGCGACGCGCTGCCCGCACGACCACGGAACGGGAGAACCCGCTTGCGATGAAATCGTCCTTTGAGCCCCGCTCACTCTCTCGCGCGCATCAGGATCGCCTCGCACCGCGAATTGCTCTTCATGTCGACAAGCTCCGGGTTCAAATGGATGGCACAGAAGGCCTGGATTGCAAGGGTCAGAGCGTCCTGAGCCTTCTCAGAGGAGTTCTGGAAGTCTGGATCCTCGGCACCGTGAACGAGTCCACTGCGCAACTCGTAGATCTTCTTCACCCTCGAGAATACTTGACGACGACGCTCTTCATCATGAGGCTCGAGAAGCCAGGCCATCGAGGCACAGACCTTGAAGGTCGTCTCGGTCTTCGACCCGAGCATGTTCTCCCAAGCGATGACTGCATCAATGAGGGCGTCAGCGGGGTCACGGCGCTCTGAGGCCACCCGGATCATGCGGTTCAGGGCGATGTCGAGCCGTGGAGTAACTTCGCCCAGTTCCTCCACGATCTCAGCGACCCGTTCCAATTCGGAGGCGCTCAGGGAAACTGCACTGACTGGCCTGGAATCAGCATGCACCCAGGGCGGCTGAGTATGCGACATTGGCAGAAAGCTCCACGATGAGGTCGCCTGGACGCTGACAGCTGCGCTGCGCTCGGACTCAACTGCCCAGGCGAGAATCGCGAAGCGCAACGCGGAGATTTTCCGCGTTAGTTCGGCATGGAAACTCCGCTTGAGTTCGCTCACCTCATCGAAGGCGCGAAGAATCTCTGCTTCGTCTAGATCAGCCCGATCAATGCTGAGGAGTCGATGCGGGGTTTTCATCCACAGAACGCTTCTCGGGCGTGATTCCTTACTGCTGGGCGCCTCTTCTATGGCCAGGCCAGACGCCGTGCGGATACCCCACGTGCCTCTGTCGATGGGTTCGACAACGTCGATCCCAAGCAACCCGGTTGCAACGTACATCTCGACTTTCTCACCACGCGCAAACTTGCGGAGGAGATCGATCGTTTCCCGGACGAACTCGTCGATGGCGTCCTCGGAGAGAGAATCCAGCAATCTCATGCGGGCAAGAGTCTGCTCCACCAGGCTGCCCAGAACGATGCCGAGATACATTGACCCTCCGCCTGCCGGGAGCCACGTAAGTATGGATGTCGCTTTGATTCTCCGCAGGTCGTCAACCTGGCGATCTGTATCAGGAAAGAGCAAGCTGAGATCCGGATCGGACAGGAAAGCGGTCGCGGCCGGCAGCAGTAGCTGCGGATTCTGAAAAGATGCCGAAACGAGGATGCGATCGGTCTCCGCACCGGGCACAAGCTCGATCGCCAAGCCGTTGAAGACGAGCCTCACCAGTGTGTCCACGAGCGGCTCACCGGTCATGGTTGGCAGCCGCCCTCCTACCTGCTGCCTGACCTGCTCGACATAGGTCATCCCAAGGCCTGGTGAAACGCGGAGCAGCCGACCTGTTCGTAGGGAGAGCTTCTGTCCCGGAGCCAGATGGCCGTCGGTGACCACCAAAGATCCCAGCTCACCAACGGCCTCCCACCGCTGCGAGTCCATCGCCTCCGGCAGATCGCCCCTCGGTAGGTCGAGAATGTACGCAAGGGTGGCGTCACCGTAGTTCGCGCAGGCGAGATCCCAAGCTTCAAGTCTCTGCTGTTCACCAGTCACGGCTCGATCGTAGCCCGGTGATGCAACGCAACGACCAAGCTCGTGTGGGACTTGGAAACAAGGGCAGACCCTCCCCCGGTGCTGACGCAGAGGGCACGATCGACTCGAGCTGGTCTCACCGATGACCGCACCAGCGCCACGTGTCCGCAAGCGGATTGACTGGAGGCTCCAGCAGCGTACAGCTGGCATGATCGAGCCTGCGGGAACTACTCCGTCGCGAGTCGATCCTCGATCGCGGCTCGATGCTCATCAGCGAGGAAGTCGTGCGTGGCGTCGACCGCCGTGCGCCACACCCCAAAGAGCCACGGGTACTCCCCCGGCCCTGTCGTCGGGCGAAGTTGAACATCGCCGCTCATCGATTCCACGCTACACGGGCACGCAGGAGATGACTCGAGGCGCTTTCGTCCGATCACACCGCCACCGAGCAGCACAGCATGTACGCGGATGTCCCGTTCGAAGGTGTTGCGGCCGCTATTGAGGAAGCCTCAGGCGAAGATGCCGCGACTCCTATCGCAGAACACCCGAAACGACACGAGTGAAGCCTCAAACGAGAGAGCATGCCCGCGCAGGCCGGTCAGTTCACCACGAACTATCACGCTTCGCTGAGGCCGAACGGTTCGATTGCGTCGAACCACCTGAATGGATGATTGGCCGCGAGGAACGCGGGTAGTAGCGAGTGTCCGATCGCGATCGGCATGTCCCAGTCCCCCCAACGACACTGCTCATCGAACTCGTCAAAAACCATGCCCCAGTCATCGTCACCGATCACGTATACGTCGTTCTCCGCGTCGGAGAGGCCCTCACGAGGCATGACGTCATCGGGACGACTGGGATCCTCTTCGCGCAGTATCTGAACGGCGCGGAGTGCCATGCCAATCAGTACTTCGTCAATGAACGGGCCGGGACGGTCGAACGGCAGCACGCCCGCCTCGATCTCCTCCGAGAGCTTGTAGCAGCGCTGCCTCACAGCCTCCGCCCAGGAGCGACTCTCCCCCACGAACATCATCACTCGGAGATCGAAGAGATTGAAGGGTCGCACGTCATGAAGGGGACCATTCGCGTCCAGAATCCAATCGGCGATCTCGCCATCAGCCCAGAAAGCGAGTTCCCCAGCCATCGCGTGGGCCTGTCGTGGAGTCAAGCGGCTCGAGCTGCTTCCCCAGACAGCTTCGAAAACCTCGGCAGACGAGGCATACGGAACGGCGGCGAGAGCTCGCTCGCACACGGCACGCGTCTTGACGCTCACGGAATCCGGATTCTCCTCCCAGCGCCGCCAGGTCGCGAGGCTGACTCCGCTGCGTTGAGCAGCGGAGCTCTGGGTGAACCCCAGCTCGGTACGGCGCGCACTGCGTTCATTCATAGAACAGAAGCCTACTGAGTAGTCATGGAGTACTCAAGCGCACTTTGCAGGCTCCTTTGATGGAGCCCTCCCGACCGAGGGTGGTTCAAGCCCCGTCAGACTCGTCGAGGAAGGGCCGACGACCCGTGCACCGGTCACGCGGGGCTGCTCGCCTCTGCTCGCGCCCAGTCTTGCCCTCCACGGGCGGCGCTCCGCGCCAGGCTGGACGTGGATGCAAGTCGTGAGCCCTTCAACGGATGTGCCGGGTCATGGCGATGTGTCACAGAATGTGCCTCTGCTCTGACAAAGTGACGCTAGTGACGTTGAGAGCCACAAGTTCCCACACGCAGGCGTTTAAGGAAGAACCTGGCTGACATGTCACTTGCGTCACCCCGGCCCCGATTTGCACCGCCCACCCCGCTCGGGACAGTCCGGCCGGGCCCAGGGGTCTAGCTCGAGCGCGAGCTCCGAGCGAAGCGAGAGCGAGCGGCTCAGCTGTGCGCCGAACGCCAGTCGGAGACGGTGCCTGCGCGCCCTGGCAGAGCTCTGCGGGCAACACGTCTGCGCGTGCACCCGAGCGAGCTCCCTTCCACCCACGATTCACGCCAGGAGGGACGCAACGGGCACGGCAAGAGTTCAGTCGTCATCGAAGCTGGCTTCGAGCTCTTCGAGCTCCATATGGAGACGAGCCCAAGCTGCGTTAGCTTGGCTCCATTCGTGCTCAGCCGTGTTGGCGAGAGATCGCTGCTGCTCGATCTGACGACGAAGCTCGCTCATGCGAATCTCGTCCGGGCCGCGATCACTGAGCAGCGCTGAAAGCGGCACGTCGAGGATCTCCGCCAGGTAAACCGCCTCGTCAATGCGCACGGAGCGATCGCCTGATTCGATCTTCGTGATTGCTGTAGCGGACACGCCTGTGCCGGTTCGGTCACTGAGCCGACGGGCCAACTCCGACTGGCTAATCCGCTTCACTTCGCGCTCATGTCGGAGCCTGCGCGCGAAGACGTCTGCTGGTGTATCCATGGCGAATCTCCTCATAAACGAGCCAAAAATGCGATATTAGAAACCGTTCACGGCAGAGCTTCCCATATCGAAGTAAAGTTGGTACGCTTGAGGCAAGTCGGGGCGAGCGTACGGAGATACACCCCGGCAATCCAGACCATGATGGTCAGACTGTTAACGCCAGGCACACGGAGTGCCGGGGCTGCAGGATCGAGGGACGGACTCGAATCACGCTGGGAGCAAGCCCAGCCGCCACTCCAGGCTATCCGCTCTACCGCGAGGTCCGAGCATGTCTGATCGCAGCAAATACTCACCCGTTGTCGTCTTCGAACGACCCGAATCTCTCCACTCGCTTCGCGAGCTTGCAGCAGCCGGATACGGTAGCCGCAAGTCGCTGCTCGCCCGCATTTCCGCAGACGAGATCCCCGCTGTGCAGGTGGGCAACGCGTACAAGATCCGTCACTCGGATCTGCCTCTGCTTGCGGTACCCCGCAATGATGGCATCCGCACCGCGGACGCCGAGCCGAGCCACGCGTCCCCTCCGGGGCACGCTTCTGAGCACCCCGACGACGAACTGGCGACGATGGCCGCACGCCTGGTCACGACGTGGCCCCGCCTTGACGACGAACGCAAGCGCGAGCTCGGGCATCTCCTCCTCGTCTGAGCTGCTCCCGCCTCTTCACGCAGTTGGGGTCACCGAGCGGTAACTCGGCGACCCCGACACGAGGACCTTGCAGGGAGGTCACTCTAATGTCCGATGCCATGTTCTCAGATCTTGAGACTTGGGACCAGAGCTTGTCCGATCTCGACGAGCTCACCGATTCCGCCCCGCCTGAAGATCTGCGCGCGTTCGCTGGTCTGCTCCGGTCTCACGCTCGGATCGCTTACCTGGCTGCTGCCGACTGCGTTGGGAGATTCCTCCACGTCGCTGGCCTCGGCTGGTACCAGTGGAACGGGCGCTGTTTTGTCCCGGATCTCGAGGACAAAGCGGTCACCCGCGCAGTTACAAGTGTCGTCAGAAAGCTCGCGCCGGATGCTCTCACCGACAAGGAGCTGCTGGCGGATCTCACCAAGTCCCAGACGTCGACAGGGGTCGCAGGTGTCGTGCGGCTCATGTCCACGATCAAGCACCTCACCGCCGAGCCTCAGGAGCTCGACGCGGACCCGTGGCTCCTGAACACTCCCACGGGTGTCCTTGATCTCCGGGAGCTCGAGGACGGCGTGGACTGGCCCTCGCTCACAGTGCACCTGCACGATCCATCTTTTCGGATGACGCAGATCACCAATGCCGAGTACGATCCTGCCGCACATTCCTCGCTCTGGGACCGCTTCGTGAGCAGGAGCCTCCCGGATGAGGATGTGCGCGCCTTCCTCCAGACCGCAGCGGGTGTCTGCCTCATCGGCGAACAGCCCGAACACTTCTTGCCTATCCTCACTGGGGCAGGGCGGAATGGCAAAGGCGTGTTCTACGGCACGATTCGGCATGCTCTCGGCAGCTACGCCGCAGTCGCGAGCCCGAACCTGTTCAATGTCGATCGCCATGCAACTGCGGACAAGCCGAATCCCGCCCTACTCGCTCTCAAGGGGCGGCGCATTGTCTTCATGTCCGAGACGGCTAAGTCGGCCGAGATGGACGCGGCGAAGATCAAGGCTCTCACCGGCGGCGATCCGATCAAAGCGCGCGGTGTCCACAGCAAGACACTTGTCGAGTTCACCCCCTCGCATCAGCTCCTCCTAATTACCAACCATGCTCCACAGCTCCCCGCAGACGACCCAGCCGTCTGGGAGCGCGTGCGGCTAGTGCCGTGGGATATCGTGGTACCTCCCCACGAGCGGGACCCTCGACTCGAAGGCAAACTCACGAAAGAGGTCGACGCCGTACTTGCATGGGCGCTGGCCGGGCTGCAACGGTACGTACGCGAAGGTCTCACTGCCCCCGATCGCGTTGCCGAGGCCACTGAGGCCTACAAATCCGACCAGGACACCGTCTCAACGTTTATCCGCGAGCGCTGCGAGGACGGTTGCAGTGACCACCATAGCGATGCAGTGAAGACCCTCCACGCCGACTATCTGCGCTACTGTCGGGCCAACGGCGTAATGCGAGAGCACACGCTCGGCCAGCGCGATTTCGGCACCCGTCTGACCGAGCTCGGTTACCCGACGAAGCGAACAGGCTCACGTCGATTCCGTCAAGGGCTGAGGCTGCTTCCCGATGATGACGAAGCCCGCGCAACGGAACGTGCGATGGAGACGGCGTCGAACGTCGCTCACACCTACCAGGACGGCGCTCCGTGCGTCATCGAACGGGCAGGCACAGAACAAGCTCAGCAGGAGCCCTCCGATCACAACAACGATGCCGAACTTCAGCGGGGCCGGATGGCAACAGCGGAGCATGACCAGCAGCCGCCTGAAGGTGACAATCGCAAAGCCGACGTGATCGAGGCATGGGCCGCAGCCGCGGAGCATGACTACGGCCTCCTGGATGCGGATCACGTCGCAGCTATGACGAACGGCATGCCTCACTTTCACAAGTGCGACCGATGTCTTGAGGCGGCTGAGGCATGGATCAAAGAAAGAGGCCCATTGCCGCCCTGCTTGGCCGGGGATACCCACCCGGCCAAGACCATCGCCCGAGAGTTCGAGAGGCACCTGCGCAAGACCGGCTTCTTCGATCCAACGCACTGACACAGACGCAACGAAAGGACCTGATTATGCCTGACCCCACCACTGATCCGATGCTGCGCCTCGTCTACGCCGCGGCGTACGACCATCTCAAGCGCCACCCCGAGTTCGATGGCCGTCCGCGCCCGGGGCAGCCGGGGCTCATTCGCGCGGGCGTCGCTGCGGAGAACGTGACGCCGTGGCCCGGCGTCGACGACGTTCCGCGCCTGTCACGGGACGAGTGGATCGAGGCGCGCCTCGAAGCTGTTCGACGCGGCGAGGAGGAACCCCCGCTGAGACCGGACGGAGGCCGTCGATGAGTCGCTCGTCGATTCCGCACAGCTGGTGGCTTCCGGCACGCATCCGGACGAAGCGTGAGGCCAACCCCGAGCGTTGCAAGGCTTGGTGCACGCAGGCACTCGCCCGTCTGCAGATCCGGCTGATGCACGAGCTCGATCAGCACGAGGGAGCAGTCGAAGAGCTCTCAGATCTCGGGGATGTCGCAATTCGCGAAGCGGGAATGCCGCCGTTGAGGAGGCTGAACTCGCGGACTTTAGATCAGAAGCTCGCGCACAGCGAGGTGCAGAGGCAGTACAGGTGCGTGGAAGCTGCACTGCGCGAACTGCACTCGATCACGTGACCGCCTCCGAGCGGCTTGAGTGCTGAACGAGTACTGCCGTCGGTGGCCCTTTCGTGGTCTCTTGGAGACCGCAGAGGGGCCGCCGACCAGATTTCACGGAGACAGACGCTGGACGTGGTCTCCTTGTGGTCCCCCGAAGCCCACAACGAGACCAGCCCGAGCCCATCCGAAGACCACCGCGTCCAGGCGGGCTTTGCGCGGTCTCTCCGTGGTCCCCCGAAGCCCACAACGAGACCAGCCCGAGCCCATCCGAAGACCACCGCGTCCAGGCGGGCTTTGCGCGGTCTCCCTGTGGTCCCCCGAAGCCCACAACGAGACCGCCGTCCTTCGTTGCATTGTCACGGCTCCGAGCACACCGATCGCGCCGACAGCGACCTCGGCCCTGACTCCCCTGCCGTTGCTCCAAACTGACGCTGGAATGAGGAAGCCGGACCGCGGCATCCCATCGAGCAGCGCGCAGTGTAGAGGCTCAGCGGAGAGACACTGCCCCGAATCCCGACGGCGCGGAGCTTGCCACTTCGGCGGGACACTCGAGTGTCCTTCGGAGGGCATCAATAGGGCATCCTGAGAGCACATTGATGCCCTCGGCATGCCTGTGTCCCTCGGAGGACACGGAAGAGACATCGATGTGCTCTCACCGGAGCACTTTCAGGGCATGAGAATGACCTCGCGGGCGTCCGAGTCACTCGAGTGACCCGGAAAGGACACCGATAGGTCCCTCTGAGGCCACATCGTGACTCTCGATGTGCCCACCGTCCGCCACGCGACACGAGAGTGCTGCGCTCCCGGTGGTCATGCCAGGATCGCCGCGGATTCGCATGCGACCGACGCACCGTGACGGCAAGGCCCCACACTGTCCGCACCGCGCCGGCGACGCCTCGCCATCGTCTCCACCTCAACGTCGCGCTGCGCCTGCACGCTCTCACTCACCTGGCGAAGCCGGGCCATGGGGCCCCTCCGAGCTCGCGAGGTGGGGAGGCCCGGCGAAGCCGAAGGAAGCCACTCAGCCCGGAGGGCGATGGACCAGGATCCGGAATCGGCCGAAGGCCGGGCCCGAGCGAATGCGAGGGATATGTATGACGGATCAAACTGGTCCTCGCTTATTGTCGCAGACCCGTACACCCTCTAAAATAGAAACGCGATAGGTCGCGTTTCGTCACCGTCCACACACTACGCTCACCTGGGTGGCGGCGACCTCCGAATCCCGGAACGCCGGACACATGGGAACTCTTGCTTTTGGGAGGTCCTGATGTCCGCACCGTCGCAGCCGAAACACCGCCGGCCGAAGCCGCGCAACTACGGTCAGCGCCGCGCACTCCGCCTCGGCGACGCCGAAGAAGCCGCCGTCGCTCGCATGCGCACGGCACTCGCCAAGAGCCGCGGCGTCGGAGTCGACGAGGTGCCGTTCTCAGATGCGTTGCGCCTCCTGCTCACCGAGAACGAGAAGGCAGCCCGCGTACTCGCCGGCCGGCCCGAAGCGTGGACCTCGTCGCGCACGCTGCGCGTGCCCGACGAAGCGTGGGCGATCCTCTCCGACTGCCGGAATCGTGTGTCGCACTCGCAGGGCTCGATCTACACGATCATGCGCAAACTCAACTTCGACGAAGTCGTGGGCCAGGACGAAGTGCGCGAGGCGTTCGCCGCGGTGCAGGAGTCCAAGCTCGCGCTCACTCGGATCGAAGATCGGCTCGTCGATCTGGTGACGGGGGCGGCGGACGAAGCGGTAGCGCAGTCCGCCGCGGAGTCGGACTGATCCGCCATGGCGACCATCTCGGCGCAGTCGACGCGGTCCTCGGGCCGGGCACAGAGCTACGGCAAGAAGGGGCCCGTGATGATCTCGGCCGTCGGCGCACCGGTGCCGCTGTTCGAGCAGCGTCTCCGCGAGATCCGCATCGTGCACGGCAAGGACGGTATGCGCCCGGTGCCGGTCCACGACGACGGACGGATCGTTCGAGACCAGCACGGCCAACCGGTCGCGAAGAAGGACGCCCAGGGGCGCACCGTGTACGAGTCACGCTACGTGCAGGCCTATTCGCTCGTGCAGAGCTTCGGCCCCGACGCGCTCGACCCCGACGATCCGGACTCGTGGACACGCGCACAGGAGTTGGGCCGTGCCGTCGCCGAGGAGCACTTCCCCGGCCATCCGGTGCTGATCGCCACGGAGGTCAGCGGACGCAGCGGATGCGTGCACAACCACCTCATCGTCGGCGCGATCCATGCGGAGACCGGGAAGAGTATCGACTCCAACCTCGTCACGCACTCCCGCCTCGCGCTCGCGCACGACCGCATCCTCGCCGAGCACGGCTTCCACCAGCGCGACGATATGCGCGACATCGCTGCAGACGCACGGCAGCGCATCGACGACGCGCGCGCTCACACCGTGGCGAACATGCCGACGGGTCTGAGCGAGAACCAGTGCCGGCGCAGGCTCACGGCAGCCGAGAACACGGTGAAGCTGCAGGGCGGCACCGGCCAGCACGTCTCCCAGCAGCGCGAGGACAGGCGGCAGCGCGAGTACGAGCGCTACGTGCTGAACGAGCAGCAGCGGGACGCGGCCGTGGCCATAGGCATCGAACCGGAACCAGAGCGCTTCAGCGAGGTCGTGCTCGAATCGCGCATCAGGGAAGCGCTCGAGGATCCGCGCGCGACGTCATGGGAGGCACTCGCAGAGATCGCTCCCGAGCACGGCGCGACGATCACCCCGCGCGGCCGCGACGTCAGCTACGGCATGATGCTCGCCCGGCCCGACGGCACGATCGCCGCTCCCGCCCGCGCGCACATCCGCCGCGGCGGCGTCGAAGGCTCGGGCAAGGGTCTCGGTGCCGGATTCCGGCGGAGCGACGTCGAAGACGTGATGGCCGCGCACCGTCACAGTCTCGACAAGCACGCTGACCCATTCGCGATGGACCTGAACTGGATCGACGAGTACCAGTCGCAGCCGCGCGAACCGAAGCTCGTCGCAATCGACCGCGAACTCAAGGACATCGCCACACGCCCCACCGAATACGACGACACGATCGAGCGCATGCTCGCCAAGCGACAGTCGCCCGCTGATGCACGTGGCGCACCCGCTCGCAAGCCTGCTGCGGACAAATCGATCCCCGCCGCCGCGGACGCGCCGCGCCGGAACTTCGACGAGCAGATCCGCGCTGCCGACGATCACATCGAGCATCTGCGGCAGCGCCTCGCTCCCGACCAGCCCGCCCCTGTGCTGAGCGACACCGCGAGACACAACCAGAACGCGGCCGCCGAGCGCGACGATCCCACCCCCATTGACGATGACGAGCCCGACGCACCCGCGTTCCGCTCGCGGCTGCGCGGCGTGAAGGCGACGACTCCGCGGGTGCAACAGCGCATCGACGGTGTCGCCCAACTCGAGGAGGACTATCAGAATCGGACGCCCGACGCCGCGTTCGAGCGCCGCATCCTCGACAACGACGACATCGGTGGCGTCAACACTCAGTTCCTGCAGCAGTACGGCGAGCACCTCTCGCCGGAGCTCTACGAGACGCTGACGTTGAGAGTGGAGGCTCTGATGGTCCGCGACGACGCCTTCACACGGGCGAAAGCGTCGTTCAAAGGCCGCCTAGCGATGCGGGAGGAGTACGACAGGATACGCACGAGCGGGGAGAGGCACGACCCGATCGGATGGCGTGACAACGCGCGCGCCAGGGACGTGCGGGAAAGGCTCAAGAGCGCCGACCGCAAGTTCGGCAAGCGCCACGAACGGCACAAGGAGCTGCGAGACCTGGTCGACGAGGCGCGCTACGGCGACGCCGTCGGCGCGGCCCACGCCTACCGCGAGACGGATCGCCAGCAGGCGGCGTCGAAACGGGCGGCCGCAAAGGAGTTCGACGCGGACGTCGGCAAGGCCGCTCACGTCCCCGACCGAAGCGCCGGAATGGAGTTGTGAGGGGGTGACGACGATGACAACACCGAGTGCCTACCCGGTTTGGCTGGAACGACGTACCGCCGAGGCCGAGCGCGACGACACGCTCGTCAACGCACGGTTGATGGTCGGGCGCGAGGCGAGCCACCACCACTGGACCGCGCCCGACCGTGCGGAGGTGAAACGTCCCACCGCACGTGAGCAGTGCCGGCCCTGCACGTAGCCCGGACAGGCACAACGAGAGGAGAACGGGGATGAAACGGAAGGTCGACCGCCAGAAGGTCGACCGCCAGAAGGTCGACCGGATGCGGCGGCTCCTTGCCAAGGAGAACGAGCGGGCTGTCGTGCATCGCTTCGGCGAAGACGCGCTGCGATCGGGGCAGCGGGCTGTGGCGCGCGACAGAGGTCTGGCTCGAGGACATGGCGGCGACCTGGGAAGAGGACTGAACTCTCCCCTGGCGCTTTCGTGAGTCGCAGGCTTCGGCCGACGAACTCCGATTCGATGACCTGAACCAGGTCTTGAGATCAGCGGATGTCGGGAGTCCGGACTAGCCTGCCCACAGGCCAGCGGAAGACACTCGGGAGGTAGAGAGAACCATGACGCAGTACGCCGATACACACGTTTTCCATGGCTATTCGGAGTGGAGCGTGAACGACGAGTCGTCCATCGACGATGCTACCGCCATCCAACGTCGGCTTCACTTGGATCCCGACCCCATCCTCTTGTGGAATCGCCTCTCGAAACCGCCCGTCAAACCCACGAGCCAGCTCGGGACTGATGACCAGACGATGCGGTGGCTTAACGTGAGCCAGGGCGTGAACTACGCATTCACTCAGGCCGCCGATGCCCTCACCGCACTCCGCGCGCTGTACCCCGAAGATCGCTCTCGGCCCGAGCCTTTCTCTGCGCACTACGCGGTAGCGCGGAGCGGACTCGAATCGGCCTCCCTCGCCCTTTGGATACTCGGACCCGACGATCCGAGGCACCGACTCGAGCGGCATATGAGGAACATCATCCGAGAGGTGAATGAAGAGGACAGCTACTTCAAGCACGCGACTTCAATGGGCAGGGAACTCTACCCCGAAACGTTCACCGGGTCCAAGACCGACAAAGTTCGCAAGTCACAGAAGAAGTGGCGAGCCGCGCGCCGCAAGCTACTGACACAGGTGAGCGAAGAACTCGGGATCAAGCTGAACTTCGACTCGAACGTGGGCTTCGCAACAATCGTTCGAGAAGCTGGAGAGCACACCCGAATGCCGGGTGCGACCGCAGAATTCTGCTGGCGCGCGATCAGCGGACTGTCACACCCCTCCCTGTCGCGGGGCATGTCGGCCCATAACGTCACCATCACCCGGGACGTACCCGATAGCCCTACCGTAACCGCCGTTGTGACGAACAAGTCGGACATGTCGCGAACCGCGATCGAGACGTTCGCGATGCACTTCCGCCAGGCTCTCGAGCTGTTCAGACAACGGAAATTGACGCCTTCATCGGCTGACGTCCCTGCCGGGGCTGTTTGATTGATTGACGCCCTCCCTATTCGCGAAGCGGGAGGATCCTGATCGTGAGCCCGCGAAGGTCTCCTATCCAGGCACGAGAGGAAGTCACATGAGTCGGACCAGACCCGCAACGACAAGCGTTTCCGCAGGTTCGAGGACCTCGAAGAGGATCTTCCCGACCTGCTGGTGAAGCTGCGCGGCAAGGCCACGCGCACACAGGTCGCGGCGATCGCCGGCGTGCGCCCGATCCGCCTCAAAGAGCTCGAAGAGGGAACGGCGCATCCTGAGAATCTGCGTACGCTGGCGAAGGTGATGCGGGCCTACCGGGTCCGACTTGGTGCGGCGCTGCCGGCTGGACGCTGAGATCATCCGGCAGACAGGGTCTCGCCGCCTTGCTGAGATGTGCGCTAGAGCGTATAGTGTCATACACAACAACCGGTTCCGCCTCCTTCGGGAGGTCCAGGGCCGGTTCTCATTCTTTCTGGGTGGTCCACGTGGGCGAAGCTGTCAAGCGGCACACCTCGTATGCGGAGCAGGTCCAACGCCTTGTCGATCGAGGCATGGACGTCGGAGACGAAGACGATGCAGTGGCATTGCTGCAACGGGTCAGCTACTACCGTCTCAGCGGGTACTGGTACCCGTTTCGCCAATTCAGCGATGACGGTCGCAGCAGTACGTTCAGGCCGGGCACACGTTTGAGCGATGTCAAGGCACTGTATGACTTCGATGTTCAGCTTCGCGCTGCGACGTTCGCCGAGCTCTCCCGCATCGAGACCTTCGTCAGATCTCGGCTCGGCCATGAGCTCGGTCGAATCGATCCCTGCGTGCATCTTATGCCGGACAAGCTCGGTACGGAAGCAAGCAAACATTATGCGAAGTGGCTGCGGGGGTACGAGAAGGAGTTGGACAAGTCTCGCGCAGACTTCGTCGTTCATCACAAGGAGAACTACGACGGACGGCTTCCCGTGTGGGTGGCTGTGGAGCTATTGGACTGGGGAAGTCTTGCGTGGCTGTTCAGCATTTCTCCGCGCACGGTACAGGACTCGGTCGCCGGTGACTGTGGGCTCCGAGCCCCACAGCTGGGCGACTGGCTTCGAAAACTGAATCTGGTGCGCAACACCTGTGCGCACCAGGGTCGACTCTTCAATCGTGTCCATGGACGCCCCAAGCTCCCCGGTCTGGGCGTGCATCCTGATCTGGATGCGGCGACGTCGCAATGGCAGCGCACGTTCGCTCAACTCACCCTGGTGCAGTTTCTGCTCGATCGGTTCGGCCTGGGGCGGCGAACCATGCTTCCCGCTGTCCTCCGGAGATTCCCCGAGGTTCAGTTTGTGACGATGGCGAATCTTGGTGCGCCGCCCATGTGGGACCGTGATAGTCGACTGTGGGGCCCGTGACCACCGCAGTCTTCTAGGCACGCGCTTCCCTACGGGTCCCACACCAGGGAGCCGCGTAGCTCGCCGCCGACTGGATGCGGCACCTCGGAGTCCACGACGCGCGAGTAACGCAGTACTCGTGTGACGGCGGGGGCGACGTGTCCAGCGCACGTATCATCACCCAGGTGAAGAATCTCGCTCCCGGCCCCTCGGTTCCCGTCGCGCAGGTCCGTGAGCTCGCCGGCGTCGCTCCGCATCACGTCAGCTTGGTCCGGACCGTGGGCACCGCTGTAGGGTGTAGCGCAGAATGCTGGTCGCACCCGCTGACAGGGCGAGTCGCGCAGGTCTCTGGAGGAAGCTGATGCCGAAATGGTTCTCCGTCCGTCTGCCGGGCGTTTCGAGCTGGACGGCACACAGCGAATACTGGCGATCAGCGATCGTCGACGAAGCGAGAAAATTCGACTCATCCGCATTCACCGGAAGAAACCTCATGCGTGTGTTCAATGCCCTGCACACGCAGCGCGGAGTCGTCCTGGAGCCGGTGATGGTCCTCATCGACGTCCCGCGGGAACGCGTTGTTCTGGCCGCGTTCCCTGGCTTCTTCGGGGACACGATCGGCAACGGAGTCCCGGTCCCCACTCTCGAGCAGAATGCGGCCGGGGAGAACGTTCACGGTGTGCAGTTCGTGGGCGCAGACGACAACCTACGCAATGCGGCCGCGGCCGCTGAGCGGCGCGTCGCCGATGAGAACAATCTCCACAGTCTGAGGATCGAAGGCCCGGATGACCGGAAGTGGAACGTCTATCTGAAGCAGCTTTCCGCACAGCCGAGCGATTTCTTGGAGGCGGACGGCCACACCCTGACCCAGTCTGGCGCTCATCGAATGGCCGTTTTCGTGCGCGGCGTCGTCCTTGCCTGTCGGGAATGGCTCCGGGAGCAGTCCCGAACAGAGCTCAGCGCACTCGACGTCCAGGTCACGAAGTCCTCCCCGACAAAGGGGCCGATCTTGCAGGAGTCGCTCGCCCCTGCAGGCACGAAGTCACCTCAGCCGACACCGCCCGGCGGTGCCGGACGCACCGGGAAGACCGGCGCGACCCGGGCAAACGCCCCGCCCGAGCCAGGCCCGGGATGGTATCAGAACCACGACGGAGATGAGCAATGGTGGGACGGTAGTCAGTGGGGGCCCTACCCTCCGCCTCCGAGAGTGCAGACCGTGTATACGGTCCCTCATCCTGAGTCGAAGAGCCTCGCGGTGGCATACCTGCTGTTCTTCTCACTCGGCTGGTTCGGCGCTCACCGTTTCTACATGGGGAACATCGGACACGGCGTGGGCATCTTGCTCACAGGACTCGCTACATGTGCATTCGGGATAGCCGCAGTCGCTGAAGGCCTGAACGATGTTTCTGGCGACGGCGTCCCCATGTTGACGTCCGCGACTACCGGAGTAACGATTGTCCTTTCGATACTGATGATCATGTTCTTGGTGCCTGAACTCTTCGCATTGCCACGCGACGTTGTCGACCACAACGCACCGCTCATGACGCGCACGCTACGGACTCACCGCCGTCATCGACGGCGCGAGGATGTGTGAACCGGCTGACGCCAAGGCACACACGTTGGCCGCGACGCGGTTCACCACCGACGTCGGCGCTGAGCAGCAACGCATCGGCTGAGTCGCGTGCGACGAAGACCCGACGCCGACCATGTCACCTCGCGTCGGGAGCCTTCCTCGCCCGCGGTGCCAGCATCTCGGAGGTCACCTCGGCCAGCAATTCGCCAGGATCGACCTCGAGCGCATCGGCGATGCGCACCAGAGACGGCACCGCCAGAAGCGATCGCCCGGTTTCGTAGGAGCGAATGTTCGACGAGTTGATGCTCGTGGCCACGGCCAACTGATCCTGGCTGAGACCGCGTCGGATGCGCGCGGCACGGATGTTCTCGCCGATGCGCACGGCGGCGGGGGACGTGATGCGGGCCATGCAGGAATCATGTCACAGGACACGGGTCTAAGTGCCCGGCTTCACCGATGGCATCTGAATTCCGAACACATTCCGAATAGAATCACTCCTATGACAGCAACCGCATCCCTGCCCCGGGCTACCCGGCGTTCCTCGGATTTGAGCAAGCACTCGGCCGACGTGTTCGCCGAAGCGGAAGACCACCCGGTCACCATCACCCGACGTGACGGCGAAAACCTGGTGCTCATGTCCCAGCGCGATGCAGACGGACGCTCCCGGCTGCTGGGGCTGGCCGCACAGCTGATCACCGTCACACTCGACGACAACGGCACCCTCGCCGAGCGCATGTCCCGCGTCTTCCCGTGGATGCTCGCCCTCTCGAACGAGGACCGCAAGGCCTGCGCCCAGGACCTCGTCGATGCCGCACGCGCGTCGTTCTCCACGGACCAGCCGCACCGGGCTCTCGCGGAGCTCGTGTCGTGGCAGGAGACGGCCACCGCTGTCGCTGCCGGCCTCGGCGACACTGACCTCGAATGGATCGAGGACGCCGATCCGGTAGAGCGCCCGTAGTCGTGGCATCCGCCAAGGGAGACAACCTCGTCCCGCGTCCAGCGAAGAAGACGGAGTACACGATCCGATTCGCAACCACGCAGGCGCGCAAGGGCTGGAACGACCTGATTGCGACGAGGCGCAACCCCATGGCGGAGACCTGGGATTTCCTCACCAGGACACCGCTCGATGTGACGCCGACGAACTGCCCCCTCAAAGGTGAGCTCGCGACGTTATCACGCAACGGATCTACCCATCAGCGTTGGCAGCACAAGCCGACCGCTGGAGGCACGGCACGGATCTGGTTCTACGTCAACGAGCGCAGCGTTTACATCGAACAGGTGCACACGCACCATCCCCACGAGACGAAGTAGGGGCGTCCCCGATGGAGGGACGGTGTTCCATCGCCGAAGCGCACTGTCGCCCGGGGTGCTCCTCATCGAAATGGCACCAACACCGATCGGGCCGGCTCGCCGAACAACACCAGACGCATAGAGTGGCCGTCATGAGCGCGACCGCTGATCACAAGTGGATCTATGAGCCCAGCAGCGATGACACAGCCCGTTTCGTGCTCGGCACCGTCGGCGAGAACCCGCTGATCTGCGTCGGAGTCAACCCCAGCACCGCCAAGCCCGGCGAGCCGGACCGGACCGTGACACGCGTGGCAAACTTCGCCGCGACCAACGGCTACGACAGTTGGATCATGCTCAACGTCTACCCGCTCCGCGCGACGAATCCTGACGACCTTCCACGCGTAGCCGACAAGCAGCTGATGGCCGCCAACGTCGATCGCATCCGGGCGCTGATCGATGATCGTCCTCTGACACTCCTCGCAGCGTGGGGGAACCTGATCACGTCACGTACCTACCTCCGAGACACACTGGATGAGATCCAGCAGGTCACTGCCGCGGCGGGCTGCTCGTGGGTGACGCTCGGGGAGCCGACGAAGATGAACCACCCGCGGCATCCGTCGAGGCGCGCAGCGAACACCCCGCTCCTGCCATTCGACATCGACCGCTACCGCCGAGAGACCCTGCGAACCGCATAGCGCGCGACGGTCATTCACTGGTCTTTCATGGTCTCGTCGAGGCGCTGGGAAGACCACACCGACACTGGCGCGCGAACAACGGTCCCCGCATGGTCTCGCTCTGGGCTCACAGCAGCCCGCTAAAATGATCGCCCGAACACAGCCACTCGTGCTCGTCGCGACATGCCCTTCCCGCCTGACTGTGGTCGGGCGGGAGACGACCTTCCTAGGTCAAAGTCGAACTGACGGATCGTTCGCGACGTCCGTCAGTTCGACGCGGACGTTGAAACCTACTCGGATATCCTCGGCCGGATGAAGGACGTCTATAACAAGATCCGTACCGCCAGCTGTCAATCAACGGAGGTATGTACGCTGTTCATACGTCGGATCGCCTCGAAGAGTAGTGAGCGCCTGTGAGTGAACGTGTGCCACGAGTGAAACGCCGGTTCAAGACCGCCGCGCTGATCATGTTCCTCTCTGGTCACGCTCTCGTCTGGCCGGCCCTGGTTTTTTACCTCGTTCACGCGACCGAGGAGAGGTTATACGGGTTGCCGATGCTGCTGGGGCCTTTCTTCCTCTTGCCGAGCAACTGGCTGACGATCGGGTTCGTCCTCGCGTGTCTCTGCTTCGTCGCCTCAATTGCACTGAAGAACTTCGATGTGACGCGATCTCGACGTGACCAGCATCGAACCGGGGCAGCCACCTGGGCGGGGCGGGTGCTGTTGTCGATCATCACGTGCGGCGTCATGATTGTCGCGCTGTTCCATGTCGCACTCAGCATCGTCTTCCCCACGGGGTTCCAGCGGCTCGCACCGTCGAGCGAGGGCGGCTGTCAGGTCGTCCTCGAGACGCGCACCGCAGCGGCGAGTCAGAACGGACGTGTACTTCTGCAGCCACCGTCCGCGAACAGCCTCATCGAAACCGGTATCACGTGGTCCTACGATGACGGACAACTCATCGACCCTGACTGGGCAGTCTCGTGGACCGACGAATCAGCCACCCTCCACGCCCCTGAAGGTGTTTTCGGGTCTGACGAGCCCGCGACAACCTCTGAGGACAATCGCGCCGTATCCTTCGACTGCCGGTGACCTGCGGGCTTTCAGCGAGAGTTGACAGCCCCCAAGGGCAACGTATCGGTGCGACGAAGCCGAGCTTCGGGTCAGCACCGTCGACTCGTAAGCCCCCACGATAAAGCGCCGCTGCGGCACCAGACGAGGCGCGCAGCGGTACTTCGCCAGTCATTCTGTATGGCCCGATGACGCTAAGAGACTCTGCGGACCGCAAAGCGTTTCGGGTCGCTTCATGGGCCCGTCGAGATCTTGAGCAGACCACGCGGACGCTCGTGTGGAATCGTCCACGCGGTGAGCCCGCTGGCGGCATTCGTCGCCGACCGACGCCGCGGACGGAAACGCTCCGCCAGCAACAGGTAGGTTCCCGCCCGGTGTGGCGAGTTCGCAACCGGTATCGACGAACACAACGCCATCCCGGCCGACCTGCTGATGGCCAACGTGGCGTCGATCATCGATGCCGTCAGGCAGTGTGCCTCCGCGGGGCGCACGCGCGGAAGAGCTCGGGACTCAGCGTGGGGTCAGCGCCCATTGCGGCGCATCCAGGTCGCACGCATCCGGAAGGACGGCACTTCCGAATGAGGGAGAAGCCTCCGCGCCGCCGAGCTTCACTTCCGCCCCCAGCGCGAACGTCTCAGAACCGTGCCTGATCGTCTCATCGGACCACGACGTCGTCGCTTCGTCGAAGACGGGGAGCCAGCGTTCACCGTCCTGAGAGGTGACGTAGATACAGCCATCTTGCTCGGTCATGGTCCCCATGAGTCCGGCCGCGAAGCCGCCGTTCTCGGCTCCGGCGCTCTCATAGACCGCGAACTCGCCTGGCGGTTCCGTATCAGGCTCCGCACATGACGCGAGCACTCCCACCGTCGCCGCTGCGACCGTCGCAATGACGATCGACCACCTTCCCGTGCGAGTCATCGCAGCGTCACGTTGAGGATCGAGATGTAATGAATCTTTGAGCAGGCATTCCACGCTCCCGCCTCGCAATCAAACAGCGCGCGGTGTCACGCGCTGACCTGACGACACTCGGGCGCGATTGGTGCGGTGAGCTACCCGGGCTCTACTGAAGTTCTGTCTTTGCGTGCGCGAGCACCGAGCTTCGGCCCACCACTGGTGGCTATGCGCAGTGGAGCGGGCGCAGTTGGAAGTGTATCGCGCCAGTGATGCAGAAGCGTATCTTGACGAAGCGGGGAAAATGGCCGCACATGTGGGGAATTTCCACGTTCGTGGAATCAGAGTACCGATGGCGACCACCAGGAGACCATCAACGTCAAGGACGATTGGCGGGAGGGTGTTGTCGACATTGTCCGTGACAGCGACTTCTCCGCAAGCACATTCGATGTCGTCACGGACGGTTGCTGGACAGCAGGGGCTTGCATAGTAAAGTGTCTGGTCATGGACAAGCGCAAAGTCGCGGGACAGTGGGGGTTCTGGCTCCTGGGCGCGCTGGCCCCCTTCGTGATCGCGGTGGCCTGGGTGTTCTTCACTGTATGGCAAAGCGGGATGCTCGATGACTACTGCATCAACATCCGAGACGATCGCGTAGACAGCGGGATCTGGTTCAGCGTCATGCCACTCCTTATCTTCCACGCTGCGATGTTGCTTGCCATGTGGGTCGTCGCATTGGTCGCGTTTAGAAGAAAGTCAACAGCGACGTGGGTCACTCTCGTTGTACTCTTCGTCGCGAGCCTGATCGCTCTCGGAATGGCGCAGTTGCTGTTCCACGGCGAAGTCTTCGCCTTCTATACAGACAGGCCCACCACCTGCATGACAAGTTAGCTTTCGAGAGCGACGTCGCAGGCAACTCGCTCATCGCCTCGGCTGGTTGCGCTGAGAGAAGATCCACCCACTTCGCCGGTTGCTGCACGGTCATGCGCATCGGGAGCGAAGGAGAAGAAGACAGCGGTCAGCATGAGAATGAGATTCTCGGCAGCGCTTGGGACCTCTGCACGGATAGGTGACAGTTCTCGTCACCTATCTCCCCAAGTAGGCAAGATCCTGACAACCTCGATGAGACAGGACACAATCCACTCCCACATCAGCGCGTCGCGGCGCGCCCTGTTCGTCCGGGTCCCTGGTAATGGCTCTTCTCGGGGCATGGAGAACGATGGATGTCGCGTGACGAGATCGGGACGGGACCGTCGCGATTATCTAGGCTGTGCCAGAGGATCTTTACGCGGGTGACGAGGAGTAGACATGGATCGGACCACACCACGAGATGCCGTGGAGTACGCTGCTGGACGAGGACTGCCGGAACGCCCGGTACTGCGGAGAGATTTCCCTCCGTATAGGCACATGCCGTGCGCCGATTTCAGCCCGTGGATCTCTTCGCGTCTCACTGAAAACGACAAGCCGGCGATCCGCGAGTTCATCCGACAGCGCTACGGCATGGTCGAAAAGGAGCAACTTCGCCCTATTGACGCGCCGTTGCGAGGGCTCATCGGTCTCACCGACGAAGCAGAGCGCACCCTCCGCACCGCACTTCTGCTGAGCGATGACTACACGTACATCGCTGCCGCAATGGCTCCGTTCGATGTGACGCTGGTCGACCCGGAAGCAACATCTGCTCGTTTCGAGCTGAAGATTATGAATCCCTATCTCAATACCTTCAACACCGATCCGTCTACGGATCCGGATTTCCGACCGAGCCCGGCCGACGTCGTTCCCACGACGAGCCCCGTCAAGGATCGAGCAGTCTTGGCGGCTCCTCTCGGAGTGAGATCGCATCTGGTGGACCTGGGAGTCCGTGACCGGACAGGTCGTCCAGGGCCGCCACATGTGTTCGCCGAGCATAATCCCACGAGGCTCACCGGATACGACCGAGAAGAGGGATTCCGCACTTTGGTCGACCTCGGAGTCCTCCGAGTGCTGGACGACCCCGCCGAGTCACGTCCGCACGCAGCCGAGCATCTCACGGTCGCCCAGTTGCGCGAGATGCTTCACGACTCTGGTGTGTCCGCCCCGACGCACGGGCGAAAACAGCAGTTCGTCGACTTAGCAGTCCAACACTGCGGAGCCCAACTCGACGCGGCGCATGACGTAAGTCCCATCTACGCGTTGTCCAGCGCCGGCGAGCAGATCATCGCCGAGTTCAGACAGCGTGTCACCGACACCTTCGCGATGTGGGCTACCTGGGTCGACCATGGCAGATGGTACGAGCGCAGTACCGCGACTGAGACGCCGCAACCGCAAGCCGCTCACCCGACGATGCTCAAGGTCGATGATCACCCTCACATCGTCAGCGCAGTCCGTCGCGCCCGCTCCGAGCAGATCGCCGAAGGTGACGCCTACGGCATGGGCGTCATGCTTCCTGCGAGGAATGGCATCGAACCGTTCGTCCAATGGACCATCACACCCAGTGGCGGGCTACTCCTGGCGCAAGACCTCGAGGTGCAACCCGCCGGTCTTCCTGGAGCCATCGCCGAGTTGGAGAGCAGAGGCTTCCAGCAGAACGGCTGGGGCTTCTACGAGGCCCCAGAGAGATCCGTCTCCTGGGCGAGTGAGGATGACGCTGTGGCCTACCTCGTGGAACTGCTCCGCCTGATCGGGGCAGATGACGACACTGCGCTCACGGTGTATCCGTAAACCTCCGTAGCGATCAAGTGAATCCCTCTTCTCGGGGCATGGAGAACGATGGATGTCGCGTGACGAGATCAGAAGGGAAGCAGCGCACGCCAACTCCACGCTCGTACCGCCTCGAGGCCTACCCACCGAGGTCAGTGTGCGAGAATCGCACACATGGAGGAATTGACGTCGGCCGAACTCGGTGCGCGCATCCGTGACGCCCGAGACCGGCGCGGGTTGAACCAGTCCGAGCTCGGCGCACGTGTGCAGATGGATCGCACGGTGGTGAACAAGATCGAAGCCGGTATCCGGAAGGTGTCGGCACTCGAGCTCTCACAGTTCGCGGAAGCGCTCGGCGTTCGGATGGCGTCGTTCTTCACCGATCCCGTTCCCGCGATCGTCTCGCATCGCTCGTCGCAGGGGACGGACGTGGTCGACTCCCAGATCGATGCACTGCTGGATCAGCTCGTCGTCGATGTCGAACTCGTGCAGGACCTCGGCGGGCTCGACCGTCGCGACGCACCGGACGCGCTGATGGAGATGCCCACTTCCTACGCGGAAGCCGAGTCGATGGCACAGCGTGCGCGGAAAATCGTGGATCTCGACAACGACACCCATGCGAATGATCTGCAGCGACTCTTCGAGGCCGCCGGTCTGTTGGTGTTCTCCCGCGACCTCGGCACCGACACCGCGGATGCCGGCACCGTCCTGCTGCGGGACGGAACGGGGGTGTCGATCGTCAACAGCACGCAGAAGGTGGGCCGTCGCCGGCTCGCCGCTGCGCACGAGTTCGGACACTTCCTCGTCGCGGACGAGTACTCGATCGACTGGAGAGTCACCGGTAACGACCTGCAGCAGACCGAAGCCCTCCTTGATCGATTCGCTCGGGCGTTCCTGCTCCCCGAGAAGGGGCTGCGCGCCGTGTGGGAGTCGCGCATGTCCGCCGACGACCTACGTGCTGCCGCCGTGGTCACTGCCAGCACGTTCCGTGTCGACATGGCCACGCTCGCCCGCCGGCTCACCGAACTTGATCTGGTGACCGGCGCTCAGGCCGGTCAGATCCGTGGGGTCCGAACAACCCGCACCGACATCATCGAGCACGATCTGCACGCGCACGACGACATGACGGGGACCACCCAGCCCCCCGTCTTCCAGAAAGCAGTTCTGCAACTGGTGCGGCGTGAGCTGATCTCTGAGGCTCGGGCGCTCGACCTGCTCTGGGGGACGGTGGGCGAAGACGAGCTGCCTGAGCCGCACATCCCGGAGAACGTCGACCTGTGGCAGTACGCGTCGTGACAGAGCCACGGCCGGGAATCGTATTCGACACCGGTCCGCTGCGTCACTTCGCGCTACAGGGATGGCTCGGCGTGCTGAAGCATCTGACGCGTGACCATCAGGTGTGGATCCCGGAGAGTGTCGAGGTCGAGCTCAAAGACCAGAGCCGGACCGATCCAGCCTTGGGGCTGGTGCTCGATGCCGACTGGATCACGGTCGACCGCAGCACCGATCAGGCCTTTCTGCAGGCGTTCGCCGAGTTCGAACAGCAGCTCGCGGTCGGAGAACGGAACCGAGGTGAGTGCGGGGTCCTGGCTCTCGGCAGAACCCGGGGCCACGAGCTCCTCATCGACGACGGGGTGGCTCACAACATCGCAAAACAGGCAGGCCTGAACAGCCGGCGTACGCTTGCGCTTCTCGTCGACGCCATCCACGAGAAGAAACTCACGGTGGCCATGGTCTCCGACCTCGCCGACGATCTCATCACCGGCGAATACCGCCTCCCCTTCCACAGAGGCGGATTCACCGAGTGGGCCGCCGAACAAGGACTGTTCTAGAGCCCGTTCTCCATCGCGTGCGTCCCGCGCAGATTCGCTCCCACGAGCTCGCCGTGGTGCACGTCGTAGCGGAACAGGGCGATGCCGGCGTTATCGGCGAAGTCGATCGCGCCACGCGCATACTGGCCGCTGGTGAAGAACAGCGCACGACGGCCATCGACACCGGCGACGCCGGCGAACTCACGCACCTCTCCGACACCGACCGTGCCGGTGTAGTGCTTCACCTGCGCGATGTAGTGCAGGCTCGTCACGTCCACGCCGCCGTCGCCGGAGTACTGGGTCGTCGCCGCATCGTCTTCGCCCAGATACCGCATCCACACCGCGACGATCTCTTCCGCGCCCTGCGGGCTGACACCGTAGGGCTGCGGCTGCGGGGCAGGAGCGCGAGATCTCCGGGCGGCGGTGCTGTCGCCCGGCTCAGGCGGCGTGTAGTTGCGGGCGGCGTTGCGTCGTTCGTCGATCGTGGCGAAGAAGGTTCGGACGACGACCTGCACGGCGTCGACACGGCGCTTCTCCGCCTCTGCTGTGTTCCTCTCGAAGCTCTTCACCACGCCGAGCGCCGAGAGCGCGAACACGAAGCTGATGCCGAGCCAAAGTACGAGCATCGGTGTGATTGCTTCATCGCCGACGACGAAACCTGTGATGAATACGACAAACCCGATGCAGAAAAGCAGAATCGTCGGAACCTTGCCGTGCGGCGCTTTGACAGGCACCGCTTTAACTGCCCACGACTCCGCCTGAGCCTTGGCGGCTGCGCTCAGCGTGTCCGCCGGATCCCAGACGTTGGGGTGATGAGCGGCAAGCTGCTCCCCGTAACGGATCGCAGGGATCCTCAACTCGTCATTCCATTGTTCTGCCACGGGCCCATCGTATGCAGGGGTCCGGACACGACAGCTTCTCCGGGAAAATGACAACAACTGGCTCTGCCGGACGTCGGCGTCACGGGTCTGCGTCACCCGACGGGTCAGCGTGCACGAACGGAATGTCGGTGGTTCGTATTGGGCTGCTGTCGACGACGTGCGAACAACGTGAGCAACAGGAGTAACGCGCAACTTCGTTTCCAGCGTTGCCAAGGAGGCGTCGTGTCGGAGCCGGTCCGCATCGTGTACCCCGAGGAGAGAGCGGTGCGCGCGGTAGATGAGCTTGCCGTGGCGTGCAAGACCGCGACCAGCTGACGGATCGTCCGTAGCGTCAAACTGCAATCTTCTGCTTCGCGATGGCCGAGATGCTCGGAGCGCAGATTCCCAGACAGGGTGAGCAGCCGACGCAGTACACATCAAAAGGAGCTGATCAGTGAGTCTTGTCCTCGCTGATCAGGTCAGACGAAGCGTGCTCGCTCTCCTGCGGATCGTCGTCGACTACTTCCTGCGTGACGATGTCGTCATCCTGCGGTCGGAGGTCAGGCTTGGTCAGCTCGAGGCTGGCGAGATGCTTCTGGAGTCGCTTCGCCATCGGCAAGAACGTGCCAAGCGTGACACCACCGGAGACAAGTCCCCCGATGACTGGGACGACCTTCGCGACACCGCTGGCAAATATCTGCGTGGTCATGCGCGCGCCGAGGTACGTAGCGACCTTCTTCACGATGGGGTAGATCGCCCCTTTAGTCAACGCTTGTTGAGGGAGCTTCTTCGCGACTTGCGCGGAGATCATGGTCGCGGCCTTCGTCACTCCGCTCTGGGCGAGGTGCGCGCCGAACATGACACCGATGAAGAGAACCAGCATGCCTTCGGTCGCCTCGTCCAGCTCCTCGCCCTCGTCAGCGAGCAGATCGGGCCAGCTGTAGATGTACGCGAGCTTCTGGACGATCCGAACCATGTGGCCCATGTACTGAGCGAGATCGGCAGGCACCGTGCCGATCATCGCGAGGCCACCGGGGATGCCGGCGACCGTCGAGATCCCGGTGACCTTCGCGGTTTCGTACTTGATCGAGGTGTTCGCCGCTTCCGTGATGATCTCGAAAGGGATGCCCGCAGCGGCAGGACTTCCCACAATGGCCTGTTCGATCTGCTCGTCGGTGCAGTGACGCTTGAGCGCATTGCGAAGATAGGCTGCTCGGTTGATCCGCACGCCCGGCAACCGGACCGCGGCTTCCAAAGCCTGGGAGAACTTGGACCCGCTGCGTTCGACCTCATCCTTAGCTGCCATAGCGCCCATGCTATTGGCAGGCTCCGACTTCGCCGTCGCACGACGAGGGTCGGCCTTCATCAGACAGTCCGAGTCGACGTCGGGTCGAACCATGAGCATCGCCCCCTTCGGATTCGAGCACAACAGCTCTTGCACGTGCGCTGAATGCGGTAGCGACTGCGAACCCGATCCGACGGTCAGTGCTGACCACGCTGGAGTACATCGCGGTCGTTTGCTTCGCGCACAAGGCCCAGAGCATCATCGACCCGTCCCGGAACGTGCAATGATCGGCGAGCTCTTCGCCATCAACGCGATCAACGTCACGAGGGCTGCGATCCGCGAAACGGAGCGCTCGTTCGAACTCGACGAACCGGTCGAGTTCGAACCGGTCGAGCAGAAGGAACGACTCGTCGTGCGCATTGCCGGCACTGCCGGAAGAGACCGTGACGTCGACGTCGACGAAGCGTCGATCCACGCGTGGCACGATGGGCACGACATCGACGTGAATCGGCTCGTGGTTGAGTTGGCGGCCAAGATCCGCATGGCGGCTCAAGACATGCTCATCGACTCCTGAATCGTCGACCGCACGACGCCGCGCCCTCCGGCGCAGTGATAGCCGTGCCGTCACTGCGCCGGAGGGCGCGGCGTCGCGTGCCGCTATGACCTCCGTACAGGACTTCAAAGCCGATAACACGCCACCAGACGCTCGGGCTGGAGAAGTCGGACGCCTGACGAACTCGCGAGACCGTCACGTGCCGTTCCGCAGATCGTCTACTGAACCGTGACAGCAGCCTCCTGGTACGCGCGCCAGATCCGGTATGGGATCCGCCCGCGATCTGCGATGGTGAAGCCCTGCCCCCGTGCCCACTCGCGGATCGCCGCACGCTCGCGATGGCGCATCGGCGGCACGACGCGCGCCGTCGGAGTCCGAGACGAGGTGGAAGTCGACTTCCGTCCCACCTGGAGATACGGCCGCAGCGTCTTCTCGAGCTCGACTCGCTCCGACTCTGTCGCGTCCAGCTCGTACCACGTGCCGTCGAATCCGACTCGTACCGACTCTGCCTCGTACTCTCCACTCAGGTCCGACACCACGATATAGCGCGTTGCCATGTGTACTCCTGTTCGCTCTTACCTCTCTTCAATGGACAGCGACGCAGCGGTCGCTCGGGTCTGTGGTGTGTGTCTTTCAGGCCGGTTATCTGCAGGGCCGGTTCACCGTCGCGCAGCGCGCGTCAGGGGGCTTTGTCATATGCACGGCGGCCTACTCGACGCGCGGCATCGCTGCGCGCGTGGCCGCCCCTTCGTCACGGATCGTGCCGATCGTGGCGGCGTGACCCGCGGCGTTGATGACGTTCCCGAGCATCACCGCGCGCGCCGTGCGCTGCTGCTCGGCGAGCTGCGCGTCGGCGGCATCGCGCAGATACTGGTTGTGCAGCTCCTGCCGATACACGTTGATCACCTCTTGGACGGTCGACGCCTGATGATCGTGCACGAGCTGCCAGCACGCCGCGACATCCTCAAGCGTCTGATACGTCTCGGGGAACCAGTCGGCGAACCGCTCGCTCCGGTACTGCCTCTGCACTGTCTTGAGCTGGTTGTCCAGGGACTGCATCTCAGGAGTGATGTCGCGCTGGATCTGCTGCGCGATCTGCTCGTTCTGCGCCGCGATCTTCTCGTTCGCGCGAACGAGTCGGGCGTTGTGGCGCTTCACCGCGAACGCTGCAACGAAGAACGATAGTGCGAACGCGACCAGAAGCGCCAGCTGCATGAGCGGCACGTCCGTGAGCCACGTCCGGCCGGGCGACTGGCCGTCCACAGCGTCGATGAGCGCAAGGATCATCAGCGCTCCGAAGACGAAGATCGCCAGCACCACGTACAGCGCGAGCGTGCCAGCGAGCACGAGGCCGATGTAAGCCCCACCGCCCCACTTGTCACGGAACGGCAGATACCGACGTGCGTGGTGAGCGTAGATCGCATCCACTCGCGCCGGTATCTCCTGGGCTTGAGACAAGAGGTTGTGCAGCAGCGCGAGACGTTCCTCCAACTGCGCGCGGTTGCCGGCGGTCATCGCGTGCATCCTGATGTGCCTCTGGATCCCTGTATTCGGCCCGAGGTTCGGGCCGAAGCAATGAGGGCTCGTGCGATTCGTCCTGGCCGCCACACGGCGACGTCATTCTTCTCGGTCATGATGCGACTGCTCTTCCTCCCCCAGCAATAGCGCGATATCGAGCATAGTGGAACTGATGAGTACCTGGTAGTCATAGATTCCTCATTCGACGGTTGAGTAGTGCCTTCTGAAGCTCTCAAATCGTCGCTCGGTGCGCAGCTGCGCGCACTGCGCCGTGCTCGCGGGCTCACACAAGAACAGCTCGCGGAACAGCTCCAGGTGACGCCGCGATACCTCGCCGGCGTCGAACGCGGTGAGAGGAACCTCACGCTCGATTCCGTGGACGCATTGGCGAAACAGCTGGCGGTGTCACCTTCGGTCGTTCTCGACGCGAGTGCCGACGAGGACTAGCAACAGCATTCGGAGGACCTGCACCACTTCGTGGAGGCATCCATCAGTACCCTCATGCTCGTCGACTGGACACACGACACCGTCGTTCACGACAACATTGAGATGAACGAAGCCGGAGCCAGCCGAGACTTGGTGCTCGCCCACGGCCTTCCTCTACATGGCGTCGACCACGCGATCAGACTGCCGCGAGCCGCGCTGTGGTCGCACTTGGACCGCCGGCATCAACCGTGCGCAGCGGGGTCCCGCACAGGAGACCGGAGGAGCAACATGCGAACAGCAATGACCAGAACCATGCGCCAGGTCAGTTCGGACCAGCAGCAGCTCCGCGAGAGCTCGTACTCATGGGCAAGTTGGCAACCGGGTCAACATGCCGGAGGGAGCGATCATCATGGACCACGTGTCGTATACACCCTCGTTCGTCGTCGCTGACTCCCTCGACGACCTGCATGGGCCGACGACCGGGGAGGTCACCCTGCCGAACCACCTGCTGTGGAACCCTCCGGACCCGTTCGACCTGGATGATGACAAAGAACTCTGCGCAATGCTCCGCATCGTGCTGCGCGCGGCCCACTCACTGCCAAACTCGCCGAGTACGTGGATCGTGGCAGTCTGATCAGGCTCTGGAGCGCCCTCGGTCTCCCCGAGTACATCCGCAAGGCCTGGGAGGCGAGGTTTCCCGAGCTCTCCCCCACCTTTGTCGCATGACCAACTCGGAGGCCACTCACCGCGTCTGGGACTGCATCAACGCCGCGTTGACCGAAGAAGGCTGACCCGTGGACGTCACCAGGCATGCGAGCGCGCCGAGATGCGCGCAATATGGCCGCGCGGCAGAAGGCCGCATTAGCCGACTGTGACTCCCTCGTGAACCCTGGTCGCCACGTCGTACCGCAGAACATTCAATTGCCCGGTCATCTCGACTGCGCCGTCGATGTAGTAGTGGCTCTCGCCGTCATAGAAAACGCCGTTCGACCCTCCGGGATCGAGCAGGTGCGCGCCCACTCCTGAAATCTGTTGCCCTCGCATCGTCCACCCACCGCGACCCAGAGGGCCCCGAGCTGGAGGACTGTCGCGCACGACGGGTACCCGGCCGTTCGTCACACCTCGGCGACAGAGTCACTCCTCAAGCCTGGAGACGAAAGCAGACACGCCCTCTCGAACGGGCGAAAGATCGAGGCAAGACCATAATATTGAGCTCGTGATATCGCGGACGTTGCGTGTGGGTCTGAGCCTCTCGCTCACCTGCGGACTGCTGGTCGCGTCCGTTGGTTGCTCAGCTCTGGCTTCAGAAGAGCGAACACCTCTGGCAACCTCCCAGCCAGCTGAGCCTGCTAGCACCCCGAATCCCGCTGTGACGCAAGCAATGAACAAGGCTGCTGCTTGCGTCGCATCCAATATCGCCGTCGGCGAATTCGGGGATGCAACACGCGAGTCGCCAACGCCAGAAGAGTACGGAGCGGCACTGCAAAAGCTCGCCTTTACGCTCGGTGACGAGGCACTCGACGTCGGCGACACGGGCGGAAGCGACATAGAGATGTTGATAGCAAGTCTCGCCACCGAGACGGCAGATACCGCAGACGAGTACCTTGAGACCGGCGAGATTTCAACTCGCAGATGGCTCGCTTTTCGCACCAGCATGAAGGCCGTATCCGATCTCTGCACTCATCATTGGGAAGTAGAGGATTGAGAGTTGCCGCTCGCGCGAGCTGAAGAACCTGTCGTCGACCACCTCCAAGTAGTGACTGCGCGGCTGCTGCGCCTTCCACTCTAACTCAGCCCCACACCCACTGCCGATTGCCTGTCAGCGAGGAATCGCTGGCGGCCCGTCCGTGAATGTCACGACAACGACTTTGCGAGCCTTCCCGCCCTTCCTCCGCTATGAGCGTACGGTTTGCAAGAAAGTAGGAAAAGGCCTGAACGCGTCGCCACGCAACGCATTGGTCCCACCTATCAGCTCCATGTCATCCACCTCAAGGACACCGCTACGCTGGCGTGATGCTCGGGTCGCCCCGAAGCACCGACTCACCTCATTGCTCGTTCACTATGTCTATCAGCGCCTGGTGCCATCCAGTAAACGACTCGACGCACGAGGGTTCCTGAAACACAGTTTCTTCAAAGAAGGTCTTCATATGATGCGAGTACTGACCACGCTTCTCAAGGCCTTCTTTCCCTACGAACAGATATGTCACCCGCGGATGATCCTTCGCCCGTGCCGCCAGTCGCGTGATGATGAAATGCTGCGTGTCATGCGCTTTCTGAAGAACCTCGAGCGCTTCCTGTCGCGCAGGTTCATATCCTGCGTGAACGATTCGATTCCTGAGCGCAGCGACACATCCGCGATGCTCTTTCCAGGGGCTCTTCTCGCTTGTCCAGTCACCGCCCAGGCGGGGTGCCAGTTCGCTGGTCGCGCGCTTCAAGGGTGTGACGTCGTTCGAGAATACTGATGCGGCCTCTTTGAGCGCTTGTTCTAGATCACAAGTAGGATCACTGAACGCGGACTCCCAGAGAAGCGCGGACAGCACCGCATCGCACAGCACTTCCACAGCAGTCGCTGCAATCGTCACTCCTGCCGCATACTCGCCTTCATAGTGAATAAGACGTCGGGCTTCGACAAGTTTCTCGCGCGCATGAACGGTTGGCGTTCGCCCAGCAGCATGCTTTAGCCAGATATCGAACACCTCTCGGCTGGTGGGTTCGGCCGCAGCGTCAGGGAAGTTCCTGTTCTCGAGGATCATGATTCCGATGTCCGGCCACTCCAGCTCGTCAACGGCCCCGATGGCCGTTTCTAGAGAGGGAGGAGCGTCGCATACGGAGTTCGCTTTCACTACGATCGGGGGCATGCGTTCATAAGTCGGTTCGACCGCTGGGCGTCCATCTCCGATGAGATTCGCTGCTCTCACAACCGTTCGGGTTGCATGCAGTGCTCGCATAAACGCATCTTCGTGCGGACCAAGATTCGCTGGCGCTCCATCCCAACCTACGGGTGGGTTTGTCGGTGAGCACACGCGTGTGATCACATCTGCGACCGAGCGCAGCTCGGTTGGTGAGTCACCGGAATCCGTTGGTTCTTTTTGCTGGCGATATAGCCCTACGCGCGATGCGACAATCGCCGTGCAGTGGTCCGCGGCTGCGAGTGAAGCGGACACCGGTGTCTCCACCTGATGGACGGTCAGTCGCGCAAAAGTTGGGCGCTGGTCGCCAGCGCTACTGTGGTACACCTGCACGCTCTCGAATCGGTCCTCCAGACCGATGAGCTCCGGGAGAAGGAAGATAAAGCGAGAATAGTGGTCATGCGCGTCCGCGAGGTCGCAACCTGTCTCGCTGCACTTCGCTCGCTCGACCGGCTCTTCGTCGGTCATCGTTCGTGGCTTCCTCTATGCGTTGTGACGTCCATGGCCATGCCTCTCTTCTCGCTCGCTGACCAGTTCCGGTTCAGCCCGTGCTTCCAGGTGTCCAGGATGTGCTTGAAGTGACTTTCGGCCTCGTCGACCTCCCACGTCGGCGTCACCGGATCGAACACGCGCAGGATCGAGAAGCGGAAGCTCGACGGATCGAGGCCACGCAGCTCGACGCTGCCGCCGTGCCCGTTGGCTGCGTATGCGCTCCAGCGCTGCCGGAGGCTCTCCGCGCCGTCGGCCTTTCCGACGTACTGACGACCGTCGCTGGTGTCCGTGATCAGGTAGATGCCCGCGACGGAGGAGAGGGCGGTGCGCCATCCGGCGTAGCGGTGCTCACGCATCACCGCCTGGAGGCGCTCGTGATCGAGGACGATGCGATCGAAGCCCGGGAACGGGATCGGCTTCGCATCCGCGACCTCCACCACCGGATAGCGGGCAGCGGTTGGGCCGTTGAGACGCCGTGCTCGCGGCGACCTCCATCCGATGACGAGCCGGTTCCTCAGGTCGGCCAGGTGATCGGATATCTCGAGGTCGAAGGTGCGTCGAAGACCGTCGCTCGACGTCTCGCCCCGGTTCTCGACGACAGACCACAGCCGCGCGCGGTCACCGCCCTCTCGGATGAACACGAGCCAGAAGCGAGGGGGATCCGCGGGGAACTTCCTCGTGCTCGCGGACTGGTTCGCCGTGTACGCGAGGACCTCGTCGTCGGTGGAGTCGAGATGGATGCCGGACTCACCGGTGTCCTCGTGCCTCTCGACGAAGGCGTGTCGGATCGCCTGGATATCAGTGGGATCGATCCCCGCGCTGCGGAGGATGGGATCGAGGGTCAGGGTCATAGTGATCTCGGTTGGTGCCCGTGTCATCTCGTCTAACGCGACAGGCGTTGAAGAATACAACCACGCAATGTCAGGCCTGCGATTGCCCAGGCCCGCCGCGTAGCGCCCTAGTAGCGTCGTCGACCAGTGCGGGCAACTCGGTTGGGTTGATCTCGAGAGCGTGCTTCGCTGCGTCGCGGTGAGCGAATCGGGAAAGCACGTTTCTCACGAGCACGGCATCGCCAACCTGTTTCCGCGCATCGAGCCGCACGTCCTCCTTGGATCCCGCATAGAACGGTGCGAGAGCCTGCAGTGAGAGCGCGACATCCTCCGCGGTGTCGGCCTCGCGAAAATGCCGACCTGCTTCACGCAAGAGCAACGCGCCGAACGCCGCGATGACCAGGGCAACAGTCGACCGGAGCACCCCGTCGCCAAGCGTGAGGTCGAAGTCGTTGTCAAGGGCCTCGCTGACGATGAACCAGCCGACAGCGCCCGCGAGCGCGAACGCAGCAACGGCACCGGCACGGATCCACTGCGCGGCTCGACGCTCACGCTTCGCGCGTCCGTTCCAGTCGGCCGCGCTAAGGTCACCCGCGGCATGCTCAGCGAGCGCGTTCCCGGTCTTCGCCGTAGCAGCGAGGGTCGTGACATGCTGAAGGGCCTGAGCGTCGTGCTTTTCGTCCGTCGAGGCACGGTCCTTTTGCCATCCGCTGAGTGCCTCAGTCCACTCCACATCGATCTTGGTCTCGGCCGCGGCGCTGACCTCGGCGATCTTCCCGCGCTCCGTTGCGATCTCGGAGCGCAGGGTGTCGAGGTCCTGGTCGAGGTCATTCAGCTTCTCGAGCCGCTCATGGAGAACCGTCTCGGTCTCCTTGACTTTCTGCTCCAGTTCGTCGAGCCGGGCGGTGCTGAACTTGATCTGCTGGTCAAGGAGCTCGACGTAGGTCTCCTTCAGCTCCTTCGGCGGTGGCAGGGGCAGCGCGCGCAGCGCCGCCTGCAGCCGCCAGATACGCTGAGGGTTCTGCGGCTGGTACTGGACGCCCGCGTACTGCCGGAACTCGTTGTCACCGGTCTGCAGCTCGTTGAGGGCTTGCCCCACCTCGTCGAGGGCGCTGAGATACAGTGCGGGCTGCTGGGCAAGCTTCGTCTTCTTGGCTTCGGAGAGCCACTCAACGAGGTCCTTGCGCTTCTGCTCGAGGTTCGCGTCGCCGTACCGGGCCCCTTTGACAGCGTCCAGCTTGAGATCCAGGGTCTCCCAGACCTTGTGCTTGCGGTATCGCTGACTCCCGGTCGCCATATCTTACCTTTCCTGACTGTCTTGGCTGTCCTCGTCATCGCCCATCCGCCACCTTCGCGACCGGTACAGATACTCCCCGATCAGGCGGATGAACTCATCAGCACGGTCGCTCTCACCCGTGAGCGCACCAGTGAGCTTTCCGAATGCCCCCTCGTTGAGCACCGCGGCGTCAGTGAGGGTCTCGCGCAGCTCGGGCGAGGACATGAACTGGTCGAGGGCGTTGTGGTCGATCTGGTCAGCGATCCGTGTGTCCTCTTCGGCCATGCCGGCCGCCGCACGGACGAAGCCTTCGATCTGCGGGTCGGCGAACTCGGAGCCGAACAGCTCGTTGATCTTCGACACCACTTCCGACAGCAGCGCCTGCTGCGGGTCCTGGCGCGACACGTGCGATCCGACGCCCGTGATGCCTTGCAGACCCGGCGTCGTCTGGTCGCCCGACAACGCGATGTCGGCCTTGCCCTGGTCGATCTGGCGGACGCGCCGCATCTCCAGCCCCGACACGTCCACATCCGGATCAGCACCGTCGGTCGGCAGCAGCCGCACCAGCTGGCGCAGGAACTCGGCGAGCTTCTCCAGATCGCTCGTGCCGTAATCCACGACCTGTGACATGAAGTCGTACAACCGGACGTACGAGCCGCAGTCCTTCCGGAACGTGCGCAGCTCGTCAAGCGCCTCACTGTCTTCGTCGGCCTGCGCATCATTCCAGCGCGCGACGAACTCGTCGCGCGCGGGCGTCACAGCCGCGGCCAGCGCGGCGTGCGACTGTTTCCGCGCCCACCAGGCTTCCGCATAGCGTTCGACGTCGTTCGGCGTGTAGATCCGGGCCTGCGCGAGCTTCGTCGCCAGCACATGCACGTGGTTCGGGTCGGTTTCCTTCTCCACGTGTGCCTCGAGGTAGTACATCAAGAACGCCTCGTGGATATCGTCGGGATCGTTGACGAAGTCGAGCACGAACGTGCGGTCCTTCATCTCGCCCGACGGCGCACGATACTTACGGTTCAGGCGCGACAACGTCTGCACCGCGTGCACGTCCGGGAGCTTCTTGTCCACGTACATCGCGCACAGCAGCGGCTGATCGAAGCCCGTCTGGAACTTGTCGGCGACGATCATGAGCCGGTACTCGGGGCGACGGAACTCGCGTGCGAGGTCGGACCCGACGCCGGGGTTCAGCGACGCCTCGGTCGCATCCTCGATGCCATAGTCCTCGTCGCTCAAGTTGCCGCTGAACGCGACGATCGACTGATACGCATACCCACGCTGCTTGAGGTACTTGTCAGTCTCGATCTTGTACCGCAGCGCAGCCTGGCGCGAATCGGTGACGACCATAGCCTTCGCGTGCCCGTCCAGCAGGTGCGCGACGTTGGCTTGGAAGTGCTCGACGATGATCTCGACCTTCTGGCCGATGTTCGTCGGATGCAGGTTCGCGAAGCGCATGATCTTCCGCGTCGCCGTCTTCGGATCCACAAGAAGGTCGTCATCGTCGGGGCCGATGCCCGTCGCGATGCCTGCCTTGCCCTGCTGTTCGATTTCGAACGCCGTCCGGTACGTCTGGTACCCGCGCAGCACGTCGAGAATAAAGCCCTCCTCGATCGCCTGCCGCATCGGGTACACGTCGAACGAGACCGGCTTGCCGTCCTCGCCCGTACGACCGAACAGCTGCTTCGTCTTCGCTTTCGGCGTCGCCGTGAACGCCAGCAGCGACACGTTCCGCGCCCCGGCACGCGCCGCCGTCTCCGCCGCGATCTGGCGTTCGCGGGTCACGTCTGACTCGACGAGTTGGTTGATCACGTCCTGGCCGTCGAACTCGCCGTCATCGGCGACCTCGCCGCCTTCGGTGAGCACGCTCTTCAGCTCCGCAGCGGTCTTGCCCGACTGGGACGTGTGGGCCTCATCGACGATCACCGCGAAGTTCTTCGTGCCGAGCTTCGTCTCCAGCAGGTCCTTCACGAACGGGAAGGTCTGCAACGTGACGACGATGATCAGCGACGACCCGGTCAGCGCGTCCAGCAGCGCGCGCGACTTCGAGCCCCCGGACCGGCGCACAGCCGCCGAGTCGATCACCGCGACGCTGCCGCCGGTGTCGTCGACCTGCTCCACCGCCTGCTGCAGCTGGGCATCCAGGACACGGCGATCCGAGACGATGATGACCTTGTCGAACACCTTCTCGTTCGACTGGTCGTGCAGGCGCGCAAGCCGGTGCGCCGTCCACGCGATCGTGTTCGTCTTCCCCGACCCCGCGGAGTGCTCGATCAGATACCGCTGCCCCGGGCCGTCGTCACCGATCGCGCCGACGAGCTTCCTCACCGCACGCCACTGGTGATAGCGCGGGAACATCAGCGCCGTCGACCGCGTGATTTTTCCCGTCGCCGGATCCTCGTCGACATCGGTCTTCAGGAACATCTGCGAGCCAAGGACCGACAGGAAGTTGTCGCGCTGCAGAACCTCCTCCCAGAGGTACGAGGTCGCGGGCCCCGAAGGGTTGGCCGGGTTCCCCGCGGCACCGGTGTCGTCATGGCCGCGGTTGAACGGCAGGAAATACGTCTTCTCCCCCGCCAGCTTCGTGGTCATGTACACCTGGTCGTCGTCGACCGCGAAATGCACCAGCGCACGCGTACCGAACCCGAGCAGCGGCTGACCAGCCGGGTCACGATCCTTCCGGTACTGCGTAACCGCCGTGCGCCACTGCTGCTTGAAGAACGACTTCAACTCGCACGTGGCGACCGGTAGCCCGTTGACGAAAAACACCAAGTCGATCGACCGCTTGTCCCCGCGCTTCGGCGAGAAATAGACCTGACGGGCCACACGCAGCCGCACCTTCTCGTACTGCTCGGTCACGGTCTTGTTCAACGTCGTGGCGGGCTTGAACTGGCACATCCGGAAATGCGCCGTCGCCCCACGTGTGTGCGAGAACTTCCGACGCAACACGTTCAGCGTCCCACCGCCCGAACTCATCGGAGTATCGAGCCTGGTGACGAGCATCGACAGCAACGCCTCCCGATCGGCCTGCTCCGCACCCGTGCCGACGCGCACAACCTTCGCGTACTCATCCGGCTGCGTCTCACTCAGCCACCAGATCACGTCCTCGGGCCAGATCGCCCGCTCGGCGTCGTAGCCGTCGTCGTTCGGACTGTACAGCCAACCGTTCTTGCCGAGGTGCTCGGCGATCTCGATCTCGAGCTTCTCCTCGCGCGTTGCGTCCAATGCTGCCATCGCCTTCACGCTGCCTTCCGTGCCGTGCGCACATCGAACTGCCCCGTCACCGCCGCCGTGATCAGCGCGGCGCGGCGCTCCTTGGCGAGGGTGATGTGCTCCTCGGCCCTGGTGATCAGGGCGTCGATCTGAGCGGTCTCGGCGACCAGGTTCGTGAGTTCCGTGCGCTGGATGTCCTCATCAGGCACGTTCGCGCGGATCTTGAGCAGATCAGAGGTGTTGATCCGCGGTGTCCGCACGTTGCCGCTGTCCATGCCTCCGATGCCGCGCAGACGCAAGATGATCTCGCCGACGAACGCTTTCGTCCGCATCAGCTCGGACAGCCAGTCCGAGTCAACTGCCGAAGCAACCCTGAGGACTGCGTAATCCGGGCTCACGACTCCGTCCTCCGGAGCCACACCGAGCGCGCCCTGGAACGCGCGCATCCGATTCACGACGATGTCACCCTTGAGGCAGCTCTTGTAATGACCCAGGTCCTCCGCTCGGGAGAGTTTTTCCGTGGTTTCCTCCCGGCGTCGAACCCCCCAGTCGATCGAGACGGACAACAGCGGCAGATCCACTGCCCGTGTTCCTGCACGGTGGTCAATTTCAGACAGGAACCAGCGGAGTCGCTCGCCGTGGTTCACTCGGTCGGCGAGCACTTCCCGCGCGCGTGAGCGCCTTTCCCGAAGCAGCCCGACGAACTCCTCCTGCTTCGCTACGAGCGCGTCGATCTGGGCCGTCTCCTGGTCCAGGTAGTCGGCGATGGCGCGCTGCTCGCCGAGAGTTGGGAGCGGGATCGTGACCTTGTTGAGATCAGTGCTGCGGATCCCGACGCGGGTGACGCCGGCCGCGATGACGCCCCACTGCCGCGCAATGGGCTCGGAGCCGAGCGCCCAGTAGAGGAACTTGGGAACGACTCTTCCTGTGAAGGGCCGGACGATGGCGAGGTGGTACCCGCAGATGAGGTCGTTTGCCTCGTACTCGACGAACGCCGGGACACCGATGTCGTCGGCGGTCTCCGAGTCCTTGGTGATGAGCGTGTCACCTCGACGGATGCGGAACTTCCTGATCTGTTCGCGGGTTGCGGTGGCGGCCATAAAGTCGAGCGAGCCGACAATAGAAGCGTTCTTGTAGACGTCCACGTAGTTGCAGAGCCTTACTGATGGCTGCCCCTCGACTGTGTGCTTGTCGACGTTGCTCGTCCATGCGTCCGCGACCTCGAACAGACGCACGCCCGACCACCCTGACGGGATGTCGCCCAGCCACTTCTGCACGCGATCAGCGACAGGGTCCTCAACAACGACACTCACGACTCCACCTCCCGCAGCAGTGTCATGATCTCGCCGACGACGCGCTCGAGGTCCTTGTCGATCTCCTCGAGCGGCCGGGGCGGCTCGTACGTGTAGAAGTGCCGGGTGAACGGGATCTCGTACCCGGTCTTCGTCTTGTCCCAGTCGATCCACGCATCGGCGACGTGCGGCTTCACCTCAGCATCGAAGTACGCTTGCACGGTCTCATCGCGCGCCTCGTGCATCTTGGGATGATCGCCCCAGCCGAACGGGACGTTCTCGGTGTCACGCAGCGCGGGGTCTGGTTCGAGGTCGCCCTTGTTCTTGCCGGACTGCACGCGGCAGTAGTCGGCGGTGTCGTCGTGGACGCCAATCGTCTGCCACAGCTTCTTGCGCTGTGCCGGCGTGAGCCGCACGCCATGATCGCCGAGGTGACGGCCGATCGCCTTGTCGAATGTCTCCCGGTTCAGATAGACCTCGTCACCGAACGCTTCGAGAGCCTCGCTAAGGCCGTCGACCTTAGTCAGGGTCTTCTGCTCTGCAACGGCGCTGATCGCATCGGGCGTGCACTGGAAGCGCAGCTGCAGCGGGCGCTCGACCGTGACCGTCCAGTACGCGAAGTCGCGCTTGTGGAACGTCTTCACCGGGACCTCGACGTCGTCCTCGCTCAAGGTGCCAGTGAAGGCCCGAACAACTGCGTCGCGGTGCGCGTCGGGGATCTCCATCCTCTTCGACCCGATCGACTTGCGCAGCTTCGTGCCGAGCTTCGTCGCGTCGATCAGCTGGACCGTGTCCTTGCGATCCGCGGGCTTCGCGTTCGACAGGATCCACAGGTAGGTCGCGATGCCGGTGTTGTAGAACATGTCGTTCGGCAGCGCCACGATCGCCTCGACGAGGTCGTTCTCGAGCATGTGTCCGCGGATCTCCGACGGGCCCGAGCCTGCCCCACCGTTGAACAGCGGCGAGCCGTTCAGGACGATGCCGGCTTTGCCACCGCGGCCTGTCTCGTCGACGTCGCGCATCTTCGAGGCCACGTGCAGGAGAAACAGCATCGCCGCATCGCCCACGGCAGGCAGCCCCGGCGTAAAGCGCCCTTGGCCACCGCGGTCGTGCTCGGCTTTCACGTCCGACTCGACGGCCTTCCAATCGGTACCGAACGGCGGGTTCGAGAGGACGTAGTCGAACTGGCGGTCCTCGAACCGGTCAACGACGAGTGTGTCGCCCTGTCGCACGTTCGACGGGTCCTGGCCAGTGATCAGCAGGTCGGCCTTGCAGATCGCATAGGTGCGCGTGTTGATCTCCTGCCCGAACAGCGCCGTCGACGCACCCGGACTGAAACTGCGCAGGTGCTCGTCGGCGACACTGAGCATGCCGCCCGTGCCGACAGTCGGGTCGTAGATCGACCGGACCGTGCCACGACCCCGAAGCGCATCGGCGTCGTCTGCATAGACGAGATCGACAAGGAGCCGAACGACATCCCGCGGCGTGTAGAACTGCCCAGCGCCCTCGTTGGCCGACTCGGCGAACCGGTAGATGAGGTTCTCGAACAGGTCACCCATGTCCGCGTTCGACACCACGGCCGGCGACAGCTCGATGCTCTCGAAGTGCCGGGTCACCTGCGACAGCCGGTCGCGACTGTCCAGGGTGCGGATAATGTTCTCGAAGTCGAAGGCATTGAACACGTCAAGATTCGCCGAGAACCCACCGACGTAGTCGATCAGATTCTCCGCGAGGTTGTCCGGATCTTCGAGGGCCTTCTTCAGCGTGTAGTCGCTTGTCGTCCAGAACGAGAGACCCGGGTTCTCGGCCGTCCGTGTCTTCAGCTTCAGGTGCGTGCGTCGCTGTTGCTCGCCCTCGTAGCCGGCGACGATATCGGCCATGACCTCGCGATGCGGACCCATCACGCACTCCAGCCGCCGCAGCACTGTAAACGGGAGGATGACCGAGCCGTACTCGGCCTCGGAGTAGGGGCCGCGAAGTGTATCGGCGACGCTCCACACGAAGCTGGAAAGGACTGACACGCGCGAAGTTCTCCTGGTCTACGAGAGTGGCTGGGGTACCGACCTCACCCTATCGGCGAGGTCCGACACGGACAGAGTCTGCGACCTGCCCATGTCCGTTGGAGTGGCCATGCTCGTCGCGTGACGTTCACGTTCTATGTGAGCCATCCAAGCGTTTGTCAACCGCGTTCATCTGTACGTAGGCGCTGTACAGGGCTGGCACGGCTGAGAAGAATAGCGCCAGCGACAAAGCCGATCCGACCCAGGTCACGGCTGCGAACACGCCCGCCACTCGGCCCTGGTCATCCGTGGCGACGCTCGTCCCGACGACGAGGACCGCGGCCGTAGCTGCGCTCACGAGGGTCGCTCCGAGCAGCCGGGTCACCGCAATGTCTACGAGGTCACGCTCTGGCCTCTCAGCCACTCCCTGCTGACCGTGCCGTGCATCCAGCGTCCGACGAACTCCCGACAGATGGGTGAACGCCGTTAGGAACCCTCCAGCGAAGATCGCGATGCCCGCGATGAGACCGTCAGACGACCTGATCGTCCATCCGAACACGAGGCTGCACACGACGATCGCAGCCAGAACGAGTACCATCCCGACGATCTTCGCCCAGTACGTGAACGTGTTGCGTGACCTGAAGCGCGTGACCTTCAGCTGAGCACGCAGGAGTGCCGACAGGCTGGTCGAGCCCATTTAGCACCTCCTAGATCGGCAGCGGGATCTTCAGGCTCGGGACGAGAAGGCGAAGCCGAGCCTCGGCCGCAGACTGCATCTTCGCGGCCGTCGGCCTATCCCCTATGGAGACCGGGTAGATGAAGACGTCGTTGACGTTCGAGGGACGGATTGTCTGTGTCCGGCCTTCTGCATCATCGTATGAGAGGCTGCCATCGTTGAAGTCGGAAGGATTGATCTCGACGCCAACGAGGCTCGCTAGCTGCTCTACCGGGGTGCCGATGGGAGCAGGGTCGTAGTCGGCTGGCACATCGAGCTTGGCCCAGCCGAGAACCATGGACTTGATCGAGCTGAGCGCCCCGGCCGGCAATCCGTTCCGACGGAGCACAATCTCGCTGGAGCTGCGCGCCTTCCCCCGCGGAGCGTTGCGCCGTTCGAGCTGGAAGGCCAAGCCGTTGCCCTTCGTGAGGACCTCTTCGAGACGCTCCATGTCACCGACCGGACTACTCATCAACCGCCACCACCGCTGATTGTCAGCATCGCCGTCCATGCTCGCGAGCTCGAATGACACGACGCTGATCAGCTTGAGCAGCTGATAGCCCGCTGAACTTCGGGAACGCGCCTCCGACACCAGCACAGCATCCGCCCCCGTGGTAGGCAAGTACAGGGACACGTGGAACGGATTCGTCGACGCGAGTTCCTCCAGAGCTACGTCCTGTTCTACCCGGGTCCCGATCGCGAGATCGTGACTGCCCCGTCGCCCGACACGGACAACAAAGTCGACACGAGACGATTTGATCGACATCTCCTCCACTCTGATGGTCGGAAGCGCGTCCACGGGCGCAGTGGCACTTTCGTCGTTGTCGGCCAGCGCATACGTGAGTTTGCCCATCCTTGTCGTGCCGACCAATCGCGACCGCATCGCCTCGAGCGACTCGAGGAAGGACTCACCGGCTCCACCGTTCAGCCTCGCTTCAACGATGTCCTGGGCCTGCCGTGTGTGCCCGTGATGGATGTTCACCTTGTCGAGCCTGAACCCGAACATCGTCTTGTTCGCCATGCGTCCCCAGTAATTCGCCGTTGATCTGTTTGACCCTCACAGCTTATCCAAAGGTTCGGACACCACTTACACACTTAAGGACCTACACACGGCGGCCCCGACATGAGCAGGTGGTGGCCGCTGGCCGCCGCGATGAGCAGGGCCTCGACGGCCGCCGGCTGGCCGATGGTCTCCGCAGAGTCAGGCGATTCGGCTCGGACTCCCTACCGAGTACGCGGCGGACCGACCCCATCCAGAGCCTGAGACACGGCACGGGATGGCTGCTCGATGAGCACCGTGTTCCGACTTGCAACCTATTGTCGGTTGACATGTCGAGGAGAAGTTCTGAAGCGCATGAGGCATCAGAATCCCTGCGGATCGCGGGTGGTCACGACGCCATTCTGCTTGAAATACGAGCAGAATCGCCGTTGTTCGTTGAAGACAAGTTGATCGCGACCGGATCGTTGATCCAGATTTCCTCGATTCCTGCGTCGTCGAGGAGCGGCTACAGCGGCCCCTGTCTGGTGACGGCCGTAGCGGCGGTCTGTGCCGACGCGTCGATGTCATCGATCGGGCAGGACGCGCGCGCCAGCGCATAGACATTGTGCCGCTGGATCGCGAGATGCAGAAGCGACGGCCGGACTTCACGAAGAAGCTCCTTCTGCGGATCAAGGCGATCAAGAACTCGGATACGCTCGGCGACCTGCCCGAACTCCGCGAGCAACTTGTGACTCCGAGTCCCACGATGCTCCCGACATCGCCGCTTGAGCGTGATGTCCGCGATCCGGGCCGCCTGCGAGCCCGCATCTACTCCGCACATTCGCTGGCAACGAGCAGTAGACGGTGGCAAATAATATGGCCGCTGACCAGGACATTCCGAAGACAATGGCAACCCGCAGTAACCCCTGATAGAGCGGAGCTCTTACTCGAAAGGTCTGAACACGTCGAGGCTCGTGGAGAATCCACCGATACAGTCGACGAGGTTCTCAGCGAGATTGTCCGGGTCCTGCAGCGCCTTCTCCAGCGTGTAGGCACGGGGCGTCCAGAATGACAGTCCGGCACTGTCCTCACTGCGGGCCTTGAGCTTCAGGTGCGTACGCCGCTTCTACTCCCCCGGGTGCTGCGCTCAGCGCGATCGACTTCGGCCATCGCGTCGCGATGCGGTGCCATGGTGCACTCGAGACGTCGCAGCACGGTGAAAGCGAGAACTACCAAGCCATGCTCAGCTTGGCTGCACGGGCGGCGGAGCATGCCGGCGACGCTCCGCATGAAGCTGTATAGGACAGAGAGAAGCGATCCAGGCCCCACGCGGGCCAACGCGCCCGTTGCAACGACCGCGTTGCGCGCTCTGTGCGCGTGGTGCCGAATGTCAGGGGAGCTGCCTCTGGCAGCACCAGTCGAGCCGCATGCTGCGTTCCAGTGTTCTCAAGTGCATGGAGGGCGAACTATCCGAACAGGACAGCGCTATTCCTGTGGGTACTCCCATTCCCATGCGGCGTCGGGGTTGTCTGTAAGGATCACGATGCCCGACGGAGTGGGCACGTCCAGGACGACCGATCCTGAGACTCGTTCGGCAGGCCCGATCTCTTGTGGGAGCGTGTCACTGTCAGGAAGGCAGGACCAGGCAGCACTGGTGGCAGGTGACCCGTTCATGGTTGTACCGTTCTCTGCGATGACGTCCCAGGCGACGGATCCCCACCACAGTCCACCTCCGATGTCGGCGAGCTCCGACGTGGTCTCTCCTTCGAGATCGATCTTGACGAAGTGCCCGTACTCGGATGGTTCCGCCCACTCGTTGGTGCACTTGGGATCGACTTCGATAGCTGTCACGCTGAACGTGACCGTGGGCTCACCGGAGTCTGGGCTTCCCAGACCGAAAGTCTCCCCAACCTCCTTTATGAGGTTTCCACGTTCGCTTTCGTCGCGGGGCTGGTCAGGCTCCGGCGTCTCGGATGGTGTCGTGGCCGGCTCCACCGTGGGCGCTTCCGGCTCCGGGGAGTCCTCGCCTGGTCCCGCGCAGCCTGTGAGAAGAAGGAGAGACGTGCAGGCAAGGGCGGCGAGCGTCGTTGGCTTCATGAGAGCAGTTTCTGAGGAGAACTACCGAAGAGATCATCCTGATATTCCAATCAGGCCATTCCATGGTCGCACGTACCAACCCAGCTAGAAACGCAGAGGCGGACCGTCCCGCGTCACGATCGCGCCGTGGGTCGTCTCATCGTCTGTTCAAGCATCTGCTTAGAATCACTGACTGGCTGGCCTTCAACTCCAACTAGGTCAAAGGGACGCCAGGCACGAATCGAGCTCACAGGGCGGCACGGCTCAGGTCAGGCCGAGGAGTACGGACGCAGGTCGTCACCCGCGCTCGGGCTGGCTGTGAGGTCAACGCGGTAGGTGGCGAGCAATGCGCGAGATCCTGCCCGAGCACGGCGCAGGCAGTAGCGTCACCGACCCGTTCTAGGAGTGACGCAGCGCCTATGCAACACGCGTGCAGTGTGCGTAGGTAGACTCACCCTTGATCCATGTGATGTCTCCGCTCACGGCCGTCAGATGACTGAGAGACGAGGCCTTCATCGCCTCGTCGAGATCACCGGAGACGAAGCGCGTATCGCCGACGGACAGGCCGGGGAGCAGCTCTCCACCTTGTCCGGGCAGCTCGGCGGCGAGCCGGGCGAAGGTGTCGCGCATGCCGCTGACGGCGCCGAGCACGTGCGGCGGTTCCCGTTCCACGGCGATGCTCGCGGCATAGACGACCGCGACTTCGGCGGATCCGTTCGCCGCATCCGCACGGCCGGCGACCGTCACCCGCGAGCCGAGGTCGAGTCGGCCGCCGGAACTCGCATCGGTCGGGGCGAAGACGCGCACCGGAACAGCGACCCGCAGCGCACCGCTCCCCGCCTCGTCGATCAGCTCGGTCGTCAGCGAGAACATCACGTCGTCGCCGCGGAGCTGCACCTTCGTCGTCACCACACCCGTGACCTCGACGTGCCCGGCATCGACGGCCGAAACGGCGGCTTCACGCGCCGGCTGCGCCACCGCGACGTGCACGGCTGCGGCGCCTGCCACGGCCGCGGCCACCGCAGCGATCGCGAGCCACCCGCGCGCGATCCGGACCTCCCATCCCGGCTTGGACAGAACGAGCAGCACCAGCACGGCGCAGACTACGGCCAAAGAGAGAGCGAGCATCGCAGCGATGGTCGGGAGCACCGCAGCAGCGGTCGAGACCGCCCACGCAGCGATCGCCACCGGCAGCAGCCGCATGTCGGTGCGAGACGCCTGCCGGCTCTCCCCCACGGAAGCGGCCGCGCCCGCCGAGGAAAGGCCTGCCATCCCGCCTCCGCGGCCCCGCCCCACGCCCGTCACACCCGCACCTGATCCCGGATGCCGGCGAGCACCTTCTCACCGATGCCGCTCACCGCCAGCAGGTCGTCGACGCTGCCGAACGGGCCGTTTTCATCGCGCCAGGCGACGATCCGCTCTGCCAGTGCTGGCCCGATCCCCGGCAGGCTCTCCAGCTCGGTCGGAGCGGCGGCGTTCAGGTCGATCAGCGGTTCCGATCCCCCACCGCTCCCACCCGGCTGTGCAGGCGTCGGCACCTCCCCCGACGCGATCTGCTCCTTGGTCGGCACGGCGATCTGCTCCCCGTCTGCGAGCTCGCGCGCCAGGTTGACTCCCTCCGGAGCCGCGCTCTCGCGCAGCCCGCCCGCGGCGAACACGGCGTCGACGACCCTCGACCCATCGGGCAGCACGTACAGCCCGGGATCCTCCACCGCACCGAACACGTGGATGTACAGCTCGCCTTCAGCGTCCGGCGAGGGCGAGACATCGCCCTGTTCCACCGGGCCAGCGCTCGGCGAGGGCGTTCCGGCGCCGTCTACGACTTCGACCGGGGCGTTCGCACCGCGCCACACGGCCACCGCGATCACGATCGCGGCGACCACGATGACCACGACGATCGCCGCGCCGATGCCCAGTCGGACGCCGCGCGGCGCGCCCACGGCATCCTCCGGCTCCATAGCCCGACGCTACGAGGAGCAGACGCCCAGAATCGGGTTGCTCACACCCAGACCCACCGGATCGGGGTGAATCCGCCCCTGTGAGGGAAGCGGCGCGGCCGGCTACTTCGTCGAGAAGCTCACGATCTTCGGCAGCCGCACGATCGCCCTCGTGATCTCGCGATCGCCGAGCGAGCGCTTCACGCGCTCATCATCGCGCGCGAGCTGTTCCAGCTCATCGCTGGAGATGTTCGCAGCGACGTCGAGCTTCGCGCGCACCTTGCCGTCGATCTGCACGACCACCGTGATCTGGTCCTCGACGAGCAGCGTCGGATCGGACCTGCGCCACTGCGCCTGCGACACCGACGCCTCGTGGCCGAGCTGCTCCCACATCTCCTCCGCCGTGTGCGGGGCGAACAGGTCGAGCATCATCGCGACCGTCTCAGCCGCTTCCCGAACGGCGGGATCGCCGGCACCGGCACCCGAGTCGATCGTCTTTCGAGCCGCGTTGACGAGCTCCATCAGCCTCGCGACCAGCACGTTGTACTTGGTCTGCTCCACGAGGCTCGTCGCGTCCTCGAGCACGTGGTGCGTCGCTCTGCGCAGCATCCGGTCGCCTCCGGTGAAGTCGACGCCGACGTCGCTCGTCACCTGCTCGGCGACACGCAGTGCGCGGGAGAGGAACTTGTGCGCACCTGTGGTGGAGACGTCCTTCCAGTCCTTGTCGTCCTCGACGGGGCCCGCGAACGCGAGCGCGACGCGCAGGGCATCCGCACCGTGCTTCTCGAGCTCCTCGCTGAACAGCACGAGGTTGCCTTTCGACTTCGACATCTTCGCGCCGTTCAGGATCACCATGCCCTGGTTGATCAGGCTCGAGAACGGCTCGCTGAAGTCGACGAGCCCCATGTCGTGCAGCACCTTGGTGATGAAGCGCGCGTAGAGCAGATGCAGGATCGCGTGCTCGACGCCGCCGATGTAGGTGTCGACAGGCGCCCACCGCTGCGCATCCTCCGGCCGGAACGGACCGGACGTGCTGCCGGGCGAGAGGAACCTCATGTAGTACCAGGAGCTGTCGACGAAGGTGTCCATGGTGTCGGGGTCGCGCAGCGCGGCCTCCCCCGTCACCGGGTCTGTGGTCTCGACCCATCCGCTCGCCGCGCCCAGCGGAGATGCGCCCTTCGGCCTCAGGTCGATGTCGCGTGCCTCCGGCAGCGTCACGGGCAGCTGATCGGCGGGGACCGGCTCGATGCGTCCGTCCGAGGTGTGCACCATCGGGATCGGCGTGCCCCAGAACCGCTGGCGCGAGATCAGCCAGTCGCGCAGACGGTACTGCTTCGCTGCACGCCCCGTGCCCTTCTGCTCGAGCAGTTCGATGACGTGTGCGATCGCATTGCGCTTCGACATGCCGTCGAGCGGACCCGAATTGATCATCCGGCCGTCGCCCGCGAGCGCCTCCCCCGTGATGACGGGATCGATCGAGTCGGCATCCGCCATCTCGGCGTCGGCGTCGACCACCGGGATCGCGCCGGTGATCGGAGCGTTCGTGTCGACCACGACTCGCACGGGCAGGTCGAACTTCAGCGCGAAGTCGAGGTCGCGCTGGTCGTGCGCCGGCACAGCCATCACGGCACCGTGGCCGTAGTCGGCGAGCACGTAGTCGGCCGACCAGATCGGCAGCCGTTCGCCGTTGACTGGGTTGATCGCATACCGTTCGAGGAAGACGCCCGTCTTCTCCCTGTCGGTGGCCTGGCGCTCGATGTCGGTCTGCTTCTGCGTGGCATCGAGATACCCGGCGAAGCGCGCCTTCGCCTCATCCGATGCGCCGTCCACGAGCTCCGCGGCGAGGTCCGAATCGGGCGCGACGACCATGAACGTCGCGCCGTACAGGGTGTCGGGCCGCGTGGTGAAGACGGTGACCCGTTCCTCGCGGCCCTCGATGGCGAAGTCGACGTCGGCCCCGATAGACCGGCCGATCCAGTTGCGCTGCATCTGCAGCACCTTGCTCGGCCATGCGCCCTCGAGCTGATTCAGGTCATCGAGCAGCCGGTCGGCGTACTCGGTGATCTTGAAGTACCACTGGGTCAGCTTCTTCTTCTCGACGGTCGCCCCGCAGCGCTCGCACGCGCCGTCGACGACCTGCTCGTTCGCGAGCACCGTCTGATCGTTGGGGCACCAGTTCACCGGGCTCTGGCTGCGGTAGGCAAGATCGCGTTCGTACATCTGCTGGAACAGCCACTGGTTCCACTGGTAGTAGTCGGGGTCGGACGTGTGCAGCCGGCGCGACCAGTCGAACGAGACGCCGTAGGCGTGCATGCTCGTGACCTGCTGCTCGATGTTCTCGTACGTCCACTCGCGCGGGTCGGCCCCGCGCTTGATGGCCGCGTTCTCGGCGGGCAGCCCGAAGGAGTCCCACCCGATCGGGTGCAGCACGTTGTAACCGCGATGGCGCCAGAACCGGGCGACGATGTCGCTGTAGAGGTAGTTCTCCGCGTGCCCCATGTGCAGGTCGCCCGACGGGTACGGGAACATCGCCAGCACATACTTCCGCGGCCGCAGGTCGCCTTCATCTCCGGCGCGGAACGTATCGTTCTCGGCCCAGCGGGCCTGCCACTTCGCCTCGATGGCGTGCGTGGTGCTGTCTTGCTCTGGGGATGTCTCGTGCGACACTGCGAATAGGCCAATCGACATGAGTGAGGGGACGGCGCGCCGGCTTCGCCCGGCACAGATACCCCAGGTTACTCCAGCGGCCGCGCCGTGGCGGATTCCGGATGGGACCCAGGCCTCCCAGCCCCGTAGGCTGGGGATCGTGGGCTGGCTGAACGACGCACTCGACTGGATTCTGGACTCTGTTGCCGGAGTTGATCCGTGGTTGCGCGTGCTCATCGCGACGGTGGCGATCGCGCTCGAGACGAGTGTGCTGATCGGCCTCATCGTGCCGGGCGACACGGTCGTGCTCGTGACCGCGACGGGCGTCACATCCGTCTCCGGCGGCATCGTTCTCGGCGTGTGCGTGGTGGCGGGAGCCATCGCCGGAGAATCTCTCGGCTTCGCGATCGGCCGCTGGGTCGGCCCTCACCTGCGATCCTCGCGCATGGGCAGGTGGATCGGCGAGAAGAACTGGCAGCGCGCCGAGAACTACCTGCGCCGTCGAGGCGGGATCGCGATCTTCCTGTCTCGCTTCCTGCCGATGCTGCATTCCCTCGTCCCGCTCACGGTCGGCATGTCCGGCTACAGCTACCGACGCTTCATCGCGTGGACGCTTCCCGCCTGCGTGCTCTGGTCGGGGATGTACATCGGCATCGCAGCCGGGGCCGCCGGCACCTACCGCGAACTCGGCGATCAGCTCGGCAGCAACGCCCACTGGCTCGGCTACATCTTCGTCGGCATCATGCTGGCGTTCCTCCTGATCGTCTGGGGTGTCAAGCACCTGCTGCACCGCGCGGAGCTGCGCCACATGGAAGAGACTCCGGATGAGGCCGCTCCCGACGGTGCGTCAGATCGCACCGACGCAGACGACGAGCGGAGCTCCTCGATGAGCGACCATCGCCGAGACGAGGGCAGCGCGTGAGCCGCAGACGCCCCAAGAAGAACCGCCCACGGCTGGTCGCGCGGCTGGAGGCCCGCATCCACGGGTGGCGCGAGCGCCGCGCACGCCGGGCCGGGCTGCGCCCCAGCCTGGTGCCGTTCGCCGGCTACGGCGGCAGCGGCTGGGTGCGGGTGCTCGGCAGAGTGCTGATCCTGCCGCCGACCACCAAGCGGCGCAGCCGTCGCGGCGAGACGCCGACGGCGAGGGGATGGCGCTCGTTCCTCGGAATCCCCGTGGGCTATGCCCCCGTCACGGTCATGGTGAACGGCCGCGCCCATCCGGTGGCGGCCGATCGAGGCGGCGTCGTCGATGTGCGCATCGAAGCCGAGCTCGATCCCGGTTGGCAGACCGTCCGGCTCTCCGTCGAGAACGGCGACGAGGTCGAGGCACGCGTGTTCATCGTCGACCCGGATGTGCGCTTCGGCATCGTCAGCGACGTCGACGACACCGTCATGGTCACGGCTCTGCCTCGACCGTTCCTCGCGGCGTGGAACTCGTTCGTGCGCCACGAGCACGCGCGCCAGCCCGTCCCCGGCATGGCGGTGCTTCTCGAGCGACTCGCGAGGACGCATCAGGGAGCGCCCGTCGTCTATCTGTCCACCGGCGCGTGGAACGTCGCGCCGACGCTGACCCGATTCATGGAGCGACATCTGTTCCCCTCCGGCGCCATGCTGCTCACCGACTGGGGGCCGACTCACGACAGGTGGTTCAGGAGCGGGCGCGAGCACAAGAGCAGCAATCTGCGCCGCCTCGCCGAGGAGTTCCCCGACATCCGGTGGCTGCTCATCGGCGACGACGGCCAGCACGACGACGAGATCTACACGAATTTCACGACGGAGTACCCTTCGTCCGTCGCCGGCGTCGCCATCCGGCGCCTCTCCCCTGCCCAGGCGGTGCTCGCCGGCGGACGCACGGTGGTCGACGACCACGAGGCGAGTGAGGTTCCGTGGGTCACGGAGGACGACGGCGCGGGGCTCGCCACGCGCCTCGAGGACGTGGGCATCCTCGCCCCCGGAGCCTGACGCCCACCGCAACGACGTCTCAGCTCGTATTGTGGACGGCATGGACGACGACGAGCGACAGCGCACCCCGCACGTTCCCCACGCCGATCCGCACCCGTGGCGGCGTTTCGTCGCCGTCGGCGACTCGTTCACCGAGGGCATCGGAGATCCGCTGCCCTCCTCCGGCGGCGAGGAGCCCGGCCACCGCGGCTGGGCCGATCGAGTCGCGGAGTCCCTCGCGGCGGAGACCGACGACTTCGCCTACGCGAATCTTGCCGTCCGAGGCAAGCTCATCCGGCAGATCGCCGCCGACCAGATCGACCACGCACTGGAGCTGCGGCCCGACCTGATCACATTCTGCGCCGGCGGGAACGACGTGCTGCGCCCGGGGACGGATCCCGACACGATCGCCGACATCTTCGCCGAACAGGTGCGCAGGCTTTCGAGCACCGGAGCGGCCCTCGTGGTGTTCACCGGATTCGATGTCGGCTGGAACCCCGTGTTCCGACCGTTGCGGGGCAAGATCGCAATCTACAACGAGAACATGCGCGCCGTCGCTGAGGAGTACGACGCGATCGTTGCCGATATGTGGGCACTGAAGTCGATTCAGGCTCCCGGGTTCTGGTCACCGGACCGCCTGCACCTGAACGCCCTCGGCCACCACGAGGTGGCGAGGATGGCGCTGCGCGCACTGAACGTGCCGAACGGGCTGCAGCCGATGCAGCCCGAACAGGCACCGGACAGAAGCTGGCGGGATGCCCGCAAGGACGATCTGGTCTGGGCGCGGGAGCACTTCGTGCCGTGGGTGCTCCGGCGACTGAACCACCAGTCGTCCGGCGACGGACGCACATCGAAGCGCCCGGATCCGACCCCGATCAACCGCCCCGACGACAACGCCTGAGCGTCGTCCCGCGCAGGCGGGCCTGAGCGGTCACCTGCACCTAGCCCTGCGATTGACTGCCCAGAAGTTGCATTTCGCGCAGACGAAGATGGCCGGTCGGTTCCCGCACCGACTACTGCAAAGGAAAATCGACTCCGCGCTCGCTGCCGGGACGCGAGCCGAAGAAGCGCCGTTCGGTCTCGTCTATACGCGCGTCGTTGATGCTGGCCTCTCTGCGATCCATCAATCCGTCGGCGCTGAACTGCCACTGCTCATTGCCGTAGCTGCGCCACCACTGATCGGATGCATCTCGCCACTCATACTGGAATCGGACAGCAATGCGATTCCCTTGGAAGGCCCACAGGCTTTTGCGCAGCACATAATCGAGCTCACGCTCCCACTTGTCGGCGAGGAACTGCACGATCTCGTCCCGCCCCGTGACGAACGTGTCACGGTTGCGCCAGATGGAGTTCGGTGTGTACGCCGACGCAACACGCTCCGGGTCTCGCGAGTTCCAGGCATCTTCAGCGGCCTGAACCTTCAGAAGCGCGGTCTCTTCGGTGAACGGCGGAAGAGGTGGACGTGATTCGGACATGGGATCTCCTTCTGAGAACGCACGTTCTCTACGTGCATCGCCTACTCTAGAGAACGTCCGTTCTCAACGTCAAGGAGCGCTCCGTGCCAGCACCGATCAGCGATGAGCAGAAGTCCCGCGACCGTGAATCGCTGTTGGATGCTGCCGAAAGGCTCTACTACGAACGCGGCATCCAAGCAGTCGGAATGGACGCAGTCCGCAGTGCCGCAGGGCTGCCGTTGAAGCGGATCTACGGCTTCTATGCCACCAAGGAGGAACTCGTCGTCGCGGTGCTCGGCCGACGAGACCTCCGCTGGCGAGCCGAGCTCAGCGCCTACGTGGAGAGTTTCGACGACCCCGAGGAACGACTGCTGTCCGCGTTCGATTGGCTTGAGCAGTGGTTCCGCGCGTCAGGTTTCCGCGGCTGCGCCTGGATCAACGCGTATGGGGAGCTCGGTACCTCCTCACCCGTGATACTCGCCGAGGTGCGCCGACACAAGGAAGCATTCCACGAACAGATCGCATCGTGGGCGCGTGCCGTTTCCGCCGCCCCGACGGAACCCGTGTGCCTTCTCGCCGAGGGCGCAATCGTGACCGCGGCCATCACCGGACGACACTCGACCGCACAATCAGCCAAGGCCGCCGCTGCGCTTCTCGTCAGGGCAGGACGTTCCCATCCAGAACAGCCTCTCAGCTGACCCACCTAGGATCGCCAGCACGAGGGATCGCAGCCGAAACCACCGGACTCGCAGTGGTCATCAATCTCGCGTGTCCGCACTCTCACGGTCGCGACGCACACCGCACGATGGGAACGCGTGGCGTCGCGCCGCTGCAGTCACGACGAGCGCGGTGGCGGCCAGCACGAGAGCGCCCCACGACAGGGACGCGGCACCAGCGCCGGCCAGGAGCAGCCCGCCGACGATGCCGCCTCCGGCCATCCCGACGTTCCAGCACGTGACCACGAGCGACTGCGCGACGTCGCCGGCAGCCCCGGCGGTCTCCGCCGAAGCCGTCTGCAGGAGCGTCGCCGCACCTCCGAAGGACAGCCCCCACGCGCCGATGCTGACGAACACCAGCCACGGCGTCGCCGCGAACAGGCCGAGCACGAGCATGGACACGGCGAACAGCCCACAGCTGGCGATGACGAGTGTGCGCAGGTGACGGTCGATGAGCGCCCCGGTGATCCAGATGCTCGCCAGCGAGAGCACGCCGAAGACGAGGAGCAGCACGTCCACCTGCCCGGACAGCCCGAGCGGCTCGAGGAACGGTGCGATGAACGTGTAGAGGACGTTGTGTGCCAGCACGAAGGCGAGGGTCACGAACAGCACCGCGACCACGCCGGGGACCGCGAGCGCCCGGCGCAGCGGCAGACGCGCTTCCTTCCTCTGCCCGGGGAAGTCCGGGACCGCGGCGAGCACCCATCCGACCAGCACGAGAGTCAGCAGTGTCATGACCCCGAAGGCGAAGCGCCAGCCGACGAGGCCGGCGAGGAACGTCCCGGCGGGCACGCCGATGGACAGCGCGATCGGCGTCCCGGCCATCGCGATCGCCATCGCCCGTCCGCGCTGGTGGGGCGCGACCATGCGGCGGGCGTAGCCGGCCAGCAGCGCCCACAGCAAGCCCGCGACCACACCGGCGATGAACCTCGCCACCATCGTCAGGACGTAATTGTCCGAGATCGCCGTGACCGTGTTCGCCACGGCGAATCCGCCGATCGCGAGCAGCAGCAGTCGCCGACGCGGCCAGCCGATGGTCGCCGCGGTCAACGGCACCGCAGCGAGTGCTGAACCGATCGCGTAGACGGTCACGGTCTGACCGGCAGCAGACTCGGTCACTCCGAGGTCGCCGCTCATCGCGGGCAGGATCCCAGCAGGCAGAGCCTCGGTCATGATCGTGATGAAGCTCGCCGTGCATAGCGACAGGAGCCCCGCCAGAGGAAGACGGTCGGAGCGAGCAGCAGTCGGTGTCGGGGCGTCTATTCGTGTCATGTCCCCATGGTCGAAGATTGACGTTAACGTGAATGTCAAGCCGACCGTCACGGACCACGAAGAGGGGCACGCATGAGGATCGGAGAGCTCGCCAAGCTCACGGACACGTCCACCAGGGCGCTGCGGTACTACGAGGACGAGGGACTGATCGTGCCGGGCCGCATGCCCAACGGGTACCGGGACTACGACGACTACCTCGTCGACCGGGTCATCCAGATCCGCGGCCTCATCGACACCGGGCTGCCGACCCGGATCATCAAGCAGATCCTCCCCTGCCTCGACAAGCCGAGGACGATCCACTTCACCGATGCGACACCTGAGATGCTTGCGACGCTGGAGCACGAGCGCGATCGCATGACCGAGCGCATCGACTTCCTCACCCGCAATCGAGACGCAATCGACGCGTACCTCGACGCTGTCAAGGCGCTCGCCTGAGTCGCAGACCATCCGACCGACGTCGGCATACCCGCCGCTCGCGCCCCGCACAGGCGGAGCTGAACGGTTCGTCCGCGCTGCGCGCTGCGAGGGGCCGGCTCAAGGCGCGCATCACACGAACGACGACCGCAGGTTATCGAGTCGCGTAGAACGCCACGGCCGAGGCGGCCGCGACGTTGAGCGAGTCGACGCCGCCCATCATCGGGATCGTCACGCGCCGGTCGAGCACCCTGTCCGTGCGAGAGGTGATGCCGTGCCCTTCACTGCCGAACACCAGCGCCAGGTTCTCGTGGTCCTCGGCGACCAGTTCATCCAGAGAGATCGCCCCTTCACCCAGAGTCATCCCAGCCACGACGCAGCCGGCGTCCTTGAGCTCTTGGAGGCCGCCCGGCCAGTCGTCGATCCTCGTCCACGGCACCTGGAAGACCGTGCCCATGGAGACGCGCACGCTGCGCCGGTAGAGCGGGTCGGCGCAGCGCGGCGTCACCAGCACGGCGTCCACGCCGAGCGCCGCGGCCGATCGGAACACCGCGCCCACGTTGGTGTGGTCGACCAGGTCCTCCAGGATCACGATCCTGGTTCGGCGCGGATCCCCGTCGCGCTGCGTCGCCGATCCGGTGCGTTCGGTGACACCGGCGAGCAGTTCGGCGACCGGACGATCTGCTGGCCGGTTCATGGCCGCTAGCATGCCGCGATGCACCGTGTATCCGGTCACGCGCTCCGCCACATCATCCGGCACGACATACACCGGCACCTCGTCGAGAGCGTGCTCGCCCAGGATGCGCTCGACGTCGCTCAGCCATTTCTCGGCCGTCATCACCGAGCGCGGCGAGTGCCCCGCCGCGAGGGCGCGCGCGAGCACCTTCGCCGACTCCGCCATGTACAGACCGTGCTCGGGCTCGAGCCTGCGACGCAGTGCGACATCCGTGAGGCTGCGGTAGTCCGCGAGCAGTTCACTGTCCTCGAGCACGCGCTGGATGTTCATCGCCTCAAGACTAGGGTGCCGCTCCGGCGCCCGCGCACGCCGGAGCGGTCGTAGGATCGATGGGTGAGCTCCCTCCCCGACCAGGCATCGGACGACCGCGTCGCCGAAGCGATCGAGGCGCTGGCCGGGCGCCGCATCGTCGTCATGACGGGCGCCGGAGTCTCGACCGACTCCGGTATCCCCGACTACCGCGGCCAGGGTGCGCCGAGGCGAACACCCATGAAGTGGCAGACCTTCTCAGCCGACGAAGCCGCCCGTCGCCGGTACTGGATCGGCTCGCACCTCGGCTGGCGCTCGTTCACCTCCACGGAGCCGAACGTCGGCCACCTCGCGATCGCCCGCCTGGAGCGTGCGGGCGTCGTGTCCGGCGTGATCACCCAGAACGTCGACGGCCTCCACCTGCGCGCCGACAGCACCAGGGTCATCGAGATGCACGGAACCATGCGCCGCGTGCTGTGCCTCGACTGCGGGCAGGTGTACGACCGCCGCGACATCGTTGCGCGGATCGAAGCGGACAACCCGTGGATCGCTGTACCGGAGAACGTGGCGCTCGGCCCTGACGGCGACGCGCTCCCCGCGACGACGGACGGCTTCGTCGTGCCCGACTGCACCGTGTGCGGCGGCATGCTCAAGCCCGACGTGGTGTTCTTCGGCGAGTTCATCCCCGCCGACCGCTTCCGCCTCGCCGAGCAGCTGGTCGCGGGCGCCGAGGCGCTCCTCGTGGCCGGCTCGTCACTCGTGGTCAACTCCGGTCAGCGCATCATCGAGCGCGCCAGACGACGGCACCAGCCGATCGTGATCGTCAACCGCGGTGAGACACGCGGCGACCGCCGCGCCACCGTGAAGATCGACGCCGGTACGAGCGAGGTCCTCACGCGGCTGGCCGAAGAGCTCCCGCCGCTGCTGCCGCGGCCCCACTGAGGCGAAGTCCGCACACTCCGAGCGACGACCATGTGCCCGTACCTGCGGCACAGCTGCACCGACTAAAGTGGGTTGGTGACTACGATTGTGCTCATTCGACATGGCCAGACCGATTGGAACCTCGCGGGGCGCATCCAGGGGTCATCCGACATCCCGCTGAACGAGACCGGTCGGGATCAGGCGCGCGACGCCGGTCGCCGGCTCTCCGGCCGCGGCTTCACCAAGGTCGTCTCCAGCACGCTGGTGCGGGCGTCCGAAACGGCTCAGCTCGTCGCGGCCCAGCTGGGCCTGACGGGCCCGGATGAGCGCGTTCCCGATCTCGTGGAACGCGCTTACGGGGCGGCGGAGGGCGTGCCAGGAGAAGACCTGCCGCTCCTGTTCCCCCACGGGGTCCCGGATGCCGAGCCAGAGGCTGAGGTCGTCGCCCGCACCCGTCGCGCGATGGTCGACCTCGCAGCGCGGTTCGCCGACGACAGGATCGCCGCGGCCACGCACGGCGGCGTGATCGGCCGCCTGCTGCGAGATCTGCCGAACAGCGGCTTCCCGTCGCGCGACCATCCGCGCGTGCTCAACGGTTCGGTGTGGACCTTCGAGGTCGCCGGCGACGACATCCGGTTCGTCGACGAGCTCTCGCCCACAGCCGGGCAGTGATCTCCACATTCTGCCCTCGGGGAAACGCCGTTCGCCGATGCACGCGCACTCGAACGGATAACGACTGAGCACCCTGCACGAAATCGACGGCGCCGCGCTGATATCTTTTCAGCATGCCATCCTTCGACCACGTCGACCTCGAACTCATCGCGGCGCTCGCCGACGATCCGCGGACGACCGTGGTCTCGCTCGCTGACCGGCTGCACCTGTCGCGCAACACAGTGCAGGCCCGGATGGCCCGACTCGACGGGTCCGGTGTCTTCCGGTCGTTCGAGCGCTCGCTTTCCACGGTGGCACTCGGCTTCCCGCTCGAGGCCTACATCTCCGTCGGCGTGCGCCAGGCGAAGCTGCCGCAGATCACGACCGAGATGGCGCGGATCCCTGAGATCGTGCAGGCGCACGGCATGAGCGGGCAGACCGATCTGATGACGTTCGTCGCCTGCCGAGACGCGCGTCATCTGTTCGACGTCGATGCGCGCATCCTCAGCATCGAGGGGGTCGACCGCACGGAGACATCGCTCGTGATGAGCGAAGCCGTTCCGTATCGCGTCTCCGGCCTCATGGAGCTCGCCAAGCGCAACAGCTGATCGGCTTCGCCTCAGTCGAACAGGAACGACCGGATGGCGTCCGCCGCTTCACCCGGCTTCTCATAGTGGATGAGGTGCCCGACTCCGCTCAGCTCGACCAGGGTCGCGCGCGGGAACTCGTCGCGCAGCGCGCGCTCCGCCTCGATGTGCGTGATGTCGTCGCGGTCGGCGGCGATCATCAGCGTCGGCACGTCGATGCGCGGGGCGAACTCCGTCACATCGTGCGACACGCTGGCGACGAATGCCTCACGCAGCACGTCCCGATCGCTGAAGCCCGAGAAGTAGCGATCATGCTGGTCGTGCACGAACGCGCGCATGCGCCTCTCCCGCGACTTCACCATGGCCAGGCTCATCACCCGCACGACGATGCGAGTGCGCAGCAGCCACGTGCCGATCCGGCGCGGCAGTCGGGCGCCGAGCCAGTAGTACAGCACCGCCAGCCGGGTGAACACACCGCGCGGTCCCTCCAGCGCGGGAGCGCCGATCGGGTTGACGAGGATCAGTTGGGGGGTGCTGAGGCCGCCTGCGACAGCCGCAGAGACGACGATCGATCCGAAGGAGTGCCCGAGGATCGTGGCACCCGGGGCGACCGAGCGGGTGAACTCCGTGACGAACCGCGCATAGCCGTCGAGATCGTGCGCGTGCCGCTCCATCGGCGGCGTGGCACCGAACCCGGGCAGGTCGGGCATGATCACCCGCGCCTCGGGCAGATGTGCGACGACCGGCTCGAGACCGTGATGATCGCCGCGGAAGCCGTGCACCGCGACGATCGTCTCCGCGGCACCATCCGGGCCGTACTCCCAGTACGCGGCGCGCGTGCCGCAGACGTCGATCTCCCGCCTGCGAGCGCCGGCCTTCGCGTCCTCGAGCTGCTGGGCGTACGGCGCGTGACTCACACCACAACTCTAGCCACCGCATCCTTCCTTCCCGAGCCCGCCGCTGCCTCTCGCTGCGGTGCCGAAAGACGCACATCACCCCGAACGACGCTCAGTTGCGCAGTTCGCCGGCCGAGCACCGCGCGGCGCGGCGGGGTGATTTCCCGCGGCAGCCGACCTATCGTTGCGGCATGAGCGACCGTTGGCCCGATCCCCCGCCGCTGTTCGATCTGACGGAAGCGGAACGATCCCCCGGCTCGAGCCGCACGGCCTCGGCACGCGTCCGCCGGGCGTCGGTCGCGCAAGAACCCGCCATCGGCCCCGAGTCCACGGCAGCTGCCTCGGGATCGATGCCGCAGGCGGCTTCCCCGGCTGCGGCGAGCCCGACGGACTCGTCGACGGCGCCGCTCCCCGACACGCACCCGGTCGGCTCGCTTCTCGGGAGCGTTGCGGTGTTCGATCTGGAGACGACGGGCGTCGACGTCGAGAACGACAGGATCGTGACAGCATTCGTCGGCGTCGTCGATGACGAGGGCCAGGTCGGACGCACCTCGAGTTGGATCGCCGATCCGGGAATCGAGATTCCGGATGCCGCTGCCGCCGTCCACGGGGTCAGCACGGAACGCGCCCGAGCAGAGGGGCGCCCCGCCGGTGAGGTCGTCGCGGAGATCGTCGAGACCCTGCGCCTGCTGATCGCTGAGAACATTCCGGTTGTGGCATACAACGCGGCATTCGATCTCTCGCTGCTTCGACACGAGGCGGTACGACATGCGGTGCCGCCCCTGGACGCGCCACGCCCGATCATCGACCCACTGGTCATCGACAAAGCGGTGGACCGATATCGCAAGGGCAAGCGCACGCTCGATCGCGCTGCGGAGCACTACGGCGTCGCACTCGACGACGCGCATGAGGCATCGGCCGACGCGATCGCCGCGGGGCGGATCGCGATCGCCATTGCAGCGCGCTTCGCCGATGAGCTCCCCGATTCTCTCGACGCCCTGCATGATCAGCAGATCGTGTGGGCCCGCGAACAGGCAGAGAGCCTCACGGAGTATCTCGTCGGAGTGGGCCGATTGGAGCCGTCGGAAGGTCTCGACGGCACGTGGCCCGTCCGCTGACGCGGGTCTTCGGGTATATTCACCGGCTATGTCCACCGGTCCGCTCTCCAGCGTGCAGCTCGCACACATCGCCCGCGAGCACTATGTGCGGCGCAAGTCGCGCATTCAGATCGCTGAGGAGACCGGTCTGAGCCGATTCAAGATCGGCCGGATGCTCGACGAGGCGGTCGAACGCGGCATCATCCGATTCGAGATCGTCGCGTCGCCAGGGGTCGACGTCGAGCTGTCGGGGCGGCTCGCCGCCCACTACGGCCTGGAACACGCCGTAGTGTTCGAACAGTCCGCCGACACCGATGCCGACGCACAGCTGGGGCTGGGCGCCGCGGCGGCCACGATGGTCGAAGAGCTGGTGCGCCCGGACGACGTGCTCGGGCTCACCTCGGGCAGAACGCTGAACGTGATGGCGAGCAAGCTCACGCACCTGCCGTGCCGTGATGTCGTCCAGCTCGCGGGCATCGCGGGCCCGATCCTGGAGAGCGGCCTCGAGGTCATCCGGTCGCTCGCGGCACTGCCCGACGTGCGCCCGTGGCCGATCTATGCCTCCCTGGTCATGAGCGACACCGAGGCCGCACAGGGCGTGAGGCGACAGCCGGGAGCGCGAGCCGCGATCGATCAGTTCGGAAAGGTGACGGTCGCCCTGTGCGCCGTCGGCTCGTGGGACCCGCCGAACTCGCTGATGATGATCAATCCTGCCGTCACCGACGATGACCGACGTCGCTTGCGAGCCCGCGGCGTGGCAGCCGAGGTGGCATCCACGCTGATCGCGGAGGACGGCGAGATCATCCACGATCTCGATCCGCGCTGCATCGCCATCTCCGATCGTCAGCTGCGCGCCGTCCGTTCCCGCGTGGCGATCGCCGGCGGTCCGTCGAAGACCCGCGCGCTGCGCGCCGTGCTGCGCTCCGGGCTGATGACCGCTGCCATCACCGACACGTTCACGGCGTACCGCCTGCTCGAGCAGTAGCCCTCGCCGCGCTCACGTGAGCAACGACGGTGTCTCGCGAGCTCCCACTGCACAGGTGAGCAGTACATTCGCATTCTGAGCAGCGGACCGTCTATCGTCGGATCATCCGCCGCCCGTCAGCGGAGCCCGGATCCCTCCCCATCGACGAAGGAGCACGCGATGAAGCGTTCACTGTCCATCCGCCTTGCCACCGCCGCTGTTGCCGCAGGCACGGCCGTCTCGCTCGCCGGCTGCGGCGCGGGCGACCCGAGCGCAGGAGACGACACGATCACCGTGGGCGTCTCGGTGTACGACATGTCGTCCTTCATCACGCAGGGCAAGGAGGGCATGGAGCGCTATGCCGAGGCCAACGACATCGATCTGCAGTGGAACTCCGCGGGCAACGACGTGACGGCACAGGCCGATCAGGTCGACCAGTACGTCAGCGCCGGCGTCGACGCGATCATCATCGTTCCGGTGCAGGCCGACACGCTCGAGCCTCAGGTCGCCGCGGCGCAGGGCGCGGACATTCCTGTGATCGCGGTGAACACCGCCCTGACAGGCGTCGATGTCGACGCGAGCGTGCAGCCGGACGATGTCGCCGCCGGCGAGCAGGAGGCGCAGATGATGGTCGACGAGCTCGGTGGCGAGGGCAAGGTCGTGATCTTCCAGGGGCCGCTCGGCTCGTCCCCGGAGATCAACCGCGGCGCGGGCATCGACAACGTCCTCGAGGAGAATCCCGACATCGAGGTGCTCGCCAAGGACACGGCGAACTGGAACCGTGCTGAGGCGGTCAACAAGATGGGCAACTGGATCTCCGCCTTCGGCGACGACATCGACGGTGTGATCTCGCAGAACGACGACATGGGGCTCGGCGCGCTGCAGGCGCTGCGGGAAGCCGGCATCGACGACGTTCCGATCGTCGGCATCGACGGGATCGAAGACGGCCTGCACGCTGTGGAGAGCGGAGACTTCATCGGCACCTCGTTGCAGCACGGCACCGTCGAGCTCGCATCCGGTCTCGCCGTCGCCGCCGGCCTGGTCCGCGGCGAGGATGTTCCGCTCGAGCCCGTCTACACGATGCCCGCGGTCAACGCCGAGAACGTCGAGGACACCATGAAGAACGTCGTCACGGAGCGCGAGTCCTTCCTCGAGAACCTGCCGACGCTCATCGACGAGAACCTCGCCGCGGGAAACATCGCGTACGAGGGCCTCGAGGGACAGGAGCGCTGAGCCGATGACCACCATCTTCAACGACCCAGCGGAGTTCGCCGAGGATCAGCTCGCCGGCTTCGTCGACCTCTACGCCGATCGCCTCACCGGCGTGCCGGGCGGTGTGATCGCGCATCGCGGCGACGAACCGATCGTCGCGGTGGTCGTCGGAGGCGGCTCCGGCCACTACCCCGCGTTCGCTGGGCTCGTCGGCCCAGGTTTCGCGTCGGGCGCCGTGGTCGGCAACATCTTCACCTCACCGTCTGCCGCCCAGGTGTACTCGGTGGCCAAGGCCGCGGACCAGGGCCGCGGCGTGATCCTCACCTTCGGCAACTACGCGGGCGACGTGATGAACTTCGGCATCGCCGCGGAGCGTCTGCGCCGGGAGGGCATCGACACGCGTGTGCTGCTCGTCACGGACGACATCGCATCGTCTGTGACGGAGTCGGAGCGTCGGGGCATCGCCGGTGACTTCACCGTCTTCAAGTCGCTCGGCGCCGCGGCCGCCGCGGGGCACGACATCGACGAAGTCGAGCGCATCGGACGCGCCGCGAACGCGGCAACCCGCTCCTTCGGCGTCGCGTTCTCCGGATGCACGATGCCCGGCGCCGCGGAGCCGCTGTTCCGCGTGCCGGATCGACAGATGGGCGTCGGCCTCGGCATCCACGGCGAACCGGGCATCCGGGACGAACCCATCGCCACCGCGCGCGAACTCGCCGGCCTGCTCGTCGACGGCCTGCTCGCCGAGCGGCCGGCCGACGGTGGGAACAGGGTCGCCGCGATCGTCAACGGGCTCGGCACGACGAAGTACGAGGAGCTGTTCCTGCTGTGGAATGAGATCCGGCCGCTGCTGACGGACGCGGGGCTCGAGGCAGTCGAGCCCGAGGTGGGCGAACTCGTCACCAGCCTCGACATGGGCGGGTGCTCGCTCACCCTGATGTGGCTCGATGATGACCTCGAGCGCGCATGGCACGCTGACGCGTACGCGCCGGGGTATCGGAAGCAGGCATCTCCCGTGGCCGCGCTGACGCCCTCCGCACGCGCGTCCGGCGCCGACGACGACGAGATCGCACCGACACCGACTCCTGCGGCGGCGCGGCTCTCCCCGCTGACCGCCGAGGCGGTGCGCATCATCCGCGACGTTCTCGTCGACGCCGAGGACGAACTCGGGCGGATCGATGCGATCGCAGGCGACGGCGACCACGGCCGCGGCATGGTCAAGGGCGCGCAGGCGGCCGTTGTCGCGACGGAACGTCTCGAAGGCGCGGGCCCCGGATGGACGCTGCTGCAGGCGGGCCGTGCGTGGGCCGCCGCTGCCGGCGGCACATCCGGTGTGCTGTGGGGCGCCGCGCTCGAAGCAGCGGGGCAGGCGCTCGGCGACGACCGCGACGCGTACGCTCCGGATGACGCGGTGCGCGCCGTCGACGCCTTCGTCGATGCGATGCTCGACCTCGGTCGCGCGGAGATCGGCGACAAGACCATCATCGATGCCGCCCTGCCGTTCCGCGATGCGCTGCGCGAAGGCATCGCAGACGGTGTCGGCGCGGCCTGGGCCGCCGGCGCCGACGCCGCTGAGGCTGCCGCACGTGCTACCGCCGACCTCACCCCGCGGAAGGGCCGCGCGCGACCGCTCGCCGAGAAGAGCCTCGGCACGGCTGACCCCGGCGCGACATCGTTCGCGCTGATCGTGGGCGCCCTGGCGCGATTCACGAACTGAACCATCAGGCCGCGACATTCGGAACGGCCATGGACCGAGAGGACAAGGACACGCAATGAGCGATTCACAGCTCCGCCTCGTCGTCGGCAGCGATGACGCCGGCTTCGACTATAAGGAGATCATCAAGGCCGATCTCGAGGCGGACGCCCGCGTCGCCTCCGTCGCCGACGTCGGCGTCGCCGCCGACGGACACACCATGTACCCGCACGTCGCCGTGGAGGCTGCGCGCAAGGTCGCGAACGGTGAAGCCGACAGGGCGATTCTGATCTGCGGCACCGGCCTCGGCGTCGCCATCTCCGCCAACAAGGTTCAGGGCATCCGGGCCGTCACCGCACACGACTCCTACTCCGTCGAACGCTCCGTGCTCTCCAACGACGCTCAGGTCCTCTGCATGGGCCAACGCGTCGTCGGCATCGAACTCGCCCGCCGCCTCGCCAGAGAATGGCTCGGCTACACCTTCGACCCGACCAGCGCGTCCTACGAGAAGGTGTGCGCGATCACGGAGTACGAGAAGTGAGCGGCTTCAGAGGCCGTATCGCCGTCGTCACGGGCGCGGCCAGCGGAATCGGGCTCACCGTCGCCGCGCACCTCGCCGAGCGCGGCGCGACGATCGTGGGCGTCGACGTCAACAACCGGGTGGGCGAGATCGTCCGCGACCTCCCCGGCGACGGTCACCACGGAATCGTCGCCGATCTGACCGACCCCGAGGCCGCCGCGCGCGTCTTCGACGAGGCGATCCACGCGGTCGGCACGCCCCACATCCTGGTGAACTCCGCGGGTGTCGCGCTGCTCGACAAGGCGCTCGATGTGCCGGCGTCACGCTGGCAGCTCACCATGGACATCAACCTGTCCGGTACGTTCTACATGGCCCAGGCCGCCGGTCGCGTGATGACCGCGGCGGGCTACGGTCGCATCGTCAACCTCGCATCGCAGGCGTCGGTGATCGGTCTCGACGAGCACGCCGCGTACTGCGCCAGCAAGGCGGCCGTCGTCGGCCTCACGCGCGTGCTCGCCCGCGAGTGGGCGCGAGACGGCGTCACGGTGAACGCCGTCTCCCCCACTGTCGTCGAAACGCCGCTCGGCAAGGCCGCGTGGGCCGGAGAGAAGGGCGAGCGCGCCAAGGCGGAGATCCCGGTCGGCCGCTTCGCGCAGCCCGAGGAGGTCGCCGGCCTGATCGCGTACCTCGCCAGCGACGAGGCCGCGATGGTCACGGGCACGAACGCGCTGATGGACGGTGGCTTCACCGCGATCTGACGTCCAAGTCGCGCGAAAAGGGCCCGCTTCGAATGAAGCGGGCCCTTTTCGCGCGACGGAACTACTTGCCGAAGCCCTTGAAGCGCTGGTTGAACTTCTCGACGCGGCCGGCCGAGTCCATGATGCGCTGCTTGCCCGTGTAGAACGGGTGCGAAGCGGACGAGATCTCGACGTCGATCACCGGGTACTCGGTGCCGTCGAGCTCGATCGTCTTGTCGCTCTTCGCGGTCGAGCGCGTCAGGAACGTGGTGCCCGAGCCCAGGTCGCGGAAGACGACGGAGTTGTACTCGGGGTGGATGTCATGCTGCATGAGAAGTCCTTGCGGGAGTCGATGTGAGGAGGGAAGCACGAGCCGCGGCCCGCGGGCGCACCTCGAGCGCCGACGAGCAAGCTTACCAGAGCCGAGCGGCCGTCGCCTGAGCGGTTCGTCGCTGGTGCAGCGACGACGAGGCGGATGAGGAAGACGCTTCTGAACGTGCCGATGAGAAGGACGCAGCCAATGCTGTGCCTGCGGGACGCTCAGTAGGCTCGTGCCGCGAATCTGCCGCCGGCCTCGGCCAGCGCGATCTGCATGCCGAAGGCTTCGGTGAGGTTCTCGCGCGTGAGCGTCTCGGCGATCGGGCCGGCGGCGACGGTGCGGCCCTCGCGCAGCAGCAGCACGTGGGTGAACCCTGGCGGGATCTCCTCGACGTGGTGAGTGACCATCACCATCGCGGGGGTCAGCGGCGACTTGGCGAACGTCGACAGCAGCCCCAGCAGCACCTCGCGGGACCCGAGGTCGAGGCTGGCGCTGGGCTCGTCGAGCAGGAGAAGCTCCGGATCGGTCATGATCGCTCGTGCGATCATGACCCGCTTGCGCTCGCCGTCGCTGAGCGTGCCGAACACGCGGTCGGCGAGATGATCGAGCGCCCAGTCGCGCAGCACCTCGCGGGCGCGCTCCTCGTCGATGCCCTCGTACTCCTCGTTCCAACGGCCGAGCACCGAGTACGCCGCGGTCATCACGACGTTCAGCACCGTCTCGTCTGCCGGCACGCGGCGCGCGAGCGCGGACGACGTGAACCCGATGCGCGGTCGCAGCTCGAAGACGTTCGTCTTGCCGAGCGTCTCGCCGAGAATCGTGACCTCGCCCGATGTGGGGTGCATGAACGTGTCGGCGAGCTGCAGCAATGTGGTCTTGCCCGCACCGTTCGGGCCGAGCACGACCCAGCGCTCGTCATCGTTCACCGACCAGTTGAGTTCATCGACGATGTTCCTTCCCCCGCGACGGACGACGACATCGGAGAACTCGAGCACGCTTGCCATGCCTTTCACCCTACCCGCGTGCCGGTAGGGTCTTTGTCTGTGACGACGCGCTTTCTGGTGGTTCTTGATGCCGATTCGACCCTCATCCGCAATGAGGTCATCGAGCTGATCGCGGACGAGGCCGGTCGCGGCGCCGAGGTGGCCGCAGCGACCGAGGCGGCGATGCGCGGCGAGACCGACTTCGCCACGAGCCTGCGCTCACGCGTGCAGGCCCTCGCCGGGGTGCCGACGCGCGCCTTCGAGCGGGTGCTCTCCCGCATCGAACCGACGCCCGGCGTGCGGGAGCTGACCGCGGCGGTGCACGAGCGCGGCGGCGCCGTCGGCGTCGTCTCCGGCGGCTTCCACGAGATCCTCGATCCGCTCGCCCCGACGCTCGGAGTCGACGTATGGCGAGCGAACCGCCTTGATGTGCACGACGACGTGCTCACCGGGAACGTCTCGGGCGAGATCGTCGACGCCGACGCCAAGGCACACCACCTCGCCGAGTGGGCCGCCGAGCGCGGTGTACCGCTCACCCGCACCATCGCCATCGGCGACGGCGCCAACGATCTGAAGATGATCGCCGACGCCGGACTCGGCCTGGCCTTCAACGCCAAGCCCCGCGTCCGCGCCGAGGCACCCCTGGTCATCGGCCCCGTAGACCTGCGCGAGGTCATCCCCCTCCTGCCCTGACGTATGGCGGCGCCCGCTGGGTCGCCAGGGTGCGTATCGCAAGACGAAGGAGGGAAGGGCACCGAGAGTGTCCTGACGGACGACAACACCGTGAGACCTGCTCCGGCGGCCCAGCGAGTCAGGCGTGGCCGGCGCGCTCCATGGCGCGCAGTTCCTTCTTCAGATCCTGCACCTCGTCGCGCAGGCGGCCGGCGAGTTCGAACTTCAGCTCGCCTGCGGCGGTGAGCATCTGCTGCGTCAGATCGGCGATCATCTGTTCGACCTGCTCCGCGCCCTCCGCCGCGATGCCCTCGCGCTTCGTCGGCGTCGGCGCCTTGCCCTTGCCTCCCGCACCGCCGCGCTTCGACAGCAGCTCGGCGGTGTCGGCCTCCTCGCGCGTCAGCTGATCGGTGATGTCAGCGATCTTCTTCCGCAGCGGCTGCGGGTCGATGCCGTTCTCGAGGTTGTACGCCACCTGGATCTCACGACGCCTGTCCGTCTCCTCGATCGCCCTGGTCAGCGAATCGGTCATCACGTCGGCGTACATGTGCACCTGGCCGGACACGTTGCGCGCCGCACGCCCGATCGTCTGGATCAGCGACGTGCTCGAGCGCAGGAACCCCTCCTTGTCGGCGTCGAGAATCGCCACGAGCGACACCTCCGGCAGATCGAGGCCCTCACGCAGCAGGTTGATGCCGACGAGAACATCGAACACGCCCTGGCGGAGCTCCGTCAGCAGCTCGACGCGGCGCAGCGTGTCGACGTCGGAGTGCAGGTAGCGCACCCGCACACCGTGCTCCTCGAGGAAGTCGGTGAGCTCCTCCGCCATCTTCTTCGTCAGCGTCGTCACGAGCACGCGCTCGTCCCGCTCCGCACGCACCCTGATCTCCTCGAGCAGGTCGTCGATCTGCCCCTTCGACGGCTTCACGACGATCTCCGGATCGATCAGCCCCGTGGGCCGGATGATCTGCTCGACCACGCCGTCTGCAATGCCCATCTCGTACTTCCCGGGCGTCGCCGAGAGATACACGGTCTGCCCGATGCGCTCCCGGAATTCGTCCCACCGCAGCGGCCGGTTGTCGAGCGCACTCGGCAGCCGGAAGCCGTGCTCGACGAGCGTGCGCTTGCGCGAGGCGTCGCCCTCGTACATGGCGCCGATCTGCGGAACCGTCACGTGCGACTCGTCGATGACGAGCAGGAAGTCGTCGGGGAAGAAGTCGAGCAGCGTGTGCGGCGGCTCCCCTGCCTCTCGCTGGTCGAGGTGCCTGGAGTAGTTCTCTATGCCGGAGCAGAACCCGATCTGCTGGAGCATCTCGAGATCGAACTGCGTTCGCATCTGCAGACGCTGCGCCTCGAGCAGCTTGTTCTGCGCGTTCAGCTCGGCGAGCCGCTCGCGCAGCTCGTCTTCGATCGTCTTGATCGCGCGCTGGATCGTATCCGTGCCCGCGGCGTAGTGCGTTGCGGGGAAGATCGCGACCGCGTCGAGCCGGTCGATCACGTCGCCCGTGAGCGGGTGCAGCCGGTACAGCGCCTCGATCTCGTCGCCGAACAGTTCGATCCGGATGGCGTGCTCTTCGTACACCGGGATGATCTCGATCGTGTCGCCTCGCACGCGGAAGTTCCCGCGGGAGAAGTCGACGTCGTTGCGGTTGTACTGCATGGCGATGAACTGCCGGATGATCGCATCGCGGTCGTACCTCTCGCCGACCTGCAGCGCGACGAGGGCGCGCAGGTACTCCTCCGGAGACCCGAGGCCGTAGATGCAGGACACGGTGCTCACCACAACCGTGTCGCGACGGCTGAGCAGCGCGTTGGTCGTGGAGTGGCGCAGCCGCTCGACCTCGGCGTTGACCGAGCTGTCCTTCTCGATGAAGGTATCGGTCTGCGGAACATACGCTTCAGGCTGATAGTAGTCGTAGTACGACACGAAGTACTCGACCGCGTTGTTCGGCATCAGGTCGCGGAACTCGTTCGCCAGCTGGGCCGCGAGCGTCTTGTTGTGCGAGAGCACCAGTGTCGGGCGCTGCACCTGCTCGATCAGCCAGGCCGTCGTCGCCGACTTGCCCGTTCCCGTCGCGCCCAGCAGCACGACGTCCGTCTCGCCCGCGTTGATGCGGGCTGCCAGCTCTGCGATGGCCTTGGGCTGGTCGCCGCTCGGCTCATACTCACTGACCACTTCGAAGGGGCGCACGCTCCGCGTCGTCTGCATGCTTCCAGGCTATGCCCCACCACGGACATCAGGCGCCGGGCCCTTGCGAGCCCGGCGCCTGTGGTCATTTCTCCGGGAGCTCAGGTTCCCCGAGTGTGAGCATCAGGCGGTTCGCCCAGTTGAAGAACCCGCCGGCGAGGATCACGTCGTACACCTCGTCATCGCCCAGCCCCGCGTCGGCGAGCGCATCGAGGGTCGACTCGTCGAACGCGCTCGGCGTGCGGGTGAGGTCCACGGTCGCGTCGACGATCGCATCCCAGCGCGGGTCGAGCCTGGCCGAGGTGCCCTCGTCCAGCAGTCGCTGCACGTCATCGGTGCGCTTCGCGTGGTGCGACGCGAACCTGGCGTGCACGGAGGCGCAGTAGACGCACCCGTTCAGGCGCGACGCCGCGGCCGCCGCGATCTCGCGATCGGCGCGCGGGAGCCCCGCCGCCTTGTTGAAGAAGATGTCGAAATCCGCCCGCGTGCGGTGCAGCAGCACGGCCGGGTCGTGAGCGAGCAGGCGGAAGTACTCCTGCTTGGCACGACCGCGCTGGATCATCGCCTCGTACTGCTCCTCGGTGAGCTCGGCTTCCGCCACGGGCTCGAGCCACGACACCCAGCCGAGGATCTCCTGGGTGAACTCCTCGGGCACATTCACGTCGCGCTGCGGCGCCAGCTGATCGCTCATGCGTCCTCTCCTTCCTGAGCCGCGGCAGTCGCCGCAGCCAGCCGGTCTGCATCGATGTCCGACACGCTCACGCCGCGGCGGCCGAGCACCGTCAGCCCGTGCACGAGCCGGATCTGGAACGCGAGGAAGGCGATCAGCTGCGACAGCGTGACGGCGCCCGTCGTCGTCCATCCGGCGTCGAGGAGCGCCTGCAGGTGCTCTCGCTTCGCGTCCCGCGGGTGGAAGGTCAGCAGGTGCGCGTGCTCGAGCGCTGCGCTGAGCCTCTCTCCCAGTGCTGAGCGATCGGCGACGCGATAGCTCGCGCCGTCGACCGACTCGTCGGCCAGCGGCCCGTCGAACCTGCCGTACGGTCCCTCTGCCTCGCCGTCGTCCGACGCGCCCGCGACGGCTTCTGCGAGCTCCTCATCCTGCTCGGAGAGCAGATCGCCGTAGTGCTCCGCGACCGCCGCCTGACGGTGCAGCAGTGCGACGAACAGCCCGACGGCGCGCCGTTCGGCGAGGCTCGCGTGCGTCTCGTCGACGCCGACGAACAGCGCCTCGTACGCCGCCTGCGCGTTGCTCCTGGCTTCCGGCCTGCGCGCACGGAGCGCGTCGAGCGCGTCCCCTGGTCGCACACCGACGATGGAATCGACCACGTCAGTCATCGAACGTCCTTTCTCTCCGGTCGTGAATCATCCGGGTCCTGCTGCTGGGCGCTCTGACCGAGGTAGGCCTCGCGGATCTCCGGATCGGCGAGCAGCTCGCGTGCCGACCCCTCCAGCCTGACGACGCCGTTGACCAGAACGTAGCCGCGGTGCGCGATCGACAGCGCCAGCTCGGCCGCCTGCTCGACCATGAACACCGCGACGCCGAGCTCCCGATTGATGCGCTGGATCGACTCGAGCACCTGATCGACCACGATGGGGGCGAGGCCCATGGTCGGCTCGTCCATGCAGATCAGCCGCGGCCTCGACATCAGCGCCCTCGCGAACGCGAGCATCTGCTGTTCGCCGCCCGACATGGTTCCTGCCATCTGACGCCGCCGCTGCGCGAGCTTGGGGAACATCTCGTACTGCGTCTCCAGATCGGCCTTCAGGTCCGCGCCGCCGCGCCTGGTGTAGGCGCCGACGAGCAGGTTCTCCTCTATCGACATCTCGGGGAACACACGCCGCGCCTCGGGCACGCTGGCGATGCCCGCACGCACGACGTCGGCCGTCGAGGCCTTCGCGATGCTGCGCCCGTCGAACCGGATGTCGCCCGAGCGAACGTCGACGAGGCGAAGGATCGTCTTCATCGTCGTGGACTTGCCGGAAGCGTTGCCGCCGAGGAGGGAGACGATCTCTCCCTCGCCGATCGTGTAGCTGACGTTCTGCAGGGCGTGGAACTCGCCGTAGTACACATCGACGTTCTGAACGTCCAGAAGTGTGCTCATCGTGCCTCGCCCTCGTCGTCGAGCACGGCTGAGGCGACGTCATGCGTGCGTGCGGCGATGGTGCCGCGCCGCTTGCCCAGGTACGCCTCGATCACGCGCTCATCGTTCTGGATCTCGACGGGTGTGCCCTCGGCGATCACCTGGCCGCCGTCCATCACGATGACCCGATCCGATACGGACATCACCAGATCGAGCTTGTGCTCGACGAGCAGGATCGTCTGCCCCTGCGCCTTGAGATCGAGCAGCTGATGCATGACCTCCTGGGTCTCCGCCGTGTTCATGCCCGCCGTCGGCTCGTCGAGGAGCAGCAGCGCCGGATCGGAGGCGAGCGCCCGTGCGATCTCGGTGCGCCTGCGGTTCGCGTACGACAGCGTCCATGCGGGGTGGTCGCGCCGCGGCAGCAGACGCTGGCCGAACCGTTCGAGCTGCGTCTCGGCGCGCTGCTGCCGCTCGCGCTCCTCCTTGCGCTGCGCCGGCGTGCCCACGATCGCCAGCACGGTCTCGACGACCAGAGGCACCCACCGGATGATCGGAAGCCGGCGCAGCGACCCCATCGGCGCCGCCGCGCGCGCGAGCGGCGCCTGACCGATCAGCACGTTCTCCTCGACGGAGGCGTTCGCGAACACGCGACCGTTCTGGAAGGTGCGGCGCAGCCCTTCGCCGGCGATCCGGTCGGCGCTCAGACCGGCGATGTCGCGTCCTCGGAACCGAATTGCGCCGCCATCGGGCTTCAGCTCGCCGCTGAGCAGGTTGATCGTCGTGGTCTTGCCCGACCCGTTCGGACCGATGATGCTGACCACTTCGCCGTCGTCGACATGGAAGGAGGACTCGTCCACCGCTCTGAGCGCGCCGAAACGGCGGGTCAGACCTGACACCTCGAGGATCCGGGTCATCGCTCGCTCCCGTTCTCGGCGGGCTCCGCGTCATCCGAGGCGCCGAGGGTCCCCACGGTCTCGGACGACGCCATCGCGGCGACGTGGGCGTTCGGGTCGGAGCGGCGCGCGCGAAGGCGCTCGAGCCAGCGCGGAACCGTCCACAGCCCCTCTGGACGGAACCGGACGAGCAGGAGCAGGATCACGCCGTAGATCACCAGTCGCCATTCCGCGCTGAAGCGGAACACCTCCAGCCCTCCGACGAGGATCACCGACCCGACGATCGCGCCGAAGGGTCGCAGCATCGAGCCGAGCACGGCGATCGTGACGATCTGGAACGACAGCATCGGGTCGAAGATGCGCGGCTCGAGGTAGCCGTACTGTCCGGCCCAGTAGGCGCCGGCGACGCCGGCGATGAAGCCGCCGACGCCGAAGGCGAGCGACTTGTACTGCGGAGCCGCGATGCCCGCCGATCGCGCGGCGACCTCGTCGTCGCGGATCGCTCGCCAGTAACGGCCGATGTGGGAGCCCCCGAGGCGCCACACGATCAGCACAAGCGCGAGCAGCAGCGCGAGACCGATCGCGTAGATCTCACTGGTCGAGGTGAGCTCGTAGCCGAAGACGTCCATGAACGGGATCAGCGAGATCCCGGATCCGCCGCCGGTGAGCGGTTCGGCGAACAGGATGAGCGCCGAGATCCCCGCTCCCGTGGCGAGCGTGGCGATCGCTGGATAGTGGCCGGACAGGCGCCAGCTCGGTGCTGCGAGCAGCGACACGAGAACCGCGGAGATGAGACCGGCGAGGATCACCACCACGAGGAACGGCAGCCCGGCGCTCTTCATCAGCAGCGCGGCCGCATAGGCGCCGATCGCGACGGCACCGGCCTGCCCGAGGGAGAGCTGGCCGGCCGCTCCGCCGATGACCGTCATCGACAGCGCGATCATCGAGAACGCGATCACCTGGATGCCCACCTGCGTGGTGTAGCCGGAGAATATTCCGGGGATGATCGGGAGTGCGGCGAGCCCGACGAGGATCGCGATCTGCCACCAGCGCATCACGATCGCGCGCCCCTGCGAGAAGAAGGTTCCGGTGAGCGGTTCTCGTTTGACGGTCTTCCTGCCGAAGATGCCCTCTGGACGGATCCAGAGCACGAGCAGCAGCGCTCCGAAGGTGATCAGCTGACGCACCGAATCACCCCAGAAGCTCACGCCGATGGCCTCGAGCACGCCGAGGATCCAGCCGCCCACCACGGCGCCGAGCAGCGAACCGAGCCCGCCGAGCGTCGCCGCGGCGATGCCTGCGATGCCGATCTGGAAGCCCTGCGTGGGCGCGATCGTGCCGAAGTACGCCGCGACGAGAACGCCCGCGAGGCCGCCGAGCGCTGAGGCGACGATGAACGCCACCGCCTGCACGCGACGGACGGGAACCCCCATCTGAGCGGCCGCATCGCGATCCTGGCTCGTCGCGCGCACCGCGCGGCCCAGCTTGGTGAAGCGGAGCACGAGCGAGAGCGCCACCATCAGCGTGATCCCAGTGGCCAGGATGATCACGTCGATCAGCCCGATCGAGATGCCGCCCACCTGGAGTCTGACATCCGGCAGTCCTGTCTCGAACGGGCGCACCTGCGGTCCGAAGACGACCTGCACGAGATTGTCCAGGATGATCATCACCGCGATCGTCGACAGTACGGCCGCGATGGGCGCGCGCCCCGCGAAGGGGCGCACCGCAACGAGATTGATCACCCACCCGAGCGCACCGGTCACGATGATCGCAGCGAGCGCCGCGGCCCACAGCGGCATGCCCATGGTCGTGGTGACCCACCAGCCCACCATCGCGCCGACGGCGAACAGCGAGCCCTGCGCGAAGTTGACGACGTTCGCGACGCCGATCACCAGCGACAGCCCGAGCGCGACGAGCGCGTAGGCGTTGCCGTTGATGAGTCCGGCGACGAGTGTGTCGAGCATGCGTCAGTTCAGGTCGTCGGTCTGCACGAAATCGCCGTCCTGCACCTGGAGCCAGGTGAAAGTCGGGTCGTCGATGCGGCGCTCGTCGTTGAACGTGGTCGGCCCGAAGATCACAGAGGGGATGTCGATTCCCTCTGCGAGAGCGTTGCGGACGCCGTCGCGATCCGTTGTCTCCGCGTTCTCCGCGGCCCAGGCGAGCTGCTTCACGCCGTCGTACGCATAGGCGGCGAACGAGTTCGGGTCGTAGCCGAACTCGTCGTTGAACCTGGTCACGAAGTCGGTCACCGCCGGGTCGTCGGCGCCGGGGAAGAACACGGTGTTGAGATAGATGTCCTCCACGGCCTCTCCGCCGAGGTCGAGCAGCTCCGGCGAGTAGTTGGAGCTCACCGCGACCTCCGGAACGTCCAGCCCCACCTGGTCGGCCTGCTTCGCCAGCAGCGCCGTCGACGAGTAGTACGTGTAGTAGAGCACCACATCGGCGCCCGCATCGCGCGCCTCGATGAGCTGCGGACGGAAGTCCGTCGACTCCTCCTCGACGCCCGTCGAATACACGAGGTTGTTGCCGTCCTCGGCGATCTGGTCCTCGATCACGTCGAACGCCGTCGTGCCCCAGTCGGTGTTCAGGTAGAACACCGCGATGTTCTCGCCGAGGGTGCCGGTCTTGGTGGCGACCTCGCGGCCCTCGACCTCCTGTGTGATCGACGTGGCGAAGATGTAGTCGCCGGTCGTGGTGAAGTCGGGGTGCGAGTTGGTGATGCCGAGCTGAGTGAGTCCGCCGCGCTGGTACAGCGGGCTCGCGACCATCGACGTCGCCGACGAGAAGTCGCCCATCACGGCGAGGATGCTGTCGTCGCTGACGAAGCGCTGCGCGATCGTGGTGGCCTGGCTGGCCTCGCCCTGGCTGTCCTCGAACTGGATCTCGACCTCGCGGCCGTTCACACCGCCGTCGCCGTTGATCTCATCGAGGGCGATCTGGAAGCCCTCCTGCCAGTTCTTGCCGTACTCGGCCTGGTTGCCCGTGAGCGGGCCGGAGACTCCGAGCACGATCGGCTCGTCTGAGGAACCGCCGGACGAGCCGTCTCCGGCGGCGCACGCCGTCGCGGCGAGGGCTGAGGCGGCGACAACGGCTGCGGCGGCCACGCGGAAACGCTTCGTCATGATGGTCCTTCTTCGGGGTCGGATGCCACGTCGTAGCTAAAGACGTAGGTACCATCTTCCCCCATACGCGGGCACGGTGGCACGACGTGACGAAACACGACGACACGAACCACCCAGTGCGCTCCGGCGTGCCGTGTGCGCGGGAGAATGGAGCGATGACCTCCCGCCGACCCGCCATCGCGATCGTCGGGGGCGGCCCCCGGGGCGTTCTCCTTCTCGACCGGATGGTCGCGAACCTCGGTGAGCTCGGCCCTCGACCACTCGACGTGCACATCATCGACGACACCCAGATCGGCGCCGGCCGAGTGTGGCGCACCGATCAGACCCGCGAACTGTGCATGAACACCCTGGCGGACGCCGTCACGCTCTTCACCGACGAGTCGGTGAAGATGGACGGTCCGGTCAGGCAGGGGCCCACGATGTACGAGTGGTGCCAGCTCGCACTCGCGCAGGATGTTCCGGATGCCGTTCCGGCCGGCGAGGTCCGTCGCCGCATCGACGACGTCGATCCGGAGCACGTGCGGGTCTTCTCATCTCATCCGGTGCGCGAGGGCTTCGTCGAGGAGTACCGCGACGAGCTCGAGGCGCAGCGTCCGGAGTCGCATCCCAGCAGGTCGCTCTACGGCGAGTACATCCGCTGGTGCTGGGGGCGCGCCGTCGCCTCTGCCCCGGATGACGTGCACGTGCACGAGCACACGGATCGAGTCACGGGCGTCTATGAGCAGGCTGGCAGGCAGGTGCTCTCCCTCCGATCCGGTGAACGGATCGAGGCTGACGCGGTCGTCGCGGCCACGGGATGGCTTCGCTCTGCGCCCTCGGGCCGCGAGACGGAGCTGGCCGATGCCGTGGCGGCGAGCCCCGCGCTGGTGTGGGTACGGCAGGGAAGTCCCGTCGACCAGAACCTCTCCGCCGTGCCGGACGGCGCCGACGCGATCGTCCGCGGCGTCGGCATGGGCTTCTTCGATGCCATGGCACTGCTCACGGTGGAGCGCGGCGGGCGCTTCGTCGCCGACGGCGAGGTGCCGTGGGGGCTGCGGTACGAGCCGTCGGGCAGAGAGCCCCGCTTGTTCGTCACCTCGAATCGCGGCGTGCCCTACCGCGCGAAGACCCTGTACGGCTCCCTGCCGCCGAAGGCCGACCTGCGGTACGCACGAAGCATCGACTGGTCGGCGCACCCACGTCCCATCGATTTCGACCGCGAGCTGTGGCCCCTGATCGCCAAGGACGCCTACTGCGCCCACAGCACGACGCTCCATCGTGTGAAGCCGGGCGCCATCGACCTGGACGGCGCTCTCGCGGCGATCGACGCCGTCGACATCGGCGCGAACAGCGCTCATCCGGATGTCGGCGATCCGGCCCGCTCCCCGATCGTGACCGCCCTCGCAGAGGCCGTCGCACCCTTCGTCCCCGATCCCGACGACCGGCTCGATCTCGGCGCGGTGATCTCCCCCGGCCATGACATCCGCTTCTCCGGGCCCGAGGAGTTCGACGAATGGGCGACGCGCTTCGTCGCGGACGACCTGCACGAGGCCGAGCGCGGCGCGGACAGCCCGGTGAAGGCGGCGCTGTGGGCAGTGGCGTCGGCACGCGGCGTGGCATACCGGGCCGGCGCGTTCGGCGGGTTCGACGCCGAGTCGCGCTGGGGCGGACAGGCGCGGTTCCAGGCGATCGGCAACCATGCCGGCTCCGGGCCGCCGGCGTTCCGCAATCGTCAGCTGCTGGCGCTGCACCGAGCGGGGCTGGTGCGCTTCATCGGCCCAGCCGCAGGTGTCGAGGCCGATGCCGACGGATTCCGCGCGACATCCGCCGTGACCGGTGCCGATGTGACGGCACCCGTGCTCATCGACGCTCTGATGCGGTTCCACGACGTCGGTCGCAGCGCCGACCCGCTCGTCCGGTCCCTGGGCGACGCTGGTCGCATCCGTCCGTTCGAGGTGTCATCGCGCGCAGGGGACGTCGTGGCGACCGGCGGGGTCGACGTCGCCCCCGGCACGGGGCGGCTCATCCGCGCCGACGGCACCATAGACCGTGCGTTCCACATCGCGGGCATTCCGGTCGACGAGACCATGCACGACGCGATCATCAGCCCCATGCCGGGCGCCGATGCGACGATGCTGCGCGAGACCGATCGCGTCGCCCGCAGCCTGCTGCGATCAGCCCAGAACGGCTGACGCCCGGCTCGGCGATTCGCGCCGCCGAACCGGGACCGCGCATTCGCCGTTGCCTGAACACAACGCAGTCGATTCCGGATGTTCGAACAGTGCGTCCGCGCCGCTCCTGCCGTTTCGCCCGATGCTCGCGCAGATCGACTGCGTTGTGTCCGGAGCGGGAGCGCGCCTCAGCCCGCGACCTGCGCCCACAGCGCGTCGGACTGGCGCATGGTGTCTTCGAGCGCGCCTGATGTGTCGATCACAACATCGGCGATGGCACGGCGCTCGGCGTCGTCGACCTGATTGGCGATGCGCGCTCGCGCGTCGGCTTCGCTCATACCGCGCTCCGAGACCAACCGCGCCACACGTTCCTCGGCGGGGGCATCCGCGACCACGACGAGATCCCACTCCCCCGTGCCGCGCGCTTCGGCCAGGAGCGGCACGTCGTAGACGACCACGGCGTCCGGGTCGGCGGCGAAAGCCGCGGCGAAGCGCCGCTGAGTCTCTTGCTTCACGGCAGGATGAACGATCGCGTTCAGCCGCGCGAGGGCATCCGGATCGCCGAACACGACCGAGCCGAGGGCCGCGCGGTCGAGCGCACCGTCCGGCCCGACGACCCCGGGGAAGGCCTCTCCGATCGCCCGCGTGACTGGCCGACCTGGCTCCTGCAGCTCGCGGACCGTCGCATCGGCGTCCACCACGACCGCCCCGCGCTCGGCGAGCCGTCGCGCGATCGTCGACTTGCCGGACGCGATCCCCCCGGTGAGTGCGATGAGCGGCATGCGTCCGAGTCTATGGACCGTCGCCGAGATGCGCCGACTTCTTGGCGCGTCCTCTCGATATCGGCGCATCTCGCGAGCCGGCTCTCACCCCACATCTCCGTCGACGTAGACCCAGCGTCCGGCCCGGCGCGCGAAGCGCGAGTGCTCGCGCAGCTCGTCCGGGCCGTGCCTGCCCTCGAATCGGGCGACGAAGTCGACCGTGCCGGTGTCGCCGTCGTCCGCGGACGAGAGGATCTGCAGATCCGTCCAGCGGGTCGACGGGTCGGCGGAGACGTCTTCGGGCCGCGTGCGCGGATGCCAGGTACGGGCGAGGTGGAACCGGTCGCCCTTCACGAACGCCGTGTACCGCGACCTCATCAGCTCCTCCGGCGTCTCCGCCGCCCGCTGCCCTTCGAGCAGCGGGCCGCAGCACTCGGCGTACGGGGCGCGTCCGCAGGGGCATTCGTCCATGCCTTCCATTCTGCGCGACACCGCGCCGAAACGGCGTTCGTCTGCGCCGTCATCGATCACCGCGAGACCGTACGCCGACGACAACACAGATGACGAGCCCATCACACGCGCACGACGGCACATCCGTTCGCGTGCGATGGCTCGCGGATGAACTGCAGAAACACGAATCGGGCCGGGCCCCCGAAGGACCCGACCCGATCAGCCTGCTCTCGTGTGCTTACGAGCCGGCGAGCTTCTCGCGCAGAGCCGCGAGTGCCTCGTCGTCGGCAAGTGTGCCTGCGCCGTTGGCGTCGGCCGTGTGCTGCTGGTCCGAGGACGCGGCGGACTCGCCGCCGAAGTCCTGGCTGGCAGTCGCCTCGGCCTCGAGCGCCTTGGTGACCTGCGCCTTGTGCGCTTCCCAACGAGCCTGAGCGGCGGAGTACTCGTTCTCCCATGTCTGACGAGCCTCGTCGTGGCCCTCGAGCCACTGGTTCGTCTCGGGGTCGAAGCCCTCGGGGTACTTGTACTCACCGTTCTCGTCGTACTCGGTGGTCATGCCGTACAGCGCCGGGTCGAACTCGGTGCCGTTCGGGTCGACCATCTCGTTCGCCTGCTTGAGCGAGAGCGAGATGCGACGACGGTCGAGGTCGATGTCGATGACGCGGACGAAGACCTCTTCGCCGACCGACACGACCTGCTCGGCGAGCTCGACGTGCTTGTCCGACAGCTCGGAGATGTGCACGAGGCCCTCGATGCCGTCCGCGACGCGGACGAACGCGCCGAAGGGAACGAGCTTGGTGACCTTGCCCGGCGTGATCTGGCCGATGGCGTGCGTGCGGGCGAAGACCTGCCACGGGTCCTCCTGCGTCGCCTTCAGCGACAGGGAGACGCGCTCGCGGTCGAGGTCGACGTCGAGAACCTCGACGGTGACCTCCTGGCCCACCTCGACGACCTCGCTGGCGTGCTCGATGTGCTTCCAGCTGAGCTCGGAGACGTGCACGAGGCCATCGACGCCGCCGAGGTCGACGAACGCACCGAAGTTGACGATCGACGAGACCGTGCCCTTGCGGACCTGACCCTTGTGCAGACCGTTGAGGAACTGCGCACGGCTGGCCGACTGCGTCTCCTCGAGGAGGGCGCGGCGCGAGAGCACGACGTTGTTGCGGTTCTTGTCGAGCTCGAGGATCTTCGCCTCGATCTCCTGGCCGAGGTACGGCGTGAGGTCGCGAACGCGGCGCAGCTCGATGAGCGAAGCCGGCAGGAATCCGCGGAGTCCGATGTCGACGATGAGGCCGCCCTTGACGACCTCGATGACGGTGCCGGTGACGACGCCGTCGTTCTCCTTGATCTTCTCCACGTCGCCCCACGCGCGCTCGTACTGCGCGCGCTTCTTCGACAGGATCAGACGACCTTCCTTGTCCTCCTTCTGGAGGACAAGGGCCTCGACGCTGTCGCCGACCTCGACGACCTCGTTGGGGTCGACGTCGTGCTTGATCGAGAGCTCGCGCGAGGGGATGACGCCCTCGGTCTTGTACCCCACGTCGAGGAGCACCTCGTCGCGGTCGATCTTGACGATCGTGCCGTCGATGATGTCGCCGTCGTTGAAGAACTTGAGAGTCTTCTCGACCGCGGCCAGGAAGTCCTCAGCAGAGCCGATGTCGTTGATCGCGACCTGCTTGGTGGCCGTGGCGGTCGTTTCGTTAGTCATGTAGTGGTTTGCCTTAAGGGTTTGTTACTCGGGCTTCGGTTCGGCGGAGCGTCGGCGTCCCGGCGCACGCGACCACGGATGAACCGAGGCGATGGTTGGGTTGTGCTGAGCCTCGCAGGCGAACGACCGGCGAACACGCCGATACGCACGCACACGCGTGACACCCCATGCTAACAGGTTCCCACCGCCCTTTGCGAGGCATCGCAGCGGCGGATCAGCGTCACACCCAGGCTCACCCCGCCAGCGCCGCGGTGCTCTCCCGCACGACGAGCTGCGGCTCCACGACCGACAGCGACTCCGCCGTCTCGCCGCGCACCAGGGTGAGCGCGGCCGCCACACAGCGGTTGCCCACGTCCGCGAAGTCGTGGTGCACGGATGTCAGCGGCGGCGCATAGGCGCGAGCGTCCGCGATGTCGTCGAAGCCGACCACGCTCACGTCATCCGGAATCGATCTGCCCGCCTCGGCGAGCGCGCGGTACAGCCCGAGCGCCATCTGGTCGTTCGCGCAGAACACGGCTGTCACGTCGCTTCGCTCGGCGAGCCTCCTCCCCGCCTCGTAGCCAGAAGCGACGCTCCAGTCGCCCCGCAGCGGCTCCGGCACGTCGCACCCCGCTCGCTCGAGCGTCTCTCGCCACCCGCGGATGCGACGCGACGCGGGCCGTGACGCTTCCGGACCGGCCAGATGCCACACCGTGCGATGACCGAGCCCGAGCAGGTGCTGGGTGGCCAGAGTCGCACCGCCCATCTGATCGGTGTCGACGATCACCTCCGCCCCCGGCGCATCCGGATCCATATACACCGCGGGCACACCCGGCGGCAGCAGGCCGGCTGCGTGCAGCAGCTGCGGCGCCTCGAGGTTGAGGATCAGCGCATCGACGGCGAGCTCCTGCAGCCGAGAGAACACACGATCCACATCGGCGAGGCTCGTCGCATGCACAGGGATCAGGGTGGTCGCGTAGCCCTCCGCTGCCGCGCTCTGCGCAATCGCCTCGATCGTGCGCACATCGCCGATCGTCGAGAGCGTCTGCGAGAGCACGCCGATCGTGCGGAACGAACCGAGCTTCAGCGCACGGGCTGCGCTGTTCGGCCGGTAGCCGAGCTCGTTCATGGCCCGGATGACGCGGTCGCGGGTATCGGGGATCACCGTGCCGGTTCCGTTTGCCACCCGCGAGACGGTCTGCGCCGACACGCCGGCGCGGGCGGCGACGTCCGCCATCGACACGCGTCTGCGACGGGGGCGGGAGTGCGTTGTGCTCATGGCGGATCCCGACCAATCTAACCAGTGCGAATTCGAATCCGGGGTAGCGAAATGAAGGATGTTTGCGTAAACATAGTACTCGCACCCCACGCAGAGAAGCGAAGGACGAGCATGACGATCACGTCGGAGACGACGCACGCGGCGCCACCGCTGCGCAAACGCAGCCGCGCCGCTGGCCGATGGACCGGCTGGGGATTCCTCGCGCCCTTCGCGATCGTGTTCGCACTGGTCTTCATCGCACCGATCCTCTACGCGCTCTGGCTCAGCCTGTTCCACGACCAGCTCGTCGGCGGCACGCAGTTCGTCGGCTTCGCCAACTACGTCAAGGCGTTCACCGACCCGCAGCTCTGGCACGGCGTCATCCGGGTCGCGCTCTTCCTGGCGATCCAGGTGCCGATCATGCTGTTCCTGTCGCTGCTGGTCGCCCTGGCCATCGACAGCGGACGCCTCTACGGGCGCGGTTTCTTCCGCCTGTCGATCTTCCTGCCGTACGCCGTTCCGGCTGTCGTGGCGACGTTCATGTGGGGCTTCATGTACGGCGAGCGTTTCGGCCTGATCGGCAACCTTCAGGATCTGCTCGGCGTTGACCTGCCGAGCGTGCTCTCCCCTCCGTTCGTGCTCGCCGCCATCGGGAACGTCGTCACCTGGGAGTTCCTCGGCTACAACATGCTCATCTTCTACTCGGCACTGCGTGTGATCCCCACCTCGCTCTACGAGGCGGCGGCGATCGACGGCGCCGGCCAGGTCAGGGTGATCACCGCGATCAAGCTGCCCGCCATCCGGGGCGCGCTCGTGATCGCGACGATCTTCTCGATCATCGGCAGCTTCCAGCTGTTCAACGAGCCGAGCATCATGCAGTCGCTGGCACCGAACTCGATCACGACCTCGTTCACACCGAATCTGTACGCGTACTCGCTGGCGTTCTCGGGCCAGCAGCTGAACTACTCCGCGACGGTCGCCATCATCATGGGCGTCATCACGATGATCATCGCGTACGCCGTGCAGCTGCGCGGGATGCGGAAGGGCGCCTGACATGACCACGACATCGCTGATCACTCTCACGCCGAACGCGACCCGCGGGCAGCACCGTGCGCGCCTCGGCACGGTGGACCGCCCTCGCCGCAGCCTGCTGCTCACGGTGCTGACGGGCATCGTGCTGGTCTACTCGCTCGTGCCGCTCGTCTGGCTGTTCATCAACTCGTCGAAGACTCAGGGCGATCTGCTGTCGACCTTCGGACTGTGGTTCGGCGGCGACTTCGCGCTGTTCGACAACATCTCGCGCACCCTCACCTACGACGACGGCATCTTCCTGCGCTGGTTCGCGAACACGCTACTGTACGTCGGTGCGGGCGCAGGCGGTGCCACACTGCTGTCGATCCTCGGCGGCTACGCGCTGGCGAAGTTCGCATTCCCCGGCAAGAAGGTCGTCTTCGCCGTGATCATCGGCGCCGTCGCCGTGCCGGGGACCGCGCTCGCCGTGCCGACGTTCCTCATGTTCAGCGAGATGGGCATCACGAACACGCCGTGGTCGGTGATCATCCCGTCGCTGATCTCGCCGTTCGGGCTCTACCTGATGTGGACGTTCGCGAGCGAGGCCATCCCGACCGATCTGATGGAGGCGGCGCGCATCGACGGCGCCGGTGAGCTCCGCACGTTCTGGCAGGTGTGCATGCCGCTGCTCGCACCCGGCACCATCACCGTGCTGCTGTTCACCATGGTCGCCACCTGGAACAACTACTTCCTGCCGCTGATCATGCTGCGAGACGCCGATTGGTATCCGCTCATCATCGGCCTGAACCAGTGGAACTCGCAGGCCGCGACCGCCGGCGGCGAGGCGATCTTCAACCTCGTGATCACCGGCTCGCTGCTCACGATCGTCCCGCTGATCGTCGCCTTCCTGTTCATGCAGCGGTACTGGCAGTCAGGGCTGGCCGCCGGTTCCGTGAAGGAATGACTCCCCTCCCCCCGACACCACCAACACACAACGGAGTGATCATGCACCACAACACGAATCGGATCGGACGCCGCGCGCTCGCGGGCGTCGCATTCGCCGGAGTCGCGGCCGTCGCGCTCGCGGGCTGCTCCGGCGGCGAGCCCGACCCGGGCGACGCCGCGGAAGAGGGCGGGGAGCTCACCGTCTGGGCCTGGGACACCACGGTCGAGCCCATCGCCGAGGCCTATGAGGAATCTCACGACGGTGTGACGATCGAGGTCGTCAACGCCGGAACGGGCAACGATCAGTACACGGCGCTGCAGAACGCCGTCGCCGCGGGGAACGGCGTCCCCGACCTCGCGCAGGTGGAGTACTACGCGATCCCGCAGTTCGCGATCAGCGAGTCGCTCGCCGATCTGAGCGAGTTCGACGCCGGTGCCGACGCCGACGCATTCGCGCCAGGCCCATGGGGCGCCGTCACCTACGGCGGCGACGGCGTGTGGGGCCTGCCGCTGGATTCCGGCCCGATGGCGCTGTTCTACAACAAGGCCGTCTTCGACGAGAACGGCATCGAGGCGCCGGCCACGTGGGACGAGTATCTCGAGGCGGCGCAGAAGCTGCACGAAGCCGATCCGGATCTCTACATCACGAACGACACCGGTGACGCCGGCTTCACGACGTCGATGATCTGGCAGGCCGGCGGCCACCCGTTCTCCGCCGACGGCACCGACGTCTCCGTCGACCTCGCCGACGAGGGCTCGGCGCAGTTCGCCGAGTTCTGGCAGCAGCTGCTCGATGACGACCTCGTCGCACCGATCAGCTCGTGGAGCGACGAGTGGTACCAGGGACTCGGCGACGGTTCTATCGCCACGCTGACGATCGGCGCCTGGATGCCGGGCAACCTCGAGAGCGGCGTTCCCGACGCGGCGGGAGACTGGCGCGTCGCCCCGATGCCGCAGTGGGAGGAGGGCGGCACCGCGACCGCCGAGAACGGCGGCAGTGCGATGAGCGTCATGCAGGCCAGCGAGAGCAAGGCGCTCGCCTACGACTTCCTCGAGTTCGCCTCCAGCGGCGACGGCGTGCAGCACCGGATCGACGGCGGCGGCTTCCCGTCGACGGTCGCCGATCTCGAGTCGGAGGACTTCCTGTCGAAGGAGTTCGACTACTTCGGCGGCCAGAAGGCCAACGAGGTGCTCTCGGAGTCGTCGGCGAACGTCGTCGATGGCTGGCAGTACCTGCCGTACCAGGTGTACGGGAACAGCGTGTTCAACGACGCCGTCGGAGATGCCTACAACGGCGACGGCACGATCGCCGACGGCCTCGCCGCATGGCAGGACAGCCTCATCACCTACGGAAACGATCAGGGCTTCACTGTCGAATAGCGCGCCCGACCGCACGCCGGGGAGCGGCGTCCCATCCGGACTCCGCTCCCCGAGCAACCGCACGCTGACGTCATACAGAGGAACCCATGCAGAACCACCGCTGGCTTCGCGCCCCGGAGAGCGCGAAGCGCCGCATCTCGTTCGGCGCCGACTACAACCCCGATCAGTGGCCGCGCGAGGTGTGGGACGAAGACGTTCGGCTGATGAAGCGCGCGAACGTCGACGTCGTGTCGGTGGCGATCTTCTCCTGGGCGCGACTGCAGCCGGCACCGGATGTGTGGGACTTCGCGTGGCTGGACGAGGTCATCGATCTGATGCATGCGAACGGCATCGGCGTCGACCTCGCCACGGCCACAGCCTCTCCCCCGCCGTGGCTGACCACAGCACATCCGGAGGTTCTGCCGGTGACGGCCGAGGGGCACACTCTCGCGCAGGGCGGCAGGCAGCACTGGCGACCCACGTCGCCCGTCTTCCGTGAGCATGCGCTGCGTGTGGTGGAGAAGCTCGCCGAGCGCTACGGCTCCCATCCGGGAGTGGTGGCGTGGCATGTGAACAACGAACTCGGCTGCCACAACGCATTCGACTACTCCGACGACGCGGCGCGCGCCTTCCGCGTGTGGCTCGAGGCCCGCTACGGCTCGATCGACGCTCTCAACCACGCTTGGGGCACGGCGTTCTGGTCGCAGCGGTACGGCTCGTTCGCCGAGATCCTGCCGCCGCGCCTGGCCGCGGCGTTCCCGAACCCGACGCAGCAGCTCGACTTCGCGCGGTTCTCGTCCGACGCTCTGAAGGATCATCTCGTCGCCGAACGCGAGATCCTGAACCGGATGTCTGCCGACATCCCGGTCACGACCAACTTCATGATCGTCGGTGAGACGAACTTCGCCGACTACGGCGCCTGGGCGCGCGAGATCGACTTCGTCTCGAACGATCACTACGTCACGCAGGATCTCGACGAGCTGGCGTTCTCGGCCGCGCTGACCAGCGGTGTTGCGCGGGGGCGCCCGTGGTTCCTGATGGAGCACTCCACCAGTGCCGTGAACTGGCAGCCGGTGAACCGCCCGAAGCGGTCGGGCGAGATGATCCGCGATTCGCTGACGCACGTCGCCCATGGCGCCGACGCGGTGTGCTTCTTCCAGTGGCGGCAGTCGGCGGCCGGTGCGGAGAAGTACCACTCGGCGATGGTCCCGCACGCCGGAGAGGACTCCCGAATCTTCCGCGACGTCGTGCGCCTGGGCGGCATCCTCGAAGACATCGGCGACGTCGCAGGCAGCGACCGCGACCCGGCGGACGTCGCGATCCTGTTCGACTGGGACTCGTGGTGGGGCTCGCAGCTCGACTCCCACCCGACAGAGCGCCTGCGCTATCGCCGCGAGGCGCAGGACTGGTGGACGGGGCTGGTGGATCTCGGCGTGCGCGCCGACGTGGTGACCACTGACACCGACCTCTCGTCGTACCGGATCGTCATCGCTCCGATGCTGTACAGCGTTCCCGATGAGCTGCGCCTGCGCCTGTCGTCCTTCGTCGAGACCGGCGGCCACCTCGTAGCCACGTATTTTTCGGGCGTCGTCGATCATGACGACAGAGTGTGGCTCGGCGGCTACCCGGGCGCCTTGCGCGAGTTGTTGGGCGTCCGGATCGAAGAGTTCCGGCCCCTGTACGAGGGTGAGACGATCCCTCTATCGGACGGCGGCACGGGGTCGCTGTGGAGCGAACCCGTCGACGTCACATCCGATGACGTCGACGTCCTCCTTCGCTACGCCGCCGACGAGCTCGACGGTCTACCGGCCGTGACACGTCGCTCGGTCGGCGCCGGCTCCGCGTCCTATGTGTCGACGAGCCTCGGCATCGAGGGCGTGCGCAGGCTGCTGCCCGCGCTGCTGGGCGGCGCCGATGTCGCCTCCGACCTCCCCGAGCCGCTGCACGGGAAGGTCGAGACGACATCGCGCACCGGCGAGCACGGCCGCATCCGGTTCCTGATCAACCGCACCGACGACGAGGTGCCCCTCGGCAGCATCACCGGAGAGTTCCTGCACGGCGGTCCCGTGCTGGAGCCCCGCGGCGTCGCGGTGGTTCGGGAATGAGCAGTGCTCCCTCATCGCCCGACCACGTCGAGGCGGTGCTGATCCGGTCGTGACGCTCGCCCATGCCGCCCGTGACCCGCGCATCGATCACACCGCGGTTCTGCGGGACCGTCTCGCACGGACCACGTGAGATCGCGCTACGCGGCGCAGTCGATGCAGCGCGTGGCCATCGGACGGATGCGCAGCCGTCCGACGGCGATGCGCTTGCCGCACGACTCGCACGTACCGTACTCGCCGGCATCGAGCTTCGTGATCGCGCGATCGATGTCGTCGAGTTCGCGCTTCGCCTCTGCCTCGAGCCCTGCGGCGCGCGACCACTCCTCGGCGAGGGTTCCGCCCTCCGGGTCGTGCTCGTCGTCCGCCGTGGCGAAGCTGCGCGCGTCGGCCACGATCGCCATCGTCTCGTCACCGACCCGCTCGCGCTCGAGCACGGCCTCGCGCCGCGCCACGAGCAGCGCGCGCAACTCGGAAGCCGTCTTCTCGTTCATGACGTCACCGTAGTCGCATTCCGCGCAGATTCAAGGACCGCGCGCGGCGGACACCGATGATCCGCGCGAGCGCAGCCGACGGCTCAGTGCCGCGGCTTGCGTCCGCCGCGGCTTCCCGCTCCGTCGCCTCCGCTGCGCCGGTCGTCCCGATCGTTGCGGAAACCGCGCCGATCGTCCCGGTCTCCACGGCCTGCTCCTCTGCCGCCCCCGCGGGGACCGCCGGTGCTGCGGAACGGACGCGAATCGGGCTTCAGCTCGATCAGCTGGCCCGAGATGCGCGTCTGCGCAAGCTTGTCGTACACGTCGCGCGGCAGCTCGGCAGGAAGCTCGACGATCGAGAAATCGGGCCGGATGTCGATTCGACCGAAATCGTCGCGGCGCAGGCCGCCCTCGTTCGCGAGGGCGCCGACGATCTGGCGCGGCTCGACGCGCTGACGGCGACCGACCTCGATGCGGTACGGCGTGAGGTTCGCACGGCCGCGCGGTTCCCGCGGCCCGCGGTCGTCGCGCTGCGCTCGCGCTGCGCGCTCGCGCCTGGGCGGGTCAGGCGGCAGCAGCAGCGGCGTGTCGCCCTGCGACACCAGTGCGAGTGCCGCGGCCACGTCCGACTCGATCACATCGTGGTGCGAGACGTAGTGGGCGACGATGTCGCGGAACTCGGCGAGTCGCTCTCCGTCGGCGAGCGCCGTGGTGATGGCGTCGTCGAAGCGGCTCAGGCGGGTGACGTTGACGTCCTCGGCCGTGGGGATGTGCATCTCGGTCAGCGGCTGGCGCGTCGCGCGCTCGATGGCCGAGACGAGCCTGCGCTCGCGCGGCGTGACGAAGCTGATCGCCGCACCCGAGCGCCCCGCCCGGCCCGTTCGACCGACGCGGTGCACATACGACTCGGTGTCGATCGGGATGTCGTAGTTCACCACGTGCGTGATGCGATCGACGTCGAGGCCGCGCGCGGCGACATCCGTGGCGACGAGGATGTCGAGCTTTCCCGACTTGAGCTGGTCGACGGTGCGCTCTCGCTGCGCCTGGGCGATATCGCCGCTGATCGCCGCCGCCGTGTATCCGCGGGCGCGGAGCTTCTCTGCGAGAGTCTCGGTCTCGCTCTTGGTGCGCACGAACACGATCATGCCGTCGAAGTTCTCGACCTCGAGGATCCGCGTGAGCGCGTCGACCTTCTGCGGGTACGACACCATGAGGTAGCGCTGGGTGATGTTCGCGGACGTCGTTGTGCGCCCCTTGACGGTGACTTCGGCCGGATCGTTCAGGTGCTGCTGCGAGATGCGCCGGATCTGCGCGGGCATCGTCGCCGAGAACAGTGCGACCTGTTTGGTCGCCGGCGTCTCGGCGAGGATCGTCTCGACGTCCTCAGCGAAGCCCATCTTGAGCATCTCGTCCGCTTCGTCGAGCACGAGGAACTTCAGATCCGACAGGTCGAGCGTGCCCTTGTCGAGGTGGTCCATGATGCGGCCAGGCGTACCGACGACGATGTTGACGCCGCGACGCAGCGCCGACAGCTGCGTGCCGTAGCCCTGCCCGCCGTACACGGGAAGCACGTGCACGCCTTTGACACGCGCGGCGTACTTCTCGAACGCCTCGCACACCTGCAGTGCCAGCTCACGGGTCGGTGCGAGCACCAGCGCCTGCGGCGTCTTGGGCCTGGTGTCGATCTGATCGAGGATCGGCAGCGCGAACGCCGCCGTCTTGCCCGTTCCGGTCTGGGCGACGCCGAGCACGTCGCGGCCGCCGAGCAGGAGCGGAATGGTCTGCGCCTGAATGGCCGACGGCGTCTCGTAGCCGACGTCCTTCAGCGCGCGGAGTACGGCATCGCCGAGCCCGAGTTCGGTGAAGGTCGGGGTCGGGGTCGTCTCGACCGGAGCCTCAGCGGGATTATCGGTCGAATCAATTGATGCCATACCCCAACGGTATTGCGATCGGCTCGATTCTGCCGCTTCCTGGCCCGATCCGCGGCGTGTCCGGCCCCATCTGCCCCGCACCGGTCATCCGGATGTCGGCTGGCACGGGTATGGCAATGGCCCCGCACCGGGGTGCGGGGCCATTGGGTTGGGGTCAGCGCGCGGTGCTGCCTTCGACCCGTGGCGCGACAGCGGCGCCGTGAGCGGAGCGAACAGACAGCGACGCGTCGTCCCGACGACTATGTCGAGGGTTACCGCGCAGCGGTTCCCTCGACATAGTCGTCGTCGCCGCCCTGCCAGGAGAAGAGGGCGCGGAGGTCCTTGCCGGTCTTCTCGATCGGGTGGCCCTCCTCCTTCTCGCGCAGTGCGTTGAACTCCGGAGCGCCCGCGTCCTGGTCGTCGATGAAGCGCTTCGCGAAGGCGCCGGACTGGATGTCCGCGAGGACTCCCTGCATCCGCTCCTTCGTGCCGGCGTCGATGACGCGCGGGCCCGAGACGTAGTCGCCGAACTCGGCGGTGTCGGAGATCGACCAGCGCTGCTTGGCGATGCCGCCCTCCCACATCAGGTCGACGATCAGCTTGAGCTCGTGCAGCACCTCGAAGTATGCGATCTCGGGCTGGTAGCCGGCCTCGGTCAGCACCTCGAATCCGGTCTGCACCAGGTGACTCGTGCCACCGCAGAGCACGGCCTGCTCGCCGAACAGATCAGTCTCTGTCTCCTCGGTGAAGCTCGTCTTGATGACGCCGGCGCGCGTTCCGCCGATCGCCGCCGCATACGACAGTGCGAGATCCCATGCCTTCCCCGACGCATCGTTCTCGACACCGATGATGTCGGGAATGCCGCGGCCCGCGACGAACTCGCGGCGCACCGTGTGACCGGGGGCCTTCGGTGCGATCAGGATGACGTCGACATCGCTCGGTGCCTGGATCAGGTCGAAGCGGATGTTGAAGCCGTGGGCGAACGCGAGCGCCTTGCCTGCTGACAGGTTCGGTGCGATGCCGTCGGTGTAGATCGAACGCTGGTGCTGGTCCGGCGCGAGGATCATGATGACGTCGGCCCACGCCGTGGCGTCGGCGACGGACTTGACCTCGAAGCCGTCCTCGGTGGCCTTCTGGGTCGACTTGGAGCCGTCCTTGAGCGCGATGACGACCTCCACGCCGGAATCGCGCAGGTTCTGCGCGTGGGCGTGGCCCTGCGAGCCGTAGCCGACGATCGCCACCTTCTTGCTCTGGATCAGCGAGAGGTCGGCGTCTGCGTCGTACAGGATCTCAGCCATTGTTCTCCTTGTGTTTGTGACTTCGGTCTGGAGGATTGTGCGGGAGGACATCCGGATGCCGTCCCACGGTTCGTGGGTTCCGGATGTCTCAGCCGACGGAGCGCACGCGCTCGGTGATCGACTTGCTTCCGCGCCCGAGGGCGAGCAGGCCGGACTGCGCCAGCTCCTTGATGCCGAACGGCTCGACGGCCTTGAGGAAGGCCTGCACCTTGCCAGGGTCGCCGGTGACCTCGATCACGAGCGCATCAGAGGCGTAGTCGACGATGCGCGCGCGGAACAGGTTGACGACCTCGATCACGTTCGACCGCGACTGGTTGTCGGCGCGCACCTTCACGAGCATGTGCTCGCGCTGCACCGACTGATCCTCTTCGAGCTCCACGATCTTGAGCACGTTGATGAGCTTGTTGAGCTGCTTGGTCACCTGCTCGAGCGGGAGATCATCGACGTCGACCACCACGGTGATCCGCGACAGACCCGGAATCTCCGTGACGCCCACGGCGAGGGAGTTGATGTTGAAGCCTCGGCGCGCGAACAGTCCGGCGACGCGGGTGAGCAGACCGGGTGTGTCCTCGACGAGGAGGCTCAGCACGTGAGTCGACATGGGATCAGACCTCCTCATCGAATGCCGGCGCGTGATCGCGCGCGTACTGGACGTAGCTGTTGGAGACGCCCTGCGGCACCATCGGCCACACCATGGCGTCGGCGCTCACGACGAAGTCGATCACGACGGGCCGGTCGTTGGTCTCCAGAGCGAGCTTGATCGCGTCATCGATCTCCTCCTCCTTCTCCACGCGGATCGCGAGGCAGCCGTACGCCTCGGCCAGCTTGACGAAGTCGGGGATGCGGCGTGTGTCGTGCCCCGTGTTCAGATCGGTGTTCGAGTAGCGGCCGTCGTAGAACAGCGTCTGCCACTGGCGCACCATGCCGAGCGAGGAGTTGTTGATGACCGCGACCTTGATCGGGATGTCGTTGAGCACGCACGTGGCGAGCTCCTGGTTGGTCATCTGGAAGCAGCCGTCGCCGTCGATCGCCCACACGTCGCGCTCCGGCTGAGCGACCTTCGCGCCCATCGCCGCGGGTACCGAGTACCCCATCGTGCCGGCGCCGCCCGAGTTCAGGAACGAGTTGGGGCGCTCGTACTTGATGAACTGCGCGGTCCACATCTGGTGCTGGCCGACGCCGGCAACGAACACGCCCTCCGGTCCCGTCAGCTCACCGATGCGCTGGATCACTTGCTGCGGGGCGAGCAGGCCGTCCGTCGTCGGTGAGAAGCCGAGCGGGTACTGGTCCCGCAGCCCGCTCAGGTACGCCCACCACTCGTCGATCTCCGGTGCCTCCGCACCGCGCAGCGCTGCGTCGAGGTCGACCAGGACCTCCTTGAGGTCGCCCACGATCGGCACATCCGCCGTGCGGATCTTCGAGATCTCGGCGGGGTCGATGTCGACGTGCACGACCTTCGCGTCAGGGGCGAACAGGTTCGCCTTGCCCGTGACGCGATCGTCGAAGCGAGCGCCGAGTGCCACGAGCACGTCCGCCTCCTGCAAGGCCAGGACCGCCGGAACCGCACCGTGCATACCGGGCATGCCGAGGTGCTGCTCATGCGAATCCGGGAACGCACCGCGTGCCATCAGTGTGGTCACGACGGGGGCGCCGCTCGTTTCGGCGAGCGTCTTCAGCTCCTCGGCCGCGCGGGCACGGATCACGCCGCCGCCCACGTAGAGCACCGGCTTCTTGGCCTCGGAGAGCATCTGCGCCGCGGCCTGGATCTGCTTGCCGTGCGCCTTGGTCACCGGTCGGTAGCCGGGCAGGTCGTAGCGCGGGGGCCACACGAACGGCGCTTCGTTCTGCTGGGCATCCTTCGTGATGTCGACCAGCACCGGGCCGGGACGGCCGGTGGAGGCGATCTCGAACGCCGCGGCGATCGCGCCCGGAACGTCTTCCGCCTTCTTCACCAGGAACGAGTGCTTGGTGACCGGCATCGTGATGCCGACGATGTCGGCCTCCTGGAACGCGTCGGTCCCCATCAGCGTCGAGAAGACCTGACCGGTGATCGCGACCAGCGGCACGGAGTCCATGTGCGCGTCGGCGATCGCGGTGACGAGGTTGGTCGCTCCGGGCCCTGACGTCGCGATCGCGACGCCGACCTTGCCGCTCGCCGACGCGTACCCCTCGGCCGCGTGGCCAGCGCCCTGCTCGTGACGAACAAGGATGTGGTTGAGCGAGTTCGCGCTCATCAGCGCGTCGTATGCGGGAAGGATCGCGCCGCCCGGCAGGCCGAAGACGTCGTCCGCGCCGAGCAGCTCGAGCGAACGGACGACGGCCTCTGCTCCCGTGAGCACGGGCGCCTGGGCGGAACTGCGTGCGGGAGGCCGGGGAACGGCCGGAGCGGTGTCAGATGACATGTGGCTTTCCTAGATCTGATTGCGTAGCTGTCTGCTGGCCGCTGCGGAACCACGACGTTCGGCGTGATTCGAGCGGTGCGGATCAGCCGGTCATCGCGCGCTCCGAAGCGGAGCGGACGAGCATGAGGAGCTTCGTCTGAGCGGTGCGCGTGTGGCGCGGGGCTGGTGCCCGTCTGCTGAGCACCGAGATTCGAGCCCTGCTTCGTCGACGCGTGAGTCGGGAGCGCGAGCCG
>NZ_KZ984052.1:0-71909 GCF_003569805.1 Microbacterium halotolerans | reverse complement strand
TCCCCCAGTCTAGTGCATCCGGACGTGTGTCTGCGCCCCGCACCGGCCCACGCGCGTCGAACCTCTGCGGCGCGGACACGGCGAAGCTCATACCTACGAGTGTAGGCCGCCGAACGGTGCGAGTCAGGCCCACAGCTCGACTGTTCGCTCGGGCCGGTCGACCGAGGCTCACCGCGCGGAGGCCCGCAGGTCGGCGAGGCGGTCGAGCAGTGCGGCGAACTCGTTTGCGTCCGCCACCCGCGTCCTCGCGTGCGTCGCCCCTTGACCGACCCTGACGCCGAGATCCTGCGGCTCGAGACGGGCGAGCGCGTCCTCATCGGTAACATCGTCGCCGGCGAACAGCACCGCGGTCGCGCCGGTCTCGGCACGCAGCTTCGCGACGCCAGCGTCCTTGCCCTCGTGCCGCCACGTGTACTCGCTCATGTCGATGCCGGTACGCGCCCGCCAGCTCGGGGCCTCCCGCTCGATGAGCTCTTCGATGGCGGTGTGCACTCCGTCGGCCTGGTCCCTCGCAGTCAGCCGCGTGTGCACCGTGAAGCCGACTGCCTTGTCCTCGATCCACGCACCGTCGATCGGTGCCGTGATGCGCTTCGCCTCGCCCCGCAGTCGTTCCGAGAGCAAGACCTCTTCCTCGTCGCCGAGCGCGTCGTCGTCCTGCGGCGCCTCCTGTCCCGCAGGACGCCAGATCTCAACCCCGTGCGAACCCGACAGCCACACGCGAGAGTCGTCCCCGTGCTCGGCGATGATGCGCAGGTGCTCGATAGTGCGCCCCGACACCAGCGCCACGATCGTCTCGGGAAGCGCGACGAGTCGCTCGATCGCCGCGACAGCCTCAGGAATCGCCCTCGAGGTCATCGGATCGTCGCGCAGCGGGGCGAGTGTGCCGTCGAAGTCGAGCGCGATGAGCAGCCGGGGTGTGTCCGCGATGTCCGGCAGCACCTCTGCCCAGTCGATGGTCGCGTCCGTGGCCTGATCAGTCATCCGGTTCCTCCCGATGTCACTGCTCGCGCTGCTCGGCGCGAATGTCCTCGACGGCGGTCATGAATCTCTTGCCCCAGCGCTCGACGTCGTGCTCGAGCACCCTGCGCCGCATCGACCGCATGCGCCGCCCCTGCTCGGCCGGAGACATCTCGATCGCCTGGATGATCGCCGCCTTCATGCCGTCGATGTCGTGCGGGTTGATCATCAGCGCCGCGTTCAGCTCATCTGCGGCACCGGCGAACTCGCTCAGCACGAGCACACCGCGCTGGTCTGTGCGCACGGCCGCGTACTCCTTCGCCACGAGGTTCATTCCGTCGCGCAGCGCCGTGATCAGCAGCACGTCCGCGGCGAGGTACAGCGCGACCATCTCCTCGCGGGGGAAGCCCTGGTGCAGATACCGGATCGCCGTGTGGTGCATGGTGTCGTGGTCGCCGTTGATGCGCCCCACCGTGAGCTCGATCTCGTCTCTGAGGTCCTGGTAGGCCTCGACTCCGGGACGGCTCGGGCTTGCGACCTGCACGAGCGTGACCTCGCCGACCTTGGCCGTGCCGTCCTCGAGCATCTCCCCGAAGGCCTTCAGCCGATGTCTGATGCCCTTGGTGTAGTCGAGACGGTCGACGCCCAGGAGGATCTTCTTCGGATTGCCGAGCTGCTCACGGATCTCCTTCGATCGCGCGATGATCTCCGGCTTCTTCGCGAGATCGACGAAGGCCTGAGCGTCGATGGAGATGGGGAACGGCGCCGCCACGACCGAGCGGGTCGTACCGTCACCGGTGGGAACCTCGATCCGGTTCGACTTGGTCGGATACCGGAACAGCCTGCGCACGGAACGTTGGAAGTTCCCAGCGTCCGCCACGCGCTGGAAGCCGAGCACGTCGGCGCCGAGAAGGCCCTCGATCACCTCGGATCGCCACGGCAGCTGCGCGTAGAGCCCATATGCCGGGAACGGAATGTGGTGGAAGTAGCCGATCGTGAGATCCGGACGGATCTCACGCAGCATCTTCGGCACCAGCTGGAGCTGATAGTCCTGCACCCACACGAGACCGCCCTCGGCGGCGACGGATGCTGCGGCGTCGGCGAACCGCTTGTTGACCCGCACATACGAGTCCCACCAGCTCCGGCGATAGATGGGCGTCGCGATGACGTCGTGGTAGAGCGGCCAGATCGTGCCGTTGGAGAAGCCTTCGTAGTAGTACTCGAGGTTGTCCTGCGAGAGACGAACCGGCACGAGCAGGTTTCCGTCGAACTCGAACGGGTCCATGAACAGGTCGGCTTTGCCCGGCCAGCCGACCCACGCGGCATCCGATCCGGCCATGACCTGTTCGAGGGCGGTCACCAGGCCGCCTGGCGAGCGCCGCCACGACTCGTTCCCGTCCTTGTCCGTGACCCTGTCCACCGGCAGGCGATTCGCTACGACGACAAGCTCTGACTGAGCCATGACGGTCTCCTCTCGTCGGAACGCCCTTGCGGGATGCCGCCAGCGTACCCGGTTCCCCGCGACCGCGACGGCGCCGCCGCCCACGGCATCCGGCTCGAGCACCCCGCCGACAGACGCGATGGCCGGATGTCCGAGGGCGCGATAACGTGGGACGCATGGGCATGAGCAAGTACGTTGCGAGCACGGGGATCATCGGCGTGCTGCTTTCCGGTCTGTCACTTCTGCGCGGCTCGGACGAGCAGCAGCTCACCTGGCGCGTGGCGCTGTCGTGGGCGAGCTGGGCGCTGACTCTCGCGCTGTCGATCGGGATGATCCTCGACATCCGCAAGGCGTCGCGCGGCGGAACGGTCGAAGACGACTCCCCGATCGCGGGCAAGGAGTACAAGTACCGTGCATCCGACGCGTCGTAGACGTTCAGCAGACTCTCGTACACGCCCGGATCTCCCCCTCAATTCGCCCCGCCCTCCGCGATCGTGTAACGTAGTCTCTCGGTTCGCAGAGCGGAAACGCTAGGCATGCCAGGCGCCTTTAGCTCAGTCGGTAGAGCAACTGACTCTTAATCAGTGGGTCCAGGGTTCGAGCCCCTGAGGGCGCACCTCACACCGAGACCCCGGCACGGAGAAACTCCGGCCGGGGTTTCGCATAGGCTGCGCGCGATAGCCTTGTACGCATGACGCACTCCCTCGAGGAAGACCTCGCCCTCGCGCTGCGCCTCGCGGATGCCGCGGACGCGGAGTCGCTGCCCCGCTTCGACTCGGCGGGGCTCGAAGTGAGTCTCAAGGCCGACCGCTCGCACGTGACGGAGGCCGACCTCGCTGCTGAGAGAGCCATCCGGGCGCTGATCTCCTCCGAGCGTCCGCACGACGCGGTCTTCGGCGAGGAGTACGGCGCGAGCGAAGAGGCGTCCCGCCGTTGGGTCATCGACCCGATCGACGGCACCGCCAATTACCTGCGCGGGATTCCCGCTTGGGGCACGATGATCGCTCTGGAAGTCGACGGTGTCGCGGCAGTCGGCGTCGTGAGCATGCCGGCGATGAGCCGCCGCTGGTGGTCGGCAGCCGGGCTGGGCGCCTGGACGAACAGTCTCGACGGCACCCCCCGCCGCCTCGGCGTCTCCCCCGTCGACGCCCTCGGACAGGCGAGCATCAGCTTCCAGAGCATCGGGCAGTGGCGCGACGCCGGCCAGCTCGATGCGCTCCTCGACCTGCAGGAGCAGGTGTGGCGCGACCGCGCCTACGGCGACGTGTGGTCATACATGCTGCTCGCGGAGGGCCGCTTGGAGTTCGTCGGCGAGTTCGACGTGAAGGAGTACGACGTGGCAGCCGCCGCCGCCATCGTGCGCGAGGCAGGAGGACGCTTCACGTCGCTGGAGGGCGACGAGTCGCTCACGACGGGTTCCGCGATGGCCAGCAACGGCGTTCTGCACGATGAGTTCCTGCGCACGCTGCGGAGTCGGGCTTCGAGGGTATGACCCGCCGCGCACTCGTACTCGCCGGCGGTGCGCTCGCGCTGCTGGTGCTGGCGGGGTGCGGAGCCGCAGTTGAGACACCGGCGGAGGACGGCGCCGCGGCGGATCCCGACGAGGCGCCGACGTGCGAGACGCTCATCACACCCAGCCTGGTCGAAGACCTCGAGGGACTCGGATGGAGCGCGAAAGAGGAGCCGTTCATGGTCGGCGCCGCGGAGGTCGACGGCGGCATCCAGTGCAAGTGGGGCGATGCGGAGGGTGCAGGCGAGACGCTGCAGATCTACGGGTGGGCTCCGGTCGACGCCGACGCCGCGGCCGAGTACCAGGATCAGCTCGAAACCGAGGGCTGGATCCGTGAGGAGGAGGACGGATCCGTGTTCCTCACCGAGGACCCGAACACGGCCTTCCAGGTGGATGACGAGGGTTACGGCTACACCTACGGCTTCGCCGAGGGCTGGATGGCGGTGTCAGACACGAAGTCCGGCCTCGCCGTCATCCGCTGGCCGCGGTAGCGGCCATTCAGGGTGCCGCCGCTCACGTCCAGAGGGTGAGCTTGTCGGGATTGCGGACGATGTACACCGCGGTGATCCGGCCGTCTTCCACATCCACCGAGATGACGGAGTCGACGCGGCCATCGACCGTGACGAGGAAGCCCACTCCTTCCGGGGTGAGGGTGGACACGGTCATGGCCGCCGGTTCGAGGCGCGGAAGTCCGAGCAGGAAGCGCGCGACCCGGTCCGCCCCGATGACGGGCCGACGGGCTGCCGATACCTTTCCGCCGCCGTCGGCGCGCAGCACCACGCGGGGGTCGAGGAGGCCGACCAGTGTCGAGAGCTCCCCCGTGGCCGTGGCCTGGGCGAACGCCTGCGCGACCGCGTCGTGTTCCGCCCTGGGCGCTGCACCGGCTCGCCGCTGCTGCACCCGCCTGCGTGCCTGCGATGCGAGCTGTCTGGCGGCGTCCGGACTCCGCCCCACGGTCTCGGCGATCTCGGCGAAGGGCACGGCGAAGATGTCGTGCAGCACGAAGGCGACCCGCTCGGCTGGCGTGAGCGACTCCAGCACCACCATCAACGCCAGACTCACGGATTCATCGAGCGTGACGCGTTCCAGCGGCTCGACCGGCACCGACGACGCAATGGCCGACTCCCCGGGGATCGGCTCCGGCAGCCACTCACCGACGTAGCTCTCACGGCGGGCGCGCGCCGATCCGAGCTGGTCGAGGCAGACCCGGCTCGCAACGCGGGTGAGCCATGCGGCGGGGTTCGCGATCTGTGCGCGCTCGGCCTCGGATCGGCGATACCAGCGCGCGTACGTCTCCTGTACGGCATCCTCCGCGTCGGCGACCGTGCCGAGCATGCGATAGGCCAGCGCGAGCAGCGCGCGGCGCTCGCCGTGAAGAGTTTCCGCATCATCCATCTCGTCACATCCTTCCGAAATGTCGACGATGTGGCGAACGGAGATGTGAGCCCTCGCCTCACATCTCCCGCGGCTGCATCGTCGGAGAGGTATGAGCATGAATCTTCGCCGCGTCCTGCTGTGGGCCACCGCCGCTATCGGAGCATTCGTCGGCCTGTGGGGCGCGATCGCTCCTGATTCCTTCTACGCGTCGTTTCCCGGCTTCGGGCGAGTGTGGATCGCGATCGATGGACCGTTCAACGAGCATCTGATCCGTGACGTCGGTGCGCTCTACCTGGCGCTTGCCGCGGCGAGCATCGCCGCTGCGCTGAGCGACGGGCCCCGACCGGGCCAGGTGGTCGGAGTCGCATGGACGGTGTTCGGCCTGCCTCATCTGATCTACCACGTCACGCAGTTCGGCGGCATGCCGACGATCGATGTGGTGGGGAACGTCGTCAGTTTGGGCGGCAGTCTGCTGCTCGGAGTGGTGCTCATGCTGCCGGAACCCCGCCGGACGCGTGCGGGAAGAGAGAAGATGGACATGACGAAGGAGAACGTCTGATGAAGATCGCGATTGCGGGCGGAACAGGAGTCGTCGGCAGGCACACGGTGGAGGCCGTGCGCAGCGCCGGACATGACGCCGTGGTGCTCAGCCGCTCTGCGGGGGTCGACCTGGTCACCGGCGAGGGGCTCGCCGCGGCACTCGCAGGTGCTGATGTGATCATCGATACGGCGAACGTCGCCACGCTGAAGGCGGCGGAGGCGATCGAGTTCTTCACCGCGGCCACGGGCAATCTCGTCGCAGCCTCCGCCGACGCCGGAGTCGAGCATCTCGTACTGCTCTCGATCGTCGGCATCGACCGGATGCCGCATGACTACTATGCAGGGAAGGTCGCCCAGGAGAAGGTCGTGGAGGCATCTCCGGTGCCGTGGACGATCCTGCGGGCGACCCAGTTCCATGAGTTCGCCGCGCAGATGTTCGATCGGGCGAAGATCGGCCCGCTGCACATCGCGCCCCGCGCCGTCGTGCAGCCGATCGCTGCGTACGAAGTCGGTGCACATCTCGCCGCGATCGCGGCCGGACCTGCACGGGGCCGGGCGCGCGACCTCGCCGGCCCTCGCGAGGAACAGCTCGACACGATGGTCAAGCAGTTCGCGAAGGCGACCGGACATGGCGGATGGCTGCCGTCGGTGAGCCTTCCCGGTGCGCAGATGAAGGGCATGCGCACCGGGCTCGCCCTGCCAGGTCAGGATGCCGAACTCGGCCGACAGACGTTCCAGGACTGGCTCGCTGCGCGGTGACCTCGATCTGAACGCACTACCCGCGCCTTGATCGAGACGCACGCCTCCCGGGCCATGCGGCGCCGCCGTGCCGAAGGGGCTCAGCGAAGAGACGCGCACCGCGACGATCGACGTGCTGCGCGGATCCGGTGTCGATGGCGCAGCAGCCTTGACGCTCGCGACAGACCTCGGCGTCTCCCGAGTCACCGCGAGGCGCTGTCTCGATCACCTGTTCGATCACGGACTCGCCGCCAGAGACCCCCGCTCCGGACGAACCGGTCGTCCGGAGAACGTCTATCGCTGGGTCCTCTGAGTCTCTCTCAGACGTTCGTGGATCACACCGGCGGAGCGCTCGGAGCCGCAGCTGCGGCCAGCGGGCCGCCTTCCGCGAAAGCCAACCGCGCGAACCGCTCGCCTATCAGGCGGTGGGTCTCGGCGTCCGGATGCAGCGCGTCCGGCAACGGCAACCGGGTCGCATCTTCCGCGCCGTACAGCTGGCGGCCGTCGAGGTAGAACAGGTGGGGATCGGCCTGCTGTCGTTCCCTCACGATGCGCTCCAACTCTGCTCTGATCACCGTCAATGTCAGCTTTCCAGCCGCGACTTCAGCGGGGCTGCCGGTCGCGCGGAAACGCACTGTCCCGTCGGCCAGAGCATCCAGATCGAACTCACCCGGCCCGGGCGTGTCCTCGTGAATCTCGCAGAAGATGGGCGATATCACCAGCATGGGGGTCGACGGATGCCCGTCCCGAATCGTGTCCAGAAACCCGTGCACCGTCGATCCGAAAGCCCGCAGGCGCATCAGGTCGGTGTTCACCAGGTTGATCCCCACCTTCAGGCTGATCATGTGGGCCTCGGCGTCGCGTATGGTGCGCGCTGCGAACTGGTCGAGCAGTGCGCTTCCGCCCAACCCGAGGTTGACCAACTCGAGCTCGGACTCGCGCGCTGCCACCGCCGGCCAGATCCCGGTCGGGCGCGCCGCATTCGACCCATGGCTGATGGAGCTGCCGTAGTGCAACCACGCCGGCCGGCTCGAATCCGTCCCCGGTTCGACAGCGGCATCAGCGCGCAGCTCGACCAGCTCGATGCTCTCGTTGTGAGGAAGCCACAGTTCAACCGACTTCATCTCATCCGGCAATCCGTCGAACCGGGCCGTGCAGACCGCTCCGGCCACCCGCTCGGCGCGACCGGTCGACATGTCGACAGTCACCGTGTTTCCGCCGGACGTGGGTGAGAGCGCGACCACTTCGCCGTCGACGACGAGGTCGACCACGCCATCAGGCCGCGGCGGCATGCCCGCGTAGGTGGTGCGGGAGCGCAGAAGGTCGAGTTCGATCACCGTCGCCCTCGTGCGGAAGGCGACCCGCACACCGGACGGCTGCGCCTCCACCATTGCCAGCTGCGGGTCAGCGCACTGCTTCAGCGCCCAGTCCGGGAGGCGGTGCGGCCGCATACCGCGGTCGGTGTGCTCAAGTTCCGCGGCGCCGCCGATGAGGCTGGCGGTGAGCGGGATGGTCTTCAAAGGTTGAACGGGCATTGCTTCATCTCTCGTCGGTCAGTGGATCGGCCAGTTGTGCAACAGCGCATCGAGCGCATCGATGATGCGATCCCAGCTCACCTCTGCGCCGGGACTGCTGTGGCTGAAGCTGCCGCTCAGCTCCAGTGCCACGAACCCGCGAATAGTGCTGCCGATCATCCGGATCGCATGCACCTGTTCCGCCTCAGCCAGCGGGTATGCCCGCAGAATCGCGCGGATTCTCTGCGATTGACGGGCACCCGCGCTGGCGATGGCGGTCTCCAGGTCGAGCGGATGCTGTGCGGCCGCAAACCGGCCGGGGTGGGCGGCGGCATAGTCACGGTACGCGTCGGCGAGGCCGCGGAGGGCGTCCGCGCCCGCTCGCCCGGCAACAGCATCCGACACCTGCTCGTCGATCTCCTCGAGGGCCAGCAACGCGATTCGCGTTTTGAGGTCGTCGTGCCCCTGCAGATGCGAATAGAGGCTCGCCGGCTTCACTGCGAAGCGCCGCGCAAGCTCAGCGATGGTCACCTGCTCGAAACCGATCTCATCGACCAGTTCGAGACCGGCCTGCGCCAAACGGCTGCCGCTCAGACCCGCTCGTGCCATTCGTCCGTTTCCTTCCCTCGACGACAAGCATAACCTACGATGCATAGGTTATTGCCTACACACCCTTGCCACAGCTCGGAGTCGACGGGGTTCGGGTTGTTCCAGTTGACTCCGACGCAACGTCATAGTTTTAGCTCATCTCATGAGACTTCTTCCCGTCACGTATCTGTCTTCCTACACGCTCTCTGCGCTGGGGAACTCCATCGCAGCGATCGTGCTGCCCCTGCTGGTACTCCAGACAACAGGCAGCGCGCTAGCGGCAGGCACCGTGGCAGCCGCCACGATTGTGCCCGCCGTCCTGGCCGGAATCTTCATGGGCGTGGTCATCGACAGGATCAATCGACGCACCTCATCGGTGCTCACGGACCTCATCTCCGCCCTCGCTATGGGAGCCCTTCCCCTCATCGACATGATCACCGGTCTCTCTGTGGGCTGGTTCGTCCTGTTCGGAATCATCGGCGCCATCGGAGACGTCCCGGGGATCACCGCACGGGAAGCGCTGATCCCCGCCGTCATCCGCCACAGCGGGGTCTCCGCTGAACGCATGACAGGCACCCGCGAAGCACTCGGTGCGGTCGCCATCCTCGTCGGCCCGGCAGCCGCAGGGTTCATGCTCACCGCCTGGGACGGCACCACTGCCCTATGGGTCACAGCCGGCACATCACTGGCCGCTGCGCTGCTGACCATGCTGATTCCGCACCAGGTGGGAACACTCGAAGAGACGACGACGGCCAACGGGGCCCCGGTGCGTCGGGTCTGGGGGCAGCTGCGAGAAGGGTGGAGTGAGATGATCCACAACAAGTTCGTGCTGGTCACCACGATCCTGACCACCTCCGCAGTCATCGCCATCGGAGGGCTCCAGGGAATCATCCTGCCGCTCTACTTCACCGAGATCGATCGTCCAGGTCTGCTCGGCCTGGTCATGAGTGCCATCGCGGCAGGCACACTGGTCGGCGGCGGGATCTACGCCGTTGCCGGAACGCGCGGTTCTCGTCGCGGATGGTTCGTCACAGGCTCTCTGGGCAGCGTGCTCGGCCTCGCGATCGTGGCCTCACTGATGTCGGTGTGGATACTCTTCCTCGGCGCGTTCGTCTTGGGCTTCTCGGTCGGGCTCTTCGGAGCTCTGGTCGGTGTTCTCTCCATCGAGCGCATCCCAGAGGACAAACGCGGACGTGTGCTGGGCACCCAGAACACGTTCGTCACAGCAGCCTCGCCCTTGGGCATCTTCCTGGCCGGAGCCATGACAGAGCTCTTGGGTCTCCATACTGCACTCGTGATACTCGCCGCACTGTGGTCTCTGGGCCTCCTCGTGGCGTTGAGCGCCCGATCCATGCGTAACCTGGATAAACCCGTACCCGCTCAGGCGAAAGACCACGAGGTGGAGGCGATACGTGATGCGTAGCAGCGACCTCGCTGGCTGTGCCGGCATCACCGTGCGCACCCTGCGGCACTACCATCAGATCGGGCTCCTCGAGGAACCGGCGCGGTCCGGCAATGGCTACCGCGACTACAACACCCATGCGCTGGTTCGAGTGCTGCGGATCCGGCGCCTGGTCGGACTCGGCTTCTCTCTCACGCAGATCGCGACCATGCTCGATGGCAACGATCCACCGTCAGATTCCGTGTTCGACGCCCTGGACACCGAGTACGCGGCGCAGATCGAGAACCTGACTCGCCAACGCGAACTGCTCGCCCATCTCAGACGCTACGGAGCGTTCCCGGACCTTCCCCCGGAGATCGCCGCGTTCCACAGCGTCCTGCGAGACTCTGGTCTGCCTGAGGGCGCGGCAGCGACTGACCGGGATCACACCCTTCTGCTGATGCATCTCATCGGCCCGGAGGGACAGGATTACCTGAGAACGATCTATGAGCTGCTCAGCCGCCCAGACCGTGCCTCCTCCGTGGCGGCGGCCATGACGGTCTGGGCGAGCCTCGATGGCGAGAGCACATCGGACGAGATCATGCAGCTCGCCGACCAGCTCATCGATCTGTTCCTGCCTGTCATCGCTGAACTCGCTGCACTGACTACGGACTTCGAGGACTTTCCGGGGCCTCCAGAGCGCGTCTTCCAACAGCACACCACGAACTACCTCTCGCCGGCCCAGCAAGCGGTCCTCGAGAAAGTCCGCGTCGGCATCGCGCATCCCGCTGAGGCAGCCAAGGGGCGGCCGCTACACGACGCAGAAGGACAACCGAGAGCACTCTGAACCGAGGGCGCCGACCACCTCGAAGCCGACCTCCAACTCCTCGAGCAGCCGCGCGACGGGCTACTCGCTGCCGAGTCGGCCCACAACGCCGCCAGGGCAGGCGCGACGAAGGACGAGGCCATCGCCGCGTTCACCCGAGCGTGCATCGAGGCACACGCCCCCAGAAACACCAGAAGGCCACCCCGGAGGGTGGCCTTCTGGCTGACATCCACGTGCGAGAGGCGGCCATGTGGGGACCGCTGTTCACCAGCAGCCTCGCAGCTGCGGGTTCTAGTGATCCTCCGATGGTGGAGCTGGGGGGAATCGAACCCCCGTCCAACGCTGGTTCACTGAAGTTTCTCCGGGCGCATTCTGTGGAGACGTTCTGCTCGGCCCCGATCTTCAGCACAGACACATAGATCGACGGGCCCAGTCGCGGAAAAGTCCCATGTGACGTCGCGACGCCGTCACACAGCAAGACCCCTTAGATGGCGCCAGGAACCGTGGCGGGGACGACCACGGGCTGACGGACTCGAGCTCGCTGCTTAGGCAGCGAGGGCGAAGTCAGTGCGCTCAGCGTTAGAGTTGGCACTTATAGGTTCGCAGGGGGCGTTAACGAGATAACCCTGCATCCTCGGCCCGCTTCTGTCAGATCGGCAGGCGCTGTCGAAACCGATCAGCCCCGTGGATCCTTCTTGCGAAGGGACCTCTCACACACTGTGGAATTGCCAGCGACCCTGCGGTCGCACGGCGCCCGGTGAAGCGGGCGTCTCGGAATCGCTCCGAGCACTACAGTCTACAGCACACAGATGCCGGGGAGAAATTCCTGACGAGGACGAGACGCCCTCTGCCGCACTGTCGTCGGTCTGCGCTACGCTCGCGCCATGGACGACGACCCCTTGATCGCGCAACGGCTGTCCCGGATGATCCAGCTTGCCACGGTGAGCGCGGCGGCCGCATCCGAGCAGCCGTTCGAGGAGTTCGTCGCCCTGCTGCGCGAGCTCTACCCACGGGTGCACTCCGAGATCGAGCCGGAGCGCATCGGTCCACGCGGTCTGCTGTATCGGTGGCGGGGCCGCACCGACGACGATCCGGTCGTGCTGATGGCGCACTACGACGTCGTTCCAGCTGATGACGCGGACGGATGGGAGCTCGACCCGTTCTCGGGCGCGATCCGCGACGGATGGGTGCACGGTCGCGGCGCACTCGATGACAAGGGCCCGCTGCTGGTCATCCTCGAAGCGGTGGAAGCGCTCCTCGAAGCAGGGCACTCCCCCGCCCGCGACGTCTATCTGTCCTTCGGCGGCGACGAAGAGGTACACGGTCCATCCGCTGCGGCGATCGCAGAAGAACTCTCGACCCGAGGCGTGTCGCCGTGGCTCGTCATCGACGAGGGCGGTGCCGTCGTCGACGCCCCGCTCCCCTTCGTCCGCGGCAGCGCCGCCATGATCGGCGTCGGCGAGAAGGGCGTGGCCACCCTGCGTCTGACCGCCCGCGGCGACGGCGGTCACGCTTCTGCCCCTCGCGGACATACCGCCGTCACGCGGATCGCGAGTGCGGTCGAGCGACTCGGCCCTTCGACGTTCCACCCCCGGATGCCCCGCTCGATCTCGCGCATGCTGCGCATGTTCTCGGGCAGGGCGTCCCGACCAGCCCGGCTGCTGCTCCTCGTGCTCGCGCGGTGGCCCTGGCTGGGCGGACGAGTGTTCGCCGCTCTCGGCGGGGAGCCTGCCGCCTTCGTCCGCACCACGATCGCGGCGACGATTCTCACGGGCGGTTCCGCCTCGAACGTGCTCCCTGCGCACGCCTCAACCACGCTCAACCTGCGCATCATCCCCGGAGAGACGGTCGATCATGTGGCCAGGCGCGTGCGCCGTCGCATCGCGGACCCCCGCATCGACATCGAGGTGCTCGAAGGCGACGATCCTTCGCCCGAGTCCCCGGTCGACGGACCGCAGTTCGCCGCTGTCGCCGACGCCGTGGCCGCGGCGTATCCGGATGCGCTTCCCGCGCCGTACCTGATGATGCAGGCCAGCGACGCCCGTCACTTCCACCGGCGCTGGCCCGCCGTCTATCGCTTCGCGCCGCTGGAGATGTCGAGCGCGCAGCGCGCCTCGATCCACGGCACGAACGAGCGCGTGTCGATCGCCTCCCTCGAGCGCGGACGCGACTTCCACGCGGCCCTCATCCGGGGACTGGTGTGAGCACGCCCACCGCGATCACGGGGCTGCGCGCGCTCATCGGCGTCGTCGGCTTCCTCGCGTTCGTCGAGTTCACCAGCGGCATCCTTCAGGGCTACTACACGCCGATGCTCACCGATATCGCGCGTCACCTCGGTGTGCACGATGCCGACGTGAACTGGCTCGAGGGCTCACAGCTGATGCTCTCCGCTCTCGTCGTTCCCGCCTTCGCCAAGCTCGGCGACATGGTCGGCCACAAGCGCATGCTGCTCCTCGCGACGGCCGCGACGGCGCTGGCATCGCTCGCGATGCCGTTCACCGACTCGTTCGCGGTATTCCTCGTCGCCTGGGCGCTGCAGGGTTTCTACGTCGTCTGGCTCCCGCTCGAGGTGGCGCTCATCTGGATCCGCGCCCGCCGACTCGCGGAGCGGGCAGGCATGAGGCCCGCGTCCGTGACCGCCAAGGCCGCCGGCGTGCTCGTCGCTTCTCTCGAGCTCGGCGCGATCGGCGGAGCACTCCTCGGCGGGGCGCTCATCGACACGCTCCCCCTCTGGCTGGTCCTGCTGATGCCTGCCATCGCTGTCGTGGTCTGCTTCTTCGTCATCCTGTTCGGCGTCGCGGAGTCACCGGATCCAGTGGGCGGCGTGTTCGACACCCGCGGCCTCATCCTCGTCTCCCTCGCGCTCGTCGCCTTCACGGGCGGCCTCAGCCTGCTGCGCATCGGCGGAGCGGGCGATCCGTTCGCGTGGGGCGCCGTCACCCTCGGCGTGCTGCTGATCGTGCCGTTCGTGCTGTGGGAGCTGCGCTGCCCCGACCCGCTCATCGACGTGCGCATGTTCCGCTCCCCGTCGCTGTGGCCGGTGTTCCTCACGGCCGGCCTGTTCGGCGTGAGCGTGCTCGGTGCTCAGGCGCCGCTGTCGACGTTCGCACGCACCGACCCCACCGTCTACGGCTACGGCCTGGGCACATCCGGGTTCGACACCTCACTCATCATCGGGTTCTACCTCGTCGCCATGATCGTCGGGGCGCTGCTGTTCCCCTACCTCGCCCGTGCCACGACCCCCCGCGTCGCGCTCATCGTCGCGGCGCTGCTCGTCGCCGTCGGGTACCTGCTGTTCCTGCCGCTGCACGACACCTACGCCCAGACCACGATCAACATGGCCGTCGCCGGGCTCGGGTCGGGGGCGCTCGTCGCCGCCCTGCCTGCGACCGCCGCCGCGGCCGCACCGCCGTCGCAGACCGGAGTCGCCACAGGGCTGACCAACTCCGTCAAAACCGTCGGTGGGGCGATCGCGTCGTGTGTGTTCGGCATCGCTCTGCTGAACGGCGCGGCCACCGCCATCGACGGAGGCGACGCGACGGCCGGCTCGCTCACGGGCTACGTCACTGTCTGGCTCGTGTGCGGCCTCACGGCGCTCGTAGCCGCGGCCGCCCTGCTCGTCGTGCCGCGCGAGGCCTTCACCGACGCCGATCGCGACACGGCGAACGCCACCGTCTGACGGCGGCTGAGGACCGGGAACGCAAAGACTCACACCGGCCGGCTTGCGCGCGTGAGCTTTCCGTTCACGTCAGGAAACACACGCGCACCTACGACGAAACACGCAGTTCCTAACCTGGCGCCATGACCTCCCGATCGCACGCCGAGCCCTCGCCGAGCACCGACGCCCACCGGATCGTCGTGATCGGCGCAGGCATGGTCGCCCATCGCTTCGTCGAGAGCCTGCTCTCGCGCGGCGATGCGCCATGGCGGATCGCCGTCATCGGCGACGAGCCGCGCGCGCCGTACGACAGGGTCGGCCTGACCAGCTGGTTCGAGGGACGTGCAGCAGAAGATCTCGCCCTCGACGCCGCTTCTCTGAGCGATCCGCGAGTCGAGCTCGTCACCGGCGACGCCGCGACGTTCATCGACCGCGGCGGCCGGATCGTCACGACCTCCGCCCGCCGCCGATACGAATACGACACGCTCGTGCTCGCCACGGGATCATACGCCGCGCGCCCCGCGATCGACGGCTCGCACCTGCCCGGCACCTTCGTGTACCGCACGATCGATGATCTCGAGGACATCACGGCATTCGTACGTCAGCGCTCCGCGGAGCTCGGCCGCCCCTTGCGCGGCACGGTCGTCGGCGGCGGCCTGCTCGGGCTCGAGGCGGCGGGTGCGCTCCAGGGCCTGGAGGTCGACTGCACCGTCATCCATTCCGGAACCCACCTCCTCTCGGCGCAGATCGACCGAGCAGGCGGCGAGGTGCTCGGCCGCCTCATCCGCGAGCGCGACATCCGAATCCGCACCGAGTCGCGGGCGACGCGCGTCGCCCCCGGCCCGGAGGGTGCGGTGGCTGCGCTCGAGTTCCCTGACGGCTCCTACGAGGAGAGCGACCTCGTGATCTTCACCGTCGGTGTGCGCCCCAACGACTCCCTCGCCCGCGACGCCGGTCTCGACGCGGAACCTCGCGGCGGTGTCCGCATCGACGACGGATGCGCGACGAACGACCCCTCGGTGCTCGCGATCGGCGAGGTCGCCAGCCACGGCGGCCGCAGCGTCGGATTGGTCGCGCCCGGCTACGCGATGGCAGAGGTCGCCGCCGATCGGCTCTGCGGCGGTGAGTCGACGTTCCCCGGTTTCGACGAGTCGACGAAGCTGAAACTCTCCGGCGTCGATGTCGCGAGCTTCGGCGACGCGTTCGCGGCTTCGCCGAACGCACTCGACGTCGTCTTCTCCGACCCCGTCGGCGGCACCTACAAGAAGCTCGTCCTCTCCGACGACGCGAAGACGCTGCTCGGCGGTGTGCTCGTCGGCGACGCCTCCGCGTACGGCTCGCTCCGCCCGCTGGTCGGCGGCCCGCTCGGCGGAGACCCCTCCGCGTATCTGATGCCGTCCGACGGCGTGGCAGCACCCACCGGCGACCTTCCCGACGAGGCGATCGTGTGCTCATGCTCGTCCGTGACGGCAGGTCGGATCCGCGGTGCCGTGCACGAGGACGGCTGCGCTGACGCCGACGAAGTCAAGGCCTGCACCCGCGCTGGCGCCACGTGCGGTTCGTGCTTCGTGATGGTGAAGAAGCTCGTCGGCAAGGAACTCACGTCACTCGGCAAGACTGTCTCGAACGCGCTGTGCGAGCACTTCGAGATGTCGCGCCGCCAGCTGTTCGACGCCGTGCGCGTGGCGGAGCTGACCACGTTCACGCAGATCATCGAGCGCTTCGGGCACGGTCGCGGCTGCGATGTCTGCAAGCCGACGGTCGCGAGCATCCTGTCCGGTCTGGTCGGCGAGCATGTGCTCGACGGCGAGAACGCGACGCTGCAGGACACCAACGACCACGTCATGGCGAACATGCAGAAGGACGGCTCCTACTCGGTCGTCCCGCGTATGCCGGGCGGCGAGGTGACCCCGGAGGGCCTTGTGGTGATCGGCAGCGTGGCGAAGAAGTACGGGCTGTACACGAAGCTCACCGGCGGTCAGCGCATCGACATGTTCGGTGCCCGCCTCGAACAGCTCCCCCTCATCTGGCGCGAACTCGTCGACGCCGGGTTCGAATCGGGGCAGGCGTACGGCAAGTCGCTGCGCACGGTGAAGTCGTGCGTCGGCTCGACCTGGTGCCGCTACGGCGTGCTCGACGCGGTCGGCATGGCCGTGAACCTCGAGTTGCGCTACCGCGGCCTGCGCTCCCCGCACAAGCTCAAGCTCGGCGTCTCCGGATGCGCCCGAGAATGCGCCGAGGCGCGCGGCAAGGACGTCGGTGTGATCGCCGCGGAGAACGGCTGGAACATGTACGTCGGAGGGAACGGCGGCTTCACCCCGCGGCACGCGGAGCTGCTCTCCGAAGGGCTCAGCAACGCGGAGCTCATCCGGGCGATCGACCGCTTCTTCATGTACTACATCCGCACCGCCGACCGGCTGCAGCGCACGGCGCCATGGGTCCAGGAGCTGGAGGGCGGCCTGGACGGCCTGCGCGAGGTGATCTTCGAGGACTCCCTGGGCATCTGCGACGACCTCGACGCCGCGATGGCGCGCCACGTGGCCGGCTACCAGGACGAGTGGGCGGCGACGCTGGAGGATCCGGACAAGCTGCGCCGATTCCACTCGTTCGTGAACGCGCCCGACACCCCCGACCCGTCGCTCGCCTACGTCTCGGAGCGCGATCAGGTGCGGCCCGCGTCGGTCGAGGAGCGCGAGTCCGGCGCCGTGATAATCGCCGGAACCACACTGGAGGTGCGCCGATGACGGTCCAGACGGCCACGATGCCGCAGTCGAGCCGAGCAGGCGCCCTCGTCGATGTCTGTGCCGTCACCGACCTCGAAACAGAGCGCGGCAGGGCGGCGCTTCTCCCGGACGGCACCCAGGTCGCGCTGTTCCTGCTCCCGGACGGCGCCGTCCGAGTTGTGTCGAATTGCGACCCCTACGCCGGGGCCAACGTCCTCTCGCGGGGTATCGTCGGAACGCGCCTGGTCGCCGACGGCACCGAGACGCCCACGATCGCCTCCCCCCTGCACAAGCAGGTGTGGGATCTGCGCACGGGGGAGGTGTTGGAGACGCACGGCCGGGAGGCGCGGCACCTGCCCGTGCACGCCGTCGAGATCGACGGCGGACGCGTACTGATCGGAGAGGCGGAGACACGGTGACGACCACACTGGGCATCAGCCTCGCCGGGCGACGCGTCCTCATCGTCGGCGGCGGCGCGGTGACCGCGCGTCGCCTCCCCCGCTTCGTCGACGAGCAGGCGCACATCGTGATCGTCGCTCCCGAGCTCTCCCCCGCCGTCTCGGCGATCGTCGCCGATCACAGCATCGAGTGGCACGAGCGCGAGGTGCGCTCCGGCGACGTCGACGGCGCATGGTTCGTGCACACCGCGACGGGCGACGGGCGCGTCGACGCAGACGTCGCCGGGTGGTGCGAACGCGAGCGCGTCCTCTGCGTGAACGCATCCGACGGCGCCCATGGCAGCGCCAGGATGACCAGCGAGGTGCGCTCCGGCGACGTCGTCATCGCTGTCACCTCGGACGACGGGGTCGACCCTCGTCGTTCCGCCCGTGTGTCGGCGAGCATACGGGAGGTGCTCGACTCCGGCGGCGTCGATCTGCGCCGGCACCGCTCCGCGCCGGGCCGCGTCGCGCTCGTCGGCGGCGGTCCTGGTCCGGTCGATCTCATGACGGTCAGGGCGTGGCGCCTTCTCGCGGAGGCCGACGTCGTCGTCGCCGACCGTCTCGGTCCGGTCGCCGTTCTCGACGAGCTCGCTCCGGATGTCGAGGTGGTGCATGTCGGGAAGGCACCTGGCAGCCATCCCGTCCCCCAGCCAGAGATCAACGCACTGCTCGTCGAGTTCGCGCGCGCCGGCAGACGCGTCGTGCGGCTCAAGGGCGGCGACCCGTTCGTGTACGGACGGGGAGGCGAGGAGGTCGCCGCGTGCCACGCGGCCGGTGTTCCCGTCGAGGTGGTCCCCGCACCGTCCAGCGCGATGGCGGTGCCGCAGGCGGCGGGTATCCCGGTCACTCACCGCGGCGTCGCCTCGAGCATGCACATCATCAACGGGCAGAGCGGCCTGAGCGATGCCGATATCGCGGCGATGCGCGACGATTCCGTCACCACCGTGCTGCTCATGGGCGTCGCCGCGTTCGCATCGATGTCGCAGCAGGCCATCCGGATGGGAGCACCGGCCGAGCGGCCGGTCGCCTTCGTCGAGAACGGCCATTCCGAGCGCCAGCGCACGATCCGCTCGACTCTCGGCGACGCGGCCCGTGATCTCGTCGAAGCCCAGGTGCACAACCCGTCCGTCATCGTGATCGGCGAAGTCGCGAAGGCGGGCCTGCTGCTGCCGGAGCCGGGCGCGACCGCACCCGTCGCGACGGGAAGCGCCTGATGACGACAGGCGGCCAGCTCTCGGCGGCGCTGGACGGGTGCCGGATCATCAGCACGGCGCACCGTCGCTCGTCCGAGCTGGCCGCGGCGCTCGCCAGGCACGGCGCCGCCGTGATCGCCGCGCCCGCGCTCACGATCGTGCCCCACGCCGATGACGAAGCGCTCCTGGTCGTCACCAGAGAGCTGATCGCGTCCCCTCCGGATGTCGTGGTCGCCACGACCGGCGTCGGCTTCCGCGGCTGGGTCGAGGCGGCGCACGAAGCCGATCTCGCCGATGAGCTGCTCAGCGCCGTCGCCGACGCCCAGATCGTCGCCAGAGGACCCAAGGCACGCGGGGCGATCCAGCAGGCGGGTCTCACCGCGGACTGGGTCGCCGAGACGGAGACCACCGCGGAGCTCGGCGAGTACCTCGTCGCCCGCGGCGTCGCCGGCCTCCGCGTCGCGGTGCAGCATCACGGATCGGGCGCAGACGGGCTCGACGAGCTGCTGACGGAGCACGGTGCGGACGTCACCAGTCTCACCGTGTACCGCTGGGGTCCTCCGGCCGACGCCGGCGCCGTGAGCGTCTCGACGATCGCGGCAGCCGGCGGAGACGCCGACGCAGTGCTGTTCACCTCTGCTCCGGCGGCGCACGCCTGGCTCGACGCCGCAGAGAAGGCGGGCGCGCTCGACACGATCCGTGAGCGCGCGGTGACCAACCGTCTGCTGCTCGCCTCCGTCGGCCCGATCACCGCCGGCCCGCTGCATCGGCGCGACCTCGTCACGTCCATCGCTGAGCGGGGTCGCTTGGGCTCGCTCGTGCGCCTCGTCGTCACGCATTTCGGTGCGGGCGGCGCACCGTCGCTCGCCACGAGAAGCGGCCGTCTCGAGCTGCGCAGCTCCGGTGCCGTGCTCGACGGCACGCACCTCCCGCTCTCGCCGACCTCGACCTCGGTGCTCAGCGTCCTGTTCGACGCCGGCGGCTCCGTTGTGACGCGCGACGAGATCCAGGGTGCGCTGCCCGGCACCGGGCTGAGCCCTCACGCCGTCGACATGGCCGTCGCCCGGCTGCGCACGGGGCTCGGCGAACCGTCGCTCGTGACCACCGTCGTCAAGCGCGGGTACCGGCTCGACGTGGAGGACTCCGCGTGACGGCGCCCACGCTCGTGTGCTGCTCGCACGGGACCGACTCCGCCGACGGGCGCCGGACGATCAGCGCTCTCGTCGCAGCCGCGGAGTGCGCCGTCGGCGCGCCGGCCGTCGAGACGTACGTCGACGTGCAGCGTCCTCAGGTCGACGAGGTCATCTCCTCAACCGACGGCCCGGCCGTGATCGTGCCGCTGCTGCTGTCGCCCGGCTTCCACACGGCCGTCGACATCGGCCGCGCCGCCGCGCAGCGCGCGGGTGTCGTCGCGACCGGCACGCTGGGTCCTCATCCCCTGCTGGTCGATTCCCTGGCCAGGCGGATCGCTGCGCTCTCCCCCGCGCCCGGCGACCGCGTCGTGCTCGCTGCCGCCGGCTCGTCGCGCCCCGAAGCGGCGGCGCGCGTCGAAGAGATGCGCACCTCGCTGGAGGCACGGGTCCCCGTGCCTGTCACCAGCGGCTTCGCCTACGGCGCGAAGCCCACGGTCGCCGAAGCGGTGCACCGGGCCCGCGAGGCCGGCGCGGAGCGCGTGATCGCGGCCAGCTATGTGCTCGCTCCCGGCCACTTCGCCGATCTCATCTCTCGCGCCGGCGCCGATGTCGTCACGGCGCCTCTCGGCGTCGGCGACGACGGCGCGGACCCGAGCATCGTCCGGATCATCCGGGAGCGCTACGACGAAGGCGCCGCGGCGCTCAGCCTCTGAGCGATCGCGGCGCCTTCGTCATCGTGTCAGTCCTCGTCGGCATCCGGGGCGTCTGCGGGCACCTTCGTCGGGTTCGCGGCGAAGCGCTTGCCGTTCGGCCGCACCAGCGCCACGCGCTTCGGTGCTGTGCGCGCGTGGGTGACGTAGATCGTCAGACCGACGAAGGTGAGCCCGCCGACCAGGTTGCCCAGGACGGTGGGGATCTCGTTCCAGATCAGGTAGTCGCCGATAGTGAAATCGGCGCCCAGCAGCAGGCCCACCGGAAACAGGAACATGTTCACGACCGAATGCTCGAAGCCCATGTAGAAGAACAGCATGATCGGCATCCACATCACGAGCACCTTGCCCGTCACGTCCTTGGCCATCATCGCCGCGACGACGCCGGTGGACACCATCCAGTTGCACAGCACGCCGCGCACGAACAGTGTGAGCATGCCGCCTGCACCGTGGTCCGCGTAGCCGACCGTGCGGCCGTGCCCGATCTCGCGGAGCGCTTCGCCCACCGCGCTCGGCTCCGTCGTGAACCCGTAGGTGAAGTAGATCGCCATGCACACGGCGACGGTGAACGCGCCGGCGAAGTTGCCGAGGAAGACGAGTCCCCAGCTGCGCAGCACGCCGGCGAAGTTGATGCCGGGGCGCTTGTCGATCAGCGCCATGGGTGCGAGCGTGAACACACCGGTGAGCAGGTCGAATCCGAGCAGGTACAGCAGGATGAAGCCGACGGGGAACAGCACGGCACCGAGGAGCGGTTCCCCGGTCTGAGTGGCGACCGTCACGGCGAAGGCGGCGCCGAGAGTCAGGATCGCACCGCCCATGTAGCCCCGGATGAGCGTGTCGCGCGTGGACATCAGGACCTTCGATTGGCCGGCCGCGATCATGCTCTGCGCGAGGTCGGCGGGCGGGACGTACGACATGGCGCCTCCGGAGGAAGGGGAATGGGTGGTCGCTCCCACCATGTCTTCCACGGATTACGCGCACAAACGCAGGGCGTTACGACTGCGCGTTCAACCTGTCACGCCGGCCGGAGCGCGACGGTGAGACGACGTCACGCCTCGTCGTCGGGGAGAAGATCGGGGCGGTGCGCCTTCGTCCGCTCGATGCTCCGCTCGCGGCGCCAGGCGTCCACCGCACCGTGGTTGCCGCTCAGCAGCACGGGGGGCACCTCGAGGCCGCGCCACTCGGCCGGCTTCGTGTAGATCGGGTACTCGAGCAGACCGTCCTCCTCGTGCGACTCCTCAACGAGGCTGGCCGGGTTGCCGACCATACCGGGAAGCAGGCGCGTCACGGCCTCGATCATCGCCATCACCGCGACCTCGCCGCCGTTGAGCACGTAGTCGCCGAGACTTACCAGACGCACGCGCCCGCGCGTCGAATAGTGATCGATGACGCGCTGGTCGATGCCCTCGTAGCGACCGCACGCGAACACGAGGTGCTTCTCGTCAGCCAGTTCACGGGCCAGTGGCTGTGTGAATCGCTCTCCCGCGGGTGACGGCACGATCAGGACGGCGTCGTCGGTGAGGGTGTGATCGAGCGCTTCGCCCCACGGTTCGGGCTTCATCACCATGCCTGCACCGCCCCCGTAGGGGGTGTCGTCCACCGTGCGGTGGCGATCGTGCGTCCAGTCGCGCAGATCGTGCACGCCGATGTCGATCAGACCGCGCTCACGCGCCTTCCCGATCAATGAGACATCGAGAACGTCGAAGAACGACGGAAAGATCGTGATGACATCCAGGCGCACCAGACAAGCTTAGGGGCTGCGCATGCACGACGCCTGAGCCGGGCGAACCTGTCGGCGCGGCCGTTCAGCCGGCTCAGTCGGCCGGCCCCTCGGCATCCGGTGTCGCGGGCGCGTCATCGGGGAGCTCCTCGAACAGACCTGCGGGAGGCGTGACGGTGACGCGTCCGGCCGCGAGGTCGACTTCGGGAACGATCGCCGAGACGAAGGGCACCATGACCTCCTCGCCGTCCATTCGTACGATGAGCAGGTCATGCGATGGCAGATGGTCGACGCGGGAGACCTTGCCGACGACGACCCCGTCGCGGACGACGTCGAGCCCGGCGAGCTGGTGGTCGTACCAGGCGTCGTCCTCGGGCTGCGCCTCTGCCTCGGCCTGGTCCTGCTCGATCCACAGGATGGCTCGGACGATGCTCTCGGCCTCGTTGCGGTCTTCGATTCCCTCGAGGAAGACGACCGGGTGGTTGTTCATCCAGCGGAACTCTTGAACGGTGACGGTCTTGCCGTGCCACTTCGAGTCCTGCGGAACCTGCAGGGTGAATGTCGCCCCGGGCACGAAGCGGCCGTCGGGGTCGTCCGTGTACAGCTCGAGCTTGAGTGCCCCCTTGAGCCCGTGCGCCTTCAGGAGGCGACCGACTCGAAGCTGCTGTTTCGCTGCGCGCTCGACCACGATCAGTCGTCGGCGACGTCGACGCGAACGCGCTTGCCGTCGGCGAGGGCGTTCACAAGCGTGCGCAGTGCCTTCGCGGTGCGGCCGCCGCGCCCGATCACTCGCCCACGGTCCTCCTCGGCGACGTGCACTTCCAGCACATCACCGCGGGGTGTGGTCGACGAGATGACGCGCACATCCTCAGGGCGGTCGACGATGCCCTTCACAGTGTGCTCGAGCGCGGCAGCCAACACGACGGTTACTCCGCGGTCTCTTCGGCGGGCGCCTCTGCGGCGTCCTCAGCGGGAGCCGCTGCGGGCTCCTCGGTCTTCTTCTCGGCCTTCGGCTTGATGACCGACTTCTTGTTCGAGTCGACCTCGAAGTCGACCTTCTCGCCCGCAACCCTGACCGTGTTCTTGGCGTCCTTCTCGCCCTTGAAGGTGCCCCAGTCACCGGTCAGCTTGAGGATGGCGCGCACCTGGTCGCTCGGCTGGGCGCCGACGCTGAGCCAGTACTGCGCACGCTCGGAGTCGACCTCGATGAACGAGGGCTCCTGCGTGGGGTGGTACTTGCCGATCTCCTCGATCACACGACCGTCGCGCTTCTTGCGCGAGTCGGCAACGATGATGCGGTAATACGGCGCACGGATCTTGCCCAGACGCTTGAGACGGATCTTGACAGCCACGTTTCTCCTGTGGTTTTCGAAGTGAACGAACCAATCGCCTCGCGCGTGGGGTGATGCACGCCGGCGGAAGCTCTCAGGGTGGTTCGCGGAAAGGATAGAGGGTCGTTCCCGCGTTCCAAACCTCCATTCTGCCAGAGAAAGCGCCCCTCCCGCCAATTGGCGCGCCTCTGTGTTCGCCCAGTATCCGAACTGGTCGCATCCATGGGTTCCGCGAAGTTGCATCTCAGCGTAGATTAGGTAAGCCTGTCCTAGCGTGCTCGCCTCGATCGACGAACGTGATCTCGCCGCGCGCATCTCTTCACCGCCGAAGACTCTCCCCCTCTCGAAAGGTCTTCCCATGCGTTCTCGCCCTCTCCTCGCCGTCTCCTCCCTCGCGGCTTCTGCGCTGCTTCTCGCTTCGTGCGCCTCCGGCGCGGAGGGACCCGAGACCTCGACCGGTGGCAGCGGCATCGAGATCACGCACGCGCTGGGTACGACGGAGGTCCCGGATGGCGTCGAGCGGGTCGCGACCGTCGGCTGGGGCAACCAGGACGTCGCGCTAGCCCTCGGCGTCGCACCCATCGGCGTCGACGACCAGACGTGGTCCATGACGAGCGACGACGGCCTCGGCCTGTACGACTGGTCCCTCGACGGATACGAGGAGCTCGGTGCAGACGACCCCGTCATCTTCGACACGACCGACGGCGTCGACTTCACCGCGATCGCGGATGCGCAGCCCGATCTGATCCTCGCGGCGTACTCCGGCCTGACCCAGGAGGAGTACGACACACTCACCGAGATCGCGCCGACCGTCGCATACCCCGACGTGCCGTGGTACACCCCGTGGCGCGATGTCATCCGGACCGATGCCGAGGCGCTCGGCCAAGCCGAAGAGGGCGAGCAGCTGGTCGAGGATCTGGACCGGCAGATCGCCGACGCGACGAGCGGTGTGACGAGCTTCGAAGGCAAGAAGGCGGCGTTCTTCTACATGTCGCCCGCTGACCTGTCCACCGCGTCGATCTACGCGACGGAGGACTCGCGGACGGCGTTCCTCGGCGATCTGGGCTTCGACTTCCCCGATCTCGCTGCGGAGACCACTGAGAGCGGCAGCTTCTACGCAGACATCTCCGCGGAGAACGCCGATCAGATCGCCGACGTCGACGTGATCGTCGCATACGGCGACGACACGCTCCTCGACACTCTGCAGTCCGACCCGCTGTGGAGCACAGTACCCGCGGTGCAGAACGGCGCGGTCGTCGCCGTCGGAAGCGGTGACGCATTCAGCGGATCTGTGACGCCCACCGCGCTGTCGATCCCCTGGATGCTCGACGACTACGTTTCCCTCCTGGACGACGCCGCGTCGAAGGCCGAGTGACCCAGGCGCCGCCTCGTCCGACCGGTTCCGCCCCCGCGGCGGCACCGGCGACGCGGCGCGCCTTTCTCGTCGCGGTCAGCGTCGCCGCCGTCGCCGCGGCCGCCGCGGCATCACTGGCCTTCGGCTCACGCGCTGTCGAACCCATCGACATCGTCGACGGTCTGACGGCTTGGCTGCACGGAGAGACCGCCGCTGGGATCGGGGCGATCGCGGTGCAGGAGCGCATCCCGCGCACTCTGCTCGCACTGCTCGCCGGAGCCGCGCTGGCGCTGTCGGGCGCCGTGATGCAGGCGATCACGCGCAATCCGATCGCCGACCCCGGCATCCTCGGCGTCAACACGGGTGCCGCGCTGTTCGTGGTGAGCGGGATCGCCTTCTTCGGCGCGACCACGCTGTTCGCCTATCTCGGTCTCGCATTGGTGGGCGGTGCGCTGGCGGCGGTGTTCGTCTACGTCGTCGGGTCGATCGGCGCCGGCGGTGCCACCCCGATCAAGCTGGCGCTCGCGGGCGCGGCGACGACGGCGGCGCTGTCTTCGCTCGTCAGCGCCGTGCTGCTGCCCAGCACCGCCGCGATGAACGAGTTCCGGTTCTGGCAGGTCGGCGGGGTCGGCGGCGCCGATTGGGCGGCGCTCGGCGCCGTCACTCCCCTGCTCGCGGTCGCGGCGACGGCCGTGCTGGTGTTCGCTCCGGGGCTCAACGCGCTCGCACTGGGCGACGATGTCGCCGTCGGCCTCGGCGTGCGCATCGGGCGCACCAGGGCGATCGCCGCCACCGCGGGCGTGGCCCTGTGCGCCGGCGTCACAGCCGTGTGCGGGCCGATCGCGTTCGTCGGGCTGATGGTGCCCCACGTGGTCCGTCTCATCGTCGGTCCGGACCAGCGGTGGATCCTGCCGCTGTCCGCCCCGCTCGGCGCCGTGCTCCTCACCGTCGCCGACACCGCGGGGCGCGTGCTCGGCTCGCCGGGGGAGGTCGAGGCCGGCATTCTCACGGCCGTCATCGGCGCGCCCGTGCTCGTCATCATCGCCCGCCGCACCCGGATGCGGGCACTGTGATGACCGCCGGCACCGACATCCGGATCGCGCCGACAGGGGCGACGCCCCTCGATGCGCTTCGCGTCGGGCGGCGCGTCCGCTCGCGGCGACGACGGATCGGCGTCTCCGTGCTCGCAGCGCTGCTCGTCGCACTTCTGATCGCCACGGTGCTCTTCGGCGAGACGTTCTACCCGCTCAGCGACATCATCGCCGTGATCGCCGGGCACGATGTGCCGGGCGCGTCGTTCACGGTCGGGCGCCAGCGGATTCCCCGTGCCCTGACGGGCATCCTGGCAGGCATCGCGTTCGGCATCGCCGGCACCACGTTCCAGACGCTGCTGCGCAATCCCCTCGCCAGCCCGGACGTGATCGGCATCACGTCCGGTGCGAGCGTCGCCGCTGTGCTGTCGCTGGTCGTGCTGCACCTGGCCGCGCCGCTCACCCTGACGCTGTCGCTGCTGATGGGCGTCGCCACGGCGGCCGCGATCTACCTCGCAGCACGCGGCGGTGAGTCGACGGGCGGACGCCTCATCCTGATCGGCATCGGAATCGGCGCCATGCTGGATGCCGTGGTGTCGTATCTGATCCAGCGCGCGGCGGAGTGGGATGTGGCGGTCGCCATGCGCTGGCTGACCGGCAGTCTCAACGGCTCCCGGATGGAGGACATCCCGGCGCTGGCCATCGCCGTCGCCGCGCTGATGCCGCTGGTGCTCTTCCTCTCGCGGGATCTGCGCGCTCTCGAGATGGGCGACGCATCCGCGACCGCCCTGGGCGTGCGCGTCGACCGAACGCGCCTGCTGCTCATCCTCTCGGCCGTGGCGCTGGCGTGCTTCGCGACGGCCACAACAGGGCCGATCGCGTTCGTCGCCTTCCTCGCGGGGCCGATCGCCGCACGCATCGTCGGCGCGGGTTCGTCCCTGGTCGTGCCGGCCGCACTCGTGGGTTCGTGCCTGGTGCTGGCGGCCGATCTGATCGGACAGTTCGCCTTCAGCACGAAGTTCCCCGTCGGCGTGATCACGGGCATTCTCGGCGCGCCCTACCTGCTCTTCCTTCTCATCCGCACCAGCAGGCTCGGAGGCTCATCGTGACCGAACATCGTTCCCTCACCGCCGAGGACCTGCGTGCCGGGTACGGGCAGGTCACCATCGTCGACGGCGTCGACCTCGAACTGCCTCCCGGGGGAATCAGCGTCATCGTCGGGGCCAACGCCTGCGGCAAGTCCACCCTGCTGCGTACGCTCTCACGGCTGCTGCCCGCGCAGTCGGGTTCTGTGCTGCTCGACGGCGAGAGCATCGTCCGGATGCCCACGAAGCATCTCGCGCGCGCACTCGGACTGCTCCCCCAGCAGCCGATTGCGCCAGAGGGCATCGCCGTCGCCGATCTCGTCGGGCGCGGCCGCCATCCGCACCAGAAGCTGTTCCGCTCGTGGTCCGCAGCGGATGAGAGCGCCGTCACCGAAGCGCTCGAGATCACCGGCACCGCTGACCTCGCCAACCGTCCTGTGGACGAGCTGTCGGGCGGCCAGCGTCAGCGGGTGTGGATCGCGATGGCGCTCGCCCAGGGCACGGACGTGCTCCTTCTCGACGAGCCGACGACGTTCCTCGACCTCGCGCACCAGATCGAGGTGCTCGATCTGCTCACCGATCTGAACCGCACGCGCGGCACCACGATCGCGATGGTGCTGCACGACGTCAACCTCGCCGCCCGCTACGCCGACCATCTGTTCGCGATGTGCGACGGGCGACTGGTCGCCAGCGGCGCCCCGAGCGAGGTCGTCACAGCCGAGCTGATCGACGAAGTCTTCGGCCTCACCGCCGAGGTCATCGCCGACCCTGTGTCCGGCACCCCGCTGGTCGTACCGCGCGGCCGCCATCATTCTCTGTCCGACGGCGACGCCGACAGCGTCTCGCCCGACCCCGCTCGCTCCGAGAGCACCGACCGCACGGCAGGAGCCGCCACATGACCATCACCGCTGCCGACACCCGTCCGATGAGGATCTTCCGCGCGGAGGTCTCGCGCATCACTGACATCACACCGAGCTTCCGCCGATTCACGTTCACCGGCGCCGACCTCGATGAGTACGGCAACCCCGGTTTCGACCAGCGCATCAAGGTGGTCTTCCCGCGCCCCGGCGTGCCCATCGACGCCATGCCGACCGGCGAAGACTGGTACGCCCAGTGGCGCGAGCAGCACCCGGATGAGCGGCATCCGTTCCGGACGTACACCACCAGAGCCGTGCGCAACGATGTCCGGGAGGTCGACATCGACATGGTTGTGCACGACGTCTCCGGCCCCGCCTCCGCTTGGATACGGGACGCGCTCGTCGGCGACGAGGTGCTGATCGCGGCGCCGACGATCCATCACGGCGGTGCCAACATGGGGCTCGATTTCGTTCCACCCGCGCAGACCGAGCAGCTGCTCCTGGTGGGCGACGAGACAGCCGCTCCCGCGATCGCCGTGATCCTCGAGCAGCTGCCGCAGTCAGCGCGAGGCGTCGTGGTGCTCGAGGTTCCCGAGGCCGCCGACCGCGCGTACCTTCCCGCTCACCCCGGGTTCCGTGTGCACGTCGGTTCCCGCGATGAGGGCGAGCGCCACGAGCACCTCGTCCGCGCGGTCACGGAGCACGCGGAGGCGCTGTGCCCGAACGGACGCGGCGCCGAGGTCGAGGAGGTCGACATCGAGGCGGGCCTGCTGTGGGAGGTGCCGCGCTCCGCCAAGGGAGGCGCAGCGCTGAAGAGCGCGCCCCTCTACGCGTGGATCGCGGGCGAGTCGAGCGTCATCAAGCAGCTGCGCAGGCACCTGGTGCGCGATGTCGGCGTCGACCGCCGCGCCGTGGCGTTCATGGGCTACTGGCGCCTCGGCCGCGCCGAGGGCGAGTAGCCCGGGCGCACGACCCGGGGTTGCGTGCTCAGGCCCAGTCGAGGGTGCGCTCTACCGCTCTGCGCCAGGTGTCGAGGCGCTGCTCGCGCTCCGCCTCGGGCATCTGCGGCTCCCAGCGGGCGTCCTCCTGCCACAGCTCGCGCAGCTCGTCCAAGTCCTTCCAGAAGCCGACGGCGAGCCCTGCAGCGAACGCGGCGCCCAGCGAGGTCGTCTCCGACACGACCGGCCGCACCACCGGCACACCGAGGACGTCGGCCTGGAACTGCATCAGCAGCTCGTTGTGCACCATGCCGCCGTCGACGCGCAGCTCGGTCAGCGCTGCCGAGCTGTCGGCGTTCATCGCGTCTATCACCTCACGCGACTGGAACGCCACCGCCTCGAGCGCCGCGCGCGCGAAGTGCGCCTTCGTCGCGAATCGCGTCAGCCCTACGATCACTCCTCGCGCATCGGAGCGCCAATGCGGTGCGAAGAGGCCCGAGAACGCCGGGACGATGTGCACGTCACCGTTGTCATCGACCGAGCGGGCGAGCTGCTCGACCTCCGATGTGGACGAGATGATGCCGAGATTGTCGCGCAGCCATTGGATCAGCGACCCCGTCACAGCGATCGAACCCTCGAGCGCGTACGACGCCGGGCCTTCGCCGAGCCGATACGCAACGGTCGTGATCAGCCCGTGCTCCGACAAGACGATGTCCTCGCCCGTGTTGAACAGCACGAAGTTACCCGTGCCGTACGAGTTCTTCGATTCTCCCCGCGAGAACGCTGCCTGTCCAAAGGACGCCGCCTGCTGATCACCGAGGATGCCGGCGATCGGCGTCTCCCGCAGCAGGCTGTGCGGGTTCGCATGCGCATACACCTCGGATGACGACCGGATCTCGGGAAGGATCGCCCTGGGGATGCGGAAGACCTCGAGCATCTCGTCCGACCAGTCGAGCGTAATGAGATCCATCAGCAGAGTGCGGCTCGCGTTGGTCACGTCGGTGACGTGCACGCCGTCGCCGTCGAGTCCGCCTGAGAGGTTCCAGACCAGCCAAGTGTCGATCGTGCCGAACATCAGCCCGCCCGCCTCGGCCCTCTCACGCGCTCCGTCGACGTTGTCGAGGATCCACGCCAGCTTCGATCCCGAGAAGTATGCGTTCAGCGGCAGGCCGGTGATGCCGGCGAAGCGGTGCACTCCCCCGTCGGATGAGAGCTCGTCGATCGCCGCCTGCGTGCGCGTGTCCTGCCACACGATGGCGTTGTGAATCGGCTCGCCGGTCTCGCGATCCCACACGACGACGGTCTCGCGCTGGTTCGTTATGCCGATCCCCGCCACGTCGTGCCGAGTGATCTCGGCCTTCGACAGCGCCTGCCCGATGACCTCCCGCGTGTTCCGCCAGATCTCCATCGCATCGTGCTCGACCCATCCGGGCCTGGGGAAGATCTGCTCGTGCTCGAGCTGGCCAGTCGCCACGATTCTGGCGCTGTGATCGAACACGATCGCACGCGTCGATGTCGTGCCCTGATCGATCGACACGAGGTACTTCGGCTGGTCCGGCACGGGAACTCCTTCGTCACCTGGAGAGCATTCGCCATCCGGCATCCGGATGACCACCGCGACGACCGCACGCGGTGCCCCCAGGCTACGTCGCGCGAGCACACCCGGTCACATCGACTGCACGAACGTGCGAGACAAGGCTCGTCAGACCGCCAGCAGGCCCTGGGCGAGCTCCTCGTCGAGCACGAGATCGGTGACGGCCTTCGCCGTGAGCGCGCCGCGCGTAGCGTGCAGCTTCGGCATGCCGGACACGACGCAGATGCGCCGAGGAACGCGACGGAGCCGATCGATGCCCGGTCCCGTCGCCCGCGCATTCAGTGCGACGTCTCGCCATGAGCCGTCGCGGCGGAAGAACACCGTCGCCACGTCGCCGACGGCGCCGTCATCGCGCAGCGTCTGGTAGTCGCGCTTGTCGAGGTACCCGCCGATGTACACGCGACTCGGCACCTCGGCGAAGGGTGAGCCGAGGCCGAAGATGGCGATGTCTATGCGATCCTGCGCTGCGAGCATCCGGCGCGTGCTGCGCTCGCGCCACATGGCGTTCTTCGTGGCGGGATCATCGAAGAAAGCCGGCACGGGGAACTGCTGCACGTCCGCTCGGAAGGCCTGCCCGAACCGGTCGAGGATCTCGCTGGCGTATTCGATTCCGCTGGTCAGCGTGTTGCCCGCCCCGTTCAGCTGCACGACCTTCGTGCCGTGCGTGTCGCGCGACGGCAGGTGCCTGCTGATCGCGCCGATGGTCGATCCCCACGCCACGCCGATCGACATGTTCGAGTCGACGAACTGTGCGATGAGCTTCGCCGCGGTCATGGCGACGCGCTCCAGACGATCCACCTGGCTCACGCCGTCGCCGACCGGCACGACGTGCGCGGAGACGCCGTAGCGCTCGCGGAGCTCCTGTTCGAGCCCTGCACCGTGCTCGAGGGGCGAGCGGATCCGGATGTCGACGAGGCCCGTCTCTCGTGCGTGGCTGATCAGGCGCGAGACGGATGAGCGCGAGGTCCGCAGCTCACGGGCGATCGCGTCCATCGTGAGGTCCTGCATGTAGTAGAGCTGAGCAGCTGTCAATGCGCGCTCCAGCTTCGCATCCGCGCTGTGCCCGCCCGTGTCCATCTGCTCCGACCGCTTGGCCGCATTCTCACCGGAATCGTCGCGGTATGCCATCCCTGTCCCCTTCTCCGCGACCCGCTGCACGTTCGTGCAGGAGATTTGCGCATCCGTCCCAGTAGTTTCAGCCTAGTCGTGATCCCGCTGTTGGGAGCAGTCGCATCCGCGCTTTGAGAAGGAGCACCATGAGCACGCCGCAGTCGCACTCCGCCGTTCGCGATGAGGCCATCGCCTCGATCCGCGAGACTGGCAAGGCCCAGGTGCTCATCATCGGCGGCGGCATCAACGGCATCGCGACGTTCCGCGATCTCGCGCTGCAGGGCATCGACGTCGTGCTCGTCGAGCGCGGTGACTTCGCGTCCGGCGCGAGCAGCGCGTCGAGCCACATGGTGCACGGCGGCATCCGGTACCTCGAGAACGGTGAGTTCCGTCTCGTGCAGGAGTCGGTCCGCGAGCGCAACGATCTGCTCGCGACCGCTCCCCACTACGTCAAGCCGCTGAAGACGACCATTCCGATGTACTCGTTCTTCTCCGGTCTGCTCAACGCCCCGATGAAGTTCCTGTTCCAGCGACAGGGCAAGCCTGCCGAGCGCGGGGCGCTGATCATCAAGGCGGGGCTCGTCATGTACGACCTGTTCGCCACGGCTGGTCGCTCCACGCCGTGGCACCGCTTCCATGGGCGCAAGCGCACACTGGAGCAGCTGCCCCGGCTGAACAAGAACGTCAAGTACACAGCGACCTACTTCGATGCGTCCATGCACGACCCTGAGCGCCTGGCGCTCGACGTGCTCGGCGACGGCGTGCGTGCAGGCGGACGGGCCGTCAACTACGTCGAGGCGGTCGGCCGGAACGGCCGGAGCATCACCCTGCGCGACAACGCTACGGGCGACGAGTTCGACTTCGCGCCGGATGTCGTGGTCAACGCGTCCGGCCCGTGGACGGATCTCACGAACGAGGCACTCGGCAGCGCCACCGCGTACATGGGCGGCACGAAGGGCTCACACATCGTGCTCGACAATCCCGATCTCGTCGCCGCCACCGGCGGGCGCGAGATCTTCTTCGAACACGAGGACGGCCGCGTCGTGCTCATCTACCCACTCAAGAGCAGGGCGATGGTCGGCACGACCGACATCCCGGCCGACCCGAGTCAGCCCATCCGGTGCACCGAGAGCGAGGTCGACTACTTCCTCGATCTGATCTCCGACGTGTACCCCGACATCGCGGTCTCGCGCGAGCAGATCGTGTACAAGTTCAGCGGCATCAGGCCCCTGCCCCGCAGCGACGCGTCCAGCACCGGGCAGATCTCGCGCGACTACCACCTCGCCACGACCGAACTCGACGGCACCCCGGTCATCAGCGTGGTCGGCGGCAAGTGGACCACGTTCCGCGCCCTCGGCGAGACGCTGGCCGACAAGGTGCTCTACATGTTGAAGGCGCCGCGCACGGTCAGCACGCGCGGTCTGACGATCGGCGGCGGCCGCGACTACCCCGAGACACCGGGAGACGTCACCGTGTGGCTGCGGGAGAAGCTGGACGCAGACGACGCACGCACCAGGCTGCTGTTCGAGCGCTACGGCACGCGCGCCGTGCAGGTGTGGGAGCACCTGCAGTCCGGAGACGACGAGCTCATCCTCGGCGGCGAACTCTCCACCCGTGAGCTGGAATGGATGGTGCGCGACGAGCACGTCGTGCACCTTGCTGATGTCATCCTGCGCCGCACCTCGCTCGCCTTCACCGGCCGCGCCGACATCGACACGCTCCGCACGGTGGCCGACGCGTTGGCCGCCGCAGCCGGTTGGAGCACCGATCGTCGTGACCAGGAGCTCGCCGCGACGATCGAACTGCTTCGCGATGAGCACGACGTCGCTCTCGACGTCGCCGAGCTCGGCGCATGAGAGCGCCCGCAACCGTCCCGGTGCCGGCAATCGACTCTCCGGCGACGTCTCCGGTAGATCCGCCGCACCTGAACGGCTGACGCACCCGACCTCCGCCCGCCTCGAGCGGGCGGTTCGGCGCGGGCACCGACATGCCTGCGTCCCTGCACAAGAGAACACAAGGAGTCACTTCACATGACAACGACGTCACGCCGGCGCAACAACGTGCTGGTCGTCATATCACTGCTGCTCGCACTGATCTCGGCGCTCGGCGCCGCGATCGTGCAGACCGGTGCCGGATCGACCGAGGTCAAGGACCTGAGCTGGGAGACGAGTTCGGGGCGTTCGATGAACGCGCTGCTGCTCGTCCCTGAGAACGCCACCGCCGATTCCCCGGCGCCCGCCGTAGTGGTCAGCCACGGCTGGTGGAACAACCGAGAGATGCAGACCGCGAACTACGTGGAGCTGGCTCGGCGCGGATTCGTCGTGCTGTCGATCGACATGTACGGCCACGGCAACTCGGACCCGCTCCCCTACGACCAGCTCGAGGTCGGCGGCACCGGAATGTACGACGCAGTGAAGCTCATCGCCGATCTGCCGTACGTCGACACCGACCGCATCGGCGTCGAAGGCCACTCGAACGGCGCCCGCGCGGCGAACTTCTCGGTGCAGCTCGACAACGCCGCTGACACGCAGCTCATCTCGTCGGTGATGCTGGTCGACAACGAGGCGTTCTACACCGACGACGAAGGCGCCTACACGAACATCTACGGCTCGCGCGACGTGGGCCTGGTCGCCGACCAGTACGACGAGTTCTTCTTCCGCTCCTACAACGCTGACGGCACGACGGCCACGCCGCCGCGCGAGTTCGCCGGAACGCCGAGCGCCCAGTCGTTCCTGCACTTCGGTACAGACCCGGCCGACCTCGACGAGCGCGTGACCGACGAGTACTACACGCAGGTGGTCGACGGCGAAGACGCGGTGCGCTACCTGACCACGCCGGCGCAGACGCACCCGTGGGGTCCGCAGTCGGCGCACACGACGGGCGAGGTGCTCGACTTCTTCGACGCCACGCTCGACGCGCCGGTCGACATCGCACCGGGTTCGCAGGTGTGGCAGTGGAAGGAGATCTTCACTGCGATCGGGCTGATCGGCTTCGGCATGTTCCTGGTCACCTTCACGCGCGAGCTGCTCTTCACGCGCGCCTTCCGCGATCTTCGCGCAGACGTCGCCGCTCCCGAACGCGCGACGGGTAAGGACCTGGCCTGGTTCTGGGGCGGCCTAGTCGTATCGGCCGCTGTCTCGGCGCTGTCCTATGTCTGGCTCAGTCAGCAGGCCTGGGTGACGGGCATCGTGCACAACGCGGTTCCCAATCCGGTGCCCACCGGTTCGGTGTTCTTCATCGCGCTGTGGGCCGCGATCAACGGCGCGACGGCCGTCGTGATCATGGCGCTGTCGTATCTGCTGTTCGGCCGCAAGGCGGGCCATCGCCCGACCGATCTCGGTCTGTGGCCCGGTTGGAAGCGGCTGCTGCAGAGCGTCGGGCTGGTCGCCGTGGCGACGAGCGCGTCGTTCATGCTCGTCTTCCTGACTGACTACTTCTTCAAGACCGACTTCCGCTTCTGGGTGATCGCGGTGAAGGCGTTCCCGCAGGACAAGATCTGGTACGGCCTGTTCTTGCTGCCGCTGTTCCTGATCTACTTCGTCGCGAACTCCGTGTCGATCAACGTGTTCAACCGCGTCCGGCTCGGCTCGGCTGAGTGGGTCAACACCGCAGTTCTCGCGCTGTTCAACTCGCTCGGCCCGATCGTGCTCGTGCTGCTGCAGTACTTCACCTTCTGGGTGACGGGCGACCTCGTGCCCGGCTTCGGCGGCATCTACAGCATCTGGCTGTTCCCTGTCGTGGTGATCCTGGCGTTCACGGCCGTCGTCTCGCGCAAGATCTACCGCGAGACGAACAACCCGTACATCGCAGGCATCCTCAACGCCGTGGTCGTGTCGATCGTGTCCGTATCGAACTCACTCGTGATGACGTACTGACCCGGAGCACGAACACAGATCGCCCCCAGCCTCTTCTCCGCGCCGGGGGCGATCTCGCGCTTCGTCGCCATGCCACCTTCGCCTTCCCGTAGGCGCTCACGACGACAGGACCGAGCAGGCCGTAGTCTTGCTTCTTCATCCCCCGTACACATCGGCATTGACTGTGCGCATGCGATTGCTCAGCGGCGTCGCCACCTCGACTTTGACGGTGTTGCGTCCTCCGTGCACGTGATCGCTGATGTCGAGCGTCGTGTCCGTCAAGTCGCGCGTCTCGACGAAGGTGCCGTTCACCCACACCGAGAACGTGTCGTTCACCTCGCCGAACGACAATCTCACGCCCGTGGACTTCTTGCGCCATTCGCGGCCCATGTGGAACTCGCCGTCGTATATGCCGATTCCCGACGCATCCGCCACCTCGGCGATCTGCGTCCACGGCAGGAGCCCATCGAGCGACAGGGCATGCCGCTCCTTCACCGTCTCGAGCGGACCGGCGCCCGGCTTCCAATCCTCCACCGTGACGTTCCAGTCGCGGATCTCGATCGGCGCAGGCGCCGCGGGGACATCCACCTGCGCCGTCTGCCCGCCGGCGAGGGCGAGCTCGAGCGCGCCCGCATCTTCGGCATGCACGTACACCTCGCCACGCTTGCCCAGGCTGGCGCCGAGCACCGACGTCGACGCGCTGACGGCGGTCGGCGAGGCTGTTCCCGCCCAGCCGTCGGGTGCGAATGCGATGATCGTGGACTGCCCCGGCTCAAGGCGCACGCGCACCGTCACGTCCTGCCCGCTCTCGGTGTAGACCGCGAGTCGCTCGACGCGTCGTCCGTTCCACGCATCGAGGACGTAGGGCACAGCGCCGGGATGTGTCCTGGTCAGACGGACGTCCTGATCGAGACTCATCGCCGGCTCCTTGGGCGGATTGTGCCGTACATTCGCGATGTAGTAGTACTCGATGTCCGACGCGACCCGGTGCACGTGCGTCAGATATGACGAAGCATGACTGACGCGCGGTCTGATGCCGAGCTCCGAGAGCCGTTCGCCGATCTCCTCGTTCGCTGCCGCGCTGCGCACGTTCGGGAACTCGAGCATGTGCTCGACCAGCTGCTGCACGACGACGTCGATGTTGTCCGGCCGCCTGCCGATCGCGTCCGGAGCGGTCCAATCCCCGAAGAAGACGACCGGCAGGCCTGCCTGCACGAGTTCGAGCAGCTTGCGCGCGGCGTCGAGCGACATGGTCGCTTCATTGCCTCGGAAGCGATCGTGGTCGACGACGAACGCCCGGTACGCGCCGCCTTCCGGCGCGAAGACGCCGTCGTCGAGCACCGACCGCTCCTTGAACAGGCTCGTCCCGTTGAGGAAGCCGTGTGTCCATCCCGTCGGGATGCCGGAGCTCGTGCCCCACGGAGCGCCGATCCCGGTCTGGGCCCACCCCTTCTGCCGAAAGTAGGCGACATCGTACTGCGGGACTCCCTGCTGCAGCACCCACTGCGTGCGCGCGAGGTACGCGGCGGCTGACCCGATGTGCCCCCACGAGGGCATGCGCGGGCCCCACGCCTCCGAATAGCCGACGGAGGTCCCACCTGCGTAGGGAGTGAAGGCAGCGAAGCCGGGCCACTCCGCACTGGGCGCATCCTTGTAGGAGAAGCCGTGCAGCACCGTCTGGTTGACTCCGCCGACGAAGGTCTCACCGATCGTGTTGAGCACCTCGTTCCAGGTGACGGCGTACGACCTACCCAGGTACGCCGCGGTTTCGCTCGACAGGATCGTGCGACCGCCGATGTCGCGGCCGCTCGCGAGGAGGCGGTGGTCATCGAGATTCTTCGCCCCGAGGGACTCCGTCTCCGGGATGTCGACGATTCCCGCCTGATCGAGTGAGTCCTGCTCCAAACCGTAGGCCTGCACGCGATACTGTACGCCGTGGCTGTGCGACCAGTCGCGCAGGGGCACGAGGTGGTACTCCGAGTAGAGATCGCTCAGCACCTGGTTGTAGTCGTCGCGGATGCGTGTGACCTTTTCATCCGAGAACTGGTATACGTACTTCTCGTCGATCTCGAGAATGCCCGCGAGGAAGGGCGTGAGCGAGTACCCGATCCGCGTACGGAACTCCTCCTGCGCCTGGCGGGCCCAGATCGTCGCGTCCGTCTCGACCTCGAGGGAGTCCTCGAAGAACGTTCCGCCCGTCTCCCGCAGCAGCTGATCGATGCGAGGTGTGAGGATGTTCTCTTCCCAGAAGTCGATCAGCGCCTGCGCGCCCGCCATTGAGAAGTGGTCGACGACGTAGGACTCCGGACCGGTGTGCGAGCCGGCTTCGGCCCGCTGTCCGAGCCCGCGCTGCCAGTACGCGATCATCGTCCATTCGTAGCCGTCATCGGGTGCGGTCCACTCGACGGACTCGCCGACGACTCGTTCGGTCAGGTCGACCAGTGACGCGTGCTCGAGCATGATGCCGTTTCGCTCGGGTCGCTCGATCACGCGAGCGGCCTGAACCCGGATCAGGGTGCGACCCTCGACTCCCGGATGTGCTTCGGTCTCGGGCTCCGGCAGGGGACCGGAGAATCGCTCCCCCGACGCCAGGTCGACAGCGCCGTGCGCAAGCTCGACCAGTGCGGCCTCGCTCTGCGGCGTGATCCCGGGAATCACCGCAGGCCAGGACGGCCCGAGCGTGATGTCGATCTCGACGTTGTGTCGCTTGCCCGCTTCGAGGGCCGTCTCGACCGCCGCCACCCAGTGCGCACCGCCCCAGCCGAAGTTCTCGACGTCGAGCAGATCCCCGGCAACACTGTGGTGCACGTTGGCGATCTCCAGCCCGTGGAAGCCGTTGTTCGCCGCTTGTTCGACCTCGCGCGCGATCTGCTCGAGTTCGAGTTCGCCGTTGGGCCACCACCAGCGGAAGCACGGCGCGGTAGCCGTGCCCGGTGTCGTGAACCCGTCCAGCGCCCCGGGCGCCGCCTTCTCGCCCGCGGCCGCATGCGCAGCCGGACCGAATGCCGACGCCTGCTGCGGGCCGACGAGCATGGCCCCCGCGATGCCGGCGGCGGACAGCCCGAAGAGCTGTCTCCTCGTCAGACCGTGGTTGCTTCGGGACGACCCGTTGTGGGTCGATGACGCCTGTGTCATGCCGATTCTCCGTTGATAGCCGTTCCCCCGTGCGTGATGATCCACAGGTGCCGTTGCACGGCTGCGGAGTCGAATCATGCGGCGGCACGGCGTCAGCCGAACCGCAATTGAATCGTTTCATCACACGAGGGCACGCTATCGCACCGCCGCGAGCATGACACCGCGCCTCGCCTCTCAGGTTCGAAGACATGCCGCTATCGTTCTTTGAAAGCGGCGTTTCACCGCACCGGAACGGCCAGGTGCGCTCCGAACCGCCGGCTAGTTCTTGCCGAACAGCTTCTGGATCTCGGCGAGATCGCTCTCGCTGGGCTCCTGTGGGGCGGCCAGGCCGAAGCCTGAGCCAGTCGGAGCCTGCGGTTCGTGGGACAGGCCGGCGTTCTCCGCCGCGCGCTTGGCGGGGTTGCCCGAGCGCGAGCCGCCCTTGGCCTTCTTGCCCTTCTTGCCGCGCTTCGCGCTGGCTCCGGGCTTGCCCATGCCAGGCGGCATCGCGCCCATGCCCGGGATGTTCGGTGTGCCGCCGCGGGCGACGGTCTTCATCATCTTCGCCGCCTGCTCGAAGCGGTTCACGAGCGAGTTCACGTCGGTGACCGTCATGCCCGAGCCTCGCGCGATGCGCGCACGGCGCGAGCCGTTCAGGATCTTCGTGTTGTGGCGCTCGGCCGGAGTCATCGACCGGATGATCGCCTCGGTGCGGTCGATCTCGCGCTCGTCGAAGTTCTCGAGCTGCTCCTTCATCCCGCCCATGCCCGGCATCATGCCGAGCATCTTCTTCATCGACCCCATCTTCTTCATCTGCTGCATCTGCTGCAGGAAGTCGTCGAGGGTGAATGCCTCTTTGGCGAGCTTCTCGGCGACCTTCTGGGCTTCCTCCTCGTCGAAGGCCTCCTGGGCCTGCTCGATGAGGGTGAGGATGTCGCCGAGGTCGAGGATGCGGCTCGCCATGCGGTCGGGGTGGAAGGCCTCGAGGTCCTCGAGGTTCTCACCCGTCGACGCGTAGATGATCGGTCGCCCCGTCACCGAGGCGACCGACAGCGCGGCACCCCCTCGTGCGTCGCCGTCGAGCTTCGACAGCACCACACCCGTGAAGTCGACGCCCTCCTGGAAGGCGCGCGCCGTGTTGACGGCGTCCTGACCGATCATCGCGTCGATGACGAACAGCACCTCATCCGGCTGCGTCTTCTTCCGAATGTCACCGGCCTGCTTCATCAGCTCTTCGTCGACGCCGAGACGTCCGGCGGTGTCGATGATGACCACGTCGTGCAGCTGGCGCTTGGCGTGCTCGACGCCGTCGCGCGATGCTTTCACCGGGTCGCCGACGCCGTTGCCCGGGAACGGCGCGTAGACGGCCGCACCCGCCCGCTCGGCCACAACCTGGAGCTGGTTCACGGCGTTCGGCCGCTGCAGGTCGGCAGCGACCAGGAGCGGCGTGTGACCCTCCTTCTGCAGCTGCTTGGCGAGCTTGCCTGCGAATGTGGTCTTACCCGAACCCTGAAGACCCGCGAGCATGATCACGGTCGGCGGCGTCTTCGCGAACTGCAGTCGGCGCTGCTCGCCGCCGAGGATCGCCACGAGCTCCTCGTTGACGATCTGCACGACCTGCTGCGCCGGGTTCAGGGCGCGGTTCACCTCGTCGCCGAGGGCGCGCTCGCGCACCTTGGCGGTGAACGCCTTCACCACTTCGAGCGCCACGTCGGCGTCGAGAAGCGCGCGCCGGATCTCGCGGACGGTGCCGTCGACGTCGGCCGCCGACAGCTTTCCCTTCGTGCGCAGATTGCGGAAGGTCTCTGTCAGTCGGTCGGAGAGCGTGCCAAAGGTAGCCATGGTGCCTCCGATTCTAACGTGCGACCACCGCGTCCAGCGCCCGCTCGAGGTACGACTCCAGCGGCGCCGCTCCCGCGCCCGACCCCGCCCATGCCGTGATCGCCGCGATCAGCGCCGTGCCGTACGCCCCTGCCCGCACTTCGGCGACCAGTGCGTCCTCCCCCTGCCTGGCGAGCCCGCGCGCGACGAACCGCGATACGCGCCACGACCGCAGTGCCTCTTCGTGTGCCAGTGCCCGCTCGATGCGCATGGCCTCCGCGTTGGTGATCGCAAGGGCGAGGGCGTCTGGGGCGAGTCCCTCGGCGACGGCGCGCAGCGCGGCATCCGGGGCTCGGCCGTCGTCGACGGCGCGCTCTGCGCCGTCCAGTCGCTCATCGAGACCACCCCAGAGCAGCTCGGCCTTGGTGGCGGCGTAGTTGAAGAAGCTGGAGCGGCCGATGCCGGCACGCGTGGCGATGTCGGTGACGCTGGTGGCGTCGTAGCCGTTCTCGAGGAACAGCTCGCACGCGGCCTCGGCGAGCATGTCTCGCGAGATCGCTCTGGGGCGCCCGGGGCGCCGCGTGCCGCTGGTCATACCCACAGCCTATTGCGCGTAGGGTGGTGATCGTCAGTCATTCTTGGACTGGGTCCATAAACATTCGGCCCCCCCGAGAGTCAGCAGGAGAACCCGGATGATCGATGTGCTGGAGCCGGGCTTCGCCCCGCACACGGTGCCGTATCGCCAGGGGTGGGAGCTGCAGCGCCGCATCCACGCCGAGGTGGTCGAGGGCAGTCGCGAAGAGACCCTGATCCTGCTGGAGCACGAGGCGGTGTTCACCGCCGGCTCCCGCACGGAAGACGGTGAGCGGCCCCGCCCATCCGGAACTCCCGTCATCGACGTCGACCGCGGCGGAAAGATCACCTGGCACGGTCCCGGCCAGCTGATCGGCTATCCGATCATGCGCGTGGCCGACCGCGGCGATGCGGTGGCGTGCGTGCGCAGCATCGAGCAGATGCTGATCGAGCTGATCGCGCCGTACGGGGTCACCGGCATGCGCGTCGAGGGCCGCAGCGGCGTGTGGGTCGAACGAGACAACGGCGCGGCCGACAAGATCGCCGCGATCGGCATGCGCGTCTCGCGCGGCGTGACGATGCACGGCTTCGCTCTGAACTGCAACCATTCCCTCGCCCCATACGACGAGATCGTGGCATGCGGCATCCGCGATGCCGGCGTGACCACCATCGCCCGCGAGACGGGCGGCGACATCTCCCCCGCAGATCTCGCCGGAACCACGGCGAGCGCATTCCGCAACACCTTCGAGAGGATTCCCGCATGACCACGACTGCCCCGAACGGGCGCAAGATGCTTCGCCTCGAGGTGCGCAACGCGCAGACCCCGATCGAGAAGAAGCCGGAGTGGATCAAGACGAGGGTCAGACAGGGGCCCGCATACCAGGACGTACGCTCGCTCGTGAAGGGCGAGGATCTGCACACGGTGTGTCAGGAAGCCGGCTGCCCGAACATCTACGAGTGCTGGGAGGACCGCGAGGCGACGTTCCTGATCGGCGGATCGCAGTGCACCCGCCGGTGCGACTTCTGCCAGATCGACACCGGCAGACCCGCAGAGTACGACACGGACGAACCGCGTCGCGTCGCCGAGAGCGTGCGCACGATGGGGCTGCGGTACGCGACGGTGACGAGCGTGGCCCGCGACGACCTTCCCGACACCGGCGCATGGCTGAACGCTGAGACGGTGCGGCAGATCCACCAGCTGAACCCGAACACCGGTGTCGAGCTGCTCGCGAACGAGCACAACGGCGAACCGGCCTTCCTCGGCCAGATCTTCGACGCCCGCCCCGAGGTGTTCGCCCACAACGTCGAGACGGTGCCTCGGGTGTTCAAGCGGATACGGCCCGCGTTCGACTACGACCGCTCGCTCGGCGTGCTCACGCAGGGCCACGACGCGGGACTGATCACGAAGTCGAACCTCATCCTCGGCATGGGCGAGGAGCCGGAGGAGGTCGAACGGGCGCTGCAGGACCTGCGCGATGCGGGGTGCGACATCATCACGCTCACGCAGTACCTGCGACCGACCCCGCGCCACATGCCGGTCGCCCGCTGGGTGAAGCCGGATGAGTTCGTCGAGTTCAAACGCATCGCCGAGCAGATCGGGTTCCTGGGCGTGCTCGCCGGCCCCCTGGTGCGCTCGTCGTACCGCGCCGGGCGCCTGTGGGCACAGAGCATGCGCGAGAAAGGCCGTGCCCTGCCCGACGACCTCGCCCACTTCGCCGACGACCAGCCCGCCGAGTTCGCCCAGGCCGTCTGACCCGCGCCAGGCTGCCGAGATGCGCACTTCTCGTCGAGATGCGCCGATTCCAACGTGATCTCGTCGGAGAAGTGCGCATCTCGCGAGCCCGGATGGCGGTGCTCACGGGCCCGGAGGGGCGACGCCAGTAGGTGCGGAGGGAAGTAGGCTGGGAGACGGTCCATTTCTGGACCGAGTCCACAAGACCCCTCTGAGGAGCCATGCGCACCATCCGTCGTTCCCTCCCTATCGTCGCCGTCGCCGCACTGGCCGTGATCGCCACCGGATGCGCCGCGGAAGGCGGTGAAGCGGAGCCCGTCGACGGCGGCACACTCGTGTACGCCACCGGCGACGCCGAGCCCGACTGCCTCGACCCGCATGTCGGCGGCAACTACCCGCAGGCGCTCATCTCCACGCAGTACCTCGAGCCGCTCGTCGGCCGCGACGAGGACGGCACGATCCTGCCGTGGCTCGCCGAGGACTGGGACGCATCCGAGGACGGTCTCACCTGGGACTTCACCCTTCGCGACGACGTGTCCTTCACCGACGGCACGCCGTTCGACGCCGAAGCGGTCAAGGTCAACGTCGAGCACCTTCAGAACCCCGACACGGCGTCGTCCACCGGCTACCTCGCCGTCGAGCAGGTCGACGAGGTCGAGGTCGTCGATGCCACGCACGTGCGGTTCCACCTGTCGACGCCGAAATCGGCACTGCTCGAGGTGCTCAGCCAGCAGTGGGCCGCGATGCAGGCACCCAGCGGCATCGAGCGCGGACAGGAGGAGAACTGCCAGGCGCCGATCGGCACCGGCCCCTTCGTAGTCGACAGCTGGACTCCGCAGGATCGCGTCGTGCTGACCCGCAACGACGACTACGTCTCGACGAACCCGCAGGCCGATCACGACGGCGCGGCGCACGTCGAGACGATCGAGTGGCGCTTCATTCCGGATGCGGCCACCCGCCAGGCGGCGCTGGCCTCGGGCGAGGTGCACGTCATCGACAACCCCCTCCCTACCGACATCGTCGCCGCAGAGGGCCAGGACATCTCACACCTCGACGCGCCGCGCCCCGCAGCGGCGAACCGTATCGAGCTGAACTCCGCTCAGGCGCCGTTCGACGACATCCGGGTGCGCGAGGCCTTCGTCCGTGCGGCAGATCCACGCCCCGGCATCGAGTCGCTGTTCCACGGCACGGCCGAGCGCTCATACTCCGCGCTGTCGAGCGTGGAGCCGATGGGCATCAGCGACGAGGAGCTGTTCGTCACCGACGTCGACCGTGCGAACGAGCTGCTCGACGAGGCCGGATGGACCGACGCGGACGACGACGGCATCCGGATGAAGGACGGTGAGCCGCTGACGGTGCGGTTCCCGGTGTCGACCAACCAGTCGACCGAGGCGGAGCAGTCGCTGTTCGAGCAGATCCAGGCGAACGCGGCAGGGGTCGGCTTCGACGTGCAGCTGAGCCCGATGGACCTCTCCAGCTGGTACGGCGCGCTCGGCGCGCACGAGTACGATTCCGTCTCGGCCCCGTACACGACTGTCGGTCCCGATGTGCTGCGCATCCTGTACCACTCCGACGGCACCGTGCCCGCGCCATCCGGATACTTCGCGAATCACGCGATGCTGCGCGATGACGAACTCGACGGCCTGCTCGAGGAGGCGCTGGCGACCACCGACGACGACGAGCGCGCCGGCCTGTACGCCGACGCACAGGGCATCATCCTCGACAGCTTCACGGTGCTGCCGCTGTACGACCAGCAGAACCACTTCCTCTACGCGGGGGTCACCGGAATCGAAGCGCTGCACACGATCTCGACGCCGATGCTCCTGAACGCCCAGCTGACCGCAGAGTAGTCGCCGTGCCGCACGAGCCCCACCCGGATGACGCGCACGGCGCTTTCCGCGAGGAAGGCGTGCTGAGCACGTCGACGACGACGCAGCGAGGTGCGTTCGCCGTGGCCGCACGCTGGGTCGGCGGCAGAATCGGGCGTGCGGTGCTGGTGATCTGGCTCGTGGCGACCATCGTGTTCTTCGCGCTGCGGTCGACGGGCGATCCGCTGGAGGCGATCTTGGGCGGGCCGGGATCGCAGGCGGGCACGGATGCCGTGGCTGCGGCGCGCGAGGAGTACGGTCTCGACAGTCCGCTGGTGTGGCAGTACCTGCTGCAGCTCAGCCGCATCGCAACACTGCAGCTCGGCGATTCGTATGCGCGCAGGCAGCCCGTGGCCGATCTGATCGGAGCGCAGCTGCCTGGCACGCTGCTGTTGGCAGTGCTGGCCCTGGCGCTGGCGTGGGTGCTCGCCGTCACCGGCGCGCTGATCGCGACCTCGTCTCGCGGTCTGATCGGCCGGATGATCGACCGGATCATCCGGAGCGTCGAGATCGTCTCCACCGTGATGCCGCAGTTCTGGCTGGGCGCCGTGCTGATCCTCGTGTTCGCATCGGCGCTGGGCTGGTTCCCCGCGACGAGCCAGTCGGGCGACCTCTCCGGGCTGGTGCTGCCGGTGGTGACCCTGGCGGTGCCGATCGCAGGCTTCCTCGCGCAGGTCTCGCGTGACGCGCTGCTCGAAGCCGACGCCGCGCCGTTCGCCACGACATCGCGTGCACGAGGTTCGAGCGAGCGGCGCGTGTTCCTGCGGCACACGCTGCGGCATGCATCGCTGCCTGCCCTGGCGCTGTCGGGCTGGGCGTTCGGGAACCTGCTCAGCGGCGCCGTCGTCGTCGAGGTGCTGTTCGCCCGCCCCGGGCTGGGTCGGCTGCTGCAGGAAGGCGCCCTCGCCCGCGACGTGCCCCTCGTGGTCGGCGCGGTCACAACCGTCGCCGTGCTCTACGTCATCGTCATCATCGTCACCGAGGCGGTCGAGCTGTTCGTCGACCCGCGCCTGCGCCGTGCCGGGCTCAGGGCGCCTGCCGCACCGGAGACGGGGGTGGGCGCATGAGCACCGCGACGGAAGCGCGCGCCGTTCGCCGCACGATCATCTCCTTCGCCTCCCGCCTTGGCTGGTCAGGGAGCGTCGCCTTCGCACTGCTCCTCGTGCTCGTGGTCGCGATCGCGGCGCCCGGCGTTCTCGCGCCAGGCGATCCGCTGGGCATCGCCCCGGCAGATGCGTTCCAGGCGCCGTCTCTCGCCCATCCGGCCGGTACCGACGAGTCCGGTCGCGATGTCCTCACCCGCATCGTGCACGGCGCCGCACGGTCCGCGGGCATCGGGCTGGCGGCGACCGCGCTCGGCATCGGCATCGGGCTGGTGTTCGGCTTCGCCGCAGGCCTGGGCCCGGCGTGGCTCGACGCGGCGCTGGGCCGCGTGATCGAAGTGCTCTTCGCGCTGCCGACGCTGGTGATGGCGCTGCTCTTCGTCGCCGTGCTGGGAGCGGGAACCGTGCCGTCCATCCTGGCGATCGGCCTCGCGACCGCACCCGGATACGCGCGCATTCTGCGCTCGCGGGTGCGCACCGTCGCTCGCAGCGACTACGTCGCACACGCCCGGCTCGAAGGCACCGGGCGTGTGCGCACGTTCGTCCGCCACATCGCACCGAACACACTCTGGCCGCTGGTCGCCACGGCGACGCTGGGCGTCGGCCAGGCGATCGTGTGGGTGTCTGCGCTGAGCTTTCTCGGGCTGGGCACCGAGCCGCCGTCACCGGAGTGGGGCGCGATGCTCAACGCGGGTCGCGTGTACATTTCGACCGGCTGGTGGATGACCGTGTTCCCGGGGCTCGCCATCGTCGCCACGGCGACGGCGCTGACGGTGCTGGGGCGCCGGATGTCGGGAGCGGGCCGTTGAACGCCGGCCGTCGTGGCCTCGACGCCGATGAGCAGCCGGACGGCTCAGCTGGCGGCGGTTCGGCGCTGCCCATCCCAGGCGCACCGAACATCGGGAACGGGATGATCACCGACGCGAACGGCACCGCGGAAAGCCGACGCGAGGGGGCGCCGCTGGTCGAAGTGCGGAATCTCACGGTGACGCTCCCCCGCTCCGGCGACGTGGTGAGCGGAGCCGACCTGGAGGTTGCGCCGGGCGAGTGCCTGGCGATCGTCGGTGAGTCCGGCGCCGGCAAGTCGGTGCTCGCTCGCGCGCTGCTGGGCCTGGTGCAGGACGACCCCGCCGCGCGGGTGCAGGCCGATCGGTTCTCCGTAGCCGGACAGGACCTGCTGCGTGCCGGCCGCGGAGCCAGGCGCCGGATGAGAGGGCGCGATGTCGCCCTCGTGCTGCAGGACGCGCTGCAGTCGCTCGACCCGCTGCGCACGATCGAGGCGGAGGTCGGCGAGTCTCTCGCCGTGCGCGGAACGCCGCGCCGCCTGCGCCGCCAGCGGGTGATCGACGCGCTCACGGACGCAGGCCTGCCGGATGCGGAGTCGCTGCTCCGTCGGCGCTCCGGCGAACTGTCCGGCGGTATGCGCCAGCGCGCGCTGATCGCCTCGGCCATGATCGGCGACGCCCCGCTGCTCATCGCCGACGAACCCACCACGGCGCTCGACGCGACGACCGCCGTGCACGTGCTCGACCTGCTCGGCCGGATGCGCGATGCCGGAACGGCGCTGGTGCTGATCAGCCACGACCTGCATGCCGTGTCCCGCATCGCCGACCGCGTCGCCGTGATCGAGTCGGGGCGCATCGTCGAGCACGCTCCGCTGCGCCGCCTGTTGGACGCGCCGGAGCACCCCACGACGCGCGCCCTGCTCGCCGCCGTCCCATCCGGTCCCAAGCCGGCCCCGTCCAACGCAGCCACCCCATCCGTGTCCTCCCCGCAGCCCGCGAGATGCGCACAGTTTCGACAGAACAGCGTCAAAAGCGGCGCATCTGGGCGACAAGTGCGCATCTCGGCCGCGGGGGCGTCGCGCCGGTACGGGCGGTTGTGGGCCGTGCACGGGGCTGACGTCGAGGTGACCGGTGGGGAGGTGCTCGGGGTCGTGGGCGAGTCGGGGTCGGGCAAATCGACACTGGCGCGACTGCTGATCGGGGCGGAGCGGCCGGACGAGGGTGAGATCGGGATGAGCGACCCGGCACCGCGCATCCGGCTCGTGCCGCAGGATCCGCTCGGCTCATTCGATCCGCGGCACACCGTCGACAAGATCCTGCGACAGTCACGACGCGACGGGTCTCCGGATGAGGCCGAGCTGCTCGCACTCGTGGGCCTCGATGCCTCGCTGCTCACCCGGCGCCCCGCCACGCTCTCGGGCGGACAGCGCCAGCGCGTGGCGATCGCCCGCGCGCTCGCCGGTCGCCCCGACATCCTGGTCTGCGACGAGCCCGTGTCAGCACTCGATACGACCACGCAGGCCGGCATTCTCGATCTGCTCATGCGGCTGCAGCGCGAGCAGCGCCTCGGCATGGTGTTCATCTCGCACGACCTCGCCGTGGTGCGCCTGGTCAGCGACAGGGTTGCCGTGATGCGCGACGGTCGCATCGTCGAACAGGGGCCGACCGAGAGCGTCTACTCGTCGCCCGAGCACCCCATCACCGCCGAGCTGATAGCGGCGGTCGCGACCGGGAGCTGACGCCGGTCGATCTGCCGGGAATCGCCTGAGCACGCTTGCCGAGAATCACAGGGACGTATATCGTTTTTCGATGTATAGACATCGTTAATCGATAGGAAACGAAATGCGCCCCTGGATCATCCGAACCGCTCAGGCACTGCTCGCCGTGATGCTGCTCGCACTGCTCGTGATACAAGCTCTGTTCGCTCCCCTCATCGCGCGCGAGGCGGTGTGCTGCGAGTTCGCCGGCGACCCGCTCGTCTCCGTGGTCGCGGCCTTCGGCATGGTCTGGCTCATCGTCGAAGCAGCGTGCGTGCAGGTCTTCCTCGTCATCGTGTGGGTGCTGCTGTCAACGGTCGCCCGCCGGCGCATCTTCGACCGCCGCTCGCTGCGGCTCGTAACCGTCATGGTCTGGTGCGCACTGGTGTTCGCCGCTCTCACCATCCCGTGCTTCGCTGTGCTCAGCGCTGCGCAGATGCTTCCAGGGGTGGTCGGCTTTGTTCTCATCGGAGGCTTCATCGGCGGGATCGCAGCCGCTCTCGTAATCGTGGTGATGCGCGAGCTGCTCGCCACCGCGACGCGGCTCAACGATGAGATGTCGGAGGTGGTGTGATGCCGATCGTGATCAACCTCGACGTCGAACTCGCCAAGAAGAAGATGACCGTCGCTCAGCTCGCGGAGGCGATCGGCATCACGCCCGCGAACGTGTCGGTGCTCAAGAGCGGGCGGGCCAAAGCCGTGCGCTTCACCACGCTCGATGCCATCTGCCGCGTGCTCGAGTGCGCACCGGGCGACATCCTGTCGTATGAGCCGCCCGCGCAGTGACAGCCGTCAGTCAGCGCTCGTGACCGACTGGATCTCGCCGTCGCCGAGCAGATTCACCAGCAGCACGTCGTCGGTGGAGTCGGGGTCGAGGGCGTACTCGAACACCGCGAACGGGTCGGCTCCGCCGTGCTCGTCAGCCAGGATCGTCACGCTCGTGAGCTGCATCGATCGGATGATGTCGACCGCCACATCGCCAGACACGTCGACGAGGAGGTCCTCGAGCTCGTCGCCGAGCTGGTCCTGCTGCATCAGGATGTACTCGGTGACCTCGCTGGCGCGGTTGTCGACCTCTCCGAGCATGGCGATCCGTGCGCGGCGGTCGATCTCCTCGATGCTCGCCACGATCGCCGCAGCCGCGTCGAGAGCGTCCTGCGAGACGTCCTCCTGGTCGGGCGCAGTCAGATCGACGGCGACGCTCTGATCGCCCAGATCCACCGTCTCGGACCAGAAGACCGAGCCGTCCGGCCCGGACTCCAGAAGTCCGAAGAAGTCGTGTTCGAGTGCCATGGCGCTATCAAACCACCTCAGGTTGCCGGATGTCAGTAGGTTTACCGGATCGATTCCGGTGAATTCGCCGCTGGCTCAGTCAACGAGCTGCTCGACGAATACGTGGGGGGTGAAACCGGTGAGGTCGCCGATGCTCTCGCCCTGCCCGAGGAGCTTGACGGGAAGGCCCGTGCGCTCCTGCACCGCGAGGACGAAACCGCCCTTGGCGGAGCCGTCGAGCTTGGTGATCACCAGCCCTGTCACACCCGCGTGCTCGAGGAACGCCTCTGCCTGCATCACGCCGTTCTGTCCGGTCGTCGCGTCGAGCACGAGCAGCACCTCGCTGATCGGTGCCTGCTTCTCGATGACGCGGCGCACCTTGGTGAGCTCGTCCATCAGACCCGCTTTGGTGTGCAGGCGGCCGGCTGTATCGACGAGCACGATCTCGGTTCCGTTGCGCTTGGCATAGTCGATCGTCTGGAAGGCGACGGACGCAGGGTCCTGTCCCTCCTTCTCCGGCCGGACGATCGCCGCTCCCCCGCGCTCCGCCCAGGTGGCGAGCTGCTCCACAGCCGCGGCACGGAATGTGTCGGCGGCGCCGACCACGATCGAACGCCCGTAGCGGCCGAGGAAGTTCGCGAACTTGCCGATCGTGGTGGTCTTGCCGACGCCGTTGACGCCGACGACCAGCACAACGGCCGGCCGTTCGGTGAGCTTCAGGGTCGTGTCGAACGCGGCGAAGCGCTCCTCGAGCGACTCGCGCAGCATGCGCTTGAGGTCGGCAGGGTCCGTCGTGCCGAACCGGGCGACCTTCTCGCGCAGGTCGTCGACGGTCGCCTCGGTGACATCCGGGCCGAAATCGGCGGTGATCAGCGCTGTCTCGAGGTCATCCCACGTCGTGTCGTCGATCTGCGGCCGGGTGAACATGCCGCGCAGCGCGCGCCCGAGAGACCACTTTTCCGCCATACCCCCAGCCTATCGGCCGCCGCCGACCGCGAGCGCCTGCGTTCCATACGAGCGCCTGCGAAACTGCGCAGGCATCCGCGTGATTCGTAGGCACTCGCGGAGTTCAGCGCACGCGCAGCGCGCTGGGCTGCACCTCGACATCGAGAACCCGCGCCTTGCCGATCACGTCGCCGTCGAGCTCGATCTCACGGGGCTCGGCCAGCTCGATCCGGATCCGCCTGGCGCTGCGGTGCCCGATCGACTCGCTGCTCTCCGCGTCGTCGGATGCTCCGGAGATCAGCTTCTTGAGGCCGTTGTCCCACAGCATGTTGCGCATGGTGTCGAGCCAGCCTCCGACGCCCTCGGCATCGATCAGCAGCAGGTCGAGCTCCCCATCGGACGGGTCGGCGTCGGGCAGCAGGGTGATACCGCCCTGCACCGTGCCGCAGTTGCCGATCATCAGGGTATGCGCCTGCGTTCTCGCCGGCTCCTCGCCGTCCTCCGAGATCGTGACATCGATCACTTCGCTCGAGGAGACCGCGCGCCCGAGCGACTCGACGTAGGCGAGCCAGCCCACCCTGTCCTTGAGTTCGTCGTCGGTCTCGGTGATCATGTGCGCGTCGATGCCGAAGCCCGCCATCACTGCGAACGCCTGCTTCTCGGCGCCGCCGTCGAGCGCGAGCCAGCCGACGTCGACGACGGACGCTTCGCGCGTGATGGCGCGGGTCATCGCGGCCGCCAGGTCGTCGATCGGCACATCGAGGTTGCGGGCGAGCAGATTGCCCGTACCGAGCGGCGCGATCCCCAGCTCGGCACCGCCCTGCTCGGCGAGAACCTCGGCGACCGCCCGCACCGTGCCGTCCCCGCCGGCCGCGATCACGAGCTCCGCGCCGGCGGCGAGCGCCTGCTCAGCTGCGCCGCGGCCGGGGTCGTCCTTGCTGGTCTCGATCCACTCCGTCGAAATCTCGTTCTTCGACGAGGAGAGCGCCGCGGCGAGCGCTTCGTCGAGCTCGTCCCGCGTTGTCTTGCTCGGGTTCCAGACGATCGCGACCTGCTGGATCATGACGTGCTCCTTCCGGTGATGATGCGAGCCTATTCCGCGCAGGCGCGACCGCGCATCGGCCCAGGCCTGCTTCACGGCGAATCCCGAGACTGCGGGCAGGCGACCGGAGCTCCCCGCCGCTGCAGGACAGCTGTCGCAGGGAGTCCGTCACCGTGGACTTCGCGTTGTGCGCGATCTCGCGCGTGTCACGCTCATGAGCGTCCCCGCCCGCGGCCGTCCGCCCGGTCGCGGAAACCGAGTCGCTACCGCGTCGAGGCGGTCACGGTGAACTTCGAGTTGCGTGCAACCTGGCGAGTCGTCCCGACGAGCTTCTCGAGCTGCGGCCGATAGCGCAGATGCGAGTTCCACACGCACCACAGTTCGCCGCCCGGCCTCAGCACGCGGGCGGCGTGGGCGAACAGACGGGGCGCGACCTCGGTCGTCACAGCGGCACCCGAGTGGAACGGCGGGTTCAGCAGGACCAGGTCGGCCGACGCGTCAGGCTGCGCACCCAGCGCGTCGTCCCGGATGACCGTGACACCGGATGTCGTGCCGACACGAAAGGACGGACCACGGTCGTGCCGAGAGTCGGTGTCGCCAGCATCGGCCGCGTCCCCGGTCGCTGCGGTCACCTCCGGATCGACAGCGGCGCTCTCTTCGGAGGCGATCCAGTTGGCTGCGACTGTCGCCCTCGCAGATGCGACCGCCGCTGCCGACTGATCGGTCGCGATGACGCGAGCATCGGGGTGCGCCAGCGCGTACGACACCGCGATGACACCGGTGCCGCAGCCGAGGTCGATCACCCGCGACGCAGCAGGCGCCCGGTCGAGCACGCTCAGCAGCAGACGCGTGCCGATGTCGACGCCCGTGCCGGCGAAGGCGGCGCCGTGCGCGCAGATCGTCAGCCCCGTTGCGTCGTCGCGCTCAGCGCGCGGCCAGTCAGAGGCGCTGGGCTCCGTTCCGCTCTCGTCGACGGCCGCTGGTCGCTCGGTCCTGCCCTGCAGGCGGGCGCGCGGAACCGAGGCGCGCAGCACCCTCGACTTGCCGACGCCTCTGTCAGCGGCAACCGTCTCGAAGTGCCGCGCGAGCACCTCGTTCATCGCGGGCGACATATGCTTCACGCGCCCGCCCGCGACGACGCGCACCGCAGGATCGGCGTGGCGGGCGATGAGGCCTGCCATCTCATCGAGCGCGTCCAACGAGCGCGGCAGCTGCACCAGCACGAGCGTCGCACCGGTGAGCAGGTCGGCATCGAGCGCGTGCCAGCTCACTCCCGGCACATCGATCCGATCGGCGTCTGCTGCCTTCGAGAAGCCGCGCTCATCCTGATCTCCCGGCGGCCCCGCAAGCCCGATCTCCACGGCGTTCAGCCGCGCCGCTCGCTCTCCCGACAGCGCGTCCTGATGCACCCGCACGCGGAATCCCGCCGCAGCCAGCGGCAGTGCCAGTGCCCCGTACCGGTCCCCCACCACGACCACGCCCGCGAACTGCGCGCTTTTCGCCGAGATGCGCCGATCTGGTCGCCCTTTCGTACCAGAAGTGCGCATCTCGTGAGCCGATTCCAGATGATCGAGACCAGCCGACGCCAGGATCAGCCGATCGCTCGCGTCGGCCGCCACCAGATCGTGCGCCTCGACATCCGGGCGTCGACGCAGCGTCGGTGCGATCCGCGCGAACTCGTCTGCAGCGCTCATGCGGTGGCGCGCTCGCTGATGCGCTGACCGACCACTGCCGAGACTCCGTCCTGCCGCATCGAGACGCCGTAGAGCGCGTCGGCGATCTCCATCGTGCGCTTCTGGTGCGTGATGATGATGAGCTGACTGCTCTCGCGCAGCGTCTCGAACACGCCGAGGAGCCGACCCAGGTTGGCGTCGTCGAGCGCTGCCTCGACCTCGTCGAGGATGTAGAACGGGCTCGGCCTCGCTTTGAAGATCGCGGTCAGCAGAGCCACCGCCGCGAGTGAGCGCTCGCCGCCCGACAGCAGCGACAGCCGTTCGATCTTCTTGCCCGCCGGCCGCACCGCGACCTCGATGCCGGTCGTGAGCATGTCATCCGGGTTCGTCAGCGAGATGCTGCCGGTGCCACCGGGGAAGAGGATCGGAAACACCTCGCCGAAAGCCGCCTTCGTGTCTTCGAACGCCGCGGCGAAGATGGTCTGCATGCGCTCGTCGAGGTCGTCGATGATCGTGAGCAGATCCTTGCGGGTCTGCGCCAGGTCGTCGAGCTGCTCCTTCAGGAACGCGTGCCGCTGCTCGAGCGCCGCGAACTCCTCCAGCGCCAACGGGTTGACTTTGCCGAGCTGGGCGAGTTTGCGCTGGGCATCGCGGAGCCGGCGCTCCTGCATGCGCCGGTCGTACGGGATCGTCTCGATCTCTTCGTCCGGGTCGACAGGCACCGCTCCGGATGCGTCGTCCGCGACCGGCGCATCGGAAAGCACCGGATCATCAGCGTTGTCCGTATCGGCCCGAACGGTCACTGCGCTCGCGCGTGCTTCCGCTTCGACTGCCTCGGCCGCGCTGTGCTCGCTCTGTTCGTCCTCGTCGGCGAGAGCGGTGTGCTCGTCCGCGTCACGAAGGACCTCCTGCGGCGCGCGTGCCGGGGCGATGTCGGCGATGTCCTTCGGCACGGGCTGCTCGGGGCCGTACTCCGCGACGAGAACGGCTTCGCCGAGGGCGAGTTCGCTGTCGACCCGTTCGAGCAGGCTCGACACGTGCAGCTTCTTCTCGTGGATCTGCAGTTCCAGCCCGTGCACGCTCTCGGTGAGACCTGCCAGGCGCTCGCGCAGCTGCGTCTCCTGACGGCGCAGGTCTCTGAGTTCCTCGTTCTGCTCGCTGCGTCGCTTCTCCGCCTCGACGAGCGCGAGGCGAGCCTCCGACACCGAGCCGTCCACCGACTCCATCACCACGGGAAGATCGCCGGCCACGCCGTGCGCCACCTCGCGCTGACGACGGCGGATCACCGCACGGCGTGCGGCCTGCTCGGCCGCGACCTTCTCGCGCTCACGCTGCTTCTCGAGGCTGGCCGCCCTGTTCTCCGCCGCCCGCACCCGCTCGCGCAGGGTCTCGACCTCGAGCCGTCGCGCCATCTCCTCCTCGCGCGCCGCATCGAGCGCCGCCACGAGGCCGTCCCTGGCCGACGCGTCGAGAATGGGCCGCGGTTCCGCGAGCGCCGTTTCGAGTGCCGCTGCCTGTTCCCCGACCTTGGCTTCGGCATCCGCCACCGCTGTCTGCGACTGTGAGAGCCCCGCCTCGAGGCGCTCGCACTCGGCGACCGCCGACTCGTAGCGAACGGTGACGCGATTGAGGTGCTCCGCATGCTGGGCGAGCTGGGCATCGTGCTGACGCAGCTCGGTCAGGGTCTCCTTCGAACGCGCCCGCGCAGTCTGCAGCCGTTCCGAGGCCTCCTTGCGCCGCACGGCGAGGTCGTCGACCTCCGCCCTCATCCGTTCCAGCGTCGCCAGCGCATCGTCGCGCTCTGCCTGCAGCTCGAGGCGGGACAGCCCCTCGCCCGACCCGGCGCGCAGTGTGTGCTCGGTGACGACCTCGCCCGCGCGCGTGACCACGATGATCCGTCCGCGGTCGGGAAGAGCGGGCGCCGCGGCGAGCGCGGCTTCGAGGTCGTCGGCGATAGCCACGTGCGCCAGGATCGCGCGCACGCCGTCCGGCGCCTCGACGACAGCGAGCGCAGGCGTGAGCTCGTCGGGCATCGGCACGACGGCAGGGCGACCGTCGGCGATCACGATGTCGACGACAGCGTCCGCACCGGATGCGACAGCGCGGGCATCGGCACGCGTACGCACCAGCACGCCCTCGGCGAGGGGCCCGAGCGCGGCCGCGATCGCCGCTTCGAACCCGCTGTCGACCTGAACGGAGTCGCCGACGAGCCCTACGATGCCGTGGCCGCCTGCCGCGATGATGTCGGCTGCACCATTGCGCACGTCGAGCGCGCTGCCGAGCGCCGCGGCCTTCGCGGTGAGCGCATCGGTCTCCCGCTCGGCGGAACGGTGCTGTTCGCGCAGCTGTTCGACGTCGCTCTCCGCCTCGCTCGCCTGCTGCTGAGCCTCCTCATAGGCCGCCTGCAGTTGGGCGGCGGTTCCCTCTGAGACCTCGGCGTCGTCGAGCGCCTCGTACGCCTCGGTCGCCTCCTCACGGCGCTGCCTGGCCGAGTCGAGCTGTGTCTGCTGGCGCACCACGGCCTGCCGCACCGCCTCGAGCGCCGACTCGGCGGCCTCCCCCTGGCCGCGCAGCGTCGTGATGCGCATGTCGTGCTCCGAGACGAGCGCGCTCTGCGCGGCGATCTCGACATCGAGGGCGTCCAGATCCGCTTTCGCCGCTGCGACGCCGCGGCCCGCCAGTTCGACCGCGTCCTGCGCGTCGCCCAGTCCGTCGCCGATCTCGGTGATCTCGGCCTTGGCCTCGTCGACCGCAGCCTGCGTGACCGTGACGGACGACGGCGCATCCTCCTCCTCGGTGCCGAGCAGTGCGAGACGCTGGTTCGCGAGAGTGAACAGCCCTCGCAGTCGCTCCTGCACCTGCTCGAGCTCGAACGCCACGCTGCGCGCCTCGTCGACCTCCGCGGAGTTCTGCTTCGCCTCCAGCGCCGCGACGCGTGCCTTCACGTCGTCTGCGCGCTCCTGCAGCACGAGGCGTTCGGTGTGACGCTCGTGCTCGTTGCGAGCGTGGTCGGCCAGGGCCTTGCGCAGCTGCACCACCTCGTCAGCGAACAGACGCGCCTTCGCGTCACGCACCACGGCAGCGATCGTCTGCGCCTCCCGCGCGATCTCCGCCTGCTTGCCGAGGGGCTTCAGCTGGCGCCGGATCTCGCCTGCCAGGTCGCTGAGGCGAGTGAGATTCTGTTCCATCGCCGTGAGCTTGCGGAGCGTCTTCTCCTTGCGGCGACGGTGCTTGAGGATGCCGGCCGCCTCTTCGATGAAGCCGCGACGATCCTCCGGTGTCGCCTGCAGCACGGTGTCGAGGCGCCCCTGTCCGACGATCACGTGCATCTCGCGGCCGAGGCCCGAATCGCTGAGCAGCTCCTGCACATCGAGCAGTCGACAGGTCTCGCCGTTGATCGAGTACTCGCTCTGTCCGCTGCGGAACAGTGTGCGGCTGATCGTCACCTCGCTGTACTCGATCGGCAGCGCCCCGTCGGAGTTGTCGATCGTCAGCTGCACTTCCGCGCGGCCGAGCGGACCGCGCGTTGCCGTGCCGGCGAAGATGACGTCCTCCATCTTGCCGCCGCGCAGGCTCTTGACGCCCTGCTCGCCCATCACCCACGAGAGCGCATCGACGACGTTCGACTTGCCCGACCCGTTCGGCCCGACGATCGCGGTGACACCGGGCTCCAGCACGAAGGTGGTCGGCTGCGCGAATGACTTGAATCCCTTGATCGTGACTGACTTCAGGTGCATCCGGCCTCCTCTCCTTCGTCGCAGGTCGCGCGCGAAATCTCGCTCCAGCCTATTGCTCGCGCGAGGAGAGCCCCGCAGTGGCGCGGCAGTTCGACTCGGCCCGTTCCAGCGCGAGCATCGTCGCAGCATTGCGCCGCCCAGCGTTCCGATGTCCTCCAGCGCGTCGCTTGACGACACACCAGGAACCCCCATAGTGTTCCATCTGTCAGGTCTGTTCCAGGCATCACGCCCGCAGAGTATTGAGAGGAGAACACCATGATGAATAATCCAGCCATGGTTTCCGCCCCAGCTCTGCCCGCGGCGCGTCTCGCCCGACGTCAGGCCTTTGGCACCTCTTCACGACGTCTGGGCTAGTCAGAGTCTCGTTTCCGACCCTTCTACCGGGTCATCTTCTGAGCTCTCGCTGAGCTTCGTGCCAGCGCCGCTCGGGCTTCGCCCTTTTCGCCGCTGACCGCATCCGGCCCGCCGCTCTGCACCTCGTGCCACGCGCGGCCGCCGTCCGGTTCAGCCCCCTGGGCGAACGCCCGTGCGCCCCGGATCTGCGCGCCATCACCGCGTCGCGCCCCGCCACTCCTCTCCCCCTTTCTCATCTCTTCCATCCTGGAGTTCATCGTGAACGTTTCTGCCCCCGTCCGCCCCCGCTCAGTCGACAGCGCACAATCGAGCACCGCTGTCGGCGCCGTCGAGCTCATCCATCGTGTACCCCGGACCACCCTGGTGGACCGGCTCGTCATGCGCATCGGCGTCGCCATGCTCATCTGGAGCACGCGACCGGATGCCGCACACACACCGCACATCTCGGTGCTCGCTGACGACCCCCGCGCCCCGCTCTACGCCAGGCACGCCGCCGACGAATCCCTCGCACGGGGCGCGCTGGTCCACGGCGTGTTCCTGCAGCCCGCGGGCCGCTGATGCCCGCGAGCGCCTGCGTTCTTCGCGAGTGCCTACGCTTTTCCGTAGGCACTCGCGAGCTTCCTAGGCACTCGCGGGCAGCCGGATGCCGGGGCTTGACCATGACGCGGCGTCATGGTCTGCAATGAACCCATGCAAAGAAATTCACATCTCCCGCCCCGGAAGAAAGATCCTTCCTACGTTCGAGCACTTCGGACAGGAAAGACGCCCTGGCGCAGTCTCGTCGCCATTGCAGCCGCCTTTCTTGTCTTCGCCTTCATCACCTACATCGCCATGGGGCCTGTCGCGACCTTCGCGGACACCGCGCTGGGGCAAGAGCCGTTTGACGCCGCGAATCCACGGATCACCCTCGGCCTGTGGGTCGGCGGGAACCTCCTCATCGCATCGATGATTCCGGTGGCCGGGCTCCTGCAGTGGGTGACCTTCGGTGTGCGACCGGGTCGACTCTCCTCAGTGGTCGGGCGATTCCGTTGGCGATGGCTTGCCGAAGTAGCGCTCATCTTCGTCCCGCTTTGGCTCATCTTCAGTGGGATCTCCCTGAGTCTCTCTCCCGTGGGGTCTCCGGTCTTCTCACCTTCGAGCTTCGTTCTCGCAGCGGTCGCTCTCGTTACCATTCCCCTCCAGGCCGCTGGTGAGGAGTATCTTTTCCGCGGGCTCTTGATGCGGGCAGTGGGTGCCCTGTTCTCACGTCAGGGTGTCGCCGTCATCGTCGCGATCGCCGTCACCTCCGTTGGATTCACCGTCTTTCATGCCCCCAGCACAGGGTGGGCGCTGACCTACTACCTCTTCGTGGCCGTGTGCTTCTCGCTTCTGACTCATCTGACAGGCGGCCTGGAGGCGAGCGTTCTGGCCCACGCCACCGGAAACGTAACGCTCACGCTGCCGATCCTCTTCAGCGGCGAGTTGGACGAGTTGACCGCCACGTCTGGGCCGCTGCTGCTCCTGCCGATGGTCGCGATGGGCGCAGCCACCGTGCTCATCTGGTGGCGAGCGAAACGACGCGGTTACACCCCACACTCCGGTGACGACACTGAACCGTCCTCCGCGGTCGGCCTTCCAGTCGGCTCGCGCTGAACCGACCCTGCACGCAGCCAGCTCGGTTGCGTGACCGTGTCTTAGGCAGCTGAGTGCAAGCGGATCTTCGAAGTTCCATAGGCACTCGCGAGATGCGCAGGCTTTCGCGGGATAGCGTGAAGGGATGAGGATTGTTGTCGTCGGTGGCGGTGTCGGGTGTGCGCGGTTCGTCGCGGGGGTGCGGGAATGGGCTGCGCGCTCCGACGAGGAGCACCGGATCGACGTGGTCGTCAACACGGCGGACGACTGGTGGGTCTCAGGCCTGCGGATCGCGCCCGATCACGACAGCCTGCTGTATGCGCTCGCCGGTGTGAACGACACCTCTCGGGGCTGGGGCAGGGCCGGCGAGACCGAGCGTGTTGCGGCAGAGCTCGCCGCATGGGGCACGGCTCCGGACTGGTTCACGCTGGGTGACCTCGACCTCGGCACGCACATCGCCCGCACAGCGTGGCTGCGTGAGGGCGCATCCGTGTCCGAGGTGTACCGTCGGCTCGGTTCGCGCTGGGAGCTCGGCGTCACACTGCATCCGGCCACCGACGACGAGATCGACACGCACGTGCGCCTCGCCGACGGCAGCGACATCCACTTCCAGGAATGGTGGGTGCGCCTCCGCGCCGGCGGCGACGCCACCGGCTTCTCCCAGCACGGCATCGACAGCGCCGCACCGTCGGAGGGCGCGCTCGGTTCCATAGCTCTGGCCGACGTCGTCCTCATCGCGCCGTCGAACCCGATCGTCTCCGTCGATCCCGTGCTCGCCGTGCCAGGCATGCGCGAGGCCCTCGGCGATGCCGCCGCTCCCATCGTGGGCGTATCGGGCATCATCGGCGGCGCCGTGGTGCGCGGCATGGCCGACACCTGCCTCGCGATCGAGGGCATCGAGACCTCAGCGCGTGCCGTCGCCGAGCACTACGGCGTGCGCTCGCGGGGTGCGCTGCTCGACGGCTGGCTCGTCGACGACGCCGACGCCGACGCTGTTCAACCGCTCACGGCATCCGGGATCACGACTCGCGCCGTGCCGCTGTGGATGCGCGACCCCGACACGTCGGCACAGCTCGCGAACGATGCGCTGGAGCTGGCTGCTTCACTCAGCAGGTGATACGGAGGTGGCTGCAGCGCCGCGGGCCTGAGGCGACACGGCACGGGCTTCCGGCCGGATCGCCGATCCGCCGAAGTCATAGACTCGTACGGTGACCATGCCGCTTCAGCACCCGCACGCAGTGTTCTCCGGGGCCTGGGGCGACACCACGACGGGGGCCTGGTATCCCGTGCAGGCGGTCGTGAGCGCAGGGATCGTGACACTCTGGGTCGCATCGGCAGCGGGCGGCTGGACGCAGCATTTCAGCGTGCCTGCACAAGAGGTCACGGTGAAGTCCGCCGCGCAGCGCATCACGCTGGCCGTCGGTGGTCGAAGCTACCCGATCCTCGCCGACCCGGCTGCGGTGGGCCGCGCCCTCGGTTTCACGAGCATGGGCATCGTCGGCGGCATCACCCATCACCACCCCGGCTACGGCGTTGCCAGCGACGTCGGGCGCGGTGTGAACCAGGTCGCCGCCGCGAACGCCTTCAGCGCGCGAGGCGGCGGCGAGTTCCTCTCAGCGATGCGAGCCTCGGGCGCACGGGTCTCACGTCTCGGCTACGGCGCGATCGCGGCCATCGGCTGCGGTGGCGGCGCACTGGTCGTGTTCGTCGTGATCGCCGTCGCGGTGGCGTTCAGCCTTTAGGGAACTCACCTACGCGGAGCACCCGTGGCACCCGGCGGCTCCATCGGGTGCTGTCCGCCCGCATCTTTCCGATGCCAAGAGCCTCCGCCGCCTCTGCATCGTCCCGCACCGCGGGCACGGCGCCCCGTCGCGGCCGTAGGCATTATTGAGCGAGTGCGCGAAGCAACCCGCCTCGCCGTACGAACTCCATTCACGTACCGCCAGTCGATTCGCCACTCGCCTCGCGATTGAATGGCAGTTCAAATGACGATGTTACTCGCCGTATAAATGCGTAAAGTTGTGTATCGTCGTCATATGTGAAAGGAGTCGCGATGGCCGGGTACAAGATCGACGGTCAACTCAGCACGTTCGGCGAGCACGTGCACGGCTGGCGCATGGTGCTGGGCCTGACCGCACAGCAGGTCGCAGAGCGCGCCGACATCACGCGCGACACCCTGCGCAAGATCGAGACAGGAGATCCTGGCGTGCGCTTCGGCAGCGTCATGCAGGTCCTGCGCGCTCTCGGCGCGCTCGACCAGGCCGTCGACGCGATCGATCCGCTCAGCAGCGACATCGGACGGCTGCGGGCCGGGAGCCTCGCGAAGAAGAGGGCCCGATGAACACCGTCGAGGTCTTCGAGGGCGACGATGCCAGGCTGGTCGGCCGGGCGCACTTCACCCGGGCTCGGGGCCAGATCTCCACGACGTTCCTGTACGACGCCGGCTATCTCGCCGACGGCGGCATGAGCATCGACCCCGCTCTGCCGCTCGTGTCCGGATCCCAGCATCAGGCAGGGCTCGTGCGCGCGTTCGCCGACAGCGCCCCGGACCGCTGGGGCCGGAACCTCATCGAGAAGGCCGAGCGCGGACGCGCCCGCGAGGCGGGCCGGGCACCGCGCCGGCTGGACGACCTCGACTTCCTGCTCGGGGTCAGCGACGACACCCGCCAGGGAGCACTGCGCTTCAGGCTCCCCGGGGAGGATGCCTTCCTGGGGAAGCCGTCGAGCGTCCCTCAGCTGGTGTCGCTGCCCGAGCTGCTGCGCGCGGCCGATGAGGTCGCCTCCGACGACGATCCCGCCCTGGCGATCAAGCAGCTCCTGGACACAGGCACGACGGGACTGGGCGGTGCGCGCCCCAAGGCGTCGGTGCGCCTCGAAGACGGATCGCTGGCGATCGCGAAGTTCCCGCACGGCAGCGACCAGTGGGACGTCATGGCCTGGGAGGCCACGGCGCTCGACCTGATGGAGGCCGCCGGGATCAGGACGCCCCGCAGAAGGCTCACCCGCGTCGGCGGGCGCAGCGTGCTGATCCTGCGCCGGTTCGACCGCACCGAGCTGGGGCAGAGGATCGGGTACATCAGCGCCATGACGGCGCTGGGCGGGGCCGACGGCGAGCACCGCGACTACGCCGACATCGCCGAGGCGATCCGCGACCTCTCGCTCTCCCCTCGGGCGGACCACCACGAGCTCTTCGACCGCGTGGTCGCGAGCGTCGCATTGGGCAACACCGACGACCATCTGCGCAACCACGGCTTCCTCGCCGACCGTGGCTTCTGGACCCTCAGCCCCACCTTCGACGTGAACCCGAGCCCGGATCTGTGGCGGGCGAGGTCGACATCGGTCATGGGAGCAGACACGCAACCCGACGAGGCCGAGGCTCTGCTGGCCCTCGCGGAGGAGTGCAGCCTCGACGCAACGCAGGCCCGGGAGAGGATGCGCAACGTCACCGCAGCGCTGATCGGCTGGCGCGACGCTGCGCTGAAGAACGGCGTCCGCACGCAGGAGATCACGATGATGGCCGAATCGATCCAGCCTCGTCTGAAGAGCGTACTCAAGGCTTCGGGAGCAGAAGCGTGACCGAGGCGCGACGTCAAGCACCAGGCATTGCCTAGCGCCTCCGCTGGCACCTCGGACAGAAGTGGCTCGAGCGGTTCGCGAACGCCTCGCGCCGGATCGGGCCGCCGCAGCGCGGGCACGGCGCTCCCCCACGCCCGTACGCGTTGAGCGAGTGCGCGAAGTAGCCCGCCTGCCCGTTCACATTCACATACTGCGCGTCGAAGCTCGTGCCGCCCTCCGCGAGTGCTTTCTGCAGCACGGCGCGCACCTCCGCGAGCAGACGGTTCGCCGCACGGATGGAGAGATCGCGCGCCGCCGTCTCCGGATGCACACGCGCCGCCCAGAGCGCCTCGTCGGCGTAGATGTTGCCGATGCCGCTGGCGACCGTCTGGTCGAGCATCACGCGTTTGATCCCGGATGACGAACGCGCCAGCCTCGAACGGAACGCCAGCTCATCGAATGCCGTGTCAAGCGGGTCGCGGCCGATGTGCGCCGCCTGCGCCGGTACGAGTGGTGCCTCGTCTCCGAAACCACCCGCCGCGTTGTCCGACGTGGGAACCAGCGGGTCGACCGCGAGAGAGCCGAATGTGCGCTGATCGGCGAACACGATCGCCAGCTCGCCGTGCTCCGGATTCCGGATGGCGAATCGCACCCGCTCGTGGCGCTCGGCGGGTGCACCGGGCTCACGCAGCAGCATCTGGCCGCTCATGCCGAGATGCACCATGATCGCCTCATGCGCGGGTGCAGCGCCCCCAGCAGGAACCGCCCCGTCCGGAGCATCGAGCGACAGCCACAGGAACTTGCCCCGCCTCACCGCAGCACGCATGCCGCGGCCGACGAGTCGGGCCTCGAAGTCGGCCGCCGACCCGGTATGACGCGTGAGCGCACGGGAGTCGAAGACCTCGACGCTCTCGATCCGGGCGCCCACGATCGCGGGCTGCAGGCCGTGGCGAACGACCTCGACCTCCGGCAGCTCAGGCACGCTCATCCATCTGGGAACGTCGCGCCCTCCCGAGACGACTCGGAGCCATAAGCGGCGTCGGAGCGCCCACTCTACTTCTTGCTGCGCGTGACCGCGCCGCCCTCGCGCTCGCTGAGCCTCTGCCACAGCGTGAGCGCGGCCGCCATCTCAGCGTTCTTCTTGCTCGTGCCCTCGCCCTGCCCCGAGACGTCCGCCACGGTCACCGTCGCTGTGAAGCGTCGCTGATGGTCGGGCCCGCTGGATGCGATCTCGTACTCCGGCGGCTCCGCCCCCATTCGCGAGGCGAGTTCCTGCAGGCTGGTCTTCGGATCCATCGCGGCCCCGTAGCGATCCGGATCCGCCAGCAGCGGCTCGACCAATCGCAGCACGAAAGCCGTGGTCGCCTCGGCGCCGGCCGAGAGGTAGGCGGCGCCGATGATCGCCTCTGTCGCATCGGCGAGCAGCGAATCCTTGTCGCGCCCCCCGGTGTTCTCCTCACCGCGCCCGAGCTTCAGGTACGCTCCGAGACCGATGGTGCGCGCGACCTCTGCGAGTGCAACAGTCGACACCACGCTGGCACGCCGCTTGGCGAGCGCGCCCTCATCGACATCCGGCAGCGTCGTGTAGAGCATCACTGTGACGGCCTGGCCCAGAATCGAGTCGCCCAGAAACTCCAGCCGCTCGTTGTGTGGGATGCCGCCGTGCTCATACGCGTACGAGCGATGCGTCAGTGCCAAACCGAGAAGCTCGGCGTCGATGTCGACGCCGAGCTTCTCGGTGAGAGACCGGATGTCGTCGGTCTCGAAAACGACGTTCGTCGCCACAGGCGATCAGGCGTCGGCGACCTTGCGGCCCTTGTACTCGAGGAACAGCTCAGTGCCCTGCGAGTCGGTGACGACCTTGGCCTGGTGCGGACGGCTGTACACGGTCTTGCCGTTCTCGACGGTCTTGACCAGTGCGGGCGCCTCGGCCTTCCACTGCGCACGACGCGAGCGCGTGTTCGAACGGGATACGCGGCGCTTCGGGGGGTTACCTGCCATGACTAACTCTCTTCTTTCCGGGGGTCGGCACCTGCCGGTGCTGACCCGAACTGCTCGGCGAACTCCTGGAGCCCTGCCCAACGAGGATCGATGGGATCGGGCTTCTCCCCGGCGTTCTCCGCCAGCGGCTCGCCCGTGACCACATCGAGGCCAGGACAATCCGGCTGACACACCGGTTGAAAGGGAAGCGACAGGACGGTGGCGTCCCTGATCAGAGTTTCAAGATCCACGTGGTCGTCTTGAACTTCGAAATCAGCCGCTTCCTCCCCAGAGTACTCGAAAAGCTCCTGGAACTCGACTTCGAGGGGCTCGGAGATGTCGCGCAGACATCTTCCGCACTCCCCCTCGAACACGGTGTCGACGGTTCCCGAGACGAGAATGCCCTCATGCACCGACTCGAGACGGACCTCGAGCTCGAGCTCGCGGCCCTTCGAAACGGACACGATGCCCTCGCCCCAGCGATCGGGTGCCGGGATCGACAGGGTGTGCTCGCGCATCTCGCCCGGCTTGCGGACGATGTCACGGACGGGCAGCACGAACGGCCCGGAGAGACTGGGTTTCACACTCTCGATTCTACGCGTGCCCCGCTGAACAGGCAGTTGACGCGCACGCCGTTCTTGCGTTCAGAAGTCGCTGGGTCCCGCTTCGGCAAGGTACCTGGCCACAGGACCGGGCACGTAGGGCGTCACGTCGCCGCCGAGACCGGCGACCTGACGCACGAGCGAACTCGACACCACCGAGTTGGCGGGATCGGCCAACAGGAACACCGTCTCGATGCCCGAGAGGTGGTTGTTGACGACCGCCATCGGCGTCTCGTACGTCACGTCGCCCTGCGCTCTGATGCCCTTCACGAGCACGCCAGCGCCGACCTCCTGGGCGTAGTCGACGAGCAGACCGACGCTCCAGGAACCGACGATGACATTTCCCTCGACGCCTTCCTCCCGGAGGGACTCCTGCAGCAGCTCGAGGCGCTGCGCGATCGGAAGCATGGCCTCCTTGTCCGGGTTATGGACCACCAGCACATGCAGCTCATCGAAGAGCCCTGCTGCGCGACGGATCACGTCGAGGTGGCCCAGCGTCGGCGGGTCGAAGGAGCCGGGAACGACGGCTACGCGGCTGCTCATACATTCACCCTATGGCAACCGTGCCCCATGTCGCGCGGTGATTCCGGGCCGAATCCGATGATCGCTCGGAGTCGACACCGGTGGTGCGACCGCGAAGGGTGGCCTGACGTGCCGACCAGAGTGCTCTCCGCGCAGCAGGCGGTCACGACTTCGCCAACGCGGCGCGCTCGCGGTCCGTGACACGACGGCGCAGCGCGTCGGCAAGCCCGGAGTGCCGCTGCAGCACCGGGTCGTCTGCGATGATCGCCTCCGCAAGCTGACGCGCTCTCATGATGAGACGCACGTCTTTGACGACGCGGAGCAGTTTCAACGAGCTGCGCACACCGGACTGGTTCGATCCGAGCACATCGCCCTCGCCGCGCAGTTCGACGTCTTTCTCGGCCAGCTCGAATCCGTCGAGTGTTCCCGCGACCGCCTCGACGCGCCTTCTCGCATCAGTGTTCTCCTCCGCCTCGGTGACGAGCAGACACAGGCCAGGCACTGCACCGCGCCCGACCCGACCGCGCAGCTGGTGCAGCTGCGACACTCCGAAGCGGTCAGCCTCCACGATGATCATCGTCGAGGCGTTCGGTACGTCGACGCCCACTTCGATGACCGTCGTGGCGACGAGGATGTCGATGTCACCGCGGGAGAACGCCTGCATGGTGGCGTCCTTCTCCTCCGACGACATCTTGCCGTGCAGGATCGCGATGCGCAGCCCCCGGATGTCCGGATGGGTCGCGATCGTCTGCGCCAGCTGCACGACGCCCCATTTCGGCCCCTTTCGCTCGCCCTCCTCCGGCTCCGGGGCGTCATCGGCGAAGCCATCCGGATCCTCTTCGACGGCCTTCCCGCTGTCGTCGACGTCGATCGCCGAGCACACCGCGAACACCTGGTGACCCTTGCGCACTTCTTCTGCAGCCCGCTCCCACACGCGCGGCCACCAGCCCGGGTGTTCGGCGACCGGCGCGGCGAACGTCTGGATGCCCGCCCGACCCGCAGGCATCGTGCGGATCGTCGACACGTCGAGGTCGCCGAAGACTGTCATCGCGACCGTGCGCGGAATGGGCGTCGCGGTGAGCACCAGCATGTGCGGTGTGCGCCCCTTCGCACGCAGCGCCTCCCGCTGCTCCACGCCGAAGCGATGCTGTTCGTCGACCACGACGAGGCCGAGATCGGCGAACGTCGTCTTGTCGCTCAGCAGTGCGTGCGTGCCCACCACGACGCGTGCCTGACCGCTCGCGACGCGCAGCGCCGCCCTGCGACGCTCGGCCGCGCCCATCTGCCCGGTGAGCAGCGTCGGCATCAGCTCCGTCTGAAGCTCCGGCCCGAGCATCCTCGTTATCGAGCGCAGGTGCTGGGCGGCGAGGACCTCAGTGGGGGCGATCAGCGCGGCCTGCCCTCCCGATTCGGCGACCTGCAGCATGGCGCGCAGAGCCACCAGCGTCTTCCCCGAGCCGACTTCGCCCTGCACGAGTCGGTTCATTGGGTGCTCCTCGACGAGCTCTGCCGCGATCTCGTCGCCGACCGTCAGCTGGTCGGCAGTTCGTTCGAACGGCAGCGTCTGGTCGAAGCGTTCGAGGAGCCCTCCCGGCACCGCCGGCCGGGATGTGCCGTCCATCTCGTGTACGGACTGCCTCTGCTGCGCGAGCGCGATCTGCAGCACCAGCGCCTCGTGCATCCGGAGCGTGTGCTTTGCCTGGTCTGCCTCCTCGATGGCGCTGGGGCGGTGGATCAGGTCGAGGGCTGTCCGGTACGGCAGCAGCTTCTCGCGTTCGCGCAGTTCGTCGGAGAACGGGTCGGCGACGTCTCCGAGCCCGTCGAGCACGGGGCCGATCGCGCGTGCGATGTCCCACGACGGTTCCTTCGACGTCGCCGGGTAGATCGCCATCGGCGTGCGCGCCCACTGCTCGGCATCGGAGCCGGAGTCTTCGTCGTCGAACAGCTCGTACTCGGGGTGCGAGAGCTGCATCGCACGCTGGAAGTACCCGACTTTTCCGGAGAACATGCCGCGGCGACCCGGGGTGAGGTCCCGCTGTCGCCACGCCTGGTTGAAGAACGTGAGCTTCGCCTCGCCGCGGCCGTCGCTGATCGACACCTCGAGGATGCTGCCGCGACGATTGCGCATCGGACGAACCGACGCCGCGCGCACCTCGGCGACGATCGTGACCGTCTCCCCCTCTACCAGACCCGTGATCGGGGTGAGCTCGCCTCGCATCTGGTAGCGCCGCGGGTAGTGGGTGATGAGGTCGCCGACCGTGAGCATGTCGAACGCGCGCTTCAGAGACGCCGCCCGTTTCTCCGGCAGCGCCTCCGCCAGCGGAGTGTCCAGCGTGTACGGCATGCACCGAGTCTATTTCCCGGCACGGACATCGCCTCGACACGCACTCTGGGCGCAGTGCCGAGCTCGAGCACCGGATCGAGCGAGGACGGAGAGCGCCTGCGTTCTCAGGACGAGCGATTCACGGTCGCAGAGCGAAGCTCCAGCACCGGATCAGCCGCGGACGCGCATGAAGCACGAGGGCGGGATGGAAGACTGTACGACGTGACGAGGATCATCGCGGGACTCGCCGGCGGCATCCGGCTCGACGTGCCGGATGCCGGGACGCGGCCGACGAGCGATCGCGTGCGCGAGTCGCTGTTCGGTGCGCTTGAGCCGACCGGCATGCTCGACGGCACCGCAGTGCTGGATCTGTACACCGGCTCCGGCGCCCTCGGTCTGGAGGCGCTCAGCCGCGGGGTCGCAAGCGCCGATCTCGTGGAGCGCGCGCCCAAGGCCGCGGCCGTGGCGCGCCGCAACGCGGAGCGCGTCGCCAAAGCCACGGGGCGCACAGCTCTCGTGCACCCGTCAGCGACGCATGCCTTTCTGCGCCGGTGCACCTCACGTTTCGACCTCGTGTTCCTCGACCCGCCCTACGACCTCGCCGATACCGCTCTCGCCGAAGATCTGAGGCTGGTCGCACCGCTCCTCGTAGACGATGCGCTGGTCATCGTCGAGCGCGCCACGCGATCCGGGCCCCCTGACTGGGAGTCTGCCGGTCTGAGCGCGCTGCGCGAGAAGTCATTCGGCGACACGTCGCTGTATTGGGGCGAGCTTCCGCAGTAGCGCCGCCGTCGAGATGCGCACACTTTGCCCGAGATGCGCACACTTTTTGCGCATCTCGACGACATGTGCGCATCTCGGCAGCAGTGCTGTGGTCAGGTGCCGACGAGATGGCTGCGCTGCTCCACAAGAGGACAGGTGAACACATCGCGCTCGCTGAGACCGACCCGGTTGATGTACTTGACCACGATCGCGTACGACGAGAGCAGGCCCGTCTGCACGTACGGCACACGGTGCTCGCGACAGTACGCCGCGATCACCGGCGCTGCCTTGCGCAGGTGCGGGCGCGGCATCGAGGGGAACAGGTGGTGCTCGATCTGGTAGTTCAATCCGCCCATTGCGGTGTCGAGCAGTCGGCTGCCGCGGATGTTGCGGCTCATCATCGCCTGACGGGTGAGGAAGTCCACCGACGCATCGCGCGGCACGACCGGCATTCCCTTGTGGTTCGGTGCGAATGCCACGCCCATGTAGAAGCCGAAGACACCGAGCTGGACGGCCAGGAACGTGAACGCGATCCCCGGAGAGAGCACGAAGAACACGAGGGTCGCGAATCCGATCAGTCGCACGCTCAGAAACGCGATCTCCACCCAACGGCGATCGAGATGAGTGCGCGTCGCGATTCGGCGCACACCGGATGCGTGCAGCGAGACCCCTTCGAACAGCAGGATAGGGAAGAAGAACAGCCCCTGATGCGCTCGCAGCCATCGACGAACCGGACCCCGTGTCGCTGTCGCCTCCTCGTCGGTGACGGCGATGACCGGCAGTTCGATGTCCGGGTCGGAGCCGATCCTATTCGGGTTCGCATGGTGCCTGGTGTGCTTGTGCTGCCACCAGCCGTAGCTCATGCCGACCAGCAGGTCGCCGAGGATCAGGCTGATCCAGTCGTTCCACTTGCCGGAGACGAAGATCTGCCTGTGTGCCGCATCATGGCCGAGGAACGCGATCTGCGTGAAGATCACGGCGAGGACCGCGGCGGTGAACAGCTGCCACCAGGTGTCGCCGATCCAGACGAAGCCCGCGATCCCGACGAGCAGGGCGAGCGGCAGTCCTATCAGCTTGGTCCAGTAGTAGCCGTAGCGGCGGCGCAGGAACCCGCCGTCTCGGATCCGCTTCGCCAGCTCCGAGAACTCGCTGGTGCCGGTTCTCCTGCTCGTGCGGTGAATCGGTGTCGATGTGGGTCTGACGGTGGCCATGATCGCGCCTCCTTCTTCCGAGCGTACGTCTGGTGCAGCCGGAAGAACAGGGGGGTCGCATCAGACGCCTACCCCGATTGCGCGTCCCAGTCCGCGTACGGGTCCCAGCCACGGCGACCGCGGAACGTCGCGCCGTCGAGCGTCACCTCACCCGCGCCCGTCACCACACGACCGATGGCACGGAACCCGGGAGGCAGCGCGTCGTCGGGGAACGTCGCCAGCAGGGCGTGATCCTCTCCTCCGGCCATCGCGGCATGCACGTCGGGACCGAGAACCGCGGAGTCGAAGGAGATCGCGACGCCGGATGCGTGTGCCATCCGGGAGGCATCGAGCGCGAGACCGTCCGATACGTCCATCATCGCGGTCGCGCCCGAGCGGGCGGCGACGGTCCCGAGGCCGAGCGGCGGTGCCGGGCGCAGCTGGGCGTCGAGCAGCGCGCGATCACCGGCGCCGAGCCGAGCCGGATCGACGGAGATCGGCTCGCCCGCCTTGTCTCTGAATCGGTCGAACAGGATGGCGAGCCCCAGCCCACTGCGTCCGAGCTCGCCCGCCACCGCCACGATGTCTCCCGGCCTCGCGCCGGAGCGGAGCACGGGCTCGCGACCTTCGAGATCGCCGATGGCGGTCACCGCGATCGTGAGTGTGTTCGACACCGTCAGATCGCCGCCGACGACGGCGCAGCCGGGTGCCAGCGCATCGCATGCGTCGCGGAAGCCGTCCGCGAGCTGCTCGACGAACTCGATGACGGTGTCGTTCGGCATCGCCAGCGCCGCCAGCAGCGCGGTCGGACGGGCGCCCATCGCCGCGATGTCGGCGAGGTTCACAGCCGCGGCCTTCCAGCCGAGGTCGTACCCGCTCGACCACGCAAGGCGGAAGTCGGGGCCGTGAACGAGAGTGTCGGTGGTCGCCACAGTGTCGCCGGACGTCCGCAGCACCGCTGCGTCGTCGCCGGGCCCGACAACAGCGGACGTCGCCCGTCCCGTTCGCCGAACGATCCGCGCCAGGATCTCGCCCTCGCTGAGTTCGCCCACAGTCACGCTCACTCCACGAGCCTAGCCTGGCATCACTCGGCTCCACCCGGCCGGGCCGGCGGAACCTCGGATGAAGCGCAGAGGCTCGGAGGGTTCTCGCCCCGGCTCCCGCGGAACTGCGGGTTCTTCTGGATTCTGCGGCGGCGCCGGACGTGCATCGGCACGGGCGCGCTGTCTCAGACAACTCCGACCGACAGCGGCATACGCTGGAGCGGTGATCCACCGAGCCTTCGCTGCCGTTCTCGTCGCCGTCGCTGCGGCGACGGCACTCGCCGGTTGCGCACACACCGTGGCTCTCGAGCCCCAGCCTCAGGCGAACGATCCGCTGTGCGCTGAGGTCTCTGTGCGGCTTCCTGACACGATCGGCGACCAGGCACGGCGATGGACGGATGCACAGGCCACGGCCGCATGGGGCGATGATTCGGGCACGTCGATCATCTTCGCGTGCGGCAAGGAGCCGCCGGCTCCGTCGACGCTGCAGTGCGTGACGATCGGCGGCGTCGACTGGATCGTCGACGAATCCGAGCAGCCGAACCTGCTGATGACGACCTACGGCCGTTCGCCTGCCGCCGAGATATACGTCGACACCACCAAGATCTCCAGCAACGAAGCACTCCAAGCCGTCACCACCTCGGCACAGCAGCTCCCCAGCACCGGCGAGTGCACCACGGCCGACGAAGCGACGAAGATCCCGGAGGACGCCCCCACCACCTCCGGCGGAGACGACTGACACGCCCCACGAGGCGCACCACCCGGTCGTCGGCGCCTGAGCGATTACCGCGACGCGGAGGAGAGACGGGCACCGAGAGCGCCCTGACCGATGACGACGCCGCGAGAGGCGTGCCCACCCGGTCGCCCGTGCCTGAGTGCGCCTATCGCAAGGCGGAGGAGGAAAGGGCACCGAATGTGCCCTGACCGACGACAACGCCGCGA
>NZ_KZ984051.1:1931894-2000098 GCF_003569805.1 Microbacterium halotolerans | reverse complement strand
AGGAAGGGCACCGATAGTGCCCTGACCGACGACAACGCCGCCAGCGGGCCGCCCGCCCCACACGCTGAGCGGTTCGCGGGTGGTGCGATGGCAAGGCGGAGGAAGGAAGGGCACCGATAGTGCCCTGACCGACGACAACGCCGCCAGCGGGCCGCCCGCGGGCCGCTCAGTCGAGGCGGAGGAGCCAGTTGTGGGCGTCGTCCCTACGTCCGTACTGGATGTCGGTCAGCTCCTCGCGCAGCGAGAGACCGAGCTCGCCAGTGGGCTGGGCATCTGAGAACTCCGCGGCCTTCAGCGCGCCGATCGGCGTGACCACGGCAGCCGTGCCGCAGGCGAAGACCTCGACGATGTCGCCGGATGCGACGCCCTCGCGCCACTCCGCCAGCGAGATTCCGCGGCGCTCGATAGCGTGGCCGCGCTCGGAGGCGAGCTGCAGCAGCGAGTTGCGCGTGACTCCGTCGAGGATCGTGTCGGAGTCGGGGGTGACGAGCGTGCCGTCCTTCTTCACGAACACGATGTTCATGCCGCCGAGCTCTTCGACATTGCCTTCGGCGTCGAGGAACACGACCTGGTCGCATCCCTGCTCCGCGGCCTCCGCCTGCGGCAGCAGGCTCGACGCGTAGTTGCCCCCGGCCTTCGCGGAGCCGGTGCCGCCCTGCGCCGCGCGCGAGTACGTCTCGCTGAGCCAGATGGTGACGGGCTTGACGCCGCCGGAGAAGTATGCGCCGGACGGGCTGCCGATCAGCCGGTAGTCGTACTTCTTCGCGGGACGCACGCCGAGGAAGGCCTCCTTGGCGTACATGAACGGCCGCAGGTACAGCGTCTGATCCGGATCGGACGGCACCCATTCGCCGTCGACGGCGATCAGCTCGCGCAGCGACTGCAGGAAGTACTCCTCGGGCAGCTCCGGCATCGACATCCGGCGGGCGCTTCTGTTCATGCGCTTCGCGTTCATGTCGGGGCGGAAGGTGTAGATGCCGCCGTCGGCGTGACGGTAGGCCTTCAGCCCCTCGAAGATCTCCTGCGCGTAGTGCAGTACGGCTGCTGCGGGGTCGAGCTGGATCGGTCCGTACGGGCGCACCTGCGGACGATGCCACCCGCCTTTCTCCGACCAGCAGATGTCGACCATGTGGTCGGTGAAGACCGAGCCGAAGCCCGGGTCGACGAGCAGCTGCTCGCGCTCTGCCTGGTTCTTCGCTGCGAGGTTCTTCTGAACCAGGAAGTCGAGCGGTGCGGGAGTTTCGGCCATGGTGATTTCGATCCTTAGCTGCGTGGGCGTCGGGGCCGGCGGGCCGTCTGCGACGCGACAGATTCCTAGGTTACGCCTGCACCCCGGCGGCGATGGCGTCGCCGATCTGGGATGTCGTGCGGGGCTCCTCACCGCGTTCGGCGATGTCGGCTTCGACGGCCGCGGTCACACCCGCCGCCTCGGCGGTGAAGCCGAGGTGCTCGAGCATGAGCGCCACGGAGGCGATCGCAGCCGTGGGGTCCGCAGCGCCCGTGCCCGCGATGTCGGGGGCCGAGCCGTGCACGGGCTCGAACATCGAAGGGAACGCGCCGTCCGGGTTGATGTTGCCGGAGGCTGCGAGGCCGATGCCGCCGGTTACGGCACCCGCCAGATCGGTGAGGATGTCGCCGAAGAGGTTGTCGGTGACGATCACATCGAAACGGCTGGGGTTCGTGACCATGAAGATCGTGACCGCGTCGACGTGCAGATAGTCTACGTCGACGTCGGGGAACTCCGTGCCCACTTCCTCCACGACGCGCCGCCAGAGCGAACCCGCGTTCACGAGCACGTTGGTCTTGTGCACCAACGTCAGCTTGTTCCGGCGTCTGCGTGCGGCTTGGAACGCGTAGCGCACGACCCGCTCGACGCCGAACGCGGTGTTCACGCTCGTCTCGTTCGCGACCTCGTGCGCAGTTCCCTGCCGGATCGCACCGCCGTTGCCGACGTACGGCCCCTCCGTGCCCTCGCGCACCACGACGAAGTCGATCTGACCCGGATCTGCGAGCGGGCCCGCCTGGCCTGGATACAGCTTCGATGGGCGCAGGTTCACGTAGTGGTCGAGCGAGAACCGCAGCTTCAGCAGCAGCCCACGCTCGATGTTGGCGTCGCGCAGGCGCGGGTCGCCCGGCTGCCCGCCGACGGCGCCCAACAGGATCGCATCGTGAGCCCGGATGGCGTCGAGGTCGTCGTCCGTGAGGGTGTCCCCGGTATCGAGGAAGCGCTGCGCACCCAGCGAGAAGCGTGTTCTGTCGAAGCGCACCTCCGTGCCCGCGGTCGCCGCGTCGAGCACCTTCTCCGCCTCGGCCACGACCTCTGGACCGATCCCGTCGCCGGGGATGACTGCCAACTTCACGACGCGCGACATCGCTCTCCTTCTCGTCGTTCCCTCACAGGCTGTTTCGCCCGTGGGCTTCCCATCAGCGTAGCCGTCGCGGGGACGGAAACGCGCCTCGGGCCGCGGTGTGCGGAACCCGAGGCGCGATGAATGCTCTGGGGCGTGACTCAGTCCTCGACGAGCTCGATCTGACGCACGAGCGAAGCACCGATCGCCGTGCCGAGATCGTCGAGCACCTCATCGGGCACGCGGGCGTTCACCGTGATCACAGCGATCGCCTGGCCGTCGACCTCGCGCGCGACCTGCATCCCCTCGATGTTGATGCCGGCGTCGCCGAGCTTCTTGCCGTACACCGCCACGATGCCGGGGCCGTCCTCGTACCGGATGACGACGTGGTGCCGCTCGAGGGGAACCTCGATCTCGTAGTGGTTGATCCGGACGAGCTTCTGCACCATACGCGTGCCTGCAAGCGTTCCCGCGACTTCGAGGGTCGACCCATCCGAGAGCGTGCCGCGCAGGATGGTGACGTTGCGGTACTCGGGGCTGTCTGCCTCCACGATCATCCGGGTCTCGATGCCGCGCTGTTCGGCGATCACCGGCGCGTTCACGTACGACACCGACTCGCTGACCACGTTGCGCAGGATGCCTTTCAGCGCAGCCAGGCGGTAGACGCTCACGTCGTAGTCGGCCAGCTCGCCGCGGACCTCGACGTCGAGCGACTGCAGGCCGCCGGCGGCGAGACCGCCGAACACCTGTCCGAGCTTCTCCACCAGATCGATGCCCGGGCGCACGAACGGGTCGATGGCACCGCCGGCGACGTTGACCGCATCCGGAACCAGGTCGCCCTCGAGTGCGAGCTTGACCGACTTCGCAACCGAGACGCCGGCCTTCTCCTGGGCCTCGCTCGTCGATGCGCCGAGGTGCGGAGTCACGACGACGTTGCTGAGCCCCGTCAGCGACGCATCGGCTGGCGGCTCCGTGGTGAACACGTCGAGGCCTGCGCCTGCGATCTCGCCCGCTGTGAGAGCAGCCGCCAGAGCCTGCTCGTCGATCAGCCCACCGCGGGCGACATTCACAACGTACGCGCTCGTCTTCATGGCCTTCAGCTCCGCCTCGCCGATCATGCCCGTCGTCTCCGGAGTCTTCGGCATGTGGATCGTGAGGAAGTCGACCTGCTTCACCAGTTCATCGAGACTGAGCAGCTCGACGCCCAGCTGCTGTGCGCGGGTGCTGGTGACGTAGGGGTCGTATGCCACGACGCGCATACCGAACGCCTGCATTCGCGCGGCGACGAGCGCACCGATGCGGCCGAGCCCGACGACACCGAGAGTCTTCTCGTACAGTTCGACGCCGCTGAAGCTGCTCCGCTTCCACTCGCCTGCCCCGAGCGACGCACGGGCTGCGGGAATACGGCGCGCAAGGCTGAGGATGTGACCGCAGGTGAGCTCCGCCGCGGAGATGATGTTCGAGGTCGGAGCGTTCACGACCATGACGCCGGCGGTCGTCGCGGCCTTGATGTCGACGTTGTCGAGGCCGACGCCCGCGCGGGCGATCACCTTGAGCTTCGGCGCATGCGAGATCGCTTCCGCGTCCATCTTCGTCGCCGAGCGGACCAGCACCGCGTTCGCCTCCGCCAGCGCCTCGAACAGCGCGGAGCGATCGGTTCCATCGATCTGACGGATGTCGAAGTCGGGCCCGAGGGCGTCGACGGTGGCGGGCGAGAGCTGTTCGGCGATCAGGACGACGGGCTTCGACACGTAGGATCCTTCGAGGCTTTGCGCGGGGGCGCGATGGATGACGCCGCGCCGCGCACCATCGCCGACGCGATCTGCGCCCAGCCTATAACCGGCGCGCGTCGGTGACGAATCAGTGCGGATCAGGACGTCACAAGCGCTGAGAAGTTGACGTAGGTGACGTAGGCGAGAACGTTCACCCAGAACACTCCGACGAGGGTGAGCCCCGTCAGCAGGAGCAGCGAGAGCGCGCCGACGCCGCGCCGACGACCGACCGAGAGGCCGACCGCGTAGACGGCGATCGGCAGCACGATCGTCAGCACCCACATGATCCACATCATCGGTCCGGAGCCTCGCAACCCGTCCCAGCCGTTCACGATCTGCGCGACGCCGTTCCAGACGGCGAATGCGTAGAGCAGACCGAAGAAGCCTGCGACTGCCGCGATGATCCAACGGGGAGCGCGCCGTGCGCGCGTGTCGTCGCTCACAGTCCCACCGCCCCCAGCATCACGAACGGCCACGGCACGAGCACCACGATCCCGGCGACGAGCGCGGTGAATCGCACCCATGGCAAGCGCCGCCTCGTCAGAATCCACGACGTCAGGAACCAGACGATCGGCGCGGCGATCGCGAGCGCGAGGCTCGCCGTGAGCATGGCGTCTGGCGCCAGCGGCCGCATGCGCAGCGCTGTGGCGATCCACCCGGCCGTCCAGAGCGCGTAGACGCCGCCGAGCACGCCGAGCGCCACCAGCGCGACATCGCCCATGCGGCGCGGCTCCGCAACGTCGCCAGCCGGCACTTCACCCGCGGATTCCTCGTTCTCCTCGTCCGCGACGTCGGCCGCCGATTCCGGCTCCTCAGCGGATTCGGCGGGTGCCGATTCGGCGCTGCCAACCGCGTCGGACGCCGGAGGCGCGGCAGCCTCATTCGGATGTTCGGCGCCCGTATCGAGGGTCGGGTCGTTGTCCCCGTCCCATGCGAAGGCGTCGTCTGCTCTCGACATACCTCCCAGCGTAGGCGGTTCCGTCCGCACGTCTGCGTAATCTGACGGTATGGAGGTTCTCTCCGCGGTCCGCGCCAAGCGCCGCGCACCGCTGCTGCAGATCGCGAAGTCCGCTGTCGCGATGATCGCGGCGTGGCTGGTCTGCGGCTGGCTCATCCCCGACGGCCCTCCCCCGGTGTTCGCTGCGATCGCGGCGCTGCTGGTCGTGCAGCCGAGCCTGAACCAGTCGTATCTGAAGGCGATCGAACGCAGTGCCGGCGTGGTGGTCGGCGTCGTCGTAGCCTCCGGCATCGCCATGCTCGTGGCCGACCCCGTGTGGTCGCTGCCGCTGTCGATCGTGCTCGCGCTCGGCGTGGCCTGGGCGGTCCGGATGACCGCGGGGACCACGAACCAGGTCGCGATCAGTGCTCTGCTGGTGATCGCGTTGGGTGCGGCGACACCGGGGTACGCGCTCGACCGCATCATCGAGACGGTGATCGGCGCGGCGCTCGGGTTCATCGTGAATCTGGTGCTGGTGCCTCCCGTGGCGATCGACCCGGCCCGCCGCGCCGTCGACGCGCTCGGCAACGAGCTGGCCGCGACGCTCGAGCGACTCGCCGATGCGCTCATGCGCCCGCAGACCCCTTCGCAGCTGACCGAGCTGATGGTGACGGCACGGCTGCTGCGTCCGATGCGCGAGGCTGCCGACGCCGCGATCGACGATGCCCGCGAGTCGCTCACTCTCAACCCGCGCGGTGGCCGCCACCGGGGCGGGTTCGCCGAGACCGTCGCCCTGCGCGACCGGTTCTCGCCGATCGTGACGCAAGTGGTCGGCATGACCCGCGCGTTCTACGACCGCTACGATTCCGCCGTCGCCGACGACGCGATCGTGCAGGGCATCGCCGAGCAGCTGCGACGCTGCGCCCACGATGTCGTGTTCCTGGTGCGCAGGGCGGACGCTGGCCCCGATGCCCCCGTCACCGAGACGCTGCCCGCGCTGACCCGACCTCTGCAGGTGCACAGACCGGACGGAGACAACTGGATCCTCGTCGGCTCTCTCCTGGAGGATCTCCGACGCGTGCACGAGGGGCTGACGGAAGACGATCCGCTCCCGTAGGCCGGCGAAGGGTCTGGGAGACTGTCACCATGGTCGACACCACGGGGCGGCTCATGCTGCTCGACACCGCAGCACTGTACTTCAGAGCGTTCTTCGGCGTTCCCGATCGGTTCCGCGCCCCGGACGGCACGGCCGTGAACGCGGCACGGGGCCTGCTCGACATGATCGCTCGGCTCGTCGAAACCTACGAGCCCGACCGCATCGTCGCATGCTGGGACGACGACTGGCGCCCCGCGTGGCGCGTCGAGCTGATCCCCACCTACAAGGCGCACCGCGTCGTCGAAGAGGTCGCCGGCGCTCCGGATGTGGAGGAGACGCCGGACGCGCTGCGCGCCCAGGTGCCCATCATCCGGGAGTATCTGGGCCTGCTCGGCATCCCCGTCATCGGCGCGGCCGAGCATGAGGCCGACGACGTCATCGGCACACTCGCGACGCGCCAGGAGCACGTCGACGTCATCACGGGAGACCGAGACCTGTTCCAGCTCGTCGACGATGCCAGGGATGTGCGCATCATCTACACCGCGCGCGGCATGAGCAATCTCGAAGTCGTCACCGGAGACGTCATCGAGACGAAGTACGGCATCACCGCCGCGCAGTACGCCGATTTCGCGACCATGCGCGGCGACTCCTCAGATGGCCTCCCCGGTGTCAAGGGCGTCGGAGACAAGACCGCGGCGGCACTGCTGCAGCAGCACGGGGGCATCGGCGCGATCCGGCAGGCCGCCGCGGCGGAGGCCGGTATGACACCTGCCGTGGCGAAGAAGATCGCCGCCGCCGCCGACTACCTCGACGCCGCACCGCGGGTCGTCGCGGTGGCTCGTGATCTCGACCTTGAGGAGCCTGTGCCAGGCGCGCCCGACCGCACGGCCGCCGAGGCGTTCGCCGAGCACTGGGGTGTCGAATCGTCGATGCGACGCGCTCTCGACGCGCTGGAGCAGGAGTTCCTCAACGACGCCCAAGGGCGATCAGCGCCGCCGCCAGCGACACGGTGAACAGCACCGCCAACCCGAGCGTGAACGTCAGCGTCGCAGTCCAGGTGCCCGTCGCATCGTGCAGCTGCGCTGCGATCGGAGCCCCGAGTGTGCCCGCGACGTACGCGATGCCCTGAACCGTGGCCGACGCGGTCGCTGCCTCTGCGTCCGAGCGCACCGACCGCACCAGCACCGTGAACACGACCACGAAACCGCCGGCCTGTGCGACACCGCCGATCGACGCCCACAGCAGATAGAGATCCGGGACGAGGAGAAGCCCGACGGACAGCACGATCCAGCCGACCGCCACCGTCATCGCGGGCACCACGATCGGGAAGAACCGCGCCAGCAGCGGCACCAGGAAGGCGCCGGCGATCGCTGTCGCCTGGAACATCGACGCAAGCGCGCCCGCCGCCGTGGGCTCGGCACCCGTGAGGTCGGCCGCGATGGACGGAAGCCATGTCGACAGCGCGTAGTAGCCGGCAGACTGTCCGGCGAAGGCAGCGGTGAGCAGCCAGACGACGGGGTTGCGCAGGGCGCCGCGGTTCCGTCCGACGACCGGCACCGGTCCGGTCATCGCGATCGATTCCTCCGTGCCGCGGCTCACCGTCTGCGACGAGCGCGTGCCCTGTTCGACCCAGGACATGCCGGGCAGACGGTCGCGTACCAGATGCACGCCCCACAGCACGATGCCCGCGATGGTGAGAATGCTCCATGCGATGAGCGCCAACGGCCATCCGGTGCGATCGGCGATCGGCACGGTGCCGAGGGTCACCAGCAGCGACCCCAGGTTCATCATGGCGGCGTATGCGGCGGTGACCGTCGGCACGCTGCGGTCCGGCACATCGCGGCGGATGATCACGGGGATCACGACGTTGCCTATCGTGATCGTGGCCCCCATGATCGCCGTTCCGACGAGCATCGCGGTGAAGTCCGGTGCGGCACGGACGAGCGTGCCTATCACGACGCCGACGAGGCACACCAGCACGGCGATCTCCGGGCCCGCACGGCGCACGACGAGCGAGGCCGCCGGCGTCGCGATGGCGAACATCGCCACGGCGACGGTCATCAGCATCGACCCCGACGTCGCGTCGATCCCGAGATCGGCGACGATGTCGCGCAGTACGGGTGAGATCGCGAGAATAGGAGCGCGCAGACTCAGCGCGGCGATCAGGACCCCGGCGACGACCAGCCAGGGGAAGGAACGACGAAAGACGGGCGCTGCGCCCGTCACCGCGCCCCCGCAGCGCTCGATGCCTCGACCCACGCCGCCAGACGCCCCTCGGCGCGACCGTCGTCGACAGCAGCCGCCGCCTCGTCCCTCGCCTCCACCAGACGCTCGATCATGTTCCGCTGCGCCTGCGACGGGTCGTGGGAAAGCCGGTAGGCCACGACGCCTGCCGCAGCGTTGAGCAGCACGATGTCACGGACCGCCCCCTGCTCCCCCGCGAGCGTGCGACGCAGCACGTCGGCGTTGTGCGCCGCGTCCCCGCCGCGGAGATCGTCGAGCTCTGCCGTCGGAATGCCCAGGTCACGCGGATGCACGTCGAAGGCGTGCTCGTCGCCGTTCGAGATCTGCCAGATGCGGCTGTAGCCCGTGGTGGTCAGCTCGTCGAGCCCGTCCTCACCGCGGAACACCAGTGCCGTCGCCCCGCGCGTGCGGAACACGCCGGCGATCAGCGGCACGACATCCGGGTTCGCCACGCCGACGGCGTTCGCCTCCGCTCTGGCGGGGTTCACGAGCGGTCCGAGGAAGTTGAACACCGTCGGCACGCCGAGTTCCGCGCGCACGGGCCCGGCGTGCTTGAAGCCGGGATGGAAGGCTGCGGCCCACGCGAAGGTGATGCCCGCACGCTCCAGAACCTCCGCCACGCCATCCGGTGACAGCCTCAGGTCGACGCCGAGCCGGCTGAGCACGTCGCTCGCCCCCGACTTCGAGCTGACGGCGCGGTTGCCGTGCTTGACAACCGGAATTCCCAGCGCAGCGATCACGATCGCCGCGGTGGAGGAGATGTTGACGGTGCCGACGCGGTCGCCGCCGGTGCCGACGATGTCCAGCACATTCGGGTCGACGGGGAGCGGCACGGCGGCGTCGAGGATCGCGTCACGGAAGCCGATGATCTCCTCGACGGACTCCCCCTTCGCGCGCAGCGCCATCAGGAACCCGCCGAGCTGAGCGGGCGTCGCATCGCCCTGCATGACCTGGCGCATGGCCCATGTCGCCTCGGAAACGCTCAGGTCGCGTCCGTCGAGGACGGTCGTCAGGACATCCGACCACATGATCTCTTCAGCCATGCCACAAGCCTATCCGCCCGGATTCCCAGGCCTTTGCAAGCGCCGACTAAGGTCCCCCTCAGTCGGATCCGGGCCGGGTCGTGCCATCAGCATGCCGATTCATCGGACATAATGGTGGGGTGACATCCCCAGCTACGCATGCCCCGGCACTGAAAGTGAAGCGACCCGAACCGGTCGTTGTCGGCACGATCGTCTGGCTCGGAAGCGAAGTGATGTTCTTCGCTGGGCTGTTCGCGATCTACTTCACACTCCGCAGCACCAGCCCAGAGCTGTGGGAGCACGGCTCCAGCCTGCTCAACGTGCCGTTCGCCCTCATCAACACGATCATCCTGGTGCTGTCCAGTGTGACGTGCCAGATGGGCGTGTTCGCCGCAGAGAACGGCCGTCCGTTCCGCAGCGTCCAGGGCGGCAAGAAGCGGCTCGGCATGGTCGAGTGGTACTGGATCACGTTCGCGCTCGGCGCCGTCTTCGTGTCCGGTCAGGTCTGGGAGTACGCGCAGCTGGTCGCAGAGGGAGTGTCGATCGGGACAGATCCGTATTCCGCAGCGTTCTTCCTGACGACCGGGTTCCACGCCCTTCACGTCACTGGCGGGCTGATCGCCTTCCTGCTCACGATCGGCCGCGTCTACGCGGTGAAGAAGTTCCGACAGAAGGAGGAGACCACGGCGATCGTGGTGTCCTACTACTGGCACTTCGTCGACGTGGTCTGGATCGCGCTGTTCCTGGTCATCTACTTCCTCAAGTGAGAGAGCGAAAGCAGAAGCATCACATGGCACTGTTCACAAAGGGCCGCAGGACCGGCCGACGCAGCCCACTCGCAACCGCCGCGCTCATCGGCATCGGTCTGATCCTCTCCGGTGGCATCTACGCCGGTGCAACGGCCGCCGTCGCGGCGACGAGCGAGACCGCGCAGGTCGAATCCGCGCTCACGGTCGATGACGGCCAGAAGCTGTTCCAGGCGAACTGCGCTACCTGTCACGGCATGAACCTCGAGGGAACGGACAACGGCCCGTCACTGGCCGGCGTCGGCGAGCTCTCCGTCGAGTTCCAGATGTCGACCGGTCGTATGCCGCTGCAGATGCAGGGGCCGCAGGCCGAGATGAAGGAGCCGCAGTTCACCGAGGACCAGGTCCTCGCGGTCTCCGCTTTCGTGCAGTCAGTCGCTCCCGGCCCGACGTACCCGGATGCCGAGCTCCTCGACGGCGAGGGGGACGTGGCGAAGGGCGCAGAGCTCTTCCGCATCAACTGCGCCATGTGTCACAACGTCGGAGCGGCAGGTGGTGCGCTCACTGAGGGCAAGTTCGCGCCGAACATCTACGAAACCTCAGGACAGCACATCTACGCGGCCATGGTCACGGGGCCGCAGAACATGCCGGTCTTCAACGACATGAACCTCACTCCGGAGGACAAGCGCGACATCATTTCGGCGCTGCTCTACCAGCAGCAGGCTGAGGCTCCGGGCGGGTTCACACTCGGCTCGCTCGGCCCCGTCTCCGAGGGTCTCTTCGTGTGGATCTTCGGCATCGGCGGTCTGATCGCGGTCACGGTGTGGATCACGGCGAAGTCCAACTGAGTCATGACGAAAGAATCTACGAGGAGCACCATGGCACGCGACGGTGGCACTGAGGCGGTGAAGGGACCCGAGCCCTCCTCCGGCCTGGCGGTCAACGTCTCAGACCCGGCGCAGAACCCGGGTCTGCCGCCCCACAGGCAGCGGATGACGGACAAGGACCCGAAGGCGGAGAAGCGCGCGGTCCGCACGGTATATGCCCTGTTCTACCTGTCGGCCGCCGGCAGCCTGTGGGCGATGGCCGCCTACATGCTGTTCCCGATCGAGGACCAGGAGATGTCCTCGATCCACTACAACAACATGTTCATCGGGCTCGGCATCGCACTTGCGCTGCTGTCGATCGGCATTGCGGCCATCCACTGGTCCAAGACGCTGATGAACGACAAGGAGTACGTCGAGGAGCGCCACGACACGCGCGGCACCGAGGAGACACGCGCCGCTGTCGTCGAGTCCTTCAAGACCGCCGACGACGAGTCGGGCTTCGGCCGTCGCAAGATGATCCGCAACTCGCTGTTCGTCGCGCTCGGCGCGTCGATCCTGCCGGGCATCACGCTCTTCCGCGGGCTCGCACCGCACTCGTCGCCCGATCACCCGGAGGCCGGCGACCCGGTCGCGCTGCTGCACCACACCCTGTGGGATGAGGGCGTCCGGCTCGCACGCGACCCGGACGGCACGCCCATCAAGGCCTCAGAAGTCACCCTCGGCTCCGCGTTCCACGTCATCCCCGAGAGTCTCACGGAGCTCGACCACCACGACGGCAAGCTCAACGAGAAGGCCAAGGCGATGGTCCTCCTCGTCCGCCTGCTCCCCGAACAGCTGACCGAGCGCGAGGAGCGCAAGGACTGGTCGTACGACGGCATCGTCGCGTACTCCAAGGTCTGCACCCACGTCGGCTGCCCCGTCGCTCTCTACGAGCAGCAGACGCACCACCTTCTCTGCCCCTGCCACCAGTCGCAGTTCGACGTGTCGCACGAGGCGAAGGTCATCTTCGGCCCGGCCTCGCGCCCGCTGCCGCAGCTGCCCATCGCCGTCGACGACGAGGGCTACCTCGTCGCACGCAGCGACTTCGAAGAGCCCGTGGGCCCGACCTTCTGGGAGCGCCATTGAGTACCGCCACCGTTCACGAAGAAACGCGAAAGCCGGATGAGAAGCCGCTGGGCGGCCGCGTCGTCGGCGGCGTCGCGAACTACCTCGATGAGCGCACCAGCCTGTCCGGCCTCGTCAAGGCGCTCGGCCGCAAGGTCTTCCCCGACCACTGGTCGTTCATGCTCGGCGAGATCGCGCTGTGGTCGTTCGTCGTGGTGCTGCTGTCCGGCACCTTCCTGACCTTCTTCTTCGACGCCTCGATGGCCGAGACGACCTACCACGGCGCTTACCCGCTGATGAACGGCGTCGAGATGTCGGCCGCGATGGAGTCGACCCTCGCCATCAGCTTCGACCTGCGCGGCGGCCTGCTGGTCCGTCAGATCCACCACTGGGGCGCGCTCGTCTTCGTCGCAGGTATCGGCGTTCACATGCTTCGCATCTTCTTCACCGGTGCGTTCCGCAAGCCGCGCGAGCTGAACTGGGTGATCGGCTTCATTCTTTTCATCCTCGCGATGGCGCTCGGCTTCACCGGCTACTCGCTCCCCGACGACGTCCTCTCGGGCAACGGCCTGCGCATCATCGACGGCATGATCAAGGCCTTCCCGCTGATCGGCACATGGACCTCGTATCTGCTGTTCGGCGGCGAGTTCCCCGGCGACGCGATCGTGGGGCGCCTGTACGCGCTGCACATCCTGATCCTGCCGCTGATCCTGATCGCGCTCGTCGCTCTGCATCTGCTGCTGATGATCGTCAACAAGCACACGCAGTTCGCGGGCCCCGGCCGTTCCAACAAGAACGTCGTCGGCTACCCGATGATGCCGGTGTACATGGCCAAGATGGGAGGGTTCTTCTTCATCGTCTTCGGCGCGATCGTCCTGATCGCCTCACTTGTGCAGATCAACCCGATCTGGAACTACGGCCCATACGACCCCTCCCCCGTGTCCGCCGGCACGCAGCCCGACTGGTACATCGGCTTCGCCGACGGTGCGCTGCGTCTCGCGCCGCCGCACTGGGACATCCAGGTCGGCGACTTCACGCTCGCAATGGGCGTTCTCGCGCCCGTGATCGTGCTCGGCGTGTTCATCGTGCTCGTTGCGGTCTACCCCTTCATCGAAGGCTGGGTCACAGGCGACAAGCGCGAGCACCACATCGCCCAGCGCCCGCGCCACGCTCCGACTCGCACCGCGATCGGCGCCGCCGGCGTCTGGTTCTACGCGGTCCTGTGGGCGGCGGCGTCCTCGGACATCATCGCCACGCACTTCAAGCTCACGATGGAAGGCGTCATCCACGGCCTGCAGGCCGCGCTGATCCTCGGCACGATCATCGTGTACTGGATCACGAAGCGCATCTGCCTCGCGCTGCTGAAGAAGGATCGAGAGATCGTTCTGCACGGCTACGAGTCCGGCCGCATCGTGCGTCTGCCTGGCGGTGAGTTCCGCGAGGTGCACAAGCCCGTCGACGAGTACGAGCGCTGGAAGCTCATCCCGGATTCCGAGTACGAGCCCCTCATCGTGCGTCCGGATGACCAGGGCAGGATCCGCGGCAGCCAGAGGTTCCGTGCGGCGCTGTCGCGCTGGTTCTTCGAGGACCGCCTCGCCCCGCTCACCCAGACGGAGCTCGAGCACGCCGACGAGCACCAGCACCACGCGCTGGCCGAGTACGGCGCAGACCCGACGGACACCCCGCACTTCCGTCACGGTCAGCCCGAGATCACCGAAGGCGACGACAAGAAGTAGCCCGAAGCACGAAGGGCGCCCGTTCTCGTTCGAGAGCGGGCGCCCTTCTGCGTTCCCGAGACGGAGTACCTACGGCGCGGGAACGGGATGTGACGCTCGCGACGCGGGCTCCGGATGTGACGCCTCGGAGGACATTCCCTCGCTCGCTTCGCGAGCTCACGCCAAACCCGATGCCAGCCTCCGAAACGTCACATCCTGCGCCCGCTTCCAGCGTGCGTCGCGTTGGCACGGGCGCCGGTGCATTGCGCGAAGCGCAGCTCAGGAAGGATTCGGAGCGCAACCACGCTGGCTCTGATCCGGCGCTGGGAGGCGGCGCAGGACAGGAGGGTTCGGAGGCTGGCATCGGGTTTGGCGGGAGGAGCGAGCGCAGCGAGCGACGGGGGAATGTCCTCCGGACCCTCCTGTCCGGAGCCGACGGACGCTGCTCCTTATCCCGTCCGAAGCTTGCGTCTCGACCGTTCCCGCGAGCGGACTCCTCCTGCCGCCCCAGACAGCAGGAAGGCGTCGACCTCCGAGGAGATCGACGCCTTCGAAACGACTGCTCAGTCGTCTGTGGGGCGTTTGCGCCAGCGGATGCCCGCGTTGATGAAGGCGTCGATGTCGCCGTCGAAGACGTTGGAGGGATTGCCCGATTCGTGTCCGGTGCGCAGGTCCTTGACGAGCTGCTGGCCGTAGAGGAAGTAGGAGCGCATCTGATCGCCCCAGCTCGCCGTGATGGTTCCGGCGAGTTCCTTCTTCTTGGCAGCCTCTTCCTCCTTCTGCAGCAGGAGCAGGCGCGTCTGGAGCAGTCGCATAGCGGCCGCGCGGTTCTGGATCTGCGACTTCTCGTTCTGCATCGAGATGACGATGCCGGTCGGCATGTGAGTGATGCGCACGGCGGAGTCGGTCGTGTTGACGGACTGACCGCCGGGCCCTGACGAGCGGAAGACGTCCACGCGGATGTCGTTCTCCGGGATGTCGACTTCTTGTGCCTCCTCCATCACCGGAATGACCTCGACGGCCGCGAACGATGTCTGCCGCTTGTCGGCCGAGCCGAAGGGGCTGATGCGCGCGAGGCGGTGCGTCCCTGCCTCGACGGAGAGCGTTCCGTACACGTAGGGGGCATCGATCTCGAACGTCGCCGACTTGATTCCGGCTCCCTCGGCGTACGACGTGTCGAGCACCTTGGCGGAGTACCCGCGGCGCTCGGCCCAGCGCAGGTACATGCGCATCAGGATCTCGGCGAAGTCGGTGGCGTCGTCGCCGCCTGCGCCGGAGCGGATCGTCACGACCGCGCCGCGATTGTCGAACTCGCCGTCGAGCAGCGTCTGCACCTCAAGATCGCTGATCGTCTTCTCCAGCGCGGTGAGTTCACGCCGAGCCTCGTCTGCGGTCTCCGCGTCGTCCATCTCGACGGCGAGTTCGACCATGACCTCCAGGTCATCGATGCGCGACTCCGCCCGCTCGATCTTGCCGAGCTGCGCCTTGGAGTGGCTGAGGGCGCTGGTGACCTTCTGCGCGTTCTCCTGGTCGCTCCACAGATCCGGATCCGCGGCCCGGTCCTCGAGCCGTCCGATCTCCGCGCGAAGGGCGTCGGGGTTCACGACCTCTCGGATGTTCGCGAACGTGGAGCGCAGCGCCTGAATCTCGGCGGACAGATCAAGTTCAATCATGGCTTCCCCAGCCTACCCCGCTATTCCGGCGGTCGACGTTGCGCCCTCGGCCCTGCATCCGCTGAGGGTAATGTGAGATCGGTGAGCGCTTCCGGAACGTCCGTCCCCGATCCGGACGGCCGTTCGATTCTGATGAGGTTCGCGCCCATGATCTACGGGCCGACCGCGCTGTACTCCTTCGGACAGGGCGCTGTCCTTCCTCTGCTGCCCGTCATCGCGGTCGATCTCGGCGCGTCCCTCGCAGTCGCCGCTCTCGTACCAGCCGGCATCGTCGTCGGTCAGCTGTGCGGCAACATCCCCGCAGGGTGGTTGGTCTCGCGTGCAGGAGAGCGCCGCACGATGGTGCTCGCCGCGCTCGGCTCGATCCTCGGCTGCGTCGTGATGCTGCTCGCACCCGTATGGAGCGTGCTCGCGCTCGGCGCTCTGGCCGTCGGCTTCTTCGCCGCGGCGTTCGCGCTCGCCAGGCACACGTTCATGACCACGCGCGTGCCGATCAGGTTCAGAGCGCGCGCGCTGGCCACCCTCGGCGGCGCGTTCCGGCTGGGCGCGTTCTCCGGCCCGTTCGTCGCGGCCGGTCTGCTCGCGCTGTTCGGCGCGGAGCAGTCGAGCATCTGGTTCTTCGCGATCGTGCTGGTGTTCGTCGGCCTGCTCGTCACGTTCGGACCGGACCCGGAGGCCCGCTTCGCGTCAGGGCGAAACGGCAGGCGCGGCGCTTCCCGAGAAGTCGAGGACACGGGCGAACCCGTCACCGGATCGATCACGGTACCGGAGCGCACGGGCGTGTGGCGGACGATGTGGCGGTATCGCGCCGTGCTGTCGCGCCTCGGTGCCGCCGCGGCCTGTCTCGCCGCCGTGCGCGCGGCTCGCCAGTCGGTGCTCCCGCTGTGGGGCGTCTCGATCGGCCTCGATTCGCAGACGATCGCTCTGGTCGTCGGCGTCGCCGGGGCTCTCGACTTCGCGCTGTTCTATGTCAGCGGCCACATCACCGATCGCTTCGGGCGGCTGTGGGCCGTCGTTCCCTCCTCCCTCCTGATGGGGGCCGCGCTGGTGTGCCTGTCGCTGACGCACGATCTCGACAGCGCCGCGCTCTGGTTCGGCGTCTTCGCCATCGTCGTCGGCGTCGGCAACGGTCTCTCCAGCGGCATCCTGCTCACGTTGGGCGCCGACGTCGCTCCTGCGGAGGACCCAGCGGCCTTCCTCGGATCGTGGCGCACGCTGTCCGACGCCGGCGGCGCGTCGACACCGCTGATCGTCTCGGGAATCACTGCCGTGGCGTCCCTCTCCTTCGCCACCGCGATCGTCGGAGCGATCGGTCTGCTCGGCGCATTCGCATTCGTGCGCTGGGTACCGCGCTATGCGCCGGGCGGCACCGCCCCGGGCACGGATCCTGCGTGAATCAGTTCAGCACTGTGCGGCTCGTGGCCGTCGCCTCGATCTGAACGCCGCCCGGCACGAACGGCGAGACCAGGATCGGGTGCCAGACGTCGGCCACCGTCACTCTGGCGGAGACGCCGTCGGGAGTTCCCGATGAGACCAGCTCCGCTCCCCCGCCCGACGCGGCGACGACCGCCGTTGCCTGATCCGTGACCGAGGCATCTATGAGAACGGCGCGCGGCTCGTCTCCGACCAACTCGATCCGGAAGCCGTCTGCGCCGGCGAGCGCGGCGGAGTCGGCGAGAGAGTCGAGTCGCTTCTGCGCAAGATAGAGCGATGATGCGTTTGCGCAGACAAGGATGACCGCCAGCGCCAGCAGGACGTATCCCAGCGTGAGCAGCAGTGTGCTGCCCTGCTCGTCGCGGGTGATCCGGCGGTTCATCTGCCTGTCCAGAAGCGGGAGACCTTATGCGCGGCTGTCGCCTCGACGGGGATGCTCGTGAGGGAGTCGAAGCCCAGTACGGAGGGGACGAACGGCAGGTCCACCTCCGCTCGAACGGTGAGCAGCACAATCGAACCTGCGTCCGGACACACGCCGGTTTCGGGCAGGCAGCTCATCGACACATCGAGCGTCGCCGCGTCGATGTCGTACTGCTGGGCGACCTGCGCCACGGCCGCTGCGGGGTCGGTGTCCGGCCCGCTCGCGATCGTGCGTGCCGCGAATCGCGCCGCCGCCTCCGCTCCGAGCGTCTGCGACTGCACCGTTGCGAGCGCGATCACGAGATACGCGAGAGGCACGAGCATCAGCACGCCCACGGCGACGAACTCGAGCGACGCGGAGCCCTGTTCCGAAGCGGAGAGCGGATCGCGATCCTCATTCGAACGATTCCAAGGGCGCATGCGCCGTCACCTCCAATCCGTTCGGTGCACCGAGAAGACCGACAAGCGGCAGCGTCGCCGTCACCGTGACGACCGCTGAGTCGACGCCGGAGACGACGACCGTGCTCGCGCTGACCTCGTGGTCGTACGCGCCACCGACCCCACGGCTGATCAGCTCAGCGGCGCGGTCCGCGCCCGATCCCAGCTCGGTGTCGGCGAGAGCCGCGTAGTAGGCGCCTTCCACCGCCGCGTCGTGCGCGACATTCCGCACGTAGAGCGCGAAGCCGAGCTGCAGCACGGCGAGTGTGAGGGTCGTGAGCAGGGCGCCGACGAGGATGAACTCCGTCACAGCCGAGCCCCGCTCCTCGGTCCATACCCCGTTCACGGCCTCAGATCACGCCGACGCTCGAGATCGCGCGCTCGAACAGCGCCGACAGCGCGGGCCCCGCGAGCACCCAGATGGTCACCACGAGGCCCGCGGTCATCAGCGTCACGAGAACCCAGCCCGGCACGTCCCCCGTCTCATCATCGATCACGCTCTCTCGTTCCCGCATCCCAACCCAGTCCGTCATTGTTCTTCTCCTCGAATCGTGTGCCTTCATCCGGTTCGCGTCCGTTCAGAACCCCACTCGCAGCATGGTGATGCCGGGTACCAGCGCGAAGACGACGCTGAGCGGCAGGATCGCGAAGACCAGCACCACGAGCATGCCGATCTCGCGCTTGCCCGCCTGCTCGATCAGCGACCGTTTCGCCTCTTCGCGCGAATCGCTCGCCTGCGCTTGCAGCGCCTGCGCGAGCGGCGCGCCGCGATCGATCGCGGCCACCAGATGGTCCACGGTGCGACCGAGCGCTGGCACGTCCGTGCGACGGGCCAGATCCGTCAGTGCCAGCGCGAGCGGGGCGCCGGTGCCGACCTCGACGACCACGCGACGCAGCTCCGCGGCGAGTTCCCCGCCTCCCAGATCGGACACTCGCCGGATGCTGTCCAGGATCCCCTCGCCAGCGGCGAGGCAGAGGGCGAGGAATTCCAGCACGGTCGGCAGCTCCTCCGCGATGCGGGCCGAGCGCGAGCGGGCCCTCGCTGTCAGAAGCGCGTCGCAGCCCAGCGCGCCCGTCGCGGCGCCCAGAAGCGGGAGCAGGATCGACGGCGGCGCGAAGCGTCCTGCCACCGCCAGCGCGACGACGATGAGCCCTCCGACCGCGCCGCCGACGAGACCCCACGCGAGCTGGCGGCCCCGGAACGCCGCGACATCGCCGGCAAGGCCTGCGCGTTCGAGCCTGCGCGCGATCGTGTCGGTGCCTCCCCACAGCGCGGACGCGCGCGTCTGTGCTGCCTGCCAGAGCATGTGCAGCACTCCGGCGAGCGCCGTTCCCGGGTCGCTTGCCCCTCCGGCGAGTGTCGTGCCGGCCGGGTCCGTGACATCGCGGATGTACGGGGCGATGCGGCGGTCGAGGGGCGCTGCGCCCCACCGGGGCATCACCGCCAGGAGCGTCCACAGGCCGGCGCCGAAGGCTCCTCCCAGCAGCACCGCGAGGGCGATGGCCGTCCACGCCGTCATGCGAACCACCGCTTCGGTTCCGGCAGGCGCCCTACGCGGATCATCAGGCGGTAGGCGACAACCGAGACCACGGCGCCGACGACGATCACCACGATGCCGAGACTGCTGGAGTACGCCTCAGCACCTTCCGGGCGGAGGGCGAGCATTCCGAGGATCGCCCACGGCGCGATCACGCCCAGCACGGCGGCGCCCTTCGTCCACGATTGGCGCGATTCGACTTCGCCGCGCACAGCGACGTCAGCCCGCACCGACGCGGACAGCGCACGCAGCACGGGAACGAGCTCGGTGCCGCCGACCTGCCTCGACATCCGCAGCGTCTCGACGATCCGGTCGGCGAGCGGGTCGGCGAGGGCGGACTTCAGCCGATCCACGCTCGATTCGAAGTGCCCGGATGCGGCCATGTCGCGTGCGAACTGCGCGAACGCGGGACGCAGCGTGTGCGGCGCCGACTCCGCGAGACTAGACACGGCATCCGGCAGTGCCATACCGGCACGCACCGACGCGATCAGCAGGTCGCACACATCCGGCCAGAGACCGCGTCGTGCCCGGATGAGCGAGGCGCGGCGCCCACGGAGCCAGACCACAGGAGCGAGACCGCCCGCGATCAGCGCCAGTGCCGCAAGCACAGGGATCGTCGTGACCAGCCAGGCGATCGCCGCCGAGACGATGCCTGCCGATGCGCAGCCGAGGTACAGCACCCGCGGCGCCGTCCGGGAGAAGCCTGCCGACTCGAGCAGACGTACTGCGCTGGAGTCTTCCGTCCGCTGTGGGACGCGATCGCCGGGCGGCCACAACCACGGTGCTGCGACCAGCAGCACCCCCGCTGCCAGCACGACGCCGAGCACGATCGTCATACCGCCGCGTCCCTCGACATCGGTTCGTGCCATATGTCGTCTGCTCGGTCCGCCTCGTACGGATGTGAACCGCGCCGGGCACGAGCGGCCGGTCGCGGACGCCGCCGCGGCGCTCGCCAGACGTGCTCGGTCTCGATTCTGTCGAGTCCGTGCTTTCCCGTCGGAGCGACGATCTCCGCGACGCGCCTCGACCCGTCGGCGAGGCGCTCGCAGTGCACGACGAGGTCGACGCTCTGCGCGATCGCCGGTGCGATGAACTCGCGGTCGATGTTGCGCCCGGCCAGCAGCGGCAGCATCGCGAGCTTGCCGAGCGCGTCGGCGGCCGAGTTAGCGTGCACTGTGGCAGCGCACGGCACGCCCGTGTTCAAGGCGAGCACCAGATCGAGCGCCTCTGCGTCGCGCACCTCGCCGACGACGATCCGGTCGGGCCTCATCCGGAGTGCCTCGCGCACGAGTCGGCGCAGCGTGATCTCCCCCGTGCCCTCCAGGCTGGGCTGGCGCCCCTGCATGGCGACCAGGTCGGGTGCGTCGACGGCCAGCTCGAAGGTCTCCTCGACGGTGACGATCCGATGCTCCGAAGGGCAGGCGTCGAGCAGCGCCGCGAGCATCGTGGTCTTCCCTGCGTGTGTCGCACCGGACACGATGATGCTGCGGCCTGAGGCCATGGCCTCACGCAGCAGCGACGCGGCTTCGATGTCGACCGAGCCTGCGTGCGCGAGATCCTCGAGGCTGCGGTAGGACGGCAGGAAACGCCGGATGTTCACCAGCCAGTTCTTCCTGGATACGTCCGGGATGACCACGTGCAATCGTGATCCATCCGGAAGTGATGCGTCGACGAGAGGCTGGCTGAGATCGACCCGTCGACCGGCGGAATGCAGCATGCGTTCGACGAGTTCGCGCACCTCGCTCTCGCTCAGGCGCAGCGGCAGGCGCTCGCTGCGCCCGTCGCGCGCCACGTAGATCCGGTCTGCCGCGTTGATCCAAAGCTCCTCGACCGTGTCGTCGGTGAGATAGGGCTCGAGGGGCCCATAGCCCGACAGCGCCGCGAGCACTTCCCGTTCGCATTCCGTCTCGTCGTCGATGGGCGCGAATCCGCGTGCCGAGGCGATGTCATTGTGGCGGCGCACTTCGACGCGGACCAGACGCCTGGTCGAATCCCCGTCGCGCGACGGATCGATGCTCTCGGCACGCAGACGCGCCCGGATGCGATCGGTCAGGTCAGCAGGAACGGCGCTCACGCCATCCTGTCTACTTCAGATCGCGTCGACCGTGCAGAAGTTATCCACAGGCAGGTCGTGCGCCTTTCGCCCCACGGTCATGGTGAGGCCACGTGATACTCTGCCCGCATGGGAAGTCTGATCATCACGTCGCTGATGGCGTGTGACCGCATGGTTCGCGACCGCCGCGCCTGACGGCGCGCTCGCCTACTCCGCATTTCGCGCGCCGTCCATCCGAGATTCCACTGCGCCTCGGATCGGCGACTTCTCGCATTCTGCGCTCGCCCCGTCTCGAGGCGCTCCGACTTCTCTTCTTGGAGCGCGACATGCCTCGTTCTGCCTCTGGCGGCCGACACGAACTCGGCCAGAACTTCCTTCACCACCGCCCAACCCTGCACCGCATCACATCGCTGGTCTCCGACACCTCCGGTGCCATACTCGAACTCGGCGCAGGTGACGGCGCGCTCACCGCGCGCCTCGCGCAGCTGAACCGCCCCGTCACGGCGATCGACATCGATGAGCATCGCGTTGCCAGGTTGCGCAGGTCGCTGCCGGGCGTCCGTGTCGACCACGCCGACGTGCTCGCGCACCCGCTCGCCGACCCGGTGATCGTCGGGAACCTGCCGTTCCATCTGACGACACCGATCTTCCGCCGATTGCTCGGCCGCCGGTCGTGGCGAACGGCGATCCTGCTGACGCAGTGGGAGGTCGCTCGCAAGCGCGCAGGAGTCGGCGGAGGCACGATGATGACGGCGCAGTCCGCGCCGTGGTTCGCATTCGACCTCGCCGGACGAGTGCCGTCGTGGGGATTCGCACCTCAGCCGAGCGTGGACGGCGGCATCATCCGGATCTCCAGACGCGACGAACCGCTGGTGCCCGACCACGAACGCAGCGCGTACACGTTCTTCGTCCGGAGCGTGTTCACGGGCAGGGGCGGTTCGCTCGGGACGCTCGTCTCACGCGCGGCCCGTGTCGACCGGAACCGCGCCGAACGCGTGCTGCGCGACGCGGGAGTGCACGGCGACGGACGCCCGCGCGATCTGCGCCCCGAGCACTGGGCGACCCTGTGGCGCGGCCTGCGGTGACCGTTCTATGCCCGTGAAGCGCGGATCGCATCGACGATGTGCGCAGCGCCGGCTTCGATGAGATCGAGGGTCTCTTCGAAGCCGGCGCGGTCGCCGAACCACGGGTCTGAGACGTCGGCGTCTCCCGCATCCGGCACGAACACCATCCAGAGCCGTGTCCGCGCTGGGTCCGCGCCGCGGCGGATCAGGGCGTCGCGGTGCTGCCTGGTCATCGCCAGGATCAGGTCGCCGGCGACGTCATCCGTGCCACCGACCCAGCGTGCCGTCCGCCGCGGCACCTCGTACCCTCGAGCGGCCAGCGCCTCAGCGGCACGCGGGTCGATCGGGTTGCCCGATTCCTCCGAGCTGATTCCGGACGAGACGACGTCGGAGTCGATCCCGCTCGCAGCCAGGCGCTCGCGCAGTACGACCTCTCCCATCGGCGAACGGCAGATGTTTCCTGTGCAGACCACGACGACCTTCGAAATGCTCACGTGCACCAGCCTACGAGTGCGGGACACCCGGTTGGTGCCGTGAACGGCCCCATAGAATGGACCCGCGCGGGCGTGGTGGAACTGGTAGACACGCAGGATTTAGGTTCCTGTGCCTCACGGCGTGCGGGTTCGAGTCCCGCCGCCCGCACTCACTTAGAAAACACTGGGATCACAAGGCATTTGACTGTAGCCACGCGCCGTCAAGTATGACGCACTAGACGCACTTTGGACACACTATTCTGAGGCGCCCCTGCTCGGATGCGTTCCCGGACGCGCCTGGCCGTGATCGGGTCGTGCCCCATCCCTTCGCCCGATGTCGCGGCACGATGCAGTAATACGTAGTACCTCGCCGACGCTAGTCCGAGGTCGTTGCGGATGAGATCTTCCTTCGCCCCAGAGTGGCGCGTGTGGGTAGCTTCGAATAGGAACGCTTCTGCTCGGCGTCTGGGCCGTGTCCATCGACCCGCCGTCGATCCTGCGCGACGGTCCTGATGCGTTCCCGCTCAAGGAAGTCGTGTCGATGGTGCAAGACGCGTTCGTTGCGATCGCCGCTGCATCTACGGTCGGCCTCATCGTCCTCACCGGTGTGCGGTCGATGACCCGATGAAAGTAGGAGCCACGCATGATCGGTGACGATGGGCCCGACGACGGCGCCCATCCCCTTCGCCCGGCCTGCGGTGTGACCATGCACCCCGAAAGCGAGGGTGACGAATGCCGGGAGTGCGGGTACCGGATCGAATGGCCCGCCGGTGAGCCTCCTGGGGACAGCAAGGGGATCCTGGAACTCGACGACTGGCGCTGAGCGTGGGTCGCCCTGTAATTGCCGCACAAGTTCTCGCAAGGACGACTTTCGTGAAATCGCGTGATGAAACCGACTTCCCGTGGTCTCACCAAATAGGGCGTACTCGACGCTCGGGGCGTAGTCACTGCGCTCGGGGAACGGCGGGTGGCGAATCGGTGCTGTATCTGAAGTCAGAGGCAAACCGCTTCTCCTCCCTCTGCGCCCGACTCGTAAGCACAAGCTCCAACCGAGAGACAGGAACCGAATGAGAAGCCAGAAACAGTCGAGGACGGTGACGGCGCTCACCGCGCTCGTCGCTGTGCTGCTCGGCGCTCTTGTGGGCGCAGCGCCGGCAACGGCTGCTCCGCCGTACGTGCAGGACGCTGACATCACGTCGATCGACTTCATAGAAGAGGAAGTCGAATCGGGGACTTCCGCGGAGCTGCGGGGGACGTGGAGCCTTCCAGACCACCCGGCGACGCCTGCCGGGTTCGCCATCGATCTCCCTGCGGAGTTGCAGGGACTGACGGACTCGTTCCCGCTGCTCGATCCGGAAGGCGAGCCGATGGGGCAGTGCACCGTCACGGCCACGCAGCTGTACTGCGATTTCGATAGCGCGTACCTGGAGGCACATCCTCGGAATCTCCAGGGCTCGTTCAACTTCTGGGTCGAGGTGACCACGGAGGTCACTGAGAACACTGAGGTGACGTATGAGATCGACGACCTCAGGACTTCCGTGACGGTGTCGCCTCCCGACAACGGCCCATGCCCGACTTGCGAGTGGAGCGGGTACGACAACTACAAGTTCGGCATGTACGACCGCGAGTCAGGCATCGTCGAATGGCACGTCGAGGTGGAGACACCACCCGAGGGGATGGACGGTGACCTTGCGGTCACGATCACTGATCTGGGCGGAGAAAACCTCGAGCTCATCTCAGAGGACACCTACCTGGGAGGCACGAACGAGTTCGACGAGAGCGGCTACCCGGACTGGTCGGCCAACGGCGTTCCTCGTGACAGCTACACCGTCTCCGATGACGGCTCGACGATCGACTTCACCACTCAGGAGGGGTGGGTCTACGTCGGAGTCTTCTACACGCGCGTGACCGACGGCGGAAAGGCCGGCACCTACACGAACGAGGCGACGATCGAGATCGAGGGCACCGAAACGGTCCTCGTAGAGAACGAGGTCACCCATCAGGGCGGCGGGGCCGACGGATCAGGTGACGGAGTGGGTGACTTCCAGATCACAAAGGAGGTGATCTGGAACAGCATGCCGATCGACGACATCACGTTCGACGGAACCTACACGGTGACCTCGCCGGACGAAGTCGTCACCGAAGGAGAGTTCACGATCGCGGACGGTGCAACGTGGACCAGCCCAGAGTTCGAGGAAGGTTCGCTCGTGCATGTCGAAGAGATCCTTCCGACACAACCGGCGAACATCGACTGGGCCGAACCGAGTCTCTCCGAAAATGACTTCGCCATCGAGGGTGGGGCAACTGTCGAGGTCACGCTCACCAACGAAGCCACCCTCGCAATGGGCTCGTTCTCGGCGTCCAAGGAGATCACCGGCGACGGGGCAGAGCTGGTGCCTGAGAACGCTGAGTTCACCCTTGAGTACAGATATGCGGCCGGCGAAGGATTCGAAGCAGGATCCGGAACTCTCGTGCTTCCCGCCGACGGTACGGTCGTCGGCTCAGACCCGCTCCCGGTGGGAGCGGAGCTCGCGCTCACGGAGGCGGCCCCGAGTGAAGTCGACGGAGCGACCTGGGGAACCCCGGAAGTGTCGCCAGAGACGCTCACGGTCGATCGCGACGAGATCGTGCACGTGACGGTGACGAACCCAATCACGGAGATTCCAGAGCCGTCGCCGGAGCCGAGTGACGAGTCAGACGAGCTCGCGGCAACGGGCACGGACATCGCGACTCCTCTGACGGGAGCGGCAATGCTGTCGCTCCTCGGCGGGGCACTCCTGATGACACTGCGCCGCCGCGCCAAGCAGTAGCAACCGCCAGCCGTCTCCTGCCCATTCACAGCTCAGGGCAGGAGACGGCCAGGTGCAAGGAAGCTCATTCACCTCGGCGCCTCTCTCCGGGGCAACGCTCCCCACCCGACGCTGCGTCTGACCGCACCCGACGCAATGTGAACGACGAGGAGCGCCCCTCCCAACCGAAGCCAGAAGGGGCGAATCTATGGGTTCGGTCATAGTCGTGCCTAGGCTTATAGGAAGTGAACATTCTAGGATCACGAAGGATGTCAACGGATCAGGGCGTATCGGACGCCAGCACGGGGGCATCTGATGAGCACGGTCAACGGAGCGATGTGGCACGGCACGAGGCGCTGCGATGTCACGTTGTGCATGCGTCGGACATGCCTTTCTTCGCCCGGCCGAGTCGCACGGGTCGACCGAGTACAGCGCGGACCACGGCACCGATAGGCTGAAGCGACAACCAGCCCTCGATTGTCAGAGGACTCGCGTGGGTCCCTCCGATACATGTCGCGATCGGGTGAACGGCGCTACGGCCGGGTTGCGTAGTTCCGAATGGCCGGTTCGTCCTTACAAGGCCAACCGAAGGAGCAGCCTGTCGTGATCGAAGACACCGATGCGCATCCATCGAGCCGCGCGACCGCCCACTCTGCGCCGGCCGCGGCTGCGGCGCCGGCGCTGATCCTCTGCCTCGCCGCTCCCGCCCTGTTCGTCTTCGAGATCGCCTGGCTGGGTTGGATCCTCGCCGCCGTGGCGCTCGTTCTAGCCTGGATCGTCGATCGTCGCACCGGCGTCACCTCGTTCCGGCGGGGCGGCGCTCCGAGCCTGCTGCGCGACCTGTCACTCATCGCGCTCGGGCTGATGATCGTCAGCGCCGTTCCGCTGGCGGCCGAGCTCCACGACACCGCCATGGTGCGGTTCACCCTGGCGCTCGGTGGCGCCGTTGTGCTGCCGTACCTCGTGTCGCGATTCGCCTACCGCGACCGCGCCATCCGGTTCCCGTGGCGCGCAGGCGGCCGCTGGCGCGCGGCGCAATGGGTGTGGCTCGTGGCGGTTCTCGTGCTCGGCTGGTTGATCCTGCCGTTCTACTTCATCACCAGCGGCGCCTATCAGAACTGGCCCGTCGTCGACTCACCCGACCTCATCACGCGGCTCTTCGTCGGCGTCGGGGCCGTCGGCATCTGGGACGAGCTGTTCTTCATCTGCATCACGTTCGTGCTGCTGCGCCGACACCTGCCGGACTGGGCGGCCAACGCGCTGCAGGCGATCGTGTTCGTGTCGTTCCTGTGGGAACTCGGCTACCGCGAATGGGCACCGGCGTTCACCATCCCGTTCGCGCTGCTGCAGGGCATCATCTTCCTGCGCACACGCTCACTCGGCTACATCGTCACGGTGCATCTGCTGTTCGACGCCGTCGTGTTCGCCGCACTCGTGCACGCTCACAACCCGGGCGTGCTCGACGCTGTGTTCCTCGTGCCCTGACGCCCTCCCGGCCCACGAGATGCGCACGTTTTCGACGAAACCACGTAGAAACCGGCGCATCTCGACGAGAAGTGCGCATCTCGGCAGCGGGGCACGGGGCGTCAGAGGGCGGCGAGGATCGGCTGGAGGTGCTCGAAGGCGCGGGCGCGGTGCGAAACGGCGTTCTTCTCCTCGGCGGCCAGCTCGGCGGCCGAACGGGTGTCGTCGTCCGGCACGAAGACGGGGTCGTAGCCGAAGCCTCCGTCGCCGCGGGGTTCGGTTGCCACCCGGCCGGGCCAGATGCCCTCGACCGTGCGCTCCTCGCCCTCCGGCGTCACGACCGCGATGACGGACGTGTAGTGAGCGCCGCGGTGCGGGTCTGTGACGTCGCCGATCTGGTCGAGCAGCAGATCGAGGTTCGCGGCGTCGTCCTTCTTGTGCCCCGCCCAGTATGCCGAGAACACACCGGGCGATCCGCCCAGCACGTCGACGCAGATGCCGGAGTCGTCGGCGAGCGCCGTCAGTCCCGTGTGCGCCGCAGCAGCGCGCGCCTTGATCAGTGCGTTCTGCGCGAAGGTGACACCGTCCTCCACCGGCTCCGGCCCGTCGTAGCCGATGACCTCGAAGTCGGGGCGCACACGCAGGACGATCTGCTGGAACTCCGCGATCTTGTGCGGGTTGTGCGTGGCCAGAACGATCTGCGTCATCGGCCCAGCGCGTCGTTCTGCAGGCGCGTCAGATCGGCGCAGCCCTTCGCGCCGAGGTCGAGCAGCCGATCGAGCTCCGACTTGTCGAAGGGCGCACCCTCCGCCGTGCCCTGCACCTCGACGAACTTCCCGGCCCCCGTCATCACGATGTTCATATCGGTCTCGGCTCGGGAGTCCTCCTCGTACGGCAGGTCGAGCATCGGCTCGCCGTCGATGATGCCGACCGAGATCGCGCTGATGCTGTCGGAGAGCGGCTTCGCATTCTTGGCCACGAACCCCTTCTCCCGGCCCCACTCGATCGCATCGACGAGCGCCACGTAGGCGCCGGTGATCGAGGCGGTGCGCGTGCCGCCGTCTGCCTGCAGCACGTCGCAGTCGAGCACGATCGTGTTCTCACCGAGAGCCTTGGTGTCTACGACGGCGCGCAGCGCGCGGCCGATCAGGCGCGAGATCTCGTGCGTGCGGCCGCCGAGCTTCCCCTTCACGCTCTCGCGTGTGGAGCGGTCGTTCGTCGCACGCGGCAGCATCGCGTACTCGGCGGTCACCCATCCGGTGCCCTTGCCCGTCAGCCAGCGCGGCACGCCGGATGTGAACGACGCAGTGCAGAGCACCTTCGTGCCGCCGAACGAGATCAGCGCTGAGCCCTCGGCCTGCGAGCTCCAGCCGCGTTCGATGGTGACGGGGCGCAGCTCGTCCAGGGCGCGGCCGTCCGCGCGGGTGATGTCGGTCATCTCGTCTCCTTGAGTCGCACCGGATGCTGCGGGCACGTACGCCCGGAGCATCCGGATGGGGTGGTTCAGTCTGCGGGAAGGTCGATCGCTCCGGTGCGCACGAGGCGCACGTCGCGCACCTCGCGCCCCAGGAGTCGGTTCGCGAGCGTCGTGAAGGCGGACGTGTCGGCTCCTGTGGCCTCGTACGCCAGCGTCGGCGCGGCATCCGGGCTCGCCAGCAGCTCGCGGCCGACCAGCTCGCGGTAGACGTCCTTGGCGGTCTCGCTGTCGCTCGAGACGAGCGACACATCCGGCCCCATCACGTAGCTGATCGCGCCCTTGAGGAAAGGATAATGCGTGCATCCGAGAACGAGCGTGTCGACGCCCGCGTCGCGCAGCGGTGCCAGGTACTCGTCGGCCGCTGCCAGCAGCTCCGCGCTGTCGGTGACGCCCGCCTCGACGAATTCGACGAATCGCGGACACGCGGCGGTGAAGACGTCGACGCCCGGGGCGACCGCGAGCATATCCTGATAGGCGCCCGAGCCGATCGTGCCCTCGGTGCCGATCACGCCGATCCGGCCGCGTCGCGTGGTCGCGATCGCCGTGCGCACCGCCGGGCCGATCACCTCGACGACGGGCACGTCGTACCGTTCGCGGGCGTCGTGCAGCACCGCGGCCGACGCCGTGTTGCACGCGATCACGAGCATCTTCACTCCCTGCTCGACGAGCGTGTCGAGCACCTCGAGCGAGTAGCGGCGCACGTCGGCGATGGGCTTCGGGCCGTAGGGCGAGTGCACCGTGTCCCCGATGTAGAGGATCGACTCGCGCGGCAGCTGATCGCCGACCGCCCTGGCGACGGTGAGACCGCCCACCCCGGAGTCGAAGATCCCGATCGGCGCGTCATTCACGCCTCTCAGCCTACGCGGTCCGGCTCATCCCGCCTGCCCCTCGCGAGTGCCCGTGTTCTCCGCGATCGCCTGCACTGTCGCACAGATGCTCGCGGGAACATGCGGCCGGACAGAGGTAAAGTCGTGCGGGTGAGCGCATCGACGGCCTTTCTGACGGACCGCTACGAACTGACCATGCTGGACGCGGCTCTTCGCGACGGCACGGCCCACCGGAAGTGCGTGTTCGAAGTGTTCGCACGCCGACTCTCCGGCGGGCGCAGGTTCGGCGTCGTCGCGGGAACCGGCCGCCTGCTCGGGCAGCTGCGCAGCTTCCGGTTCGGCGAGGACGAGCTGCGCTTCCTGCGCGATGAGAACATCGTCGGTCCCGAGGCACTCGCCTACCTCGAGGGCTACCGCTTCACGGGCTCCATCTCCGGCTACCGCGAGGGCGAACTGTACTTCCCCGGCTCCCCCGTTCTGACCGTCACCGGCACCTTCGCCGACGCCGTGATCCTCGAGACGATCGCGCTGAGCATCCTGAACCATGATTCGGCCATCGCCACGGCGGCCGCCAGGATGTCGATCGCCGCGAACGGGCGTCCGCTCGCGGAGATGGGTGCGCGCCGCTCTGCTGAGCACTCCGCCGTCGCCGCCAGCCGTGCCGCATACATCGTCGGCTTCGGCGCGACGAGCAACCTCGAGGCCGGGCGCACGTGGGGCGTGCCGACGATGGGCACAGCAGCCCACGCCTGGACGCTGCTGCACGACAGCGAAGAGGACGCGTTCCGCGCGCAGCTCGACGCACTCGGCACCGGCACCGCGCTGCTCGTCGACACCTACGACATCGAGCAGGGAGTGCGCACCGCGGTGCGCATGGCCTCCGAGCGCGGCGGCTCCCTCGGCGGGGTGCGCATCGACTCAGGCGACCTGCCCATCGTCGCCGGGGAGGTCCGCGACATCCTCGATTCGCTGGGGGCGAGCGCGACGCGCATCACCGTGACGAGCGACCTCGACGAGTTCGCGATCGCCGCACTCGGTGCGTCTCCCGTCGACGCGTACGGCGTCGGCACATCTGTTGTGACCGGATCCGGATACCCGACGGCCGGCATGGTCTACAAGCTGGTCGCACGCGAGGGACGGAACGGCGAATGGGTGTCGGTCGCCAAGACTGCCAGCGGCAAGGGGTCGCAGGGCGGGCAGAAGGCAGCGGCGCGTCGCATCGAGAACGGCACGGCGGTGGAGGAGCTCGTCCACGTCGGCGACGGGTTCGATGATGTTCCCGCCCTGCCGGAATCGGGCGTGCGGCATCTGCAGACGAGCCTCGTCGCATCCGGCGACATCGATACGGCCCACGAGGGGCCGGCCGGCGTCGCCGCCGCCCGTGCCCACCACTTCGCTGCGCGCGAGGAGCTCCCCGTCAGAGGGCTCGCTCTGAGCAAGTCCGACCCCGCTGTCCCGACGACCTACGTCGAGAGCTGACGCCGCCCGCGGCAGATGCGCTATCTGTTCAGCTGCTCGTAGATCTTCTTGCACTCCGGGCACACGGGGAACTTCTCGGGGTCGCGCCCCGGCGTCCACTTCTTGCCGCACAGCGCACGCACCGGCTTGCCGGTGATGGCCGATTCGAGGATCTTGTCCTTCTTGACGTAGTGCGAGAAACGCTCGTGATCACCGGGTTCCTGCAGCTCTTCTTCGAGCAGCTCCTCGAGTTCTCGGTCGAGGAGCGCGGTTCCGCCCTGGTCGGGTGCATCAAGCGGCGTACTCATACGGCCATTCTATTCCGGATCCGGATGACTGGGGAGGCTGATCGCAGCGAGACCCGATTCCGGGTCGGAACAGCCGGAGGAATCGGGCCGGTCAGGTCGTGCCGGCGAACTCCATGATGCGCGATTCGCGGTGCTGGAACAGCAGTCCGCCCACTACGACGCCGAGCGCGAGCACCGAGAGGCCGGTGCCGACACCGACCCACTGCGCGGTCATCGCGTTCGCGATGTCGTCGGTGAGCGCCAGCCACATGAACCACAGCGTGGGACCGCTCGCCACCAGCGCGATGCCCATGACGAGCGCCTGAGACCAGACACCGATCGAACCGCTGCGCTGAGGCTGTTGGAACGGGCCGTCTCCGGGCGTCGGCACCGCGTAGGGTGCGACGGCAGAGGAGATGCACGACAGACCGAGGCCGCACAGGAACAGCGACGCGGCGACTCCGACCATGCCGGGCAGGAGCGCCCAGCGCCCGTAGAGCGCCACGGAAACGGGGATCGTGACGGCGAGCACGGGAACCGCTGTGAGCAGCACGGGCACAGTGCGTCCCAGCCGATCGGAGATCCCGCCGACACCTGTGACGATGTGCAGCCATACTGCTGAGGAGTCGTACGCCGTGTCGTTGTGCGCGACCCAGCCGAAGAACAGCGCCATGATCGGCACGGGCACGAGCGCGGTGATCTCGGCGGGCACGCCGGCGATGAGCAGCGGGACGACCGGAAGCAGACCCGCGATCGGAATGATCACGAGGTTCGCCATGTAGCGCATGTCACTGAACCAGTAGATGATGCTGCGCGCGGCGATGGCGCCCGCAGCGACGCCTGGAACGAGGGCGAACCAGCCGAGCCCGCCTCGCTGCCGGACCTCGACGGGGTTCTCGACGGTCGAGAGCAGGTGACGGACGAACCAGAACCACAGCCACACGACCAGCCCGGCGGTCAGCGCACCGACGATGCTCGCCCACCAGCTGACGAAGCCGTTGCCCATCGCGATCGCTCCCGGCGCGCCCGCGGCCGCGCCGAACGGTGTCAGCGCCAGGATCTCGACCACGAGCCGGATCTGCTCCGGCACGCGACCTTCCCATTCCAATGAGGAGAGGAACACGGCGACAGGGAAGACCACCACGATGACCCCGAGCACGAACAGGCTCGACAGCTCCCTGGTGCGGCGGCCCCGCATCAGAGTCGATGCGAGGCCCATCGCGATGCGGGCGAGGACCACGCACGCGACAGCGTGCAGAAGCGCAGAGACGACGGCGACCAGCACCGGCACACCCAGTCCGACCCAGACGACCGCTGCGGAGACGTCGATCGCGAGCAGCGCGATGGACGGCACGCTGATGAGCGAGCCGAGCAGGAGCGTCCCCGCCAGCGGCGTCGGTTCGGCGCCGAGCACGGCGAATCGCCTCGGATCAAGTTGATCGGTCGCCCCCGCGAGGAAAGGTCCGACGGCGAAGCCGATGAGCAGCGCTGAGCCGACGAGCGTCAGGACCGCGGATGCCACATCGAGGTGGTCATCGTCGAGACTCAGTGCGCCGACGCATGCCGCCGCGACGAGACTGCCGACGACGACCAGGCCGACGACCTGACGGATGACGTGCCAGGCCGAACCTCGGAACGTACCGAGGAACAGTGCGAGCCTCAGTTGGAGGACGCGTGCAACCACTCGAGGCCCCCCACATCGCCGGTAGCGCCGGAGAGCTCGACGAATCGCTCTGTGAGCGTCGCGCTGCCCTTCACTTCTTCGACCGTTCCCTCTGCGAGCACCTGTCCCGACACGATCACTGCCAGACGACTGCATACCTGCTCGACGAGGTCCATGCCGTGGCTCGACAGCACAACGGTGCCTCCCCCTCGCACGTACTCGCTGAGAATGCCGAGAATCGTCTCGGACGAGACCGGATCGACAGCTTCGAAGGGCTCGTCGAGAACCAGCAGTCGCGGCGAGTGGATCATCGCCGCGGCGAGCATGATCTTCTTCGTCATACCGGCCGAATAGTCGGAGACGACGCGGCCGAGCGCGTCGGTCAGCTCGAGCACTCTGGCGAGGTCGTTCGTGCGATCGGCGATGACGCCCGGCTTCAGACCGCGCAGCACGCCGACATAGTAGAGAAGCTGCCGCCCGGTGAGGCGATCGAAGGTGCGCAGGCGGTCCGGCAGCACGCCCATCAGCTTCTTGGCCTCGCGCGGATGCTTGCGCAGGTCGACGCCGCACACCTCGAGGGTGCCCGCCGTCGGGCTCAGCAGCCCGGCGATCATCGACAGCAGCGTGGTCTTGCCCGCGCCGTTCGGGCCGACGAGTCCGTAGAACGCGCCGCTCGGCACCGTGAGATCGATTTCGGTTACGGCATCGGTGCCGCCGTACGATTTCGTCACCTGAGTCAACCGCAGCGCGGAGGGCGCGGACGCAGGCTCTGCCCCCTCCGGCGACTGCAGAGCGGACTCCTGGTCAGCATCGATCTCCAACGGCGGACCGGCGACCGGTCGCGCCGCGGCCTCGGCCGCATCGGTTTCCGGCAACGGCGGCAGCGGGGCGGCCACGACCGGATTCTCCCGAGTGTCGACCGACAGCTCCGAGGCACCGGCTCCCCGACCGCTGCGCGCACTCGCCTGTTCGTCGGACAAGTGTGCGTTCGACGGAACGGTTGTGCGAGATTCGTCGCGGGATTCGGAGGTCACGAGAAAACAGTACCCATCCGACTCGGTCACTTCATCCAGGCGTCGCCGTGAGATCGCAGAGTCGTCATCAGAATGTGGCCTGTCGAGCAGGAAGATCCGCCAATCCGGCGAATGTCCTGCCGTTGTCCAGCGTTCACCGGTACCCTGAGTGGCACGCAGTACGGTGAACGATGCGGGAACGTGCAGTGAACACGCACCGACGAGCACCGTGCAAACACATGAAAGCTTGAGAACCATGAGCACTCAGATCGTCATTCTCGCCGCCGGCATGGGCACGCGGCTGGGTCGCGCGCTGCCGAAGTCGCTCACGACTCTGAACGACGGCCGCTCGATCATGCAGCAGCAGCATGACAACATCCGCGCCGCATTCGGCGACGACGCGCACGTGACAGCAGTCGTCGGGTACCGCGCCGAGGAGATCGTCGAGCGTTTTCCCCAGGCGGACTACGTCTACAACGAGCGCTACGACCAGACCAACACCTCGAAGAGCCTTCTGCGCGCCCTTCAGGCCACGGGCCGCAACGGCGTGCTGTGGATGAACGGCGACGTCGTCTTCGACCCGCGCGTCCTCGGCCGAGCGATCGCGCATATCGAGGCCGACCAGTCGTTCGTCGCCGTGAACACGGCGAAGGTCAGCGACGAAGAGGTCAAGTACACGGTCTCGCGCGCAGGCCACATCGACGAGTTGTCGAAGCAGGTCGTCGGCGGCATCGGCGAGGCTGTCGGCATCAACTACATCTCGCGTGCCGACAAGAAGGCACTGATCCGCGGCTTGCAGCGCGTCGACGACCAGGAGTACTTCGAGGGCGGTCTCGAGCTCGCGATCGCCGACGAAGGCGTCCGCGTGCTGCCGATGGACATCTCGGATCTGTACGCCGTCGAGGTCGACTTCGCTGAAGACCTCGAACGCGCAAACGAGTTCGTGTAGCCCCTTACTCGACCCGGCGCCCCGCCGGTGATGCTCATGCGTCGCCGGCGGGGCGCGTCGTTTCCTCACCAGGCCGCTCATCACGACGAGTTGTCCACATCCGGATGCATCGGAACCGTTTCTCGGCCTGAGCGTCGCAGGTCGTCCATAGCGTCGGGGCATGACCACCTCCGCCTCCGCAGGAGAGCCGCCCTGCGGCGTCTACGCCGTGCCGTGGAAGGTCGATCGCGCCGACCCTCGGCACCCCGTCATGACGAACGTCTCGACTGAAGTGCTCGACACCGTACGCTGCTTCGTCGGCGATCGGCACGGCCGCGCGCGCACCGACCGATTCGGATCGCTGCGATCGGGCGACGCGGTGCAGCTGTGCCTGTGCCGCGCCGATCTCCCCAGCACCATCGTGACCCTCGCCTGGTATCGACCGGGAACCGACGAGGAGTTCCTGTGGCGCTTCGTCCTGTGACTGCGGTCTGCCTCCCGATCCTCAGGAGCGAGCGTTCCACGTCTCCCACTCGCGCATGAGACGCTCGATCGCCTCACGGAAGCGGCGGGTCGGCGCCCCCGTGCTGGTATCGCCGAAGTAGCGCTGCGACCAGGTCTCGAGGCGTTGGAACGTCTCAGGGTCGTTCTGCACCCGCTCGACGTGCGTGACGATGTCCGCGGCGTCTTCTGCGGCGAGCCACTCGCATGCCCCGAGGTATCCGTCCTCGTCGATGCTGGCCCGCTCGTCCGCCGGCCTGGTGATGAGGAGTGGCTTGCCGACGGCGAGCCTGTCGTACACCATCGCCGAGATGTCGGTCACGGCTACATCGGCGCCCGCGAGCTGCCAGCCGAGCGACGGCCCGTCGTCGAACACATGCTGCGCCGTCGCGTCGTTCTTGTTCGCCTCGGCGATGGCACGGATGATGCGGCGGTTGGCATCGCCGAATGCCCGATCGAGCACGCCGCTGCGCGGGTGCGGCCGGTACACCAGCCGGAACCGGTCGTCGGCGAGCAGGGCGCCCACGAGCTTCTCCCCATGGCTGACGATCGATCCGTAGTGCGCGGCCGGCCGGTCGCCCTCCCAGGTCGGCGCGTACAGGACGACGGTGCGCCCGTCCGGTTCGTACGGCGGCTCCCCCGTGTAGTGGTCCGCCTGCGGGCGGCCGATCTCGATGGTGCGCTCGTCGAGGTCGTAAGCCCACAGCGTTCGCGACAGCCGCTCACGGGCCGCCGCCCCCGCGACCAGCGCATAGTCGTACGCCTTGAACTGGTTCGTGGTCATGTACATCTTGTCCGACTCGCCGTGATTGATGTACACGTGCCAGCGGCGACCGTACCGGAACATCTGGAAGTTGCGCGCGTTCTGGTTCACGTAGAGGACGATGCGGATGTCCTGGTGCTCCAGGAACTTCTCGATGCCGCGCACCTCGGGCTGGAAGGTCACGGGCAGCTCGCCGTCGTCGATCAGCGCCCGCGCACCGCCCGGATTGCGCGCGATCACCACGACGGGCCGTTCCCGTGCGATCTCTTTCAGCGGCGCGTACCACTGGCGCATCTGATACATGTTCACTTCGCTGTCGGCGAAGTAGACCGCAACGGTGAACCTGCTTCGTTCCAGCGCGCCCCTGGCCTTCAGGTCGCGGACGACGCTGCGATGCATGAGTCGCATTCGCGCCGCCTTCTGTACCAGGGCAACGGCTTTGCGGACATCACTCACAACAGACACGCGTTCCAGGTTAAGTCGGGAAGATCACCGGGAAGGCATGGGATGATCGTCGAATGGGTAACGATCGTGGTGAGGGCATCGCGCCGCGCCCCCACCGCAGTGCCCCCAGGGTTCCCACAGGCGCCGGTGTGTCGTTCATCATGCCCGTGCTCAACGAGCACGAGTATCTCGCACGCGCGGTCGAGACGGTGCTCGCGCAGGACGTCCCGGGCCCCATCGAGCTCGTGCTCGCCCTCGGCCCCTCCACCGACGGCACCACCGAACTCGCGGAGAGCATCGCAGCGGACGATGCGCGCGTGCGACTCGTCGAGAACCCGGCCGCCGACATCCCCGTCGGTCTCAATGCCGCGATCCGCGCCAGCCGCTACCCCACGATCGTGCGGGTGGACGCGCACTCGGAGCTCGCCGCCGGCTACACGGCCCGCGCGCTCGACACTCTCGACCGCACCGGCGCGGCGAACGTGGGCGGCGTGATGCGCGCCTCCGGCCGCACGCCCTTCCAGCGCGCCGTTGCCCGCGCGTACAACTCCCGCATCGGGCTCGGTGGCGGGGCATACCATTCAGGCGGCGGCGAGGGCGAGGCAGAATCCGCCTATCTCGGCGTGATGCGTCGTGAGCCTCTCGAAGAGATCGGGCTGTTCGACGAGTCGATCCGGCGCGGAGAGGACTGGGAGCTGAACCTGCGCTTGCGCACCGCCGGCTACCGGGTCTGGTTCGACCCGGAGCTGTCGGCCACATACTGGCCGCGCGAGAGCTGGGCGCGGCTGGTGCGCCAGTTCTTCTCGACGGGCACCTGGCGCGGCGAGCTCGTGCGGCGGTACGGCACCCGCAACTCGTTGCGCTTCTTCGCACCGCCTGCGCTCGTCGTCGTCGCGTTCCTCGCGCTCGTCATCGGCGCGCTTCAGGTGACGGGGGTGCTGGCCGGGCCCTGGTCCGCGCTCGCGTCCATCGTCTATGTGCCGCTGGCGGCATACGTGCTGCTGATCCTCGCGGTCGCGTCCGGCCGCGGCGGAGGCTCCGGATGGCGGGACAAGCTGTGGAGCGCCGCTGTGCCGCCCACGATGCACCTGTCATGGGGGTTCGGCTTCCTGCGCGGCGCAGTCACTGGTGCGCGCGACAACGTCGACACATCGAGGCTGTCCGGCCGCAACACGCCCCTGCCGTAGGGCATCTCGCGATCTGACGCCTACGGCGTGATCATCCCGGCATCGATCAGTCGCGCCACGACGCGCTCTGAGGCGTGCCCGTCGTCGAGGCGGTTGAACGCGGCCCGCCACGTCGCGTATCTCTCGGCATACTCCGCAGGATCCTGGTCGAGTGCGGTCAGCAGCTCTTCGTGAGAGCGGGCGACGGGGCCGGGGGCTCGCTTGAGCAGATCGAAGTAGAACCCGCGCAGGGCTCCCCTGTAGTGCTCGAGGTCGGGCACCAGGAAGTGCATCGGCTTTCCCGTGACCGAGAAGTCGAACATCACCGAGGAGTAGTCCGTGATCAGCGCGTCGGCCGCGAGCATCAGCTCTGCGGTGTCGGAGTAGGCGGTCACGTCGATCACGCGCGGCGCCGTCACGTCGTGGCCGGGCAGCAGCGTGCGAGAGTGGCCTCTCACGAGGACGACGGCACCCCGATCGGCAGCGAGGCGCTCCGGATCGACGAAGTCCACGATCTCCTCGCGATCGTCGCGCCACGTCGGGGCGTACAGCAGCACCTCCTCCTCCGGCGCGATACCGAGCCGCGCGCGCACCGCTGCGCCGTCGCCGGTGGTGAGCACGTCGTTGCGGGGATATCCCTCGACCCACAGCTGCCTGTCGAGCAGCGGCCGCCCGCCGAGGTAGGCATATGCCTTCCGCAGCACCCGCGAGGCATATCCGTTCTGCGCAAGCAGCACGTTCCAGCGCAGCGATTCTCGCACGACCGCGGCCCACCGTCTGGGCTGGAAGCCTCGGCGATGCAGCGCGAGCCGCTTCAGCGGGGTACCGTGCCACGTCTGCAGCACGTGCTGGCCATCGCGGCGCACGAACGGACGCCGCAGCCAATCGTTCACGACGAGCAGACGTGCATCGGCCCGCGCCCGCCACCATTCGGGGCTCCCATCGACCACGGCGATCGCGCCGTCCGGCACCGGCACTGAGCGGTCGACGACGCTCCAGTAGCGCGTCACGTGCGGGGCGATGCGCGCGATCTCACGGTCGATCGCCAGCGGGTTGCATCCGGCGACACGTCCGTAGAAGCTCTCGAAGAACACGGCGTTCTCGAGCCGACGCGCACCGGTGTTCCCTCCCGTATAGCGCAGCTCGAGCGCGCGGCTGCCCTCGCCAGACTCGTACGCCGGGTCGATCGGCGGCCGGACCAGCAGCTCGCCGGAGACCAGCTCTGCGTGGAAGAGTTCGAACGTCTCTCGGCCGACGGAAGCATCGGCGCCGAGCTCGGCTCCCCCTTCGGCGGTCAGCGACATCCGGTATGCGCCGCTGGGCATGGGAAGCGCTGGGCCTCCCCAGCGCGAGACGAGAAGCCGGAAGCGCACGCTCCACTCCCCCTCATCGGCGGTGATCTCTCCGGCAACGCGCGCACGCGCTCCGTTGAGGCTCGCACGCTGCGGCGGGGAGCCGGAGCCGGAGACGATGAGCGATGCTCCGCCGTTGTCGAACCGCGCTCTCGTCATCCGTGGCTCGTCCCCTCTGCTCGCGCCGCATTGCGTCGCCCGTGTTCGTCCTGATCGACTCGGGCGCGTACCGCGTCGTAGACGCGCCGCGCGTTCCCTCCGTCACAATACGCGTGCACGCGCTCGCTCAGCGCCTCCGACCGCGCCACGAGCGCGTCTCGCTCGCCGGAATCGCCCAGCACACGGTCGAGGCGCTCGGCGGCCGCGGACCAGTCATGCGCGTAGTCGTCACCTGCGACGGCCTCGTACCGTCCGTACAGCCCGCGCGTGGCCGCGTACTCCTCGGCATCCGGAGCGAAGAAGATGACGGGAAGCGGCACGAGCGCCGCGTCGAACGCGAGCGACGAGTAGTCCGTGATCAGCGCGTCGCATCCTGCCAGTGCCGGGGTGATGTCGCGCAGACGCTCCGCGCCGAGGTCGCGGACGAACGGTGTCTCGAACGGCGGCTCGTAGCTGCCGGCGCCCAGCCGATGCGAGCGGACGAGCAGAATCGCGCCGTGACGCTCGAGCACGGCCCGGATGAGCGTCCACTCATGCACGGACGGCACGGCGGGATCGGCCGCGCCGTCTCGCCACGTCGGGGCGTACAGCACGACAGGCGCGTCATCCGGGATATCCCCCGTCGCCTCGGCGATGTCGCGTCGTGCCCGTGCACGCCTCTCCTGCGCGTCACCCGTGCTGAGCGGATCGGCGCGCGGCTCCCCCGTGACCAGAACGCGGCCGTGCGGGAGCTCGAAGGCGGACTCGAGACGCCCCCGGATGAGATGGTGCGATGCGGGCATCAGATCGATGCGCCGTGCGGAGCGTGCATAGGCGAACGCCAGCAGCGCACTGACCAGGCCCCGCGCGAACGGGACGGGGCTTCGTGTGGTCTCCGGTGAGTCCATACCGATGCGTTTGAGCGGGATCCCATGCCACAGCTGCACCACGAACGCGCCAGACGCGCCGTACGGGTTCACATCGCCGAGCCCGAAGGCGACCACGATGACGCGTGCGCGGACGGTCGCCCAGAAGCCTCGCCACGAATCACGGCGGATCGTGGGGATGCCGACGGCTGCGGCTTCCCGCTCCTCCGCATCGTCTGCGACGAGCCAGACCGCTCCGACGCCGTCCTCCTGCGCGACGCGCCACACTTCAAGCGGTCCGTCGCCGATGCCTGCACCGCATCCGAACACCCAGCGCTCGCCCCTGGGAACGAGGAGTGTGATGAGCCGGCCGAGCGCGTACAGCGGTGCGCGGAGCAGCTTGGCCGCGTTTCCGGCGCGGAACGAGAAGGACGCCACCCCGCGAGCCTATCCGGATCTCGCGGGGCGGCGCCTCAGGCGGTGCCTGCCGACTTCGATCAGAGGGTGCCGAGAGTCAGGTCGACCGTGTGGCTCTCGCCGTCTCGCACATATGTGAGGGATGCCTCGCTGCCGCCAGCGGCAGCGCGCACCTGCGCCGTCAGGTCCGTCGAACTGCGGATCTGCTTGCCGTTGAACTCCGTGACGATGTCGCCCTTCTGCAGGCCGGCGCCCTTCGCCGCGCCGTCTGTCAGCTCGACGATCGCCGCGCCCTCGACGGTCGCGTCCTCGTAGGCCGATGCAGTCGTGACGCTCGCGCCCAGCAGTCCGTGCGTGGCCTCACCGCTGTCGATGATCTCCTGCGACACCCGCTGGGCCACGTTCGACGGGATCGAGAAGCCGATGCCGACCGATCCGGACTCGTTCTCCGAGCTGCCGTTCGCGGTCGCGATCGCGACGTTGATCCCGATCAGCTGACCCTCGCTGTTCACGAGCGGGCCGCCGGAGTTCCCCGGGTTGATCGATGCGTCGGTCTGGATGACGCTGAGCGAGATCGACTGCTGCTGTGCGTTCTGCTGCTCCTCCTCCTGGCCCGGCAGGTCGAAGAACCAGGGCGACTCCTCTTGTGGGCCCTCATCCTCCTCCGTATCGGGCGAGTCCGGTGCCGCAGAGGACTGGATCTGGATGCTGCGGTCGAGAGCGCTCACAATGCCGGTCGTGACCGTGTTGGGCAGGCCGAGCGGTGCACCGATCGCAACGGTCGTGTCCCCCACGTTGAGCTTGTCGGAGTCGGCGAACTCGATCGGAGTGAGGTCGGAGGCGTCCTTGAGCTTGATCACGGCGAGGTCGTAGACGGGATCGGTCCCGACGATCTCGGCGTCATAGATCGTACCGTCAGAGCCGGTGACCCGGATGGTGCCGTTCGAAGCCGATCCGCCGAGGGTCACCACGTGCGTGTTGGTGAGCACATAGCCGTCCTCGCTGAGCACGACGCCGGTGCCGTTTCCCGATTCCTGCCCGTTCGTGACGGTGATCGTCACGGTGCTCGGCATCGCCTCGGTCGCGACCGCGGTCGCCTCGTTGACGGAGCCGGGGTTGTTCACGGTGATCGTCGACGGGCCGTCGGATGCGGCCGTGCTCGACGGCCCGCCGCCCCAGATCGCGTTCCCCGCGTAGGAACCACCCAGGCCGGCTGCACCGCCGATCAGCGCCGCGGCGACGAGGAGGCCCGCGACGGCGGTGCCCCGCTTGCGCGACGGCCCCTGTTCCTTCCTCTCACCTGCCGCAGGGCCGAATGGGCTGCCGGACTGGACCTGAGCCGGCGGGCTGTACGGCGGCAGCGGCTCTGTCGACTGCTGTCCTGCAGGCGGCATCGGCGGCAGCACCTCGGTGCGCTGGGGATCAGCGCCCGCGGCGGGCCGCTGCGCCGCAGCGTCGGCCGCCGACATCGCGGGGCGCGGCGGGACGGAGCCTGCTCCGCCACCGGACGTCGGGCCGGCAGCGGGTGAGCCGTTGTCCGGCTCCTGGTTCGAGAACGAGTTGTCCATCGTGTGCTCCTTCTGACGATTCCCCTTAAGACTGATCCCGAATCCTTTGCAGAACCTATGACCCGGTTCAGATCTGGGAATGAGTCGATGACGTACCGTGATGACATGCCAACCGTGCCCGGCGCCTGGCGGCGCACCGCATCCGGCGCTGGTCTGCTCGGAGACGACGGATCCATCGCTCCCACCATTTTCGCAGAGATGTCGCATCTGGCGGCCGTGACGAAATCGATCAATCTCGGGCAGGGCTTCCCCGACGAGGACGGTCCTGCCGAAGTGCTCGAGGCCGCGCAGCGGGCGATCGCGGACGGGCACAACCAGTACACGCCGGGGCGCGGCGTTCCGGAGCTGCTCGAGGCGATCAGCGAGCACCAGAACCGGTTCTACGGGCTCAGCGTCGACCCCGCCACCGAGGTCCTCGCGACGACAGGGGCGACCGAGGCCCTGTCGGCGACGCTGCTGGCGCTGATCGACTCCCCTGAGGATGAGGTCGTGGTGTTCGAACCGTACTACGACTCCTACGCCGCCTGCGTCGCGCTCGCCGGCGGTCGGCTGCGCACGGTGCCGCTGCGTCGGCCCGACTTCCAGCCCGATCCGGATGAGCTGGCCGCCGCGGTCACCGACCGGACCAGGGTGATCCTGCTCAACGACCCACACAACCCGACGGGAGCGGTGTTCTCCGCCGAGATCCGGCAGCAGATCGCTGAGCTCGCCGAACGGCACGAGGCCATCATCGTCACCGACGAGGTGTACGAGCACCTCGTCTTCGACGAGCCGCACGTACCGATCGCGACGCTTCCACAGGCCGCCGCCCGCACGCTCACGATCTCCTCGGCTGGCAAGACGTTCCGGGCGACCGGATGGAAGATCGGCTGGGTGTCCGGCCCCGCTGAGCTCATCACGGCGGTGCTCACCGTGAAGCAGTTCCTCACCTTCGTCAACGGCTCGCCGTTCCAACCAGCCATCGCCGCGGGGCTGCGACTGCCCGACACCTTCTTCGCCGATCTCCGCGAGGATATGCGCCGTAAGAAGGACCTGCTGGGTGCCGGGCTCCGTGCCGCAGGCTTCGGGATCTCCCAGCCAGCAGGCACGTACTTCACCGTCGCCGACGGCGCGTCGCTGGGCTTCTCCGACGCGGCAGAGCTGTGCCGTCAGCTGCCGCAGCGCGTCGGCGTCGTCGGCGTGCCCCTGACGGCATTCGTCACGGACGAGAACCGTGCCGACTACGCGAGCCTGGTGCGGTTCGCAGCGTGCAAGCGGGTGGAAGTGCTCGAGGAGGCCGCCGCACGGCTGGGCCGACTCAGCACGAGCTGAGCGGCTATGCTTCCGGCAGCACCCGGTACCGACGCAGTGCCAGGGCGGGGTTCTCCCGCCGCGTGGCGGCGATGCGTGCCGGGTCGATGTCGGCGACGGCGACGTCGGTGCCGAGCGCCAGCTGCGCCACCGGCACACCCTGCGGATCGACGACGGCTGACGCACCGATCCCTATGGGTGCCGGGTGGTCTGCTGCGGCCAGGTACATGGTGTTCTCGATCGCGCGAGCCGTCAGCAGGGTCGACCAATGGTGCTCCTTGAGTGGGCCGCGCACCCACTCCGCGGGAACGACCGCGACGTCGACGTCGGCGTCGGCGAGGGTGCGCGCGACCTCGGGGAACCGCAGGTCGTAGCAGGTCATCATGCCGAAGGTGAGCCCGTCGAGCACGAACGTCTGCGGCTCGCCTGTCGCCCCGGGTTCGATCCACGCCGATTCCCGCTGCCCGAACGCGTCATACAGGTGCTGCTTACGGTAGACGGCGATGACGCCGGTCGCGTCGACCGCGACGGCGGCGTTGCGCACGCGCGTCGTCGTGCCCTGCTCCACGAGGCCGGCGACGACGACCACGTCGAGATCGGCCGCGAGCTCGCGCAACCGTGCGGTGAACGGCCCGTCAAGCGATTCCGCGTTGTCGGCGAACGTGACGTCGATCGGATTGACGAAATAGCTCGCGTACTCCGGGAACACGACCAGCCGTGCGCCGCGTTCCGCCGCCACGCGCGCAAGCCGCTCGATCTCGCCGAGGTTCGCCCCCTTGTCGCCTGTGGGGGCGAACTGAGCAACAGCAACCAGGGTCATGCCCCCACCTAACCACACCCGCGCGCCGCTGCCGAGATGCGCACCTATCGCCGAGATGCGCCGCTTCTGACGTGGTTTCGGCGAATAGGTGCGCATCTCGCGGGCCGGCTCCGGATCATCCGGATGTCCCGGTCGCAGCTGAGCAGGTTCATGCCGTTCGGCTGACAGAATGCTCCCAGGTGACGCCGAAGGAGACGACCGTGGACGAAGCAGACGCAGAACGTACGCCGGCGCCGGGAAGCGTGCCGAGGCTGGCCCGATGGCTGCTGGGGGCGGGAGTCCTGGTGGGCTTCGCCGCCGCAGGCGAGGCGCTCCGCGCGCTGGCCCACCTGCCCGTCCCCGGATCGACGCTGGGCATGATTCTGCTGCTGGCGGTGCTGTTGCTTCCCCTCGGCCGCCGCCTGACGCTCATCGTCGCACCTGCTGCAGACACACTCATCGCGGTGCTGCCGCTTCTGCTGGTGCCGTTGGCGGTCGGTGTGATCGCTGCCTTCGGACCGCTCGCGGAGCACGCCATGGCGATCATTGCGGCGCTCGTGGTCGGCTGGCTCGCAACGTTCCTCGCCGCGGCGTTCACCGCGGACCTGCTGATGCGACGGGTGCGCCGCTCATGATGTGGGCTCTCGCGCTCACACTGCTGGTCTGGACCGGCGCGGCATGGCTGGCGCGATTCGGACACGGGTGGGTCAACCCCGTGCTCGTGAGCACGATCGTGATCGCGGCGGTGCTGCTGATCACGCGGACGCCGCTGGCCGAATACCAGGAGGGAACTGTGCCCCTGACAGCGCTGCTCGCCCCCGCGATCGTCGCGCTGGCACTGCCCATCCGGCGCCACGGGCGTGAGCTCGGACGGCTGATGCCCCCGCTGCTGATCGCCGGCCTGGTCGGCACGATCGTCGGCATCGCGGCCACCACGCTCGTGGCGTGGCTGCTCGGCGTTCCGCATGACGTTCTGCTGGCACTCGCCCCCAAGCACGCGACTTCGGCGGTCTCAGCGGCCGTCGCGGGTGTGCTCGGCGTCGACGTCTCACTCGCGGCGGTGTTCTCGATCCTCACCGGGATCCTCGGCGCCGTCGCAGGGCCGCCGATGCTCCGTCTGCTGCGCCGAAGGGATCCCGTGTCGCAGGGGCTCGCGATCGGGCTGTCGGCCCACGCGATCGGCACCGCACGTGCGATGGAGCTCGGAAAGACGACGGGCGCGTCATCGGCGCTCGGCCTCGCCCTGGCCGCGCTGTTCGTCCCCGTCGCGATGCTGATCGCGTCGCTGCTGGGCTGGTTGTAGCCAGAACGACCTGGCCGCGGAACCGTCCGTGCTCCGCAAAGGTCCGGTTGGAACAACAGGGCCCCGCTGCCCGTCCACTAGGTCGGTGAGCATGCTGGATGGTGGCTGCCCGCAGGATGCCGTCATCCGGCACATCGCTGAGTCCGGGTTCGCAATCCACGTCGTCGCAGTCGGACTCGTCGACTCGTCAGCTCAGCGGCCCGCGGCCACACGCTCCAGCCCGTCGAGCACAAGATCGAGCCCGAACTCGAACTCAGCCTGATCGTCGCACCGCCCGAGGGTCGTCTCCCCGTCATCGTGAGCGATATTCGCGACCATCTCGACGATGTGGGGAGCATCCGCCACCATCTGCGCAGGCATCCCCTGCGACGCGTCCTCGTCCGCGGATCCGGCCGGGTCGAACAGCTCTTGAGAGAAGCCGAGGAGGCGACTTCCGAGAGCGTGCAGAGCATGGTGCACGAGGTCGTACGACAGGCCGCCGAAGCGCATGAGCGCGATCGATGCGTCGAAGTAGCGGACGATGGCGGCGCTGGGGCTCGCGCGCCCCTCGAACACGCCGGGGGCCCAGCGGTGGCGCAGCATCACCTCGCGGGACGTGAGGATCCGTCGGCGCAGCGTGCGCTTCCATTCTCTGGGGGATCCCGGATTCTGGTCCGCGACCGCGGACTCGACCTCCATTGCGACAGCCTCGGCCAACCCATCGAGCAGGTCGTTCTTGCCTGCGACGTAGTGATAGAGCGACATCGCCTCGATGCCGAGTTCCTTGGCAAGCGCACGCATCGTCAGCGCATCGATCCCCTTGCGGTCCGCAAGCGCGAGCGCGACCTCGAGCACCCGCTCACGAGACAGGGATCCGCGAGCGCTCGGAGCGGCGGCATCGAGATTCGGCATCTCCTCTTGACTCTCCGACTCATCTGTTGACGGGAACGTGGCGCTACGTTACCTTACAACGTACGACTTACAACGTAAGGGGAACAATGCGGCGCAGGGCCCTCATCGCACTGGGTACGACCATCGTCATCGTCGTGGCTCCTCTCGCCGCGCTCGTCCTCGCGCTGCGCACGAAGTGGGAGCCCGGCGTGGCGTTGGTGCGGCGTCTCGGACGCGACCGCTTCAACCGTGGGGCGATGCGCACGGCCGGAACGCCCGGGGCGTCCGCGCAGGTGATCCGCACGGTCGGTCGACGATCCGGCCGCCCTTATCGCACACCCATCGGGCTGCGGCGGACGCAGAGCGGATGGATCGTGACGCTGCCGTACGGGACGACGCCCGATTGGCTGAAGAATCTCCTCGCCGCCGGGTCAGCCGAGGTCGAGACGGAAGGCGAGGTCCGCGCCGTCACGGCGCCGCGTGTCGTCCCCCGCCACGACGTGATGCACCTCCTCGGCACGGGTGATCGGGTCGTCGCGCACCTCTTCGGAGTCGACGAGTGCCTCCTCCTCGAGGACGCGCCGACGGCGAGCGCATGAGAGCTCTCGTGCGAGACGGGTACGGCGGCCCCGAGGTTCTGCGAGTCGACGAGGTTCCGGATCCGTCGCCGGGCCCGGGCGAGGTCATCGTGCGGGTGCGCGCCAGCTCGCTCAACATGGCCGACCTCGACGTCCTCTTCGGGCGACCCCGGATCGCGCGTGCCTACTACGGCATGTCCGCTCCGAAGTTCCCCGGCCTGGGGGTGGACCTGGCCGGCGAGGTGGTCGAGACGGGCTCCGGGGTACAGGATCTCCGCCCGCGGGACCGGGTATGGGCCGACCTGTTCAGCTACGGGCATTCGGCGCTCGCCGAACGCGTCGTCGTCCCTGCGACGGCGCTGCGACGGATCCCCGACGGCGTGCACCGTCTCGACGCGGCGCCGGAGATGCTCGCCCGCATGGCGGCGGGCGCCGCCCGCGGCAAGATCGTGATCGAGCCCTGAACCAGATTCCCCGTATCCACTTGGGGACCGCCCCGCCACACCCTTGACCCGGCGAATGTCCGGCAAGAACTGCGTCGAGCCGGACGGGGTTGCATGAGAACGACGAAGGCCCGGATCTCGACTGAGATCCGGGCCTTCGTTCTTTGTTTTGTTGCGGGGGCAGGATTTGAACCTGCGGCCTCCGGGTTATGAGCCCGGCGAGCTACCGAACTGCTCCACCCCGCGGCACATGTAATAGCCTAACACGCGGGTGAACAGCCGTCGAATCGAGCCCCTTCCGACACGCCCTATGGCGTGTCGCCCTCCAGCTCGAGGAGCTTCTGAACGGCCTCGCCGAGCCGCTCGTTGGCTTCGGCGATCGCAACCTGGTCGCCGCTTTCAAGAGCCTCGTTGCGCTCCGCAATGGCGTCCTGGGCGTCGGCGAGGGCCTGCTGCCGTTCGGCCGACCCGGCGTCGCTGCCGCCCGTGTCGGCTCCGTCTTCGGTGCCCTCGTCGCCTGGGTCCTCGTCACCGCTCCCTTCGGAGTCATCCGGAGCGTCCGGAGTATCCGGCGTCGGCACGTCCTCCGCCTCGTCCGGGTTCTCCGCCACCTCGGAGTCACCGGTCTCGGTGCCCGAGTCGCCGCCGAAGATCTCGTCAAGGCCTTCGGCGAGCGTGTCAGTGAATGCGAGCTGGTCGCCGAACGAGACGAACACACGCTGGAGCAGCGGGTATGAGGTGCCTGCGGTCGACTGCACGTACACGGGCTGTACGTAGAGGAATCCGCCGCCGACCGGCACGGTGAGCAGGTTTCCGAGTTCCAGCTCCGAATCGCCCAGCTGCAGGACGTTCCTCTCGTCGGCGATCGACGGATCGGAGTCGAAGGTGTTCTGCACCTGTCCGGGGCCGGCAACCGTGGTATTCGACGAGATCTGCAACAGCCTCAGCGTGCCGTAGTCGTCGCGCACTTCGCCATCGGTCGACCCTGCGTCCGCGTCGGCGGAGAGATAGCCGAGCAGCACGTTGCGGCTGTCCTCGCCCTCCCCCGGCGGGATGAAGGTCGTGTACAGCGAGTACGACGGATCATCCTGATTCGGCATCTGCATCGTGAGGTAGTACGGCGGCTGCTTGACGCTCGAGTTCTGCGGGTCGTCCGGTGTGTTCCATACGTTGTCGCGCTGGTAGAAGCTGTTGGCGTCATCGACGTGGTAGACGCCGAGCATCTCGCGCTGCACCTTGAACAGGTCCGTCGGGTAGCGCACGTGACTCATCAGCTCGCCTGACATCTCACTGATCGGCTCGATGGTCGACGGGTACACGTTCTGCCACGCCTTCAGCACCGGGTCCTCGTCGTCCCACGCGTAGAGCGTGACCGATCCGTCGTAGGCGTCGACGGTGGCCTTGACCGAGTTCCGGATGTAGTTGATCTCGTCCAGACGCACCTGCGGCTGAGGCACGTTGGAGTCGCTGATCGCATCTCCCAGGCCGACGGGCGTCGAGTACGGGTACGTCGCGCTGGTCGTGTAGCCGTCGACGACCCACTTCACCTTCCCGTCGACGACCGTGGGGTACGGGTCGCTGTCGATGGTCAGGTACGGCGCCGCCTTCTGCACGCGATCGACCGGGTTGCGGTCGTAGAGGATCTGCGATTCCTCGTTCACGTACTGCGACAGGAAGATCTGCTCCGACTGGAACTTCAGCGAGTAGACCAGTTTGTTGAGGAAGCTGCCGACGCTCGGACCGCCGTCGCCGGTGAACGTGGTGCGGGTCTCGCTCGCACCATCCTCGCCGCGGGCGTAGTCGAGCTCGAGCGGATCTGCACCCTCCGGCTGCCCCACCACCGAGTACTCCGGTGAGTTCTCGCCGAAGTAGATCCGCGGCTCGTAGTCCATCTCGCTGAAGATGCCGCTGGTCGGGATGCCGCTCTCGAGGAACACCGGCCATCCGTCGGTCGTGCGCTCGTTGCCCTTGGCGGCGACGAGGCCGTAGCCGTGGGTGTAGACCACGGCGGTGTTCTGCCAGGACTGGCTCTCCAGATTCTCCTGGTTCAGCTCGCGCACCGCCACGACGGTGTCCTGCGTCTCGCCGTCGATCTCGTAGCGGTCGACGTCGAGCGTCTGCTCGAAGCTGTAGTACGGGAAGTGCTGCTGCAGCTGACGCATCGTCGGGCTGATCACCGCGGGGTCCATCAGGCGCAGCGACGCGGTCGTCGCAGCGTCGTCGCGGAGCTGACCGGCCTCCGTGGCGGTCGAGGGAGAGTACGACTCCACCTCGATGTTGTCGATGTCGTATGCGGTGCGCGTGCCGTCGACGTTGCGCTGATAGTAGTCGCTCTCGTAGGCGAACTGGTTCGGCTGCACCTGCAGGGTGTTGATGATGGCCGGGTACGCGAGGTTCACCACGATCGCCGTGACCAGCAGCAGGCCGGTGCCGACCAGCGGCAGGCGCCAGCGCCCGATGAACGCGGTGATGAGGAAGAGCACCGCGACGAGCACGGCGGCGATCGACAGAATCGTCAGGCCGGGGATCTCGGCGTGCGTGCCCACGTAACCGGGGCCCGTGATCCGATCGCCGGGCTCGACGAGCTTGCTGTAGCGATCGAGCCACAGGCTCACGGCCTGCAGCAGGATGTACACCGCTGCGGTGATCGCGATCTGGAAGCGCGCGGCTTTCGAGATGCGCAGCTCGCCCTGCCCGATGCGCACCGAACCGTACAGGTACGACACGACGAGCGTGAGCACGAGGCCGAGCAGCACCACGGCGGACGCGAACGCGAGCACTCCCTGGAAGAACGGCAGACTGAACATGTAGAAGCCGAGGTCGAGGCCGAACTCGGGGTCGGCTTCACCGACCGCGCCGCCGTTCAGCCACAGGGCCGCCGTCTCCCAGTTCGTCGCAGCCGAGAAGCCGGCGAAGAAGCCGAAGAAGATCGGGATGCCCCAGGTGGCCAGACGCCTCAGCGGCTCGATGACCTCCTGGTAGCGGTCCAGCTGCGAGCTCAGCTGCGCGTACACCGGTCGCAACCGGTGCGCCAGGTGGATCGACAGCCAGAGCGGCACCGCCATCGCGACGAAGCCGATGACGAACATCAGCCCCCGCGCGCCCCACTGGGTGAGCAGCACGCTGTCGAAGCCGAGCTGGTCGTACCAGAGGAAGTCCGCGTACAGATTCGCGAACAGGAAGAAGGCCGCGACAAGGGCTGCGATCACGATCACCGCGATCGTGATCACTCTCCGCATCGGGCTGGGCGGTGATTTGGGCGTCGGCGCTGTCGTCGAGGTCACCTGTCCATCCTATGAGTGGAATCAATGACTGGGCTGACAACGCCCCGAATCAGGGGCTTTCGCAGGTGGCCAGCTCATCGGTCTGACCGGATGCGATCGCCTGCACTGCGTCCTCTGCCTGCGACAGAGTCGCGACGGCGAAGACGCTCAGGCCATCCGGAACGTGCCCGACGACGTCTTCGCAGTTGTCGGCGGGAGCGAGGAACCACTCGGCGCCCGCGTCACGCGCGCCGTATAGCTTCTGTCGGATGCCGCCGATCGCGCCGACAGTGCCCTCCGCATCGATCGTGCCGGTCCCCGCGATATTCTCGCCGCCCGTCATGTCCTCCTCGGTGAGCGTATCGATGATGCCCAACGCGAACATCGTGCCGGCGCTGGGGCCGCCGACGTCGTCGAGCTGGATCGTCACGTCGATCGGGAAGTCGAACGTCGTCATCGGCGTCAGGAGCACACCGATCGCCCAGCTGTCCTCACCGTCGATCGATGCGCGGGTGGGCGTGATCGACGTCGTGCCCTGCTCGCCGTCGCGCTCGTAGGTGATCTCGACGGACTCGCCGTCGCCCGCGGCGATGGCGAGCCGGAGGTCGTCGGTGTCGGCGATCGGCTCCCCGTCGGCGGTCAGCACGATGTCGCCGGGTTCGAGCCTGCCCGTTGCGGGCGCGCCTTCTGTGACGTCGACGACGGAGATCTCCGTCTCACCACCGACGTCGTAGCCGAGCTCCGTCAGCGCGGCGGCGGTCGCCTCGGCCTGCGAATCGACCATCATCGCGGCGTTCTGCTCTTCGCGGTCCTCTGTCGTGACGCCCTCCGGATACACGGAGTCCAGCGGCACGACCGCCTTGGACCGGTCGAACCAGGCCATCGCCAACTCGAACCAGCTCGGTGTGCGCTCGCGGTCGCCGAGCACCTGGACGGTGGTGAGGTCGAGGCTGCCGGTGGTCTCGTACGACTCGGCGTCATGCACCTCGATGAGCGGCATCTCCTCGCCGTCCGCCGATTCTGCTGTGCCGATGGTGTTGTAGACCGGGCCCGGCTGCTGCACCACGAACGAGGTCGGCAGGAACGACATGCCGAACAGGCCGACGAGCGCGACCGCCAGCGCAGCAGTGCCGACCGTGGTCCGCTTGCTCGTGTTCACTCAGTCTCCTGTCGCACTCGCCCCGCGAGGCATTCCCGTCTCGCCGCTGCAGCCCGTTCGCGGGCGGCGTACGGATCGCCGGCCGGTCGACGTGCCGCGAGCACTAGCGTAGAACGTGACAACCTCTCCGCACGCTGACAGCGGCGCACGAAAGGCGGCTGACGTGACCAGCGATGACTCCCCCCGCCCCGACGACGACTTCCCCGAGTTCCTGCGCAAGCTGTTCGAGGACGCGGGCTCCGGCGGCAACCCGCTCGCCGGCGGCGGACTCGACCCCGAGCAGCTGAAGCGACTGTCGGAGCAGATGGGCGCGGCCGGCATCGACCCCGCCATGCTGCAGCCGCTGATGCAGAGCATGCAGCAGGCGTTCGCGACCGCCGGTGACGGCGGCATCTCGTGGGACGCGGCGAAGCAACAGGCCTTGCATCTCGCCAATCAGGACGGCCACGCGATCACGACCGGTGAGAAGACCGACCACGAACAGGCGTTCGCACTCGCCGATCTGTGGCTGAGCGAGGCGACGACGATCTCCGAGCTCGCGGAGCCCGCACGCCCGATCACGCGCGGTGAGTGGGTCGAACTGACACTGCCCGTGTGGCAGGAGCTCGCCGAACCGGTCGCCACGAGCATGGCGGACGGGCTGATCGACGCGCTGCGCGCACAGTCGCCCGACGACATGCAGCAGATGCTCGACGGCGCGGGCAGGATGCTGCGCGGAATCGGCGGGCAGATGTTCGCCGGCCAGCTGGGCCATGTGATCGGCAAGCTCTCACGCGAGGTGGTGTCCGGCGGCGACGTCGGCATTCCCGTGATGCCTGCGGGAGCTGCGGCGATCGTGCCGCAGAACTTCGAGGATCTGGGCCGCGGGCTGGAGATTCCGGATGATCAGCTTGCGCTGTACATCGCGGCACGGGAACTGGCGCACGCACGCCTGTTCCGCCACGCGAAATGGCTGAGGCTGCAGGCGATCGGACAGGTCACCGACTTCGCCCGCGGCGTGGACATCGATGTCGAGCGGCTGGAAGACCTCGCGAGCCGCTTCGATCCGCAGAACCCGGATGAGCTGCGCGCGGCTCTCGAGTCCGGATCGCTGCTGCCCGAGCAGTCGGAGGCGCAGCGACGTGCTCTGGAGCGGCTCGAGACACTGCTCGCGCTGATCGAGGGCTGGGTCGACGTCGTCACGTCCGATGCGACGAACCGGATGCCTGGCGGCGACCGGATCGCCGAGGTGATCAGACGCAGGCGCGCGGCGGGAGGACCTGCGGAGGACGCGCTGGAAGCGCTCGTCGGGCTGCGGCTGAGACCGCGCCGACTGCGCGAGGCCGCCGACATGTGGCGGGCCGTGACGGATGCCGTCGGTATGTCCGCTCGTGATTCACTGTGGGACTACCCCGACCTGATGCCGGATTCCGCCGACATCGACGACCCGAGCGGGCTCATCTCGAGGCTCCAGGCGCGGGCCCGCGGCGAAGAGCCGGCGCCGGACGATTTCGATCAGGCGCTGGCGCAGCTGCTGTCGGAAGAGTCGGGCGATACGGCTGATGCACCCGACGACGGCACGGGCGACGAACCGGGCTCGGGAGAAGAGAAGGAGTAGCGCGCGCCTCGCGCGGCGCCCTCCACAGGGCGCGAGATGACCGGATCTGTCGGACCGGTCTGTGGACAAGGCGCCGTGCCGGGGGCGCAGCCGCGAGAATCGGCTCATGAGCCTCGTTCGCATCGATCCCCGCCATGGTCCGCTGTGGCGCGACGCGCACACGATGCAGTTCGGGCTCGACGGAGCCCTGTCCCTGCGCGACCCCGCGCCGTGGCAGGAGCGTGCGATCGCGCAGCTCGAGCTCGGCTTCCCTGGCGCGGGTGCGGAGCAGCTCGCCGCCGACCCTGCGCCGCTCGCCCGCAGCGCAGACGGTCCGGCCGCCGCGGTCGGCGAGCTGCTGCGCATGCTGACGCCGGTTCTCGAGACGATCGTGCCTGACGAGCACGGCGTGGTCGTCCGCGCGACCGACGCCGTCTCACCCGTCGTCGCAACGGCGGTGATCGACGCGCTGACGGACGACGGCTGGCCCGCCGCCTGGCTGGCCCCCGATGAGGAGCCCGTCGACCCTGCCACACCCGTCGTGCTCCTGGCCGCGCATGTCGTCCCGCCCCATCTCGGTGCACGGTGCGCCCGCGACGACGCACCGCATCTCCCGCTCGTGTTCACCACGTCCGGCGCCGAGGTCGGCCCTCTCGTGCTGCCTGGTCGATCGGCGTGCCTGGCGTGCCTCGACGCGCATCGCACCGCCGCGGATTCCGCGTGGCCCGTTCTCGCCTCTCAGCTGCTGCTGCGATCCGCTCCCACCGTCCCGCTGTCGCTCGCCGTCGGAGCGGCGAGTCTCACCGCCCGCCTGCTCCATGACGGCCTCGTCGCCGAGCAGCCCGAGCCCGCCGCTGACGAACCGCTCGCCACCCGCTCGGCGATGATCGAACACGCACCGACGGGCCCGGCCGCACCGGAGTGGGGCCTGCCCCGCCGATGGCTGACGCATCGCCCGCACCCCGAATGCCTCTGCCGCTCGGCCGAGCGCACGGCGGTCACCGTGCCGGTGCACGCAGCCTGAGAGATCCGGCTTCCGCTTCTCGCGACCGAAGCGTTCGTGCGCAGCTGTCAGTCCTCGAGCGGGCGCAGCGCGACGGACCCCGACCCCGCGCGCAGGGCTTTGGGACCGACGATCTCGCCGATGAACCGCGATGGCGTGCGCTCGTTCCTCCCCGTTCCCCGTGCCCACGTCACCGACAGCGTGCGCGCCGCGCGGGTGATGGCGACATAGGCGAGACGACGCTCCTCGTCGATCTGCTCGAGAGTCGTCGCATAGGAGATCGGCATCAGTCCCTCGGCGACGCCTGCGAGGTGCACGTGCGCCCATTCGAGGCCCTTGGCGGCGTGCACGGTCGCGAGCGTCACCGTCTTCAGCGCCGGCTCATGCTGGTCCTTGGCCCTGGCCAGCATCGCGTCGGCGAACGCACGCACCGTCGTGCCGCTGGGCGCCTCTTCGGCGAGCCGCATGATGGCCTGACGCGCCTCCCATGTGTCGCGCAGCGCACCACCCGCCTCCGGCGGATCCTCGCTGTGGCCGAGACTGCGCAGCACGTCGCGGACGTTGGCGATGCGCACCGCATCCTCTCGCGTGCGCCCCGACTCGAAGTCCCCGGCGATCGACGCCGTCGATGGGGCGACGGCCGCGGCACGCAGACCGAGGATCGCCTGGCGCACCTCGGGGAGATCGAAGAAGCGCTTGCCGCCGAGCACGGTCGTGGCGATGCCCCGTGCCGCGATGGCCTGCTGGATCGCCGCCGATTGCGCGTGCACGCGATACAGCACCGCGATCGCGTCCGGTGCGGCGCCCGCTGTCAGCTGCCGTTCGATCGCCTCGGCGATCCCCTCCGCCTCGCGCCGTTCGTCGTCGTACGCCGAGACCATCGGTGTCGGGGCGTGGGCATCCGTGTCACGGGCGACGAGTCTGAGCGCGCCCGGGCGCCCTTTCACCAGCGCGTTGGCGACATCGACGATCGTGCGATCGGAGCGGTAGTTGCGCTCGAGTCGGACCACCTTCGCGTCGGGGTAGCGCCGAGAGAAGTCGAGCAGGAACTTCGCGTCGGCGCCGGTGAACGAGTAGATGGTCTGGCTGGCATCGCCGACGACGCACAGGTCGCGGCGGTTGCCGAGCCACAGTTCGAGCAGCCGGTTCTGCAGCGGAGAGACGTCCTGGTACTCGTCGACCGTGAAGTGCCGGTACTGCTCTCGCACCGCGGCGGCGACCTTCGGTTCGCCCTCGAGCATCCCGGCGCATGCCAGCAGCACGTCCTCGAAGTCGAGCTGGCGACGCTGGTCCTTCAGCTCCTCGTACGACTTCATCATCGCGACCAGCGCATCCGGGCTGAGCTGCCCGACTCGGCGTCCGAGCCCGGCGTATGCGTCTATCGATCGCATCGTGACCTTGCGCCATTCGATCTGCGATGCGACGTCGCGCAGCGTCGCAGTGTCGGGTCTGAGACCGACGCCGTCGGCGGCGTGCGCAAGCAGACGCACCTTGTTGTCGATGATCTTCGGTGCGACGTCGCCGGCGACAGTCGGCCAGAAGTAGTTCAGCTGGCTCAGTGCGGCGGCGTGGAACGTCCGTGCGACCACGCCCTGCACACCGAGGTCCCGCAGCCGCCCTCGCAGCTCTCCCGCCGCCTTCGTCGTGAAGGTGAGCGCGAGCAGCCGACTCGGCGTGTACGCGCCGGTGTCGACGCCGTGCGCGATGCGATGCGTGATCGCACGGGTCTTGCCCGTGCCGGCTCCTGCGAGGATCGCGACGGGGCCGCGCAGGATGGACGCCGCCTCGCGCTGCTGCTCGTCGAGCGCATCGAGTGCGCTCACGCGCCACCGACCTCGTCGGTCGCGCGACCTTCCTGCGCCCATTCGGCGATGAGTCGGTGAGCGATCGACACCGGGCCCGGCAGGCCGAAATCGGCGCGTCCCGCCAAGCCGGAGCGGATCTCGTCCCGGGTGAACCAGCGCACGTCGATGATCTCGGTGCCGTCGGGACGCACCTCGTGCTCGGCTGCCGCCGTCGCACGATAGCCCAGCATCAGCGAGCGCGGATACGGCCACGGCTGCGATGCGACATAGCGCACGTCCTTCAGACGCACGCCCGCTTCCTCGAGCAGCTCGCGATGCACCGCCGTCTCGAGCGACTCACCGGCCTCGACGAAACCTGCGAAGCATGAGTACATCCGGCCCTTCCAGACGGCGTTCGCCCCGAGCAGCAGTCGTTCTCCGTCGCGGCTCTCGGTCGCGACGATGACGGCGGGATCGGTTCGGGGGAAGTGCTCGGCGCCGCACTCCGGGCAGGACCGCGACCAGCCCGACGTCGCGAGCGGGGACTGAGTTCCGCATCGCGAGCAGAACCGCTCGCCCAGGAATCGACCCAGGCTGACGGCGACGGTGAACAGGTCGGCGATCGGTGCAGGCAGGCTCGTGGCGGTCTCGCGCAGCGATGCCCAGCCGTCGCCGAGATCGGGGATCGGCCGTTCTCGCCCACGGGCTGCGGCGAGGAGCACCGCGCTCCCCTCATCGTCGCGTCCGAGGAACGCCCAATCGACGGGCGAGCCCACGAGCTCTGCGACGTCGTCGGGCGACAGCCAGCCCAGTCCATCCGTCGCTCGCGGGGCGGAGTCGCCGTGGATGAGCAGCACGCGAGTGCGCGGATCAGCCAGCGCCTTCTCGAGAAGGTCGCCCTGCTCCCGTTCCTCTGCCGCTCGATCGACGATTCCTGCAGGGGCGGGTTGGAACATGCGGTGCCTCTCCTTGCGGGCGTGGCGTGAAGCAAATGCGGCCGGTCGACCTAATCTGAATCGCATGGCACGCTCTCCCCTCACTCTAGCGGCGGCTGTCACGGCGGCAGTTCCCGGCGTGAGAATCGCCGGCGCGCGCCGGCTCAGCGCGGGGGGCGATGAGCGCTACGACTCGGCGATCGCCACGCTCGGCGACGGGCGCGAGGTCGTCATCCGGGTTCCCGTCGACGAAGAGGCGGAGCATGAGCTCGCCTCGCAGGTCGTCGCGCTTCGAGCCCTGACTCCCGGTGTGCGAGGCCTGCTCGGCATCGACGGACCGGAGTTCCTCGGGCAGGCTTCGATCGACGGCACTCGCGCCGTCGTGACCACGATGCTTCCCGGCTATCAGATCGATGCCGGTGAGATCCCACCGGGTGAGGGCGCTGCCCGCTCCATCGGCCGCGCGCTGGCCGCCATCCACGCATTGCCCGCATCCGTCGTCCGTGCCGCAGGCCTGCGGGAGCACGGTGCAGCGGAGGCACGCGCCGATGCCGCGCATGTGCTCGACAGGGCGGCTGCCAGCGGCCACGTGCCTGTGCGCCTCACGGTGCGTTGGCGCGAGGCGATCGACGATGACAGGCTCTGGTCGTTCGAGCCGACCATCGTGCTCGGCGGGGTCGGAGCCTCGGCGTTCCTGTTCGGCGACGATGAGCGCGGCGCGCCCATCGTGACCGGTGTGTACGACTGGCACGGGCTCGCCGTCGACGATCCCGCCATCGATCTGCGCTGGTTGTCGACGGCGCAGACGGCGGAGGACGACGTCATCGACGCCTATACGGAAGCCGCGCACCGCGCTCCCGACCCGGCGCTGCGCGTGCGGGCTCGGCTGCACGCCGAGATGGAGTTCGCCCGCTGGCTGCTGCACGGCGCGGACGCGCGGCGCGATGACGTCGTCAGCGACGCCGCCGGCCTGCTCGAGACGCTGGCCGACGACATCCGGGACTACGGCCTGCTCGACGACCTTCCCCGCGACGGCGAAGTCGACGTCAACGAAGCGATTGCGCTCATCGGGCGCGTGCCGGAGCGCGCCGAGCAGCAGCACACCCCGACGGCGATGGAGACCGACGCTTATTCTCCCGAGGATCTCGCGTTCGCCGAGGGCTCGAACTGGGACGACACGGACGACGATGACGCGGACGACGCGGAGCATCGCCGTCAGCAGGAGTTCCAGCAGACGGAGCCGGTGGAGTTCTCTGGCTTCGAGCGCGATGTGCTCGCCGACGACGCCGAACACGATTCAGACGACCGGGAAGACGCCGGCCGCTCGTAGAGAGCGGTCTGCGCCGACCGCTACCCCTCCCGTGCCGCGTTCCAACGGGAGATGATGTCCGCCTCGCCCGGCACGTCGGTGTCGTCGCGCAGCACGAGGTCGTCGGCGACGTAGAACAGTGCGACGTCGATCTTGTCCAGCGGGATTCCGTGCCGCCGGTGATAGGCCAGCCGGTACAGCGCGAGCTGGATCATCCGGTCTTCGCGCTCAGCGGCTGTCCGGGGCGCGCGACCCGTCTTCCAGTCGACGATCTCGACGCGCCCGTCTCGCTCGTACACGGCATCGAGTTTGCAGATCACGATGTGAGGCGGCTCGCCCTCGGCCGTCGGCAGGGCGAAGTCGATCTCGGTCTCGACCTCGATCGGCTGCAGCTCCGCCCACTCGCTGCGTTCGAAGATCGCGCGAAGCCGGGCGAGATCTGCCTCATCGGCGGCGGATGCATCCTCAGCGCCGTTCTGGTGCTCCGCCGGCGCTGCGGGTGAGGCGACGATGAGCTCGTCCTCCTCCCAGAGCGGGTCGTCGAGCGCGGGGCCGCTCCCCACCAGGCCGGAGCGCTGCTCGACCCACTGATGGAACAGGGTTCCCAGCCGGGTCTGGCGATACGGTTTCTCCGGCATCGGGCGCCCGATCTCGCTCACGGTGCCCGCATAGTCGGTGACATAGTCCTTGAACCGCGATGCCGGCAGTCGCGTGGGGGGCGCCGGCGGCTGGCCTCCCTCACGCAGGCGGCGCTCCTCCAGCAGTCGGCGCAGCTGCGGGCTCGGCTCGAACGGCGCGGTTCGGTCCGCGGCGAGCGCGTCACCGGCGAGGCGGACGGCGCCGTCGACGACCGCTCGGCGCGCGCCGAGCGGGTCCAACGGCCAGGTCACGGTGCGCCCTTCACCGTCATACGGGTTCTCCTCTCCCGGGTCGAGTTCGATGTCATCCAGCCCGAGTTCGTCGATGATGTCGATCAGGTAGTCGCTGACCGCGCGCGGTCGTTTCCCTCCAGACCAGGACGAGCCGGTGAGCAGCAGATGCGACTTCGCACGGGTGACGGCCACGTACGCGAGCCTTCGCTCCTCGGCGAGGTCGTGCTCCTTGTTCAGCTCTTTGAACGCTTTGATCTGCCTGGCGAGCGTCCTGCCGTCCTCGCCCGGTTCCCAGTCCAGCAGCGGCAGCGCCCTGCTGTCGCCCCGGAACGCGTACGGAAGCTGCCCGAAGCCGAGCCATCCCAGCGTGCTGCGGGGCTTCTTGGGAACCTCATCCTCGACCATCCGGACGACAGCGACGGCGTCCCATTCCAGCCCCTTCGATCCGTGGATCGTGAGCAGCTGTACGACACCGGGCTCCGGAGGCTCGCTGCGCGGCTTCAGCTCGTCGGTGTCCTCTGCGTGCTTCAGCCACGCCAGCAGACTGCCGATTGTGCCGTGCTCGTCGGCCGAGAGGAACCTCCGCACCTCGTCGGAGAAAGCGCGCAGCTGCGTCGCGGCGGTGCGGGCCGGGCCGCGGCTCTCGTTGGCCGCGAGCTCGATGTCGAGCCGAAGCTCCGACTCGATCAGCCGGATCAGCTCGGGCACCGGCTGCCCTGCGGCGGCCCTGAGTCGGTCGAACATCGCGGCGGCTTCGCGCATCCGGGTTCTGCCGGCGGAGCTGATCTGCTCGAACAATCGGTAGTCATCAGGCATCTGGCGCAGGAAGTCCAGCGCGTCGATGATCGACACCTGCTCGTCGGCGCCTGTGGACGAGCGGATCTTCGCGCGCATCTCGTCGCTCAGCGGTGCAAGGGTCTCGTCGCGCTGCGAGAGCGTCGTGGCGAGATCGTAGAGCGCACCCATGTCGGCCACCCCGATGCCGAAGCGCGGACCCACCAGCAGCCGGATGAGGGCGGAGCCCTGGGTGGGGTCGTGCACCACGCGGAGCGCCGAGATCACGTCGACGACCTCGGGGGTGGCCAGCAGGCCGCCGAGGCCGAGGATGCGGTGAGGGATGCCCAGCCGGTCGAGCGCGTCGGCGAACTTCTGCATGTGCTTCTTCGCGCGGAACAGGATCGCCCCGGTGTGCGGCTTCGACTCGGCATGCGCCGCGCGCGCGTCGGCGAACCATTCTGCGACTGCGGCGGCCTCATCGTCGATGGTGAGTTCGAAGCGCACGTCGACGTGCCCTTCGCCCACGCCCGGGCGGTCCTCGAGCGGTTCGACACGGAAGCCGCCGTCTGCACGGAAGGGCGCCAGCAGGCGGTTCGCCGCGGACAGCACCCTGCGATCATTGCGCCAGCTCGTCATCAGGTCGTAGCGGCTGGCGGGCACCCCGCGTGAGAACGCGCCGGAGAAGGCGGGCAGGTTGTCGGCGCTCGCGCCTCGCCAGCCGTAGATCGACTGGTTCGGGTCGCCGACGGCCATCACCGCCGTATCGCGGAACACCATCGCGAGCAGCTCCGTCTGCGTCACCGAGGTATCCTGGTACTCGTCGAGCAGCACCACGGGGTACTGCTGCGCGAGTTCCACGCCGACCTGCGGTGCTCGCTCGATGACCTCGATCGCTCCTGTCACCTGATCGGCGAAGTCGAGCACGCCGCGGCGCTGCTTCTCCGTTCCGTACTCCTCGACGAGCTGCAGCAGCCGGCCGAGCGAGCGCAGGTTGCCAGCGGCGCTGCGGGCATCCTCGTTCGTCGCGATCGTCGCCACAGCGTCGCCGAGACCGGCGGCGTACTCTGCCACGGCGGCGAGGTCCGCGCGGTGGTCGAGCACGTCGCCTGCGAGCGACTTCACGCGCTCGATGATCGTGTTCAGACCGTTGTCGATCTCGTCGAGGCCCGCCTCGTCCGCGCCCATCACGATATCGCGCACGATCAGCCACGACGCGGAGTCGCTCAGCAGCGCCGCCTCGGGGTCGCGCCCGATCCGTGCGGCGTGCTCGCGCACGATCTGGTCGGCGAAGGCGTTGTAGGTCGACACGCGCGGGCGATCGAGCACACCCCGCATCTGCTGCCCCGTGGTCGGATCCCATCCGGTCCGGTACCGTTCGGCCAGTTCGTCGAGCATCGCCCGTCGCGCGGCGTGGGCGCCGCGCTCCGTCGCCGCGTGCGCGCGCATCAGTTCGCCGGATTCGACGATACTGGTCAGATGAGGCAGCAGGCCGCGGTCAGCGATCTCGCCGATGCGCTCGAGACGTGCGGCGATGCGCTCCGCCAGCTCGCCTGCGGCCTTGCGCGTGAAGGTGAGGCCGAGGATCTCGCTCGGCGCGACATGTCCGTTGGCGACGAGCCACACGACCCTGCCGGACATCGTCTCCGTCTTGCCGCTGCCCGCCCCGGCCACGACGAGCGCCGGCGCAGGGGGAGCCTCGATCACGGCCCTCTGCGCGTCCGTCGGCGACGGCAGCCCGAGGGCGGCCGCGATCGTCCTTGCATCGAGCCGCAGCGGGCCCGACCATTCCGGCGCGCTCACGATGCGCTCACCGCCTTCACTGTGTGGAGTCGGCAGAGGGTGGGGCGATGCGACCCCTGGCAGTGCGCGTCGACGCTCGCGGTGAAGCCCGCGGCCGACATGCCCCGCGCGGCGTCGACCACGCGTTGAAGGAAGGCGGCCCGCTCCTCCGTGCCGTGCGCGCGCTGGTGCGCTACGCGGTATGCCGCCTTGCCCGTGGCTTTGGAGACGACCACGAGCCTCGCCCCCGCCAGCGACGCAGGAGACGCGTCAGGGATCAGCCCTGCCTCGACGGCGAGCTGGTACGCGGCCAGCTGAGCGTCTTCGGCCACCTTGCCGTCGCCCAGGCGGTCCTCGAAAGTCCCGGTCTTCAGGTCGGCGATCACGATCTGCTCGCTCGCCGCGGGGTCGCGCGGGGCGATGGGTTCCCATGCGCGGCCGCGCGCACCGCCGTGGTCACCGTGCCCTGGCGGGTAGGCCTCCACACGGTCGATCACACCCCTGATCAGGGCGAGCGGCCCCGCATCATCGGGGCGGCGTCCACCCTCCGGTACGCCGATCACTGTGTGCTCCGAACCATCGGAGGTCTCGGCATCTGGGTCGAAGGGGATCACGACCTCGAACGGCGCCTCGACCTGGAGCACGCGCCCGCCGTCTGACGCTGTGGCGCTGGCATAGCGGTGCAGGTTCTGCAGCGAGAGTTCGACGCGGTCTCGACTCTGCTTCTCGAGCCAGCCCGCTTCGAACTCGAGCTCGCCCCACCGCTCGTCGACGACGCGGCGCATCTCGTCGATGTCGCCGCCGGGCGAGGCCTCGAGAGCGGCGTGCAGGATGGTGCCGATGCCCGTCGAAGCCGACTTCGACGTGTCGCCGCCGAGCATCCGAATGGCCCAGTCCAGCCCGCAGTCTTCGAAAGTCTGCATCATCGACGGCGAGACCCTCACCGGCCGTTCGTGCGCGTCGATCAGCGGTTCGAGGGTCGTCGGCTCCGCCGCGCCGTACCATTCTGCGGGGTCGGCGCCCGCGACGCCCTCCCGCGCGAGCACCGCGATCTGCTCCGCCGCGTGCCGTCGTCCGGTCGCCCCGGCGGTCGAACTCGTCAGTGCGCGGCGGTGCCTGGCGACCAGGCCGCGCAGGGTGAGCGGATGATCGAGCCCCGTCTCTCCACCCGGCTGCGCCGTCTCCTGTGTCGGCGGCTCCGGTACGAGGTCGAGCAGCGGACTCGGCGACTGATCGTCATCGCTCACGGCAGTGAGCAGCACGCGCGAGCGGGCGCGGGCGACCGCTCGCACGAACAGCCTGAGCTCGTCGTGCAGCGCCGACCTGCGCCGGTCGAGGGAGCTGGGCGGCTCCGGTTCGGTGCCGCCCGCCCGCGCAGAGCCGACCGCATCTGCGAGACGCCATGCGTCGAGCATCCCTCCGCGCAGGCGCACGTTCGGCCACACGCCGTCCTGCAGGCCGGCGACGACGACGGCGTCGAACTCCCGCCCGAGGGCGGACGCCGGAGTGAGAAGCGTCACGGTGCCCGGCCGCTCCGGTGCGTTCAGCGAGTCCTCCGGAACGTCGCTGTCGAGGATTCCGTGGATGAAAGGGGTCGGCCCCTCCCCCGGTGAGCGCTCGACGAAGCGCTTGGCGGCCGCGAACAGCGCGACGAGCCCGTCGAGCGCGCGCCCCGTCTCCGCCGCGAGGGGACGCGACGATGTCGCCAGCTCCTGCCATGCCCTCGACAGCGTGCGACCATCGAGGGTGCGCGCGCCGCTCCATGCCTCCCAGAGAAGCTCGTGGATCGTTGCTCCCGCCTCGCCGAGTTCGGCCACTCTGCGCAGCGTTGCGCCGAATCGCTTCGCCGCGCGTGCCTCCGAGGTGTCGATCGCGTCGAACAGGTCGGGCTCGTTCAGCGCCTCAGCGAGAAGCTGCTTCGCCGAGCGCGTGCCGCCGTCCGCGAGTTCGCGGTGACGCAGCCTCGCGCGCAGCCTGCGCAGGGCCACCCCGTCGAAACCGCCGTATGGTGAGCGCAGAGCGGCGACCAGCGCATCGGGGTCGCGCGCCGGAGCATGCTGCAGCCCGAGGCGCACGATCTCGACGAGCTCTCGCACCGCGCGCTCCTCGCCGAGCGGCTTCTGCACTCCGGCCGCCCGCGTCGGCACCTCACGGGCGGCGAGCTCCGCTTCGAGCACCGTGATCTGGCTGGTGTCGTGCGCGATCACCGCCATGTTCTGCCATGGCACCCCGTCGTCGAGATGCCACGAGCGCAGTGCCCACGCGATGCGATCGATCTCCTCGTGCGGTGAACCGGCGATGAGGCGCCCGACTGCCGCGGGCGCGTCGATCTCCTGGCCGGGCGGGCGTCGATGGTCGACGCGACCTGCGGCGCCGATCTGCTGCGTGACGACGCGGGCGAGGCGCGAGATCGCCGGATGGCCGCGGTGATCCTCGCCGAGAACCTGCACGCCGCCGAGAACGCCTGCCAGCCGAGCGAACAGCTCGGGTGTGACGCCCCGGAACGCGCCGGACCCGATGTCGGGGTCGCCGAAGGCGAGCACCGCGACGCCGCGGGCACGCAGCGCCTCGACCAGGGCGATCCCACCGCGGGTGAGCTCCTGCGCGTCATCGATCATGACCACGCGCAGCCGATCGATGTCACCGAGCGGACCGTGCCCGTCGGCGCCGAGCGCCGCCGCGGCCTCGCCGTACAGCTCCGAGCTGTCGCGATGCGCCTCGCGCATACCTGCGAGCACGTTGCGATAGTCGCGGACGAACCCCGCCACCGCCGCCCACGTCTCGTCGCCAAGCGACTCGAGCTCCATCGGCTCGACACCCATTTCGGTGAGCTCGCTGAGGAAAGCCCGCAGCTCGGAGCGGAAGCCCGCCGAACGCCGCACCAGCGGGCCCAGGTGTGACGGCCAACGGACGAGCCCCCGCTCTTCGTCGTTCTCATCGCCCGCGAGAATCTCAGCGATGATGCGGTCCTGGTCGGCTCCCGTCAGCAGCCGCGGCGGCGCCTCGCCGCGGCGCACGGCGTCTCCGCGCACGATCTGGAACGCCAGCGAGCCCACCGACCGCGCCAGCGGACCAGGGGTGGCGACGTCGACGCGCACCCCCAGCTCGTCGCGCAGCCGGGTCGCCGACGTTCGGGTCGGCGTGAGCACGACGATCTCGCCCGGCTCCACCGCGCCGGCCCCGAGCATCCGGCCCACGCGTTCGACCAGCACCGAGGTCTTGCCGGTGCCGGACGCCCCGATCACCGTTCCCGATGCTGCTGTCGGCAGGTCGAGCACCTCGCGCTGATCGCCGCTCGGCTGAAATCTCATCACGCGACCACGCTATCCGCACCCTCGGACACTCCCTCGGCGTTCGCCGTCAGCGTGCACGGGGCCGCGGTGTCCGAGGCGTGCCATAGGCTGAGGAGAGGACCGGCAGGCGCCGGCCCCGACGTGACGAAAGGTAGCCCCGTGGACATCCGCATCGGCCTCACGAACACCGCCCGCGAGCTCAGCTTCGAGTCCACTCAGACTGCTGAGCAGGTGAAGAAGACCGTCGCAGACGCGCTGACGAAGGGCACCGTGCACATCGACTTCACCGATGCCAAGGGCGCCAGCTACCTCGTCCCGACCGCGAACATCGCCTACGTCGAGGTGGGCGCGGAGACGAAGAACCCCGTCGGCTTCGTCTCGTAACCGATCATGTACATCCTGCTTGCTCTCATCACCGCGGCCGCGTTCGGCATCGGGCTGCACTTCCTGCTCCCGCACCGGAGCGACCGGGGCGTCGTCCTGACGCCCGGCGTCGCTGTTGCCACGGCGGCTGCCGCCTACGCGCTCCTGACCTGGCTGCAATGGGGCGAGGGCAACGTGTGGCTGTGGCTCGTGACGTTCGCGGCCGCGATCATCGCCTCGATCACCGTCACCGTCGTCGTCGGTGTCAGGCGAGCGCGCTTCGACGCCGCAGAGCGGGAGCGACTCGGCATCGCCTGATCGCCTCGGCCCGCTGTCCGACGCCGACGGCATCCGGCGCCTGGGGCATCGGGTCGTTCAGGAGTTGAGGCCGAGTTCGTCCATCCGGCGCGAGTGCGCGGCCATGAGCGCTGTGAACACGGGCTCGATGCGTTTCTCGTCGGTGGCGAGCCGCTCCGGAACCAGCGCACTGCGCGCCACCAGAAGCGTGTCGCCCACCAGCCGTCTCGCCCACATCGAGAGCAGGTCGCGCCACTCCTCGTCGCTCGAGATCGTCTCGCCCAGAATCTCCTCGATCTGTTCGCGATCGCTGCTCTCCCCCAGGATCCGCTCGACGCGGCGCCCGACCTCGCCGTAGCCGGACGAGAGCGCGAGGTAGAAGTCGTCGAGCATCCCTGCCGTGATGTGCACGGCGAGCATCGTCTCTCGGGGGCGCGCACCGATCGTCTTGCCTCGGAACTCGTCGAGCTGCTCTCGGAACGGTTCCATCGCATCCGTGGGGTCGCCGACGCGATCCCGGATCAGGTCGACCAGCTGGCGATGCTTGGCGAGCGCGCGTCCCGCAGCGAGCGAGATCGCTTCCTTCTCGCCGAGACCGGGAGTGGCCCTGACGAGACGGCCGAGCGTCTCGAAGTACCCCAGCTGCAGATACGCCGCCTGGCCGAGGAACGTCGACACATCGGGCGCCAGCTCGGCGAAGTCGACCCGGCGGGCGTCGCTGAGCTCGCCCCTGGACCGCAGCCGCAGCACGCGAGCCGGCGGCCGTCGCCTCCAGAACCAATTCACCACGTCGCAAGCATACGGGCCCGGCGCAGAGGCCGGTGCAGACGCGGTTCAGCTGCGAGCATCGGCGATGAGCGTCCGGCCGCAAGGCCGAAGAGGAGACGTGCTCAGGGCCGCGCCCCTGCGACGCTCGATCGTTCGCCTCAAGAATGGGAGCATTCTCGCCTCTTGCTCAATCGCATGCTCTGCACTCCGACGAGGAGAACGCCGCGGACGGTCGCTCAGCGGCCGGCGCAGCAGGTGCCGTAGTCTGGGTGGCGGCCCTGGCGAAGTGTTCGGGCCACCGCGCCTGGGGAAGCAAGGGCGTGGAACCTTACTTCGAGGCGGCAGAGGCCGCCGGACAGGCAGTACATACGTGACACGTTTCGCAGATCTCAACGTCGATCAGGACATCCTCGATGCCCTGACCACCAAGGGCATCGAGGATTCCTTCCCGATTCAGGAGCAGACGATCCCGCTCTCGCTCCCAGGCCAGGACGTGATCGGCCAGGCCAAGACGGGCACCGGCAAGACTTTCGGCTTCGGCATCCCCGTCGTGCAGCGTCTCGGCGAGAACCCGGAGCCCGGTGTGAAGGCCCTCATCGTCGTCCCGACCCGCGAGCTCGCGGTGCAGGTGTACGAAGACATGGACATGCTCACCTCGAACCGGCCCACGAGCGTCGTCGCGATCTACGGCGGCAAGGCGTACGAGGGGCAGATCGACCAGCTCAAGGCCGGCGCACAGATCGTCGTCGGCACGCCGGGTCGCCTCATCGACCTCGCGAACCAGCGCCTTCTGAACCTGTCGAACGCCACCGAAGTCGTGCTCGACGAGGCGGACAAGATGCTCGATCTCGGCTTCCTGCCCGACATCGAGAAGATCTTCCAGATGGTGTCGGCCAAGCGCCACACGCAGCTGTTCAGCGCGACGATGCCGGGCCCCATCCTGTCGCTGGCTCGCAGATTCATGTCGTCGCCGATCCACATCCGCGCGACGGATCCGGATGAGGGACTCACGCAGGCGAACATCAAGCACGTCATCTACCGCGCACACTCGCTCGACAAGGACGAGGTCATCGGCCGCATCCTGCAGTCGCGCGGTCGAGGCAAGACGATCATCTTCACTCGCACGAAACGTGCGGCGCAGCGGCTCGTCGATGAGCTGAGCGACCGCGGTTTCAGCACGGGCGGCGTGCACGGCGACATGGGTCAGGAGCAGCGCGAGCGCTCGATGGCGGCGTTCAAGGCGGGCAAGAAGGACGTCATGGTCGCAACCGACGTCGCCGCCCGCGGCATCGACGTCAACGACGTCACCCACGTGATCAATCACACGATCCCTGATGACGATATGACGTACCTACACAGGGCGGGCCGCACGGGTCGTGCCGGCAACGAGGGCATCGCCGTCACGTTCGTCGACTGGGACGATCTGCACAAGTGGGCACTCATCAACCGCGCGCTCGACTTCGGCCAGCCGGAGCCGGTCGAGACGTACTCGTCGAGCCCGCACCTGTACACGGACCTCGACATCCCCGAGGGTACGAAGGGCCGCATCTCGTCCGCGCCGAAGTCGGACAAGCCTCGACGCCGCAGCGGTGAGAACCGCGGCCGTTCGCAGGGCGGCTCCGATCGCCCCGCCGGTCAGGACGGCCAGTCCTCGCGCCGTCGCCGCCGCCCTGGGTCATCCGGAGCCGGTGAGCAGAGCGAGCAGCGGACTGAGGGCG
>NZ_KZ984051.1:1563952-1931735 GCF_003569805.1 Microbacterium halotolerans | reverse complement strand
GGGGGGGGGGCCCCCACTCCCCCACACCTCGATGGCGCGGTCGTCAGCCGGAGACGGGTGGGACCCCGGTCGCCTGCGCGATGATGCGGGCGACCATCTCGTCGCTGGTGGTGTTCTCACCGGGGCGATTGAGCTTGCCTGTGCCGTGGTAGTCGCTCGAGCCCGTGGCGATGAGGTCGCGCTCGGCGACGATCCTCGCCAGCGTCGCCCGACCATCCGGAGTGTTCTCCCTGTGGTCGAGTTCGAACCCCGACAGCCCGGCATCGAGCAGCTCTTCCAGCACGGGAACGGGCAGCATGCCGCGCCCAGCGGGGTGCGCGATGATCGGCACCCCTCCCGCCGCCCGGACGACGCGGACCACGTCGATCGGTGTCGGAGCGGGGTGCGAGACGTAGTAAGGTCCGCGCGGCGACAGCAGCGTCGCGAACGCCTCCTCCCTGGAGGCGACGATGCCGCGGGCGATCAGCGCGTCGGCGATGTGCGGGCGCCCCACGGTCGCATCGCCCGTGCGCTGGGCGACGACGTCGTCCCATGTCACGTCGAGGTCCCGCGCCAGGTTCGCAACCAGCCGCTCCGCCCTGCCCGCACGGTTCTCGCGCACGCCGGCCATCAGAGCGACGAGCTCAGCGGCATCCGGATCGAACAGGTACGCCAGCACGTGCACGCTGCGCCCCGCGTGCTTCGCCGAGAGCTCGGCGCCCGGCAGCAGCGTCAGGCCGAGCGTGCGCGCCGCATCGCCCGCCTCCGCCCATCCGGCCGTCGTGTCGTGATCGGTGAGGGCGACCGTGCGGACCCCGGCGTCATGCGCCGCAGCCATCACCTCCGCCGGTGGTTCCGTGCCGTCGGAACAGGATGAATGAAGATGAAGGTCGCTGGGGCCGGTGAGCACCCATCGATCGTCGCACATGCCCTTCACCGCTTCCCTCCCGGCGTCGTCCAGCCGACGCGCATCTCCTGCACGGGTGCCATTGGACGTTTCCACAGGTGCCGGTCATAGGCTCGAAGCGTGCGATTGATCGGGGTGCTCATCACTGTGCTGTTCGCATGCGCAACCGCAGTGCTCACCTTTCCCGCGTTCTTCCGCGTCGAGCAGATGTTCCCCGTCGCGCAGATCGTCGCGATGCGCGGCCTGATCGTCGTCGGTTTCGCCGCACTCACTTTGCTGTTCCTGCTGTTCGCCGCGGCCAAGCCGATCCGGGGCTTCGCACTCTCGATGGCACTGGTGTCCGCACTCGGTTCGCTGTCGAGCGGCGTCATGCTGGGCGCGCGCGGCTACGGCGAGGACACCCTGCCTGAGGCGACCGACACCAGCGTCCGCGTCATGACATGGAACACGGCGGGCGAGGCGACCGGTGCGTACCGGATCGCGCAGACGGCGGTCGCCATGGATGCCGACATCGTCGCGCTGCCGGAGACGACGGAGGACGGCGGCGAGCAGGTGGCGCTCGAGATGCGCGAGCTGGGGCGGCCGATGTGGGTCCACCACGTCGCGTACAACGCCGCGGACTCCCCCACCCCGTACGCATGGGAGACGACGCTGCTGATCTCGCCGGACCTCGGCGACTACTCGGTGATCGACTCCTCCGAGAACCGCTCCAGCAACACCACGACGCTTCCGAGCGCTGTCGCGATGCCTGTCGACGGCAGCGGTCCCGTGGTCGTGGCCGTGCACGCCGTCGCACCTCGCCAGGCGTACATGGACAGCTGGAGCAATGACCTGCAGTGGATCGCCGACCAGTGCGCGAGCGACAATGTGATCCTCGCCGGCGACTTCAATGCGACGCTCGAGCACATGTCGCGCCTCGGCGTCGACGGCCACGACCTCGGCTACTGCGATGCCGCCGCCCCCGAGTCGGGCAACGGCGGCATCGGCACCTGGCCGACCGATGTGCCCTCGCTGCTCGGAGCGCCGATCGATCACGTGATGCACACCGATGCGTGGGAGACGACGGGATCGATTGTGATGACGAACCTCGATGACGCCGGCAGCGATCATCGTCCCCTCGTCGTGCAGCTCGAACCGACCGACCGGTGACGTCGAATCGGACGGTGCATTCGGATCGCGTCCGGTGAGAGACTGGTGGGAACGCCAACAGCGAACCAGGGAGCATCCGTGAGCGACACCGTGACGACCGATTCCGTCGACAAGCCCTCGAGCCGCCGCCAGCCGTACGGGCAGGGGTTCCTCGACACGATCCCGACCGGATGGGCGCAGCGGCAGAATCCGGAGCCGCACGCCCGTGCGCAGGCGCCGTTCGCCGCGAAGCGCCGCGCCGCAGTGTCGGCCGCGTTCCTGGGAAAGCGCGTCGTCGTTCCGGCCGGTTCGCTGAAGCAGCGCTCCAACGACACCGAGTACCCGTTCCGTGCGCACAGCGCGTTCGCCCACCTGACCGGCTGGGAGGCGGATTCCCAGCCGGATTCGGTGCTCGTATTCGACCCGATGGGCGACTCGCACGAGGCGACGCTGTTCTTCCGTGAGCGCGCCGACCGCACGACGAGCGAGTTCTACTCCGATGCGACGATCGGCGAGTTCTGGATCGGCCCCCGCCCCGATCGCTCCGGAGTGGCACGAGACCTCGGCATCGCGACCGCCCCGCTCGAGGAGTTCGAACAGCGCGACGACGATCTCGTGGTCGGTGAGGACGATGAGCTGGACACGTTCGTCGACGAGCTCCGCCTGGTCAAGGACGACTTCGAGACCGCGCAGCTGCAGCTCGCCGTCGACGTCACTGCACGCGGGTTCGACGACATCATCAGAGAGCTCCCGCGCGCGGCGGCGCACCGCCGCGGCGAGCGGATCATCGAGGGCGTCTTCCACCAGCGCGCGCGCAGCGACGGCAACTGGGAGGGCTACGACACCATCGCCGCCGCTGGGCCGCACGCGTGCTACCTGCACTGGACGCGCAACGACGGCCCCGTGGTGCCGGGCGACCTGGTGCTGATCGACGCCGGAGTCGAGGTCGACAGTCTGTACACCGCCGACATCACGCGCACGCTGCCGGTGAACGGCACGTTCTCAGCCACACAGCGCAAGGTCTACGACGCAGTGCGGGAAGCGGCGGATGCCGCGTTCGCCGCGGCGAAGCCCGGTGCGAAGTTCCGCGCCGTGCACGAGGCGGCCATGCAGGTGATCGCCGCGAAGGTCTCCGAGTGGGGGCTGCTCCCCGTCACCCCCGAGGAGGCGCTCGACGCCGACCGCGGCGGCCACCACCGCCGCTACATGGTGCACGGCACGAGCCACCACCTCGGCATCGACGTGCACGACTGCGCTGCGGCGCGGCGGGAGATGTACTACGACGGCGTGCTCACACCCGGCATGGTGTTCACGATCGAGCCCGGCCTGTACTTCCAGACGGACGACGAGACGGTGCCGGCCGAGTACCGAGGCATCGGAGTGCGGATCGAAGACGACATCCGGATGACCGAAGACGGGCCCGTGAACATGTCGGCGGCGATCCCTCGCACGGCCGACGAGATCGAGGCGTGGATGGCGAAGCTGCGCTGACGCGCGACGGTCGGCCCCTACCTACGGGGCGGGTGGGCGCTGACCCGTCGGCCCCGCGGCGTCGGCCGGCGGGTGCGGGTCGTTCGATCCCTGGCCCTGGTCGGCGCGCTCCTGCTCTTCGGGCGAGCCCTGCTCATCCGGCCGCTCCTGCTCCGCGCTGCGGGGCGCAGGCACGGGGTCCGCCGGACGCGGCGGCACGACCGGTTCCTGCGAGGCAGGCTGGGAGTTCGCATCCTCCGGGGTCAGCGGCGGAATGGCCGCGTCTGCCGGTTCCGACGGCACACCCGCCTGCGGCGCGACCGTCGGCTTGTTCGCCTGCGGCGCCCCCTGCTCGGCTGCTGGTGGATTCTCCGGGTTCGGAACTGGAGCGTTCGTGGCCGGGTCGATCCGGATGCCGTACTGCGGCGGAGGCAGCGGACCGGTCGGCTGCGGCGACTGACGCTCCTGGCTCGGCTGTCCCAGCACGCGTCGCGCCGTCGCAGCGTGCTCCTGCTGCACGGCGATCTCGTAGTGGTCGGCTACGGGAGAGGTGGCGCTCATGTAGTCACGGCGCTTGCGCACGATCCGGTAGCTGAGCAGCTGCATGACCATGCCGAGCGCCATGCCGACGAGCATGAACCCGACGAGCAGCTGGAGCGTCGCCTCCGGTGACAGCAGCGTGTAGATCGCGCCGAACAGCAGGCCCAGAATCGCGCCGTTGAGCGCACCGGACCAGGCGGCGCGACCGTAGCCGAGACGCCCCGTGATCATCTCGACAGCGCGCAGGCCCGCCCACACGATCGAGATCTCACGTGCCGGCACCTCGGCCTCGATGAGTCTGCCCACCGCCTTCTGCGCCGCCTCGTACTCGTCGTACTTCGCGACCGTCTCGCCGACGTTCTTCGGCGAGCGAACGTTCCCGCCCAACATGCTCATGACCCCAGTGTCCCACGCACTCGACGATCCGGTGTCGGCGCGAGCAGTGAACCTGCTATGCATGCGCTTTGAGTCCGGCGGCCTCGTCCTCAGCGATCCCTCATCCGGGTGCTCTGCCACGTGCCCGCTGCCGGGGCACGCCGTAGGCTGGACGGGTGAGCACCCTCTCCGAGAACGTCCGCGCGGCCGTCGGGCGCGTACAGGACCCCGAGCTGCGACGCCCGCTGTCCGAGCTCGACATGGTGCGCGACGTGGCGACGGACGGCACGGATGTGCGCGTGGGCATCGCCCTCACGATCGTCGGGTGCCCCGCGGCCGATCGGATCGAACGCGACGTCCGCGACGCCGCCGAGAGCGTGCACGGAGTAGGCGAAGTCACCCTCGACATCGGCGTGATGACCCCTGACGAGCGCAGAGCACTGACCGAGCGCCTGCGCGGACCTGGCAGGGCGATGCCGTTCGGGCCGGATTCGCTCACGCGAGTGATCGCCGTCACCAGCGGCAAGGGCGGGGTCGGGAAGTCCACGGTCACCGCGAACCTCGCCGTCGCGCTGGCGCAGCGGGACCTGCGCGTCGGACTGATCGACGCGGATGTGCACGGCTTCTCGATTCCGGGGCTGCTCGGGCTCAGCCGTGACGGCGAGACGGCCCAGCCGACGCGCATCGACGACCTGATGCTGCCGCCGATCGCGCACGATGTGAAGACGATCTCGATCGGCATGTTCCTGCAGCGAGGTTCCGACAGCGGCGGCGCAGTGGCGTGGCGCGGGCCGATGCTGCACCGCACGGTGAACCAGTTCCTCACCGACGTGCACTTCGGCGACCTCGACGTGCTGCTGCTCGACATGCCGCCGGGCACGGGCGACATCGCGATCTCGGTGGGCCAGCTGCTCCCCCATGCCGAGGTGCTGGTCGTGACGACGCCGCAGACTGCTGCGAGCGACGTCGCGGTGCGCAGCGGGCTTGTGGCGCGCCAGACCGGCCAGAAGGTGATCGGCGTCGTGGAGAACATGGCGGCGATGACGCTCCCGGACGGCACGGTGCTCGACCTGTTCGGCTCAGGCGGCGGCGCCGAGGTCGCCGCGGCGCTCTCCGCCGATGCGGACGACGTGCCGCTGCTGGCGTCGATCCCGCTCAGTCAGGGTCTGCGCTCGTCCGGCGACGTGGGAACGCCCGTGGTCGTCGCCGCGCCGGAGGACCCGTCGGCGCAGGCGATCGTCGACCTCGCCGCCACGATCGCGTCCCGTCCCCGCGGGCTCGAACAGCGCCCGCTCCCCTTCTCCCCTGCGTGAGTGCGCATTCGGCGAGTGCGGAGCGCGCGGCGAATGCTCGCTACGTCGCCTCGTCGTCGTGGGGCGGAGGATCTTCGAGGCTGAAGACGCTGCGGCGCGGCGGAGGAGGCGGAGGCGTGTACTCCTGAGGACCTGACGGCGACTGCGGCTTGCCCGCCGCTGCCGCGCCCACGCGTGCGGGCGGCGCGTCGTCGAGGAGCGCCTCGCGCACGATGCGGCGAGGGTCGTACTGGCGCGGATCGAGCTTGCGCCAGTCGACGTCGTCGAAGTCCTCGCCCATCTCGGTCTTGACGCGCTCCTGGGCGTTGCGCACGTAGTCGCGGGCGTTGCGAACGAAGCGACCGAGCTTCTCGGCGTACGTCGGAAGGCGCTCCGGGCCGAGTATGAGCACAGCGATGAGACCGATCAGGAGGATCTTGTCCCACGTCATGCCGAGTTCCACGGAAACAGATTACCCGCGACGTACCCTTAGAAGCATGAGTGAGCAGGCAGCCGTCGCACGATTCGTGCGCGAGAACGTGGTCGAACCCGAAAGTATCGCGCGGGCGCGGCAGCACGCCCGCGAGCTCGGTGCCAATCCCGTCAGCGCGGCGCTCGGCGCACAGCTCTCCTTCATCACCGCGGCGACCGCGCCGTCCTCGATCATCGAGATCGGCACGGGTGCCGGGGTGTCGGGCCTATGGCTGCTGCGCGGCGCGCCCGGCGCGACCCTGACCACGATCGACAAGGAAGCGGAGCACCTGGGCGCGGCACGGGAGTCGTTCCAACAGGCGCGCGTGCCATCATCGCGCGTGCGCTGGATCACCGGGCGCTCATCGGAGGTGCTGCCCCGGATGAACGAGGCGGCATACGACATCGTGCTCGTCGACGGCGGTACCGACAGCGTGCTCGAGGACGTGGAGCATGGGCTCCGCCTGGCACGCCCAGGAGGGTGCGTGCTGATCCCGCGCGTGCTCTCGGGCGGCCGCGTCGCCGATCCGGTGCAGCGCGACGAGCTGACCACCGCCTATCGCACGCTCCTCGCCGAGACGCGCGAGTCCGCATCTGTCATCGCGTCCCTGAGCCCTGCGGGCGAGGGCCTGCTGCAGCTGGTCGCCGTCGCCTCAGAGGAATAGCGTCGGGCCGACGAGCATCTCGGCAGAAGTGTGGACAACCTGGCATGCCGAATCCCGGGAACGCGTGGTTCCCGGGATTCGACGGTGCTGTCTCAGGCCGCGGCGCCTTCGACGACGCCGGACAGCACGCTGTGCAGTTCCTTCGCCTCGTCGTCGTTCACCGAGACGACCAGACGGCCGCCGCCTTCGAGTGGCACGCGCACGATGATGAGGCGCCCCTCCTTCACGGCCTCCATCGGTCCGTCGCCAGTCCTGGGCTTCATGGCTGCCATAGCGGGCTCCTTTTCTTGAGGTCTCGCGTCAAGTTTAGCCGGGTCCGACGTCTCGCGACGATTCTCTGTCCGCTCGGATTCGAAACGTAGAGCAACACATCCGCATCCGTCGGGGCCTGCCTGGGCACACATCCGGCCGTGTCGCCGCAGTATTCCGCACCGCGCTACGGCACCTGCCAGTAGTCGCTGCCGTGCGCCCACATGAACCAGATCCACGCCCACTGCCCCACCAGGCACGCGACCATGATTCCCGCCCTCACCAGCCCCGCACGCCCACCGGAGGCAGGCACGGCAGCAGCGCCCGCCACGGCGGGCGCGAGAGGCACCATCAGCCGGAAGATGCTCGATTGGGGGAAGAACACCAGCAGCAGGTAGATCAGGTAGCTCGCCGCCCACATCCGCAGCTCGGGGCCCGCTCTGCGTACGGCAGGCAGAAACAGAACGAGGGCGGCCGATGCTGCCACCAGCGCCACGACCGCTACCGGTGCCATCCGCGCAGGCAGCCCCCACACGGCGAACCACACGTCCGCCGCTGAGAACCAGCCCTCGAGCGGGGCGAACTCCTCCGTGCCGACCCACCCCCGTCGCCACGACAGCTCGGTGTCGAGATATGCGCCGGGGTCGCCCGTGACGGCTCCGGCGATCGCAGGCCATGCGAACCCCATCGCTGCGGCGAACAGCCCGATCACGACGATGTGCGCGACTTCGCGAGCGGGCAGCCTATCGCGTCGGCGCAAGAACCATCGCCATATCCCGTACATCGCAAGCATCAGCGCGAACGCCTGCAGACCCGGCCTGGTGAAGGCCATCAGAGGCACCAGCAGGTAGAGCCACCACCAGCGCCTCTTCAGCACGCACACCAACGCTGCGAACAGCTCGGCGAGGAACAGCGACTCCGCGTATCCGATGTGGAACAGAGGTGCCAGCGGCCCGAACGCGAAGAAGACCACCGCCCACATCGCCTGCGCTCTGCCCTGCCTGATCCTGATGACCGCGCACATGCCGAGGCATGCCAGGTACCCGCCAACGAACGACACCACGAACGCGCCGGCACCCCAGCTGCCGCCTAACACGGCGCCGACGGCCTTCGCCGCATAGGCGTATACGGGGAGGAACGCCCATGCGTTCTGTGTCACGTGCCCGTTGTCGTCCGTGGGGAGCTCATCCGGATATCCTTCGACGGCGGCGAGCCAGTACCACTGTGCGTCCCAGGCGAGGGTGAAGTCGCCGAGCGGGTTCACCGATCCGAGCTGCGACTGCGCCGGTGCGAGCTGCGCCGCCAGCAGCACGAACGCCACGGTGACGAGGCGCGCAACGATGTACACGACTGCGACCTTCGCCCATGTCGGCAGCGCGGCCCAGGAGCGCGTCATGTCGGCCCGAAGGCTCAGGCTGCCGACAGCCACGCTCTCAGGCCCCGCTCGACCCGCTCGATCTGCGCGACGGGGACCCGTTCCTCATCGTGGTGGGCGAGCAGCGCGTCGCCGGGACCGTAGTTGACGGCAGGCACGCCCATCTCGCTGAAACGCGCCACATCGGTCCAGCCGTACTTCGGCTTCGCCTGCGCGCCGACCGCGGCGAGGAACTCGCGTGCGAGCGGAGCATCGAGGCCCGGCCGCGCTGCGGAGGCCCCGTCCGTCACTTCGATGTCGAAGCCGTCGAACACCTCGCGCACGTGCGCGATCGCCTCGTCCAGCGAGCGTTCCGGCGCGAAGCGGAAGTTCACCTCGACCTCGCAGGCGTCAGGGATCACGTTCCCCGCGATGCCGCCTGAGATGCGCACGGCATTCAGTCCCTCGCGGTACTCGAGCCCTTCGACGGCGATCGTGCGGGGTTCGTAGCGGGCGAGTCGCTCGAGAATCGGCCATGCGGCGTGGATCGCGTTCTCGCCCATCCAGGCGCGGCCCGCGTGCGCCCGCGTGCCTGCAGTGCGGACGATGGCCCGCATCGTGCCGTTGCAGCCCCCCTCGACCTCGCCCGCCGTGGGCTCGCCCAGGATGGCGAAGTCGGCTTCGAGCATCTCGGGCGCCTCACGCTGCAGCCGGCCGAGGCCGTTCTTCGTCGCCTCGACCTCCTCGTGGTCGTACCAGAGCCACGTGATGTCGACGGAGGGTTCGGTCAGCTCCGCCGCGAGCTTGAGCTGCACGGCGAGCCCCGCCTTCATGTCGACGGTGCCCCTCCCCCAGATCACGTCTTCGCCGTTCTCGACGATGTCGCGCGTCGGCAGGTTGGCGTTGATCGGCACCGTGTCGATGTGCCCTGCGATGGCGACGCGCTGAGCCCTGGCCAGCTGAGTGCGGGCGACGATCGTGTCGCCGGAGCGGGTGACGGTGAGGTGGGCCAGCGCCGATACGGCGGCGAAGATCTCGTCAGCCAGCCGAGTCTCGTCGTCGGAGACGCTCGGGATGTCGCAGATGTATCGCGTGATGTCGGCAGACGAGGCAGTGAGATCGAGTGGCACCCTTCCACCCTAATTTCTCCCCGCGCCCGTCCCCGACGCGCAGCTCCACAAGTCTCCAGCAGATCCGCCGCTGTCCGCAGAAGAAAAGCGGGAGATCGAAGAGCAGCGGCTACGCGTGCAGCGCGTCGTTGAGCACGACGCCCACGCCGGAGCGTTCGACTGCTTCGACGGTGCCGGTGACCGAGTTGCGGCGCAGCAGCAGACCGGACGAACCCGACAGCTCGGCGGCCTTGACGGTACGACCGCCGGTGAGCGTCACCTTGGTGCCGGCTGTCACGTACAGACCCGCCTCGACGACGCAGTCGTCGCCGAGCGAGATGCCCACGCCCGCATTCGCGCCGAGCAGAGTGCGCTGGCCGATCGAGATGCGGTGCGTGCCGCCGCCGGAGAGTGTGCCCATGATGGACGCTCCGCCGCCGATGTCGCTGCCGTCTCCGATGACGACGCCCTGCGAGACGCGGCCCTCGACCATCGAGGCGCCGAGCGTTCCCGCATTGAAGTTCACGAAGCCCTCGTGCATCACGACGGTGCCTGATGCCAGGTGCGCGCCGAGCCGCACACGCGACGCGTCGCCGAGGCGGACGCCGTCCGGCAGCACGTAGTCGGTCAGGCGCGGGAACTTGTCCTGCGCGTACACCTGGATGCCCGCGCGGCGCAGCGCAGGCAGCGCTGCCGCCGCGATCTCGGGCTTCATCGGGCCTGCGTTGGTCCACGCGTTGTTTGGCAGGTGCGCGAAGACGCCGTCGAGGTTGATCTCGTTGGGGCGCACGAGCCTGTGCGAGAGCGCGTGCAGGCGCAGATACGCGTCGGGAGTCGACGCCGGCGCGGCGTCGAGGTCGATCTCGAGTGCGACGACCTCGGTCCTCACCCCGCGGACGTCGTCGCCTGCGACCTCGCCGGCCAGCTCCGCCTCAGCGGCAGAGGAGTCGCCCAGGCGCGAGGCCACGGGCGCGGGGTACCAGGTGTCCAGCACAGCGCCGTCCGCCGCAATCGTGGCGAGCCCGACACCGGAAATCCAACGCTCATCCGTCATGCTTCCAGCCTACCGGCCACCGACACCGCTCAATTCCTCATCTCTGGCACATTTCCGGTGCTGTGCACCCCCGGAGATGTGCCAGAAATGAAGAGATGCGCGGTGTGCTGTGGCGCGGGGCGAGGGTCAGATGCCGGGGTAACGGCGCTCGGCGGCGCCTGTGTACAGCTGCTGGGGGCGGCCGATCTTGGTCCTGGGATCGAGGTTCTGCTCGCGCCACTGGGCGAGCCATCCCGGCAGGCGGCCGATCGCGAACAGCACGGTGAACACGCGATTCGGGAAGCCCATCGCCTTGTAGATGACACCGGTGTAGAAGTCGACGTTCGGGTACAGGTTGCGCGCCTGGAAGTACTCGTCGTTGAGCGCGATCTCCTCGAGCTCCTTGGCGAGGTCGAGCATCGGGTCCTTGACGCCTAGCGAGGCGAGCACCTCATCCGCCGACTGCTTGACGATCGTGGCGCGCGGGTCGTAGTTCTTGTAGACGCGGTGCCCGAAGCCCATCAGCTTCACACCGTCTTCCTTGTTCTTCACGCGCTCGACGAACTTCGCCACACCCTCGCCCGACTCCTGGATCTGCGAGAGCATCTTCAGCACGGCCTCGTTCGCGCCGCCGTGCAGCGGGCCGGACAGCGCCTGGATTCCCGCCGCGACCGAAGCGAACTGCGATGCGCCGGTCGAGCCCACCAGGCGCACGGTCGAGGTCGAAGCGTTCTGCTCGTGGTCCTCGTGCAGGATGAGCAGTCGCTCGAGCGCCCGCACCATGACGGGGTTGATCTCGTAGTCCTCGGCCATCGTGCCGAAGTTGAGGCGCAGGAAGTTCTCGACGTAGCCGAGCTTGTTGTCGGGGTACAGGAACGCCTGCCCGATCGACTTCTTGTGCGAGTACGCCGCGATGACAGGAAGCTTCGCCAGCAGCCGGATGATGTTGAGCTCGACGTTCTCAGGATCCGCCGGATCGGTCTGTCCCTCGTAGTACGTCTCCAGGGCGGACACAGCAGACGAGAGCACCGACATCGGGTGCGCGCCGGCAGGCAGCCCCCCGAAGAAGCTCTTGAGGTCCTCGTGCAGGAGGGTGTGGCGGCGGATCCGTTCGTCGAACGATGCCAACTCGTCGGCTGACGGCAGCTCACCGTAGATGAGCAGCCACGCGACCTCGAGGAAGGTGGCGTTCTCGGCGAGCTGATCGATCGGGTAGCCGCGGTAGCGCAGGATGCCCTGGTCGCCGTCGATGAAGGTGATGTCGGATCTGGTCGATGCCGTGTTCACGAAGCCGTAGTCCAGTGCCGTGTAACCGGTCTGCTTCATCAGGGTCGACACATCGACGGAAGGGCGGCCCTCTGCGGACTGCAGGACGGGGAACTCGGCGGTCTTGTCGCCGACGGTCAGTGTGGCCTTGTCGGGCAGGCTTCCTGCGTCGCTCACGGCTTCTCCTTGCGAATCTTCGTCAATCGCGTCTCATGCCGCCAGCGCTGATAGCGCCACGGCGGCCCCGGCCAGCCTAGCGGGCCCGGGGCACTGGTTCGAAACCGGCTGCCCTGGCAGGGCACCGGGTCATCCACGGCTCTGGACACTCGAACCGACGCACCGGAAGTGCGATCTCGTGTCTCAGCACCCGAGCCGTCCCGACGTGCACGATGGACGACGGATGCCGGGCACGCCCTACGCGCCGCGCAATCGCTCGGCCGCCGCGGCGATCCTGTCGTCGGCAGCGGTCAGCGAGAACCGGATGTGCCTTGCGTTGCCCTCTCCGTAGAAGACGCCGGGCCCGGCGAGGATGCCGAGGCCGGCGAGGCGGTCCATGCTCTCCCACGCATCGCGCCCCTCGCTCGCCCACAGATACAGGCCGGCAAGGCTGAGGTCGATGCGGAAACCGGCAGCCTCCAGTGCGGGCTTGAGCACGTCCCGACGCGCGCGGTACCGTTCGCGCTGCTCGTCGACGTGCGCATCGTCTCCCAGGGCGACGGCCATGGCGTGCTGCACAGGCGCAGGAAGCATCAGCCCGAGGTGCTTGCGGTTCTTCAGCAGCCCGGAGACGATGTCTCCGCAACCGGCGACGAACGCGGCGCGGTAGCCGGCGAGGTTCGACTGCTTGCTGAGCGAGTAGACGCTGAGCAAGTTGGCGCGGCTGTCACCGGCGACGCGCGGATCGAGCACGCTCGGGATGCGCTGATCGGCCCATTCGCCCTCCCAGCCGAGTTCGGCGTAGCACTCGTCGCTCGCGAGCACCGCGCCGATCTCGCGCGCCCGCGCGACGGCTGCACGCAGCTCGTCGACGCCCCACACTCGACCATCCGGGTTACCGGGAGAATTGATCCAGACGAGCTTCGTCCCCTCCGGCCAATCGGAAGGGTCGTCGGCCGTGACGGCGGTCGCACCGGCGACGGCGGCGCCGACAGCGTACGTCGGATACGCGGCGCGCGGATGCACGATGATGTCTCCCGCACCGAGCCCCAGCAGCGTCGGCAGCAACGCGACGAACTCCTTGGAACCGATCGTCGGAAGAACGTTGCGCGGCTGGAGCCCCGTCACCCCCCGTCGGCGCTCATACCAGGAGCAGATCGCAGCACGCAGCTCGTCGGTGCCGACGGTCGCAGGGTACGCGTGTGCATCGGTCGCCGCCACGAGCGCCTCGCGCACGACGGCGGGAGTCGGGTCGACAGGAGAACCGATCGACAGGTCGCACAGACCATCCGGATGCGCGGCCGCCCGCTCACGGAACGGAACGACGGCGTCCCACGGATAGTCGTCGAGATCGTTGATCGACATGCGACGGCTCACTCGGTCTGCGGAGGCAGGGCGGAGATGACGGGGTGATCCTTCGCGATCACGCCGACCTTTGCCGCGCCTCCCGGCGAGCCCACGTCGTCGAAGAACTCGACGTTCGCGGTGTAGTAGTCCTGCCACTCATCCGGCAGGTCGTCTTCGTAGTAGATCGCCTCGACGGGGCACACCGGCTCGCAGGCACCGCAGTCGACGCACTCATCCGGATGGATGTACAGGCTGCGTTCACCCTCGTAGATGCAGTCGACCGGGCACTCATCGATGCACGCGCGGTCTTTGACATCCACGCAGGGAAGGGCGATCACGTAAGTCACCCTCTGATTCTATCCGCCGACGGCTGATCATCGGCGCAGTGCGCCGAGCCGTTCGGGCTCGACGCCGATGGTGCGACCCGGAGTTGCGCCGGCAGGACGCCGGCGCGGCGAATGGGACGCAGCGCGGTGGAACGCCGTCAGCGCGGGTCGTCGGGAGCAGCCGCCTCAACCTGCTCGGCGTGCGCCGCGCGCCCCCGGCGAAGGTCGGGCCAGGCCACCACGACGAGTACGACGATGGCGAGCGTCCACGCCCAGATGATGCCGAGCGGGGCTTCGCCCTCCGCGACCTGCGGCACCACGACCGAACCGCCCGGGCCCCGGCTGGAGAACACGAACAGCGCGATCAGCATGCCGAGCCCCGCGCCGAGCACGGCGCCTCGGTCGTCCGCGAGCAGCCGGATGGCCAGGAGCAGGGAAAGGCACGCGACCGCGGCGAGCATCAGCCCGAGTGGGATCACGATCAGCCCGCCCCCCGGCTTGAGCACTGCCGAGGCGTAGCAGATCGTACCGGCGACGCCGAAGATCGCACCGGCCACGACGGCACCGAGCCACGAAAGCGCCTTCATCACCCACTGCATATTCTCACCCTACGCACGCTCGCTGAGCACCTCATCCGGCCGCTTCCGGTACCCCGGATGCGCCTTCCGCTCGATTCTTGGCGCAATCTGCCGCACCCGAACGATGCCCGCCCCTCCCTCCCAGCGCGCAGACGGCGGCCCCGGCGATCGATCGCCAGGGCCGCCGCTCGCAACGTGCTACGCGTTCGCGTCCTGGCGCTTACGGCGTGCGGTCTCGCGACCGCGGGCGGTCGCGTCGAGCTCCACCTTGCGAATGCGCACAGACTCGGGCGTCACCTCGACGCACTCGTCGTCGGCCGCGAATTCGAGGCTCTCCTCCAGCGACAGGCGCCGCGGCGGCGTCATCGACTCGAACGAATCGGCCGTGGCCGAGCGCATGTTGGTGAGCTTCTTCTCCTTGGTGATGTTCACATCCATGTCATCGGCGCGGGAGTTCTCGCCGATGACCATGCCCTCGTATACCTCTTCGGTGGGGCCCACGAAGAACGACATGCGCTCCTGCAGGGCGATCATCGCGAAGGGCGTCACCACACCGGCGCGGTCGGCCACGATGGAGCCCTGCGGGCGCGAATCGATGGCGCCGGCCCATGGCTGGTGCCCGTGCGAGAGGGTGTTCGCGATGCCGGTGCCTCGAGTGACGGAGAGGAACTGCGTGCGGAAGCCGATGAGCCCGCGCGACGGCACGATGAACTCCATCCGGATCCAGCCGGTGCCGTGGTTGGTCATGCCCTCCATACGGCCCTTCCGTGCCGCGAGCAGCTGGGTGATCGCGCCGAGGTACTCCTCGGGCGCGTCGATCGTCAGCTGGTCGTAGGGTTCGAGCAGTGTGCCGCTCTCGTCACGACGCGTGACCACCTGCGGCTTGCCGACGGTGAGCTCGAAGCCCTCGCGGCGCATGTTCTCCACGAGGATCGCGAGCTGCAGCTCGCCGCGGCCCTGCACCTCCCAGGCGTCGGGGCGTCCGATGTCGTTGACGCGGATCGACATGTTGCCGATCAGCTCGCGGTCGAGGCGATCCTTCACCATGCGGGCGGTGAGCTTGTGCCCCTTGACCTTGCCGACGAGCGGCGAGGTGTTGGTGCCGATCGTCATCGAGATGTTCGGCTCATCGATCGTGATCTGCGGCAGCGGGCGCACGTCGTTCGGGTCGGCGATCGTCTCACCGATCATGATGTCCTCGAAGCCGGCGATCACGGCGATGTCACCGGGGCCCGCCTGCTCCGCGGGGTAGCGCTCCAGCGCCTTCGTCATCTGCAGCTCGGTGATGCGAGCGTTCTGCGTGGTGCCGTCGCTGCGCAGCCACGCCACGGTCTGGCCCTTCTTGAGCGTGCCGTTGAAAACGCGCAGCAGGGCGAGGCGGCCGAGGAACGCGGACGAATCGAGGTTGGTCACCCACGCCTGCAGCGGCGCCTCGTCATCGTAGCTGGGGGCGGGAACATGCTTCAGGATCGCGTCGAACAGCGGCTCGAGGTTCTCGCTGTCGGGAAGCGAGCCATCCGCTGGGCGCGTCTCGCTCGCGACGCCCGCACGCCCGGATGCGTACACGACCGGCACATCGAGGAGCGCATCGACGTCGAGGTCGGGCACGTCGTCGACGAGGTCACCGGCGAGGCCGAGAAGCAGGTCCTGCGCCTCGCCCTCGACATCTTCGATGCGCGCGTCAGGACGGTCGGTCTTGTTGATCACGAGGATCACCGGCAGCTTCGCCTCGAGCGCCTTGCGCAGCACGAAGCGCGTCTGCGGCAGCGGGCCCTCGCTCGCGTCGACGAGCAGAACCACGCCGTGCACCATCGACAGGCCGCGCTCGACCTCGCCGCCGAAGTCGGCGTGGCCAGGGGTGTCGATGACGTTGATCGTGACGGGCGTGTCGGTGTGCTCACCGTTGTACGTGATCGCCGTGTTCTTGGCGAGAATGGTGATGCCCTTCTCGCGCTCGAGGTCGTTCGAATCCATCGCGCGCTCGTCGACGTGCTCGTGGTCGCCGAACGACCCCGTCTGCCGGAGCATGGCGTCGACCAGCGTGGTCTTGCCGTGGTCGACGTGCGCGACGATCGCGACGTTTCTCAGGTCGGTACGGAGGGCGTGCGCCATGAAGTTCCTTGCCGTGGTGGAGTGTCGCCCCGAGAGTTGGGACGTTCCATCCTATAGCGGCGGGGAGGAGCTCCGGTCAGCGGATGGACAGGAATCCGCAGGTCACAGCGAGACCGCGATCGAAGCGACCAGCCAGATCACGATCACTGCACCCGCGATGAGGCCGGGAACATCCCATGCGACCGTTCGCGTCGCCTGCTGCGCCGGTGCCTCCTCGAGCATGTCGCGCAGGCGCTCGATCTGCCCCGTGCTCGGGTGTTCCTTCTTGGGCGAGCGAGACGGACGCTGCGTGGGTGCGCCCCACGCCTGCACCGGCTTGTCGCCGAGCGACTCCTTCATCCGGAACTCGATCTGCCATCTGGACGTGATCGAGTCGATCGCACCCCAGCTCAGCCGTGTGACGCGCAGCACGTTGTGCACGGCGACGCCCTCCGGCGTCGCGACGATCCGCGGCGCGAACAGGAAGAGGTAGACGAACCACAGCAGAAGCAGCAGCCACGGGCTGACCAGCACGGCCTGCTCGAGGGTGCCCCGGATGAGCATGTCGCCGATGAGCAGGGCGCACACGATCGAGGTCACCGTCATCCACACCGCTCCCCCGACCGAGCGGAAGACGACCCGTTCGGAGGCGTTCGAAGCTTCTGGCATGCCCCCACCCTATAGACGAACGCCGGATGCCCTTCTCAGGGCATCCGGCGTTCGTCGCTGCTGCGTCAGCTCGCGCCGAGGGCGAGGCCCCGACCGGGGATCGCGTTCAGCAGTCGCTGCGTGTACTCCTGCTCAGGCGCGTCGAACACGCGGTCGACCGAGCCCTGCTCGACGATGCGGCCCTTCTCCATGACCGCGACGAGGTCAGCGGCGACACGGACGACGGCGAGATCGTGCGTGATGAACAGATACGTCAGATCGAGCTCGCTCTGCAGCTCGCTGAGCAGCTGCAGGATCTGATCCTGCACCAGCACGTCGAGCGCCGAGACCGCCTCGTCGAGCACGACGATGGACGGCTTCAGTGCCAGGGCGCGAGCGATCGCGATCCGCTGGCGCTGTCCGCCCGACAGCTCGTTCGGATAGCGCGACGCGAGTTCCTTCGGCAGTGCCACCTGCTCGAGCAGCTCGTACACGCGCTCGCGGCGCGAAGCCTGATCGCCGATGCCGTGGATCCCCAGAGGCTCTGCGATCAGCGCCCCCAGGGAGCGCATCGGGTCGAGCGACCCGTACGGGTCCTGGAACACCGGCTGCATGCGCCCGCGCAGCCTGAACACGTCGCGGGTCGACATCTCCGTGGTGTCTCGCCCCTCGATCAGCACAGACCCGCTGGTGGCCTTCTCGAGCTGGAGCACCATCTTCGCGACGGTCGACTTGCCCGATCCGGATTCGCCGACGAGCGCCAGCGTGCGCCCCTTCGGGATCTGGAACGAGACGTTGTCGACGGCGCGGAACGGCTCGCTGCGGAAGCCGCCCTTGCGGATCGAGTACTCCTTGACGAGGTCGCGGACCTCGACGATGGCCGCCTGCTCGGTGAGCGCGGTGGTCGTCGTCGCGGTTCCCGACTCCTGCACCTGCGCCTGGATGCGCTTGGATGCCAAGCTAGGAGCAGCGTCGACGAGGCGGCGCGTGTACGGGTGCTGCGGTGCCTCGAGTATCTCGCGACTCGGCCCCGACTCGACGATCTCGCCCTTGCTCATCACGATGATCCGGTCGGCGCGCTCGGCGGCCAGCCCCAGGTCGTGCGTGATGAACAGCACCGATGTGCCCTTGTCGCGCGTGAGCGTTGCGAGGTGATCGAGGATCACCTGCTGCACGGTCACGTCGAGGGCACTGGTGGGCTCGTCGGCGATCAGCAGTGTCGGGTCGGCGGCGAGGCCGATGCCGATGAGCGCGCGCTGGCGCATGCCGCCGGAGAACTGGTGCGGGAACTGGTGCAGGCGCCGCTCGGCGTCGGCGAGGCCGGCGTTCTGCAGCACCTCGACCGCCATCCGGTGCACGTCCTTGCGGTTCTGCGCAAGACCGTTGGCCCGGATGGTCTCCTTGACCTGGAAGCCGATCGACCAGACCGGGTTGAGGTTCGACATCGGGTCCTGCGGCACGTAGCCGATCTCGCGGCCGCGCAGGCTCTCCATCTCGGAGCGCTTCATGTTCGTCAGCTCGCGGCCTGACAACTGCACCGAGCCGCCGGTGACCTTGCCCGTACCGGGCAACAGGTCCATCACGGCCGTCGCGGTCGTCGACTTGCCCGACCCTGACTCGCCGACGATCGCGACCGTCTCGCCCTCGAACACGTCGAAGCTGACGCCGTGCACCACCTCGCGGCTCTTCTTGCCCTTGCCGAACGAGATCGACAGATCGCGGACGGAGAGGAGTGTGTTCTCGCTCATCTCTGTGCCCTCGCCTTCGGGTCAAGGGCGTCGCGCAGGACTTCGCCCAGCATGATGAATGCCAGCACAGCGGTCGTCAGCGCCAGCGACGGCCAGATCAGGGCCATCGGCGTCGTACGGATCGCCGTCTGCGCCTGGCTGATGTCAGCGCCCCATGAGACGGTATCGCCACCGAGGCCGACACCGAGGAACGACAGCACCGACTCAGCGACCATGGCATTGCCGAGCCCCAGTGTTGCCACCACGATCACCGGAGCGATCGCGTTGGGCAGCACGTGCACGAGCAGGGTCTTGAAGCGGCCCATGCCGAGCGCGATCGAGGCCATCACGAAGTCGGACTGCTTCACGCGCAGGATCTCGGCGCGCACGATGCGTGCGGTGCTCGCCCAGGCGAAGCCGCCGATCGCGAACGCCAGGGTCAGCATGGTGCGCTGTTCCTGCGGCATCACCGTCATCACCACGATCGCGGCGATGATGTAGGGAATCGTGAAGAAGATGTCGCCCACGCGCGAGAGCAGCGAGTCGAGCCATCCGCCGTAGAAGCCGGCGAAGGCGCCCATCACCAGCCCGATCACCGTGCCGATCAGGGTGGCGAGCAGACCGACGACGACCGAGGTGCGCGCGCCCCAGGCGATGCGCGACCAGATGTCACAGCCCTGGCGGGTGAATCCGAGCGGGTGCCCGGCTTCAGGCCCCTCATTGCTCGCCATGATGTTGCATGCCGCGCCTGCGGGGCCGACATTCGTGAATATCTGCGGCACTATCGCCATCACAACGACGATCAGGGCGATGACCGTGGCGATCCAGAACAGCGGACGGCGCCGCATATCGCGCCACGCGTCGAGCCACAGGTTGCTGCGCTTCTCGCCGACGTCGATGCGGTCGACGACGACCTCCGCCTCCTTCACGGGAGCGACGAAGTGTGTATTACGAGACATAGCGGATCCTCGGGTCGAGCAGGCCGTAGAGCAGATCGATCAGCAGGTTGATCAGCACGTATACCACGACGAAGACGGTCACGAAGGACACGATCGTCGGTGCCTCATGCTTCAGAATCGCCAGGTACAGAGTGTTGCCCACGCCAGGGATGTTGAAGATGCCCTCGGTCACCGTGGCGCCGACCATCAGGATGCCGAAGGTCGTGCCGAGGTCGGTCACCATCGGTATCAGCGAGTTGCGCAGCACGTGCACCGGGATCACCCGGCGACGGGGAAGGCCCTTGCCGTAGGCAGTGCGCACCCAGTCCTGTCCGAGTGTCTCGATCGTCGACGCCCGAGTGAGCCGCATGCTGGTGGCGTACACGCTGAAAGCCAGCGTGATCGCCGGCAGGAGCAACCCGAGCCAGCCGTTGTCCGCACCGACAGTCGGGCTCGCCCAGCCGAGTTGCACGCCGATGAAGTACTGGGCGAAGAAACCGACGACGAACACGGGAACCGCCACGAACACCAGCGCCACGACCAGCATGGTGTGGTCGAACCAGGAGTTCTTGAAGAATGCAGACAGCGCCCCGATGATGATCGCGAGTGCGAAGGCCATGACGATCGCTTCAACGGCCAGGCGCAGGGTCACCGGGAAGGTGCGTGCGAGCACCTCGATGACCGGCTGCCCGCTGAAGGTGGTGCCGAAGTCGAGGCGGAAGATGCCGCCGAGATAGTTCAGGTACTGCACGATGAAGGGCTGATCGAGCATGTACTGCGCTCGAAGCTCCGCGAGCAGCGCGGGCGGCGGCTGTTTGTCGCCGAACAGCGCGGCGATGGGGTCGCCCGGCATGGCGAACACCATGAAGTAGATCAGCAGCGTCGCCCCGAGGAACACGGGAATGACCTGCAGGATCCGCCTGAGGATGTAGAAAAGCACCCTCGGTCCTCCTTTTGACGATTGTTGTCCAACACGACACGATACGAGGCGGTGGCTGTGAGCCACCGCCTCGTATCAGAGGTTGGTGTCAGTGATCACTCCCAGGGGCTGATCTCGTTCGCCTGCTCCCAGAGTTCCTTGGCCTTCTCGGGGTTGTACTCCAGAACCTCGCTGCCCTCGAGTTCGTCGGTCCAGCCATCGATGACGGGCGACGTGAAGTCGCTGGCCGGAGTGCGCGTGCCCTGGAAGATCTTCTCGGTGATCGCCTCACGGTCGATCGCCATCGAGATCGCCTGGCGACGCAGCTGGCCTTCCTCGCCGGAGAAGTGCTCCATCTCCTGCGGGATGACGAAGGACTGGAAGATAGCAGCCGGGTCATTGACCCAGCGGTCGCCGAGCTCGTCCTGATAGGTCTCGAACGCCGAGTCCGGGATCGCGTCCAGCACGTCGAGGTTGTTGGCCAGCAGGTCGTTGTACGCGGCATCCTGCGTCGTGTAGAAGACGATCTGCAGACCGTCGTTCTGCGCGGTGCGCGGGCCGTCGTAGTCGGAGTTGACCGCGAGATCGATCTGCACGTCGTGCTGCCACGCGCCCTCGCCGTCCAGCATGTACGGGCCGTTGCCGATCGGGTTCTCGCCGAACGCCTCCATGTCCTCGAAGGCGACATCGGGCAGCGGGTAGTACGCCGAGTAGCCGAGGCGCTGAGCGAAGTCGGCGGCCGGCTTGTTCAGCGTGATCTCGAACGTGTAGTCGTCGATCTGGTTCAGACCCGACAGCTCATCGTGGTTCTCGTCCCAGCTGAAGCCCTCGATGTCCTCGAAGAAGTAGCTGGACAGCTGCGCGTTGTCGAGCGCAGCGCCGTAGTTCCAAGCCTTGATGAAGTTGTCGGCGGTGATCTCCTCACCGTTGGTGAACGTCAGTCCCTCACGGAGCTTCACCGTGAGCTGCGTCGGCGAGTCGACGGTGATGTCCTCGGCGACGTCGTTCATCACTGCACCGGACTTGTCGTACGAGATCAGGCCGGTGAAGATCGCGTCGAGGATCTTGCCGCCGCCGGTCTCGTTCGTGTTCGTCGGGATCAGCGGGTTCTGCGGCTCGCCGCCGTTCGCGGTGATCACACCGTCGTCCTTGGTGATCTCCTCGAAGATCGGCACCGAGCGCCAGCTGAACGCCACGTTGTCGACGTTCTCGCTCCAGCCGCCCACGACATTGGAGTACCACAGCGGAATCACCGGGAGGTCCTGCAGCAGCACGCTCTGAGCCTCTTCGTAGAGCTCGTTGGCGGCAGCTGGGTCTTCGGTCGAAATGCCCTCAGCGATAAGCGAGTCGAACTCCTCCGACGAGTAGTCGCCGTCGTTGGAGCCGGCACCGGTCGCGTACAGCGGGCCCAGGAAGTTGTACAAGCCGGGGTAGTCGGCCTGCCAGCCAGAGCGGAACGCACCGTCCATCGTACGGTTGGTGATCTCCTCGCGGAAGCCCGCGAAGTCGGGGTACGGAACCCCGACGGCCTGGATGTCCAGCGCACCGGCGATGGAGTTGACAGTTGCGTCGACCCAGGCCTGGTGGCCGCCGTCCGCGTTGTAGGCAAGACCGAACTCAGGACCTGCGGCCTCGTCACCGCCGTCTGAGTCAGCGGGACCGCAGCCGGTGAGTGCCAACGACCCGGCACCCAGAACGGCAAGACCCGCGATGGCAAACTTGTTGCGCTTCACAGTTGCTCCTTGTGGAAGGGATAAGAACGCCCGATGCGTTGCGTGAACGCGCTCGGACTGCCCAGTGACTCTATGCGCTCGAAAGGAAACCATCAAAGTGCACTGGCGAACCGTTACACAGGATTTACACGGATCGCAGCTCTGGTTGCGCAATATGCACAACTCGCCTTCCCAAGGGCTCTCCCAGCCGCACGGCCTTCACAGCACGGTCGCTCCACCTTCGCGCCTCGAATGGAGCGCTTGTTCCGATCGACCTCTGCGGCCCATGCAGACGGAACGTGGGGGCATCGGAGTCGACACCTTTCACAGCGGCAGCAGCATCGGCGGCGACCTCAGCGACGCAGCAGACGGCGGTGAGAGCAACACCCCGCATCTTCCTTCCCCGGCATAGACGTCGCCGCCGACATAGATGCGTGTGGCACTCTGGCGGATGTGCGCGAGCGGCAGGACATCGAGACAGGCCCGACCCGAACCCGACTCTGGTGGGAGATCGGCATCGTCGTGTTCCTCACGCTCGGGCAGTCCGCGCTCTATTCGCTGCTGTCGCTCATCCGGAGCGCTCTGCGCGGTCCTCTCTCGGAGCAGTCGGCACAGCTGAACCCACAGCAGACGCCCGAGCCGTTCTGGGACATCGTCTATCGCGTGTTCGACGTGTTCTTCGATCTGTGCCTGGTCGCGCTCGTCGTCTACCTGCTCTGGGAGCCGGGGCGCAGCGCACTGCGGCGCATCGGTCTGGACTTCACGCGGTTCTGGCGCGATGTCGGCCTCTCAGTCGCGCTCGTGGCAGCGATCGGTGTGCCGGGGCTGGCGCTGTACGCCGTCAGCCGGATGATGGGCCTCACGGTGCAGGTGCAGGCAGGCGAGCTCGACCAGGCGTGGTGGACGATCCCGCTGCTCATCCTGTCGGCGGTGCGCGCCGGCCTGCTCGAGGAGGTCATCCTGAACGGCTACCTCGTCACGCGACTCGGCGCGCTGTGGCGCAGCCGCTGGGTCGTCCTCGTCGCCGTGGCCCTCCTGCGCGGCGCGTACCACCTCTACCAGGGCCCCGCGATGGCCGCCGGGAACGTCGTGATGGGCCTCGTCTTCGGCTGGTGCTTCCTGCGCTGGCGCCGCGTGATGCCCCTCGTCATCGCCCATGCCCTCATCGACACCTTCGCCTTCGTCGGCTACCCTCTCGCGGCCCCCTACCTCCCCTGATTCTTCATTTCTGGCACATCTCCGGGTGGGCACACCACCGGAGATGTGCCAGAAATGAAGAACTGTGCCGGTGGTCGCCGTTTCCTCCACAGTGCCGCGATTCGCAGAACTTATCCACATTCCGTGCGTTCCTCGCAGGGGCACGGCACGATCTTCGCATGACGTCGATCGCACCTTCGTTGGTTTCCCTTCCAATGCGACCGTGCCCGGTCCCGCTGATCCGCCGCACCGAGGACGGGATCCGGTTCGACCATGCCGTGCGCAAGGGAGAGCTCCGGCGAGTACGAAGCGGCGTCTACACACCAGCCGACGGATGGGATCGACTTCCTCCTTGGGATCGGTACCTCGCACGGGTCCACGCGTTCGCACTCAAATCATCTCAAGCGGTGCTCACACACGAGTCAGCGGCAGCACTCTGGGCACTTCCGCTGGTGGGAGCTCAGCCCCATATTCATGCGATTGCCCCCAGGTCGGGGGACGCACGGCTCACGGGAGACGTCCAGTGGCATCATCTAGTGGACAGCGTGGAGGTCGTGACGACACCGGGCGCGACAGTGACCGCGCCTGCCGACACCGTCGTCAATCTGGCGAGGTGCCGCCACCCAGCCGTTGCACGCGTCGCGGCCGATGCGTTGTTGCGCATCGGCGATTGCAGTCCCGACCTTCTGATGCACACGAACGAGGCGCGCCACAGCAAACGCGGACGCGCCGCTGCGCGCTGGCCGCTGTCGACGGCGACGCCGGTCCCGGAATCGGCGTTCGAGACGTTGTCCCTCCTCGCGATCGAGTGGCTCGGTTTCGAGGTTCCGGAGCTGCAAGTCAGCATCCGCGGTGCGGATGGCACCGACTATCGCGTCGACTGCTTCTGGCGAAGCTCCGGCATCGTCGGCGAGGCGGACGGACGCTCGAAGTATGTGATGAACGAGCAGCCGCCGGAGCACGCAGTCTGGGAGGAGAAACTCCGTGAGGACGCGCTACGACGAAACGTCGCCGGATTCGCCCGATGGACCTGGCATGCTCTTCGATACCCTGCGAAGCTGCAGGAGATTCTCCGCGCGGCTGGTGTGCCCGAGGTGCGTGCGCCGCAATGGGAACTGCTCAGGACGCTCGCGGCGATCCTGTAGCGGTCATTCGTCCGAGATGATGCGCTTTCCCGTCACCAGCACGTCGGAGCGGTCGTAGCCGCGGGCGTCGTAGAAACGCAGCACCTCGGCGTTCCCGGCTCGGACCATCAGCTGCACCTTCGGACAGCCGAGCGCGATGAGCCGTTGCTCCGCCTCTGCCACGAGCGCGGCGGCGATCCCTTCTCGTCGGCGCGACGGGTCGGTGGCGAGGTAGTACAGCCATCCGCGATGCCCGTCATAGCCCGCCAGCACGGAGCCCACGACAGTCTCGCCGGCGACGGCCACCAGCAGCAGCTCGGGCCAGACACCGCGGGCTCGGGCGATGTCGGCGCGTGGATCGTTCCAGGGACGGGTGAGGCCCGTCACATCCCACAGCGCGATGACATCGTCGATGTCGGATGCCACTAACGTGCGGATGTCCACGCCGGTCATCGGCTGTCTCCGGCCCGCGCTTCCGGACCGCGCCGCACGGCAGGCGATGCAAGTCTCACGGACCGAGTCTATTAGTGCGATCGGCAGGCCGTCATCGAGGCGCGATACCACCGGAGCAACCCACGCATCCGCGTAGGCTGGAGGCATGGCGACGCCTGATTTCATACTGCGACTGCGCGAGAAGGTCGGGCACGAGATGCTCTGGCTCACGGGGGTGACGGCCGTCGTGGTGCGCGGCGACGACGTTCTGCTCATCGAACGTGCCGACAACGGCATGATCACCCCGGTGACCGGCATCGTCGATCCCGGCGAGCAGCCAGCCGCTGCGGCGATGCGCGAGGTCACCGAGGAGACAGACATCGTGGTCGAAGCCGAGTCGCTCGTGCAGGTGCGCTCGCTTCCGCCGATGCGGTATGCCAACGGCGACGAGGCGCAGTACCTCGACATCGTATTCCGATGTCGGTATATCTCGGGAGATCCGCACCCGGCCGACGGCGAGAACGCCAGAGCATGGTGGCATCCGGTCTCCGATCTCGATGCGTCCGGTCTGAACGCCGACATGTCAGCCCGCGTGCGCGCCGCGCTCGAGCACCGAGGTTCGGCCCGCTTCGAGACGGAGCCGGATGTCCATCCAGGCAGTGCCGACGCGGAGGCCGACGCGTGATCGATCACGACAACCGGATCATCCACGTCAGCGCTGTCGTGCTGCGGCATCCGGAGACGGGCCGTGTGCTCTCGGTGCGCAAGCGAGGCACCCGGATGTTCATGCAGCCCGGCGGCAAGCCGGAACCCGGGGAGAGCGCGATCGACGCGGCCGTGCGCGAGATCCGTGAGGAACTGAGCGTCGATCTCGATCGCGACCGGATGAGCCTACTCGGCACATTCGAGGCGCCGGCGGCGAACGAGGGCGGCTACCGCGTGCGCGGCACCGTGTTCACGCACCCGCCGGTCGAGGTCGACTCCCCCGCAGCCGAGATCGAGGAGCTGCGCTGGGTGGATGCCGACAGCCCTCTCGGCGATGAGTTCGCCCCGCTGATGGTCGACCACATCCTGCCCGCGCTCCGCGCGTCATCACTCTGACGCGTATCTCTTCATTTCTGGCACATCTCCAGGTGGGCACACCACCGGAGATGTGCCAGAAATGAAGAACTGGGCCCGGGTTACGCGAACGCGTCGACCGGCGGGCAGGCGCAGACGAGGTTGCGGTCGCCGTAGGCCTGGTCGACGCGGCGCACGGGTGGCCAGTACTTGGCTGCCGCCTCACCGGTCGGGAAGACCGCCTGCTCGCGGGAGTACGGGTGCGTCCACTCGCCGACGAGCATCGCCGCGGTGTGCGGGGCGTTCACCATCGGGTTGTCGTCCGCCGGCCACTCCCCCGACGCCACGCGCGCCGCCTCCGACTCGATCGCGATCATCGCCTCGACGAAGCGATCCAACTCGGCGCGATCCTCCGACTCGGTCGGCTCGACCATCAGCGTCCCCGCGACCGGGAACGACATCGTCGGCGCGTGGAAGCCGTAGTCGACGAGCCGCTTTGCGACGTCGTCCACCGTGATGCCGGTCGCCGCGCGCATCGGGCGCAGATCCAGGATGCACTCGTGCGCCACACGATCGTTCTCGCCCGCGTAGAGCACGGGGTACGTGCCGCCCAACCTCGCCGCGATGTAGTTCGCATTCAGCACGGCGGCGTCGGTGGCCGCCGTCAGACCGTCGAGGCCGAGCATCCGGATGTACGCCCACGTGATCGGCAGGATGCTCGGCGAACCGTACGGCGCGGCAGACACGGGGCCGATGCCGTCGCGCGGCTGCTGCGCCGCGTCGTGCGACGGCAGGAACGGTGCCAGGTGCGCCTTCGCCGCCACCGGGCCGACGCCTGGGCCTCCCCCACCGTGCGGGATCGCGAACGTCTTATGCAGGTTGAGGTGCGACACGTCGCCGCCCAGGTCGCCGAACCGCGCACGCCCCACCAGCGCGTTGAGGTTCGCGCCGTCGATGTAGACCTGCCCTCCCGCATCGTGCACCGCTGAGGTGATGTCGAGCACGTCGTGCTCGTACACGCCGTGCGTCGACGGGTACGTGATCATCAGCGCCGCGAGCGCCGATCCGTGCTCCGCGATCTTGGCGCGCAGATCGGCCAGGTCGACGTTGCCGCCCTCGTCGCACGCCACCACGACGACCCGCAGCCCGGCGAGCACCGCCGACGCCGCGTTCGTGCCGTGCGCCGACGACGGGATCAGGCACACGTCGCGCTCGTCGTCTCCGTTCGCCGCGTGATAGCGCCGGATCGCCAGCAGCCCTGCGAGCTCGCCCTGGGACCCGGCATTCGGCTGCAGCGAGACCTCGTCGTACCCGGTGAGATCGGCGAGCCACTCCTCAAGCTGCGCGATCAGCTCGAGGTAGCCTGCGACATCCTCTCGCGGGGCGAACGGGTGGATGCGGGAGAACTCGGGCCACGACGACGCCTGCATCGCCGAGGCCGCATTGAGCTTCATCGTGCACGAACCGAGCGGGATCATGCCCCGATCGAGGGCATAGTCCTTGTCGGCCAGGCGCTTGAGATAGCGCATCATCGCCGTCTCAGAGCGGTGCGCGTGGAACACCGGATGGGTGAGGATCTCGTCGTCGCGGAGCATCACGGCGGGAAGACGGGAGGAAGCACCTGTCGCCGCCGATGAAGACGCCGGATGACCGATGTCCGCCTCGTGCACATCGCCCGCAGCCGTCGCTCCCTCGGCGATGCCGAATGCCTCGCGCACCGCGCGCAGCTCGGCATCGGTGGTCGCCTCACCGACCGAGATGCCGACGGTGTCCTCGTCGACCGGATGCAGCAGCACGCCGCGCTCATGTGCGGCCGCGACGACGTCTCGGGCCCGACCGGGCACGTGCACCCTGATCGTGTCGAAGAAGCTCTCGTGCGCGAGTGAGAGTCCGGATGCCGCAAGCGCCGCCGCCAGCCCTTCCGTGCGCGAGGCGATCCGCCCGGCGATCTCGCGCAGGCCGTCCGGTCCGTGGTGCACGGCGTACATCGACGCCATCACCGCCAGCAGCACCTGCGCCGTGCAGATGTTGCTCGTCGCCTTCTCGCGCCGGATGTGCTGCTCGCGCGTCTGCAGGGAGAGGCGGAGCGCCCGCGCGCCGTCGGCGTCGACCGACACCCCCACCAGTCGACCCGGCAGCTGCCGTTCGAGCCCCTGACGCACCGCCAGGTACCCGGCGTGCGGGCCGCCGAAGCCGAGCGGCACTCCGAAGCGCTGCGTCGATCCGGCGACGATGTCCGCACCGAGCGAGCCGGGCGAGCGCAGCAGCACGGCGGCCATGATGTCGGCGGCGACGACGGCCTGCGCTCCCGCAGCATGCGCCGCGCCGATCACCGCGGACGGATCCCAGACGCGGCCCGAGGCACCGGGGTACTGCACCAGAACGCCGAACACGCCGTCCGGCAGCTCCTCTCCGCCTGCCAGGTCGCGCTCGGCCAGGTCGATGCCGACCGCGGCCGCGCGCACGCGCAGCACCGCTTTGGTCTGCGGCAGTGCGTCGGAGTCGACGACGAAGACGTGCGCGTCCGCGCCCTTCACGACGCGACGAGCCAGCAGCATCGATTCCACGACCGCGGTGGCCTCATCGAGCATGGACGCGTTCGCGAGCGGCAGGCCGACGAGCTCGCCCACCATGGTCTGGAAGTTCAGCAGAGCTTCGAGCCGCCCCTGCGAGATCTCGGGCTGGTACGGCGTGTACGCGGTGTACCACGACGGGTTCTCGAACACGTTCCGCTGGATCACACTCGGCGTGACCGTGTCGCTGTAGCCGAGGCCGATCATCGGCGTGAGCACGCGATTCTTCGACGCGAGCGCGCGCAGCTCGCCGAGCGTCTCCGCTTCAGAGACGCCTCGCCGCGGCACGGCCCCCGAGGTGGCGCCGTCGTTCCGGATGGCCGCGGGCACGGCGTCGTCCATGAGCGCTCCGGTGCCGTCCCCATCCGGCTCGCTCGCGAGCCCGAGCGCACGCATCATCGCCGCTCTCTCATCCGGCGACGGGCCGATGTGGCGTGCGACGTACGGTGTCATTCCTCGCCGCCCGTCAGGCGGAGGTATGCGGCGCGATCGAGCAGCCCGGTGAGCGGCTGTCCGAACAGCCGCACCCTGACCAGCCAGCCCTCGCCGAACGGATCGCGGTTCACCAGCGCAGGGTCGACGTCGACCTGCCCGTTGAGTTCGATCACCTCGCCGTCGACCGGCGCGAACAGCTCCGACACCGACTTGGTGGATTCCAGTTCGCCCATCACCTGGCCCGAGGTGAGCGTCGCGTTGTCGGCAGGCAGGTCGACGTAGACGATGTCCCCGAGCTGTTCTGCGGCGTAGTCGGTGATGCCGATGGTCGCGATGCCGTCCGCGACGGCGACCCACTCGTGTTCGCTTGTGTACGCCAGTGCGTTGAGATCGGTCATTTCTTCCTCCTGTAGAAGGGCAGTGCGGTCGTGGTGGCGGCGATGCGCGTTCCGCGCACGTCTATGGTGAGGTCGTCGGCTCCGACCGCGGACGGGTCGATGAAGGCCATGGCGATGGGATGGCCGAGGGTGGGGCTGAGCGCGCCGCTGGTGAGCACGCCCACTCGTTCCTCGCCGCGCAGCACGGCGTAGCCGGCCCTGCCCGCGCGGCGCCCGTCGCTGACGAGTCCGACGAGCACGGGCGCTTCAGTGCGCGGGGACTTCGCGGCTTCGCCGATGAAGCCGGTCTTGTCGGCCGGAATGACACCGCCGAGCCCCGCCTGCGCCGGCACGACCTCACGCGACAGCTCGTGATCGTAGAGGGGCATGCCCGCTTCCAGCCGGAGCGTGTCGCGGGCGGCGAGACCGGCGGGCACGAGACCGTGCGGCTCCCCCGTCGCCCGCAGCGCGCGCCACAGCGCGGCGGCGTGCTGGTTCCGGATGAGCAGCTCGAACCCGTCTTCGCCGGTGTAGCCGGTGCGCGCGATCAGCAGCGGCGAGCCGTCGTAGGTCGCATCCGTCCAGCCGTAGGGCCGCTGCTGGCCCCATCCGGTTCCGAGGTCCTCGATTCCGGGGGTCGACTCGAGGATCGCCTGTGCCGCCGGTCCCTGCACCGCGATCAGCGCGGAGGAGTCCGAGACGTCCTCGACGATGACGCCGTTCGGTGCGGGAGGCGCCTCCGACGCGCCGAGTGCATCCGGATGCGCCTGAGGAGCTCTGTCGTCGACACCGGCCGGTTCATCCGGCTTCTCCTCGGCTGCGGAGAGCTCCGAGCCCCGCACGCGCTCCACGAGCGCCTCGCGCACGGCGTCTGTGTTGCCGGCGTTCGCGATCACGAGGAACTGATCCTCCGCGAGCCGGTACACGATCAGGTCGTCGATGATCCCGCCGTCCGAGGCGAGGATCATGGTGTACTTCGCGCGCCCCACCGGCAGCGCCGAGAGTCGGCTCGCCAGGGCGAAGTCGAGGAACGACGCGGCTTCCGCTCCGGTGACCACCAGTTCGCCCATGTGCGAGATGTCGAACAGGCCGGCCGCACGGCGTACGGCGTGATGCTCGGCAAGATCGGAGCCGTAGCGGACCGGCATCATCCAGCCGCCGAAGTCGGTGAAGCTCGCGCCGAGCGCTTCGTGCTCAGCGCGCAACGGGGAATAGCGCTGCGGGGTCGTTTCGTCGGTTGCGTGCATCCGGGCCCTCCTTCATAGCCAGGGCGGGCGTTCGATGAGGCGCGGGATGCGCCGCCATGAACTCCCCCTCTGTCATGAACCTGAGAGCTTCGACGGACTGCTTCAGTGCCCTGCGGCACCGGCGTCTTTCACCTTCGGCGGGAGCGTGGGCTCCGCTTTTCAGAGTGGCCCGACCTGCGCGGTACGCATACCTGAGAGATTGGCGGGGAGGCTTGCTCCTTCGGTGCCCGATGGCGATCGGGGCTCTCCCGCAGCAGGACGTTGGGCCGATATTCGGTTGTCATCGGCGGTGATGCGTGCCGACACGTTCAGGATAGATTAGGGCGGCCTCGGCCGATAGACCAATCCCTCGGCATGTCTGCTTCGTGCGACTCTCGTACTGCGCCGCATAGGATTCTGGGGTGAGTACTGCGCCCTCCACCGGACAAGCGGACCCCGCCGCAGCCGACGACGGCATCCGGGTAGCTGTCTCGGCCGCCATCTTCTCGCTGCGTTCCACCGGCGACGGCACCGATTCGCTGATGCTCCCGCTGGTGCGGCGCACGCGCGAACCCTTCCACGGGCGCTGGGCGCTGCCCGGCGGGTGGCTCGGCACCGACGAAGGCCTCGACGCGGCGGCTGCCCGCGCTCTCGAGGAGACGACGGCGCTGACCCCGAGCTACCTCGAGCAGCTCTACGCGTTCGGCGACGTCGACCGCTCCCCGACCCGCGTGGTCTCGGTGATCTACTGGGCGCTGCTGCGCCAGGACCACGTCGAGGCTCAGCGCGCGGCCGCCGATGCGCCGGAGAACGTCGAGTGGTTCGACGCCGACGACCTGCCGGAGCTCGCCTTCGACCACAACCGCATCGTCGAGTACGCCGTATGGCGGCTGCGCAACAAGGTGGGCTACAGCCGCATAGCCGCCGGCCTCCTTCCCGACCGCTTCACACTCACCGAGCTGCGGGAGGTGTACGAGCTGGTGCTGGGCAGCCGCCTCGACCCGTCGAACTTCCGCCGCCTCATCGAGACGAGCGAGGCGCTCATCCCGACCGAGGAGTTCCGCAAGGGCAAGCACCGCCCCGCTCGCCTGTTCCGCTACAACGCCGACCTCGACACAGCCGACACCTCCGCCTTCTGACCCGCGCCCCGCTGCCGAGCTGCGCACTTTTCGCCGAGATGCGCCGCTCTGGTCGCCCGGATGTCGAAAAAGTGCGCAGCTCGGCAGCCCCGTTCGGGCTCAGGCGCGGCCGAGCTGCTCCGCAGCGAGCGCGGCGTAGAGTCCACCGGAGGCGACGAGCTCATCGTGCGTTCCCGACTCGGCGATCCGTCCGCCGTCGACGACGTGGATCACGTCCGCATCGATGACGGTCGAGAGCCGGTGCGCGATAGACAGCGTCGTGCGTCCTCGGGCCGCCTGGTCGAGCGCTTCCTGCACGATGCGCTCACTCACGGTGTCGAGCGCGCTGGTCGCCTCGTCGAGCAGCAGCACCGGCGGGTCCTTCAGCAGCACCCGCGCGATGGCGATGCGCTGCTTCTCCCCACCGGAGAGCCGGTACCCCCGCTCACCCACCACTGTGTCGTACCCCTGCTCGAACCCGGCGATGACGTGATGGATGTTCGCCCTCCGGCACGCCTCGATGAGCTCGTCATCACTCGCCTCCGGCTTGGCGTACCGCAGGTTGTCGCGCACGGTCGCGTGGAAGAGGTAGGTCTCCTGCGACACGATGCCGACGTGGTCGATGATCGAACCCTGTCGCAGTTCGCGCACGTCGGCACCGGCGAAGAGCACCTCGCCTCCCGACGCCTCGTGCATCCGCGGAGCCAGGTACACGATCGTCGTCTTGCCCGCCCCGCTCGGACCGACGAACGCCACGTGCTGACCGGGCTCGACGGCGAACGACACACCGTCGAGCGTCGGGCGGGACTCGTCCGACGCATCCGGATAGCGGAACGTCACGTCGCGGAACTCGATCCGCCCCAGCGGCCCCGCCGCGTCTGACGCCTCCATCGCATCCGGACGGTCGACGATGGCCGGCCGCAGATCGAGGTACTCGAAGATGCGCGCGAACAGCGCCTGCGACGTCTGGATCTCCAGTGCCACGCGCATCAGGCTTGTCAGCGGCTGCAGCAGCCGCGCCTGCACTGTCGTGAACGCCACGATCGCTCCCGCCGTGATCGACCCGGCGTCCGCATCGAGCAGCAGCCCCGCCACCAGGTAGATCGCCGCCGGAACGCTGGAGATCAGCACGTGCACCACGGCGAAGAACACTTGTCCGCTCATCGTCTGGCGCACCTGCAGACGGATCTGGTTGCGATTCTCCAGTGCGTACCGCTCCGACTCGGAATGCTGCCGATTGAAGGCCTTGGACAGCATGATTCCCGATACGCTCAGCGTCTCCTGCGTGATCGCGGTCAGTTCGCTCAGCGACCGCTGCGTCTCGGCCGCGATGCGCGCCCTCACCTGACCGACGCGGCGCTGGACCATCACCAACGGCGGCATGATGACGAGCGAGATCAGCGTCAGGCGCCAGTCGATCAGAAGCATCGCCACGAGCGACGCGATGACGGTCACGGTGTTGCCCAGAATGCTCGTCACGGTCGTGGTGAGCACGCCGGAGACCCCGCCGACATCGTTCTGCAATCGGGATTGGATCACACCGGTCTTCGTTCGCGTGAAGAAGCCCAGCTCCATCGACTGCAGATGTTCGAACATCGTCACCCGCAGGTCGCCCGTGACTCGGTTCCCGACATTCGATGTGAACCATGTCTGCAGGGCGCTGATCCCCGCACTCGCCATGTAGAGCATGATCATGGTCACGACGAGCCAGACCAGCAGCGGCACCTGGACGACCCCGGAAGGTGGGAACAGCGCCTCGTCGAACACGCGCTGGATGATCAGCGGCGGCACGACTCCGACGGCGGCGCCGACGATCACAAGGCCGGCTGTGACGATGATCTTGCCCCGATACGGGACGAACAGTGCGATCACCCGACGGCCGAGATTCTCCACCTTCGGCGCCTGTGCGTTCTGCTCGCGCAGCGCACGCTCATCGACCCCGCGCATCCCGGGCGGACCGCCCATTCCTCGACCCATGCTCACACGCTCAGCCTATGACTCCCCAGCGTCCGAAGGCGCGGTGACCGCCTGGTGACCGGCATCGGTCCAACGGATGACATCTGCGCCTCGACGGACGTTTCTCCTCCGGCTGGGAATGCCGACACCGGCGACGGGGTTATGATTGAAGGCTGCGGATTCGCCTCCGCACAGCGCCTTTCGTCCCGTCTCCCGGGGATCGCGCTCACTGCCGTGTTCGTCTCCGCGAGCGGCATTGTCACCCCACGACCGCAAGGAGCCAATCTATGGCCGCCCCTGACACCACCGGATCCGTCACGGTGTCGACGCCCGAGCCCGCGTCGGGCATCGACCCGCGCGGAATGCGGGTGATCTGGCTGCTGCTCATCGCTGCGTTCGTCGCCATCCTGAATGAGACGACGATGGCGATCGCCATTCCCCATCTCAATGCCGATCTCGGCCTTCCGCCCGAGATCGGGCAGTGGCTCACGAGCGCCTTCATGCTCACCATGGCCGTCGTCATCCCGACCACCGGCTTCCTGCTGCTGAGATTCACGACCCGCCAGGTCTTCCTCGCAGCGATCATCTCCTTCTCGCTCGGCACCCTGCTTTGCCTCGTCGCTCCCGGCTTCCCGCTGCTGCTCCTCGGCCGCATCGTGCAGGCCGCGGGCACGGGCGTCATGCTGCCGCTGCTGATGACGACCGTCATGAATGTCGTTCCCGCGCATTCACGAGGTCGGATCATGGGGCGCGTCACCCTCGTCATCGCGTTCGCGCCCGCGCTGGGCCCGACGCTCTCCGGTGCTGTGCTCGAGACACTGAGCTGGCGCTGGCTGTTCGGGATCATCCTGCCGATCGCAATCATCGCGATGATCATCGGCGCCAAGTGGATGACAAACCTCGGCGAGACCACTCGTGCTCCGATCGATGTGCTGTCCATCATCCTGTCGGCGCTCGGCTTCGGAGGCCTCGTGTTCGGCCTCAGCGAGTTCGGCGGCGGCCACGGCGGTGAGGGAGCCTCCGATGACGGCAGCGGAGCGCTGCCGTGGATCATGTTGGCAGTCGGCGCGATCGGCCTGGTGCTGTTCGTGCTGCGTCAGTTCGCGCTGCAGCGCAAGGACGACGCTCTGCTCGATCTGCGCATCTTCCGCTCGGGCAACTTCACGGTCTCGGTCGTGATCATGGCGGTCGTCGCGTTCGCCATGCTCGGCACGTTCTCGCTGCTGCCGCTCTACCTGCAGACGGTCGCCGGTCTGAACTCGCTCCAGTCGGGACTGGTGCTGCTGCCGGGCGCGTTGCTGATGGGCCTGCTCGGCCCTGTGATGGGCCGCTTGTACGACGCCCGCGGGCCGAAGACGCTGCTCATTCCCGGCACCATCCTTATCGCCGCGGCGATGTTCTTCTACTCGACCGTCGGCGAGAGCACGCCCTTCTTCGTGCTCGTCTCAGTACAGGTCATGATGTCGCTGGGGCTGGCCGGGGCGTTCACACCGCTGTTCTCGGCATCGCTCGGCTCGCTCAAGCGCCACCTGTACTCGCACGGCTCAGCCGCGCTGAACACGATGCAGCAGGTCGCAGGGGCTGCGGGGACTGCTCTGCTGATCTCGATCTACTCGTCGATCCTGCACGCGGGCCAGGCCGATGGCCTGTCCGAGGCGGCAGCGGGCGAGCCTGGTACCCACGCGGCGTTCTTCGTCGCCGGATGCGTCGCCGTCGTGCCGATCGTGCTGTCGTTCTTCGTCCGCAAGCCGGTCGAAGGCGCCCAGGCTCCCGTCGCCGCGCACTGATCCGGATGTGCTGAGAGCCGGTGTCCCGCTGGGCACCGGCTCTCAGCAAGAGGAGAGGAGCCGACGGATCAGTCCGGATCGGACGATTTCGTGCCGGGCTCATCGATCATCGCAAGCGCGTTCAACTCCTCGACGCGGTGTTCGCTGCCCGGTACCAGCCCGGCCTTCTCGTGATGTCGCTTTGTCCGATGCCCGAACACTCGGCTGAACAGCACCATGCTGAACACCACAACGAGCAGCAGGATCAAGGCGGCGATCCCGACCGTGGTCGACTGCTCCTCGGAAGCGCCTGTTGCGGGCATCGCGAAGAAGCCCACAATGATCCCGGCGATCGCGGCCGCTCCCGCCACGAGGAGCAGGATCATGACGGCGCTGGCGCGCCGCATCAGACGCCCGGCCGCGACGCTCAGCGCCACGAGCTCCTCCAGCTCGACTGTTCGCACGGTCTCATATCCGACGTACCGCATCGGTTGCCCCGCCTGGAGGCGATACGTTTCGAGCACTTCGCCCTTCGAAGTCACATGCCATCGGTGCTCAACGGGCTTCGAAGCCATCGCGGTCCTTTCGGTTCGGTTCCCGTCACGCTACCCGGCGTGCGTCAGGCTTCGAGAATCGCCCGCAGCCGTTCCAGATCTGCGGCCACTGCCGCGCAGTCCGCGTCGAACGCCTCATCCGTGGCGCCGAGCCGTCGCACCGTGAACACGACCTCCGCACCTTCCGGATGCGCCACGACTCGCAGCGGGTTGCTGACGGTCTCACCTGTCGGGAGCGTCACATCGTGATCGAGCACTCCGAGCTCGTTCCTCGGTACGAATCGCACCGTGACCTCCCCCATCGGCGACTGCGCGACGAGATCGCCCTCGCGCACGTCCACCTCCGCCTGCGCGAGACCCGCTGCCCAGCGGACCAGATTCTCCGGGTCGTGCGCGAAGGCGTACACCCGCTGAACATCGGCCCGGATGACCCGGCTGATGTGTCGTGATTCCATGCGCTCAGCATGGCACGCCCGTTGCCGCAATGGGCGTGACGACTATGAACGCAGCACCTTCTCAATGGGCTTGCCGCGGGCGAGCTCGTCGACGAGCTTGTCGAGGTAGCGGATCTTCTGCGTCAGCGGCTCGTCGATCTCCTCCACACGCACACCGCACACGACGCCCGTGATCAGCGACGCGTCAGGGTTGAGCTCTGCCTGCGCGAAGAAGTCCTCGAACGTGGTCCCGCGATCCAGATGCGCCTTGAGCGCAGCATCGTCGAAACCCGTCAGCCACTCGATCACACGGTCGAGCTCCGCTTTCGTGCGCCCCTTGCGCTCGACCTTCGTGACATAGTGCACGTACACGGATGCCACGGTCATCCGGTAGACGCGTTCCATCCGGCTCATGCTGTCGAGACTACTCCGCCGCACCGACATCAGAACATCGGCAGGTTCACCAGCACGACGAAGGTCACCGTGCCGAGCCCGACGCTCAGCAGCGTGCGGCGCCCGCCGAGCAGGTGAGCGGCGATCGTGACCGCCACCGCGATGAGCCCGGGGACCAGATACTCGACATGCTCGGCGATTGTGGAGCGAAACGTCGCCGCGGCCAGGATCGCGAGGATGCCGATGGGCATCCATACACTGAGTGCCCGCACGATCCTCGACTCGCGCAACGGCTTCAGGATGACGAACGGCACGGCTCGCAGCGACAGCGTGATGACGAAGATGACGGCGAGCACGCCCACGATGTACCAGACGCTCATGCGACGCTCCCCCGCCGTCGTGCGACCACGAACCGGACGGCCAGCAGCGCCAGGAAGATCACCATCGCGGCGAACAGCGTCTGCTCGGGGACGAGGGCGACGGCCGCGGTGAAGCTCACCGCGGCGAGCAGCAGCGACGGCACCTCGGCGAACGAACGGCACGCGTCGAGCACGAGCGTGACGAACAGGGCGCACAGCGCGAACTCGAGCCCCTCGATCCGGAACGGGATGAGCGAAGCAATCGCTACGCCGACGAGGCCTCCTCCGACCCAGTAGATCTGGAACGAGATCTGCGTCGTGAGCAGACTCCACGACGTCCATGTCTCCGGACGCGCGGCCGTGACCGCGTAGGCCTCGTCCGTCAGCGCGTACACCGAGTACGCCTTGGCGAACGGGTTCCGCACCGCCTTCAGCGGGAAGGAGAACGCGTAGAACACGTGGCGGAAGTTGACCAGCAGGGTGGTGAGCGCGATCGTGGGCAACGGCGTACCCGCCGTCATCAGACCGATCAGGAGCAGTTCGAGCGAACCTGCGTACCCGAAGATCGACAGCGCGGGCGCGACCCAACTCGGCAGACCGGACTGGACGACGAGCAGGCCGAAGGCGATGCCGAGCGGGAACATCCCGAGCCCCGCGGGAAGCGATGCCCTGATGCCTGCCGCGACCTCCTGCCTGCGCCATCCGGGGCTCCGAGCCGTCGACGCGAGATGACTGTCCGTGCGCACCGCACGATTCTCTCACCGACATGTGTCGGTTCCGAACCTGCACAGAGGATGCCTATGCACGTCGAGGCCGGCTCGTCGCGCTGTGCCGTCAGTCCCAGTCGAGGTACTCGGCGATGTCTTCGGCCGTCTCGAGCGGGTGCGTCGCAGGGAAGAGGTGCCCTGCCCCCGCGATAGTCGTGATGCTGGCGCGATCCGGTGCCGTGTCGCGCAGCTTCTCTGCATTGGCCTGCGGCGTGACGTCGTCATCCTCGCCCTGGAAGATCAGCACCGGGACATCGGGGGCGAGTGCGACGGGGACGTCCTCGACGCCGAGCAGCAGCAGCCCGTTGATGCGCTCGTGGTTGCGAAGTGCGATCTCACGCGCGACCGTACCGCCGAAGCCGTGGCCGCCCACCCAGGTGTCGCCGAGGCCGAGGTGGTCGATCACATCGAGCGCGTCGGAGGCGAACTCGCGCACGTCGACGCCGTCGGCCTGACCGCGATAGCCGATCCGGATGATCCGGAACCCCTCCTCCTCGAGGATCGCCGAGACGGTGCCGAGCGCTTCGGCGTCGTGCCCGCGACCCGGGATCAGCACGAGCGTCGGCCCGTCTCCCTCATCGAAGTACGGCACGGCGCGGCCATCCGGCTCGAAGATGCTGTTCTGGGTCACTGTGATCCGTTCTGCTGTCGTCGGCGCGACCGGTCTGCGTGCACTCCGGTCGCATTCGGTACAAGAACATCCAAACAGACCGAGCCCGCACGAAGACGGAAATCTCCTGTCAGCCTGCGCTCTCGGGCTCGGCGGTCGATGCCTCAGGAGTCGGTCTCCGAACCCGAGGTCAGTTCAGATGGCGCCTCCCTGCGGGAAGGACGCGCTGGATCACGTCCTTCATCGTCACGACACCGGAACCGCGCTCGCCCGTCACGAGCGCCAGCTGCACCCGACTGTCGCGCATCCGTCTCAGCAGCTCGTACACCGGCTCGCCCTCGGGTACCCGCAGCACGGGCCTGGCGAACCGATCAGTCGGCGCGTCGGGCGGCGAGGTGAGCGTGTCGCGCACATGCACCACACGGGAGTACTCACCGCTGCTGTCCCGCAGCAGCACCCGGAGATGGCCGCTTTCCCTCGCGGCCCGCTGCACATCGGAAACGGTCGCATCCGCGGGAGCGGACGTCGGCGCCTTCGCACCGGTCCGGATGTCTCCGGCGGTGAGATCCTTCAGTCGGATGGCCTCGGATATCTGCGCCTGCAGATCCGGCTCCAACGCGCCGGTCGCTGCCGAGTGCTCGACCAGCTGCCTGATGGTATCGGCGTCGCGACCGCCCACGGCGGCGCGGTCGACCGGTGCGACACCGGTGCGCGCCACCAGAGCGTTCGCAATGGCGTTCACCCAGCCGAGGAATGGGCGCAGCGGCCAGACGAACACCCGAGACGGGATGCCGATGATGCGCGCGGCAAGCTCCGGATGCGCGATCGCCCACGACTTGGGCGCCATCTCCCCCACGACCAGGTGCAGGAACGTGACCAGCAGCAGGGAGGCGGCGAACGCCGCTCCTCCGGACAGCCACGCCGGAAGACCCCAGGAGAGAAGCACCGGATGGAGCCAGTGATCGATGGCCGGTTTCGTCACCGCACCGAGCGCGAAGGTGCAGGCGGTGATGCCGAGCTGCGCCGCCGCGAGCATCATCGTGAGCTGGTTCATGCCCCGCAGCGCGGCGCGCGCCGACGCTCGTGACGGTGCCTCCGCCTCCAGGCGATGGCGCCTGGCCCCCATCAGAGCGAACTCGATCACCACGAAGAAGCCGCTCAGCACGATGAGCGCGGTCGTGATCACCAGCACGAGCCACCCGCTCACGATCCTGCCTCCGTCTCATCGGCATCATCCGGGGCCGGTTCACGCCCGGACTCGCACAGTTCGATCACGATCGACGACGGCACATGCCGTTCCAGCTCGACGACTTCGGCGCGCAGAATCCGCACCAGCGCCGCGTCCTCGACGACGTCGGAGCCGGTCTCCGGCAGAGGCACCTCGACAACGGCACCGCTCTCGGGCAGTCCGCCGTTGACGGCGATCAGCAGGCCGGCGACGGTCTCGAAGTCGCCATCCGGCACACTGCGTCCCAGCATGCGCTCCAATTCGTCGACGTGCACCGAGCCGTCGATGCGCCACCGGCTGTCCGAGAGCATCTCGACCGTGGCGACGTCATCCGGGTCGTGCTCATCGGTGATCTCCCCGACCAGCTCCTCCGCCAGGTCCTCGATCGTGAGCACGCCCTCGAACCCGCCAAACTCGTCGATCACACAGGCCAGTTCGTTCCGCGTCTCCACCAGCTGCCGCAGCGCGTCGGGCAGCGTCATCAGCCCCGGCAGCACGAGCGGCTCGCGCATGACCTCGGAGACAGGTCGCTCATCATCCGGATCGCACCTGAGAACGTCGGCGAGGTGCAGCACGCCCAGGGGCTGTTCGTCTTCGACCACGGGATAGCGCGTGTGGGCGCGCGACATCTCCTCGCGCGCCTGGCGAATCGTGGTCTCGGGGGCGAGCACGTCGGCCCGAGCCCGCGGGATCATGGCGTGCTCCACGTCGCGTTCAGGGAAGTCGAGGATGCGCTCGATCAGCATGGAGAGCTCCTCCGGCAGGTCTCCACTGATCCGGGAGTCGTCCACGATGCGCTCGAGATCCTCTGCGGTGGCGCTGCTGTCGAGATCGTGCACCGGCTCGACCCTGATCAGGCGCAGCAGCGCGTTCGATGCCCGGTCGAACACCGTGATGAGCCATCCGAAGATCGCGAGATAGATGAGCGTGGACCGCGCCAGCGCTCGTGCAAGGGGTGTCGGGTTCGCGATCGCGAGGTTCTTCGGGAACAGCTCACCGAAGACCATCTGCGCCACAGTCGCCAGCACGAGGGCGGCACCGGTGCCGACGGCGATCCCTGCCCCCGTTGGGATCCCTGTGCCTCCCAGCAGAATGCCGAGCGATTCACCTACGAAGGGTTCGGCCACGTAGCCGATGAGCAGGCCCGTGACGGTGATGCCGAGTTGCGCGCCGGAGAGCATGAACGACGTGCGATCGGTCACCCGCAGCGCCCTGCGCGCGGATGCGTCGCCCTTCTCGGCCCTGGCGCGCAGCGTCAGACGGTCCACCGACATGTAGGCGAACTCCTGGGCGACGAAGTAGCCGTTCGCCACGATGATCAGGGCGATCAGCACGAGGCCGAGCAGGAGGAGGAGAACTGCGCTCAGCATGGGCGCCGTTCGCTTCGCACGCCGCAGCGTGCTCTCGTTGGGATGGCCGCATACAGCGGCCCAGGTCTGTGACTGGGCCCGTCGTGGGACGAGACTCCGGATGTCGTGGCCACGATTGTGGTCTGCGCCTCCCGAAACTAGTGGTGCCGTGCACTCAGCCTATCGAATCACCGTCGGCCGAGCCGCTCGCCCGAGGCTCTCCGGGTACGCTGCCGACGCACTCGTACCCGGACCGCGCGCTCCCGCACAGTTCGCGCATTCGTGAACACGATCGTGCCGATGCCGTGTGCGGGAGCGCGCGATCTGTTCGGATACGCGCGGACCGCGGCGCGGTCAGTCGTCCGCGCAGCAGTCGTCGTCGCACCCGCCGGCCTCCTGTTCCCCTGTGAGCACCGAGACCGGTGTCGCGCCGCACGCGTCGCCCCGCCATGCTTCGATGCCCTCACGCACGGCGAATGCCGCGATCACCAGGGCGGCGACCGCGTCGGCCCATGCCCAGCCGAGCAGGCTGTTCAGGAGCAGACCGACCAGGAGCGCGGCGGAGAGGTAGGTGCAGATCAGGGTCTGCTTCGAGTCGGCCACCGCAGACGCCGATCCCAGCTCCCGGCCGGTGCGGCGTTCGAACCAGCTCAGGAAGGGCATCACCACCAGGCTCAGCGCCGCGATCGCGATGCCGACCGGCGAATGCTCGGGCTCGCGCAGACCCCCCAGTGACAGCACGGCCTCGACGCTGACGTACGTCGCCAGCGCGAAGAACGACACGGCGATGATGCGCAGCGCTGTCCGCTCTCTGCACTCCGGATCCGGAGCGGCGAACTGCCATGCCACGGCGACGGCCGAGACCACCTCCACGACCGAATCCAGGCCGAAGCCGATCAGCGCGGCCGACGATGCGATGCCTCCCGCAATGAGCGCGACGGCCGCCTCGACGACGTTCCAGGTGATCGTGATCGCCACGACGATCCGGATCCGCCTGCGCAGAACCGCGGTGCGCTCATCGGCTGCTGTCTGCGTCACCGCTCGACCTCGCAGCATCCGGGAACCGCGCACGCCGGGTCGATGCACGGCACGTGCTCGTCGACGGCGAGGGTGACGTCCACAAGTGCCGTGAGCGCGGCCGTGAGGTGCGGGTCCGCGATCTCGTAGCGGGTCTGCCGTCCTTCGGGTTCGGCGACGACGATGCCGCATCCGCGCAGGCACGCGAGGTGATTCGACACGTTCGTGCGCGTCAGACCGAGCTCCCGCGCAAGCCGCGCCGGGTAGCCCGGCCCGGAGAGGAGTTCGAGCAGGATGCGGGAGCGCGTCGGATCGGCCATCGCGCGACCGAGACGGTTCATCGCGTCCACTCGGGTCGTCAAGGTCAGCATACGCTGACTATACAGTCTTCACTGACCTATTCGAAACCTCGCACCATGGCGCGGCCACGCCGTCGAGCGTCACGACGCCCGGAGAGCTCGCATCGATCAGGCGCGCAGTCCGGCGACCAATCGCTCCAACCCGTAGTCGAAGGCGCGGTCGACGTCGCCGCCGAGACGGAACGCGCCCGAGAGCTCCATCTGCAGGAAACCCGTGGCCCACGCGGTGAACAGGCGGGCGGCGTCAAGCGCGCGCTCCTCGCCGACGAGCGCGGAGGCTGACCGGATCAGCGGCTCGGCCGCAGCAAGAAGCGACTCGTACGGCGCGGAAGCGGTGAACATCAGCCGGAACGCTTCGGGGCGCTCGTGTGCGAAGTCACGGTAGGTCGCGGCCAAGCGCGCCAGGTCGGGCTCCGCTGCGACGAGACGGTCGCCGAGCGAATCGATGGTCGCGGCGATCACCTCGGCGAGCAGTGCATCACGATCTCGGAACCGCTTGTACAGCGAGGGAGCGCGCACACCTACCCGCACGGCCACGGCCTGCATCGTGAGCCCTGCGGCCCCGTTGGATTCGAGGATCTCGCTTGCGGCGGCGATGACCTGGTCGTTCGTCGTTCGGCTGGGCGTCGGCATCCTGACCTCCTATGGCTATTGATCTTAGCTATGATAGCTACATATCGTAGCCATGCTGATCGAAAGGCACCCCCATGAAGCTCGCACCGCACCTGCACCGCCTCGGCAACGACATCGTCGCCGCGTACCTCATCGACCTCCCCGACGGGATCACGCTGATCGATGCGGGACTGCCTGGCCACTGGAACGATCTGCGACGGGAACTGGACGCCATCGGCCGACCGCTCAGCGACATCCGGGGTCTCGTCCTCACCCATGGCGACAGCGATCACATCGGATTCGCGGAGCGCATGCGCGCGGAAACCGGCGCACCGGTCTTCATCCATTCCGCCGACGCTGAACGGGCCCGCACCGGAGAGAAGCCCAAGACCCCGATGGGACCGGCCAGGCTCGGCCCCATGCTCCGATTTCTCGCCTATGGGGCCCGCAAGAGCGCATTCCGCACCCGGTACGTACAGGAGGTCGTCGAGGTCGCCGATGGCGAGACGCTCGACCTCCCCGGCGAACCGATTGTGATCGGGATGCCGGGTCACTCCCCCGGGAGCATCGCCGTGCACGTCGCTGCAGTCGACGCGGTGTTCGTCGGCGACGCGCTCACCACCGGCCACGTGCTCACCGGGCGCACGGGTGCCCAGCCCGCCCCCTTCACAGATGAGCCCGATCGGGCGATGGGCTCACTCGATCGGCTCGCCGCGGTCGACGCCTCGTGGGTGCTTCCCGGCCACGGTGCACCGTGGCACGGCTCCCCTGCCGACATCGCAGCCGCCGTGCGGGCCGTCTGATACCGTACCGATGCTCGCCGCCCGCGCCACCCGTCATTCGCGGTTCGGTGCGGAGGCGGCAGACCCTTCGCTGCTGCCGCCGTGACGCTTCCTCGATGTCGGCCGATCCCGCCACAGCATGATGATGAGCGAGACCACGAGCGCGACGAGGATCACCGTGAACGGGGCGGCTGCGATGACCGCTGCCCCGCGGAGGTCTTCCTGACCGCCGCTGAGCAGCAGCACGGCCGCGAACGCCGCGGCGAAGGACCACATCAGTCGCACCGGCTTCGGGGGCTTCATGCTGCCGCCGGTCGTCGTGCTGCCGAGCATGAACGACGCGGAGTCGGCCGAGGTGATGAACAGCAGCGCAAGCACGGGAATGAGCAGCACGAAGGCGATCTCCGTGAGCGGGAGCGTGTCGAACACCGCGAAGGTCGCAACCGACTTCGCCTCCCCGGCGATCCCCGCCACCGATACGGCGCCGGACAGCTCACGCTCGAGCGAGGTGCCGCCGAAGACCGAGAACCACACGATGCTGACCAGGCTCGGCAGCAGCACGACGCCGGCGACGACTCCGCGGATCGTGCGGCCGCGAGAGATCCGCGCGACGAACGTGCCGACGAACGGCGCCCACCCGATCCACCACGCCCAGAAGAAGTAGACCCACGCCCCCGTCCACGGCTCCCCCGTCGCTCCCTCCGTCGCCAGGCTCATCGGCACGAAGTTCGCCGCGAGATCCCCGATGCCCTGTCCGAGCGTGCCGAGGATGGATGCGGTCGGTCCCCATACGAACACCAGCACAAGCAGGGCGACGCACAGGGCGGCGTTGGCGAGGCTGAGCATCCGGATGCCGCGCCCCAGGCCGGTCATGGCGGAGAACGTCGCGAAGGTCATCAGCGCGACGATGATCGCGATCTTGACGATGTAGGAATCGGCGACGCCGAATCGGTCGGTGAGACCGGCATTCAGTTCGCCCGTGCCGAGCCCGAGCGAGGTCGCAACGCCGAAGAGGATCGCGAACACGGCGAGAACGTCCACACATTTCCCGGCCCATCCATCGGCCAATCTTCCGAGCAGAGGCCGCAGCGCCGCGCTGACGAGCATCCCCCGGCCGCGGTTGAAGGCGGCATATCCGATGGCGATCGCGACGACGGCGTAGATCCCCCACGCATGCGGCCCCCAGAACAGAAAGGAGTACCGCATGCCGTCGCGCGCTGCCTCGACGGAGCCGGGTGCAGCTGAACCGTTCGGAGGCTCGGCGAGGTGGATGAGCGGTTCGGCGGCGCCCCAGAACAGGAAGCTCAGCCCGACGCCCGCGCTGATGAGCATCGCGATCCAAGACACCGCGCCGAACTCAGGAACCGCGTCGGCACCGCCGAGCCTGATGCGGCCGATCGGTGTGATGGCCAGCACGACGACGAACACGAGAAGGACTGACACCGTGATCGGATACGCGGGGCCGAACGATCCGACCACGACGTCTCGGACATCGACCAACGCGTCCGAGAGCACGCTGGGGAATGCGAGACCGACCGCGACGAACGCGATCGACAGCACGAGCGAGACGTAGAAGACGGCCCCGAGACGTCCTCGGGCACCGGAATCGGACGCTGGCGCGGTCATCCCCGCCGAGTATATGAGCACCGGCCCGCCTATGACAGGCGCCGCTCGGCGAGGATGATCGCGCGCAGCGCTCAGCCGCGCTCGACGGGGAGCCACAGCTCGCACGTGGCCGTGCTGAAGTCCGGCGCGCGGTCGAGCACGGCGACGATGGACGGGGCGGGACGAAGCCGCCACGGGTTGGACGGGAACCAGTCCGTCGCGGTGGCGGCCATCGCCGACTGCAGCGCGGCGGGGTGCTCTCCGGACGTGCGGAACACGGCCCATTCACCGGCAGGCGCCTCGATGGCATCGAGGTCATCCGGAACCGCGGTCTCGGCATCGACGGCCACGCCGTGCAGGTAGGTCAGCTCGCTGCCCTCCGTGTAATCGGGATCGACATCGGCACTCACCTGCAGCAGGCCAGCCGGCTCCGTGCTGCTGAGCCGCTTGAGCCGTTCGTGCTCCGTCATCTGCAGCGAAGCGATGTGGGCCTGGATGTGCGGATTGACGCCCTCGTGGATCAACGGCACACGCGCGGAGTGGCCGATCAGTCGGAATGCGGGATGCTCGATGATTCGTGCGTCCATGGGGGAACTCCCTTCGACGGTCAGGCGGAACCTGAGTTGCGGTTGGCTGCGAAGGGGGCCGCCGCCGCGACGCACGTCGCCGTGACTTGTACCGTGCACGGCACGGAACGCACGGCCGAATGCCTCGGTCGACCCGTATCCGTACCGCACGGCGATCGTCAGAAGATCCTCGTCTCCGATCACGTCCGACGCCGCGACGGTCATCCGTCTGCGCCGCACATACTCCGAGACGGGCATCCCTGCGAGCGATGAGAACATCCGGCGCGCGTGATAGCCCGTCGTACCCATCTCACCGGCGAGCGCGTCGATGTCGATCTCGTCACCGAGGTGCGCGTCGATCTCGTCGACGAGCCGGTTCAGAATCTCGATCATGAGCGACCCCTTTCATCGACCACTCTCCCGAAACGGCGAGCCCGCCGCCCGATTCCTCCGGTCCGATTCGATCGGACGCCGCCTGCTCACCCGTGTACGTACCGCAGCAGAACCGTGCCGTCTCTGAACACCCTCTGTTCGGCGAGGCTCATGTCCATCCGGATGCCGTCGGGCAGTGCCCTGAGCCCGCCGCCCACCACCTTCGGAACGACGAAGAACCGGAACTCCTCGACCATGCCGGCGAGGATCGCCTCGGCTGCAACGGTCGGACCGAAGATCTCGACCAGTCCTGGTGCATCTTCCACGATTCGCGCAGTCTCCCTCAGCGTGAGCCGAGGAACGAGCTCCGCCCGACTGGCCGCGACGTCGGCGGCGGTCAGAGTCGACGACGCCACGAACCTGTCGGCCCTCTGCCAGCGTCTGGCGAACTCGACTTCGTCCGCCGACCATTCCTCGTCGACCGGCGGCGTTTCCCAGTACCTCATCAGCTGGTAGGTTCTGCGCCCGAGGATCTCCGTCGACACCTCGGTCATGCGATCGAGGTGTGCTTGGAAGACCTCGTCGGTCGGTGCACTCCATTGGAAGTCACCTTCTGCGTCAGCGGCGTACCCATCGATCGACATCGTCACGGTGTAGTTCAACCTGCCCATTCCGCTGCCTCCTCTGCGAGATCGTTACCGCACAGGATCCTCCGATTCCCCGCTCGCCTCCACCCCTCCGGTGATCTCGGCGCTCACGACGGGGCGTGCTGCTCTAGGAACTCGTATACGTCGGTCGCATCGACCCCGGGGAACGACCCGGTCGGCAGCGTTGCGAGCAGGGTGCGCGGTGTGGCGACATTCGGCCAGGCCCCTTCGCGCCAGCGCTCGGCGAGCGCTTCGGGAGGACGTCGGCAGCACACCTCGTCCGCGTGACGGGAGACGCCGCGGCTGAGCGTGTCGCGGCCCACGAACCACTTCGTATCGTCGAACCGCACGCCCACGCTCACCGAGTGGGCGCCCTGACTCGACTGCTCGACGCGCGCCGTGCACCAGAACGTACCGTTGCCCGTGTCCGTGTACTGGAAGTACGGGTTGAAGCGGTCGTCGACGTCGAACACGACGCGGCTCGTCCAGCGCCGGCAGCACATCTGCCCCTCGATCGACCCGAGCCGATCCGTCGGAAAGTTCACGTCGTCGTTCTCGTACGCCTTCGTGATCGTTCCCGATTCGTGCACCTTCAGGAAGTGCACCCGGATGCCGAGGTGCCGGGTCGCGAGATTCGTGAACCGATGCGCCGCCGTCTCGTAGGACACGGAGTACGCATCGCGCAGGTCTTCGATCGAGATCGCCCGGCGCTGCTTCGCATCACGCAGCGCGGCGACCGCGCGCTGCTCCGGAATCAGCAGCGCCCCCGCGAGATAGTTCTGCTCGACCCGCTGCCGCAGGAACTCGGCGTACGAGGTGGGTTCGGTGTGGCGCAGGATGCGGCTGGCAAGGGCCTGCAGCATGGGCCCACGAGGATCCGTCGAGGCGCGGTTCGGCAGATAGAGGCGGCCGTTGCGCAGATCGAGCACGCTGCGCGTGGACTGCGGCAGGTCGGGCACGTAGTGCAGCGTGACGCCGACGTGCGCGGCGATATCACCCGCGGCGCGCTGCGTGAGAGGCCCACCCGGATGATCGATCGCGGCGAGCATCTCCTGCGCGGTCTTCTCGAGCTCGGGGAAGTAGTTGTCCTGCGCACGCATCAGGTGGCGCAGCTCGAGATTCGCCCGGCGCGCCTCCTCCGGTGTCGCCTGGCGCTCATCGCGGAGACGATCGATCTCGCCCGTCAGCCGCAGAATCGTGGTGAGCGCCTCATCCGGCATGCCCTTCGGAATCCGGAACGGCTCGACGCCAAGCTCTCGGAATCGCGGCGAGCGCATCTCACGTTCGAGCGCCATCTCGAGCTCGCTGCGCGGATCGAGTTCATCGGCGGCGAGCAGCTGTTCCGGCGAGACGTCGAGCGCCTGCGCGATCGCCCGCAGCATCGACAGCCGCGGCTCCCTGCGCCCGTTCTCGATCATCGACAGCTGGCTCGGCGCGCGACCGACTTTCTCGGCGAGCTGTGCGAGGCGCATGCCGCGCCGCGTGCGCAGCGCGCGGATCCGCCGACCGACCGCGATCGCGTCGGCGCTGTCTTCCGTCTCGTCATCGAGAGTGGCCATGTCACAGATCATGCCACATCGATCCGTTCTGCAGAACTTCTGAGCATTTTCTACTCACCGGTTCACTGCATCGAGGGTGTTCTTCACTCAGTGTGGTCCTACTAGCCGCCGCGGCACCGCCGCCCACAGTGAGGAGATCGACGATGACCACCACCTCGAACCGACCGGGATCGCAGACGCAGACCGCAGAGGAGCTGCAGCTCGAGTGGGACGCCGACCCCCGTTGGACCGGCGTCGCCCGCGACTATACGGCGGCGGACGTCATCCGGATCCGCGGAAGCGTCCGCGAAGACCCCACCCTCGCACGCCGTGGTGCCGAGCGGCTGTGGGACCGCCTCACGACAGGTGACTATGTCAGGGCGCTCGGCGCCCTCACCGGCAATCAGGCGGTGCAGCAGGTGCGCGCCGGGCTCGAAGCCATCTATCTGTCCGGATGGCAGGTCGCCGCAGACGCCAATCTCTCGGGACAGACCTACCCCGACCAGTCGCTGTACCCCGCCAACTCCGTGCCGGCGGTCGTGCGCCGGATCAACAACGCCCTGATGCGGCAGGACCAGCTTGAGTCGGCCGACGGCTCCCTCTCCCGCGATTGGCTGGCGCCGATCGTCGCCGATGCGGAGGCCGGTTTCGGCGGCCCCCTCAACGCGTACGAACTCGCGCACGGGATGATCCAGGCGGGTGCCGCCGGAATCCACTGGGAGGACCAGCTCGCCAGCGAGAAGAAGTGCGGTCATCTCGGCGGCAAGGTTCTGGTGCCGACCAGTCAGCACATCCGGACCCTCAACGCCGCACGGCTGGCGGCCGACGTCGCCGGTGTGCCGACGATCCAGATCGCTCGTACCGATGCCCTCGCGGCCGATCTGCTCACCAGCGATGTCGACGAGCGCGATCGCGCCTTCCTCACCGGCGAGCGCTCGAGTGAAGGCTTCTACCGGGTGCGCAACGGCATCGACCCCGTCGTCTCACGCGGCCTCGCTTACGCCCCGTACGCCGACCTGCTGTGGGTCGAGACGGGAACGCCCGACATCGAACTCGCCCGTGAGTTCGCGGCCGCAGTGCATGCCGAGCATCCGGGCAAGATGCTCGCCTACAACTGCTCGCCGAGCTTCAACTGGTCGGCCGCCCTCGACGACCGCCAGATCGCGAGCTTCCAAGAGGAGCTGGCCGAACTCGGCTACCGGTTCCAGTTCATCACCCTCGCCGGTTTCCACGCCCTCAACCACTCGATGTTCCAGCTCGCCCGCGGCTACGCCGAGAGCGCGATGAGCGCGTACGTCGAGCTGCAGAACGCCGAGTTCGCGGCTGAGTCCGACGGCTACACCGCCACCAAGCACCAGCGGGAAGTCGGAACCGGATACTTCGATCACGTGTCGCAGGCGCTCAACCCGGATGCCTCGACCCTCGCCCTGGCGGCCTCCACCGAGGCCCAGCAGTTCTGAATATTGGCCCCGAAGGGGACGCCGATATTCAGATCCCAATGGCGGATCCGGCTTCGCCGTCCGCTGAGAAACCTTGGCCCCCGAAAGGGACGCCAACACTCACCTCCCACTGGCAGATCCGGCTTCATTGTCCGCTGACGGATTCCGGCACCCACTCCCTCTCTTCCTTTCTCTCTTGTCTCAGGAGGCACATCATGACTCTCATCAACACCACCGCCGAACGCACCGACGACCGGGAGCGCGAGCGCATCCTCCCCGCGATCAGTGTGGCGGGCCCGATGCGCGAGCGCTACGAGCAGATCCTCACGTCCGACGCGCTCGCCTTCCTGGCGCAGCTGCACCAGCTGTTCGCCGGCCCGCGCTATGACCGCCTCGCCGCGCGTATGCGGCACGGGTACGAGATCGGCAACGGAATCGACCCGAGATTCCGCGAGGACACGCAGCACATCCGCGAACGCGCTGATTGGCGCGTCGCAGGCACCGGGCCCGGGCTCGAGGACCGACGCGTCGAGATCACGGGGCCGACGGATCCGCGCATGACGATCAATGCGCTCAACTCGGACGCGAAAGTGTGGCTCGCAGATCAGGAGGATGCGACGAGCCCCACGTGGCAGAACGTCATCGGCGGTCAGCTGTCGCTGTTCGACGCGATCCGGGGAGACCTCGAACACACGGCGCCGAACGGCAAGCGCTACGTGGTGACGAACGAACAGACGCCGACGATCGTGATGCGCCCACGCGGCTGGCACCTCGAGGAGCACCATCTCCACTTCACCGACGTGCACGGTCGCACCATGGCCGCGTCGGGCTCGCTCGTCGACTTCGGTCTGTACGCATTCCATAACGCGCACGAGCTGATCCGGCGCGGGCGCGGGCCGTACTTCTATCTGCCGAAGATCGAGCAGGCCGAAGAGGCCCGCCTGTGGGACCAGGTGTTCACCTTCACGGAGCAGTACCTCGCGATGTCTCACGGCACCATCCGCGCGACTGTGCTCATCGAGACGCTGCCCGCTGCGTTCCAGATGGAGGAGATCCTGTACGAGCTGCGCGACCACTGCGCCGGTCTCAATGCCGGGCGATGGGACTACATCTTCTCGATCATCAAGACGTACCGGGGCCGCGGTTCGCGATTCGTGCTGCCCGATCGCAACGAGGTGACCATGACGGTCGGCTTCATGAGGGCTTACACGGAGCTGCTTGTGAAGACCTGTCACAAGCGCGGCGCCTACGCGATCGGCGGCATGAGCGCATTCATCCCGTCGCGGCACGACGCCGTCGCAAACGACAACGCCATGGAGAAGGTCGCCTCGGACAAGAAGCGCGAGGCGGGCGACGGCTTCGACGGCACATGGGTGGCGCATCCGGATCTCATCCCGATCGCACAGGCGGAGTTCGATGCGGTGCTCGGCGACCGACCGCACCAGCTCGACCGCCAGCGCGACGACGTGCATGTGCGCGAGCGTCATCTGCTCGATCTCACGATCGGGCGCGGAATCACCGATGCGGGGGTGCGGGGCAACGTCGACGTCGCGATCCGATACATCGAGGCATGGCTGCGCGGGCAGGGTGCGGTCGCGATCAACGGGCTGATGGAGGACGCGGCGACCGCCGAGATCTCCCGCTCGCAGATCTGGCAGTGGATCCGCCAGGACCGCACGACCGAGGAGGGGACGCCGATCACCCATGAGTTCGTCTCCGGGCTGGTCGACGAGGTGCTCGCCTCCGTCGAGCGCTCAGACGGCGACAGATTCGATGAGGCGGCCGGGGTCTTCCGCGAGGTCGCCCTGTCGAACACGTTCTCGCCGTTCCTGACGACGAAGGCGTACGCCGAGTACCTCGTGGAACGCCCCTGAGCCCATTCGGATTCGACGAGTGCCCCGGTCCCGGCGACAGGCTCCGGGGCATTCGCCGTGCCCGCGCCCCGCGCCGGCCGCTTCCGGTCTGCCGACGTGCACCGCACCCCGACCACGGTTGCCTCGGGTGCGCCTAAGTGCGGATCAGGCGCGGCGGAACCGCGATCCGTCGCACGCGAGCGACTCATCCGTGCCTGCGCATGCGCAAGACTGGACGCATGAGCTCATCGCCCGAGGCGCGCCCCGGTGTCCGATTCCTCCAAGGCGCCATGCAGCCGGTGGTCCTCCTGGCGGTGATGTGGATGGTGCGTGCCCTTGACGCGATTCTTCCGGGCAGCTGGAATCGTGCACTGGGCATCGTTTCGTGGCATTTCGGCGGCCTCGATGGTGTGATCGCATCGCCGCTGCTGCATTCGGGCTGGTCGCACCTCATCGCGAACTCCGTGCCTTTCGCAGTTCTCGGCCTGCTCGTGTCGTTCGACGGCATCCGCCGGTTCTGGGCCGTCACCGCGATCGCCGCGGTCATCGGCGGCCTCGGCACATGGTTGGTGAACTCTCCCGGCACGCTCACCGTCGGCGCGTCGGGTCTCGTCTTCGGCTACTTCGGATACCTGCTGGTGCGGTCCTTCGTCGCGCCGTCGCTCGGGCACGGGATCCTGTACGCCGTTGTCGCAGCTGCGGTGGCCGTCTTGTACGGCGGCACCATGTTCACGGGCATCTTCGGCGCCGCCAGCGGGATCTCCTGGCAGGCGCATCTGTTCGGGGCGCTCGGCGGCGGCGCCGCTGCGATCGTGCTGAGGCCCCGCCGACGCCGACAGGAACCCGCGCCGTAGGCGGTCGCGCGACGCTCGGATTCGGCGTGTAGCATCGGAGGCGTGTTCCAGCGAGTGACCCTTCGGGGAGTGAGGAGGTCGTCGACGCGCTCTGCGTCGGCGGCGGACAGAGCCTGACCCGGCTCTCCTTTTCGCGTGCTCTTCCCGAGCCGCGCCCTCACGACGACTCCTGAACAGAAAGCTCATCTCATCATGCGCGTCATCGACGCTGCCCGCATCCGGGCGTCGTTCGTCAACGTCTCCGTTCGCGAACGCAAGAACCTGCCCATGCCAGACCTCGACGCAGTTGCCTGGGATTCCATCGACTTCCTCGGTTGGCGCGACCCGAAGCAGCCGCTCGTCGGCTACATCGTCGCGATCGTCGACGACGAGCCGCTGGGTCTGCTCATGCGTCAGGCCGAGCAGACCCCGCGCAGCCGCACCCAGTGCGTGTGGTGCGCAGACGTGCATCTGCCGAACGACGTCGTCATGTTCAGCACGAAGCGCGCAGGCGCCCCCGGACGCCGAGGCGACACGGTCGGCACCTACGTGTGTGCACGGTTCGAGTGCAATCGCAACGCACGCAGGACGCCGCGCACCGCGTACGTCGGATTCGACGTCGAGGCGGCCCGCCAGTCACGGATCGCAGCCTTCCGCGCGAACGTCGATCGCTTCGTACGCGATGTGACCGCGTCGCGCTGACCTGCCTGAGACGGGTCAGTTCAATCGGTGTCGAAGCCCGCGCTGGGTGTGCCGCCGCTCAACCGACGTGCCCCGGGGATGCGAGAGCCCCGGGGCACGCCGCTTCTCACCATCGAGTTCCCGCGGTTCCACGGGCAGGCTGGTCGACGCGCTGCGCACACGCTCACCCACGGCAGGCATCGCCTGCAGAACCATGTCGACGAGTCGGTCGAGAGGCCGCGTCAGCGGATCCGTCGCGGGCACACCGTGCTCGAGTTCGATGTCGTCGATCGCATCGCCGATCTCCGCATCCGTCATGCCCTCGTGGTTGACGGTGACACCGATCACCCGTGTGGCGGCGAACGCCTCGATCAAGTCGATCTCGCTTCCGAGCGTCGGCATCGCCACCATCGGGAAGTCCCCCAGCACCCGCCGTCGAGGCGCGTGCTGAACGATCACTCCCTCGGGACGGCTGCCTCGAAGGATGTGGGCAGACGTCAGATACGCCGGATGGCTCAGCGCACCCTGACCCTCCACGATGATGACATCAGGGTCTTCGCCCTCGAAAGCGGCGACGACCTGGTTCTCGACTTCGCCGGAGCAGAACTGGGGCACGAGCGCGTCGAGCGCCACCCCGTACCGCCCGCCCTGGATGATCGTCGTCTGTCCCGTGCCGACCATCACGGCACGGATTCCCCGCTCCACGAGGGCCTGCACGACGAGGGTCGCCGTTGTGCGCTTACCGATCGCGCCGTCCGTGCCGAGGACGGCGATGCGCGGACAGGTGACTGAGTCGATCCGTCCGGAGAAGAGGTGCAGATCCTTCTTCTCACGCGGTCGCCGGATGTCCGTGATCGTGACGCCCGCGAAAAGGCTGGCCGCGGCGAACTCCACGTCGTCGGCGAGGAACTCGTGCAATCCGTTGATGATGTGCATCCCGCGGGCGATGCCGTCGAGCAGCACGACGCGCTGTGCATCGGAGAGCAGTCCATCAGCGGGTGCGACTCCGCAGATCAGATAGTCGGGAACCTGCCCCGCAAGCGAGATCGCCTCGTCGAGACTCGAGAGCACGGGGATCCCGTTCGGGGTGCCGTCGAGGAGCTCTCCAGCGTCCCGGCCCGCGTGCTGGCTGTCGATGACGCTGAGGATGGCGTACTTCTCCGAGTGCCGGACGAGGCCGTTGGCCGTCTTTCCGTCCTGAGCGCCGAACTGGCCCTCGCAGTAGACGACGGCGGTGGACTGTGCTGGTGCGTGCGTGTTCATCGGACTCCTCGCAGTCGCACAGAGGAGGCGACGGATCACGAAGAGCCCGAAGGCGGATCAGCAGACAAGAAGTCTTCTCTGGCTGTCGGCAAGATGCCGACGCTCTCAACCTAGCAGTGCGGGATGTGCGGGAGCCGTGCCTTTCGGGCTGATCGGGTGCTCCTCACCACGGCATCGGAGACTCGCGATCCGGGCTCGCGTCATCCGGTACGTGCGTCAGCTTGTTCGGGCCGGCGCGGATGCACAACCAGCGCAGCATTTCGGCGCCGTCCGGAGCACAGCGCCACGTGCGGCGGACGCCCGTCCCCACTCGGATCGTCGTGCCCGGCCCGACATCGACGACGTCGTCATCGAGAGCCATCTGACCGCGCCCCGCGAGGAACACATACAGCTCCTCGTCACGGGAATGCGCGTGCCAGTACCCGGCTTCCTCCCCCGGCGCCATCGCATTCGCCGTCATCCCGATCCATTCCAACGGCAGCTCATGATCGACGACGCGCCGCCCGGTCTTGGTGGTCTCGGGCCTGAAGCCTCCGACGACGTCGCGCCATTCGTCGAGCCCGCCGAGTTCCGTCACCTGATATTCGCCCATGTCGCGATGCTCCCGCACGCGGCGGCGCGGGTCAACTGCCTACGACCGCATCCGGCTGGGAACATTCCTGACAGATGCGGTCCTGAATCTCGCGGATCACCGATCCGAGGAATCCCCGCGACAGAAGGCCGTTTCCGAGCGGGCCGGACTCGTCGGCGCCCAGCGGCGGCAGCAGCCGGAGCACCGCCTTCTCACCATCGGTCAAGCGCGCCAGCTGCCAGCGGAGTTCGTCCTGCACCGCATCGGGCCGGGCAGGGTTCGCGAGCGATACCGCCTTGGCTGCATACGCCGCGGCCCCGAGTGCGTGCGCCCCCATGTGAGCGACGGCGGATGCCTGCCCGACCGCCCTGGCTGCCGCAGCCCCCGCAGGCGTCGTCGCTGCACTCGCAGCCTTTACCGCGACGAGACGCTTGCCGATCTCATCCGCGGCTGTGCTCTGCCCATTGCCGTATGCGCGCGCACGTGCGACCGCATCGCGCACCTGCTCCTCGGCTATCGGCTCGGCCTCGAACAGCACGAGCACGCGTTCGGCGCAATCAGCCGCCCACCGCGCGATGGTCCGCCGATCCGCATCGCTGAGGGTCTGACTCGAAGCCACTGTCAGATCATGTCATGCGAGGCCGTTCCGGAGGTCGGCGAAAGCAGGTCCCACGCGGTCGCGACATGCGCTAAGTTAGTCGTATGACTAATTTAGGCGATCGAGCAAAATCGCCTCGTGGACAACGCACGCGAGAGAGTCTCATCGACGCCGGCATCGAATTGCTCGTCGAAGGCGGCTGGAGTGCCGTGACGACGCGTGCCGTGGCTGCTCGCAGCGCGTCGAACGCGGGGCTCGTCCACTATCACTTCGGTGGTCTGTCCGGACTGCGCATGGCTCTCGCGGAACGTGCCGCCGAGAGAGCGGTCGGGCCGCTCGTCGGCATGCTTCTGAACTCCGCCGACTTCGACGAGGCGATCAGCGCGGTGCACGTCGGCATCACAGAGCTGGCCTCAGACGATCAGCGCGTCAGGCTCGCAGCGGAGCTCGTCGCCGGGGCGGGCCACGACTCGCAGTTGGGAGCCGCCTTCCAGAAGAACCTGTCCGGTGCGCGCGACGCCATCACAGGCTGGGTCGGAGCACAGCGGCCGCAGTGGTCGCAGGAGCGACGCAAGGGAGTCGCCGCACTCGCCGCGGCCCTGCTCGACGGGTTCCTGCTTCATCGGGCGTTGGACGAGAGCGCACCGCTGGCTGAGGCCGTCACCGCATTGCGCGCATGGGTCAGCGCAGATGATCGAGGGACCCTGAGTTCCCCCGCCGCATAAGAGGTCGCGCCGATGGGCGCCCGACTCACAGAAGGAGCACACCATGAACGATGTCGGCAAACGCGTTCTCGTCGCTGGAGCAACCGGCTATGTCGGTCGCCACATCATCGCCCGTCTGCACGACGAGGGCTTCATTGTGCGCGCGGTCGTGCGAGACAAGGCCCGCGCGTCAGCGCCGGGCGCCTACGGGGCTCCTGCGCTGACCGAGCTCGTCGACGAATGGGTGATCGCGCCCGATGGCGCGGCCGATCTCCGCCCCGACATCATGGCCGGCGTGGATCACGTGGTCTCCGCGCTCGGAGTGACGCGGCAGAAAGCAGACCCCTGGGCGATCGATTTTCTGCTGAACCTGCGCTACCTGGAGCTCGCGGAGCAGATGGATGTCGCTTCGTTCCTCTATGTCGGCGTCATGAACGCGGCCACCGGCTCATCCGCCGTCAGTCGCGCCAAGCACGCCTTCATCGAAGCGCTGAGCCGATCGCGCGTCGCGGCGCAGATCGTCAACCCGTCTGGATACTTCTCCGACCTCACTGAGATCTACGATCTCGCGCGACGCGGAGTGGCGTTCGGCCTGGGCGACGGCAGCGTGCGCCTCTCCCCCATTCACGGAGCCGACCTCGCCGATTTCTGCGCGACCCGCCTCGGCAGCGGCGCAGGCTCCTGGGACGTCGGCGGCCCTGAGGCGCTCACCTATCGAGACATCGTGCGGATCGCATTCGAGGCAGCGGGCAAGAAGCCGCGATACACGCGTGTTCCAGCCCCGCTGGCGTCCGCGGCGGTGTGGACAGCCGACCGGATCAGCCCCCGTGCCGGATCGCTGACGCGGTTCTTCCTCGACGGGATGCAGACCGATTCCGTCGGTGAGCCCCACGGCACGCACACCCTCGCCGACTACTACGCCGCACTCGCGCACTGACCGGCGCGACCGCCCCGACTCGATCGACAAGCAGCGACTGGGTGAGCTGACCCACCCACTCACCGAATCAGACGCAGGAGCTGGTTGGTCGCCTGCCGCTGCCGCTGGAGGGCACCATGAACCGCGCACGCCCTGAAGAGCCACTCGCATTCGACGCGCCTGACGGCGAATCCGCTTGACACATATCCATATGGGAATATGATCGTTAGCATGGCACGAGCAGCGACGACATCGGATGTCTTCAACGCCATCGCCGAACCGCGGCGCCGAGAGATGCTGATGCTGCTGCGGGCGCGCGAGCTGCCGGTGACCGAGCTGTCCCACGAACTGGGGATGCCGCAACCGGGGGTGTCCAAGCACCTGCGTGTGCTTCGGGAGGTCGGGCTGGTGCGTGACCGCAGAGCGGGCAAGCAGCGCCTCTACTGCCTCGATGCCCATGGGCTGCGGGCAGTTCATGAATGGACCGGTGGGTTCGAGCGGTTCTGGAGCGAGAGCTTCGACCGCTTGGACGCCTACGTGCAGGAACTCAAGGAGGATTAGATGAAGGATTCATCCGGATGGGAAGCGCCATCGCAGTCCGCGACGTCAGATCAGGAGATCGTGATCTCAAGATCAATCGATGCCCCGCGCGACCTCGTGTTCGAAGCATTCACAAAGGTGCGGCACCTCTCACAGTGGTGGGGGCCGGAAGGCTTCACCACGACAACCCGGTCCTTCGAGTTCCGCGTCGACGGAGTATGGGACTTCGTGATGCACGGGCCGGACGGGACGGACTATCCGGAGTGGATCACCTGGACCGAGCTCACCCCGCCCATGCGGATCGCCATGCTGCACGGAGAGTACCGCGGCGACCCCAACGCCTTCGAGTCGGTTCTCACCTTCGAGACTGACGGAGAGGCGACGCTGATCGAGATGCGCACGGTGTTCCCCACGAAGGAACTGCGCGACGAAGCCATCGAGAAGTTCGGCGCGATCGAAGGAGGCCGGCAGACGCTGGGCAACTTGGCCGCCTACGTTGCGACTATCACAGGGACAGAGGCGGCGCGCTGACGGCCGGCAAGGTGCTCTTCAGCGTGTCGATGTCGCTGGACGGGTTCATCGCGCCCGATTCCCCTGACCTACGCGGTTGAGCATGCCGCGAAGGACTGACGGATGTCCCCAGCATCGATCACGCCGCTTCCTGCGGCGCGTTCGCCGAGAGCAGGCTCGAGCGCTCGACGCGCGCGGGCGAGCGTGTGCTCGTCGTCGAGTTCGTGCGCTGCGGAGGCCAGGAGAACCCAGTACGTCTCGAGCAGAAGGTCCGCCGGCGGGGCGGGTGCGTCCCGCAGTGCCGTGCGGGCGTCATCGGGACGGCCCTGCAGCAGATGCACGAGCGGCATCGCCCACGGTGCGTGGGGGCCGAGGCTGCCCTCATCGATGCCATCGACCCGCCTTGTGCGAATGAGTCTGCTGAGGGCGCCAATGCCCCGAGAGAATCCGGGCATCTGATCGGTCGACTCGGGTTCGGGCGCGCCGCGGAAGGCATGCCGGAACCAATCGGTGAAGACGCGCGCGAGCGGGCGCTCGACGTCACGGGCCAGGTCGTCGATGGCATCGGCCTCGACCGCGGCCTCTTCGACGCGGTCGAGCGCACACAGCGCCTGCATACGGATGATGCGCCCGCTGATCTCGAAGGTGACGGACTCCGACCGCAGTGCGGCGTCGATGATCTCCGCTCCGATCTCGGCGCGCTCCGCTGCGAGGCCCGCGCGGGCGAACGTCTGCATGAACCGCCCGCTGAGCGCTAGGCAGAGCAGGAGTGCATCGCCCGATGACCGCGCGATCTGCACGGCTTCCCCGGCCTCTCGAACCCGGGCGGCGGCACCCCGATCCTCAAGCGCTATCACCGACAGAAGTCGTGCGCGCGCATGAGAACCGTGCCCCAGGTGCGGCAGCGTACGCTCTGCCGCCGCGACGACCTCGTCGGCCAGCGCCGCATCATCCGATCGCGTCCATACTCCCGGGGCTTCGAGACCGCCGATGACGCGCGCGGTGAGCTTCGGATCGCCGATCCGCTCCGCTGCGAGAATCGCGGCGAGACGCTGGGATCGCACGGTCTCGAGATCGCCCGCGACGGCGAGACTGGACAGAATCGCGCCCGATGCCTCCAGACGCGTACGGGATCTGCTCTTCTCGAGCGCGGTGAGCGCATCATCACTCCAACGACGCGGGCCGCGCTGTCTCAGAATGTCCCGCTCGGCCGCGGCGAGCGCTGGGCCGGGGTCGAGTCCGAGATCGTCGACCAGAACGGTGCGAGCACGACGCAGCACCTCGAGCGCTTCCGCCTGACGGTTCGCATGATGAAGCGCGTCGGCCAGCAGACGCCAGCCGTCTTCGCGCCACGGATGCTCGATGACGTGGGAGTCGAGGAGAGCGACGGCCTCCTGCGCGCGGCCGCACGAGATCTGTGCCTCCGCGAGTCGCTCCCTGACATCGGCGCGCAGAGCTGTGAATCGTGACCGCTGCCGCAGCGCCCAGGCGCGGTCGGCGAACTCTTCGAACGCGTCGCCGCGCCACTCGGCGGCCGCCGCCCCCAGCTTCGACGCGACTGCGTCGGGAGAGGCACCATGCGCCTGACTCACGAGACGCGTCACTCGCCACACGTCGACGGAGTCGTCCGGCAGACGCAGCGAGTATCCCGCTGCCTCCGTGACGAGAAGCGCCGTCTTCTCATGCGGTCGGCGGTCGGGTTCGAGGAGGCGCCGCAGTTCCCCGACGAACGTGCGCAGGGCGCCCAGCGGGTTGTTCGGCGGCGAACCGTCCCAGAGATCGTCGATGAGCTGCCAGCTCGGCACCGGCTGCGAACGCCCGATGATCAGGAGCGCGAGGAGCTCACGAAGCCGAGGCTTGCTGATGACGATCTCGTCTGCACCCGATGTGACCTGAAGAGAACCGAGCACGCGTACGCCCACAGCATTCACCGTCTCAGCCTAGAACGCCCGCTGATCTTCCGCTGATCGCTGCCGCGGATGCTGGCAGCACCCCAACCGAATCGGAGCATCAGGACAATGACCCTCACCATCCCCGGCTTCACCTACCAGCGCATCGAGACCGCACCCGGTGTATCGCTCAATGTGGCCGTCGCAGGAACCGGCCCGGCCGTGGTCCTCCTGCACGGCTTCCCCGAGACGCATCTGATGTGGCGCTCGGTGGCTGCCGACCTCGCCACCGATCACACGGTCATCTGCCCCGACCTGCGCGGCTACGGCGCGAGCGACCATCCGGATGAGTCGGACGAGAACACGTACTCGAAGCGCACGATGGCAGCCGACATCGTCGCACTGGCGCGCCGGCTCGGCCACGACGCTTTCGCGCTCGCCGGACACGATCGTGGCGCACTCGTCGCCTTCCGCGCGGCTCTCGATCACCCGGCGGCGGTGACGCACCTGCTCTCGCTGGACGTGCTGCCGACGCTGGACATGTGGAGCATCCTGCGCGGCGCCGACGCCAAAGTGGCGTGGCACCTCTACCTGATGGCGCAGCCGGCGGGCGTTCCGGAGCCCATGATCCGAGCCACCGCCGACGCTTTCTTCGCGTCATTCATCGACGGCTGGGTGTCCGACCCAGCGGCGATCCCTGAGGAGTACCGAACGGAGTATCTGCGAGCCTCGGCTGCGGCCGTCACGTCGATCGTGGCCGACTATCGGGCATCTGCAGGCATCGATGTGGTCCACGACCAGGAGGACCGTGCGGCGGGGAGGACTCTGACGATGCCGGTCACGGTCATCCAGCAGGACTGGGGCGCTTCCCTCGGCTACGACGCCGCCTCATTGTGGGGCGCATGGGCTCCCGACCTCGAGCACCGCACACTGAGCGCCGGCCATTTCATGCCCGAGGAAGCGCCGACGGAGATCATCGCGCAGCTGCGCGCCCTGCTGCGCCGTTGACGATCCGACCTGCCGCGGCTGCTCGCTCATCGGCAAGAAGCCGCGGCAGGTCACATAACGATCCTGTTGACGGCTCAAGGGCGAAAGTAGGAGACGCAGCATCCCAACCGCAGCCATCGGGATCGTCCTCGCTCCGACACACTCATATCGAGTCGAGCATCTTCTTCGCTGTCGCGCGGACGAGGTCGTGGAGTTCTTCTGGGCTGTCGACGATCACGTCGCCGTCGAGTGCGGCGATGATCGGAGGAAGCCAGTCGAGGCGCTCGGCGTGGATCTCGGCGCGATGCCACGGCGCACCCGACTCATCGCTCGTCTGATCCAGCACCTCCAGGCGCGCGATGCTCGCGGGCAAGTGGGACCGGATATTCGCCTCAGCGGCACGAATACGCAGCACCGCGGTCCATCGGTAGCCGGCGGCGGCAAAGCGGTCCGCAAGCGAGACGTCCGACACGCTGTGTGACGGCTGGAACGCCTGCGAGACTACGCGGGCCGAGTCGATCCGGTCGAGTCGGAAGATCCGCTCCTCGCCGACCGCAGTGTCGAACGCGACGAGGTACCACCTCCCCGCGTGCCGATCGATCCGGTACGGGTGCACTTTCCGGCGCGACGGAGTCCCCTCGCGATTGCGATAGCGCAGGTCGAGGACGTTTCGGCGCCGGATGGACTCCGCGACTGCGAGGATCACAGCCGGTTCGGGGATGTTCAGCGGCCGATCGACGTGGTCCGGTATCAGCCTGAGTACGGAGTCGATGCTCTGTTCGTCCTCCCGCCGGACGCTGCGTCTGATCTTGGCCAACGCCGTGTGCAGGGAGACGTCCGGTGTGCTCGGGTCCGCCAGAGCATGGGCGAGTCCGGTGTGCAGCGCCACCAGCTCTTCGGCACTGAAGGCGATGGGGACGGCATGCTGACCGGGCGCCAGGCGATACCCGCCGTACCGGCCGCGCACGGACTCGATGCGCACCCCGAGGTCAGCCAGTCGTGCCACATCACGGCGCACAGTGCGTTCGTCGACACCGAGACGCTCCGACAGCTCCCTCACGCCGCGCTGGTGGGCGGACTGAAGCAGCTCCAGCAGTTGCAGCGCACGAGCGGTCGGATCAGACATGCTCCCATCATCTCCCAATACCGGACGAGTTTCGCCCGGTATTGGTCGTAGCGTCGTTGACGGCGGCCGGGCCTGCTGGTCGCTTCCCATCCGATACCCGCGAGGAGAGTTCCTGATGAATCTTGCCGCCACGCGGATCTTCACCGACGACGTCGACGCATTGGTCGAGTTCTACGAGACCGCGACCGGAATCACCGCCGTGCGCCCGCACCCGCTGTTCGCCGAGCTTCGCACCCCGACCGGCACGCTGGCGATCGCCAGCACGCAGACAGTGCCTCTGCTCGGCGAGAACGCCGCCGAAGCGCGGTCCAATCGCAGTGTCGCGCTCGACTTCCTCGTCGACGATGTCGACGAAACGCATCGCGCACTCCGCGATGTCGTCGACACGTTCGTCAACGAACCCACGGACATGCCGTGGGGCAACCGATCGCTCCTCCTCCGGGATCCGGACGGCACGCTGATCAACTTCTTCACCCCGACCCGTCCCGATGCCCGCGAGCGGTTCGCGCAGCAGACTTCGTAGCACCCTGCCCGTGCGCGGGATCGGCGGCCTCCGCCCCGGGCGCACGACGAGTGCCCGCCCTCGGGACCAGTCGAGGGCGGGCACTGCATGCGCGCCGGAACTGCGCGAACGCCCTGGACCTGCGGCCGACACCACGCATGCGTTGCACATCACAATGAGTGAGTGTACAGTCACTCACATGTCGCAACGACGTCTCTCCTCAGCCGATGCTCGACGTCCCGTCATCGTGAACGCGGCTCTCGTCGCATTCTCCCGCGGCGGATACGCAGGCACCACGGTCACCGACATCGCGCGCGAAGCGGGTATCTCGAGCGCGTATGTGCTCAAACTGTTCGGAGGCAAAGAGGCTCTCTTCGTCACCGCCATCCACGAATGCTTCGACCGCATCGAGCTCGCCCTCGACGCGGCGCCCGTTGTCGACTCCCCCGCCGCGACGCTCGAGGCGATGGGCGACGCGTATGCCGAGCTCATTGCAGACCGCACACTGCTGCTCATCCAGGTGCACGCACAGTCGGTCGCGACGGTCCCGGCTATCGGCGACGCCCTGCGTGCCGGACTCGCACAGATCACGCGGTTCGCAAAGCAGCGCTCCGGCGCCGACGACCGCGACGTGCAGCGGTTCATCGCGTACGGGCAGCTCTGCCACCTCGTTGTGACATCCGGAATCGCGGACATCGATGAGGACTGGTCCCACATCCTCTCCGATGGCCTGCGCCACCCTGATATCTGAAGGAGCCATCATCACGATCTCACCCGACATCCTCATCACCGGCGCAACCGGCTCCACCGGCGGCGCCACCGCCCACGCGCTTGCCGCGCGGGGCGTGACATTCCGATCGATGTCTCGCAGCGCGTCCTCTGCGGAGTTCGCGGTGCAGGCCGACCTCGACGACCCCGACAGCGTGCGCACAGCACTCGACGGGGTGCGCGCGGCCTATCTGGTGACGCCGTCGACGGAGCGCGCAGAGGCGCAGCAGCGGCTGTTCATCGATCTGGCCGCGGAAGCGGGAGTACGCCACCTCGTCCTACTGTCGCAGCTCGGCTCCGTCACTGATTCTCCGGTCCGATTCCTGCGCTACCACGCCGCCGTCGAACAGCACGCTTTCGCATCCGGGCTCGACGTCACCGCCCTGCGGCCGAACCTTTTCATGCAGGGACTGTTCGCCGTCGCGGCGATCGTGCGCGCGAGCGGCACTCTTCCCGCGCCGATCGGCGATGCGCGCGTGAGCCTCATCGATGTGCGCGATATCGGAGAGGTCGCCGCTCACGCTCTGACATCCCCCTCCCCACTGGGAACCCAGACGCTCACAGGACCGGAAGCGCTCACCCACGCCGAGATCACCGCGCATCTCTCCTCCGCCACGGGGAGAGAGATACGCTTCGAAGACATCGCGCCTGAACGCTTCGGTGAAATGCTCGCGGGCGTCCTCCCGCCCTGGCAGGTCGATGGCCTGCTCGAGGACTACGCCCACTACGCCCGTGGCGAGGCCGCAGAGGTCTCACCAGCCGTGCCTGAGCTTCTGGGTCGCCCGGCGCGTACCTTCGCAGACTTCGCAGGAGAGAGCGCGACGGCATTCCGGAGCGAGTGACTGAATCGTCGGCACTGCGCAGCACGCGCAACCGACATGGCAACGCATCCCGCGTTCGCGACCGCGGGAACGCGCGTACCGTGCGTTCCCTTCTCTGACAAAGGTCGCTGCGAAGAGCCCTGTCCGCCCCCGCTCGCGCGTCGACCGCTCGGGCTCCGGCCCTACTCATTCATCGGCCAGACCTCGACGACACCGTGCGCGACCGCGCACGGTGTCGTCGAGACCAGCGCGATCGCATGTTCGAGGTCGTCCGCTTCGAGGAGAGTGAATCCTGCAACAGGCAGCGGGGACGTCATGAACGCACTGCTCTCGTGGCGAGTTCCCGCTTCCTCCGGGTTCCGAACCTGCACGGGCGCTCCGGACGTCCACATCCGGGCGCCGCTTGCACGCAGGTCCGCGTCGTGTGCATGAGCACGATCGCGGACCGCGGGATCCGTCTTCTCGTATCCGGCGGCATCTCCGTAGCCGATGGCGATGAACGTGGGCATGAGCTCTCCGTGCGTCGGGGATCCGCGGCTACCGAGCACGCGAAGCCGTTCCGCTCCGAAGCCGACCCGACCGCACACCGACCTGTTCCCTCAGCGTATCGGCGGCCGCATTCGGGTCAACGATTCCGGCGACGCCACAGCACCGACATCACACCGGATGTCCTTCCGCGAGTGCGAAGTCGACTGCGGCAGCGGCGTGCAGGGCAGTCGAGGCGAAGACCGGTACGGTGACGTCGCTTTCGCCGACGAGCAGCTCGATCTCGGTGCATCCGAGGATGACGCCTTCGGCACCGGCGGTGATGAGACCCTCGATGATGCGCTGGAACTCGCGTCGGGACTCGTCGCTCACGATGCCGAGCACGAGTTCCTCATAGATCACTCGGTCGACTGTCGCTCGCCCGCCCGCATCCGGGACGACCGTCTGCACGCCGTTCGCTTCCATGCGCTCGCGATAGAACTGCTCCTCCATGGTGAAGCGTGTGCCGAGCAGCACGACTTTCGACAGCCCAGCGTCATTGACCGCCTCACCGGTCACGTCGACGAGATGCAGGAGCGGCACGCCTACCGCGCTCTCGATATCGCTCGCCACCTTGTGCATGGTGTTCGTGCAGAGCACGATGGCCTCGGCTCCGGCGGCCTCCAGCGAGCGCGCTTCCTCCGCGAGCAGCCCGCCGGCCGCCGCCCACTCCCCCGCTGTTTGCATGCGCTCGACCTCGGCGAAGTCCACGGAGCCCATGACGCAGCGCGCCGAATGCAGCCCACCGAGACGATCGCGCACCCTCTCGTTGATGAGTCGGTAGTAGAGAGCAGAACTCTCCCAGCTCATTCCGCCGATGAGGCCGATCTTCTTCATGCGGACGACGCTACCGCGCGGGACGAAGCTGGCGCAGCAGGACGCGATCCGTGGGGCGAACAGCGCGGCGGCACCCGGGTCGAGCGCACGATCGATCTCGACGTATCGCCGAGAGCATCGTCAACCGACCCGCAGCGCGCAGGCCCCGCCGAAGCAGTCTCAACGTACCCGTCGGCCTGATACCGCGGGGCGCCCGTTGGGGGCCGACGATCGGTCACTGTCTCCCTGCGTTTCTTTCACTGGCTGACGGCGGCGACCATGCTCGCGATGTGGTCTGAGACGGATGGAGCGGCCAGGGTCACGGTCGCGGCCAGTACGCTCAGGGTTGATATCGTCTCGTTGATCAGGAAGGTTTCACGTGCGGAGCACGGGCCGTTCACGCTCCGGATTCTCGACGCGAGTGCTGCTCGTATGCGGTGCCCTGGCAGCAGTTCATCTCATGTTGCATCTCTCCACCGTCGGGCTCCTCACCGTCCTTGCATCGATTTCGCCACCCCTCTATGCAGTGGTGGCAAGCGTGCACGGCGCGATGCCGTTCCTGGCCCGCCGGCTGACGAGAACCCCAGGAACCGCCACGGTCACCGCTGCCGTTGCGGGTGTGATGGTCGCCGTGTCGAGCCCGTCCGGCATCATCCTGCTCGTGCCGCTGCTTCTCACCGGTGCGGTGATCGACGCTGTCGTATGGCGCGCGGACCGAGAGACCGTGATAGGCGCTCGCGTCGAGATCCGCTACTACCTCGCCGGCATCACTCTCGGGATCTTGTTGTTCACGGTGTCGCTCAGCGTCTTCTCCCTTGAGCACCTCACACCCGTCCTCGTTCTGGGCACTCTAGCCGCGCGCGTTGCCGGTGAGGTGATCGGTGTGGCACTGACGGGTGTGTGGGCTCGAGGACTGCGGCGCGCAGGGGTGGGCGACGATCGTACTGGCGTATCGGCATATCGTTAGGCATTGATGACTTCTCAAAGCGACCGGTCCTCGTCGACGCTGCTGGGCGCGGCCGAAGCTGAAGCGTTGGAGCAGAAGCTTCGACGAGCCGTCGATGACGGGGACTCCGCGAGTGTCGTCCGCCTCGTCGAGGAAGAGTGGCCTGTCCTGATGGCGGTGGCTGTCCCGGCGCTTGACGCCGCGTTGCATGCGCTTCCTCGGGAGTTGTGGGTGGCGCACCCGACGGCGGCGGCCGTGCGTGAGTGTCGGCTCAACGTGCGCGGAGACACGAGCGACCTCGACCGACTGGCGATGAACACCCGCCTCCCATCGCAACCGCCCGATCTTCGGAAGGTGGGGCGGAGCGGGTCTGCGCGAAAAGCGATGAGCACCGCAGCCGCGTTCATGCTCGCGTACCGGCTCCACGGTCAGTATCGGAAGGCTCTGCATTTCGCGACCATCACCGAGGAACTCACCCGGCATGCGTGTGTAGCCCAGCCGGGAAGGATCGCGATCCGTGTTCCGAGCGCGATCCTGCAAGTGGGGATCACCCGCCTCCTTGCCGGCGAATACCACCGTGCGTCACTGCTCTTACGGGAAGCGTACGAGCTACGAGATGAGACGTGGGATGGCCGGGTCGGAGGAGATGCCGCCGGAAAGCTCGCGCTTCTGTTCGCGATCCGCGGGCACACGGTCGAAGCCGAGCGATGGTTGTCCCGCCACGACCACGGGGCTGGTTCCCTGGGGTGGATGGTCCCCCTTGTGCAACTGTCCGCCAAAGTGGCTGCGGTACTGATCGCGGTTGACCGCCTCGACCAGGCTGCCTCCGAAACAGCACTCCGCGAACTCGAGATTCAGGTGAACCGGGAGCGTTCGTGGGCGCCGTTCGTCACCTACGCCCGCTCACGGTACGACCTGCTCTGGGGCGACCCCAGGACGGCACTGAACAGGATCGACCGCACCCGCGCGTTCACCGGCGTCTACCATCGGACCGCCGGCATCGAACCGCGACTGGATGCCGTGCGAGCGGACCTGCTCCTCGCCGTAGGACGCACCAGTGAAGCTCAGGAGCTTCTGGCCGAACGGCAGGACAGCCCACATCTCGCTCCAGTCGCCGCGCGCCTCGCACTGCTCGCAGACAAGAAACCGGCTGCGCGGGAACACATCGCCGCAGGCCTTGCCGCGGACGAGGTCGATCTTCGCTCACAGGTCGATCTCCTCATCACATCTGCTCTCGCGGAGGATTCACCCGCGACAGGGCGTCGACACCTCCAGCAGGCGATCACTGCCGCCGCCCAGGGCCATTCCTACTCTTCCTTCGCACTCGCACGACGCTCGTCGCTCGTCGATGTCGTCAACGCGATGGATACCTCAGATCGCGCAAGGGCCGAGAAGTTCCTGTCGATGGCACCAGAGCCGCTACCGCTGACGATCGATCTGGTGGAACTCACCGCCACGGAAGAGAAGGTCCTCGCCCTCCTCGCCGCCGGTGAACCCCGACCCAGAATGGCCCAGCTGCTGTTCGTATCTGAGAACACCGTGAAGTTCCACGTGCGCAACCTCTACCGGAAGCTCGGCGCCGATTCTCGCGAGGACGCGCTAGCACGGGCTCATCACCTTCGGCTCCTCCAGACCACCGACGCTTAGCAGCGCTTCCCGCGCGCTCAGGGGTGGGATGAGGGGTAGTTTCCTTCCCTATGAGTGGCGTGTGAGTGTTCCTGGCAATTTACTAAGTCTCGGCTGTCTCCAAAATGGAGTCGCCGCACGGAGCTCCGATCGAACTCGCGGTCGATGCCAGTGGTTTATGCAGCGCACTACTTCACAGACTCGGGGAGTTCTATGAGCCGCTCACTTTCACCGACGCGATCGCGTCGGGGATTCCGCAGCATACTGTCGGGGGTGACAGCGCTCTTCGTTGCGTTCGCCACCGTCTTCGTCGCCACGCCCGCGATGGCCGCACCTGTGTACGAGATCACGGCGCGCTGGGCGGATGACACTCCGACCACTCTCGCGAGCGGTGACGTCGTCACCGCGGAATGGCGTGTAAACGTCAACGACGATGCCGAGGCGCCCTCGAACGAACCCGTCGACGACGTGAACTTCACCCTCACTCTGGAGAACGGAGTCTTCGCCTCGCTTCCGGACTCGTGTATCACCGGTGGCACCCCGGAGTCTTCGATCTCCGACGATGGACGCACTCTGGTCTGCAACATCGGCACCCAGGATCAAGGATCCGCTCACGTCATTCAGACCGCCGTACGCGCGGACGGCGAGACGAGGTCGGAACTCACGGCTTCCGGAACGATCGACGGTCAGACCGCCGATCTCCCCGCACTCGTGATCGAGAACGAGTTCGGCATGGACATGCTGTGGGGGACGCCCACGGGCGCTCTGCAGTTCTCCGAAGGGTATGTCGACGTCGACTTCCAGTGGACGCTCTTCCTCCGGGACGGCTCCGAGGCTGGTCCGGACACCGTCAGCTACACGGTGGATTTCAGCGCCACGAACGGGTCAGCTGTATCCGTGACTCCCGGGGCCGGCTGCGGTCAGTTCACGCAGTACGCGGCCGCGGCGCACCCGTGGTCCGGCGGCGACAACCCGGCTGACCAGGTGGCGCCGTTCGTCGGCTCGTGCACCCTCACCCCGACAGGGACTCCTGGCCAGTTCACGCTGACGCTCACGGGGATCGACTACTCGTTGGCACAGGTGCCCAGCCTGGATTCAGCTGGCCGCCCCCTGCGCGTCGATGCGAGCGCGATCGCCAGCGGACAGGTGAGTTTCCGCGTCGAGACGACGACCAACACGGGGACGACTCTGACGACCGATGCTCCGACGTACACCGCCCCGGGATCGGGCGCGATCTCTGTGGACGACGACGAGAACAACACGTCGAGCAAGGCGATCACCTTTCCCGGAGGACACAGCAACGGCTATCAGCGCGCCTATACCGGTGACGGCGGAACGGTATGGGACGACAGCTACCGGGTTTCCCCTGGCACGGAGGTCCGTGCTGTGGGGAGCATCGACACCCAGGGTCCCCGCTACGCGGGATACGACCCCGACTCGCTTTTCGGATTCTGCCAGGTGCTCGACACGCGATATGTGACCTTTACACGCGCCGAACTGCACGATTCCGTTCCCGCGAGCTCACTTCAGTACTATGTCGGCGACGATGCACTGGTGGATCCGGCGTCGGACGCCTACGACCCCAACACCTTCCGCTGCACGACCGGTGGTGTATCCCTCACGGGTGGCAACGGATGGGTCAGCACTCCGCCCGCTGACCTCTCGACGGTTCGCGCCGTTCGTACCGTGTACCCTTTCTCGGAAACCCAGGTCTCGGTTGCTCGAGAACGACTCACTCCGTACTTCACGATCAACGAAGATGTGCCTCCCGGGACGGACGTCTGGACGTTCGGCGCCGCAATCGTCGACTCGCTGCAGCCTCTGTACGGCTCCTCTCGGGTGACAGATATTCCGGACGCGCGCTATCCCTACACCTCGGCGTACCGTGATGTTCTGCGCGTCGTGTCTGCGACGCCGAACGTGTCGAAGAGTTCGGACCGAGCGGCACTTCGGCCGGGTGAGCCGGCGACCTTCACGCTGCTCTACTCCGCAAACGGTGAGGGTGGCGTACCCGAGACTGTCGATGGATACACGCTCGTGGACACGCTCCCCGCAGGCATGACGTATGTCGCGGGTTCCGCAACGCCGGCGCCGGTCGTCACGACGGACGATGAGGGCCGGCAGGTGCTCACGTGGACGTTGGATGACGTTCCGACGAACACGCAGGTCCCGCTGAGCTATCAGGCTGTCGCTGATGACTCCGTGACGCCTGGGGAGGTGCTCACGAACACAGCAACCGCAACGTACGCCGGGCAGAGCCGATCGGCCACTGCGCAGGTGACCGTCTCCTCGGCGGGCTACACCACGATCGGGAAGTCCGCGGACACCCCGTTCATCCCGAACCTCACTGGCGACGGCGTGGGTGAAGGGGCCTGGACGGTGACGTTGCGCTCGTTCGATCCGCTTGCGCAGGCGTACACGGACACGATCGACATCCTTCCCTTCATCGGGGATGAGCGTGGTACTGAGTTCTCGGGTGACTACACGCTGACGGGCATCGATGCGGCTGCGGGCGCGACGGTGTACTACACGACGGCAGATCCGGCCACACTTTCGGATGACCCGGCCGACGCGTCCAACGGTGAGGCCGGAACGGTTGACGGGAACACCGTCGGCTGGTCGACCACGTTCACGCCGGACGCCACGGCTGTGCGGGTGATCGGTGGCGAGCTCGCCCCGGGCGCCACGCAGCAGTTCACCGTGAACGTCGCGACCGATGGCGTCGAGGGTGGCGACACACTCGTCAACCGAGCACAGGCGCGCGATGGTCACACGGAGCTTGTGATGCGGACGTCTGCGCCGATCACGATCGCGAACTTCTACTCCGCGTCGTTGAAGAAGTACGTACAGGACGCGGATGGTGAGTGGCGCGACGCGAACACGGTCGAGGACTATCCGACGTTCGCGGTCGACGACACGATCCGCTACCGAGTCGTCGTGGAGAACACCGGACAGGGCGCACTCACGGGCATCGAGATCTCGGATGATCAGCAGCCCGAACTGGGCGCTTTCGAGATCGACGAGCTTGCTCCGGGCGACAGCGAGGTGCATGAATACGAGATCATCGCTGACGACAGCATCGGGGACGGTGTCGTGAACACCGCCTGCGCGGCTGCCGACATCCCGGAGGATTCCGGTGTCGCGCCGACGATCAACTGCGACCCGGCGGGCGTCGAGATCGACGGCGACGCGACGCACACCAAGGAGATCGTCTCGGCGTCGCCGATCGGCGGCGGTCAGTGGGAGATCGTGTACGCACTCGAGGTGACGAACACGTCGACGGCGTCGACGTCGTACTCGCTGGCGGACGAGCTGCACTTCACAGACCAGGTCGACATCGTCTCCGCTGAGGTGACCGACGCGCCCGACGGCGTGACGCTCGCCGACCCCGCATGGGACGGCCAGGGGAACCTGGATGTCGCAACCGACGTCGCACTGCTCGGCAACGACGATGACGGCTACGCCCCGCACACGTATCTGCTGACGGTGGTGGCCGATGTGCCGCTGCAGTTCGAAGACGGTGCAGGCGACCTGCCGGCGACCGAGTGCGTTGGCGAGGGGGAGGACACCGACACTGCGTTCAACAACACCTCCGAGCTGACGAAGTCGGACGGGGAGGTCGAGCCGGACCAGGCATGTGCCACTCCGCCGGAGATCGACATCGACAAGTCCGTCGCGTCCGGTCCGACCGCCAACGGCGACGGCACCTGGACCGTGACGTATGACCTGATCGCGACCAACACCGGTGGCGTGCAGGGTGACTACGACATCGTGGACCGGATGACCGCCTCTGGCGACCTGGAGGTCGTGTCCGGTGCCATCACGACAGCGCCGGCGGGCGTGACCCCGTCCGCCACCTGGACGGGTCGCGGTGCCGTCGATGCGCCTGAGAATGTGATCGCGACCGGTGTGACGCTCGACGCGGGCGCCACGCACACCTATCAGGTCGAGGTCGTGATCGGTCTCGCCGAAGGCACGGAGGGTGCCCCGGTGATCACCGAGTGCTCCGAGATTCCGGCCGAGGGCCAGGGACTGTCGAACACGGCGGAGATCCGGCACAACGACCTCACGGCCGACGATGAGGCCTGTGTCACGGTCGGTGTGGTCAGCGTGGACAAGAGCGTCTCGGCCGGTCCGACCCCGAACGGGGACGGCACCTGGACGGTCGTCTACGATATCGTCGCCACGCACGCCGGCGGCGCGGCCGCTGACTACGACGTGACCGATCGTCTGAGCTTCGGCGAGGGGATCGAGATCGTCGATCATGAGGTCCGGTCGCTGGACGGCATCGACGTCAACGCGGACTGGACTGGGCGCGGGGCTGCGGACTCCGACCCGGAGAACCTGATCGCCGCGGGCGTCACCGTTGAGATCGGTGAGTCGCACACGTACCAGGTCGAGGTCACGGTCCAGATGGACGAGGCCACGATCGATCCGGGCGAGCTGCAGTGCGCGTCTCCCGGCAGCGGCGAGCCTGGTGGCCTGAGCAACTCGACCACGCTGACCAGCAATGGCATCGTCGGCCAGGACAGGGCATGTCCGACTCTGCCGCTGATCGAGTTCGACAAGGTGCTCTCCGATGGCAGCCCCATCGCCAACGGTGACGGCACGTGGACGATCGAGTACGACGTGACGGCGAGCAACATCGGGCAGTCGACCGGCGACTACGACCTCAGCGACCGGCTTCGGTACGGCGCCGGAATCGACGTCGAGTCGGCAGAGATCATCGACGCGCCGGACGGTGTGGAGCCGAGCTCCGACTGGACCGGCCAGGGCGCTGCGGGTGCCGCAGAGAACGTCATCGTCACGGATCAGCCTCTCGACGCGGATGAGACGCATGTCTTCCGGGTGGTGGTCGTCGCCTCTATGGATCAGGATGTCGTCACCCCGGCCGACCTGGTCTGCCCGGAGCCCGGTTCGAACGAACCAGGCGGCTTCGCGAACACGGCCGGCCTCGTCCACAACGGCGAGGACCAGACGGACATCGCGTGCGTGACGACGCCGCTGATCAAGACCACCAAGTCTCTCTCGGGCGCGGTGACTCCGGTCGATGGTGAGGACGGTTTCTACGACGCGACCTACGAGATCACGGTCACGAACAGTGGTGCCGGCGCCGGGGACTACGACCTCGACGACGAGCTCGCACCGGGTGAGGGTGTGACGGTCGTCGGTATCGAGGACGTCACGTCCGACGCACCGGACGCAGAGGAGCTCAACGCCGACTTCGACGGTCTCCAGGACGTCCGGATCGTCACCGGGCAAGCGATCGCGGGTGCAGAGGGTGCGCCGGTGGTGCACACCTACACGGTGACCGTGCGGTACGCGGTGAACCTGGCCGGAATCGATGTTCCGGACCGTGACGTCTGCACCACTCCCGGTGGTGACGCGCGGCCGGGTACGTTGAACAACACGGCGACCGTCGACTGGAACGGTCTGGAGGATACGGACAATGAGTGCGTGGTCCCCGGCGAGCCCACGCTCGACAAGGCCATCGTCTCGGCCATGCCGGTCGGCGACGGTCAGTGGGAGGTCGTCTACGATCTCACCGTCGGCAACACCGGTGACGAGGCGACCGCCTACGACCTGGACGACGAACTCCTGTTCGCGCCGCAGATTGGAGTGGACGCGGTGGCCGTCGTCGGCCCCGAGGGGATCGTGACGAACGACGGGTTCGACGGAGACGTCGACCAGCGCATCGCGACCGACGTGAACATCATCGGTCTGGACGACGAGGGCTACATGCCGCACGTCTACCGGGTGACGGTGATCGCGGATGTTCCGTTGTCGTTCGACTCCGGCGACATCGGGGACGACGGGACGGCATCGCCGGCCTGCACAGTTCCCGCGGGCGGCAACCTCATCGAGCAGGGGCTGAACAACGCGGCCACCCTGACCGACGAGACCGGCGGCACCATCGTCGACACCGACTGCGCGAACGTCCCGTCCATCGACATCGTGAAGACCATGGACGGCGACCCGGTCAAGGGCTCCAACGGACGCTGGACCGTCAACTACACGATCACGGTGGACAACGACGGAGCAGCAGCCGGCGAGTACACACTCACCGACCAGCTCCGCTACGGCGCAGGCATCGAGGTGCTCTCCGCAGAGGTGACCACGGCTCCGACCGGCATCACTCCCGCGGCGACGTGGACCGGGCTCGGCGAACAGGGTGAGGACGAGAATGTCGTCGCCACGGACGTCGCCCTCTCTGCCGGAGCGGTGCACACGTACCGCGTGGTCGTCGAGACTCGCCTCGACACCGACGCCGCCGATGCGACCACCCTCGTGTGCCCGGAGCCAGGCAGCGGCAACCGCGGCGGGTTCGCGAACACCGCCGGTCTCGATCACAACGATCTGACCGACGAGTCGGCTGCCTGCGCTGTCCCGGAGTGGCCGGAGGAAGTTCCCCCGCCGCTCGCGATCACCGGTGGAATGATCGGCCTCGGGGTGCTGGGGACGGGTCTTCTGCTCCTGGTTGCCGGAGGCACATTCCTCCACCTCCGCCGCAGACGGGCGACAGAGACCGCCGATGTCGCGCTTCTCGGCTGAGTAGGACCAGGGCCCGCTTCGATTCGTCGGAGCGGGCCCTGGTTCCTTGGAGGTGCTCGCCTCCGGGAGAACAGACCCTGAGGGCTGCTCCAGTCCCCTACGAGCAGCCCTCAGCAGCCAGTCTCAGGAGCCGTCGGCCGCGACTTCTCGGGCTCCAGCCTGATCGCCGGGCATCCGAGACCTGATGTCGCTGGCGTTCAGGCACAACTATCAAGCATCTCACCCCGCACACGACTCACGCGGAGCTGATTGCCGCTCACGCCCCGCCCCCTGCCGAGCCGTGCCCGGAGCCCTGCGATACGCCGACACGGTACTCGACCCCGTTCCGGCACCGAGCAGCCTCGTCTGCTGCTTCAGTCCACCACCGCGGCGACGGCCTCGATCTCCACCAGTTGGTCGTCATACCCGAGGACAGTCACACCCATCAGCGTGCTCGGCACGTCGTGGGATCCGAACGCGTCACGCACGATCTCCCATGCCGCCACGAGATCCGCCTGTGTCGACGACGCCACGAGCACGCGCGTACTGATGACGTCATCGATCCGCGCACCCGCAGCGGCGAGCGCTTCCTTCATGGTCTCCACGCACGCCGCCGCCTGCCCGGCATAGTCACCGACCGCGAGCGTCGCACCGTTCTCGTCCAACGGGCAGGACCCTGCCAGGAAGATCATCCGGGCGTCCTTCGGTGCGGTAGCCGCATAGGCATACTCAGCGACATCGGAGAGCTTGTCGGAACGGATCAGCTGCACTGAACTCGGCATGTCGTCAGTATATGAAATCAGCGCGGCTGCCCGGCTCCGCACGTTGAGCCGGAGCTCCACGATGTTCTGGCACGGAACAACCTTCTTTTCGCCCTCGGCTGTGCGAGAGGACCACAGCGCACGGATGCTCGGACATGCTCTGTGTCGGCGAGAGCGGCGAGCGCCTGTTCCGGCGTCGGCGGGACACCTTCATTGCCAGTTTCCATACTGGAAACTGTATTTCTCACTTTCCGACCTGACACGGGTCAACTTTCCACTCACGAAACACCACCCGACTCTCCCCGATGACAAGGTTGCGATCCGTCGCCGTCGGGGAGAGCCGTGGTGCCCGGTGCCTAGGAAGCGACCGAGCGGATGATCTCGACGATGCGTTTCTCTGTGACCTCATCCACGGTCTCGAAGTACCACGCCGCCGGCATCAGAGCACCATCCGCACCGCCAGCGGGCCGAAAATCGACCTTCTCGGTGAGCGCGAGGTTCAAACGCTCATCATTGCGCAGCGTCACCAGCGCCGGCGTGCTCGCCGAGACCGCGTACGCGGGCATGCCGTACCAGATCCGCGGCTTCAGCGTAGGTGCCGCAGCCACGATGACGTCGTGCACACGCCTCACCACCGAACGTCGCGGCTCGTCCATCTTCGCGATCTTGTCGATCACCTGGGTGAGGTTCTTCTCGTCCTTACTCGACATGTCATGTCCTTTCGTCAGCCGATGTCGAGCATCGGCATTCTGAAGTCGGCGCACCTGTGCGCCGCACCCCATCCGGACATGTCCTGAGCTGCTCGGGTCTCTCCGCAATGATTCACGTGGTCCTCACGTGGAAGTGCTATAGGTGGCGCAAACCACCGCACACAGAGTACCTGTTGCTCATGGATTGCGTCCATATGACGGGGCTCATGCGCACCGCCCAGACTGCCAGGGGCGAGCTCGAAGACGTCGCTGAAGTCGTTCAGGCGTCAGAGCCGATTTCGCCTCTCGTCCCTGCATAGGCTGAGCATTCTGTGCATCGTGTGATGAAGTCGTGCCGACATTCGCGGACATGTCCGAGGAACCTTTCGGCCATGTCCAGTTCTGCACGCAGCCGCCGTATCTCCCCCACCCTGCGATCGATCACGGCGACGCGCCCCGGCTCATCACGGTGAAGAATCTGGCGAATCTCCGGCAGGCTCAGCCCCAGCCTCTGACAGGACTTGACGATACGCAGTCGCTGAAGGTGCTCCTCCGCGTAATCGCGGTGTCCTGAAGAGCTCCGCAGCGGAATGACGACACGTTCGTCCTCCCAATGTCGCAACACGTGGGTCGCGACACCGAGCCTTGCCGCTGCCTCACCGATTCGCACGCTTCCATCATTGCAGGTTGACTTCAGGTCGACCTGAAGTTCTAACGTCGGGTGCGTGACCGTTCCCTCCCTCCCGAGCCCCACCCGCATCGACGTCGATGGGTCCGAGATCGCCACCTACCGCCTCAGCCCCGACGACCAGAGCTCTGCGAACAACGTCGTGCTGTGCCATGGGACGCCATGGTCCGCAGCAATGTGGATGCCTGTGGCTCAGATGCTTGCGTGCCAGCACCGAGTCTTCCTGTGGGACATGCCCGGCTACGGATCATCGATCGCTCAAGAAGACCCACCGGTTGATCTCGTTCAGCAGCGCAAGCGTCTCGCGGCAGTGATCGATCACTGGCAGCTCGACCGACCGAGCGTCGTGGCTCACGACATCGGAGGCGCAGTCGCTCTGGGCGCGCACCTGCTCGAGGGCTGTGAGTTCGCGTGCCTCTATCTCCTCGACATCGTCACACTTGATCCGTGGGGCTCCCCTTTCTTCCGGCTCGTGGCCGAACACGAAGAAGCCTTCGCCGCATTGCCTTCGAACCTTCACACAGCTCTTGTCCGCGAATACATCGTGGGGGCGGCCCATCGTCTTCTCGACAGCACGTCGGTTGACGAGCTCGCCCGCCCCTGGTGCTCACCAGAGGGCCAGCACGCGTTCTACCGCCAGATCGCTCAGTTGAGCTCGGGGGACACACGACCGATCGTCGATCGTCTTGCGGGAGTGCGCTGCCCCACGCGCATCGGCTGGGGCGAATCCGACCCATGGATTCCTATCGGTCAGGCCTCCGAACTCGCCGCCGCCCTCCCCGCGCCCGTTGACGTGGTCCGGTTCCCAGCAACCGGACACCTGGTACCCATCGAAGCGACCGATGCACTCAGCCAGGACGTCCTGCGCTGGCTCGAGATCAATTCGGGGAGATGAATGGCTCGCAACTGGTCATCGATGATCACCGAGAGACTGACCCGCCCTTCGAAATGCCGATCCTCGTGCTCACTCATCTCCCCACGCCGACGACGTACAGGAGGTCTCCACGTAGCCGGTAGTCTGAGGAAGATGCTGCTGCGGCCGACTCGCCCACTCGAGCCGCAGCCGACTGGGGTGGCAGTGAGAACAACGATCATTTCCACGATGATGCTGATGCTCCTCGTCCTTTTGGGAGTGTCGCTGTCTACGCACCTCGAAGGCGTGGGATCGACCGCCACCGAGGCATCACCGGTGACACTGTCGATGAGCAGTTCGGAGACGGCCGACGTCGCATACGTCATCGCGGCCGGGGACTCGACACCGGCGTCGCCTCGCGACCAGGTCGCGGACACCTGCCCAGCGTTCACCTCCGCTGCCGAGAATCTCCTTCCTCTCGACACACCCCTTCCGGCGTTTCGAGACACTCCGGTCGCGAGCCTGCGCAATCTCGCCGCAGCCTGCGGCCCCTCGACGGCACAGAGACCTGTCACCTCCCTGACACCGTCCGACGGGACGATCCTGCGGATCTGAGTCGGCTGACGCGTTCCTCGAAGGATGTGAGGAGTCCTGAGCTGCGTCCATGTATGGCTTCCCTGTTGGCCGCGAGAAGAAGACCATCGTGCCCGAGCAACGACTACGACGGATCCACATGGGCTTCCTCGACGGCGACGGCCTACTCGTCGGTGATACTGCCGATGTCGTCCTCACTCTCGGTGGGGCGCCCTCCTTCTGCCCGTAGTTCGACGCCCACGATGCGTTCCTCTCAGAATGGAGAGCTCAATGTTCGGCGACAGCGCCGCCTTCCAACACAATGCGTTCGTTCCTGGGGTGATCGCCACCGCAGCTCTGGTCGTCGCTCTGGAACTGATCCGTCAAAGGTGGGATCCTCATCGTGCGGTCAGTCGTCACGATTCTGGCGCTGATCTTCCTCCTCACGGAGATTCTCGTCCAGGCCGAGCGCCCGCAGTGCCGACGAAGAAGTCGCAGGTGACCGCATGACGCCGCCGCGCCTCGCGGAGTACCTTTCGATCGGACCCGAGCTGCTCTCGGCGCTCCCGTTGGCCGCAGCGGTGCTCTGCGCACTCTACGGATGGGGAGTGATCCGGTTGATGCGCCAGCGCAGGCCGTGGCCGATCGGGAGAACAGCGGCGTTCGTCGCGGGGTGCACTGTCCTCGCAGGGGCGACGGGCCTCGGTGTGGAGAGGTACGCCGGTCAGATTCTGTCGGTGTTCATGTTTCAGCAGCTGACGCTGATGATGATCGTCCCGCCGCTCCTCGTTCTGGGCTCCCCCGGTCGTCTCCTGCTGCGCGCCACGCCCCACTCGGGCATGCCAGGTGTTGCACTCCGCATCGCGCTCGGAGCCCTCCGTTCCAGATGGGCGCGCTGGACCCTCTCGCCGGTCGTCGCGCTTCCGCTGTACCTGTTGGCGTTCTACGGGCTCTATCTCGCCGACTTTCTCGATCCGATCCTCGCGATCCCGGGCGGGAGGCTGCTCCTGCAGACCGGCTTCCTCGTCGCGGGGATGCTGTTCACCATCCCCGCCCTCACCGACGATCCCGTCCCAGCCCGGATGGGATACGGGATGCGCGCGCTCGACTTGTTCGCGGAAGCGGCGCTGCACGCCTTCTTCGGCGTGTTCATGATGATGAGCCCATCGCTCATGGTCGAGCATTTCTCCGCGTCGACCAGCGCGCTGGGCATGGATCCGCTGTCCGACCAGGGGCTCGCCGGCGGCTTGGCCTGGTCATACGGAGAAGGCCCCACTCTGCTGATGCTTCTTTACATCATGCACCGCTGGTTCCGTGCCGACACGGCCGCTGCGCGGGCCGCGGATCGCCAAGCGGACGCGCATGGCGACCCCGAACTCGACGCGTACAACGCTCACCTCGCCGCGCTCCAGGCTCGCGCCCATCCCGGCCGCGGCCCTGAGTCGCTCCGGAACGAGGACCACGGCCGGAACTGACCGATTCGACAGCTCCCGCCTCTGTGAAAGTCTCCGTTCCTATGACTCGACACAGTCCCTGGCGTTCAACGTTCTCGTCGCAGTCGCGCTGTCGGCGATCATTCCGGCTCATGCTTCCGCGGCGCACGATGATCTCGTCGAAGCGGATCCCGCGACGGGTTGCACCGGCCCAGCTGTGAATGAAGTCACGCTGACGTGCGGTGACGAACTCATCGAGTTCGATCGCAGCAGTCACACGCAGATTCAAGGACCAGATGGGCTCTTCCACGAGACCTCATGCTCGACGATCGAATGGGACGTCGTGACGACTCCCGTTGCGCTCGGGCAGCCCGGGACGTGCACCGTCGCATGGTCGTCCGACTCGAGCGGTGGCCACCCGATCTCCGAAGAATATGGCCACTGGGAGCGGAAGACCTTCGACGCAGAGCCGGGAACCGATGACGAGAGGCTCGCCGCAACGTACAGTGATCGTCGCAGCTCCTGAGCCGCCGAGGAAGCTGCGGCTGCCCCTGGCGAGTCGGCACATCCTGATCGTCTTCTTCGGGCGGCTGCTCCTGATGCGCGGGGCAGTGTCGCTGCCAACCGCAGCACCTCCCTCGGTCTCGGGACGCCAGTCCACACCCAACGAAGCGACGACGATCAGGCCGATCGCAATCGGTTGTGCAATACCGAGAGACTCACCGAGGATGATCCGGGCCAGAAGCGCAGCCGTCACCGGTTCAAGCTGAGAGCCTTTTCTTCAGACACACCCTCATTCGACTCCCCCAGCCCAGGCCGTGTTCTCAGAACATGGTCAAGCGACGTTGTCACTCCCCGGATGTCTGCGCTTCCCGAATGGCTTGCGCTCGCTCTTTCGCGAGGACGCTCGCACGCGCGAGAACCTCCAGCTGCGCCTCTGTGTACAACTCCACGACGGCATCGATGAACGTCTGTTCCGTCACGTGTTCACTCCTCGACAGATGCGGAACCGGATTGCCCAACCATGGGTAGTCCAGGAAATTCTGAGTCAGTATGGGCGCCAGTCTCTCGACGAGATGTTGCTTCGAGTTCTCGTCGGCGTCGGCAGGGAGCGCGTCGAACTCAGCGCTGACCGCGTCCGAATCCGTCTCCACCATCTTCCGCAGGTCTGCAAGTGCGTCCTTGTCGTACAGCTGCGCGTAGATGTGGATGATAGAGCTGTCAGCCTCCGAGAGCCGAGATGCCACAGCAGCGAACCCCGCCGGGGCGTCCGCCGGGGCGTCGTCGCGAAGGATTGCGGCGATGTCAGCCCGGGCCTGCTCCAGTCGCTCGACGCGTGCTCGAAGCTCTTCATCGATTCTGCGCAGGGCCTCCGGTGTGTTGTCGTCGCCGGCGCTCACCGCGCCGATCTGCGCCAGCGGCACACCGAGATCGGCGAGACGCCGAATGCGCAGGAGGCTCACCAGGTGCCGCACCTCATACTGCTTGTAGCCGTTGTAGCGGCGCCTCGGCAGCTCCAGCAGGCCGAGTCGGTGGTAGTGGCGGATAGTGTTCACCGTCGTGTCCGCAAGCTCCGCAAGCTCACGGGTACTCCACGCCATGATGCTCCCTTCCCGCGCACGGGGAGATGCGCACGGTTCCTCCGCTCTCAATTCAACGCCGCGGACGCAGCCTTGCTTCCGAACTGGACGCCCGGCGTCGCTGTCACGCCGCGCTGAGACCGATGACGAGCGGGACGAGCAACGCGGTCGCGTTGTTGACCCCATGCAGCACGATGCCCGGCCAGACCGAGCCCGACCACCGGAACAGCAAAGCCGTGAAGATGCCGACGACGAAGGCGACCGACATGATCGGGTTGATACCGTGAGCCACGGCGAAGATGGCCGCACTCACGAGCACCCCGACCCACGCGCCGTACTTGGCAAGGAGCCCGTTCGCGATGACGCCACGGAAGAAGCTCTCCTCACCCAGAGGGGTGAGGACCGCCCCGGCGACGAGTGAAAGCGTGAGCGACCACCACCCGCCAGCGGCAGCCGATTGATAGCTGCCCTGAACGTTCTCGATCTCGCCGGTTGTCAACGCGTAGATGACCGCCACGATCGTGCCTAACAGATACGCAGCTACGCCGAGCACCGCGCCGACGATCAGATGGCGAGGCCTGGCGCGCCGGAAGCCGAACGCCGCAAGCCCCCGAATCCGGATCAGCACGGCGACCGCGAGAGCGAACAGCCCCATGGCGCCCGAGACGAGGAGTCCCACATTTCCAGCGACGACAGGGTCCGTCACGAGTGGCAGCAGCGCTGCCACCAGCAGGAACGATACGCCGTATGCGACGCCCCCCGCCAGCATCTCTGGCCAGCCGGGAGCAGCGGGTTTGGTGGGTGACTGGTCAATCAGTTCCTCGGTCATAGCTTCTCCCGTCTTCGTTCGACCTTCTCTTCTGACAGCACACACCCTGTTCCTAGAACACAGTCAAGCGTCGACCCGTTGCTTCCTTCGTGGCCGTCTGGTGACCACACTGAACGGTGACAGTCTGCACGTCGGTCACGCCGTCGCCGACACCAGCGACAACACCGACGAAGTCGATGAGGAGACCGGGGATCGACGAACCACTGGCGCATCTCACACGGTCGAGCGATGAGGGCGCGGACGGAGCGCGCCCCGTCTTCCGCGTGCCGGAACCGGGGCAGTCAGGCATCCGGTGCCGCGGTCAGCCATCCCTCGTACACCTGAAGCTCCGGAGCGGAGGATGCAGCCTCCTGCCATCTCCTCAACCATTCACGCCGGACCTCTGCGGGCGGCCAGTGCGCGGGCCGCAGTTCCGGTGGGAGGAGCGGATCGTCGCGCAGCGCCTGGTCAAGCGCTTCGGCAAGGAACAGCTGCCGCAGGAGGGGATCAGCGGGACCGCTCTCTTCTCTCATCGCCGCCGCGAGCTCGCGGTAGGCCAGGACTGTCGGCTCCGCTGGCCAGAGCGACTCGGCGATGGCGCGCGGGTCGTTGAGCCCGTGCAGGCTCAGAGTGCTCGCAGTGGCCGTCAGGAGGTAGGGGGCGGCGCCGGAGGGCACGAACTGCGAGAGATCGTGCGGCGTGAGGTAGAGGCCCGTGGAAACAGGAACTGCACCGAGCTCGAGCACGACGCGTCGGAAGCTGTCTCTCACCGAACGTTCGCTCTCGGGTGCGCTGACGGAGAGGAGATGCCACGTTCCCTTCCACGGCGCGTAGCCGGCATCCTGCGCGAAGGCGAGATGCAGGCCGAGACGGTCGCGCTCGAGCCGCTCTCGTCCGGCCTCAGTGAGGCGGATCGTTCCGGCGCGTCCACGCCCGCGCTGCGTGATCTCGCCGGTGGCGATGAGGCGACGCAGCGCAAGACGAAGCGGTTGGTCTTGGATGCCGAGACGATTCGCCGTGTCATAGATGCTACTCAGTCCCGTCTCGCGGCCGGAGGGGAGGAGCGCCTCGATCAGGGTGCGAGGCGAAACGCGCGAAGTCATCGAGAGACAGGTCTTTCCATAGCGATGTAGCGGTCGAATCCATAGAGGTATCCGAGTATGCCGAGAGATCCGCCGCCGACGGGTTCGAAGCCGCGTCGGCGGTACAGCGCTGCGGCACGCGGATTGCGGTCGATGACCGAGAGATGCACGGCCGTGGCGCCGCTCTCCTGCGCGTAGTCGGCGGCCGCATCCAACAGCGCACTCCCGATGCCCGCGCCCCTGCGGGTCGCGTCGACGCAGATGCCGTCGAGAACTAGGCGCCCGTTCTTCTCACTTCGCTCGAGGATGCTGAGCACGACAACGGCGCGGACGGCGCGCCATGCCGAGACATGCGTGCGCAGTGACGACCACGACAGGTCGACGGCGCCGACCCCCCGCTCATGGAACCCGCAGACGCCCGCCACTTCTCCTTCGATGCGCGCGACGAGAATGCGATCCGCGCGCATCGAGGAGCGCACCACGCGGAGGCCCGTCTCGTCGTCGGTGAATGCCGGGCGCAGCTTGTCGCGGAAGGCCTCCCAGTACAGCAACCCGACGCGATCTCGCTCCTGTTCGGTGAACCCGACAGAGATCTGGAGTTTCTCCATGCATCCATAACTATCATGTACTCTACGAACGTGCAAAGAAAGAAAGTTTCAAAGTGGGTGCTGATACTCACCGGTGCCGTCGGCACGCTGCTCGTGACCGCGTTCGGGGTCGCCGCGGCAGGAAACGACTACCGGTTCGCTCAGAGAGCGGTGCAGATTCCCGTCGACGAGGGACATCTTGAGGGCGTGCTCACGACCCCGCAGGACCGCAGCGCTCTCGGACTGGTCGTCATGGTCCACGGCGACGGCGCGGTCGATGCGACGCAGGGCGGACTGTACTCACCTTGGTTCGAGGGGGCCGCCGCTGCCGGCTACGCGACGCTCTCGTGGAGTAAACCGGGCGTGGGCGGCTCGACGGGCAACTGGCTGGATCAGACGATGGATGATCGTGCCGCAGAAGTCTCTGCCGCGATCGACTGGTCCTTGACCCAGCCCGGTGTCCCGACGGAGCGGGTCGTGCTGTGGGGAGCGAGTCAAGCCGGCTGGGTGGTCCCGAAGATCGTGGCCGCACGAGAGGACATCGACGGCGTCGTGGCCGTGGGAACGGCGATCAACTGGCTCTCGCAGGGGCGCTACAACCTGCTCGCCGATCTGGAACACGAGGACGCGACGGATGCTGAACGCGCACTGGCGATCGCCCGGAGCGATGCCCTTCGCGAACTCCTCGCACGGAATGCGTCGTACGAGGAATACCTTGACGAGCACCTCGCCGCGTCCCCCGGGGAGACGCCGATGACACCCGACCGGTGGGCGTTCGCCGCTCGCAACTTCACGGTCGATGCGACGGCTGATCTGCAGGATGCTGCCCTGCGCGAGATCCCGGTCCTGCTCCTGGCGGGCGAGCACGACCGCAACGTCGACATGAGAGAGACGGAGACGGTCTATCGGAGCATCTTCGGGACGCATCTGACCGTCGAACACGTCGACGCGGTGCACTCCATGGCAAGGCCGCTCGTCGACGGCAACGGCGTCGTCGGCTACCTGACCGCGGTCTTCTGGCCTCGCGCCGTCTTCGCTCCGGGAGTCATCGACGCGTATACGGCATTTCTCGATCAGGCGGCGTAGCGGCCCCTGGTTGCAGCTCCCCAGAAGACGCCACCCGTGCCGCGAGGTCGCCGCGCGGCCTTGGTCAGGATTTCGCGGGCCTCTGCCTCCAAGGAACGGCTGCGCTCCTTCGCCTGCGTGGCGAGCTGCTGCCTCACGGCGTCGTCGAGGCCGCGAACGATGAGGGATGACGTCGACGACCGCCGCTTCTGCTATCGACCATGGTGGCGCCATCAGATTGGATCTCCATCCGACTGCGTTTCCGCAAGCAGGGCTGTCACGTCAGCCAGACGGCTGCGGACCACTCGAAGCACCCCACGCGGCCAAAGGAGAGCCTCGCCGCCCTCGACCGTCACGCGGAAGAGTCCTCGGGCGCCGCGGCGATCGCCGCGACTGCGGCCATGACCGCGCGCCTGTGTCGGACGATCCGATCCGGGGATGAAGGATCGGATCCGTCGGCACGGAGCAGACCGACGGGCGTGAGCGACCATGCCTGAGCGATCGCGTAGATGATGACGAGAAGATCAACCGCGGAGATCATGCCGTCGCGTCCCTCGGCGAAGGAGGCGGTCTTGGCCAGGTAGGTCTCCATCGGCTCCGCAGCCACCTCCGGCCGCTCCAGTTGCGCCCACAGGCTCACCCGCAACGCGGTCGGGTCCGCCTGATGGTAATCGAACAACCGCCCCGCCCAGTGCGCCAGCGCCTCAGGCTCAGGCGGCACCTCGGCAGCCATGCGCTCGACCGCGAAACGCACAGCCGAATCGAACAGGCCGGCCTTGCTGCCGAAGTACGCGTAGATCATCCGCACGTTCGTGCCGGCGCTTCTGGCGATGCGCTCCACGCGTCCCCCCGCATGCCCGACGGCCGCGAACTCGGCGAGCGCCGAATCCAGAATCCGCGCCCGCGTCGCGTCCGCGTCACGTATTGGCGTCACGTTCCCCTCCCCCCTCTTTCGTCTGGTTGACGTGATGCAGGGTCCGATCTAGAGTACAAGTAAATAACCATTTACTTAGGACGGTCGGACAGTATGAGACCTGACATCTCTCGTGCGCTCGCGATCACGCCGACGTCATCGGCATACGAGCGCACCATCGACATCACCACGATCGGAGCCCGCACGGGGAGACCGCGCCGGATCGAGATCTGGTTCTACCGGGTAGACGAGGAGATCTACCTCACAACCACCCCCGCGCGGCGCAGCTGGTACGCCAACCTGCTGCATCAGCCCCAGTTCACGTTCCACCTGAAGCACGGTGCCCACGCCGATCTCGCTGCGTTCGCTCGTCCGGTCGGCGACCGCGAACACCGGGCTCGAGTCCTCACCTCGGTCATCGACGATCTCAACCACCCGCGCAATCCCGCTGGCATTCCCCAACCGGTTCCGCCGCTTGACGATTGGATGACCGGCAGCCCGCTCATGCACATCACGTTCTTGGAAGGACATCCCGCATGACCCGCACGCCCACAGCCCTGGTCACCGGAGCCAACCGCGGACTCGGGCAGAGCATCGCCCTCGCCCTCGCCCGGAGCGGTCACCGAGTCATCGCGGCTCATCGCCCCGGGAGCGACATCTCGGAGACGTTGACCCGCATCACCGACACGGGCGGCGATGCGCTCTCGATCACGCTCGACCTCTCCGATGTCACCCGTCTCCGACTGGCCGCTGCCTCGCTCGATGACCTGCTCGCGCAGCAGTGGAACACCTCTCACCTCGACGTCCTCGTCAACAATGCCGGTATCGGCGTGTTCGGCGGTGTCGAAGCCGTCACGCCGGAGGAATTCGACGAGCAGATCGGCACCAACCTCCGTGGCACCTTCTTCCTGACTCAGGCGCTCCTGCCGCTCCTCGACGGCGATGGTCACATCATCAATGTCTCCACCTCGCTCACCCGGCATGTGAGCTCGGCAACAGGGCTCTACGCCGCATCGAAGGCCGCGGTCGAGACGCTGTCGCGCAGCCTCGCCGGCGAACTCGGACCGCGGGGAATCCGCGTGAACAGCGTCGCCCCCGGCCCCGCGGCGACTGATTTCAACGGCGGTGCGATGCGCGACAGTGCCGACATGCGGACCGAGATCGCCAAGCACACCGCACTCGGGCGAGTCGCTGACCCCGTCGAGATCGGCGACGCCGTGTCCGCCCTCGCGTCCCCGCAGATGCGCTGGGTGACCGGCGAACGACTCGAAGTATCCGGCGGCGCGTTCCTGTGACGCAGACGCTCACTCCGGACCTCATCACAGGCTGAAGCGGAACTCGACCGAGTTGCGGTACATACCAACGTCTCACAGCGGCCCGAGCACACGGCGCGGGTCGGCGTCGTGCCCGAGGGTCTCGAGCACGACGAGCAGCTGACGCTCCTCGTATCTGAAGTGACTCTCCATGATCGCCGAGAGGCCCTCGAGGTGCCGTGAGAGCTCTACCGGCGACGTTCCCGAATCGATCGCAGCCTGCAACGCGGCGAGCAAGTGCGCGATCATCGAATGATCCTGCTCGAGCTTCCGCAGCGCCTCGCGCAGCTCCGGATGCTCCGCAGCGATGGCGGGGAACAGCTCTCGGTCCTCACCTACGTGATGACCGGTGAGCGCGGTACAGAATCCATGGCAGAACAGCAGCAGATCACGGCTCGCCGCCTGCGTCGGATCGCCGCCTGAGACCGCCTCCTGGGCGATCGCCAACGCTTCGCGCAGTCGCGCGTGCACGCTGCGCAGCTCTTTGCTCCAGGTCACCAACCTGGTCTTCTCGCCCTCAGTCACGAGAGGGCGAAGGGAGAGACGCATTCATCGTCCGTCTCCTTCGGATCCCACGCCTCCATGTCTGACACGGACTGCCACCGACACGCGACGCTGAGAACAGCATAGCGAGCCGCGTCGCAATCCTCCAGCGATCGGCCGCAGCCCCGCGGAGAGCAATCCGGCGTCGCGTGCTAACCGCAGCTCCCGCGATATGGAACCGGAACTCGGCTAGACGTTGAGGCGGAACTCCACCACGTCGCCACACGTAGTGGCAGCGTGAAGGCGGCATCCGGACCGAGGCCATATCGGTTGCGAGGACGCTTAGTGATGGTGATCTTCGCGATCTTTGCCGCGGCCTTCTCAGCCGTGATCGCCCGCCGCAGGAACGCGGACTGAAAGTTCACGGTCGAGGAGATCAGGTCCCCATAGAGGCGGGTGTGCTCCGCGTTCATGCCATGGGCGAGTTCGAGGGAGAGCGGCCCGCTCTTCGCGGCCATCGGGGTCTTCACGCCGCCTGACTGGACGATCACGACCTGGATGCCCTGCGAGGTCACTTCCCGGCGCAGCGCGTCGCTGGCGGACTCGAACGCGGTCTTAGAGCCGGTGTACGCGCCGTAGATGGGGAGAGTGAGCTCCGCACCGACGGAGCTCATGTTCACAACCCTGCCCCGACTTTCCTGCAGCGCCGGAAGCAACGCCTGGATCACCCGAATGTGTCCGAAGAGATTGACCTCGAACTGCTCCCTCCACGTATCGAGCGGGGGGGACCTCGATGGGTGCGTTGATCTCGATCCCGGCGTTGTTGATCACCGCACGCAGCGGTCGTCCCTGCGGATCATCGGCGACGCGCGATGCAAGTGCGTCGACGTGTTCGCCAACGGCAATGTCCAGCATCACAGGTTCGATTCGCTCGGCACGGATCGCATCGGCGTCCCCGTCTCGTCGGACGCCGGCGAGAACGTGGTGACCGCGAAAGGCGAGCTCACGGGCCGTGGCAGCCCCAATCCCTGTCGAGGCACCGGAGACGTCGATGAGGTCCTCTGTCGGCGTGGTCATCGCACCGCACCGTTCCCGAACTGATCGGCACTCAGCGGGGAAACGATGCCGGTGAGGTTCTCCGATTCCTCCCACAAGCGCCGCGCGTCCTCGACGCTACGAACTCTAGCTGCGGGCTTGGCCAGTGCAGGCGACCCGCGCATGCCCATCAAGTTACTCGGACCGACGTAGCTGTCGCCCGGGATGTCAGCGGTCGCGGCGTAGAGGCTCGGAAGCGCCCCCGCCTCGGCGGAGTGTGCAAATGACTGAATGAAGAACTTCTCGACCCGGTGCCGCAGCCCCTGGCCTTCGACGTCCATCAGGTTTGTCGTCGCGATCCCCGGATGCGCCACGACCGACCTCACCGGCGACCCTAGAGCAGTCAGCCGGCGCTGCAGCTCAAGCGCTGACAGATGGTTCGCGAGCTTCGACTGCCCGTACGCCGCGTAGGGCCTGTACTTCCGAGTGCGCCAGTTCAGGTCGGTGAAGTCGATCTTGCCGATCAGATGCGCTAGCGAGCCGACAGTGACGACGCGGTCGCGCACCTGCAGCAGGAGTAGGTTCGTCAGTGCGAAGTGGCCCAGATGATTTGTTCCAAACTGCGACTCGAAGCCGTCGACGGTCCGTTCCAGGGGCGGTATCGAGATGCCTGCGTTGTTGATCAGCACGTCAATCGGGTCGGTGAATCCCTCCGCGAACGCGCGGATCGAGGACAGGTCCGCCAGGTCAAGACGACGCACCTCCGTATCGCCGCCCATGGCGGCGGCCGCGACACGACCCTTCTCCAGGTTGCGCACAGCGAGTATGACGCGTGCGCCTTTCTCAGCGAATACGGTCGCAGTGACGCGTCCGACTCCGCTGTTAGCTCCGGTGATGACGATCGTGCGGCCCTTCATTGAGGGGATGTCTGTTGCAGTGAAAGAGCTCATGCACCAAATGTAGTCACTGACTACCTATGTTGTCAATGCCTACACGCATGGCTATGATGGGCCTCGTGAGCGATCAGACAGAACAGCGCCGGTATCATCATGGCGACCTGCGCCCAGCCCTCCTAGAGGCGGCCGAGCGTAGCCTGCGCGCGGGCGGTGTCGCGCAGCTCTCCCTGCGAGACCTCGCCCGAGAGGTTGGCGTGAGCCACGCGGCCCCGCGGCGGCACTTCCCGGAGCGCCGGGATCTACTCGACGCTCTGGCGGAGACAGGATTCCGTCGTCTAGGCGAGAGGATCCGCCAAGCAGTTGCCGACGGTGACGACGACTTCGCTGCCAGGGTCGGGCGCGCGACGTCGGCGTTTGCGGTCTTTGCGACAGAGAACCCTACGCTCTTGGAACTGATGAATGCGACAAAGCACCAGCCGGAGAAGGCAGAGGTCACGCACTCGGCGGAGAGCGCCTTCGAACCCCTCGTCGATCTGATACACGAGGGCCAGGACAAGCACATCCTGCAGAAAGGTCCTCACGAAGAGATCGGAATCATCCTCTATGCCACGATCAATGGTCTCACCACCCTGGTCAACAATGGACTCGTCGACAGGGACCGACTGGACGAGCTGACCAACGCGGCAGTGCATCAGTTCCTTAAGGGAACCGCACCATAGGACCTTGGGCAGCACCGAGCTGCGATCGATGCTGACGTCGCCGCTGCGCCACGGCTTCTACGGCGGCCCGGGTCAACTGCTTCGCCAATGGCGAGAATCGGAAGGCCGTCGCAGAACCTGCTGACGGTCCCACGTCCATTCCCACACTCTGACCCCACGCTCTCCCGGCTCCTTGAGAGGAACCCGCGCAGCATTGCTGATGAGATGACAGATCACATCGTCGGTTGGATCGCCCATCGCAGGTGCACCTGACGCTGTTCGCGTTTATCGGGGACACCACCCTGAGAGGTCTCTTGGCAGTTCCAACCGACGTCGACCCAGAGCGGCTGACCGTCAGACGCTAGATCGCAAACCTAAGTTCGACCACGTCGCCGCGGTTGCCAACATCAGCGATCTGAGCGGTCACGCAACAGTTCGCCGCTCACCGATCATCCGAGCTTGACACTCTCGCGATTTTCCGTCCTCCTCAGCAAAGGCTGAGACTCGTTCCTCGCACCCCTGTGGCTTACGCGGCAGCAGCAGACGATACAGTCGACCGCCCATGCGGCGCCGATCCTGATGCCCCCAAGAGCCCTGGAGTGTTCGTACCACGCAGTGCCCTCAACTGCCGCACTGAGGAGGTGGCAGTGGCACCTCTGCAGATCCGCTGGTGCGCACGAGCGTCTCTACCAGTCGCTCTCCTGCTCACCCTGCTCAACGTCGCCCAGTCTGGACTCAAGGAGGTCGATCACCCATCCGCACCACCGCTTGGCACCGTCCGCCAGGCCGGGCTGGGCAAGCCATCGTTTCACTTGATCGATCTGGCCCCGTATTCGTATGGATTCGTCGCCGGTCCAGCCACCCGAAATGAACTCACCGATGAGTGGTGAGGTTATGGCGTCATCGTCCCCGAACCGAGCGAGAAGAAATGCCGCGGGCGCACTAAGCATCTCGTCGCCCACCGATGCGACGGAAGCAACCACACGAGCGCGCTCCTTCGAATACCCGACCCACCCTTCGAGGACACTGAGATCGACGACGTCCGCGAGCCAGCCCCGCACAGCGAACGAGAGCTTGAACGAGCTGCGCGACTCCAACCGATCCATGAGGTCAACCCACGCTTCGGGGCCGGCCGCTTGAATCGAGCGAGCAAACAGACTCTTCTCTTCCGATCGCGAGTAGATACTGACCGCATCGCTCTCCACGAGCTGGACGATCGTGTCGACAAGCTGCCGCGGCCTGCGGTCGAGTTGTCGCTCTGCGAGCTTCCTCCAGTCATACCGCTGTTGCCCCACATCCGGGAAGTCGACTCGCATGGCTACGACATCACCAATGAGGTCATCGAGATCGGCAGCTAGGCCGGAGCGACCATGAATCGCGAAGGCAATGAAGTCGACAAGCGCACTGTAATCAGCCTGCGTCTCGACTCTCTTCAACCAGTCTTCGATGTACTGCTGTAAGAGCGCCTCGTCGCTTTCCTCGCGGAGCCAGTAGAACACCGCGCGTGCGCCTTCGGCGACGGAAATATGCGGAAGATGCTCCGCAATCCGCTCTCCCGCTCGCGGCGTGCGTGGGCCCTGGGTGGTGAGCCTGAGCTTGGTTGCGCGATCCGTTTCCATGCCATCGACGAAACTGTCGTAAGCCCCCGGGCTGAGCTCATCCTTTGCCAGCAAGTACCCCGTGAGGGCCCTCGAGTTCGACGCCCCGGACAACTCGATCAAGAACTGCTCGTCGCGCTCGTTCGTTACGCCAAGACGCGCGATCGCGGCGCCAACGTTGAAATCTGTCGGAATCTCGTTCGACAGGGCTTCTATCAGGGAAGCCGTAGCTTCTTCTGGGGTCATGTCGCTCAGAGCATCGAGCAGGTCTGCTTCGATGTCCGTATTCCGACGATCCCATGGCGAGGCGTGAGTTATCACCCACAGTCGGTCAGCGACAGACTCACTGGGGAGTGCCGCGATCATCGCGTCGATATTTTCCGAGTGCTTGCGTTCATCCCCCGTACGGTCGTAGAGCGAACTGAGATCCGCGAGTTCGGCGCGCGCGAGCTGAAGCTGCCCAGCGGGCAGCGAAGCAAGGGTCTCAGCGAGATGTTCCTGCACGGTAGGAATGCCGAGCGCGCCATGGATGGCCCCGGTGAGAGACTTCACTGCCTCCTCAGCAACGGCCGGATCCGGATCGTCGGCGAGCGTTCTCAGCAGGTCGATCATCGCGTTTCTGTACGCCCAGACCTCTCCCCATGTCTTGGGGGCACCCCGCGGTTCGACGACGACGCCGCCCTGGAGTTCACCGGACACCATCGTCGACTCATGACTCTCCAGCGCGCGACCAGCCGCGCTTACGACGAGCGAACGGACTTGCGAGTCCTCAGACGCGAGCTTTCCGCGAAGGTAGGCGAGTCGAGCCTCTGGCGATGTCGACGTCGCTGGAAGCATCGTGCCAAAGAGCTCCACCCACACGCCGGTCGAGTTGTTGGAGAAGGTTTCGTTCTCGGCAAGGGCAAGCAGCAGCAGCGAGTCGGCCGCCTCCGAGAAGGTCTCCGAGTGCCACACCAGTTTCTGGAGCGACCAGATGAGGGGTCGCCGTGCTCCGCTTGCAGCCAGCAATTCAGCCTTGGTTACGCTCCCCAGTAGGTAGGAGATCCGCCGGGACACGCGCCCCGGGGAGAGCACTGCGAGGTGCTCGATCAGACTGCCCCTGCGATCGCCGGCGACCGCCTGAAGTGAACTAAGCGGGCCGCTCTCCCCCAGCATCTTGTCGACCACAGCGCGGGGCAGGGAAGCGTCGCCAATCTCGGCGGCCCGCGCAAACAGTCGCTCGATCAGGTCGTCGGTCAGTGTAGGGATCAAGTCGGTCACAATGCGAGATCCGAACTCAGTCCACCCATTTGAGGCCAGATAGATCGCAACGGGGCTCGGTCCGACACTGCGATAGCGCCCCTGCGAAGAGAGAAGACCCTTCGCCGTGAGTTCAGCAGCCGCCGCCCTTAGGTCGCTTTCAGGGATGGCGAGGGCGGCGCTCACCGTGCGCAGCTCCGACACTAGATCGCCGTCGAAGCCGAGCCGACTAAAGAGGGCCAGGGCGGAGGATGCTAAAAAAAGTGCACCACCGGGGAGTTCATCTGCGATGAACTGTCGGATGTCGGCGGGGTCGACGAGCTGACGGGCAAAGCCCGGGCGCTGCGCGATCAGCGCCTTCGCACACTTCAACGCATAGTCGATGTTGCCGGCCGATACCTCGACGATCACGCGCGTCGCTTCGGGCCACAGCGTGGGCAGGTTCTCTTGGAGAAGCTTCGACAGTGGCTCGTCATCGAACGCCTTGACAAGGAGTGTCGCCGCTCGGGGAGCACGTTGAGAGGGCTCGCTGATTGTCACCAGGCGGATCCTCGTGCCGGTCTGCAGCATGCCCGCGAAGACATCGTGCCGTTTGGCATCGCACTCGTCAATCACAACGACAGCTGAGCGAGCTTGAGTTTGAAGATGATTCAGTACCGCAGGCGGAAACTGGTCTTCGCTCGGAACGTAGACGACCAGTGCCTCGTTTGGTTGATCGCGAAGCGCTTCCATCACCATTCGTGTCTTGCCGAGGCCGCTTACGCCCTCGACGTGGACTCCGGACTCGTCCCCCGACTGGATAGCCACGCGCAGGTCTTCGATCTGCTTCTCGCGCGCTTCGGACGGCACCCAAGTCGTCGTGTGCGACACGGAGTCAGACCACTCGCCAAACGTCTGGCCGATCGTCCCCATGCCCCTAATGGACGGGCTACTTGCGACAGCAGGAAACTCCTCGGCCCATCGTGCAAGCGAGTCTCCTGCGAGCACCTCGATCATACCCGGCACGACCTTCACTCCGAGAGCCCGCGCAACGTTCTCCAAACGCGCTTTGCGTGTGGCGACGAGATTCGGGGCGAGTGACTTTCCCAGCACCAGACGGTAGGAACCGTCGGCCTTCAGAATCTCGACCGCTGCGGTGGCGCCACGCAGCTCCTTCTCGCAGGCGGCTGGCGGAAGATCACCGGCCTTGAACTGCCAGGCGGAGCCTCCCGCCGGTAACCAACTTGTCCCGGACGAATTGCTAAGCCCCGCATCGACACCGCCATCTGCTGCGTTCGTTCGATACGTCTGGGTGAGCGTCCATCCCGCCAAACCCGCGCGAGCGATCTCCGCTGCGAGCAGCCTGCCAACGAGGTCCGCGAACCCAGGCCCATCGAGCCCTTCAATCTGCTTCGGCTCAACCGAAAAAGGCCCGATGTCAGGCACGTGACCACTCCCGAGTTGATATGCCATCGCAGTCATACAAGACCGGAATTCGACTCCAGCGATTCATCCCAATCCAAAAAAGAACGCCTGATCAAGCATGAAATTTAAACATTGAACCTGAACTCCACCACGTCGCCGTCCTTCATGACGTAGTCCTTGCCCTCCATGCGCACGCGCCCGGCGGCTTTCGCCTCGCTCATCGAACCGTGCTGGTCGAGGTCGGAGAAGGAGACGATCTCGGCCTTGATGAAGCCGCGCTCGAAGTCCGTGTGGATGACGCCGGCCGCCTGCGGGGCAGTCGCGCCCTTGCGCACCGTCCACGCACGCGCTTCCTTCGGGCCCGCCGTCAGATACGTCTGCAACCCGAGCGTCTCGAACCCGACGCGGGCGAGCTGGTCGAGACCCGACTCCTCCTGACCCAGCGACTGCAGCAGCTCCGTTGCCTCATCCGGGTCGAGATCGATCAGCTCCGACTCGACCTTCGCGTCGAGGAACACGGCCTTCGCCGGCGCGACGAGCGCGGCCAGTTCTGCCATCCGGGCCTCGTCCGTGAGCACGCCCTCGTCGACGTTGAACACGAACAGCGTCGGCTTGGCGGTGAGCAGGCCGAGCTCCTTGACCGGAGTCGTGTCGAATCCTGCCTGGAACAGCGTCGTGCCGTCTTCGAGGATCGCTGCGGCTTCCTTCGCCGCGGCGAGCACGGCCGGATCCGTCTTCTTGCCCTTGACCTCTTTCTCGAGGCGGGGAACAGCCTTCTCGAGCGTCTGCATGTCAGCCAGGATCAGCTCTGTGTTGATCGTCTCCATATCGCTGGAGGGATCGACTTTGCCATCGACGTGCACGACATCGCCGTCGGTGAACCCGCGCACGACCTGTGCGATCGCGTCCGCCTCGCGGATGTTCGCGAGGAACTGGTTGCCGAGCCCCTCTCCCTCGCTCGCACCTCGCACGATGCCTGCGATGTCGACGAACGACACCGGCGCGGGCAGGATCTTCTGCGACGAGAAGATCTCGGCCAGCCGATTCAACCGCTGGTCAGGCAGCTCGACCACCCCGACGTTCGGCTCGATCGTCGCGAACGGATAGTTCGCCGCGAGCACGGTGTTCTTGGTCAGGGCGTTGAAGAGAGTCGACTTGCCCACATTGGGAAGTCCGACGATTCCGATAGTCAGAGCCACGGAACGACAGTCTACGTGCGTCGACCGCCGAACCCTCCGGATCGCCGGGGAACGGCCGCGTCGGTTTTGACCTCCCATGCTCGGGGAGCAGACTTCAGGGCATGCCTCTCGACTTCACTGCCATCGACTTCGAGACGGCGAACGGATCTCCCGCCTCCGCATGTCAGGTCGGCCTGGCGCGCGTTCGAGACGGTCGGGTCGTCGAAACGGCCGGCTGGCTGATTCGGCCTCCCGCAGGTCACGACACCTTCCACCCGGGGAACATGGGCGTCCACGGCATCTCTCCGGATGATGTCGTTTCAGCTCCCGGATGGACTCAGCAACTGGGTGCACTGGTCGGCTTCATCGCGGATGATGTGCTCGTCGCACACAGTGCGGCCTTCGACACACGCGTGCTCCGATCGGCCTGTGAGGCGACCGGCGCTGGACTCAACTCCTACCGCTATCTGTGCTCACTGCAGGTCGCCCGGAAAGTGTACGACCTGCCGTCGTATCGGCTGCCGATCGCCGCCGAAGCGGCAGGGCACCACGAGTTCGCCCACCATGAGGCGATCGCCGACGCCCTCGCCTGCGCGCAGATCGTGATCGACGCAGGACGGCGCCACGAGGCAGCGGACGTCACGATCCTCGCGCGGGCAATCGGCGCGAAGGTGAAGCTGACGGAACCTGTTGCACCGCAAAGCGCAGCGGCGTAGCACCCGACGCGCCCGGAGGCGGGAATGTCGGAGACCCTCGGCAGGATGGTGCCCATGGACTCCATCACCGTCGTTCTCGTGCTCCTCGCCCTTGCCGCTGGCGCCGCGATCGGGTGGTTCGCCCGCTCCGGCCGAGCAGCCCGCGCCGAGGCCGCGAACTCGCACGCCGTCGAGACGGTGCGGGCGCAGGCGGAGCACCGCGTCGTGGAGGCCACCTCGGCCCTGCGCGCCGAGCTCTCGCGTGTCGAGGGCGAAGCATCCTCTCTGCGCGACACGGTCGCTCGACAAGACGCGCAGCGCCGCGAGAACATCGAGCGCGAACGCACCGAACGCGCTGAGTCCGCCGCGCGGATTCAGCGCGAGAGCGCCGTTCTGCAGGCGCTCACACCGGTGCAGGAGACACTGACCCGGATGCAGCAGCGCGTGGGCGCGATGGAGAAGGAACGGCAGGAGCAGTTCGGCCAGGTCGCCGAGCAGCTCAGGGCCGCTCATCGCTCCGACGAGCAGCTGCGTGATACGACGCAGTCGCTGGCGAGTGCGCTGCGTTCGACGACGGCGCGCGGAGCGTGGGGCGAGGCGCAGCTGCGGCGCATCGTCGAGGAGGCCGGCCTGCTGCAGCGCGTGGACTTCGACCTGCAGGCGCAGGTCTCCTCGGACGCAGGCGTCGGCCGCCCCGATATGGTGGTGCGCCTGCCGGGTGGCAAAGCGATCGCCGTCGATGCGAAGGCACCGCTGGAGTCCTTCCTCGATGCCAGCGCCATTCCCGACACCTCGACCGGAGACGCGGGTGCGCGCCGTGCCGGCCTGATGGCGAAGCATGTCAAGGCGGTGCGGGCGCACGTCGACGCCCTCGCGAAGAAGGCCTACTGGACGGGCCTCGATCAGAGCCCTGAGTTCGTGGTGTGCTTCATTCCGAGCGAATCGGTGCTGGCGGCCGCCCTGAGCGAAGACCCTGCGCTGCTCGAACACGCCTTCTCCCGTCGTGTGGCCCTGGCATCACCGGTCAACCTCTGGGCGGTGCTGAAGACCGTCGCGTACTCATGGACGCAGCAGGAGGTATCCGACGAGGCCCGCACCCTGTTCGAGCTCGGCAACGAGCTCTACGAACGTCTCGGCACGCTGTCCGGTCACGCCGACGGGATGCGGCGCGCGATCGAGCGCACAGTCGACTCCTACAACAAGCTCGTCGGTTCGCTCGAGGGTCGTGTGCTGTCGACGGCGCGCAAGTTCCCCGGCATCGATGCGTCGAAACTCGCACAGTCACCGGAACTGGAGACCATCGATGAGCCGGTGCGCCGCCTGACAGCGCCGGAGCTGCTGGAGCAGGCGGACAGCGACGCTCCTGACGCGAACGCGGATCGCGAGGCCGACGAACCGGAGTCGGTGGCTACGGAAGGAAGCTGAGCACGCCGAGCACACCGCTGGAGAAGATCACGAAGGCGCAGATGTTCCACCACGGGCTCGCTTCCTGTCCCGGTGCTCGTCGCACCCGGAACAGAACGTCCGGTCGTCGTGAAGGGTCCTGAGCATCCTTCACGACGGCCTTGGCACCGGTGACCCGCCCGGTCGGATTGTCAGTCGTCATAGATCAGCCTCGACGGCGAGCCGCACGGCGCGACCCCTCTTCCGCCGTAGCTCATTCTTGCATCCGTTCCTGCACGGAAGTGGGATTGAAGGTCACGATCCGGGCGCGATCGGTTCAGAACCACTTGGAGACGAGGTGATCGGAGGTGACGCGCCGCAAGGTTCCGGAGTGGCTGCGCAGCACGATCGATTCCGTGTACACGTGCTCCCCGCTGCGGTTGACGCCGGCCACCAGCTGCCCGTCGGTCACGCCGGTTGCGACGAAGATCGTGTTGTTCCCGCGCACGAGCTCCTCCGCGTCGTAGGCGTAGTCCATCTTGAGGCCCGCGTCGATGCCCGACTGGCGCTCTTCGTCGTCGCGCGGCCAGATCCGACCCTGGATGTGCCCGCCGAGGGCCTTGATCGCGCAGGCCGTGACGATGCCCTCCGGGCTGCCGCCGACGCCGACGCACATGTCGACGCGCGCGTCGTGGCGCGCAGCATTGATGCCACCCGCGACATCACCATCCGACATCAGCCGCGTGCCCGCTCCGGCCTCCCGGATCTCCTCGATCAGCTTCTCGTGGCGCGGGCGGTTCAGTACGGAGACCACCATCTCCTCCACGGGCTTCCCCGACGCTTTCGCCAGCCGTCGGATGTTCTCGCCGACGGGCAGACGGATGTCGACGATGCCGACTCCGGCGGGGCCGGTGACGAGCTTGTCCATGTAGAACACGCTCGAGGCATCGAGCATGGTGCCTCGATCGGACAGCGCGATCACGCTCAGCGCGTTCTGACGCCCCGCGGCGGTCAGCGACGTACCGTCGATCGGGTCGACCGCGATGTCGTACTTGCGGCCTTTCCCCGTCCCGACTTGTTCGCCGTTGAACAGCATCGGAGCTTCGTCCTTCTCGCCCTCGCCGATCACGACAGTGCCGTCGAAGTCGACAGTCGACAGGAAGGCGCGCATCGCGTCTACGGCGGCCCCGTCCGCCTTCTCCTTCTGTCCGCGGCCGATGAACGGCACAGAGCGAATGGCGGCCGCCTCCGTGGCGCGCACCAGTTCGAGGGCGATGTTGCGGTCAGGGCGAAGGGGGATCATGTCTTCAGCGGTCGTCATGTTCTGACCCTATTCCTCCCTCGTCGCCGATCGAGGCGACTTCACGCTCCGAGCACGCTCAAGAATCACGTTTCTTTCCCATGAGTCATGCCGGATGATTTCCACGCCCGGCTACTGACTTCCCGCGCCACTCGGTAGAGTGAGGGGAGTTCCGCTCACCCGATTGCGAAGGAAACTACATGGCCGTCGCCACCGCTGACCAGTACGCAGACATGATCGATCGCGCGAAGGCGGGCAGCTTCGCCTACCCGGCGATCAACGTCTCGAGCTCGCAGACAATCAACTCCGTGCTGCAGGGCCTGACGGAGGCCGGTTCCGACGGCATCCTCCAGGTCACGACCGGTGGAGCCGATTACTTCGCCGGCCAGACCGTCAAGGCGCGCGCCACCGGCGCGATCGCCATGGCCCGCTACGTGCGCGAGGTCGCCAAGAACTACCCCATCACGGTCGCTGTTCACACCGACCACTGCCCGAAGGACGCACTCGACTCGTTCCTTCTGCCTGTTCTCGAGGCCAGCGAGGAAGAGGTCAGGGCCGGCCGTGAGCCGATCTTCCAGTCGCACATGTGGGACGGCTCCGCCGTGCCGCTCGACGAGAACATCCAGATCGCGAGCGAGCTCCTCCCCCGTCTGAAGAACATCGGCGGCCTGCTCGAGATCGAGATCGGCGTCGTCGGCGGCGAAGAGGACGGCGTACAGCACGAGGGCTCGAACGACGCTCTGTACACAACCGTCGGCGACGTGACGAAGGCCGTCGAGGCCCTCGGGCTCGGTGAGAAGGGCCGCTACCTCTCCGCACTCACCTTCGGCAACGTGCACGGCGTCTACAAGCCGGGCAATGTCAAGCTGCGCCCGGAGCTGCTCGGCGAGATCCAGGCCGGCATCGCCGAGAAGTTCGGCACGGGCGAGAAGCCGCTCGACCTCGTCTTCCACGGCGGCAGCGGCTCGACCGACGAGGAGATCGCGCTCGCGGTCCGCAACGGCGTCATCAAGATGAACATCGACACGGACACGCAGTACGCATACACTCGCTCGATCGCTGACTACATGTTCAGCAACTACGACGAGGTGCTCAAGGTCGACGGCGAGGTCGGCAACAAGAAGAAGTACGACCCGCGCGCCTGGGGCAAGGTCGCGGAGACGGCGATGGCCGCCCGCGTCATCGAAGCCACCAAGCAGCTCGGTTCCTTCGGACAGTCCAAGGGCTGACCCGACGACGACGGATGCCCCGGTGCCTTGCGGCGCCGGGGCATCCGTCGTCTCGTGGGATCGCCGTCCGTCAGGAGCGCTACGGCTGCGGCAGCTCGCCCATCTGCGAGACCAGTGCGTCCAGCAGGGCGGGGTCGTTTGCGAGAGGCACGGCGATCAGGAGCATCACGATCAGGAAGACCACCACGGCGCTGACCAGCGGCACCCAGAACACGATCTTCCGCTGCCTGGCGCGTCGCCAGGTCAGCGCGGCGGCGACCAACCAGCCGAAGCCGTAGACGAAAGCGGCCCCCACACCCCACCAGCGCGCGCCGGCCGGGTCAGAGAACTCGGCGTCGATGCCCATCACCTCGAACGCGTCGTAGAACGTCGACGGGAGCTGCGTGAGCTCCGGAACCATCCGGATCACCGAGAACAGTCCCCAGGCGAGCAGGAACACTGCGGCGAACAGGTCGATGCGGCGTGCCCTCGTCAGTGGCTTCGGGCTGTCGCCCGCCGTCGCGGTGGGCGCTGCCGCCGTGGCTCGCGAGACCTCAGGTTCCTGCCGAGGCTTCGGCTCCTGCCGCGGCGACCCGTCCGGCAGCGGATTCGAGTCGATGCGACGGCGCTGTTCCTCGGGCGTCGCATACTCGCCGTATGACGGGCGCATCTCGCTCATGCTGCGGCTCCCGCCCGACCGCCCCGCGGCTGCCCTTCACCGCGCAGTTCCTTCGGGAGCGAGAAGATCAGATCCTCCTCGGCGGTGCGCACTTCCTCGACATCGGCATAGCCTGCGTCGGCGAGGTCGTCGAGCAGCTGCTGAACCAGCACATCCGGCACCGATGCGCCGCTCGTGATGCCCACCGTCTCGACCCCGTCGAGCCACTCCTGACGCACCTCGTCCGCGTAGTCGACGCGATACGCGGCTTTGGCGCCGTATTCCAACGCGACCTCGACCAGGCGCACGCTGTTCGATGAGTTCGCCGAACCGACGACGATCACGAGATCGGAGCCGCGCGCGACCTTCTTGATCGCAACCTGGCGGTTCTGCGTCGCGTAGCAGATGTCGTCGCTCGGGGGATCCTGCAGATTCGGGAACCGCTCCCGCAGTCGGCGCACCGTCTCCATCGTCTCGTCGACTGACAGGGTGGTCTGCGACAGCCACACCAGCTTCGACGGGTCGTCGACCTCGATCGTCGCCGCCTCATCCGGGTTGTTCACGATCGTGACACTGCCTGGCGCCTCACCGGCCGTGCCCTCGACTTCCTCGTGGCCCTCATGGCCGACGAGCAGGATCTGATAGTCGTCTCTGGCGAAGCGTTTGGCCTCGCGGTGCACCTTCGTCACGAGCGGGCACGACGCGTCGATCGCCTGCAGGCCGCGATCCGACGCCGCATCGACCACGGCAGGAGACACCCCGTGCGCACTGAAGACGATGTGCGCACCCTCCGGAACCTCATCGACTTCCTCGACGAAGACCGCACCACGCGCCTCGAGCTCGTGCACCACGTGGATGTTGTGCACGATCTGTTTGCGCACGTACACCGGGGCGCCGTACCGGTCCAACGCCTTCTCCACCGTGATCACCGCCCGGTCGACACCCGCGCAGTAGCCGCGGGGCGCGGCCAGCAGCACACGCTTATGTCCGAGGACCTCGTTATTCTGGAGGCGCTCACGACGAACCGGTACGCGCGGTACGGGCAACGAAACTGCGGTGGAACTCACCCACCCAGTCTACGGGCGGCGCTTGAGCATCGGCCGATATCCGAAGCGACGAGAGGCAAACCATGACCACCTTCAGCACCGAGCCGGTGCCGGGTCAGGCTCCCCCACCCGACAGCGTCGCACCATCGGAGTCCTCCTCCGACGCTCCGACGTCAGTCGAACGGCTCGGCAGGACCATCCGCGGCTTCATCGAACGATGGGGCTCGCTCTGGGTGGAAGGCGAGATCACGTCGTGGAACGTGCGCGCCGGCGCCACGTTCGGTCGGCTGAAGGATCTCCAGACCGACGCCCACATCTCGCTGCGAGTGTGGTCGAGCGTGCGCAGCCGCCTGCCGGCCGACCTCAAGGTCGGCGACCATGTGATCGCGAACGTCAAGACGGACTACTGGGTCAAGGGCGGGGAGCTGGCCTTCCAGGTCAGCTCCATGCGCCACGTCGGGCTCGGCGACCAGCTCGAACGGCTTGAGCGGCTGAGGGCGCAGCTGAAGGCGGAGGGACTGTTCGACCCTGCGCGCAAGAAGCCCGTCCCCTTCCTGCCTCATCGCATCGGCCTCATCACCGGCGAACGCAGCGACGCCGAGCGCGATGTGATCCGCAACGCCGAGCTGCGCTGGCCCGAGGTGAGCTTCCGCACCGAGCATGCGGCGGTGCAGGGGGACCGCTGCGTCCCCGACGTGCTCGCAGCCCTCGAGAGGCTCGAGGGCGACGACTCGGTCGATGTGATCGTCATCGCGCGCGGCGGCGGCGACCCGCAGACACTGCTCGGGTTCAGCGATGAGCGCCTGCTGCGCGCCGTCGCTGCCGCGACCACGCCCGTCGTCAGCGCCATCGGCCACGAGAACGATCATCCGCTGCTCGACGACGTCGCCGACCTGCGCGCGTCCACACCCACCGACGCCGCCAAGAGAGTGGTCCCGGATGTCGGCGAGCAGCGTGCACTCATCGCCGAGCTGCGCGCGCGAGCGAAGATGCGTCTGACGCAGCGCGTCACGAACGACCTCGCCCAGCTCGAGCAGCTGCGCTCGCGCCCCGCGCTGCGGGAGCCCGACCGGATCATCCGCGACCGCGCACAGGACGTGTTCCTGCAGGTCTCGCGCGGCCGCGACACGGTCGATCGCGCGCTGCGGCAGGCGGAGGCACGCACAGGTGAGCTCCGCGCGTCGCTGCGGGCGCTCTCCCCCGCATCGACCCTCGCCCGCGGCTACGCCATCGCCCAGGACGAAGTCGGCCGGATCGTGCGCGAGCCGGCTCAGGCTCCTGCAGACACGCGACTCATCGTCACAGTCGCGCACGGCTCGATCGCGGCCGTTTCGCACGGCAGCATCGACGCCTCACCGGTGGCGGCGCAGGCCGGATCGGAAGAATAGAATGGCTACGATGACGGACCAGCCTGCCCCCGCCGACGTCGCCTCGCTCTCTTTCGAGCAGGCGCGCGATGAACTCGTCAGCGTCGTGTCCGAACTCGAACAAGGCGCGGCCACGCTCGAGCAGTCGCTGTCTCTCTGGGAGCGCGGCGAGGCTCTCGCCGCGCGCTGCGAGGAGTGGCTGCGCGGCGCGAAGAGCAGGTTGGAAGCCGCAAGGCCAGAGGCCGCGGCAGAGGCCGAGTGATGGCGAACGGGGCATCCGAGCAGCAGACCGCCGAGGACATCGCGGCGCAGAAGGCCGCCCGCTCGGCCGCATACCGGAACAGTCAGAATGTCCGGAACCTGATCATCGCTCTGGGCGTCACTCTGCTCATCGTGGTCGTGGTGATACTCGGTGTGCCCCGCGGCACACCCTCCGAACGCCCGGAGATCGACGTCGCCGCCATCGCCGCCAACGCCGAGGAGGCGTACGACCACACTCCGCTGGTCGCCGATCTGTCGACCGGATGGGGCGTCAACGCCGCTGAGGTCTCCCCCTCCACGGTCGTGTCGTGGAAGGTCGTGCACCTCACCCCCGACGAGAAGGACTACGTCACGCTTCTGCAGGGCTTCGACGGCGACGAGACCTGGGCGGCACAGGAACTCTCAGGCGCTCGCGCCGACGACACCACGACCATCGACGGCGTGCAGTGGAGCGTGTACGACATCGGGGGCACGCAGAACGACTCCCCCGTCTCCTACGCCATCGGCACGGCGCTCAGCGACGGCTACGTGCTGCTGTACGGCTCTGCCTCCGCCGACGCCACAGCCGAGATGGCGAGCCTGCTCTCAGACCAGATCCGCGACAACATCGCCGCAGGCGACCAGGAGGAGGACGCGACATGATCCCCGCAGATGTCTGGAACCAGATGCTCGACGGCAACCGACGGTTCGTCGAGAACGCCCCGGAGCACCCGCATCAGGACGCCGGCCGACGCAACGAACTCGCCGCATCGCAGGCGCCGCGCGCGGCCCTGTTCGGCTGTTCCGACTCTCGGCTGGCCGCCGAGATCATCTTCGACATGGGGCTCGGCGACCTGTTCGTCGTGCGCAATGCCGGGCAGGTGACGGGCGAGTCGATCATGGGATCGCTCGAGTACGCGGTCGAGGTCCTCAGAGTGCCGCTGATCGTGGTGCTCAGCCACGACGCGTGCGGCGCCGTCCGCGCGGCGATCGACAGCTTCGACATCGACAAGGATCCGCTGCCCCCGTACATCTGGCGCCTGATCGCACCGATCGTGCCCGCTGTGCAGTCCGAGCTGCGCGCCGGCAGCGACGAGGGCGTCACACACGAGACGGTGAGCGCCGAGAACGTCGGGCGACGCCACCTCGAACAGACGGTCGCGTCGATCCTGCGACATTCCGAGCTGATCAGCGAGGCCGTGGCCGAGGGCCGCCTCGGCATCGTCGGCGCCAACTACCGTCTGGCAGAGGGCAAGGTCGAGCCGCGCGTCGTGCTCGGCGCGGAACAGTGAACCGCCGCAGGGATGCGGCCTGAGGTAAGGAGAGACATGTCCGACACCGAGTACCGGATCGAGCACGACACGATGGGCGAGGTGCGCGTCCCCAAAGACGCCCTGTATCGCGCCCAGACACAGCGCGCCGTCGACAACTTCCCCATCTCGGGCAAGGGCCTCGAAACCCGCCACATCCACGCCCTCGCGCGCATCAAGAAGGCGGCGGCACTGGCGAACAAGGATCTCGGCACTCTCGACGGCGGAATCGCCGACGCCATCGCGTGGGCGGCCGATCAGATCGTCGCCGGCGGCTACGAGGCGGAGTTCCCCGTCGACACGTACCAGACCGGCTCCGGCACCTCCTCGAACATGAACATGAACGAGGTGCTCTCGACTCTCGCCACCGAGAAGCTCGGCAGCGAGGTGCACCCGAATGACCATGTGAACGCCTCACAGTCCTCCAACGACGTGTTCCCGACCTCGGTGCACGTCGCCGTGACCGAGGCGCTGCTGACCGACCTCGTCCCCGCCCTCGACCACCTCGCCAAGGCCTTCGAAGCCAAGGCCGAGGAATGGAAGTCGGTCGTGAAGTCCGGCCGCACCCACCTGATGGACGCCACGCCCGTCACTCTGGGTCAGGAGTTCGGCGGCTACGCCCGTCAGATGCGCCTCGGCATCGAGCGCGTCGAGGCGACGATCGGCCGCGTCGCCGAGGTTCCCCAGGGCGGCACGGCCACCGGCACCGGCATCAACACCCCCAAGGGATTCCCGCAGAAGGTCATCGCGAACCTCGTCGCCGAGACCGGTCTGCCGCTGACCGAGGCGGTCGACCACTTCGAGGCGCAGGCGAACCGCGACGGTCTCGTCGAGGCATCCGGCGCCCTTCGCACCATCGCTGTGTCGCTGACCAAGATCAACAACGATCTGCGCTGGATGGGCTCCGGCCCGAACACGGGACTCGGCGAACTGCATCTCCCCGATCTGCAGCCGGGATCGTCGATCATGCCCGGCAAGGTCAACCCGGTCATTCCGGAGGCCACGCTGATGGTCGCCGCCCGCGTCATCGGCAACGACGCGACGGTCGCATGGGCCGGCGCATCCGGGGCATTCGAGCTGAACGTCGCCATTCCGGTGATGGGGACGGCCCTGCTCGAGTCGATCCGCCTGCTCTCGAACGCCTCCCGCACGCTGGCCGACAAGACCGTCGACGGGCTGCAGGCGAACGTCGAGCGCGTCACCGCTCTGGCAGGCATGAGCCCCTCGATCGTCACGCCGTTGAACGGTCTGATCGGCTACGAGGCCGCCGCGAAGATCGCAAAGCACTCGGTCGCGAGGGGCATCACGGTGCGCGAGGCCGTGATCGACCTCGGCTACGTCGAGCGCGGCGAGATCACCGAGGCGCAGCTGGATCAGAAGCTCGACCTCCTCTCCATGACCCACCCGGGCTGATTCGCACGCTGGCACGCCTCTGGCGGCGGCGGTCAGGGCACTCGCGGTGCCCTTCCCTCCTCCGCCTTCCCAGAGACGCACCAGTGCACGAATTCGCTGAGGCGGAGAGCGCTTGCGCTCTCATGCCGAGCGATGAAGAGCGGGGTGGTGAGGTTCTTCCTCACCACCCCGCTTCATGCGTCCCGGTTGGCGTGCTACGCCAGCTCGCCCGTCTCCAGCAGATTGGTCACGAGCGCCGCGATCGCCGAGCGCTCGCTGCGGGTGAGTGTGACGTGTGCGAACAGGCTGTGGCCCTTGAGCGTCTCGATGACGCTGGCGATGCCGTCGTGTCGCCCGACTCTGAGGTTGTCGCGCTGCTGCATGTCGTGTGTGAGAACCACCTTCGAGTTCTGTCCGATGCGGCTGAGCACCGTCAGCAGCACATTCCGCTCCAGCGACTGCGCCTCGTCGACGATCACGAACGCGTCGTGCAGAGACCGTCCTCTGATGTGCGTGAGCGGCATCACCTCGAGCAGACCGCGCGCCATCACCTCGTCGAGCACGTTCTCCGAGACCACTGAGCCGAGGGTGTCGTACACCGCCTGACCCCACGGGTTCATCTTCTCGCCCTGATCACCCGGCAGATAGCCGAGCTCCTGCCCGCCGACGGCGAACAGCGGCCGGAAGACGATGATCTTCTTCTGCTGCTGGCGCTCCAGCACCTGCTCGAGCCCGGCGCACAGCGCCAGCGCCGACTTGCCGGTGCCGGCCTTGCCTCCGAGCGAGACGATGCCGACCTCCGGGTCCTGCAGCACGTCGATTGCGATGCGCTGCTCGGCAGAGCGCCCGTGCAGACCGAACACGTCGCCGTCGCCGCGCACGAGCTTGAACTCGCCGTCGCCCACGATGCGCCCGAGTGCCGATCCGCGCTCCGACTGGATGACCAGCCCGGTGTTGATCGGAAGACCGGCCGCGTCCTCATGCACGCCGACCTCGGCGTCGTAGAGATCGGCCATGTCGTCGCCCGAGAGCGCGAGCGAGGCCACCCCGGTCCATCCGGAGTCGACGGCCTGCTCGGCCAGATACTCCTCGGCCTGCAGCCCGATCGATGCCGCCTTCACGCGCATCGGCAGGTCCTTCGAGACGACTGTCACGTCCTGCCCGTCCTGCTGCAGGTGCGAGGCGACCGCGAGGATGCGGCTGTCGTTGTCGGCCAGCCGGATGCCGTGTGGCAGCACCTGCTGATCGATGTTGTTCAGTTCGACGCGGAGGGTTCCCTCCCCCACGGAGACAGGGAAGTCGAGTCGCCCGTGTTCGACGCGCAGACCGTCGAGGAAGCGCAGCGCTTGACGCGCGAAGTAGCCGAGTTCCGGATCGTGCCGCTTGCCCTCGAGCTCGCTGACGACGACGACCGGAATGACGAGCGAATGCTCCGCGAAGCGGAACAGAGCGCGTGGATCACTCAGCAGAACGGAGGTGTCGAGCACATACGTCCGCAGCCGCTGATCGGCCGCGTCGTGCGCTCCCTGCTCGTTCGTGCGCGAGGACTGCTGCGTGTTGATCGTGGTCACAACCCACTCCCGCCCCGGGAACCTGCCCGGCTTCTACGAGTCGACCGTGGGTTCGCGAGTCGCTTCCGTGAGGCCGACCCGAACGGGCGCTCTGCCCGATACCTGTGAAGCTACGCCCCGCCAGCGGCCTTCATCGGCGCAATCCTGGCGTGTCGCGTGACGAGTCCGTAAACGTCGTGTGACGAGTGCGTGCACAACGCAGTCGATCCGAACGAGCAGCGGCCGGGTACCGCGGAACCATGCGCTCGAAGCGACATCGGAGCTGCGGATCGACTGAGTTGTGCCCGAACACGCGGCTCGCCCCGGAACCGGGGCGAGCTATTTGCCGAAGCGTCGCTCGCGCGTGGTGTAGTCGCGGATGGCGCGCAGGAAGTCGATCTCGCGCAGATCCGGGCCGAGCGCCTCCATGAAGTAGAACTCGCTGTGCGCGCTCTGCCACACGAGGAAGTCACTGAGTCGCTGCTCTCCACTGGTCCGGATGACCAGATCCGGATCGGGCTGGCCACGCGTGTAGAGGTGCTCGCCGATCGTCTCGGGTGTGAGGCTCGCTCCGAGCTCGTCGAGGCTTCCGCCGTTCGACGAGTGATTCTGGATGATCTGCCGCACGGCGTCGACGATCTCGTATCTGCCGCCGTAGCCTGCCGCGAGGTTGACGTGCAGACCGACGTTCGCCGCCGTCAGCGTCTCGGCGTCGCGCAGCGCATCGACGAGGTGCCCCGGCAGGTTGTCGGAGCGCCCCACGTGCTGCACGCGCCAATCGCCTCGGCGCGACAGCCGGCCGGCGAGGCCCGCGATGATCTCGATGAGGTCGGTGAGCTCCGCCGCGTCGCGCTTGACGACGTTGTCGTTCGACAGCAGGTACAGCGTCACGACCTCGACGCCGATGTCGTCGCACCAGGCGACGAACTCCTCCATCTTCGCCGCCCCCGCGCGGTGCCCGTGGGCAGCCGTGTCGAAGCCGAGCTGCCTGGCCCAACGACGGTTGCCGTCGATGATCATCGCCACGTGGTGCGGCACCGTTGCGCGATCGATCTGGCGCTTCAGCCGCGCGTTGTAGAGCCGATAAAGGAGGCCACGCCCCTCCGCCGACCGCTTGCTCGTCACGCTTCCTACGGTACCCGGCCCCGCTGTGCATCCGTTATCCCCTGCTACGAGCTGCCCGCCATGTGCGTGATACGGCATGTGCGAATGCGTAGGCTTCGAAGATGGCACGCTCCCGACGCGCACCCGACGTTCCCCAGCTTCCGCTGATCGATGCCGAGGCGAATGCACCCCTGAGCGAGAAGAAGCCATCATGGCGCGGCTGGATCCACGCGGGCACGTTCCCCGTCGCCATCGCCGCGGGAATCGTGCTGATCAGCCTCGCACAGGGCGCCCCGGCGAAATGGGCCTCTGCCGTGTTCATGGCCTCGTCGCTGATGCTGTTCGGCAACTCTGCTGTGTATCACCGGTTCAACTGGGGCCCGCGCACCAAAGCCGTGCTCAAGCGCATCGACCACGCGAACATCCTGCTCCTCATCGCCGGGACCTACACCCCGATCGGCGTGCTCGCGCTGCCGTTCGGAAACGGCGTGCTGCTGCTCAGCATCGTATGGGCGGGCGCGATCGCCGGCATCCTGTTCCGCGTGCTGTGGATCGGTGCACCCCGCTGGCTCTACGTCGCGCTCTACCTCGCACTCGGGTGGGCCGCGGTGATGTACCTGCCGCAGCTGTTCGAAGCGAACCCGGCCATGATGATCCTGATCATCGTCGGCGGCCTGCTCTACTCACTCGGCGCGGTCGTGTACGCACTCAAGCGCCCGAACCCGTCACCGAATCACTTCGGCTTCCACGAGATCTTCCATGTCTGCACGGTGCTGGCGTTCCTGTGCCATTGGACGGGCGCTCTGCTGCTCGTGCTCGACCCGCCCTTCCACGGCCCTGCGACCTGACCTGAGCAGAGCCCGGATGCTCGAATCAGGCTCAGGAGGACGGTTTGTCCGGCGCATCCTCTCCTGGCACGATGTCGCCGATGCCGCCACCGGAATCCGACTCGCCGCCATCGGTCGCTTCGTGCACAGCCGCTTCCTCCGCGTCCAGCGCCAGGCGCGCCTCCTCGCGGTATCGCGCGCGCCGCACGCGCCGCAGCATGTCGAACGCCAGCAGACCGACGGCGAGCGCCAGCAGCACGATCGTGATGAACCCCGCGGGGCCGGGCGTGACCAGGTCGGGGTCGACGGTCATCGTCGGCGTCGGCGTCGGTTCGGGCGTCGACACCGCCTGGAGTACGTGCATGGATTGCCTCTCTGAGCGGCGTAACCTGGTGGTATCAGCCTATGCCGCCCTGGCCTGGAGAACCTTGTGACGACGACCCAGCAGATGCTCGACGAGCGCTACGGCCGCGTGCGTCGACGCGGGCGCGTCCGCGCGTTCTGGCTGGTCGTCTTCGCGGGCGCACTGGCGCTGACCGGGTACCTCGCCTGGCACACGGTCGCGGGTGCGATCAGCACGGTGAACGCAGACGACCTCGGCTTCGAGGTGCGCGACGAGACGACGACCTCGGTGTCGTTCCAGTTCACGGCGCCGGTCGATCGCGACGTGGCCTGCATCCTCACGGCACTCGACGAGGAGTTCGGCACCGTCGGCTGGAAGGTGTTCGAGTACGCCGCCGACGGCGATCACGCCCAACGGCACACCGAGGAGATCCCGACGCTCAGCGAAGCGACCACGGGTTTGGTGAAGTCCTGCTGGGTGCTCTAAGCTCTTCGAAAGCTACTTGCTCGACGCCTCGGCCATATCGCCGGGGCGTCTTTCTCATCCGGTATTCGCTTAGAAGGGAAATGCCGTGTCTGACTCAACCTTCCTCACTCAGGATGCCTACGACCGTCTCACCTCAGAGCTCGAAGAGCTCTCGACGAAGGGCCGCGAGGAGATCGCCAAGCGCATCGAAGCCGCCCGTGAGGAAGGCGATCTGCGCGAGAACGGCGGCTACCACGCCGCCAAGGACGAGCAGGGCAAGCAGGAAGCACGCATTCGCACACTGCAGTCGCTGCTGAAGGACGCCGTGGTCGGCGAGGCACCGGAGCTCGACGGCACGGTGCAGTCCGGCACCGTCGTGACCGCGCTGGTGCTGGGCGACGAAGAGCGCTTCCTGCTCGGCAGTCGCGAGATCGCCGGTGGAACCGACCTCGACGTCTACAGCGAGAAGAGCCCGCTGGGCGCCGCGATCCTCGGCCTATCCGAGGGTGAGAGCACCACGTACGAGGCCCCGAACGGCAAGCAGATTCCGGTCGAGATCGTCAAGGTCGAGTCCTTCGAGGGCTGACAACGGCGCGGGGGGGGGGCACGCACAGCGCATCGTTGTCGCCGGGCTCTCGGCCCGACTCCCCCTCTGCCTGGCGTTGCCCGCACCGTTCCGCGCACTGTGGGGGTGAGCGGTTCCGGATGTTCGCGAGAGCATCCGGAACCGCTTTCTCGTGTGCGGGCGCCCCGGATCATCCGCACGCATCAGACCGTCACGCTCCGTCGGCGTCGGGGCGGGATGGCAGCGGAGCTCAGTGGGCGGCGAGCTCTCCGATGAACTCATCGGCCATCGTCAGCTGCGTCGCGAGCTTGGTGCGCCGCTGGTGCGCATCCTCCCGGAACTGCCGGAGTGCTTCCTCTGACTCAGGAGATGTGTCTCCTGACTCACGCGCATCGATGACGCGGAGCAGCTCGGCCATCTGATCCAAGCTGTACCCCAGCGGCTTCATCCGGCGAATGAGCATCAGCCGACTGAGATCGCTCGCGCTGTACTCGCGGAACCCGCCTTCAGAACGCCCCGACGGTTTGACGAGCCCGATGTCGTCGTAGTGCCGGATGGTGCGCAGGGAGAGCCCTGTGCGTTCCGCCAGCTCGCCGATATGCATCACGGCGGTATTCGTCATCGGTGCTCCTCGGTGTCGGGCGGTTGGGGCGAGATTTGAACTCTAACCTTACGTTACGGTAGGCTCGACAACGTTCAGTCGAACACCTCCCTCCTACATATTCTTCCGCGTCGACCTGTGTCGACGATCTGCGCAATGGTGCGCTCGGAGTATTCCCCGTTCGCCCCTGCAACCATTGCAAGGAGTCGTATGACTGCGGTCACGCCCACAAAGGATCCGGCCTCTCGATATCGCATCGAGCCCACCGTGATGCAGGCTCTGAAGAGCCCTCGTCTCCTGACCCGGGAGACGCTCGCCGGTCTGGTCGTGGCGATTGCGCTCATCCCCGAAGCGATCGCCTTCTCGATCATCGCGGGAGTCGATCCACGCGTCGGGCTTTTCTCATCGTTCGTGATGGCGGTCGCCATTGCGTTCGTCGGCGGCCGCCCCGCCATGATCACCGCCGCGACGGGTGCGATCGCGCTCGTCGTCGCTCCGGTCGCACGCGACTACGGCCTCGACTATCTGATCGCGACAGTTCTGCTGGGCGGCCTGCTGCAGATCGTCCTCGGCGCAGTCGGCGTCGCGAAGATCATGCGCTTCATCCCGCGCTCGGTCATGGTCGGCTTCGTGAACGCGCTCGCCATCCTCATCTTCATGGCGCAGCTGCCGCAGCTCGGCCTGGACACGCATCACTGGAAGTGGCTCGGCGTGCCGTGGATGGTGTACCCGCTGGTGGGCCTCGGTCTCGCGATCATCTTCCTGATGCCGCGGCTCACCAAAGTGATCCCGGCACCGCTCATCGCGATCGTCATCGTGACGGGGATCGTCGTGTTCTTCAGCATCAACGTCCCCACAGTGGGCGACCAGGGCGATCTTCCCGAAAGCCTCCCGATGCTCCTCTTCCCGGATGTGCCGCTCACGTTCGAGACGCTGCAGATCATCGCGCCGTACGCGCTCGCATTGGCCGTGGTCGGTCTGCTCGAGTCGCTGATGACCGCCAAGCTCGTCGACGACATCACCGACACGCACTCGCGCAAGCCCCGCGAAGCCGTCGGCCAGGGCATCGCGAACATACTGTCCGGCCTCTTCGGCGGCATGGGCGGCTGCGCCATGATCGGCCAGACGATGATCAACGTGAAGGCATCCGGTGCCCGCACCCGGATCTCCACGTTCCTCGCCGGCGTGTTCCTGCTGATCCTGGTCGTGGCGCTGAGCGACATCATCGCGATCATCCCGATGGCCGCACTCGTGGCCGTCATGATCGTCGTGTCGTACCTGACGTTCGACTGGCACAGCATCCGCCCCAAGACATTGAAGACGATGCCGAAGAGCGAGACCGCGGTCATGCTCATCACCGTCGTCGCGACCGTCTGGACCGACAACCTCGCGATCGGCGTCGTGCTCGGCACGCTCACCGCGATGGTGCTGTTCGCGCGGCGCGTCGCGCACTTCGTCACCGTCACCCGCGAGATCGACGAGGAGGCGAGCGTTCCGACTGCGCGCTACACGGTCGTCGGAGAGCTGTTCTTCGCCTCCAGCAACGACCTCACAACACAGTTCGAGTACGCGGACGACCCGGATCGTGTCGTGATCGACATGTCGCAGTCGCACGTCTGGGACGCATCGACCGTGGCCGCGCTCGACGCCATCACCACCAAGTACGAGCACCACGACAAGTACGTCGTCATCGAGGGGATCGAGGACGCCACGGGCGACCTGCATCGTCGCCTCTCCGGCGGCCTGGGCGCCGGCCACTGACCCAGTCGCTGGGTTCCGCGAAGGGGCCGCTCCGGATGATCCGGAACGGCCCCTTCGCGTGTGCCCGACCACCGCGGAGCCGGGCTCAGGTGCTGTGATGGCAAGGCGGAGGAGAGAATGGGCACCGAGAGTGCCCTGACCGACGACAACGCGGCCAGCGCAGTGCCTGAGCCCGGCTCAGTCTGGGAGGACTTCGGGGGTGAAGCCTGCGTCCCTGAGCGCCTGCAGTACGAGTTCTCGGTGCTCCGAACCGCGCAGCTCCACCGAGATCTGCAGATTCACCTCGCTGACCTGCAGCCCCTGGCCGTGGCGGGTGTGCAGCACCTCGATGACGTTCCCCCCTGCGCCGGCGATCACCTGCGAGACCATGACGAGCTGGCCAGGTCTATCGGGCAGCGGGATCCGAATCGTCATGTACCGGCCGGAGGCCGCCAGTCCGTGAGACATGATGCGCTGCAGCAGAAGCGGGTCGATGTTCCCGCCCGAGAGGATCGCGGCGATCGGTCCGTGCGAACGCACCTTTCCGGCCATCATCGCGGCGACGCCGACCGCTCCTGCGGGCTCGACGACGACCTTGGCGCGCTCCAGGAGCGCCAGCACGGCGCGCGCGATGTCGTCGTCGGAGACGGTGACGACCTCGTCGACGTACTCACGGATCGTCTCGAACGGGATCTCGCCCGGCCGGGCGACGAGGATCCCATCGGCGATCGTCGGCTTCGTAGTGATCTCGACCGGATGCCCCGCCTCGAGCGAGAGCGGCACGGGCGCGGCATTCTCCGCCTGTACGCCGATGACCCGCACCTCGCGCCCCTCAGCCTTCGCACGCGCCTTGGCGGCTGCGGCGACACCGGCGATGAGCCCGCCGCCGCCGATGCCGACGACGATCGTCTCGACATCCGGAACGTCGTCCATCACCTCGAGGCCGAGCGTGGCCTGACCGATCACGACGTCGCGATGGTCGAACGGGTGGATCAGCACGGCGCCGGTGCGCTCCGCATGCTCGGCGGCGAGGCGCAGCGGTTCCGCCACGGTCTCGCCCTGGAGCACAACCTCGGCGCCGTAGCCGCGGGTCGCGAGCAGCTTCGGCACGGGAACGCCGAGCGGCATGTAGATCGTCGCGGAGATCCCCAGCTCCCGCGCGGCGAGCGCGACACCCTGGGCGTGGTTGCCGGCCGAGGCCGCGACCACTCCCCTGGCCCGCTCCTCCGCGGTGAGGTGGGAGAGACGATACGTCGCTCCCCTGACCTTGAACGAACCGGTGCGCTGCAGGTTCTCCAGCTTGAGGCTGACGGGCACACCCATCACCTCGGAGAGGTGCTGGGAGTTCTGCGTCGGTGTGTGTTCGATGACGCCGGCGAGGCTGCGCGCGGCGTCCTCGATCTCGGTCAGCGAGGGAATTCGTGCGACCGCCTGGTGCTCGGGTTCGACCGTGGTCATGCCTTGTTCCCTTCTTCGTGTTCTCTGTCGTTCAGAAGTTTCTTGGGCACCGTGCTCCACAGCAGCGAGCCGTCCGGCTGATGCCCCGTGCGCCACGAGCCGCTTGCGATCGTGACGGCGACGACGTTGACGAACGCCGCGACCGGCACGGCGAACAGCGCGCCGGCGATCCCACCGATCATCGCTCCGCCGGCGACGACGAGCACGACGGCGATCGGGTGCACCTTCACCGCCGATCCCATCAGCAGCGGCTGCAGAATGTGGCTCTCGATCTGCTGCACGACGAGCACGACGGCGAGCATCGCGACGCCGAGCCAGACGCCGCCGGTGAACAGCGCCAACAGCACCGCGATGGCCCCCGTGACGATCGCACCGATGAACGGCACGAACGCACCGAGGAAGACGAGCACGGAGATCGGGATGGCGAGCGGGACCCCGAGGAGGAACGCGCCGAGCCCGATGCCGATGGCGTCGATCGTCGCGACGATCACCTGTGTGCGGGCGTAGTTGATCAGTGTGCGCCAGCCGTTGCGCGCCGCCGCGTCGACGGCGTCGCGGGAGACACGAGGGAAGAGCTTGAGCGTCCACTTCCAGATCGGCTCGCCGTCGGCGAGCAGGCAGATCAGCACGAAGAGGGCGATGAGGATGCCCGCGCCCACGCTGCCGAGAGTGCTTCCGACGGTGAGCGCTCCGCTGAGCAGGAAGTCGGCCTGATCCCGGATGAAGTCACCGGCCTGACCGAAGAACTCACTGATCTGGGCGTCGGTGACGATACCGGTGGTGAGAAGCCACTCATGGGCTTCGTCGATCATCTTGGTCGCCTCGTCGCGGACCTCTCCCGCCTCCTCGGTGATCTGCCAGACCACCATGGTGAGCAGGCCGGTCACGATCCCGATCAGCCCCACCACGGTGATGGTGATCGCGAGGATGCGCGCGCGTACGAAGCGGCGCAGCGGCTCGTACACGGGCCAGACGAGCGCCGTGAGCAGGATCGCGACGAGCAGCGGAATCACGAGCTGCTTGAACATCACGACCGCGGCGACACCGACGCCGATCAGCGCGATGATGAGCAGCAGGCGCCACGAATACGCGGCTCCGATGCGCAGCCCCGCGGGGACGTCGTCACTTTCGCGCCGCGCTCCGATCGGAGAGGATGGCTCGTCTCGCGCCCGGAGCAGATCCCAGAATCCGCGTCTGGAGGTCTTGTCGCTCATCTCAGACAGTCTAGGCCCGCGCATATGCACCTGCTGTGATGGTCGGGGCGGACCACTGATGTCGGAGGCTGTGAGTAGCTTGGGAGCATGGTGACGATACAGACGCTCAGCGCGGTTCAGGCACGACGGATCGCGCTCGGAGCGCAGGGATTCTCCGGCGCACGGCCGACGAGCGTCGGGGTGCGACGACTGCACGCGGGCCTCGAGCGCATGGGCGCGCTGCAGATCGATTCCGTGAACGTGTTCTCCCGCACGCACTACATGCCGCACTTCTCGAGGTTCGGCCCGTACGACCGCGATCGACTCGACCGGCTCGTGCTGTCCTCCGGCGGTCGCTACATCGAATATCGGGCGCACGAGGCGGCGTTCGTGCCTGTCGAGGACTGGCCGGTGTGGCAGTTCCGGATGGAGCACTTCCGCCAGCGCTTCGCATCGCCGGGAGGATGGGCACACGCGCACGCCGCTGTGCTCGATCGCCTCCGCGACGAACTGGCGGCACGAGGTCCGCTGCGCCCGGCCGAGATCGACCCCGAATCGGAGCGCGGGCGCCGGGGTCCGTGGTGGGGCTGGGACGACGTCAAGCGCGGTCTCGAGGTGATGTGGCTCACCGGCGAGGTGGCGATCGCCGGAAGGCGCGGTTTCGAACGCCGATACGCACTCGCCGAGCACGTCGTGCCGCCCGAGCATCTGCATCGGGAGGTGTCGCCGCGCGATGCTATCCGAGAGCTGACGCGGCGGGCGGCACAGGCGTACGGCGTCGCCACTGCCGCAGATCTCGCCGACTACTACCGGCTGCGCGCACGAGAGGTGGCGCCAGCGATCGACGACCTCGTCGCGTCAGGCGAGCTGACACCGGTGCGCGTGCCGGAATGGGAGCGTTCGGGGCGCGCGCAGCCCGCCTGGCTGCACCGCGATGCCGTCGTGCCGAGGCGCATCGAGCGCACCGCCCTGCTGACTCCCTTCGATCCCGTGGTCTGGTTCCGCAGCCGCGCTCTGCGCACCTTCGGCCTCGATTACCGGATCGAGATCTACGTGCCCGCGGCGCAGCGGCGCTACGGGTACTACTCGCTGCCCGCGCTCGTCGACGACCGCATCGCGGCGCGCATCGATCTCAAGGCCGATCGCTCGTCCTCGCGCCTGCTCGTGCAGTCGGCATGGTGGGAGCCGAGCGCTCGGCCGGGGGACGCCGAGCGCATCGCCGACGAGCTCCGCCTGGCCGCCGACTGGCAGGGGCTGGAGACGGTGTCCGTGTCGACGTGGGGCGACGCGACCGACGAGCTGGCCTCGGTGCTCGGCCGCCCCGCACGCCACGAGCATCCGCGCGCACCACGCGATGGATAGCAGGTCAGCGGCCCGGGTGCGACTCAGGGCGTAACACGAATTCGACAGGCACTATCCCCATAGTTATCTTCGGAGGGTTCCAGACCTTCAGGAGTCCTCATGCGCATCCCCGCCCGAATCCTTGCCACAGCCGCCATCGTCGGCATCGCTCTCAGCGCGACGGCGTGCGGTGCGTCGAGCGACGACAACGCTCCGAGCGACGACAAGACGAACATCAGCGTGGGCTTCAACCCCGGGCCGTATCGCGAGTACTTCGAGGGCGGCATCGTGCCGCTGCTCGAGGACGACGGCTTCACCACCGAGTCGATGGATTTCACCGACGGCATCACGACGAACGCCGCGCTGGGCCAAGGCGAAGTCGACGCCATCATCATGCAGCACGAGATCTACCAGAGTTCGATCAATGAGCAGGAGGGGCTGAGCAACCGCATCCTCGTGCTCGTGCCGACAGCGCCGATGGGACTGTTCGGCGGTGCCGCCTCGTCACTCGACGACGCCGCCGAAGGGTCCACCGTCGCCGTGCCGAGCGAGCCGGCGAACATGTACCGGGCGCTCAACGTTCTGGAGAAGGTCGGCTGGGTCGAACTCAGCGACTCGATCGACGCGGCCACTGCGTCGCCCGCAGACATCACGAAGAACGTTGCGGGCATCGAACTCGTGCCGATGGAGAACGCGCAGCAGGTCTCCTCGCTCTCCGACGTCGACTTCTCGGCGATCCAGGGCAACTTCATCATCTCGGGCGGACTCGACCTGACCGACGCCCTCGCGCTCGAAGATCTCGGCGAGGAGTTCACGGTCGGCGTCTCGGTCGACGAGAAGAACCTCGACACCCCATGGGCTCAGGCGCTGAAGGACGCGTTCACTTCACCCGAGTTCGCCGAGTACATCGCCGGCGACCCGCAGTACGACGGCTACACCATTCCGGCCGAACTACAGGCAGCCGCGGAATGACGCTGTTCCCCCGCGACGACGAGCCCACGGAGGCCATCGTCGAGTTCGCCGCGGCCTCTCGCGTGTTCGGCACGGGCGAAGCCGCGGCGGCTGCCGTTGACGACGTCTCGCTCGAGATCGCCCGCGGCAGCATCTTCGGCGTGATCGGCCACAGCGGTGCGGGAAAGAGCACGCTGATCCGGATGATCAACGGCCTCGAGGCACCCACCTCGGGCACCGTCACCGTCGACGGCGTCGACATCGCATCGTTGGCCGGCGGCACGCTCCGCCAGGCACAGAAACAGACCGGCATGATCTTCCAGCAGTTCGAGCTGCTGCAGACCATCACGGTGCGCGACAACGTCGCGATGCCGCTGCGACTCGACGGAGTGAAGCGCGCCGAGGCGGTCCGACGCGCCGATGAGGTGCTCGAGTTCGTCGGCCTCGCGGACAAGGCCGGAGCGCACCCCGCCGACCTCTCCGGCGGGCAGAAGCAGCGCGTCGGCATCGCACGGGCGATCATCCGGCGCCCCCGCGTGCTGCTGTGCGACGAGGCGACCAGCGCCCTCGACCCGACCACGACGACGCAGATCATCGACCTGCTCCGACGCATCAATGCCGACTTCGGAACGACCATCGTCGTCGTCACGCACGAGATGGACGTCATCAAGGACCTCTGCGAGGAGGTCGCTGTGATGTCGGCCGGCCGCGTCGTCGAGCGCGGCAGCGTTCTCGACGTGTTCGTGCACCCCCGTCACGCGGTCTCCCGAGCCTTCGTCGGCACAGTGATCCCGAACGAGCTGCCGGAGCGTGTGAGCGACCGCCTCGATCAGCACAACCTGCTGCAGCTGCTCCTGCTCGACGATCAGGTCACCGCCCCGATCATCTCGACGCTGATCGCGGAGATCGGCGTCGGCGTGAACATCCTGCACGCCGACATGACCGAAGTGCAGCGGCACACGGTCGGGCAGATGGTCATCCAGCTCGAGGGAGACGCGGAGCGGCTCTCCGCTGCGCGCTCCTACCTGGAGAACGAAGTCGTCTCCGTTTCGGAGGTGGCGGCATGAACGACGACCGCATCACCCTGATCACGGCGGACCAGTTCCTCCAGGAGCTCGTCGCCACGCTGTACATGGCGGGTGTCGCGCTCACCATCGGCTCCGTCCTGGGCCTTCTGCTCGGCACGACTGTCGTACTCACCCGCCGCGGCGGCATCCTGCCGAACCGCCCCGTCTACCTCGTGGTGAACACGGCGGTGAACCTGGTGCGGTCGCTGCCCTTCATCATCCTGCTGGTCGCGATCCTGCCCTTCACGCGACTGCTGGCGGGTACCTCGATCGGCACGACGGCGGCGATCGTGCCGCTGACGATCATGATCGCGCCGTTCATCGGTCGGCTCGTCGAGAACTCCCTGCTCGAGGTGCCGGCAGGCGTCATCGAAGCGGCGCGCTCGATGGGTGCGACGCCGTGGCAGATCTTCATCCGGTTCCTGCTGCCTGAGGCCCGCGGTTCCCTGATCCTCGCGCTGACGACCGCGTCGATCGGCCTCATCGACGCCACCGCCATGGCGGGCACCGTCGGCGCCGGCGGCATCGGCGACCTCGCCATCTCGTACGGCTACCAGCGCTTCGACGGCGTCGCGATGCTCGTCACGGTCATCACACTGATCGTCATCGTGCAGCTCGTGCAGTGGCTCGGCAACTCCCTGGCCCGCCGGGTGCGGAGGCGCTGACGCGTGGCCACATTCTCCCCCGCCACCCGCGTGTCCGACCTGCCAGGCAACTTCTTCGCCGACCTCGATCGTCGCATCGCCTCTGCCCGTGCTTCGGGCACCGACGTGATCGATCTGTCGAAGGGCAATCCGGATCTGCCGACGCCGGATCACATCGTGCGTGCGGCGCAGCGGGCCGTCGCCGACCCGGCACATCACCGCTATGGGCCGTTCGAGGCGCTGCCCGATCTCGGTGACGCGATCGCCGCACGCTACCGGATCGATCACGGCGTCGAGGTCGACCCCGCCGAGGACATCGCCGTCTTCCACGGCTCGTCCGAGGGGTTCATGTCCGCGGTGCTCGCGCTCGTGAACCCCGGCGACACGCTCGTGGTGCCCGACCCCGGCTACCCCGCATACCGCGAGGCCGCCTCCCTCGCCGGCGCCGAACTCGCGACCATCGGGTTGGACGCAGAGCGGGGCCACGCGCCCGACCCGGCCAGGGTGGGCGCGGAGCGCGCAGCGGCGATGCTGTTGAACTATCCGCACAACCCGACGGGCGCGGTCGCCGACGCCGACACGTTCGAGACGGCGCTGACCGTGTCGGAGCGTCTCGGTGCGGTGTTTCTGCACGACTTCGCCTACGGCTCGATCGGCTTCGACGAGCCGCCGCTGTCGGCGCTGGCCGTCGACAGCTCCTTCGAGCGCACAGTCGAGATCTCGACCCTCTCGAAGACGTACAACATGGCCGGATGGCGCATCGGGTACGCCGTGGGGAACCCGTCGGTCATCGCCGCGATGCGCGCGCTTCAGGAGTCCGCGTACAGCTCGGTGTTCGGTGCGATGCACGATGCGGCAGCCGCCGCACTCGCGGGCGATCAGGCCCCAGCCAGGCGACTCGTCGATGTGTATCGGCGCCGCCGCGACCTCGTCGTGAGCGCACTGCGGTCATCCGGATGGAACGTGCGCCACACGAGGGGGACTTTCTTCGTCTGGCTGCGCGTCGGCGACGACGACATCGCGTTCGCGCAGGAGCTGCTCGCCTCGCACGGCGTCGCCGTCGCCAGCGGCAGCGGCTTCGGCACAGGTGGGGCCGGCTTCGTGCGCCTCAGCCTCGTGCATGATGAAGAGACGCTGCTGCGGGCGATCGAGCGCTTCCCCGCCCCACGCACCCCGTAACCCGTTCGTCCGGGCCGCATCCGGATGCCGGCCCGCTGTTCTGAGGAGAGACCCATGGCAGACGTCGAGAGCTTCGCGCTCGATCACACCGCGGTGCACGCCCCCTACGTGCGTCGCATCGCCGCCGAGCACGGCCAGGCGGGCGACACCATCAGCAACTTCGATCTGCGGCTGACGCAGCCGAATGAGAGCGACATCCCCACAGGTGCGCTGCACACCATCGAGCATCTGCTCGCGAGCCTGCTGCGTGATCACCTCGATGGGGTGATCGACTGCTCGCCGTTCGGCTGCCGTACCGGGTTCCACCTCATCGTGTGGGGAGAGCCGAGCATCGACGACGTGGCCTCGGCGCTGACATCGGCGCTGCAGTTCATCGCCGAGAAGGCGACATGGGCGGACGTGCCGGGCGTCAGCGCCGTCGAGTGCGGCAACTACCGCGACCACAGCCTGCACGGCGCGCGTGAGTGGGCCGCGAAGATCGTCGCGCAGGGAATCAGCCGCGACGCCTTCTCTCGGGTCGTCTGATGGCATCGTTCCCCGAACTCGCCGATCGCGTCGTCCTGATCACGGGAGCCGCCAGCGGAATCGGCGCCGCGACCGCGGCCGCGTTCCTCGAACAGGGGGCACGGGTGATCTCCGCCGACCTCGCATTCGAGCCCGTCGAGCCGAAGGCCGCGGGCAAGCGCCTGTGGCGGGTGCGGCTCGACGTGACCGATGAGGCCGCCGTGGCTGCCGCCGTCGGCGCGATCGCTCTCGAGGTCGGCCCCGTGGACGCCGTCGTGCATGCAGCCGGCATCTCGACGATGGACTTCGCCGTCGATGCGACGTATGCCGACTGGCAGAAGACGATCGATGTCAACGCGACGGGCTCGTTCCTCGTGGCGCGCGCTGTCGCGCAGCAGCTGGTCGAGACCGGAAGGCCTGGCCGGATCATCCTGCTCGCCTCGCAGGCGGGGAAGAACGGGTACCGCGCGATGACCAGCTATGTCGCGTCGAAGCACGCCGTGATGGGGCTGACGAAGACCATGGCGGTCGAGTTGGCACCGAAGAGCGTCCTGGTCAACGCGATCTGCCCCGGCATCATCGAGACGGCCATGAAGCACCGCGAGCGGGTCGAGGGCGCCGAGCTGCGCGGACTCACCGCAGCCGACATCGAGGCGGAGGATTCCTCGCAGGTGCCGCTGGGCCGCACGGGCACCCCGGAAGACGTCGCGGGCGTCGCCCTCTTCCTCGCCAGCGATCTCGCCTCCTACATGACCGGCCAGGGGATCAACGTCACCGGTGGCATGACGATGCACTGAGAAATCGACTCTTCGGCCGCTGTTCATCTCGGTGGCCGAAAGGTGTCCGACAGGACACTCGGACGTTCATCCGGCCCTCGTAGCTTGTGAACCGCTGCGTCCGGCGCCCGAGCCGTCGCAGCGATCTTCCGGCCGATGCCGGCCTGCGCACGGGGCTCTGCCGTGCACAGGCACAGCTTCGGCACAGCGACCGATGAACTCCGAGGAGCGACATGACTGTGACCACTGGTTCCCTTCGCGCGTGGGGAGCGGCCGCATTCGGCCTCTCCCTCGTGGCGGTGGGACTGGGAAACCCGGCAGGCGGCGAACCGGCGGCGGCCGCCCCCGCTGACGACGCGACCATCGCCGAAGACGCGCAGACCGAGCAGCTCGAAAGCGCTGCGGAGCTGAGCGGTGTGAACGTGCTCCAGACCACGAACACGCGCTCGTGGCGCCTCTCCGGATCGGAAGACATGTCAGGTCTCACCGACGGCGACCGCGATGTCGAGGGCTTCGACGACTGGCGCTCCGGCGGCGCAGAGAACCGAGTCGACCCGAACTGGGTGGCCTACTACTTCGAGCGCCCGACACCGGTCGACGGCGCCGCGCTCTACGAGCCGGTCGAGGCGGACAACGTCGGAGCGGTCACTTTCCAGTGGCGGAACATGCGCGGCGGATGGGAGGACACCTCGGTCGGAACGCTGACGAACGAGGATGACCGGCTCGCGCTCACGGCGGAGTTCGATGTCGTCACGGCAACCGGGTTCCGCGCTGTCTTCGAGAACAAGTCGGACTCCTCCTGGATGCGACTCGCCGAGCTCGAGGTCTGGGGGCCGGAGCAGTGAACGCGCAGCGATACAGCACACCGGCCTCTTCCCGTTCCCCGCGCCGATCCGCCGCGGTGCGGCTGACCGCGGTCGTCGGCGCGGCGGTGACCGCCGGTGCGCTCGCCGTGCCCATCACAGCACCAGAGGCCGAGGCCGCCGAGGACACCGCATCGCGCTTCACCCTCGCGGTGCTGCCCGACACGCAGTTCTACTCGCGGTACTCGGCCGATCAGTTCTTCCCCCGGTACGGGACCGATCCGTTCGAGGTCCAGACGAACTGGCTCGCCGACAACGCAGACGAGCTGAACGTCCGGTTCACGACCCATCTCGGCGACGTGGTCGACCAGGAATGGGTGTCAGGCGAATGGGACGCCGGTGACCGCGCGATGAGCGTGCTCGACGAGGCAGGCATGGACTACTCGGTGCTGCCGGGCAATCACGACGTCTCCGATTGGAACGCGCGCAGCTCAGAGGGAAACGCGCAGAACTACCTGTCGCACTTCTCCGCCGACCGGCTCTCGAGCGACACGCTCGTGTCGTCGCATCAGAACGGCTACTCGAATGCGCACGTGTTCACCGCTGAGGGGCAGGAGTTCCTCGTGCTCGCAATCGGCTGGAACGCCGAGCCCGGCACCTGGGACTGGGCGCAGTCGGTGCTCGATGCGAACCCGACGCTTCCGACGGTCCTCACCTCGCACTCGATCATCGACATCGACAAGGAGACGGGCGAAGCGGCGGACACGGCATTCGGCCAGGAGATGTGGGAGAACCTCATCCGGTCGAACGACCAGATCTTCGTCACGCTCAACGGCCACTCCCACGGGCAGACCCGCCGCGTCGTGACCAACGACGCGGGGCATGACGTGCACCAGATCCTGCTCGACTCCCAGATGGCCGCGGACGGCGGCAACGGGATCATGGGAATGATGGAGTTCGACCTCGAGAACGACCGCATCGACTTCGCGACCGTCTCGCCCTGGGTGACTCAGAAGGATCCAGAGACGCTCACCCCGTCCGACACCCCCGTCGTGTCGACGCCGGAAGCCGACTTCTCGCTCGAGATCGACTTCTCCGAGCGGTTCTCCTTCTCCCCTGATTTCGGTCCCGGTGACGGCGCCTACGGCGACCTCTCCGAGCGGGCGAAGGAGATCGTCAGCGAAGGCTGGGACGGCGGCGACGGCGGCACCGAAGCGGCCGTTGCAGGCAGCCGCGGCGACTACGTCGAGGTTCCGGGAACACTCGCGCACTGGCGCTTCGGCGACCAGGACGAGGGCGTGCTCCCGGAGAACGCGGAGATCACCGACGAGACCGGCGACAACCCGATGTACCGGCTTCCGGTCGACCAGATCAACGCGCCGGCCGAGGTCGAGGACGTCACGATCACGCACAGCGACGCTTCGAACCTCTCGGCGGATGCCGGAGCCGTCTGCTTCGCCGACAGCTCACGGAACACGGGCAAGCTGAACTACCTCACCACGGAGTACGAGACTCCGGTGACCCACGCCTCCTTCGACGAGGGGTACACGATCGAATCGTTCGTCTACCTCGCAGACGACTGGACCGTCGAGGACAACCAGTGGGGCGGTTGGTTCTCCCGCACCGGGCGCCGTTCGGCTCTTCCGGTTACGCCGGAGCGATACGACTACGAAATGGGCCCCGCGTTCTTCTCGGTGTCGAATCTCAGAGAGTTCCAGTGGGCGACGACGAACGGCACCCCGTGGGCCAACACCGGTTCCCTCTGGTCCGGCGAGATCATGACGGGCACGTGGTACCACGTGGCCGCCGTGAACGACCCCGACGCGCACACCACCACGATGTACGTCGACGGCGTGCCCGTGCTGCGCAACGCCACCGACCTCGACGGCATGACGTTCGCTCCGGGCTACCCGTGGGTGATCGGCACGGTGTTCAACTATGACGAGGCCTCCAACGGGTGGAACGGATGCGTGGGCGAGACCCGCATCGTCGACCACGCCGTCGACCCGAGCCAGTTCCTGTACAACCGGGTCGACATCGACGGCGACTTCTCCGTCGTCGACGCGCCGACGGGCGACCTGCCAGCCGGTGCTCAGCTGACCGAGCTCGAGGGCACCGGACGACCCGGAACCGACGTGCGCGTCGCCGACAGTGCCGCAACCGGTGCAGCAGCGGCCGTCTCGACGTCCGACGCATCGCGCGAAAGCGTTCTCGGGGCGACGACCGTGTCCGACGACGGCACGTGGAGCCTGCAGCTCGACTCCGCCATCGCGGAGGCCGGAGCGTACGAGCTGTCGGTGGTGCCGAGCATCGGCACTCGTGACGGCGCCGCAGTCGCACTGGAGTTCGCGATCGAGGCGGACGGTTCCTCTGACGGCACCGACGGCGGAACGGACGGCGCGTCTGACGGGAGCGCCGACGGTTCGACCGATGCGACAGACGGAGGCACATCCGGCGACGGGGTCTCGGACGGAGGCACAGCGACGGACGGCGCGACCACGGACGACGACACCGCCGCGACCGACGGCGACATGCTGCCGGCAACCGGCCTGACGCCGCTGGTCTGGCTCGTGCTCGCATCCGGTCTGATCGCCCTCGGCGTCGGCGCCGTCCTGCGCCTGCGCCGCCGCGCCGACCAGTCCTGACACAGCGGTGGTGCGGTGTCCGCTTCGGACGCCGCACCACCGCTCCCCCGTACGAAGGCTGCCGAGATGCGCACATATCGCCGAGATGCGCCGGTTTTGACGCCCGGCTGTCGAAGAAGTGCGCATCTCGCGAGCGACGCACGGCCATTGCGAATCGCCGTCACCGCCGAATGGCGGCCACGCCAAGCACAACAGCACCGCACACGACGATCACCACGACCACTGGCACGGCCGCCGCGGCGAACTCCGCGCTACTCGGGCCGGGGCCCGCAAGCAGGCTCGTCGCCAGCGCTACCCCCACCGCCACGCCGATCTGACGCGCCGTCGAGGCCATGCCTCCGGCGACGCCGGCGCGCGAGACAGGAAGCCCTGCGACGGCCGTGTTAGTGATCGGAGCGTTCGCGAATCCGATGCCGATGCCGACCAGCAGGTACGCGACGACCAGCTGCCAGAAGTGCATGCCGCCGATCACCCGGAACAGCATCCATCCGCCCGCGAGAAGCCCCACGCCCGCAATGAGCAGAGGAATGCGCGGACCGACCCTGCCGACGAGCGCACCGGACACCGGTGCGAACAGCGCGGCCGGCACCGCCATCGCGAGCGTGGCCGCGCCTGCCGCGACCGGAGGCCATCCCTCGATCTCCTGCAACAGGAACGTCGTGATCACGAGCGTCGCGCTGAAGGCGACGAAGACCGCGACGGCCCCGGCGATCGCACCGGCGAACGTCGGCACACGGAACAGCGCGGGATCGATGAGCGGCGCGGCGCGGCGTCGTTCGACGATCACGAACGTCGTCCCCACGGCGAGCGCGATTCCGTAGGCGGTCAGTGACCACGGTGCTCCCCAACCGATGTGCGGCCCCTCGATGATCACGCTCACGCTCACCGCCAACAGCACGACCAGCAGCAGCTGGCCTGGAGCGTCCAGGCGTCGAGCGACCGAGCCGCGGGACTCCGGCACGACGACTGCGACGGCGAGGAGCACCACGGCGACGATCGGAACGTTCACCCAGAACACCGCACGCCAGTCGAGCGCCGCTACAAGCGCCCCGCCCGTCACGGGCCCCGCAGCCATGCTCACCCCGAACATCGCTCCCCACACACCGATCGCGAGCGCGCGCTCGCGCGGATCCCGCATCGCATTCACGACGATGGCCAGAGCGACCGGCGACAGCATCGACGCCCCGACTCCCTGCAGTGCCCGTGCCGCGATGAGGAGTTCGAGTGACGGCGCCGCGGCGCAGGCGACGGAGGCGAGCGCGAAGACGACCAGACCGATCCGGAACACGCGCCGCCGGCCGAAGCGGTCGGCGAGGGCACCCGCCGTGATGAGCAGGCTGGCGAACGGGATCGTGTAGGCGTCGGCCACCCAGGCAAGACCCCCGGCACCCGCGCCGGTGCCCTCGGCGATCGCCGGGAGGCTGGTCGTCACGATCGTCGTATCCAGGCCCACGAGGAACAGCGCCATGGCACAGACGACGAGGACGGTCCAGCGACGACGAGTGCTCAGTATCGGCGGATCGACGGAGGCGATCTGTGTCATGCGGTGAGTCCCTTCGTGCCGAAAGCTGCACCGTCGATTCTCCTGGGACGGAGCCGTCAGGCCGAGCTGGTTTGCAGATCCTGCAAACTGGGTGCATGGCAGACGACCTCGACGGCATCATCGACGCGATCGGGCCGCGCCTTCGCGGCATCCGGCGCTCCCGCGGTTGGACGCTCGCCGAGGTCGCCGAGCGCTCCGGCCTGTCGCTCAGCCTGCTCTCACGCCTCGAGACTGGCCGGCGCCGGGCCACGCTCGACGCGCTCCTCCCCCTCGCGAGGGTGTACTCCGTCGCGCTCGACCGCCTCGTCGGGGCGCCTGCCACGGGCGATCCGCGTGCGCACCTCCAACCGCACCGCATCGGCGGATCGGGCGTGATCGTCCCGCTGACGCGCCGCCCCAGTCGGGTTCAGATCTTCAAGCACGTGCTGGGGCCGCGCAAACCGCTCATGAAGACGCACGAGGGCCATGCGTGGCTCTATGTGCTCGCCGGCGACCTCCGCCTGCTGCTGGGCGACGACGACATCCGGCTGGGGCCCGGTGAGTCGGCCGAGTTCGACGCGGCGACCCCGCACTGGTTCGGGCCTGCCGACGACCTCGCGGTCGAGATCCTGCACTTCTTCGGCCCGCACGGAGACCGGATCGCCCCACCCGTCGCCGTGTCTTAGGGCGGCAGCGCGGACTAAGAGGAAGCGAACTCGAACCGAGAACAGCTCCGCTCCGTCGCACTGTGATCGCCCGGTCCCGCTATGGGACGCGCTCCGAACGACAGTGATCCGCCTGGCAGCCCTCAAGCGCCCCTGCGACGCGAAGCGGTACGGCTGCACCTCGTGCGGATGGCCGTCCGCGCCGCCGCTCTGCGCGCGGTCGCCGATCAGCGCGAGCACGACGTCCTCATCCGCGGCCAGCTCCTCGACTCGACGCTCTTGTGCCGAGGAAGCGGCTCTCGCGATCGGTGCCCGTCAGAACTGCACGCGGGGCGGCTCCGAGATAGCCGCGCCGTCGATGACCTCGAAGAACTCGCGTTCGGTGAAACCGAGCCCACGGGCGAACATGTTGTTGGGGAACACCTTGATCTTCGTGTTCAGGTCCCGCACGCCGCCGTTGTAGAACCGGCGCGACGCCTGGATCTTGTCCTCCGTGTCGACGAGATCCTTCTGCAGCTCGAGGTAGTTCTGGCTCGCCTGCAGCTGCGGATACGCTTCGGCGACGGCGAACAGGCTCTTCAGCGCCTGCTCCAGGTGCCCCTCCGCGGCCCCGGCTGAGCGCGGCGATGCCGCCTGCAGAGTCTCCGCCCGCGCACGCGTGACGTTCTCGAACACGGCCTTCTCATGGGAAGCGTAGCCCTTGACCGTCTCGATCAGGTTCGGGACGAGATCGGCACGGCGCTTGAGCTGCACCGTGATGTCGCTCCACGCCTCATCGACACGAACGCCGAGCTGCACGAGCGAGTTGTACGTCGCCCACAGATAGATGCCGACGACGACGAGCAGGACAACGACGATCCCGACCGGAATGAGCCACTCCATGTGAAAACCCCCTCGATTGCTGCTCCCAGTGTACGAGCACAAGCAGGGTGCGAACCGTGAAGATCTTCCCCTCGTCATCGCCCGGTACTGTGTCAGTGTGACTGACGAGCTGATCTTCCGCACAGCCGCCCTCACGGACGTGGACCGGATCGTCGGTCTCGTGCAATCGGCGTACCGGGGCGACGCGAGCCGCGCAGGATGGACGACCGAGGCCGATCTGCTCGATGGCCAGCGCACAGATGCCCGCGAGGTCGCCCCGCTCGTATCGGGAGATCCGGATGTCTCGCGCGTCATGCTCGCATGCCGCAGTGACGCCGCACTCGCCTGCTGCCACCTCGAGAACCGCGGCGACCACGCATATTTCGGCATGTTCGCCGTCTCCCCCGACGCGCAGTCCGGCGGCATCGGCCGCGCACTGCTCGCCGAGGCCGAGCGCGTCGCCGCCGCCTGGGGGCGCCCCGAGATCCGGATGACCGTGATCACCGCCCGCGGGGACCTCATCGCCTGGTACGAGCGCCGCGGCTACCACCGCACCGGCGTCATCAGTCCGTTCCCCTACGGCGACGAGCGCTTCGGCGTCCCCCGCCGGGACGACCTCGCCTTCGAGGAGCTGCGCAAATCCCTCTGACCCGCACTATCTCTTCATCTCTGGCACATTTCGGATGCTGTGCACCCCCGGAGATGTGCCAGAAATGAAGAAGAACCCGCTCAGGACGCGGCGGCGTCAAGGGAGAGCGCCGAGGTGAAGGCACGCGGTTCCCCCGTGATGGGGTCGTCGAACTCGAGGTGGTCCGCGAGCAGCTGCAGGGCGTGCGAGAAGTCATAGCGGTCGGGGCCCAGGTCGATCGGGTAGACGGGGTCGCCCAGCAGCGGCATGCCGAGCGCGTTCATATGCACGCGGAGCTGATGCGTCTTGCCGGTGTGCGGTGTGAGTGTGAACTCGCCGATCGCGCGGCCAGCGTGCTCGCCGATGCTGTCCAGCCGCACCGAGGTGTGCGCGTTCGGCTCCCCCGGCACTTCGCTCACGGCGCGCACGCCATCGGCCTTATAGAGCCTGCTCCGAATGTCGACCACCGGGCCACCCGGCTCGAGCCCCAGCGGGAGCGGATCGTCTGGGCGCCACCCGTCCGGCAGCCATGCCAGCGCCCGATACGTCTTGCGTATCCGGCGTTCCTGGAACAGCACCTGGTACCGGCCCCGCGTCGCCGGACGCCGGGAGAGCACGAGCAGCCCCGCGGTGACGCGGTCGAGCCGGTGGATCGCGACGATATCGTCCTCGCCGCGCTCCGCCCGCAGCCGCGTCACGACGCTCTCGCGCACGAACCGGCCGTTCGGCGTCGAAGCGAGGAAGTGCGGCTTGTCGACGACGAGCAGGTCGGCGTCCTCGTGTCGGATGCCGACCTCGAACGGTACGCGAGTCTCCGGCGGGTACGGCTTGTGGAAGAAGTAGAAGCCGCCCGGCGCGACGGGGTCGTCGAGCGATACCCGTTCGCCGAATGCGCTGGTGAGCGAACCGTCGTCGCTCGTGAAGAACTCCGGCTCCAACGCCCGGTCGTCGAACGCCTCTTCCCTCCCGAGCGTCCGCGGGATCACAACGGTCTCGAGCCACTCCCGAATCGTCCCTGGCACCGCATCGCCCGCTGCGGCGTGCGTCTCCCGGCCGCCCGGCGCCCGCAGGCGCGCCGCGGAGATGCCGTCTCGCGGCGGCAGCATCCGTTCTCCCCGAAGCCTCACGAGAACGAGAGTCTACCGGCGCCCGCTGACGGACGCCCGGATGCCCTACGCTGGTCGGATCGTGGCCGACAAGATCGACTTCAAGAAAGCGCTCGACGCCTACAGTGCGCCGCGCGAGGCTTTCCGCCTGGTCGAAGTGCCCGACTTGCGGTACCTGGCGATCGACGGTCACGGCGACCCCAACTCGTCGCCGGAGTATGCCGATGCCCTCGCAGCGCTCTATCCGGTCGCCTACAGACTGAAGTTCGCCAGCAAGTCGGATGGACGAGACTATGTCGTGCCGCCCCTGGAAGGGCTGTGGTGGGCTGACGACATGAGTGCGTTCACGACCGCTCGCGACAAGAGCCGGTGGCATTGGACCATGATGCTGATGATTCCCGACTGGATCGACTCTGAGATGGTCGACGCAGCCGTGGAACTCGTCGGGCGCAGCGACCCTCCGGCACGCCTGCATAGGATCCGCATCGAGACGCTGTCCGAGGGAACCTGCGTGCAGACCCTTCACGTCGGCTCCTTCGATGACGAAGGGCCGGTCCTGGCGCGCATGCACGACGAGTTCATTCCCGCGAACGGGCTCCGGATGAGCGGAGCCCACCATGAGGTGTACTTCAGCGACGTTCGCCGGGTCGCGCCCGACCGGATGCGCACACTGCTCCGGCAGCCGGTGACGCGCATCTGACGCCCTCGCTCTACGCCCCGATGGGGCCGCTTACGCCTGCGCGATTGTGGGCCCGATTCGTCCCCCCAGTGGGATTCGAACCCACACTGTGCCGATTTTAAGTCGGCTGCCTCTGCCGGTTGGGCTATGGGGGGGGGATGCGCCGAGGGCGCCCCACCACGGTATCGGGTGGGGCGCCCTCGGCGGATGAAACGAGCGCTACTGCGCTGCTTCGGCCTTCTCAGCGTCGACGTTCTCAGCGTCCGGCTCCGCCGGAGATGACTCGACCTTCTCGGCCTCCGGCTCGGGCTTCGGCTCGACCGGTGCCGGCTTCGGCTCCTCGACCTTGGGCTTGGGCCGCGAGGCGAACTCCTCGAAGAACCCGCGCGGGTTCTGCGACGTCTGCAGCTGCACCTGGTCGCGCCCCAGGAAGAGGTTGTGCCACCAGCCCCACAGCACGCGCCACTTGCGCTCCCACGTGGGCATCGCCAGGCCGTGGTAGCCGCGGTGCGCCACCCAGGCGAGGAAGCCCTTCAGCGCGAACTTGCCCGACTGGAACACACCGGTGCCGAGGCCGAGGCCCGCGACCGCACCGAGGTTCTTGTGGAAGTAGTCGACGGTGTCTTCGCCGCGCAGCACGGCGACGAGGTTCTTCGCGAGGCGTTTGGCCTGACGCACGGCATGCTGGGCGTTCGGCACGCAGGTGCCGTCGGGCAGACCGCCGGTCTTGTCCGGCACGGCCGCCACGTCACCGGCCGCCCAAGCGCCCTCGATGAGGCCGCCGTCAGCGTCGATCACGCGCAGGTCGGCCTGCGTCGTGATGCGACCGCGCGGCTCGCGGGGCAGGTCGCTGCCGCCCACGACCTGCGGGTTCGCCATCACGCCTGCGGTCCAGATGATGAGGTCGCTGGGGTATTCCTCTCCCGTGTTCGTCTTCACGACGCCGTCGGTCGCGTCGGCGACCTGGGTGTCGAGGTGCACGTAGGCGCCGCGCTTGGCGAGATCCTTCAGCACCCACTCGCTCGTCGGAAGCGACACCTCGGGCATGATCCGTCCCATCGCCTCGATGAGGTGGAACTGAGTCTCCTCGAACGTGATCTCCGGGAACTTGTTGAGCAGCGCCGAGGCCGCAGAACGCAGTTCCCCGAACGTCTCGATCCCAGCGAACCCGCCTCCGACGACGACGACGGTCAGCAGCCGCTTGCGCAGCTCGCTGTCCTTGGGGAGCGACGCCGCCTGCTCGAAGTTCGCGATCAGGCGATCACGCACGGCGATCGCTTCCTCGACCGACTTCAGCCCGATCGCGTTGTCCGCGATGCCCGGGATCGGGAACGTGCGCGAGACCGATCCAGCGGTGACGACGACGTGGTCGTACTCGAAGTCGTACTCCTCGCCGCCGTTCGGTGCGATCGTGGCGACCTTGTTGGCGTGGTCGATGCCGGTGACCTTCGCGTTGATCACCTTCGTGCGCTTGAGGTGGCGTCGGTGCGAGACGACCGTGTGGCGGGGCTCGATCGATCCGGCCGCGACCTCCGGCAGGAAGGGAAGGTAGGTCAGGTACGGCAGCGGGTCGACTACGACGATCTCCGCCTCGCCCTTGCGCAGGTGCTTCTCGAGCTTCCACGCGGTGTAGAAGCCGGCGTAACCGCCGCCGACGATAAGAATCTTGGGCACGAGTGAGGAACTCCTTCAATCGGATGTGCTGGGCGTGCGGCTCTCAGAGCGCGCAGAGCGAGTGCGTCGGACGACAGCAACGAGGCCGAGCGCAATCAGGATACCAGCGCCGCTGAGCGCGACGATCGGCAGCGTCCCCTCGCGCAGCGATTCCGGCGTGGGCAGCCACGGCGATCCGGCCTCCGTCGGTGGCTCAGCAGGCGGCAGCGCGGGCAGCTCGACGTCGCCGACTTCCGGCTGCGTCTGCGCATCGGAGTCGGCGCGGCGATGGAGCCGGATCCATTCCTCGAGGGTCGTCTCTGCGACCGGGTTCTCCGCGACGATCGGCACATCGCTCTCCACAGCACGTTCGGCATCGACGATGCCGTAGCCGTAGTCCGCATCGGGCAGGTCGACGCCGTCGACGCTGCTGGTGGTCTTCACGATCCGGTTGATGACGTTGTCCGCATCGAGTTCCGGATGCGCCGAGCGCACCAGGGCGGCGATGCCCGCCACGATCGGTGCCGCGCCGCTCGTGCCCTCCCACTGCATCAGCGTGCCATCCGGAGCGAGGCCCAGCAGCTCCTCGCTGGGGCCCGTGACGCCGATCGTGATGCCCTGTGTCGAGGCGTCTTTGCTGATGTCGCCTTCGCGGTCGACGCCGCCGACGACCAGCACGCCGGGAATCGTCGCCGGCGCGCCGACGGATTCCGTGCCGCTGCTGCGGTTGCCCGCCGCGACCACGACGACCGCGTCGTGGTCGAAGGCGTACAGGAATGCGTCGTCCCACGACTCGTCCCAGCTGAGCGTATTGGTCGTCCACGAGAGATTGATCACGTCTGCGCCGTTGTCGACGGCCCACCGGATCGCCTCCGGCACCTGGTCGACGAAGGGAACGGCGACGGATGCCTCGAACCCGACCGAGATGGACAGGAGATCAGCCTCCGGTGCGACACCGATGAAGCCTTCATCCTCGCCCGTGCCGCGGGCCGCCGCGATCGAACCGACGAGCGTGCCGTGGTTGCGATTGAGCACTCCGACCGGCGTGCGACCGTCATCCGAACCGCTTCCCGACACGTCTGTTCCGGCCGAGACCGCAGTGTCGACCTCCTCCGCGCCGGTGCCGATGCCGGTGTCGATGACGGCGATCGTCGTACCCTCGCCGCGCGTGGTCTCCCATGCATCGCTGATGCCGTACTCGTCGAGCCAGTACTCGGCTGCCCTGATCGGATCTTCCTTCGGCTCTTCGTCCTCGTCCTTGTGATCCTCCGCCACCGCTGCACCGCTGAGCAGCACGACGGCGGCGATCGTACCCGCGATCACCGCGCTCGCACGCCTGACAGCGCCGGCGATCATCCGGCGGCTCCCGCGGTTTCATCGCGCAGCGCGGCACCGGGGTCGACGCACTCGCAGCGCTCGGGTGACCATGCGGAGCGGCGCAGCGCTTCGTCGCCGAACGGGTTCACACCCCGACCCGCTGCGAGCGCGTGACCGGCGAGAGCGTGCAGGCACTTCACTCGCGTCGGCATCCCGCCGGCGGAGATGCCGTCGATCTCCGAGACCTCCCCGAACTGCGCGCGGTCGGCCAAGAACGCCTCGTGCGCCGCGGTGTACTGCTCCCTCGCCTCGTCGTCCTCGGCGAGGCGCCGGTTCATCTCGACCATGACCTGACCGGCCTCGAGCCGGGACATCTCAGCGGTGGCCGCCGGGTGGGTCAGATAGTAGAAGGTCGGGAACGGCGAGCCGTTCTCGAGTCGCGGTGCGGTCGACACGACAGTCGGATTGCCGCAGACGCAGCGCGCGGAGATCCCGACGACTCCGCGGGCCTCGCGCCCGAGCTGCTCGGACACGACCCGGATGTCGGCGGCCGTTGCTGGAGCGAAGGGCGGAGTCGTCACGCGTCCAGGGTATCGAGACCGGCTGACAAACGACTCGAACCACAGAAGCCGCCGGTCGGCCGCCGCATCTCGACGTCGCAGCGACCAGACGACAAGAGGTCGCGTCGGCTTGTTCGGTCGCCCCGCGTCGTCGGCGCAGCCGCACTACTCCGCTGCGGCTCGCTCCGAGAGACCGGCCTCGGTGATGGAGCGCAGCAGCTGCCCGCCCCAGTCGCTGCGGGCTTCCTCGACCTCATCGCTGACAGGCTCCGCATCCCGCGGCTGCTCGGACTCGTCGAGGTCGTTCACGATCAGATACGGCACCTCGCCCGGTTTGGTGTAGTACAGCCGCTCACGGGCCTGCGCCATGATGTACGCCTCGTCGCCCCAGCGCTGCTGCTCGTCCTCGAGCGCATCGATCTCGCTCTGCGTCAGCTGCACCGACTCCTCGAGTGCGGCGATCTTCTGACGCTGCTCGACGTAGGTCGACACGGTCGGCACGAGTACGAGCGCACCCAGCACCACGAGCGCGAGCATGATCATGGTGAAACCCGACAGCCGGAGCCGAGCGAGCCACTCGCGCGCTGACGAACGGGAAGGGGGAGCCGATGTGCTCATCCGCTCCCCCTTCCGTCAGTGCTTGTGCGTGATCAGCCCGCGAATCGCGGGTAGGCACCGCGACCGGCGAACACCGCCGCGTCACCGAGCTCCTCTTCGATCCGCAGAAGCTGATTGTACTTCGCGACGCGGTCGCTGCGAGCGGGCGCGCCCGACTTGATCTGACCGCAGTTCACAGCGACGGAGAGGTCGGCGATCGTGGTGTCCTCGGTCTCACCCGACCGGTGCGACATCATGGCGGTGTAGCCGGCGTTCTGCGCCATCGACACGGCGTCGAAGGTCTCGGTGAGAGTGCCGATCTGGTTGACCTTCACCAGGAGCGAGTTGGCGACGCCGTCCTTGATGCCGCGAGCGAGGCGCTCGGGGTTGGTGACGAACAGGTCGTCGCCGACGAGCTGCACCTTGTCGCCGATGGCGGCGGTGAGGGCGCTCCAGCCCTCCCAGTCGTCTTCGGCGAGCGCGTCTTCGATGGTGACGAGCGGGTAGTTCGCGACGAGCTCCTCGTAGTACTTCGTGAGCTCCTCCGCCGTCATGTCCTTGCCCTCGAAGTGGTATTTCCCGTCCGAGAAGAACTCGGTCGAGGCCACGTCGAGACCGACGGCGATGTCCTTGCCGGGAGTGAAGCCGGCCTTCTCGATCGACGCCATCAGGAAGTCGAGCGCCTCGCGGTTGTTCGGCAGGTCGGGGGCGAAGCCGCCCTCGTCGCCGAGGCCCGTGGCGAAGCCGCCCGCGAGCAGCTCCTTCTTGAGCACCTGATAGGTCTCCGCACCCCAGCGGATCGACTCGGAGAACGTCTCGGCGCCGTGCGGCACGAGGAAGAACTCCTGCATCTCGATGCCGTTGTCCGCGTGCTCGCCGCCGTTGATGACGTTCAGCGCAGGAACGGGCAGCACGTGCGCGTTGGGGCCGCCGAGGTAGCGGAACAGGGGAAGATCGGCGCTGTCGGCTGCCGCCTTGGCGACGGCGAGGCTGACGCCGAGGATCGCGTTGGCACCCGTGCGCTTCTTGTTCTCGGTGCCGTCGGTCGCGTTCAGGGTGGCGTCGACGAGGCGCTGGTCGCTCGCGTCGAGGCCCTCAACAGCCGGGCCGAGTTCGTCGAGGACCGAATCGACGGCCTTGAGCACGCCCTTGCCGCCGTAGCGGTTCTTGTCGCCGTCGCGCAGTTCGTATGCTTCGAACGCACCGGTCGATGCGCCGGAGGGAACAGCGGCACGCTGCACGATGCCGTCGCCGAGCAGGACCTCGACCTCGACGGTCGGGTTGCCGCGCGAGTCGAGGATCTCGCGAGCGCCTACAGCTTCGATTTCTGCCACGGATGACTCCTTCAGAAGTGGTCTTGGTCCCGCACCGCGGCTGTGTCCGCACGCCGCACCGGGCTCGCACCCAGCCTATCCGGATCGCACCGACGATCCAGCATCCGGATGCTGCGGCACGAATCCGGTGAGTCTGTCGGAACGGAACTGCCCCGTCACCATGAGCACGATGATGACTACGGCGAGCACGATCCACATCGGAACGCCCATTGGTGCGATCAGCGCGGGATCGGGCTCCGTGCCCGCCGCTGTGAACAGAAGCGTCGCCTGGCCGACGGAGTTGAGCGCGCCGTGTGCGAACACGGCCGGCCACACCGATCCGGTGCGCAGCCGGAGCCAGCCGAACAGCACCCCGAGCAGCACGCATGCGACGACCATCATCAGAACGCCTGAGACGTCGGTGCGCCCGTAGTTGTGACCGAGCAGGATGAGCGGCGCGTGCCACAGCCCCCAGACCACCCCTGTGATGAGCAGCGTCGGCCATACGCCGCGCGGCCGCAGCGCCGCGGTCAGCCATCCGCGCCAGCCGATCTCCTCCCCGAAGGCGGCGATCGCGTTGGGCACGACGGCGACGAACGGAACCGTCGCGAGCTGGGTGATCACGATGGCCCAGGGGCTGACACCTGCCAGATCGGCTCCCGCAGCCTCGATCTGGGCGGTGAAGCCCGAGAGGTCCTGCAGATCGAGCTCGACGAAGCCGAGCATTCCGGAGAGCGCGATGCCCACCATGGTGAGCACGAGCGGACCGAACAGGCCGATCACGCAGAACCAGACGGTGCGCCCGACGGGCTTCAGCGGCCACATGCCGAGGAAGCGCAGTGCGCCGCGGCGCGGAGCCCGCATCACGAGGGTGACCACGAGCACCGCCAGCGCGGGGGTGAACATCATCGCCACGGCGATCACCTGCCCTACCAGCGGCGGCACCGGCCCGAGCCACAGCGGGATCGCCACGGCCCATGCGAGCGCCAATGCGACGAGGACGAATACCGTGATGGGGCCCCATCCGACCCGTGGAATGCCGCTGTCTCTGCGCCGCGTGCTGTCGTTTTCCGTGGTGTCCGTCATGATCTGCTTCCTTCTTCGTCTCGTCCATCGTCGTCATCCGGAATCATGGCTGCCAGCAGGGCGGCACCTGTGGCCGCATCGTCGACCGTAACGGTGACCCTCTTCCCCGCATCCGTCGTGACGCGAATCGCCTCTCCCGCGCGCATCACGATGCCGAGCCCCGTTCCGACTCCGTAGCGCCACCCCCACCCGCCGAATTCGCCCATCGGACTGACCTGGACCACATCGACCGACCGGATGCTCTCGCGCGGCACATGCTTGCGCGGCCAGCCCAGCGGGGCGCGCACGGTGAGGCCGTCGTCGTCGACGCGCACGACGAACACGAAGCTGAGCATGACGGCGGCCGTGACCAGTGCCAGCGCCGCGTACGTGATCCAGGTGCCGACGCTCATGGCGCCGCTGAGCCTGACGTCGAGGATCGTGATGGTGAGGGCGAGGCCGGCCAGCACTGCGACGCCGACTCCGAGCACGATGAGTCCGGCCCGGGCGATCGACACGCTGCGGATCCATACGGCGCGCTCGCCCGACCCGAGTTCGAGCGCCTCCGGCGCCTCGCCGCCCTCCTCATCTGCGGGAACGGAGAGAGACAGCTTCCATGCGGCGAACCCGAGCAGCACGCCGACGACGACACCTCCCAGGAGGGACCAGCCGGTGCCCGGCGCGTCGCGCGCGTCGTCGAGGCCGATCTGCGCGACCGCCGAGGCGAACTGGCTCAGCCCGAGGAGCGAGACCTCGCCCCACACGATCGCGGCGATCAGCTTGTACGAGACACGCCCACCGGAGTTCGTCCGGATGCCGGAGAGCACCAGCGTCGCGAGCAGCACGACGAGCCCGCCGCCGATGCCTGCGATCGTCGCCGGGATCGTCCACGCCGGCCCGAACCCGTTGGGCCCGCCGGTGAGTCCCCAATGGATAGCCGCGGGGTCGGGCATGTGCGGCAGCAGTACGACGAGGACCAGGGAGAGCACCGCGATCACGCCCAACGGCAGGATCAGTCCCACCCAGCGGAACCGGCGAACGGCCCTCGCGCGCAGCGCGTCGTATGTATTGGTCACGTCAGTCCTTTCGTGGAGGGACGGTTCGCTTCTGCACCGGATGCGGGTCGTCGCGGACGAGCCCGGCCAGCACCTCCGTCGAGACGCCGAGCGCCGAGGCACGATCGATGAGCGCTCGAATGTCGTCGCGCAGTTCTGCGACCTGGCCTGCCGCGGCGGTGACAACCGCTCCCCTGCCAGGGCGCATGTCGACGAGGCCGTCGTCGCGCAGCTGCTGGTACGCATGCAGCACGGTATGCAGGTTCACGCCGAGCGAGGCGGCGACCTGCTTCGCCGAGGGGAGCCTGTCCCCTTCGCCGACGGCGCCTGCGACGATGTCGCCCCGGATCGACGCAGCGATCTGTGTGAAGACGGGGGCCTCACGCGCCGGGTCGATCCGGATGAGCATACGTATATTCTAGCTCAATTAGAACTATTGATCCGATATCCCGCCTAGATCCTCGTCGCAGCTGCCTGGCCGGATGAGACGGGCACCCTCAGACCCCTGCCGGTCGGACCACGCGCATCGCACTGCCGCGTCACCGGCAAACTGTACGATCCGCTCATGGCCTCTCCCTCGCTCTCTCGCCGACTCGGTCTGGGCGACGCCGTCGCGATCGGACTCGGCTCAATGATCGGAGCCGGGGTGTTCGCGGTGTTCGCCCCTGCGTCCGCCGCCGCAGGATCCGGCCTGCTGATCGGGCTCGCACTGGCAGCCGTCGTCGCCTTCGCGAACGCGACGAGCTCCGCTCAGCTCGCTGCGGTGCATCCGGTCTCCGGCGGCAGCTACGCGTACGGCCGCGCCGAGCTGAACGACTGGTGGGGTTTCCTCGCCGGGTGGTGCTTCATGATCGGCAAGACGGCGAGCTGCGCCGCCATGGCACTCACGTTCGCCGCATATGCCTGGCCGGGTATGGAACGCCCGGTCGCGATCGCGGCGGTCGTGCTGCTGTGCGCGATCAACCTCGCCGGTGTCACGCGCACGGTGTTGGCGACGAAGATCATCGTCTCACTCGTGCTCGTGGTGCTGGCCGTCGTCGTCGCCGCGGGAGTGACAGCAGGGCTCGACAATCCGTCCGTCGCCGCTCCGGGCGATGCGGCAGTTCTGGTCAGCGGCGCGCCCCCGACGTTCCTCGGCGACGGGCTCTGGGCATCCGGATGGCACGGAATCCTGCAGTCGGCGGGACTGATCTTCTTCGCCTTCGCCGGCTACGCGCGCATCGCCACGATGGGCGAGGAGGTGCGCGACCCGCGCCGCACGATCCCGCGGGCGATCGTTGCCGCACTGACCGGCGCGGTGGTCGTCTACGCTGTGCTCGCCGCCGTCGTGCTGTGGGCGCTCGGGCCCCAGGGCGCGGCGGATTCGAGCGCTCCCCTGGCCGATGTCGTCAGCGCAGCCGGATGGACGTGGGCGGAACCCGCGGTCAGGGTCGGTGCGGCCCTCGCGTCGTTGGGCGCACTGCTGGCGCTGTTCGCCGGTCTCGGCCGAACCGGGCTCGCGATGGCGCGAGAAGGCGATCTGCCGCGTTTCCTCTCGGCCGTCTCGACGCGCACCGGTGTGCCGCATCGCGCTGAGATCACCGTCTGCATCGTGGTGATCGTGCTGGTCGCATTCGTCGACCTGCGCGGCGCGATCGGGTTCTCGTCGTTCGGCATCATGCTCTACTACCTCGTCGCGAACCTCGCAGCGCTCCGCCAGGGGCGCGATGCGCGCCGCTACCCGCGCTGGCTGCAGGTGCTCGGCGCCGTGCTGTGCGTGGTGATCGCGGCGAGCCTGCCGTGGCAGAGCATTCTCGGCGGCGTCATCGTCATCGCGCTGGGCCTGGCGTATCGCGTCATCCGGCTGCGCCGAGCGCGCTGACCCGCCCCGAGACACTGCACAATCGCCGACCCGCGGCATATCCACCCGGATTCTGCCGCGGGCCGGCGAATCTGCCGCAGCTCAGCATCGCGCGGGGCGCCGCGGCTCGGCGCCCCCGACTCGGCGCTGCAGGGCGCCGCGCGCTCAGCCGAGTGGCTTCAGCTCCAGGTCGGCGCGGGCCTGGCCGGCGCGCACCGCGGCGAACGCCGTGTACCCGTCGGACGCGGCGCGGGCGAGCAGGTTCTTGAGGTTGTTGGTGCGCTGCTCGAGCCGCACGCGCTTGCCCTCGGCGATGAGCGCGGCCTTCAGCCCCACCAGATCCGCAACCGGGACATCCTTGTCGTGCACGAGCACGACAGCTTCCGCGGCCTCCGCCTCGGTCAGCTCCACCAGGTCGACGATGCGCTCGAACCCGATCGAGAAGCCGACAGCCGGCACGTCCTGCCCGAGGAAGCGTCCGATCATGCCGTCATAGCGGCCCCCGCCGCCGAGCGAGTACCCGACGCTGGCGTGCGCGACCTCGAAGATGGTGCCGGTGTAGTACCCCATGCCGCGCACCAGGAACGGGTCGAACTCGAGGCTCGCCGCCGCGCCGACGGCGTGGCCGATGCCGACCAGGTGCGCGACCACGTCATCCGGAACGCCCTCGGGAAGCCCCGCGCGGATCTGCGCCTCACCGAACACCGGCTGCTCGGATGTCTCGCGCCCGAGGAACGTCTCGAACGCGTCGACCGCCGCGGCGGACGCGCCTCGCTCGCGCAGCTCGGCGGCCACGCCGTCCGGTCCGATCTTGTCGAGCTTGTCGATCGTGATGAGAACGCCGGGGCGCTCGTCTACCGGGAAGCCGAACACGTCGAGCATCGCGTCGAGCGCGCGGCGGTCGTTGATCCGGATGACGACGTCGCCCAGGCCCAGCGTGTCGAAGGTGTCGAGCGATGCGGCCAGCAGCTCTGCCTCGGCACGCGAGGACGCGTCGCCGATGATGTCGATGTCGCATTGCACGAACTGGCGGTAGCGACCCTTCTGCGGCCGCTCCGCGCGCCACACCGGCGCGATCTGCACCGAGCGGAAGACGCCGGGCAGATCGGCGCGGTTCGACGCGTAGAAGCGCGACAGCGGCACCGTCAGGTCGTAGCGCAGGCCGAGATCGGTCAGCGCCGACTGATCGTCGGCCGCCGCGGCGATCTTCTCGGGCGTCAGCCCACGACGCAGCACGTTGAACGCCAGCTTCTCGTTATCCCCGCCGATACCCGCATGCAGCCGCGAGTACTCCTCCATCACCGGGGTCTCGATCTCATCGAACCCGTGGGCGCGGTAGCGGTCCCGGATGATCGCGAGCACGCGCTCACGACGATTCTTGTCGGCGGGGAGGAAGTCGCGCATTCCGCGCGGAGCGTTAACGGCAGCCATAGCGTCCCCATTCTTCCAGAACCCGGCGCGTGCCCCCGTCAGGCCGCGCATCGTGGCTCAGGTGCGGCGAACTGCCGCTCCGCACCACCCATAGGGGCATTCTTCCGCACCTGAGCAGCGGGGCGCAGACCGTGCCCGCGTCACGCCTCCGTGTCGCGGATATCCGACTCGACGGTGCGGACGCTGCTGCGCAGTGCGCGCTCGGCGTCCCAGCCGCGGGCACGGGCGAGGGCGACCAGGCCGAGGATCGTCTCGCCCAGCTCCTCCTCGCTGGCGGGCAGCAGCGGCTCCTCCGCATCGGCCTCGAGCGCCTCGTACGCCGCCGTCGCCTCGATCAGCTCGAGCCCGACGCCGACCTTCTCACCTTTTCCGAGCACCTTCTGCGCCAGTGCGAGCGCGGGCATCGCGTGCGAAACCCCGTCGAGCACCGACGTGCGGTCGCGCTTCTCGGCAGCCTTCGCCGCGCCCCACAGCTCCAGCACGCGCTCCGGCGTCTCGGCGGTCTCACCGGCGAACACGTGCGGATGACGACGCACCATCTTGTCGACGAGGTCGCCGGCGACGTCGTCGATCGTGAAGTCGGAAGCGACCGCCGAGTGGAACAGCACCTGCCAGAGCACGTCACCGAGCTCCTCGCGCAGCCCGGCACGGTCACCGGTCTCGATCGCGTCGATCAGTTCAGCCGATTCCTCCTGCAGGTACGGCGCCAGCTCCTCGTGCGTCATGGCTTTCGACCACACGCACTCAGAGTGCACCTCATCCATCACATCTGCCGCACGCCGCAGCGCATCGCCCCGTTCGCTCACGTGCCCATTCTGACACTCCGCCAACTCCTCAAGTCTCCGGATTCTCTTCCGCTGGCAGCTGCGGAGATGCGGGAGATCTAAACAGCTGCGCTCCGCGGAGCGTGTCAGGAGTCGAGCGCGTGAGGATCCCGGTTCGAAAGGTGGTGCACGAATCGTGGCAGGAGGAGCTTCGCTGACACCATGTGGCCCTGGCCCGCAAGCGGCTCGTGCGTTGCACCGGGAATCACCTCAGCGAGCGCGACGGCTACCTGATGCGGCGACGCGGGGCTGCGCTCCCCCGCCATCACGTGCACCGGCACGGTGATCTGCGCTGCCACGTCGAGCGTCCGCGAAGCGGTCGCGTTCGTCGCGGTCTACGACGCGGGAGTGAGCTGACCCCGTCCGTCAGGTGCACAGCCCGTCGAGCGCGGAAACCAGATACGCGTCCTCGGCCTCATTGCCCGGCAGCTCCAGCGCACGGCGGTATGCCTCAGCGGCGGCCGCGTGCTCGCCGAGTTCCTCGAGCGTCACGGCTCGGGCCGTGTGGAACGGACGGAACCGGGCGAGGACCGGATCTGCGGCGAGCGCGTCGAGGCGGCGCAGGCCCTCGCTCGGGCCCTGTGCCCGCCCCTGCGCGACAGCCTCTCCCAATCGGACGACCGGCCCATCATCGTGCGCGGCCAGCATCCGGTACAGCACCGCGATCTGCGCCCAATCGGTGGCGTCGAAGCTCGGCGCCTCCGAGTGCACCGCCGCAATCGCCGACTGAATGGCAAAGGGGCCCGCACCAGGGCTGCCAGCGGCGCGGGCAGCGAGCGCGAGCCCTTCCCGGATCAGTGCTCGGTTCCAACGCGAACGGTCCTGATCGGCGAGCGCGACCGGATGCCCGTCAGCATCGGCGCGCGCCGGCCGACGTGCGTGTGTGAGCAGCAGGAGTGCGAGCAGCCCCGTGCTCTCGGCAGACCCCGGAGTCAGCTGGTGCAGAATCCGCGCGAGCCGGATCGCCTCCTCGGTGAGATCGTCCCGAGTGTGCGTACTGCCGTTGGAGGCGGCGAATCCCTCGGCGAAGATCAGGTAGACCACCTGTCGCACCACCGGCAGCCGGTCGCGTGCCCGTCCGACGGCGGGCGGAATGAACCGGATGCCCATCGTCCGGATGCGCCGCTTCGCTCTGGTGATGCGCTGCTGCATGGTCGGCACGGGCACGAGCAGGGCGTGGGCGACCTCGCTGGTCGACAGCCCGCCGACGAAACGGAGCGTGAGCGCGAGACGATCCTCGGGAGCCAGCGCCGGGTGCGCACAGGCGAAGAACAGCCCGAGCCTGTCATCAGAAAGGTCGTCTTCGTCCGCCGCGGCGTCCGCAGGGTCGCGGAACGCCGCGGAGACGGGCTCCATCTCTCGCTCAGCCGAGATGCGCGCGAGTCGGCGCGCGTGCATGTCGTCGTGACGCACGATGTCGATCGCACGCCTCGTGGCCGCGGTCGTGAGCCACGCGGCCGGGGAATCCGGTACGCCGGAGCGCGGCCAGCGCTCCAGTGCCCGCACGACCGCTTCGTGCAGCACGTCCTCGGCGAGGTCGAGATCGCCGAACCGCCGGGCGAGGACGGCGATGATCCGTGACTGCGCGTCGCGATCGACGCCGTCGATCGCATCTCGCGCCGCCTCTTTGCCCGGCGCTTCAGTGCTCATCGCTCAGTACGGCGCGACGGGACGCAGCTCGACGTGACCGCCCGGGGCGGATCCCGGGCTCTTCTTCGCCCACTCGATCGCCTCGTCGACTCCGTCGACGTCGATGATGTACACACCCCCGACGAACTCCTGCACCTCGGCGAACGGACCGGACGACGTGATCCGGCCGCCGTCCGCGTTGCTCGCCACCTTCACTGCGACATCCTGATCCTCCAGTGCGAACGACGTGACGACGACGCCGGCCTCGGTGATCTCCTTGTCGAAGGCGAAGAACTCCTCGGGGTCGGCTCCTCCGTCCTCACCGCAGTCGGGGTCGTTGTGGTGTCCCATCAGCAGCATCGCGTACTTCATGGTGTCTCCTCGGTTCGGTCTGCCGCGACCGTGCGGTGCGGCCCCTTCGTGTGCGCCGAGCCGATCGGCCCGACACCATGTTGACGGATGAGGGTGCCGCACATCGACACGTTCGGAGAAGAAAGTTCCCCTCTATGCCTTCTCGTCCTCTGCAGAGCCGACGCCCTGCGCCGCGAGACGGCGGTAGTGGCGCGCCCTGGCCGAGACCAGGAAGGCCGCGATGATGAGCGAGATGAACGATCCGATGAGCACGCCGAGAACCGCTTCGTCGGCGACCATCGGGTGCGCGGCGAAGGCGAGGCGCGACAGCAGCAGCGACACCGTGAAGCCGATGCCCCCGAGCGCGGCCGCCGGCAGCATGTCGGCGACGCTGAGCCCCGGATCGCCGTTCTTCCGCCCGATGAAGTTCGACAGCCAGCCGAACAGTGTGATGCCGATGATCTTCCCCACAGGCAGCGCGACGATGATCGCGAACATCGCGGGAGAGAGCTCGCTGATCGGCACAGCCGGAACGGCCACCAACGCGGAGAAGAACGCGAAGATCGGCAGCACGATGCCGTTCACCCATGGTTCGAGCGCGTGGCTGGCGCGCAGACCCTCGTCCTGTCGGATGACCAGCCCGAGCATGACGCCCGCGATCGTCGCATGCACGCCGGAGAGGTAGATGAACGCCCATGCGGCGAGCGCCACGATGATCATCAGCGCGACGACGATGCGGGTGTTCGTCTCGGAGCGCAGACGGCTCAGGATCGCGAAGACCACGATGAGCGCGACGCCGATCACGAGGTTGAGCAGGTCGATGTCGGTGGTGAACAGGAACGCGATGAACAGGATGCCGACGATGTCGTCGATGATCGCGAGCGCGAGCAGGAACACACGCACCTGCTTCGGCAGTCCCTTGCCGAACATCGCGAGCACACCGAGGGCGAACGCGATGTCCGTGGCGGTCGGGATCGGCCAGCCGTTGATCGTGTCGCGATCGTTGGCGATCAGCACGTAGGCGAGGATCGGCACGAGCACGCCGCCGAGCGCCGCGATAGCCGGCCTGAGGGCCTTCTGCACGCTGTTGAGCTGCCCCTTGGTGAGCTCGAACTGCAGTTCCACCGCCGCAGTGAAGAAGAAGATCGCCAACAGCAGGTCGGCGACCCAGTGCGAGAGCGACAGGTTCAGGCCGATCGCGGCAGGGCCGATCTCGGTGTGGCTCCAATGGATGAGCTCTTCGCCGAACGGCATGTTCGCGAGGAGGAGCCCCAGCGCCGCAGCGCCGAGGAGCAGGAAGGCGGGGAACCGCTCAGAACGAAGCAGCTTCATAGGGTCCTTTCGGTCAACGACTGCCCGCGGACCGTCGGGCCCGCGACGCCGACCAGACTTCCCGGCACACCGGCCACGATTCTACGCGGACTGCGCATCAACGCTCGCATCCGGAGTGTCCTCCTTCTTCGGGAGCGGGAACAGGGCATCGAGGAGCTGCTCCACCCATTCCAGCAGCAGTTCGTCCTGGCCGGGCTCGATCTTCGTCGGCAGCGGCACCACCATCGCCTCTCCTCCCGCCAGCAGTTTGGCGTTCGGATACAGGCGTTTCAGTCGCACCTGCATGGAATCCGGCAGATTCGCCGGTGCGATGCGGAGGTTCTTACCCATCGCCACAACGTCGCTGAGCCCGGAACGGCTGGCGCGGCGACGCAGCCGCGCGACGCGCACAAGTCCGATGACCTCCGCAGGCGGTCCGCCGTACCGGTCGGCGAGCTCCTCTACGACGAGGTCGATGGCATCCTCCTCCGCCGAGGCAGCGGCCGCGGCGGAGAGCTTCTGGTACGCCTCGAGGCGCAGCCGTTCGCTGTCGATGTACGATTCCGGCACACGCGCATCGACAGGCAGCTCGAGCCGCAGCTCCGTCGGCCCTTCGGTCTCATCGCCGCGGAAGGTCGACACGGCCTCTCCGATCATCCGGAGGTACAGGTCGAAGCCGACTCCGGCGATGTGCCCGGCCTGATCGGCTCCCAACAGGTTCCCGGCGCCGCGCAGCTCAAGGTCCTTCATGGCGACCTGCGTACCGCTGCCGAGGTCGTTGTGCACGGCTATCGTCTCGAGCCTGTCGGCGGCCGTCTCGCTGAGCGGCTTCATCTCGTCGTACACGAAGTATGCGTATGCGCGCTCACGGCCGCGCCCGACCCGCCCGCGCAGCTGGTGCAGCTGGGCGAGGCCGTATCTGTCGGCGCGGTCGATGATGATGGTGTTCGCGTTGGTGATGTCCATCCCGGTCTCGATGATCGTGGTGCACACGAGCACGTCGAACTTGCGCTCCCAGAAGTCGTCGACGACCTGTTCGAGCTGCTGCTCGCCCATCCGGCCGTGCGCCACCGCGATCCGGGCCTCCGGCACCAGCTCCGCGATGCGACTGGCGATCTGCTGGATCGACTGCACGCGGTTGTGCACGTAGAACACCTGCCCCTCGCGCAGCAGCTCTCGACGGATCGCCGCGGTGAGCTGCTTGTCGTTGCGCGGGCCGACGTACGACAGGATCGGGTGGCGATCCTCGGGCGGCGTCTGCAGAGTCGACATCTCCCGGATGCCCGTGACGGCCATCTCCAGCGTGCGCGGGATGGGCGTGGCACTCATCGCGAGGATGTCGACATTGGTCTTCAGCTTCTTCAGCGCGTCCTTGTGCTCGACGCCGAAGCGCTGCTCCTCATCGACGATCATCAGGCCGAGGTCCTTGAACTTCACACGCTCGGTGAGGATCCGGTGCGTGCCTATCACCATGTCGACGGTGCCGTCGGCCAGCCCCTGCACGACCTCGCGGGCCTGTTTGTCGCTCTGAAAGCGGCTGAGCGACCGCACCTGCACGGGGAAACCGGCGAACCGCTCGGCGAACGTCTCGAAGTGCTGCTTGACCAGCAGGGTCGTCGGCACCAGCATCGCGACCTGCTTGCCGTCTTGGATCGCCTTGAACGCTGCGCGAACGGCGACCTCGGTCTTGCCGAAGCCGACGTCGCCGGAGAGCAGTCTGTCCATGGGCTGCGGGCTCTCCATGTCGCGCTTGATCTCGTCGATCGTCTGCAGCTGGTCGGGGGTCTCGGCGAACGGGAACGCCTCCTCCAGCTCGCGCTGCCACGGGGTGTCGGGACCGAACGCGTGGCCCTTGGCCGCCATCCGTGCCGAATAGAGCTTGACGAGCTCGACGGCGATGTCGCGGACGGCCCTGCGCGCCTTGCTCTTGGCCTGCGCCCAGTCGCTGCCGCCCATCTTCGACAGCTGCGGGTCCTCGCCGCCGACGTACTTCGAGAGCTGGTCGAGCTGGTCGGTGGGAACGTGCAGCTTGTCACCGGGACGGCCGCGCTTGCTGGGCGCGTATTCGAGCACGAGGTACTCGCGCTCGCTCTTGACCGCGTTCCGCCCGCCCGTCGACACTTCGCGCTTGACCATCTCGACGAAGCGGCCGATGCCGTGCGTGGCGTGCACGACGTGGTCGCCCTTCTTCAGCTGCAACGGGTCGACGACGTTGCGCCGACGCGAGGCGAGCTTCTTGGCGCCGAGGTTCGTTCCGCCGATCGCCCTGCCGTAGAACTCGTTCTCGGTGAGCACGGAGAGCTGCGCCTCGGCGGATTCGAAGCCGCGCTCGAGTGAGGCGCGCACGAGCGTGGCGACTCCCGGCTCCGGCGCGTCCGTCAGCTCTTCGACGATGCGCGCCGCTTGACCTCGTTCGCTGAGCACGTCCCTGGCCCGTTCGACGAGGCCCGCTCCCTCGGCGGCGACGACGACGGCCCAGCCGTCGCGCAGCCTGCCTGCGATGTGCTCCGTTGCGCCCTCGACGTTCCCCTGAAACGACGGAACGGCCTCCGATCGCACCCTGGTCGCTCCGCCGTCCGGGACGACGTCTTCCCCCGCCTCCGCGAGTTCCGCACTGATTTCGGCGATGCCGGCGTCGAACGGGCTGAGCGACCACCATACGCCGCCGCCGGATCGCACATCCTCCCGCAGGCGGGAGATCGGCAGGAAGTCGCCCGCGTCGAGGTCGACGGGCGCATCTCCGCCCCCGGTTGCGACGGCCCATGCCGCCTCGAGGAACTCACGGTTCGTCTCGCCGAGCGTGAGCGCGCGAGTGATGGCGCGCTCCGGATCGACCAGAGCGACCGACGAGGCCGGTGGCATATATGCGGGCAGCGACACGAGCGGGCCGGCGACCACAGGGCTGAGCGATTCCATGCCCTCGACAGGAATCCCGTTCGACATCTTCTCGAGCATCTGGGCGATGCCCGGCATGGAGTCCTGCAACTCGAGCGCACGTTCACGCACCTCGTCGGTCAGCAGCAGCTCGCGGCTCGGCACCAGTTCCACGCCGTCGATGTCGCCGGGGAGCGACCGCTGGTCGGCAACGGAGAACGCCCGGATCTGGTCGACCTCGTCCCCGAACAGCTCGATGCGGTACGGATGATCGGCGACGGGTGGGAAGACGTCCACGATGCCGCCGCGCACGGCGAACTCGCCGCGGCGCGAGACCATGTCGACACGGGCATACGCGCGCTCCACCAACCCGGCGACGAGCTCGTCGAGATCGCAGGCGCGCTCGCCGACCCGCAGGTCGATCGACGAGATCTCGGCCAGGCCCGGCACGATCGGCTGCACCGCGGCGCGCACCGATGCGGTGACCACGATCGGGTGATCGCCGTTCCACGCGGCGAGCGCGCGGAGGGTCGTCAGCCGACGCCCGACGGTCTCCGGGCTGGGGCTGAGCCGTTCGTGCGGAAGCGTCTCCCACGCAGGGAAGCTCAGCACGGTCGCATCCGGAACGAGAGATTCGATGGCGGCGCCGAGCGCGTCGGCTCTGCGGCCCGTCGGCGCGATCGCCAGCAGAGCGGGAGGACGACCGGCGGCCGCGCGTCGTTCCAGCATGGCGGCCAACAGCGGCGCGTCCAGCCCCGATGCACACGAAAGCTCCGCGTCGACGGCCGCCTCGGCGAGCGCATCACGATAGCTTTCGGAACGTTCGAGGGCGCGCTCGATGCCGTGAACTGTCACCGCCCGAGTCTACGCGCCTCCGAACCGCATCGGAACGGCACCGCGGGCGCGACGCGCGGACGGCGGATGGGTGGGAACGCCATACTGCGAGCGCGCCGGGCGCACCGTAGCATGGAGGCATGACGTATCAGGGAGGGTATGCGGCTCCGTATCAGCCGCCCGTCGACCCTCGATACGCGCCCGTCGTCGCGCCGCGGCCCAAGCGCACAGCTCCCCGCCTCGGACGAGTCGCGATCGTGCTCGCGATCGGAGCGTTCGTCCTCGCGGCCGTCCCCCTCTGGTTCGCCGGCCATGGCTCCGGCAGGGCGATCGGCGCGAGCGCATTCCTGGATTCCGGAGTCTGGACCTGGGCGATCCTCGCACCCGCGCGATCGCTGATCATCATCGGTGAGGTCGGTTTCTGGCTCGGCAGCGCGCTCGGCGTCTGGGCGCTGACCCAGGGCATCATCGCGCTGCGAGGACAGCGCGGCCGCGCCCCGGCAGTGTGGGCGATCGTCGTCGCCGCTTCCTCCCCCATCCTGCTCGCCGCGCTCACGGGCGCTGCCCTTGCCGTCGGCGTCGCCGCCGCTTAAGAGAAAGGGACGACACATGTCGACTCCACCGGTTCCTCCGCAGCCGAACAACCAGCCGGGTCACCCGGGCCAGCCGCCGCAGGGCCAGCCGGGACAGGCCTACCCGCAGCAGCCGGGCCAGGGCTACCAGGGCCAGGGATACCCGCAGCAGCAGCAGCCCGGGTACTACCCGGCACCGCCGCAGCCGCGACCCGCCCGTCCGAAGGGATCGCCGACGCTCGGCATCATCGCCGCCGTCGCCTCCGTGATCGCCGTCATCGCGGGGAGCGTGATCGTCGGCGTGGCCTCCACAGCCCTCGCCGGATATGTCTCCGATGCGGCCGGCTCCGACTACAGCTACACCGGCTTCGAGGATGCGGAGTTCCTGCCCTACCTGTTCGGCATCTTCGCCGGGTTCGGCGTCTACGGACTCTTCGGCATGTGGGGCCTGATCCAGGGCATCGTCGCGACCGTGCTCAACCGCGGCCGCGGCTGGGGCATCGCCGCGATCGTGATCTCGGTCGTCGGAATCGTGCCGGTGATGATCACCTACGTCGCCACCTTCGTGTCGTCCATCCCGTTCGACACCATGTGACGCACATCCGGATGCCGCGAGGCCCGTCACCTTCCGAAGGTGACGGGCCTCGCGCTGTTCCTGTGCGCGCTACGGTCGCGGCGCGTGTGCGCGCTGCTGGGCGGCGACCAGGCCGTCCTCCACAATGCGCTCCACCGCGTCCGCGGCGTCGACGAGCAGGTTCCCGAGATCCTGCCTCTCGCCGGCGGAGAACGGTGAGAGCACCCAGTCGGCGGGGTCATGGCGACCAGGCGGGCGGCCGATGCCGACGCGCACCCGGATGAACTCGCCGCTGCCGAGTGCCTTCGCCACGTCACGCACGCCGTTGTGCCCGCCGTGGCCGCCGCCGAGCTTGAGCTTGAGCGAGTCGAACGGGATGTCGAGCTCGTCGTGCACGACGATCACCCGGCCAGGATCGATCGAGAAGAACTTCGCCAGCGACGACACCGGCCCGCCCGAGACGTTCATGAACGAGTTCGGCTTCGCCAGCACGAGCTTCGCAGCGCCGGGGCGCACCCAGGTCTCGGCAACGCGTGCATTCGCCTTGTGCTGCCCGAATGACTCGCCTCGACGGGCGGCCAGTTCGTCGACGACCATCTGGCCGACGTTGTGCCTGGTCAGCTCGTAGCGAGGGCCGGGGTTTCCGAGCCCGGCGATCAGCCATGTGTCGACCACGGCTCTCCTTTCACGAAAAAGCGAGGGGGTGCGATCATCATCGCACCCCCTCGCAGAGACGTCGTGGTGTCAGAGCTCGCGCCGACAGGCCGCCTGACTCGCGTCACCGACGTCCGTCGGTGCGACCTCTTACTCTGCAGCCTCCTCCGACGCGGCCTCGCCCTCGGCTGCGGCCTCGCCCTCCTCCAGCTCGTCCTCCTCGCCGCGCGGCGTCGAGATCGACACCAGCAGCAGCTCGGGGTCGTCGGCGAGCGTGACGCCCTCCGGCATCTCGACGTCCTTGGCGTAGACGTACGTGCCGTCCTCAAGACCGTCGATCGAAACCGTCAGGGTCTCGGGGATGTGGAACGCCTCTGCCTCGACCGTGATGGCCGATGCCGACTGCGTGTGGATCGTGCCGGCGAAGCTCTCGCCCTCGATCACGAACGGCACGTCGACCTGCATCTTCTCGCCGCGCTTGATCGAGATCAGGTCGATGTGCTCGATGATCGAGCGCACCGGGTCGCGCTGCACATCCTTGACGAGCACGAGCTCGCTCTTGCCCTCGACGTCGAGGTCGATGACGGCGTTCGCGTGGCGAACGATCAGGCCAGTCTCGTGGCCGGGCAGCGCGACGTGGGTCGGATCGTTGCCGTGGCCGTAGATGACAGCAGGGATCTTGCCGGCCGCGCGCAGACGGCGCGCGTAGCCCTTGCCGAACTCGGTGCGGACAGACGCCGCGAGAGTGTTCTTGTCGCTCATGATTCTCCTCGTACTCGCGGCATGTGGCTGCCACGGTGGTTAAGCTTCTCGACTCGAACGCGACACGTGAGGAGAGCATGGCGGCCCGCACACCCGCGTCGATAACGGATGCCGTTCATGGCTATCCCTCGCCGAGGTCGCCTCCATCGTACCCGACGAATCATCCGAAAGAGAATCGCTGTGCGACTCCGTATCGCGTCGTCGAACCGTTCGCGTCTCTCTGACGCTCCCCGGGGCGATAGCCTTGTACGCATGAGTGCGAATATCGGAGTCGTCGGACTTGCCGTGATGGGGTCGAATCTGGCCCGCAACCTTGCCAGCCGCGAAGGGAACACGGTCGCGGTGTACAACCGCAGTCGTGAGAAGACCGACACGCTGGTGAGCGAGCACCCCGAGGCCGGGTTCATCCCCGCGTTCTCCTACGAGGAGTTCGCCGCGTCGCTGTCGAAGCCCCGCGCGGCGATCATCATGGTCAAGGCCGGCCGTGGCACGGACGCGGTCATCGATGAACTCGTCAAGGTCTTCGAGCCCGGCGACATCATCGTCGACGGCGGCAACGCCTACTTCCCCGACACGATCCGCCGTGAGAAGGCCGTCCGCGAGACGGGCATCAACTTCGTCGGCGCCGGCATCTCCGGCGGCGAAGAGGGCGCACTCAACGGTCCGTCGATCATGCCAGGCGGCTCCGACGAGTCGTGGGTGACGCTCGGGCCGATCCTCGAGTCGATCGCCGCAGTCGCAGAGGGCGAACCCTGCGTGACCCACGTCGGCCACGACGGCGCCGGCCACTTCGTGAAGATGGTGCACAACGGCATCGAGTACGCCGACATGCAGCTGATCGCCGAGGCCTACGATCTGATCCGGCGCGGCACCGGCAAGACCCCGGCCGAGATCGCCGATGTGTTCGCCAAGTGGAACACCGGCGAGCTCGAGTCGTATCTCATCGAGATCACCGCCGAGGTGCTGCGCCAGAACGACGCGGCGACGGGCAAGCCGCTCGTGGACGTCATCCTCGACCAGGCCGGCGCCAAGGGCACCGGAGCCTGGACGGTGCAGACCGCACTCTCGCTCGGCGTTCCCGTCTCCGGCATCGCTGAGGCCACCTTCGCCCGCTCCCTCTCCTCCCACCCCGAGCAGCGCGCCGTGGCGGCGACGCTCCCTGGGCCCGGCGAGGAGTTCCAGGTCGATGACGCCGATGCGTTCATCGAGGACGTCGCCCAGGCGCTGTTCGCCTCCAAGATCATCGCGTACTCGCAGGGCTTCGACGAGATCCGCGCAGGCGCCGAGGAGTACGGCTGGACGATCGATCTCGGCGCCGTCTCGAAGATCTGGCGCGAGGGCTGCATCATCCGCGCCCAGTTCCTGAACCGCATCGCCGATGCCTACGCCGAGCAGCCGGATCTGCCCGTGCTCGCCGCGGCTCCGTACTTCGCCGATGCGCTCACCCGCGGCCAGGCCGCATGGCGTCGCGTCGTCATCGCCGCCACACAGGCGGGAATCCCCTCGCCGGCGTTCAGTTCGTCGCTGGCGTACTACGACGGCATCCGCGCGGAGCGCCTGCCGGCCGCGCTGGTGCAGGGGCAGCGCGACTTCTTCGGTGCGCACACCTACAAGCGCATCGACAAGGAGGGCACCTTCCACACGCTGTGGTCGGGCGACCGCTCCGAGATCGAGGCCGAAGACACGCACTGATCTCAGCGCTCTCAGCGGGCCGATCCGGATGATCCGGGGCGGCCCGCTGCTGTTCCAGGCGTCCCGTGCTCAGGTGCGCCGGAACGCGGTTCCCGGATGACCGTGGCGCAATTTCTCACACGGGATCCGACGCGCACGAACGCATAGCGCAGATCGGCGCACCGGAAGGCCCGACGAGTGAGGTCGCGAAGCGGCGGCGGCCACCCGCGCCGATTTCACAGGCGACGCATAGCACACGCCATAGCGGACGCATAGATTCGTGCGCACAATGGAGTACATGACCGATCCGCACGCTCCCCTCGCCCGGCCCGACGGCTCGCCCGTTCGCGTGCTCGTCGTCGACGACGAGCAGATGCTCACCGATCTGCTCTCCATGGCGCTGAAGATGGAGGGCTGGGAAGTGCGCGCAGAGGCGAGCGGTTTCGACGCGCTGCGCGCCGCAAGCGAGTTCGCGCCTGATGCGGTCGTGCTCGACATCATGATGCCCGATCTCGACGGCATGGCGGTGATGCAGCGACTGCGCCAGTCGGGCGACGACGTGCCGATCCTGTTCCTCACCGCGAAGGACGCGGTCTCGGACCGCGTCGCCGGCCTCACCGCTGGCGGCGACGACTACGTCACCAAGCCGTTCAGCCTCGAAGAGGTCGTCGCCCGCCTGCGCGCTCTGATGCGCCGTACCGGCGTGCAGCCCGCGGAGGAGGACCCGGTGCTCCGCGTGGGCGACCTCAGCCTGAATGAGGACAGCCACGAGGTCGATCGCGACGGGCGCGAGATCGAGCTGACGGCCACCGAGTTCGAACTGCTGCGCTTCCTGATGCGCAACCCGCGCCGCGTGCTGAGCAAGGCGCAGATTCTCGACCGCGTGTGGAACTACGACTTCGGAGGGCGCTCCAGCGTCGTCGAGCTCTACATCTCGTACCTGCGCAAGAAGATCGACGCCGGCGGCGATCCGCTGATCCACACCGTGCGCGGCGCCGGATACATGATCAAGGCACCTCAGAAGGAATCGTGAGCCGGATCCCGGCGACGGGTGCCCCACCGCCGCAGCAACCGACCGACGAGACTCCGACCGGGTCGGTCGCACCGGGGCGGCTCACCGGAAAGATGAGCATGCAGTCGCGGCTGATGGCGACGGTGTTCGCGATCGTCGCCGGCATCCTGCTGGTGGTCGCACTCGTCACGAGCGCCGTGCTGACCACCGTGCTCAACGCGAGCGTCGACGAACGCCTCAAGAACACGAGCGAATCCCTCGGGCCGGAGTTCGGCAAGAACGCAGCCGCCGGCGATCCTGTCGGTCAGTTGCAGGACTCACGCGCCGCGCCAGGCACGATGCTGATCTTCGGGACGAGTTCCGGCGGCGCGGCCGGTGCCTACTTCACCGAGGACTTCTCGGCACAGTCGCTGTCAGCGCAGCAGATATCCGAAGTGCTTGCGGTCATCACGGACGTCCGTCCGCACACGGTGAAGCTCTCCGGCATCGGAAGCTTCAGAGTGCAGGCGCTGATCGACGGCTCCTCTGGCAAAGTGCTCGGAGTGCTGGGACTGGCGACCAGCAGCGAGAGCGAGACGCTGGCCCGGATGCTGTGGGCGATCGGCCTGGTCACAGCGGGCGGTATGGTCGGCCTCGGGGTCGCGACCAGCGTGATCATCCGGAGAGGCCTGCGTCCGCTGCGCGACATCGCTGAGACCGCCACACGCGTCTCGCGCCAGCGCCTCGACCAGGGCGACGTGTCGATCGCCGAGCGCGTTCCGCACGACCAGGCCGACCCTGCGACCGAGGTCGGACAGGTGGGCTCCTCGCTGAACACGCTGCTCGACCACGTTGAGAACTCCCTGTCGGCGCGCGAGCGCAATGAGGCGACCATGCGCCGCTTCGTCGCCGATGCCAGCCACGAGCTGCGCACTCCGTTGGCGTCCATCCGGGGCTATTCGGAGCTGTCGCTGCGGGACCCCACGCTGTCCGACACCACGGAGCAGTCGCTCGAGCGCATTCAGGCGCAGTCGCTGAGGATGACGGGGCTGGTGGAGGATCTTCTCCTGCTGGCGCGGCTCGACGAGGGTCAGGAAGTGGTCATCGACGCGGTCGATCTCACCGAGGTCGCCGTGTACGCGCTGGTCGATCAGCAGGTGGCCGCGCCGGACCATGCCTGGAGCGTGGAGGCCGACGAGGAGCCGCTCATCGTCGCAGGAGACGGTGCCAGGCTCAGCCAGGTGTTCGTGAATCTGCTCGCCAACGCGCGAACGCACACCCCCGCAGACACTGAGGTGACGCTGCGCGTGCACCGCGAAGGCGAGGGCAGCGCCACGCGTGCCGTGGTGCAGGTGCACGACAACGGGCCTGGCATCGACGATGGGCTGCAGGCGGAGATGTTCTCGCGGTTCGCGCGCGGCGACGTGTCGCGAGCGCGCAAGACGGGAGGCACGGGTCTCGGCCTGGCGATCGCAAAGGCCATCATCGAGGCGCACCACGGCACGATCAGCATGCGCAGCTCACCGGGCGACACGACGTTCGAGGTGCGCCTGCCCGCGAAGCCCCTGGACGCGGTGCCGGACGGCGATCAAGACGCATTGACATAGTCGTTGCACGTCGACGGACGGCGGAGGCTCAACCGTGTTCGGCGATCGATCCGCGCTCCACCAGCGGCATTGCGATCCGCTCTGTGCCCCCTGTGGGGCCTTCATCCGTCAGCAACCGCCGAACTGCACGTTCACCGAGCTCGTAGTGCGGGATCGCGAACGTCGTCAGTCCCGGATGCAGCCAGCCCGCCAGTTGGTGGTCGTCGAACGACACCATCGAGAAGTCATCGGGAATTGTGAGCCCCGCCTCGTGGAGCGCCTGATATGCACCGAATGCGAGACGGTCGTTAAACGTGATCAGCGCCCCTCCGTCGACACCAGATGCGAGCAGATCGCGGGTAGCCTTCCAGCCGTCGTCAGGAAGCCAGATTCTGCACAGCCGCCCGCTTTCAGGAGTCACACCGACGGCCCCCAGCGCGTCGAGGATGCCGCGCCGACGCTCGACTCCCGCGACCGTTTCAGGTGGCACCTCATCCTCGCCCAGCCCCACACCGATCAGATGGATCCGGCGGTGGCCCGCGGCGAGCAGCCTCTCAGCGGAGCGGCGCCCTGCGTCGTACTCGTCCGGCACCACGGCCGCGACGTCGATTCCATGCTCCGGCAGCGCGTTGAGAAGTACTGCACGGCCGCGCGCCGCTTCCGATACTCCCCGCTCGCGGGTGAACATCGATGCGATGACGACGGCGTCCACCTGACGGTCCAGCATCGCGTCGACGAGGCGCTCCTCTTCAGCGATGTCGCCCTCGCTCTCACCGATGAACAGCATGTACCCGGCACGATGCGCCTCAGCAAGAGCTCCTCGGATCATGTCTCCGGCAAGCTGAGAGGTGGCGATCGTGTCTGAGAGGAATCCGATGGTTCGACTCGTTCCGTCGCGAAGACCAGCAGAAACCAGATTGGGACGGTACCCGAGTTCGAGAGCGACCTGGCGTACTCTCCTCTGCACCTCGCCCGAAATGCGCAGCTCGTCGCCCCGTCCGGAGAGCACGAGCGAAGCCGTCGAACGCGAGACACCCGCAGCGTGCGCCACACCGGCCTGGGTCACTCGCCTGGCTTTCACCTCTTGATCCTCTCCATGGCATGCCCTGTCACGGGCATGCCACACCGACGAGGGTTGACAAGCAGGTGAGCACTCCTCATACTGGTCAATGCTAACACGCGTTAGCTTCCAGCGATTACCCTTCGCGAAAGGAGACACCGTTGTCTCGCCACACTTCACCAACCCCCGCACGCAGCGCGCCACTCGTCATAGGCGCTCTGTCAGTTTCTGTTCTCGCTCTTGCGGCGTGCGCGCCACCCGGAGGCGGCGCATCGCCCGACGATGACCCGCCCGCACAGCAGTCGCCGCAGACAGCAGCCTGCGGCGACGACGATGTCGTGCTCGACATGTACATCGAGACAGGCTTCCCCCTCCCCAAGGAACTCGCAGCCGAGTTCACCGCTCAGCACCCGAACGTAACGTTCGACATCCGCGAGGACCAGTTCGCCGTCATCACGCAGAATGCCCCACGAGTGCTTCGCGACTCACCGCCCGACCTCATGCGCCTTCCCCAGATGTCCGAACTCGCGTCCGCTGATCTTCTGCTCGACCTCGATCCGTACGCTGAACAGTTCGGCTGGACGGATTGGCCCGAGGCTCAGCTCGAACAACTGCGCGTCGATGACGAGGGCAGGCGGGGCGCTGGGCCGCTCTACGGCATGGGACTGAACTTCTCCATGACAGGCGTCTACTACAACAAGACGCTTGCATCGGAGTTCGGCATGGTTTCCCCTCCCACGACCCTTGACGAGTTCGATGCACAGCTCGGCGCCGCCCGAGACGCTGGTCTCACTCCCGTCGCACAGTTCAACGGCGGTGCAACAGGTGGGCTGCTCTTCCCACTCCAACTGCTCATGGCATCCTACGGAGAGACGGCGCCGATCAATGACTGGGTCTTCCAGAAGCCCGGCGCCACGATCGACACTCCGGATAACCTGCGCGCGACGACACACCTCCAGAGCTGGATCGACGAGGAGTACTTCGCAGACGACATCAACGCCCTCGACTACTCGCAGATGATCGCCCGGTTCATCGATGGAGAGAGCGCGTTCATCTTCAGCGGCGACTGGGAATCGGGGAACTTCGACGAGCAGATGCCGGGTGAGGTCGGCTTCTTCCCGATGCCTCCGATCGAGGAAGACGGTCAGCTCGGTGCGATGTCTGCACCGCTTACCTACGGAGTCTCTGCATACGCGGAGAACCCGGAATGCGCGGCATACTTCCTCAACTGGATCGCGACAGACGAGACGGCACGGACGATCACGGTGGAAGTCGGTGGCTCCCACCCCATGGGACCTGCAGACGCATTCATGCCTGACGTCGATCCGGCGTCCGTGACTGCGGAAACGCTCAGCGCCGGTTCGATCATCAGCGAGGCCGACGGAGCGATGGACTTCATCGCCAATGCCACCGGTTCGATCTACGCTCAGAGCTGGACCCCCGCGATGCAACGGCTCGCGGAGGGTCAGCAGGACCCTGCCGAGGTGCTCAGCTCGGTCCAGACCGATTACGAGGCTGAGGTCGACGGCTGACGATGACGTCCCCCATGACACGGGCCGCCGTGGACCCAGACGCGGCGGCCCGCACGAGACGCCGACGATTCGACCGACGACGCAGATTCACACGCGCCGCTGGGGCCTATCTGCTCGTCCTGCCGGCTGCGACGTTCTACATCGCGTTCGTGCTGCGCCCGATCGCTCTGACAGCTCAGTACTCGTTCTACGACTGGGACGGTTTCTCCGCTGCGACGTGGGAGGGCGTGTCGAACTATGCCGCCGTGTTCCGCGACCCTGCCTTGGTCGGTGCGATACTCAACTCATTCGAGCTGATCATCTACTTCAGCGTGATCCCCGTCGTGCTCGGCCTCTTCGCCGCGAACGTCATCCGCGGCATCGCGGCATCGCGTTTCGCCGGCTTCTCGCGTACCGTGCTATTCCTTCCGCAGGTGATTCCCCTTGTCGCCTCCGGCATCATGTGGAGCTGGCAGCTGGCCAGCGACGGCCTCGTCAACGAGCTGCTGCGCGCAGTCGGACTCGGTCATCTCGCACGAGCCTGGCTCGGGGATTTCACGACCGCGCTCCCGGCAGTGGGCATGATCGGCGCGTGGGTGCAGCTGGGTCTGTGCACCGTACTTCTCCTAGCAGGAATGTCCAAAATCGACCCGTCGCTGTACGAGGCGGCGCGGATCGACGGAGCCGGCCCGATACGAGAGTTCTTCGCCATCACCCTCCCCAGCGTTCGCCAAGAGCTCACAGTGGCGGTGACGGTCACGGTCATCTCGGCTCTGGCGGCGTTCGACATCATCTATATCTCGACCCAGGGCGGGCCAGGCGGTTCCACAATGGTGCCGGGTCTGCAGATCTACTACCTCGCCTTCTTCCAACGCGACGTCGGTACGGCGTCGGCTCTCGCGGTCATTCTCATGGCGCTGGTCCTACTCGTCGTACTGCCGATGCAGCGCCTGCTGCGAGGGAAGGACACATGAAAGCCCCGCTCCGTGATCGCCTCGTCGGCCGTTCGCTCCTCATCGCTCTTCTGCTCGTAACGGTCGCACCGTTCATCAGTCTGTTCGTCACAGCGCTGCATCCGCCCGGCACCTATCCGAGCGGCCTGAGCTGGCCTGAGACACCGCACTGGGAGAACTTCGCCCTCGCTTTCCAATCGGCCGATATGCTTCGGCTGCTGTGGTCGAGCGTTCTCATCGAACTCGGCGTCGTGCCTGTCGCCGTGCTCATCGCGACTCTCGCAGGGTTCGCTCTCGGACATCTGCGTCCGCCTGGCGGCGGGTTCATCTTCGTGGCCTTCATCCTCGGACTCACGCTGCCGTTCGAAGGAATCATCGTGCCGCTGTACTACCAGATGCGCGATCTGGGTCTATTGAACACACGTTGGGCGCTGATCCTTCCGCTGATCGCGCTGTACCTTCCCTTCGCCGTGATGTGGATGCGCGCCCACTTCGTCAACATGCCTCACGATCTGTCCGAAGCAGCACGCGTTGACGGGGCGACGACGTGGCAGCTGTTCTGGCGCGTGCACGTGCCGCTGTCAGTCCCGGCGCTCTCGTCTCTTGCAATTCTTCTGTTCCTGTGGACCTGGAACCAGTTCCTCCTCGCGGTCGTCCTCGTCGATGATCCCGCGAAGCGGACCATGGCCGGTGCGCTCGGCGCGTTCCAGGGGCAGTGGGGCACTGATGTTCCTCTGCTGTGCGCCGGGTCACTGCTCATCCTCACGCCGACGCTCATCGTGTTCCTGATCTTCCAGCGACACTTCGTACAGGCTCTGCTCCAAGGCTCTTTGAAAGGCTGATGAATGCCCGGTTCCCGTCCTCCTTTTGATCCCGAAGTCGCCATCGCGCTCGCCTCTCGCGAAGACATCGTGACGATGCTCGCCCCAGAGCAGATCCAGTCGCTGCGTGCGCGCAGTGAGCAACCCGACGTCCTTGCACTCACCCGCGACGGTGAGGCGACTCACACCGTGCACCGGATTCCGCGACGCGACGGCGGCAGGATCGACCTCGCGCTGATTCGCCCCGCTGCCTCGACTCGTCCCGTTCCTTTGCTGTTCCATGTGCACGGCGGAGGCCTCGTCACCGGGACCGCCTATGACGCGCTGGCTCCAGTGGCACGCATCGCGGCGACGGCGGGAATGGCCGTCTCCTCGGTCGAGTACCGCCTTGCCCCTGAGAACCCCTATCCCGCCGCGATCGACGATGTACATGATGCGCTCGTCTGGATCGCCGCAGAGGCACCGGACCTCGGCATCGACGCGAATCGCATCGTCGTAGAAGGCGTCAGCGCTGGCGGTGGCCTTGCCGCAGCTGCGGTTCTGCGTTCCCGAGACGAAGGCCCCGATCTGTACGGGCAGATGCTCATCTGTCCGATGCTCGACCACCGCAACGCATCCGGATCGGCGCATCAGATGGCCGGTCACGGTGCATGGGACCGTTCTGCCAACGAGACCGCATGGACCGCTTACCTGGGTGGGGCTCCCGAGCACGTGCCGCCGACGGCCTCCCCTTCTCGCGCGGATGACCTCTCAGGCGTACCGCGCACTTTCATCGACGTCGGTTCTGCCGAGACGTTCCGCGATGAGTGCGTCGAGTACGCCGCGAGGATCTGGGCCGACGGCGGTGACGCCGAACTGCACGTCTGGCCGGGCGGTGCGCACGGGTTCGACGTTCTCGTGCCCGATGCCGCGCTCAGCCGCGACGCCGTCGCGGCGCGCGTGGACTGGCTGCGCCGTGTGCTCACGCAGAGCGAGGCTGCGTCGTGATCTCGTTGGACACGACCCGCCCACCGGTGTTCGATCTGACCGATTCATGGGTATGGGACTTCTGGTTCGCCGACGACGGAGAGCAGTACCATCTGTTCTTCCTCTACGCCTCACGCGCGCTTCACGAGCCCGAACGACGCCACCATCGCGCATCGATCGGTCACGCCGTCTCACAGAATCTGACCTCCTGGACACGAGTCTCGGACGCGGTGGTGCGTTCTGACGCTCCTGCATTCGACGACCTCGCAACGTGGACGGGATCAGTCACGCGTCGTCCTGATGGCAGATGGCTGATGTTCTACACCGGAGTATCCCTGTCACAGGATCGACAACCGATCCAGCGCATCGGGTGCGCGATCTCGAACGACTTGGAGACCTGGAACAAGCTTCCGGGCCCGCTGTTCGAACCGGATCCGAGCTGGTACGTCGGGGCAGACGAGGATGACTGGCACGACCCGACGCTGCGCGATCCATGGGTGGTGCGTGATCCGGATGGCGTTGGCTGGCACATGCTGTTCACGGCGCGGTCCCCACACGGCCCCAAATTCGGCCGAGGCGTGATCGGCCATGCGACCTCCCCCGATCTCACCGCGTGGACCCTGCGTCCTGCCATCACCGAGCCTTCAGAGACGGGGTTCGGTCAGCTCGAGGTACCCCAGACCGAAGTCGTCGACGGACGTTCCGTTCTCCTGTTCTCGTGCAATCCGTTCCACGCGTCCGCTGCGCATGCCGGAGCGCGAGCGGGGTCATGGACGGCACCGGCCGAATCGACGGTGGGCGGATTCGCGCTCGACCGAGCCAATCCCATCACCCCACAGGGGCTGTACTCGGCGAGGCTCGTCCGGCGTCGCGAGGGCGACCAATGGCTGATGTTCGCGTTCCGCGATGAGACGGCTGAGGCGCCGTTCCGTGGAGGCATCATGGGACCGTTCGCGGTCCGCTGGGACGGGGACGTGCTCGTCGCCGAGTGAAGTCCCGCCGAGACGATCGCATCCTCATCGCTCACGGCGACAGAGCTGCGATGGGCATCGCCCCATACGTCCGATCGCACCTCAGGGGTCGTGTCGATGGGCCGCTGGCGCCGAAGCCCCATCCGCGCAACCTCTCGCACGTGAAATCTTCGTCGGACGCAACCGGCGCTCAGTAACCGGCGAACGCGTCCGTCGTGACGGATCGCGCTCTGCGCAGCGTCGGCGCGAGTCCGGCGATCAGGCCGGGAGGGCCAGAGACGTAGGCACGGCGCTCGTCCAGACCCGGCACGGCATCCGCGAGCGCGGTTCCCGTGAGCCGTTCGCTCTGCCACGTCCACTGCTCCGGCAACCCGCCTGGATCATCGGGAGTCACGATGTGCACCCGAACGCCGGCACGCTCGAGCTCGTCCCGGTAGGCGAGTTCATCCACCGTGCTCGCGACGTACACGATCACGATGTCTCCCATCCGGCCTGCGATACGACGATGACGCAGCTGCGAGACGAACGGCGTGATGCCGATCCCGGCGGCGACCAGCAGCAAGGGCTGCTCTGCGTCGCGAGGCAGCACGAAGTCGCCCCACACTCCCGTCGCGCGGAGCTTCTCCCCTGCGCCGGCCCGAGCGAGCGCCGCCTTGTATGTGGACGGCGGCAGGCCGCCCGCGGCACGATACGCGATGCGCAGCTCCGGCAGCTCCTCCGGTGCGGAGGCGATTGAGAACTCGCGCCTGGTGCCGCGCGCGTCCGCGCCTCGGTGCGGCACCTCGAGCTCGAGATACTGGCCCGGCACGAACCGGATGCCGCCCGCCACGGTGAGGCTCAGCTCACGAACGGTGGGCGTCAGGTCCTTGGCATCCGCGAGTGTCAGCCGCACAGCCGAGCGCGCGGCGAAGCAGAGCGCCACGAGGTTGCCGATCAGCAGCGCCCGCTCCTGTCCGAGCGTGATCACGCCGAGGGACACCGGCCATCCGGCAAGGGCCCCGACGATGAGGGCGACGATGTACTGCTGCCAGCGCCGCGGCGGCTGCGTCAACGGCTCCGAAAGCATGAACGCGCCGAGGAACAGATACGGCGACTGCACGATGACGGCTGTGAGCAGGTCATCCAGCGCCATAGACGCGCCGCTGGCGTTCAGCTGCACGATCGTGCGCACCACCGAGACGACGACCGCGACGAGGAAGAACAGCGCGACGACCCTGACGCGCTCCGTGCGCCACAGCACGACGAAGCCCGCGAGCAGCACGGGCACGAACATCACGGGCGAGCCCACCCACCAGGCCGAGCCCCCGCTTATCCACGGCGCGAGCGCCACGAGCGTCGCGCCCGTGGCGCCGGCCGCCGCAGGATTGAGCAGATGGCGGCCCCGCCAGGAGACGAGGTGCTTCGAAGCCACGGCGATCGCGGCCCCGACAGCCGCACCGGCCAGCGTGGCGGCATCCGTGCCTGGACGAAGCACGAACAGCAGGATGCCGGCGGTGATCAGCGTCGACTCTGCGCGCCACGGTGTTCCCCGTAGGCGGTGCCCCATCATGTCGACACCGGAGCCGACGATGACGAGGACCACGGCGGTGAGCGCGATGGATGCCGGTGTGGCAGCGAGCAGGCCGAATGCCGACGCGATGAAGGCGACGACCACGAGCGAGGCCAGCGCGAACAGGGTGAGCCGGTACATCGACGCCCTGCCGAGCAGGCGCACCGCCCACAGGTACCAGGCCCTGAGTGATCCGATCATATGAACAGCTCCGCCTCGCCCTTCTCGATCCGCTCCCCCAGCGACCATTCTGCTCCGCCGTCGGAGAGCATGCGCACCCAGTGCACGTCATGATCGCGGGCGAAGCGCGGCCCTCCATCGAAGAACAGGGAGGTCGCCGCCGCGTCCGCAGTCATCGCGGTCGCCGCGATCGCCCAGCTGGCGACGATCGTGCGCACCGGCGCTCCCGTGCGCGCGTCGATCACGTGGTGCAGTCCGTCACCCCACGCCCGCCGGTTCGACGCCGACGCGCACAGTGCCTCGTCTCGCACCGTGACGCGGCCTACCGCCCTGCGCGCGTCGTACGGATGCTCGAGTGCGATGCGCTGAGGCTCCGATCCGATTCGGATGTCGCCGCCCGCGTCGATCACAACGGCGTCCGGGACGAGATCGAGGACCCGGTCGACGAGACGCCCCTTGCCGAGCGCGCCCACGTCGACGACGGCCGGGCCGTCGATGCGCAGCGCGCCGCCGCGCCAAGTCATCCTGTCGCTCCACCCCGCCGGAGCCGCGAGAGGATCCCCCGACGCACGCAGTGAATACGCCGCGTCGTACCCGAGCCGCTCCAGCGACTTCCCCACAAGCGGGTTCACAGCACCGTCCGTGGCGAACGACAGCTCGGTGTACAGATCGAGCATGGCCTCGGCGTCTGCCGGAGCGGGTGCCTGACCGCCTCGCGCACCGAGGCGGGAGACCAGCGAGTCGGCCCTGAAGCGCGACCACTCGGCATCGAAGCGATCGACGGCCTCCGTGACCGCTCGACGGAGTTCGTCACCGAGCGGTGCGGGAGCGACGATCTCCCACGACGTGCCGATCGCGTCGAATCGCCACGCTGCACCCGTCATGTCAGGCTGCGGCGTCCTGCTTGATCTGATCGATCGCCTGGTTGAAACCGCCGCTCGTCAGCGACGAGCCCGCGACACGGCTCACATCGAGATCGTCGAGGTCGACGCCCACGACCTCATCGGCGATGCCGTCGATGAACTCGCCCTGATACTGCTCCGTCTCGGGCGCCTGCGGGTCGCCCGTCACCTCCACCTCGGTGACGGCCTCGTTCTCCAGTGTGACCGTCACTGTGATCGTCTCAACGGTCTCCGGCGTCTGATAGGTGCCCTCGGCGGAATACGTGCCGTCAGAGTACTCGATGGACGAAGTGTCGCCATCTGTCGATGACTCGGCCTCTCCAGAACCGACTGTGACGGCCCCGCACCCGGCGAGAACGACGATTCCTGCGGCTCCCGCGATTGCGGATCCTGTGCGTACGGTTCTGTTCATCGTGGGCCCCTTGTCGGCGTCGCGGTGAGTCGGTACCGCCAGACTAGAGCCGAACGCGGAACCGTGGATCGGATCCGGATATGAATCGCCTGTGATGCTCAGGCGGCCCCGTCGAACATGCTCGTGACGGAGCCGTCATCGAAGACCTCGCGGATCGCTCGGGCGAGCAGCGGTGCGCTGGAGAGCACGGTGAGATTCTCGAAGCGGCGATCCTGCGGGACCGGAACGGTGTCGGTGACGACGACGCGATCGATCGCGTCATCGCCGAGCCGCTCGACCGCAGGACCGCTGAGGATCGCGTGAGTCGCACCTACGATGACCTTCTCGGCGCCGTTCGCCTTCAGCGCCTGCGCGGCCTTGACGATGGTGCCCGCCGTGTCGATCATGTCGTCGACGAGGAGACAGGTTCGACCGGCGACCTGCCCGACGATCTCGTGCACCGTGATCTGATTGGCGACCTTCGGGTCGCGGCGTTTGTGGATGATCGCAAGCGGCGCCCCCAGCGACTCCGACCACTGGTCGGCCACACGAACGCGGCCCATGTCGGGCGAGACGACCGTGAGGTTCTCGCGTTCCGCTTCGGTGAACGACTCCTTGAAGTGGTTCATCAGGACGGGCTTGGCGAACAGGTGATCGACGGGGCCGTCGAAGAAGCCCTGGATCTGGGAGGCGTGCAGGTCGACGCTCATGATGCGGTCCGCACCGGCCTGCGCGATGAGATCGGTGATGAGTCGCGCCGAGATCGGCTCGCGGCCGCGACCCTTCTTATCCTGGCGCGAATACGGGTAGTAAGGCGCCACGACGGTGACGCGCTTGGCGGAGGCACGTTTGAGCGCGTCGAGCATGATGAGAAGCTCCATCAGCTCCTCGTTGACGTTCTGGGAGAACGACTGGATGAGGAAGACGTCGGAGCCGCGCATCGACACCTCGAAGCGCGTGTAGATCTCGCCGGACGCGAAGGTGCGGTGCTCAGTCGGCGCCACCTCGATGCCGAGGTGCTCGGCCACGGAGGTCGCCAGTTCAGGGTGCGAGCGGCCGGCGACCACCACCAGGCGCTTCTTCGTCTTGGTCACGACACCGGGCGCTACGCCCTTGTCGCGGTCGAGCTCAACGTGCTTCTGCTTCTGCTTCTGACCCACCGACTGCCTCTTCTGCTCGACGCGCCCGTGCGGCCACGTCGGCCGCCTCGGTACCTGCCCTGTTCTTCTCCACCCAGCCTTCGACGTTGCGCTGCGGCGCAACGCTCAGAGCCAGGGCGCCGGGCTTGACGTCCTTGCGGATCACAGCCCCCGCCCCCGTCTTCGCGCCGTCTCCGATCCTAACCGGCGCCACGAAGTCGTTGTGCGTACCCGTGTGCACCTGATCGCCGATCTCGGTGCGGTGCTTATCCACGTCGTCGTAGTTCGCTGTGATCGCCCCGCCCCCGATGTTCGCGCTGCGACCGATCGTCGCATCTCCGATGTACGACAGGTGCGGGACCTTGCTGCCGTCTCCGATGGAAGAGTTCTTCACCTCGACGAACGTGCCGATCTTGCCGCCGTCTCCCAGTGTCGTCCCCGCCCGCACGTAGGCGAACGGCCCGACGGTGCTCTCCGCGCCGAAGACCGCGAGCGTAGCATCGGAGCGGCGGATGTTCGCGCCCCGGCCGACCTCGCAGTCGACGAGTGACGTATCGGGCCCGATCGTGGCGTCCTCGTCGACCGTGGTCGCGCCCAGGATGTGGGTGTTCGGGAGGATCGTGACGTCGGGCGCCAGCGTCACTGTGTCGTCGATCCAGGTGGTCGCCGGGTCCTTGACGGTGACGCCCTCGCGCTGCCAGCGACGCACGACGCGCTCGTTGAGGATCGCGCCGGCCTCAGCGAGCTGCACGCGGTCGTTCACTCCGAGGGCGACCCGCGCATCCGGAGCCACGCTCGCCGCAACGGAGCGTTGTGCGTCGCGGAGCATCCGGACGACCTCGGTCAGGTAGAGCTCGCCCTGTACGTTGTCGGACGAGAGGTTCGGCAGGTGCTCCCTGAGCGTGCTCGCACGGAAGACGTAGACACCCGCGTTGATCTCGCTCACGGCCCGTTCGGCGTCGCTGGCGTCGCGGTGCTCTACGATGCGGTTCACAGCGCCCGCCGTGTCACGGATGATCCGGCCGTAGCCCGTCGCGTCCTCGAGCTCGGCCGAGAGAATCGTCGCCTCGGCCTGCGCGTTGCGGTGCTCGGTGATGAGTGCGGAGAGCTGCTCGGCCTCGAGCAGCGGCACATCTCCGGAGAGCACGAGCACGTCGCCGGAGAAATCCTGAGGCAGTGCGTCGACCGCGAGCTGCGCGGCGCGCCCCGTGCCGGGCACATCGTCCTGATCGACGACGACGAGACCGGGGTGATCACCGATCACCTCGACGACGCGGTCACGCTCGTGTCTCACCACGACCTCGATCACGGCCGCCCCGAGCGCGTCCGCCGTGTGCAGCACGTGCCCCACGAGTGGACGGCCGCCGATCGGATGGAGCACCTTCGGAAGCTTCGACTTCATCCGGGTGCCCTGACCCGCCGCCAGGACTACGATCGCAAGATTCTCGTGCATCACGCTCCGCCACCAGGACTCGAACCTAGACCTCACAGCTCCAAAGGCTGTCGTGCTGCCATTACACCATGGCGGACTGCGGTCGGATGGGACCACTCACCCAGTCTGCCATGCACTGCCGAGTGCCTCCTCAACCCAGACCAGGAGGCGCACCCTGCGATACTGGAGGGATGGCAGAAGCGGATGAGGTCGACCGGATCGTCGGCGCGTGGCGCGCCCAGCGCCCCGATCTCGACTTCTCCCCGATGGAGGTGCTCTCCCGCGTCGACAGGCTCTCGCACCACCTCGAGCACGCCAGGCGCGCCGCCTTCGCCCGCACAGACATCGAGCCGTGGGAGTGGGACGTCCTGTCCGCACTGCGCCGTGCGGGAGAGCCCTACCAGCTCAGTCCGAAGACGCTCCTGCAGCAGACGCTCGTGTCATCCGGCACCATGACCAACCGGATCGACAAGCTCGTCGATCGCGGGCTGGTGCGCCGCGAAGCGGACCCAGACGATGGGCGCAGCGTGCTCGTCATCCTGACCGAATCCGGCCTCATCCGCGTGGATGCGGCCATCACCCGACTCATCGATGCAGAGGCCGACTTGTTGCACTCCCTTTCCCCGACCGAACGCACGAGGCTCGTCGCCCTGCTGCGCCACCTCAGCATCGGCGTGGAGAGCGTCTGATGGCGCACCTGCTCGGGGCCGAGAGCCTGCACCAGGAGTTCCCCGCGAAGGTCGTGCTCGACGACGTCACCGTCGGCATCTCCGAGGGCGACCGCGTCGGCATCGTCGGGCGCAACGGCGACGGCAAGTCGACGCTGATGAAGATCCTCACGGGCATCTCGGAGCCGGATGCGGGGCGCGTCACGCGCCGCAGGGGCCTGCGGGTGGGCATGCTCACGCAGACCGACGAGCTGACGGGGTCGGACAGCGTGCGACACGCAATCGTCGGCGACGTGCCGGATCACACCTGGCGAAGCGATGCACGCATCCGGAGCATCGTGCGGGGGCTGGCGGGCGACCTCGACCTGGAGGCCGCCGTCTCGACGCTCTCCGGCGGCCAGCGCCGCAGGGTCGCGCTGGCGACGCTGCTCGTGGCGGAGTGGGACGTGATCGCACTCGACGAGCCGACCAACCATCTCGATGTCGAGGGCATCACCTGGCTGGCCGAGCACCTGCGCACCCGCTGGGGCGCGAATCAGGGCGCTCTGCTGCTCGTGACGCACGACCGATGGTTCCTCGATGCGGTGTGCACCCGGATGTGGGAGGTGCACGACGGAATCGTCGACCCGTTCGAGGGCGGGTACGCCGCGTACGTGCTGCAGCGGGTTGAGCGCCAGCGCCAGCGGGAGGTCGTCGAGGAGAAGAGGCAGAACCTGATGCGCAAGGAGCTGGCCTGGCTCCGGCGAGGAGCTCCGGCACGCACCTCGAAGCCGAAGTTCCGGATCGACGCGGCGAACGCACTGATCGCCGACGAGCCGCCCGTGCGCGACTCCGTAGAGCTGTCGCAGCTGGCGACGGCCAGGCTGGGCAAGGACGTCGTCGACCTGCTCGACGCAGGGGTCGCCTACGACGGACGCGAGGTGCTGCGCGACGTCGAATGGAGGATCGCGCCGGGCGAGCGCACCGGCATCCTCGGCCAGAACGGTGTGGGCAAGTCGACACTGCTGGGGCTGATCTCCGGCGACGTTGCGCCCACGAGCGGGCGGGTGAAGCGCGGCAAGACGGTCCGCGTGGCGTACCTCGACCAGCGGCTGGCCGAACTCGACGCGGTCAAGCACCTGAGGGTGCGAGAGGTGCTGGCCGAGCAGAGGACGAGCTACGTCTCCGGCGGCAAGGAGATGACGCCCGCACAGCTGCTGGAGCGGCTGGGCTTCCGCTCGAGCGAACTGTCGACGCCGGTGCGCGACCTGTCAGGCGGGCAGCAGCGTCGGCTTCAGCTGCTGCTGGTGCTGCTCGACGAGCCGAACGTTCTGATCCTCGACGAGCCGTCGAACGACCTCGACACCGACATGCTCGCCGCGATGGAGGATCTGCTCGACTCGTGGCCGGGCACGCTGTTGGTCGTCTCGCACGACCGGTACCTGCTCGAACGCGTCACCGACCAGCAGTACGCGATTCTGGACGGCTCGCTGCGTCATCTGCCGGGCGGCGTCGACGAGTACCTGAAGCTGCGCGCGGCGCAGGATGCCGCGGGTGCGGGCCCTGCTCCGGCCGGCGGGCAGCAGGACCAGAAGCGGTCGCCGGAGCTGTCCGGCGCCGAGCTGCGCACGTTGGAGAAGGAGCTCTCCTCCGTGGAGCGACGCGCCGAGAAGCTGCGCAGCGAGGCGCACAAGCGGCGGACGGGCCTGGCCGACCTCGACCAGGCGGACTTCGAACTGCTCGGCTCCGAGATGGCGAAGGTCGCAGAGCTGGAGGAGGAAGCCGCAGCTCTTGAAGAGAAGTGGCTGGAGCTGTCGACGCGGCTGGAGTGATCAGGCTCCGATGAGGCGAGCGCATGCCACCGCACCGCGCTCTGCGGCAAGATGGTACGCGTGGACCAGCTGCTGAGCGATCTCACCCGTGATCTGCCGGGGTGGCTCGCGCACAGCAGCGCCCAACCGCTCGATGCCTTCCCCTACCGCGACTCGGCGCATCTGCGCGACGATGTGCTGCCGCAACACTACAGCGTGCTCGACGGCTCGAACACGACGTGGAGCCGCAGCCGTCCGGTCGAAGCATGGGAGCGCCCGATCGCGGCCAAGCTGTCGACGCCCTAGCTGCCACTACGTGTCGTTGTCCTCGTTGTAGGCGTCGAGCACGTCGTCGATCGGGGCGTCCATCACCAGACGGTGGTCCCGGATGTACAGACCGCGTGTGCAGAACCGGCGCAGGTCGCGCTCGCTGTGGCTCACGAAGAACAGGGTGCGCTCCTCGGAGAGCAGCTCGTCGATGCGCGTATAGCATTTCTCGCGAAAGGCCTTGTCTCCCACGGCCAGCACTTCGTCGACGAGGAGGATGGGTTCGTCGAGCCGAGACACGACGGCGAACGCCAGACGCACCTTCATGCCGTTCGACAGATGACGGAAGGGGGTGTTCTGGAAGTCGCGCAGCTCGGCGAAGTCGATGATCTCGTCGTACCTGGCCGCGACTTCGGCTCTTTTCATGCCGTGCAGCCCGGCGGCAAGGCGGACGTTCTCGCGCACTGTGAGATCGTTCGCGAAGCCGCCCGTCAGCTCGATCAGAGGAGCGACGCCTGCGCTCACTCTCACGCTCCCCTCGTCAGGGAGCATCACCCTGGCGACCAGCTTGAGCAGCGTCGATTTCCCTTGCCCGTTCCTGCCCACGACGCCGATCGCCTCGCCTCGCCCGACGGAGAAGGAGACGTCGCGAAGGGCCCAGAACTCGTCCTTCGGCGTGCGCCGGTTCGCGCTGGCGAACATCGACAGGATGCCGCTGCGCCCGCGGCGGTTGCGCCGGAAGCGCACGCCGAGCCCGGTGACGTCGATCGCGTTGCCTGTGTCGTGAGCCATCACAGTTCCTTCAGCACGGGGCGCTCGAGCGAGCGCATCACCAGGCACCCGATCACGAAGACCACGACGCTGATCGCAGCGCTCGACAGCACGGGCCCGGTCTGCCACTCTTCGGGGAAGAATCCTGCACGGTACAGCACGAACAGCCCCGCGAGCGGGTTGGCGTACTCGAGCCATGCGAAGCCGTCAGGCAGGTCGCGGATGCCGTAGATGATCGGCGTCGCGTAGAACAACGCGCGCAGGATCAGCTTGGTCGTGCGCTCGAGATCGCGGAACAGCACGCACAGCGGCGCGATGACGAGGCCGAGCCCGGTCAGGAGCACGGCTTGAAGCACCACAGCGACCGGCAGCCACAGCACGCCCCACCCCAGCGCGACATCTGTCCATCCGCCCTCACCGGTCAGCCCGGCGACGACGGCGAAGATCACGAGAACGGGCAACGAGAAGAGGAATTCGACGCCCTTCGACACAACGGTGCGCGATACCCAGATCGACCGAGGAATCGCGGTCGATCGCACCAGCTTCGCATCGATCTTGAACGCTCTCGTGAAGTCGGAGATCGAGGTGTTGAACCACATCCACGGAAGCAGCGCCGAGATCAGAAACAGGATGTACGGGGTGGCTCCCACAGTGCGGTGGAAGACCTGAGTGAACACGAACCAGTAGATCGCGCTCATCACGAGCGGGTCCAACACGCTCCAGATGTAGCCGAGCCAGCTCGTCGCATAGCGCACCTTGAGGTCGCGTGCAGAGAGCAGCCACAACGAGTGGGTGTACCCGCGCACGCCTGAGGTGGCCCTGACCTTCACCCCTTGATCCTACGGTCGGGAGAAACGCGCTCGACCACCGATCACACGCGTGTTGTCATCCGAGGTCACCGCATTGGTCGATCCGGTACAGGGAGGATTCGCCATCGGTGGCGACCTCGGTGAAAAGACCGGCCTCGACCGCCGCATGCAGGCCGAGGAACAGATCGCCCTCAGCGTCGCCTCCGCCGAACGAGCCGGGCGTGTAGAGCACGTACCGCACGCGGAGCTCGTCGAGAGCCGTGCACACCTCTGACGTCTCATCGATCGACGGAAGCGAGTAGGCGAGCGTCAGGCGCGTGTCGTCCCAGCGTCCGAGGACGTGGGGGAAGACGGGTTCCCTGCCTGCGAAGACACCGGCCAGCGCCGACCCGTCCCAGGGGTCGCCGAGCACCCGTTGATCCTCCGGCACGATCGCGCTCACCTGATCCCGCATGAACGTCATCTGCGCAGACGAGACGACGGCCCAGTCGCTCGCCTGCACGGGCTGACGGAACACCACGCCTGCCGCTTCACTCACTCCCGTGGCAGCGAGCGTACCGGTCGATGTCACCCCGACGATGACCGCCGCGACGACAGCCGCACCCGCCCCGAAAGCGCGCCGCGCCGGCACGATCAGACGACCGAGCGTAACGATTCCGATCGTGGCGAGAGGAACACCCACGATCGCCAGGGCCGCCGCCAGTCGGTACGGATCGCCGAGCCAGAGTGCGGCGAGCATTCTCGACACCGGGCCGACCTCACCGGCCGCGAGCACGTACAGCACCGCGAGCACCAGGTAGGGAACCACCACCCAGCGGGTCGTGGCACGTCGCAGCGCCATGAAGATCCCGCCGATGACCGCAAGTGCGAGCGGGGGTGCGACGATCGTGACCACGCCGTTGACTCCCGTCTGCGACTGCGCCATCATCACCTGCGTCAGGCTCTGCCACGCGGTCTGCGCGACCAGGTCCGAAGTGTCATCCGGGTGCCCTGTCAACGGCACGGCCGCGTTGCCGAACGCTATGCCTGCGACGATCACGACCGCCGCGGCGCCGAGGCTCCCCCACAGCATGCGTCTGGCACGACGCAGCTCCTCCGGCGCGGCTTCGCGCGCCTGACGGAGGACGACGACGAGTCGCCAGAAGACGAACGGTGCGGCGATCACGAACAGGGTCGCAATCGCGCGGGGGTCCGCCGCAGCGAGCGCGCCGCCTGCCAGGGCGACGCCGACGACGGCCGCCGTCCATCGCCTGGCCCGCGATACCCGACCGCGTTCGCCGAGCACGGCTCGTGCCGCGACGAGGACGATGGCCACGGCCGCTGGCAGGAGTGCGTGGGCGAGCGCAGACGGGTACAGCGCGCCGCCCGTCGTCAATCCGTAGGGGTACCAGCCGAACGAGGCGCCGAGCGGAAGGGCGATCGTCGCCGCGGCCCATGTCGGCACGACCGTGCGTGCGAGCCACGCGATGCCCGGCAGCCACACAACGGCGATCATCGCGAGCCACAGCACGTTGAAGGCGACGGCGACCGGGACACCGGTGGTCTGCGCAACGAGGGCGGCGAACGAATGCCAACCGGACGGCGAGTAGGTGAACGCCCCCGTCGTGTCGATCAATCCTCCGATCGCGAACGGTGAAGCGGAATGCCCGCTCAGGATCGCGCTCGTTGCGGAGAGATGGAAGATGTTGTCCAGCGTCTGCGCAATCCGGCTGGGAATGGGCACCCGCCAGAACATCACGATGGCGATCGCGAGCACGGACAGGAGCCACATCCCGAGCAGCAGGAGCACACGACGATCGGGGCGCGGTTCCAGCCGCGGCACGGCCGGGCGCACGGCCAGCGCGAGCGTGAGACCGATGACCGTCACGGCGAGCACCTGCCACCAGGAGAACGCGAGGCCGAACGCCCCGAACGTCGTCGCGGCGCTTGCGACCACGCACACCCCGACCAGGCCGGAGACGGCAGTGCGAGCCAGTGCGCCGAAACGGAACGGCGCTGTGACGATCAGCCCTGGACCGATAAGGCACAAGACCGCCACGAGGAGTGCGAGGAATGAGTCGCCCCAGGTCATCTCGCTGTCACTCCCCGCCTGCGAGCACTCGCCGCTCCCCTACGCCAGCTGGTTGTTCCACATCGACAGCGCCGACCCGATCGCCATGTGCATGTCCAGGTACTGGTACGTGCCGAGGCGGCCGCCGAAGTAGACGTCCTGTTCGCCCTTGGCCAGTTCGCGGTAGGCGAGCAGGCCCGCGCGGTCGTCCTCGGTGTTCACAGGGTAGTACGGCTCGTCCGCCTTCTCTGCGAAGCGCGAGAACTCACGCATGATGACCGTCTTGTCGGTCGGGTACGCGTCGGCGCGCTCAGGATGGAAGTGCTTGAACTCGTGGATGCGCGTGTAGGGGAAGTTCGCGTCGGGATAGTTCATGACCGGCGTGCCCTGGAAGTCGCCCACGTTCAGCACCTCACGCTCGAAATCGAGCGTGCGCCAGCTGAGCGCACCTTCCGCGTAGTCGAAGTAGCGGTCGACCGGGCCCGTGTACACGACGGGGATCTGACCGACGGTCGCCTCCTTGTTGAACGGCTGCGACGCGTCGAAGAAGTCCGTCTCCAGACGCACCTCGATGTTCGGATGATCGGCCATCCGCTCCAACCATGCGGTGTAGCCGTCGGTCGGCAGCCCCTCATGCGTGTCGTTGAAGTAGCGGTTGTCGTAGTTGTAGCGCACGGGCAGTCGGCTGACGATGTCGCCCGAGAGCTTCTTCGGGTCGGTCTGCCACTGCTTCGCCGTGTAGTCGCGGAAGAACGCCTCGAACAGCGGTCGCCCGATGAGCGCGATGCCCTTCTCCTCGAAGTTCTGCGCCGTCTTGACGTCGAACTCGCCTGCCTGCTCCCTGACCAGCGCACGCGCTTCGTCCGGACTGTACGCAGCCTGGAAGAACTGGTTGATCGTGCCGAGGTTCACAGGCAGGGGGTACACCACACCGTTGTGGTGCGAGTAGACCTTGTGCACGTAGTTCGTGAACGTCGTGAACCGGTTCACGTACTCCCACACCGTTTCGTTCGACGTGTGGAACAGGTGCGCGCCGTAACGGTGCACTTCGATGCCCGTCTCGGCGTCTGCCTCGCTGTAGGCGTTCCCGCCGATGTGGTGGCGACGGTCGATGACGGTGACCTTGCGGCCGGCGTTCGCGGCCCGTTCCGCGATCGTCAGACCGAAGAAACCAGAACCAACAACAAGAAGATCGGTGTCCATAGGGGACATTCTGACATCGACGCCCCGTTTTCCCTGGCAACGGGGTGGGTGACGTGTGCGCGGCCGGATCAGACGCGAATCAGCCCAGCATTGCGGCTCGTCGGCGTCATCGATGCGGCCTCCGACAGCACGGCGTCGTCCCAGCTTCGAGCGGATCCTGTCGTCTAGAATCTCGATGCGTGCCCAACGTCGCGAGCGCTCCAAGCGCTAGCTGACCGGATCGCGACGCCTCCGGACCACAACCCCAAGGATCATCACAGAATGACTGCACACTCGAACGAGCACTATGATGCCGCGATCGTCGGCGTCGGCATCGGCGCGAACTACGGGTCCGTGCTGACCTACTACAGCCTGTACAAGACTGTCGAAGGCTTCGGGAACAAGGTTCTGATGGTGTCGAAGATCGGTGCGAGTGCGAGCGATCCGGAGATTCAGGACACGCACGCGATGCGTTTCGCGCGCGAGCACTACAACCTGAGCAAGCTGTACAGCACGCAGACCGTCGGAGACCTGAACCAGATCGCGGACAACTTCGTGATCGGATCCGACCAGGTCTGGAACTTCGGAATCGCCCGGAATTTCGGGAAGGCTTTCTATCTCGATTTCGCCGATGACGACAAACGGAAGATCTCATACGCGGCGTCTTTCGGTCACGCGAAGGATTTTGCGCCCGAAGAAGAGATTCCCAAGGTCTCCGTTCTGATGAAGCGATTCAACGCGATCTCCGTCCGCGAGGACTCCGGCGTCCGGATTGCTCGCGAAGTCTACGGAGTGCCGGCGAAGCAAGTTGCCGAGCCGATCTTCCTTACTGACGTCAACGAGTACCGCAAGCTCGCGTCGCGCTCCGACCGCGACGTGTCCGGCCCCTACCTTCTCGCGTACATCCTCGACCCGACGCCCGAGAAGAAGGCAGCGATCGAGCACATCGCGGCCAAAAAAGGCCTGAAGGTCCGCGTAATTCTCGATGCGTGGCCACACCTCATCCAGGAGAACAAGGAAAAAATGGCGATGCCGGACGCCATCGAGGACGACATCGACACGTACGACTTCTTGAAGCTGTACGACAACAGCTCCTACGTCGTGACGGACTCCTTCCATGGCACCGCGTTCTCGCTCAAGTTCGAAAAACCGTTCGCATCGATCGGGAACCGTCGTCGCGGCGTTGCACGATTCGATTCGATGTTCCGCCTGATCGGCCATCGAGACCGCTTCACCCTTGAGGCCGAGAACATTGTCTCTGAAGACGAGCGCTTCCTGGCTCCGCTGGACTACACCGAGATCAGAGCAGCGCTCGACAAGCACGTCGACGACTCGAAGCAATGGCTCAAGTCTGCGCTCGAGATGCCGGTGCGCCGCACCGTGGGGTCCGTCCGCGCCGAACTGCCCACCCCTGCCCGTGCGCTGCTCCCGACGGTACGCCGAGGTGTGCGATTCGCTAAGCGCGTCGTGCGTCGAGTGGGCCTCCAGCGCCCTCCTCGCACCGTGCGGATGGATGCACCCAAGTTCTTCGCCAACAACGAATCATGGCAGATCAGCAGCAAAGCAGGAGAGACCAGGCTGCGTGTCGCCGGGCCCACGTACGCAACTCAGCGCGGCAACTACGTCTGGACCACCTTCCCCTCGGCCCTGCGCGAGGGGAACGCCTATGAGGTCGAGTTCGACTGGACACCTCGCAGCTCCTCACAAACGATTAGCGTGCACTTGCGCAACCCGACAACCGGGAAATTCAGGGTTGTGGGCGGGATCGACACCGGCATCAGGACCGGCGAACGCCGCACCGACCGGATTGTGTTCGCAGTAGAGGACCCCGCGTTCTCACAGATCATGTTCGGAGCGCTCCATTTCGGCGGCAAGGACGGCGGCGCCGACATCGCATCGATCACGCTCCGTCCGATCGCCGCTTCGGCACTCGGGCGGCAGAGAACCGGAGCGGTGAGGGGAAACGACCCGGTACGGGCTGTAAGGGCCCTCGGGAACAACGATGACAACCGCTATATTGAGTCCTACGCGCAGCATCGGGTCTCCCGCACCGTCGAAAACGCTCGCTCGCTCCTGATGTATCACGCGCACGGCTTCGAGAAGGGGCTCAGCCGCACGACGAACTTCCGGCCCGGCTTCGGCAAGGCCGTCATGCCGTTGCTCTCCGGTGAGATGAACAAGTGGATCTCGAACGGACGCGACCCTGAGGACACGTTCTTCCAGATCGCGGCTGCCGTCATGCACAACTACTTCGAGCGCCACCGGCAGCTCGACGCCGACGTGTCACACTTCTGGAAGCTGTTCGACGCTCCGGTGCAAGAGCTGATCACGAAGGCCGACCCTGGGCTCGGCGGCGCGACGCCTGCGACGCTTGAGCGCGACATGGAGACCTGGACCCCCTCCGATCGGGAGTTCGAGGACGTCGTCTTCTCACGGCGCAGCGTACGTGAGTTCACCGCAGACCCTGTTGCGAACGAGGACATCGAGCGTGCCGTACAGATCGCACTGCAAGCGCCGTCCGTATGCAACCGGCAGCCGGTTCGCGTGCACCAGTTCGACGACAAGTCGAAACTTGGACCCGTGCTGGAACTGCAGGGAGGGTTCCGCGGGTATGAGCTCCCGCCGAAACTGCTGCTGGTGACAAGCGATCACGCTGCCTTCGTCGCCGCCGTCGAGCGCAACCAGGCCTACATCGATGGCGGACTGTTCATGATGCTCCTTCTGCTCGGGCTCGAGCACACAGGTCTGGGCGCGGTCAGCCTCAACACGGCGATGGGTCAGGAACGCGAAGCCGCCATTCGTGAAATCCTTGGGATCCCCGATTCCGAAGTGTTCATCTCCTTTATCGCTGTCGGCCACTTCGACCGGTCGGTTCTCGTTCCGCGCTCCAAGCGCATCGAGCCCGGCTACGTCCTCAAGCGTCACGCCGACGACTGAGATCGTACGTGGCGACGACAGCAACAAGCACGATTGGGCCGTCTGTCAACGGCAGGAAGGCATCCGCCATGGGGCTGGGGAAACTCCCGGATCGCACTGGGTACCCACTGCAGGCCGCAATCTGGCCACAAGCCGGTATCTCGACTGAGACCGAGGCACACTTCGCTCTGAAAGGGTCCGTCGGGATCTCCCTTTCCGAGGGCGGCGCAGACTTCGCACAAGGCGGACGGCTCGCGACGGGCACCTACTACAACCTGTTCAACCTCGGCAAGTGGCGCAGGAACTCCGGCGACCTGCCGCTGGAGCTGCAGCTGACGGGCCACGGGCGATTCCTGCTGTCCATCCACGTGGCTTGTCGGAATCGCTCGACGCAGCAGCTCTTCAGCGAGGTCGTCACACTGGACGGGTTGCTCCGCCAGCCGTTCGACCCCTATGAAGAAGCATCGTCCGATGCCATCGTGTTCTTCAAGCTCACGGCTCTCGAGGACGGTCGGCTGGAGGACTTCGCCTGGGCGACCACGGAGAAGCCCCGCAGCACGCCGGATCTGCTGCTTTCGGTCACGACGTTCCGACGCGAAGCGGAGGTCGCCTCGACGGCCGAACGCTTCCGCCGGTTCCGTGCAGAGTCTGAACTCAACGAGCACATCCGCATGGTGATCGTCGACAACGGTCAGTCCGCGACGGTCGATGACGGCGACGGCGTCACCGTCATCCCCAACGAGAACCTCGGCGGATCGGGCGGTTTCACCCGTGGTCTGCTTGAGGCCAGGGCGACGAACGCCAGTCACGTTCTCTTCATGGACGACGACGCCTCCATCCAGATGGAGGCGGTCAGTCGCACCTGGTGGTTCCTCGCTTACGCTCAGGACCCGCGCACGGCAGTGGCCGGCGCCATGGTGCACGACGCCAAGCGGTGGCAGATCGGCGAGAACGGTGCGCACTTCGACCTCGGTTGCAAAGCGCACTACGCCGGCCTCGACCTGCGACAGCGCAAGAAGGTCTTCCGGATGGAGTACGAAACCACGGCCCCGGCCAGGGGTGACTTCTACGCCGGCTGGTGGTTCTTCGCCTTCCCGGTCGCCCAGGTCGAGCACCTGCCGTTCCCGTTCTTCGTCCGCGGCGATGACGTGAGCTTCTCTCTCGTGAACGACTTCAACACGTTCACGCTGCCCGGCGTCGCTTCAGTGCAGGAGAGCTTCGTCGACAAGGCCTCACCTCAGACCTGGTACCTTGATTTCCGCAGCCACCTCATCCATCATCTGAGCCTGCCGGAGAAGAAGCGCAGCTGGAAAGAGCTGCAGCGGATGGTGCTGAACTTCTACCTGCGCACCGCTCTTCGCTTCCACTACGACACGCTGTCGGCGGTCAACCTGGCGTTCGAGGACGTCATGCGCGGGCCGGACTTCTTCGACAAGAACGCCGACATGGCAAAGCGCCGCGGCGACATCAAGGCGATGACCACGACGGAGGTCTGGCAGCCGATCGCCTCGCCACCGAAGCCCAGACGCACCTTCCTCCCGCGACCTGTGCGCGCGCTGCTGCTGCTGACCCTGAACGGTCATCTGCTGCCGCTCGGCATGGCGAAGGTGGTCCTGCCTGCGGAGTCACGTGAGGACTTCCGACTGATCTACGGCGCGAAGGAGATCACGCACCTGAACGTCGATCAGACGCAGGCCTACACCGTGCGCCGCGATCCGCGTCGTTTCCGGAAGGAGACCCTGCGACTGCTGAAGAACACGCTGCGCCTGCGGCGCATCTATCCCAAGATGCTTCGCGAGTGGAGTCGCGGCTACGACGGGCTGACGTCGAACGCCTACTGGAACGACAAGCTCCGGCTAGAACAGCAAGGCAGCTGAGTCGCTGCTCACCGCCAGAGGCGGTCGGGCGGCTCCCAGATAGACCCGATCCGACCGCCTCACACGCGTCCTAGTACGCCGCGCACTCGGCCAGCGTGCGGCCCAGTCGCTCCGCTACTTGGTCGCGATGGTCATTCCCATCTCGGAACTGATCGTCACAGAACCGACCCACACCGCGTACCTGAAGCACTTGCTCGTCGAATAGCGCGTGGCGGGACAGGTCCCGGAATTACCGCCTCCGTAGATCGTGCCCATCGCTCGGAGTTGGCCTCCAAGGCTAGCCTGCGGATAGACGACCGGACCGCCGCTGTCGCCGCCCACGACCACCACACCACCCGAAGTTGCTTCGCCACGGACCAGGCCGTGCAAGTCGCGCCCGAGATCGGACGAGTACGCGGTGTAGTTCGCGCGGTTGATAGTGAGGCAGTGCAGCCCCGAGTTCGCGCCATTGGTGCATGCCCTCGCGCCAACGACATTCCCACCGACGGCGCCGATGCTGTGATAGCTCGATGTATTGTATGAGCCGTAGTAGATGCGCGGCAGAATTGACTGAGGGGTGACTTTGATCAACGCCGCATCTATGTCGGGATGCCGATACCCGGACCCAGTGTATGCCGTACCGAATGAACCAGCGTCATTCGACACCGAGACGCTGCTGTAATCGTCAACACAGTGATAGGCGGTCAACAGGTGCTTGGCACCCGTGGCGTTGCTCGTCACAGGAAAGCTCGTCGAGCAGAACCCACCATTGGGCAGGTAGTATCCGCCCCCGCCCTCGTACGGTGCGTCCCCGTTCCATCGCGCCGCGGGAGTGAGTTCCTCACCGACGTCAACCGAAGTGATATCGACGTCGATCTCTCGATCCGCTGCTGCAGAGACAGCCTTTCGGTCCTCCGACTGAGAAGAGAACTTCTGTACACCGTCGCCCGAATATTCGACCCAGACCCCACTGCCATCAGCCTCGGGACCAGATGCAACGATCGTGAGATCGCCCGAGGCGTCGTCCACGGTCATCCCTGGCAGACGCTCCACCGCCTCCTGCATCTCGAACACTGTGTACTTCGCGTCGCGCACGTTCAACGTCACTTCGGAAGGCGCGCGGTCCAAGATACGTTGCGCCTTGGCCTCCACCGAGCCGACCCAGTACACGTCGACCTCTCGTGCGACGGGATCGACGATGACTCCCGCATAACCATACTCAGCGCCGTCGGCGGTGACGCGCTCCCCGCCTTCTGTCGGGTTGACGAGCGCGAGAAGCGGGTCGACAACCTCCATTACCAGGTCCTGTCCGACCATCACGTCGCCGGTCGGTTCTCCGTTCGCATCGACTCCGTCGACGTCAGCGCCCATTGCCGCACTGCCGCCGAGCCCCGCTCCGAACGTGACGGCGACAATCGCTGTCACGCCGATCGGAATCGATCTCCACCATCGCTTCGAACTCATACGCCCTCCTCGTAGACCTCCCCCGCGACTGAGCGTAGAGGCGATCAGCAGAGCCAACCAGCGTACTGGAACCCTGGCATATGGGGCTCTCTCATGAAATCTTCCACCGTGCCGGATTGCGCAGAGCAAGTCGGCGACCGCCGCCCATTGCGCGAAGGCGGAGAAGTCCGCTGGGCGCCGTCAGCGGCGCCGTCGTCGGATCTGACGCCACACACAGGAGGATGGGCACGTCAGGTCGGCGCTACTTCTCGTGCACGTCGGCGACGTCAGCCCCGCGATGAGAGACCGAGGTATCGATCTGGAACCACTAACGGGCATCTGCTGCCGTTCTGTGGCGCGTGCTGGCGTTCTGAATCACGCCGCGCGTACGGCACGGCAGTAATGCAGACAACTCACTCGTAGTCGACATCGGCACGCTTGACCCAGCGTTCACCGGCTTCCGTCGCGACTTTGAGCCAGGTTCGAGACCCGGAAATCGCTACGGCCTTCACCACCGTTCCAGCCGACAGCGCGATACCCGCACCACAATCATCACGAGGGCCGAGCAGGGCGGTCGTGTCCGTCAGCACCCGGTAGGTCAGCCGCGCTGACGAGACGCCTCCATTGGGCGCGACACACAAGCTCTCCGGCGCAGTGGCGTAGCGCACGTCTGCGCGAGCGATCCAACGCTCGCCTGCGCCCGTGCGCACCCGCAACCAGTTCCCTGAACCGGACACCTCGACCGCTTGGAGCACGGTACCTGAGACGAGAGCAGTGCTGTCGTCCGAGCAGTCGCTGCGCGGCGCGATCCGCCCAGTTGTGTTCGATTCGCGCACAGCGTAGACCTTCGATGCCGCTTCGACGCCGCCTCTCGGCTCAAGGCAACGTGCCTCCGAGGTCGTTGCGACATCGATATCCGATGTGGGAATCCAACGTCTACCCGTACCCGTATCCACCCACATCCAGTCCCCTGACCCGGATACACCGTGCGCGCGCACGGCAACTCCTTCAGCAAGCTTTGCCACGCCTACGTCACACGTGCTCCGTGGTCCGACAACTCCCACCGTGTCGTTGTCAACGACATACACCGCAGAGCGCGACTTCACACCGCCGTTTGGCCCCACGCACTGTTGCTCCGGCGCAGTCGCATACCTGACGTCGGACCGTTCCACCCAGCGATTCCCCTCGCCTGTCCGGACCTGCAACCACTGTCGGTCTGCGGTCACGTTGATGGCCTGAGCTACTGAACCCTCTGGCAGGACTGTTCGGTCAATGGCACATTCCGTGCGCGGGGCGCCCCGGCCCACCGCACTCGATACCTCCACCGCATAGACCTTGACCGCGGTTTTCGAACCGGGAACGATCGTGCATGCCGCTTCACCTGCCGTCGCGTACTTGACGTACTCGCGAGCTACCCAGCGTTTACCGAGATTCGTCTGAACCTGCAACCATTTTCCAGACTCAGTCACGCGTACGGCCTGCACGATATCGCCCTTCGAAAGTGAAGTCATCCCCTTCGAACAGTCCGTGCTCGGTGCGGTGCGTGCATTCAGACTCGATGCGGACACTACGTACGCTTTCGAAGCCGTCCGGGTGCCCGACGGCACCGTGCACGCGTCGGCGTGCGTCGAACCGAACCAGTCGGTGAAGTAGTTGTAGAAGTTGCGGTTGCCGTAAGCGGAGCACGAATCGCCCGTGCCGTAGCCTGCCCTCAACGCCGCCTGATTGGGCTGGTACGGCGTGTAGTAGTACAGCGCCGCCGTTGCCTTGTTCTCGATGTGCACCGGCGCCGAGCCGCACGACGCGTTCGGGTGCCAGCGCACGTTCGACGTCTTGCCGACCGGGTACCAGCTGAAGTAGCTGCTCTTCGAGTACACCTGGTACTGCCGCGCCGCGCTGTACACCTGGTTCTGGAAGCCGTAGTAGCGCGAGTCGCATGCCGAGGTGTCCGGGCAGGCCATCCCCATCGCAATCGTGTAGCGCCAGTCGCTCGGCCAGGTGTGCGTGACCAGGCCCTGCTCCTTCTGCAGGATCACGATCAGCGCTTTCGGGTTGATGTCGCACGACTTCGCCACGCGGTAGATGATCGCAGCCGAGCTCTCGCCGGAACGGCCCGTGTAGCCGTTGCAGTACTGGTCGGCCGATTTGCTCTTGGTGTTCTCGGTGTAGTCAGGAAGGCAGGTGTAGTCGCTGCGGCAGCTTGAGACCTTGCTCTTCAGGAACGACTTGATCTGCGACAACGACATCGATGACCCGTCGTAGAAGACCCGGTCGCTGATGATGTTGCCCGGCGTGAAGCCTTTCAGCGACGCCTTCATCTCAAAATCCCCCGGCGCGGCGAGATCTTCACCGATGGACATCGCCATACGATCCATCTCGGCTTCTGTCAGATCGCCGCGCTTGATCGCGCCGGCATTGGCATTCGAGGCAAAACGCGGGTCGTCGGTTCCCGCCGGATCGACCGTGATCCCCTGCGACAGCTCGACCTTCTCGAGTTTCTCGGCCTCATCCACCGCCTCGTCGTCCGCGTCGGAGTCTTCGGACTCACTCGGTTCCGGCGTCGGCTCTGTCGTGTCCGTCGGTTCAGGAGTGGGCTCCGTCTGCGCCTGCTCATCGGACTCATCGCCACCAGCGGCATCGTCAGGCACGTCCTCCTGGCCCGTGGGGCTCACGACCGCCGAATCCGTGCTGTTTTCTTCGGTTGCAACGCCGAAGGCCGCCGAAGGAGACAGTGTCGCAGCAAGGGTTGCGACAACCCCGAGAACCAGGGCGTGTCGCAATCGAGTGGAGGTACGCATGTGATAAGTGTGACAGAAGTGTGCTCGCGAGGCGAGTGTGCCCGATGGTACCTCGTGTCGCGATGGGCACCCGGCACGCCAAAAGCCCTCGCTGCTCACCACCGTTCGAGCTACGCGCGCACGTCAGCATTCGTCGCCGACGCCGCTTCGCGCTCTTACGTCAGGGCGCCCTTCTGTCACTTCTCATCGTCGCTCGGCTTCTGGTCGCCGCCGAACTTCTCGTCATCACCAGTGCGCTCATCCCCACCATCGGGGCGGGGACTCCCGCTGATCGGGCCGTTCGTCTCGTCGTCGTCGCTCAGCCCACCGATCGGGATCCGGCCCGTGTGCGGGCCCTTGACCTGATCCGGGATCTCCTTCGGATCCGGCGTGCGTGGCTCCGGTTCCTTGCGCTGCTCTGCGCTCTTCTCGGCATCTCGCGGCTTGTCACCGTCCAGCTCGGCAACGGCCTCAGCGATCGGCCCATCGAAGACGACCCTGTGGTCGCGGATGATGATGCCGCGGCTGCACAGCTTCTTCACCGTGTTCTTGTTGTGGCTCACGATCATCATCGTGACGCCGCGTGCGGCCAGCTCCTGCAGCTTCTCGTTGCATTTCTTGCGGAAGGGCGCATCGCCCACGGAGAGCACCTCATCGACAAGCAGCACGTCGGCGTCGACGTGGATGGCGACGGCGAACGCCAGGCGCATGAACATGCCCGACGAGTAGTGTTTGACCGCCTGGTCGATGAACTCGCCGATCTCGCTGAACTCGAGGATGTCGTTGTAGCGCTTGTCGGTCTCCTCCTTGGACATTCCGAGGATCGCGGCATTCAGGTACACGTTGTCGCGCCCTGTCAGCTCGGGATGGAAGCCCGCGCCGACCTCGATGAGGCCGGCGACGCGTCCCCGTGTGAACACGCGGCCGTCATCCGGCTCCATGACGCCGGAGACCATTTTGAGGGTCGTCGACTTGCCGGAACCGTTCAGCCCCATCACCGCGACGGACTCCCCTTCGCCGATCTGGAAGCTGACGTCGTCGAGCGCCGTGAACGAGTCCGAGCGCACCCTCTTGCGGCGCGCTGCTGCAACGAACGCCTCCTTGATGGAGTGAGTGTTGCGCTTGCGGAAGCGTTTCGAGACGTGATCGATGATGATCGCGGGCTTGGTGGCAGAGGTCTGCAGAATCTGTTTCGACATCACACGTCCTGGGCGAAGGTCCGCTCGAAGCGACGGAAGGTGTACTGGCCGAGCAGCAGGAGCAGCAGGCTGAGGACGAGTGCACCGCCGATGTACCAGCCGAATGCGGGCGGGAACCCGAACCAACCGCCGGGCTCGTCGGTCGCGTGGAACGGCGGCACCGTGGGCGACCAGAAGCCGAAGTGCATCAGTTCGACGGCCACCGAGATGGGATTGCAGAAGTAGAGGTACACCCACACATCACCAAGAGTCTCACTGATGAGGCGCCAGGGGTAGAGCACGGGTGACAACCACAGCACGACCTGCCGGATGAGCTCGCCGAAGTTGTCGGCGTCGCGGTAGCGCACGTTGATGCCCGCGAACAGAATGCCCATCCCAAGCGAGAGCGCTCCGATGATTATCAGACCGAGCAGCACCGCCCCGATATGGATGAAATCGGGCCTCCAGCCGTAGAGCAGCGCCACGACGAGCAGGATGGCCAGCTGCGGCAGGAAGTGGATGAAGCCGTTGATCACCGCCGCCACCGGGAACAGCTCGCGGGGCATGTAGATCTTCTTGACGAGCGCCTTGTTCGCGACGATCGACGAGGTCGCCTGTTGAAAAGCCCCGTTGAAGAACTGGATCGTGACGAAGCCGCTGAAGATGTACAGCGGGAAGTTGTCGATCCCTTTGTCCACCCCGAGGATCTTGCCCATCACGAGCCAGTAGATGAGGAACTGGACGAGCGGCCTGGCATACGACCACGTCCAACCGAGCGCCGAGTTGCGATAGCGGGTGGAGGTCGCTTTGCGCACCAGGACCTTCAGCAGATACCGCCAGCGGAACACGTCCGCGAGCCCGCGGCCTCTGCCGGGGACGTTGTAGTCCTTGAGATCGACTGCGTTCACTCCGCCGTGCCCCATATCCTGTTCCGTGTTAAGGCCACACGCGATCGTACCGCCGTGAGCCTGGATGCCCGTTCAACCGGGGCAGGGTTGTGTCGATTGACCATCACAGATCCGCGTGCAGCTGCCACACCTTCTCGGCGGCTCCCACCCAGGTGAACGCCCTCGAGCGGTCCTGACCGAGCACGCGCAGGCGCTCACGCCCCGCGCCGAGCGTCGTGCGCAGGGCATCGCCCAGGTCGCCCTCCGGTACGAAGAGACCGCCGTCGTAGATGACTTCGCGATGCACGGGTGAGTCGACGGCGACGAGCGGAATGCCGAGCGCCATGGCCTCGACCGCACGCCACGGCCATGCGTCGCGCGTGGCCGCGGACACGAAGCTCGCCGCGCCCCCGATCACAGCGGCGCGGTCTTCGCGGCCGAGGGAGCCGCGTGCGTGCACCCGCCGCTCCGGGAGTCCCCCTGCCTGGGCGAGGTCGGCGAGACCCGGTTCCTGTCCCTCCGGCACGTCGACGACCACGACGTCGAGGTCGGTGGCCGATGCCGCCCGCAGCGCGGCGGCGAGCCCGTCGAGCTCCGCCGTGCCGCCGCTCGTGGCCACGTAGTCTCTCGGCAGACCGAGCCGTGCGCGGCGCGCGACCGCATCATCCGGGATCGCGAAGTCCAGTTCCACGGCACCGGGGATCACGCGCACACGGTCGGCAACGCGTGCGTACTCGCAGAGCGAGTCAGCCATCACATGAGTGGGGACGACGATCGCGTCCGCGTACTTGGCGGCCCTGCGCAGCAGACGACGCTGCCGCGAGGCGCCCGCGCCGTGGCGTTCGGCGACGGAATTCCACGGCGACAGGTCCCAGACGGTCGAGACGGTCTGGTCGCCCTCGTTCACGCGATCGTGCGCGGCGAGCGGAGCGAGCAGTGTCGGCGAGTGCACCATTCCGCGACCCGCCCCCCGGACAAAGCCGAACGGCCAATCGCGCCGCATCTGCTTGGCGGCGTGCACGGTGAACAGCCCATCGATGTCGAGGCCGTCGGCGACGGGAGCGATGCCTTCCACACGACACCCGACGGGCACCGTGCCGATCAGCGCGCGGGTGAGATCGCGCGCCGCGGCGTGCAGGTCATCGCTCGTGGGTTCCACGACCTGGTCGAGGACGACGCGGAGACTCACTGGCATGGAAAGAGCCTATCCAGCGTCTCCTGAACGTCGCCGTATATCCACAGGGAAGGCCCGCTCACCCGGAACCTTCCTCATCCGGATGCAGCGCCGACTGCACATCAGTGCGGATATGCGCATAGTCGGGCGGCGTCGTGTCGGTGCCGTAGCCGTTGTTCGGTGTGAACTCGATCGAGTCGATCGGCTGCTCCTTGGCCTTCATCGCCAGCTCGAAGAAGTACGGCAGGTCTGCCTGCGGCATGTCGGTCTGCACCAGGTCGTCGCCCGCCCTGGCGATGTCCTGGAACCGATTCAGCACGTTCTGCGGGGTGAACTGCTCCAGGATCGCCGCCTGCAGCTCGCGCTGCCGCCTCATCCGGTCCCAGTCGTTCGTCGTGTAGCGCGACCTCGCGTACCACTGGGCCGTGTCACCGTCCATCGTCTGCATGCCGGGCTCGATCCATCCGGTCGCCCACTCCTCTGCCGGCTGACCGGTGTACGACGGTCCCGGCCCCTCCGGCAGCCGCTCGGTGACCTCGATCTCGACGCCGCCGAGCGCATCGACGAGGGAGGCGAAGCCATGCATGTCGAGCAGCACGTAGTGCTCGACATCGATGCCGAGAATGCCCTCTGCTGCGTCTTTGGTGGCTTCGATGCCCGGCGCCGAACCGTCCTCATCGGCATCCGGATACAGGTCCGTTCCGCCGGTTTCGCTGTACTGCCCGTTCTCATCGCAGACCTCGACGCGCTGTCGCACGTGGTTCAGCCAGCCGTTCCAGCTGCACGTCTGGCTGGCCTGCCCCTGGAATCCGTTCGGGTAGATGTCGTGCATGGGTGTGCCCTCTTCGAAGGGCACGTTCAGCATCTCGCGCGGCAGGCCGAAGATCGTCACCTTGCCGGTGTCGGCGTTCACTGAGACGACGGAGATGCTGTCGAAGCGCAGAGAGTCCCGCCCTTCCGACGAGTCGCCGCCGAGCAGGAGCACGTTGTAGTAGCCGTCGTCCGGTTCGATCGGGGCGCCGGCGGAGAAGATCTGGTCGATCGCGCTGCTCGCCGCGAGCATCCGGGGCGCGGCGAAGGCGACGGTGCCTCCCGTGACGAGCATCAGTGCGACGGAGAGCAGCGCGATCAGGTAGCGACCGGGAGGTGCCGTCTTCACCAGGCGAGTCAGGCGCAGCGTGTCCAGGCTCAGGATGATCCAGAGCACGCCGTAGGAGATGACGATCACGGTGAGGGCGACGAGGACGAAGGGGTTGATCAGCACGCTGAGCGTGGCGGAGCGCCACAGCAGCAGCCCCGCGACGAGCAGCACGATGAGAAGCCACATCACCAGTGTGGCGGCGAGGCCGAAGCGCCCGAGCCTGCGGTTGCCTGCGAGCACCTGCGCGGACCCGGGGATGAGCCAGTTGACGACGACGAGCCACCAGCCTCGGCGCGTCATCACCTGCTCGTCGGACGCATCGGGGTGGCGCATCGGGCGGGCACTCAGGACTCCGTCGCCCCGAGATGCCGAGCGCCATGGCGACTCGGTCAGGGTCACGCGCCGCTCTCCTGGTCGCTCTGCAGCGACTCCTTCAGCCTCCGGTTCTTCTCCCCGACCTGCGACTCGAGGTCGCGGGCGTATGCCTCGATCCTCTCGGCCATGGCCTGGTCACTCGCGCCGAGGATGCGCGCGGCGAGGAGCCCTGCGTTCTTCGCACCGTTGATCGACACGGTGGCGACCGGAATACCCGCAGGCATCTGCACGATCGACAGCAGCGAGTCGAGCCCATCGAGCGTCTTCAGCTGCACGGGAACGCCGATCACCGGCAGCGCCGTCAGGGATGCGAGCATGCCAGGCAGGTGCGCCGCTCCCCCTGCACCCGCGATGATCGCCCTCAGGCCGCGCGATCGCGCCTCGCGCCCGTAGCTGAGCAGCTTGTCAGGTGTGCGATGCGCCGAGACGACCTCGACCTCATGCGGAATGCCGAAGTCGCTCAGCACCGTCGACGCGTCAGCCATGACGCGCCAGTCGGAGTCCGACCCCATGACGAGCCCGACCAGTGGTTGCGTGGAGGAGTGAAGCACGCCACCCAGCGTACGGCGCTCCTCTCGGCTCCACCTGACACGACCCGCAGAGTCCAGTATCAACCCGCCGACACCTGCGCACCCCGTCCGCGGCCCCACCGATCGTCGCTCGGGTGCGACGAAGTGCCGCTGTTGCGCATCTCAGGCGGCACCTTCTCGCACCTGAGCTGCGGGGCGCGGCGCGTCAGGCGAGCCCTTCCCGGCGCCAGAGGCGCGCGGCGTGGCGGAGGTCGTCGGCGTAGGTGCTCAGACGCAGCGCCCTCGTCGTGAAGGCGGTCGAGCGGTCCGGTTCGCTCTGCTCGTAGTCATCGGCCAGGTGCGTGGCCCCGGATGCCTGCACTCGGCAGAAAGCGCTGGCCCGGTCGAGTGCCACCGCGAAGTCGCCGGCGAACACGCCGCGCATGATCTGGTCGATCACGGAGACCAGCTCATCGGGGCCGGCGGGGCTCGGTGCACCGGCTATGGCGGCGTCGGCCGAGTGGAGCTCGGTGCGCCCTCGCTCGTACAGCAGCGCCGAGGTGCCAGGATCGTCGTGGATCGACAGCTGCAGCAGGTACAGCCGCCACAGCGACCCAGGCAGCGTCTTCGCCGGCGAACGCGACCACAGCTCGGCGATATCGTCGATTCCGTTGTGATTCGTGAAGTCGATCAGCCGTTCGACGATGTCGGTGTCCGGCTCCGCGCGCACGCGCGCCAGCAGTGCCTGGGCCGTCGAGTGCGCCACCCGCGACACTTCGGCAGGGTCGTCGCCGGCGAACAGCCGGTCGAACATCTCGGATGGGAGTCTGACCGGCTTGTGGAACTCTTCGGTCACTGCTCACCGCCCTCGGCGACCACCGGGATGCCTGTCGTGTCCGTGGGAACGTCGAACCCGCCGCGCTGGCGCGGCGCAGGCTCCTCGACGATGACGCGCCTGCGGACGAGCTCATCCGGGCGCTTCTGCGCCAGGAACCCCACGAGCTTCTCCCGCACGAGGCACCGCAGACCCCAGATGTCGTCGGCGTTCGCCGCAGTGATCGACGCGCGCAGCTGGGCGACGCCTCCGACCGCATCCGTCATCACGAGGCCCCATGAGCGGCGGTCCCACAGGTCCGTGGAGTCGAGCACCATGCGCAGTTCGTCGCGCAGCGCCCCGATGTCGACCGAGTAGTCCACTTCGAGGTAGACGGTTCCGGTCACCTCGGTCTGACTGCGGGTCCAATTCGTGTAGGGCGTCGTCGTGAAGTACGTGGAGGGGAGCACGAGACGCCGGTCGTCCCAGATCTGCACGACGACGTAGGTGAGGGTGATCTCCTCGACCGTGCCGAACTCGCCGTTGACCTCGACGGTGTCTCCCGTGCGCAGGGCGTTCGAGAAGGCGAGCTGGAGTCCTGCGATCAGGTTGCCGAGCGTGGACTGCGCGGCGATGCCGGCGACGATCGATACGACACCGGCCGATGCGAGCAGCGATGCGCCGAAGGTCTGCGCACCGGGAATCGTGAGCAGCATCGCGCCGGCCGTCAGCACGAGCACGAGCACGACCACGAGCCGCCGGATCATCCGGATCTGCGTACGGCGCTGCCGGAGGGTGAACGGATCGTCCTCGAGCTTCTCCTGTGCGCGCAGGGCGCCGTCGATGAAGAAGATCAGGATCTTCGCGAGCAGCCAGCCGACGATGGCGATCACGCACAGGCGCAGCACGTACTCGACGACGCCAGCGAGGTCCTCCGTGCCCTCCGGCATCAGGTTCGGCACCGACACCCAGCTGCCGACAACCGCGATGGCCCAGAAGATGATCTTCGGGAATCGGCGCTTCAGATCGGCGAACACCTCATGCTTGCGGCTGAGACGGCCCATCACCCCGGCGAACACGAACGACGCGAGCAGCCCGAGCCCGATGGCGACGCCGATGGCGATGAGCACCCAGACCCAGGCCATCAGCGGGTTCGCAGTCGCGGCCTCAGCAACTTCCTCGAGATCGTTCTCCATGCCTCCACGGTAGTCGCGGCGGCTTGGCAGCGGCCGGATACGGGCGGAACGTTCTGCCTTCGCGGCGCAAGAGGAGTGCGACCGCATGGAACGAGCATGCAGTCGATCCGGATGGACGGATGTCGCGCGGTCGTATTCAGCTCAGCCGGCCGACGACGAGTCGGTGAACAATTCCCGCGAACGAGATGTCGTGCCTACGCGGTCCGCGCATCGCGGGCGGTCTTGAGCCAGCAATCGATGATGCCCCCGGCCGCGATCGCGCAGACCCCGAAGAAGCCGAACACCACGGCGAGCACGCGCAGCGTCTCGGATGTCACGCCGCTCTCGACCATCAGCACCTCGAGCATCTCGGGGTTGAACAGCTCGCCACGACCCAGCAGCGTGAGGAACCAGCTCGCGCCCAGCACCTGCAGCGCCGTGTTGGCGATCGCGATGCGTGCGGTCCACCGCCCCCTGACGAAGACGGCTGTCTGAATGCCGATGACCATCGCGAGCAGCACGAACACGGCGGCCATCCACCACGGCCAGAGCGAGGGGTTCCAGATCGGATACGCCTCACCGTGCAGGAAGATGAAGCCGACCTGCCGATCCCACACGAACCCGAACGCCGCGGCCGGCATCAGGATGGCGACGGCGATCAGGTCGGCCAATCCTCGCCCGGTGGACCGATTCTCCGGCAGCCGGTCGACGCTCCAGCGAGGGGAGCCGTCGGCGCCGAGCCTGTCCATCACGGCGAAGGCGAGCGTCGTCCACACGCACACGTGCAGCCCCGCTGTGATGCCGGAGGCGATGCCCTCCGCGATGATGTCGCCGACGCCCGCACCCGAGATCGCGTACCCGAGCGCCACCAGCACGGCGACGCTCGCCGGAACGATGGCGAGGAGCAGGCGCAGCCACGTCAGGTAGTGGCGCGGGCCGATCAGCTGAAGCCGCCGGTCGGCGAGACCCGCCGCCAGCACCGCCGGATCGCCGAGCTCGTTCAGCGCGGCTCGCTCGGCCTCATCCGGGCGCTCGCCCTCTTCGATGCGAGCTTCGACGGCGTCGGCGATCGATCCGGTCAGCTCGTTCCTGACGTCGTCGTGCGCCTCCGCGGGCACGCCGCGGAGCGTCGCGGAGATGTATCTGTCTGTCAGTGTCGCGGACATGTCAGTGCTCCTTGTCGATCGGCGTGTCGCGCCGGGCGGACGTGTCGTCGGTGGTGTCGGGAGTCGCAGAGCTCTCCGATGCGTCGTCGAGCGATGCGATCGACGACGTCAGCGCGGCCCAGTCGAGGGTGAGCGCGTCGGCGAGCCGCTCACCCTCATCGGACGTTCGGTAGAACTTGCGGGGGCGAGCCTGAGCCGTGCTCCATTCGCTGACGAGGTGTCCCTGCTTCTCCAGGCGGCGCAGCAGCGGGTAGAGCGTGTTCGCGTCCGTCTCGAAGCCGTGCCGCGTGAGCTGCTCGAGCAGGCCGTACCCGTAGCCGGGCTCGCGCAGCAGGCGCAGGCACGCCAGCACGATCGTGCCGCGGCGCAGTTCCTGCAGGTGGGCGTCGAACTCCTCGTTCATACGCAACACAATACTGTGTGTCACACACTATTGTCCAGCACGCAGGCATCGGCCACTCATCCTCGCCGACCATGAAAGACTTGCCGCGGCATGTTCGATCGCTCTCCTCCCCCTTCCTGCCTGGTCCGCGCGCTGGATGCGCCCCCGCACCGGAGAGTTCCGGCGTGAGCACGCAGGGCACACGCGCTCCGGCATCCGGCTTCTTCTTCGCCGCACTCGCGACGATCGGCGCCGGTGTCGGCATGTCGGTGCAGGGCACCGCCAACGGCGAACTCGGCGATGTGCTCGGATACGGCATCTTCGCCGCCGCGTTCTCGTTCCTGTCCGGCTTGGTGATCCTGGTGGTCGTCGCCGCGTGTGCGCCGACCGCACGCGCCGGCATCGTCCGCGCATGGCGGGCCGTACGCACCGGCGAGTTCCCGTGGTGGATGACGCTGGGCGGCATCGGCGGAGCCATGATCGTGCTCGCTCAGGCGCTGACGATTCCGCTCATCGGCGTGTCGGTGTTCACGATGGCGTTCATCTCAGGCCAGCTCACCGCGGCTCTCGGCGTCGACAACACATCGCTCCCGCCTGGCGGACGACGCCCTCCGACGCTGTGGCGTGTGCTCGGCACGATCATCGTCCTCATCGGCATCTCGCTCTCCGCCGTCGATGTGCTCGCACAGGGAGTGCCGCTGTGGGCACCCGTCCTGCCGTTCATCGCCGGCGCGATGCTGTCGTTCCAGCAGGCGTTCAACGGTCGCCTGCGCATGCTCGCGTCCTCGGCCATCACCGCGAACCTGACGAACTTCATCACGGGAGGGACCCTGCTCTTCGTCTGCGCCGCGGTGCTGTTCGCCTCCGGCGCCCGCATCCAGGGACTCCCTGAGATGCCCGCTCAGAGCTGGATCCTCATCGGCGGAGTGCTCGGCGTCGTCTTCATCGGTGTGACCACGATGACCGTCGCCCGGCTCGGCGTGCTGCTGCTGAGTCTGATGTCGCTGTTCGGAAATCTGCTGGGTTCGCTCGTGATCGACCTGACGCTCCTCGCCGCCCACGCCGAGGTGAACGTCACCACGTACCTTTCGATGGCCATCGTCCTCGCCGGCGTCCTGCTCACCAACATCCCCCGACGCCGCGCCGCCTGACCTCGCGCGAGTGCTCGCCAGCACCCCGCGAAGGCACCTCCTGTGATCGAGCGTGCCCCGGCGTTGCACGCTCGGCGGGTGGGGCACGCCGCGTGCCAGGGTCAGCGGGCGCGGAGCGCGCGGACCTGCGCGGCGACGGCGGCGCGGAGCTGCTCATCGTCGGCGAGCGGGGCGAGCCAGTCGATCTCGGTGAGGAAGCCCGCTGGGTCGCCTTCGTTTCGCAGTGCGACCAGGACCTCGTCGGAGACGCTGGCGAGTATCACGGGCGATGCGGTCTCCGCCACGGCGACGGCGTAGCTGGCGAGAATGCGCGATGCGACCTCGCCGAACGTCTCGCGATCCCGCGCCTGCATCAGCACCGGCATCACGAACTTGCTCATCCGGTCACCGGAATCGGTTGCGAGCCGCTCCAACGTGTCGGCGATCGCGGGGTTGCCGAAGCGCTCGCCGAGCACGCGCACGTACTCGGCACCGTCGACGCCGACGGGCAGCTCGGTCGTGGGCAGCGCGAGCTCGTTCCAGTAGCGCTCGAGCCACCGCGTCACCTCGACGTCGGCCATCGCCTCGTGTGCGTAGGTGTGGCCTCGCAGCAGACCGACGTATGCGAGCACCTGGTGGCCCGCGTTGAGCAGGCGGAGCTTCATGAACTCGTAGGTGTCGATCTCGTCGACGAAGACCGCGCCGTGGTTCTCCACCGCGGGTCGCCCCAGGGCGAAGTTCTCCTCGAGCACCCACTGTTCGAAGGGTTCGGCCACGACCGCCGCCGCATCGGTCACGTCGCCGAGCAGGCTCGCGACGGTCTCGAGCTGAGCCGCCGTGGCACGCGGCGTGATCCGGTCGACCATCGTGCTCGGGAAGGCGACGCTCTGGTCGATCCAGTCGGCGAGTTCATCGCTCGCCAGGCGCGCCGTCGCGACGACGCTGCGCTTGGCGACCGTGCCGTTGTTCTGCACGTTGTCGCACGACGAGACCGTGAAGGCCGGCACCCCCGCATCGCGCCTGGCGCGCAGGGCCGCGACGATCAGTCCGAACGCGCTGCGGGGCGCGGCGAAATCGCCAGCGGCGTCGGCGCGCACGACCGGGTCGTCGCCCGCCGTTCGGGAGTTCTCCGGGTCCTCGACGTAGCCGCTCTCCGTGATGGTCATGCTCACGATCCGGATGTCCGGATCGGCCAGACGCGCGACTGCGGCCGCCGGATCATCCGGCACCAGCACGAACTCGCGCAGCGAGCCGATCACCCGCGAGGTGACGGCGCCATCCGACTCGAACAGGCTCAGGCTGTACAGGCCGTCCTGGCCGCGCAGCGCGTCGAGCAGGCCTCTGTCCTCCTCGCGCACGCCGATGCCGCAGATCGCCCATGGGGCATCCGGGGTCTCGTTGAGGACGCGATCGACGTACATCGCCTGGTGTGAGCGATGGAAGTTGCCGACGCCGATGTGGGCGATGCCGACCGTGGGCTCGCGATCGAGATAGCTCGGCCGTGCCACGGCGTCTGGCAGCTGCGAGAGAGTCTGGCGGGACAGCGCGGTCATGGTTCTCCTCGGCGCTGAGAGATGGCGGACTGAACCAGAGTACGCCCTCGCGATCAGCCCGCTTGCTGCCGAGCACCCCATCCGTCCGGATGCAAGAAACCCCGCCGATCCGCGCGCACGTACCCCTTGTAATCCAACGTACCGATCGGAACCGGATCTGAGCCGGGGCACGCTCGACCGCAAAGGGCACACTCGCGTCCTGCGGCCCGTGCGGGGCGCTCAGTGCTGCTTCCCCCGCTGGTCGACGACGCGCTTGGCCTTCATCTCCGTCTTGGGGAGGGTGTCGGGGGCGACCACCTCGACATCGGCGCGGATCTCGCAGCGCGTGCGCACCTCGCCTGCCACCGCCTCTCCGGCGGCGGCATCGGCGTGCTCGACGACGACGGTCATCACGTCGAGCCCGCTGTCCAGCGTCGACAGCCGGATCTGGAACTCGTCGCCCGTGCCTGAGACGGCGCGCACGGCCTCCTCGATCTGCACGGGGAAGAACTTGATTCCGCGCAGATTGATCAGGTCGTCGGCACGCCCGGTCATGCACCCCATCGCCCTGATGTGGTTGCGGCCGCACGCGCACGCCTCGCGAGAGAGACGCGTGTAGTCGCCGACCACGAAGCGCAGCTGCGCCGAGCTCTCGGAGTTGAGGTTGGTGCACACCGTGATGCCCTTCTCCCCTTCCGGCATGACCTCCTGCGTGACCGGGTCGATCGTCTCCCACACCTGGATGTCCTCCATCAGGTGCAGGAACCGCTCGTCGCCCGTCTCGTACTCGGGGCAGGAGTAGCCGCCGCAGTGCGGTGCGGCCTCCGTGCAGCCGTAGAACTCGACGGTCTTCGCCCCCCACAGCTCGTGGATGCGCTCGAGCGTGCCTTCGACGCCGGAGAACGGCTCGCCGCCCTGCAGCAGCCACCGCACCGAGCTCTTCGCCGGGTCGAGGCCCATCTCCTGCATGGTGCGCCCGAGGTAGAGCAGATACGAGGGCGTGGCGATCAGCACGCGCGGTTCGAAGCGATCGATCATGCCGGCGCGGGCCTTGCTGTCGAGTCCGCCGGCAGGAATCGTCGGCAGGCCGAGTTTCGTGAAGGACTGCTGCGCACCCCACGCGAACACGTGCGGGCCGAAGCCGACCATGCGCAGCGCGGAGTCGCCCTTGCGCAGCCCTCCCGAGTAGAGAGCACGGGCGTTGGCCTGTTCCCAGTACTCACGGTCGAAATGCGTGTAGCGGAACACACGGGGCGTGCCGGTCGATCCGGATGAGGAGAACAGCATCCAGCCGCGGTCGTCCCACTCCTCTTCGCCGCAGGTCGTGTAGGTGCCGTAGGGCGGATGGGCCTCGGCGTCGACCATCATCTCGTCCTTGGTCACGACGGGCCAGTTGCGCACGAGGCTGTCGACGTCGACGATATCGGTCGGTGCGACTCCGAGCCGATCGAAACGGCTGCGATAGAACCGACTGTTCTCATAGAGGAACGGTGCGACCGCAGCGATCTTCTCGTCCTGCACCTCACGGATCCGCTCCCGCGACCAGGTGTCCTTCTCCGACCAGTACTGCTCGCTCACCGGTTCGCTGCGGTCCTCATGGTGCTTCGCCAGCACGTTCTTCCAAGCGTTGCGGGTTTCCTCGGCGCGCGTCGCCGTTGCTTTCCCCATCGGGTCCTCCTTGACTCGCGTGAGTGGCGTCTGCTGGCAGACTGCCATCGAGATCCGGCACCGGCAGGAGAATTCGCATCAACGGGATCAACGAGATCAACGCGCCCAGGGTTCCCCCGGTTCCTGACCGACGCCTGACCGCGGGCCCCGTCGGGGCGTGTAACGTCGCGCGGGATGCACCGAAAAGCTGGAGGCCCCATGTCTGTCCCACGTTCGCTCCTCGCCGGAGCGATCGTCGCCGTCTTCGCCCTGACGGGCTGCAGTGCAGGTGACCCCGAGGAAGAGTCTCCCGCGCCGTCCGAATCCGCGGGTGACTCCGCCGATTCCGCTCTCGAAGGCCTGCCCGACGTCGTCGCGGTCGTCAACGACGAAGAGATCGGCCTCGAAGAGTTCACCTCGGCGTACGAGAACCAGCTGCAGCAGGCGACCGCCGCCCAGCAGCAGACGGGCCAGGCGGTCGATCCTGAGCAGCTCAAGCAGCAGGTCGCCGATCTTCTCGTGAACAACCGGCTGCTGACACAGGCGGCCGCGGAAGCCGGGATCGAGGCGAAGACCGACGACATCGAGACGGTGCTGCAGGAAGTCGCCGACCAGAGCGGTCTCGGATCGGTCGACGCCGTCTACGAGGCGTTCGCCGACCAGGGCATGTCGGAGGACGACGTGCGCGAGGACGCGGCCGACCAGTACGAGCTCGAGCAGTACATCGAGGCGAACACGGATGTGACGCCGCCTGGCGACAAGGAGCTGCGCGCTCAGTACGACACCCTCGTCGAGCAGGCCAAGACGCAGGGCAGCGAGGAATCCATTCCCCCGTTCGACGAGGTGAAGGAGCAGCTCGCCGACCAGGCCGTCACGGACGAGCAGAACGCCGCGACCGAGGAGATCCTTGCTCAGCTGCGCGAAGACGGCGACGTCGAGGTGAACCTGTAGGCCCCCGCGAGCACACCCTTTTCGATCGAGCGTGCCCCCTTGGAACCTGTTCCAAGGGGGCACGCTCGATCACAAGCGAGATGTCGGGCTGCCGATGACCGGCGTTCGCCCGCCCGATTGTTCGTTCGACAGAGATGCGGGGACGGTCGCCTACGCGGTCGGCACGGCGATGATGGGCTCCGTCGTCGGCGCGCCCGTCGCTGATCCGCCCTCATCTTCGACAGTGACGGCGATGACGTCGCCCTGAGAGAGTTCGCTCTCCAGGAGCTTCGGCTCACCCGCCCCGCCGTCGAACACACCGGCGGAGATCGGAGCCTCCTCCCGAACCAACCAGAGCTCGTACTGGCTCCCGTCCTCCAGAGCGGGCACGTCGTCGGCGACGATGACCGCCTGGCCCGTCTCGTACGACCAGTGCACGTCGAGTGTGCCTCCGCCTGGGAGATCCTCAGCGGTGCTGCGCGCGTCAGCGGCGGCCTCGATCCGATCGAGTGCCTCGACCGCGGCGGGGCGTTCGAGCACCTGCGTCGCCACGATCGCACCGCCTCCCAGACCGGCGATCACGACGATCGAGGCGGCGAGAGCCCACAATCGACGACGGCCACGACGACGACGGCGCCTCCGTGCCGATCCGCGCTCGCCGTCGTGGGAATCCGAACCGGTGGCGTCCGGCTCCTGCGCAGCTCCTGCCTCGGAATCAACGGACGGCGCTGCGGATTGCTCCGCTATCCGGGTGAGCAGTGCATCCCTGATGGATGAGGGAGGCTCGACCTCAGTCGTCGCTTCTGCGAGGAGCGCGGCGGTCTCTTCGTCGCGCTCGGCTCGCTCGCGCAGTTCGAGGTCACCGGCGAGCGCTCGGTCGAGCCGCTGCGCATCTTCCGGGTCGAGTGAGTGGAGGGCGCGACCAGCGAGCAGCTCATCGAGATCTTTCTCGCTCATGCCAGAACCCCCATCTTCGACCTCAGCCGTGACAGCCCGTCACGCATTCTCGTCTTCACCGTGCCGATCGGGGTTCCCGTCAGCGCCGAGATCTCACGTTGGGAGTACCCGCCGTAATATGCCAACGTCAACGCCTCCCTCTGCTTCTCCGGAAGCTGCTGAAGGGCTTGGACCACACGGCGGCCCTCCCAGCGGAGTTCGACGTCCTCCGCGACTCCGTCGAACTCCACCCCCGTGTTGCGAATGCCGATCCGCACGTCACGCTCGACGCTGGCCTGCGCCGATCTCACGCGATCCACGGCACGACGATGCGTCATCGTGAGCACCCACGTTCTGCCCTGCCCCTTATTCGGAGAGTACTGCGAGGCGGATTGCCAGATCTCCAGAAAAACCTCCTGCAGCACCTCCTCGCTCTGCGCACGATCGACGAGGACGCGCAGGATGAGTCCGAACATGCGTGACGAGAGCGCGTCGTAGAGGCCGGCGAACGCTCCTTGATCGCGCTCAGCGATCCGGAGCAGCAATTCGGCGATGGAGTCGCCGGGATCATCCTCCACCTCGATGCCGTCGATCACCATGCACACAAGCATGCCTCAAATGCGCACCTTCTGACTTCTTCTCGACTCTCTGCACGTGGGTGTCGGCAGCGCCGAGAACGGGTTCCCATCCGATTCGGCGTGCAGTTCGAATACCCAGTGAAGGCCCGAAGATGTCTCGCCTCGAGCGGACATCCGATCACAAGGAGAACGAAATGATCACCAAGAAGTCTGCTTTCACCGCCGCAGCCGTGCTGTCGCTGGTCGCCGTCGCCGGTCTTGCCGGATGCAGTGCCGATGCGACTGACGACGAAGAGACGAACTCCCCCGCCACCGAGGAGACTGCTCCGGAGGAGAGCACCGACGACGGGATGAGCGAGGACACCGACGACATGGCCGACCCCGCCGCCGATCTCGTCGGTCCCGGATGCACCGCTTACGCGGATGCCGTTCCGGACGGCGCCGGTTCGATCCAGGGAATGTCGCAGGACCCCGTCGCCGTCGCCGCGTCCAACAATCCGATGCTGACGACTCTCGTTTCGGCCGTCTCCGGCGAGCTGAACCCGGACGTCGACCTCGTCGACACCCTCAACGGCGACGAGTTCACCGTGTTCGCTCCCGTCGACGATGCCTTCGCCGAGATCGACCAGGCGACGCTGGATACGCTCAGCACCGACGCGGACATGCTCTCATCGATCCTCACGTACCACGTCGTGCCTGGCCAGATCGCACCGAGCGACATCGAGGGCACCCACACCACTGTCCAAGGCTCCGACCTCGAGGTGATGGGCTCCGGCGATGAGATCATGGTCAACGATGCGAACGTGGTCTGCGGAGGTGTTCAGACTGCCAACGCAACCGTCTATCTCATCGATTCCGTACTGATGCCGATGTGACCACGGGTGACCGCCATAGATGGCGCAGCGAGGCCCCCGGAAGCTCTTCCGATGCTCCCGGGGGCCTCGCCATGCTGATGTGCGCGGTCATCGCTCGCCTTGCACGGTTCGGTCCGCGGTGTTTCGCTTCGGTCACACGGGGGTATCTTCTTCGATTCCCTGCAGACAAACCCACCCTCTGGGGTCTACGGTCGACAACAAGGCGACCGCGCAGATTCGGTCGCGGAGCATGCGAAGGGGGCGAGTTGGCATCAGTCCGGTTCAGCGGCGTCGACCAGTCGGACGCCATGCAGGAGCTTCTCGACTCTGCGACCGCGCTGCGCCATGACCTCCACCGTTCCCCCGAGCTCGGCTGGGCCGAGCACGACACCGCCGCTCGCATCCGCGCGGAGCTCGACGCGCTCGGTGTGACCTGGCGCTCCTGCGCCGGCACGGGCACCCTGGCGCTGCTGGCACCGGATGCCCCTGGCCGTCACGTGGCGTTGCGCGGCGACATCGACGCCATGCCGATCGATGAGGATTCCGGCGTCGAATGGACATCGCGCCGCACAGGCGCGATGCACGCCTGCGGCCACGACGGTCACACGGCCGTACTCGCCGCAACGGCACGCTGGCTGGCCGCGCACGAGGACACTCTCCCCGGCCCCGTGACCCTGCTCTTCCAGCCGGCTGAGGAGGGCGGTCACGGCGCCAAGGCGATGATCGACGACGGGGCGCTCGACGGCGTCGACGTGATCTTCGGCTGGCACAACTGGCCGGCGCTCGGTCGCGGTCGGATGGCATGCCCTGATGGCCCGGTGATGGCCGCCAACGGCACCTTCGCGATCGAGGTCGCCGGCATCGGCGGGCACGCCAGCCAGCCGGAGGCCACGCGCGACCCCGTGCTCGCGGCCGCGGCGATCGCCGTCGCGCTCCAGCAGATCGTGGCCCGCCGCCTCGCACCGCAGACCGCCGCCGTCGTCGCGGTGACCTCGATCGACGCCCCCAGCAACCCGACCGTCACACCGGCGACCGCCAGGCTCGGCGGCAGCATCCGCGTGCCGAGCATCGCCGTGCGCGACGAGGTGTTCGCGCTGATCGCCGAGATCGCGGACGCCACGGCGCGCGCCCACAGTGTCACGGCCGCGACGGAGACGACCAACCGCTACGGCGCCACGGTCAATCATCCGGAGCCGGCCGCCGAGCTGCGCGCGGCTCTGGCCCCAGAGCTGGCCACCGTGTTCAGCACCGACGACCACACTGCCGATGTGCCGGTTCCGGTGATGGCGTCTGAGGACTTCAGCTACTACCTCGACGAGGTGCCAGGTGCGTTCGCGCTGGTCGGTTCAGGATCACAGCACTCGTGCCACAGCCCGCACTACGACTTCGATGATGCCCTGATCGCGCCGGTCGTCGGCGCCTACGCGCGCCTGGCAGGCGCCCCGCAGCTCCCCGTGCCAGCCAGACCCGGGGCAGAAGGAAACATGCAAGAGGTGAGAAGGATCTAGATCGACCTGGAAGGAGTCCGATCATGGACATGAGCCCGTTCGAGCAGTGGGAGTCCGACATCCGCGGTTACTGCCGCGCCTATCCGACCGTTTTCTCCCATGCGTCCAATGCGCGCCAGGTCGCAGAGGACGGCACCAGCTACATCGACTTCTTCGCGGGCGCAGGCGTCCTCAACTTCGGGCACAACAACCCGAAGATGAAGCAGGCGATGATCGACTTCATCTCCTCCGATGGGGTCGCTCACAGCCTCGACACCTACACCACGACCAAGCGCGACTTCGTGCAGAGGTTCCACGACGTGATCCTCGCCCCGCGCGGCATGGACCACAAGATGCAGTTCATGGGGCCGACCGGCACCAACGCCGTGGAGGCCGCCCTGAAGCTCGCTCGGCTCGCCACCGGCAGGCTCGACGTGGTGGCGTTCTCGCACGGCTTCCACGGAATGACGCTCGGGTCGCTCGCCGCGACGGCCAACGAGGCGTTCCGCAAGTGGGCGGGCGTTCCGCTAGATCACGTCGTGCGCGTACCCAACGAGTTCGCCGCCGGCGGCGGCCTCGAAGGGCTCGACGCCTACCGCGCCGCGCTGGCCGACCCCTCATCCGGGCTGCGACCGCCTGCGGCGTTCCTGGTCGAGTCGGTGCAGGCGGAGGGCGGCGTCTGGGTGCACAGCGCCGAGTGGCTGCAGGAGGTGCAGCGACTCGCCCGAGAGACCGGCGCACTGTTCATCATCGACGACATCCAGGCGGCGTGCGGCCGCACGGGCTCGTACTTCAGCTTCGACGGGATGGGTCTCGATCCGGACATCGTCACGCTGGCGAAGGGCCTCGGTGGCTTCGGTACGCCCATCGCGATGAACCTCAACAAACCGGAGGTCGATGCGCACTGGGCGCCGGGCGCGCACACCGGCACGTTCAGAGGACAGGGCCTGTCGTTCGCAGCCGGCACCGTTGCACTGGACTACTTCACCGACGACGTCCTGATGACCGAGGTCGGCACCAAGGGCGCCGTCATGGCCGAGCGACTCGACACGATCGCAGCGCGGCACCCGGATCTCGGATGGCAGGTACGGGGCAAGGGCATGATGCAGGGGCTCGACGTCGTCGACGGCGCGGTCGCCGCCAGAGCACAGGCCGAGGCCTTCGCAAACGGCCTGCTGATCGGGCCGTGCGGCTCCGGGGGGCGCGTGATCAAGCTGATCCCGCCGCTGACGATCCCCGACGAGGACCTCGCCGAGGGCCTCGAGATTCTCGACGCCGCCATCACGGCCGCAAGCGAAGGAGGTGCGTGAGATGCGCATGCGCGATGACATGACGTTCCCGCCCGAGGAGTACCAGCGCCGGCTCGATGAGCTGCGACAGCGTATGCAGCGGCGCCTGCTCGACGCGGTGATCATCACCGATCCCGAGAACCTGATGTACCTCACCGACTACCAGACGACGGGGTACTCGTTCTTCCAGGCCCTCGTGGTGCCGCTCGAAGCCGAACCGTTCATGATCACTCGGCAGATGGAGGAGTCGAACGTCATCGAACGCACGTGGGTGGAGCTGACGCGGCCCTACCCCGACACCGGTGACGCGATCCAGCAGCTGGTCGCAGCGCTGCGGGAATTCGGACTGACCGGCAAGCACGTCGGCTACGAGCGCAACAGCTACTTCTTCCCCGCCTACTTCCAGGACCGCATCCACACCTCGTACCGCTCGGGGCAGCTGATGGACTGCTTCGGCATCGTCGAGGAGGGGCGCGTTCGCAAGTCCGCCGCCGAGATCGACATCATGCGCAAGGCGGCCAGAGCGACCGAAGCGGGGATGAGCGCCGGCATCGCCGCAGCGGAGGTCGGGGCGACGGAGAATGATGTCGCCGCCGAGATCTCCCGCGGCATGTTCACGGCGGGCGGCGAATACCCCGCCGTGATGCCGTATGTGACCAGCGGCCCGCGCACCATGATCGGCCACGCGACGTGGGAGGGCCGCCAGCTCCAGTCAGGCGACGCGGTGTTCCTCGAGGTCGGCGGGTGCTTCCGGCGCTATCACACGGCGATGATGCGCACGGTGCTGCTGCACGACATGACGCCGTCGATGGCTCAGGCGCAGGAACGGATGAAGACGGCGCTGCGCGAGCTCAAGGCCTCGCTCAGGCCCGGCCTCACGGTCTCAGACGCCGACTCCATCGTGCGCAACATCATCACGGAGAACGACGTCCAGGCCGATCTCGTGACCCGTGCGGGCTACTCGATCGGCATCGCGTTCCCGCCCGCCTGGGACGAGGGCTATATCCTCAGCCTGATGCCAGGCGGCAACGCCGTGCTCGACGAGGGTATGACGTTCCATGTGATCCCGTGGATGTGGGGCGTCGACGGCACCCGCACCGTCGGCATCTCCGACACCATCCGGATCACGGAGACCGGATGCGAGTCGTTCTTCACACTCGACCAGGATTTCACGGTCAAGGACTCGGGCGAACAGGTCGGCCTGCACGCGTTGGAAGGGGAAGCATCATGACGGAGACCTTCACCGCGATCGACCCGACGACCGAACGGGTCGTGCGCGAGATCCCGACGTTGGACGAGACCGCACTCGACGCCGCACTCCAGCGTGCCGAAGACGCGTACGACGCGTGGCGGCGCTGGTCGTACACCGACCGTGCGAAGGTGCTCAACGGTGTCGCCGCCGCGATGCGCAGCGACGTTGAGCGGCTGGCCATGCTGATGACCGAGGAGATGGGCAAGCCCATCGTCGAGGCGCGCGGCGAGGTCGAGAAGGCGTGCTGGGCGGCCGAGCACTATGCAGAGCACGCCGAGCAGTACCTGGCACCGGTCGACCTGCCCAGCGACGCGACCCGCTCCTATGTCCAGCACCTCCCCCTGGGTCCCGTGCTCGGCGTGCTGCCCTGGAACGCTCCGTTCTGGCTCGCGTTCCGGTTCATCGCGCCGGCGCTCATGGCTGGCAACACCGCCGTGATGAAGCACGACGGGCACGTGCCCGGATGTGCGGAGGCGATCGCGGGCATCGTGGCGCAGGTCGCGACTGAGCACGGCGCTCCGGAGGCGATCGTGCAGCATGCTCCCCTCGGCCACGACATGGTGGAGCGGGCGCTGAAGGATGACCGGATCAGAGCGGTGTCGCTGACCGGATCGGAGAAGGCCGGCGGCACCGTGGCTGCCATCGCCGCGAAGCAGATCAAGCCGGCCGTGCTGGAGCTGGGTGGATCCGACCCGGCGATCGTGCTGGCAGATGCCGATCTCGAACAGGCGGCCGACGTCATCACCGTGATGCGCAAGATCAACGCCGGTCAGTCGTGCATCGCCGCGAAGCGCGTGATCGTCGAACGCGCGGTGTACGACGAGTTCGTCGCGCTCTACGCCGAGCGCCTGGCCGCACTGCGGCTGGGCGACCCGCGGGATGAGAAGACCGATGTCGGGCCGATCGCGCGCGCCGACCTGCGCGAGGGGCTGCACCGCCAGGTGGTCGAATCGGTCGAGCAGGGCGCGACGCTGCATTTCGGCGGCGAGATCCCGGAGGGGCGGGGATTCTTCTACCCGGTGACCCTGCTGACGGACATGACGCCGCGCATGACGGCGTGCGTCGAGGAGACGTTCGGCCCAGTGGCGGCGGTCATCCCCGTCGACTCGGCCGAGCAGGCGATCGCCGTCGCCAACGACACGCCGTACGGCCTCGCGGCCAGCGTGTGGACCGGCGACGTCACTCGCGGTGCGGCGATGGCGGCCGAGATCGAGGCAGGGCAGGTCGCCGTCAACGGCATCGTGAAGACGGACCCGCGCCTGCCCAGCGGAGGGGTGAAGCGCTCCGGCTTCGGACGCGAGCTCGGCCCGCACGGGATCCACGAGTTCGTGAACGCACAGCAGGTCTGGCTCGGTCCGAAGCGTATAGGGTGACCGCGCCAGGCCTGCACCTCCTGCCTTCCTCCGGGCACACCGGAAGAAGGCAGGAGGTGCAGGATGACCACGCTCTTGGACGACCGGGATTCGGGCCTCTCGACCACGAGCCGTGCTCGCCGATCAGCTGCCGGTCCGTCCGGCAGCTCTCGGTCTCGCCGGGACAGGGTCCGCGTCGCAGACGAGATCGCTCAGCGGGCAGCCCAGTTCTGCAAGGACCGGCTTCCGTCATGCCGTCATGACGTGGTTCCGCAGAGCGGGCAGGACGGCGCCCCAGACGGCGGGCGGCGGGATCTCGTGTCCGACTCCCTCGAGGCGGAGGAGCACGGCTCCGTCGATCGCACGCGCAAGCGCTTCGCCGTGCGGCATCGGGAACATCGGGTCGTCCTCACTGTGCACGATGAGAGTCGGGACCGTGATGCCCGCCGGATCCGCCGACGCGCCCGGTGCGGCCAGAAAGTGGTTCGACATCGAAGCCGCCATGTCGCGGCTGCGGCGCACCTCACGCGTCGCCAGAGCGCGCACCCGCGCCTCATCGAACCCGAGCGGGCCCGCGTAGGGACGCTCGACGTCGACGCGATAGTCGATGACCGCGGCCTCGTCGGACCAATCGATCTCCGGTTCCGGCTCTTCCCAGGTCGCCGCGACCTCAGGGGTCGGCGGCGGCAGAACTCCGTGATCACCGCCAACGGGACTCGTCTCGATGAGGGCGAGGGAGCGCACCCGCTCAGGCGCGCGCACCGCGACGATCTGCGCGATGCCGCCGCCCATCGACATTCCCATCAGATGCGCGTCCGCGATCCCCAGGGCATCGAGAATGCGCAGCGGATCGGCGGCGAGATCGTCGCCGGTATAGCCGGGGCGCCCCGGCGGAGATGCAGTGGATCGGCCGGTGTCGCGATGGTCGTACCGGATCACCTGCATGTCGCCAGCGCTGAGCCGCTCACACAGCTCAGGAGTCCACCAGTCCATCGACTGCGCTCCGCCGGCGATCAGCAGCAGCGCGGGCGCGCCTTCCGGGCCGCAGTGGTCGATCGCCAGCGCGACACCGTCCAGATCGAGGATCTCCATCGTTCCCTCCGTCTCTTGCCGTCTGCAGTCACACCCTAGCTAGGTCCGAGGCGCTGCCGCTGATGTCGGCTGCGGAGGCCCGCCTCTCGCACATGGCTCGATCCCTTGCCCGGCGAATCGTCGACTGAGGCTCGAGCCTTGTTCTCCTCCTGTGCCCAGGTGAGAGCGTTGCCTTCGAACGCCCGAGCGGGGCAGACGCCTACCGGTGGGCGAGCGCCTCCGCCAGGTCCACGTCGCTGAACGGGTCGCCGTCGAACATCGAGCCGGTCACCTCGTCGGTGAATCGCTGCTGCACCAGTGCGGCGAGGTTGCCGTCGAGAGGGTAGAAGAAGCTCAGCGCCGCAGATTCCCGCGCGTTCTCGAGGTAGTGCTCCACGAAACCGGTCACATCCTCGGATTCCAGTGCCGCAGTGGAGACGTAGATGAACAGAGGCCGGGCCAGGGCGTACGTACCGTCCTGCGCATGTTCAAGTGAGGGGGCCACCCCGTCGATGTTCACGGTGGTCAGATCGTCGCGGGTCTCAGCGCTGCCCAGATAGTTGCCGATGCCCATGAAGCCCATCCCATCCGGGTCTTCGGCGATCCAGCCGGTGAGCTCCGCGATGTCGTCCGAAGCCTCTACATCCTCTCGGATCTCCCCGGCCGCACCGTTGATCTCGTGCGTGAACGTGGCAAACGTTCCTGATCCAGCGGGGCGGCCGTAGAGGTTCAGCTCTTCATCCGGCCACTCAGGCCGCACATCCTGCCAGGTCTCGACCGTCGAGTCGGGTGACCAGATCTGCGCGAACTCGTCCATGGTCATGTCCCGCGCGAAGTCGTTGTCGGCGTGCACCACCACGGTGAGCGCGTCCCACGCCACCGGCAGTTCGATGAACTCGATCCCGGCGGAAGCGCACGCATCCATGTATTCCTGCGGGATGGCCTCGGAGGCGTTGTTGATCGCCGACTCTCCGGCGCAGAAGCGTGCGAACCCGTCCTCGGACCCTTCCGCTGTCACGGAGACCGCATAATCGGACGTGCTGGACACGTGCTCGGTGATCGGTGCCACCGTCGAAGAACCGGAGATCTCGATCCGTTCCGATGCGGCAGCCTGCGTGCAGGCCGTCAGCGCCAGCCCAACGGATGTGGCCATTCCGATGGCGACCAGACCTCGGCGGGTCATCACGCTCGTTGTGCTCATCGCTGCTCCGTTCCGGGTCCGGTATCGCTCGGGTTCGTGTCGCCGTGCGGGCTCGGCTCCTCGGCAGCCCCGCCAGACTCCTCCGGTCCGGCCGTGCCGGTGCGGCGTCCGGTCATATCCCGAAGCACCGCCTCGAAGAACTCCTTCACCTTCGCCCAGTTCACCGTGGCCTCGGCCAGATGGTGCTCGAGGCGCTCGATCTCGGCATGCTGCGCCTCGTGCTGACGACGCTCGGCCAACTCGGCGCGGAGCCGAGTCACCGTCTCCTCGGTCTCGGCCATCAACCGGACGAGCGCAGCGTCGATCTCCTCGACGGAGCGCGGCACATCTGCCTCAGTCAGCGGTGAACGCTCGTCGACTCGGTCACCCCGGTCCTCGGCGCCGGGACCGTTGGTGTGCTGCGTGTCCATGATCGACCTCTCAGAAGATGGTGGTGACGAGAATGAGCAGGCCCGGTACGACGACGAACACGCCGAGCACCCACAGTGCCGCGAAGAACTTGTTCTCGGCAGAGCGGTTCGCCAGCCACGTGGCGCCCTTGATCGGGATCTCCCGCAGGAACGGGATCCCGAAGATCAATACCATCGCCGTCAGGTTGAACAACAGGTGCACCAGAGCCACCTGCAGGCCCACCGAAGCATCGACGCCGCTGAGGCCCAGCGCCGCCAGCAGCGCGGTGGCGGTGGTGCCGATGTTGGACCCGATGGTGAAGGGATACACCTGGCGCAGGGAGAAGGTGCCTGAACCGGCAAGAGGGATCATCAGCGAGGTGGCCGTGGAGGAGGACTGGACGATCGCCGTCACCACGGTTCCGGATGCGATCCCGCTGAGCGGACCGCGGCCGATGGCGGCGTGCAGCACCTTCTTCGCCTGTCCCACCATGAGGACCTTGAGCACCTTCCCGATGAAGGTGATCGAGACCAGGATCAGGGCCACGCCGACGGCGATGGTGATCACCCCTCCCCACGGCACCCCGAGGGGCTCCGTCAGAAAGCCGACGAGTTCTTTCAGAGGTGCGGTCGCTGCTCCGACCACGTCCGCGCTGTCGGTGTCCACGCCGCCGACACCGGTGAGGACACCCGCGAGCCACCCGGAGACCGTCTGAAGAAAGCCCGTCGCGATCTCCAGCGGGAGCAGGATGGCAACGGCCATCAGGTTGAAGAAGTCGTGCACGGTGGCGGCCGCGAAGGCCCGTCGAAAGTCGTCCTTGTTCCGGATCATACCGACGCTGACGAGCGTGTTCGTAAGCGTGGTGCCGATATTGGCGCCCATGATGATCGGGATGGCGACTTCCAGCGGCAGTCCGCCCGCGGCGAGACCGACTGTGATGGAGGTCGTGGTGGAGGAGGACTGGGTGGCCGCGGTGGCCAGGACACCCACCATGAGCGCCACGAGCGGGTTGCTGGCGAAGGCGAACAGCGCCTCGGCTTGGCCACCGGTTGCGGCTTTGAAGCCGGCGCCGATGACGCCGACGGCGGAGATCAGCACGTAGACGGAGACGACGACGGAGAGCCAGTTGACGACCGATCGCGCTCTCCCCTCTGGCACGAAGGAGTCGAAAGGGCCACGCAGCCGCGATTCCTCGGCGGGCGTCGACGTGGCTGCGTCATCAGGATGCCGTGTGATCACCGAACTGTGCTCGTCGGTCGGATCATCAGCATCGTCATTCTGCCGCTCTGACATATGTTGACTCCTCCGCCGCTCGGCGTCGCTGGTGGGCACGAGATCACTGAAGCAAGGAAGCAGCCCCGGGCACACCCTTTCAGCCGGGAACGCTGGCTGAACATCCGGTTAATGAGACTCGGGCCGCGGCCAGGCAAGAGGGGAATCAACTCCCGAGAACGGATCATCATGACGTGCGCGGCTGAGCACAAGACAGCAAAAAGGCTCGAACCCCAGCCAACGATTCTGTTGGCTGGGGTTCGAGCCTTGTGCGTGGGTGGGCCCACCGGGGCTCGAACCCGGGACCCGCGGATTATCAGGGCGACGTTTCGCCCATCATCCACGCGGAATTCGGGCGCCGCTCGGCAAGCATCGAGCGTGACGCGGTCGCGCCGGTCACCCCGATCGAGGCCCGCGCATGATCGCCAACGTCGCGGTCAACACGATCCCCACGAAGACGGGAAAGGTGCGTCTCGTATGCCAGATCTGCGGACGCATGAGCAGCCCTCGCTCGCGCGCCGGGCTCGGCGATCTCCCCGACGGCTGGAGCATCGCGCCCTACCCTGCCGACTTCCAGCACCCCGACAGCACCACCGGAGACACGTACCAGTGCCCTGCCCACAGCGGCGGCGGCGCCATCGGGCACGCACCCCGCGAGTATCTCCGACCGACTGACGCCACGAACAGCGACCTGCCCAAACCTACCCATGCAGAATTGGGCAGGTCGGTCGGCGCGCACGACTGACCTGCGTTTATAGATTCATTGACATGGACTGGAATACCGCTCGCGAGCTGTGGAACGCAGACCAGCGTGCCGCCGGACTCGCCCACCGCACCATTGAAGGTCGCACTGCCCTCCTAGTCACCGTCGAGCGATCGATCAGACGCGGCCCACTCGACATCACCAAGGCCGACCTCGTCGCCGTACTCAACCGCCCCAACGCACGCACCGGAAGATCGCTCTCCCCCGGCACCAAGCAGGTCGAACGCTCCTACTTGCAGACATTCACGCGATGGATGCTCGAAGAGGGCTACCGCGACGACGACCCCGGAGCCAGACTCCGGAAGGTCAAGCTCCCCCGCCGACGACCACGCCCCGTCACAGAGCAGCACATCGAGCTCATGCTCGACCACGGCTACCAATCAACTCGCGACATGATCATCGTCGGCGCACTCACCGGGCTCCGCGTCAGCGAGATCGTCAAGATCCACGACGACGATGTCGATCCCATCACGGGAACGATCCGATCTACCCGCAAAGGCGGCTTGGAACATCTCGTCCACATGCCCCCAGCCGTACGTGAGATCGCTGACAGGCGCGGCGGCCTCGGATGGTGGTTCCCATCCCCCTACCGCAACCACCAATTCCCCGACGGCGGCGGACACATCCTCATGAAGTCCGCCTCCACGTCGATCAGCCGCTGCCTCCGAAGCGCCGGGATCCACGCCCCCATTACCGGCCACTCACTCCGCCACTACTACGCGACAACGCTCCTACGCAGCGGCGTGAACGTCCGCGTCGTGCAAGAGATGATGGGACACGCGTCCCTCGCTACCACCCAGCTGTACATGGAGGTCAGCGACGACGAGATGTCCGCGGCCGCGAACGTGTTGCCCTTCATCTCACCCCGCTCTCGTTCGGCTCGCTCTTCACACCGCAGAGCGGCGTAACCGCCGCGCAAGCCCACGGCGATGGTGCAGAGATCCCGATATGCTCGCGTCGAGACGAAGGGAACACCATGAGCAAGAAGACACACACCACGCTCTTCGGGAAGCTGACCGACAACACGTCCAGCATCCTCCGCTACTCCGACGAGGAACGCACCTACGAGATCTTCACGCCCTGGAAGAACGGCAAGTCCCAGTTCACCCTGAAGCGGGACGTTGACACAGTCCCCTACGACGATCTCACGGCCTACGCAACGGGCGTCGAAGGCGACACCAAGCACAAGTCCGGTCTCGGTCGAGCCGCCGGCCTCGGCATCCTCTTCGGCGGCGCCGGCGCGATCGTGGGCGCCATCACAGGTCGACGCGAGTACGAACGCGTGCAGCAGATCACACTCGCCCTCCGCACCTCCTCCGGCGACGAGTACCAGATCCCCATCTTCTACGCGATGAAGGGCGAAAAGGCGACCTCATCGAGCATCACCACTGCCCTCGAGAAGCTCAAGCAGATCGCCGAGAAGCTCGAAGCGACCGGAGCCAGCCTCGACGAAAACTGGACCACAAAGATCTAGCGCCCGCGCGGCTCGTTCGGCCCGCCCTGGTGGCCGAGGCTCGACACGTACGCGGCATACGCCCGCTCGACTGCGACTTTGAGTGACGTCGCCCACCCGAGCACCTTCCCTGCCCACTCGACCCGATAGCGCGGACCGACCTCCGTGCGGCGCAACTCGATCACTGCCTGCGGCTTGCCGAGCGTGTCATACAGCGTCCACACGCCGGGCTCGTGCTCGACCGTCTGGAAGATCGGATGCCACCTCTCCATGCCCCGCAGAGTACGCGCGAGCACCGACACTCGATAGGCTCACCCCCATGATCGGAGAGGACGGGCTCGACGACGGCGCCCAACCCATCTGCCCCGCCTGCGGTGTGACCATGCATCCCGAGGGTGAGGGTGACGAGTGCCGGGAGTGCGGGTACCGGATCGAGTGGCCGGCAGGTGAGCATCCCGGTGACGGTGAGGGGATCGTCGACCTCGACGACTGGCGCTGGCGGTAGCCACGCTGTCGCGTGCCGCTTACGCTGGCAGCATGTGCGGCAGATTCGCTCTCGACGACAAGGTCAACACGGCCATCACCGAATTCGTTGAGCAGACCGGCCGGCGCCCAGACGAATGGTCGCCGGACTGGGAAGCACGATGGAACATCGCCCCGACCGAGAACGTCGCCGTCCTCATCGACTCACCCAAGACCCGGGATCTGCGGTTCGAGCAGGCACGGTGGTCGCTCGTGCCGCCCTGGTCCGACAGCCTGAAGCTGAAGTTCCCCACGTTCAACGCGCGCACGGAAGGGATCGCTAACAAGTCGACGTGGGCGAAGCCGGTCAAGAGCACCCGCGCGATCGTCCTCGCATCTGGGTACTACGAATGGACCGGTGAGAAGGGCAGCAAACAGCCCTGGTGGATCTCCCCCGCCGATGGTCTGATCGGGTTCGCCGGCCTCTACTCATGGTGGCGAGACCAAAGCAAAGCTGACGACGATCCCGACCGGTGGGTACTGACGACCACGATCCTCACCTGCCCGACCATCGGGCATCTCGCCGACATCCACGACCGCAATCCCGTCACGCTCCCGCAAGAGATGTGGGAGCACTGGCTCGACCCCACCATCGTCGGAGACCAAGCGCTCGTCGACGAAGCAGTCGACGCACATGCAGGCGAAGCGCGCGGGCTCACGTTCCACGAGGTCGCACCGTTCAAAGTCGGCGACGACGGACCGGAGCTGACGGCCCGTGTCCGAGGGGCGGAATAGACTCGATCGGTGCCCTACATCGTGATGATCCGCCCGACCGAAACAGTGCCACTCGAAGTACCGGAAGCGGAATCGTACGCCGACATCGAAGCAGGACTCCGCGCACAGGTACCTGAGGGATACACACTCGCCGACATTCGCGTGTCCCAACCTCGTGGCACGAGCTACATGGTCGGCACAGGCACCGCACAGAAGGCAGAGATCCGCGAGATCACCGTCGAACGTCGCGACCAGCTGCAGGCCAGCATCCCCGAGGGGTGGCAGGCCCTCAGCATCCGCCCGGCGTAGACACAACGAGAGCGCCCCTCCCAGCCGAAGCCAGAAGGGGCGCTAGCTGAGGTCACGCGAACGCGACGTCTCGCGGTTGGCTGAGCGATGCGCGCCTGGTCTCAGGCTCGAGCTTTGATGGGATACGGATGCCTTCAGGCCGCTGGCCAAGATAGTCGAGGAGCATGCCCACAGTTGCGTTCGGGCTCGGCCGCTCGGTACCGGTCATGTCGTCGGCACCATCGCTGCCCAGCGCACAACGCTCGTCGATCACGACGAACATCCGTACGTGTGATTCCCCCCGAGTAAACACCGTTGCGCTACCGCCGACGGCCTGCACCCGCTGCATAAGAACTGACGCGCGCTCGTCGTCCAGAGCGACGACGACGGGCATTTCACCTTGCGTGTCCGTCACGTCGATCGGGATGTCGTGAACCGCGATGTTGAAGATAACCTGTGCTCTGAACTCATCGAGGTTGTTCATGATCACTCCTCGGGCTCCATGTCTCGGATCATACTCGCAACCGCAGTGGCCTTGTGTACCGCCACGCTTAGGGCGTCCTTAACGTCGCCAACGACGTCCAGTCTGTGCAGGCTATCAGGTTCTCCAGAGTGTCTCCCCTCGATGACAACGTGCCCGTGGCAGTGCCCATGACGACAATCGATCTCGTAGACGTGCGGTTCCTCCGTCGCATCCCACGACGTGAGAACCACTGCGAGGAAGAAATCTACAAGCCTCCCACCCTGCTTCCACTGACGGACCGCGATCTTGATAGTTGCAGAGCCATCAACAGGCAGGTAGAAGTGCTTCTCGTCAGTTGCGGACCGATCTGGAGGCACGTACCGGCCTTGCTCGCCAGCAACATCCTCCAGGGACCGCGCGTTCTTTTCCTTGGCATCGCGTCGAGCTTGACGATCAGCGCTCTTGCTGAACTTCCCGTTGCGGCCCACGTGCCAACGATACCCGGGGACGACAGACCAAAAGCGCCCCGGTCACTCTCCCGTAGGAGAGCGCCGGGCGCTCGGTGGTGTCAGAGCCCGCGACTCCGGTACGGTGCCAGGATGGCAATTCCCAGCTTGGCTATCGTCTGGTTTCTCGTGTGGTTGGTCGGGATCGCGATCTGCCTGCTCATCCTGTGGTTCGTGATCTACACGGCGGTCCGGGCAGCGTTGCGCTCGGACCGGGAACGGGCCGAGCGGGAGCAGCATCCGACTCGATACGGTCAGTAGACACAGCGAAAGCGCCCCGGCAGCCCTCCGAAGAGGGCGCCGGGGCGCAGTTCTGCCGTGAATATATACCAGATTTTATACCGGCAGGGTCACTCGTCAGAGCGGTTCTCGTGCACGACTACCGTGCGCGAGCTCTTCCGCTCGACTGCGGCCGCGCCGGCCTCGCGCGTCACAAGCGCGTAGCTGGCCTGCACAACCACGATCGCGAGCAGCACCAGTGCCGGCCACTCCGGCACGACGTCGCCCGTGTACACGTAGTAGAACGCCATCACCACCGCGGCGAGGACGATGGCGACGATGATCGCGACGATCTTCTTCGTGGTCGCGGACCAGGACGGTCGGTTGATGAGAGCGATCGCGTAGGGGGCGATCAGCGACAGCAGGGTGAGGATCCCCGCAGGGACCGTGGGAAGTGTGATGTCCATCAGGACTCCTTCGTGTCAGTGGATCTCGTATCGGTACTCGTGTAGGGCGGGAACTTCGGGATCGTGGTCGGGTCGACGCAGGGCGCGGCGATCAGCAGCCGAGTGAGATGGGAAGCGTGCTCCTCGACCTTTCGTCGGCGTGATGCTTCTCGGTCCACGCGTCGCCACGCGCGGTCGACCTCGTCGCGGCGTTTGTTCCCGCGATTGGACATCTTGTCGAGCCCGCGCTCGACAAGCTTGATGAGGATCGCTCCGATACCCCCGGCGCCGAGGAGGGAGGAGATGATTGCGGCCAGCTCCATCGCTTAACCCCGCCGTGGCTCGTAGCTGTACTCCCTGATGAGGAGCCCCCGCAGGGCAAACGGCGCGGAAGCGATGACGATGATGCCGAGCTGCGTCAGTCGCGACGCTCCCGACGACATGCCCTGCCAGTGCAGCACCGCGACCACCGACAGGTAGATCGCCAGGCCCAAGAGCACCGGGGCGATACCGAGGAGCCTCTCAGCCCACCACCAGCCCGGCAGGACCGTCACCGCACCGACGAGACCGCCGAGAATGAACAGGCCCGACCAGATCGCAGTCAGCTGCGCCCCGAGCGGTCCCTCGATGGACTGCGGCGGCATCAGCCATGTCGCCACGCCCGTGCCCGTCGTCACCACGTAGACGACGAAGTACGCGACCTTCAAATGCCGCGGCTCGGTGATCGCGTCCCACAACCGTCGTATCCGAAACAACATCAACCGCCACCTCCCCAGAGCACCGTGAGCGCTGCCGCAACGACCGCAGCCCCCCACAGCAGGCCGGTCACGGTGAGGACCGCCACGAGGCCGCATAGGCCCGTGACGATCCCCACCGTGCGTACTGCGCGGCGCATGTCAGAAGGTGCCCTTGTTGAGCCGCTTCTGCAGCGCCTTCACCGCCGGTGATCCGCCCTTGCTGAGGATCCCGTCGGTCGTCGTGCCGAGGTAGTCCTGCAGCGCCCAGATCGTGCGCGTCTTGCCCGCCGCCGTAGCGACGTTCGGGCCGATGCCGAGCCCGTCGACGGCGAGTTTGCGGCCGTCCCAGTCGCGTGCGCCCGACTCGTTGAGGTGGCGCTGCACTGCCTTCACCAGCACGGATGGCTTCGAGATCAGTCCATCGGCGGGCGTGCCCATGACCTTCTGCCAGCGGCCGATCGTGGCCGGGCCGAGTAGCCCGTCCACAGCCAGCGTCTTGACGCTCGGCTTCGGTGTGGGCTTCGGCGTGGACGGCTTCGAGTCGATCTTGTCCCCGGTCGCGTAGGCGTGCCAGGTATCCACGTCGCCATGGAAGATGTTCAGGTCGAGCGGGCCAGAGTAGCCCGGCAGGTGACCGCGGTCCGTGTACTGGTGGACCGCCGCGAACGGCCACACGCCAGTCATCGGGTCGGGCGGTGTGCTGAAACTCCCCGACGTGCGGTTGTTCCAGTGCGCCGTCCACAGGCCGAAATCAGCCTCGACGAGCTGGCGCATGTCCGAGGACGAGAGCGCCGAACCGAACGAGTAGAGCAGCGGCTTCACACCGGTCAGGTCGCATACGCGATCCATGAACTCGAATGCGCCGTCTCCGCCCCAAGTGGTCAGGCCGTTCGCTTCCAGATCGAGGACGAGGATGCCCTCGCCGACGTATCCCTTCACGTTCTTCACGAAGAATTCCGCCTGCTGGCGTGGTGATCCCGGACGGGCGAAATGGTAGACGCCGTACTGCTTGCCGCGCTTGCGCGCATGCTGGACCTGCGGGTCGCAGCTGCCGGTCACGGCGAGGTTCTCGCTCGCCTTCACGATCGCGAAGTCGTAGTCGACGAGCCCCGTGATGTCGTTCGGCTGCCAACCGCTCACATCGATACCGTTCAAGGTCATGATTCCCTCCAAAGGGCATAGAGAAAGCCCCACCGGTCGGTGAGGCTCGAGAGTGTGTGATCGAGATCAGCGAGTGACGGTCCACCCGCCGGAGCCATCCGGAACGTATGGGACGGCGATCTGCCACCCCGACCCGTCAGATGCGTGCGCGGGCGCCGAATGCCATGAGTCGCCGTCCGACGCCCACCCGCCGGCGAGGATCTGCACCTCCACGTGGACCGACCACGGGCCAGCCTGGTCCTCGTTGCGGGCACGCACCCGAACCCACCGGTCAGCCCCATGCGGCGCGCCATTCGACGAGTCCCGCAGCAGCGGCGACGACACGTCCTCATAGAGGAATAGATCGGTGGTGAAAGCCTCGTCGGCGGCGTTCTCGACGTCGTACCCGATGATCGGCTTGCCGCCGTCGCTGGACGGTGCCAGCCACGTGGCGCGCAGCTCGCCCGGTGCAGGCGACGTCGCAGACAGAGACCGTGGAGAAGTCGGTGCTTCTGCCTGCATCGTGACCGACCGCCACGACGACCACGGGCCGATCTCGTCCTCATTTCGAGCACGCACACGGTAGCGATTCTCGGCGCCCGGCGAGCGCGTCGACACGTAGTCGCGGTCGGAGGGGGACACCCAGCCCGAGGTGCCGCCATTGTCGTACGCGTTCACCTGGTATCCGGTGATCGGCTTCCCTCCGTCAGAAGATGGGGGTGCCCAGGCGATGAGAGCTTGGCCGGCGGACGGAGATGACACCACTACGCTCGTGGGCGCAGACGGCGCCGCTGCTTTCGTGGTCACCGTTCGCCACGACGACCAGTCCCCAGTTGCGTCGCCGTTCCTCGCGCGGACACGGAATCGGTACGTCGATCCGGGTGTGTACGACCCTGACCAGGAGCCTGACGAGGTCGATGCGATACCGCCACCTTCACGCTGGATCTGATACCCAGTGACATAGCCCGATGGCTTCGCCCACGACAGGCGAACCGTTCCCGTTGAGGGCGACGAGATCGACGGGTTCGGAGTACCCGGAGCCGGATACGGGATTCGCGGCAGATACAGCGACGCGGTGTGCTGCGTGTCGATCGATCCGTAGTCCAGGCGCATCCGGATCGTGCGACGCGTTGCCGCACGGTGATACACGAGAATGTCGTACGGGCCGCCGCGCCAGCCGCCGCCGCCTTGAGGAAGGAATGGATCCCGCGACACAGTGTGGAACGTGCCTTCGCCGTCCATCGACCCGATCTGACGGCCCGACCCGTAGAAGTTCGACGAGCCCGAATATTCCGCCTCGAGATAGCAGCGGACACGGGTGTACCCCGACCCGGAGCTACTCCCGACGACCGTCGCTTCCATTCGGAACGTCACATAGGGGCTCGATTTGTTGACGGTGATCGTCACCATGGCAGGACCTCCGTCACGTCAGGAACGACAGAAACGCCGCCGCCGGATCCGGATGCTGCGCCCCGATGTGAATCCCGAACGACTTCATCAACTCGATGCCCCACCACGCCCGTCGATCCGTGAGATGCGACGGCCCGATCGTGACCTGCCCATCGGCAAGCGCGATGTCAGCAAGGGGGAACTCGAAGAGGTCGTCCTCGGTCTGGTCAAGCGTCGGCGGCGAAGCCACGCCCGCGACGCCCTTCTTCACCGCCGGAGTGATCGACTGCACCGCCCCATACTCCATTCGGAGAATCACCGTGTCGACGCGCACGCTCGTCGCGGCATCGATCACGAGCTCCACAGGCGCGTCCATAGCGAACCGGTGCCCGCGGACGAACGCCTCGCCAGGCTGCAACTCGACACGCAGCCCCGAACTGTTTGCGACGACCTCGAGGCCAGGCTGGCCGGGATAGCCGACCACCGAGCTCGGGAACAGATGCCGAAACATGGCGCTGAACTCGGCATCCGTGGTCTCTCCATCCACGAACGGATAGCTGCGCTCTGCCATCAGACCGTCTCCTCTGCGATCAGCGCCTGCACAGCGGACAAGATCACCGCGTCCGTGACGCAGCCCTGGTCCTTGCCAGGCTCGTAGCCCTCGATGGCCGCGTTGGTGACGAGCGCCGACGCCCACGATGCTGCCCATCCAGGTTGAGCGGCCAGCTTCCAGCGGTGATCGATCGCCCACTGGTCGGGTCGGTCGATACCCTCCAGCGCCGCACACGCGGCGACCCGGGCGCGCAGCCACGGGTCGTCCTTCATCGTCGCGATGTCGAGATAAGTCATGTGATGCCCTTCGTCATGTCATGAAAACGACGCTGGATGTGGACACGCCACCCCAGGTGGTGCCCGAAAGCTGGAGCACGCCGCCGGTGCCATCTGCGCGCACGACGAGGAAGCCCTGGTAGCCCGCTCGCTGAGCCAGGCCGGTTCGCGTTGCCCCGACCGGCCAGAACTCGGGCGGCAGACCTGAGAAGCAGTTCGTCGTGGAATTTCCAGAAGGAAAGTCTCCCGAGAGGGTCGCGGTGATCTCGGCCGTCCCGTTGGGGAGCCGGTAGCCGGTGAGCGTGCCCGAGAAGCCGTTCCCGGTGTCGATGTAGCTCGACAGGTCGACCTCTTCCAGACGAGAACCATCCGGCTCCCAGTCCGTCCAGAGACTCATCGACGAGAGGTACCGCACCCAGAGCGTTGAACTCTCGGCCCCGGCGCGGCGAGCCTCCTGGAAGATGACCGGCAGGCCGCTGACGAAGCTCTGCCTGACCCGGAGCGTGAGGACCGTCGAACCAGGAGGCCCGTTCACCGCAGCCGAACCGGCCCAGTAGTCACCGGGAACGACCGCCTCGTCCAGATCGGTGACCTCGAGCGGAGCACCGGCTCGATACCAGTCGCCCCACACGCCATCCGGGCGCCGGACACGCCGCCACGACGTCGTCACCAACGCGTCATCAGCCGGGATCACCGCCTCCTGCACCAGCCGGTCGTCCCCGGCGAGCACGACCAGCACGAACGCATCCTCAACCGGCGTATTCGCCGCAGACGCGTTCACCCACCACAAGCCGGGTTCGTCCGCGTCGTCACAGTCGTCGACCATGCGAACGGATAGCCCCGTGACGTTGCGTTCGAGGTTCGACACGCGAGAGGACACGTCGGCGAGCCCAGCATCGACGCCAGACTCCCAGTCAACGGCGATGTCGTTCCCGATCGTCACACCGACGAACACACCCTCCGTCTGAACAGCGATCGCGGCCGCATGCACGCGCGCAGGGATCTCCTCGTCGCCGCGCACAGCCGTGATCCACGTGCCGACGCTCCAATCCGTGCCATACGTGCCGGCGACGTCATCCGACGGAACCAGCTTCAACGACCTGGTCGTCTCCCCACCCTCGGCGAGCGCGGCTTCTGCGACATCCGCGAGCTCGGTGGTGTCGTCGGTCTGGCGCTGGTCGGCGAAGGTCTCTATCCGGCGGCCCCATTCGTCTTCGGCGGCAGGGGCGGAGCGGGTGATGATCGTGCGCCCGGTGCCTTCGCCTTGTCCTGCGACAACGGGGAACGTGACGGTGGGGGCAGCGAGGCCAGCTTCGATCTCAGAGAGCTGCTCGTTGTCGAGGTCGAGGCGGATGTCATATCGCCGGTCGTCGCTCTCGCCAGTCACGAACTGGAGCTGGTCGCCGGTCTGAATGATGTCGAACCAGAGGTTCGTGCCCGCGGTGATTTCCTGCAACAGCTCGAGCAGATTCTGGAACCGAGGCGACTTCTGGACGATCGGACCCCGTCCGAGATCCGGCCCCATTGTGAGGTTCGCGCGTCGCCTCGCGCCTGGCGCAAGAGGGCCAATATTCGCCGTAACGTATTCGTGCAGCAGTGTCTCGGCAGGGCCCGTGCGGATGTCGTTCGCGCGAGTCTGCGCGGCGAAGTCCTCTACCTCCGGGGAAGGTACGGCGAGCGCGTCGGCGATGTGGACGAGGTCGGTGCTGCCCGTAAACGTCCAGCCCGCGGCGGGCTGCTCGGCGGTGCGCTTCTCGACCGCGCTCGTCATCGGGCCGGACAGGATCGTGCCGCCCGGCCCGGTGACGATGACGCCAGCTCCGGGCGTGCTGATGGTGTCGACCAGCCCGTGGTCTCCGGGGAGCGTGAGCTGCCACGCCCCCGGAGCACGGAACGCGGGCGAGAACACGTCACCCGGAAGATCGATCGCATCGATCATGCCGACACGCGTCAGCGTCTTGTCGCGGACCTCTACGGTCAGGTCGGAGATCTTCACAGGATGAGTTCCCTCCGCACTTGGTAGTAACCGGCGACCGACGATTCCGGCGTCGCGGCAGTCATGCTGATCGTGGCGCGCGACGTCCCCGGCTGAAGGCGAGGGAACTTCGGCGCCGTGCCAAGCAGCGCGTATCGGTTGGCGCCGGTCTGATCAGTCACAGACCAGGTGCGGTTCCGGTACTCGACCGTGATGACCTCGCCCACGTCGAGCGGGTCCGTCAACGTGAATCCGGCGCCGTCCACATCGACCGAGACGGGGCCGCCCGGCCCGGTGATCACCCACGTGACCGGCGACTCGACGTCTCCGGTGTTCAGGATGTTGATCTCACCGAACGCGTTCGAGTGGGACACGTGCAGCTCGGCGAGATCCGGGAGGAGACCCTCGCTGCTCTCAACCCTGATCGGGCCGATCTGCCGCGAGCGCTCCGACACCCAATACGGGGCGCCGCAACGCACCTCGAGTGCCCAATCCAGTTCCGTGGCACCTTCGTACGGGAGACCGTCTTCACCGCCGCCCACGCGGATGAACGGCAGCTTGTACCGTTCTCCGTTCGTGAGGGTGACCACGAACACCGGCTTCGCCGCGGCCCGCGTCACACGGCGCAGCTGCTCCGCGAACTCGCGCACCTCGTCCGACGATTGACCGAGAATCGTCACCGGCAGAGTCGCGTCACGCATGCCAGCGCGGACCGAACGCAGCCGCCCGCCACCCGCGGGAGACTCCTCCCACTCGGTGAGGTCCGGCGGAATGCCCAGCCCGGCCGGCCCAGGGGCGAAGACGACACCGTTCGTTCCGAACGACGGCAACTCCATGCTCCCCCGGGCCGACTCGATGGCGAGACGGATCATGCGACTCCCTCCATCACGGACCGCACCACGCCACGCTGGGCGCGCAGGCTGCGCGCCGCGTTCATGATCTGCGTCGACAGCGGCGTGCCCCGCTCCGGGACGAGCGTGGCGTGCACATGCACGTCACCACCGCCCAAGCCCCGTTTCAGGGCCGCCGATTCCTCCGGGTCCAGCACCGCTTCAGGACGCCCCGACCGGTTCACTGCGATCTGACCGTGCGGCAACCAGCCGCCCTGGTCATACAGGCGCGGCATGACACCGCCCTCGTTCATCGCCAGGTGGATATGGTCGTAGTGCTGCGCCTTCACCGCCGGCGACCAGCCCGCGAACGGGCTGCCGTGCGACAGCTGCCGGATGCCCGCCGGAGTGTAGATCAACTCCGTCGCATTCGGGAACAAGCCTCGCACGACGTCGAACGTGTTCATCGACGCCGGCCCCACGTCGATCGCACGGCCGAGCCCGTGATAGGACTGGCCGCCGCCAACCGTGCGCGCCCCGGGACGATACGAGCTGTTCAACGTCGCGGACGGCAGCGCTGCCTGCACCATGTTCCACATGGCTTTCCAGCCCATACCGGCAGTCCCGCCGCCCGCGGCCTGACCGCCACCAGCGAAGAACTCCTTCACCTTCTCGCCAAGGCCGGTCGCGATGTTCCACGGGAGCCGCCCCGCTGTCTGCAACCACATGTTGTTGTCGTCGCCGAGCAGCGGCTTCACAATGCCGTCGATAATGTGCGACTTCACCGCGCCAACCGGATCCGAGACGAACTCGAACGCGACCTTCGCAGCATTCTTGATGTTGTCGAGAACGTCACCGGCAAAGCCCGTCGTGGCGTTCCACGCGTCTGATGCCCAGCCCCAGACACCGCCGTCCGCGAACGCCCGACCATTCCGCGCCGCCGCGTTGAGCCGGTCCACACCGGCCTTCCCACCCACGGCCCGAGTGAACTCGGGACGCATGATCGCCTCGCCGCCGCTGAGCGCGAGACGGCCCGCCGTCGGCGAGTAGAAGTCATGCACATCACGACCCGGCGTGTACCCAGGCATGACACCACCTGAAGCGAACGCAATTTCCTTCGCCGCCGGGAGCTTCATGTCGTCCAGACCGAGCTCGTCGACGATGCCGTTCCAGAAACTGCGGAGCCCCTTGTTCCAGATCGTTTCGAGCACGAAGTTGATCGGCACCGCGGCGGCCTTCTTGATGGCCTTCCACGTCTTCTCGATCGCCTTCGCGCCGACCTCGAATCCCTTTGCGAGTAGGTCGATGCCCTTCTCGAACGGCTTGAAGACGTGCTGTTTCACCCACTTCCATCCGGCCTCGAGCGCATCGGTCACGCCGTCCCAGGCTGGCTTGATGTAGTCCCGGTACGCGATCCGGAACGCGAGCCCGAGGAAGTCGAGCCGCTCGGAGATCCACCCGATCACCGGCTTGATCACGTTCACCCAGATCGAGTTGAAGATCCTCCCGATCTGATCGAACGTCGGTTTCACCGCGTTCGTCCACAGCCACATCACGACGTCGCCCCAGAACCGGAAGTATCCGACGATGAAGTCGATGATCGGTTTCACGATCGTGTTCCAGATCCAGCCGAATACCTTCCCGATCTGGTCGAAGGCAGGCTGAACCGCGTTCGTCCACAGCCATGAGATGACCGCTCCCCAGAACCGGATGCTGTTCACAATCGCGTCGATGATCGGCTTGATCATCGACGTCCAGATCCAGGTGAAGAGATCACCGATCGCGGTGAACGCGGGCTGCAGTGCGTGCTCCCACAGCCACGTAGCTGCGGTTCCGATCCCGTCGAGCGCTGCCGCGATTCCGATCCCGGCGGGCTGAAGCACGTTCTGCCACAGCCACATCGCGATGTCACCGATCGCGGTGAACGCGGGCTGCAGGATGGTCTCCCACAGCCACGTCGTGGCCGCGCCGATCGCTTTCATCACGTTCTGCCAGATCTCGCGCCCGAGCTCCGTCTGTGTGAAGAACCACGTGAGCCCTGCCACCACCGCGGCAATCGCCGTGACGATCAGTCCGAGCGGATTCGCTTTCATCGCAGCGTTGAACGCGAGCTGGACGCCCTTCGCGATCTCCGTCGCTGTCGTCCAGAGCTTGATCGCGCCCGTCCATGTACCCCACGCCAGTGCGGCCGCTCCGATTCCGACGGCGAGCGGGCCGATCCAGTCCGAGTTGGAGCGGACCCAGTCGATGCCGCGACCGATGGCAACGAACGCGGTCGAGATGACCTCGCTCGCGGTCTGGAACCCGGCGACGATCTGGGGCTGGAACTTCTGGATCAGGTCGGCGAGCCCGCGCGTGATCGCGGTCTGCAGGTTCTGCCCGCTCGTCGCGATGCCGTCCGTGGCGGACCGTGCCTGATCCGAGAACGATGCATAGCCCTTCAGACCCTTGTTGTTGAGGTCGAGGATCGCGCCGTTGAAGTCGTCGAAGGTGACTTCTCCCGACTTGAGCGCCTCGTAGAGGTCGTTCTGGCCGGCTTCCGCGCCGAGCAGCGACTGCGACAATTGGTCCACCTGGCCCGGCATGGCCGCGACGATGGACCGCCACGCGGCCATGTCGACCTTCCCGACAGACAGCATCTGCGTGTACTGCTCCATCGCGTTCGACTGGTACTCGGTGGACTTGCCACCGGCCAGCAACGCATTGTTCAGGGCGAGCGACAGGTCCGTTGCCTGGTCAAGACCACCGGTGAGCGGGGCGAGCTGCTGCACCGTGCCAGCCATGCCGTCGAGCGTCGTCGGCAGCCCCTTCAGCCCATCCGACATCTTCTGCACTGAGGCACGCGCGTCGTCGGCGGAGTAGCCGAGGTTCGACATCACCTTCGGGAAGTTGTTCAGCGTGTCCACGCGGCCCACGGCGCCGTTCCAGGCGCTCATCACCGCCTGGATGCCCTTCGTAGTCACCGCCGCTACGGCGCCGCCGACAGCCCCGGCGAGCGCGGTTCCCATGGACTTGCCGCCGCCGGTGATGCTGTTCTTGACATCGGAGCCGCCGAGGGCTTTCTTGATGTTCCCGGCGACGCCGGGCATCTGTGCGTGGAGTGCGACGTAGGCGTTCGCGACTTCGATGGTGCTGGCCATGATGCCCCCTCCGGCAGAACGGCCCCCGCCGATCGAGTCAGGCGGAGGCCGTTCTGTTCTTGATGCGTTCCTGGCGGCGCTTCCACGCGAGCGCCTTCGCGTCGGTCGCTGCGGTGCGTTGCTGCTTCGCGCCGGGCGGGTCTGGTAGCGGGATCGGGTCGGGCTTCGCGCCGCGGCCGCCGCTGGAGGCCCATGCGATGAGCCGCTCGGTGTGCTCGAGCTCTCGTGTCATGGCTGCCTCGGTCGACAACGCAGGCATACCGCCGACCGCTCTGGCGAGCGCCGTGCCGGCGGGGAGCCATTCGACGAGGTCTGCGACCTCGCCTGGTGTGCGAGGTGGCTGGGTGCGGCCTCCAGCGTCTGGGAGGAGGCGGAGGCCGTACTCGGCTTGCAGTGATGCCCGGAGAGCGTCCTCGTGGCGCTCGAGGACGCTCACCAGGCTCAGGAGTTTGGGTTGAGCGCCCCGAAGATGCCGTTCACGAAGTCAATGCCTCGACTGATCGTGACGCGGCCAGTGGCCGGGTCGCGCAGCTCCGCGATGACGCGTCGATACTCGGTCTCGCCGACGAGGCGTCGCAAGATCGACGGGAACGCCGTCGGATCCTCTTCAGCTCTCGCGGTACGGAAGTCATCGAGGATCTCGAAGTCGTCCATCGCCTCGTCAGGGACCTCGAGGGTGATCCCCTCCACGGTCACGCGGTGCCCGGGCACGACACGCTTGTCGTCGCCTTCGCCGAGCGTGATCTCGACCTTCTCCGGTGCTTTCGGCTTGCGGTCCTGTGGTTTCTTCGCTGCTGCTGGTGTTGCCATTGGGATGACCCCCTTCGTTGTGACCCCGATGGATGGTGAGGTGGGCGGGGTCGGGGGTCAGAGACCCCGCCCACCGGTCGTTGACGCCGTCAGGCGTACTCCGGGAAAGTCCCCGGGCCGGGATAGAGCTCCGAGCCGGGGACCGTTAAGGGACCTCCGGGTCCTCCTCGTCCCCTTCCGCGGCAGTCGTGAAGTGGTCGTACTCGCCGATGATCTCGCCCGACATCGGGTAGCCCGCGATGTCCGCGTTCGTCATCGTCCGGTCGCCCGTAGGGATCACCTCGAACGTCTCGATCACCCACCGCTCCTGCACGGAGTCGTTGTCTTCGTCGAAGAAATCGAGGACCGCGGCGACGCGTGTGATCTTCTGGCCCGGGCCCCGGCGCGTCTGCCGGACACCACCAGCAACCTCGGTCGACTTCTCGTCGTACCGCAGCCGCTGCGTCATCGCCTTCGTCTCGAGGGCAGTGAACGCAATCGTCGTGCCGCCCTCCGAGACCTTCGTTCGGATGACGCCGTTGCCCTGGTGGCCGCGCTTCTTCTCCGCCGAGCCCGTCGCGGTCTCGGTCACACCATCGGTGTGCAGCCAGCCGACGTCCTCAAAGGCCGGGGCGAGCTCCTCATCGATCGTTGTTGGCAGCAGCGTCCCCAAGGGCGCCAGATGGACCGCATCGGCGTCGCCACCGTAGATGCGGGCGTTGTCAGGGTTCAGGTCGTTCATGGACCTCTTCTCCTTCCGTATCCCGCCCCACGGCGGGCATGAGAAAGCCCCAGGAGGGTTCTCCTGGGGCAGGTTGATGTTCAGTTATCGTCGAGCCGCGCGCACGGTCAGCTGTATCGAGAAGCGATAGCGCGGCGTCTCGCTCTCCGGATCTGGGTTCCAGTGCAGCCCCGACACCTCGAGGACGCCCCGGACCTGGGGCAGCTCGCCGAGCCGCCCCAGCAGTAGTGTGCGTACCTGTCCGGCAAGTTCTGACGCACGAGCCTTCGAGGGGGCCCACGTATCGACCGTGACCATAGGACGGTCGACAACGCGGTTCATCGCGGCGCCGCCGTTGCGCCACAGGCACACGAACTCGCCCGGCCGGTCGGACGGCACCTGCGTCACGAACTGGACCGTTGAGGCACGTGCCTCGAGGAAATCCAGCAGCAAAGCCTCGACATCAGGGAAGGTCACGACATGCTCCGCACCTGTGCGACGGCACGCTCGAGCACTGCATGCTTCTTCTGCGCGCGCATCGCCCGTGCGGACCCGGTCTGGACGAACCCGCGAGACGTCCACTTGTGAGGCTTTCGCTCGTACTCGAAGTCGCCGGATGCTTCCGGTGCCGCAGCTGCAGCCGCATCCGCGATGCGTTCACCCGTCCGGTCGACGAGCTTCTGCACCGGCTCGGACTTGAGCACCTTGTTGATCCCGCTCATCTTGAGCCGGACTCGTACGTCACCCATGCTCTGCTCTGCTCCGTTCCGGCTACCCGTCAGCGCGGTCCACTTCGACAGGCATCCACCACTCGGTCGGGGTGTTCTCCGCCGTGTACGGCTGAGGGTCACCGATCACCTTGCACGGCTTGCCACCGCGGACGCGGATGCGTGCACCACGGAGCGACTTCGCGTAGGGCTTCGGGAAGTGCAGATTCCACGCGACCACCGTCCCTGCCGGGCGATCGACGTCGGGGATGTCCGCGCGTGCTCCGGGAGCGACAAGCACGTTCTCGACCGTCTCGGGCACCCAGTCCACGATCGGGACGTTGTGCGCGTCCTCCCCGATGGTCTGCTTGCGCTCGACGACTATCTTTTCGCCCTTCATCGCGGCACGTCCGGGATCAGGTCAACGTTCCCCGCACGCGGCCGCCCGCACCCGAGAAGCCGCTTCTGCTTCTTCGTCAGATACAGGTCACCGACTGGGTTCACGAACTGCGTCGTCTCCTGGTATGGGCCGGCGGCCATCTGCTGCGATGTGACGCCGATACCGCCAGGAGACGCACCGGCAGACTGGATCATCTCGCACACCACGTCAGCGGCGACGTCCGGATCCAGCCCGGCCGGGTCCTCTGGATCAGCGACGTACTTCGCGATCCGGGCATCGATCCCGGGGCACTCGCGCCGCACATACCGAGATGCGCGGGCGAGCTCCTCGACGAGACGTGCGGCGACGCGAGACGGGGGATCCCCGAAGTTCTGCGTGAAGTACTCTTCATCAGCGAACGGAACAGCCATCAGGAATCCCCCTCCTCGTCACTCGGTGTCGTCCGACTCGTCGTCGTCCTCGTCGTCCTCGTCTTCGGCGAGGAGCGCCTCCACACGGGTGCGGATGTCGTCGCGCTTCTCCGAAGCGTCGACCTCGAGGCCGATCTTGGCGGCGAACGCCGCCCAGTCGTCGCGCGACGCGTTGCCCGCCGGCGGCGACAGCTCGGCGGTGTCGTCACCGTCAGACTGGTCACCCGTGGACTGGTCACCCTCGGGCTCCGCACCGACGGCACCAGTCTGCTCCGGGACCGTCGCGGCCGGCGGCGCAGCACTGGTGTCCTCGACGACGCCGAACTCGGCGAGACGCCGCATCCGCTCGTCGTGCTTGTCGTCGACCGTGACCGCACCACCGACGAACTGGACGCCGATATCCGCGACCCGGAGACTCTTGAGCTTCGGGCTCAGGAACCTACCCATCATGCACCTCCTGCTTCGAGGGCTTCGACGCGCGACACGATGTCGTCCCACTCCGCAGGCGTCGGCGACGCCGACTCCTCCGTCGTGAGCCTCGAGTCGACATCGGCGATACCCTGCTCGATGTTGTTGAGGGACGCGGCATCGATCGGTGTGCCACCGGCCTCACCGTCCTGCCACGTCCTCGGGGTGTAAACCACGATCAGGCCCCCTCGGTGAGCATGATCTTGCCGTGCTTGCGCTCGTTGCCGTACTTAAGGCCGATCTCGCCGTAGATCTGCACCTCGTCGCTGGCACCCGTCTTCGCGAGCGGCTCCGCGAAGAAGTGGCCCTTGCCGGGGATCTCCAGGAACCTCGGCGCGAGGTCCTCGAGCGAGACGACCGAGAGCTGGTTGGTCGGCATGTACCGATCCAGCATCAGGTTCACTCGACCGAAGTCCGTCTCGATCGTCTGCAGGCTCACGCCACCGACGTTGCGGGACTCCTCCTGCCGGCCAGCGTCCTTGATGAAGATCTTCGTCAGCGCACGCTTCAGCCCCGCGTTCGTGAGCAGGGTGCGCGTCTCCGACTCCTGGATGCCGCCCGACTCCCAGACCTGCTGCATCAGGTCAAGCACGACGTCTTCGGTCAGCGCCGTCGCCGGAACCGTGCCCGCAGCGTACTCCGCGGTCACGACGTTGGTCGCGGTCGCCTCGAGCAGACCACGCGTCCGACGAGGCGTCAGGTTGTCGTCCGGGTTCTGGAAGATCCCCGTTATGAACGTCTTCTCGACGTCCCGCGCGATCTGCTTGAACTGCTGTGCCAGCTGCCACGCCAGCTCGCTCGCAGGGATCGACGTCGAACCGATCGTGACGACCGGGTCGCCGTCCGTGTTCCGCTGCTTCGTCGTGCCCTGGCGCGTGTACGAGATCTCGACCTTCTCCTGATGGATCTCGAGCACATTCGACTCGCGGTAGCGAGTACGGCTTTCACCATCAGGAGCGGGCGCGCCCTCGAGTCGCTGGCGACCGTCGTCCGCGTCGCGCAGATCGTAGCCCTGCCACTCCGTCAGCGTCGAACCAGTGGACTCGCCACCAGTCAGACCACCGATCGCGGAGAGCAGCGGAGTGTCTTCCGGCGACGCTGCGAACAGCTCGCCGACGTACTGGGGAAGGTTGAAGGTCGTCCCCATACCAGTGATACCGGGCATGATGCCCCTTTCTGTGTCGTCAGCCGCCGAGCTGAACAGCCTTCAGCGCAGCGACAAGTTCTGTGTTTCCCGCGGCCTCGGCGGCCGCGATCTGCTCTGGGAGAGACACGTTCCCCGGCGTCGCCGGCGTCTTCCCAACCGTCGGAACCGGACGAGCCGGATCCGGAGTCGGCGCCGATGCGGCGAGCGCGCCCTTGAGGTCGTTGGCGTGCGCCTCGATCTCCTCGCGGGTGCTGCCACGGAGCAGGTTCGCGGGAACGCCGGTGGTCTCGGAGACCTCGCCCGCCCACTTCTGTACCTGCTCCCGCTGCCGGTAGGAGGTGTTCTCCTTCTCGAGCTGCGCGATCCGCTCAGCGGTCTTCTGCTCTTCGGTCTTCTGCGCATCCTCGAATTCCTTGAGGCGCCGTGCGGCTTCCTCGTTCGCGCGCGCGAGTTCGCGGTTCTCCTTCGCTCGCTTCTCCCATTTGCGGGCTTCCGCCTTGTAGTCGGTCTCGGCCGGCTGGGGCGTCTCACCGGGCTTCTCGCCGTCGGCGCCCTGTGCAGGGTCCGACGCGGTCGGCTCGGCAGGCTTCTCGCTGATGGGGGTTTCTCCGTGCGGAGTGGTGTCGGTGGCCATGCGGCGCTCCTTCGTGATGGGTAGTGCCCGTGCGGGCAGGACGTGCCCGGCCACGAAGGGCGGGCATGAAGAAACCCCGCACCATGTCGGTACGGGGTTTCGGGTCTGTTGCGGCTGCTACGCGGCGGCTGGCGCTCGACGTTCGCGCTCTGCCGCGATGAGGCCGCGGTACTCGCGAAGCTCACGCTTCTCCGCGAATGCAGGGAGGACTTCTTCCTCGATGCGAGTGAGTACCTCGTCAGGGACGTTCACGCCGTCTTCGGCGAGTCCGCGGAGGAGCGTGTCGATAGCTTCCCAGGGCTCGCCAACGAACAGCTCCGTGTGGAACATGCCGCCAGTCGTGCCCCAGGCGTCCTTCTTGACGAACGGCTGCAGCGACTCCACGAACTCATACAGCGCCTCGTACGTCTTTCTCATGGGCCACATTCTACTCGGCGGGTCCAAAGATTCCCAGGTCAAGTGGTAGGTCGATTCGTCCGTTCCTGGTGTTCCGGATCACGCCGTCGCCGCTACGCGGATACGCGGTGGTGACTCGGCCAGTGCCATTCTTGCGCCACGCGACCTTCACTTCGACCACGACATTGTCCACCACTGCAACGTAAATGTTCGGCTGCTTCGTCCTATTCACGCGCCGCGGATCAGCGACGACTCGTTCAATCGCATCGATGATCTTGTTCGCGTCCCAGTGTGGTGGGAACTCAGTCTCGCCGAGCTGCGCGACGCCCGACAAATGCCCGCCGCCCTTCCCAACACCGTCGCCGTCAAGAAGGTGATTGATCTTCTTGCCGGTGAGCACCGCCGGCCCGTCAGGCGTGGCGAGTGTCTTCTTCGCTGGCCACGCCCCGTCGGTGTACTTGTCGGGGAACAGGTGGCGCAGCTTGGAAGCGATCTCCCGATCGGTTGGCGCTGTGTTGCCATCCGCGGCAAGCTTGTCGCGCGCTTGCTGGTACCGGTCGTACATCGCGTCGGGGTCGTAACCCTCGAGGTGCGCGTTCTCGGCGTCCCACTCGGGCACGATCTGGCAGTCGTCGTGGTCGTGAAACTTCTTGATCGCTCCCGCGGTTTCGCGCGAGTAGTACACCCACCCGCGGCTGGCGAGCATCTCGCACCAGGCGCACGTGCGCGCACCGGTCGGGACGCGCGCGAACCGCGGCTGCGACGGGTCCAGCGACACATTGCGTGCGACCGTCTCGCGCGACGAGTAGGCGATGTGGCGTTGGACTGCGCCCGAGAGCGCGTCCAGCACGTCCTCTGGGCGATCACCGAACAGATGCTCCGCGTGATACCGCACATCGCGTTCGATATCCGAGATCGAGGCGGGCGCCACGGTCCTCGCCGTGAAGCCCGCCCCGGGGCGCACCTGCTCGTACCATTCGGCCGTCGCCGTCGCCGCCAGATCGCCGTACTCCGACACGAGACCGGGCACGACCTCCAGCAGCGCATCTCGCACGTCCGACGGGTCTGACAGATCCCAACCTGAGAAGAACTCCTCGAGGTCCAACTGCGCCATCGCGACGAGCTTCCGCTGCGCCTCCGTGAGCCGGTCGACGTCTCGGCGAGAGGTCATCGCGTCACCTCTCCTCGAGCGTCGTAGCCTCCTGCTCCGGCATCCGCAGCGACACTGGCACGGCACCGGTCATCTCGATACCGGTGAGCCCCAGGCGCTGCGCAGCCGCCTCCGGCACGACGCCCGAACGAATCGCGATGCCGAGCGCCTCGAACTTCGCCTTCAGCGTCTGCACCACATGCGCATCAGATGCATCCTCCGGCTCACCACCCGGCGCCGGATCCGGCGTCTCGTCCAACGCGTTCTCCGTCACCTGCGGCGAGCGCGTGGTGGTGAGGCGGTCGAGGACGGTGGGGCCGGCGTTGCGGCGTGCTTGGGATTCGTACCGGTCGATCTGGTCGGGGTCGAGGCCGATGAGCTCGAGACCGACGGTGGTGTCGGCGAGTTCTGGTTTCGCGTTGACCTGCTTGGCTCCGGCGTCGGCGAGCGCGGCGCGTGTCGCGCGGTCCGGGCGGCGCCATTTCACGTGCAGGTCGAGCATCTCCGTGGGTGGCTCTGTGAGTCCTTCGCGGATCATGACGAGGTTCTCGAGCGTTCGGCGAATGGACGACTCGTAGATCGTCTGCTGCTTCTCCGCCGTGGCCACGACATCGTCGCGAGCTACGGTCTTCGACTGCGCCGATTCTGGGTTGTCGGATGCAATGCCGAGCGACCCGAGCGGGACGCCCGTGTGCCCTGAGAACTCGCTCGCGAGCTCCCGCAGGACCTCGATGTGAGGCTGAGGAGACTCCGCAGCGATCTTCTCCAGTTGCGGGTTGTCGCCGTCCTCGTCTTTCGAGAGCGTGTTGAGGCGCCCCATGTAGAACGACCACAGGGGCACCGGGTTGCCGTTGGGATCCTTGAAGGTATCCTCGTCGGCGCCGAGCAGGATGAGCTTCAACGTGGTGAACATCTCGGCGTGCACCTCGAGGCGCGCACCGGCACGAACACCACGGTCCGTGAGGCTCATCACGCGACGGTCGATGCGGGACCGTCCGAACGGGCGATCCAGGTTCGGTCGGAACGGGAGCTGCTCGATCGGGACTCGGCCGATGCGGTTCGGGATGCGGTCCGCGACGTACCAGCGAGCGCCCTTCTGGCAGACCAGCGTCTCATCCGGGAGGAACACTGTGAACTCGGTGGGGAATCCGAGCTTGTCCGTCGCCGAGATCAGCAGCGCCGCACGGAACGAACGGGCCCGCTTGCTCCACAGGCCAGTGGCCCACATTGCCGAGTGGAACATGAGCAGCTGTTCCGGCTCGCCCGCCGACACGTCGCCCGGTGTCGCCGACACGAACGCCGTCGAATGGGCGAGAGACGACGCTGTGGCCTGGGGGAACTCCGACTCGAAGCGATTGGCAGTGAGCGGCGCTTTGAGGCCGAACGGGTCCGCGTCGTCACCCGCGCCACGGATGCGCTCGAGCACGATCCGGTCGGCGAGGTCGTAGACAGCTTTCTCCGGCCAGCCCATCACGATGTCGAGCGAGTCCACCAAGCTCGGTGGGAGCGCGATCTTCAGATCCTTGAGCTTGTTCTTCCCGTCGAGGTAGATCATTCGCTCGATGTTGCGGGGCAGCTTGCTGCGCCACTGCACCAGCAGCTCGGTGACGATCTCTTGCGTCGGAGCGTCCAGCCCGATCACCTCGGGAGGAGTGAACCCGGCCGACATCTGTACGGCAGTGGGAATCATGCGGTCATCACGCTCCTCTTCCGTCCAGGTCGACGCTTCGTCGTTCTCACGCCCCACAGGGCGAGGCTGATCCCCTCGGCCGGCGTCTCGTCGCCGTCAGGGGTGGTCGCGACCCATCCCCAGGCGCCGTTCTGGCCACGCTGCTTCTTGTCCGCGACTGCAATCGACGCGTCGAGCATGTCGCCGGCGGGTGCCTTCGGATGGGTGACCGTGCGGCCCCGCACGGCGTCATGCAGCATCGAGCACGACGCCGTGTACTCCACCGTCGTCGCAAGGTGGATCTGCCGCTTGGACACCTTCCGTTCCCGCAGCGCCAGGTAAAGCGCGTCGGCGCCGGCCCGCCCCGAGATCACGAAGAGGGCGACCGAGTCCTTGCGTTCGGCGAGCCAGTCTGCAAGCGGGCCAATCCCACTCTCGGTGAGCGGGCGGGCGTCAATCAGCTCCGTGTGGATGCCGTCCGCGTGCTTCAGCGCACCGCTCACGGACACTCGCGTGCCATCCAGGTTGAACGCAACGCCGATCGCCTTTACGCCCTCCTGCGGCACGATCCCGACGGCGGTAGCAGCCCACTCGGGCTCCGTGATCAGTCGAGTGCCGTTGACCTCTCGATCCCAGACGCCCAGGCCTTCGCGGATGAACGCAGCCACGTCAGGCAGTAGCTCCCGCATGCGCTCGATGGAAGCTTCAGGGGTCCGGTCCGGGTACGACGGGTTCCCCTTGCCCCACTGGCGTCGGTCATCGGGGTCAGGGTCGTCGTCGGCGCCGATCTCGACGTACAGAGCATTCGACGCGACCTTCTCGCCCTTCGCGCGGCGCTGCTCGATGTCGAGCGCCTTCCGGCGGCGCGCCTTGAACACTTCTGCCGGGTCCTTCGGATCCGGCGGAGTGCCCATCAGCAGCACGAGCGGGTTCTTGATCGTGTTCAGCGCCGGAACCATGTCGTTCAGTGCGCCGGCCTTGAGGATCTGCGCCTCATCGAACACCACGACGGTCACGCCCGGGATGCCTCGACCGAAGCCATGCTCGCGCGCGCCGAACAGGATCCTGCTCCCGTTCGTGAACACGATCTGCTGCTTGCCCGACCCGGACGGCGTCTTACGAATGTACGGGGCGATCTGCGGCTTCTGCGCCAGCGCGACGAGCGACTCGAACGTCTCGTCCGTCGTCTTGCCATGGTGCGACGTCCACAGCACCTTCGTGCCTCGTGACAGCGCGCACAGGGCGAAGATGATCGTCCCGATCGTGAACGTCTTCCCTACCTGCCGGCAGGTGGACAACGTCACTCCACCGACGCCGGCCGCGTATAGGCCGTTGGCGCGCTTCGCGAGGATCGCCGTAGCGAGCGCCTGCTGCCAATCGTCGTGGACGACGCCCATCTTGCGACACTGCCGCGCGACGGCCGGGTACCCGTGTGCAACGATTCCCGACGGCATCGAGAGGTGCTTGGTCACATCGGACAGACGTCGCTTAGACGGCGTCCGCGTCCCACCTCTCGTCGTCGGCGTGCTCGTCATCCTCGCCCTCCTCGCGCAGACGCGCCTTCTCGGCGTTGATCTGCTTCCGGTTCTCTTCGAGGCGACGCGTCAGCGCGGCGAGCTCGCGGGGAGGACATGTCTCGTCGGCGACGGCATCAGCGAGGCGATCTCGGATGGCCATGAGGAACTCGAGGTCAGTTCCTTCGCGCGCGGCGTCATCCACGGTGAGCGTGCGCGGTTCAGTGTGCGGGTCCTGATCGGGGTCCGGGACCATGGCTTCGGGATCGACCGGACGTTCGTCGGCACCGACGGCACGCAGCTTCCGCTTCGGTGCCGGCTTGTTCGCCTTGCAGAACTCCGAGCAGTACTTCACGCGGCGGTCGCTGGTGCCCAGCGGCTTCCGGCAGGTGGCGCACTTCATCGTGGTCACCTCCTACCGGCAGGTCATGCGAGGGAGAGTCGGTCTCCCGTCATCCGGATGAATCTCGCGCGGGTGTAGCGCTCATGGCGTCCCGCCCACTTCTTCGTCCCCGGCCCTTCCGGAGCTTCGACGAAGACGTGCACGCCGTCGCCGGACATCGACCGCTCGACGAACAGCACCCGCTCCGGAATCTGCGACAGCAGCAATCGCGCCTCGTCGTCAGTGACGTGGTCCAGGTCGTACGCGCCGATGCCATCGCCGAGCATGATCCCGTAGCCGTCACCGACCGACGATGTCGCCACGGCACGGAACGGCGCCCACGTCGCACGCTTCGTCGTCGAGGCCGGCGCCCCGGTCACCGTGACCGGCCGCTTCCCAACCGCACGCACCCACGCAGCCCGATCAGTCATCTGGCGAGGTATTCGACGGTAATTACGGTGGAAATACACTCGGCATTTCGAGCTGCAAAAGCGAGCACCGCGACGCATCAACGCTAACCCGGCCCCGCAAAACTCACACGCCCCGAAATCCATGCCTCAATTCTACCAGCGTGTTACGGATAATCCGCATGATTCCGCGGTTCTCAGGATGCCCTCAGAACGCCCTCCGCACAGACTCCCCAGAAAGTCGCCGAGACCATCTGCCCCCATCACGAATGCAATGGGCCGCGAGAGATACTACTGCGCTTTTTTCCTCAATACATTTCACGGCATTGAGGAAATCACCGAGGAGAGATCGGCCCTATCCGGCGGGGTTGCCTTGGGGGCGGCGGGGAGGGGGTGCCCCCCCTGGGTGCCGGCGCCGACCCGACCCGGCCGTCACTCACCGCTTCGGTTACCACCGCACCAGGTTTGTGATCACCAGCGGAACACTCGACATGCTCACACCGGCGCGCTTCGCGCGCGCCTCTGTCAGCGTCATCTTGCCCTTCCAGCGATTGCACTCACGGTGCATCAGGCGGCAGTTGGCGCGGTCCGTGGCCGATCCACCACGCGAACGAGGCAGATCTTCGTCAACCTCAGCGCGCAGCGGATGCGGCACGCAGCCACTGCACTCACGGTCGCGGCACTTCGCGCCATGCTGACCTGGCAAGAACGACAGCGACTTATCCACAGCCTGATCACACAGTGCACAAGTGGATTCCTCTGCGAGTACTCGAATCCTCACCTGCCGGCGACGATGACCATTCGCATTGGGAGCCGGAACAGCACGCCCCATCGGCAGCCTCCCGAAGACCATACCCCGGCAGGTATACAACAGCCCCGGGGTGCATGAGAAAGCCCCCGGATAGCTTGCGCTACCCCGGGGGCTGACACTCTTATTCTCTACCGTAAACAATAGGGGGTGGATCGTGGCGAATGCAACTGCGACACGACACCCCCTATCGCTTGCGAGAGCGTGCCGGATTCGCACGCAGGCGTCGGACCTTCCATTCGAGCAGCACGTCCTCACGTACCACTCGACGACCCGCCTTGTCCGTGGTCATCGGCATGTCCGCACGGCGCCACTCCTGCACCGTCCATGCGCTGACCCCGGCGCGCCTTGCCGCCTCGTCGTATGTAAGCCACCGTGGACGCCACGTCACGATGCTTCCCGCCGGAATCCCGTGCCGCACGACGTGCATCGCCCGATGCCTTCAGCCTCGTCCGCTCCTGCGAGCATCGCCCATTCCACGACCACGGAACGCTCCTCGCATACAGGGCACACGCGACGCCGCGCCCGAGTACGTTCCGCCACGTAGCGCGACCGGTGCTTGCGAATGAGCTCAAACAGGTGGTCCTCGCTGTCCGCGAGCTGGCTGTGAACGGCGATCGCCTCGAGGTGGATGATCAACCAGTTCGTCACCTCGTGTGCAGCACGCCTCACGGCGACGCCCTCGGACAGCGGTCGCACACCCGCAGGCACACCCCGCCGCCGCCATGCTCGAGCCACGACCTGCGGCGGCGCATGCCCGATCAGCTCGGCAACCTCGTCAACGTACTCGACCACGACTGCCCACAGCTCGTCGACGACATCGACAGGCCCGACCTGCAACGGCACCGGAGGCCCTTCCGCGCTCGAGCCCGCTACCCGTTCCACATCGGTACGAGCCGTCATCGACGGCACTCGCATCTCACGCAAGGCCTCGAACAGCGCTGGCAGCTGGTCGACATGCCAGCGATACCGAGCGCCCCACTCGACCCACTCCGGGTCCAACGGCATCAGATCAAGCACGATGCCACCCTGGGCTCCTGGCAAGACATCTCCTGCGTCAGAACGGCTCGTCCGGATCCCACGGCTCGTCCTCCAGGTGCTCCTCGAACACCGCCAGCTGCTCGGTGTACTTCTGCCGCGCCAGGAACTCCCGGCGGCGCTCCATTGCCGTGCCGCACGGCCCGCACGGATCCAGCGAACCGTGCGGATGATCCGGGCACCCCATGGGCGGAGCTTCCAACACGGCCGGGCGAGACGGGCGAGCGGGCTTCCGGCGCACATACTCGGCCTCCCACGCCGCCCAGCGCCCCTCCCGCATCCGTTCTTCCTCGTCTGCCCGTGCTCGTGCGCGCTCGCGCGCTCGTGCGCGTGCTTCCTCTCTCTCCCTCTCCCCAGCCATTGAAAATGCGACCGGACCGGCGGGCACCGAGCTGTCCTGAACAGTCCCCCACGGGGCCCGTCCGCGCGCCGACGGCGCACCGCCGCCGTCCAGCAGACGCAACCACTCCCGGCCGTCCTGTGCCCACGTCAGCAGGAACCCCGCTTCCTCGAGCATCAAGACGTGCAGCACCACACGCTCCGCCGATGTCGTCACCGACTCGCCCGGATACAGCCTCAGTCCGATCCGCTCCGCGTCGAGCTCCAACAGCCCCAGCCGGCCCGCGAGGGCCTGTAGGCCCAGCGCAGTCGGTGCGGCCGCGACGGGCAGCCCGAGCACGCTGGACGCCGCGGAGTGCTCGCCGCCAGGTGGCGGTGGCAGGTGGGTTCTCTCCAAAATCATTCCCTTCTCGCAGCATCGCCCTCAAGCACACGTCGTACGCGAGCTGCAGATCCTCCTCCTCGACGAAGAAGCACTCCCGCCATCCACGTCCTCGATAGAGGATCCGATCAGCTCGATGCGCCCCAGTCCCACTCGGCCCCGTGAACGCCGGATCGAATAGCCTCCGCAGCGCACGCAGCCCAGCACGCTCCCACGACGCGTCCGTGCCTCGGGCATCCAGCAGCACAACGGCTCCGGTCTGCCGCATCATCTCCAGACGCATCCCACGGAACGCGCGACCGACCTTCAGAATCCCCAGAGTCGGCCACCACACCATGTACGTCGTGCCGTACCGCAGCATCCGACTCGGGTCACGCACACACTGCCGACACGACAACGCCCGGCCCGCCCGCAGAGCACGCCCCTGCTCGACCGTGCGACGCCCACAGTCACACACGCATCCCCACGCCGGCTGCCGGCTACCGCTCGCCGACACGGCATCCGGCAATCGCTTCACCGCCGTCAACCGGCCGAAACGCTCCCCAGACAGATCGATCAACACCCCCATCAGCCCTCACCCCCACGGCGAGCGCGAGCCTCGATCTCGGCGACCGCCCCAGCCCAGAAGTGCTTGCAGCGCTCGCAGTAGGAAGTGGTGAGCGCGGGGATCGCGCAGCGGATGATGTTCGCTCGGCGCGCTTCGGGGAGGTCCCAGAAGTCGGGCGTCGCGAACATGTGCGTCGTCGATCGGCCGCGGACGCTCGGGAGATTCCGTGGCGTGACGATGTGCACGCTCGGGGGCTTGACCAGCATCCGGTCGACCGCCGCCCGGCCATCCTTGATCGATGTCGCCAGAACGATCACCATCAGTCGTCCTCCCCATCCCTGACACTCTGATCGTCGCGGTCCTCCGTCAACGCAATGTCCAACAGGCCACGCGTCAGAGGCCACGCCTGAGGCGGCGTCGTCGTCCCGACCACGCTCTGCCCAGCCTGCTCCCACTCCGGCCGACGCTTGTGCGTCACCAACACCCACGCGTCCACATACGTGTCCGGCTCAATCACCCCGAAGTACGCCTTGATCGCGCGATCCAGATCCGCCTTCGCAGCCTCACGGGTCTCGTCGTCCACCGGCATCAGGACCTCCTCCGGTGTCGTGTCGCCCACCACGCGCCGATGCCGAACCATGCCGCGTTGTACGTGCCGACCCCAGCGACCAACAGCGCGTGTACCCAGATCCCCTCAGTCATCGCCGGGCTCCGTGTTCGCGAGCTCGAGCAGCACGTCTGCATGGCACGGCTGGTCCAGCGGACACCAGCACGCGAGATTCTTCCCAGCCAGCTCCGCCAGGATCTCGGCGCGCATCTCCGGAGACCCGTCAACGATCCGACGGAACGCCTCGACCGCCTTCTCGCGCGCGAGTTCCATGCCAGTCACCTGCCCGATGAAGCCGACATCGCCGTGATAGATGTCGAACGGCCCTGACGGCCTCACGGGGTGGATCAGCACCGGGTTGCCCCATCGACCAGGCCGCGCGACCACGATCGTGTTCTCCGGCTTCCGCCAGCCCCGCTTGCGTGACAGCTGGATACGCTCAGGCATTGCCCCACCTCCATGCATCGCTCCACCCGACGTCCGGGTCCTTGGACTCAGGTGGCGTGTACGTCCACGACTCGAGGAGCTGATCGCCCCGCCAGTGCTGGACCTCGCTATCCCGGCGCAGCTTGCTGTGCCCATATATGCCGACCTCTCGGACCAATACCTCACGCAGCCGGGCGAGTGCTTCCTTCGCGGCGTCCAACGACCCGTACACCCCGAGAATGGTCAGCGTTTCTTCGTAGTCCTGCACGGGATCAACCAGCAGGAATGCCTCAGTCTCCACGGTCCCCATTGCTCTCCCTCTCGTGGTCGTCCCAGATCTCATCCACGACTGCAGACACGAGCACGCCTATGTCGAGGACTCCTTCGATGCAATACAGAGCACCGTCCGCGTCATGCGGGACAACATGCGTGGCGATCTCGTCCTCAGGCGACTGGACAGCGGCAGGCACAAGGCTCTCGGTGATCGCGTCCCAGACTCGATCGCGAAGCGGCACTTGCTCGATGATCATGGCTTCTCCCTCTCGTTGGTCTCCCACAGCGTCCGCGCGACGTAATCGCCGCGGTCCTCTCGCGGTCTAGACGGCGTATCCCAGCCCTTCCGGGGCGGACGCTGCGCGATCACGCGATACCCGGCAGCACGGAGACTCGCGCCCGTCTCGCCCTCCTGCGTGTACGTGATGAGGCAGTCATAGCCGAGCGCGAACGCGGCGCGACGTGCTGCCCCATAGAGCATCGAGTTCGCGTTGTGCGTGCCGTCCGTCGCCGTGCGGATCACTTCGAGCGTGCGAGCTTCGGCCTGGATCACGCGAGACACCGGACGACCCACGATCGCGACACCGACCAGCTGATCACCACGTGCGACGCCGACACTGAACTTGTGCCCCACAGGCGGCTCGTGATGACGATGATGCGCAGTGACGAATGCCTTCGCAGTCGCGAGATCGACCGGCACCACTCGCAGATCAGACATTGCCGCCCTCCCTCTCGTTGGTCTCCCCGGCGGCACGGTGTCCAGCGAGTAGCGCCTCGATAGCCGCCTCGATCGCAGCGTGACGCCAGCCGAAGGACCGCGTCCGGCGGCCCTCGATGAAGAGGCGGTAGGGCTTCATCTGGCCCTGACCGGCGTAGGCCGTTCGCACCGTGGCGGACGCACCAGTGATGTTCGACGTGAGCCGCCAAGCATCAGGCCTGTCGCCATCGCGTCCCACGATCACGCCGTCGAGCGATGGCGGGATACGGATCCCACCGAACGTCGTTCCTATGCGCATCATGATCGCCTCCTTTCCTCGTGGCTGGTGGTCTCCCCGCGGGCGATACGGGCGACTTCGGTGAACGCGTCGAACTCGCCTTGCGCATACATCGACGCCGCCGGCAGCTGAGGCAGGCGTACACGCTCACTCTCGACGTGCTCGATCACGCGGGCCAGGCGACGGGCGGCGAGCGACATCACGCCCGCATCCCTCGCATCCACGGTGACCGCCAGTCGGCCAGGCTCAGGACGTGTGAGCAGGCTGTCGGCCGCTGCCCTCAGCTCGTCAGGACTGGACATCACGCACCTCCGGCTTCCCCGCGACCATGTGAAAGCGTGACCGGGGCGCCCCGCACCGACCGCAGGCCACGCCGCCAAACTGCCGGACGTGCCATCGATGCGGCCACCTGCCTTTGCATTCCCGCATCTCGGCGGGCGTCAACTGGTCAGTCATCGCACACCACCCCCGTTGAAGCCACGAGCGATGCCCTCCGCCATGCGAACCCAGCTATCTCGCATCGCCCGCAGACTCGCTCCGAGCTGCTCCGCCGAAGCATCAGCGGCACGACGCCTCTCGAGCTCGAGCGCTTCACGAGCCGCACGCTCCTCCGCCTCCACGTCGATCCCGATGCGGACCAACGCGGCACGCGCGTTCCGGTCGATCTGCGCTCGCACACGACGACGCACCGCCGCCAACTCGCGCTCAACATCCATCCGTCCGGCCCTCCTCCTCAGCAACCGCGACATGCCGTTGCTCGCCCTCTCGCACCGCGGCGAGCGCTTTTCGGAAGCGTGCTTCGCGTTCGCAGGCGGTCTGGTGGGCGTTGACCGCGCGTTCAGCCCATGCCGTCAGTCGGTCCCGTTCCAGCTCGGCGTCTTCCCGTGCCGCTGTGGCCTTCTCGAGCAGCACCTCGAGCGAGCGGACCGGGTCGGCCGCGTCAAGCACCATCGCGTCCCGGCTATCGCGGCGGTACACCGTGTACTCCGTCTCAGCGCTCATCAGCGGCCACCTCCTCCGAGTGGCATCCGCACCGGCAGTCGCACACGTCATCCGCCGCGTCGTCCCACGCGTCACCACCGCACGCGCGGTGCTTGCCCGCCACGCAATCCGGCGAGCGCGGTGCGTCCCGGGCCGTGTCGGTCGTCGTGCGAGCGCGCATGTCAGCGACCAGGTCCGAGTTCTCTGCGCGCCACTGCGCCCACGACTCGTCGGTGAGTATCCACCGTTCCCACTCCGCCGTGTCCGGCTTTGGCGTCACGAACGCATGCCAGGCAGGGCACACGCTCAGAAGGTGTTCCAAGCAGAAGTACATGCCACACGGCTCGCACTTGAATGCCAATCCCCGGTGGATCCTGGCCTCGCAGGACGGCGCATCGCATACCGCCGGCACTCCGTACCCAGCCCACCGGCTCACGCCATGATCGCGCGCCATCCGATCCTCGTACACCTGGTAGCCCATCAGCGCACCGCCTCGTACGTCGCCTCGAAGATGTCCGGCTTGCACGGGTAGAACTCACCCTGCACTCCACGGATGATCCAGTCGCCACCTACGTAGCGGGTGCCGTCCCACGTCGACCAGTGGAAAGTCTCGGCGCGCATCGTGCCTTCGAGCGTGGGGATGTCGAGCCCGACGTACACGTCCGTTGGGTCGCCAGGCTTGACCTGTTCGATGACACGCCCTCCGCACCAAGCGGCCACGTACACGTCCGTTGGGTCGCCAGGCTTGACCTGTTTGATGACACGCCCTCCGCACCAAGCGGCCACGTCTGCGACGTTTTCCCGCGTGAGCTGCATCGCCTCGATCTCGACGGGCTTCTTCCGGAACCGCTGCGGCGCGCTCATGACCGGCCCCCGTAGTTGATGCCCGACACCCGCAGCTCGCGGCCAGCGAGGTCCTGATCGAGATACCCCGCCCACAGCTCAGGAATCGACAGACCACCCCACACGGCACCCACCGCAGGCTCGTCCTTCACATACGCAAGCGTCACGTGCGCCCGATACTCCGGGAACGTGTTCACATGCGGGAGATACGAGAGCCGAGTATGCGCCCTCCGCAGCGCCGGCGTGAGCTGCAGGTGCGCCACGATGCACTTGTACCGCTCATCCTCGTACGGCGAATCGAACACGCCCACGTGATCAACCGTCACCGTCGACAGATCCACGTCAGCGAGCAGCACGTCCACATGCTCACGCCACACCGGCCCTGGCTGCAGCAGCCCATACAGCAACGTCACATGCGCGCCAGTCTCACCCACCGCACCATCGATCCAGAACCGCTCCTCACGCCGCGGCGACACGTACAGATCACCCCACGGGTTCGGCAACGCCGACGCCAGATACCTCGTCACCGGGATCGGCTCGACGTCCGCCATAATGCACCCCAGCTCGCTCACCTCGATCCCCAGCGCACCCGTCACGCCCGCGAAACGATGAATGGACTCGCTCATCGGTCTGCTCCGTTCCTGACCATGTGGTCATCGATCAGATCGCGCACCCGCTGCAGGGCACGCGTATTGCTCTCGTCCAGCTCCGCATCCGGCGTCGGCGAGATCACCTCATCGATCGCCTCGATCAGGCCGTCCGCCGCCGCCAACTCACCCTCAAGCCGCACCGCAACATCCCGCGCCCGATCACGCTCAAGCGTCAGATTCACCGACGCCCACTCCGGGCGCTCCGTCTTCGCTGCCGTCATAGTCGATTCCCATCCGCTCGATACGCCGCCCGACAATCCACACACGTCACCCGACGCCACCCCGCCGGCAAGCTCGTGATCTTCCGACCGCAATACGCCCGGCCCGGGACCAGCCCCTGACCATGCACGACCTCACTCGCATTCACAGCCACCGCCCCCTCGTACGCTCCTGCGCCTCCAGCTCCTCGATCAGATCTGCACGCGCATCACGAAGCGCCTCCTGCTCACGCACACGCCAGTCATCCGCATGACACCCGCAGACCCCGCGTCCACAGCCATACGGCGTCTTGCAACGTGCGCAGCAACGGCCCAGCATCAGAACCGTCCTCCCCGTGCCACCAGCAGTGCCGCACGCGGTGATTCATCAGCAGTCGCCTTCCAGGCCAGGTATCGGTCGCCGTACGCGGCAAGCATCATGTCCAGCGCCACCACCGCCGACACCTCACGACGCTCCACGCCCTCGAGCACGAACCATGCGTGCTCGTGGCGGTAGAACACCGGCACCCGGGCCGGATCGACCGCACGCACCTTCACGCCCCATGCAAACGCCATGGCCTGCAACGTCGCGTCAGCTTCGATCTGGCCATTCACGATCGAGTCCAGCCACACCAGCCCGTGAAGGTCGTGCTTCGACTTCCCGCCTCCCATGCCGCCGGCGCGATGCTGCGGAACGATCCGGTCACCACGCTGCGCCGTCATCGCACACACCCGCTCATCACGCGCCTCGAGCAACACGAGCGCACGCTTCGGCGTACCCCGGCGGGTCATGACGTCACCTCGTCGATGATCCGGCCGGTGAGGTCGAAGCCGCCCCACGGGCTGTAGCCCGGCACGTTCCGCGACCCGATCCAGGTACGTTCCGTCACCACCGGGGCACCGGGCACCTGCCACTCGGCCGGATAGTGCTCGGCGGCCCACGCGCGCGCTTTCGCGGCCGCGCGTTTCTCCATCGCGTGCGCCGGATCCATGCTCCCGCCATGCGGTCGCACGTCGAAGGGCATCACCGGGAGGTCACGCCACCCTGGCCACGCGTGATCGTGCCACGCCTGGACCACAGCGTTCTCGGACGGCTGGATCGTGTGCCACCGGCAGTCCGGACAATTCGCCTGGTACATCAGATCGCCCGGGCAGCTGCACGGGCCGACCCGCTCCCACTCGTCCACGAGGTACGGGAACCGACACTCGCACCGCAGGTCCACCTGCAGCACACACAGCCGGTGCCCCGGCGACGCGTTGCACCAGCCCGTCGTGATCCCCAAGGTCCACATGCGACACCGCGGACGATCAGCCCACTCCAGATGCCCGTACCGCTGCACCCACCCGTCACGCGCCTCCAGGAACTCATCCGGCGTGTAGTACGCCGACGTGAAGTGCAACGGCGCGGCACCCACGTACGGCTGCGCGGCGCGATCCCTCGCCTCAAGGTCGTCGAGAAGATCCAGCAGATCAGTCATGGTTCACAGCCCGCAGACAGGACGCTCGCCGTTCAGCCTGAGCCTCACGACGCGCAGGCAGCTCCACCACCGGCACCCGCACGCCCCAGTACGACACCGCGACAGTGGCGCCCACGGCCGCTCGGTCCAGCGCAGCGCACTCGTCACACAGCACGAACGTCCCGCGCTCGTCAACACCCTGCGCACATCGCTCCCGACCCAGCTTCCGCGTCCCACAGTCCCGGCAGACCGGCTCCTGCGCAGCGAGCATCGCCATCAGAGATTCCGCACCCGCCGGCGCAACGTAGATCGGACACCACGGAGCCTGCACATCAGCGAGACCGAACAGTCCGGTACTCATGCCACGTCACCGCCCCTCGCTGTGACGTTCGCCGGAGCCCACGCAGCGAACTCGTCGGCGTCCGGATCGTTCGCCCATCCCGACGCGCGCACCTCGTCCGACGCCGGACGCAGGAGGTCGTCGAAGTTGAATGCCTGCTGCCCCAGACGACGCACGATGACCTCGCAGTACCGCTCTTCGAACTCCACGCCCACGGCCCGCCGGCCCAGATTCCTCGCCGCCAACAGCGTCGCCCCTGAACCGGCGAATGGATCCGCGATGATTCCGGGGGGGGCGGCCGCGACGAGGGCCTCCATCAACTTCACCGGCTTGCCGTGAATGTGGTCACCCTGCTCCGGGAATGCCGACATGATCGACACCGCCGCGTTGCTCGCACGCACGAAACCCTCAGTCACGTAGATCGACTCATGCCGGTACCGCCACGGGCCGCCGTTCATGCCGGGGCGCCGCTTGTCCCAGACCAGCCGGTCCGCGACTGCGATCGGCGGGTCCGGCAGACGTGGCGACCCGAACACCAACGCCGCCCGGCCGCCCCACAACTCGAGCGCCGCGTCACGCGTCTCCGTCGTTTCATCCCCAGCGATCGTCGCGGCCATGCCATCGCCCGTGTCGTACTTGTCGCGGCGCCCATACCCGCCCCGGTGCTTCTTCGGCCCGACGCCGTTCTGAGTGCCATACGGCGGGTCTGTCACAAGGACATCCGTCTCCAACCACTCCCTGACCTCGAGACACGACCCGTGGTACAGCGTCACCAAGTCGTCCTGGTAGTACGGCTTCGTCATGATTCGTCACCCTCCGGCTGCGTGGTCGGCTGGATCAGCGCGGTCGCGCGGAGCACGCCCTGCTCCCAGAAGTCGATGAGCGCCGGGCCCGCTTTTCCGTCGGACTCGCGCCGCGTGTACTCGATCGTCGGCGTGCTCGTGTTCGTGGTCTGCAGCGCCTGCGCGTCCGCGAGGTAGGACAGCGGAATCGGTGAAGACCCGCTCGGCGTCGAGCGGCGCACCATGTCGATGATGCGATTGATGTTCGGGTAGGTCTCCTTCACCAGGGGCGCGTCGAACCTCGCCGACGGCGCCTCCTCGGAATCCCATTCCCGGTAGATCGCCGCGGCCCAGCCCGCTGGCATCCCCTCGTCGGAGATGGCCGGCACTTCGAGGACGAGCTGTGCGACCGGGTCGATCAGGGCGTCGCGCTTCGGCTTGAACGTGCGGGCGTTCTTCTTCGCCCAGACGAGCACGTCGCGCGGGACGACTACCTCGACGTGCTCGACCGGTGCCTGCAGCGGGACGTGCACCTGGTGCACGCGGTGCCCGTCCGTGGCCGTCATGATGGCCGTCAGCTCGTCGGCGACGATATGTGCGTGCTGCTTCACGCCGAACACCTCGTCGTTCGCCGTTGCGGGCAGCAGGCCCGCGGCCAGCCATCCGAGATCCGGCGTCGACATCGACAGGACGCGCGTCACCGAGATGTCGGCCGCGTCGATCGTGGTCACCGTGCTCATTTCCCTTGCTCCGCTCCGTAGTCCGCGTTCCGCGGCCGCAACCGCGCCGCCCGCGCCGCGTTATGACGCCCCTGCTGCTCACGCAGATGCCGTGCGAACACCGGGTCCTGCTGCAACGCCGCGTCCGTCCAGATCGCCCGCGACAACAGCACGTAGTAGTGCGCCGGATTCGTGCCCAGCACGAGTCGAATGTGCTCGTCCTTCGCCCCCGACGCCTTCGGAAACCGGCGCTCCACGTCGAGCAGCTGCGCAACAGTCAGATCCGTGCCGCCCGACAACGGGGCGTACGTGCCCGAACACGTCACCTCACCCAACGTCGACGACAACGCCTCCCCCGGAACCTCCCCGAGCCGCACGCCACAGCACGGCACAACAGGCCCGCCGAACGCCGGACGCCGATGCACGATCACGAGTGACCCCCGCACGCGACCAACTGACCGTGCGCGTAGCGCATGTGCAGCAACAGCGCACCGAGCAGCTCCGCGTAGTCATCCTCATCACGCCGGCCAGAGCACCACGGCTCGAGCAATGCCTCCGCGTCATCACGGCGCCGATCCGCGTACGCCGCAACAACCTGCGCGGCCGCCACTATCCCGTGGCCCGACCCAGTCGACAGATCCGGCACGAACGCACCGTCCGGGAGAGCAACGCGACGCCACCACGCCCACCACGGTCGCGCAGCGCGGCGCCGCCTCACCGCCGTCGCACGCAGAAACATGCCCGCATGGAACGCCATGCCCGACGTCAGCCAACGGCGCTCGTCCGCACCCGGCACATCCAGCTGGGTCAGCAACAGCACCGCGTCGTCCTGGTCACTCAGATGCACCAGCCCCGGCAGCGCCGCGGCCACCGCGAACCGGTACTGCGCCAGACCATCGAACTCATTCACCGCAGATTCCCCCTCGCCCTCTCGACCGCCTCGTCGACCGCACGCCCAAACTGCCGCGGCGGGAAATCGTGGTACCCGAGCTCCTGCATCACCACGTCCTCGGACACGCCCCGCGCAGGCTCCGGCGCAACCCGCCAGGCCCACTGCACGGCCCTACCCCCACGCGTCACGAACACCTTGCGGCGAACCCGCCAGCGCCCCGTCGACAACCCCGTCGGATCCGAGATCTCAAGCTTCCTGACCCGATAGAAATCCGGCGACGCGAACATGCCCTCACCCGACGCGAGCGTGACGTGAATCACCCGCATCGCACCCGCAGGGTGAATCGTAGACACACGCGCCAACACGTTCGAGCACGCCATGGCAGCACCACGAAGGCTCGACACGCTCACCAAGTCGCCGACATGCAGTCCCTCGAACGGGTGCATCGACACCAGCGCGCTCACGACCGCACCCCGTACGCCACCGACGGCGCCGTGCCCGGCGCGTCGCGACGATTCGGCGGCAGCCCCAGCGTGCGACGAATCGACGCGACCGTGTTGTTCGACAGTCCCAGATACAACGCGATATCCGCGTCACACCACGACTGCCGAACCATCGCAGCGACCTCGCGCGCATGAGACACGCGCTGCGCTGATCTGGCACGCTGCGCCCGGACCGCTTCCGTGACAACTTCCGACGGCGTCGCCCCCAGCGTCTCTGCGCGCAGACGAATCAGCTCCGCCTCACGATCCTCGAGCTCGACCGTCACCCTCATGCGATCACCACCAGCGCGACTACCGCGACAGCGAGCACCGCCAGCGGGACGAACGCACCAGCGATCAAGACCACCGCGTGCCACGGCACAACCGGGCGATCGACGATCACCGGCAGAACGCTCGTCGACGCCTCGCCAACCGCCGCACCATTCGCGACGTGCTCGCCAGCCGACATCGGCGCCGACTCATCAGAAAAAGGAACCATGACAACCCCAATAGAGAACAGAGTGAGAAGAGGAAGGAGGCCGCGGCACTACCGCGGCGGCGACTCCACGTCGCGAGGGCGCACACGCATCGCCACGACCAGCGCGGCGCCGAACAGAAGACCCAAGAGCGTCACACCGTCGTGCTGCGCGCGCAGCCACGACGCCACCAGGCACGCAAGTACTGCGAGGATGAGCGCGAGTCGGACCAAACCCAGTAGCCGCGGATTCATGACTCACCCCGCCGCGCATCAAGCCATGCCGCGCACCGGCGGCGAGCATCCCCGCACCCCCTGCACAGCGCCTGTGACCCTTCCGGATGGTCGTCGCACGTGTACCGAACACCCACATGTGAGAACGGGGCGGGAACCGACGGCTCAACCGCCCCGCTCTCAGCACCAACACCCGGAGACAAGGCGTCGGTGGTCTCCGCTACGGTCGACGCGGGAGTCACGGACGTGCCAGCGCCCGGCCCACTACGCAGAGGAGAACTCTCATGAGCAACGGTGAGAACTACGCCCGACGTGCCAAGCGCCACGCCCGACAGGCCGTCAACATTGCCAAGGACGACTTCGAGCGGTCCCTCGGGAAGGCGATCGAGGAGCTCGCCCACGCCGTCGAGGAGGTTGCCGCCAAGCAGAGATAGAAGATGTGGTGCGGCCTGACGCGCGCGCACCCGGAGTGCCTCGATGCGAGCAGGCCGCACCTCGAGATCATCGTCAGTACGCAACACGTCCGTCAGCGCGTCGGCTAGGCGACGGATCGCCAAGGAAGCCTCGCCCGTTTCATCGTTCAGGAAGTCTGCCGGTTCCGCGATCATGACGTCGCTCCAGCAGACTGCGGCGAGCGCAATGCGGCGGTCTGTCCTTTGAGCGCCCGGATCTGTTCGATCGGGAAGCGGCGTTGCTTGCCTGGTGTGCGAAAGGACTGAAGCTTGCCGTTGCGTTCCCAGTTCCGGACTGTGCCCACTGATACGCCCAGCAGTCGAGCAGCTTCTCCGATTGGTATCGCTGTCTCGCTAGAGTAGGTATCGCTATCGGTCATGCCACCGACAATAGGTATAGCTACCAACTACGTCAAGTCGTTATGCCCGCGTGTCGTAGCTATTGCAAGGTTTAGGTAGCTTTTGCTACTATTGGGGCATGTCTGAGAACGCACAAGTCATCCAGTTCCCACGCAGCATCCCTGCCTGGAGCCTTGGCGACCGGCTCCGCAAGGTGCGCCGAGAGTACGTCCAGACGACCATGGACGGTATGGCTGCCGCACTCGAGGTCGGCCCGAAGGCGTACGCCGCTTGGGAAGCTGACCGCAACCGCCCAGCTGACATTGCTGGCCTCGCAGTAAAGCTCGAGCGCCTCACGGGAGTCCCGCGCGGTTGGTTCCTCGGGTGGACCGACGAAGATGGCCCCCGCCCCGCAGGGGGCGAGGGCCAGTGGGCCCACCGGGGCTCGAACCCGGGACCCGCGGATTAAAAGTCCGATGCTCTGCCAGCTGAGCTATAGGCCCAGAGACCAACTTTACTTGAACCTGACACGTACAGATGCCCCCGTGGATTCATTGCCCGCTTCTGCTGGAGATCGATCCGGATCACTCCGCCTGACCTGACTACCGCAGCTCCTCGGCCCCGATCACCCCGTCGAACACGCCCTCGTCGATCGGTTGCCCGGCCCGGATGACGCTCAGCGCGCCTGACGGCTCGAAGACGACCGCTCCCACCTGATCCGGATGCGACACACCGGCCAGCCGCAGACGCGAGTTCAGTTCCGGATGCGACACGTGGCAGCGACTCATGTTCCTCTCGAGTACTTTCGACCCCGCCATCAGCAGCACCGGACGGTTCACCACCAGCCGCGCGCCGAACTTCGCACGCCGGATGACCCCCGACAGCGCCTGCAGCAGCACGAGTGTGACGATCGCGACGATGCCGCCGCCGAGCTTCGGCGACTCGCCCAGTGCGGCGCGAGCGATGATGCCGCCGAAGGCGATGACCGCCGCCAGGTCGTAGCTCGACATTCCGGAGAGCATCCGCTGACCGAGCACGCGCACCAGCACGACCAGCGCGACGTACATGCCGATCGTCGCAAGCACCACAGCGCCTGCTTCCAGCCACGAGATTCCGAGCAGTTCGAGCACCGATGTTCCTTCCGCTTGCAACAGACCAAGGGTAGTCCCGTCCTTCCGCTCATCCGGCTCGTGCCCTTGAGTTCCTCTTAGAGCACGGGCATTGTGAAGATCGGCGTCCCGAGACGTGGAGGTGATGTATGGACCCGCTCATCGGCTTCGTCACGGATTCGACCGCCGTTCAGCTCGAGCTCCTGGTCGCCTCGTTCGTGCTGTGCTCGCTGATCGGACTCGAGCGGCAGGTCAGGCAGAAGAGTGCCGGCTATCGCACACACGTCCTCGTCGGACTCGGATCGTGCGCATTCACACTCGTCTCCGGCTACGGCTTCGCGATGGTGCTCGGCGACGATGCGGCGCTCGATCCCTCGCGCATTGCGGCGCAGATCGTGTCGGGCATCGGGTTCCTCGGCGCAGGCGTGATCTTCAAGGGGCGCAACGTCGTACGAGGGCTGACGACGGCCGCGACGGTGTGGGTCGCCGCCGCAGTCGGCATGGCGTGCGGCGCAGGACTGCTGGCCCTGGCTGCCGCGCTGACGGTGCTGCATCTGGTGACGCTGTTCGTCATCGCCCCGGTCGTCCGGCGCCTGCCCACGCCTGATCGGCACCGCGTGCTGCGCATCACCTACATCGACGGCGGCGGCGTGCTGCGCGATGTGCTCGAAGCGGCGACCGCGATGGGATTCAGCAGCTCGGTGGTCAGGAGCCGCCGCAGCACGGAGGGCGATCGGGCACTGGTCACCGTCGACGTGCACTTCTACGGACAGCAGCCGATGCGGGAGCTGGTGCCGCCGCTGCTCGATCTCTCCGGAGTCGAGCGCGTCTCCGTACAGGGCGCCGACTCGCACGACGCCGACGACGATTCGGTGTGAGACCCGCCGCGAGAACGCCCTCGAACCGGACGCTCCTGGCAGCGCAGGCCTGGCTTAGGAACGGACTCGTCTCGCGTTTCCCGACGCCCAGCGGAACGAAGCACTGGCGATGCGGGACCAGCCGAATCGCGGGAAGATCCGGGTCGGCTCAGGTGCCGCGGATCGCGCGACCCGTCCGGACGATCAAGCTGCGCCGGATGCCGAGATCGTTCCGCCCGCTGCGCGGATCTCCGCCAGCGCAGCGGCGCTCGGTTCGGGGGCTACCCCCGCGACCAAGTCCGAGAGCACGCGCACCGTCCTCCGATCGCGGATCGCGTCGAGTGCGGACGCCCGCACGCAGTGGTCGGTGGCGAGGCCGACGACGTCGAGCTCGTCGACCCCGAGATCGGTGAGCAGCGCGGAGAGCGTGCTGCCCGTTTCCGTAGTGCCTTCGAACGCCGAGTACGCCGACACGCCCTGCCCCTTCTTGACGTGATGGGTGACCGCCGATGTGTCGAACAGCGGGTCGTAGGAGGCGCCTTCCGTTCCGGCGACGCAGTGCACCGGCCACGTGTCGACGAAGTCGGGCTCATCAGCGGCGAAATGACCGCCGTTGTCGTTCGCACCGTCATGCCAGTCACGAGAGGCGACGACGGCCGCGTACTCCCCCGCGTGCTCGGCGAGGTACCGAGTCACTCCCCTGGCGACGTCATCGCCGCTGGTGACGGCGAGCGCGCCGCCCTCTGTGAAATCGTTCTGCACGTCGACGATCAGCAGTCCGCGACTCATCTCGTCTCCTTCCGCTGGTGCCTCGTCTCAGATTACGCGCGCCGGATGCTCAGGGGATCCAGCCGCCTGTGCGCTCCGTCTCACGCATGGAGCATTCGATGCCGGCCGGGTGAGACCGGTGTCTGCCCGCGAGGTGCGCAGCGTCACCTGCTGCTGCTCAGCCCCGGATCGCGTCCACGATCGGCACGGTGCCGTTGCCGAATGCGATGGTGCGCCGGATGGTCGAATCATCGGCGAGCGCGGCCGCGGCGACCGCCGCGACATCCGCCCGTGAGACGCGCCCGTCGCCGGGTTCGGCGACCTCGATCAGGCCGGTAGGCTCGTCGAGTGTGAGCGGTCCGGGGGCGAGGACCGTCCAGTCGAGATCCGTTGCGCGCAGGTGCTCATCGGCGGCGGCCTTCGCCTCGGCGTACGCGAAGAACGAGCTGTCCTCCGGCACGCCGTGATCGGTGCGGGCGCCGAGGTACGACACCATCACGTAACGACTCACACCGGCGCGCGATGCGGCGTCCATCGATCGGATGGCCGCGTCGCGGTCGACCGCATAGGTTCGCTGCGGGTCGCCGCCACCGGCCCCCGCAGACCAGACGATCGCATCGTGACCCGAGAACAGCTCGGCCAGCGCATCCGTGTCGAGGGATTCGACGTCGGCGACCAGCGGAGTCGCACCCGCGGCGGCCACGTCGTCGGAATGGGCGGGGTTCCGGATCACGGCAACGGGCTCGTCGCTCCTCTCCGCCAGAATCGGTGCCAGCCGGAGCGCCACCTTGCCATGGCCCCCGATGATCAGAATGCGGCTCATCGTGTCTCCCTCTCGTCGACGTGCTTCCACGCTATCGGCGATCGCGGGCAAGGGCGCCGTTCAGCGATAGGTTGAGCGGATGACCGGAGACGACCAGCGCGATGCCTGAGCTCGGAGTCCTCGCCTGGGCAGCACTCGCCCTGGGCGCCGCCGTCGTCGGCATGTCGAAGGCCGCGCTTCCCGGCGTGAACACGATCGCCATCGCCCTGTTCGCCGCCGCGCTGCCGGCCAAGCAGTCGACCGGTGCCCTGCTGGTGCTGCTGATCGTCGGCGACGTGTTCGCGCTGCTGATCCACCGTCGCCACGCCCGTCTGCGAGCGCTGCTCCCGCTGATCCCGGCCGTCATCGTCGGGATTCTGCTGGGCACGGCGTTCCTCGCCTTCGCTGACAACACCTGGACCAAGCGCGTGATCGGCGTCATCCTGCTTCTCGTGATCGCCGTGACTCTCTGGCGGAGGCGAAGGGAACGGCGGGGCGACACCCGACCGCCAGGTGGCCGGATGATGGGCGCGTCCTACGGCGCCCTGGGCGGCTTCACGACGATGGTCGCCAACGCCGGCGGCCCCGTGATGTCGATGTACTTCCTCGCAATGCGCTTCCCGATGCGCGAGTTCCTCGGCACGGCCGCCTATTTCTTCGCCGCCGTCAACCTCGCCAAACTGCCCTTCTCCATCGGGCTCGGCATCCTCACCGTCCCCACGCTGCTCGTCGACGCCGTACTGATCCCAGCAGTCGTGCTCGGCGCGTGGCTGGGCAAGATCCTGCTCACCCGCATGAACCAGCGCTTCTTCGACGTCGCGGTGATCGTCGTGACGATCCTCGGCGCGCTCTACCTGCTGATCTGAGGGGCAGGAAGACCGCGGCGATCGATGATGGCACGTATTGCACAATGCCGCCGACCTACGGTGAGGGCATGACGATCATCCCTCGCTCTTTCCACACTGAGCCCTTCACCGTCCTCGGCATCGAAGTCCGTACCAACGGAGCGGCGTCGGCAGTCGACATCCCCGCACACTGGAACCACGTCGTGACCGACGATGCGCTCGCCCATGTGCCGGGACGCCTCACTGACGAGGTCTACGCCGTGTACACGAACCTCGAGCACGCGGGTCGAAGCAGAAGCGGCTGGTTCAGCTTCATCATCGGCGTCGCTGTCGATCCCGCGACGAGCATTCCGGACGGCATGACGCTGGCCTCGGTTCCTGCCTCAGAACGCCTCGAGTTCGCTGCCCCAGACGGCGATCACTCACGCATTCTGGATGCATGGCAGGCGGCATGGGACTACGACGACGCGCAGAAGACGTTCCTCTGCGAATACGAGAAGTACGGCGTCGACGGCACCGTCTCCGTGAATCTCGGGGTGAGCTAGTCGATGCCGGAACCTCCGGGTATCCACCGCGGCGCTCCCACTCGAATGCGGACCGATACAGGCGTCTCCCCGCCGTCGTCGGCGACCGCGCCCGTCTACGATCGGTTCTCCCCTCCCGTGCGAAGCGTTCTTCTGTCGGTTCGCGCGCTGATCCTCACGACCGCCGGGGCGCTACCCCGGACGGGCGGTGTGCACGAGTACCTGGCATGGGGGCAACCGACGTACCGTCCTCGGCGCGACGGCGTCGGCACAGCAGTCCGGCTCGATGAGCACAGTCCCGGCGTGCCCGCTCTGCTGGTGAGTTGCCGAACGTCCCTCATTCGCGAGTTCAGCACGTTCGCCGCGCACATGGAGTTCGACGGACGTCGGGCGGTGCTCCTCGATCCCACCGTCCCACTGCCGCGCGCCGAGTTGGGTGCCATGGTCGAGCTCGCCTTCAGCTATCGTGAGTGGCGAGATGGCAGGGCGCGCACAGACGCAACCGGATGAGCGAAGATGAACCAGCGCGAAACGTGGATCGAATACGACGAGCGGTTCGACGCGGTCCTCACGTACATCTACGACCATCTGGACGAACCGCTCGACCTGATCAGGCTCGCCGAGGTTGCCGGGTTCTCTCCACGGCACTGGCACCGGATCTTCGTGTCAGCGTTCGGAGAATCGCTGTCGGCGCTGGTCAAGCGGGTGCGCCTCCAGCGAGCCGTCTCGCTGCTGGTCTCCGACACGATGCCCGTCCGCCGGATTGCCAGCGAATGCGGTTTTCCGGATCAGTCATCATTCACTCGCGCTTTCAAAGCCGCCACGGGGACCACGCCCGCCCGGTTCCGCAGCAGCGGAACGCACGTGGACCTTCGCATGGCTCGCGCTCGCCAGGATCCTGACGCCTTCGAGGTGCGCGTGCGAGAGCTGACACAGGTCAGATGCATTGCGGCACGGCACCGCGGTTCGTACCTCACGATCGACCGAACGTTCCACGAACTGCGCGTCTGGCTCGCAGCACACGGCCACGACCTCGCCGATCAGGACATGTACGGCGTGTATCTGTCCGACCCGACGAGAACGCCGGAATCAGATCTGAAATCGATCGCGTGCGCAACCGTGCCGCCGGGAATCTCCGGTCGTCTGGAACCTTTGTCACCGGATGCGGCGCAGGTCGAATCCTTCACGATACGCGGCGGACCGTACGCCGGTCTCACCCATATCGGTGCCTATGCGGATATGCCGGACACCTACGCCTGGCTCTTCGGTCACTGGGTGCCTGAGAGCGGCCGCAGGCTTGCCGACGATCCGGTCGTCGAGCGCTACATCTCGAGCCCGCAGGACAGCGCTCCGACTTCCAACGCCGTCGAGCTGCTGCTCCCCCTGGTTGCGTGAGATTTGGGGCACTGCACCGACTGCCGAGAAAGACCCCCGATCCCGATGGGGAACGAGGGCCTTTCTGGAGCCGCCTGCCGGAATCGAACCGGCGACCTATTCATTACGAGTGAATCGCTCTACCGACTGAGCTAAGGCGGCGTCTGTGACCGCGTCAGCGGCACGATGAACAAGCATACCGGATGCCCGCCTGCGCAACGAATCGGTCCGACGCCCGCGCGTGGCACGATCGTCGCGCGCCGCACAGCCCCCGGACAGCGCCGGGTCACTGGCAGGTGAGCCCGTCATCCGGCACCGTGCCGTCGATGAGGAACTCGCCGACGGCGTCGTTGACGCACGCGCTGTTGCCGTACCCGCCGTGCCCCTCGCCCTCGTATGTGATCAGCGTGCCGCTCTCGAGCTGCTCCGCAAGCGACTCGGCCCATTGGTAGGGCGTTGCGGGGTCTCCCGTCGTGCCCACCACGAGGATCGGCGCTGCACCTTCGGCCGTGATCTGGCCCCGTGTGCCCGTCGGGTCATGCGGCCACTGCTCGCACAGGTCGGGCCCCGACCAGTACGGCGCGATCGTCGGTGCGTTCTCCGACACCAGCTCCTCAGCCGCGTCGTTCTCCGCCGCGGTCGGAACCGGATAGTCCATGCAGTTGTAGGCGGTGAACGCCTCGGTGGTGTTCGCGACATAGGTGCCGTCGACGCGATCGTTGTACATGTCGGCGAGCGCGAACGCCCCAGAGGCGTCGCCCTGCTGCGCGCCCTCCAGCGCGGCGGTGAGATCGGGCCAGGACAGCGGGCTGTACAGCGAAGAGATGATCGCCGTCACCAGGGTGTCAGCACCGAGCTCACGGCCGTCTGATCCGACGAGCGGCCTGTCATCCACCTCTGCGAGCAGCGCCCCGAGATCTGCCATGCCGTCATCGACATTCCCAGGGAACGGGCACTGCCCGCCGTCGCCGCAGTCCGTGAGGTACGCGCGCAGCGCGTTCTCGAACCCGACGCCCTGCACGGCACCGACCATCGCGCTCGGCACGGAGGGATCCATCGCCGCGTCGAGCACCAGGTGCCCGGCGCGTTCTGGGAACAGGTTCGCGTAGGTCGCGCCGAGGAATGTGCCGTACGAGAAGCCGAGGTAGCGCAGCTCGTTCTCCCCGAGCACGGCCCGGATGAGGTCGAGATCACGGGCCGCCTGCTCCGTTGTGATGAACTCGAGCAGATCGCCTGTGTTCTCCTCGCACCCCGCGGCGAAGTCGGCATTCGCCTGTTCGAGTTCGCTCTCCCACTCTGCGCTGCCGCGTTCGGCTTCCGGCACATCGTAGAGGTAGGCGTCCATCGCCGTATCGTCGAGGCATTCGACTGCCGTCGACTCGCCGACGCCGCGCGGGTCGAAGCCGACGATGTCGTATGCGGCGCGCACGTCGTCGGCGAACAGGTACTGCGCGCTCGACTGCACGAAGCTGACACCGCTGGCGCCCGGCCCGCCGGGATTGGTGAGCAGCGAACCGTCGGGAGCGCCCTGCTCGGCGAGATAGCGCGTGAGGGCGAGCTCGATCTCACCCCGCTCCGGATCGTTCCAGTCGAGCGGCGCGGCGATGGTCGCGCACTGCAGATCGGGGCCGCAGTCCTGCCACTGCGGCGGCTGGTCGTAGAACTCGATCAGCTCGCTCGGCACGCCGTCCGTGACGGGCGCCGGATCGGCCGGGCGCTCCGGGATGAATGCCGAGAGGCATCCGGAGAGCAGCATCGCCCCCGCTGCGAGCACCGCGGCCGCCACGATGCGCCGCTTCGCGCCGCTCGCCCTCACAGTCGGTTCCCGCTCACGATCGTGACGAGCAGACTCTCCAGCGCCAACGCGGGCTGTGCGTTCTGCTCGATCGCGGCACGCGTGTCGGTGATGTGGTCGAGCACGCGCAGAGTGCGCTCCTGGCTCCATTCCCCCGCCACCCGGCGCAGATCGTCGATGACTTCGAGATTGATGATGCCCTCCTGGCGGTCGTGCTGCAGCATGACGACGTCGCGGTACAAGGACTGCATGTCGGTGAGCACGCGGTCGAGCCCGTCGCGCAGGCTCCGCGTCGCGCGGCGCTTCTGCTCCTCCTCCAGTGCCTGGACCTGCGCGCGCACCGCTGGCGGCACGCGCGATCCCTCCGGCACACCGACGGTGCGCAGCAGCGAAGCTCGCTCGGCCTCGTCACGCTCCGCGGTCAGCGCCTTCGCGTCATCCGTCGCCGCCTGCACGATTCGGCCGGCGATCTCGACGACGTCGCCGATCGTGCGCCCTCCGAGCACCGCGCGCAGGCTCTCGTCACGCCTCTCGCGCGACGCTGTGTCGGTCGCGAGCCGCTGCGCCATGCCGATGTGCCGCTGCGCGTGCCGCGCCGCCTGCTCGGCGACATCGACATCCGCACCTGTGCGCTCCACGATCAGCCGCGCCACGTCGTCGACCTCGGGCTCCCGCAGTCGCAGAGTGCGCACGCGCGAGCGGATCGTCGGCAGCAGGTCGGCCTCGCTCGGGGCGCACAGCAACCAGATGGTCTGCTCCGGAGGCTCTTCGAGAGCCTTGAGCAGCACGTTCGACGTGCGCTCAGTCATCCGGTCGGCGTCTTCCATCACGATCACGCGGAACCGGCCGAGCGACGGCGCGAAGTACGACCGCTCGACGAGCGCGCGCGCCTGCTTGATCGTGATGATGACCCCCTCTGTGCGCAGCGCCATGAGATCCGGATGGGTGCCGGCGAGCACCTGGCGCATGGTTGCGTGGTCATCGGGAGTGTTCGCGATGAGCGCCGCCGCGAACGCCTGCGCGAGTGTGGAGCGACCGGAGCCCGGCGGGCCGGTGATGAGCCATGCGTGGGCAGGTGAGCCCTCGTCGTGCGCTGCGCGCTGCAGCGTGCTGACCGCCTCGTGCTGGCCCCACACGTCGCCCCACGGTAGCTCCGCCGCGGCAACTGAAGTCATACCCAGAGCCTACCGGCGCCCTCCGACACCGCCGCACGCGGCAGCGCCCATCGTTCATCTGTGCCGAATGCGGTGCGTGCCGCTGCGAACGCCGACGATCGCGCAGACGAAGCGACGGCGTTCGCAGCGCCGCTCAGCCGATCAGTGCTGCGACGCGGGCGCGCACGCGTGCGGCGATCTCTTCCGGCGGCAGGGTCGCGTCGACGACGACGAATCGCTCAGGCTCGGCCTCGGCGAGCGCGAGGAACGCCTCACGCACCCTGGTGTGGAAGGCATCTTGCTGCGACTCCAGCCGGTCGAACGGCTTGTCATCCGCGTCGAGTCTGGCACGGGCCGATGCGGCGTCGATGTCGAGCAGCACCGTGAGGCTCGGAAGCGCTCCCTCGGTCGCCCACAGCGAGAGTTCGCGGATCTCGTCCGGATCGAGCACACGGCCGGTGCCCTGGTACGCCACGGACGAATCGAGATAGCGATCCTGGATCACGACCTCGCCGCGCTCGAGCGCGGGTCGCACCAGCGCGTCGACGTGGTGCGCCCGATCCGCTGCGAACAGCAGCGCCTCGGCGCGCGCACCGATGTCGGCGCCGTCCGCACCGTCGCCGGACGCCTTGTGATGCAGCACGATCTCTCGGATGCTGCGCCCCACCGCCGTACCGCCCGGCTCGCGAGTGCGCACCACGGTGCGACCCGCGTTCTCGAGCCATTCCTGCAGCAGGCCGGCCTGGGTGGTCTTTCCCGAGCCGTCGCCGCCCTCGAACGTGATCCAGAGCCCACCGGATGCCTCCACGGGCGCCCCCCTGCCGAGTGGGCCGGGCATCACGAGGTCTTCTCGGCCGCCGTCGACTTCTTAGTCGTCGTCGGCTTCTTGGCCGCGGTCGACGACTTGGCCGCAGCCGAAGCCTTCTTCGTGGTCGACGCTGTCTTCTTCGCGGTCGACGACTTCGCGGTGGCGGCCTTCTTCGTCGTCGACGACTTCGCGGTCGACTTGCGCGTCGTCGTGCGCTTCTTCGCCGGCCCCTTGGCGCGCTTGTCGGCGATCAGCTGCACGGCGCGCTCGAACGTGATGTCGTCGACCTGCTCGCCGCGCGGGATCGTCGCGTTCGTCTCCCCGTCGGTCACATACGGGCCGAACCGGCCGTCGCGCACCTTCAGCGGCTTGTCGCTGACCGGGTCGTTGTCGAACTCCTTCAGCGCCGCGGCGGCGCGCCTGGCGCCGTACTTGGGCTGCTTGTAGATCTCGAGCGCCTCGTCGAGCGTGATGTCGAAGATCTGGTCCTCGGCCTGCAGTGAGCGGGAGTCGGTGCCCTTCTTGAGGTAGGGACCGTACCTGCCGTTCTGCGCAGTGATCGTCTCCCCGCTGTCCGGATCCTTCCCGACGGTGCGCGGCAGATCGAGCAGCGTGATCGCCGTGTCGAGGTCGATCGTCTCCGGCGACATCGACTTGAACAGCGACGCACGACGCGGCTTCGGCTCGTCCTTCTTCGCCGTGCGCTTCTTCGGCTTCTCCTCGATCTCGCCCGTTGCCGCATCGGCCGCATCCGGGTCGACCGGGTCCTCCTCCTGCAGGTACGGGCCGAAGCGGCCGTCCTTGACGACCACGACTTTGCCCGTCGCAGGGTTCTCACCCAGCACGCGGTTGCCCGCCACGGGCGCATCGATCAGCTCCTGCGCCTTCTCGGGTGTGAGCTCATCCGGAGCCAGTTCCTCCGGAACGTTCACGATGCGCGGCTTCGCCTCGGGCTGCGTCGGATCGACGATCTCGAGGTACGGCCCGTAGCGTCCGAACCGGAGCGTGGCCACGTCGGTGATCCGCGTCGCGTTGATCTCGCGCGCATCGATCTCGCCGAGGTTGTCGACGATGTTGCGCAGGCCCGGGTGCCCCTCGCCGCCGTAGTAGAAGGACTTGAGCCATTCCGGCCGCTCCTCCTCGCCGCGGGCGATCGCGTCGAGGTCGTTCTCGAGGTTGGCCGTGAAATCGTAGTCGATCAGCTCGGCGAAGTGCTCCTCGAGCAGCCGTGTGACGCTGAAGGCGAGCCAGGTCGGCACGAGCGCCTGCCCGCGCTTGACGACGTAGCCGCGGTCGAGGATCACGCCGATGATGCTCGCGAAGGTGGAGGGTCGGCCGATGCCGCGCTCCTCGAGCACCTTCACGAGCGTCGCCTCGGTGTAGCGGGGCTTCGGGCTCGTCTGATGCCCCTTCGCCTCGGGCTCGCCGAGGCTCAGCGCGTCGCCGGTCTCGACCTTCGGGAGCTGCTGGTCTGCACTCTTGTCAGCGTCGGCGCGCGTCTCATCGCGCCCCTCCTCGTAGGCTTCGAGGAAGCCCTTGAAGGTGTAGACGGTGCCGGATGCCGTGAACTCGGCCTTCTTCCCGTCCGCCTCGGTCTCGAGGGTGACGGTGGTCGTCTCCAGCTTCGCATCGGACATCTGGCTGGCAACGGTGCGCTTCCAGATCAGGTCGTACATCCGCTTCTCGTCGCGGCCGAGCTCGCCGCCGATCTGGCTCGGGCGGCGGAAGGTATCGCCTGACGGGCGGATCGCCTCGTGCGCCTCCTGCGCGTTGCGGCTCTTCGACGCGTACACGCGCGGCTTCAGCGGCACGGCCTTGTCGCCGTAGAGCTCGACGGCCTGCTCGCGCGCGGCCTTGACCGCCTGCGCCGAGAGGTTGGTCGAGTCGGTTCGCATATAGGTGATGTATCCGCGCTCGTAGAGACTCTGCGCGACCGACATCGTCGTCTTCGCCGTCATGCCGAGCTTGCGACCGGCCTCCTGCTGCAGCGTCGACGTGGTGAAGGGAGCGTAAGGGCGGCGCGTGCCGGGCTTCGCCTCGACGCTCGTCACGGTCGCCGACGCCGCGTCGAGCGCTGCGGCGAGCTCGGTCGCTGCCTTCTCGTCGAGCACGACGACGGCGCGCTTGAGCTTGCCGTCCTCGTCGAAGTCGCGACCGACGGCGACCGGGGCCCCGTCGAGACGGACGAGCTTCACGCGGAAGGCGTCGTCCGCCCTGGCGGCGGTCGCGTCGATGCCCCAGTAGTCGGCCGACACGAACGCCATCCGCTCGCGCTCGCGGTCGACGACCATCCGGGTCGCCGCCGACTGCACGCGGCCCGCGCTGAGCGCCTGCCCCTCGCGTCCGCTGCCGACCTTGCGCCACAGCACCGGCGAGACGTCCCAGCCGTACAGACGGTCGAGCACGCGGCGGGTCTCCTGCGCGTCGACGAGAGAGATGTCGAGTTCGCGCGTGTTGCTGATCGCTGCCTGGATCGCGTCCTTGGTGATCTCGTGGAACACCATCCGCTTGACCGGCACCTTCGGCTTCAGCGTCTCGAGCAGATGCCACGCGATGGCCTCGCCCTCGCGATCCTCATCCGTGGCGAGCAGGAGTTCGCTCGCCCCCTTCAGCGCACGCTTGAGCTCGGTGACCGTCTTGGTCTTGCGGTCGCTGACCACGTAATAGGGTTCGAAGCCGTTGTCGACGTCGATCGAGTACTTGCCGTACACCGCGCGGTCCTTCTCGGGGATGTCTCGCTTGTTCGCGAGGTCGCGGATGTGACCGACCGAGCTGAGCACCTCATAGTCGTCGCCGAGGTAGCTCTGGATCGACTTCATCTTCGTCGGAGACTCGACGATGACGAGCTTCTTGCCTGTTGCCAAGGTGGCGTCCTTTCTTCGCTGGCAACCATACACATTCCCAGCTGTGTAGGAATACCGGATCTCCAGCGGTGGAGTTCGGGGCATCGTCGCGGTGCGCGGCTCGTGCTGACAGCGGATCTGCAGTTGGTGACGGGCGCCTCACGGAGGACCAGCGCGGGAAACGGCCAGTGCGGGGACCCCAGCATAGTGCCAGGAGACGGACACGGTCGCGATCAGGTCGTCGAGTGTGCACGAGGAGACGCTCGCGCCCTGTGCCAGCGCGACCTCGGCCGCTCTGGCACACGGCTCTCCGGTGATCGCGCCGCTGGCGGCGTCGGCTGCGGCGAGCGCCGCCGCGTCGGCGATGCCGGCAGCGCGCTGACTCTCGGCTGCCGCCCCGCCGACGGCGACGAGGCCGAGTGCGAGCACGACGGAGCCGCCCATCACGCCGGCCGCGAGCACGGAACCGCTCATCACAGTCCCCCGTCGAGTGCGCAGCTGCGCGCGGTGAGCGGCACGCTGACGGGACCGAACTGCGCGTCGACGAGCGCGGTGACGCACACCAGATCGCCCGAGCGCGCGACGCGGTGGGTCGCACCGTCGACGGCACCGGTCACGACCCCGCCTGCGCGCGCCTCGTCTCCGCGGGCGACGAGCCTTGCCGCATCGGCAGCGCCGTCCTGCAGCCGCACCTGCGCGGCGGCGCACGTCAGAGCTCCCACGGCGAGCATGACGACCACGACGACCGCGGGGAGGGTGACGGCGAGCTCCGCCGTCACCGACCCGCGCTGGTCGCCGCCGGGCCGACCGAGCGCCCGACGACGCAATGGCATCATGCCGAGTTCAGCGCGCGTTCGATGATGTCGCCGAGCATGCTGCGCACGCCGTCGGATCTCAGCACGGCGACGAGCAGCCCGGCGAACGCAACGGCTGCCAACGTGACGATCGCGTACTCAGCGGTCGATGCTCCTTCTTCATCGCGGAACAGTTCGCTTGCGGTGTTCATGGTGTACTCCTTCTTCTCTGGTGATGCGGCCGGCCGTAGGGACCGATCGCGGGGGCATGCGATCCCGGACGTCACAGGTCGGGAAACGAGGTGGTCTGCAGCACGGCGAGGAGCATCGGCACGACGCCGAGGCAGAGGAACGCGGGCAGCGTGCACGCTCCGAGCGGCAGCAGCAGGCGCGTGCCGAGACGCGCAGCGCGCACCCGCCCGTCGGTGCGCGCTGCGCTGCGCTGCTGCTCCGCCGTCGCGCGCAGCAGGTCGATCGCGGGAATTCCCGCGCGGCGCGACAGGTCGAGCACGCGCTCCACCTCGTCGTCCGCTGAGGTCCCGCCGCCTGTCGCGGATGCCTCGGCCTGCGTCGACGATCCGCCCGCCGCCGCACCGGTCGCCCCCGAGACCAGGGCGCGGGCTCGGTCGAGCGACACCCCGCCGCCGAGAGCGATGGCGGTGAGCTCGGCGTACAGCCCGGGTGTTCCAGGTGCCGGTCTGGCGGCGCGGATGAGACCGGATGTCCACAGCCGACCGCCGGCGACCATCGCGAGCCCCGCCGACAGGCACACCAGCCCCGCACCCGGCGTGGTGAGCACGCCGATCATGTCGAAGCCGAGCGCGAGGGAGATGAAGACGCCCACGAACGGCAGCACGCTCATCAGGCGGGCCGTATGCGTCGGCTCGGCCATCGCGACGCGCACGTCGTCGAGCGTCTCCTGCGCATCACGCAGCGCGCGCGACATGCCGCGCAGAGACTCGGCGAGCGGGGCGCCCACCGTGGCGGCGATCTCCCACGCGGCGGCGATGTCGCGCCACGCCGCGGCCCGGTCGCGCTCGACAGCCGCGCGTCTGCCCCATCGTCGGCGCACCGGTGCGACGGCTTCGCCGCCGATCGCCTCTGCGACGGCGGCTCCCCGATCGGCGCGGTCTGCGATCCGCTGCGCCGCGGCGTCTCCCGACTCCGCGAGGTGGCGCCACGCTGCCTGGGGCACCGCACCTGCTTCGAGCAGCGCCGACAGTCGGAGCACGCTGCCAGGCACGTCACGGGCGGTCCCTGCTTCGCGTGACCGCCCTTCCGCACCGCCGGTCCTTCGCCGTTCTCTGCCGCCTTTACGGTTGCGCGGTGCGGACCGGGTGGCACCGCGCTCCTCACCATCGGCGGCTCTGTCCTCGCTCGGGCCGAACGCCGACGATCCGTCTGATGATGTGCGCGAATGCCGCCTGCGCCTGCGCCGCGCGCCGTTCACTCCCATGGCCGCACCTCCTCGATCGTGAGCCGCCCTCCGGCCGCGCCGAAGCGGCCGACGCTCGCCAGACGTCTGCGCCCGCCGCCGTCGCGCTCCAGGTGCAGCACCCACGAGATCGCGCTGGTGACCTGACGGGCGACGGCGTGGTCATCCATGCCAGCCAGTGCACCGAGCGCCTCGAGCCGCGCCGGCACATCCGCCAGGCCGCTCGCGTGCAGGGTGCCCGCTCCCCCGTCGTGCCCGGTGTTCAGCGCAGTCAGCAGCTCGCGCACCTCTTCACCGCGGCACTCGCCGACGACGATCCGGTCGGGCCGCATCCGCAGCGACTCGCGCACGAGTCTCGGCAGCCCGACGCCTCCCGCTCCCTCGAGGTTCGGCTGCCTGGCCTCCAGCGCCACGTGATGCGGATGCGGGACGCGCAGCTCCGCGACGTCTTCGATCGTCACGATCCGCTCCGAGTGCGGCACATGCGCCAGCAGCGCACCCAGCAGCGTCGTCTTGCCCGACCCGGTCGCACCCGTGACGAGCACGTTCTCGCGCGCATCGATCATCCGCACCAGCCACGCCCTCACGGTCTCGTCGAAGGTGCCGCCGCCGGCGAGCTCGCCGAGATCGGCTCCCGACACGGCGGGAATCCGGATGGACAGCGCCGTGCCGCCCTTCGCCACCGGCGGCAGCACCGCGTGCACGCGCACGCCGCCTGGCATCCGCACATCGACGCATGGCGTCGCGTCGTCGATGTGTCGGCCGCCTCGCGCGATCAGCTGGACGGCCAGATCGCGCACCTCGCGCTCCGAGGCCCGCCATCCGACGGCACGCTGTGCGCCTGAGCCGCGGTCGACATACAGACCGCTGGCACCGTTGACGAAGGCATCGGTCACACCCGGCGCTGTGAGGAACGGAGCAAGCGGCCCGAAGACGTCCTCAGGCATCTCGACCGCAGCGCGGATCTCGCCGCCGCGGGCCCGCGCCTGCTGCACGACGGGCCCTCGGCCCTGTCTCGGCTGCACGACGAACGGTTGGCTCATGCCCCGACGCTATGGAGGACCGATCCGGCGCGGGCCGCTGTCCACAGGCCGATCCGACGACACGCCGACGGCACCGGCCTGTGAGCGACACGATCGGCCGGACCCCCGCCTTTCGGGGGTGGAAACGACCCTGCCAGCGGGCATAGATTCGATGAGTACCCATCCCGTGCAATTGCGCACGCACCGACATCCGGATGCACCGGGCCCGCGAAGGAGCGCGCTACATGAGCAGTCAGATCGACCACCTTCTGGACGAGAAACGTGTCTTTCCACCGAGTGCGGAGTTCGCAGCGAATGCGATCGCAACGTCGGAGCTGTACGAGCAGGCGAATGCCGACCGTGAGTCATTCTGGGCGGAGCAGTCGCGCGACCTGATCACCTGGCAGAAGCCGTTCACCGAGATCCTCGACTGGTCGAACCCGCCGTTCGCGCGCTGGTTCGCCGACGGCGAGCTGAACGTCGCGTACAACTGCCTCGACCGCCACGTGGAGGCGGGCCGCGGCGATCGCGTCGCGTTCCATTTCGAGGGCGAGCCGGGTGACACCCGCACCCTCACGTACGCGGATCTCACCGACGAGGTGAAGCGCCTGTCGAATGTTCTCGCCGATCTGGGGGTCGGCGAGGGCGACCGTGTCGCGATCTACCTGCCGATGATCCCCGAGGCCGTCGCCGCGATGCTCGCCGTCGTCCGCGTCGGAGCGATCCACTCCGTCGTGTTCGGCGGCTTCAGCGCCGACAGCCTGCGCGCCCGCATCGACGACGCCGGGGCGAAGCTGGTCATCACCGCCGACGGCGGCTGGCGCAAGGGCAAGGTCTCCTCGCTCAAGCCTGCGGTCGACCAGGCGCTCTCCGACCGCAACGGTTCCGGCGAGCAGGCGACGGTCGAGCATGTGCTCGTCGTACGCCGCGGCGAGAACGAGGTCGACTGGGTCGACGGCCGCGACATCTGGTACCACGACGTCGTGCCGCAGGCATCGGGCGTGCACGAGGCCCGTGCCTTCCCGTCGGAGACTCCGCTGTTCATCCTGTACACCTCGGGAACGACCGGAAAGCCGAAGGGCATCCTGCACACCTCGGGCGGCTACCTCACCCAGGCGGCGTTCACGCACCGCAACGTCTTCGACCTGCACCCCGAGACCGATGTGTACTGGTGCACCGCCGACATCGGCTGGATCACCGGCCACACCTACGCGCTCTACGGCCCGCTCGCCAACGGCGCGACGCAGGTGCTCTACGAGGGCACCCCCGAGTCTCCCGAGCCAGGCCGGTGGTGGGATCTCATCGAGAAATACCGCGTGTCCATCTTCTACACGGCTCCCACGGCCATCCGGGGGTTCATGAAGCAGGGCCGCGAGATCCCGCAGGCGCGCGACCTGTCGAGCCTGAGGGTGCTCGGGTCGGTGGGCGAACCCATCAACCCCGAGGCGTGGATGTGGTACCGCGACGTCGTCGGCGCCGGCACAGCCCCGATTGTGGACACCTGGTGGCAGACCGAGACCGGCGCGATCATGATCTCGCCGCTGCCCGGCGTCACGGAGACCAAACCGGGTTCCGCGCAGGTTGCGCTCCCCGGCATCGCGTCGACCGTCGTCGACGAGCAGGGCGAGTCGGTCGACAACGGCAACGGCGGCCTGCTGGTCGTGACCGAGCCGTGGCCGAGCATGCTGCGCGGCATCTGGGGCGACCCGGATCGCTTCGTCGAGACATATTGGCGCATGTTCCAGGACAAGGGCTACTACTTCGCCGGTGACGGCGCGCGTCTCGACGAGGACGGCGACGTGTGGCTGCTCGGCCGCGTCGACGATGTCATGAACGTGTCGGGCCATCGCCTCTCGACCGCCGAGATCGAATCGAGCCTGGTCGCGCACGAGGCGACGGCCGAGGCCGCGGTGGTCGGCGCCAGCGACGAGACGACCGGCCAGGCAGTGGTCGCGTTCGTGATCCTGAAGGAGAGCTTCCTGCGCGACAACTCGGCGGCGGGTCTCGCAGACGCGCTGCGCACGTGGGTCGGCACGCAGATCGGCCCGATCGCCCGCCCGCGCGATGTCTACATCGTCGGCGAGCTGCCGAAGACCCGCTCGGGCAAGATCATGCGCCGTCTGCTGCGCGATGTCGCAGAGGGCCGCGAAGTCGGCGACACGCAGACCCTGGCCGACACCTCGGTGATGAGCATCATCAGCTCGCAGGTCAAGTAGCCGGATGGCAGTGGGCGGTTCCGGATGCTCCGGGACCGCCCACTCGTGTCAGCGTCGGCACGTCGTGCGTCGGCATCGCGCTCCCAGTCGCGGCCGAATCCTCGAGCCGCGGCAGAATCGGGTCGTTTGTGCCGCGGCTCAGCGATTGTGCCGCGGCTCAGCGCATCTGGCGCCGACGCCTGGGTCAAGCAGCCCACTGTCGGCCCGACGCCCCGCCCCGTCTCACTCGTAGAGGCGGTCTGCCAGAGCCTTCTTCCGGGCCGCAAGCATCTTCGCCTTCTTCGGAAAACTGGGGTCGACGGTCGGCCTCGCCTCGGGGGATGACAGGTCGGTTCCGGCGGGAACAACGTTCCACCCTGTGCCCAGTTCCAGCAGTGACGCGTGCTTGACGTCGTAGTAGCCCGGTTGACCAGCGATCACAGTGCCCGCTGCCCCGGCAGCTGCAGCAAGCAGATGCGCGTGGAATCGCGTCGTCAGCCAGTGCTGACCGGCTTTCGCAGGCAGACCGTCATGCCACAGCTGACCGAAGGAATAGGCACGAGCGTCGGGCATCAGATTCGCATAGCGCAGATCATCCGGTGGAATCGCCTCGGCGAAACCGACGTCGACATCGCCGTTGTCGCCTGTGAAGCTGCGAATCGACTCGGTCGCTTCCTCATCGCTCCAGGCGAGCAGGTCGCCCTGAACCAACACCATCCGCTCTGGTGAGTCGTGCTCTGCGAACACCGGTCGCGACAACGCGAGCGCGAGGAAGGCGTCGTCGTTCTCCCGATGCGTCTTCGTGATCTCGGCACTGGGTTCGTCACGCACCTCGACGTGAGAGAAGGCCGCGAACTGGTCGGCCAGCCAGCCCCTGTGGGCGTCATCGAGCGGCATCAGCCCCTGCCCGGTCGCGAAGACCGGCACATCGAAGGCACGATGGATCTCGGCCGCGGCGGAGACGAGGCCCAGGTTGTCGTGCCACATCGAGTTGAGGTATCCGCCGCCGAGAAGGTGCAGGGAGTCTGCACCGCGCAGCATTCGCAGGCCTTCGTCGAAGCGAGGCGAACCAAGGTCGCGCACCAGCCGCGCGATCCTGGCCGCGTCGACCGCCGGGTCGTGCGTCTCGCTGCCCATGGCGAGCTCCCACAGCGTGTTGGTGGTGCGCAGGTTCGGATGGGTGTCGGCGAACAGATGCGCCGCACGCCCAGGATGCGGGCAGTCCAGCCACACCACCGATTCGGGTTCGCGTGCGGCCAAGAAGTCGAGCCAAGCCCTGGCGATCAGTTCGTCGCCGTAGTTGGGGTGGCCCGAGGTCGAGACGAGGTACCGAGTACGGACGACGCTAGGCGCGGGGTCAACAGGAGTACGAGTCCGGAACAGCGCCATCCCAGTGCCTTTCACTAGTAGAACTGCCGTCTCCCCGCCGACGCACGTCGATCCTCATCCGACGCACAACCACGATATCGAGATTCGGCGAGGACCGTGAATCGCCGCATGATCCCGAAACGCTTCATCGCATTGCACGCAGGGCGCGTCCCATACCGCTGTGCGACAGTGGAGACGCTACACTTTTGGTCGCCGCGCACCCTGCAGGAGTTCACTTGACCACGACCATCGTCATGCCGACATCGCTGCGTCAAGCGAGCGAGCCGCACGAACGGACAGAGGGCCGCGGAAGCTGGGTCTGGCGGGTGCTGGCTGTTGTCGGCCCGGTCGCCACGATCATTCTGTACTGGTACATCGCGCAGTCGGCGATCGCGCCGCGCACCGGCTATGACGAGAACCACCTGTTGCAGATGGCCCGTCTCGTCTCCGGCGACGACAACGTGACCCAACTCGCCGGCAGCGGCTACTACCCGGGCTGGGCAGTCGTCCTGGCGCCCATCTGGTGGTTCACTCACGACGCCGCGACGGTGTACGCCGCCGCACTCACCGTGAGCAACGTGATCGGCGTCGCGACGATCGTGCCACTGGCTCTGCTCGGCCGCCGCCTAAGGTTGACCTGGCCGCAGAGCATCACGATCTCCTCGATCGTGATGATTCTGCCCGCGCGGAGCGCCTTTGCCGAATATGCCCTCAGCGAGCAGGCGATCGCGTTCTTCGTCGCGTGGGTCGTGCTCGCCGCCTTCGCGCTGTGGCAACGGCCGTCGTGGTGGCGCGTGGTGCTGTTCGTCGCGGCGATCGGCGCGGCATACGTGACACACCCGCGCACGATCGCACTGGTGGCGACGGCGGGGATCTGGTTGCTCGGGTTCGCCCTGCGGCGATGGCGCTTGGCCCTGCTCGGTCTCGCGCTGCTCTTCTGCGCATATGTGGCCGCCGATCGCTTCGCTCAATACGTTGCGGAGCGTGTGCTGCTCAACGGTTACGGCAAGGACGCAACTCTTCAGAACACGCTCGACAACTTCGACGCTTCGATCTTTCTGAAGGTCTTCCTCAACCAGACCTGGGTGCAGGTCGTCGGTACCGCGGGGCTGTTCGCGGTCGGGAGCGTGGTCGTGGTCGTCTGGACGATACGCGAACTGCGCGAGCGTCGGCTCGGTACCGGTACTTTCATGTTCGGCATGATCCTGTCGGCCGTACTGGTCAGTGCGATCTGGTGGACGCGACCGGACGTCCTGCTGCGCGTCGTCGGGTGGGTGCGGCTGGACGCGTGGACCTACTCCCGGTACATCGACCCGGTAGCGGCGATCGTCGTACTCGTCGCGCTCGCAGCACTGGTCCGCGGACTTCGTTGGAGCGTGGTCGCGACCGCCGTCGGCGTCTTCGCAGCCGGGGCAGCCGCGGTCGTTCTGGGGGTCGCTCGGAACGTTCCGCTCTGGGGTTGGTACTCGGCGTCGAACCCGGCGATTCTTCCATGGCGCTTCCTGTTCCCCGATGCCCCATTCGTTCTCCCGCTGACGCCGACGTTCACCAACGATGCCCGATTCTGGGTGTGGGCAACGACGTTTGTGTTCGTCTGTCTCGGTGCGTACGTCGTGCTGCGTAATCATCCACGGACATTGGCCACCTGTCTGCTCGCCCTCTCATGCGCTCTCGCTCTCCTCGCGAACCCGAATATGACTCGACCTTACCCAGCAAACACCACAGGTGCGGTCGAGCAGATCGAGTCCGTGGCGCTCGGCCCAGACCGTGCCCGGATCGACTTCGATATCGCCTGCCGGGCACCGGGTAGATCGGATGCGATCAACTGGCTCCCCTTCTGGCTCTCGCCACGCGTCGTCGAGATCGTCGATCGTCGGGTCGGCGAGCGATTCGACTCCGACCTCGTCGTCTCGTGCGAGGACTGGCCAGAAGCCGACGCCTTCGGGGCGCGCGCGTACGACGCCGACCCCGACTACTCCTACCGGCTCTGGGTCCTCCCAGGCGAGCTTCAGGACGAGCTCGACGCCGCCGGCCTCCTGCGGTGACACGCTCGCACTCGATCCGGTGCGGCGCTGATGCCCGCCGCACCGGATCCGTCGCTGTCACCCCTGAGGGGCGCGGACGATGTCGGCGATGAGATCGGCCTGCGCGAGGGAGCGCTGCTTGACCTCCGGCAGGTGAGCGTCGAGCTTGGCCTGCACTGCGCCGCGCTGCGCGTCGAGTTCGGCGAAGCGCTGCTGCAGATAGGACGGATTGAGCTTGTCGTGACCGAATGCCCATTCCTCGAGTTCGAACATCTCCAGCACCTCGCGGTACTTGTGGCTCCAGCCGATGACCAGCGTCGGCACGGCCATCGCCAGCGACGACACCATGGCGTGGAATCGGCTGGCGACGAAGATGTCGCAGCGACCGATGAGGTACCGCAGCTGCTGCGAACTCAGTTCGCGATCGATGAACAGCAGGTCGTCTCCGAGCGCCATCCGAGAGTGGATGTCCTGACACAGCGGCAGGTCGTTGTTGTGAGTCTTGTCGGTGCCGGTGCGCACGCTGTGCGGCACGAGAACCACCTTCTTGCCCTGCGCGCGCAGGTGCGCGATGAAGGAGACGATCTGGCTGATGTAGTCGCCGCCGCGCGCTTCGACCTTCTTCTGCAGCACCACGCTGGGGCACACGCCGACCACGTCGCCGTCGTCGAAGAACGTCAGGTCGACGTGCTTTGCGACCTGCTCCACCTCGGTGCCATCCATCTCCAGCGAGAAGGCGTAGTCGGCGCCGGCGTGCAGGTTCTTCAGACCGAGTCCCTCGGCGAGTTCGTGGGTGATCCGGCCGCGGGTGACGAGCGTGCGCACCTTGGGCAGGAAGACCTTCGAGACGAACCTGTTCACCGGGTTCGTGAACGGCCCGACCGCCTGCGCACATTTGAACACCGGAGTCGCGGTGTTCAACGCAGGCAGAATGGACGCGACGTTGTAGAGCAGGAACTTCTCGCGGCCGTCTGTGAAGGTGATGCCGCCCTGATCGAGAAGCACCTGGCTGGAGGTGAGCGCCCGGATCGCCTTGGACCGCTTGCGCAGCAGCGGGCGCAGGAACGGCAGCAGCCGATAGCCCAGCGCGAGCAGGTTGATCGTGACCCCGAGCTGCTTCGGTTTGGCCGCGACGACGTCGAGGTTGTCGTACGGATTCTGCGCGCGATCCTCCCGCGGGTACATGCTGAACAGCGTGAACCGCGGATTGTCGAGCCGTGCGTTCAGGGTCTGGATGGCACTCTCCAGCATCGCAGAGGCGCCCTTGTTGCCGGAGAGCGCCGATCCGATGATGGTGATGTGCGGGGAGGGCTGGTCGGTCACGGACGGATCTCCTTCGGAATGGTCCGGCGGGTGATGAGGTACACGGCGGCGACGCCGAGATCACCGACGGTGGACAGCAGACGAGCGAGCAGGCTGATCACAATCGCCTGCGCGACGGGAATGTACTGGCTGAGGACCAGCACGATGATGGCCTCGCGCACGCCGATGCCGCTGGGCACGAAGATCGCCAGGATGCCGATGGCCCCCGCAAGCACATATGCGGCGGCGAACGGCAGCCACATCTCGGGCCCGACATCCGACACGGTCACGGCGATCAGCACGAAGCCGACGCCGTTCAGGATGCGCGGCCCCAGGAACTCCGCAGCCGACCGCAGCGACTGCCAGCTGCTGAGGAAGTACTCGCGAGGCACGTCCTGCTTCAGCACCCGTTTTGCCACCCTGCTCAAGATGCCGTGGAACAACGGCCGATACATCACCAGCGCCAAGGGGATCAGCACGAGCAGCGGCAGCACGAGAGTGGTGACGTTGGCCCCGAATATCTGCGGCCCGAGGCTGAGGAACAGGAGGACGATCGCGGGCACGATCGAGGCCAGCTGCAAGAAGACGTTCTCGTAGATGAAGCTGATGACGACGAGCGTGCGGCTGATGCCCTTCTTCTTCGCCCACAGCACCTTGTTGGCGACCGAACCGACCTGACCGGGGATGTACTTCAGCACCCACGACAGGCACTGCACCGCCACGGCCTCGACCGCACTGATCCTGGCATCGGTATCGCAGACGCGAACGATACGCGCCCACAGCAGCCCGGTCAGCGGCACGGCGAGCGCAAACGCGACAGTTGCGACGATCCAGAGCCAGTCGAAGTCGACAGGGTTCGCCTGCAGCTCGTGCCAGTTCTCGATCAGCGATCGTGAGAAGAAGTATCCGACAACGCCGACGACGACGATCGTAATCGCCCAGCGCAGCGCCTGCTTCTTCACGGAGCGCCGCTTGCGCGGTGGTTCGGCGCCGGTCGATTCCTCTGACATCAGTTGTAGCGGCGGAAGGTGTCGAGCTCCTTCTTCTTCGAGTGCGGCACCATCCCCTCGGGGTGGGCGTAGCCGAAGGCGATCAGCATGACGACACGATCGGTGAGGTCGAGACCGATCGTCTTCTGCATCTTGCGTTCGAGCGGTTCGAAGTCCGGCCAGTTGATCACGCTGGAGCTCAGCCCCAGCGTCTCCAGACCGAGCATGAACTGCATGGCGGCGAGCGAACCGTCGACGTAGACGGCGTGTCGGTCTCGCGGGCTGAAGTACGATTCCAGCTTCCCCACCACAACCGCGATCGCCGGGATGTTGTGGCCGTATCCCGCTGTGCCGAACGGGATGTCCGAAACGGTGCGGACCATCTCGGGAGAGTCGAAGATCCGGAACTCGTATGGAAGCCGATTGCACGCGCTCGGCGCCTGCCTGGCCAGCAGCAGTGCCTTGTCGATCAGCTCGCGCGGGATCTCACGTTCCTCGTACCAGCGCACACTGCGGCGCTGAGCGACGAGCGCCTCGAACGCCTCGTAGTCGATGTCGGAGAGCTGCTGCTTCACGTACGGGATCTTCCCCGTCGGTTCCGCGTCGTACCCTGCGCCTGCGAAGCGCGCACGCGCTGCATCCACCACGTCGTCGCCGGAGGCCGACACCCGGAAGTACTCCGTGAGTACGTCGTGGGCCCAATCCATCTCGCTCTGGTCCATCGTGCCGGGAGCCCTGCGGCACTGTTCAGCGGCCTGTTCGTAGAACTCGATGGTCTCGGTGATGTAGTCGCGGGCGAATACGTCGCGCCGCGGACGCATGATGAGTCCCTTTTCGAGTCTGTGGATGTTGCGGCGCAGCTCGACGTGGGTGATGCGTTCGCGATTCTTGTTGCGGTAGTAGTTCCGGCGCCCACGCAGCACCGCTGCCTGCTCGCGGTTGAAGGTGATGAAGCTGACGAAGTACACCAGGTGCGTGAGCACACGGCTTCCCCCGAACACCTCGAGGAATATCCGGTTCGTCGTCTCGTAGACGCGGCGGATCCAGGTGATGGCGAGCAGCGCCTTCGCGATCTTCTTGAGCTTGTTCAGCACAGTGGTGTCGTCTCGATCCTGGGTCGCTATGTGCGGTCTGCTTCGGGGCCGTCTTCTTGAATCCCTCGCATCGCGAGCGGAGGCGTCACCATCATCGATGGATGGCGAACGGTGTCGGCGACGGACGGCACGGTCGGGTCGATCTGATTCTGCGGAGCGTACTGCATGGCTCTGAGCCGTTCCAGGCTCTCCTCGACCAGAGCGCGGTTCGTTCGCAGCATGTCGGATATCACCAGCAGCGCGAAACACAGCAGGCTGCCGACAAGCAGCGCGACGCCGAGGATGAGCGACTGCACGTGGTCGCCGGCCGCTCCGATCCACATCAGCACGAGGTATCGCACGAACGGGATCATCGCCAGGACGAGCAGCAGCAGCCCCAGGCTCAGGAACACCGCGTGCGGCTTGAACATGATGTAGCTGCGCATGATCGCCTGGCCGGAGCGCCCCATGTGCTGGAAGATGTTCTTGAACAGCCGCGATTCCCGAGTCTTCGGGTTCGTCGTCACCGGCACACTGTCGATCCGCATGCGCTTGTGGCCCGCCTGGATGATCGTCTCCATGCAGTAGCTGAACTCGGTGACCACATTCAGCCGGTACAGCGATTCGCGCGAGTAGGCGCGGAAACCGCTGGCGGCATCCGGCAGCTTCGTGCCGCCTGCGAAGTTGACCACCTGGCTGCCGATCCGCTGCATCAGCTTCTTGAACGGCGAGAAGTGCGAGATCGTCTTGGTCTGTCGGTCGCCGATGACGATGTCGGCGGTTCCGTTCACGATGGGCTGCACCAGGTCGGCGATGCGGTCCTGCGGGTACTGGTTGTCCCCATCCGTGTTCACCACGATGTCGGCGCCGTGCTGCAGCGCGTAGTCGACGCCGTCGCGGAACGAGCGCGCCAGCCCCATGTTGCGCGTGTGGAACACGAAGTGCTCGACACCGAACGACCGCGCCACCTCGACGGTGCGATCGTTCGATCCGTCATCGATGATCAGGACATGGATCTCATCGATCCCGGGGATCTCTTTCGGGATGCTCTCGAGCACGAGGGGCAAGGTCTGCTCCTCGTTGAGACAGGGGACCTGAACGAACAGACGCATTGCTGGTTTCTTTCGTAGACGGTTCGGCGCACACATCGTCACACCGCGTGCACGATTCTAGTGTCGCGCCGGGCGATCACGATGATGCCCACGCCCCAGCTGCGGCATAATCGCCGAGCCGCGGCAGAATCGGGTCGATTGTGCCGCGGCTGAGTGTTTGTGCCGCGGCTCGGCACCCGGGCTCAGCGCACCCTACGCGAAGGTGAAGGCGACCTCGACCTCGACAGGTGCGTCGAGCGGGAGGGCTGCGACGCCGACGGCTGAGCGGCTGTGCGCGCCGGCGTCACCGAAGATCTCGCCGAGCACCTCGCTCGTTCCGTTGATGATGCCTGGCTGCCCGGTGAAGGCGGGGTCGGATGCGACGAACCCCGTCACCTTGAACACACCGGTGATGCGGTCGACATCGCCCACGGCTGCGGCCGCCGCGGCGAGCGCGTTCAGCGCGCACGTGCGGGCGTAGTCCTTCGCGTCCGGCGCGGGAACGAGACCGTGCCCGTCGCCGACCTTGCCGGTGGCCGACAGATCGCCCGAGACGAACGGCAGCTGTCCGGATGTCCAGACCAGGTCGCCGTGGATCTTGGCCGGAATGTATGCGGCGACCGGCGCGGCGACACTCGGCAGGTCGATCCCGAGCTCGGCGAGGCGCGCGGAGACGCTCACTGCTCGCCCTCGAACTGCTTGGCGGCCTCTGCCGCTGCTCCCAGCCCGACGTTGGCCGGCCCTGAGTCGGTGACGGGCCGCTTCAGATAGGCGACGAGCCCGCCTTCTGGCCCCGTCACGACCTGCACGAGCTCCCAGCCCTGCTTGCCCCAGTTGTTCAGAATCTGCGCCGTGTTGTGGATCAGCAGCGGCGTCGTGAGGTACTCCCACGTGGTCATGGCACTCCCGGTGTCGTGTGCAGAAGGTCGGTGGGCGTTCTGTGCGGAGCTCTCCGGCAAAGCAGATTCTCCACAGGGAACGCTATTACCATCAGCCTATGCCTCACTCGAAGAGAACGCTCGGCGGTGTCGTCGGCGGCATTCTCGGTCTCGTCGGCCTGAGCGCCGTCGCCGGGCTGCTCGTCACCGCGACGGTCACTCCCGCTATCGCGCTCAGCGGCTACACCGCATCCGGCGCCATGACGATGTTCGAGAACATTCCCGCAGACCTCGAGGTCGACCAGCCGATGCTGCCGACCACGATCTACGTCGAGAACGAAGAGGGCAAGAACGTCGAGCTCGCCACGTTCTACGACCAGAACCGCATCCCGCTCGAGTACGAAGACCTGCCGCAGGTCGTCATCGACGCTGTGCTCTCCAGTGAGGACCCCCGTTTCTACGACCATGGCGGCGTCGACCTGATCGGAACCTCGCGCGCGCTCCTGCAGAACGCCGGCGGCGGCAGCACGCAGGGCGCATCGACGATCACCCAGCAGTTCGTCAAGAACGTGCTCGTGCAGCGCTGCGAGGCGGGCACATCGGAAGATCTTCCGGATGACTTCGACAGCCTGGCATCCGAGGACCAGCAGTCGGCGATCATCGACTGCTACAACGAGCAGACCGATTCCAGCGGCACCGAGGGGTATCAGCGCAAGCTCCAGGAGATGCGCTTCGCGATCGCCATCGAGAAGAAGTACACAAAAGAGCAGATCCTGCTCGGCTACCTCAACTTCGCGAACTTCGGCGGCCAGACCTACGGCATCGAGGCCGCGGCGAAGCGCTACTTCGGCAAGAGCGTGAAGGATGTCACCATCGGCGAGGCCGCGATCCTCGCGGGCATCGTGCAGAACCCGAACCTGCTGCGCATCGACAAGAAGGAAGGCACCCGAGAGATCAAGGGTGAGATGGTCAACTCTGCGGAGGACGGCTACAGGTACGCGAAGTCGCGTCAGAACTACGTGCTGAACCGCATGCTCGAAGACGGCAAGATCACGGAAGGCCAGCACGACAAGTACCACGACGCCGAGATCAAGCCCAACATCACGTCGAGAACTCAGGGCTGTCAGCAGGCGGGAGATGCGGCGTACTTCTGCGAGTACGTGCGCCAGACGGTCCTGAACGATGAAGCCTTCGGCGAGTCCGCGGACGCACGTCGCCAGGTGCTCAGCCGTGGCGGTCTGAAGATCTACACGACCCTGAACCCGTTCATCCAGCAGGCGGCGGAAGACGCGATCAACACCTACGCGCCGCAGACCGTCGCGAATATGAACTTCGGCTCGACAGTCGTCACGGTCGACCCACGCACGGGTGACATCTTGGCGATGGCGCAGAACACCGACTACAGCCTCAGCCCGAATCACAAGTCAGGCGACGGCTACACGAGCCTCGTATACGCGGCACCCGCCGACCGCGGCCACGCGATCGGCTTCTCGGCCGGTTCGACCTACAAGATGTTCACGCTGCTCGACTGGCTCGAGAGCGGGCGATCTGTCAGAGAGACCGTCGACGGCACCAGCCGTCCCTTCAACATGAACGTCTGCGGTGCGATCCAACAGACCGAGATGCGCAACTTCGGCGGAATACAGGGCCGAGTGAGCACGCCGATGGACTTCACCTCTGCGTCGCTCAACACGGGGTTCATGGCGATGGCCGAGCAGCTCGACATCTGCGGAATCAACAAGGTCGCCGACCGGCTCGGCGTCACCCTCGGCAACGGCAAGAAGGTCACCGAGGAGAACGTCCCCAACAACGTCATCGGCGACAAGGCGATCGCGCCGCTCGACCTCGCCTCGGCGTATGGCACGGTTGCCAATGGCGGCGTGCTCTGCGACCAGCGCGCCATCAGGAAGGCGATCAACCCCGACGGCAAGGAGATGACCCTCCCCGAGCACGACTGCAAGAAAGTGCTCGAACCCGAGGTCGCTGCGACCGCTGCATACGCGCTGGCAGGCGTCATGAACGGAGGATCCGGCACTGGAGGCAACCCCTATGACGGCACTCCCCTGATCGGCAAGACCGGTACCCACCAGAATCTGCAGACCATGCTCGTCGAGTCGTCGACCCGCGCGGCCACTGCTGGCTGGGCGGGCAACGCCACGGGGGAAGGCTCCATCTTCGGAAACGGCCTGCAGAACATCCGCTACAACATCGCACGCGAGACGCAGCGAGCTGCGAACGCCCAGCTCGGCAGCGATCCGTTCCCCTCACCCGACAGCGAACTGACGCGCGTCATTCTGGCCGATGTGCCGAATGTGCAGGGCATGTCCGTCGCCGACGCGACCGCCGCGATCGAGGCGGCCGGCTTCAATGCGAGGGTCGGCAATTCGGTGGCGGGAACCGAACCTGAGGGCACCGTGCACAGCACCGACCCGAGCGGCAGCGCGCCGAGCGGCTCCATCGTCACGATCCAACCGAGCAACGGCAGCGGCGTCTCGGTGCCTGACGTGTCCGGTATGTCCCTGTCGGGTGCGAGAGGCGCGCTGCAGTCGGCCGGTCTCAACGCATCGCTCGGCTCATGCAACCAGAACGGCGACCTCGATGAGGACCGGGCGAGGGGCACCGACCCGAGCGGCGGTTCCGTGGTCTCTTCCGGCAGCACCGTCACAATCGAGTACAGCTCCAAGACCTGCGGTGGCGGCGGTGGCGACGACGGTGGGAACAACGGCGGCAATGGGAACGGCAACGACGACGATGACGACTAGTCGATGAGTCGGGCCGGCCGCACCGCTCTCACCGCGTTCACGGCTGCCGCCACGACCGCGGCTGCCGCCGCGGTGTGGGGCATCGGAATCGAACGGCACCTCTACACGCTGAGATCGCACGTCGTGCGCGTGCTCGAGCCGGGGAGCCGCCCCATCCGGGTGCTGCACGTCTCCGACGCGCACCTCGCGCCGTGGCAGCGCCGCAGGCGCGAGTGGATCGCTCGCCTGGCAGGGCTGCGCCCCGACCTGGTGATCAACACGGGAGACAACCTGGGGCATCCGGATGGGCTCGAGGCCGTGCGCGAGGCGTTCGCTCCGTTCGCGGGCACGCCTGGAGTGTTCGTGCACGGGTCGAACGACCTGTGGGCGCCCACGCCGCGCAACCCGCTCAAGTACCTCGCCGGCCCGTCGAAGCACCGGGTGCACGCGAACCCGCTTGACACCGCGGCGCTCGATGCGTTCCTGAGCGAAGAGGTCGGCTGGACCGCGCTCGACAACACTGCTGCCACGATCGAGGCGGCGGGCTCCCCCATCCGGTTCGTCGGCACGAACGACGCGCACCACGCCCTCGACGACGCCGACGCCGCCCGCGACGCTCTGGCGGCGCTCCCGACGGCGCCGCTCACGCTCGGCGTGACGCACGCGCCGTATCAGCGCGTGCTCGACGACTTCGTCGATGCCGGCGTCGACGCCCTGTTCGCCGGGCACACCCACGGCGGCCAGGTGCGCGTGCCGTTCTACGGGGCACTGGTGGCCAACTGCGACCTGCCCGCTGAGCAGACGCGAGGGCTGTCGACCTGGGCGCACGCCGGCCGCGCCGTGCCGCTGAACGTCAGCGCGGGGCTCGGACACTCGATCTACGCGCCGGTGCGCTTCGCCTGCCTGCCCGAGGCGTCGCTGCTCACGCTGGCCCCGCGCCCGGCATAGAACGCTCCCCCGGCCGGTCCCGCGCCGTAGCGCGATTCCGACGCTGTCCGGTGTTCGCCATCGGTTGCGCCTGCCGGCCTGCTTCTCGCCGCCGAGGCCACCAGAGCGTCCACCGGCAGCGGCAGAGGCGGAGGCGCCCGTCGACACTCCCGCCTGACACGGCCCCGCCTCGGTTCGAAGCACGGCTCCGGATCGGTTAGACTGGTCGGGTTGCGCCGCGTTCGCCGCGGAAGCAACGGGGTGTGGCGCAGCTTGGTAGCGCGCCTCGTTCGGGACGAGGAGGTCGCAGGTTCAAATCCTGTCACCCCGACGCTGTTGAGAGAGGGACCCGACCATCAGGTCGGGTCCCTCTCTCGTCGATCGCAGCGAGTTCGTCGGGAGTCCGGTCGAGTCGGATACAAGCTCGTGCGCTCGGCGAATGCTACCGCCGCGCGACGTAGACGGTGTTGCTCGAGACGCCACCGGTGAGCGGGTTGGCGAACTCGACGACATGGGCCGCAACGGTCGAGAACACTTCGCTCAGCACGGCCTCGAACACCTGATCGGGTCGGTCGTCGGACCACAGCGCGAAGACGCCGTCCTCAGCGAGGTGGCGGCGCAGCGCCGCGAGCCGCGGTGCGGTGTAGAACGCCTGGTGCGCGGGGCTGAGCGCGTGGCGCGGCGAGTGGTCGATGTCGAGCAGGATGGCGTCGTACCTTCGCTCGGGCTCGGCCGCCGCCAATCGGAAGAAGTCGTCCTGGACCAGCCGGCAGCGCGGATCACTGCCCAGCTCGACGACATCGGGCAGGAGTTCCCGCCGGTGCCATTCCAGAACGGGTTCGTTGACCTCGATGACGGTGACCTCGGCGACCCTCGGGTCCGCGAGCGCTGCCTGCGCCGTGTATCCCAGGCCCAGCCCGCCCACCATGACCCGTAGTCGCGGTCGGTCGATCTCGGCGAGCGCGAGGCGCGACAGCTCGATCTCCGCCGCCGTGAAGAGGCTGGACATCAGGAACTCTTCGCCCAGTTTCACCTCGTAGACGTCTGAGTCGGTCACCAGGTCATGGCGCCGGCGCAGGCTGATCTCGCCCTGGTCCGTCTGCTGCCAGTCGATCTCTTCGAAGCGCGATGCCACATCTCCTCCTCCTGCGTCCTCGTTCCGGAGTGCGCGCGGCACAAGCCTGGCACCATCCGGAACGGTGAGGAGTCCTCGTCCTCCGCCGTAGCACCCTGTCACACCGGCATCGATATGGCGAACCGCGCGTGGCACTTCCCCTCATGGCTCGCGTGGCTGGTCGTGGGAGTCCCACTCGCCATCGGCATCCTGCTGACGTGCTTGAACGCAATGAAGCTGTTCTCCCGATGCGTTTGTGCGGGATCCGCCACGGGCCGACTGGCGGCTTCCCGCACCTGAACCGGGGCGCGCAGGCGCTTCGCGAACCGGATGTCGGTGGCTGCGCATACGCTGGATCCCATGGATGACGAGGAGCTGGTGAGGGGTGCCCTGCGAGGCTTCGACCGCTCCCTGCTGGAGTACCGCGCGCTGCGCGACGCCATGGAGCAGGAGATCCCCCAGCAGCTGAAGCAGTGGGGCGTGTTCGACTTCCGCGTCGAGGCGCGCGTGAAGAAGCGCGGTTCCTTCGAGGAGAAGGTGCGCCGCGACCCGACCAAGCCCGTGCACGACATGGTGGGCCTGCGCATCATGGCGTTCTTCCGCAGCGACCTGACCCGGGTGGAGCGGATGACCAGGCGCGTGTTCGAGGTCGTCGAGGAGTCGTACATCGACAAGGGAAACCTGCTCGGCGCCGAGAGCTTCGGCTATCGCAGCGTGCAGTTCGTGGGCCACACGCGAGGCGCCGAACCGTTCGACGAGTTCGCGGCCGGGCTCCCGGTCGAGATCCAGATCCGCACCATGCTCGAGCACGTCTGGGCCGAGGTCGAGCACGACTTCCGCTACAAGCCGCAGTCCGCCTCACCGGATCCCGAGATCAACCGCCGCTTCGCGCTCACGGCCGCCCTGCTCGAGCAGGCCGACCGCAACCTCGACGACATCCGGCGCTCGATGGAGGATCGCTGAGGCGTCAGCCGCAGCAGCTCAAGTGCGGGAAATCGCCGCCTAACCCGCGGACTGGCGGCGTTCTGCCGCACCTGAGCGTCAACCCGTGGGTCACCGCAAGAACGGGTGATCCACGCCGAAGGCGCGCAGCAGCGCATCGGCCTTGGCCACCGTCTCCTCGGCCTCGGCTTCGGGGCGGCTGTCGATCGTGATCGCTCCACCTGTGCCGATCGTCACCTCGCCGTCCGCCACCACCGCGGTGCGGATCACCACTGACAGGTCGACCGCCCCGCAGCGAGAGAACGCCCCGAGCACCCCCGAGTACGCGCCGCGCGGCTCGGCCTCGAGCCCATCGAGCAGCTCCACGGACCGCTGCTTCGGCGCCCCGGTCATCGAGCCCGGCGGGAACAGTGCCTCCGCCGCGCGCACCCCGACCGCCGCGCGGGGCCGCAGCTGAGCCTGCACGGTGGTCACCAGCTGGTGCACCGTCTCATACGACTCGACGGCCATGAAGTTCGGCACTTCCACCGTGCCAGGCTGCGCGATGCGGCCGAGGTCGTTGCGCAGCAGGTCGACGATCATCAGGTTCTCGGCGCGCGTCTTCGGGTCGGCGGCCAACACGCTCGCCGCACGCGCGTCGGCATCCGGATCGGTCTCGCGCCGCACCGTGCCCTTGATCGGCTTGGTCTCGGCTCGTCCATGCGGATCGACGCGCAGATACCGCTCGGGCGAGCACGACAGCACCTCGCGCCCCGGCAGTCGCAGGTACGCGGCATTCGGCGCGGGGTTCGCCTCGCGCAGCCTGCGGTACACCGCGAACGCGTCGCCGGAGAACCCGAACCGCAGGTTGTAGGTGTAGCAGGCTTCATACGAGTCGCCCGCGTACAGCCAGGAGCTCACATCGTCGAGATCCGACAGGTACTGTGCCCGGGTCACCGACGCGCGAGCAGTGCCGTTGGCGGCTGCGGTGCCGACGGTGTCACGGGCGTCCAGCGGCCCATCGCCGAAACCGCTCGATGCCCCGTCGACTTCGAAAGCTGAACGATGCCTGCTCCCCCGTGCACCGCAGGCTGCCGCCAGCGCCTCATCGAGCCACGCCCCGGCATCCGGCTCGTCGTCCGGCCCGACGGCCACCGCGATCAGCTCGCCGGTGTCGTGGTCGAGCACGACGAATCGGCTGAGATGCACGAGCTGCGCGGCCGGCTCGTCAGGTGCCGGCCGCGCACCGATCGTCTTCGCGCCGTAGCCGACGTACCCGATGTACCCGCCGGCGAACGGCAGATCGTCGATCGGCACCATAGGATGCTCCCCGATGCGGTCGGCCAGTGCATCCCACACGTCGAGGTCGTTCGTCTCGCGCCCGTCGATCCGGATGCCGCAGGGCGTCGCCTCGAGCACGTGATCGCGGCCCGTCTCCGGCGCTCCCATGATCGACCAGCGGCCCATGCCGTACGCACGGCGGGCGCTGTCGAGCCACACCGCGGTCGGGCGGTCGCCGTACAGCGCCGCGAACAGCGCGGCGGGGTCGGTGATGTGCGCGCGGGTGCGACGCGTCAGCGCGCGCCAGGTCTGGTCAGGCATCCGCCGTCCCCTCGTCGAGGAAGGCCTCGATCATGCGAGCGCCGTGCCGGGTGCCGATCGACTCCGGATGGAACTGCACGCCCGTCCAGCGCCGGTCCTCGGTCTCGCCCGCCATCGGCAGGCCGTCTTGCGAGCGCGCCGTGATGCGCAGCGGCGCAGGTTCGGCGACGACGAGCGAGTGGTAGCGCACCGCGTCGAACGTCTCGGGGACTCCGGCGAACATCGCCGACCCGTCGTGGGTCACCGCTTCGACCAGCCCGTGCGCGGGCCGCGGTGCCTTCTCGACCCGTCCACCGAGCGCAACGGCCATCGCCTGGAAGCCGAAGCACACGCCGAACACCGGAACACGCGCCCGTTCGAGCACGTCGAGGGTGTGCCCGACGTCGGCCGCGCGATGCGGCGAGCCCGGCCCAGGCCCGAGCACGATGTGCGTGGCCGCATCGATCTCCGCGGCATCGACCAGGTCGCTCTGCACCAGCCGGGGCTCGGTTCCGGTGAGCACCCAGAGGATCTGCGCGATGTTGCCGGTGTACGAGTCGTAGTGGTCGACGAGCAGCACACGAGGCGGCTCGAGCGGTCGGGTCATCCCTACATTCTCGCGCACGCGGGCGCGAGGCCCTTTCCGATCCCGCTGATCGGAAGCGCTGCGCTGCCCGGGCTCGGCGGCTCGGCGCTGTCGGCCCTGATGTGCCGAGTTCGCGTTCCGCACTCGAAGCTCGCCTCGTCGTCGGCGCGCACGCCCCCGTTCCCGAGCGACCGGTGCCGGCCCGATCATCCGGGATCACTCATCGGGACCGCCGTAGGATCGACGCGTGACACAGAACTCCCCGCTCGTCGTCGCCTTCGACCTCGATGACACCCTCGCGCCGTCGAAGAGCCCGATCGATCCGCGCATCGGCGACCTGCTCGTCCGCCTCGCCGAACGCGTCGAGGTGGCGATCATCTCGGGCGGGCAGATCGAGCAGTTCCGCACGCAGGTCGTCGACCTGCTGCCGGAGGCACCGGATGCGCTGTCGCACGTCCACCTGCTGCCGACCTGCGGCACCCGCTACGACCGGTTCGACGGCACCGCATTCTCACCCGTCTACGCCCACGGGCTCACCGACGAGGAGAAGTCGGCCGCAATCGTCGCCGTCGAGGAGGAAGCCCGCAGGCTCGGGGTGTGGGAGGCACACGCCTGGGGCGAGCGGATCGAAGACCGAGGATCGCAGATCACCTTCTCGGCTCTCGGGCAGAGCGCACCGGTCGATGCCAAGCGCGCGTGGGACCCAGACGGCGCGAAGAAGAACGCCCTGCGCCAAGCCGTTGCCGTTCGAGTACCCGACCTCGAGGTGCGCTCAGGCGGATCGACGTCCGTGGACATCACGCGCAAGGGAATCGACAAGGCCTTTGGGATGCGGCGTCTGTCGGAGCAGACCGGCATCGCCCTGAGCGACATGCTCTTCTACGGCGATCGACTCGATCCGGATGGCAATGACCGTCCCGTGCTCGACATGGGCGAGGTCGCCTGCGTCGCCGTCACCGGCTGGGAGGACACCGCCGACCACCTCGACGCGCTGCTGAAGGAGCTGCCGCCGCGGGTGTGAGGCGCTGCCCACCCGCGGGGCGGCTCAGCGCACCGGTACCAGCCGCGTCAGCTGGGTGACGTGGCGCGGCTCCAGCTCCTCGAGGGACGACACGCCCAGCAGCGCCATGGTGCGGCGGATCTCGGTGGAGAGGATCTCGATCGTGCGGTCGACGCCTTCGCGTCCGCCGGCCATCAGGCCGTACAGGTAGGCGCGGCCGATCAGCGTGAACTTCGCGCCGAGCGCCATCGCGGCCACGATGTCCTGGCCGTTCATGATGCCGGTGTCGACCATCACCGTGGCGTCCTCGCCGATCTCGCGCACCACATCCGGCAGCAGCCGGAACGGGATCGGCGCGCGGTCGAGCTGGCGTCCGCCGTGGTTCGACAGGATGATGCCGTCGACTCCCCTGTCGATCAGCTTCACCGCATCCGGCACGTTCTGCACGCCCTTGACCACGATCTTGCCCGGCCACATCTCCCGGATGACGTCGAGGTCGTCGTAGCTGATGGTCGGGTCCATCGCGGCGTTGAGCAGGTCGCCGACCGTGCCGCCCGTCGACGACAGCGACGCGAACTCGAGCTTCGGGGTGGTGAGGAAGTCGATCCACCACCACGGCCGCGGAATCGCGTTCGCGATCGTTCCCAGGGAGAGCTGCGGTGGGATGGAGAAGCCGTTGCGCCCGTCGCGCATCCGATTGCCTGCGACCGGGGTGTCGACGGTGAACTGCAGCGTGTCGAAGCCGGCCTTCGCCGCGCGCTCGACCAGCCCGTATGAGATCTCACGCTCGCGCATGACGTACAGCTGGAACCAGTTGCGCCCGTTCGGGTTCGCCTCCTTGACGCTCTCGATCGAGGTGGTGCCGAGCGTCGACAGCGTGAACGGGATGCCAGCGGCTCCGGCCGCACCGGCGCCCGCCGTCTCGCCCTCGGTCTGCATCAGCCGAGTGAATCCGGTCGGCGCGATGCCGAACGGCAGCGCCGACGTGCCGCCGAGGATCTCGGTCGAGGTGTCGACGTTCGGCGCGGGCGCGAGGATGTCCGGATGGAACTCGATGTCTTCGAACGCCTGCCTGGCGCGCTGTATCGACAGTTCCTGATCGGCGGCTCCGTCGGTGTAGTCGAACGCGGCGGCCGGTGTGCGGCGCTGGGCGATGTCGCGCAGGTCGTAGATCGAGAACGCCTTCTTGAGCCTGGCGTTCCTGCCGAACTCCGGCAGCTTGATCTTCAGGAACTCCAGCACCTCTGCGGGCTTGGGGAACTGTCGCTGAACCATGGTGTCCTCTCTCCTCAGGCCTCGTCGCGCATCTGCGCGTAGTAGCCGGTGATGTGATCGTTCACGAGACGCGCGGCCTCGTCTGGAACGCTGTTCCGGATGGCGTCGAGGACGCCGGCATGCTCGGCGCGCAGACGCGCCGCGGTCGTCTCCCAGTCGGCGATCGTCGCCGCGCCTGCGGTGACGTAGGCCTCGATCGCGCTGCGCAGGCCGGCCATGACAGTCGCGATGACGGCGTTTCCGGATGCTTCGGCGAGTGCGTGATGGAAGTTCTGATCGAGCACGAGGAACTCTTCGCGCGTCAGATCCTGCGTGGACATGGCGTCGAGCAGGGCTTGGGCGGCCGACAGGTCGGGCTCGTCGCGGCCGGCCAGCTCGCGCACGACGGCGCCCTCGAGCACGAGGCGCGTGGCGACGATGTCGGAGAACTCGAACGCCTGGGCCGCGGTCTGCAGCCGCAGCAGCGAGCCGAGGCCGCCCGCGGGTGTGGAGACGATCATGGCCCCGGATGAGGGGCCCGACCCGACCGCGGTGCGCACGACGCCCATCACCTCGAGCACGCGCAGCGCCTCGCGCACGCTGGAGCGGCCGACGCTCATGGTGCTCGCGAGCTCCCGTTCGCCGGGCAGCCGGTCACCGGGGCCGAGTCGACCGCTGAACAGATCGGCCTCGATGCGGTCGAGCACGATCCGCCATGCCTTCGGCGTCTCAGCCATGCGCTCCATCTTGTTCCCTCTCGCCTGCACCGGGCATCAGATGTGGTCAGACCACTATGGTCCGACCACAGTACCATCCGGCACGCTGGCGCCTGTGCTCCGCCCGATCCGGCGCTCGGGCTGCGCCCAGCGCCCGCCGTTCCCGCGATCGATTCATGTCGCCGGAACGGCGGGCGCACACCCAGCGCCGCGTCGTGTGTCGTCACGTTACGACGCGGCTCGCACCGGAGCGCTGCGATCCGCCATCCTGATGCGTATGCCAGAATCCGCCGCGCGCAGCGACATCCGTGCGGGTGAGGTGCGCATCGCGGACGTCGAGCGCACCTTCCCGACGCAGGATGGTGCCCGCACGGTGCTGCACGACGTCGACGTGAAGCTCGCCCCGGCTGAGATCGTCGCCGTGGTCGGCCCATCTGGGTGCGGCAAGTCGACTCTGCTGCGGCTCGTCGGCGGCCTCGACTCCCCTACGGCCGGCACCATCACACTCGACGGAGAGCAGACCAGGGCGCACGACGAATCGACCGCGATCGCGTTCCAGGAGCCGCGCCTGCTGCCGTGGCGCACCATCGCGCAGAACGTCGCCATCGGCCTGCCGCGCGGCACCAAGCGGAAGGCCGCCAAGGCCAGGGTCGCCGAGCTGCTCGACCTCGTCGGGCTCACCCACGCCGCGGCTCAGCGCCCGCGCGAGGTGTCCGGCGGCATGGCCCAGCGCGCCTCGCTCGCCAGGGCGCTCGCCCGCAGCCCGCGCGTGCTGCTGCTCGACGAGCCGTTCGGCGCCCTCGACGCGCTGACCCGCCTGCGCATGCACGATCTGCTGCTCGACATCCACCGGGCACAGCCGACGACCGTGCTGCTCGTCACGCACGACGTCGAGGAGGCGCTGTATCTCGCCGACCGTGTACTGCTGCTGCGCAATCTGCAGCAGGCGCAGACCGAGCCCGCTCGTCAGCGTGCGAAGGTCGTCGCGCTCGGCTCGACATCCGGAATCGGCGCCCTCGGCTCCGCAGGCTCCCGCGCCTCGGCGTCCGCCCCGGTCGACGAGGCGGATCGTCCGAGCGGCTCCGTCGCCCGCGTCGTCACGGTGCCGGGCGCCCGCCCGCGCGACCGCGGCGCACGCGCCCTCACAGACCTGCGCACCAGCCTGCTCGACGGGCTGGGCGTGACTGGCCACCATCCGCTCACCACCAAGGAGACACCATGAGCACCCTCACCTGCCGAATCGTTCCCGCGACCGCCGTCGCCGGCACGATGGCGCTCATGCTCACGGGCTGCCTCGCAGGTGAGAGCGCCGGGTCCGACGCGCCGGCAGAGGGCAGCGACTGGTCGACCAGCGAGGTCACCGTCGACTGGGCGACCTACAACCCGCTCAGCCTCGTCATCCGCGACCAGGGCATCCTCGAGGACACCTTCGGTGACGACGTCGACGTCGAATGGCTGCAGTCGGCCGGCAGCAACAAGGCCAACGAGTTCCTCCGCTCCGGCTCCGCCGACATCGCCTCCACGGCGGGCTCCGCGGCGCTGCTCGCACGGGCCAACGGCACGCCGATCCAAGTCATCGACATCTACTCGCAGCCGGAGTGGTCGGCGATCGTCGTCGGCCCCGACAGCGACATCACCGAGCTGAGCGACCTCGAGGGCAAGAGCATCGCCGCCACCAAGGGCACCGACCCCTACTTCTTCCTGCTGCAGGCGCTCGAAGAGGGCGGCCTCTCGCTCGACGATGTCGAGGTGCAGGACGTGCAGCACGCCGACGGCCGCGCGTTGCTCGACGGCGGCTCGGTCGACGCGTGGGCGGGCCTCGACCCGATCATGGCCGCCGCCGAGGTCGAGACGGGTGATCAGCTCGTCTACCGCAACGTCGACTTCAACACCTACGGCTTCCTCAACTCCACCGAGGACTTCATCGCCGACCACGGCGACATCGTGCAGGCCGTCGTCGACGCCTACGAACAGGCCCGCACCTGGGCGCTCGATCACCCGGATGAGACGGCGCAGCTGCTCGCGGACGCCGCCAGCATCGACCTCGAGGTCGCCAAGACCGTGATCGCCGAGCGCTCCAATCTCGACGTGTCCGGCGTTCCGGGCGACGACCAGCTCGCCGTGCTCGAGGTGATCGCTCCCGTGCTCGTCGACTCCGGCGACATCGCCGGCGGTCAGGACGCCGTCGACGACGCACTGGGCACGATCGTCAACGACGAGTTCGCGGTTCAGGCGACCGAATGACCTCGAGCACGACCACGACGCGAGGGGCAGGGCGACAGCTCGCGCCCCTCGCGTCGCGCACCTGGGTGAAGATCGCGGGAGGCCTCGCCCTGCCCGTGGTGGTCGTCGCGGTGTGGCATCTCTTCACCGCCACGGGGCTGGCCCCCGCGTACCGCCTGCCTCGGCCGGCGTCGGTGGTCGCAGCCGGCATCGAGCTCGCCCAGCGCGGCGAGCTGTGGCTGCACATCGCCATCTCGGTGCAGCGCGTTGTGATCGGGTTCCTGGTCGGTTCCATGATCGCCCTCGCGTTCGCCGCCGTGGTCGGTCTCTCTCGTGCCGGCGACGTATTCCTCGCCCCGACGCTCGTCGCGCTGCGCGCTGTGCCGTCGCTGGCGTGGGTGCCGCTGCTGATCCTATGGCTGCAGACCGGCGAGGAGTCGAAGGTCACGCTGATCGCGATCGGGGCGTTCTTCCCCGTGTACACGAACGTCGCCGGCGCCCTGCGCCACGTCGATCCGCACCTGGTCGAGGCCGGCCGTTCGTTCGGCCTGCGCGGCTGGTCGCTGTTCCGCACGGTGCAGCTGCCGGCGGTCGTGCCGAGCATCATCTCGGGCCTGCGCCTCGCACTCGCGCAGGCCTGGCTGTTCCTCGTCGCCGCCGAGCTGCTCGGCGCATCGATGGGTCTGGGCTGGATGCTCAACGACGCCCAGAAGACGGGCCGCGTCGACCGCATCCTGATGGCGATCGTGCTGCTCGCGCTGCTGGGAACCCTCACGAACGCGCTGCTGCAGCTGTTCGAGAAGGCGGTGCTGAAGCGATGGGTGTGACGACGGATCCGGATGCCGCTGTGGAGGCCCGTCTGGGCGAGAACCGGGTGTTCCCGGTGTCAGAATCGTTCGCCGCGCAGGCCAACGTCGGGCCTGAGGCGTACACAGAAGCCGCAGCCGATCCGGTCGCGTTCTGGGAGCGCGCCGCGCGCCGACTCGATTGGGCGCAGGCATGGCATACGGCGCACACGTGGTCGCCTCCCGTCGAGGGCCCGGATGGGCTGAGCGTGCCGCAGGCGGAATGGTTCGCCGGAGGCCGGCTCAACGCCGCCGTCAACTGCGTCGACCGCCACGTCGACGCAGGTCGCGGCGACAAGGTCGCGCTGTTCTTCGAGGGCGAGCCCGGCGACCGCGAAGCGGTCACCTACGCCGACCTGCGGCGACGCGTGTCGCAGGCCGCGAACGGGCTCACCGCCCTCGGCATCGAGCCGGGAGACCGTGTCGTGGTGTACCTGCCGGTGCTCGTCGAGACCATCGTGATCGCGCTCGCCTGCGCCCGTATCGGCGCCGTGCATTCGCTGGTGTTCGGCGGCTTCTCGGCCGAGGCGGTGCGCTTCCGACTGGAGGACACCGGCGCCAAGCTGCTGGTCACGACCGACGGGCAGCACCGCCGCGGCAGACCGACCGAGGTGAAGTCGGCGGCCGACGACGCGGCCCGCGATCTGCCGCGCCTCGAGCACGTGCTGGTCGTGCGCCGCACCGGCCATGACGTGCCGTGGACCGTCGGCCGCGACGTGTGGTGGCACGACGCGATCGACACGCAGCCGGATGAGCACGCGGCCGAGGCCTTCGACGCCGAGCATCCGCTGTTCATCATCTACACCTCGGGCACGACGGGGAAGCCGAAGGGCCTGGTGCACACCACCGGCGGCTACCTCACGCACGCGAGCTGGGCGCACTGGGCGCACTTCGACGCGAAGCCCGACGACGTGCACTGGTGCACCGCCGACCTGGCGTGGGTCACAGCGCACACCTACGAGATCTACGGCCCTCTGTCGAATGGACTCACCCAGGTGATCTACGAGGGCACCCCGGATGCGCCGCACCGCGAGCGGCACCTCGAGATCATCGAGCGCTACGGCGTGAGCGTCTACTACACGGCGCCCACGCTCATCCGGACCTTCATGACCTGGTTCGGCGAGGAGCTCCCCGCCGGTCACGACCTGTCGTCCGTCCGACTGCTGGGCACGGTGGGCGAAGCGATCAATCCGGAAGCCTGGGTGTGGTTCCGGCGCTGCTTCGGCCGCGAGTCCACGCCCGTCGTCGACACCTGGTGGCAGTCCGAGACGGGAGCCGCGATGATCGCTCCGCTGCCCGGTGCGACGGCGCTGAAGCCCGGATCGGCCACCGTGCCGCTGCCGGGGATCGACGTCGCCGTCGTCGACGAGCACGGCGCACCGGTGGCGCCCGGCCGTTCCGGAACGCTCGTGGCACGCGGCCCGTGGCCCGGGATGGCGCGCACCGTGTGGGGCGACCCGCACCGCTACCGCGACTCGTACTGGGCCGCCTACGCCGGGCACGGCGAACACGGCGGATACTACGTCGCCGGCGACGGCGCGACGGTCGACGAGGACGGGTACATCTGGCTCCTCGGCCGCCTCGACGACGTCGTGAACGTGTCGGGCCACCGACTGTCGACGATCGAGATCGAGTCGAGCCTGGTCGCCCATCCGGCCGTCGGCGAAGCGGGGGTGGCGGGTGTCGCCGACCCGATCACCGGCCAGGCCGTTGCGGCTTTCGTCACCGAAGGCGCCAGGGGCGCGGCCGACCACACCGACCTGCGCCGACGGGTCACGACCGACATCGGGCCCGTGGCGAAGCCGAAGCACATCGTGGGCGTTCCGGAGCTTCCGAAGACCCGCTCGGGCAAGATCCTGCGGCGGCTGCTCGCGCAGCTGTGGCAGGGCGATACGCTCGGCGATACGACCAGTCTGCAGAACCCATGGGCCGTCGACGGCGTGCGCGAAGCCGTGCGCCGAGTGCGGTCTGACCATGGTGGCGCCGCGGGCGTCCGACATGATCAGCCCGCACCGCCCCGCGAGAAGGAGACCACATGAGCGAGCACCAGTTCGGGTTCCGCACCCGCGCCCTGCATGCGGGCGGCACCCCGGATGCGGCCACCGGCGCGCGCGCCGTGCCGATCTACCAGTCCACGTCGTTCGTGTTCGATGACGCCAAGGACGCCGCGAACCTGTTCGCGCTGCAGAAGTACGGCAACATCTACTCACGCATCGGCAACCCCACCGTGGCGGCCCTGGAGGAGCGCATCGCATCGCTCGAGGGCGGCATCGGCGCCGTGGCGACCGCGAGCGGCATGTCGGCCGAGTTCATCACCTTCGCCGCGCTGCTGGGGGCTGGCGACCACGTCGTGGCGTCGGCGCAGCTGTACGGCGGCACCGTCACCCAGCTCGATGTGACGCTGCGGCGCTTCGGCGTCGACACCACCTTCGTCGCCAGTGACGATCCCGAGGAGTTCCGCAGGGCGATCCGGGCGAACACGAAGGTCGTCTACACCGAGGTGATCGGCAACCCTGGCGGTGAGATCGCCGACCTGGAGGGGCTCGCGGCCGTCGCGCACGACGCGGGCGTGCCGCTGGTAGTCGACGCGACGCTGGCCACGCCGTACCTGGTGAGGCCGATCGAGCACGGCGCCGACATCGTGATCCACTCGGTCACGAAGTTCCTCGGCGGGCACGGCACCACGCTCGGCGGCATCGTCGTCGAGGCAGGCACCTTCGACTGGGGCAACGGCAGCTTCCCCTCCATGACCGAACCGGTCGAGTCCTACGGCGGCATCCGGTGGTGGGACAACTTCGGCGAGTACGGGTTCCTCACCAAGCTGCGCAGCGAGCAGCTGCGCGACATCGGCCCTGCGCTCAGCCCGCAGTCGGCGTTCAACCTGCTGCAGGGCGTGGAGACGCTGCCGCAGCGGATCGACGCGCACATCGCCAATGCACGGGTCGTCGCCGAGTGGCTGGCCTCCGACCCACGCGTGTCGTTCGTGACGTGGGCGGGCCTGGACGGGCACCCGCACTTCGAGCGTGCGCAGAAGTACTTCCCACTCGGGCCGGGCTCGGTCTTCGCGTTCGGCGTGCGGCCATCCGGATCGTTCGACTCCGACGCGGATCGGGGGCAGGCTGCCAGAGAGACCGGTGAGAGGGTCATAGAGTCGCTGCAGTTGGCCAGCCACCTCGCCAACATCGGCGACGCGCGCACGCTCGTGATCCATCCGGGTTCGACCACGCATCAGCAGCTTTCGGCCGAACAGCTCGAGGCGGCGGGCGTGCCGGCCGACCTCATCCGGATCTCGGTCGGTCTCGAAGACGCGGAAGACATCGTGTGGGATCTCGACCAGGCCCTCACCAGTGCAACAGGAGAGACGCGATGAGCGACGCATGCGAGTTCACGCCCCCTGCCACCGGCGTCGCCTGCGCGCTGCCCGCGGCATCCGGATCCGACCCGGCTCACGCCGGCCGCACCTGGCAGGGCCCGAGCGCCGCGGCGCGGCTGGGCATCCTGCGCAGGGCGACGTCGGTGGCGATCGTCGGGGCATCGACCAATCCCGCGCGGGCGAGCTACTTCGTCAGCACGTATCTGCTGTCGAGCTCGCCGTACGAGGTGTACTTCGTCAACCCGCGCGCGGCCGAGATCCTCGGACGCCCAGCGTATGCGTCGCTGGCGGACCTGCCGGTCGTTCCCGACATAGTCGACGTGTTCCGGCGGCACGATGATCTGCCGCAGGTGGCGCGCGAGGCCGTCGAGGTCGGCGCGAAGGCGCTGTGGCTGCAGCTGGGCTCATGGAACGAAGAGGCTGCGGCGATCGCCGAGGAGGCGGGGCTCGACGTGGTGATGGACCGCTGCATCAAGATCGAGCACGCCCGCTTCCACGGCGGCCTGCACCTGGCCGGCTTCGACACCGGCGTCATCTCCTCCAAGCGCCAGGTCACCGCCCGCTGACCCCGCGCGGGCACTCAGCCCTCGTAGCCGGCGGGGTTGCGCTGCTGCCAGTTCCAGACGTCACGAGTCATGTCGTCGATGGTGCGGGTGGCCTTCCAGCCCAGCTCCTGCTCGGCGGCCGCCGAGTCGCAGTAGGTGGCGGCGAGGTCGCCGGCGCGGCGGGGCGCCATCTTCTTCGGCAGCTCACGACCGATGGCCTTCTCGAAGGACGAGATCAGCTCGAGCACGCTGACCGGGTTGCCGGTGCCGAGGTTGTAGGCCTTCAGGCCGGGCTGCGCTTTCTCGAGCGCGGCGACGTGGCCCTCGGCGAGGTCGACGACGTGGATGTAGTCACGCTGACCCGTGCCGTCCGGGGTGTCGTAGTCGGTGCCGAACACATTCACCTCGGGCAGAGCGCCCACGGCGACGCGAGCGACGAACGGCATCAGGTTGTTCGGGATGCCCTTCGGATCCTCGCCGACAAGGCCGGACTCGTGCGCGCCGACCGGATTGAAGTAGCGCAGCATCGTGATGTTCAGCTCGGGGTTCACACGCTGCACATCGGTGAGCACGACCTCGTTGATCAGCTTCGACTTCGAGTACGGATTCGAGATCTCCACCAGATTCCGCGTCGCGGTCTCGGCGAAGGGCAGATCGGCCGGGTCGGAGTACACGGTGCCCGTCGACGAGAAGATGAACGAGGCGATGCCGCGCTCGAGGCCGACCTCGAGCAGTGCGAAGGTCGTGTCGAGGTTGTTGCGGTAGTACTCCAGCGGCTTCTCGACCGACTCCCCCACCGCCTTCTTCGCCGCGAAGTGCATGATCGAGTCGAACGGTCCGAACTCGTCGAACGCGCGCCGGACCTCGTCCGCGACTGCCGCGCTGCCCGCAGCGAGTGACGCCCGCTTGCCGGTGATCTGCTCGATGCGCTCGGCGACCGCGGCGCTGGTGTTGCTCATGTCGTCGAGCAGCACCGCCTCGTGGCCCGCGTCGAGCAGGGCGATCGCAGTGTGGGTTCCGACATATCCGGCGCCGCCGGCGAGAAGTACGCGCATGAGTCCAGGTTATGCGGCGATCATTCGTGAACCTTGAACGCACGCCGCGGATGGTGCCGGTGAGCCGATCAGCTCGTTTCGCGGATGTTCTTCACGTACTCCTCGACGCGTGCGAGTGTCGCGGCGTCGTGAGGCCCCCACTCCGGATGCGGCGTGTCCTCGCCGCGGTACGGTTCGTCGTTGTAGCGCTCCTGGTACTCCGCCAGCTTCCGCTCGAGCTCCGCACGGATTGCGGCGTACCCGGGGTCGTCGGCGACGTTGCGCACCTCGGTCGGGTCGGCCTTCAGGTCGTACAGCTCCCACTCCGGGTCATAGAACGTCTCGGATGCGCCTGGCACGCCCAGCCCAGCCCCGTAATAGTGGATCAGCTTGTGGTCGGCGGTCCGGATGCCGTAGTGGCCGGGAGCGCCGTGGATGGGGTCATCGTGCTCCCAGTACCGGTAGTAGGCCGCATCCGGCCAGTCCTCGACCTCCTCACCGCGCAGCAGCGGTCGGAAGCTGCGCCCCTGCGAGGTCGGCAGCGCCTCCTGCACATCGAGACCGGCCACATCGAGGAAGGTCGCGGCGAAGTCGACGTTCGTGATGATCGCCTCGCAGCGCGACGCGGCGGGGATCTCCGCCGGCCACCGGATGAGCATCGGCATCTGCAGCGACTGGTCGAACATCAGCCGCTTGTCGAACCAGCCGTGGTCGCCGAGGAAGAAGCCCTGGTCGGAGGTGTAGACCACGAGGGTGTTCTCCGCGAGCCCCTTCTCCGCGAGGTGGTCGAGCAGCCGGCCGACGTTGTCATCGATCGACTGCACGGTCTGCAGGTAGTCGCGCATGTAGATCTGGTACTTCCAGCGCATCCGCGCCTCGCGGTTCTCCTCACCGCGCAGATGCTCCGGCACCTCCTGCTTGAGATCGTCGGCGCCCATGTCGTCTGCGATCGTCATATGCACGTTCCGCACCGCCTTGCTGCGCGTGGCGTGATCGTCGAAGAACGTCTCGGGCTCGGGAATGTCGCCGTCCGCGTAGAGGTGCTTGTGCTTCTCGTCGGGGATCCATGGCCGGTGCGGCGCCTTGTGGTGCACCATCGCGACGAACGGCTCGTCGGCGACCGAGTCGATCCAGTCGAGCGCGAGATCCGTGACGATGTCCGTGGCATAGCCCGGGATCGTCTGACTGCCGTTCTCGTCGATCATCTCCGGATCGATGTAGTCACCCTGGCCGGGGAACACCTTCCACGCGTCGAAGCCGCGCGGCAGCGAGACGCCGTGTTCGCCGAGATGCCACTTGCCGAACATACCGGTGGCGTACCCGCGCTCGTGCAGCGATTCGATGAACGTCGGCACCCGGTAGTCCATCTCGGTCCAGATCGACGAGACGCCGTTGACGTGGCTGTAGGTGCCGGTGAGAATCGTCGCGCGCGACGGACTGCAGATCGAGTTCGTGCAGAACACGGCGTCCATGCGCACGCCCTCCTCGGCGATCCGGTCGAGGTGCGGGGTGTGGTTCACTCGACTGCCGTACGCCGAGATGGCGTGCGCGGCGTGGTCGTCGGACATGATGAAGATGATGTTTGGCTGAGCCACGGTTCCTGCTCTCGCGTTCGATTCGATCAGATTGCTGCGGGGATGTGCACGTCGGTGCTGCCGTGGTGCCCCAGGCGCCACGCCCGCGCCCACCGCTCTCCGCCGGACGCCGGCAGCTCTCCGTCGGCGATGTGCCAGGTGCGCCCGTCCGGTTCCGGATTGCCGCCGATGCGATCTTGGAGGCCTCGCTCCGGCACTGCGACAGGCGGATCGGACGTCCACGCCACGAGTGCGCCTTCGGTGTCGCTGCCCAGTTCGACCGAGCCGTCCGCTCGCGCGCGCACGCGGGGTGCCGGTGTCGTCGGGACGATCCCCTCCGGCCGCCACGAACGGATCAGCTCCTCCTCATCAACCGTGCCCAGATCGCCCACGCGCGCGATCCACGCGTCCAGCGCGGTCGCGAGCTGGTCGCGCACCTCGCGGAACTGCGGGTCGGTCGCCAGGTCGACGGTCTCATACGGGTCGGTCGCGATGTCGTACAGCTCCTCCGCGGGCTTGTGTTCGGCGGTCACGCGGCGCTGCAGCGGCGTGAGCCTGTCCTCCGGGTCTCCGGCCGCACGTTGGCGGGCTTCGTCGTTGATGCGACCGCGCAGGTCGCGCCACGTCGAGAACTTCTCCGCGAACTGCTGATGCTGGAACGGGGAGCGATCCGGATGGGCATGGCGTACGTAGCGGAAGCGCCGATTGCGCACCGTGCGCGAGCTGTCACGCTGCTCATCCATCCGATCCCTGCCGCCGAAGGCGTATTCCCCTTGCTCGTGCGCGATTCCTTCCGAGTCGAACAGCGGCGCCGTCTGCATGTGCTCCGGCACCTCGAGCCCTGCCATCCGCAGCATGCTCGGCGCGATGTCGGCGAGGTGCGCCACGTCGTCGCGGGCGGCGTCTGCTGCGACCCGGCCGGGCCAGCGCACGATGAGAGGAATGCGCAGGCCGGCTTCGGTCGCCCAGCGCTTCGCACGCGGGAAGCCCGCTCCGTGGTCGCTCCAGAACACCACGATCGTGTCGCGCTCCAGGCCGTCCTCCGCCAGCTCGGCGAGGATGCGCCCGACCCACGCGTCCATGATGGAGATGAGGTCGTGATACCTCGCCCACGCGGTGCGGAACACCTCGTCGTCCGGGTGGTACGGCGGCACGGGAACCGTCTCAGGGTCGTGCCTGACATCATCCGGCAGCTCTGATGTCACTCGCGCGAAGTCGTCATCGTCGAGGTAGATCTGCGACTCGTGCGTCACCATGCCGTGGAAGGACGCGAAGAAGGGCTGATCGGGATCCGGTCTGTTCCGCCAGTGCGCCGTGGATGAGCAGTCGTCGAACGCCGTGCCAGGCACGGGGAGCTGGAAGTCCGTGAACACGTTGTTCGTCGCGTAGTAGCCGGCCTGCCTGAAGTACTCGCTCAGCAGACGCACCTCGGGCGGCGGCACCGCCTTGGAACGCATGTTGTGCGTGCCGATCGACGTGGGGAAGCACCCCGTCATGATCGACGAACGCGACGGCGCGCACACCGGGGCCACCGCGAATGCGTTGTCGAAGCGCGTACCCTCCGCCGCCAGCGCGTCGAGGTTCGGCGTCACGGCGACTTCCGCTCCTGGCCATACGCCGCGATAGCAGCCGAGTTCCGGGTTGATGTCGTGGGTCGAGATCCAGAGGATGTTCGGCCGGTCGCCGCGCGCGCTCATCCTTCGGCCTCCAGCAGCTCATGGCGCAGTTCGCGCCGCCTGCGCTGCTCGACCGGGTCGGAGACCGGCGACGCGGCGAGCAGACGCTGCGTGTACGGGTCCTCCGGGTGATCGGTCACCTGCTCGCCGTCACCGAACTCGACGATGTCGCCGTGATACATCACCGCGATCCGGTGGCTGATGTGGCGGACCACCATGAGGTCGTGCGAGATGAACAGGTACGCCACCCCGGTGCGGCGCTGGATGTCGATGAACAGGTCGAGCACCTTCGCCTGCGTCGACAGATCGAGGGCGGACACGGGTTCGTCGCACACGATGAGCTTCGGGTCGAGTGCGAGCGAGCGGGCGATCGCGATGCGCTGCCGCTGGCCGCCGGAGAACTCGTTCGGGCGGCGTCGGGCGGCGTCCGTGGGAAGTCCGACCGCGTCGAGCAGTTCATGCACGCGCAGGCGCGCCTCGCGGTCGGAGGTCCCCCGCACCGTGAGCGGCTCCGACAGGATGTCGCCGATCGTCATCGCCGGGTTGAGAGAGGTGTACGGGTCTTGGAACACGGCCTGCACGTCGATCTCGCGTCGCTGTCTGCGTGTGAGCCCGACGAGTGATCGGCCCTCGAACTCGATCGAGCCCTCCGCGATGGGCGCGAGGCCGAGGATCGCGCGTCCGAGCGTCGTCTTGCCCGAACCCGACTCCCCCACGAGCCCGACGGTCTCACCCGGTGCGATGTCGATCGACACACCCTTGAGGGCGCGGAACGTCTCACTCCGCCTGCGTCCCGGGAACTCGACGACGAGGTCCTTGACCTCGAGGATCTTCTCGGTCATCTTGCTGCCTCCTGCTGCTCGGCGAACTCCCGGTCATTCACACGGCGCGGTGCCGTGCCGTCGAGCGTGGAAGCCAGAAGCGACTGCGTATATGCGTGCTGCGGGTCGCGGAGCACGGACTGCACCGGCCCGTGCTCGACCACCTCGCCCTGCTTCATCACGACGACGGAGTCGCACAGGTCGGCCACGACGCCGAAGTTGTGCGTGACGAACACCATCGACAGTCCGCGTTCGTCGCGCAGACCGCGCAGGAGCTCCAGGATGTCGGCCTGCACTGTGACGTCGAGCGCGGTCGTCGGCTCGTCGGCGACGATCAGATCGGGGTCGCAGGAGACGGCGCCGGCGATCAGCACGCGCTGAGCCATCCCGCCTGACACCTGATGCGGGTAGGAGCGCATCGTGCGCTCCGGGTCGGTGATGCCGACGCGTGCGAGCAGCTCCAGTGCCCTGCGCCGGGCGTCGTCCTTCGATACACCCAGGTGCATGCGCATGGGGGCGATCAGCTGATGCCCGATGGTGAACAGCGGATCGAGATTCGACATCGGCTCCTGCGGCACGTACGCGATCCGGCTGCCGAGCAGGGCACGCTGTGCGGCGCCGTCGTCGCTGAGCAGATCCGTTCCCTCGTGCATGATGACGCCGTCCTCGATCACCGCTCCGCGCGGGAGCAGGCCGAGGACGGACCACGCTGTCTGCGTCTTGCCCGATCCGGATTCCCCGACGAGCCCGACGATCTCGCCCCTGCTCACGTCGAAGGCGACGTCTTCGATCACGGTCTTGAGCCGATCGCCGTCCGGGTAGCCCACAGTGAGGCCGCGGACGCTGAGAACGGATTCGGCATCTGCTTCCGAGGCGAGCGTCCGCTCACGCCCGACCGCGCCGCGCCATCTCGGAGCCATCGGCCTGTCCTCGAGGCCGTCGCGGAGCGCGTTCGCGAAGAGGATGAGCGCACCGATCGTGAGTGCGATCACGAGGCCCGGCCAGAGGATCAGCAGCGGAGAGATGTAGAGATTGCGGAACGCCTCGCTCAGCATCACGCCCCAGGTCGGCACCGTCTGATCACCGAGACCCAGGAACTCCAGACCGGATTGGATCGCGATCGAGATGCCGCCGATCGTCGCCGCCTGGATGATGATGGGCGCCCGCACGACGAACAGCACATGCCGCGCGATGATCCGCGCATCGGACAGACCGCTCACGCGGGCCGCGTCGACGTAGAGCTCCTCGCGCACCTCACGGACGCCGCTGCGCACCAGCCGATAGATGCTCGGAGAGATCAGCACACCGAAGATCGCCATCGTGATCCACAGCGATGGGCCGACGACGACGCGCACGGCGAGCAGGATCATCATGCTCGGCAGGGCCATCACGAGGCTCGTGGTGAGATCGCTGAGGGTGTCGAACCAGCCGCCGTAGAAGCCCGCGACCAGACCGGCGACGAGCCCGACGACGACCGCGACGGTGAGCGCGACCGCGGCACCCAGCAGTGTGAGGTGACCACCCGCGAGCAGACGCGAGAGCACGTCGCGACCTGCCGAGTCGGCTCCGAGCCAGTGGGCCGCGCTCGGCTCGGCGAACGCCTCCTCGAGGTTCACCAGATTCGGGTCGTGCGGGGAGATCAGCGGCGCCAGCGCACTGAGCACGATGATGATGCCGAGGATCACGACGGCCGCCAGACCGAGCGGATTCCGCAGCAGACGGCCGGCGAGTGAGAGGTTCTTGCCGCCCTTGTTGGCTCTCAGGGCGACGGATTCCAGGGTTCCAGTGCTCATGACAGACGCGCTTTCGGGTTGATCCATCCGGTGATGATGTCGATCAGCAGGTTGACGAGGACGACCAGGGCGACGCTGACGACGACGACACCCATCACGAGGGGGATGTCGCCGTTCGTCGTCGCAGAGGCGATCGTCTCGCCGAGGCCGGGAAGTGCGAACACGCGCTCGACCACGACGGCGCCGCCGAGGAGTGCGACGAACTGCAGTGCGAGCACGGTCAGAGCCGGCGTGGCCGCACCACGCAGCACGTGCACGAACAGCACTTTCCGCTCGCCGAGACCGCGGCTGCGGAGAGTGCGCACATAGTCCCGTCCCTCGACCTCGATGAACGCGCTGCGGATCTGCTGCGTCACCGCGGCGATGGCGCCCAGCGCCAGCGCGATGATCGGCAGTGTGATCGACGCGGTCCATCCGCTGAACGAATCCAGCGGGGAGACGAATCCGGTCGCCGGGAACCAGTGCAGCGTGAGCGCGAAGACGATCACGAGCATGAGCCCGACCCAGAAGTTCGGGGCGGCGGCGCCCAGGACCGAGAGCACCTGCACGAGGCGGTCGACCGCGCCTCGCCGAGTCGCGGCGATCACTCCGAGGATCGTCGAGACGATGGCGGTGACGATGACCGTGCCGACCACGAGCGAGAGTGTGACCGGCAGGCGCGACGTGACGGTGTGCCAGACGCTCTCGCTGGTGAACCACGAGATGCCGAAGTCACCCCTGATGGCGGCCAGCAGCCACTCGCCGAACCGGACGACGAGCGGCTGGTCGAGGCCGAGCTCGGCCGACTTCGCGGCGATCTGCTCTGTCGTGGCCTGATCACCGAGGATGCGGATCGCGATGCCGCTGCTGTTCGCGTTCATCAGCAGGAAGGTCAGCGATGACGCGACGACGAGCAGCACGATGCCACCGACGAGGCGGCGAGCGATGAAACTCAGCATGGTTGTCTCCTGTCGTCACTCGTCGAGCGTGTAGTTGTAGATGGAGGGCGCAGCCTGGCCGGCCTGGCCGACCGCGGTGAGGCCGTTGCGCGAGACGACACCCTGTTGCACGCGGTAGAACACCACGTTCCAGGCGTCCTCAACGGCCACGGCGTTGATCTGCTGGACCGCCTCTTCGTACGCATCCGGATCCGTGAGGTTCTCCAGTGCCGCGTCCGAGGCGGCGTCGACGCGGTCGTCCTGCGTCTTGTAGACGTTCCACGCTGAGCCGGGGAGCAGGAACCGGCTGATGGTCCCCCATGCGGTGGGCGGTTGGGCGAACGACATCCAGGTGACGGCGAACTTGCCCTGCCGCAGTGACGGGATGAAGTCGGCCGGAGCGACCTCTTGGAACGTGACGTCGATCCCGACCGCCCCGAGGTTCTGTCCCACCGCGGCGAGCATGGCTGGATCCATGCTCGAGCTGCTCGGCATCGTGATCGAGAAGCCGTCCTCGTAGCCTGCCTCGGCGAGGAGCTCGCCGGCTCTGTCTGGGTCGTAGGAGTAGTAGTCGTCGTACTCGGGCTCGTACGCCTCCGAGTCGACGTTGAACGTCTGATCGGTGGGCTCGCCGTAGCCGAGGTCGACCGCCTTCAGGATCGCTTCGCCGTTGATGGCGTAGTTCATCGCCTGTCGCACCCGCGCGTCGGCGAGCGCGGGGACGATCTCCCCGGCGCGGTCGAAGATCGACAACCCGTACCAGTTCACCTGGAACGTGGTCACGTTCAGCCCCGATTTCTCAGCCTCGGGAATCTGCTTCGGCTCGATGATGCCGGTGTCGACCTCACCCGACTTCATCGCGTTCATGCGCGCGGACGAGTCGTTCATCGGTCGGATCACGAGATTCTCGAACCAGTCCCACTCGGCGTCTTCGTCCCAGTAGTCGTCGCGCTTGACATAGCTGTAGCGGTCGCCTGCTACCGTCTCGCTGCGTATGAGCTCGTAGGGTCCGGATCCGATCGGCACCGTGTCGACGGCGTCGCTGTCGAACTGTGCGGGGCTGGCCATATAGCCGGCGCTGTTGCCGAGGTACTGGAAGATGTCCGGATCCGGCTCGGAGAACTGCAGTTCGATGGTGTCGTCGTCGACGACCACGGCATCGGTCATGTTCGCGAGATTCGCGGAGAACGGACCGCCGGAATCCCGGAAGCGCTCGAGGTTCAGCTCAGCGACCTCCGGAGTGAACTCCTCCCCGTCGGAGAACGTGACATCATCGCGCAGATCGAGCGTCGCAGTCAATCCGTCGTCCGACAGACTCCAGGCGGTCGCCAGCATCGGTGCGAGCTCGCCGTCCGGCATGCGCCGGATCAGCGTGTCGAACACCGGCTGGAAGTACTGCGCGAAGTTCGCCTCAGCGGCCTGCGCGGGGTCGAAGCTCGTCGGCTCCGTGACGGCCGCGATCGTGAGCGTCGACCAGTCCTCCTTCGGCGCCGCTCCTCCCGTCGACGCGCACGCGGCGAGTCCTATCGCGGTCGCGCCGGCCAACAGCATCGTGCCACCGGTGCGGGTCACTCTCTTCACAAGCACCCCTTCGTCTGTGTGAATCCGTCGGCATCTGCACCGACTCAGGAGAGATTAGCACTTTGCACATACTCCGACAAGACAAAGATGCGTGAGATCTCACACAGTGCGCGTCACTGCGGGCGCCGCGCCTCCCACGCCGGATCCGGCCAGACGGCACCCGTGCGCTCGATGTACCGGCGCAGTCGCCGCGCCGTGGTGCGCAGCCAGGAGATGTGCGCGCTGGCGAGCATGTTGCCGCGCGCATCGCCGAGGTGGTAGACCTCATCCATCCATTCGTCGTCGATGACGGAGCCCGTGCCTCGGATGAACTGGGCATCCGGCTCCCACGTCGCCTCCTGCTCCTCGCGGAACGCCAGCTCGGTTTCGACCAGGCGCAGCGCGATGACCGGCGAGACCACGCCTGCCAGGGTGAAGTGGAGTTGGAAATGCGCATCCAGCGGGCGTTCGGACGGCACGAAGGGCGCCTCGATCCAATCGAGGTAGGCGCCCCACCCCTCCGATGTGAACGAATAGACCTTCGCGTCGGGACCGCTTCGCGAACCGTCCACTTCGAAGGAGATGAGCCCCCGCTCGACGAGTTTGGCCAGCTGCCGGTAGATCTGCGACGACTGCGGCACATAGCCGTAGATCCGGCCGGACTGCTCGAGGTATCTCCGGATGTCGTACCCGGCGCTCGGCTTTCGCATGATGATGCCCAGGAGGACGGATTCCAGCAGGTTGAGTTTCGCCACAACTTCTCCACACTCTGTCACTAGTGACATAGTTGCTTCGTCACCAGCATGTGACAAGGCCTGGATCGATGATAGATCCGTCGGACTCGACGAGGGGCAGGCGATTCCCGGTGGCCAACGATCTCTTCATCGCAGCGCATCTGCGATCGTTCGAGCGCTTCGGATGGGACGACGCCGCCGACAACATGGCCGACCCCGACAACCGCCGATCGTGCACTGGCCGAACCGAAACACACCGTGGCGGTGCAGCAGGACTCCGCGCCCGCTCCTACTCGCCGGCTTCGATGATCCGGGCCACGACATCCGGATCGGCGCCGAAGCTCACCAGGCGGCTGAGAGGAAGGTCCTTGCCCATCGGCGTAAGCTCGCCGTTGATCATCATGCTCTCTCGCAGCCAGCCCTTCATCAGCTCGTCACGGGTGATCGGACCGGCGATCGGATGGGCGAACGCCTCCCCGAGCGATGCGTCGCGTGAGAGCGCGATGACGAACTCGTCTCCGGAGAGCTCAACGGTCGCCTCGCCGCGCAGATCGCGACTCGACGCGCCGACTGCGACGACGTACTCCCCGCTCTCGACGATCCAGCGGTCCACGCGCGTCTCCCAGTACGCCAAGTCGCGCCGGCGCACCGTCAGGCTCACCGCCGCAGTCTCCCCCGGCTGCACCTCGACGCTGCGGAAGGCCTTGAGCTCGCGCGGCGCCCGCTCCACAGCGGAGCCCGGTACTGCCACGTAGGCCTGCACGACCTCACGACCGACGACGGATCCGGTGTTGGTCACGTCGACGGTCACGTCGATGCCGCCATCGGCATTCGCCTCCACCGTCGGTGCACCGTAGGAGAAGCTCGTGTAGCTCAGGCCGTGCCCGAACGGGAACGCGACGTCCATCGTGCGGGCGTCGTACCAGCGGTACCCGACGTACAGGCCCTCGCCGTAGCTGACGTGCTGGCCTGCGCCCGGGAACGATGTGTACGACGGCGTGTCCTCGATCCTGTGCGGGAAGGTCTCGGCGAGACGTCCGGAAGGGTTCACAGCGCCGAAGAGCACGTCGGCGACGCCCGACCCGCCCGCCTGCCCCAGCAGCCACGTCTCGACGATCGCAGGCACGCGGTCTGCGAACGGCAGCGCCACGACGCCGCCGTTCGAGAGCACGACCACCACGTTGTCGTTGACCTGGGCGACCGCGTCGAGCAGCGCTAGCTGCGCCTCCGGCAGGTCGATGTGCTCGCGGTCGAAGCCCTCGGACTCGTCCTCGTCGGGGAGCCCGACGAACACCAGCGCGACGTCCGCACCGGTCGCCGCCGCAACGGCCTCTGCGCGCAGCCTCTCGACGACGTCCGCGGGCGGCCGGGGTGCCTTCGCACCCGACATGCCGATGCCCTCCGGTGCATCCGGCAGCACATACCCCGGCGCGTAGACGACATCGTCGGCGACCTCGCGAATGGCATCGAGTGCGACATCGACGCGGGTCGGGTTGATATGACTCGAGCCGCCGCCCTGGAAACGCGGCTTCTCGGCGAACTCACCGATCACGGCGATGCTCTGCTCCGGTTTCAGCGGCAGCACGCCGCCGGAGTTCTTCAGCAGAACGATGGAACGACCCGCGGCCTCTCGAGCCAGCGCGTGGTGGGCGTCGACGTCGAGCGCGCCCTCCGCCGCGGCGCGCTCATTCGCGCGGCGGATGAGGTTCAGCACACGCTCGGCCGAACGATCGAGGTCGGCCTCGTCGAGTGCGCCGACCCTCACCGCATCGACGAGCTGGCGGTCGGTGAGTCCTCCTGAGGCGGGCATCTCCAGATCCATACCGGCCCTGATGCCCTCGGTGCGCACGTTGGACGCGCCCCAGTCGCTGACGACGAGGCCTCCGAAGCCCCATTCGTCGCGAAGCACCTGGCTGAGCAGGAACGGATCCTCCGACGCGTACACGCCGTTGACGCGGTTGTAGGAGCACATCACCGTCCACGGCTGGGTGTCCTCGACCACGCCCTGGAACGCGCGCAGGTAGATCTCGCGCAGCGGCCGAGGCTCGACGTCGCTCGACGTGCGCATCCGGTCGGTCTCCTGATTGTTCGCCGCGAAGTGCTTCAGCGATGTACCCACACCGTGTGACTGGATGCCCCGCACGATACCCGACCCCATGTCGGAAGCGAGGATCGGGTCCTCCGAGAAGTACTCGAAGTTGCGGCCGCACAGCACGGAGCGCTTGATGTTCACACCAGGACCGAGCACGACCGCGATATCCTCGATCGCCGCTTCCCGGCCGATCGCTTCACCGACCCGGCGCGCCAGATCCGGATCCCACGACGCACCGAGACCGACCGCCGGTGGGAAGCAGGTTGCAGGCACGGAAGCGTTCAGGCCCAGGTGATCGCTCGCACCCGCCTGTTTGCGCAGTCCATGCGGGCCGTCGGCGACCATGATGCTCGGCACACCGAGGCGCTCGATGCTTTTGAGACGCCAGAAGTCGAGCCCGCTCGTGAGCGCTGCCTTCTCCTCCAGCGTGAGATCCGAGATGTCGGGGAATGACGCGTCGGTCATGACTCTCCATTGGGTCGAGGAATGAATACCCAAAACCTTATGCTGTTCGCTTTTGAAGAACAAGTGCGGTTCGGCTTTAATGAGGACATGGCACAGCGGGGCGCGTACGCGAAGGGCATCGCCAAGCGCGAGGAGATCCTCACGGTGGCGCTCGACGTGGTCGCACGGCACGGTTACCGCGGCGCGTCGGTCCGCGAGATCGCCGAGGCGGTCGGCCTCAGCCAGGCGGGATTGCTGCACTACTTCGGCAGCAAGGACGAGTTGTTCGCCGCCGTCCTGATGAAGCGCGACGAGGTCGACAGCGCTTCCCCCAGCACTGACACCCTCGACGATCTGGTCCGCATCGTCGCGCACAATGCGGAAGTGCCAGGCCTCGTGCAGCTCTACGCCCAGCTTTCGGTCGAGGCAGCCGATCCCGCGCATCCGGCGCACGGCTATTTCACCGAACGCTACGCGCGGCTGCGGCGGCGCTTCGCCGAGTCCCTGCGCACCGGGCAGAGCGATGGCACGCTTCGGACGACCTTCGATCCGGATGCCGTCGCGGCGCTCGTCATCGCCGCAACCGACGGCCTGCAGACGCAGTTCCTGCTCGACGCGAGCGTCGATATGGCCGCGCACATCGAGGCGCTGCTCGACGACCTGCGCGTCTGACGACGGCGGAGTGCGCGCCCGGCACCTCCTCTGCGCGCACCCCGCCAACGGAGTGCACCTTGTGTTCGAGTGTGCAGCTTGTTCCCGGATGCAAGTGACACGCTCGGCACAAAGGGACACGCTCGGCGAGGCCGGGCTACGGAGCGAGCACGCCGCCCGACTCGCTCAGGTAGCAGGCGCCGCAGAGAGACTCGTATGTGACGAGGTGATCGTCGAGCGCGGCCGCTCCCTCGGCGTCGATCGCGACCTGGTCGCCGTCGAACACGAACCTCCCGCCGACGAGGCGGCCGTTGAACAGCGCCTTGCGCCCGCAGCGGCACACCGTCTTGAGCTCTTCGAGAGAGTGCGCGATCTCGAGCAGACGAGCCGACCCAGGGAAGGCCGCCGTGCGGAAGTCGGTCCGGATGCCGTAGGCCATGACGGGAACATCGTCCTCGACGGCGACGCGGAAGAGAGCATCGACCTGCGCAGGTGCGAGGAACTGCGCCTCGTCCACGAGCAGGCAGGCGATATCGCGCGGAGCCTCCGACTCGATCAGCGCGTCGGAGGCCCGTCGGCGGTAGGCGTCTCGCTCCGCGAGGAATCGCTCGCGCGCGTCGTCAGCGGGGCCGATCAGGAAGTCGACGGCCTGTGAGACGCCGAGGCGCGAGGAGATCTCATCCACTGCTTTGGTGTCGATCGCCGGTTTCGCCAGCAGCACGGCTTGACCACGCTCGACGTAGTTGAAGGCCGCCTGCAGCAACGCGGTGGACTTCCCCGAGTTCATCGCCCCGTATCGGAAGTACAGTTTCGCCACCTCTCCAGCCTACTGAACGCGAGCGACGAGCTTCCCCCATCCGGACGGCCCTTCCCTCACAGGGCTCGATTTCTCGGCTTTCGCGTCCACAGGCACCGGTTGCCCTGCCGCAGCGGCGGGTCGGGTTCGTAGCGTGGCTGCACAGATTCCGCCCGGTACCAGAAGGAGAGCACCATGCCCATGTACACCGTCGACAGCGAAGAGGTGCAGACGAAGGCCTCGGCCATCCAGGCCACCGTCGGCCGCATGCAATCGGAATCAGGTCTGCTGCACGGGCAGCTCGCCGACCTGCAGCGATCGTGGACCGGTCAGGCCGCCGCCGCGTTCCAGGCCAGCGCTGAGGAATGGCGCTCCGTGCAGGTGCGCCTCGACGAAGCACTCACTGCACTGGGCGCCGCCCTCGCGGCCGCCGGCACCAGCTATGCGGACGCTGAGCAGAGCGCCGTCGCCATGTTCCGCTGACAGAGCGATGGGGCGGCTCCTTCCCCGAAGGAAGGAGCCGCCCCATGTGCCTCAGGCTTCTGAATCAGAAGTCCATGCCACCCGTCGGGTCGCCCGCCGGGGCGGCCGAAGCCTTCTCCGGCTTGTCCGCGACGACGGCCTCGGTCGTCAGGAACAGACCGGCGATCGACGCGGCGTTCTGCAGCGCCGAACGCGTGACCTTGGCCGGGTCGATGATGCCCGCGGCGAACATGTCGACGTACTCGCCGGTCGCAGCGTTGAGACCGTATCCGGCCTCCAGCTCCGCAACCTTGTGAGCGACGACACCCGGCTCGAGACCGGCGTTCAGCGCGATCTGCTTGAGCGGCGCGCCGATGCCGACACGGACGATGTTCGCACCGGTCGCCTCGTCGCCCGTGAGCGCGAGCTTGTCGAACGCAACGGCAGCGGCCTGGAGCAGCGCAACGCCGCCGCCGGGAACGATGCCCTCTTCGACGGCCGCCTTCGCGTTGCGAACGGCGTCCTCGATGCGGTGCTTGCGCTCCTTGAGCTCGACCTCGGTCGCGGCGCCGGCCTTGATGACCGCAACACCGCCGGCGAGCTTCGCCAGGCGCTCCTGCAGCTTCTCGCGGTCGTAGTCGCTGTCCGTCGACTCGATCTCACGACGGATCTGGGTCACGCGGCCGTCGATCTGGTCGGCCTCGCCCGCACCCTCGACGATCGTCGTCTCGTCCTTCGTGACGATGACCTTGCGCGCACGACCGAGCAGCTCGAGCTCGGTGTTCTCGAGCTTGAGGCCGACCTCTTCGGTGATGACCTGGCCGCCGGTGAGGATCGCGATGTCCTGCAGCTGAGCCTTGCGACGGTCGCCGAAGCCGGGCGCCTTGACGGAGACCGACTTGAAGATGCCGCGGATCTTGTTCAGCACGAGCGTGGCGAGAGCCTCGCCCTCGACGTCCTCAGCGATGATGACGAGCTCCTTGCCCGACTGGATCACCTTGTCGACGACCGGCAGAAGATCCTTGATGTTCGAGATCTTCTGGTTCGCGATGAGGATGTAGGGCTCCTCGAACACGGCCTCCTGGCGGTCAGGGTCCGTGACGAAGTACGGGTTCAGGTAGCCCTTGTCGAAGCGCATACCCTCGGTGAGCTCGAGCTCGGTGCCGAAGGCCTGGGCCTCCTCGACCGTGACGACGCCCTCCTTGCCGACCTTGTCGATTGCCTCGGCGATGAGCTCGCCGATCTCCGTGTCAGCGGCCGAGATCGATGCGGTGGCAGCGATCTGCTCCTTCGACTCGACCTCCTTGGCGCCGGCCAGCAGCTCCTCGGAGACGGCCGCGACGGCCTTCTCGATGCCGCGCTTGAGGCCGATCGGGTCGGCGCCGGCTGCGACGTTGCGCAGACCCTCGTGAACGAGCGCCTGAGCGAGCACCGTCGCCGTCGTCGTGCCGTCGCCCGCGACGTCGTCGGTCTTCTTGGCGACCTCCTTGACGAGCTCAGCGCCGATCTTCTCGTATGCCTCTTCGAGCTCGATCTCCTTGGCGATCGAAACGCCGTCGTTCGTGATTGTGGGAGCGCCCCACTTCTTTTCGAGCACGACGTTGCGGCCGCGGGGGCCGAGCGTCACCTTGACGGCGTCGGCCAGCGTGTTGAGGCCGCGCTCGAGGCCGCGCCGGGCCTCCTCGTCGAAAGCGATCATCTTTGCCATGAGTGTGTCGTCCCTCCCGGACGTAGGCGTATGGGATTAGCACTCCGAACTGGGGAGTGCTAATACGCATTCTGGCACTCGGCACCCCCGAGTGCAAGCCGCAGCGACAGGTTCGCCGCAACAGATGAGAAGAGCACCGGATGTCGACATCCGGTGCTCTGCCTGCGTGCGTCAGCCGACGATGCCCGGCGGCTGCACGCCACCGACCACGGCGATCGCCGCACCCGCGTCCGCCGCGCCGAGCAGTGAGCTGTTCTGGAACAGGGCGAGGAAGCCGACGGTGCCCGCCGCGAGGAACACGACGATCGCGATCAGGACCCACATCACGACGACGATGCCGCGCCCGCCCGGCTTCTCTGCCCTGTGCGCACCGACCCGCCCTCGGTTGCGGGGCGCGTCGTCGAAGCGGTCTCGTGAGGATGTCTGGGTCGGCACCCCATGAATGGTACTAGGGCATGTTGCCAAACGGATGCTCACGGCGGCTCTCGGTGATCAGCGCACGTCCCGCGACTCGGTCAGGACGTCTGCCTCGCGAGCGGAGCCGCCCGTCTCGCCACGCGCTCGTCACGAACCCTGCGCAGTCGCTTCACGAGCAGCGGATCATGCTCGAGCGCATCGGCCGTATCGATCAGCCGGCCCAGCAGCTGGTAGTACCGTGCCGGCGTCAGACCGAGCTCAGTGCGGACGGCTTCTTCCTTCGCTCCGACATGCCGCTGCCACTGCGCCTCGAACGCGAGGATCGCGCGGTCCTGATCGTGCAATGCCATGACGCCCAAGATACGCGCGCGAGCCGGGAGAACGGCGCCGCCACACCCGGACGGACGTAAAGTGAAAGCATGGACTACGAGGTGGCGAAGACCGATGACGAATGGCACGCCGAGCTCGACGACGAGCAGTACGCGGTGCTGCGTGAGGCGGCGACGGAGCGCCCGTTCAGCGGTGAGCTGCTGGACGAGGAGCGAGCCGGGCTGTACACCTGCGCCGGATGCGGCAACGAGCTGTTCCTCAGCGGCACCAAGTTCGACGCGCACTGCGGATGGCCGAGCTTCTACGAGTCGGTGCGTCCCGACGCCGTCGAGCTGCTCGAGGACCGCGCGCACGGCATGGTGCGCACGGAGGTGCGCTGCGCCCGCTGCGGCGGCCACCTCGGCCATGTGTTCCCTGACGGCTTCGGCACGCCGACCGGCGACCGCTACTGCATGAACTCGCTCGCACTGAACTTCACGCCGGAGGACTGAGTGCCAGCGCAGACCGCGCAGCGACGCCGGCGAGGTGAGTCGGCCCCCGACCGCTGACTGTTCGTCTCGCACCACAGGCCTCGACCGGGGCCACCCACAGGGCACTACCCTGACTCGGCCCGCCCGCGGGGGCACTGCCTGCTCCGCCGCCCGCAGGGCTCGGCACGATCTTGCGCACGAAGTGCGCCAGATCGCCTGCCGCGCCCGAGGACTCCACAGAAAACGACAAGATCTCCACGGCCTACAGCCGTGGAAATCTTGTGCCGGCTGAGGGGCTCGAACCCACGACCCCCGCTTTACAAGAGCGGTGCTCTACCAACTGAGCTAAGCCGGCGCGCTTCCATCCTATGACGAGGACGGACTGCGAAAGGACATGCCCTACTCCGACGGCTCGGGAGTCGGGCTCTGGAAGTACTCGTCGCTCTCGACCGTGAGCACGAACTGCGACAGCTCACCCGGATCGTCGAGCGCCCCCGTGTACGGTATGCCGCTGACGAGCACCATCGGCGCGCCCGTAAGCTGCTGGTCGCCCTGGCCCGGCAGGTCGCCTGCGCTGAGTTCGCTCGTCATATCGCGTGCCCACGCTGCGTACTTGTCGGATTCGATGCACGAGGACACGTCGGAGTTCTCCACACCGACCGACTCGGCGATGCCCGCGAGCTCCTCGCTCGTGTGGCCCGGAGTATCCACAGCCGGCTGATCCGTGAGGAGTGCGTCGTTGAACGGCACGAAGCGTTCCGGATCGCCGCTGGCGACACAGGCGACTGCCCCCATCGCACGCTGGGAGTAGCGGGTGCCGTTCGACTTCGCCGTCAGCAGGGCGACGGGGTGATAGGTCAGCGAGATCGCGTCTTCGGAGACCCAACTCGCCAGCTGAGCAGCGTTCGCCTGGTGGAACAGAGCAGATTCCGGTGAGAGGTAGTCGACGTACACGTCGACCGTGACCCGCTCCGGTTCTTCGTCTTCCGTCTCTGCGGAACCGCCGTCGTCCGGATCCGACGTATCGGAACCCTCCCCTTCGGCGTCCTCCTCGCCCGACTCATCGTCGAGCATGCTCGAGAGGTCGTGCCCGTCGAACAGGAAGGCGCCGTCTGCGATGTTCCCCGGCTCGGGAACGGGCTCGGTGACCTCGGGAACGACGTTCTGCTTGATCCAGAACCCCGCAGCCACGAGTGCGGCGATGATGACGACGGCGATCCCGGAGCGCACCAGCACCCGGCGCACGCGCTGCTTGGTGGTGACCTTCTTCGCCTTCTGCCGCACGAGGTGGCGACGACCCGCTGCGGCGCCCGGCTCGGCCAGGTCGCCGACCGCGTCGTCCTCGTCGAACTCGGCCGCCTCATCCGTGATCCGCGCGTCAGCGGGGTCGACGGACGAGCCAGCGGCCGCAGCCTGTTCGTCCGTGGTCTCGAGATCGTTCGCACCCGACTGCTCGTCGCGGGGCTCGCCGTTGTGGCTCGACATTGTCCTCCCTCGCCGCCCGTGCGGCCCTACTCAACCCACTGAGAATACCCGTACCGCGCTGTGAACGCGCAGGGGTGTCGCGCCTCAGCCTCTTTGAGCGCGCGGGTGCAGCGGGCGGATGCCCGCGGCATGGCATACTGGTCCTGACCCAATGGTGGGTCGCGGCGGGTCGTACCCGCCGTTCCATTCACAACGGATCGTCCGGCACGTACCTGCCGGTGAAGGAGAAGATCATGGCATCGGTCACTTTCGACAGCGCTACGCGCCTCTACCCCGGAGGCACCCGCCCGGCTGTCGACAAGCTCAACCTTGAGGTCGCCGACGGCGAGTTCCTCGTGCTCGTCGGACCGTCCGGCTGCGGTAAGTCGACGTCGCTCCGCATGCTCGCGGGCCTCGAAGAGGTCAACGACGGGCGCATCCTGATCGGCGATCGCGACGTCACCGACGTGCCGCCGAAGGATCGCGACATCGCGATGGTGTTCCAGAACTACGCGCTGTACCCGCACATGACGGTGGCCGAGAACATGGGCTTCGCCCTGAAGATCGCCGGCGTCAGCAAAGAGGATCGTGCAAAGCGCGTGCAGGACGCCGCGAAGCTGCTCGACCTCGAGGACTACCTCGACCGCAAGCCGAAGGCTCTCTCGGGCGGTCAGCGTCAGCGCGTCGCGATGGGTCGCGCGATCGTCCGCGAACCGCAGGTGTTCCTGATGGACGAGCCGCTGTCGAACCTCGATGCGAAGCTGCGCGTGCAGACGCGCACCCAGATCGCATCGCTGCAGCGTCGTCTCGGCGTCACGACCGTCTACGTCACGCACGACCAGACCGAGGCGCTCACGATGGGTGACCGGATCGCCGTGCTGAAGGACGGCCTGCTGCAGCAGGTCGGCTCGCCGCGTGAGCTGTACGAGCGCCCCTCGAACGTGTTCGTCGCCGGCTTCATCGGCTCCCCCGCGATGAACCTGTTCACCACCGAGATCGCCGACGGCGGCGTCAAGTTCGGCACCGCGAGCGTCCCGCTCTCGCGCGTGACGCTCGACGCGGCGACCAGTTCGTCGGTAACGGCCGGCATCCGCCCCGAGGACCTCGCTGTCGCCGCAGACGGCACGCCGGGCCTCGAGGTGGAGGTCAACCTCGTCGAGGAGCTCGGCGCCGACGGGTTCCTCTACGGCACGATCGTGGGAACCGATCAGGAGATCGTGACGCGCGTCGACGGCCGCTCGCACCCGAAGGCCGGCGAGACGGTCACGCTGACCCCCGTGTCCGACCACGTGCACGTGTTCGACGGCGAGACCGGCGAGCGCCTCACTCAGGAGGCCATCGTCACCACGGTGTGACGCTTCGCACATGCGCACAGCGGCGCGGGTCGACCTCCTGGTCGGCTCGCGCCGCTGTCGTCTCCGGCCCGCCATCCGGCGTCCGTGAACGGTCAGGCACCGACAGCATCCGGCACCGTTCCCCCACACCGCCACAACCTCATCCGGGAGATCCTCTTGCCCCTTCGCATCACGGCCAGCGGGCCGGACCCCCAGCTGCTCAGCCTGCCGTGGCAGCTGCCGCTCGAGCAGTGGCCGAACGAGCACATCGTCAAGCTGCCGAAGGGCATCTCACGGCACGTCGTGCGATTCAGCGAGCTGTCGGGGCAGGTCGTCGCCGTCAAGGAGACCAACGAGGAGATGGCTGCACGCGAGTACGAGCTGCTCGGCTCCCTCCGCCGGCTCGACATGCCCTCCGTCGACCGCGTCGCCGTGATCGCCGGGCGGCAGGACGCGAACGGCGCCTCGCTCCCCTCCGCTCTCGTCACCGCTCACCTGCCGTATTCGATGCCGTACCGAGCGCTGTTCACGCAGGCATTGCGACCCGACACCCTGAACCGTGCGCTCGACGCGCTCGCGCTGCTGCTCGTGCGGCTGCACAACGTCGGCTTCTCCTGGGGCGATGTGTCGCTGTCGAACACGCTGTTCCGGCGCGACGCGGGTGCATTCGCCGCGTACCTCGTCGACGCCGAGACGGGCGGGCTGCACGAGGTGAACGTGGACGGCGACGGCGGCCTCACCGCCGGGCAGCGGGAGTACGACGTCGATCTGGCGCATACGAACATCGCGGGCGAGATCTTCGACCTGGCGGCGAGCGGACGCATCGATCCGGATGTCGATGCCGTCGGCATCGCAAACGGTCTCGTCAATGCGTACCGTTCGCTGTGGTCAGAGCTGACGGAGCAGGAGGAGTTCGAACTGAGCGAGTCATGGCGCATCACCGAACGCGTGCGCCGGCTCAACGGTCTCGGCTTCGACATCGGCGAGATGTCGATGAAGACGACTCCCGATGGCACCCGCGTGTCGATCAGGCCGAAGGTCGTCGACGCGGGGCACCATCAGCGGCGACTGCTGCGGCTGACGGGGCTCGACGTCGAGGAGAACCAGGCGCGGCGGCTGCTGAACGACCTCGACGAATACCGCGCCAAAACGGGTCGCACGGGCGACGAGGACGACAGCGTCATCGCGCACGAGTGGCTGACCACGGTGTTCGAACCCGTCGTACGTGCCATTCCGTTCGAGCTGCGCGCGAAGCTCGAGCCCGCCGAGGTGTTCCACGAGGTGCTGGAGCACCGCTGGCACCTGTCGCAGATGCACGATGCGTCGGTATCGCTGGCCGAGACGCTGTCGAGCTACATCGACACGGTGCTGCGCCACCGGCGCGACGAGGCCACCATCATGGGCCCGCCCACCGAGACTCTGACATCCGGAATCGACACCGCCCCGCCCCGCAACTGGCGCGACCTCGTCTAACCCCGCTGGCGCGAAGCCGCCGAGATGCGCACTTTTCGTCGAGATGCGCAGGTTTTGACGCCCATATGTCGAAAAAGTGCGCATCTCGCGAGCCCGGTTCGCGGCGGGCGTGCGCGGGCAGCGGGGTTACTCTGCTTCCGCTGCGGCGCGCAGCGTGGCCACCTGGTAGAGGGCCACGGATGCCGCGATGCCGGCGTTGAGGGACTCGGTCGCCGCCGAGATCGGGATGGACACGATCTGATCGCAGTTCTCGGCGACCAGACGGCTCAATCCCTTGCCCTCGCTGCCGATGACGACCACGATCGGCCGGTCCGCGAGTTCGAGCGACGGCAGCGACACGTCTCCGTCGCCGTCGAGGCCGAGCACGAACACGCCCTGCTTCTTGAAGTCCTTCAGCATCGTGGTGAGGTTGCCTGCGAGCGCCACTGGCACGCGTGCCAGTGCACCGGCGCTCGTCTTCCACGCGGCCGAGTTCACGCCGGCGGAGCGGCGCTGCGGCACGATCACGCCGTGCCCGCCGAATGCCGCCGTCGATCGGATGATCGCGCCCAGGTTGCGCGGGTCGGTCACCCCGTCGAGGGCGAGCAGCAGCGGCGTCTCGCCCTGATCGAACGTCTCCTCGAGCAGCTCCTGTGGGTGCGCGTACTCGTAAGGCGGAACCTTCAGCGCCACACCCTGGTGCACACCGTCGTATCCGGCCATCCGGTCGAGTTCCGGACGCGTCACCTCGAGCACCGACAGCTCGCGCTTATGCGCGATCGCCAGCATCTCCTTGACGCGGTCGTCCATCTCGATGCGCTGGGCCACGTACATCGCCGTCGCGGGGATCTTCGCCCGCAGCGCCTCGAGCACGGAGTTGCGCCCGGTGACGTGCTCGATGTCCGAGCCGTCGCGCGAACGTCCGCGCGCGGGCGCCGGCTTACCACCACCCGGCTTACGCGCTCCGCGCTCCGCGGCCTGCTTGCGCTTGTGCGCAACATGGTAGGGCCGGTCCTCGGCCTTCGGCGTCGGCCCGCGGCCCTCGAGGGAACGGCGGTGCTTGCCGCCCGATCCCTTCGTCGGCCCCTTCTTGCCACTGCTCGCGCCGGGGCGCCCTGGCTTAGCCATCGATACTCCAATGTGTTCCGTCTGCGGTGTCTTCGAGGGCGATCCCCGCCGCCGCGAACGTGTCGCGGATGCGGTCGGCGGTGGCCCAATCCTTGTCGGCGCGCGCCTGCGCGCGCTGTGCGAGAAGGTGCTCGACGAGTGTGCCGAGCGCCTGGTCGGCGGCTCCGGATGACGCGGCCACGGCATCCGTGCCGGGAAATCCCAGAACTTCCATCATCCCGGTGACAGCTGAGAGAGCGCCTCGCGCCGTGTGATCGTCGCCCGCGTCGAGGGCCGTGTTCCCCGCCCTCACCTGCTCGTGCAGCACGGCGATGCCCTGCGGGATGCCGAGATCGTCATCGAGCGCCGCCTCGAAATCGGTCGGCAGCGGCCCGGATGACGCGGGGCCCAGCGCACGGAGCGCACGGTCTTGGAAGCCTCGGATTCGCTCCAAAGCCGCCGCGGCCTCGTCGAGCGCCTTCTCCGAGACGTCGAGGTTCGAACGGTAGTGCGCCGCGGCGAGCGCGTATCGCACGACATCGGCTGGCCGCTCGTCGAGCAGGTCGGACGCGAGCGTGAAGTTGCCGAGCGACTTCGACATCTTCTGTCCCTCCACGGTGACAAGGCCGTTGTGCACCCAGTATCCGGCGAAGCCGTGCCCCGCCGCCGCCGACTGCGCAAGCTCGTTCTCGTGGTGCGGGAAGCGCAGGTCGAGCCCGCCGCCGTGGATGTCGAACTCCTCGCCGAGGTAGCGGCGCGACATGGCGGAGCACTCGATATGCCAGCCGGGCCGGCCGTCGCCCCAAGGCGACTGCCAAGTCGCACTGGCAGGCTCACCCGGCTTCGCGCCCTTCCAGAGCGCAAAGTCGTGCGGGTCGCGTTTTCCGCGCGGGTCGGCGTCAGCGGCGTCCTCCATCGCGTCGAGCGACTGGCGGGTCAGCGCGCCGTACTGCGGCCACGATCGCACATCGAAGTACACGTCGCCGGCCGCAGCATAGGCATGACCTCGCTCGATCAGCTCGGCGATCAGCTCCTGCATCTGGGCGACGGATGCCGTGGCGCGCGGCTCATAGGTCGGCGGCAGAATGCCGATCGCCTCGTACGCGGCGGTGAACTCGCGCTCCATCCGGTAAGCCAGCGCCCACCACGGTTCGTCGGCCGTGGCGTTGGCGAGCACCTTGTCGTCGATGTCGGTGACGTTGCGCACGAACGTCACCCGCGGATATCGGTGCGCGAGCCAGCGTCGCAGCAGGTCGAACGCCAGCGCGGCGCGCACGTGCCCGATATGAGGGCCCGACTGCACCGTCGGCCCGCAGACGTAGATCGTGACGTTCTCCGGGTCGAGGGGCACGAAGTCGCGCAGCGCCTGCGCGCGGGTGTCGTAGAGCCGAAGAGTCACCCTCCCAGCCTACGGCGTGATCCCAGCGTGTTTCTTGTCGCGACGCCGGTGGCAGTGCGCGTGTTCGGCTGTGCGTTCGCCGGCGAAGAGTCCCGTCAGAGTCGAGCACGCCGGTGGCGAAGGGCGCTCATGCCTTGCGCAGGCGTTCAGCGGCGGATGAGGAGCGCGGTGGCGAAGGCCTGCACGCCGTCGGCGGCGGTGAAGCCCAGCCCGTCGGCGGTGGTGGCGCTGACCGAGACCGAGGCGCCGTCGAGCGCGGCGGACAGTGCACGCTCGGCTTCCGCGCGGCGTGGGGCGAACTTCGGTTTGGACGCTTGGAACTGCACCGCCACGTTTCCGATATCGAAGCCCTCGGCCCGAATGATCCGAAGCGTCTCGGTGAGGAACGCCTCGCCGTGCGCGCCGGCGAACTCGGGGCGGTCGACGCCGAAATGCGCGCCGATGTCGCCAAGGCCCGCCGCCGACAGCAGAGCGTCGACGATGGCGTGGGCGACGACGTCGCCGTCGGAGTGGCCGGACAGCGCGCGCTCTCCCGGCCATTCCAACCCGGCCAGCCATAGGTCGCCGTCTCCGCCATACGCGTGCACGTCGGTGCCGATCCCGATGCGTGGGGCCGGGACGACTCCGAATGTCGCGGTGCGACGGGGGACGGGGTCACCAGCGACGCCGCCTGCGTCACCGGACAAGACGAGGGTGCGGGCCCGTTCGAGGTCGGCAGGGGTCGTGATCTTGAAGGAGTGGGCGTGCCCTTCGACTGCGACGACCGGATGCCCCGCTTCCATCACGACGGCGGCGTCGTCCGTGTGCTCCTGGCTGACCGCGGCGTACGAGGCTTCGAGGATGTCGCGCCGGAAGCCCTGCGGCGTCTGAGCAGCGCCGAGCTGCGAGCGATCGACCGCACCGGAGACCCGCTCACCGTCGACGCGTTTGATCGTGTCGATCACGGGCAGAATCGGCATGGCGCCCCATCCGGTCTCGCGGATCTTCTCGATCACGCGAGTGAAGACCTCCGGAGGCGTGAGAGCGCGCGCCGCGTCGTGCACGAGCACGATCTCGACGGCGGGGAGCACGCGCTTCAGACCGGACTGCACGGACGCGTGCCTCGTCGCTCCGCCTGCGATGACCGTGACGAGCTCGACGGCGCCGCCCGCCGCCTGCTCTGCCTCCGTGAGCGCCTCGCCCGTGCGATCGGCCGGAGCGACGACGATCACCTGGCACGGTTCGGGAACCGCGAAGACGCCGTCGAGCGCGTGCCGCAGCATGGTGTGCTCGTCGAGACCGACGAATGCCTTGGGAACGTGCGCCCCCAGCCGGGTGCCGGAACCTGCGGCGACGACGATCACGGCCACGCGTGGAGAGGAGAGCTCAGTCACGCCCTCAACCTACCGCGCCGCACACACGAAACCGCCGGCCCGTGGCGGACCGGCGGCTTCGACTGCAGCGTGAGTTATTCGGAGGCGAGGACCTTGTCGAGGATCTCGCCGGCCTTCTCCTCGTCGACCTTCTCAGCGAGAGCGAGCTCGCTCGTGAGGATCTGACGGGCCTTGGCGAGCATGCGCTTCTCGCCGGCCGAGAGGCCGCGATCCTGATCGCGGCGCCAGAGGTCGCGCACAACCTCGCTGACCTTGATGACGTCGCCCGAGGCGAGCTTCTCGAGGTTGGCCTTGTAGCGACGCGACCAGTTGGTCGGCTCCTCGGTGAACGGAGCACGCAGCACGTCGAAGACCTTGTCGAGGCCCTCCTTGCCGATCACATCGCGCACGCCGACGAGGTCGACGTTGTCGGCCGGAACCTCGATCACCAGGTCGCCCTGTGTGACGTTCAGCTTGAGGTAGGTCTTCTCCTCGCCCTTGATCTTGCGGGTCTTCACCTCGGTGATAGTTGCTGCACCATGGTGCGGGTAGACAACGGTCTCGCCAACCTCAAAAAGCATAGATTTTCATCCTTTCGGCGTTCTCCAGGGTATCACAGCCGAAGATGTACTAGGCTCTGCCGCTTCCATTCACGCGCACGGAGATCGCGGCCGGATGAGGAGCCGATGCGTGGACAGGAAAGCGCACGCGACCTCGCCGTCACCCGCGGTGAGGTCGCAAAGGGCGCCCTCGGCGCAGGCGCTTTCCCGGCCATCGCGAGCATCGCGCTCCTGCTGCTTCGCAGGTGCAGAGTTGGCCGATCCGAACGGCGTGCGGAGGCACGATCCGGAGCATCTAGACTGGTGGGCAGGGTCCGCCGGCCGGCGGCCGACCCGCAGCACCTGGAGGATACGTGAAAACGCGCTCTCTCGCGTCCGTGGCACTCGGCGCAGCCGTCATTCTCGGTACGGTCGGCTGCGGCGCCATCACCCCGCAGGCCACCACCATCGACTTCTCACCGAGCGACGGTGTGAACGTCGCCGTTCCGGATGGCGCACCGGTTCAGATTCTGAACGCGCTCCTCGTGAAGAACGACGGTGAGACCGACGCCAACTTCGTCGCCGCGCTCGTCAACGACAGCGACAGCGACCAGACGGTCACGCTCAGCTGGGACGGCGGCTCCGCCGCGATCGAGGTCCCGGCCGGCTCGGTCGCGAGCTACGGAGCCGACGAGTCGGCTCTGCTGCTGCAGAACGTCTCGGCCGCTCCCGGAGCAACCGAGGAAGTCGTGTTCCAGTCGGGCGGCACCGAGGGCGTCGCTCAGAAGGTGCAGGTGTTCGACACCGAGCTCGCATACCTGTCCACCCTCGCACCGACTCCGCCAGCAGCTCCGGCTCCCGGAGAGATCTCGTCTTCGGACGAGCCGTCTGACGACGAAACCGCAGCGGACGAGGCGGAGCACTGACGGACACTCGCCCACAAGCAGCAAGAAGGGGTTCCCGCCGCTGGCGGGAACCCCTTCTGCATACGGGTGCGAGAGCTCAGGCCTCGAAACGGTAGCCGAGTCCGCGCACAGTGACCAGCATCTCCGGGGAACCCGGCGTCTTCTCGATCCGCGAACGTATCCGCTTGATGTGCACGTCGAGCGTCTTGGTGTCGCCGAAGTAGTCGCTGCCCCATACTCTGTCGATGAGCTGACCGCGAGTGAGCACCCTGCCGGCGTTGCGCATCAGCAGCTCGAGCAGCTCGAACTCCTTCAGCGGCATGTTGATGCCCTCGCTGTCGACCTGCACCGTGTGGCGGTCGACGTCGAGAGTGACGCGGCCGCCCTTGAGCACCCGCTCGTCGATGTCGTCCTCCTCCTGCTGGGAGCGACGCAGCACGGCGCGCATGCGGGCGAGCAGTTCGCGCGCCGAATAGGGCTTGGTGACGTAGTCGTCGGCGCCAAGCTCCAACCCCACGACGATGTCGATCTCGCTGTCTTTCGCCGTGAGCATGATGATCGGCACGCTCGAAGTCGTCCTCACCTGTCGGCACACCTCAGTGCCCGGCATACCTGGCAGCATCAGATCGAGCAGGATCACGTCGGCGCCCCGCTCCCGGTACGCCTCCAGCGCCACTTCGCCGTCGTCGGCGATCTCCACCTCGAAGCCCTCTCGCCGCAGCAGGTACGCCAGGGGGTCAGCCAGGTCGGGTTCGTCCTCCACGAGGAGCACTCGTGTCGTCATGCCTTCTCCTTCGTCCGGCGGGTCGCCTTCTTCGTTTCCTTGTGCGAGGGCTGTGCGATCTCCGGCGGGTCGCTCAGCGGCAGCCGGATGGTGAACGTCGATCCCTTTTCGGGCTGGGACCAGAGCTTCACCTCGCCGCCGTGCCGATACACCGCGTGCTTCACGATCGACAGCCCGAGACCGGTGCCCCCCGTGCGCCTCGATCGTGCCTGGTCCGCCCGATAGAAGCGCTCGAACACCCGCTGCTGATCCGACTCGGCGATTCCGATGCCCTGGTCGCTCACCGCGATGTCGACGCTCACGCCGTCGTGCCTGACCCCGATCCCGATTCGCGAGCCTTTCGGCGAGTACGAGATCGCATTCGAGATCAGGTTCGCCACGGCCTCGATGAGCACGTGCACGTCGCCGCGCACGTGCAGCCCACGCTCCCCTCCGCGCACCAGCTCGACGCCGGCACCGGAAGCGGGCACGGTGTTCGCCTCGACCGCCGCGGTGACCACTTCATCGATCGCGACGTCGCCCAGGTCTGTGACGGCGTCGGCCGCCTGCAGACGGGACAGGTGCATGATGCGGCCGGTGAGCTGCCCCAGGCGCTCGGCTTCCGCCGTGAGCCGGGACGCGAACCGGCGCACCTCATCCGGATCGTCCGCGGCGAAATCGATCGCCTCGCTGAGCAGGGTGATCGCGCCGACGGGCGTCTTCAGCTCGTGACTGGTGTTGGCGATGAAGTCCTGACGCATCGCCTCCAGCCGCTCCTGCTCGGAGATGTCGCGCAGGATCAGCAGGAAGAACCGCTCGGTCAGCCTCGTCACACGGGCAGCGACGAGCCGTTCCTGGCCCTGCAGCGGCCCCAGGCGCAGCCGGATGGTCTCGGTCGCACTGCCGGCCGTGCGCGCGATCTTGAGCAGGTCGCGGAGCCCGCCGTTGGCGAGCGTGGTCTGTTCCTCGACACCCAGCGTGTGCGCCGACGGAGACGTCGCGACGACCAGACCGGATGCGTCGATGGCGGCAGCCGCATCGTCCATGGAGGTGAGCACCGCCGTGACACCGTCCGGCAGAGCGCTGCTGCTGCGCCCCTCCGCACGTTCGCGCGCACGCAGTGCAGCGAAGAGAATCGTGCAGATGCCGGCACCGATGATGACGCCGACGAGCAGTGCGAGCAGCAGGAGCTGCGAGTGGGGCATGCCACCAGAGTATGCGGGGCGAAGCCGTCCGGTTCACCGAATGTGCACCTTTCGGGCGTGGCGGGCACCAGATTTCTCACCCAGGTCACCGTTCGTTAACCTTCGACGACGACAATCGGGGATGGCCGATAGCGCGGGTCCTTCCGCGCGTACTCGGTACTGTCGCACCAGGTGCAGGTTCCCGCCGACGAAAGGTCCCACAACGATGCGCGAAGTTTTCCACCAGTCTCTCGAGGAAGTGCAGTCCCGCCTCGTCGAGATTGCGGAGATGGTCACAGTCGCCATCGAGAAGGCCACGAAGGCGTTCAGCACGAGCGACGTGGCCCTCGCCGAAGAGGTCATCGCCGGCGACGACCTGATCGATGAGCGCTCCGTCTCCCTCGATGAGCTCGCCATAGAGATCCTCGCGATGCAGCAGCCCGTGGCCCGCGACCTGCGCATCGTCGTCACGGCGCTGCGCGCGAGCGCCTCGCTCGAGCGCATGGGCGACCTCGCCGAGCACATCGCTCAGCTCACCCGCCTGCGCTATCCGGAGCGGGTGATCCCGGCTGACCTGATGCCGACGTTCGCCCGCATGGGCGAGCTCGACGTCGACGTCGCGCGCCAGCTCACCGAGCTGCTGCGCACCGAGGATCTCGTGATCGCCGAGAGCATCCGCAACGCCGACGACGAGGTCGACGAGCTGCACGCCAGTGTGTTCGACAAGGTGCTCGGCGCTCGGACCTCCGAGGACGTCACGGCCGTCGTCGATGCGACGCTCGCGAGCCGCTACCACGAGCGCTTCGCCGACCACGCCGTCGGCGTCGCCAAGAAGATGATCTACCTCGCCACGGGCGACTGGACCTCCCACGGCGACGAGGACCCTGAGGGCTGAGCCCAGAGGTTCCGGTTCCAGTCCCCGAGCCGTCCTTCCCGCGCCGCGGCGCGCACTCCGGTCCCCCGAAGTGCACCGACCGCGGCTGGGAACCGCACTTCGGCATACCTGAACCGCGGTTCCGCCCCGCGCCGACACGACAAGAGGCCGCCCGCTCCGGATGGAGCGGGCGGCCTCTTCGCGTGATCAGACCAGGACGCGGATCAGGTCGCGAGCGTGCCTATCGCAAGTCGCAGGAGGGAGTCGGACCGACAGCCCGGCGACCGACGACAACGCAGCGAGAGGGGCGCTCACGCCCTGATCACTTGCCCTGGTTGGCGACGGCGGCGGCTCCGGCCTCTGCGGCCTCGGGGTCGAGGTACTCGCCGGGGGCGACGGGCATGAAGTCGTCGCCGAGCTCGTACTTCAGCGGGATGCCGGTCGGGATGTTCAGGCCTGCGATCTCCTCGTCGCTGATGCCGTCGAGGTGCTTCACGAGCGCGCGCAGCGAGTTGCCGTGAGCGGTGACGAGCACAGTCTTGCCCGCTTCCAGATCCGGGACGATCTCTTTGCGCCAGTACGGCAGCATCCGGTCGATGACGAGCTTCAGCGACTCCGTCGCCGGCAGTTCGCCGTCGATCCCGACGTAGCGCGGGTCGCCGGTCTGCGCGAATTCGTCGTCTGCGGCGATCTCCGGCGGCGGCACATCGAACGAACGACGCCACGTCATGAACTGCTCCTCGCCGAATTCGGCGAGTGTCTGCGCCTTGTCCTTGCCCTGCAGCGCGCCGTAGTGGCGCTCGTTCAGGCGCCAGGAGCGCTTCACGGGGATCCACAGGCGGTCAGCCGCGTCGAGCGCGATGTCGGCCGTCTGGATCGCTCGCGAAAGCACCGAGGTGTGCAGCACGTCGGGCAGCACGCCCAGCTCGCGCATGAGCTCACCGCCGCGGCGGGCCTCGCCCTGCCCCTTCTCGGTCAGGCGGACGTCGACCCATCCGGTGAACAGGTTCTTCTCGTTCCATTCGCTCTGCCCGTGGCGGAGCAGGATCAGCGTGTGCGTCATGCCCCCAGCCTACCGAGCCTGCGAGCCGCGCCTGCACGTCGGCGGCCACTGCGGCATCCGGGGCCTTTCTGCCTGCGATCCGGCTCGCGAGATGCCTCGTGACGGTCCGAAACTGCGGCCGAATCGCACCACCTCGACAAATCCCAGGCAGCTCGCGAGGTGGTGTGTGGTGCGTGGGTTCGTGCTACTCGGCGAGGGGGCGGCGGGAGAGGCGGGTGATGCGCGGGATCTCGGCCGTGGCGCCGGCGTCTGCCGGGACGATGACCTCCTGTGACGCCGCGACGCGGGTGCCGTCGGCGTCGACGACGAGAACCGCGTCGGCTGCGGTGCGGCGCGACACGATCGCCAGCGCGATCGGCCCGAGCTCATGGTGGCGGGCGACGGAGGTGATGCGCCCGGCCTCGCGGTCACCGTCGAACACGGGCGCGCCCCTGACCGGAAGCGTGCTCTCCGAACCGTCGAGGTGCAGCATCACCATGCGGCGCGGAGGGTGGCCCAGGTTGTGCACCTTCGCGACCGTCTCCTGCCCGCGGTAGCACCCCTTGTTCAGATGCACCGCACTGCGCAGCCAGTCAGCCTCGTGCGGGATGGCCTTCTCGTCGACCTCACCCGCCCAGCGAGGGCGCCATGCGGCGATGCGCAGCGCCTCGCTCGCCGCGGTGCCCGCTGGCTCGGCTCCGGCGAACACGTCACTCGCCGATGCCTCGTTCCGATCGAGAATCGCTTCGCACCACGCCCGATCCGCGCCAGGATGCTCATCCGTCTGCGCGTACTGCCAGCCCCCGGCCGACACACCCGCCCACGGGTCGCGCCACACCCGGCCCTGCGCAAGGGGAACGATCGCCTCGGCGGCCGTCCCGTCCGGGACGAAGCCGACCACGACGAGATCGGTGCGCTCCGCGACCTCGACGCGCGAGCGGAAGCGCATCATCGTCAACCACTTGGCCAGCCCCGGCGCATCGGCGGCGTCGGTGATCAGCCACGTCGTCTCGCCGTCCTCGAGCACGGCAGCCGCGTGCTCGATGTGTCCCTGCGGCGTGAGCACGAGCAGCTCGGTGCTCTCCCCCGCGGCCAGAGTGCTCACGCTCTGCGACGTGATCGAGTCGAGCCAGGTCAGTCTGTCCTCGCCCCGCACCGCGATGACCGCACGGTCGGCGAGGGGCGCGGCAGCGCGACCGGCCGCCAGCGCGCGCTGCTCGCGCACCGGGTCGCCGAAGTGCAGCACGACGCCGTCGTCGATGACGGCTCCGGACATCTCCGCGCCGAACGACGGCGCCGGTCCGTCCCCGGCCGTGTCATGCCGGTCTCCTCCGGCGCTGCCGTTCGCTCCCTCGAGATGCTCGGCCATCACTGCACCTTCGCCAGGCGCGCCGAGGCGTGCGACGCGAGGCTCCGACCCAGTGCGGCGATGTCCCACGCCCACAGCAGGTGCTGATCGACGAGCCCGTACATTCGAGTCGCCGCCGCGTAGTTCTTCGCACCCTGCGTGCGCACCACGGCGTCGGTGGCCAGGTCGATGCGGGGACCGGCGACCTGACCGATGTACAGCTCGCTGACGCCATCGGAGCGCACGATCGACGCTTCGATGTCGAAGGCGTCGTCCTTGTTGCGCAGCGCCTCGATGTCCTCCGCCGTGCGGGGAGCGCGCGTCGCCGCCGCGGGCAGCAGGGCGGGGCCGGGGTCTGCCTGCTCCTGCACGATGGAGAGACGCCAGAACCCGGTCTCGGCCGCGAGCGACTGCGTCACGCCGAGTGCGGTCGTGGTCGTGGCGGTCGCCGCGTAGTTCAGGTACGGGCCGCCGTCGTGGCTGAAGCTCACCCGCTGGGCGAACTCGCCCTCATAATGGGCGTCACCCGCGGTGTAGTCGATCACGCCGGTTCCCTCCCACACTCCTATCAGCCAGGAGAGGGGAACGATTTCGGCGGGGAGGTCGCTCGGGATCTCAATCATGATCTCTCCAGCGTAGAGGCTGCACCGAGGGGGCGGCTCTGAACCGAGTCAGGCGACCTATCGGCGCGACCTCGTTCTCCGCGTGCGCAGACAGAAGCGCCGGATGAAGCAGTGCTTCCGGCGCGGGCGGCGACTACTTCTGACCGCGGAACAGGTTCACGATGACGGCGCCCGATACGAACGCGATCGCCAAGCTCGCCAGCCCCAGCAGGCCGATGAAGAACATCTCGAGCGCGAAAAGGTCCATGCCGCAACCCTACACCGACGCGACGAGCGCCGTGATGCCGACGATGAAGAACACGAAGGCGATCACACCCATCGCGACCAGGGCGCCGAGTGCGGCGGCGGCGGTCCGCACGATGAAACCCTCTGCGCGACCGTAGGCGAGGTTCACGGCGAACGCGACGAACACGCAGGCGCCGGCACCGACCGCCAGCCAGAGGAAGCGCTCGTCGAGCGGAGACAGCAGTCCGACCGCGACGGCCGCAAGGGCCCCGAACGCCCACGTCGCAATCATGCCGGCCAGCGGCGAATGCGGGGTGAGGTCAGGCGACGTCATGATGCCCATTCTGCCCCACGACACATTCCTGAAACACTCCTGACTCTAAACTGGCAAACAACCGCCCCCGGAAGGACACACGTGACCCGGCTTCTGGTTCTGAGTTCCGCCTCAGAAGGAGCAGTGCTCCCCGCACTCGAACTCCTTCCCCACGAGACACGGCAGCTGCCCTCCGGGGTGAGCAGCCTCGCGAACGCGCCGGAGACCGACGTGATCATCGTCGATGCCCGAACGGATCTCGCCGGTGCCAAGTCTCTGTGCAAGCTGCTGGGTACGGCGGGCCCTGTGGCACCCGTCCTGCTCGTCGCGACCGAGGGCGGGCTCGCCGTCGTCGGACCGGACTGGGGCGTCGACGACGTCGTGCTCGACACGGCGGGGCCTGCGGAGATCGACGCGCGTCTGCGCCTGGTCGTCGGCCGCAGCCCCGCGCCGGACGACAACGGCGGCCGTGTGCAGACATCCGGGATCTCGATCGATGAGGCGTCGTACTCGGCGAAGGTGCGCGGAAAGCCGCTCGACCTGACGTTCAAGGAGTTCCAGCTGCTGCACTTCCTCGCCACGCATCCCTCCAGGGTGTTCACGCGCGAGCAGCTGCTCAGCGAGGTCTGGGGCTACGACTACTTCGGGGGCACCCGCACCGTCGACGTGCACGTCAGGCGCCTGCGCGCGAAGCTCGGCGACCTCGAACAGCTGATCGGCACGGTGCGCAACGTCGGCTACCGATTCAACGTCGTCGACGAACATGCGGAGCAGCACGTGTCGTAGCCGAGGTGCGACACGCGCCGGACACTCCCGGATGACGCCCGCCACGCGGGCTGTTAACCACAAGGCCACCTGCGGGTGCCAGGATAGGGAGCCCACTGATTCGATTGGCAGGAGCAGCCATGACGGACGCATCGATCGTTGACACCGGGCTGGGAGACTCGGAGGACGACGACTTCGACGAGCTCGTACCGACGGCCGACGTCGATCTGCCCGACAACCGCTACGTCGACCGCGAGCTGAGCTGGCTGGCGTTCAACCAGCGCGTGCTCGAGCTCGCCGAGGACCCGAACGTACCGCTGCTGGAGCGCACCAATTTCCTCGGCATCTTCGCTAGCAACCTCGACGAGTTCTTCATGGTGCGCGTAGCGGGTCTGAAGCGTCGCATCATGACGGGCCTCGCGGTGCCGAACAACATCGGCACGGCACCGGCAAAGGTGCTCGAGTCGATCGGCGCCGAGGCGCACGCCCTGCAGGAGCGTCACGCCTCTGTGTGGCACGAGCAGGTGCGCCCCGCTCTGGCCGCCGAGGGTGTGGAGATCGTCGCGTGGCACGACCTCACCGGCGAAGAGCAGGCGGAGCTGTACGAGTACTTCCAGGTGCAGGTCTTCCCCGTGCTGATGCCGCTAGCGGTCGACCCCGCCCACCCGTTCCCCTACATCTCCGGGCTGTCGCTGAACCTCGCCGTGCGCATCCGGAACGCCCGCACCGGACGCCAGGAGTTCGCGCGCGTCAAGGTGCCCCCGATGCTGCCCCGGATGGTGCCGGTGCCGGGCGGAGAGGAGACGAACCGCGGTCGGATGCTGCCGCTGGAGGACCTCATCGCCGAGAACCTCTCGGACCTCTTCCCCGGTATGGACGTGCTCGAGCACCATGCCTTCCGCCTCACACGCAACGAGGACATGGTCGTCGAGGAGGACGAGACCGAGAACCTGATCCAGGCGCTCGAGCAGGAGCTGCGCAGGCGGCGCTTCGGGCCGCCCATCCGGCTCGAGATCGCCGAGGAGATGGACGACGTCACCCTCGACCTGCTGCTCGACGAGCTCGACATCTCCGAGCAGGAGGTCTACCGCCTGCGCGGACCGCTCGATCTGCGCGCCTTGTTCGACTTCTCCTCACTCGACAGGCCGGAGCTGAAGTACCACAAGCACGTTCCCGTGACGGCGCTCGAACTGCGCCCGAAGGACGCGGACTCGAAGCACGCGAAGGCCGACATCTTCCAGGCCATCCGCGGCGGCGACGTGCTCGTGCACCACCCGTACGAATCGTTCGCCACCAGTGTGCAGGCCTTCCTGGAACAGGCGGCCCGAGACCCGCATGTGCTGGCGATCAAGCAGACGCTGTACCGCACCAGCGGTGACAGCCCGATCATCGCCGCGCTGATCGAGGCCGCCCAGAACGGCAAGCAGGTGCTCGCCCTCGTAGAGGTGAAGGCACGCTTCGACGAGGCCAACAACATCGAGTGGGCGCGTCAGCTCGAGAAGGCCGGCGTGCACGTCGTGTACGGCCTGGTCGGGCTGAAGACCCACTGCAAGCTCGCCCTCGTCGTCCGAGAGGAGCGCGGCCAGCTGCGGCACTACAGCCACGTCGGCACGGGCAACTACAACCCGAAGACCAGCCGGATCTACGAGGACTTCGGACTGTTCACCTGCGACCCGGCCGTCGGGCTCGACCTGACCCGTCTGTTCAACGAACTCAGCGGCTACGCGATCGAGAAGAAGTTCAAACGACTGCTGGTGGCACCGCTGCACCTGCGCAAGGGCCTGGTCAAGCTGATCGAGCGCGAGACGAAGCACGCCGGTGAGGGCAAGCCGGCCGCGGTGCGGATCAAGGTCAACTCGATGGTCGACGAGCAGATCATCGACGCGCTGTACCGAGCCAGCCAGGCCGGTGTGCAGGTCGATGTGTGGGTGCGGGGCATCTGCAGCCTGCGTGTCGACCTTCCCGGCGTCAGCGACAACATCCGGGTGCGCAGCGTGCTCGGTCGCTACCTCGAGCACTCGCGCATCTTCGCCTTCGAGAACGATGGCAGTCCCGAGGTTTTCCTCGGCAGCGCCGATATGATGCACCGCAACCTCGATCGCCGCGTGGAGGCGCTGGTGCGCGTGAAGGAGGAGCGCCACATCAGGGAGCTGCTCGACCTGTTCGCGATGGCTATGGACGATTCCTCGGCGACGTGGCGGCTCGGTGCGGACGCCGTGTGGACCCGTCATCATCTCGACGCAGACGGCAGCCCGATCGTCGATGTGCAGGATCGGACTATGGAGATCGTCGCGGGTCGCCGCCGCTCGCGCTCACCGCGATGAATAATGGCACGGTGAGTACGAGCACGGTTTATGCTGCGGGCGGCGTCCTCTGGCGCGTCACGGGCGGAAGGTTGCGCGTCCTCGTCGTGCATCGCACCGCCCACGACGACATCAGTTTTCCGAAGGGCAAGGTCAAGGCGGGCGAGATCCTCGCAGAGGCCGCCGCACGAGAGGTGCGGGAGGAGACGGGGATCGCCGCGCCGCTCGGCCCGCCGATCGGCGACACGCGCTATGCCCTGCCGAACGGGCGCGACAAGGTCGTGCACTACTGGGCGATGCGCGCGAAGGATCGCGCCGTCCGCGAGAGCACATTCTCTCCCAACCGGGAGGTCTCGGCAATCGAGTGGTTGACGGCCGAGAAGGCGCTGAAGCGGCTCACCTACGAGTTCGACGTCGACATCCTCGAGCAGTTCCTGACACAGTTCGAGAACGGCGCCCGCGCAACGTTCCCTGTCGTCGCCCTGCGGCACGGCGCGGCGATGTCGCGCAAGGACTGGCCGAGGGCCGACCACCTCCGTCCGCTCCTCCCGAAGGGCAGGGACCAGGCCAAGGCGCTCGCCGGCGAACTGCGTGCGTTCGGCGTGCGCAAGGTGGTATCGAGCACCGCCACGAGGTGCCTGCAGACCGTGCGTCCGCTGTCGAAGGCACTCGGGCGGCCCATCACCGAAACCGATGCCATCAGCCAGGATGCGTGGGAGGACGGGCTCGACGATGTGCGCAGCGTCGTCTCCGAGCGCCTCGCCGCTGGCAAGGGCGCCGTGCTGTGCAGCCACGGGCCCGTGCTCCCGGGAATCCTCGAGCAGCTCTGGCTCGAGACGGGTGCGCGCCGCGCCTCGCGGATGGACACGCGCTCAGCGATGTCGACCGGGTCGTTCACCGTGGCCCACATCAGCAAGCACGAACCGGAGCGGAGCATCGTCGCCGTCGAGGCCCATTCGCCTCTCGTCTGACGCCCAAGCCCCATCCGGATCCGCGCGACTGCTGTGCGACAGCATGGTCATCGTGACATCGGACCCCCTGCCGAGGTGGATATGCGCGCCCTTCGCTCCCCGTTCACCTTCCGTTCACCCGAGGAGCGCACTCTCGTTAACGCATCCGCCTAGCGTCAGTGCGTGCCCCGGAGTTCTGCGGGGTCATCCCTGAACACATGACTGAACGGAAACACAGTGAAGATCACCCGTTTCACCAGCGTCGCGGTGCTCGGTGCCGCTGCCGCTCTCGCACTCACCGCCTGTGCGGCCAACGAAGGCGGATCCGGCGACGCCGCGAACGGCAACGAGGACGGCACGGCCCTCGAAGGCACGATCAACGCCAGCGGCGCCTCCTCGCAGGTGGCCGCTCAGGAGGCCTGGGTCGCCGGCTTCCAGACCGCAAACTCCGGCGTCACCGTCAACTACGAGTCGACCGGCTCCGGCACGGGCCGCGAGAACTTCCTCGCCGGCGCCAGCAACTTCATCGGCTCTGACCGCGCATACGACGACGAGGAGGTTGCGGCAGGCGGCTTCGGCGCGTGCTCGACCGACGACATCGTCGAGGTGCCGATGTACATCTCGCCCGTCGCCGTGGCGTTCAACCTCGAGGGCATCGATACTCTGAACCTCGATGCCGAGACGATCGCCGGCATCTTCGCCGGTGAGATCAGCAACTGGTCCGACGACGCCATCGCCGAGACGAACCCCGACGCCGACCTGCCCGACCTCGACATCACCCCGGTGCACCGCGCCGACGACTCGGGCACCACCGAGACGTTCGTGACCTACCTGCAGGCAACCGCCCCCGACATCTGGGACTTCGAGATCTCCGGTGAGTGGCCGCTCGACAGCGGTGAGGCCGCCCAGCAGACCTCGGGCGTCGCGCAGGTGCTCGGCAGCGGTGTGGGCACGATCGGCTATCTCGACGCGTCGCAGATCCCCGACGGCTCCGGCCAGGTGCACGTCGGCGTCGACGGCGAGTACGTCGAGTACTCCTCGGACGCGGCCGCCGCGCTCGTCGAGAACTCGCCGCTCGTCGAGGGCCGCGGCGAGGGCGACCTCGTCTTCGACATCGACCCCGCAAGCGCCACCGGTGGTGCATACCCGATCGCCCTGGTCAGCTACGCTATCGCCTGCGAGCAGTACGAAGACGAGAACGTCGCCGCTCTGGTGAAGGGCTACTTCGAGTACATGGCAAGCGCTGAGGGTCAGGACGCCGCCGCCGAGAACGCGGGCAACGCACCGATCTCCGACTCGCTGCGCGAGCAGGTGCTCGGCGCGATCGACACCATCCAGGTCGGCTGATCGTCTGATCGGTCGCCGGTGCCCCCGTCGCTCTCTGACGCGCACGACGCGTGAGAGACGACGGGGGCACCGCCACGATTCCCGAGTCGAAACCACTGCAATCCGAGGACCAGGAGCCAATGAGCGCGTCTGAGAAAACGGCCGACGCCGAGAAGCCGTCGCCCGAGTCCGAATCCCAGGCTCAGCCGGGAGCGATCAGGGCGAAGAAGCGCCCGGGAGACCTAATCTTCTCCGGTACGGCGCTCGGCGCCGGCTGGATCATCCTGCTCGTCCTCGCCGCCGTCGCCGTCTTCCTCGTCGTGCAGTCGATCCCGGCGTTCAAGCCGGACACGAGCGGCAACCACATCCTCGAAGGCCAGTCGTTCTGGTCCTACGTCGGCCCGTTCGTGTTCGGCACGATCTGGTCGTCCTTCCTGGCGCTCATCATCGCCACGCCGATCGCAATCGGCATCGCGCTGTTCATCTCGCACTATGCACCGCGCGCCCTCGCCGCGGTGCTCGGCTACATCATCGATCTGCTGGCCGCCGTGCCCTCTGTGGTGTTCGGCCTGTGGGGCGGCCTCGTCTTCGCCCCGCTGCTGCAGCCCGGATTCGCGTGGCTGAACGAATACCTCGGCTGGATTCCGCTGTTCGGCGGCGTGGTCTCGCCGACGGGCCGCACGATCCTCACGGCGTCGCTCGTGCTCGCGGTGATGATCCTGCCCGTGATGACCGCGATCTGCCGCGAGGTGTTCCTGCAGGCGCCGCGCCTGCACGAGGAGGCCGCACTCGCTCTCGGCGCCACCCGCTGGGAGATGATCCGGATGGCCGTTCTCCCGTTCGCACGCGGAGGCATGGTCTCCGGAGCGATGCTCGGCCTCGGCCGCGCGCTCGGCGAGACGATGGCCGTGACCATGGTGCTCTCCGTGACGGGCGTCGTCTCCTTCGAGGTGCTCACCTCCGTCAACCCCACCACGATCCCCGCCAACATCGCCCTGGCCTTCCCTGAGGCCCATGGCGAGGGCGTCAACGCCCTTATCGCGACCGGCCTCATCCTGTTCATCGTGACCTTCGCCGTCAACGCGCTGGCGCGCTGGATCGTCAGCCGCCGCGCCGAGTTCTCGGGAGCGAACTGACATGACCACCGTGACCACAACGGCCGCACCCTCGAGCGCCTCCGTCTCGCTGACCGCGAACCGTCTGCCCGGCTGGGCTCCGTGGGGCCTCGTCGGCGTCGCCTTCGTCGTCTCGCTCGCTGTCTTCGGCATCGTCGCAATCGGCGGGGACGGGCTGGCGGGCTTCAACGTCGCCGGCGCCGTCATCGTCGCGATGCTGCTGTACATCGTGCTGATCGTGACCGTCTCACTCGCCGCCGAGAGTCGGCGCCACGCGATGGACCGTCTGATGACTGGTCTGGTCAGCACGGCGTTCGTCCTAGCGCTGCTGCCCCTGCTGTCGCTGCTGTGGACCGTCGTCAGCAACGGCATCCTCCGGTTCGACGGGGAGTTCTTCACCTACTCGATGCGCAACGTCGTCGGCGAGGGCGGCGGCATCGTGCACGCGATGTGGGGCACCGTGCTGATCACGCTGATGGCCACGCTCATCTCCGTGCCGATCGGGCTGATGACGTCGATCTATCTCGTCGAGTACGGCAACGGCGGCAGGATCGCGAAGGCGATCACGTTCTTCGTCGACGTCATGACCGGCATTCCCTCGATCGTCGCGGGTCTGTTCATCTATTCGGTGTTCGCACTGCTGATCGGCCCTGGCATATCCATGGGCTTCATGGGCTCTCTCGCGCTCAGCGTGCTGATGATCCCCGTCGTGGTGCGCGGCAGCGAGGAGCTGCTGCGCATCGTGCCGAACGAGCTGCGCGAGGCCTCCTATGCCCTCGGCGTGCCGAAGTGGCTCACGATCGTCAAGATCGTGCTGCCCACCTCCATCGCAGGCATCGTCACGAGCATCATGCTCGCCATCGCGCGCGTCATCGGTGAGACGGCCCCGCTGCTGCTCACCGCCGGCATGACGATGGGGATGAACACGAACCTGTTCGACGGCCAGATGATGACGCTGCCGGTGTTCGCCTACAACTCGTACATGAACCAGGGAACGACGCCGGACGCGGCCGTGGCGAACGCGTGGGGCGCGGCGCTCGCGCTCATCCTGATCGTGATGGTTCTCAACCTCGTCGCCCGCCTGATCGCGAAGATCTTCGCGCCCAAGTCCCGATAAGAAGGAATCACGTTGTCCAAGAGCATCGAAGTCAACGATCTGAACGTCTACTACGGCGACTTCCTCGCCGTCGAGGGCGTCTCGATCGACATCCAGCCGCGCAGCGTCACGGCCTTCATCGGTCCGTCCGGCTGCGGCAAGTCCACCTTCCTGCGCACCCTGAACCGGATGCACGAAGTGATCCCGGGCGCCCGCGTCGCGGGTGAAGTGCTGCTGAACGGCAAGAACCTCTACGATCCCGGTGTCGACCCCGTGCTGGTGCGCCGACAGGTGGGCATGGTGTTCCAGCGCCCCAACCCGTTCCCGACGATGTCGATCCGCGACAACGTGCTGGCCGGTGTGAAGCTGAACAACTCCAGGATGTCGAAGAGCGATCAGGACGATCTCGTCGAGAGGTCGCTGCGCGGCGCCAACCTGTGGAACGAGGTCAAGGACCGGCTCGAGAAGCCCGGCTCCGGCCTGTCAGGCGGGCAGCAGCAGCGTCTGTGCATCGCACGCGCGATCGCAGTCTCGCCCGAGGTCATCCTGATGGACGAACCGTGCTCGGCGCTCGACCCGATCTCGACGTTCGCGATCGAGGAGCTGATCGCGGAGCTGAAGAACGACTACACGGTCGTGATCGTGACGCACAACATGCAGCAGGCCAGCCGTGTCAGCGACAAGACGGCGTTCTTCAACATCGCGGGCACCGGCAAGCCCGGCAAGCTGATCGAGTTCGACGAGACCCCGAAGATCTTCACCACCCCGTCCGTGCAGGCAACGGAGGACTACGTCTCCGGCCGCTTCGGCTGACCCGTTCCCGGATGGTCCGCGCCTCGGGAGACGCGGACCATCCGGTTCCTCGGCCCCGTGCGCCCCGCGCACGGGGCCTTTCCCGTCCCCCGCGCAGCTGCCGAGGTGCGCACCTCTGACCGCAGTTCTGTCGAAGAAGTGCGCATCTCGCGAGACGCACTTCAGCCCGGATGACATCGTTCTATTCGCATGCATAGGTTTCTCCGCGCCACTGACGCGAACCGTTCGGGCGGCGTGTCGGACCCCGGATGATCCCTACGCATGACAGGGAAAGCGGCGATTCACATGGGTCATTCGCGGCCGACCGCCGATTTGGGTTCCTGACAGATCGCTGTATCGTGCAACTGAACGATTAGCGTCTGGAAGATACCTGTGACTCTCAACCGTCGACACCTCCTCGGAGGACTCCTCGGAGCCTCCGCAACCCTCAGCCTCGCCGCGTGCGGGGCGCCACCCCTCCACCTCGCGGACAGCGCGGCGACCGGCAAGACGAAGCCGGGAGCCACCATGCGCATCGCCCGCCCCGCCGCATCGGCCGCCGAGACTCTGGACCCGGCCAGCTCGCTGTCGGCCTACGAGTACCTCGGGGCGATCTACAACCGGGTCGTGAAGCTCGACCGCGCCGGTGAGACCGTTCCGGATCTGGCGACCGACTGGTCGGCGAACGCCGATGCAACGATGTGGGACTTCCGCCTGCGCAGCGGCGTGACGTTCCACGACGGCCGCACGCTCACCTCCCGCGACGTGCGATACACGTTCCAGCACATCCTCGATCCGGAGACGGCGTCGCCGCAGGCAGGGCCCCTCGAGCAGATCGAGCGCATCGAAGCCGTCGACACCACCACCGTCCGGTTCCGGCTGAGCTCCCCCAACGCGGAGTTCCCCTCGCTGCTGACCGCCTACCAGTGCTATGTGATCCCCGAGGACTCGGCTGCCGACATCGGCCGCACAGGCATCGGCACCGGTCCGTTCGTGCTGGAGAGCTTCACTCCTGCCGGACAGGGCGCCATCCGTGCGAACGAGGCGTACTTCGACGGGCGCGCCGCCCTCGACCGCATCGAGTTCTTCTCGATCCAGGACACCTCGGCCAGGGTGAACGCTCTGCTCGCACGCCAGGTCGACCTGCTCTCGCAGACGAACCTCGACAACCCCACCGCACGCGTCGTCTCCGGCTCTCCCGGCGTCACCGTCTCCCGCGTCGAGAACGCGCAGTGGTACACGATCCCGATGCTGCACACCAGCGACGAGTTCGCCGATCCGCAGATGCGCCAGGCGATGAAGCTCGCCTACGACCCGCGCGCCATCCTCGGCACCGCTCTGCAGGGCACGGGCACGCCGGGATGGGACAACCCCGTGCCTCCCCAGCTGGCAGCCTTCGTCGACGAACAGCGCGAGTACGACCCTGAGAAGGCGAAGAGCATCCTGGCCAAGATCGGCAGAGAAGGATTCTCCACGAAGATCCACACCTCGGCGTACGAGCCGAACTTCACCGCGATCGCGACCGCCTACGCCTCTCAGGTGAAGCAGGCGGGAATCGACCTCGACATCACCAACGTCGCGGCCGACTCCTACTACACGCAGGTCTGGATGGCCGAGCCGCTCATGGTCAGCTACTGGTTCACGGGGCGCCCGATCGACCAGCTGCTGAACCAGATCTTCCGCTCCGGCTCCGGCTACAACGAGTCGGCGTGGTCCAACCCCGACTTCGACCGTCTGCTCGACGAGGCGCGCGCCGACATGAACGACGCGACCCGCTTGCAGAAGTACCAGGACGCGCAGCGGCTCATCGTCGCCGACGGCGCCGACATGACGCCCGTGTTCGGCGACCGTCTCGTCGGGCTCGGCGAGAACGTCGTCGGCTACGACGAGTACGGCTTCGAGTTCGACTACATGTCCATCGGACTGAAGGAGGGCTGACCGGCCATGTTCCGCCTCATCGCAACGCGCCTCGTGACCGGCCTGGTCACCCTGTTCCTCGCGGCGTTCTTCGTCTTCTTCGCCGTGCAGGCGCTGCCGGGTGATGTCGCCCAGCAGCTGCTCGGGCAGAACGCCACGCCGGAGGCCGTCGAGACGCTGCGCGCACAGCTCGGCCTCGACCAGAACGTGTGGCTCCGCTTCGGCGATTGGATCGCCGGAGCCGTCACCGGTGACTTCGGCACGTCGCTCGTCTCGGGCGGGCCCGTCTCCGGCGAGATCTGGAACGCCTTCTCCCACACGCTGATGATCGCCGTCCCCGCCATCATCTTCGGCATCGGCATCGCGGTCGCCCTCGGCGTGATCGCCGCGCACCGCCGCGGCACGGCGACCGATTCGTCGGTATCGGTGCTGTCGCTCGTGCTGATGAGCATTCCGGAGTTCGTCATCGCGACCCTGCTCATCCTGCTGCTGGCGATCGTGCTGCCGATCTTCCCCGCCGTCGTGCTGCAGGGGCCGGATGCGGCGTTCACCGATCTGCTGCCGTCGATCATCCTGCCCGCCGTGACGCTCATCATCGCGATGGCCGCGTACATCATCCGGGCCATGCGCTCCTCGACGATCGACGGTCTCGCCACGGAGTACGCCGTGACGGCGGAGCTGAAGGGCGTGCCGCGGCGCACCGTGCTGTGGCGCCACGTCGCCCCCAGCGCGCTGCTGCCCGTGCTGCCCGTGATCTCGATCAACGTGGCGTGGCTGCTCGGCGGCGTCGTGGTGGTCGAGTCGGTGTTCAACTACCCGGGGCTCGGCAAGCTGATGATCGAGTCGGTCTCGACGCGCGACCTGCCGATGCTGCAGGCGATCGCCGTCGTCAGCGCCGTCGTGTACGTCGTGGTCAACCTCGCCGCCGATCTCGCCGCGCTGTGGATCGACCCGCGCCAGCGCACGCTGCACCGACGAGCCGCCCGCCCGACGAAGGAGGCCGCCGCATGATCCGGCTCCGCGATCTCACCGCAGGCACCCGCATCGGACTGGTGCTCGTCGCACTCACCGTCGTCATCGCTGTGGTCGCGCCATGGCTGTCGCCGTACGACCCGATCGCCACGGATTCGCCGAATGCGCTCGCAGGCGCCAGTTGGCAGCACCTGCTCGGCACCGACCAGTACGGCCGCGACGTGCTTTCACGCACGCTGGAAGGCGGCCGGTTCGCACTGCTCGTGGCGCTGCTGGCGACTCTCGTCGCCGTCGTCGTCGGAACCCTCATCGGCACGGTCTCCGCCTACTACGGGCGCTGGGTCGACATCGGCGTCACCCGCGTGCTCGACGCGATCCTCGCCGTGCCCGCCGTGCTGGCGATGCTGCTCATCGTGAGCGTGTTCGGCAACAGCCTCTGGGTGCTCGTGCTCGCCGTCGCCGTCGTGTACATTCCCGCCGTGGCGCGCGTCGTGCGCGGAGCGACCTTCCCCGTGCTCTCGACCGGCTACGTCACGGCGGCGAAGGCCCGAGGCGAACGCTCGCTGCCGATCATCGCACGCGAGGTGCTGCCGAACATCCTCGACACGATCCTCGTCGAGTTCGCGATGCGCGCATCGTGGGTCGTGCTGCTCGTCTCGACGCTGTCATTCCTCGGCTTCGGCGTGAACCCGCCGACGCCCGACTGGGGGCTCATGATCCAGGAGAACCGCGCCGCGCTGACCGTGGCGCCCGCAGGAACCCTCGCGCCCATCGTCGCGCTGTCGATTCTGGTGGTCGGGCTCAACCTCGCCGCAGACGGGCTCGGCAAGCACTTCGGAGTCGACCGCGCGAGGAGAGGAGTGCCCGCATGACCGCCGCCACCGTCGCAGAAGTGCGCGACCTCACCATCTCCTACCGCACCGGCGACCAGCGCGTCACCGTAGTGGACGACCTGTCGTTCACCCTCGCCGAAGGCCGCACGCTCGGCCTCGTCGGAGAGTCGGGGAGCGGCAAGTCGACCGCAGCGCGCACCCTGCTCGGGCACCTGCGCGACGGTTCGCGCATCGACTCCGGCTCCGTCACCGTCTTCGACGACGACGTCTTCTCGCTCGCACCCGAGGCGCTGCGGCGTCTGCGCGGCGAGCGGGTCGCCCTGGTCGCGCAGAACGCCGGGCACGCCCTCACCCCGACGATCCGCGTCGGCGAGCAGATCCGCGAGGCGCTGCGCGTGCACGACCTGCCGTCCGGCGACGAGCGCATCGTGTCGCTTCTCCGACTCGTGCGCCTCCCGTCCCCCGAGACGATCGGCCGCCGCTACCCGCACGAGCTCTCCGGCGGCCAGCAGCAACGCGTCGGCATCGCGATGGCGGTCGCCACGAACCCGAAGATCCTCGTGCTCGACGAGCCGACCACCGCGCTCGACGTGATCACCCAGGCCGCTGTGCTCGCGCTCGTGAACGATCTGCGCGCGGAGCTCGGCATGGCGGTGCTGATCGTCAGCCACGACCTCGGCGTCGTCTCGGCGGTCGCCGACGACGTGCTCGTGCTGCGCACCGGCCGCGAGGTCGAGCGCGGCCGGGTGCTCGATGTGCTCGAACGGCCAGTCGAGCAGTACACGCGGAAGCTGCTCGACGCGGCGCCGCGCATCGAGGGCGCAGCGGCGCCGGACGTCCGAGCGCGCGCAGATGAAGCCGTCCTGAGATGCGAGGGAATCGACATCCGGTATCCGGGCGCGTCGACGCGCGCAGTGCGCGACTTCGGCCTCGACATCCACCGCGGCGAGACCATCGCGATCGTCGGGGAATCCGGCAGCGGGAAATCGACGGTCGCCACAGCGTTCGCCGGGCTCGCACCCGTGCTCTCCGGCAGCGCGCAGCTGACCGATTCCGACGGATCACGGCACGACCTGCTGAAGCCGGTGGGGAAACGGCCCGTCGACGTGCGCAGGTCGGTGCAGCTGATCTTCCAGAACGCCGATCTCGCACTGAACCCGCGCCGCACCGTGGGCGACGCGATCGCCCGCCCGCTGGCGGTGTTCTCGCGCGTGCGCGGCCGTGTCGCCCGTCGTGAACGCGTCGAGGCGCTGCTGACCGAGGTGGGGCTCGGGCCGGAGTTCGCCGACCGGATCCCCGCACAGCTGTCGGGCGGTCAGCGCCAGCGCGTCGGCATCGCCCGCGCGCTCGCGGCCGACCCGACGCTGCTGATCGCCGACGAGATCACGACCGCCCTGGACGTGTCGGTGCAGGCCGATGTGCTCGACCTGCTGGCCGCGCTGCGCGACGAGCACGACCTGTCGTGCCTGTTCATCAGCCACGACCTCGCCGTGGTGCGCAACGTCGCCGATCGGATCGTGGTGATGAACGGCGGATGCATCGTCGAGGCCGCGCCCTCGGCCGAGCTGTTCGCCGACCCGCGCCACCCGTACACCCGGTCGCTGCTCGACGCCGTCGTCGAGCCCGGCCACACCGACCTGCCGGATGCCGACGCGGACGACCGACGCGCGCGCGTCGATCCGGAAGCACGAATGGTCGCTCTAGGCGGCGGCCGGTTCGTGCGCGACGACGAGGGAGCCCTGCTCCAGGTATGAAGCTGATCGACATCGACCAGGACCAGGTCGACACGCGCGACGTGTGGATCCCGATGCCCGACGGCGTGCGTCTGCACGCGAGGGTCTGGCTGCCGCGGGACGCCGAGCAGCATCCGGTGCCGGCGATTCTGGAGTATCTGCCGTACCGGCTGGACGACTGGACGAGCGTGCGCGACAGCGAGCGCCATCCGTACTACGCCGCGAACGGCTACGCGTCGATCCGTGTCGATGTGCGCGGCTCCGGCTCGAGTGAGGGGCTCTTCGACGACGAGTACTCCGCGGCGGAGCTCGACGACGGGATCGCGGTGATCGAGTGGCTCGCGGCACAGCCGTGGTGCTCGGGGGACGTCGGCATGTTCGGCATCTCGTGGGGCGGGTTCAACTCGCTGCAGCTCGCAGCCCGCGGGCCGGAATCGCTGAAGGCGATCGTGACGGTGTGCTCGACCGACGACCGCTACGACAACGACGTGCACTACATGGGCGGCGCCGTGCTGGCGATCGATATGGCCGCGTGGGCCGGCACGATGCTCGCCTTCGCCTCCCGCCCGCCGCGGCCGGAGATCGTCGGATCCGGATGGGCCGAGCAGTGGCGCGAGCGTCTCACGCACCAGCATCCGCTGGCGGAGACGTGGCTGGCGCACCAGGAGCGCGACGACTACTGGCGCCACGGCAGCGCCTGCGAGGACTACGACGGCTTCCGCGCCGCCGTGCTGGCGGTGGGCGGCTGGTCCGATCCGTACCGTGACACGGTGCTGCGCCTGCTCGAGAACCTCGAGGTGCCGACCAAGGGCATCATCGGGCCATGGTCGCACCAGTACCCCGACCGCGGGCTGGCGCCGGGTCCCGGCATCGATTTCCTCGGAGAGACGCTGCGCTGGTGGGACCGCTGGCTGAAAGGTGTCGACACCGGCGTCGAGCACGACCCCGACCTGCGCGCATGGGTGAACGACCCGGTCGCACCAGCCACCTACGTCGACGAGCAGCCGGGCCGCTGGGTCGGCGTCGACTGGCCGGGCGAGACGCACAGACACGAGGTGCCGCTGGGCGCCGGCCGCGCGATCGTCGACTCGCCGTGGAACACCGGGCAGGACGCCGGGCGCTTCTTCCCGTTCGGCAACGTCGGAGATCTGCCGCCGGATCAGCGCGCGGAGGACGGCCGTTCGACCTGCATCGATGTCCCCGTCGACGAGCCGTTCGAACTGCTCGGGCGCGCGGAGGTGCAGCTGCGGCTGCGGTCGACGCATGATCGCGGCAATGTGATCGTGCGTCTGTGCGACGTCGCCCCCGACGGGTCGTCGACGCTGGTCACCCGCGGGGTGCTGAACCTGCTCAAGAGAGCAGGCCGCGACCGCTCGACGCCGCTGGCGCCGGGCGAGGACGTCGATGTGACGTTCGACCTCGTCGCCTCCGGCTACCGCTTCGAGCCCGGCCACACCGTCCGGATCGCGATCAGCAACCACTACTGGCCGTGGATCTGGCCGCACGGCGTCGACGGCTCGCTCGACGTCGATCTCGCTGCGAGCACGGTGACTCTGCCGCTCGTGGCGGACGCCCGACGCCCGGTGTCGTTCGGCCCGGCCGAGCACGTCCGTCCGATCGAGATCACGGCTCCGGATGGCGCTGCCGCGCCGCGCCCGCCGCGCGTAGTCACGAGCGACATCGCCACCGGTGAGACCGTGCTCGACATCGACCCGAACTACGGCGGCACCCGTCACTACCCCGACGGCCTCGACTTCCTTGAGAGCGCGCGGGAGATCTACCGCATCAGGGAGGGGCATCCGGACTCCCCCGAGACGGAGTCGCGGTGGTCGCTGCGACTGTCGAACGACGGTTGGGCTGCCGACATCGAGACGCGCTCGATCATCCGATGCGACGCCGAGAGCTTCCATCTCGAAAACGCCGTGACCGCCTTCGCGGAGCGCGACGGTGTGCGCGAGAAGATCTTCGAGTGCACGAAGGCGAACACGATCCCGCGCACGTCGGCATGAGCGACGGGGCGAAGCCTCCGCGGCGCCGGATGAGCCCCGCGGCCAGGCGGGAGCAGATCGTCGCGGCGGCGCGCGCCGTGATCGTGCGGCGGGGCCTCGGCTCGACCTCGCTGCGCGACATCGCCTCAGCGGCCGACGTGTCGATGGGCACGGTGACGTACCACTTCGACAGCGTCGACGACATCCTCGGGGCGGTCGTGATCGCAGAGTCGGAGCGCTTCTACGAGCAGGTCGTCTCCGCCGCCGACGCGGAACCGGATGCCGGGCGCGCGCTGGGAATTCTGCTCGAGCCGCTGTTCGCCGAGGGCGACGCGGTCGAGGCGCATTGGCGCATCTGGACGGACTACTGGGCCGCGATCTCGCAGCGACCGGGCATGAACGACGCATACGGCGCGCGCATCCGCCACTGGGAGCGCTGCGTGGCCAGGGTGATCGCGCGCGGCGCGGCCGACGGCACGTTCCGCGATGTCGATCCGGATGCCGCCGCTCTCAAGCTCGCCGCGTATTCTGACGGCCTCGCCACCCAGCGCGCACAGGGCGTCGCGACCCTCACACCCGCAGTCGCCCGCACCTGGTTCCTCGAGTTCGCCGACGCCCTCCTCTCCCGCTGAACCTTTCGTCGCCGGGACGGACAGGGCAGGGGTATGCGGTCGGCACGATATGATGACTTCATCATGCCATTCAGCAATCTCTCTCGGCCGCTCTATGAGATCAAGGCGAGTCTGTTCAAGGGCCTCGCGCATCCGCTGCGCATCCGGATCCTCGAGCTGCTCTCGGAGAGCGAGGAGCTGAGCGTGGGCTTTCTCCAACGCGAGACCGGTCTCGAGGCCTCCCATCTCTCTCAGCACCTGTCCGTGCTGCGCCGCTACCGCCTGGTGACCTCGGAGCGCCGGGGAAGCCACGTCTACTACCGGATCACGGGCGAGCGCGTGGCCGAGATGCTGACCGTGGCGCGGGCGCTCCTGCTCGATGTCCTCTCGGAGGACGGCTCTCGCCTCGAAGGTGCCCTCGTCGGGTCCGAGCAGTCCAGATGAACGGCAGGGCGAGGAGATTCGTCGGCCTTCTGCCGTCGCGTGCCGACTACCGTGCGGTGCCGCGGACCTGGCGACGCGACCTCATCGCCGGCATCACCGTCGGCATCGTCGCGCTGCCGCTCGCGCTCGGCTTCGGCGTGAGCTCCGGCGCCGGGGCCGAAGCCGGCCTGATCACGGCGATCGTCGCTGGTGTGATCGCAGCCGTGTTCGGCGGATCTCACGTGCAGGTGTCGGGCCCGACGGGAGCGATGGTGGTCGTGCTCGCGCCGATCGTCGCGCAGCACGGTCTCGGCGCCGTCGCCGCCGTGAGCATCATGGCGGGGATCATCGTTCTCGCGGCGGGAGCGGCCAGGCTCGGGCGCGCCGTGAGCTTCATCCCCTGGCCGGTGATCGAAGGTTTCACCCTGGGAATCGCCGTCATCATCGGTCTGCAGCAGATCCCATCGCTGGTCGCGGATGACATCGCCTCGCACGATGCGAACGCGGCCGTCGCGGCATGGGAGTCGATCACGACTGCGAACGGCTCCTACGCGTTCTGGGCACTCGGCGCCGCCGCGGTCGTCGTCGCCTGCATGATCGTGTGTCCGCGCATCCATCCGGCGATTCCGGGGTCACTCGTCGGCATCGTCATGGTCACGATCATCGCCGTGATCGTTCCGAATCCGCTTGCGACCATCGGCTCGCTGCCAGCGACGCTGCCCGCGCCGGCTCTGCCCGCCGTCGACCCCGCCATGCTCCTGGAGCTCGCCGGCCCCGCCGCGACAGTCGCCGCACTCGCCGCAATCGAATCGCTGCTCTCGGCCCGCGTGGCCTCATCGCTCGCCGACACCGGCGCGATCCATCCGGACCGGGAGCTTGTGGGCCAAGGGCTCGCCTCCATCGGCGCCGGGCTGTTCGGCGGCATGCCAGCCACGGGTGCGATCGCCCGCACGGCCGTGAACGTCCGCGCCGGCGGGCGCACGCGCCTGGCAGCCGCGACGCACGCGGTGCTCCTGCTCGTGATCGTGTTCGCGGCCTCTGCACCGGTCTCAGCCATCCCCGTCGCGGCACTCGGCGGCGTCCTCGTCATGACGGCGGTGCGCATGGTCCGTCTCAGCACGGTGCGCGTCATCCTGCGGTCGACGCGGTCTGACGCCGCGGCATTCGTTCTCACGGCTATCATCACGGTCTCGTTCGATCTGATCGTCGCGGTCGTGATCGGGGTGGTCTTCGCCGGCTTCTTCGCGATCCGGCATCTGGCAGGGACGACCAGGGTCACCGCGGAGCCGCTGCCCGGCGCCGCTGTCGAGGGAGACGAGCGCATCGCACTCCTGCGGTTCGACGGACCGCTCATCTTCTCCGTCGCGGATCGGGTGTTCGACGATGCGCAGAACCTCGAACGCGTCCAGGTCGCGATTCTGCGGATGTCCCATCTGGAACTCGTCGACGCGACGGGGGCGAACGTGCTCAGCACGCTGGTGCGCACGCTGGAGCGGCGCGGGATCACCGTGCTGATCAAGGGCGTCCAACCGATGCACAGGGAGCTCTTCCGCAAGGTCGGTGTGCTCGCGTCGCTGCGCCACCATCGGCACCTGTTCACAGAGCTCGACGCCGCCGTCGCGCACGCGCGCGACCACATCCTCCGCGCGCCGTAGGCCGGCTGCCGAGATGCGCTCTTCTCGTCGAGATGCGCAGGTTTGGACGTGATTCTGTCGAAAAGGTGCGCATCTCGCGAACCGCGCACGGGCCCAGATGGCCAGAATCAGCCGCGCAGGTGAACGTTCAGTGCTCGAGTGAGGTCGTTGTCGACGGGGACCTCGCGCCCGTCGATATGCGTCACGGGCGCGGCGAGCCGGATCGACGAGACGAACCAGGCGGCGTCCGCGGCGGCGAGCGCCGCAACCGGGATGTGCTCGTAGCCGGTCGGATGCCCGTTCTCCTCGAGCCAGTCGAACGCGGCCAGCTGCGTCGTGCCGTGCAGGATGCCCGCGGTCGGCTCCGGTGTGATGAAGTGGTCGCCGCGGCGCAGGATCACGTTCGCGGTCGGCGCTTCGAGCAGGTAGCCGTCTGTGGTGGTGAAGATCGCCTCGTCGGCCCCGCGCCTGTGCGCCTCCCGCGCGGCGGCCATGTTCACCGCGTAGGAGAGGGTCTTCGCCCCCAGCAGCAGCCACGGCGCACGCTGCGCCGCGCCGGAGTCGTAGCCGCGATCGAGCGTGACGACCCTGATGCCGTTCTCCCGCGCAGCGGTGAAGTCGGGTGCGGGCGATGCCGTGATCCAGGCGGTCGGCCCGCTGGCCGGCGCGCCCGGCCCACCGATCTGCACGCCGCGGCTGAGCAGCAGTTTGATCGTCCACTCACCCCGGTCGGGAATCGACGCCACGGCGCGATCGAAGGCGCGACTCCACTGCGCGATGTTGGGTTCGGGCAGTTCGAGCAGCTGCGCCGAGTTGGCCAGCCGCTCCAAGTGCGGCACGACCTGCTTCGCCCTGCCGTCGAAGACGCCGATCGATTCGAACACGCCGTCGCCGCGATTCGCGCTGAGATCGCCCACGCTGAGGGCGGGAGCATCCGGATCGATCTGCGTGATCGTGGATTCGAAGTCCCCGGTCGCATCCGCCGGGACCGGGCTGATCAGAAAGGCGAACCGCGTCATGCTCCGACCCTACGCCGTGAGACGCCACGCACCGATGCCCCGCGCCCAGCTGCCGAGATGCGCACTTCTACGACAGGAGCCCGTCAGAATCGGCGCATCTCGGCGAGAAGCGCGCATCTCGCGAGCTCGCAGGCGCGAGTCGGGCGGACATGAAAAGACCGGGCCGCAGAAAACGCCTCTCGGCGCGTGGTCCGCTCGAAGCGGCAAAAATTGGAGCCCGGGGTTTGCTGCGGCCCGGCTACAGAAGTCTAACGTCCATGGCGCCTGGCTATTCCCGGCGCGTGTCGCCGGCACGGTCGGCGCCACGGTCCTCATCCGCACGTCCCCTGGCTCGACGGCGGTCGACGAGCACGGCTGCCGCGGCCGAAGCGACGGAGACGACCGGCATCAGGAACGCGAATACGGGGAGAGGCCAGGCGGAGACGCCCCCGTTCCGGATGAGCAAAGTGACCAGGGTGTCCTGGACGAATATCGTGCTGGTCGACGACCAGGAACTCGTCTGCACCGGGCTGCGCATGCTCGTCGAGCCGTCAGGGCGGTGGCAGCGGGCGACTCCCTGCTCTCCCCTGCGATCACTCGACAGGTGACGGGCGCGCTGTCCGCGCACCCGCAGGCCGTCGCCCGCCCCGAACTGCTCGAGGCGCTCAGCCGAACAGAGCGGCCGCCGCGCGCGCCACGTGCGCCGCGTCGTCGAGGTCGTCGCCGAACGCGTTGACGTGGCCGACCTTGCGGCCGGGCCGCGGTGCCTTGCCATAGGTGTGGATCTTCGCCGTCGGGTGCTCGGCGGCCGCCACGGCGATCCGGTCCGTGAGCTCCTCGCCCTCGGGACCGCCCAGGATGTTGATCATCACGGCGGCTTCGCTCACCGGCGCGGTGTCGCCGAGTGGAAGGTCGAGCACGGCGCGCAGATGCTGTTCGAACTGGCTCGTCACGGCACCGTCCTGCGTCCAGTGGCCGCTGTTGTGCGGTCGCATGGCGAGTTCGTTCACCAGCACGCGCCCGTCCGTCGTCTCGAACAGCTCGACGGCGAGCATTCCCGTCACGCCGAGCCCGGCGGCGATCTCCTCCGCGATCTGCGCCGACGCTTCGACGGTGCGGGCCGAGGCGCCGGGAGCCGGTGCGAAGACCTCGCTGCAGATGCCGTCGCGCTGCACGGTCTCGACGACCGGATACGCCCTCGTCGCACCGGATGGACGGCGCGCGATCTGCTGAGCCAGTTCGCGACGGAAGTCGACCAGCTCCTCGACCAGAATCGGCTCACCGTCGAAGTCCGCGAACCAGTCGTCGGCCTCGGATCCGGATGACACCCCTCGCACGCCCTTGCCGTCGTAGCCACCGCGGGGGGTCTTCACCACCGCTCGCCCGCTGTGCCCGTCGAGGAATGCCTGCAGCTCGCCTGCATCGCGCACAGCCGCCCAGTCCGGCTGCGGCGTGCCGACTTCGGCCAGGCGCGTGCGCATCACGATCTTGTCCTGGGCGTAGCGCAGCGCGTCGGGACCGGGGTGCACCTTCACTCCGGCATCGACCAGCGCACGCAGCACCGGTTGCGGCACGTGCTCATGATCGAACGTGATCACATCGACGTCCTTCGCGAACGCGAGCACGACATCCGGATCTCGGTAGTCGCCGACCGCCGTCGCGGCCAGCGCCGCCGACATGCCGTCCGCCTCGGCGAGCACGCGCAGCTCGACGCCGAGCTCCACGGCAGGTGCGATCATCATCCTGGCCAGCTGGCCGCCACCGATTACTCCGACACGCAGGGACATGCACCTATCCTGCCATCCGGAACCGAGGCCTCCCGGCACGCAATGACAGCCGGGGCCGCCCGCGAGATGCGCACTTTTCGATCATTCGGACGTCCAGAACGGCGCGTCTCGGCGAAAAGTGCGCATTTCGGCAGCTGAGGCACCCGGCCAGGGCGGAGGCGGGTGCGCGTCAGAGCTGGGACTCGGCCTCGCGGTGGGCGAGGATCTGGTTGACCTCGATCTGGTCGGCGAGCACCTCGGACACGAGCCGGGGGCGCAGCACGTTCACCAGCACGATCTTCCCCTCCAGACCGTCGGAGAGCGTCAGCGTGCCCGTGCCCCACAGACGCTGCCAGAGACCGCGCCGCGTCTCGATCGAGTAACCGCGGGCGTGCGAGAGCTCGATGCTGCTCTGCCCGAACAGGCCGCGCCTGGCGATCACGCGCCGAGTCGTCACCGTGTACACCCGCGAGCGCCACACCAGCCACGGTGTGACCACGAACAGCAGCACGAGGCCCGCGCCCGCGGCGAGGATCATCCAGTTGCTGAAACCGTCCGGCAGGTTGCCCCAGCCGTATCCTCCCGCGGCGCAGAGCACGATCAGCAGCAGCGCCGACCAGATCAGGCGCCTGGCCTGCGGCCGGAACCTCGCCACGAGCAGTTCCTCCGGCCTCGGCGCGCCAGGGGGCGGCAGATCAGGGCGATCGGGCATGCTCGGCACTGTCACGGCCGCTCCCTTCTGTCCGCGCGGGGTTCCCATTCTGCCGTGTCTGCGCCGCCTGTGCCCGGTGGCGCGCGGCTCCGGATGCTGCAAGCCGTCTATTCCGCAGGGCGCACGTGCACGACGTCTCCTGCCGCGACAGACACCGGACCCTTCGGCGTGCGCACGACGAGCCGTCCGTCCGCGTCGATGTCCTCGGCCCTGCCGAGCAGGTCGTCGCCCGCCGGCATCATCACGCGCACGCTCTGTCCGAGCGTGATGCATCCTTCGACGACGTCGCGCCGCACACCTGCTCGCTCCGCGTCGCCGCCGGCCTCGGTCAGTGCCCCGAGCCGCCGGTCCAGTTCGCGCAGATAGTCGGCCAGCAGCCGATCCTCGTCGCACCGGATGCCGCTGGCCGCGAACGATGTCGCCGTCGGCACTGGCAGCTCCTGGGCCGTCATCCGTGTGTTGATGCCCGACCCGATGATCACGGTGCCGAGGTCGGCGGTCGCCTCCACGAGGATGCCGCAGATCTTCCGCCCCGCCACCAGCACGTCGTTGGGCCACTTCGCTCCGACCGGATAGCCGACGAGCTGCGCTCCCACTGCCCTCGCCATCGCCGCGCCCGCGATCAGCGGAATCCAACCCCGCGAGGCGAAGGGCACGCCGTCGACCCTGACCAGGACCGAAACCGCGAGCGCGGCGCCCGCGGGCGCCCGCCACTGCCGGTCGAGCCGCCCTCGGCCCGACCGCTGGTCCCTGGTGAGCAGCACGCTCAGGTGCGGCAGAACGTCCATCGCCGCTCGACTGGCCAGATCGGCGTTCGTCGACCCGGTGTGCTCCAACTCCGTCACGCTCGCGGCAGCACCGCGCGTCTTCTCCCACGTCACCCAGCCAGCGTACGCGCAGATCACGGCACGCCCTGCCTCGTCTCGATCATCCAGATCACACACACGATCTCCGGAGTCATTGTGCGTGGCCACCAAAAGCAGTCAGCTTCGCGCGGTTAGGGTGGAACGCGTGACCGAACCGGATCTCTCTACGACCGCAGGCAAGATCGCCGACCTCCGCGAACGCTACGCCGAAGCCGTGACTCAGGCTGAGGAGAATGCTGTCGAGAAGCAGCACGCCAAGGGCAAGCTCACAGCGCGCGAGCGCATCGAGATGCTCGTCGATCCCGGCAGCTTCGTCGAGTTCGACGAATACGTGCGCCACCGCACCACGTCGTTCGGCATGGACCGCTCCCGCCCGTACGGCGACTCCGTCGTCACGGGCACGGCGACCATCCACGGCCGCAACATCGCCGTCTACTCGCAGGACTTCTCCACCTTCGGCGGATCGCTCGGCGAAGTGGCCGGCGACAAGATCATCAAGGTCATGGAATTCGCCCTCCGCGGCGGCATGCCGATCATCGGCATCCTCGACTCCGGCGGCGCGCGCATCCAGGAGGGCGTGCTCGCGCTGGGCAAGTACGCCGAGATCTTCCGGCTGAACACGGCGGCCTCCGGCGTGATCCCGCAGATCTCGATCGTGATGGGGCCGGCAGCCGGCGGCGCCGTGTACTCGCCGGCGCTGACCGACTTCGTGATCATGGTCGACAAGACCAGTCAGATGTTCGTCACGGGCCCGGATGTCATCAAGACGGTCACGGGCGAGGACGTCGGCATGGAGGAGCTCGGCGGTGCCTACACGCACAACACCCGCTCCGGTGTGGCGCACTACCTCGCCGAAGATGAGGACGACGCGCTCGACTACGCGCGCGGGCTGGTGGGCTTCCTGCCGGACAACAACATGGCCGATCCTCCGGCGTACGACACGGGCTTCGAGTTCGAGACGACGGATGAGGACCGCTCGCTCAACACGATCATCCCGGATTCCCCGAACCAGCCGTATGACATCAAGCAGGTCATCGAGCAGGTCATCGACGACGAGTTCCTCGAGGTGCAACCGCTGTTCGCGCCGAACATCGTGGTCGGGTTCGGCCGCGTCGAGGGGCGCTCGGTGGGCATCATCGCGAACCAGCCGCAGCAGATGGCGGGCACTCTGAATATCGAGGCGGGCGAGAAGGCATCGCGGTTCGTGCGGTTCTGCGACGCGTTCTCGATCCCGATCGTCACGCTCGTCGACGTGCCTGGCTACCTGCCGGGCACGGACCAGGAATGGACGGGTGTCATCCGTCGCGGCGCGAAGCTGTTGTACGCATACGCCGAGGCGACCGTGCCGCTGGTGACCGTGATCCTGCGCAAGGCGTACGGCGGGGCGTACATCGTGATGGGGTCGAAGCAGCTCGGCGCCGACGTCAACCTGGCGTGGCCGACCGCCGAGATCGCCGTGATGGGCGGCCAGGGGGCCGTGAACATCCTGTACCGCGGTGAGCTGAAGAAGGCGGCGGAGAACGGCGAGGATCTCGCCGAGGTGCGCACCCGGCTCGCGAACGAGTACACCTACAACGTGGCGTCGCCGTTCCTCGCCGCGGAACGCGGGGAGCTCGACGGCATCATCGAACCGGCGCAGACCCGCGTGTCGGTCGCGAAGGCGCTGCGCTCGCTGCGCAACAAGCGCGCCGAGCTGCCGCCGAAGAAGCACGGGAACATTCCGCTGTGAGCACCGAGGGCACGCACGGGCGCGGCGAGCTGCCGAGCGTCGAGATCACCAGGGGAACGCCGTCTGAGGAGGATCTGGCCGCGCTGGCCGGTGTGCTCCCCACGGCATACCTCGAAGAGACCGAACATGCCACGGCCGACGAGCAGACGGCGCGCAGCGCGTGGAACCGCTCGCGGCGGATGCGGCGCACGCCGGGAAGCCAGTGGGGCCGTTTCGCAGGCTGAGTTGTCGGATCTCGCAACAAATGTCCCCCAAAATACCTACAGACGCGGACGCCTCGGCTTGAAATACTGAATACGGAAACGCGCTCAAGCGCTCTGGCGCGCCGCCCTAGGGATGGCGGCACGCGCCGGTTCCCTCGCGGACGGTTTTCGGGTAACTGCTCCGCGTCTCCAAAGGTCCCGGGCGGCGAATACGCCGCCCGGGACCTTTCTCCTCCCCCGACGGCTGCTGGCAGTGAGTGCCGGGTCAGGGCCGGGGGATCTCCTGCCACAGGGCGAGGGCGTCCTCGTCGGGTCTGGGCGCGGCACGGCGGCCGACGATCGTCACCGCGGTGTCGGGATCGGGCGTGGTCCTCACGATGATGCGGTCGGCATCGGTCGCGCGCAGCGCCTCCGCCAGCACAGCGCGCACCCGTTCGAGCGCATCGTCGCCGAGGTCGGTGAGGGCGTCATCGTCGATCACCGTCACGCTCGCACCGCGGTCGCGCGTCATCCGGATCGCCGCGCGCACATCGTCGTCCAGCAGCCGGTGCGCGCGCAGCTCGTCGCGCAGCGTGCCCTCGGCCGTCAGCGCGTCCGTTCGCTCCGCATCGTCGAGCCGGCCGCCGGACAGCACGACCCGAGTCAGGACGGGCCCGGCCACGGCGAGGGCGAATCGCACCCGCTCGCGCCGCTCGGCGCGTCGCGCATCCTGCGACGCCTGCCAGGCCGCCGAGGCCTGCTGCAGCCTCACCAGCCGAGCCGTGTCGAGATACGCCCTGTCGACGGACCACAGCATCAGCTGCGCGATCCCCACCCAGAGGAACGTACCGAGCAGGCCTCGCCCCAGCGCCTCCCCTACGCCCATCGCGGCGATGCCGAGGGCGGCGACGACGGCGACGCCGCCCCACGCCCAGGACGGGCGGCGACGCACCATGAGGATCGTCAGCACCTCACCGTTCGCGCCGAACATCGTCGCCATGATCGGGTCGTGGATGTGGTCTCCGCTCGCCCAGATCGCCTGCGATTGAGAGACCGTGATGGCGACGACCACGACGATCGCGGCCCACAGCGGCAGCCGTGACGGCGATCGGTTCCCGACTCCCTTCGCACGAGGATCCCGCCCCGGCACCCACAGCACGATCGCGACGGTCGCCAGCCACAGCGCCACGGTGACGAGGTGGTGCAGCGCGTTCGGCACGATCGTCGCGATGATGGCGCCCCTGACCAGGAAGTACGCTGTGAAGGCGATGACGATCGTCATCAGGACTCGGCGCAGTGTCATGTCCGGTCCCCCTCGTCGTCATCGGTGGCGCTCCAGGTCAGCGTGACCCGTGTGCCGTGTGAGCCGGAATCGATGTGGCCCTCACCGCCGACCGCTGCGAGTCTGGCCATGATCGAAGCCCGGATGCCGAGGCGATCGGCGGGGATCGCGCCGACGTCCAGGCCGGGTCCGCGATCGGATACCTCGACGCTGATGCCTGCGCCATCGGCTCTCACGCTCGCTGCGAGTCCCACGGCGTCAGCGTGGTGCACGGCGTTGGCGACCGCCTGCTTCGCAGCGAGCACCACGGCTCGCGCGACTCTGCCGGGGATCTCGACGTCGCCGTCCGGAACGTGCACTGGCACGGTCAGAGTGACGCCGAGCTCACTCGCCGCGTGCTCGATCGCCGCGGCCATCTCGCTGACGCCTCGCGGCGCGTCACTGCCCTCGGGGCCCGCGGTCTCTGCATCGGCGAGGCGAGTCAGCGCCTCACGCGACATGTCGACGACGAGTTGGCGCTCCCTCGGCGTCTCCGCTCGCGCTGCGGCGATGAGTGCCGCCAACACGCTGTCGTGCATGAGGCTCGCGATCTCGATGCGCTCCTGTTCCGCTGCTTCCACGGCGCGTGCGTCGGTATATGCCTCCACCACGCGGCTCCGCGCCTCGTCGACACCGTTGGCGATGCCGCGGTACATCCAGCCGAGGACGACGATCAGCAGATTGAGAAGAATCGCAACCGACGTGTCGTAGCCGAGCGCTTCCCACGCGGTCTCGGCGAAGTCGGCGCGCAGCAGCTGCGCGATGCCGAACAGGAGCGGAGGGACGATCGCCCAGACGATCTGCCACGGCAGGCTGAAGGCCACCAGCGCTGCCCCTGTCGCGACCGAGAGCAGGAAGAACGGCCACGGCTGTGCGATCGGATCGACGCCGCCGATGTCGACGAAGCACCACCACGCCAGTGCGGCGACGTAGCCGACGGCGAACACTCCGGCCGCGAGCCGGGCGAAGCGGCCGACTGCCGCGGTCACGATCATGGCCGCCAGCGAGCTCATGGTGATTCCGAGTACGACTGGATGTGCCTGGAACTGGCCGTCCGTGACCGCGATCACCAGAGTCTGGCCGCCGAGCACCGCACCGGCGACGGCGACGAGCACCTGCGCGATCCGCTCGAACCTCGCCCTGGTGAACCGCCCGGGACTCGCCTGTTTCCGCCCCTGCGGGATCCGACGCCACGCCTCGTCGATCAGCGACTGCTCGTCAGGCACGAGTCGGGTCCTCGGACAATCCGTCCACGAGCCCGTCCTCCACCGCCCGCCTGAGCAGATCGACCTTCGTCGGAGCGGGGCGTCCGACCTCGGTGTACTTCACCCGCACGCGAGTGATGTTCTCCTTGGCAGTGGAGTAGGCGACTCCCAGGCGCTCCGCTACGGCCTTCAGCGGCAGCCCAGCCGCATACATCCGAAGCACCTCGCGCTCTCTGATCGACAGCTGGGCGTCGGCGAACGCCCTGTCGCCCTCGACGGCGCTCGCCCACTCGACGTTGTTGAGCTGGTCGCCGCGCGCGACGACACCGACCGCGTCGATCACGTCGTCGATCGGCGATGCTTTGCTCACCACGCCGACCGCCCCGGCGACGAGCGCCTCACGCACCGCGGAAGGGCGGTCGGCGACCGAGTGGATGATCACCGAGGACTCCCTGGCGAGCCGCGTCACATTCTCCGTGACCGTCGTGCCGTCGCCGAGGGTGAGGTCGAGCAGCACGACGTCCGCGGCCGGCGTCCGCTCCGTCTGCCGCCACGCGAGGAAGTCGGACACAGTCGCCCCCTCGTAGATCGTCACCCACCCTGCGCGCCCGATCGCGGCCACGAGGCCGAGACGGACGGACTCGTGGTCATCGATCAGTGCAACCCGGATCATCCGGCCAGCCTATCGAGCCGCCGCACGATCCACGTCGCGCGCACGGCGGCTGCGCATGCCGACGACGCCGTCCCGAAGGCATGCCGGTTCAGCGCGTCAGGACGGCGACGGCCTCGACGTGGTGCGACTGCGGGAAGATGTCGAATGCCTGCAGCGATTCCAGCTCGTAGCCGAGACCGCGGAACGTGCCGACGTCGCGGGCGAGAGCCACGGGGTCGCACGCGATGTATGCGACGCGCGACGGGCCGAGGTCGGCAAGGCCTTCGACGACGTCCCTGCCTGCCCCCGAGCGCGGCGGGTCCAGCAGCGCGACGCCTCGTGTGAGCATCTCGCGGTCGAGCAGGCTGGCCTGGTTCGACAGCTGCGTGAGGAAGTGTTCGACGCGCAGGTCGAGTGCTTCCGCGCCGAAGTCGGCGAGGTTCTGCTCCGCGTGCAGCGACGCGCGCTGCGACGATTCGACGGTCGTCAGTCGCGCTCCTTCCGCGAGCTCACCCAGCGTCGCCGCGAACAGGCCGACGCCGCCGTACAGGTCGAGGTTCCACGCGTCGGAATCCAGCGGGCCGAGCCCCCGCCGCACGGCGCCCGTGAGCAGCTCGGCCGCGGCGCGGTGCACCTGCCAGAATCCCCCTGCGTCGACCTGGAACTCGCGGTCCGCCACCGCTTCGACGACGACCTCGGGCTCTTCGCGCGGGGCGCGGTCACCGGGTCGGCGCGCGGGACGCCGCAGGGTCCGGATGCCGCCGTCGGCCGGCTGCACCAAGTCGACGCGACCCTCCGGCGCGCTGCGCAGAGCGACGGCGACTTCGGCGATCTCCGGTGTTGCGAGGGGGTGATCGCCGACCTCGACGACGCGGTGGCTGCGCGGGGCGAACGGGCCGATGCGCCCTCGATCGTCGACGTGCAGGCTGATGCGGGTGCGGTAGCGCAGCCCGTCACGGGTGGCCGCTACATCCGGATGATCGCCTCCGAGCACGGCCTCCGGGCCCAGCACGGGCGCATCGATCTCGAGATCGGCGAACTTCGCGAACGCCTCACGCAGCACCTGCGCCTTCAGCTCGCGCTGGCGAGGCAGTGCGATGTGACCGAGGTCGGCGCCGCCCGGTTGCTCGCCCCCGGCCACGGCGGGCCAGACGTGCGGCACGCGGTCGGGCGATGCATCGAGGACGTCGACCGTCTCAGCGCGTGCGAACGACTTCTTCACCTCGGTGATGCGTGCACGCACCCGCTCTCCGGGGATCGCATCGGCGACGAACACCACGCGCCCCTCCGGCTCGCGCGCGACGAACACGCCCCCGTGCGCGACGCCCGTGACGTCGAGTTCGATCTGATCGCCCTTTTCCATGCCTCTATCGTGTCAGGAACGGCCTGCGAATCGACCATCCGGATGCCTGCGGCAGCACGCCCCGGCTGGATCACCGTGAGCCGCGGCCGTGCCTTTGCGAACCGAGTGCCCGCTAATACTCTGGACGCATGCCGGTCTGCCTCGCTTCCACCTCCCCTGCCCGCCTCATGCTGATGCGACAGGCGGGCATCGAGCCGCGCTTGGAGTCGCCGAACGTCGACGAGGACGCGGTCGTGCAGGCCGTCGAGGCGGAACAGGGTCACGCGCTGACCCCGTCGGAGCACGTGCTGCTGCTCGCGCGCCGCAAGGCGGCGGATGTCGCAGGCAGACTTGCCGCGGAGGGGTTCGACGGTCTCGTGATCGGCGGGGACTCGATGTTCGAGCTCAGCGGCGTCGTCTACGGCAAACCGCACACGCCGGAGCGCGCCGTCGCCCGCTGGCGCGACATGCGCGGTCGCACTGGCGTGCTGCACTCCGGCCACAGTGTGCACCGCGTCTCAGCAGACGGATCGTACGAGGCGCATGCGGTCGCTGAGGCGCGCGTGACGTTCGCGTCCGACATCACTGACGGCGAGATCGACGCCTACGTCGCCACGGGCGAGCCGCTGCATGTGGCTGGCGCGTTCACCGTCGACAGTCTGGGAGGCGCGTTCATCGAATCGGTGGACGGCGACCCTTCGACCGTCGTAGGCATGTCGCTGTCGACGGTGCGACGCCTGGTGCGCGATCTCGGCGTCGATTGGCCGAGCCTGTGGAACCGCGGAGCCTGACGCGATCCACCGTCGCATCTCCGCTCGTAGGATTCACGTCACGAAGCGCACGCTTTGTTGTCGGAGTCGCTCAATTTCTCGCTCTGCCTCCGAACTAGGCTGAAACCCATGCTCGATAGCCGCGCCCTTCGTAAGGTCCTCATCGCCAACCGTGGCGAGATCGCCGTTCGCATCATCCGGGCGGCCCGCGACGCCGGCCTCGGGTCGGTCGCCGTCTACGCCGACCAGGACCGTGACGCCATGCATGCGAAGCTCGCCGATGAGGCCTACGCCCTCGACGGTGAGACCAGCGCCGACACCTACCTGCAGATCGACAAGATCCTCTCCGTCGCCCGCCGTTCCGGCGCGGATGCGGTCCACCCCGGATACGGATTCCTCGCGGAGAACGCCGGGTTCGCACGCGCCGTGATCCGTTCGGGACTGACCTGGATCGGGCCGTCGCCCGAGGCGATCGAGTCGCTGGGCGACAAGGTCACCGCGCGCCGCGTCGCCGAGAAGGTCGGCGCACCGCTGGCGCCCGGCACGCCAGGGCCTGTCGACACGGCGGAGGAGGTCGTCGCCTTCGCGGAGAAGGTCGGCCTGCCGATTGCGATCAAGGCGGCGTACGGCGGCGGCGGCCGCGGCCTGAAGGTCGCCCGTACGATCGACGAAGTGCCCGACATGTTCGAGTCGGCCACGCGCGAGGCCATCGCTGCGTTCGGCCGCGGCGAGTGCTTCGTGGAGAAGTACCTCGACAAGCCGCGCCATGTCGAGACCCAGTGCCTCGCCGACGAGGCGGGGAACGTCGTCGTCGTCTCCACCCGCGACTGCTCGCTGCAGCGCCGCCACCAGAAGCTCGTTGAGGAGGCGCCCGCGCCGTTCATCACCGACGAGCAGAACACCGTGCTGTACGAGGCGTCGAAGGCGATCATGAAGGAGGTCGGCTACGTCGGCGCGGGAACGTGCGAGTTCCTCATCGGTGCGGACGGCACCATCTCCTTCCTCGAGGTCAACACACGGCTGCAGGTCGAGCATCCGGTCTCCGAGGAGGTCACCGGCATCGATCTGGTGCGCGAGCAGTTCCGGATCGCCGCGGGCGAGGAGCTCGGGTACGACGACCCGGCCCCGCGCGGGCACTCGATCGAGTTCCGCATCAACGGCGAGGACCCGGGCCGCGGGTTCCTCCCGCAGCCGGGCCCGATCCATGTCTTCAAGACCTTCGGCGGTCCAGGCATCCGGCTCGACTCCGGCGTCACGGCCGGTGACAGCGTGTCGGGCGCGTTTGACTCGATGCTCGCGAAGATCATCGTCACGGGCAGCGACCGCGCCGAGGCGCTGGAGCGCTCGCGCCGCGCGCTCGAGGAGTTCGAAGTCGCCGGACTGCCCACCGTGCTGCCGTTCCACCGCAAGGTCGTCTCCGACCCCGCGTTCACGGCGGAGAGCGGCGAGTTCGGCGTCTACACGCGCTGGATCGAGACCGAGTTCGTGAACGACATCCCGCCGTGGGACGGCGAGCTGACGGCTCCCGCCGAACGGGAGCCGCGCCACACCGTGGTCGTGGAGGTCGCGGGCAAGCGCCTCGAGGTCAGCCTGCCCGACCGCATCACCACGAACAGCGGCGGCACGGGGCGCCCCGCAGCGGCGCCGCCTTCGCGCCGCTCGCACTCGGGCTCGTCGGTCACGACGGGCGCCAGCGGGGATTCGCTGAAGTCGCCGATGCAGGCGACGATCGTGAAGGTCGCCGTCGAGGACGGCCAGGAGGTCGTCAAGGGCGACCTGGTGCTCGTGCTCGAGGCGATGAAGATGGAGCAGCCCATCCACGCGCACAAGGACGGCACCGTCTCAGCGATCGACGCCCCTGTCGGCCAGACGATCTCATCCGGCCACCCCCTGCTCACCATCGCGTAGCGCGGGTCATCTCTTCATTTCTGGCACATCTCCGGGGGTGCCCAGCATCAGAAATGTGCCAGAAATGAAGAAGAACGGCGCGTCGGACCCGGATGGGCCCGCCGCGCCGCTTTCGTGCTGCGGAGTCAGAAGCCGCGCTTGTTGATGCCGTGCATCGCGCGGGCGGCGTCGTTGATCGCGCCAGAGAGCGACGGGTAGGTTGTGAACACGCGGGCCAGCTGGTCGACCGTGAGACGGCGGTCGACGGCGATCGAGATCGGGTAGATCAGCTCACTCGCCTTCGGCCCGACGACCACGCCGCCGACGACCGTGCCTGATCCTTTGCGCGCGTAGAGCTTCACGAAGCCGTCGCGGACGCTCATCATCTTAGCGCGGGCGTTCGCGGCGATCGGGAGCTTGTACTCGACGGCGTCCTCGCCGGTGGTCCAACCGACCGTGGCGATCTCGGGGCTGGTGAAGATGTTCGCCGCGATCTTGTTGTTCGCGAACGGGATGACCGCGTCGCCCATGGCGTGGAACACCGCCGTGCGACCGAGCATCGACGCGACCGAGGCGAGCGGCATCAGGTTGGTGCAGTCGCCGACCGCGTACACGTTCGGGATCGACGTGCGGCCGACGCGGTTGACCATGATGCGTCCGGTATCGGCCAGCTGCACACCGGCCTCCTCCAGCCCGATGTCGGTGGTGTTCGGCGTCGATCCGACGGCCATCAGACAGTGCGATCCGGCGATCTCGTCGCCGTTCGACAGCGTCACAACGACGCCGTCTCCCGTGTTCTCCACCTTCTCGGCGCGCGAGCGCGCCAGCAGCGTCATGCCGCCGCGGGTGAACACCTTCTCGAGCACGGCAGCGGCATCCGGGTCCTCACCGGGAAGCACCTGCTCACGGCTCGAGACGAGCGTCACCTTCGCACCGAGGTTCATGTACGCCGACGCGAACTCGGCGCCGGTGACGCCGGAGCCGACCACGATGATGTGCTCTGGCACGGCCGGCAGATCGTAGACCTGCTTCCAGGTGAGGATACGCGTGCCGTCGGGCTTGGCCGATGGAAGCTCACGCGGGGTCGAACCGGTCGAGATGACGATCGTGTCGGCCTCGATCTGATCGAAGTCCGTGCCGCCGGGACCCGTGGAGATGACGACGGCGTTGTCGCCCTTCATCCGGCCGTGACCGGAGATCACATTCACGCCGGCCTCGATCAGCTGCTCGCGCATGTCCTCCGACTGCTGACCGGCCAGAGCGAGGATCCGCTTGTTCACCGCGAGCAGATTGATGGCCGTCTCCGGCTTGAGCGGCTTGTCCTCTGCACCCTTCGCGTAGAACTGCACGCCGAGGTCGCCTGCTGCATCGATCGCCTGCGCGGCGTCCGCCGTCGCGATCAGCGTCTTGGACGGCACCACATCGGTGAGGACCGCGGCCCCTCCGACGCCCGTGTTCTCCACGAGAGTCACCTCGGCCCCGAGCTGAGCAGCGGACAGCGCCGCTTCGTAGCCGCCAGGCCCCCCGCCGATGATCGCGATCCGCTGCTTGCGCTCGAAGTCGAAGCTCATGGCTCCATTCTGTCACTCCCTGACCCCGTCTCAGCACCCTGCAGCCGCCGCGGGCGACGGACACGAGGAACCGGATGCCGGGGGCCGGGGCGCGCCGTCGGCGGTTGTGCTTAAGGTGGTCGCATGACGCACCCGCTCGACCACCCGGCAGACCCGTTCTCCATCGCGCAGGCCGCGGCAGACGACATCGCGAGGCTCACCGGCGTCGCCGGGCACGATATCGCCGTCACGCTCGGCAGCGGGTGGGGCAAAGCGGCGGAGCTGCTCGGCGAAACGGTCGCGACGATTCCCGCGACCGAGGTCACCGGCTTCTCGAAGCCCGCACTGGAGGGCCACGTCGGCACCATCCGGAGCCTGCGCACTCCCAGCGGCAGGAACGTGCTGGTGATCGGCGCGCGCACCCACTACTACGAGGGACACGGCGTGCGCAGGGTCGTGCACAGCGTGCGCACGGCGGCGGCGACCGGCGCGAAGGTGATGGTGCTCACCAACGGCGCCGGCGGCATCAAGCCCGCGTGGTCGGCGGGGCAGCCGGTGCTGATCAGCGACCACCTCAATCTCACCTCCGACAGTCCGCTCGAGGGCGCGACCTTCATCGACATGACCGATCTGTACTCGGCACGGCTGCGCGAGGTGGCACGCTCGGTCGATCCGGATCTCGACGAGGGCGTGTACTGCCAGTTCCGCGGACCGCAGTACGAGACGCCGGCCGAAGTGCAGATGGCGAAGACCCTCGGCGGGCACATCGTCGGCATGTCGACGGCACTCGAGGCGATCGCAGCCCGCCAGTCGGGTATGGAGGTGCTGGGCTTCTCGCTGATCACGAACCTCGCCGCCGGCATCTCCCCCTCTCCGCTCAGCCATGCCGAGGTCATCGAGGCCGGGCGCGCGGCGGAGGGCAGGATCTCACAGCTGTTGGCCGACGTCGTCGGAAGGATCTGATGAGAGCCATGGGGCGGGAGCACGGACCGGATGCCGCGGCCGGCCGATACGGCACCGCGCGGGACGGGAGCATCGGGAGGAACACGTGAGCGAACAGGGTGCGGGCGCGCTGGACGATGTCGTTGCTACGGCGCGGGCATGGAGCGCGCAGGACCCGGATGAGGAGACCCGCGCCGAGCTCGACGCGCTGCTCGAACGGGTGAGGGAGGATCCGGATGCCGCAGAAGAGCTGCGCGCCCGGTTCTCGGGGCGTCTGCAGTTCGGCACGGCGGGGCTGCGCGGCGCACTCGGCGCAGGACCCATGCGCATGAATCGCGTGCTGGTCGCCCAGGCCGCGGCAGGCCTCGCCGCCTACCTGCGTGAGACGACGAGCGGACACGTTCCCGTCGTGGTGATCGGGTACGACGGCCGCCGCAACTCCGACGTGTTCGCCCGCGACTCCGCGGAGATCATCGCCGGTGCAGGTCTGCGCGCCGTTCTGCTGCCGCGGATGCTTCCCACCCCCGTGCTCGCGTTCGCCGTGCGGCACCTCGGCGCCGATGCGGGCGTGATGGTCACCGCCAGCCACAATCCGCCGGCCGACAACGGCTACAAGGTGTATCTCGGCGGCGACAGCGGCGGCGCGCAGATCGTGCCTCCCGCCGACGGCGACATCGCCGCGCACATCGGCCGCGTCGCGGAAGGTTCGGTCTCCGAGCTGCCGCGCTCCGGCGACTACGGCGTGGCGGACGACGAGTCCGTCGACGCGTACGTGCGCGCGACGGCGGCCGTCGCCGGGCCCGGCTATCCGCGCGGGGCGGACGGCATGGCGTGGGCGTACACGGCGATGCACGGCGTCGGCTGGGAGACCTTCGCGCGCGTGCTCGACGAGGCGGGCTTCCCACGGCCGGCGGCGGCTGTCGCTCAGCTCCATCCGGACGGAGCGTTCCCCACCGTCGCGTTCCCCAACCCTGAGGAAGCTGGCGCGATGGACCTCCTGTTCGAGGCCGCACGCGAGGCCGGCGCGGAGTTCGCGCTGGCGCACGACCCCGACGCAGATCGGCTGGCTGTTGCGATTCCCGGCGCCGACGGTGCATGGCGGCGCCTCACCGGCAACGAGATCGGCCTGCTGCTCGGCCTGCGTGCGGCGCGCGCCGCATCCGGAGCCCCCGGCGCGACCCTGGCGTGCTCGCTGGTCTCCTCTCCCGGTCTCTCGGCGATCGCTGAGCGCTACGAGGTTCGCTCGGTCCAGACGCTGACCGGATTCAAATGGATCTCGCGCACGCCCGATCTGGTGTACGGATACGAGGAGGCGCTGGGCTACCTCGTGAACCCCGAGACGGTGCGCGACAAGGACGGCATCTCGGCGGCCGTCGCCGTGCTCGCCCTCGCCGCCGAGGCACGCACGACGGGCCGCACTCTCGCCGATCTGGTGGACGAGGTCTCTGACGAGATCGGCCATTACTCCAGCGGCCAGGTATCGATCCGGGTCGAGGACACCTCGGTCATCGCGCACACGATGGCGTCGCTGCGCGCCGAACCTCCCACGGCCTTCGGCGAGCGCACCGTGACCGAGGCGACCGACCTGCTCTCGGCATCCGGCGACGCCCCGTCAGGCGACATCCTGCGCTACATGCTCGACGACGGGTCGCGCGTGATCTTCCGCCCCAGCGGCACGGAGCCGAAGCTGAAGGCGTACCTCGACGTGCGCGGAACCTCCCCCGCCGATGCCGAGACCCGCCTCACCGCGTTGGAGACCGCGGTCCGTGCCCGACTCGCCTAAGTCGTATCTGACAAAGGCGGACGATTCTGGCTGAGACTCTTGAGCCGTGTCGCGTTTCCAGTTGCTCTCTGATGTTCAGTGGTCGTCGTTCGAGTCGTCAGTGCCGAAGTCGACGGGCAAGCCTGGTCGGAAGCTCTCGGACGCGCGCATGATGCTCGAAGGGATCGCCTATCGACATCGGTGCGGGATCGCGTGGCGTGATCTGCCGGCGGCGTTCGGGCCGTGGTAGACGGCATGGACGTGGCATCACCGGATGGCTGTCGAGGGCACCTGGGACAAGGTGCTCGCGAATCTCACCGCTCAGGCACACATTTGACCGTGGTGGTGGCAGACTGACCGTATGCACGCTGCACGGGGAATTCTGCAGGTCTCCGCGGGTGCGTGCGCCTTGGCGCTCGGGATCGCGGCGCTTACGGTCTCAACGCCGGCGGCTGCCGCCCCCGGGGAGGCGATCGGACCGTTCAATCCCGTTCGCACCCCGCTCGGACAGTTGGTCGACGGTCATCCCGCCAACAGTGGGTTCCTCGTCTTCGTAGAGGGCGACACCACCGTGAACGCGGACGAGTCCGAGGGCACGATGGCGACGGGCGGTGACTACATCATCGGCAAGGGGTACAACGTCGCCGCGGGGGTGGGACCGTTCTATGACACGTTCACCGCCCCGGGAGATGCTCAGCCGACGTACCTCTGGGCCGGGGGTCAGGTGGTGTTCCCGACGACAGCCGAGAACGTCGAGGTCCACAACGGTGGGTTTGCGAAGATCGGTGACGCGACGAGCTACACCGCACTGACGACCGACATGAACGGGACGCCGGGACTCGCGACCCATATCGTGCCGCCCGGGCAGGCCTACGAATACTCACCACGTATCCAACTCGCGACCTCTCAGGCGCCTGACTCCGTATATGCCGTCGAAGGGACGTCCGAGCTCATCGATGTTCCCGCGGCGTTCGCTCTGTACCGGGAAACGGCCACGCTCATGGGGACATGCTCGCCGACCATCGAGCTGCTCAACCGTGACGATTCGCAGCCGCTGCCTAGCTCGGTGCCTCCCGGAGCGAACGGACGTATCACGCTCACGCCGGGTGAGACGAATGTGCTGAACATCACGACGACGGACCTCGAGAACCTCGCGTCGCTGACGTTCACGACTCAACCGAACGACACCACGCCGCTGCTGATCAACGTCTTCGGTTCATCGTTCAACGGCACAAATCCAACGAGCGCAGGCATCGGATCAGCGAACGCGCACTTCATCCTGCTGAACTTCGTGGATGCCACCTCGGTCATGGTGACCGGCGGCGACTCCCTCATGGGAACGATCTACGCGCCGTACGCCGGTGTCAACTGGCAGGTGACGCAGAACATCGAGGGCAACGTCGTCGCGAGTTCCTTCGTACACGGTGCCAACGTG
>NZ_KZ984051.1:971605-1563888 GCF_003569805.1 Microbacterium halotolerans | reverse complement strand
ACTCCAACTCCAACTCCAACTCCAACAGAGTCGCCGACGCCGACACCGACAGAGTCTCCGTCGCCCTCGCCGACGGCCAGCGCAACACCGACCGCAACTCCGGTTCCGACTCCCACCTCGTCCGAAACGGTGCCTCCCGCGCCATCAGGCGGCGGAGACCTGGCATCCACGGGATCAGGTGGCCACGGACCGTACTTCGCTGCGGGGCTCGCCTTGACCGTTGGCGGGCTCCTGCTCCTCGGTCAGATGGTTCTCCGCCGTCGCCCGAAGTCGGGCAGCGGGGAGAACTAGGCAACGTCGAACCTGCACGCCGAGCAGCTAGACGCTGGCCCACACCGCCCGAGAGCCTCCGCGCGATGCGAGGCAGCACGTGCGCCCAATGCGAGGCAGCACGTGGAGGGGCGGTGGGGACTCGCAACGCCGCGAATCATCAGACACTCCCTAAGCCTCGCTGTCGCCGGCTCGGCACGCCGAAAGCGTCCTCCTCACGGCGTCAGCAGCTTCTCCAGATCCGACGTATCCACCAGCGGATCATCCAGGTCGACGGTGATCCGCGAATGCGCCATGAGCCTGGCCCGGCCCGTGATCGTCGAGTTCCACGCGGGGAAGTCACCCACGGTGGTCTCGCCGACCACGGCGCCCACGAAGCGGTTGCCGCGCGGAGAGATCGTCTCCAGCGTGTCACCAGGTGCGAGCTCGCCCTGACCAGCCATGAGCGCCAGACGGGCTGAAGTGCCGGTCCCTGTCGGGCTGCGGCAGATCACGCCCGGATGCACGTAGGTCGCCGAGCGGGACTCGACCTTGCCGTTCTCCAGAGTGCGCGCCCGCCCCATGAAGTGCACGAACGGCAATGGGCCCACGTCACCCAGCGTCGGATGCTCCTGACGCAGACCGGGACGGGCCTTGCGTACGAACGCATCGCCGAAAGCGGTCAGGGCGATCTGCTCTTCGGCGGTGAGCTCGAAGCCGTGGGCACCGGCGTCGAGCATGGCGAAGTAGGCACCGCTCCAGACCAGGTCGAACTCCACTCGCCCGTAGTGCGGCACGTTCACGGACAGGCCGCGTTCGGCGACATAGGCCGGCTCGCCCTGGGTGGTGATCGACTCGACGCGTCCGTTCACATTGCGCGCGGTGATCCGAGCAAGCCCAGCGGGCGATTCCAGGACCACCTGCTGCAATCCCTCGATCATCGGGATCGTGCCGCTCTGGAGCAGGGCGGTTGCGGCGCAGATGGTGTTGGAGCCGGAGTACATCGGGTACCCCATGGCCTCCATGATGATGTAGCCGGCCTGAGCCTCGGGGTGGCCGGGTTCGACGATGAGGTCGACTGACATCGCCGGATCGCCGTACGGCTCGGAGAGCAGCAGCCGGCGCAGGCCGTCGCCCTCCTTCTGGAGGAACCGTGCCTTCTCAAGGGCGGTGCGCCCAGGCAACGGTTCGATACCGGCGGTGACGATTCGACTGACGTCTCCGCCTGCCTGGGTGTCGATGAGCTCGAGAGCGCGTTCACGATGCATGCTGGGCCCCTACGTTCTCCCAGTGCCGGTCCGGCACGACGACCAGGTTGCCGATGTAGGTCTTGCCCATGAAGGTGCGCTGGGCCTCGTGGAAGTCCGAGAGCGGGAACGTTCGATCCAGCAGCGGCCGGATCGTGCCGTCGTCGATGTAGCCCGCCAAGCGCCGGAACGCGGTGCGGGTGCCCTGGGACGAGCCGTGCAGCTCGAGCTGCTTGAGGTACATGGTGCGCAGGTCGAGGTCGACCACCGGCCCGCCGATGGCTCCGGCGGTGCTGTAACGGCCCTCAGGGCGCAGGATCCGCAGCAGGTCGTTGAACATCCCACCGGCGACCAGGTCGGCGACCACATCCACCGGGGCGGCGACCACCCGCTCGACCTCGGCGACCAGGTCGTCGGCGCCGCGGAGGATGACGTCCTCGGCGCCGATCTCGCGCATCGCCTCCTCCTTGCCCGCACTGGTGACGGCGTAGGGGATCGCTCCTCGCGCCCGGGCGAGCTGAATGATCGCGGAACCGACACCGCCTGAGGCGCCGGTGACCAGCACCCGCTCCCCTTCGGCGAGGCGGCTTCGTACGAGCATCTGCTCGGCGGTGAGGTAGGCGCAGCAGAATGTGGCCAGTTCCGCGTCGGTGATGTCAGCGCTCATCTCGTAGGCGTTCTCCGAGGGCACCGCGACGTACTCCGCGTAGCCGCCGTCCCGGCCGTGGCCGATGTAGTCGATATCGGCCAGGCTGTCATCGCCCTCGGGCCGGTTGTAGATGCTGAAGTCGACCATCACGCGCTGGTCGATGCGGTTCTCGTCGACGCCCTCCCCCACCGCGGCGATCCGGCCGACGATGTCGGTGCCCTGGATGCGGGGGAACTCCAGCGTGGAGCGGCCGCGCCGCCACGAGGAGACCTCCTGCGGGTCGGTGTCGCTGCCGTAGGCCCCCTCGCGCACCCACACGTCGGTGTTGTTCATCCCGCATGCGTGGACATCTATCAGCACCTCTCCTGGCGCTGGGCTCGGCGTGGGCACGTCGCTGGAATAGACGAGCTGCTCGAGCCCGCCGTGGCCCATGAGTCGGACTGCACTCATCGTCTGCGGTATCGACGTCATGGGCTGCCTCCCACCCTCGGACCGCGCAGCCATGCGGTCGCGCGTCGTCAGGGGCGATTCCCACCCCTGAGCTTCGAGTCTAGGGGGACGAACGCATCGGCGAGTTCGAGGCGGTACATGTCGCGGCGGCGCAGCATGGCGAGCACGCAGAACTCGAGCACCCCATTCCGGATGCTCCAGAGCGGGTCAGGCGGGGGTGTCGATGAGGGCGGTGAGCTCGTCGAGGAAGGCGTCGAGGGTGTGGGCGCGGCGCACGATGCGGGCGGCGTTGTCGGGGTCGGCGAAGACGTCGACGAACTGCTCGAACACCGTCTGGAACGCGGCGCGATCGGTCTCGCTGAAAGCCACGAGAGCCACGACGTGCACCCGTTCACCGCCCCACTCGATCGCCTGCTCGTTGACCGCCACGGCGATCGCGGTGCGCGCGGCCGACATCGTCATCGCGTGCGGAACCGCCAGGTTCTCCGTGAACGCCGTCGATGAGCGCGTCTCGCGCTCGATCGCGCTGGCCACGTACTCCTCGTCGATCACGCCCTCGCGTACGAGTGCGTCGCCGAGCAGGCGGATCATCGGCTCGGGCGCGGCGGCGCGCGCGTTCCGGATGAACGCAGTCGGCGCGAACCACGGCAGCATCTGCGAGCGCAGACCGCGCAGCTCGCGCTGCCGCCGCACACGCTGCACCGCCTCTGCCACGCGCGCGATGTCCCGAGATGTGAGGAACGGCTGTATCCGCACGATCCGGTCGTCGCCGGCGCCGGAAAGGTCGATCGTCGACAGCACCAGATCCGCGTCGATGCCGGCCCAGTCCTGCACATATCCGGTCTCCACGCGCGTGATCGCCAGTTCATGACCCAGCGCACGCTCCAAGTGCACCCGCAGCCGCTTCCGCATGCCCTCGAACCCCGGGCACACGAGCACCGCCGTCAGCGCAGCGCCGGCGTCGGGCTCAGCGCCGACCAGACTGCCGATCCGCATCGCCATGTCGGCGGTCTCGTCATCCGGAATCGCCACGCCGAGCTCATCGGCGAGGTCGCCCGCGACCGAGACCGCGATCTCGAAGACCAAAGGAGAGGCGAGCTTCACCGCACGCGTCATCGGGTTGCGCGAGCCGACATGCTCGTGCGAGCGCTGCACCACGTTGTGCGCGTGCTGCGCGAAGCCGCGCACGAACTCCTCGTCGCTCAGGTCGATGCCGTACGTCGTCGCCGCACGCCGGAGCGCGACGCGCACCGCTTCCACCACGCGGCGCTCGGGCTCGCCGGAGGACTCGCCGGGTTCGACGAGTGAGACGAGCGCGACACCGGCCAGATGGCGCCGATCAGCGGGAGTGAGATGCGAACCGAGGTGCCTCGCGGCCAGATCGTCGAGCACCTCACCCACCCGCACACGATCCGGCCCGCCGTCGTCGTCCGCTTCCGGTATCGGCCACCCTCGCTGCGTGCGCTCGACGGCGATCGCGACGCGCAGCATCACCTCGGCCGCGGCGAGCTCGTTCACCGCATACCCGAGCTTCGTCAGCAGTGCGATCAGCTCCGCGCGGAGCTCCGCCAGCCCCGGCGCGGGCACGCCCATCGCATCAGCTGCCCGCTCGAGCGCGTCGGTGTCGAATACCCGGTCATCGAGGTCGTCGAGCACGAGCCTGGTGAGGAACCGCCGCCTGCTGCGCTCGTTGCCGGCCAGCGACACCATGCCGTCCTCGCGCGCCATCGTCAGCTCGCTGTCGGCGAGCATGGCGCGCACCCGCCGCAGGTCGGCCTCCACCGTGGCGTCGCTGACGTGCAGGGCCATGGCCGTTTCGAACACGTCGATGCCGTCCGGCGCGCTCATGAGCATCCGGATGATCTCGCGCGCCCGCTCGCGCGGCGCACCGTGCTGCGCTCCGGAGAGCTCGTCGCGCACGGCAGCCGCCGACGGCGCCGCGCGATAGCCGTGCGGGCCCGACTCGATCGCGTCGCCGGCAGGAGCGAGCGCATTGATCGCCGTGACGTACGAACGCACGCTGCGAGCGGTGACGCCGAGTCGATCCGCGAGATCCGCGGCCGTCACCCAGCCGACACGGCGCAGCAGGATGCCCAGCACCTGCTCCTGCCGCTCAGCCGTCATGGCAGACCAGTCAACCATGTACGCAGCGGAAGCGGATTTCCGCGGGAGCGGAAACCCGAGTGCATTGCCGGAAGCGGCCCCCCGCTCTCATGCTGGAGGGGAAGAAGGAGTACTGAGATCGATGAGGATCACCGTCATCTGCGGCGCGGGCGCGTCGAGCACATTCGTCGCCATGCGCGTGAAACGCGCCGCGGCTTCCGAGGGCATAGCACTCTCGGTCGCCCCCGCCGCGCTCGCCGATCTTCCCGCTGGTGCAGAAGGCACCGACATGGTGCTGCTCGGCGCCCACCTGCCGGATGACGCCGTCGATCGCGTGCGCCTTGCGCTGCCAGACGCCGAGGTGCTCATCCTTCCCGATGACATCGCCTCCGACCGCGACGGCGCCCGCGTGCTGTCGCTCATCCGGCCCGCGCTCACGCGTGCCACTGCCCCCACCCAACGGAAGGACGCCATCATGGCCACTCGCACTGTCACCATCGCCTCGTCGCACGGGCTGCACGCCCGCCCCGCGAAGCTGTTCGCCGAGGCCGCGAAGAACTCCGGCGCGGATGTCACCGTCGCCAAGGGCGATGGCAAGCCGGCGAACGCCGCGAGCATCCTCGGAGTCATCTCGCTGGGCGCAGATCAGGGTGACGAGGTCACACTCACGGTCGAAGGCGACGACGCCGAAGCGGTTCTGGACCGGCTCAGCACGATGCTGCTCGAAGACGGGGAGTGACGGGCGTGACCGAGATCGCGGGCGTCGGGATCGGCCAGGGCATCGCACACGGCCCGGTCGCGCGGATGGCCGAGCCGCTCGCCGCCCCCAGCGATGCGCCGTCGACGCGGACTCCGGATGAGGAGAAGGCGCTGGTCGCCGCCGCCGTTGCCGCTGTGGCCGACGAACTGAATGAACGCGGCGAGCGCGCGGGCGGCTCGGCGCAGGACGTGCTCGAAGCGCAGGCGATGATGGCCGAGGACCCGACCCTCGCCGAGGCCGTCGAGGCGAAGATCGACGGCGGCGCGACCGCCGAGTACGCCGTGCACACGTCGTTCGCGGAGTTCGCAGAGCAGCTCGCCGAGATCGGCGGGTACCTCGGCGAGCGCGCCGCCGACCTCGCCGATGTCGCGCAGCGGGTGATCGCGCATCTGCGCGGCGTGCCGGCGCCCGGCGTCCCTGAACCGGGGCATCCGTTCGTGCTCGTCGCCGCCGACCTCGCCCCGGCCGACACGGCGCTGCTCGATCTCGACCAGGTGCTCGCCGTGGTCACCACCGACGGCGGCCCCACATCGCACACCGCGATCCTCGCCAGGGAGAAGGGCATCGTTGCGGTCGTCGGCACCGGCGACACCTCGCTCACCGACGGGCAGACCGTGATCGTCGATGCCGCAGGCGACGTGGTCGTCTCCGACCCGACTCCGGATGAGATCGCCGCGGCCGACGAGCGCGCGGCGGCACGGGCGGCCGCGGTGAGCGCGCCGATCACGCCGGGTGCACTGGCCGACGGCACGGAGGTGCCGCTGCTGGCGAACCTCGGGTCCCCGGATGGTGCGGCTGAGGCCGTCGAGCTGGGCGCGGAGGGTGTGGGCCTGTTCCGCACGGAGTTCCTCTTCCTCTCCTCCGACGAGGCGCCCTCGGTCGCCGATCAGGCGGCGAGCTACCAGCAGCTGCTTAAGGCCTTCGGCGGCAAGAAGGTCGTCGTGCGCGTGCTCGACGCCGGCGCCGACAAGCCGCTGTCGTTCCTCACCGATGCGGATGAGGAGAACCCCGCCCTCGGCCGCCGCGGCATCCGGGCGCTGCAGCATCGTGAGAACGTGCTGCGCGACCAGCTCACCGCCCTCGCCGAGGCGGACCGTGACACCGACGCCGATCTGTGGGTGATGGCGCCGATGGTCGCCACCGTCGACGAGGCGGAGTACTTCACCGCCCTCGCCCGCGAACTCGGCCTGCGCACCACAGGCGTCATGGTCGAGGTGCCCTCCAGCGCCATCCTGGCGGAGGAGATCCTGCGCACGGCCGACTTCGCGTCGATCGGCACGAACGACCTCACGCAGTACACGATGGCCGCCGACAGGCTGCTCGGCTCCGTCGCGCATCTGCAGAGCCCGTGGCATCCGGCCGTGCTCCGCCTCATCCGGATGGTCGCCGACGGCGGGGCGGCGAACGGCAAGCCCGTCGGCGTCTGCGGCGAGGCCGCCGCAGATCCGCTGCTGGCCGTCGTACTCGTCGGCCTCGGCGTGACGTCGCTGTCGATGACGCCCGCCGCCCTCGCCGAGGTGCGCGCCGAGCTGAAGCGGCACACCGTCGACGACGCGCGCCGCATCGCGGCGGCCGCGCTCGCCGTAGGCAGCGCCGACGGCGCCAAGAAGGCCGCGCGCGCGGCCGCCTGACCCGTTTCCCGTTCCTCTCGAAGACGAAAGCAGACACAGCCATGTCCTCTCAGACAAGCACCGCGAAGGCCCCAGGCGGCTTCCGCGTCGGGGTGCAGAAGATCGGTTCGTTCATGTCGGGCATGGTCATGCCCAACATCCCCGCGCTGGTGGCGTGGGGCCTGTTCACCGCCTTCTTCATCGAGCGCGGATGGGCGCCCAACGCCGCGCTCGCCCTGATCGTCGGCCCGATGATCCACTACCTGCTGCCGATGCTGATCGCCTACACGGGCGGGCACGCGATCTACGACAAGCGCGGCGGTGTGGTCGCCACGATCGCGACGATCGGCGCCATCGTCGGCAGCGACTTCATCGTGGCGAACATCAACGCCTCCCTTCCCTCGGGCGAGGATCCGCTCGGCGAGATCCACATGTTCCTCGGCGCCATGATCATGGGGCCGCTGGCCGCATGGCTGATGAAGTGGCTCGACGGCCTGTGGGACGGCAAGGTCAAGGCCGGCTTCGAGATGCTCGTGAACATGTTCTCGGCGGGCATCTTCGGCTTCCTCGCCGCGATCTTCTCGTTCTACGTGCTCGCCCCGGCCGTGAACTGGCTCACCGGCATCCTCTCGTCCGCCGTGGAGTTCCTCGTCACGAACGGCCTGCTGCCGCTGACGAGCATCCTGATCGAGCCCGCCAAGGTCTTCTTCCTGAACAACGCCATCAATCACGGCGTGCTCACCCCACTCGGCATCAGCGAGTCAGAGCAAGCAGGCAAGTCGGTGCTGTTCCTCCTGGAGGCGAACCCCGGCGTCGGCCTCGGCCTGCTGCTGGCGTTCACCTTCTTCGGCGTCGGAGCCGCGCGCGGTTCCGCTCCGGGAGCAGCGATCATCCACTTCTTCGGCGGCATCCACGAGGTCTACTTCCCGTACGTGCTGATGAAGCCGTCGCTGCTGATCGCCGTGATCGCCGGCGGCATGTCAGGCGTCGCGGTGAACACGATCTTCGGCACCGGGCTGCGTGCCCCGGCAGCACCGGGCTCGATCCTCGCCGTGATCGCGCAGTCGCCCGGGGCCGACCTGCTCGGCATCCTGCTCGCCGTCTTCGTCTCGGCCACCGTGACGTTCCTGATCTCGATGGTCCTCCTGCGCGCCAGCCGCAAGCGCGATCTCGCCGCGGGCGACCGGTTCTCGGCCGCCGTGAAGCAGACCCAGGCCAACAAGGGCAAGGACTCTGCCGCCCTCTCGGGTCTGCTTGCGGACAGCGATGCGGCAACCAAGACGATCGAGCGCGTCGTGTTCGCGTGCGATGCGGGCATGGGGTCGTCCGCCATGGGCGCAAGCGTTCTGCGCAAGAAGTTCAAGGACGCAGGGCTCGCAGACATCTCTGTGACGAACAAGGCGATCGCCGCGCTGGACGGCACAGCCGATCTGGTCGTCACACAGGCCCAGCTCACCGATCGCGCGAAGCACACCGAACCGGATGCCGTGCACGTCTCGGTCGACGGATTCCTGAACGCCCCCGAGTACGACGAGGTCGTGGAGATGGTCCGCGCTCAGCGTGAGGGCGGCTCGGATGACACCCCGGATGCGCCTGCCGCGGGCGACGCGACGGATGAGGCGGCAGGCGAAGCGAGCGGCTCGAGCGAGCCCGTGCTCAAGCGGGAGTACGTGCGGATCCACTCCGGCGGCGTGAGCCGCGACGAGGCTCTCGCCGAGGCCGCTGGCATCCTGGAATCAGCCGGCGCCGTGACCGCCGACTACCTGCAGGCGATGAAGGATCGCGAACTGACCGTGTCGACGTTCATGGGCAACGGCCTGGCGATCCCACACGGCACGGACGCCGCGAAGGATGCGGTGCTCGGCTCAGCGCTTGCGGTGATTCGGTACGACGGCGGCGTCGACTGGGGTGACGGCGACACCGCCACCTTCGTGATCGGGATCGCCGGCAAGGGCGGCGCGCACCTGGAGATCCTCGCCGGCGTCGCCCAGCAGTTCGGCGACGACGACACCGTCGCGAAGCTGAACGCGGCCTCGTCCGAGCAGGAGCTGTACGACATGCTCGCTGACGAGATCGGCTGAGGGAGGCCATCATGAGAGCGGTTCACTTCGGTGCGGGCAACATCGGACGCGGATTCGTCGGCATGCTGCTCGCCGAGGGCGGATACGAGATCGTGTTCTCGGATGTCGCCGGCGGCCTCGTCGACGCCATCAATGCCGCGGATGACTATACGGTGCACGAGGTCGGCGAGGGCGGGCGCGACGTCGTCGTGACCGGCTTCCGCGCGATCAACAGCGCGGAAGATCCGGATGGCGTGGCCGCCCAGGTCGCTGCCGCCGACGTCGTCACGTGCGCCGTCGGACCGATGGTTCTGCGCTTCATCGCGCCGCACATCCTCGCGGGCCTCAGGCTGCGTCGCGACGACGATCCGCCCGTGCAGGTGATGGCGTGCGAGAACGCGATCGGCGCCACCGATCAGCTGCGTGCGCACATCGAGGAGCTGGCGGGCGACGAATGGACGACGCTCGCGGATCGGGCGGTGTTCGCGAACACCGCCGTCGACCGGATCGTGCCGGGGCAGCCCGAGGAAGGGGGCATCGACGTCACAGTCGAGCCGTTCTTCGAGTGGGCGATCGAGCGCGGGCCGTTCGGCGACTCATTGCCGTCGATCCCCGGCGCGCATTTCGTCGAGGACCTCACGCCCTATATCGAGCGGAAGCTGTTCACCGTGAACACGGGGCATGCCGCGGCGGCGTACCACGGCGCGAGGGCAGGGATCGAACGGATCGCCGATGCGCTGGCCGATGCGCAGGTCGCCGAGCGAGTCTCAGCGGCGATCACCGAGACGAGCGCTGTGCTCGCGGCGAAGCACGGCTTCGCCGCGGAGGAGCTCGCTGAGTACCGGTCGACGATCCTGCGCCGGTTCCGCAATCCGGCTCTGCCCGACACGGTCGCCCGCGTCGGCAGGCAGCCGCTGCGCAAGCTGTCGCGGCACGAGCGCTTCGTCGGGCCTGCCGCTGAGGCCGCCGAGCGCGGGCTGAGCGTCGACGGCCTGCTGTCGGCCATAGACGCCGCCCTGTCCTTCGACGCTCCGGAAGACGAGCAGGCAGTCGAGATGCACGAGAAGCTGCACACGCTCGACGCCGACCGGTTCACGGCAGAGGTCACCGGCCTCGAAGCCGCGCACCCACTGCATCCGCCCATCCGGAGTCTGGTGGCACGACACCAGGCTTAGGGAGGCGCGTGCACACGGGCCCCGGCTGCCGTGTGCACGCGCTCCCTGGGTCGGACGTCGCACTCGCGCCGCGCCCCGGCGACATCCGGGGCCAGGCATCTCGGCGAAAAGCGTGCGGCACAGCGGCCGCCCGTACGGTCAGCGCTCGAAGCCCTCGCTGATGAGGTCGATGAGCTCCTCACGCTGTTCGACGGGCAGGAAGGCAGCAGCCGCGGCGTTGAGCTGGAACCGCTCGAGGTCGGCGAGGCGGTACTCGAACGTATCGGCCAGCATCGACAGCTCGCGTGTGAGCGTCGTGCGGCTCATCAGGCGGTTGTCGGTGTTCACGGTCACTGCGAAGCCGAGTTGGTAGAGCAGGTCGAACGGGTGATCCTCGAGCTGGCTCCCCCACCGCGCGATCGCGCCGGTGCCGAGGTTCGAGCTCGGCGCCACCTCGAGCGTGATCTCTCGGTCCCTGACCCATGCGGCGAGGTCACCGAGGCGCACGCGCACATCTTCGCCCTCTTCGCTGATCACGTCGAGATCTTCGGCGATGCGCACACCGTGCCCGAGCCGGAGCGCGCGCCCGTCGAGCAATGCGCTGCGGATGGAATCCGTTCCCGCGGCCTCCCCGGCGTGCAGCGTGACGGGGAAGAACTCCGTCGCGAGCAGGTCGAGCGCGTCGCGGTGCTCCGATGCCGGATGACCCGACTCGGGGCCGGCGAGGTCGAAGCCGACCACGCCGTCGTCACGGTAGTCGAGCGCCAGTTCCGCGACCTCGAGCGAGTTCTCCGCCTGGCGCATCGCACTCAGGATCTGACCCACCCGGATGGAGTGCCCCATGGCCTCCGCGTCATCCTCGCCCTGTTCGATGCCCTCCTGCACGGCATCGACGGCCTCAGCCATGGACAGGCCGTCAGACGTGTGCTGTTCCGGCGCCCACCGCACCTCCGCGTAGATCACCCCGTCGTTGGCGAGGTCCTCGACGAACTCTCGCGCTGCTCTGGTGAGCGCGTCCGAGGTCTGCAGCACCGCGCCCGTCAGCGCGAACGTCTCGAGGTACGCGTCGAGCGACCCGCCTGCCGCCTGTTCGGCGAACCAATCCCCCAGTCCTCTTGCATCGCTCACCGGAACCTCGACGCCCGCCTCGCGCGCGAGCTCCAGCACCGTATCGGGTCGCAGCCCGCCGTCGAGGTGCTCGTGCAGGGCGATCTTAGGCAGGCTCCGCACCGGCACGCCCTCGATCGTCGCCTCGTGGCGCTGGGCCCTGCTGTTGTTGGGGCGCGGCATGAGTGTTCTCCCTGGTGTGAGTGTTCCGAATGGGGCGGGCTGGTCAGGACGTGATGCGTTCCCGCACGATCGGCTGGCGGACCGGCGGCTGATCACCAATCTCCCACGCGTCGCCCAACGCGTCGAGTGCGCGGTCGAAACGCGCGGCGTCGTCGGCGCCCAGGGTGAACAGCGGTTCTCCCGCCCGCACCGCGTCGCCGGGCTTGGCATGCAGGTCGATGCCAGCGGCGTGCACCACCTCGTCGTCCGCGCGCGCTCGACCGGCGCCGAGGCGCCAGGCCCCGATGCCGAAGTCGAAGGCGTCCATCCGCGTGACGTATCCGTCGCGTGGTGCCGTCACGGTCTCGGATTCTCGCGCCTGAGGCAGCGCCCCGTCCGGGTCGCCGTCCTGCGCCTCGATCATCCGACGCCAGGAGTCCATCGCTCTGCCGGAGCGCAGCGCCTCAGCAGGGTCGGCGTCATGCACCCCCGCAGCCTGCAGCATCTCCTGCGCCAACGCGACGGTCAGCTCGACGACGTCGCTCGGGCCGCCTCCTTCGAGCACTTCGACCGACTCGCGCACCTCGTTGGCGTTGCCGATCGCATGCCCCAGCGGAGTGTTCATGTCGGTCAGCAGCGCCGTCGTGCGCGCGCCGGAGTCCGTGCCGAGCGCGACCATCGTCTCGGCAAGCTCTCGGGCACGGGTCTCGTCGCGCATGAACGCGCCGGAGCCGAACTTCACATCGAGCACGAGCGCGTCCGTGCCCTCCGCGATCTTCTTCGACATGATGCTCGACGCGATCAGCGGGATCGCCTCGACGGTGCCCGTCACGTCGCGCAGTGCATACAGGCGCTTGTCGGCGGGCGCCAGGTCGCCGCCTGCCGCGCACACAACGGCCCCGACTCCTCGCAGCTGGTCGCGCAGCTCTTCGTTCGTCAGGCTCGCGCGCCATCCGGGAATCGACTCCAGCTTGTCGAGCGTTCCGCCCGTGTGCCCGAGGCCCCGCCCAGAGAGCTGCGGCACGGCGACGCCGAACGAGGCCACCAGGGGCGCGAGCGGCAGCGTGATCTTGTCGCCGACGCCGCCCGTCGAGTGCTTGTCGACGGTCGGCTTGCCGAGGCCCGCGAAGTCCATCCGCTCGCCGGAGGCGATCATCGCATCGGTGAGCACTCGGATCTCGTCGCGTGCCATTCCGTTCAGCAGCGTCGCCATCGCGAACGCCGACATCTGCGCGTCGGAGACATACCCGCGAGTGAATGCGTCGACGAGCCAGCGCAGCTCGGACTCGGGAACGGCGCCGCCGTCGCGCTTGCGTCGGATCACGTCGACCGCGTCGAATGCCTCTGTCATCTCTTTCTCGCTTTCGTCGGTCCGGATGCGGCCGCCGCGCTCATGGGCTCGTCATCTCGAGATCTCGGGGGCCGAAGGCGTCCGGCAGCACCTCGTCGATCGTGCGGATGCCCGACACGGTCTCGAGAAGCATGCCTTCAGCGGAATGTTCGAACAGCAGCTGGCGGCATCGCCCGCACGGCATGATCACGTCGCCCGCGCCGTTCACGCACGTGAAGGCGACGAGCCTGCCGCCACCGGTCATCGTGAGGTTCGACACGAGCCCGCACTCAGCGCACAGCCCGACACCGTACGACGCGTTCTCGACGTTGCATCCGGATACGACGCGCCCGTCGTCGACGAGCGCAGCCGCCCCCACCGGATACCCGGAGTACGGTGCATACGCCCGCCCGCTCGCCTCAGCAGCCTTCACCCGCAGCGCGCCCCAGTCGATGTCCATGCGTCTAGTATCCCGCGCCCCTCCGACATCCTCCGGCCAGCGGCGCGCCACTCGGCGCGTCGATGGTGCGTGCAGCGCAAGGACGCCACGTGAAGGCGTGCTTCGCACGTCGAGCGAGGCGGACGCCGTGATGTGCGTGCCAGCGGCGCGCCGGGGCTAGAGGACGGCGTCGCGGCCCTGCTGGTGGAGGGTCCCCACCACGTTCTTCACGAGTTGGGCGTGCGCACTGTTGGTCACGAGCAGGGCGTCGTCGGTGTCGACGACGATCACCTCGTCGAGGCCGACGACCGCGATCACGCGGTCGGTCTGCGAGACGACGAAGCCCGTGGACTCCGATTCGAGCACGTGGTCCTCGCGGGCGAGGATCGTCATCTCCTGCCTGCTGCCGCTCGAGACGAGGTTCCACAGGCTGGCGAAGTCCCCCACGTCGTCCCAGTCGAACTGACCGGGGACCACGGCGAGCCTGCCGCTCTCGGCCGCCGGCTCGGCGACGGCGTAGTCGATCGCGATCTTCTTCAGCTCCGGCCACACGCGCGCGACGACCTCGTCGCGCCGGCCGGGGTCGTCCCACGCCTGAGCGATCTCCTGGATCTGGGCGTGCAGCTCCGGCTGATGGGTCTCGAGCTCGGCGAGCAGCACGTCGGCGCGCGAGATGAACATGCCGGCGTTCCACAGGAACGATCGGTCGGCGAAGTAGCGCCTCGCCGTGTCGAGATCGGGTTTCTCGACGAACCGCTCCACGATCGCCGCCGTCGGCGCGCCATCGATCACGAGCTCCGCACCCGTCTTGATGTATCCGAAGCCCACGGACGGCTCCGTCGGCTGAATGCCGATCGTGCAGATGTAGCCCTCGCGCGCGACAGCGACCGCCTGCTGCACGGCGAATTCGAACGCGCGCTGCCTCGTGATCACGTGATCGGCGGCGAACGATCCGACGACGACATCCGGATTCCGCTTGTGCAGCACGGCGGCGACGAGGCAGATCGCGACGGCTGACTCGCGCGGATCCTGTTCGTGGAACACATTCTCCGACCGGATGTCCGGAAGGTCCCTGGCAACCGCGTCGCCGTGAGCGACACCGGTGATCACGGCGATCCGGTCCGCTCCGGTCAGCGGCAGCAGTCTGTCCCACGTACCGCGCAGCAGCGAGGCGCCCGAGCCGGTGAGGTCGTGCAGGAACTTCGGCGCGTCGGCGCGCGACAGCGGCCAGAGGCGCGACCCCACACCGCCGGCGGGGATGACGGCGAAGAAGTCGTCCATTCCGGATGTCATGGCCTCAGACTATCGGCGCGGCCTGCGCGACTCCGGAACCGCGGCTTCCCGCAGCGAGACCCAGCGAATTTCTCTCGACATCAAGACAGTTAGGCACGCCTTTGTCGCTGAATGTCGGCGGCGGGAATAGGATTGGTGGCATCGACGTGGCGGTCTGTGTGCGCGTCGACACGCTTGCATCGACTAGGAGGCAGTCTCGTGTCCACTTTCACACGACAGACGCTGTCCGTGTCGGACACCACCTCGAAGACGCCGCGGGGAACGCTCTACCGCGGCAGCGAAGGAATGTGGTCGTGGGTGCTGCATCGCATCACCGGCGTCGCCATCTTCTTCTTCCTTCTGGTGCACGTCCTCGACACAGCGCTCATCCGGGTCTCCCCCGAGGCCTACGACGCCGTCATCGGCACGTATCAGACCGAGATCATGGGACTGGGTGAGGTGGCCCTCGTCGGGGCCATCGCGTTCCACGCCTTCAACGGTCTCCGCATCATCCTGATCGACTTCTGGTCGAAGGGTGCGCGCTACCACCGCGTGATGTTCTGGGTCGTCATCGCAGTCTGGGGCATCGTGATGGCCGGGTTCACACCGCGCCATCTCATGAACGTGTTCGGAGGGGGCCACTGATGACTGCCGACACCATCGCCGCTCCGCGCTCCGCGCGCAACAAGGGCTCGAACTGGGAGAAATGGGGCTGGCTGTACATGCGCGTCTCCGGCGTGCTCCTCATCATCCTGATCTTCGGCCACCTGATCTCGAACCTGATCATCCCCGAAGGCGGCGTGCACGCCATCAACTTCGCCTTCGTCGCGGGCAAGCTCGCCTCGCCGTTCTGGCAGATCTGGGACGTGCTGATGCTGTGGCTGGCGTTCATCCACGGCGCCAACGGAATGCGCACGATCGTGAACGACTACGTGCAGCGCAAGTCGCTGCGCACCGCGCTGGTCGCCGCCATCTGGATCGCGGCCGGCCTGCTGATCATCCTCGGCACGCTCGTCGTGTTCACCTTCGACGCATGCCTCGGCGTCACCCAGGACAGCGTCCTGTGGGATGCCTGCCAGGCGGCGTGACCAACGAGACTGTAGGGGCTGCAAACACGTGACTACCAAGTACCCAGACGCCGAGTACAAGGACGGCGTCTACTACCACCAGCACGACGTCGTCATCGTCGGCGCGGGCGGCGCAGGCATGCGCGCGGCCATCGAGGCCGGCCCGCACGCGAAGACCGCCGTGGTGACGAAGCTCTACCCGACCCGCTCGCACACCGGCGCCGCACAGGGCGGCATGGCCGCTGCGCTGGCGAACGTGGAAGAGGACTCGTGGGAGTGGCACACCTTCGACACCGTCAAGGGCGGCGACTACATCGTCGACCAGGACGCGGCGGAGATCCTCGCCAAGGAGGCCATCGACGCGGTCATCGACCTCGAGAACATGGGGCTGCCGTTCAACCGCACCCCTGACGGCAAGATCGACCAGCGCCGCTTCGGCGGACACACGCGGGAGCACGGCAAGTCGGCCGTGCGCCGCGCCTGCTACGCGGCCGACCGCACCGGACACATGATCCTGCAGACGCTGTTCCAGAACTGCGTCAAGCTCGGCATCGAGTTCTACAACGAGTTCTACGCGCTCGACCTGCTCACCGTGAAGCAGGAAGACGGCACCACTCGCGTGGCCGGCATCGTGGCCTACGAGCTCGCCACCGGCGACCTGCACGTGTTCCAGGGGAAGTCGGTCGTGTTCGCGACCGGCGGCTTCGGCAAGATGTTCAAGACCACCTCGAACGCGCACACTCTCACGGGCGACGGCGTCGGCATCGTCTGGCGCAAGGGCCTGCCGCTGGAGGACATCGAGTTCTTCCAGTTCCACCCGACGGGGCTGGCCGGACTCGGCATCCTGCTCACCGAGGGCGCCAGAGGCGAGGGAGCGATCCTGCGCAATGCGTCGGGCGAACGCTTCATGGAGCGCTACGCCCCGACCATCAAGGACCTCGCGCCGCGCGACATCGTCGCCCGCTCGATGGTCAAGGAAGTCCTCGAAGGTCGCGGCGCCGGGCCTGACAAGGACTACGTCTACCTCGACTGCACCCACCTCGGCGCGGAGGTGCTCGAGACGAAGCTGCCGGACATCACCGAGTTCGCCCGCACGTATCTGGGCGTCGACCCGGTCGTCGAGCCGGTTCCCGTGATGCCGACCGCGCACTACGCGATGGGCGGCATCCCGACGAACAACGCCGGCGAGGTGCTCGCCGACAACGACAACATCGTGCCCGGCCTGTACGCGGCCGGAGAGTGCGCCTGCGTGTCGGTGCACGGTTCCAACCGTCTCGGCACCAACTCCCTGCTCGACATCAACGTGTTCGGCAAGCGCTCGGGGCAGAACGCCGTGGCATATGCCAAGGACGCCGACTTCGTGCCGCTCCCGGATGACCCGGCAGCGGGCGTCAGGGACATGCTCGACGAGATCCGGAACCGTCAGGGCACCGAGCGCATCGCGGACATCCGGACCACTCTCCAGAACGAGATGGACAAGAACGCGCAGGTGTTCCGCACCGAGGAGACGCTCACCAATGTGATGGGCACGATCCACGAGCTGCGCGAGCGCTACCAGAACGTCTACGTCGACGACAAGGGCAAGCGGTACAACACCGACCTGCTCGAGGCCGTCGAGCTGGGCTTCCTGCTCGACCTCGCCGAGATCGTCGCCTACGCCGCGCGCAACCGCAAGGAGAGCCGCGGCGGGCACATGCGCGAGGACTACTCGACGCGCGACGATGAGAACTACATGAAGCACACGATGGCCTACCTCACGGGCGACCCCCACTCGCCCGACCCGGATGACCACATCAAGCTCGACTGGAAGCCGGTCGTGTTCGTGAAGGACGAGAACGGCGAGCTGCGCTACCCGCCGCTGGAGAGGAAGTACTGATGTCGACTGCCGTCGCAGACGCCGCCCCCGCCGAGGAGCAGGCCGTTCAGTCCTATCTGGTCACCTTCATGCTCCGCCGGTACAACCCGGAGGTCGATGAGGAGCCGAAGTGGGTCGACTACGACGTCGAGATGTACCCCACCGACCGCGTGCTCGACGCCCTGCACCGCGTCAAGTGGCACCAGGACGGCTCGCTCGCGTTCCGCCGCTCGTGTGCGCACGGCATCTGCGGTTCCGATGCGATGCGCATCAACGGCCGCAACCGCCTCGCCTGCAAGACGCTGATCAAGGATCTCGACATCTCGAAGCCCGTGTACGTCGAGGCGATCAAGGGTCTTCCGCTCGAGAAGGACCTGATCGTCGACATGGACCCGTTCTTCGAGGCGTTCCGCGACGTGCAGCCGTTCCTGCAGGCGCGCTCCGCGCCGGAGAAGGGCAAGGAGCGACCCCAGACGATCGCCGAACGCGAGCGCTTCGACGACACGACGAAGTGCATCCTGTGCGCAGCGTGCACCTCGTCGTGCCCCGTGTTCTGGACCGACGGACAGTACTTCGGTCCGGCCGCGATCGTGAACGCGCACCGCTTCATCTTCGACTCGCGCGACGACGCCGCCGACGTGCGTCTCGACATCCTCAACGACAAGGAGGGCGTGTGGCGCTGCCGCACGACCTTCAACTGCACCGAGGCGTGCCCGCGCGGCATCGAGATCACCAAGGCGATCGCCGAGGTGAAGCAGGCCGTCATCAAGGGCGGCCGCTGAGCCAGCGTGCTTCTGCGATGAGGGGGTCAGGCCTTGCCTGGCCCCCTCATTCTCGCCTGGCGGGCGATGTCGGAACCCCGAATTAGGCTGGGGGAATGACTTCTCGCTCCCTCAGCATCGCATCCGTCAATGTCAACGGCATCAGGGCCGCGACCCGCAACGGCATGGGCGCATGGCTCGAAGAAGCCGCCCCCGACATCCTGACCATCCAGGAGGTCCGCGGCGAGCTGCAGCACCTCGAGGCAGCGCTGCCCGGCTGGAACATCGTCAACGACGAGGCCCTGCAGAAGGGGCGCGCGGGTGTCGCCGTGGCCGCCCGCGAGGAGATCGCCGACACGCGCATCGGGCTCGGCGACGACACCGTCGACTCGCACGGGCGGTGGCTCGAGGCCGACTTCCGGATCGGAAGCGAGACGCTCACAGTGGTGAGCGCGTACGTGTTCTCCGGTGAGGCGGAGACCCCCGCGAAGCAGGACCCGAAGTGGGCCTTCCTCGACGCCATGGAAGCGCGCCTGCCAGTGCTGAGCGCCGGTGGTGCCCTCGCGGTCGTCACCGGTGATCTGAACGTCGGGCATACGCCCCTCGACATCAAGAACTGGAAGGGCAACGTCAAGAAGTCGGGCTATCTCGCGCGCGAACGCGCGTACTTCGATCGCTTCTTCGCACCTCACGGTGAGCCTGTCACCGGACAGGAGCCGATCGGTCGCGGCTCGAACGCGCCCCTGAGCGACACCCGCTCGTTCTCCGAAGGCGCCGTCGGGCTGGGCTGGATCGACCTCGGCCGCCTTTCGGCTGGCGAGGTCGAGGGCCCGTACACGTGGTGGTCGAACCGCGGCCAGGCCTTCGAGAACGACACCGGATGGCGCATCGACTACCACATGGTCACCCCCGCGCTGGCAGAGCGGGCCAGCGGCTACCGCGTAGACCGCTATCCGTCCTACGAGGCCCGTTGGAGCGACCACGCCCCCGTGGTCGCGGAGTACGCGGTGAGGTGAAGCCCGACCCGCGAGAGCACCCGTTCCGCTCGAGCGACCCCCTTGCATGTGCCCCCAAAAGGGCCCACTCGGCGCGAAAGGGGTACGCTCGGCGCTCCGCGTCCGCGCGCTGCACCGTGGACCGTGCCGCGACGACCCGCACGACCAGGTCGGCTCGCCCGCCGCACCGGGCGGGTTACATGACTCGAGCATGCCATCGCCGCAATAGGATTGTCAGGTGACTACGCAGCGTCTCTACTCCGGAATGCAACCGTCGGCCGATTCCCTCCAGGCCGGCAACTACATCGGGGCGCTCATGCAGTGGCGCAAGATGCAGGAGGAGTACGACGCCTTCTTCTCCGTCGTCGACCTGCATGCGATCACCGTGCCGCAGGACCCGACGGAGCTGCGGGAGAAGACTCGCCGCACCGCCGCCCAGTACATCGCGGCGGGCATCGAGCCTTCGCGCTCCACCCTGTACGTGCAGTCGCACGTACGTGCGCACGCCGAGCTGGCTTGGATCCTGTCGACCATCACCGGCTTCGGGGAGGCCGGCCGGATGACGCAGTTCAAGGACAAGTCGCAGCGCTACGGTGAGAGCGCCACGAGCGTCGGCCTGTTCACCTACCCGGTGCTGATGGCGGCGGACATCCTGCTCTACCAGACGAACGTCGTGCCGGTCGGTGACGACCAGAAGCAGCACGTCGAGCTCACCCGCGACCTCGCCGAACGCTTCAACGCGCGCTTCGGCGAGGCGTTCGTGGTGCCGGAGCCGGTCATCCCGCAGGGCTCGGCGCGCATCTACGACCTGCAGAACCCGACGTCGAAGATGTCGAAATCCGCGGACTCGCACGCCGGTGTCCTGTGGCTGCTCGACGATGTCAGCATCACGGCCAAGAAGATCATGCGTGCCGTCACCGACAGCGACGGCACGGTGCGCTATGACCGCGACGAGAAGCCCGGTGTGGCGAACCTGATGACGATCTACGGCGCCGTCGCCGACAAGGCCACGGCCGAGATCGAGGACGAGTTCGCCGGCCGCGGCTACGGCGACTTCAAGAAGGCGGTCCGTGACGCGGTCGTCGCCGAATTCGAGCCCGTGCGCGCCCGCGCCCTCGAGCTGCTCGACGACCCGGCCGAACTCGACCGGGTGCTCGCGGTGAACGCTGCCAAGGCCGACGCCGTCGCCGACGCGACCCTCGCCGATGTGTACGACCGGATCGGTCTGCTCCGCCGTGGGTGAGCCGGTCGTCCTCACGACGCCCCGCCTGCTGCTCACGACCCCGGTCACATCCGACGTCGACGCGATCTGCAGGGAGTGCCAGGACCCGCTGATCCAGCGCTACACCACGGTGCCGTCGCCCTATACCCGCGAGGACGCCGAGTCCTACGTGGCAAACGTCGCAGATTGGTGGTCGTCGGGGTCGGAGTGCGTGTGGGCGATTCGCCCGCGCCACGAGCCGGACGGCCTGATCGGCATGGTCGGGCTGCACCATCTCACCGGAACCGCAGCCGAGCTCGGCTACTGGGTCGCCGTATCAGGACGCGGCAACGGATACGTGACCGAAGCGGCGCACGCCGTGCTCGATTTCGCGTTCGGGCCGATGCGGCTGAAGCGCATCGAGTGGCACGCCGCCGTGGGCAACATCGCATCGGCGAGCGTGGCACAGAAGCTGGGCTTCTCGCTGGAGGGCGTGCGCCGCCGGGCGTTCCAGACGAACAGCGGCGAAGGCGTCGACGGATGGATCGCCGGGCTGCTCGCGACGGATTCGCGCGGGCCCGTGGAGTGGGGCATCTAGTCACTCGATGACGTGACATCCGGGCGGGCTCAGCCCAGCGGGTCGGCCACCAGCCGCTCGAACACACGCTCGGCCGCTCCGATGAGCAGCCGATCGCGGCCGAGGGCGGCCGCGCTCACGGTGAGCTGCTCTGCCGGAGCGTCGAGCATCTGTGCGCGCACGCCCCCGTCGAATGCCTCGGCGTCAGTGCCGCGCAGGTCGGCCAGAAAACCGCCCAGCACGATCATCGACGGATTGAGCACGTTCGCCGCATTGGCGAGAGTCGACTGCAGGATCCGGCGCTGACGATCGACCTCCGCCGCGACCTCGTCGCTCGCCGCGGCGAGCGCGCCCGACAGCGCGTCGTCGTCTCCGCCCGGCAGGCCGACCGCGGCGAGGAGACGGCCGCGGTTCACCTCGTCCTCCAGCACGCCCCCCGGCACGCGTCGATCGCTGTCGACGCCGAGGCTGGGCTGGTTCTGCCCCCACTCCCCCGCGTAGCCGTCCGACCCGCCGATGCTCGCTCCGCGCAGGATCACGCCGCCGCCGATACCGCTTGCACCGCCGTTGAGATAGACCACGTCGGAGTGATCGCGAGCCGCACCGAAGAGCCATTCGGCGACGGCGCCGAGCGAGGCGTCGTTGCCCACGTCGGTGACGAGGCCCGTTTCCCGTTGCACCGCGCCGGTGAGATCGACGTCCCGCCAGCCGAGGTGCGGTGCGTTCCGCACGATGCCGTCGGACGCTCGCACGAGGCCGGGGACGGCGACGCCGACGCTGAGAATCCGCGCCTCACGCAGCGCGCCCTTCTGCCACTCCTCGACCACGGCGGCAACGCGAGAGACCGTCTCATCCGGCGACAGCACGTGGTCGACCTCCTGACGCACCCGCAGTCGCACCGTCCCGCCGAGCGCGACGGCGCCGACTTCGAGCGCGTCGACCTCCGGATTGACGGCGATGCCGATGACACCGCCCGAGGGCACCACGGTCGGCGACGGCCGCCCGACGCGACGGGTGGGGTCGGGGTCGCGCTCCTCGACGAGGCCGCCGTCGGCGAGCGTCGCCACGAGATCCCCCACCGTCGACCGGTTCAGCCCCGTGCGCTGGGTGAGCGCCGCTCGGGAGATCGAACCCTCATGATGCACCAGGCGAAGGATCGCACCGAGGTTCGCACGACGCACGCCTTCGACGTTCGATCCGCGCCCCGTCATGCCGCTCCTCACGCCCAGCCGTTCGCCCCACCCTACCGGGGCGCGGGAGCCGGAGCCGGGAGCGGCGCCCGCCTTCACGACACGCGGACGGAGACGAGGCGCGCGTCGTCCGCGCTCACCTCGTGCACCCCTCCTGTGATCGACAGATGCGCACGCGGCGTAGCCGTGCCTGGCAGGCTCCGCGCTCGCCTCGCCCGCTCGTTCCGGATGACACCGCCGGTCGCCTCATCGGCGTCGACGCCCGCGGGGGCCGCCTCGGCGTGCGAGCCGATCCACACCTCGACCTCACCAGGCTCCACGATGCGCACCATGCGCCGATCGGAGAACGCCAGCCGCTGCGTCGGCACCTCGAACGTGACGCGGCGCGCTGCTCCGGCCGCAACGGCGATGCGCGTGTAGCCGAGCAGCTGCGCCACGGGCCGTGTGACGGACCCGACGACGTCGCGGCCGTAGAGCTGCACGACTTCGACCCCGTCGACGCCCGATGTGTTCTCAACCGTCACCGAGGCGGTGAACACGCCTCCGGAGGCGACCTCGCCGTCGACGACGAGCTCGGAGTACGCGAACGACGCGTATCCCAAGCCGAAGCCGAAGGGACGCACCGGCGTCGGGTCCGTCGAGGTGACGTCGCTCGGCCCGCCCAGCACGGGGCGCAGGTACGAGTACGGCTGGGCCCCTGCTGAACGGGGCAGGCTCACGGGCAGACGGCCGGATGGCGCGGCCCGCCCCACGAGGATGTCAGCGATCGCGGTGCCGCCCTCCTCGCCGGGGAAGAACGCCTGCAGCACGGCCGCCGGCTTCATGCCCGGTCCGTCGAGCGCCCACTCGATCGCATACGGCCTGCCGGTGAGCATCACCAGGATCACGGGGGTTCCCGTCGCCGTGACGCGCTCGACCAGCTCTCGCTGCACACCCGGCAGGTCGAGCGACTCCACGTCGTTGCCCTCCCCGACCGAGCCGCGGCCGAACAGGCCCGCCTGATCCCCGACCACGACCACGGCGACGTCCGCGCCCTCCGCGGCGCGCGTCGCCTCGTCGATGCCCGACCGGTCGTCCCCCTCGACGTCGCATCCGGCCACGACCTCGAACTCTGCTTCCGGTGCCGCGGCTGCGAGCGCCTCGGCGACTGTGGGGATCTCGAAGCCGATCTCATAGCCCGGATGATGCGCGAGCACGTGGTTGGCGAACGAATAGCATCCCTGCAGCGCCTCCGTCCGGTCGGCGTTCGGCCCGATCAGCGCGATGCGCTCGACCGAGCCGGCCAGCGGCAGCGCGCCGTCGTTCGAGAGCATCACGACCGATTCGCTCGCCAGCCGACGCGCGATGTCGCGATGGCGGGGCGTGTCGAGATCGATCTCGGTCGGCGCATCGGCGTCGAACGCGTCCGGTTCGAGCAGACCGAGCTCCTCCTTCTGACTCAGCACGCGCAGCACGGCCCTGTCGACGTAGTGCTCGTCGAGCTCGCCCGACGCGACGCGGGCGACGAGCGGCTCGAGGTAGGCGTCGCCCGACGGCAGCTCCACATCGATCCCCGCCTCGAGCGCCAGCTGCGCCGCCTCGCCGCGGTCGGCCGCAACGGCGTGCATCACCTCGAGGAAGGCCACCGCGAAGTAGTCGGCGACGACGACGCCGTCGAAACCGAGCCGGTCGCGCAGCAGCGTCGTGAGGATCTCCGGCTGGGACGCCACCGGCACACCGTCGATCTCGGCGTAGCTGTTCATCACGCTCTTGGCTCCGCCGTCACGGATCGCCATCTCGAACGGCGGCACGAACACGTCGGCGACCTCGCGGGGCCCGGCGTGCACCGGCGCGTGATTGCGACCGGACGCGGAACCCGAATAGCCGAGGAAGTGTTTGAGCGTCGCGTGCACGCCGGCCGACTGCATACCGCGCACGAACGCGGTGCCGATCGTGCCGACGACATACGGATCCTCGGCGATGCACTCGTCGACGCGCCCCCACCGCGGGTCGCGGATCACGTCGAGCACGGGCGCGAGCCCCTGATGCACCCCGAGCTCGCGCATGGAGTCGCCGATCGCCGAGGCCATCTCCTCGACGAGATCCGGATCGAACGACGCGCCCCATGCCAGCGGTGTGGGGAAGGTCGCAGCCTTCCACGCGGCAAGGCCCGTCAGACACTCCTCGTGCACGAGCGCTGGGATGCCGAGTCTGGTCTCGCGCACGAGGCGCCGCTGCTCTTCGCGCAGCCATGCGGCGCGAGCGGCCGGTTCGACGGGCCGCGTACCGAACACCCTGGTGTAGTGGCCGATGCCGTGCTCGGTGATCGCCGCGATGGAACGGCTCTCATCGCTCGTGGCCATCTCGTCGGCCATCGGTGCGACGACCTCGCCGCCCTGATCGAGCCAGTAGCCGACGATCTGCGCGGCCTTCTCCTCGAGGGTCATCGAAGCGAGGATTCCCCGCACACGCTCCGAGGCCTCCGGCATCGCCTGCACCTCGGTCTCCTGCACTGTCGTCACGTTCCGAATCCTCTCATTGTGTCTGGTCTCGTCCCGCGCGAGCGTCATCCCTTCACCGCTCCCTGCAGCCCGCCGACGATCCGCTTCTCGAACAGGCTGAAGAAGATCAGCGCCGGCACCATCGACAGCGACGTGTACGCCAGCACGCGCGCCGTGTCGACGGAGTACTGCGAGGCGAAGTTCTGCACGCCGAGCGGCAGTGTGAACAGGCTGGCGTCGTTCAGGATGAACAGCGGCAGCATGTATCCGTTCCATGTGGTGACGAAGGCGAGGATGCCGACGGTCACGACGCCCGGGAGGCTCAGCGGCACGACCATGCGCCAGAAGAAGCCGAGCCTGCCGGCCCCGTCGATCGATGCGGCCTCCTCGAGCTCTTTCGGTATGGCCCTGAGGAACGGCACCAGGATGATGATCGTGGTCGGCAGCGCGAACGCGATCTGCGGCAGGATGACGCCGGCGAGACTGTTCACCAGGCCGAGGCTGCGCACGAGCAGGTACAGCGGTGTGATGGCGACCGTGATGGGGAACATCAGACCGGCGGCGAAGAGCGAGTACATCGCTCCCTTGCCGAAGAAGTCGTACCGGGCGATGACGTAGCTCGCCATCACGCCCAGGAGCACGACGCCCACCGTGGTGCCGACCGCTGAGATCGTCGAGTTGCCCATCGCGACCCAGAACTCGCCGGAGACGAGCACGCCGGCATAGTTCGAGAAGACCCACGGCGACGGGAACCCCGATGGGTCCTCAGTGATCTGCGCATTCGAGCGGAAGCCGCCGATGATGATGTAGAGCACCGGACCGATGCAGATCGCGACCAGAATCGTCGCGAGCAGGTAGGTCCATGGGTTCCCCCACGACTGCTTCGGCCTGTGCGGGGTGCCGTCGGGCCTCACCGCGCGAATGGCGACGGATGTGGCGGTCATTTCGCTTTCCTTCCGCTCGGCCCGGTGACCGCGCCGGCCGTGTCGCGCCGAAGCACGAAGCGCTGGTAGACCAGGGCGATCACGAGAGAGATGAGGAACAGCAGCACGGCGACGGCGTTCCCGAAGCCGTAGTTCCCCGCGAGGTGGCCGTTCTGGTACATGTACGTCGCCATCGTCGACGTGCCGGCCGTGGCCGCGATGTACTGGCCCCAGATGATGTTGACCAGGTCGAACAGCTGCAGCGAACCGATCATCGACAGGAACGCCCAGATCCGGATGGTGGGGCCCAGCAGCGGAAGCGTGATCCGCCGCTGCATCTGCCAGAAGCCGGCGCCGTCGATCGCGGCGGCCTCGTACAGCTCAGACGGGATCGACTGAAGACCTGCGAGCATCAGGATCACGGCGAAGCCGATGTACTTCCAGCTGATGATGAGCATCAGCGTGCCCATCGCGACGCTCGGGTCGCTCAGCCACGACTGCTGCATCCACTCGAGTCCGAGCCCTGCCAGCATCGAGTTCACTGCGCCGGTGTCCTGCATCATCAGGCTCCAGCCCGTGCCGACGACGACCTCGCTGATCACATACGGCACGAAGATGAGCACCCGGATGAGTGTGCGCCCGCGCATCTTCTGGTTCATCAGCAGCGCGAACAGGATCGCCAGCGGTCCCTGCAGGATGAGCGAGGCGACCACGATGAAGAAGTTGTGGAACACGGCCTCGCGGAACGTGGCGTCCTGCAGGATCAGCACGTAGTTCTCGAAGCCGACGAAGTCGTCGGGGAAGCCGAACCCCTTCCAGCGGAAGAAGCCGTAGAAGGCCGCCATCAGCACCGGCAGGATGACGAAGAAGACGAAGAAGACGACTCCTGGGCCTGCGAGCAGAGCGATCTCGCCGCGCTTGCGCCAGTCGGCGCGGGGCCGTCGCACCGCCGTCGGGGCCGACGCGGTGCCGGCCCCTGCGGCGGGCCCCTCCGATGTGCGCACGGCGTACGTCTCGGGAGAGGTCATGACTGCCTCAGCCGCGGGCCGCGGCCTGCTCGACGGTATCGAGCAGCAGTTCCGGCGTCCCATCACCGGCGAGCAGTTCGACGACGGCCGTGTTCAGCGCATTGCCGACGTTCTGCCCGAGCAGTGTGTCGAGGTACAGCACGATGTAGGACGCTTCGTTGTACGCCTCCATCATCGGCAGCAGCGAAGGATCGGACACCGCGGACTGCGCGTCGCCCGAGGCGGGGACGGCGTTGAACGCGACGGCATAGTTCTCCTGCCAGTCCTTCTGGGCGAGGAAGTTGAGGAACTCCTCGCAGGACGACGGCGAGTCCGCGGCGCAGGAGTACCCGTCGACGCCGCCCATCATCGCGGTCGGGTCGCCCTCGCCACCGCTGGTGGCCGGCAGGGGGAACCAGCCGAGGTCGGGCAGCGGCTCGCCGTCCGGCGTGAGGCCGCCGATGACGCCGACGTTCCATCCGCCCATGAGCTCCATGGCCGCCTTGTGGTTCGCGAGCAGGCCGGCCGACGAACCGGCTCCCTGCTGAGCCGAGGTGGTGAGGAACCCCTCGTTGAACGGCTCGGTTGCCACGAACTCCTCCAGGTCTTCCGCCGCCTGCAGCCAGCAGCTGTCGCTGAAGTCGAGATCGACGGCGATGTTCTCGATCGTCTCCTGACTGCACGCGCGGAGCGCGAACGAGTAGTACCAGTGCGCGGCCGGCCACGCGTCCTTCGCACCGAGCGCGATCGGTTCCGTGCCGGCATCCTTGAGCTCGGCGACGACGTCGTCCAGCTCCTCGAAGGTGGTCGGAGTCGCCTCGATTCCCGCTTCTGCGAAGAGGTCCTGGCTGTAGAACACTCCCTCGGGAAGCACTGCGACCGGCACTCCGTACACGGCGCCCTCGATCGTGAACGCGCTGAAGGGCGCGTCGCCGTATGCGGCCTTCGTGTCGTCCGAGATCAGGTCGGACAGGTCCTTGACCGCGCCCGCATCGACGATGTCGGCGAGCTTGCCGCCGCCGCGCGCCATGAACAGATCGGGCATATCGCCCGAGTTCACCGCCGTCTGCAGCTTGCCGTCCATGTCCTCGTTCTGAATCGACGTGATGTCGATGCGAACGCCGGATTCCTCTTCGAACGCAGCGGCGGCCTCCTCCCAGAACGCCTTGCCGTCACCCGTCGTCGAGTTGTGCCAGAGCTCGAGCGTGTTCTCGTCGACCTCGCCGGGTCCGCCCGCACAGCCGGACAGTGCGAGGGTCGCGGCAGCCGCGGTCGCCGCAGCGGCGACCCAAATCTTACGCAACTTCATGGCGTTCTCTCCTCATTGAGTGCTGTTTCGCCTTGGTCCCGAGCGACGTGCCGCGCCCGGCGTGACACTGACTCTGGCAGGATGGATGAAGGATGTCAAACGTTATCGATAACGTTTTCTAAACACGTCGAAACGACTTCCGGGCCCGCCGGTCCGCCCGGTGCGGCATCGCGACGTACCGTAGGGAGACCATGAGCGCCACGCACACCGCAGGTCGCGGACGCACGACCATCACAGACGTCGCACGCGTCGCAGGCGTCTCCGTCGCGACCGTGTCGAAGGTCATCAACGGGCGCGACGGCGTCGCGGCGACGACGAGCGAGCGCGTCATGCAGATCGTCACGGAGCTCGGCTACGCCAGTTCCCTTGTCGCGACATCGATGCGCGGCAGTCGCACCCACGTCATCGGCGTGCTCGTCGCGGAGTTCGAGCCGTTCGCCCTTCAGCTGCTGCAGGGCGTCTCAGAGGCGCTGTCCGAGACCACCTACGACGTGCTCGCATACGCAGGCGCCGTCTCGAGCGGCTCCCATCTCGGGTGGGAGAACCGTTCGCTCTCGCGCCTCGGCGGCACGCTCATCGACGGGGCGATCGTCGTCACCCCTACCGTGCATCTGCCGGAGACGAGCATGCCGATCGTCGCGATCGACCCGCACAGGGGCCCTGCGGGGCCCGCCACGGTCGACACCGACAACCTGCGCGGCGGCCGCGAGGCCACGGAGCACCTCATCTCCCTGGGGCATCGCCGCATCGCGCATCTGCGCGGCCGCGGCGATCTCGAGTCCGCACGCCTGCGCGAACAGGGCTACCGGGAGGCGCTTCGCTCCGCGGGCATCGATGTCGATCAGACGCTGATCGCCGAGGGCGGCTACCGACCGGCCGAAGCCGCCGACGGCGCGGCCGCGCTGTTCGACGCCGATGATCCGCCCACCGCGATCTTCGCCGCGAACGACCTCTCGGCGATCGAGACGATGCGCGTCGCGGCCGATCGCGGACTGCGCGTGCCGGAAGACGTGTCGATCGTGGGCTTCGACGACGTGCCGGAGGCCGCGGGCGCGACTCCCCCGCTCACCACCGTGCACCAGCCGCTGGCGGCGATGGGCCGCTCGGCCGTCGACCTGCTCGTGCGCATGATCGACGACGCGGCCGAACCGACGCACATCCGGATGCCTGCGGATCTCGTCGTGCGGGGCTCGACTCTCAGCCGCTCCGTCGGCTCGCGATGAGGCCAGACAGCCAGCGGGCTGAGTCCTTCACTGTGCGCTCGCGCGTGTCGTAGTCGACGCGCACGATCCCGAACCGCTTCGAGAAGCCGTAGCCCCACTCGAAGTTGTCCAGCAGCGACCACACCAGGTACCCGCGCAGGTCCACGCCGCGATCCATCGCGCGCCTGGCCGCTCCGAAGTGCCGTACGAGGTAGTCGGTGCGGTCAGCGTCGTGCACCCGCTTGCCGTCGGCCGTCTCGATCACTTCGTCCGCGAAGGCCGCCCCGTTCTCGGTGACCATCAGCGGCTGCTCGGGGAACTGCTCCGACAGGCTCACCAGCAGGTCTTCGAGCCCGTCCGGCGCGATGTTCCAGCCCATGTCGGTGTACGGCCCGTCCTGCGGCAGGAACTCGATGCTCTCGCCTCCTGGCCACGGCGATCCGCCGACGTCCTTGTGACCGTCGTTGCGCACGCGTTCGCCGACGCCGTCCCATGTGCGCACCGTCACCGTGGAGTAGTAGTTGACACCGAGCACGTCGATCGGCTGATGGATCGTCTCGAGGTCGCCGTCGCGCACGAACGACCAGTCGGTCACCGCCGACGTATCGGCGAGCAGATCGTCGTCGTACCGACCGAGCAGCATCGGGCTCGTGAACGCACGGTTCGCGAGCGCGTCGACGCGGCGGGCTGCGTCGGCCTCGCCGCGCGGGACGTGGAAGTTCAGCGTCACCGAGACATCCGGATCATTCGTCGCCGCACGCCGGATCTCGGGCACCGCGAGGCCGTGCGCGAGATTGAGATGGTGCACGGCGGCGAGCGAGTCGGCGCCGTCGGTGCGGCCGGGGGCATGCGCTCCGGAGCCGTAGCCGAGGTACGCGGAGCACCACGGCTCGTTCAGCGTGGTCCAGGTGTGCACCCGGTCACCGAGTGCCTCGACGGTGCGAGCCGCGTACTCGGCGAAGCGTTCGGCCGTCTCCCGTACGGGCCAGCCGCCCGCGTCCTCGAGCTCCTGCGGCAGGTCCCAGTGGTAGAGGGTGGCGATGGGCCGGATGCCGCGGGCGAGCAGTCCGTCGACCAGGCGGGAGTAGAAGTCGACGCCCTCCGGATTCACCACCGAGCCGCCGTGCGGCAGGATGCGCGACCACGAGATCGAGAATCGATAGGCCTCGAGCCCGAGACCGGCCATCATATCCAGGTCGGGCTCGAGCAGGTGGTAGTGATCACACGCGACGTCACCGTTGTCGTCGTTCCAGATATTGCCGGGCGTGTGGCTGAAGGTGTCCCAGATCGACGGAGTGCGCCCTCCCTCGGCCGCGGCTCCCTCCACCTGGTACGACGCGGTCGCCGACCCGATCACGAATCCCGGCGGGAACTCGAGCGGCACGCTTCGGTAGTCGGTCATGTGTGCGGTCTGCTCAGCTGTCACAGTTCTCATCATGCCTGCTTCCTCTCGAACCCGAGTTCGGCGCGCCCCGCCGTCGCCTCTGCGCTCTGCCCACCGGCTTCCTCGATCCGGAACCGTTCGAGGTCGTCGCTGAACGCTACGACCCTCCCGCCGCCGCTCTCGATGCGGAACCGCGCCGTCCGGCCATCCGGAGCCGTCACATCGATCTCGGTCGCGCCATCTCCGGGCGCCACGAACAGACGCAGCCCATCGAGGTAGTCGTAGTCGGCCGACTCGTCGTGCCCGCCGAGGGGCACGACTGCCCCGGATCGCACGTACAGCGGAATGCTGTCGAAATCGTGTGTCTCACGGCGCCAGCGCCCGCCCGCCACGGTCTCCCCGGTGAGCAGGCTCGTCCACTCTCCGTCCGGCAGGTAGAACTCCGCCTCTCCGTCCGCTGAGAACACGGGGGCGACCAGCAGGTCGGGGCCGAGCATGTACTGGCGATCGAGATGCGAGACGGCCGGGTCGTCGGGAAACGCGAGCGCCATCGGACGCATCACGGGCGCACCGGTGACGTGCGCTTCCCTGCCAGCGGCGAAGAGGTACGGCATCAGCGATGCCTTGAGCCGCGCGAAGCGGCGTGCCACCGACACGGCGCTCTGCGGATCGCTCTCGTCACGCCCCTCCGCCTCGTCGAACAGCCACGGCACGCGGTAGCTGCCCGATGCGTGCAGCCTGCTGTGGCTCGACAGCAGGCCGAAGGCGAGCCAGCGCTTGAAGACACCGGCATCCGGCATCCCCTCGAACCCGCCGATGTCGTGGCTCCAGAAGGCGAACCCGCTCATCGCGAGCGACAGCCCGCCGCGCAGAGTCTCCGCCATCGACTCGAAGGTCGATGTGTTGTCGCCGCCCCAGTGCACGGGCATCCGTTGCCCGCCGGCCGTCGCCGACCGTGCGAACAGCACCGCGTCGCCCTCGCCTCGCTCCTGCTCGAGCACCTCGAACACCGCCTGGTTGTACAGGTGCGTGTAGCGATTGTGCATCGCGGCGGGGTCGCTGCCGTCGGAGTAGACGACGTCGGTAGGGATCCGCTCGCCGAAGTCGGTCTTGAAGCAGTCGACCCCCTGCCGGGTGAGGCGACGCAGGTGCCCCTGGTACCACCGGGTCGCGTCGGGATTCGTGAAGTCGACGAGCGCCATTCCCGCCTGCCACATGTCCCACTGCCAGACGGATCCGTCCGCCCTCTTGACCAGGTAGCCGTTCGCGACCCCCTCCGCGAACAGCGGCGAACGCTGCGCGATGTACGGGTTGATCCATGCGCTCACGCGCAGGCCGCGCCCGTGCAGGCGCGCGAGCATTCCGTCCGGATCGGGGAAGACGCGCGGATCCCACTCGAAGTCGCACCAGTTGAACTCGCGCATCCAGAAGCAGTCGAAGTGGAACACGTCGAGCGGGATGTCGCGATCGCGCATGCCGTCGAGGAACGCGTTCACGGTCTGCTCGTCGTAGTCGGTTGTGAAGCTCGTCGACAGCCAGAGCCCGTACGACCACGCCGGCACCTCCGGCGGGCGACCGGTGAGCGAGGTGTACCGGTCGAGCACGTCGGCCGGAGTCGGCCCTGCGATGACGAAGTACTCCAGCTGCTCGCCCGCGACGGAGAACTGCACCCGCTCGACCGCCTCCGAGCCGACCTCGTACGAGACGTGCCCCGTGTCGTTGACGAGCACGCCGTAGCCGCGATTGCTGAGATGGAAGGGGATGTTCTTGTACGCCTGCTCGCTCGACGTGCCGCCGTCGGCGTTCCAGATCTCGACGGTCTGGCCGTTCTTGACGAACGGACCGAACCTCTCGCCGAGCCCGTAGACGACCTCGCCGACGCCGAGCGAGAGCTGCTCGTGGATGTACGTGCCGTGCCTCGGCGTAGGGGTGCCGCCCCTCGCGTTCCCCACGATGCCGCGGTCGACGGCCGCATCCTCCGCGAGGCGCATGAACCCGAGCGAGCGCTCGCCGCTCGAGGTGAGCACCCGCCCCGTCTCGGTGTCGCGGAACTCCAGCGACCATTCGTGCCCGCGTCGCACGACCGCGGTGATCGGGCCGCTGACGAGACGCCCCTCGTCACCGTCGAGCATCGCCTCACCGCATGCGGAGGCACCGACGAGTTCGAAGCCCTGCGGCGCTCGCCCTCCGGTGTGGTGGGCGATGCGCACGCCGATCACACCGTCGTGCGGTGAGTGCAGCGAGACCGTGAGCGTCGGACGGTTGAGTGTGTCGCCCCTGTCGGCGATGACCTTGGTCGGAACCGTCGCCACGAGGCCGCGTCCTGAGACGGCGAGGTCGTAGACCTCGCGTCCGTAGAGCGGGTCGACTCCGGGCCTGACCTGCCAGAATCCGTCGGTGAACTTCATTACTTGACTGCTCCTGCCGTGATGCCGCGAGAAAGCGTGCGCTGGAAGATGAGGAAGAAGATGAGCGTCGGGAGCAGCCCCAGCAGTGCTGAGGCGCTCGTCGTGGTGACGTCCATCAGCCGGTCGCCCTGCAGCACGCTGATCGCGACAGGGACCGTCTGGTTCTCCCCTGAGATGAGGAAGGTGAGCGGGATGAGGAACTCGTTCCACGTCCAGATGAAGAAGAACACCATCAGCACGCCGAGGGTCGGCCTGCTGATCGGCACGATGACTCGCCACAGCGTGCGCCAGCGCCCCGCTCCGTCGAGTGCGGCCGCTTCGATGATCTCCTTCGGGAAGGTGCCGAAGACGCTCGCGAGCAGGTAGGTGCCGAACGCGCTCTGGATCACGACGAATGTGATGATCACGGACCAGACGTTGTCGTATAGCCCCACCGCTCGGAAGATCGTGTACAGCGGGTACAGGAGCACCTCCTGAGGCAGCATGTTCGCCAGCAGGAAGACGAGGATCAGCGGCACGCGCCCCCTCACCCTTCCGATGCCGATCGCGTATGCGTTCAGGACGGACACCACGACGGCGACCACGGCGACGACTCCGGAGATGAAGAAGCTGTTCCACAGCTTCTGGGGGAAGTTCACCCGATCCCAGAACGCGGCGATCCCGTCGACGTAGAACGACGTGGGCAGCTGCAGCGGGCCGCCCGTGGCGTAGTCCTCCGGCGACTTGAAGGCGTTGATCAGGATGACGACGAACGGGAACAGCACGACGGCGGCGACGATGACGACGCACGCGAGCACGATCCAGTCCGTCGGGGTGCGGCGCCGACGGTTGCGGCGCTTGGGCGATCCGGTGATGATCGCGGTGGTGGCGCTCATCGCGCTGCCTCCTTCCGCTCCGCGCGATTCTGTGCCCACACGAACACGATCGACACGAGCAGGATGACGATCGTCAGGGCGGTTGCGATCGCCGCGCCGTATCCGACCTGCTGGCTCTGGAAGAACTGGCTGTACGAGTAGTAGCTCGGCACGATCGTGGCGAAGTTGGGCCCGCCGCCCGTGAGGGCGTAGACAGGGCCGAACACCTTCAGCGCCGCGATCGTGCAGGTGAGCGCGACGACGAACATCTCAGGACGGATCATCGGCATGGTGATCGCCGCGAACCGCCTGAACCATCCGGCTCCGTCGATCTCGGCCGCCTCGTACAGCTCGGGATCGACGCGCTGCAGCGCCGCCATGAAGATGACGACCGGGTAGCCGACCTGGATCCACACGAGCACTGCCATGATGCTGACGAGCGCTGTGTCGGGCGATCCCAGCCAGTTGCTCGCCAGGTGCCCGAGTCCGATCGATTCGAGGATCGTGTTGAGAGCCCCGTTCTCCGGTCGCAGGATCCATCCGATCACGATCGCGGCGATGACGGACGGGAGGATCTGCGGCAGATAGTACGTCGCTCGCAGGAACGACGCGAGCCTTCCGCCGAACTTGCGCCCGATGACGTCGAACAGGGCTGCCGCGATGACGAGACCGATCAGCGTCGGCGCGATCACCATCGCGAGGATCATCGCCACACTGTTACGGAACGACAGCCAGAACCGTTCGTCGCCGATCAGCGTGATCCAGTTGTCCAGCCCCGTCCAAGTCGGCGCGACGATGCCGCGGTAGTCGGTGAAGCTCAGGTACACGTTCCACCCGAGCGGCACGAGGACGATCAGCGTCAGCAGTGCCGCGCCAGGGAGCAGATACCACCAGTAGCTGCGCCCCGACAGGAACGGAACGAGCGACCCGCTGTGGGAGGTGCTCATGTTCCGTGCCCGTTCAGTTCGCGACGGCGGGCAGGCCCGCCTCGTAGTCGGCGCCGATCTGCGCGTTCATCTCATCGGTCGAGAGCGTGCCGTTGAGCAGCCCCTGCAGGCCGGCGTTGAGCTCGTCGTAGAACGTCGGAGTCGGCCAGTCGGGGTAGAACGCGAGCCCGTCCCTGTCGAGCAGGGTGTTGAAGTTCTCGATCAGCCGCGCGTTCGCCTCGTCATCGACGTCCGAGGCGTCTGCAGCGACGGGCACGCCGCCGTTCTCCCCCATGATCGCCTGGATCTCGGGGCGCAGCGTGATGTCGATGAACTGCTCGGCGAGCTCCGGATCGCCAGCGGTCGTCGGGATGACCCAGAGGTTGCCCGACGAACCCGGCGACATCTCCGCGCCGGGGAACAGGAAGGTCGACCAGTCGTGCTGGGCTTCGTCGAGGAAGCGACCGAACCACCAGCTGCCGGAGAAGAACATCGGGTAGGTGCCGGAGATGAAGCCCGTTCCGGCGTCCTCCGCGGCCAGGCCCGTCGCGTCGGAGGAGATGTAGCCCTCATCGACCCAATCGGCGACGGTCTCGGTCGCGTTCGTCACTTCGGGGCCCGAGAAGTCGACGGGGTTGTCGTAGACCTGGTAGTCATCGACCCACTGCCTGTCAGCCTGCGCCAGCGCGAGCTGGTACCAGAGCTGGCCGAGCGGGTACTCTCCCGCGGCCTCCGCGAGCGGTGTGACGCCCTCATCGACGAAAGCCTGCATCACCTGCTCGAGCTCGTCGAAAGTGGTCGGCACCTCGAGCCCGTACTGGTCGAACATCTCCTCGTTGTAGTAGAACTGCACGTACTCTCCGTAGGTCGGAACGCCGTACCAGCTGCCGGAGCCCATGACCCCGTCGTCGTCGTAGCGCGCTGTGGTCTGCAGCGACGGCGCGAGCAGGTCGTCCCACCCGTACTCGCTGACGGCATCGTCGAGGGGCGCGAGGAGCCCCTGGCTCGCGAGAAGCCCCGCCGTCGCGTTGCCCTTGTTGTACTCCAGCAGGTCGGGCGCCTCGTCGGAGTTCAGCACCTGGCTGGCAGTCTGGCGGATCTGCTCGAAGCTGCGCTCCTCGAACTCGACAGCGGCTCCGGTCTCCTCCTCGAAGACCTCGATGGCGCGGTCCCACGCGATGCCCATCGCGGAGTTGGATCCCTCGTAGTGCCACAGCGTGAGCGTGTTGTCGGACTCCTGCTCCGCCGGGCCGCAGCTGGCGAGCATCGCGGTCCCGAGAGCCGCGGCCCCCGTCACAGCGATGATGCGTCGGATGTTCATCTCTACCTCCTTGTAGCGGGGCGCTGCCCCGAGATGGTGCGGCCTGTCGACCGCTGATGCGATGGAAGACGATTGAGTGTTCGCGATTAAGTCGAAGCGCTTCGATGAAGCACGTGCGACTGCTGTTCCGCACTCACCTGGTCATGCGATTCACGGACCCCCGATCGACGTACTCGGGCTCGATCAGGAGCGGGTCGCCCGCGACCACGCCCCGATCTGCGGCCAGCGCCGATTCGACGGCGACGCGGCAGACCCGCTCGAGCGGAAGCGTCACCCCGCTCAGCGGCACGTCGAACCCGCCCGGGTCGTAGCTGGCCGCGGCCGCAACGAGTGACATGTCCTTCGGCACGTCGATGCCGCGCTCCGTCAGCCGCCGCATGGCGTCTTCGACGACGGGTTCGTTGCAGTGGAAGATGACGGCCGACACGTCTTCACCGCCGTCGAGCAGCACGTCGACAGCACGAGCGCCGGATCCGCGCCCCAGCTCCGCCCACGTGCGCACGATGCGCACTCCGCGAGCATCGGCCGCCTCGCCGAGCCCCTCTTCGAAACGCGTCATGAAGCCCTGCCGACGTTCCATATAGCCGTGCGGATGTCCGATCACGCCGATTGTGCGGTGACCGTCGTCGGCGAGGCGATCGACGACGACGGATGCCGTGGCCGCGAAATCGAGGTCGACGCACGCGAGCCCCTCGGCACCGTCGGGGACTCCGATGAACGACGACGGCACTCCGAGTTCGCGCACGAGGCCCACGCGGTCATCTTGCTCCGAGACCCCCATCGCCACGACGCCGTCGACAAGCGAGCTGGCGGCCACCCGCTGGATGCCGCTGATCTCGTCGTCGGTCGCGAGCAGGAGCACGTCGTAGTCGTGCTCGCGAGCGGTCTGGACGACGGCGCTCACGAAACGCATATGCGTCGGGAGGTGACCGTCGTCGTGCAGGGGTGCGCTGAGGGCGAGGATGTTCGTCTTCGCCCCGGCGAGCATGCGCGCCCCGGCGTGCGCGCGGTATCCGAGCTCGTTGATCGCCGTATCGATGCGCCGCTTCGTCTCACCCGAGATGGTGCGCTTCCCCGACAGCGCGTACGACACGGTGCTGATGGAGACGCCTGCGGCCTTGGCCACGTCATTGATGGTCACCATGTCTCACCCTGGTTGTCTAAGCGCTTCGACGATCGTCTCGGTGAGCGTAGCGCGAGTCGCGTCGGACCACAACCTTTTTCGCTTGAGTGACAACAAATCGTTCGCCGCGCCTGCCTCCTGCGCACTCGAACACGTTGCACCATCCCTCCGCAGCATGATAAGTTCTTGTTCACAACAATTCATCGACGACGCTGAAGGGCACATCCCCATGACACTCACTCCCACCAAGGCCGACCAGTTCTCGTTCGGTCTGTGGACCATCGGCTACAACGGCGCCGACCCGTTCGGCGGCCCGACTCGCAGCGCGCTCGACGTCGTGCACGGGGTCGAGAAGCTCGCCGAAGCTGGTGCATACGGCCTGACGTTCCACGACGACGACCTGTTCGCCTTCGGCTCCACCGACGCGGAGCGTCAGAAGCAGATCGACCGCCTGAAGCAGGCGATGACCGACACCGGCATCGTCGTGCCGATGGTGACGACCAACCTGTTCAGCGCCCCGGTGTTCAAGGACGGCGGCTTCACCTCCAACGACCGCGACGTGCGCCGCTTCGCACTGCGCAAGGTGCTCCGCAACATCGACCTCGCAGCCGAGCTCGGTGCGAAGACCTTCGTGATGTGGGGCGGCCGCGAGGGTGCTGAGTACGACACCGCCAAGGACGTGCAGGCGGCACTCTCCCGCTACCGCGAGGCCGTGAACCTGCTCGGCGACTACGTCACCGACAAGGGCTACGACATCCGGTTCGCCATCGAGCCGAAGCCGAACGAGCCCCGAGGCGACATCCTGCTGCCGACCCTCGGCCACGCGCTGGCGTTCATCGAGTCGCTCGAGCGGCCGGAGCTCGTCGGTGTGAACCCCGAGGTCGGGCACGAGCAGATGGCCGGCTTGAACTTCACGGCGGGAATCGCGCAGGCGCTGTACCACGGCAAGCTGTTCCATATCGATCTGAACGGCCAGCGCAGCATCAAGTACGACCAGGACCTCGTGTTCGGCCACGGCGACCTGCACAACGCCTTCTCGCTCGTCGACCTGCTCGAGCACGGTGCGCCCGAGGGCGGCCAGGCCTACACCGGTCCCCGCCACTTCGACTACAAGCCGAGCCGCACCGAGACCGAGCAGGGCGTGTGGGACTCCGTCTCGGCGAACATGCGGACCTACCTGCTGCTGAAGGAGCGCGCGCAGGCGTTCCGCGCCGACCCCGAGGTGCAGGAGGCGCTGGCCGCTGCGAAGGTCGCCGAACTGCGCACCCCGACGCTGAACGAGGGCGAGAGCTACGACGACCTGCTCGCCGACCGCAGCGCGTACGAGGACTTCGACGCGAACGCCTACCTCGACGGCAAGGGCTTCGGCTTCGTGCGACTGCAGCAGCTCGCCACCGAGCACCTGCTCGGCGCGCGCTCGTAGCAGCGAAGCATCCGGATGGCCCCCGTCGCGATCTCGCGGCGGGGGCCGTTTCGTCTGCACTCTGCCATCCGACGCCGATTCACGGGAATACGCCGGCCGGCGGCGCGTTGGGTAGACTGACAGAGCAATACGTGCTCCGGGGTCGGTGAGAATCCGAACCGGCGGTGACAGTCCGCGACCTCCGCGGCGAAGGGCCCACTCGGGCTCCGAGCAGGCGGGGCTGACCCGGTGGAATTCCGGGACCGACGGTGATGCAGGCGCAGCCTGTGTAGTCCGGATGGAAGGCAGCACGGGCGTTCGTCCCTCCCGCGGGAGTGGCCGCGCCCGAGACCCCGGTGCGCATCGACGACCGGAGGTCCGGATGGCATTCACCGAGGCGGAGCGCCTGGCGATGGCGCGCGCCCTGGAGCTCGCCGCGCGCGGACCGCGCGGGCGCAACCCTCAGGTCGGCGCCGTCATCCTCTCCCCCACAGGCGTTGTGCTCGCCGAGGGCTGGCACCGCGGTGCCGGCACGGCGCACGCAGAAGTCGACGCGCTCTCGCATCTTCCGGACGGCGCAGCCCGCGGCGCGACGGCCGTCGTCACGCTCGAGCCGTGCAACCACACCGGTCTCACCGGTCCGTGCGCCGAGGCGCTGCTCGAGGCTGGCATCACCCGCGTCGTGTACGCGGTCGACGATCCGGGCGTCGCCTCGGGCGGCGGCGCGGAGCGCCTCGCCGCATCCGGCGTCGACGTCGCACCGCACCTGCTCCGCGATGAGGCAGCGGCCTTCCTCGACTCATGGATCACCAGCTTCCGCCTCGGCCGGCCGCACGTCACGGTGAAGTGGGCGCAGAGCCTCGATGGGCGGGGAGCTGCCGCGGACGGCACCAGCCAGTGGATCACCGGGCCCGAGGCCCGCGCCGATGTGCACCGCCACCGAGCAGCCGCCGACGCGATCGTCGTCGGCACGGGCACGGCACTTTTCGACGACCCAGCACTCACAGCCCGCATCGACGGCGAACTCGCCGAGCACCAGCCGGTGCCCGTCGTGATCGGCACACGCACGCTGCCCCGCCGCGCCAAGCTGCACGACCATCCGCACGAGCCGATCGTGTACGGCACCCGCGATCTGCAGTCCGTGCTCGCCGACCTGCGCGACCGCGGGCTGCACCGCGTCTTCGTCGAGGGCGGCCCCGCGCTGGCGAGTGCGTTCCTCGAGGCCGGCCTGGCCGATCGCCTGCTCGCCTATGTCGCCCCAGTGCTGCTCGGCGGCGACCGTCTCTCGGTCACCGACATCGGCGTCGGCACGATCGGCGACGCTCGCCGACTGCGGATCGACTCGGTCATGACGCTCGGCGAAGACATCCTGTTCGACGCCCGCTTCCGCGAGCGCCGCGCATGGCCCGACAGCTCAGCGGCACCGGCCGCGCACACCGCACAAGAAAAGGGAGAACGCTGATGTTCACGGGAATCATCGAGGAGCTCGGCGAGGTCGCGCAGATCGCACCATACGGCGACGGCGTTCGCCTGTCCGTCCGGGCACCGAAGGCCGTCAGCGACGCCGGTCACGGCGATTCGATCTCGATCAGCGGCGTGTGCCTGACAGTCGTGGCGCACAACGAGCACGGCTTCACCGCGGACGTGATGCGCCAGACGCTCGACATGTCGACGCTCGGCTGGCTGCAGCCGGGAACCAGGGTCAACGTCGAGCGGGCGATGACGGCGGGCGGCCGACTGGGCGGCCACATCGTGCAGGGTCACATCGATGGCATGGGCCACGTCCTGAACGTCACCCCCGGCGAGCAGTGGAGCGTCATCCGGATCGGGTTCCCCGCGCGCTTCGCGCCGCTGGTGGTCGACAAGGGCTCGATCGCGGTCGACGGCGTCTCCCTCACCGTGAGCGCCGTGAGCGGGCCAGGAGCTCTGTCCGCGTGGTTCGAGGTCTCGCTCATCCCCGAGACGCTGCAGGCGACGACCCTCGGCGAGCGCGTTCCGGGCGACCGTGTCAACCTCGAGACCGACATCCTCGCCCGGCACGTCGAGCGGCTGCTGGCCTTCGACCGCGGCGAGCCCGACGCCGAACCCGCGGCACCTGACGACGAGGAGCCGCGACCGGGAGCGGTCTCTTTCACGACGACCGAAGTCCCCGCCGCCGACTACACCGTGCTGACGGACCCCGACCTTCCCGACCCTGGAGCCATGCGATGAGCACGAACGATCTCGCCTCGATCGAGGAGGCCCTGGCAGCGCTGCGCGAGGGCCGCCCTGTGATCGTCGCCGATGACGAGGACCGCGAGAACGAGGGCGACGTCATCCTGTCGGCCGAGCTCGCCTCGCAGGAGTGGCTGGCGTGGACGGTGCGGTACACCTCCGGCTACCTGTGCGCGCCGATGCCGTCGGAGTGGGCGGACAGGCTCGAACTGCCGCCGATGGTTACGCACAACGAGGACGCCCGCGGCACCGCCTACACCGTGAGCGTCGACGCCGCCTCCGGCGTGACGACGGGCATCAGCGCGCACGATCGCGCGCGCACACTGAACGTGCTGGCCGACCCGAGCGCCGGGCCGACCGATCTCATCCGGCCCGGCCACATCCTGCCGCTGCGTGCAGTAGCCGGCGGCGTGCGCGAGCGCGCTGGGCACACGGAGGCCGCCGTGGACCTGATGCGGCTCGCGGGTCTCTCCCCGGTCGGAGTGATCGGGGAGATCGTCGCTGACGACGGCAGCATGATGCGACTGCCGGGCCTGATCGAGATGGGGCGGCGAGAAGACGTACCGGTTACCACGATCGAGAGACTCGCCGCGCACCTCGCCGCGCACGACGACAGCGGCGAGGAGCCCGCACCGACCAGGCGCGCCGTGAGCCTGCGGGCGAACGCCGTAGTGCCCACCGCGCACGGCACCTTCCGATTCCTGGCGTATAAGGACAGGATGACCGGCACCGATCATCTGGCGATCGTCTCGGGCGATCTGTCCGCGGTCGACGCCCCGCTGGTGCGCGTGCACTCGGAGTGCCTGACGGGCGAGGCCTTCCACTCGCAGAAGTGCGAATGCGGATCCCAGCTCGACGCGGCGCTGGAGCGGATCGACGCCGACGGCGGCGCCGTGATCTACATGCGAGGGCACGAGGGGCGAGGCATCGGCCTCATCAACAAGCTGCGCGCGTACGCGCTGCAGGAGGAGGGGCTCGACACGCTCGACGCCAACACAGCGCTCGGCCTGCCGGCCGATGCCCGCGACTACGCCGCGGCAGCCGGGATCCTCGCCGACCTCGGTGTGAAGAGCGTGCGCCTGCTCACGAACAACACCGACAAGGTCACCCAGCTGCGCGGTTTCGGCATCGACGTCGCCGAGCAGGTTCCGCTGATCGTGGGCGTCGGTCCGAACAACCACCAGTACCTCACCACCAAGCGCGACCGGATGGGTCACATCATCGGCGAGGATGAGCTCGCCGCCGCCGTCGCGCTGATGCACGACGAGCCCCACCAGGGCGAGCAGATCGAAGGGAACCAGAGCGCATGAGCGTTGAGGGAGCACCGAAGGCCGACCGGATCGACGGCACCGGCCTGGACGTGGTCGTCGTGGCCGGCACATGGCACGAGACGATCACGGAAGGGCTCATCGCGGGAGCGCAGAGAGCGCTCGACACCGCTGGCGCAGCCCACACACTCGTGCGGGTTCCCGGTTCGTTCGAGCTGCCCGTCGTGGCCAAGGCCGCCCTCGACGGCGGCGCGGACGCGGTCGTGGCGCTCGGCGTGATCATCCGGGGAGGCACTCCGCACTTCGAGTACGTGTCGTCGGCGGCCACCGACGGCCTCACCAGGGTCGCGCTCGACACAGGCAAGCCCGTCGGCTTCGGCGTGCTGACGACGGACGACGAGCAGCAGGGGCTCGACCGCGCAGGGCTCGCCGATTCCCACGAGGACAAGGGTGCCGAAGCGGCCGACGCGGCGATGATGACCGCCGTGGTGCTGCGCGGACTGCGCTGATTCCGAGAGAGTGCGTTACCCAGTCGAGACTTGAATCGCCGAGATTTCTACGTAGGGTAGAAACATGGAGATACTGCGGCACGCCACCCTTTTCATCCACTTGATCGGGTTCGCGCTCCTGTTCGGCAGCTGGTTCGTCGAGGCCGCGCAGCGCACCTTCAAAGTGAACAAGGTGATGAACCTCGGCTTGGTCATCGCCCTGGTCGCGGGGCTCGCGCTCGCCGCCCCGTGGGGCATGGGCGACGGTGAGATGAACTACGCGAAGATCGGCACGAAGCTCATCGTGCTCATCGTCATCGGCGCCCTGATGGGGATCTCCGGCGCACGCGCGAAGAAGGACGAACCGCTTCCGGTATGGACGTTCTGGCTGATCGGCGCACTCGTGCTCGTCAACGCAGGTCTCGCCGTGATGTGGCGCTGACTCGATAACTCCGTCAGACCCGTGTGTGGGTGATGTCTGTCGTTATGCCAGTGTGGATAACGACAGACATCACCCACAGACGCACCTCACACGATCGGGGTGCCGTGGGTGTGGAAGGTCTCGATCGTCTTCATACCCCAGGCCTGGCCCTTCTTGCGCTCCTCCTCCGTCCACTCGACCACCGGCTGATCCGGGTCGAGCAGCAGGCGTGCGCCGGCGTTCGCGAACTCGATGCGGTTGCCGCCCGGCTCCCACACGTACAGGAAGAAGGTCTGATTGATCGCGTGCTTGTGGGGGCCCGACTCGATGTGGATGCCGTTCTCGAGGAAGATGTCGGCGGCCTTCAGGATGTCCTCGCGCGTGTCGGGTGCGAAAGCGATGTGGTGCAGACGATTGCCGTGCTTGGTCCAGTCATCGCTGTAGACCATGTCATACGACTTCAGCCCGAAGTGGAACCACCAGGCGGCGAACTTTCCGTTGTTGAGCCTGATGCGCTCGCTCTCGCGCATGCCGAGGGCATCGCGCATGAACTCGCCGTTGGCCTCGACGTCCTTGCCCAGGAAGTTGATGTGGTCGAGACGGCGCGCGTTCACTCCGATGCCGGGGAACTTCGATGCCTGGTTCTTCAGCGCGGGCCGGTCCTCGTCACTCGCGACGTAGCGCTCGGTCTCGTAGTAGATCCCGAGCTCGTGACCGTCCGGGTCGTTGAACAGGTATGTCTTGCCCGTTCCGACCTCGCCGTCGACCCAGCCGATCCCGAGGCCCGTTGCTTCGATCTCCTTCACGCGCCGCTCCAGCGCTTCCCGGCTCGATGCGCGCAGTGACGTGCGACCGACGCCGGCGGCGTCCTTCTTCGTGAGCTTGATCGTGTACAGCTCGTATTCGTCCCACGTGCGCAGGTACACCGAGTCGCCGTCTTCGGCGACGACTCTCATCGCGAGCAGGTCGCGGAAGAAGAATAGGCTCTCGTCGTACTTCGGCGTGTACAGCTCGACGTTCGCCAGGTGTGCGATGTCGAACGATGTGTAGTCGGTCATCGTTGTCCTCTCTGACAGGTGCTGGGTGATACCCCGGATGTTCGGGGCGCGCTCGGGTGGATCACAGTCGCGGGCGGGGGAACACGGTTCCCTCGAACAGCTTGCGGGCAGTCCGGATGGCGACGGACCGCGTCACGTCTAACGTGCCGCCCCGTTCGGCGACGTCGACTTCGACTTCGAAGCGCCCCGTGGGGTGCTCGACGACGAACGCGCCGCCTTCTGCCGGCGGCACGATCACGCCCTCACCGACGGAGCCGGGCGCCACGGCGCCCGCGGCCGCGGTGAGTGCGCCGAGCACACCGACGGAGGTGTGCACGCGGAAGCCGTCGCCGCCCTGCGGCAGGAAGGTGCGCGTCGTCATACCGGTCCCACCGCGCGGAGCGGCGATGGCGACCACCTTCGGGATCGTGGCCCGCGCGACGTCGCCCAGTCCCATCCGGTCGGCTGCGGAGATCCGGATGCGCTCCAATCTCTCGATGAGGGCGGCGTCCGCTTCGAGATCTGCGGGCGCGGCATCCGGATCGATGCCGAGGTCCTGCGACCGCAGCAGCACCGACGGCATGCCGTTGTCGACGCAGGTGACGGCGACGGAATCGATCTCGTCGCTGACGCTCCCGGTCGGGAACAGCGCTCCGGCGGTCGAGCCTGCCGTGCCCTCGAAGTCGAGCGCGATCGCACCCGCCGTTCCCGGCACGCCGTCGATCGCCTGGTCGCCGTCATAGTCGACCGAGACCGCGCCGAACGCGTCGACCTCGGTGCGGAAGGTGGCCGTCGAGACGCTCCCCGTGTTCAGCATTCGGATGCGCACTCGCGTCAGGCCGGCCGTCGCCGCCACGAGCCCGCGCTCGACGGCGAACGGACCTACTCCCGCGATGATGTTGCCGCAGTTCTGCCGGTCGGAGACGAACACCTCGTCGACGCCGGTCTGCAGGAACAGGTAGTCGACATCGGTGTCGGCTCCGTCGCTCGGCGAGATGACCGCGACCTTCGAGGTGAGCGGGTGCGCGCCGCCGATGCCGTCGATCTGCCGTTCATCCGGTGTGCCCATGATGCGCAGCAGCAGCTCGTCGCGTTCGGCGGCGTCGGCCGGCAGATCCGAGGCCAGGAAGTACGCCCCCTTGGACGTGCCTCCCCGCATCTGGATGCACGGGATGCCGCTCATCGGCCGTATTCCTCCTGCGACATATACCGCACCCCGAGACCCTCGAGCGTCGTTCGCAGGCCCTTGCGGTCGAGGCTCAGTTCCGCCCCGGAACCGTACGCCTCGCGGTCGGCGTCCTCCTTCGCCACCCTGGCGTCGGACTTCTCGAGAGCGACGGCAGCTTCCTCGCGGGGCACGCACACGATGCCGTCGTCGTCGGCGACCACGACGTCACCAGGGCGGATGAGCTGCCCGCCCACCGTGACGGAGACGTTGACCGAGCCCGCTGTCGCCTTGACTGTGCCCTGCGAGTGCACGCCGTTCGACCAGACCGGAAAGACCATCTCGCGCAGGTCGGCGGTGTCGCGCACGCCCGTCTCGGTGACGAGGCCGAGCACCCCGCGCGCCTTAAGCGCCGTGGCGAACAGGTCGCCGAATGCGCCGTCGGTGGAGCCGGATGTCGTGGCCACGACGAGCACGTCGCCCGGCTCGCACTGCTCGATCGCCGCGTGGATCATCAGATTGTCGCCGGGCCAGCTCAGCACCGTGACCGCGGTTCCTCCGATCCGCGCGCCCTGCTGGATAGGTCGGATGCCAGGCCCGACCAGACCCACGCGCCCCTGCGCCTCGTGCACGGTCGCCACGCCGTGCTCGGCCAAGCGAGCTATCACGGCCGGGTCACCGCGCCGGATGTCGGTGACGACGACGCCGAGCGGTGAGCTCATCTCAGCTCCCCCGTCACCTGCGGGTAGTACCGTTCGTATGCTTCACCCATCGTCTCGTGCGGCAGGCCGAGATTCGGGCCGGCGTTGCGCTTGACCTGCACACCGCGGCGCTCGGCGAGATCGGTGTAGTACTTCCACATGTGCTTCTGCGCCGGCAGGCACTCCATCGCCGCCTGCTTGCGCGGGAACGCATCGGTGATGTCGAGCAGCACGTTCGGCTTGAAGCCGCACTGCTCAGGCTGGTGCGGCTCGAAGAAGAACACCGGCGGCGCGCCGATGATGTCCTCCTTGCTCGGAAACGTGCCGTCGGAGTTCGCCACACCGATCGCCTGGGCCAGCACGCGCGCCTGCAGCGCCATCCGCGCGGCCGCCGGATGATCGCCGTTGTACGGGTCGTCGAGGGGATGGGTGAGCACCACCGTCGGCTGCACACGGCGGTACACGTCGATGAGCTTCGCGACGGCCTCCTGCGATTCCACCAGCGGATAGTCGCCCATGTCGAGGAACTCGATCTCCGCGCCGAGCGCTTCGGCGGCCGCCGTCGCCTCTTCGCGACGCACGTCCTTGATCTCGTCGAGCGACTTCCCCGCGAGCCACTGGCTGGCCGATTCCCCCCGCTCGCCATAGGACACGCAGACGACGGTCGCCTTCTCACCGCGCATCGCCGCGGCCGCAATCGCGCCGCCCGCGCGCCACACGAAATCACCGGCGTGGGCGCTCACCACGAGGAGCGCCGGGGTCTGCTCTGCCATGGAAGAGCTCTCCGTTCTGCGCGCATCGTGATGGTCGGCGCGCAGAAACAGTGAATCACCCCCTGGCGAAATGATCAACATTTTGTCTACAATTCTGGTTACGAGATACCTATGAACATGGGTATCTCTCATCCGGGTCTTCCGTCAGGAGACATCCGGGTTCCCCGCGGGCCGTCTCACGGGGAAGATCAGACGAGGACGTCACTCACGGTCGAAGGAGCCACGATGGCCAACAACCTGCAGGAACTGCTCGACGAGTCGGGCAGCACAGTCGAGCTGCTGCGCAACTCGAAGCTGGGCACCTACATCTACCCGGTCGTGCCGACCGAGTTCTCGAACTGGCGCCGCGAGCAGAAGGCGTGGCGGAACACGGCTGTGCTCTACGACCAGACGCACCACATGGTGAACTTCTTCGTGAAGGGCCCCGACGCGCTGAAGCTGCTCAGCGACACCGGCATCAACAGCTTCGCGAACTTCCCTGTGAACACGGCGAAGCAGTTCGTGCCCACCGCGTCGAACGGCGGTGTCATCGGCGACGGCATCCTGTTCCATGAGTCGCAGGGTGAGTACGTATACGTCGGCCGCGCGCCTGGCGCGAACTGGCTGCAGTTCCACGCCGAGACCGGCGGGTACGACGTCGAGTGGCGCTATGACGACCGGTCCCCCTCACGCCCGTACGGGCACGCCGTGACGCGCGAGTACTACCGCTTCCAGGTCCAGGGCCCTGCCGCGTGGTCGATCATCGAGAAGCTCAACGGCGGCACGCTCGAGAAGGTCAAGTTCTTCCACATGGGCTACCTCGAGGTCGCGGGCGTGCAGGTGCGCACACTCCGCCATGGCATGGCCGGCGCGCCTGGGCTGGAGCTGTGGGGCCCGTACGAGCAGCACGAGAAGATCCGCAACGCGATCCTCTCCGCCGGTGCGGAGTTCGGCATCGAGCCGTGCGGTTCGCGCGCGTACTCGTCGAACACGCTCGAGTCCGGATGGATCCCCTCGCCGCTGCCTGCGATCTACTCGAGCGAGGCCGAGCGCGCCTACCGCGAGTGGCTGCCGACGAACAGCTACGAGGCGATCAACGCCGTCGCAGGCTCCTTCGTCTCGGACAACATCGAGGACTACTACCTCAACCCGTGGGAGCTCGGCTACGGGTCGTTCGTGAAGTTCGACCACGATTTCATCGGCCGCGACGCCCTGGAGAAGGTCGAGCCGGAGAAGCAGCGCCGCAAGGTGACGCTGGCGTGGAACGACGAGGACCTGTCGAAGGCTCTCACCACGGTGCTCGACCGCGACGGCGACGGCTACCAGTTCTTCGACCTGCCGAACGCGAACTACGGCTCCAGCAATTTCGACGCCGTGCTCGACGCCGACGGCACCGACATCGGCCTGTCGCTGTTCACGGGCGTCACCGCGAACGAGAAGCGCGGCTTGTCGCTGGCGACCGTCGACCGCGAGGTGCCGGAGGGCGCCGAGGTCACGGTGGTCTGGGGCGAGCCCGACGGCGGCAGCGAGAAGACCACGGTCGAACCGCACCAGCAGCTGAAGGTGCGTGCAATCGTCAGTCCCGTCCCCTACGCCGCGGTCGCCCGCGAAACCTACCAGGGCGGCTGGCGCTCGACAGGCGCACTGTAGCCCCAGAATGACGCTGGGTGCTCCAAGATTCCGGTTTCGGAGCACCCAGCGTCATCGGGTGAGCTCCCCGCGGGAAGACTCAGCTGGTGGGCGACCATCTCGGTGAGCAACGAGTATGTGCCGATGTCGAAAGGTGTGCCGAAGACCAGTTCCGCGCCGCGTCGGCAGAGCTGACAACTCAGCTTTCCGGCGCTGTGTGCTTCCGGCGGGGCAGGTAGACCCGGAAGAGCGCATGGCAGCACGGTAGTGCCTTGCCCGTCAGAGCGGCCGCATTCCGCGCCGAGACGATGTGTCGTCGCGGATCCGGCTCTTTCCGGAGGGAATCGACCACTCGTCCCGGATCGTCACACCTATGGAAAGCCGTCGGGTCGAATCGACTCTGACGCCCGGACAGGCTCCGTGTTCCGGTTGAGGTACGAATCCAAAACCGAAGTGAGGGCATCTGCACGGGAGACGGGGCCACCCAGAGGTTGAACGCCGGAGGCGGTGTGCACCAGCAGCGTCGGATAGCGTGTCACACCCAAGGAACGCACATATTGGAAGTCCCTCTCCGCCGCGATACGAGTCGATGGGCTCGCATAGGCCTCGGTGACCGCGGGAACATCAAGTCCGCAACGAGCAGCGATCTCTTGATAGACGGCCTGATCTCGCAGATCCTGGCCCTGTTGATACCAGGCGGCTTGAATCGCGGCGGCGAACTCGAGCGCCCGCCCCGGTGCCTGGCTGCGAAGCGCAACCAGGCCCGTGGCCGCGGCTGTGGAATCCATCACAGCGGTGCCCTCAGCGAGCAGTCGTTGGTAGGGAGCGCCGAAGGGGACCCCGGTGAGCCGAGCGATCCGTTCGTTGGCCGCTGGAATGTGGGGACACGCCGAAATGGGGCCCGTTGCCTCGCCGGAGAACAGACCGCCGGAGCGAACGTCCAGCTCGATTCGATCGGCGTTGGAATCGGCGAACTCGTGAAGCGCCGGCCCGAAGCCGTAGCACCAGCCGCACAAGGCGTCGAAAGCGTAGGTGAGTTTGACCGATTGCATGACAAGTCCCTCCTATGATCCCTCGGCGCAGGCGGTTCGAGGTGCTCTGGCACGACCGTGGTCCGTTGTCCACCGCCCCGGCCGGCGTGCTGCTAGCTGGCGGCGTTGAAACGCGCGTTCTGGTGCTGAGGCTCCTCGAGTTCGTCGAGTGCCGCGATCGCAAAGTCTGCCGCCGAGATCTGCGCCCCGGCGGGTGAGTCCGAGCCGAGGATGTACTTGCCGGTCCGCTCGCCCGGGCCGATTGCTGGCGCGGGAGCCAACATGGTCCACTCGAGGCTCGAAGCAGCCCGGTAGAAGTCGAGGATGGCCGACATTGTCTCGGCTTCGGTTTTGTAGGCCTCCGGGAAGTCTGGAAGGTCTTTCAGCTGCACCCCGTCGACTTCCAACGCTCCGGCTCCACCAACGATCAGCACCCTGGCGGCGATCTCGGCAGCCGCGATGTTCTGGTGGGCCCGGATGTACTCATCGTGCGAGTTCCCACTGCGGTCGGGGGCCACCGAGAGCACGATGGCGTCAGCCTGTTCTGCGACGATCCGCAGGCCTTCGAGATCGAAGAGGTTGCCGGCCAGGGACACGGCTCCCGGAACTTCGTCGCCGCGACGTGTCACCGCGATCACCTGGTGTCCTCTGCGAAGCGCTTCCGCGGTCACTTCCGAGCCGACCATTCCCGTTGCTCCGTACACTGCGATCTTCATGCTGCATCCTCTGTTCATTCGCTGCGGCATCTCCACAGCATCACGATAGTATCCAGTAGGTACTGAGCACCTCAACGTGCCATAGTATCCCTATGGAAACTATCGACGGAGTGCGGTTCGATGTTCTGAGCTTGGACTGCCCCTCACGACCTGTCCTGCAGCGCATCGGCGACAAGTGGACGACGCTGGTGTTCATGATCCTCAAGGAAGGCCCGCGGCGGTTCTCCGTCATCCGGTCATCTGTCCAGGGGGTGACGCCCAAGGTTCTCACGCAGACGCTCCGCGCCCTGGAACGAGACGGTCTCGTCAACAGGCAGATCTATGCCGAGGTGCCGCCGCGCGTCGAGTACTCCCTTACCGACCTGGGTGTCAGTCTTCTCGGTCCGCTGGAAACTGTGCGGACGTGGGCAGAGCGCAATGCGGCGTCGATCCTCTCCGCTCGTGAAGACTATGACACCGGCACGGACGACCCGACTTGAGCGGAGAGTGCTGAACAAGATGCAGACACTGCTTTTCAGGCGCGCCGCGGTGCGAGGCCGGCCGGGTCGGCGAGCAGCGGAGCGAAGGCCATCTCAGCGGGAGCCAGCTGCATCAGGCGGGAGCGCATGTGCGCGCGTTCGAGGCGGACATGACGTCCCTCGGCGCCGACCGGGTCGACGTGCACCGCACGGGAGAGCCGTTCGCGGCTGGCCGCCAGCAGCACACCGAGGTAGCCGGACAGGATGACGGCCTCCGGGGCGAATGCGTTGACGAAGTTCGTCAGCGCCAACGACAGCACGTCGACCTGGCGCTCGAGCTCCGCCGTGATCGCGGGGTCGCGCGCGACGCCGAGCTCGATGTCGAGCTCGTCCTCGTCGAGCTTGCGGCGCCCGAGCAGCTCGAGCAGCGGTGCGGGGTTCACCTCGGCCGACAGGCATCCGCGGCGCCCGCAGGCGCATCGCGCCCCGCGCGGGTCGACGACCGTGTGCCCCAGTTCGCCCGCAAAACCCGACGTGCCCCGCAGCAGCGTGCGGTCGAAGACGAGGCCGCCCCCGATCCCGTGCACGCCGCCTCCCAGATACAGCAGGTTATCGGCATCGCGTCCCACCCCGAAGCGCGCCTCAGCCATGGCGCCGACGCTGGCGTCGTTCCCCGCGGTCACGTGAATGCCCAGTGCACGCTCGAGCCGGGTCGCGATCGCCTCCCGTCGCCACCCGAGCGGCGGGGCGACCACCACGGTGCCCGTCTCGTCGACGAGCCCCGGCACGGCGAGCCCTGCACCCACCAGTCGGTAATGTCGGTCGATGTCTGCCCGCATGCCGTCGACGAGGGAGCGGGCGATCTGAACGAAGCGGCGGGGAGTCGGCGGGCTCGACAGGTCGTGCCGCACGCGGGAGTGCACGGCGCCGCCCAGCCCCACGAGGGCGACCGAGACGGCGTCGGGCTCGACACGGATGCCGAGCGCGACCACCGCGTCGTCGGCCGCGACGCCGAGAGACGGCCGACCGACACGACCCGTCGGCGCCGTCTCCGCCTCGCGGGTCACGCCGAGATCGAGCAGCTCGGTCACCAGTGCCGTGATCGTCGATCGGTTCAGCCCTGTCGCGGCCCCGATGTGCGAGCGTGAGAGCGCGCCCCGCACGTGCACCAGGCGGAGCACGGCCGAGAGGTTCTGCTGTCTGACTTCCTCGTTCGTCGTGCGCGTGCCCGTGGTGCGCGGCGGAGCCCCGGCCCACGATGCCGTCCCGCGATCGCGCGCCGATTCCACCTCATCCATCGTCGTCAACGCTACCCATCACAATCCGGCGGTCATGCAGCGCATGAGCAGTTCCTGGGTCGCATCCTCCCTGGCGACCTCTGCCGTGATGCGTCCTTCCGCGATCGTATAGATGCGATCCGAGAGTCCGATGACCTCCGGCAGCTCGGAGGAGATGACGATGACCGCCTTCCCCTGCGCTGCGAGCTCGTTGATGATGCCGTAGATCTCGTACTTCGCACCCACGTCGATGCCGCGCGTCGGTTCATCGAGGATGAGCACATCCGGGTTCGTGAACATCCACTTCGACAGCACGACCTTCTGCTGGTTGCCGCCGGAGAGGCCGCCCGTCACAGACGCGACGCTGGGCGCCTTGATGTTCAGCTTGTACCGATACGCGTCCGCCACCTTGTGCTCACGGAAGCGGTCGACGATGCCGGCCCTGGCGAGGCGCGACAGCGCGGCGGAGGAGACGTTCGCCCTGATGTCGCCGATCAGGTTGAGCCCGTACTGCTTGCGGTCCTCCGTCGCATACGCGATCCCGTGCCCGATGGCCTGCTCCACGGTGCGCAGCTCGATCCGTCGCCCGCGTTTGAACGCCGATCCGGTGATGTGCGAGCCGTACGAGCGCCCGAAGATGCTCATGGCGAGTTCGGTGCGCCCCGCCCCCATCAGGCCGGCGAGCCCGATGATCTCCCCCGCCCGCACGGAGAGGCTCACCTCATCGACGATGACCCGCTCTCGATCTGCCGGATGGCGAACGCTCCAGTTCTCGACGCGGAACATCTCCTCTCCGATATCCGGATCGCGGGGAGGGAAGAGACTGTCGAGGTCGCGCCCCACCATGGCCCGGATGATCCTGCCCTCGTCCGTGGCCGGATCGTCGCGCCGCATCGTCTCGATCGTCCTGCCGTCGCGGATCACCGTGATCCGGTCGGCGACGCGGAGCACCTCGCGCAGCTTGTGCGAGATGACGATGCAGGTGATGCCCTGCGCTCGCAGCTGCTCGATCAGGCCCAGCAGCCGTTCGGAGTCCGAGTCGTTCAGCGCGGCGGTCGGCTCATCGAGGATGAGCAGCTTCACATCCTTCGCGAGCGCCTTGGCGATCTCCACGAGCTGCTGCTTGCCGACGCCCAGATCGCCGACCCTGCTCGACGTGTTCTCGTCGAGGCCGACGCGTTCCATGACCTCGGCGGCTCGCGCGTTCGTACGGCGCCAGTCGATCAGGCCACGGCGGGAGATCTCGTTGCCGAGATGGATGTTCTCGGCGATCGTGAGGTTCGGGACCAGGGCGAGCTCCTGGTGGATGATGGCGATGCCGTGGCTCTCGCTGTCGCTGACAGAGCGGAACGCGACGTCGCGGCCGTCCAGCCGGATGCTCCCATCGAAGGACCCCGTCGCGTGCACACCGGAGAGCACATTCATCAGAGTCGACTTGCCCGCGCCGTTCTCGCCGCAGATGGCGTGCACCTCGCCGGGCATCACGTCGATCGACACGTCCGACAGCGCCGTGACGCCGTGGAAGCGCTTCGTGATCCCCGACATGCGCAGGATGGGATCCACCATATGTGCTGAGCCGCGTTCCTCTCTGAGCCGCCTGACGTCACCGTATGTTACGCGAAAGTAATTTGTCCATAGGGTCATCAATATGTAATGTGCCATGCAGCGGTTCCGCAGCACGGCTGCATGACCACTGAGCATGAAGCGCTCCGATCCACGGATAGGAGCGCTCCCACTTTCGACGAAGAGAGACACAGCAATGAAGCGAACTGGCATGCGTTTGATCGCCATCACCGGCGCCGTCGCCCTGGGCATCGGCCTGGCCGGGTGCGCGAGCGACGACTCGGGCTCCGGCGACGGAGACGGCGCGGCAGAGGACATCACCGTCGGCGTGGCGATGCCGACGGAGACGAGCGAGCGTTGGATCGCCGACGGCGAGGCCGTCGAGTCGCAGCTGGAGGACGCCGGCTACGAGGTCGACCTCCAGTTCGCAAACGACGACATCCCGCGTCAGCAGCAGCAGATCGACCAGATGATCACGAACGGCGCGGACATCCTGATCGTCGCCTCGATCGACGGCACGGCGCTGGCGACCCAGCTCGAGAACGCCGCGAGCAAGGGCATCCCCGTGGTCGCCTATGACCGCCTCATCAACGGCACCGAGAACGTCGACTTCTACGTCACCTTCGACAACTACACGGTCGGCGTTCAGCAGGCCCAGTCGCTGCTGCGCGGCCTCGGCTACCTCGACGAGAACAACGAGGAGACCGGGCTCGACGAGGAGAAGATCATCGAGCTGTTCGCCGGTTCGCCCGACGACAACAACACCGGCTTCTTCTATCAGGGAGCGATGGACACGCTGCAGCCGTTCCTCGACGACGGACGACTGACGGTGCCGTCCGGCCAGATCGACATGGACACCATCTCCACCCTGCGTTGGGACCAGGCCACGGCGCAGAAGCGCATGGAGGATCTGCTCACGAGCACCTACAACGGCGGCTCCGACCCGCTCGACGGTGTGCTCTCGCCCTACGACGGCATCTCGCGTGGCATCATCACGGCGCTCGAGAACGCCGGCTACGGCTCCACGATCGAAGAGGGTCTGCCGGTCCTGTCCGGCCAGGACGCCGAGATCGCATCGGTCAAGCTGATCGACGACGGCGTGCAGTACGCGACGATCTTCAAGGACACGCGCAAGCTCGCATCGCAGGCCGTCGATGCCGCCACGGCGTTCGCCGAGGGCGAGGAGCCTGAGGCCAACGACACCGAGTCGTACGACAACGGCGTCAAGGTCGTGCCGTCCTTCCTGCTCGAGTCGGACATCGTCGTCGCCGACAACATCGGCGAACTGCTGGTCGACTCCGGCTACTGGTCCGAGGAAGAGATCGAGGCGGGCGTCGCTGAGTAATTACGCGCGCTGAGCACTGGCGGGGTCGTCGCACGCGGCGACCCCGCCAGTGCGGCCCGAATCGATTCTGCCAACGAATGACAGGAGCAGCGATGTCTGACGCGATCCTCGAGATGCGCAACATCACCAAGAACTTTCCCGGCGTCAAGGTTCTCAAGGACGTGAGCCTCAGCGTCGAACGAGGCGAGATCCACGCGATCTGCGGCGAGAACGGCGCGGGAAAATCAACCCTCATGAAGGTGCTCTCGGGTGTGTACCCGCACGGCACGTTCGACGGCCAGATCGTCTTCGACGGCGGCGCGCAGAGGTTCGGCGCCATCAAGGACTCCGAGCGCGCTGGCATCGTCATCATCCATCAGGAGCTCGCACTCGTGCCGGCCCTGTCGGTGACGGAGAACCTGTTCCTCGGCAACGAGATCGTGCGCGGCGGGCTCATCGACTGGCACGAGGCCAACGCCGAGGCGGCGAAGCTGCTGGAGCGGGTCGGCCTGCACGAGAACCCGACGACCCCGATCGGTCAGCTCGGCGTCGGCAAGCAGCAGCTCGTCGAGATCGCGAAGGCGCTCACGAAGGACGTGAAGCTGCTGATCCTCGACGAGCCGACGGCCGCACTCAACGACAACGACTCCGAGCATCTGCTCGGCCTGCTGCGCGACCTGCGCGAGCAGGGCATCACGTGCATCATCATCAGTCACAAGCTCGGTGAGATCGTCGACATCGCCGACTCGACGACGATCATCCGCGACGGCGAGACGATCGAGACGATCGATATGCACGGTCCGGATGCGACGCAGGACCGGATCATCCAGGGCATGGTCGGGCGCGCGCTCGAGAGCCGCTTCCCCGAGCGCACCCCGAAGATCGGCGAGGAGATCTTCCGCGTCGAGAACTGGCACGTCTCGCATCCCACCCAACCGGGGCGCATCGTCGTCGACGACGCCTCGATCTCGGTGCGTGCAGGCGAGATCGTCGGCATCGCCGGTCTGATGGGCGCCGGACGCACCGAGTTCATGATGAGCGTCTTCGGCCGCAGCTACGGACGCGACACGTCAGGGAAGGTGTTCCTGCACGGCAAGGAGATCTCGACGCGCACGGTAAAGGACGCGATCGCGAACAGGATCGCGTACGTTTCGGAGGACCGTAAGACGTACGGGCTGAACCTGATCAGCGACATCAAGACGAACGTCTCATCGTCGGCGCTCGGCAAGCTCTCGACCGCATCGGTCTTCGTCAACGGCAACGAGGAGATCAAGATCGCGGAGCAGTACCGCCGCGATCTGAACATCAAGTCTCCGACGGTCGCGCAGGTGGTGGGCAACCTCTCCGGCGGGAACCAGCAGAAGGTCGTGCTGTCGAAGTGGCTGTACACCGACCCCGACGTGCTCATCCTCGACGAGCCCACCCGCGGCATCGACGTGGGGGCGAAGTACGAGATCTACGAGATCATCGGCGCGCTCGCGGCCGCAGGCAAGGCGGTCATCGTCGTCTCGAGCGAGCTGCCAGAGCTGCTCGGGCTGTCCGACCGCATCTACTCTCTCGCCTACGGGCGCATCACGGGCCAGCTTCCCGCCACCGAGGCGACGCAGGAGAAGCTGATGGGCCTCATGACAATCGAAAGCACTTCCGCGAAGGAGACCGCAGCATGAACAACGTGCTGACTGAGGCCAAGAACCTCCTCACTCACAACCTACGTACGTCCGGCATCTACATCGCGTTCGTCGCGATCATCGTGCTGTTCACTGTGCTGACGAACGGCACGCTGCTCAGCCCGGAGAACGTGACCAACATCGTGCTGCAGAACGCGCACATCCTGATCATGGCGCTCGGCATGATCCTCGTGATCGTGGGCGGTCACATCGACCTGTCGGTCGGCTCTGTGCTCGCGTTCGCGTCGGCTGTGTCAGCCGTGCTCGTCATCCGGATGGGCCTGCCGTGGTGGGTCGGCGTCATCGCCGCGATCATCACGGGCATCGTCGTCGGGGTGTGGCAGGGGTTCTGGGTCGCCTTCGTCGGGATCCCGGCGTTCATCGTGACCCTCGCCGGCATGCTGCTGTTCCGCGGCCTGACCTGGCTCGTGCTCGACAACGTGTCGCTGTCGCCGTTCCCGCACGCCTATCGAGAGGTCGCGAGCGGGTTCGTCGATCCGGTCTTCGGCGAGATCGTGGTCGGCCAGGGCGAGGGTCTGAAATCCGTTGCGCAGACCGTCGACGTGTTCACGCTGCTGATCGGCGTGTTCGCGGTCACGGGTGTGATCGTCAGCGCGTGGCGCAGTCGCCGCACCCGTCTCGGCTACAACCAGCCCGTCGAGTCGATGACCCTGTTCATCCTGAAGATCGTGTCGGTCTCGGTCGTGCTGCTCGCCTTCGCGTGGGCGCTCGCCTACAACCGCGGATTCCCGCTCGTGCTGATCATCGTGGCCGTGCTCATCCTGGTGTACCAGGTGGTCACGAACCGCACGGTGTTCGGGCGCCACGTCTACTCCGTCGGCGGCAATCTGTCTGCGGCGCGCCTGTCGGGTGTGAACGTCAAGAGCGTCAACTTCTGGATCTTCGTGAACATGGGGATGCTCACCGGCATCGCCGCGGCGGTGTTCTCGTCGCGATCCAACGGTGCGCAGCCCGGTATGGGCAACATGTTCGAGCTCGATGTGATCGCGGCCTGCTTCATCGGCGGTGCGTCCACCATGGGCGGCGTGGGCCGTGTCGGCGGTGCTCTCGTCGGCGGTCTGGTCATGGCTGTCATGACCAACGGTATGCAGCTGATGGGCGTGCCCCAGTCGGCCCAGCAGATCATCAAGGGCCTCGTGCTGCTGCTCGCGGTGGCCTTCGACATCTACAACAAGCGTCGCGCCGGCGCCACGCGCTGACGTGTGCCCGCCTCGCTGCTCAGGTACGGTGAATTGCCGCTTGAACGCCGTTTCAGCGGCACGTTCCCGCACCTGAGCAGCGTCGAGGCGGGCTGGGTGGAGCTACTCCTCCAGCCCGATCAGGACCGACTTCGTGCGGGTGTAGGAGGCGAGGGCCTCCGGGCCGTTCTCGCGGCCCCATCCGGAGTCCTTCACTCCGCCGAACGGCATCGATGCGTCGAGCATCGCCCAGCCGTTCACCCATACGATGCCGGCCTCGAGCCGCGCTGAGACACGGTGGGCGCGGCTGATGTCGGTGGTCTGCACGCCGGAGGCGAGCCCGTATGCCGTTCCGTTCGCGAGTGCGATCGCCTCTTCCTCGGTGTCGAAGGGCTGCACGGTCAGCACCGGACCGAACACCTCCTCGCGCACCGCGAGGGCGTTCTGATCGAGGCCCGAGATCACGGTCGGAGGATAGTAGTAGCCGCCGTCGAGCTCGATGCGCTCCCCACCGGTGACGATCTCGCCGCCGGATGCGACGGCATCCCGCACCATCTCTTCGACGCGTCTGAGCTGGTCGGCACTCGCCAGCGGTCCGATCACCGTCTCGGGGTCGCTCGGTCTGCCGAGCGGCACGTTCCCGACCGCGTCGCGAAGGATCCCCACGACCGTGTCATGGATCGAACGCTCCACGAGCAGGCGGGGCCCTGCCATGCAGAACTGCCCGGTGTTGAACACGAACGCGTTGATCACCGCGCCGATGGCCTTGTCGAGATCCGCGTCGGCGAACACGATGTTCGCCGCGTTGCCGCCGAGCTCCGCCACAACCGGCTTCAGGTGCTCCCCCGCGTTCCTGGCGACGATCCGGCCCACCTTCGTCGACCCCGTGAACACGACCATGTCGACATCCGAGTGCGTCACCAGCGCGTCGCCCAGTTCGGGGCCCGCACCGGTGACCACGTTGTACACCCCGTCGGGAACTCCCGCATCGCGGAGGATCTCCGCCATCAGCAGGGCGCTCAGCGGGGTCTGCGGTGCTGGTTTGTGCACGATCGTGTTCCCCGCGGCGAGCGCCGGCGCGATCTTCGAGCTCGACAGGATGATCGGGAAGTTGAACGGCGTGATCGCCCCGACGACACCGCGCGGTTCGGTGCGCGTGTATGCGAAGGCGGGGGCCGGCACGTCGCGGGTGGCGCCGTCGAGCTGCTGTGCGAGTGCCGCGTAGTACTCGAACGAGTCGGCCGTATTGTTCACATCGACAGCGCGGGCGAGGGAGATCGGCTTGCCGACGTCGATGCTCTCGGCTGCGGCGAGCTCCTCGCTGCGCTCGCGCATGCCTGCCGCGATCCGCAGCAGCACCCGCGAGCGCTCACGCGCGGGGATACGCGACCACGCGCCATCGTCGAACGCCTTCCGCGCCGCGGCCACTGCCGCCTCGACATCCGCCGCTGCGCCGTCGGCGACCCGAATGACGACCTCTCCGGTCGACGGATCGATCACGTCCATCCGGCCGCCGTTCACCGCGTCGCACCATCGCCCTCCGATCCACAGTCGAGGTGTGATCTCGGGCAACTCGATCCCTGCCATGATTCTCCTTGTTCATCTCAGTGCATCGCCGCTCAGGTGCGACGAATCGCCCCTATTGCTGCGTCGAAGCGGCAGTTCGCCGCACGTGAGCGGCGGGGCACGGACTCAGCCGAGGTCGGCCGTCGTCCAGTCGTCGTCGGCGGGTTCCCACTTGCGCACGGCGAGGTCGGCGATCGGCGGGCTGCCGAAGTCGCCGCCGTCGAAGGTGAGGTCGTCGTGCATCAGCGAGATCTCATCCGTCTGCAGGCCCGCGATCGCCTCCATGAACGACTCACGCGTCGGCTCCTGGGTGGCCTCCAGCGCCTTCGTCAGAGTGTCGGCCATCGCCCATCCGAAGATCGTGTTGATGTAGCACGCCTCCACGTCCGGTGAGTACTCCGCCATGGCGTCCAGGTAGTTCTGCACGTCTTCGTCGCCCTCATCGGCGGGCGAGCACGGCCACTTGGTGAAGGCGCCGGAGTAGAGGTCGGGCAGGTAGTCGCCCGCGCTCGCCTCGCGTACGACATCCGGCGCCGCGGAGACGATCGGGAGGTAGGTGACCGGCGACCACTGCAGGTCGCCGAGCTTCTCGAGCACGGCCGTCTGTGCCGACGGCACGTTCACGCCGGAGAAGAAGGCGTCGGCCTCGCTGGCGGCCAGCGCCGATACCTGGCTGTCGTAGACCGTGTCCGTCGAGCTGAATGACGCCTGATCGACGAGCTCGACCTGCGAGCCCTCGATGGCCGAGGTCAGCCCCTCCAGGTAGGCCTCGCCCTGGTCGTCGTTCTGCGCGAGGAAGGCGACCGTCATCGGCTCGTCCAACGAGACGAGGTACTCGCCGAAGGTGGCCGCCTCGTTCTGATAGGTGGGCCACCATCCCAGGGTGTACGGGTTCGCCTCGCGGTCCTCGCTGAAGGCGGCGGCGCCGGTGCCGAGGAAGACCTGCGGCACCTCGAGATCATTGGCGGTCGGCATCACAGCGAGGTTCGACGCGGTGCCGAACATTCCGTAGGTGGCGAACACCTGGTCCTGATCGACCAGACGCTGGAAGTTCTGAACGAGCCTGGAGGGGTCGTATGCGTCGTCGTAGTAGACGAACTCCACCTCGCGCGTCTTGCCGTCACCCATCGTCACGCCGCCGTCGGTGTTGAGCGCGTCGACGTAGGCCTGCATCGACGCCAGCTGCGTCTCGCCGTTGCGCGAGAGCGGTCCGGAAAGGGGAAGGCTGGAGCCGATCCTGATGGTGTCGTCGGTGATTCCGGGCGAGGCGGTGACCGTTCCCTGGCCCTCGCCCTCTCCTGTCGACGGCGGCCGGGAGCAGGCCGACAGGACCAGACCGGCGATGCCGACTGCGGCGATCCCGGTGATGAGGCGACTGGTCGCGGTGTTCATTGTTGTCCTCCATGGTGCATATGGACGGGTTCGGGTGACTCCTTCGGCGGGAGCGGCGCCCGCACGCGCTCGGCGGCTGCGGTCGCCTCCCCGGTGCGTCGTCGTCGCGCGATGAGGCGCGGCAGCAGTGCCAGCCCTCCGGCGATTCCGCCGGGTACGAAGAGCACGACCAGGACGAGCACGATGCCGTAGATCAGCGCCGACTGCTCGGGGCTGACCGAACCGGCGATCGTCGGAACGTACACGTAGAACAGGGCGCCGATCACGGGCCCCACCAGGCTGCGCATCCCCCCGATGACCAGCGATGCCAGCAGGGTGATCCCCAGCAGGAAGCCCAAGGTGTCGGGCGAGACGTACTGGCTGTTGTACACGAACAGGAACCCGCCTGCGCCGCCGAACGAGGCGGAGATCGCGAAGGCGAGGATCTTGTATCGGCGGATCGGCACGCCCATGGACGCACCGACCACTTCATTCGTGCGCACCAGCGCGAGCGCCCTGCCCATCTTGCCCTTGACCATGTTGCGCGCCACGAGGAACAGCAGCGCCGCAACGATGACGGTCACGTAGAAGCCCCACTGGTCGCGCGCAAGCCCCGACCACGCCGGCGCCTCGCCGATGTCGGCGCGCAGGCCGCGCGTAGCACCGGTGAGCGACTTGAGCCGGATGGCGATCGGCACGGCGATGAGAGAGAGGGCGAGTGTGATCAGTGCCAGGGAGTGACCGTGCAGCTTCACAACGGGGAAGGCGACGATGAGGCCGAGGAGCCCGGGGATCAGGCAGGCCGCCACGAAGGCGACCGCCGCGGGCACTCCGAGGTTCGCGAAAATGGCGGCGGAGTAGGCGCCGAGCCCGAAGAAGGCCGCCTGCGCGAGGGAGATCTGGCCCGCGTGCCCTGTCACGATGCTCAGCCCGAGGAGGGCGACGGCGTAGGCGGCGGCGAGCGAGAGCTGCAGCGTGGCATACGGCGAGGCGTTCAGCGGGAAGAGCAGCAGGCCAACCGCGACGACGGCACCGACGGCCCACTTGGTGATCACGACTGACCGATTCATACGCGCACCAGTTCCTTCGTTCCGAACAGGCCCTGGGGCCGGAAGACCAGGATGATCGCCATCAGCACGAGCGGAACGACGATCTTCAGGTCCGTTCCGACGACCGGGACGTACGTCGCCGCGAGATTCTCCACGACGCCGATCGCCAGAGCCGCCACCACGGCGCCGAGCGGACTGTTCAGTCCGCCGAGGATGGCGGCCGAGAGTGCGTAGATCAGGACGGTGTCCATCATGGTGGGGCTCAGGAACACGCGCGGCGCGATCAGGCAGGCGGCCAGGGTCCCGAACGCCGCGGCCATTCCCCACCCGACCATCAGAAGCTGACCGGTGGGGATGCCCAGAAGCGAGCTCGACTCGCGGTTGTCGGCGACGCACCGCATCACCAGGCCGAACCGGGTCCGCATGAAGACGTACTGCATCAGCAGCACGACGACGGCCAGGATCGCCAGGTTCCCGATGCTCTCGAACGTGACGGCCACCCCGGCGATCCGTACGACTCCCTCAGGGAACATCGAGGGGAACTGCTTCGCACCGTGGCCCCAGATGAGGCTGATGATGCCGGTCAGCGCAATGAGCATGCCGACAGTGATGACGATCAGCGTGAGGGGATGCTTGCCGTACAGCCGACGGACCACGAACCTCTCTGTGGCGGCGCCGAACGGCACGGAGACGACGACCGCGATGAGGACCGCAGCCCCCACCGGCACCCCGATGCTCCACATCGTCCATGCGAGGTACGCGCCGAAGGCGCCCATGGTCCCCTGGGAGAAGTTCACAACGCCCGTCGACTGGTGAACGAGCACGAGCGCGAGCGCCAGTGCCGCGTAGATGGACCCTGTCGCGAGACCGTCCATCACCTGCTGCAGTGCCGCGGTCATTCCCCGCCTCCCAGATATGCGCGTCGGATGGCGTCCTGCGCCGAGAGCTCTGCAGGAGTTCCGGCCGCCGCGACGCGTCCGTTCTCGAGAACGATCACGTCGTCGGCCATGTCGAGGACCAGCGCGGGGTTCTGCTCGACGATCAGCATCGCCACGCCCGTCTCGCGCCGCAGCGTCGAGATCGTCTCGAACACCTCGCCGGTGACCTTCGGCGCCAGGCCGAGTGACGGCTCGTCGAGCAGCACGAGCCGCGGCGCCCCCATCAGCGCCCTGGCGATGGCGAGCATCTGCTGCTCGCCGCCGGAGAGGCTGCCGCCCTTCTGCTTGCCCCGCTCGGCGAGGCGGGGAAACAGCTCGAGGTAGAAGTCCAGGTCCTTCCTGACCTGGGTGCGGTCCCTGCGCAGAGCGGCGCCTGCGTCGAGGTTCTCGCGCACGGTGAGCCCGGTCAGCGTGCCTCGCCCCTGCGGCACGTGCGCGATGCCGAGGCGGGCGACCCTGTCGGCGCGCATGTGAGTGAGATCGCGGCCGTCGAACTGGATCGTGCCTCGACGCCCGACCATGCCGCAGATGGCCCGCAGGGTCGTGGTCTTCCCCGCACCGTTGGCGCCGAGCAGCGTTGTGACGCCACCCTCGTCCACCCGCAGGGAGACGCCGTGCAGCACCCGGTTCCCTCCCGCGTACGAGGCGTGCACGTCGGCCAGTTCCAGGAGCGTCATACGGCCTGCCCCAAGTACGCCTTGATCACCGCGGGGTCCCTCTGCGCCTCCGCGGCCGGCGCGGTGATGATGTTGTTCCCCTCGACGAGGATGTCGACCATGTCGGTGATGTCGCCGACGAAGCCGAGGTGGTGCTCGACGAGCAGGATCGTCATCCCCCATTCGTCCCTGAGCGACCGGATGCACTGCGCCAGCTCGTCGATCTCCTGATGTGAGAGCCCGCCGGCCGGTTCGTCGAGGAGCAGCAGCTTCGGTCGCGACACGACGGCGCGCGCGAGCTCGACGAGCTTCTGGTTGCCGTAGGGCAGCGATCCGGGCGTCTCGTCCGCCTGGTCGGCGAGGCCGGTCCACGCCAGCAGGTCCATCGCCTGGGTGCGCACGCGCTTCTCATCCCGTCTCACCCCCGGCAGGCGGAGCGCGCCGCTGAAGAATCCCCCCGCCATGTGGCTCTGCGCCCCGACCATCACGTTCTCCAGCACGGTCAGGTGCTGGTCGAGCGTCGGGTGCTGGAACGTGCGCGAGAGACCGAGGCCCGAGAGCTGATGCGCCGGATGGGCGAGAAGCTCATCGCCGGACAGCGCGATGCTCCCCCGCTGCGGGCGGTACAGCCCGCTGATGCAGTTGAACAGCGACGTCTTGCCCGCGCCGTTGGGACCGAGCAGCCCGTGGATCGTACCGGCGTGCACGTCGAGCGCGACGTCGGAGAGCACTCGCAGCCCTCCGAAGGACAGTTCGACGTCGCGAACGCGCAACAACGGCTCCGTTCCGGCTTCAGTCGACATCTGGAGCTCCCTCGCTCACGTGCGTCTCATCCGGTGTCCGACGCTGGATCCGGATGTCTTTCAGCTAAACTGATACTGGGTACTGTGACACCTCCGCCGAGACGTGTCAATCGCCGCAGCAGAATGCGCCCGTGTTCGTTACTCGAACGTGCGGCGGCATCGCCGCAGCAGTTCCACGAGCTGGTCCCGCTCCGCATCGTCGAGGTCGGCGACCATGTGCTCTTCGAGCGCCGCGATGTGCGGATCGACCTCCTCGAGCTTGCGCGCCCCGGCTTCCGTCAGGAAGAGCAGACGGCGGCGGGCGTGCGCCGGGTCTGTCTCGCGACGCACGAACCCCGCCTCCAGCATCGGATCGAGCGTCACGGCCATCGTCTGCGCGCGGACGAAGGACCTTCTGGCGAGCTCAGAGCTCGTCAGCCCAGGGCGGCGCACGAGCACCGAGAGCGCCGTGTACTGCGCCGATGTGAGGCCGCTCGCCCTGCAGGCGTCGACGAGCCTGCGGCGCAGCGCGAGCTCCAGCTGCTTGATCACGTAGGAGAAGCCGCGGAACTCCCCCGGCCTCTCCACAGTGATCGCCCCGTGTGCACCCATCGTCTCGTCCATCACGCCTCCTCATCCGCCAGGACGCGGCTCGCCCCGCTTGCGCATCTTCGCATCCGACAGCCGATCATCCGGATGCCGACCCGTGACATCCGGCAGCATCTTCGCTACCGTGGCTTTCGATTTCAGTTTCGCTGAAATCACGGATCACTGTCGATACCACGCCGCGCATCGGTGCGCGGCCGATCACGGAGGCACCAATGGCCGAGCCCTCAGACGCCCCGCCCACGCTGACCACCGCCGTCGAGAACCTGCCGGACATCGTCGGGAAGGTGTTCGGCCCATCCGGATGGCGGGAGGTGACGCAGGAGGAGGTCGACCTGTTCGCGAAGGTCACGGGCGACCACAATCCGATTCACGTGGACCCGGCTGCCGCCGCGAAGACGCCGTACGGCACCACGATCGCGCACGGACTGCTGACGCTGTCGCTCGTCGTGCCGATGATGGCCGAGGTGTTCGAGGTCACCGGCGCATCGATGGGGGTCAACTACGGCTTGAACCGATTGCGCTTCCCCTCGCCCGTTCCCACGGGTTCGCGCCTGCGCGTGACCGGTGAGGTCGCAAGCGTCGACGAGGTCGCCGGCGGCTATCAGATCGTCACGCCGATCACGTGGGAGATCGAGGGCGGCTCCAAACCGGTCTGCGTCGCCGAGCTCGTGCTGAGGTACTACCGATGAGCGCCGTCACGATGAAGGACAGAGTCGCCATCGTCACGGGAGCCGGCCGCAGCTTGGGCCGCTCCTACGCACTCGCTCTCGCCGAGGCAGGCGCCGCGGTCGTCGTCAACGACGTCGACGCCGACTCCGCGGGCGCCGTCGTCGCCGAGATCGAGCGGGCCGGCGGTCGCGCGACGGCCGTGATCGCGCCGGTCGGCCCTGCCGAGACCGCCGATCAGCTGGTCTCCGCCGCGATGGAGACCTACGGCCGTCTCGACGCACTCGTCGCCAACGCCGGTGTGCTGCGCGATCGTGTGCTGTGGAAGATGTCGGACGACGAATTCGACCTGGTCGTGAACACGCACCTGCGCGGGAGCTTCACCTGCGGCCGCGCCGCGGCGACGGCGATGAAGGAGCAGGGCGAGGGAGGCCGGATCATCCTGATCGGCTCGCCCGCCGGTCAGTTCGGCAGCTTCGGGCAGACCAACTACGCCAGCGTCAAGGCCGGCTTGGTGGCGATGGCGCGCACCTGGTCGCTCGAGTTGGCGCGCGCGGGGATCACCGCCAATGCGGTGGTGCCGACGGCGCTGAGCCCGATGACGGCGACGATCCCCGCGTACGCCGAGCTGTACGAGCGCTTCGTCGCCGGCGAGGAGATCCCGTCGGAGTTCCGCCACGACCACGCCCTCGGCTCCCCGGATGACGTGGCCCCGCTGATCGTGTGGCTCGCGTCGGAGGCGTCGCAGGACGTCACGGGTCAGGCCATCGGGATCGGCGGCGACCGCCTCACCCTGTACGCGCACCCGACCGCGCTCGATGCCGCGTACAGTGACGGAGGCTGGACGGCCGACGGCATCGACGACGCGTGGCGCGCGCAGTTCGCCTCGCAGGCGCAGGTTTCGGGACCGCAGTAGGGCGGTGCCGGATGAAGCTCAACTACGCAGAGATCTGGCGGGCTGTCGCCGAGCGCTTCGGCGAGCGCACCGCCGTCGTCACGAGCGACGGCTCGCTGACGTACGCCGAGCTGCTCGACCGGGCCGGCCGGCTCGCAGCTCTGTTCCGTGCCCACGACATCCGGCCAGGCGAGCGCGTGATGCTGTTCATGCACAACCGTGCCGAGCACCTGGTCGCACTGTTCGCCTCGTATATGACGGGCATCACACCCGTGCCGGTGAACTTCCGCTACCGCGAGCGGGAGCTGGGCGAACTGATCGACGACTGCGACGCGGTCGCACTGGTGTTCGTCGCCTCGCTCGCTCCCGTCGTCGACCGGCTCGATGCCCCGGGCATCCGGCTCCGGCTGCGTGTGGACGACGAGGACAGGCCGGGCGAGCTCTTCGAGGGGGAGCTGCCGTTCGACGCGCTCGAGGACTTCGAACCGGATCTGCCTGAGCACGCTCCCGAATCCGGTGAGCTGTTCCTGTACACGGGAGGCACGACGGGGCGCCCGAAGGCTGTCGTGTGGAGCGTCGCCGAGCTATTCGACGTGCAGATGTACTCCATCTTCGGCACGATCGGGGTCGACGATCCAAGCTCGCTCGATGAGATCATCCGGATCGTCTCAGACCCGGCCACGCCGATTCCGGTGACGATGCCGCTGGCGCCGATGATGCACGGCACCGCGCTGTTCACGTCGATGAACGCCCTCGTGCTCGGCGGCACCATCGTGCTGCTGCCGAAGGCGAGCCTCGACGTCGATGCGGCGGTCGCGCTCATCCGGCAGCACGGCGTGACCAGGCTGATCGTGGCGGGCGACGCGATCGCGGCGCCGATCGCCGATGCCGCTGAACGTGCGGGCGGCGGGCTCGATTCGCTCGAATCCGCGATCAGCTCCGGCATGCGGTTCACCGACGAGGTCAAGTCCCGTCTGCACGCGCTGACGAACATGACCATCACCGACCTGCTCGCCTCCACCGAGGGCGGCCCGTATGCCGTCGCCGTCTCGCGCAGCGCCGACGACCTGCCTGCGAGGCTGCATCTGTTCCCCGGTGCGGTCGTGCTCGACGACGACGACCGAGAGGTGCAGGACGTGCCCGGCGCGCGCGGAGTGCTGGCCTTCCGCGGCACGCTTCCGAAGCGGTACCACGGCGACGAGGCCAAGACCGCCGAGACGTTCAAGGTCATCGGCGGCCGACGCCACGTGGTCGCCGGCGACCTCGTCGAGGTCAACGCCGACGGCACGATCGATCTGCTCGGCCGAGGCAGCGCTGTGGTCAACACCGGCGGCGAGAAGGTGTTCCCCGCCGAGGTCGAAGAGGCACTGCTGACGCATCCGGACGTCGACGACGCCGTGGTGTTCGGTATGCCGGACGAGCGGTTCGGCGAGGTGGTGGCTGCCGTCGTCGCCACGGGTGCGAGCGATCTCACGTCGGAGGCGCTGCAGGAGCACTGCGCCGCCCTGATCGCCGGCTACAAGAAGCCGCGCCTGATCTCGATTCGCATCTCCCTCGAGCGCAGCCCGAGCGGCAAGGTCGACATGCGCCGCATGAAAGCGGAGCTGGCTGAAGCCTGATCGCTCCCGAACGCCGCCGGTGCACCGTCGCACCGGCGGCGTTCCTTCTGTCACACGGAATCGGACGTGAGCGGCGGCTGCCGTCGCGGGGATAGTGAACGCACACACCGTGTTGAAGAGAAGCGAGAAGAGATGACAACCGCGCTGTTCCACCCCGACGTCGACACCCGTCCGTGGGGTCGGCTCCGCGAGCAGCAGCTCGCCGACATCGCGCCTCTGCTGGCCAGGCTGCGCGGTGCGGACGCGTGGCGCGAGAAGCTCGCCGGGGCTCCGGAGCGTGCGGCACACGAGAACGACCTGCTCGAGATTCCGTTCACCACCAAGGCGGACCTGCGCGGGGCCCAGGCGGAGACCACGGCGCAGCAGCCTCTGGGCACGCTGCAGGTCGCCGACACCGTCGACCTGCGCCAGATCACGAGCTCGTCCGGCACGACGGGAACCCCCGTGTTCTTCGGCCTCACCGAATACGACCTCGAGCGCTGGCGTCGGCTGATCGGCAACGCGTATCGCACCGCCGGTGTGCGGCCGGGCACACGGGTGGCGCATACGACGGGTATGGCGATCGTCGCCGGCGGCCTCCCCTATGCGGACGGCATCAGGGAAGCAGGAGGAGCGCTGGCGTGGATCGGCGGTCAGACCGTGCCGCGCATGGCGGTCGCGATGCAGCGCACCCACGCCGACGTGCTGGTGGCGACGGCATCGTTCTCCGCGCACTTCGCGAAGCGCTGCGAGGACGAGCTGAACATGCCCGCGACCGCGCTCGGGGTGCACACGGTGATCGCCGGCGGCGAGCCCGGCGTCGGCGTGCCGCACATCCGGCAGGGCATTCTCGATGCGTGGGGCGCGACCCGCGTGAGCGAGTTCATGGGCCTCGGCGATGTGCTGCCCGCGATGTGGGCGGAGTGCGAGCAGGGCGACGGCATGCACTTCACCGCGTCCCCTGACGTGCTCGTCGAGCTGATCGACCCGACCACCGGCGCGCACGTGCCGTGGGAACCCGGGGCGACCGGCGAGGCCGTCTACACGACGCTGACGCGTGAGGCCAGCCCCGTACTGCGGTTCCGCTCGCGCGACCAGATGCAGGTGCAGACCGTCGACTGCGCATGCGGACGCACCTCACCGACCGTGCGCTGCGTCGGACGCACCGATGACATGCTGATCTTCAAGGCGATGAATGTGTACCCCTCAGCGATCCGCGAGGTGGTGCTCGCCACCGCCAGCGCCCATCTGACGGGCACCATGCGCATCCGCAAGGACACGGCGGACCAGGTGCGCTTCGACGACCCGATTCCGCTGGAGGTGGAGCTGCGCCCCGGCACAGCGCACGACGTGGCGCAGCGCGCCCTCGACGAGGCCGCAGAGCAGGTGCGCCAGCAGCTGCGCGTGCGGATCAGCATCGAACCGCGATCGCCCGGCGTCATCCCCGTCAGCGACTACAAGAACGCTCTCACCTACGTCGCAGGCTGAGCCAGGAGCCAGGGCCGCATCTCGGAGGAGGCGGAGGGCAGCGGCGTCCGGACGCTGGCATCGGGTTCGGCGGGAGCGCGCGAAGCGCGCGGGGGAATGTCGTCCGGACGCCGCTGTCCGCTGCCCGTCAGCAACCACGAAGCCCTGCCCTGAGACGCGGGCGAACCGGCCTGATTCTGCCGCATCTCGGAGATCTTGCCGCGGCTCGGAACCCGCCTCGGGAAGCGGAGTGCGGGGCGCCCGGACCGAATGAGGAATGCAGACGCCTCCATTAGCACTGCTGATCCGGATCGCCCCACCGGATGTCCGTTGCTGGCTAGCGTGGATCTCATCCGTTGAACGAAGGAGTTCCCATGACCGAGTCGCTCGCAGACGCCATCGCCGCCGCAGGCGGGCCCGTCGCACTGCTGCGCAACGCGCAGGCCGCGCCCACCGTGTTCCCCGTCCGATCGGAGTTCAGCAACTGGCGCTCGGAGCAGCGCGCGTGGCGCGAGTCCGTCGCGCTGCTCGACCAGTCGCACCATATGACGGACCTCTTCATCTCGGGCCCCGACGCACTGCGCCTGCTCACCCGTGTCGGTGTGAACAGCTTCGCGAGGTTCTCCGCCGGCCGCGCCAAGCAGTTCATCGCCGTCAACCACGAGGGCTTCCTCATCGGCGACGCCATCCTGTTCCACCTCGACGATGGCGAGTTCGACTTGGTCGGGCACCCGATGGTGATCGACTGGGTGCAGTTCCACGGCGAGAAGGGCGGATATGACGTCAGCTTCGAACGCGACGGCAATTCGATCGTGCGCGAGGGTGATCCGAAGCTGTATCGCTACGAGCTGCAGGGCCCGAACGCCCTCGCGCTGATGGAGAAGGTCACCGGCGCTCCTGTTCCCGAGACGCGGTTCTTCCGCATGGCCGACTTCACCATCGCCGGTCACCACGTGCGCTCACTGCGTCACGGCATGGCTGGTCAGCCGGGCTTCGAGCTGTTCGGGCCATGGAGTGAGGGCGATGCCGTGCGCGAGGCGATCGTCGACGCTGGTGAGGAGTTCGGCCTCGTGCTGGTCGGCTCGAAAGCCTATTCGTCGGCGAACCTCGAGTCGGCATGGGTGCCCTCTCCCCTGCCCGCGATCTTCACCGGTGCGCAGACCGACGAGTACCGGGCGTGGCTGCCGGCACGATCGGCCGGCTCGCTCGCCGGCAGCCTGTCATCGGAGAACGTCGAGGACTACTACGTCACCCCGTACGACCTCGATTACGGCCGCAGCGTCGCATTCGACCACGACTTCATCGGCCGCGAAGCACTCGAGAAGATCGCCGAGAACCCCGCCCGCCGCAAGGTGACGCTGGTGTGGAATGCGGATGACGTGGTCGCCGCTCAGCGGTCGATGCTCGAGGAGGGAACGCCGGCCAAGTACATCGATCTCCCCAAGGCCCGCTACGGCCTGTACCAGGTCGATCGCGTGCTGCGCGACGGCGCCGACATCGGCATCTCGCACGATGCCGGCTACATCACCAACGAACAGGCCTTCGTCTCGCTCGCGAGCCTCGAGACGGCGCACGCGGAACCGGGCACCGAGGTCACCATCGTCTGGGGCGAAGACCCCGTCTCGAGCAAGCCAGCCGTCGAACCCCACCGCCAGGTGCAGATCCGCGCCACCGTCGAACCCGCTCCTTACTCTCGCTTCGCCCGCGAGAACTACCGCCGCTGATTCGACCGGCTCAGGCGCTCGCGCCGAGGCCCTTGATGTGCTCAGGCAGACGCTCGTTGCTGCCGTACATGAAGTGGTTGCTCATGTTCTCGCTGTACCTGCTCGCGGCGGGCGTGCGGCCGGCGGCTTCGGCGACCTCGCGGATGTGCACGGGCGACGCACCGCAGCACACACCGATGAACCGGATGTCGTCGGCCAGCGCCTTCTCGGCGAAGTCGCGGATCTCGTAGCGGTTCGCGTACAGGGGGTCCAGCGCCGTGGGGAAGGTGCGCCCGTGCGGCGACGGCACCGACGCCGCCACGTCCGAGAGGTTGAAGAACGTCGGCTCCGCCTCGGTCGTGCGGTACGGCACCGGCAGCGCGCCGACGTGCACCGACACGGCCTCACGGATGCGGCGGATCCACGGCAGCAGCGTCTCCGGCCCGCGGAAGCAGTTCAGCCCGACCACGTCGGCCCCGCCCTGCTCGAGCCGCTGGGCCGTCTCGACGATGCCGATGCCGTCCATCAGCTCGTTCGCCGCCATCGGCGCGAGCATCGACACGACGGGCAGACCGCTCGCCTTCGCCACCTCGAGCGCGAGCTCCGCCTCGCCCGCGTAGTAGAAGGTCTCGGCGATGATGATGTCCGCGCCCTCCTCGACGGCCCAGCCCACCATCTCCTCGAACATGCCGCGCACATCGCGCTGCGCACCGCTGTCGTTCGGGTCCCAGATGTTCGTGTTCGAGATGTTGCCCGCGACGAGGTTGCCCGGCACCCGGTCGGCGACCTCGCGGGCGATCCGCAGCGCCTGACGATTCAGCGGCTCCAGCAGTTCCTCCTTGCCGATCACCCGCATCTTCTCGCGGTGCCCGTTGTAGGTGAACGCCTCGACGATGTCACTGCCCGCACGCTGGAAATCGATGTGCAGGCTGCGCAGGGCATCCGGCTCCTCGAGCGCCACCTCCGGGACGAACTCGCCCGCGGTCAGGTACCCGCGCCGCTCGAGTTCGAACAGGAACCCCTCGGCGCACACGACGGGTCCGGCGTCGAGCCGACTGGTCAGGACATCACTGCTCATGTTTCGCACCCTTCTCGTTCGCGGCTGGCATGCCGCGCGGGAACAAACGTAGGCGCCAGCGCACCGGCCGTGTGCGCACGTGACGCACCGTGACTTCACGTGACGCATCGTTACGCGCCGGAGACGAACGATGACGCCGGATGACCGAGCGCGAGACGCAGCGACTGCCTCAGTCGGCGGCCCGCTCGCCCGGCACTGCATCGCCGTGGATGACCGAGAACTGCCCCTTCGAGCCTCGGATGGCATGGGCGACGGTGTCGTAGAGCCAGTCGAGCGCCGCAGCATGCTGAGTCGTCACGCGCCGGTACAGCCGCAGTTCGAGCGGCGCCATCTCGAACGGCAGCGGCCTCACCCTCAGCGACCAGTGCCTGGCCCAACCCAGCGCGATCGTGTCGGGAACCGTCGCCACGAACCGGTCGCTGCGCGCCAGAAGCGGGGGAAGCGACGCATAGTGGTTCAGCCGGATGAAGGGCCGCACCCGTCCACCGGCCCGCTGCAGCGCTGCGGCGACCTCGTCGCCGCCCGAGTCCTCCGCCACGGAGATGTGCGTGGCCCCGAGGTAGTCGTCGAGACTGAGGCTGCCTTCGGCGAGCGGATGGGATCTGCCCATCGCGAGGCCGTAGCTCTGCGTCTTCAGCACGGTGCTGGGAAACTCGCCCGTGATGTGGCGCGGCGTCACGGCCAGGTCGACCGTGCCCCGCGCGAGCCAGTCCGGCAGCGCGTCCGGTTCGATCGGCACGATCTCGATCGGCATCTGCGGCGCCTGCGCCGTCACGGCGCTCAGCAGCGCCGACGCCCAGCCGATCTCCCCCAGCTCGCTCAGCGCGATCCGGAAGGTGCGATCGCTCGTGCTCGGGTCGAAGCCGTGCACCTGCTCGATCGTGCGGTCGACGGCGGCGAGCGCCTCACGGAAGCCCGGGTACAGCGACTGCGCCAGCGCCGTCGGCTCCATCGTGCGTCCGCGGCGCTCGAACAGCCGGTCGTCGACCTCGCCCCTCAGCCTCGCCAGCGACTGGCTCACGGCCGACTGAGTGACGTACAGGCGCGACGCGGCGACGGTGAGGCTGCGCGCCTCGTAGACGGCGACGAACACGCGCACCAGGTTCAGATCCATCGACGACCATGCCATGCCATCACCGCGTCGCCGACGCGCCGTCCTCCTCGAGCTCGGCGATGAATTCGATCGACCGCTTCGACAGTCCGATCGTCTCCGGCGCGATCTCGCCCGTCTCGCCGGATGCGCGGACCAGGTCGCGCGAGGCCCCGGCTGCCGCCGCTGTGAGCAGGTCGGCGATCGGCTGCGCCGGTGTGTCATCGTTCGGCACGACCACCGTCAGTGCGGCGATCACGCGTCCTCCCGCTCCCCGCACCGGCACTCCGATCGCCCGCGCCTCGAGATGGATGTGCCCGTCGGTGACGACGAAGCCGTCGCCGCGGATCCTGGTGAGCATGCGGCGCAGCTGCTCGGGGCCGCTGATCGTCTCGCTGGTGTATCTGCGCATCGGCGCGCGGCATACGGCATCGACTGTCCCCGCGTCCGCATGCGCGAGCAGCACGAGCCCGGCCGACGAAGCGTGTGCGGGAATCCTGCCGCCGACCAGCGTCGCGTTGATCACGGCGTCCGGCATCGACAGCCGCTCGATGTACAGCGCCTCTGTGCCCTGCAGGATGCCGAGCTGCGTGTGCTGCCTGACTCTGCGGTGCACGGCCTCGCACCACGGCCGGGCGATCTCGCGCAGGCCGACGGCGCCCGGCGTGCGCGAGGCGTACTCCCACAGCCGCACGCCGAGGCGGTACGAGCGATCCGGCTGCCGCTCGAGCAGCCCTTCTCTGGTGAGTTCGCCGACGAGGCGATGCGCGGTCGACGGTGCCAGCCTCGAAGCGGCGGCGATCTCGGTCAGCGTCAGGAACGGATGCAGGGGGTCGAACGCATCGAGCACCGCCAGATGCCTGGCGAGCGCCGAGCGCCCCGCTGACTTGTGCGCCATCGCACCTCCCGTGGCGCCGATCCTACGCCGAGTTTCACATCAATGGGATAACCGACCGGCCGCAGACGCACGCGGCGCATCATATGAAGAGCCCGGATGCCGCACAATGACGTGAGGGCGAAGAAGCCGATCGACACTGAAAGTGTAACGAAATCTGAACCAAGATTGTTAACACTTTTGGCACACAACCGTAGTAACGTGCAACGATAGGCGGCGCAGACGACCCGACGCCCGCGCCGACACGCCCACAGATCGCACCGCCGCGACAGAGAGAGATCAGCGATGGCCGCTCGATTGACCCTTGCAGACGTCAACCTCCGATTCGGAGGGGTGACGGTGCTCACCGACGTCGGCTTCGAGGTCGAGCCTGGAGAGGTCTTCGGCCTCGTCGGCCCGAACGGTGCGGGCAAGACCTCGCTGTTCAACTGCATCAGCGGGCACTACAAGCCGACATCCGGATCGATCCTGATCGACGGCGAGGAGGTCGCGGGCTCCGCACCTTCGACGATGAACAGGCGCGGACTCGCACGCACCTTCCAGCACCCGGCGCTGCAGCTGAACCACACCGTGCTCGAGAACGTGATGCTCGGCGGCCACACTCGTCTGCCAGGCGGCCCGCTCAGGTGGTCGCTGCGCATTCCGCCCACGGGCCGCCGGGAGCGGGAGGTGCGCGACGAGGCGATGACCATGCTCGAGGATCAGGGGCTCGCGTGGGCCGCGCACTCCCGTGCAGACGAGCTGTCTCACGGGCTGCACAAGTCGGTCGAGCTCTGCCGTGCGCGCATGTCGCACCCGTCGCTGCTGCTGCTCGACGAGCCGGCAGCAGGCCTGTCCCATGGCGAGGTGGAGCAGCTGATGACCACGGTGCGCCACCTGACGCAGAACGGCGAGCTGACGGTCGTCATCGTCGAGCACAATATGGGGCTCATCTCGGCGCTCACGGACCGTGTCGTCATTCTCAACTACGGCAGGAAGCTCATGCAGGGCACGGCGGCCGAGGCACAGGCCGACCCTCGCGTGATCGAGGCGTACATCGGAACGGAGGCCGCGGATGACGCTGCTTGAGCTCACCGACGTCACGGCGTCGTACGGAAAGGTGCAGGTGCTCGATGGCGTCTCGCTCCGGGTGCCGGATGGCGGCGCCGTCGGCATCCTCGGCGCCAACGGCGCAGGCAAGACGACCACGCTGCGCGCCATCTCCGGCACCGTGAACGTCGGAGGACTGATCACCTTCGACGGCACCGACATCACGCATGCAGGCCCCGAGAAGGTCGCCTCACTCGGCATCGCGCACGTGCCGGAGGGACGAGGCACCCTGCCCAACCTCTCGGTGCGCGAGAACCTGATGGTCGGTGCCTATCTGCGCAAGGACCGAAGCGGCATATCCGGCGACATCGATTTCATCCTCGAGCTGTTCCCGAACCTGAGCCGCCGCATCGCCCAGAACGCCTCGACGCTGTCGGGCGGCGAGCAGCAGATGCTCGCGATCGCCCGCGCATTCATGGCGAAGCCCCGCCTGCTCCTCCTCGACGAGCCGTCGCTGGGTCTGGCGCCCTCGACGTCGAAGGACGTCTACGACTCGATCCAGCGGCTGCGCGACGAGTCCGGCATCGCCATGCTCGTGGTGGAGCAGAACGCCGCCCTCGCCTTCCGCATCGTCGAGGCCGCGACCGTGCTCGAGACCGGCCGCAGCGTGCTCAGCGGCACGGCAGCGGAGCTGAAGGGCCGCGACGAGATCAGAAAGGCGTACCTCGGGGGCTGACATGGGAACCTTCATCCAACTCGTCGTCGACGGACTCGGCACCGGATCGATCTACGCGGCCCTCGGCCTGGCCATCGTGCTCGTGAACCAGTCGACGGGAATGATCAACTTCGCTCAGGGCGGCATGGCCGTGCTGTCCGCGTACTTCGTCTACGCCTTCGTAGGCTGGGGGATGCCGCTCATCGTCGGTATCCTGCTCGCGGTCATCGCCGCATTCATCCTGGGTGCGCTCATCGAGCGCCTGCTCATCCGGAGGTTCGAGAAGGGCGACCCCGACACTGCGATCGTCGTCACGGTCGGCCTGCTCACACTGCTCACCGGGCTCGCGGGCTGGATCTGGTCGTACAACAACCTGCGACTGCCGTGGCTGTTCCCCGAAGCGACCCTCTCGTTCCTGGGTGCGACGATCAGCTGGAAGTCGCTCGGCACCTTCCTGGTGATCCTCGCCGCGATGGGCCTGATCCAGCTGCTCTTCCGCGGCACGAAGCTCGGCCTCGCGCTGCGCGCCGTGGCCGACAATCCGTCGTCCGCAGCCCTCGCCGGCATCCCGGTCGGGCGCCACCTGATGATCGGCTGGGGTCTGGCCGCCGCCCTCGGCGCGATCGCGGGCGCGCTCATCGCACCGCGCCTGTCGCTGACGCCCGGCATGTTCGACACCGTGCTCGTGTACGCGCTGGCCGCCGTCATCCTCGGCGGACTGTCCAGCCCGATCGGCGTCGTCGTCGCCGCATGGATCATCGGCGTGCTCGAGAACCTGGCCGCGGTCTACGTGCCACTGATCGGGCACGACCTCAAGATCGCCGTGCCGTTCGTGCTCCTGTTCATCGTGCTGCTGATCAGGCCGCAGGGCCTGTTCGGCCGCAAGACCGTCGTGCGAGTGTGAGGAACGAGATGTCCGCTTCACCTTCTGTCCCCGACCTCACCGCTCCCCTGACCACGCCGGCGTCCGGCCGACGCGCGTGGTGGAAGTACGCCGTGGCCGCGGCCATCGTGATCGCGCTGCTGCTCGCCCCGCTCGTGCTGCAGGTGGAGGCGAATCAGCAGCTGGCCCGCGTCGGCGTCTTCGCCGTCGCCGTGCTCGGCCTGAACGTGATCATGGGCTACACCGGCCAGGTCTCGCTCGGCCAGATCTTCTTCGTCGGCTTCGGCGCCTACGTCACGGCATACGGCGTGAACAACGACTGGCCGATCGTCGTCACCTTCATCGCCGCGATCGTGCTGCCCGGCGTCGCAGGGCTCATCGTGGCCTTCGCCGCGGCGCGCCTCGGCGGACTCGCCATCGCCATGGTCACGATCGCGCTGCCCGTCATCGGCGTGCCGCTCGCCAAGCGGCTGTCCGATCTCACCGGAGGGTCGCAGGGCACATCGGCGCGCTTCTCCGATGCGCCGGACTGGACGGGTCTCGCCGACGACCAGTGGCAGTACTACACCGTGCTGCTCATCGCCGGCATCTGCTTCATCCTGGTGGCGAACCTCACGCGCGGAAAGTTCGGTCGCGCACTGGCCATCGTGAAGGAGAACGAGAACGTCGCGAAGTCGATGGGCATCTCCCCTTACCGCTACAAGGTGATGTCGTTCACGATCGCCGCGATGATCGGCGGTGTGGCCGGCTTCCTCTACATGGTCGTCATCCAATACACGAGCCCCGAAACGCTCGCATTCCACCACTCGATCAACCTGCTCGCTTCGATGGTCGTCGGCGGTGCCGCGAGCATCTTCGGATCGCTGCTCGGCGGCATCTACTACGTGTTCGTTCCGAGCATCACCAACGAGATCGCACCGACGCTGACCGCGCTCATCCAGGGCATCATCCTGCTTACCGTGCTGATCATCCTGCCGGGCGGCCTCGCCAGCGTGCCTCACCGCATCAGGCGCCTGTTCCGTGGGCGCCGCTCGGCCGACCGTCCGGATGATCGGACCGGTTCGTAACGTCCCTTCAGACACCACCAACGAAAGAGGTTCCGTCATGATCCTGAACAGCAGGAAAGCGAAGTGGCTCGGCACCGTCGCCGTCGGCTCCGCGCTCGCTCTCGTCCTGGCCGGCTGCGGCCGCGACGACGGCGGCTCCGGCGGCGGCGATGGCGACGGCGGCGGATCGAGCCCCGGCATCACCGACGACTCGATCACCCTCGGCGTCACGACGCCGCTGTCGGGTGCCACGGCCGGTCCCGGCAACTGCACGGTCGCGGGGCTCGTCGCCTACATGGGCGAGCGCAACGATGCCGGCGGCATCGAGTTCGGCGACGGCAACACCCGCACAGTCGACGTGCAGGCATGGGACGACGCCTACGACCCGCAGAAGGCGCTGCAGAACTTCCAGCAGAATTCCGGCGACGTGTTCGCGTTCACGGCGGGACTCGGCACGCCGACCAACCGCGCATTCCGCGACGCGGCGATCGACGAGGAGGTGCCGCAGGTCCTGATCCAGACCGGCGACCCGATCTTCTCCGATCAGACCGAGAGCCCGTGGCAGCTCGGCTTCGTGCCCACGTACATGAACGAGGGCGCGGCGTTCGGCGAGCTGCTCGCGGAGTCGGGCGACGACCTCACGGTTGCGATCCTGTCGCAGAACGATGACTACGGCGAAGGCTACGTCGAGGGCTTCAAGGAGGCCATCGAGGGAACGGGCGTCGAGGTCGTGAAAGAGCTCACCTACGAGGCGACCGACCCCTCCGTCGACTCCCAGCTGACACAGCTGGCGGACACCGACGCCGACGTGTTCTTCAACGCCATGTCGATCACACCGCTGGTGATCTCATCGATCGAGAAGACGCGCGAGCTCGGCTGGTCACCCAGCTGGTTCCTGCCGTCGAACACGTCGAGCCCCGTGGCCATCCTCGGCCCGGCGAACGCCGCCCCGGAGGACGGTTTCTACTCGGTGTCGTTCGCCAAGGCGCCGCAGTCGCCGGCCTACGCGGAGGACGAGGACGTCACCACCTTCCTCTCCTCGCTCGAGACCTACTCGGGCGACTACACCACGACGCCCGATTTCCCGCACTGCATGTGGAGCTACATGATCGGAGCGACTCTCGACGAGACGTTCCAGAACATGGAGGAGCCGACCCGCGAGTCCTTCATGGAGGCGCTGCGCAGCGTCTCCGACCTGCAGGCGCCGCTGATGCTGGACGGCACCGCGGTGAACACCACGGAGGACGGTCAGCCTGCCGTGTCGAGCCTTGTCGTGCAGGAGTACAACGGCAACGGCTACGAGACGGTCGATTCGATCGGCTGATCCGACCCGCCGGACGATGAGGCGTCCGCCCCTGGGGGCGGACGCCTCATCGTGTCTCCTCCGGATCCCCGCCCCGCGTCATGTCGAGCAGCTGTTCCTTCAGCGCGGCGCAGTCGTCGGGGTTCAGAATCGCACCCCACAGCGGGGCGCTGCCGACGCCGTCGGACGCGGCCACGATGATCCGGATGGCCTGCTCCCCGAGCCCGTCTGCCATCAGCTCATCCCGCCAGCGCCGTCCGTCGGCCGACGCGATCTCCTGGATGCCGGGCTCGCTCATCAGGTGCGCGGCCACGGCGATCTGATCGCGTGCGACATCGTCCGACAGCTCCGCGAACGTCGCGCGGATGTATCCCCTGGCCAGGCGTCCGTGTGCGCCGCCGCGTTCCTTCTCGGTCTCGGCGTACACGGCCTCGCGGAAGCGCGCGAACAGGTCGGCCGCGCTCGCGCGCAGCAGGTCCTCCTTGGTCGGAAAGTGGTACAGCAGCCCGCCCTTCGACACCCCGGCCGCGTCAGCGATCCTGGCCAGCGACACCTCCTGCCCGTGGCGAGCCACCATGGGCGTCGCCGCGTCGAGGATGATCCTTCGCGTTCCATCGGCATCGCGCCCCGCTGTGCGTCCCATGTCAGTCCACGTTAGCCGCGACCGCCGGCCGCACGTTCGGAATCAGGCGGAGCGCCACGACTGCTCCGGCGACCATCACACCTGCGGCGATGAGCGTGGTCACCTGCATCGAGTGCACGAAGGACTCCCGCGCGGCCTCGAGCGCCGCTCCCTCGCCCAGCTCGGCTGCGGCGTTCGCGAGCGAGTCCCGCGCAGCATCCGGAGCGTCTGCGGGAAGCACGAACCGGTACATCACCGTGAGCACCGAGCCCAGCACGGCGATGCCCATCGCCGTGCCCAGCTCGTACGCGGTCTCGGAGATCGACGAGGCCGCGCCCGACTTCTCCTGCGGTACGGACGAGACGACCGCATCGACGCTGAGCGTCTCGGAGATGCCGATGCCGAGCCCGAGCGGCACCAGGGCGATGAGCAGCCATGACAGGTGCGCGCTGCCCTCCATCACCGCGACCGCCACCAGTCCGGCGGCCCCGAGCGCCAGCGCGAACGCGATCGCCCTGCCCCGGCCGAGGCGGGCGACGAGGAAACCGACGCACGCCACGGCGATGATCGACGCGACGGCGACGGGCAGCTGCGCGAGCCCCGCGCCGAGCGGCTGCAGCCCCCGGGCGAGCTGCAGGTACTGCGAGAAGAAGAACAGCACACCGCTCATCGCGAAGACCGAGATGAAGTTCACTGCCACTGCGCCGGAGAAGGAGCCGTTGCGGAACAGCTCGATGTCGATCATCGGCGCGGCCGAGCGGCGCTGGCGGCGCACGAACAGGACGGAACCCGCGGCGGATGCGGCGAGCGCGACGGCCAGTGCGACGTCGACCGCACCCGTGGTGAGGTGCTTGATGGCATAGACGAACGGCACGATCGCGAGCATGGACCACGCGCTCGAGAGAAGGTCGAGCCTGCCGGGATGCGGGTTCTTCGACTCCGGCAGCACCCACGCACCCACTCCGACGATGATGAGCATCACCGGCACGTTGATCAGGAAGACGCTCCCCCACCAGAAGTGCTCGAGCAGCGCGCCCCCGACGACGGGGCCGAGTGCGATGCCGCTCGCGGCGGCCGCCGACCAGATCGCGATCGCGCGGGTGCGCTCGGCCGGATCGGTGAAGATGTTGCGGATGAGCGAGAGCGTCGACGGCATCAGCGTCGAACCCGCGACCCCCAGCAGCAGCCGTGCGACGATGAGCATCTCGGGCGTGGGAGCGAACGCCGCCGCCACAGAGGCGATGCCGAACGAGGTGGCGCCGATCAGCAGCAGTCGCTTGCGCCCGACGCGATCGGCGATGTTCCCCATGGTGATGAGGAGGCCGGCGATCGCCAACGAGTACACGTCGCCGATCCACAGCACGGCGGTCGCGCTGGCGTCGAGATCCCGCGCGAGCGATGGCACGGCGAGGTGCAGCACCGTTGCATCGATGGCGAGCAGCAGCACCGCTCCCGTGAGCACGCCGAGGCTGAGATAGCGCCGTGCGGGTGTCATGATTCCTCGTCTCGCTGTACCGTCCAGTCGGTATAGTTTTGTTCATTCACCTGAGCTTCCGCTGAGCAGACCAGCGGTGCGCGAGTTTTGACCGATCGTGCCGCTGCAACCCTCCATCCGGGCGGCGGCGCCTAGCGTGTTGATGTTGGACGCATGGGCGCGCCGAGAAGCGCACAACAGCAAAGATGCCCCGCGTACAGCACAAGGGCGAGACGAAGCAGCCGCCTATGACCAGGAGGAGTCCCAGAGTGAGTGACGCGACGGCGAAGTCGAAACGACGCCCCATGTCGAACAAGAAGTTCCTGTCCATCTGGATACCGGTGCTCGCCTTCGTGGCACTGATCACCGTGGTCCTCAACGTCGCGCTGAATGTGGGCTTCAACTGGGTCGCCTCGCAGCTCGGCGGCGGCACCTATACGGTCGACCAGTCCGAGGAGGCAGCCGACTGGGACACCGCGTACTACGAGGCCGACTTCGACACGATCGAGGACGTCGACACCGCTTCGCGCGAGCTGGTGCAGGACATCGCAGGCGAGGGCATCGTGCTCGCGAAGAACTCGTCGCAGGCGCTGCCGATCGATGAGGGCGCCGCGGTCACGATGCTCGGCGCCGCGGCCGTCAACCCGGTCTACGGCGGCGCCGGGTCCGGCTCGGTCGACACCTCGACGGCGGTCACGCCCCAGCAGGGTCTCGAGAACGCCGGTTTCACGGTGAACCAGTCCGTGATCGACGAGCTGACGGCCTTCACCGAAGAGAACCCGCGCGGCTTCATCGAGATGGACAAGCCGGATGTGTCGACCTACACGATCGGCGAGATGCCCGTCTCCGGCTACGACTCCGTCGCCGATTCCTTCGGCGAGTACGACGATGCCGCCGTGGTCTTCGTCGGCCGTCCCGGCGGCGAGGGCGGCGACCTCACCACCGATATGTCCGGGTGGGATGACAACTACGAGGATGGCCAGCACCAGCTCGAGCTGAACAAGGACGAGCGCGATCTGATCGACCTCGCCGCCGACAGCTTCGACACCGTGATCGTGGCCGTGAACGCCTCGACGACGATCGAGTTGGACCCGGTCCAGAACAACGCCGATGTCGACGGCGTGCTGCTGATCGGCTCGCCGGGTGCCACCGGGTTCAACGCGGTCGGCGAGGTGCTCTCCGGCGCCGTCAACCCGTCCGGCCGCACGGTCGACACCTGGGCCTCCGACTTCACGAAGGACCCGAGCTTCGCGAACTTCGGCGACTTCGTCTACGACAACCTCGACGTCGAGTACCCGGCGTCGGTGCTGGAGGCCGCAGCCTCCAACGCCGACGTCACCTCGGATGCCCCGTTCGTCAACTACCAGGAGGGCATCTACGTCGGCTACCGCTACTACGAGACGGCCGCCGCCGAGGGCTTCATCGACTACGACGACGCCGTCGTCTACCCATTCGGCTACGGCCTGAGCTACACCGACTTCTCCTGGCAGGTCGCCGATCGCTCCCTCGGTGACGTCGACGGCGAGATCTCCCTCGACATCGAGGTGACCAACGACGGCACGACCGCAGGCAAGGACGTCGTCGAGCTGTACTACTCGGCGCCGTACACCGCAGGCGGCATCGAGAAGCCCGAGGTCGTGCTGGGTGCGTTCGCCAAGACCGGTGAGATCGCACCGGGCGAAAGCGAGACCGTCACGGTCTCACTGAACGTCGAGGACATGGCGTCGTACGACTACGAGGACGCGGCCGCATACGTGCTGGAGGCCGGCGACTACGATCTCTCGCTGCGCACCGACTCGCACACGCCAGCCGACGACGTCGACGCAATCGCCTACACGGTCGACGAGACGGTCGTCTACGACGAGGACGACCAGCGCTCGTCCGACGAGGCCGCGGTGACCAACCAGTTCGACGACGTGTCGGAGATGTTCACGGACGAGCCCGAAGAGGGCAAGATCCTGAACATGTCGCGCGCCGACTTCGCCGGCACCTTCCCGACTGCGCCGAGCGATGACCTGATGCAGGCGACCGATGCGATCGCGGAAGGCTTCGCACCATACGACGTCGAGGCGGCACAGGACCCGGACGCCGAGGCGCCCACCACCGGTCAGGACACCGACCTGACGCTGGTGAACCTGCGCGGCCTGCCGATCGACGATCCGCAGTGGGACGAGCTGCTCGACTCGCTGACGATCGACGAGATGACCGAGATGCTGCTCAACGGCGCGTACCAGACGGGCGCGCTCCCCAGCATTGCGAAGCCGATCACCACGGATCTCGACGGTCCCGCAGGGTTCTCGTCGTTCATCAACGCGTCGGTGAACGGCACGGCCTACCCGACCGAGTTCCTCATCGCACAGACGTGGAACGTCGAGCTGAGCAAGGCCATGGGCACCATGGTGGGCAACGAGGCGCTGTTCAAGGAGGTATCGGGCTGGTACGCGCCCGCAGTGAACCTGCACCGCTCCCCGTTCGCCGGTCGCAACTTCGAGTACTACTCGGAGGACCCGTTCCTCTCCGGTGCGATGGGCCTCGCTTCCACGGACGGCGCGGCGTCGAAGGGTCTCTACACGACTCTGAAGCACTTCGCGCTGAATGACATGGAGGCCAACCGCGTGAACAACGGCATCGCGGTCTGGGCCAACGAGCAGACGATCCGCGAGGTGTACCTGAAGCCGTTCGAGATGATCGTCAAGGACGCCGAGATGCCCGTGGAGTACATCGCGGACGAGAACGGCACGGTCGAACAGACGACGGTCGGTGCGACCGCGGTGATGAGCTCGTTCAACCGCATCGGCGCCACGTGGGCCGGCGGCTCCGAGGCGCTGATGACGAACGTGCTGCGCGGCGAGTGGGGCTTCGACGGCTTCGCCATCTCCGACTTCAACCTGTACCGCTATATGAACCCGAACCAGAGCATCGCCGCGGGAACGGACCTCACGCTCACGTTCGCTCCGTCGAAGTCGTTCGACGACACGAGCTCGGCGACGGCGCAGCAGGACATCCGGAAGGCGACGCACCACGTGCTGTACGCGGTCGCGAACTCCAACGCGATGAACGGCTTCGCACCCGGCTCGACGGTCACCTACGAGCCGCCGATGTGGCGCTGGATCCAGCTCGGAGCGACCATCCTGATCGGCGTTCTGGTGCTGCTCGGCGTGTACCTCGTGATCCGCCGCGTGCGCAGGCACCGCACGGGCGACGACGAGGTGCGCCTCGCAGAATGACCCGCTGACACCAAGCGGCGCCCGGTGGCTCTTCTGCCGCCGGGCGCCGCTTGTACGTGCGGGAGGCACATCCGGATCCGGTGCTTGCGAATCGTGCGCGCAGAACGGCCGATCGTGCACCTGGCCGACCGGAACGTCCAGCTCCCTCATAGCGTCGATGGTGCGCAACGCCCGCTGAGTTCACACAGCAATGCGGACATGGGCCGCCTCGTCGACGAGGCGGCTGCGATGGCGGCGAAGCGCATTTGGTTCCCTAGCGTCGCCGACGACGGCGACGCGCCAAAGACGATACGGGGATATTGATGAGGAAGTCAGCGATCACATCCGGTCTTGTGCTCACGACCGGGCTCGCAGTGGTGCTCACCAGCTGCGCGAGCTCGGACGGGGGCTCCTACTCCACGGAGGAGGTGACGGACGGAACCACCGACATCGTCGTCGTGACGAACCCCGGTGACGGCAAGACCCTCACCATGGCGAAGGACTCCTTCGAGCTGATCGAAGAGACCGACGGCGGCAGCACCCTCGCCTTCAAGGACATGAACGGCAACGGCGGGCTCGACGCGTGGGAGGACTGGCGCCTCGACCCGGAAGAGCGTGCAGCCGACCTCGCGCCCCAGCTCAGCGCCGACCAGGTCTCCGGTCTGATGCTGTTCTCGAGCCACGAGCGCGCCCCGGGCGACGGGCTCACCGACGACCAGCAGGAGTACCTGTCGGATTCCTACCTGCGCAACGTTCTGTATGCGGGCGGCAACGACATCGAGCCGGTCGTCGAATGGACGAACGAGATGCAGGCGTACGTCGAGACGCTCGTCTCAGACGACGAGCCGTACATCCCCGTGAACTTCAGCTCCGACCCGCGCAACGACGCGGCCGACAGCTACGCGGGTGCGTCGGGCGGCGTGTCGCAGTGGCCGTCGTCGCTCGGCATGGCCGCGACGTTCGATCCGGATGTCGTGGAGCAGTTCGGCAGCATCGCCTCGGCCGAGTACCGCGCAATGGGTCTGGCGAACGCCCTGAGCCCGCAGATCGATCTCGCCACCGACCCGCGCTGGCTGCGCATCAACGGCACCTTCGGCGAAGATGTCGACCTGGCCAGCGAGATGGCTGCGGCGTACGTCGACGGTTTCCAGGGCACGTTCGACGAGGACGGCGAGAACCTCGGCTGGGGCACGGATTCCGTGTCGACCGTGATCAAGCACTTCCCGGGAGACGGCGTCGGCGAAGGCGGCCGCGAATCACACACGAACGCCGGCAAGTACGGCGTCCTGCCCGGCGACAACCTGGATGAGCACGTCGCACCGTTCCTCGCCGCCATCGAAGCGGGCGGCGTGATGACGTCTTACTCGATCCTGGTCGACGGCGAGGGCGACCCCGCCTACGGCAACGCCATGGGCAGCGCCTACGACTCGGAGCGCGTCGACATCCTGCGCGAGGAGAACGGCTACGACGGCGTGATCGTCACCGACTGGGGCGTGACCGCGGGCGGAGAAACCGATCCGGATGCCCTCATCGGCACCAGCTGGGGCGCGGACGAGCTTACGGTCGCCGAGCGCCACTTCGAGGTGCTCAAGGCGGGCGTCGACCAGTTCGGCGGCAACAACGACATCGCCCCGATCCAGGAGGCGTACACGATGTGGGAGGCGGCGTACGAAGCCGGTGACCTCGATCAGAGCGCGGAGGACCGCTGGGCCGACAGCGGCCGCCGCATCCTGACGAACCTGTTCCGGGTCGGTGTATACGACAGCGCCTACCAGGACCTCGCCGTCTCGGAGGACCTCGTCGGCAACGATGAATTCAAGCAGGCGGGCCTCGACGCGCAGCACGACTCGCTCGTCGTGCTGAAGAACAGCGACGGCACCATCGCCGAGGGCACGTCGGCCGAGGACCTCAAGGACCTCACCGTGTACATCCCGCGCTCCTTCGACACGGGCCACGACGGACTGTTCGGCCCCGCCACCTACACCGAGGGCGAGACGATCGATCTCGAGACCGCCGAGCACTACTTCGGCGAGGTCATCACCGACGAGGCGGAGCTGAACGATGACGAGGAGGTCGTCTCGTACACGGCCCCCGACCTCTCGGACGTCGACCTCGTGCTCGTCGGCATGAGCAACCCGAACAACGGCACCAATTTCGACAGCGCCGGTCTCGACCAGGACACCGGCGAGTTCTACCCGCTGTCCCTGCAGTACCGCCCGTACACGGCGGACGGCGACAGCGTGCGCAAGACCTCGATCAGCGGTGACACGCTCGAGGACGGCAGCAAGGAGAACCGCTCCTACTACGGCAGCACGTCCCGCATCTCGAACGAGGCCGACCTCGACGCCTTCGAGCGCGCGGTCGACGCCGTCGAGGCCAGCGGCGAGGACATCCCCGTCGTCACCCTGCTGTCGATCTCGAACGGCGCAGTCATCCCGGCGGAGTTCGAGGCGGACTCCGACGCGATCGTCTGGGGCTCCGGCGTCAGCGACGCGGCGTTCCTCGACGTCGCGCTCGGTCTGAGCGAGCCGACAGGCCGCCTGCCGATCGCTCTGCCGAAGGACATGGACTCCGTCGAGGCGAGCCTCGAGGACATCGCAGACACCACCCCGTACGTCGATTCAGAAGGCAGCTCGTACGAGTTCGGCTTCGGCCTCGGCAGCGACGGGCAGCCCATCGAATAACCACCACAGTGTGATGGGGTGCCGCCGATTCGTCGCGCGGCACCCTTTCACGCGTCATCACAGAAGGTAGGAAATCATGAAAGACACTCTCACGCGCTTCGGTCTGGTCATCTCCCTCGCGGCGGTCGGCGTCGTCGGTCTCGCCGGCTGCGGTTCTGACGGCGGCTCGGCCGACGGCGGTTCACCCGGCGCGGGCTCCGGCGAGGAGAGCGAGGCGTTCGTCGCGGACCTGCAGGAGGGCGTCGACATCGTCAACGAGCAGATCGAGGCCGTCGACTCTCCGATGGAGCAGATCATGCTCGCCTCCGACGTCGAGGACCCGACGCAGAAGTACGGCATGTGGGTGATGCCCTACTACCCGTCGGATGCCGTCGAGGAGTACATCTCCACCGTGCAGATCGAAGACGGCACCGACTTCCAGATCACGGCCACCTCGGCCGAGTCCGGCACCGAATGGAACATGGACCAGGACGGCGAGATGACCGAGGCGGAGTAACTCTCCCCCTCCGCTTCACGGCGGGTTCTCGGCGCTTCGGCGCCTGGAACCCGCCGTTGTTCGTCTCAGGCGGGACGCGGCAGCAGGATTCGCACCGTGAACCAGTCGTTCTCGTGCCGGAACGAGATCGAGCCGTCGAGGTCTTCGACGATGCGGCGCATGCTCTGCGTGCCGAAGCCGTGGCGGGAGCGGTCGGGCTTGGTGGTGCGCGGCAGCCCTCTCACGAACTCCACCTCGTGATCCCAGTAGTTCTCGATCCGGATCATCACGAGCCCGCCCTGGGTGAACACCGACACCTTGAGCAGTCGCTTGTCGACGTCCTCGATCTGGCGGCACGCCTCGATCGCGTTGTCGATCGCGTTGCCGAACAGCGCGCTGAGCTTGGGCAGCTCGACGAAGTCGACCGCCTTGCCTTCGACGACGTTCGTCATCGAGATCCGCTCCTGCAGGCACTTCTCCATCTTCGCGCTGAGGATGACATCGAGCACGCGGTTGCCGGTCTTGATCTCCGACTCGTAGCCGGTGATGCTCGATTCCAGGTCGGTGAGGTACTCGCTGCGTCGCTCCGGCGACTCCTCGGCGCGGATGGCCTCGACGTAGTAGCGCAGATCGTGGTGCATCCGATTCAGCTCCTGAATGTTGCGCTTCGTCTGCAGGTACTGCTCGTGCTGCAGCTGCATCACCAGTTCGGTCTCCGCCAGCGCCATCGCCTTCTGCGTCTCGTTGCGATGCCCCTGCTGGGTGTACAGCGCGACGAAGCCGGCCAGGTCGACGAGCGTGCGGATGTAGAAGATGTCGGTCGGGTTGTTGCCGCTGAACGGCGTCGACGTCAGCACGAAGCTGAGGTTGCTGACCAGGAAGGTCGTGCCCGCGATGGCGATCGATGAGATCAGCGCCCGGTAACTGACACCGAGGCGTTCACGCGGCTGGATGTTGCGGCGCTCGATCACGTGCGCCAACGCGAAGCATGTGCCGTAGCAGGCCACCAGCAGCCCGAGCGAGCCGAAGAACGGCCCTGTGCCCAGCTCCGGACTCGGCAGCTCCGGCATCCAGTGCACCCAGAGCTGCCATTCCAGCGATGCGACCAGCTCAGCCAGAACGAAGGCCCGCGCCGTGAGGTAGCCGGCGTCGCGGCCCTGCAGGTCGGTGGTGAACCGCACGAAGCCGTACATCACCAGCATCGAGGCGACCATGCCGAGCGTCCACAGCCCGATCGGCAGCCGATCGGCGAGAAGCTGGACTGCGATCAGCGCAGGCAGCGCCACGACGATCAGAGAGGTCCACGCCCACAGACGGAGGCGCCGCCGCATCATCAGGATGTAGCACAGCGCCGCTCCCCACTCGGCGAGGCCCGTGTACCACCGGGGGATGTCCGGCAGCAGCTCTGTCATACGAGCTGGCCGCCGATGTAGTTCGTCAGCTCCTCGAGCAGCCCCTTCTTGCGCGATCGGCTGATCCGGATGGAATCGCCGTTCGACATCACGCACTCGTCGCCGTCGACCTGCACGACGTGCTTCAGGTTGACCAGGTAGCTCGAGTGCGAGCGGTAGAAGCTGCGCGGCGAGAGCAGGTCGTCGAACTCCTGAAGCGTCGCACTGAATGTCTGCGGGCCGTTCACCGTGTGCACCCAGATCTGGTGACGGCTGCTCTCGATGTAGACGATGTCGCTGATGTCGACGCGGCGAGGCGCCGAACGCGGGCCGACGAGGATCGAGGTCTGCTCGACCCGACCCAGCTGAGCGATGCTGCGGTCCATCTCGCTGGCGACCGCGAACATCGACACCGGCTTGAGCAGGTAGCTCAGGGCCTGCACCGCGTAGCCGTTCACGGCGTACTGCGCCGTTTTCGTGACGAAGATCAGGATGACCGACGTGTCGACCTTGCGGATCTCGGCTGCCGCGCGCATGCCGTCGATGCCGGCCATCTGGATGTCGAGGAAGATGATGTCGTACTGCGGCTGATACCCCTCGATGATCGCGGCGCCGTCCTCGAACTCCCTCAGCCGGATGGTCAGTTCGTTGTCGGCCTCGTACTTACGCAGCATCGTCCGCAGTCGCTCGCGATCACGGTCGTCGTCCTCGACGATCGCAACGGAGAGAGTCGACCGCTTGTGCGGTGAGGACTCGACGGCACGCATGCCCGAGATCCTACCGACCGCACCTGAGCCCGGGCCATGCAGCTCAGGTGCGAGGCGCCGAAGGTGAAGGGCGCCGTGTCGTCTAGGAGCGCTGGCGGAGCATCTCGATGATGCCCTCGAGGTGCACGCGCGTGGCCTGCTCGGCGGCGTCGGCGTCGCCCGCCACCACGGCGTCGATGATCGCGATGTGCTCGGGCGCCGATCTCGCGGCCCGCCCTGGCTCATACGCGAGCCGGAACTGGTGCCTGGCCGACTGCGCGCCCAGCCGCTCGAGCAGGTGCGCAGCGGTGGCATGGCCGGCGATGTCGCGCACCCTGCGGTCGAGGTCCTGGTTCAGCCTGGCGTATCCGACGAGGTCTCCCGCCCCCACAGCGGTGGCGATCTCCTCGCTCAGCCCGCGCAGGTCGTCCGCCTGCTCGTCGGTGATCCTCTCCGCCGCTTTGCGCGCCACGAGCGTCTCCAGCCCGATCCTGGCCTCGACGATCTCGATCGCCTCGCCCACGCTGATCGCACGCACCCGCGCCCCGCGGTTGGGCAGGCGTTCGACGATCCCCTCCGCCGCGAGGTTCATCAGCGCCGACCGCACGGCCGCGCGCGATGCGTCGAAGCTCTCGCTGAGGTCCGCCTCGATCAGCCGCTGGTTCGGGGCGAAGCCCCCGTCGAGGATCGCGCTTCGGATGAGCTGTGTGAGGTCACCTGCATCGCCGTCCGACCTCGTCCTCGTCTCGACCGTCGACATGCGCCATCCTTTCCGCCCGCCATGCGCCAGCGCCCGTTGTGCCAACATCCCGTTCGACGCTACCGCGCCCATCCGGATTGTCTACGAAATCGGCTCGCATTATTGTCGCAGATCCGAACCAACACCCTCGGGCGTCAATAAAGGTTGACATTCCTGTGTTCGTCAATCATAATTGACGAATGATCACAACCGCGTCATCCGAGCAGCCACAGGATCCGATCCCCGAGCTGTTCGCGCTCGCAGAACGACGCAGAGAACTGAGCCGCGACGAGGCCGCGCTGGTGCGGCGCGCACGCGTGAGCGGCTACTCGTGGGAGGCTATCGCCACGGCGCTCGGCATCACCAGACAGGCCGCCCACAAGCGCTTCGGCAAGCGCGCAGCATGAAGCGGCCCGTTCCCCGGATCGGAAGGGGGAACGGGCCGCTGGGTGCTCATCCGGCGTGCGGTCCGGATGAACGGGCGAGGACCGGAGTGCGGTCAGGACCTCGCGGCTTCCAGACGGCGCCTGAGTCCGGCCAGCTGCTCGCGCAGCGCCGTCGGAACTCGGTCGCCGAAGGTGTCGAAGAACTCCTCGGTGAGGTCGGCTTCGGCCGCCCAGGTGTCGGGGTCGACTCGGAACAGCTCCCGAAGGTCACCATCCGGAACGTCGATGCCCGTCAGGTCGATTGCACCAGGCTCCGGCAGCCGCCCGATCGGTGACTCGACCACAGCGGCTTCGCCGCGCAGTCGCTCGGCGATCCAGGCGATGACCCTGGAGTTCTCGCCGAACCCTGGCCAGAGGAACCGGCCGTCGTCGCCCTTGCGGAACCAGTTCACCTGGAAGATCGCCGGCGGCTTCGACACCCGTGAGGCCATGTCGACCCAGTGCCCGAAGTAGTCGGCCATGTTGTAGCCGCAGAACGGCATCATGGCGAACGGGTCGCGGCGCAGCTCGCCGACGGTGCCCTCGGCCGCGGCCGTGCGCTCCGACGAGATCGTCGCCCCCAGGAACACACCGTGCTCCCAGTCGCGGGCCTCGACGACGAGCGGAACGTTGGTCGCGCGGCGCCCGCCGAACAGGATGGCATCGAGCGGCACGGCCTCCTCCCAATCGGGCGAGATCGTCGGCGCCTGCGACGCGGCAACCGTGAAGCGCGAGTTGGGATGCGCGGCCGGGCGCCCGGCATCCGGGGTCCAGTCGTTGCCCTGCCAGTCGATGAGGTGCTCAGGCACGTCGTCAGTCAGGCCCTCCCACCAGACATCGCCGTCATCGGTGAGCGCCACGTTCGTGAAGATGACGTTGCCCCACAGCGTCTCCACGGCGGTGATGTTCGTCGACTCACCCGTGCCCGGTGCCACGCCGAAGAAGCCGGCCTCGGGGTTGATCGCGTACAGGCGTCCGTCATCGCCCGGTCGGATCCAGGTGATGTCGTCGCCGAGCGTCTCGATGCGCCAGCCGGGCAGAGTCGGACGCATCATGGCGAGGTTCGTCTTGCCGCAGGCGGAGGGGAACGCCGCAGCCACGTGGTAGGCGCGGCCCGCAGGGTCGACGACCCGGATGAGCAGCATGTGCTCGGCGAGCCAGCCCTGATCGCGCCCGAGAACCGAGGCGATCCGTAGCGCGAAGCACTTCTTGGCGAGGATGGCGTTGCCGCCGTAACCGGAGCCGAACGACCAGACCTCGAGCGTGTCGGGGAAGTGCGCGATGTACTTGTCGTCGTTCGACGGCCACGCGACATCCGGCTCATCCGGGTGCAGGGGCCGTCCGACCGAGTGCACCGTGCGCACCCACTCGTGCCCGTCGGCGATCAGTGCGGTGACCTCGTCGCCGACACGCGTCATCAGCTCGATCGACGCGACCGCGTAGGGACTGTCGGTGAGCTGCACGCCGATCTGCGAGATCGGACCGCCGATCTTGCCCATCGAGAACGGCACGACGTACATCGTGCGACCGCGCATCGAGCCGGCGAACTTCGGCCGCAGCGTCTCGTGCATCTCGGCAGGCGCGACCCAGTTGTTGGTCGGGCCGGCATCGCCGCGGCGCTCGGAGCAGATGAAGGTGCGCCCCTCGAGGCGGGCGACATCGCCGGCATCGGATCGGGCGAGGAACGAGTTCGGACGCTTGGCGTCGTCGAGCCGGATGAGCGTGCCCTGCTGGACCATCTCGTCCATGAGCGCGTCGTGCTCCTCACGGGAGCCGGATACCCAGTGGATGCGGTCGGGCTGGGTCAGTTCGGCGACGTCGTTCACCCATACGAGAAGCTCGCTCATTCCCGGCCCCGCGTAGCCGGGCGCAGGCTTGGTGGTCGGCGCGGGCGGTGCCTGGGTCATCGTCATGATGCTCCCTTCCGTATGAATGAGCGGTTGTACTCACTCTGGAGGACATCCGCGCACTCTTCAGGCGATTCGAGCTGATAAGAAGGGCGGTTCTTTAGATATGCTGAAGGAATGACTCCCCCCACGGACACGCGATCCGGGCTCGAGCTGAAGACCCTCGGCCACCGCATCCGGCACTACCGCCTCGCCACCGGCTTCACGCTCGACGAGCTCGGCGCCAAGGTGGGCGTCGCGGGCAGCCAGCTCAGCCTGATCGAGAACGGCAAGCGCGAACCCAAGCTGTCGCTGCTGCAGGCGATCGCCGAGGCGGCGGAGACGAGTGTGAGCGACCTGATCTCGGGCGAGCCGCCGAACCGGCGCGCGGCGCTGGAGATCGAACTCGAGCGCGCGCAGTCGAGCACGGTGTTCCGTCGGCTGGGGGTCCCGGCGGTGAGGGTCACCAAATCGATGTCGGATGACACGATCGAGTCGGTGCTCGGTCTGCATCGCGAACTTCAGCGCCGAGAGGCGGAGGCCATCGCCACCCCGGAGGAGGCAAGGCGCGCGAACACCGAGCTGCGCCTGCGGATGCGGGCGAAGCACAACTACCTGCCCGACATCGAGAAGCTCGCAGAGAAGCAGCTGAGCGCTGCGGGGCACTCGACGGGCGCGCTCACGCACCGCACGGTGAGCATCATGGCCGAACAGCTCGGATTCCGGCTCATCTACGTGAACGATCTGCCGGAGTCGACCCGGTCGATCACCGACCTGGAGAACGGGCGCATCTATCTGCCGCCCGCATCGATCCCGGGCGGGCACGGTCTGCGCTCGATGGCGCTGCAGGCGATGGCGCACCGACTGCTCGGCCACAGGCCGCCCACCGACTACGCCGACTTCCTGCAGCAGCGGCTCGAGATCAACTACTACGCGGCGTGCTGCCTGATTCCCGAGACCAAGGCCGTGGCATTCCTGACCGAGGCGAAGAAGGATCGCAACCTCGCCGTGGAGGACTTCCGCGATGCGTTCGGCGTGACGCACGAGTCCGCCGCCATGCGGATGACGAACCTGATGACCACGCACCTCGACATGCGCCTGCACTTCATGCGCATCGGTTCGGCCGGCCAGATCGAGCGGGTGTACGAGAACGACGACCTGCCGCTCCCCGAGGACGTGACCGGTTCGGTCGAGGGGCAGATCGTGTGCAAGAACTTCTCGGCGCGTGATGCCTTCGAGCGGCACAACCGCACGACCGAGCACTACCAGTACACCGACACTCCTGCCGGAACGTACTGGTGCTCGACGCAGACGGGCACCCGCGACGACGGGGCGTTCTCGATCACGGTCGGAGTGCCGTTCGACGACGCGCGGTTCTGGCGCGGTCGCGAGACGCAGAACCGCCGCGTGTCGACCTGCCCCGACGAATCGTGCTGCCGCCGCGCCCCCGGCGAGTTGTCCGACCGCTGGCGCGGCAGGGCCTGGCCGAGCGCGCGCGTGCACGCGCACATCTTCACACCGCTCCCCCGCGGCACCTTCCCCGGCGTCGACGACAGCACCGTGTTCGAGTTCCTCGACCGCCACGCCCGCTCGTAGCGCGCGAACCCGCCGACTTCCTAGTCGCTCGCGAACGGGAGGAAGGCCAGGTACTCGTCGAGTGCGTCGGTCGGGGTGATCGCGCGGAGCACGACCTCGTCGACCGCTGCGGCGTACTCGGCCAGGCGCGGCGCGATGTCGGCGTCGGCCGGTGAAGGAAGGACGGTGTCGCGCGCGCCGAAGCCGAGCCGGGCGAAGTGCCGTTCGTAGGCGGGGAACGAGGCATACCTGTCAGCCTCATCCTCCAGCCGATTCCTGGCATCCGGATGCGCGTTGGCACGCGCGTAGAGCACCGCAGACCCTGCCTGGTTGATGTCGTGGAACTCGCGCGTTTGCACGCCCGCGGCCTCAGGCGTCAGCCAGCTCAGCACCGCTCCGTCGGCGCGGGACGCGGCGAGCGCGCGCATCTTCGGGCCGAGCGCACCCACCGCGAGGCGAGCACCGGTGCCCGCGCGGAGTGCCTCGAGCGACGCGGAGACGAGGTCGAGCGCACCGCGGCGGGTCTGTCCCGCACCGATCCCCAGCGTGAGGCGATCCTCGGGGAGCTCCAGCCGTGCGATGTCGTCGAGCAGTGCCGACGCCGGACGACGGTCGACCGGAATCACCCCCGTCGCGACGCGGAGCTCGTCGGTCTCGCGCACCGCGGCCGCGGCGACCTCGAGCGCGTTGACGCCCGGCGTCTCGTTGATCCAGAGGGAGCGGAACCCCGCCGCTTCGAGCCGTGGGGCGAGCGCCGCCGCCTTCTCGGTGCCCAGCGCGCCCGCGATGCCGAGTGAGATGTGTGCCATGCTCCCACCCTTGCCGCGCCGCTGCTCCCGGTCAACCGCGCCGCGCGTCCCGACATCCGGCCACGCGTGCGCTACGCCGCGGCGCGCTCCGCGGCTTCGACGACGTTCGTCATCAGCAGCGCCACCGTCATCGGTCCCACCCCGCCCGGGTTCGGCGATACGAAGCCCGCGACCTCGGCGGCGTCCGGATGCACGTCGCCGTAGACCTTGCTCTTGCCCGTCTCCGGGTCTTCCTCACGGGTCACGCCCACGTCGAGCACCGCTGCACCCGGTTTCACGTCCTCCGGACGGATCAGGTGCTTCACGCCAGCCGACGCCACGATCACGTCGGCCTGGCGCAGGTACTGCCCCATGTCGACCGTTCCGGTGTGCACCTGCGTGACGGTCGCGTTGATCTCACGACGAGTCAGCAGCAGGCCGATCGAGCGCCCGATCGTCACGCCGCGGCCGACCACGACGACGTGCTTGCCCTTGAAGTCGTAGTCGTTGCGCAGCAGCAGTTCGATCACGCCGCGCGGGGTGCACGGCAGCGGGGTGTCGATCCGCGAGTTCACGTTGAGCACGAGCCGGCCCAGGTTGGTCGGGTGCAGCCCGTCCGCGTCCTTGGCCGGATCGATGCGCTCCAGCACCGCGTCGGTGTCGATGTGCTTCGGCAGCGGCAGCTGCACGATGTAGCCGTGGCAGGTCGGATCGGCGTTCAGCTCATCGATCAGCGCCTCCACCTGCTCCTGCGTCGCATCCGCCGGGAGCTCGCGCTGGATCGAGTTCATCCCGATCGCCTCCGACTGGCGGTGCTTCATCCCCACGTACAGCTGCGACGCAGGGTCCGCGCCCACCAGCACCGTCGCGATTCCCGGCGTGATTCCTTTGTCCTTCAACGCCGCAACGCGCTCCGCCAGCTCCGTCTTGATCGCCGCCGACGCGGCCTTGCCATCGAGCACCTTCGCGGTCATATGTTGCCTCCTCATCGAGCACCCGCCCGTTTCCGGGCGCACTGGTTACCTATCAGCATAGGGAACTGATCGTTCGATTGATAGACGCAGCTGCTGCGCCGGACGAGCCGACCAGCACCAGCAGACGGATCGGCATCGACGCGCCTCCTTCTCAGGCGCCGGCGTATCCCGTCGATGCGTGCTCGACATCCGGATACAGCGGGAACGCAGCCGTGAGCTTCTCGACACGGGAGCGCAGCGCCGCGATGTCGGGGTTCGGCTGCAGCGCGAGCGCGATGACATCGGCGACCTCGGTGAACTCCGCGTCGTCGAAACCGCGTGTCGCCAGCGCCGGCGTGCCGATGCGCAGGCCTGACGTGACCATCGGCGGACGCGGGTCGTTCGGCACCGAGTTGCGGTTCACGGTGATCCGGATCTCGTGCAGCAGATCCTCTGCCGCCTTGCCGTCGATCGCCGCGTCGCGCAGGTCGACGAGCACAAGGTGCACGTCGGTGCCGCCGGAGCGCACCGAGACGCCGGCATCGATGACGTCCTGCTGGGCGAGGCGGTCGGCGAGGATCTTCGCTCCGCGCAGCGTGCGCTCCTGACGGTCGCGGAATGCGTCGGTCGCCGCGAGCTTGAAGGCTGTGGCCTTGGCGGCGATCACGTGCATCAGCGGGCCGCCCTGCTGGCCGGGGAAGACCGCGGAGTTGATCCTCTTCGCCACGTCGGCGTCGTTGGAGAGGATGAAGCCCGAGCGCGGGCCGCCGATCGTCTTGTGCACGGTCGAGGAGACGACGTGCGCGTGCGGCACGGGGCTCGGGTGCAGATCCGCGGCCACGAGCCCGGCGAAGTGCGCCATGTCGACCCACAGGTACGCCCCGACCTCGTCGGCGATCTCGCGGAACGCGGCGAAGTCGAGCTGGCGCGGGTAGGCCGACCATCCGGCGATGATGACCTTGGGCTTGTGCTCGTGAGCGAGTCGGCGCACTTCGTCCATGTCGATGCGCGACGTCTCCGCGTCGACCTCGTACGGCACGATGTCGTAGAGGCGGCCGGAGAAGTTGATCTTCATACCGTGCGTCAGGTGCCCGCCGTGGTCGAGCGACAGGCCGAGGATCGTGTCACCGGGGCGTGCGATCGCGTGCAGCACGGCCGCGTTCGCCGATGCGCCGGAGTGGGCCTGGACGTTGGCGTACTCCGCGCCGAACAGCTCCTTCGCGCGCTCGATGGCAAGGGTCTCGGCGACGTCGACCTCCTCGCAGCCGCCGTAGTAGCGGCGGCCGGGGTAGCCCTCCGCGTACTTGTTCGTGAGCACGGAGCCCTGCGACTGCAGCACCGACAGCGGCACGAAGTTCTCGGAGGCGATCATCTCGAGGAAGCCGCGCTGGCGGTCGAGCTCGCGCTGCAGCACCTGCGCGATCTCGGGGTCGACTTCGGTGAGCGGGGCGTTGAAAAGCGGATCAGTCATGCGAACTCCAGAGGAAGGTGGGAGGTGATCGCATCGGCCCAGGCGCGCGGCCGACTGCCGTCCAAGTCGCTCCCCGGTGGTGTCCCACCTCCGGCGCCAGTCGCGACGCCGCAAGTCTACCGGAGCACCCCTGCATATTTCCGCTCGTGACCCCACGCCCGCTGCCGAGATGCGCACCTTTCGTCGAGATGCGCCGGTTTTGTCGGCCGGTTGTCGAAAATGTGCGCATCTCGGCAGCCGGTTCCGCACATGTCGAAGTGCACGGACGTGGCACGCTAGCGGGATGGGAACAGTGATCCACTCCGCGCGTCTCGTCGGCCCGGGGAGCCCTGGGGCTTCCGAAACAGGATGGGTGCGGTTCGAGGGCAGCACGATCGCATCGTCCGGCACGGGGGCGCTGGTGCCGGAGGCGATCGCGCACGGCGACGAGGTGCTCGACGCCTCGACCATCGTCCCCGGCGCGATGCTGACGCCCGGCTTCATCGACATCCACTGCCACGGCGGCGGCGGTCACGCCTTCGACGACGGCGGAGAGGCGATTCTGGCGGCCAGGGCGGCGCACCGCGCGCACGGCACGACGCGCGCGGTGATCTCCCTCGTCACCGCCGACATCGACGTCCTCGCCCGCAGAGCCGCGACGGTCGCAGAGCTCGCACGTTCACATCCGGATGTTCTGGGCTCCCACCTCGAGGGCCCGTTCCTCGACCCCGGTCATCACGGCGCGCACGATCCCGCTCTGCTGCGCGCGCCTGAACCTCGCGACGTCGACACGCTGCTCGAGGCAGGCGCGGGCACGGTGCGGCAGATCACGGTGGCCCCTGAGCTCAGCGGCGGGCTCGACGCGGTGGCGCGCATCGTCGCGGCCGACGCCGCGGCGGCGATCGGCCACACCGATGCCGATGCCGAGACGACCCGCGAGGCGATCGACCGCGGCGCCACGATCCTCACGCACGCGTTCAACGCCATGCCGGGTGTGCACCATCGACGCCCCGGCCCGATGCCGGCAGCCGCAGCAGATGAGCACGTGACGCTCGAGCTGATCGCCGACGGCGTGCACGTCGACCCGGATGTCATGCGCATGCTGTTCCTCGCCGCCCCCGGTCGCGTCGCGCTGGTGACAGACGCGATGGCGGCGACGGGTATGCCGGATGGGGCATATACCCTCGGCACGCTCGGCGTCGACGTCGCACGCGGCGTCGCTCGTGTGCGCGAGACGGGTGCGATAGCCGGCTCGACCCTGACGCAGGACGAGGCGCTCCGTCGTGCCGTCGCGTTCGGCGCACCGCTCACCGACGCCGTCGCCGCGCTCACCGCAGTGCCTGCGCGCGCGATCGGCCGCCTCGACCTCGGCTCCCTCGCCCCTGGTTCCGCGGCCGACGCGGTCCTGCTCGACGACGAGCTGCGCGTCCGCGCCGTATGGTCAGCCGGCACCCGCGCCGTCTGACGCGAGCCGATCAGGGGTCGGTGGGCCCGAGTCCCCCGACTCGGGCCCACCCGGGTTCATGCACCTCGCCGCGGCGCGGAGCCCCTCCCCCGAGACGCTCCGGCTCATCCGGCGATCGGCGTTCGGCTCCTCGTGGAAACGCTGGGGACCCCTCCCCGAAGGACCCGAACGCACAACCCCTTCGCACATGGGACGGCGAGGATGTCGATTCATCACGCGACTTCCGAGAGATTTCTTCCGACATGCCGTGAGCACCGTCGGTGCCCGAGTATCCGCGCAGAATTCGCCGGTCAACTGGCGCATCGCATAACGATCGACGCACAATAGAGGGATGCGTGCCCGCGAGACCGACGACAACGAGAGAACGGCTGACGCCGATCTCGTGCTGCGTTCGCGCTCCGGCGACGCCGATGCGTTCGGTGAGCTGTGGCGGCGTCACTACCGCTCCGGCATCGTCGCCGCCAGGAACATCTCCCACGATCTCGACGCCGACGACCTCGTACAGGAGGCCTACGCGAAGATCTTTCAGGCGATCAGGCGCGGGGGCGGGCCCACCGGTTCCTTCCGCGCCTATCTGTTCACCGCCATCCGGAACATCGCGGCGACCTGGGGCAAGGCCGCCGCCTCCGCCGCCGGTGAGCTCGAGGACGTCGAGGACCCTGGCTCCAGCGAAGAGGCGGTCGGCGCTGCGCTCGACCACAGCCTCACGGTGACCGCGTTCCGCTCCCTCCCCAGCCGGTGGCAGGAAGTGCTCTGGTACACCGAGGTCGAGAACATGAAGCCCGCCGCGGTTGCGCCGCTGCTCGGCGTGAAGCCCGGAGCGGTCTCGCAGCTCGCGCTCCGGGCCCGGGAAGGGCTGCGCGAATCGTGGATCCAGGCGCACATCGCGTCTGTTCCCGAGGACTCCGACTGCAAGTGGACGATCGAGCGCATCGGCGCACACACGCGCGGCAACCTCGGCTCCCGCGACGGCGCCAAGGCCGACGCGCACATCGCCTCGTGTCCGCGCTGCGCCATCGTCGCCTCTGAGGCTCAGGATGTCGGCAGCCGACTCGTCATGGTGCTGCTGCCGCTCGCGGTCGGCGTCGCAGGTGCCGGCGGCTACCTCGCATCTCTGCAGCGCGGCGGCGAGGCCGTCGCGCTGATGGCGATGCCGCAGGGCGTCGTCGAAGGTGCGAGCGTGATCGCAGACGAGAGCGTTGCTCCGGATCTCGCCGGCCACGGTGCGGCGCTCTTCGGGCACCTCGTCGAGCCGGGCGCTGCGCTCATCGGCGCGGCGGCCGGCGCCGTCGGTGCTGCGGGAGCAGGCTCGTCAGGCGCATCCAGCGCGTCATCGTCCGCTGGCGGAATGCTGACGGTGGCGGGTGTGGCCACGGCGGGGATCGCATCGCTCGCCATCGCGGGAGTCGTCGCCGCAGCAGCCGTGCTGCCCGGCCAGCTGAATCCCCCGGCTGAAGGCACCCAGTCGGCGCTGCAGGATTCGACCTCGCCCACAGGCGCGGAGATCGAACCCGATTCCGATCTCGCCGACGCCTCTGACGAGTCGGACGGATCGAAGACGCCTACGCCGAAGCCCACGCCCGAGAAGCCGACCCCCACGCCGAAGGCGACCGAGCCGACCCCCGAACCGACCCCGCAGACCCCGGATGCCTCCCCCGAGGCGACGACGAGCAGCGACGAACCGCCGTCGCCTGAGCCGACGACCGAGCCGACGCCGGACCCCACGACCACTGCCACCGCCCCATCGGGCGACGACGATCCGAGCGAGCCGGAGGACAACGGGAACGAAGAAGAGGTGCCGTTGTCCACGAACCTCGACCGCAGCACGTGGAATGGTCTGCTCGATCCCACGTTCACTATCGCGGCGAACGCTGCACCGGGAGCAGACGTTCTGATCCGAGTCGAGGGATACTACATCGACAGCAATTTCGTCGAGGACACCGTCACGGCGGATGAAGACGGCATCGCGAGTGCGACGCTGCAGAAGAGGTCGCTCTGGATGTCCCACGACGACCCGGTGATCATCGAGCTCGAGGACGGCTCAGCGGCCCTCGAGGGACTCACCCTGGGCGACTTCTTCGAACAGCGGCTCTTCCCAGATCACAGCGGCTAGCCTCTCAGCGCCCGCGCACATGCGCGCGCATAGACTCGTGGGGTGGCTTCGAAACGTTCCGGCTCCAGCTCCCCTCGCGGACGCAGCGGCAACCCCGCCCGCGCAGCCGAGGCCGAGCGCCTCGCCCGACAGCGGCAGGCCGAGACGGCAGGAGCGAAGGCCCAGTACGAGGAGAACGTGCGCAGGCGCCGACGCGGGATCGCCGCATGGTGGACCGTCGGCTCCGTCGCTGCCGTGGCCGTCGCCGCGCTCGTCACATGGTCGTTCATCACGACTCCTTGGAACGAGTACGACATCGCGTCTGTCGATCCGTCGTCGATCGAGGGCGTCGAGACCTTCGACAACGACACCGACCACGTCGCGGGAGAAGTCGACTACCCGCAGAACCCGCCGGCAGGCGGCCCGCACAATCAGGCGTGGCTGAACTGCGGCGTCTACACCGAGGCGCAGGAGAACGAGCACGCCGTGCACTCCCTCGAGCACGGTGCCGTCTGGATCGCCTACGACGCCGAGGCCCTCACCGACGCAGAAGTCGAACGCCTGCGCGAGCACATACCGGGCGGCTATGGTCTGATGTCGCCGTACGAGGGCATGGAGACACCGATCGCTGTGAGCGCGTGGAACGCCCAGCTGAAGCTCGACTCCGCAGACGATCCCCGCATCGAGCAGTTCTTCCAGGCCTATTGGCGCAGCCCTGATGTGCCGGAGCCAGGCGCTTCCTGCACCGGCGCCGTCGATGGCCCAGGACGGCTCTGACGGCTCCGGATGACCGCGTCAGGCGCCCAGCGCATCGATACGAATGATCCGGAGGCCGACGCGTCGCCGGAGCGCGCGGCAGGATCATCCGGATCCACGCGCCGTCGCCGGTGGCCGCTGATCGCGTTGGCGATCGTACTCGTCGCCGGGGCCGCGTTCGCGATCGGCCGCTTCACCACGTTCGGCGCAGTGACGGGTCCGAACGACGCGGACGTCGGCTTCGCCCGGGACATGCAGGTGCACCACTCGCAGGCCGTAGAGATGGCCATGATCGAGTATGCGGCGACGAGCGACGAAGAGCTGCGCTTCACCGCGTACGACATCGCGACGAGCCAGGCGGCGCAGGGCGGCGAGATGTACGGCTGGCTCGTCGATTGGGGCGCGCCGCAGTACGGCACCGAGCCTCTGATGGCGTGGATGCAGGGCACGGAGCACGATCACGGCGGCGCAGTCACGCCGACCGCGACCGATGCCGAACTGCGCGAGGCTATGGGCATGGCGACCGATGACCAGCTCGCCGACCTGCGGGCGAAAGCCGGCACAACGGCAGGCGACTGCCTCTTCGTCGACCTCATGGTGACCCACCACGCGGGTGCCCTCGAGATGGTCGAGGCCGTGCGCGAGCTCGGCTCCGACCCCCGCGTGCACCAGGTCGCCGGTGCCATGGGCGAGACCCAGCAGCGCGAGATCGAAGCGATGAGCGCCATCGCGGATCGGCTCGACTGCGAGTAACGGCAAGCGCTACGTCTCGTCCGGCGTGGTCCAGGTGAGCGGGTTCTGGTTCCACGAGTTGCCGACCGAGACAGCGATCTTGCCCGCGATGTACCGGTCGACCGACCACTCCAGGATGCGCCCGTGCGGGTCGCGTGACACGCGGCGGTGCGCCAGCAGAGCGGATCCTCTGCCGACTCCGAGCAGCTGCGCGTCACGCGCCTTCGCCCCCTCTGCGCTGAAGCGGTGCTCCGCATGTGTGAAGCGCACTCCGTGCTCGGCGAGTGCGACGGTGACCGACGGCGCATCGGGCGGAATCGCCGCCACGAACAGGCCCACCCACTCCGCATAGCGAGTGCGCTCGAGCATCACCACGTCGCCGTCGAGGGAGCGCACGCGCACCACGGACAGCACGCGCGCGCCGCGCGGGGCCAGCAGCAGCTGCTCGTCGCGCGCGTCGGCGATCTTCCATGCGCTCTCGTTCACGTGCCCGCCGGGCTCATGGCCGTGACCGCGCGCCCACTGCGCGAAGCTGTGGAACTCATCGAACGACGACCGGGGGTTCGGCACGCGCACCACCGATTTCGGCCGCCCCCTGGTGCCGTCGACGATCCCCTCGGCGACCAGCTCCTTGAGCGCCACACGCACGGTGCCCAGCGAGGCCCCGAAGCGCTCGGCGAGCACCCGCTCCGGCGGCAGCGAGTCGCCGACGCCATACGCGCCGTCGCGGATCTCTTCTCGCAGCGCGTCGGCGATGGTTCTGAACGCGAATGCCTGCACTCCGCGCCTCCGTTCGTGCTTTGCGCCGGTCGTTGTCGACCGATTCGGCCCCTCAGTCTATGCGTCGCGGCGCCCGCCATCCTGGCGCCTCTCCGCGTTCACCTGGCGTTCGATCTCCGCTCATCGATTCGACATGTTCACTAGTGATCTTTATGGTGAAGTCGTCAGCATCACTAGCGATGTGATCGCTCATCATCCTCTCTCCCCTTCAGGAAAGGCAGCGTCCAGAAGACCATGCGCACACGAGTCCTCGCCGCGGCCGGCGTCATCGCCGCAACCGCGTTCGCCCTCGCCGGATGCTCCGGCGACAGCTCCTCCGAAACCTCCGAGACCTGGCGCACCGCGACCAGCGTCGAAGACGGCGGCGGAATGGACAAGCTCATCGAAGACGCACAGGCCGAGGGCGCTTTCAACGCCATGGGCCTGTACGAGGACTGGGCCAACTACGGCGGCCTGCTCGACGCGTTCAGCGACGAGTACGGCATCGAGATCAACAACGACACGTCGACCGGTTCCAGCCAGGATCTCGTCAACGCCGTCGTCAACCGTCAGGGTCAGGACACCTCCCTCGACTACCTCGACACCGGCCTCAGCTACGCTGTGCAGGCCGATGCGGACGGACTGCTGGCCGAGTACCTGCCCGCGACGATCGACGACGTTCCCGAGCAGTACGTCGGTGAGAATGACACCTGGATCAACCAGTACGGCGGCACCATCGCGATGGCGTGCGACGCCTCGCGCATCGAGGTGTGCCCGACGTCTTTCCAGGATCTGCTCGATCCGCAGTACCAGGGGCAGGTGGCGCTGCCCGACAGCCCGGAGACGTCCGAGTCGTCGTTCATGATCGTGCACGCGGCGTCCCTCGCCAACGGAGGGTCGTTCGACGACATCGAGCCGGGCGTCGAGTTCTTCCGTGAGCTGAAGCAGAGCGGCAACTTCCTGCCGGTGCAGGGCAACGCCGGCACGATCGAGACGGGCGAGACGCCGATCCTGCTGGAGTGGACCTACACGCTGCAGCCCATCGCCGACCGGTTGGCCGACGAGGCGGACATCGAGCTCGAGGTGAACATCCCGACCGACGGCGTCGTGTCGTCCTTCTACACGGCGTCGCTCAACGACGACGCCCCGCACCCCGCGACGGCTCGTCTGTTCTATGAGTTCCTGTTCTCCGACGAGGGTCAGAACCTCCTGCTGGCCGGCGGCGTCTCCCCCGTGCGGCTCGACGCGATGATCGACGCCGGCACTGCGGACCAGGACGCCCTTGACGCCCTCCCCAGCGCTGAGCTCGGCGAGATGCCCTCGCTCGAGCAGCGCCAGGCCAACCAGCAGGTGATCGACGCCGAGTGGGCGTCGGCCATCCAGTGAGCATCGCCCGCACCGACCCGACTCGTCGAGCACGCCTCGGCGGGTCGGGCACGCCGGCCGTCGCCGCCCTCGCACCGATGGTCCTTCTCCTGGCTTGTTTCTTCCTCCTGCCCATCGTCGGCATGGCGCTGACCGCGTTCACCGTGTCCGATGAGACCGGCGGATCGCACCTCGGCCTGGAGAACTTCGCGAGCCTCGCCGACCGCGGCCAGGCCATTGCGAACTCCGTGAAGGTATCCGCCATCGGCGCCCTCGTCGGTGCCGCCATCGGCGCCGTCACCTCGTTCTGCATCGCTCAGATCCGCTCGAAGAAGCTCGACGCCGTCGTGGCCGTGCTGTCGTCCGTGCTCGCGAATGACGGTGGCGCCCCCCTCGCGTTCAGCTTCATCGTGACGCTCGGCAACACCGGATTCCTGTTCGCGCTGCTCGGACTGGACGCCATCGGCTTCTCGTTGTACAGCTGGCAGGGCCTGGTCGTGATGTACCAGTACTTCCTCGTGCCGACGATGATCATGGTCACGCTGCCCACCTTCGTCGGCCTCAGGCGCGAGTGGCACGAGGCGAACCGCAGCCTCGGCGGCTCCGCTTGGACGTTCTGGCGCCGCGTCGGGCTTCCCGTCGCCGCTCCCGCGCTCCTCGGCGGATGGGTGCTGCTGTTCGGCTCCGCGTACGCCACGCATGCTTCGGCCGCGGTTCTGATCGGCACCGGCGGCTTCCCGCTGGTCACACTCACCATCGCCTCCGAACTGCGATCCGGCGTCTCGTCGGGAGGCGAGGAGGCGGCCATGGCACTCGGCGTGACGATGGTCGCCATCGCGGTCGTCGTGCTGTTCCTGTTCAACCGACTGCAGAGGATGTCCGCGCGATGGATCAGCTGAACCGCCCCGCCCGCGCTCTGCGCTGGGCCCCGATCGTGGTCGTCGGCGCCTACCTGGCCATCCCGATCCTGTGCTCGATCGCCTTCGCCGCATTCCCCGGCGGGTCGTTCTCTCTCGAGTCGTTCAGCGTGCTCGGAAGCGATGCCAGTCTGTTCGACGCCGCTGTGCGGACTCTCACGATCGCGGTGCTCACGGTCGTCGTACTGCTGGCGACGCTCGTGCCAGCCGTCGTCGCCGTCCACCTGTGGGCACCGAAGCTGCGCCCTGTGCTCGAGATCCTGTGCACCCTCCCCCTCGTCGTTCCGTCGATCGCGCTCGCAGCCGGCGTGGTGTCGATTCTGCGCTGGGGCGCTTCGCAGGGCCGCGGCAGCATCCCGAATGAGATCAGCCAGACGCTGCAGAACCCCGATCTGCCGCTGATCCTCGTGGGCACCTACGTCGTGCTCTGCCTGCCGTTCACGTTCCGATCGATCGATGCCGGCCTGCGCACGATTCCCCTCAAGGCGATCGTCGAGGGGTCGACGGTCCTCGGATCATCGACGTGGGGCACCATCTGGCGCGTCGTGCTGCCGAACATCCGCGGGCCCGTGCAGTTCTCAGTGTTCTTCGGGACCGCGCTGTGCTTCGGAGAGTTCTCGATCGCGGCGACGCTCAGCCAGCAGACGGTGCCGGTGTGGCTGTTCACCGTGTCGAGCACCGACTTCCGCGCTTCCATCGCCGTCGCCGTGCTCCTCAACCTGACCACCTGGGCGCTCATGCTCCTCGCCACTTTCGCCGCCGGCCGGCTCGCTCCGGCCTCGAAGGTCGACGAGGACGACGCCCCTGTTCCGACCCCGAGCACCCCGTCCCGGAAGGTGACCGCATCATGACCGCCACAGACGACAACGAGGTCATCCTCGAGAAGGTGACCAAGCGCTTCGGCGACACGACCGTGCTGCGCGGCATGGACGTCCGGATCGCACCGGGCGAGCTGCTCAGCGTGCTCGGCCCGTCCGGATGCGGAAAGACGACCGCTCTGCGCATCCTGGCCGGTTTCGAGAAGCCGACGTCGGGCAGCATTCGCGTCGGCGGGCGCGACATCACGGCCCTCGCACCGAACCGACGCGACATCGGCATGGTGTTCCAGGCGTACAGCCTGTTCCCCAATCTCTCGGTGCGGCAGAACGTCGAGTACGGGCTCCGCATCCGTCGTGTGAAGTCGTCGGCACGGCACAGGCGTGCGGAGGAGCTGCTCGAGATGTGCGGCCTGGAGCACCTCGCCGCACGCTTCCCGCATCAGCTCTCCGGAGGACAGCAGCAGCGCGTCGCCCTCGCCAGGGCGCTCGCGGTCCGCCCCTCCGTGCTGCTGCTGGACGAGCCGCTCTCCGCACTCGACGCGATCGTGCGCTCGCAGATCCGCGACGAGATCCGACGTCTGCAGCAGCAGCTCGGCATCACCACCATGTTCGTCACCCACGACCAGGGCGAAGCACTGGCGATCGCCGATCGCGTCGCCGTGCTCAACGGCGGACGCATCGAGCAGATCGCCGCACCGCAGGACGTGTACCAGCGCCCCGCCACCGAGTTCGTCGCCCGCTTCGTCGGCACTGTCACAGAACTCGGCGTTCCCGACACCTTCGACGGCGGCGCCGTGCCGCTCGCACAGCCTGCACACGGGCTGGACACACTGTTCGTGCGTCCCGAGGACGTCGAACTGCACCCGGATGCTTCAGGCGATGCGACGGTCACGGAGCAGACCTATCTCGGTGAGCGGACCATCGTCCGCGCCGAGACGGCTGCGGGCATGCGCGTGACCGCGTCGGTGTCCGCCGCAGGAGCGGGCCTGGTCGCACCGGGAACGCGCGTGTCTGCCCGGGTGCTCGCCTCCGCTGCGCTGCGCGTGCCGCAGAGCACGAGCGAGAAGGTCGCCGCGTGACTGATCTCGTCGTCGCCGACGGGAGCGTCCAGATGACCGCGAGCGCGGCCGTATTCGACTGCGACGGCATCCTGGTCGACTCTGAATCGATCTGGCTGCAGCTGATCTCGGAGGTTCTCGCCCACGTCACGGACACCGACCCCGAGCAGTTCCACGGCCTCAGCGTGGACGATACCGCCACCGGCATCGCCGCGCTCACGGGTGCCGAGCCATCCGCCGTGCGCGCCGACCTCGTGCGGCGGTACTCAGCTCGGCTCACCCCCGGCGTAGCCCCGATGCCGGGGGCGATCGCACTCGTCACCCGTCTGGCCGCGGCCGTTCCGGTCGCCGTGGCGAGCAACGGCCTGCGCGCCGATGTGGAGATGATGCTCGATAGCATCGGGCTGCTGGACACGGTGCATGTCGTGCGGACGCTCAGCGACGTCGCCTCGGGAAAGCCGGCTCCCGACCTCTACCTCGACGCCGCGCGTCTGCTCGGCGTCGAGCCGGGCGGCACCATCGCCTTCGAGGACTCGCCTGCCGGGTCTCGAGCCGCTCGTGCAGCGGGGATGACAGTGATCGGCGTCAACGCCGACCCTGCCGTCACGCTCGACTGCGATGCGCGGTTCAGCTCTCTCACCGACATCGACGCACAGCTCGTTCCGACGCCGGAGCGGGAGAATCAGGAGACGGAAGCACCATGACGACTCCCCTTGACGCACACACCGACGCCGGATCGCTCCGTCTGATGACGTGGAACATCTGGTGCGGCGGACGCGAAGTCGACGACGCCGGCCAGAAGCAGCTCGAAGTGCTGGCCGACCAGGCCGCCGACGTGCTCTTCCTCCAGGAGGCATGGGAGCATTCGGCGGCCCCGCTGGCCGCGGAGCTCCGGATGGCCGTTGCGCAGCAGGGATTCGACAACGCCGTGCTGAGTCCGCACGCGATCCGGCTGATTCCGACCGACACCGATCCGTATGCGACCGCGGCAGTCATCCGGACACCGATCGGCGACGTGCTCACCTGGTCAGTGCACCTGTCGCCATGGGACTACGGGCCGTATCGGCACGGAGCCAGCGCAGGCGAGAAGAACGCCGTGTTCGCGGCGGAGCGGGAGATCCCCGGCGAGCAGGAACGGGAGCAGCAGATCCGCGCCGTACTCGCCTCGACCGATGGCATCCTCGCCGAGATCGGCGATATGCCCGTGATCATCGCGGGCGACTTCAACGTGCCGTCACCGCTGGACTGGGACGGCATGATCCGTCCTGCGGTCGATTGGCCGGCGACGCGGGCCCTGCTCGAGGCAGGCTATGCCGATGCGTTCCGTGCCGTGCATCCCGATCCGCCGGCCGCTCCCGGCCTCACCTGGGCGCAGATCCACACGCTCGAGGACGAGCCGCGCGACCGCATCGACTTCATCTCCGTGCGCGGTCTCACCGTCATCGCCGCTGACCACTACGGTTCGGCCATCGAACCCGACCAGGGTGTCGGGTTCACCGAGCACGGCGGCCGCAACGGCTACATCCCGGATCACGCAGGGAACGCCTTCCCGTCCGATCACTTGGCGGTGCGCGCAGTCGTCACGCGCTGAGAGGCTCCGCACGCAGGAAGTACGGGCGGGGCGACGCCCAGCACAGCACCTGCCCATGCGTGCACCAGGTCGCCGACGCCGCGGCGAGACTCAGCGGTGCGAGATAGACGCGGTGAACGCCGTCGCGTCTCGGCTGGATCGACCCGAGCGGCAGCCCACAGTTCACCCGTCTTGCGTGAGCATCTCCGGGACAGCCTGACTCGGATGAGGTGCATCACCGACCTCAGCCTGCGCACGCCAGAGCCTCACCTTCATCTCCTCGCGCGTGCGGCGGTACGCCGGATCGTTGTACACGTTCGACAGCTCCTCCGGGTCGTCGACGAGATCGTACAGCTCCCAGTCCGGTGCGTGAGTGGAGCCCTCATACGTCGTGACGTCAGCCCCCGGAACACCCATGCCGTCGTTGTAGAAGTAGATCAGCTTGTAGCGCTCGCTGCGGTAGCCGTAGTGCCCCGGTGCGTTGTGGAACCGATCGCCGTGTTCCCAGTACCTGTAGTACATGCCATCATTCGGCGGTGTCGCCTCGCCTGTTCCGCTGACGTCGTTCCAGAAGCTGCGCCCTTGGATGCCCTCGTACGGTTCCGCTCCTGCGGCATCGAGGATGGTCCTTGCCAAGTCCACGTTCGTCACGATGCCCGAGTGACGCTGGCCCGCGGGGACACTGTCAGGGCACGACAGCACGAATGGCATCCTCAGCGCCTCCTCGTACATGAACCGTTTGTCGAACCATCCGTGATCGCCGAGGAAGAACCCCTGATCCGATGTGTACATCGTGAGCGTGTGGTTGTAGCACTGACGCTCGCGCAACCAGTCGATCACGCGTCCGACGTTGTCGTCCACGGACGCGACACAGGCGAGGTAGTCCTCCATGTAGCGCTGATACTTCCAGAGCGACTCTTCCTCGTATGTGAGCCCTGAGGGAATCGGCTGCTTCAGATCAGCGGAGTTGAGGTGCTCTGCGATTCTCATCGCGGCACGACGCGCAGACGAGGAGCGCGTCGAGTAGTCGTCGAAGAACGTCCTGGGAACGGGGATGTCACGATACATACCCGCGTGACGCTCATCCGGCTCCCACGATCGGTGAGGAGCCTTGTGGTTGATCAGAAGACACCACGGCTGCTCATCATCGATGGATTCCAGCCAGTTCAGAGCGAGGTCGGTGATGATGTCGGTCACGTATCCGGGTTCGGTTCGGATGCCCTCCTCGGAGAGGAACTTCGGGTCGAAGTACTCGCCCTGCTCGATCAGCACGTCCCAGTAGTCGAAGCCCTGCGGATCGTGCCCGTCTCCATCACCGAGGTGCCACTTTCCGATGACTGCCGTGCGATACCCGGCTGCTTTGAGCTGACTCACGAATGTCGGCTGCGAGGCGTCGATCGGCGTATCGAGAGTGTAGACCCCGTTGAGGTGGCTGTACTTGCCGGTCAGGATGCTTGCCCGGCTCGGTGAGCACAGGGCGTTCGTCGCGAAACAGTTCTCAAGCACTGCGCCCTGCGCGGCGATCTCATCTATCCGCGGCGTGCGATTCACAACGGATCCGTACGCACCGACGGCATGGGAGGCATGATCGTCTGTGAGGAACAGGACGATGTTCGGACGGCGCTGTGCGGTCATGGCTCTGCCTTCTTCTCTGGGGCGACCGGAGCGCGCCCCGGGGGGGCGCACGCGGACGGCCGATCTGAATGCGTATGTACTTGTTCGGTCCGTTAAGTTCACATCTGAGCCGCGCGGCGTCATTCTGCGAGCTTCAGCACCGCTTGCGCCAATGGCTGATCCATGACCCAGGTCGTAGCGAATCCGGCGTGGATCGCACCGAGCGTCGCTTCGGCCCTATCCGCGCCATGACTGCTGCAGACGACCTCTCGCGTTCGCCGCAGCTGTTCGAATGAGATCGCAATCGTTCGGTTGTCGACGTGATGGTCCAGTGCATTCCCCGAAGCGTCGATGAGACGGCCGTTCACGTCGCCCACGGCGCCGCGTTCGCGTGCAGCCTGGCGCTCGCTCTCCGTCATCGAGTCATAGATCACCGACAGCGAAGGCCCCCAGCCTCCGATGGAGACGAACGCGACATCGAGTCGATCGAACTGAGCGACAGCGTTGGCGATGTCGAACTGCGTCAGCAGCGCCGTCGCCGCCTCGGCGCTGGGAACGAGAAACGGTGCATAGATCGGCAGGCTCTCCCCTCCAGCGTTCTCGGCCGCCCGCCGAACGAGCTCGACACTGCCGATGGTCTCCCCTTCCGGTGACATGTGACCCGCTAGCTGTACGAAAGTGCACGCAGGTGCATCGCGCATCTGTTCCACCATTGAACGCAGGGCACGACTCCAGCTGAGCCCGACGAGGCTCCCGGCTTCCACGGTCTCAGTCATCACGTCCGCGAGCACCCGTCCGATGTCCGTCAGAGGGACCGCCGTCGGGGAGGTCACGACGAGGGCACGACGTATGCCCAGACGACGCTGGAGCAATGCGCTCAGTTCGCGATCGATCGTTCCCGGGTCGTTGACCTCGATGCGCACCAATCCGGCAGAACGTGCAACCTGAAGCAGTCTCGCCACCTGGAATCGGCTGAGGCCGACTTCCTCCGCAATCGCGACCTTCGATCGGTCCTCGACGTAGTACTCGCGCGCCACATAGGCAGCGATTGCGAGCTCCTCGTCGGGCCCGTACTCACCGCCCTCGTAGATCTTGGGAACGCTTGGGGGACGACCTCGACGCGCCATCATCCTGTCCTCTCGTCGGACTCGCATTGGGGATCGCAACCACTCTGCCGTGGATACGGCCGTTGACTGTCTCAACTCGGCGATGTCATCACATTAAAACACATCTGAGCTTTAACTCACATCTTAATGCTCATCTGTTGACAAATTGAGAGTCTCGCCGTTCAATGAGTTCAAGGTCATTCCAAGCAGTCAAAGACGACGGGAGCTCTCTCGATGCCGACTCTGCCTCCACGCGCTCGCCCTGGCGAACGACCACGGGGCCATGCGGAATCCTTCTGGCGTCGCGAGCCGCGACGACGAACGGCTCTCCTGATATCCGTGGTCTCGGCCATAGCGGTCATCGCAATCTGGGCATGGGCCACCAGGCCAGGGGGGCCCATCGTTCCGCTCTTCCTTCCGCCTCCAACCGATGTCGTCGGCGCCGCGGTTCGCCTCGTGAGTGAGCCCTATCTGGGCGACACCCTGCTCGGCCACAGCTTGGCGAGCCTGACGACAGTGCTGATGGGGTGGTTCGCAGCAGGAGTCATCGGCCTCCCCCTCGGAATCTGGGTCGCGTGGTCCAAACACGCGCGCTGGACCGTCTACCCTGTCTTCCAACTGCTCAGGCCCATACCTCCGATCGCGTGGATCCCGCTCGCTCTGATGTGGTTCGGCATCGGTGACGTCTCTCGGGTGTTCGTCGTTTTCGTCGCCGCAATCGTGCCGTGGACACTGAACTCGATCCAGGCGGTCGAAGGCATCGATCCGATCCTGATTCGTGCCGCACGAGTTCTCGGGGCCGGCCAGACTCGAATTCTCGCGGGCGTCGTCGTTCCGACAGCCGTCCCCACTCTCCTCGCAGGTGCGCAGATCGCACTGGGCAACGCATGGACCACAGTCATCGCCGCAGAGCTGCTCGGCGCGTCGAACGGCCTCGGCTATATCGCGCTCAACTCATCGCGGACGCTCGACACCGACATCCTCCTCGTATCGATGCTCACGATCGGCGTGATCGGCGCCGCTCTGTCAGTGCTCGCACGCACCGCTGTGCGACTCGTCGGTCCCGGATCCGGAACGGCGATCTCATGACGAATCAGACCCGTGCACAGCTTCTGCCGACGAACGCAGTTCGCAAGGATCTCGCGCCCGTCGTGTGGACCACCGCAACGCTCCTGCTGTTGGTGCTCGTATGGTTCATCGCGACCGGCTTCCTCCACCTGATCCCTGAACGGGTGCTCCCCTCACCGGTCGCGGTGGCCCAGAGATTCCTCGAGCTGATCGCCGAGCCGTTCGCGGGGACAACCCTCTTCGGTCACGCGTTCGCCTCCCTGTCACGATGGATGCTCGGCGTGCTGAGCGCCGTGGTCATCGGTGTTCCGCTGGGATTCCTTCTTGCCTGGATTCCGGTGGTACGCGCGGTCGTCGCGCCCGCCTTCGAACTGCTGCGATACATACCGCCATTCGCCTGGATTCCTATTGCCGTGCTCTGGCTCGGCGCTAACACGTCCGCACAAGCCCTCGTCGTGTTCGTCGCGGCCTTCCCCGCCATTGTCATCAACAGCCGTCTCGGTGTGGCCCAGACGGATCCGTTGCTGCTGAAGGCTTCCCGCGTGCTCGGTGCGAGCTCCATGAGGACCCTCGTATCAGTTGTCGCCCCCGTCGCCGCGCCGGTGTCGTTCACGGGCATCCGCATCGGCTTCGGCAATGGCTGGATGGCACTTGTCGGCGCCGAACTGGTCGTGGGCAAGCAGGGCCTCGGCAACCTGATCCTTCAGGGGCAGGCGAATCTCTCGACTCCGACAATCGTGGTGGGCATGGTCAGCATCGCGCTGATCGCCACTCTCTTCGACGCGCTTCTCCAACGCGCTCAGCACATGCTGTTCCGCTGGTCCCCGCGCAAGAGCAGCCGCTGAAGTGCACACCGCCCCGTTCACACCGACCAAGAGTGAGGCCCTCCGATGGCACTGAAGACCGCACCGAAGATGCAGATCCGCAGCGTATCCAAACGGTTCCGCACGAGGAAGAGCGAAGTCGAAGCACTGACCGAGTGCGACTTATCGATCGAGGAGGGCGAGTTCGTCACGATCGTCGGACCCTCGGGCTGCGGTAAGTCCACGCTCATGATGATCGCCGCCGGTCTTGAGGAAGCCACCACCGGTGAGATCCTCGTGGACGGCGAACCCGCCGGCCTGCCGGGGCCCCAGAGAAGCGTCGTCTTCCAGCGATTCGCCCTCTTCCCGTCACAAACCGTCTTCAAGAACATCGAGTACGGACTGAGAGCGGCTGGCGTGTCACGACCGGAGCGCGAGCGACGGGTCGACGATCAGCTCGCCCTCATGGGTCTGAGGAAGTTTCGCGACGCGCATCCTCACGAGCTTTCGGGTGGTATGCAGCAACGTGTTGCAATCGCCCGCGCTCTCGTGATGCGACCGGAGATCCTGCTGATGGACGAACCATTCGGAGCTCTCGATGCTCAGACTCGCACCTTGCTGCAGGAGGAAGTGTCGCGGCTTCACCGGCAGGATCACTACACCGTCCTGTTCATCACACACAGCGTCGAAGAAGCCGTGTACCTCGCTGATCGCGTGCTCGTGATGAGTGCGCGCCCCGGGCGCATCAAGACGGACATAAGGATTCCAAGGGACGCCGACTGGCGGGCCGAAGACATTGAAGCAGCTATGGGCTATGCCGAATTCAGTGAGCTGCGGCAGAGAATCTGGTCCCTCGTCCGTGAAGAGATCGTGACCGACGACTGACCCTGACCTTCACATCCCCACCATATTCACAAAGGAGTGTTCATGTTATCTCGCAGAACGAGTGCTGCTGGGTTTCTCACCGCTGCAGCGGCCGCGTCGCTGATCACAGGGTGTTCGAGCGGCGGCGGCTCAACCGCAGATGCCGATGGAGTCACGCACATCACCGCGGCAAGCCAGAGCAACCCGACAGGATTCTCGCTGTGGCTGGCGGAGGAACTCGGCTACTTCGATGAAGCCGAGCTAGATGTCGAGATCCAGTACGCGGAGAACGGTGGCGCACTGCTTGCTTCCGGTGCTGCAGGCGATTGGCAAGCGGGATGGATCGGTGCGCCTCCGTTGCTCACCGGATACGACTCATGGGGCCTGCTGCCTACGGGGTCGATGCTCACAGAGAACAAGAACATCATCCTGTTCATGGACAACGACGTGCTGGACGGCTCATCACCCGCGGAGGCGCTTGCCAGCACGCCCGTCGGAGTCGTCGCCAACAGCGTCAGCGCGCAGCTCCTCTTCGCGTGTGCCGATTCTCTGGGCGTCGAGGCAAGCGACATAGAAACAGTTCCGTTGGATCCGGCCGCCATCGTCAACGGCATGCTCAACGACGACATCGATGCAGGCGTGGCTTTTGCCGCGGGCAACTGGCCGCTCGTCGAAGACCCCGACAAATATGCCCAGGTGTGCGACGGCGACAAGGCCGGCGCACAGCTCATCGATCCCTACATGATCACACCTGCATTCTGGTCGGAGAACCCCGACGCTGCGGCCGCCTACCTCGATGCGGTCTACCGGGCCAACGAGTACATCCTCGACACGCCGCAAGAGGAGGTCACGCCGCACCTGATGGACTTCCTCGATTCCATCGGCGCGGACTTTCCAGAGGAAGTGGCTGAGTATTCGTTGTCAGTCAAGAACTACTTCACCCTCGACGAGGCGCTGGAGCAGATGCGCAGCGGGGCATTCTCAGATGGGCTGACCGACACGGCCGAGTTCCTCGTCGATGCGGGCGTCTACGACGAGATGCCTGACATCGAGGCGATGACCGCAGAAGGCATCGATGTCCTGCAAGCCGCGGCCGACTACCGCAACTGACTGTTCGAGGAGGAAAGCGAACCGATGAGCACCACGTCCGCACTCGGCTCTCCGGAGCGATTCGAAGGCATGATCGGAACGACTCATCAGGACTCACGTCCGTGGTGGCCGCCAGAGGAGCGCGCGCCGGAGGGCAGCCCGAACGTGGTTGTGATTCTTCTCGATGACGTAGGATTCGCCAGTCTCGGATGCTATGGAAGTGAGATCGAAACTCCGAATCTGGATTCTCTGGCGAATCGGGGGCTCACGTACACCAACTTCCATACGACCGCTTTGTGTTCGCCGACGCGGGCCTCACTCCTCACTGGTCGAAACCATCATTCCGTCGGCATGTCCATCATCGCGAACGCGGACAGCGGGTATCCGTCGAAGCGCGGAGCGGTCACCGATCATGCCGGTACTCTCGCCGAGATGCTGCGCGAGGCAGGCTACTCGACCTACGCCGTCGGGAAGTGGCACCTGGCACCCGTCACACAGACATCTGCGGTAGGCCCCTTCGATCAGTGGCCGCTCGGTCGCGGCTTCGAGCACTTCTACGGCTTCCTCGATGCTCTCACCGATCAGTTCGAACCGGAACTGGTGAACGACAACCACCGGATTGATCCACCGCGCACGCCCGAAGAGGGATACACCCTGAACGAAGATCTGGTCGACCGCGCGATCGGGTACACCACCGACCACGTATCGCTGGCTCCGGACAAGCCGTTCTTCATGTATCTCGCCCCCGGTGCTACGCATTCCCCTCACCAGGCGCCGGACGAATGGCTGAAGAAGTATCGCGGCCGATACGACGACGGCTGGGACATCGCACGGGAACGTCGGTTGGCCGCCCAGAAGCAGCTCGGCATCGTCCCGCGCGACACGAAGCTCCCGGCGCGCAACCCCGGGGTGCCTGCCTGGGACGGACTCACAGACGAGGAGAAGCGACTCTTCGCTCGGTTCCAAGAGGCGTATGCTGCGTTCCTCGACCATACGGATCATGAGTTGGGCAGGCTGATGCGCCATATCGAAGAGATCGGGCAGCAGGAGAACACCATCTACTTCCTGATGTCCGACAACGGAGCCAGTCAAGAGGGCCAGCAATACGGCTCGACGAGCACAACGTTCTACGAGAACAATGACGCGGAGTCGCTCGAATTCAATCTCGAACGAATCGATCTCATCGGAACCCGACATGTGCGCAACAACTACCCGCTGGGGTGGGCCATGGCGGCGAACACGCCGTTGAAGCGATACAAGCAGAACACGCACGCCGGCGGGGTTCGCGACCCTCTTATCGTCGCACTGCCCAAACGCCACGGAGCCCATGGGCTGCGCACGCAGTTCCACCACGTGACGGATATCGTACCGACGATCCTCGACGTCGTCGGAATCGAACCGCCCGCACAGATCCGCGGCGTTGCACAGATGCCGATCCACGGCACGAGTATGGCCTATACCTTCGACAAGGACTGCGAGTCGCGCAAGAGCGCGCAGTACTTCGAGATGTTCGGCCACCGGGCGATCTGGAAAGACGGGTGGAAGGCTGTAGCGTATCATCCGCGCGGCGGGGACTATGCCGACGATCGATGGGAGCTCTATCACGTCGACGCTGACGTCGCCGAGGTTCGAGATCTTGCCGGAGAGATGCCGGAGAAGCTGAAGGAGCTCGAAGATCTTTGGTGGAGCGAGGCCCGCAAGTACGGCGTTCTTCCTCTCGATGACCGCGGCTTCGCCATGCGACGCGCTGAGTCACGACTGCTTCCCGGCGCTCCACGCGGACGCTCACACTACCGACTGTTCGGCGGTACCACCAAAGTGCCGATGGGGGCTTCGCCCTTCATCCTGGACAGATCGTACGGCATCAGTGCACGCGTCATAACCGGTCCCGATGATGAAGGGGTGCTCGTCGCCTGTGGCGGCGTGTGCGGCGGCTACACGTTCTATCTCATGGATGGTCGGCTGCGACATCAGTACAACTACTACGAGCAGCAGTACACACTCGAGAGCCCGCTGATCCTCTCGCGAGGTGAGCATGTGTTCCGCTACGAGTTCGCCAAGACAGGTGAGCTGTGCGGAACGGCTCGCATGCTGGTGGACGGCAGAGTCGTCGACTCCAAGGACATCGATGCCACATCGCGATACTTCATGGACTGGGAGGGGCTCGATGTCGGACGCGATGGCCTGTCGCCAGTCTCTCCTGACTACGCCGACAGGAGACCTTTCGCATTCACCGGTGAGATAAAGTCGATCGACTTCGATCTCGGTGACGATCTCGACGGTCCAGCCGACTATGAGCCTATGGACTGAGTACTCTCTCCTCTACGTCGTCTTTGTTCAAGCCAGGAGGCTCCGCACGCAGAACGAACCCCCGAGGCCGCAGCCTCAGGGGTTCGTTGCAGAGTGTCGCGGAGACGGGTCTTACTTGAGACCCACCGTTGCGCCGGCCTCCTCGAGCTTCGCCTTGGCGGCCTCAGCGGCCTCCTTCGGCGCAGCCTCGAGAACTGCCTTCGGCGCGCCGTCGACGAGCGCCTTCGCGTCACCCAGGCCGAGCGAGGTCAGCTCGCGGACAGCCTTGATGACCTGGATCTTCTTGTCGCCGGCACCCTCGAGGATGACGTCGAACTCGGACTGCTCCTCCTCGGCCGGGGCGTCGCCACCGGCAGCCGGGGCGCCGGCAACGGCGACGGCGGCCGGAGCCGCGGCGGTGACGTCGAACTTCTCCTCGAACGCCTTAACGAACTCGCTGAGCTCGATGAGCGTGAGCTCCTCGAACGCACTGAGCAGCTCTTCGGTGCTGAGCTTCGCCATGATTTATCTCCTGTGTATCTGGGGTTGTGTGGATGCTTGTCCGCCCGCTCTACGCGGCGGTGTCCTGCTTCTCGCGCAGCGCCTCGACCGTGCGCACCGTCTTGGACGGCAGCGCCTGGAAGACCGCGGCAGCCTTCGACATAGAAGCCTTCATCATGCCTGCGACCTTCGACAGGAGAACCTCACGGCTCTCCAGGTCGGCGAGCTTGTTGACTTCGTCCGAGCTGAGAGCGGCACCGTCGAAGTAGCCGCCCTTGATGACGAGAAGAGGGTGTGCCTTGGCGAAGGCACGCAGACCCTTGGCCACGGCGACGGGGTCACCGTGGACGAAGGCGATGGCCGACGGACCGTTGAGGTCGACGTCCAGCTCCGAGATCCCCGCGTTGTTCGCGGCGATCTTGGTCAGCGTGTTCTTCACCACGGCGTATTCCGCGTCCTGACGAATGCTGTCGCGGAGCTCCTTGAGCTCGGCGACCGTCAGCCCGCGGTACTCGGTAAGCACGACGGCGGTCGAGTCTTCGAAGTTCTTCTGAAGCTCGGCAACCGTTGCGTCCTTGTGCGCCATGGCCACTCCTAGATCTGTACGAGACGCTCCGCGGAGGCGGAGCGTCGACCGAGACCGTCGCACGCAGAGAAAAAGCTCCGGCGCAAGCGCACGGAGCGGAACCTGGAAAATCAGGAGAATCGTTCGTGACACCTGCGCGGGCCCCTGCTGAGCAGTGCTTCGATCGCTGCACGGTTTCCCGCGCCGCGACGACCGGCGGTCTTCGGCTTAGTGAAGTTTACGGCACGGCGCGCGATCTTGCCAAATCCGCTCGCGCATCACGACGGCGACATCCGGACCGACGGATTCAACTCGGGACGGTGCGAATGGTGCACTGGGGATTGAGACCTGCCAATCCCATCGATGCGTCTGCGACGAACCAGTCCGACACCCAGTCCCCCGGACCCGTGAGCCGGATGCCGAACGATTTGCTTCCCCCGAGCAGCCCCGTCAGAAGTCCGCTGTTCACCACGGTCACGTAGCCCTCGGGCGTACCGGAGGTGGTCGTGTTCCCGAGCAGCCCACCGAGAAGAGGCTCGAGGATCCCTCCCGTGATGATCTGCCCGAACTCGGCATCCTCTGATGTGTACCCGTCCCCCTCAGGAGGGATTCGCCAGTAGATCGTCACCGACGGATTCAGGCCCAGTGCCCCTCCGGATGCAACGCATCCAGGCGACTGCGATGCAATCGGGGTCGGCACCGAGTCCGCGGTGAACTCGGCCGCTCCAACCTCTGCATCCGCCCACCCTGCCTCGGTCTCCTGCGCTGTCGGCGCAGACACCGCGACGACGAGCAGCGCGATTCCCGCGATACCCGCCGACAGCCGCGGCGACAGACCGTCCGCACGGGAAGTCCGCCGGCTGTTGCGCGACGCGACCTTCATGTCCCGGCTCCGTCGTCTCGTCGACGAGCCCGCGCGATCAGCAGCGCGGCACCGCCGGCGAGCAGTAATGATCCCCCAGCCAGAATCCAGGGAACGACGGCAGGCGGACCGGTCGGCGGCAGCGGGTCGCCTGACCACGCGTCGATTTCCTCTCCTGCGCCGACTACCTGAACCCGCAGCCGCGTCGCGTCTGCGTCGGCACCCGAGGCGACTGCGACCAGCAGCCGCAGGTGCGTCACCTCGGCGGAATCCACCTCGTCCAGCACCGCCGACTCGTCCTCGCGCGGCAGCTCCCACCCGGTACGCAGATGCACAGCTCCGCTCGGGCAGTCTCCCCCCTGCCACGGAACGCCGCACGAGGCCGCGTCGACGACCAGCGGGGTCTCGCCCGTGGCGCTCATCGCGATGGTGAGAGTGCCGGGCTCCGGTGCGTCCGCGCTGATCTCGATATCCCACCTCACCGGCTCCCCCGGCACCATGCCGATCGCCTGATCCCAGTCGGCCACGGAGACCAAGCGCACGTACTTCCCCTGGAGCACTTCGACAGTCGGTTCGGCTGCCGCGGGGGCTCCGAACGCGAGCACGCTGAGAATCCCGCCCGCGGCGGCTGCGGCGGCCCCGTGCCTCACTCTGCTTCTCCCTGTTTCCGGTCGCGCGGCCAGAACGCCCAGACCACGAGCAGTGCGGCGGCGACGGTGATGCCGCCGAGCACGAACGGATCACGCAGCACCACGATCGCCGGAGCGACGCCCGGAACCGCGAACAGCACGGTGCGAACCGTGGTCACCTCATACGGATACGGATCATCGACGTCGTTCGCATCACCGCGCATCGTGATCACGCGGGCATCATCGCTCGCGCCGTCATCGACAGAGGTGACCCTGTGGGTGACGGGCAGATCATCCGGACGATCGACAGTGACGACGTCGCCCACCTCGATCTCGGAGGCCGCCATCTCCTGCACTACGGCGACGGAGCCTGCGGGAATCGTCGGCGACATCGAACCGGTGCGGAACATGATCAGCGTGATGTTCGCCGTCACCGCGAGGATCACGAGGATGATGCACACCAGGCCGGCCGCCCCGGCCATCCAGAGCAGCACTTCCCCGACGATCCCGCCGAAGCGCCCGCCCCGACGCGTCGGCCGCGAGGCGGTTTCTGACGGGTCGCCGGAGTCGCCTCGTCGGCGCTCTACTGAACCGACTCCGCGTTCCACTGCCACAGCACGCTTCCAGCATCCCCCTGCTCGAGCGCGTCCTCGGCAGTCACCTCGAGGCACAGATATACATCCGTGCCCTGGTCGATCGTGGCGGGCACCGCGCTCCCACCGGCGAACGCGGTCTCGTCGCAGCCGAAAGCCGTCGTGGCGACGGCGCCGAAGCTCAGCTTCCCGGCCGCGGCGAAGTCGCCGCCGCCCACCGGGGTCACAGCCTCGAGTGCGGCATCGTACGTACCCGTCACTCGGAGCGCGTACGCCTCATACACGGTGTCACCCGGTGCGAGGTTGTCGGCACCGGTTTCGAAGGTGAGCGCCGCGGCGCCGCCTTCGGATGTGTGATCTTCGAAGGTCACGTTGTCGGTCGAACCCTGGAACACGAACGTGCCGGCCGCGAAGTCACCCGTGGCGAACTCCGAGTCGTTCCATGCGGCCAGAGTCACCGCCGTGCCGACGCCGAGCACGAGCCCGCCTGCGAGTACAGCCAGTACCTTGCGTCGATCTGTTGTCTTGACCATGCGTCCCCCTTGAGGCTCGGGCAATGCGCAGGAATGCCGCATCGTCAGACCGATATCATCGGCACTTCGGTATATTATGCGCCGGATCAGCCGCCTGCGCAACCGAACGCGCTGCACATCCGTCCGTCCGGTGCCGCCATCGGCCGCGTTCGCTGTCGAACGACACCGGCTGGGCACCTGCCGCAGTGCCCTCGCCTCGGACGGCTGCTGGGCATCGTGGTGCACGTCAGCAAGAAACCGCACCTCCTTTCTGCCGTCGATGACGCCGATCAGCCGCCCGCTGATCGGAGGATTCAGGGACGCGACCGCGAAGATCGAGCAGATGTTCCGCTCGATCGACGGTGCGTCGACCCCGGCGCCGCCTGACCCCCGGCGTAGGCTGAAGCGCGTGTCACCAGAACTGCAGGCCCGAATCGTCGCGGACTCCCGCGACCGGGTCGGGTGGCTGAGGGCCAGAGCCGCAGGCATCACGGCAACAGATGTGGCGCAGCTGTCGACCGACGCGTCGATCCAGCGCGCCGCAGCCTCCAAGCTCGGCGGCGGACCGCGCTTCTCCGGCAACGCGTTCACCGAGCACGGTCGCAGGCGTGAGCCCGAGATCGCGGCGTGGGTCGCTGCGACGCACGGCATCCTGCCCTCATCCGCCCTCTTCCACGCCGAGTCGGAGCGGCGGCACCTGGCGACGCCGGACGGCATCGCCGAGGATTCCAGCGGACGCATTCTGCTCTCCGAGATCAAGACGACGAACAAGCCCTTCCGCAGTGTGCCCCGCACCTACCTGCGGCAGGTCTGGTGGCAGCAGCACGTACTGGGCGCCGAGCGCACGCTGTTCGCGTGGGAGCAGCACCGCGACTTCCAGCCTCTGCACGACGAACCCACGTGCCTGTGGATCGACCGGGACGATGATGAGATCACCCGTCTCCTACGGCTCGCAACAGCGCTGATCGACGAGCTGTACCGCCGCACGACCGGCAACGACGTGCCGACGAACCGTGCACTCACCCCTCGCGAGGAGGCGCTTCACCGCGCCGCATCCCGCTCGGCCCATCAGGCGCTGGCACTCACCGACTGAGCCACGGCACTTCGCCACTGAGGCGCGGCATCTCACCGAGGCGCGGCATCTCACCGAGGCGCCAGGTCGGCACAGCCGTCGCCCTGCGCGCCGCGGGCGCAGGCGTCGACCGCAGAAGCTAGGACTTCGCGCAGTTCTTAGGGGCGCAGCACCGAGTCCCTCCGAGGTTCTGCGCATTCTCCGCGATCGTCCCGCGCCCCACCGCGCTCGTCTGCCGCGCACTCACGCTAATTAGTTGCACTACGTCAACCATTTGCATATAGTTGACCTACTTCAACCTTTCATGGCGCCTTCTTCGCGACCATGTCACTCGCCCTTCCTGAAGGAGACCAGTTGTCCACGACTGAAGAGAAGAGGGCCACTCGACTCAAGCTCGAGGCACTCTCCGGCCTGTTGCTGGCCATGTTCTGCTCGATGCTGTCGATGACGGTCGTCGGCTCCTCGATGCCGATCATCGTCGACGATCTCGGCGGCACCCAGACGCAGTACACCTGGGTCATCACCATGACGCTGCTGACGACGGCGATCTCCACCCCGATCTGGGGAAAGCTCGCCGACCTCGTCAACCGCAAGGTTCTGATGCTCGTCGCGCTCGTCATCTTCGTGCTCGCGTCGGCCGGCGCAGGTGCATCGCAGACGGCCGAGATGCTCATCTTCTTCCGAGCTCTGCAAGGCATCGGCGGCGGCGGGCTCCAGTCACTCAGTCAGGTGCTGATGGCCGATGTGCTGAGCCCGCGCGAGCGCGGCAAGTACATGGGCCTGTTCGCCGGCGTGATGTCGATCGGCCTTGTGGGCGGCCCGCTTCTCGGCGGTGTGCTCACCGACTCGGTCGGCTGGCACTGGAACTTCTACGTCGGCATCCCACTCGGCATCGCGGCATTCATCGTGCTGACCAAGACGCTCAGGATCCAGCAGGCGAAGCCCGCGAAGATCCGGATCGACTACGTCGGCATCGTGCTCCTGTCCGTCGCCGCCGGTTTCCTGCTCGTGTGGATCTCGAACGTGCAGTCCTACGGCTGGGTCAGCTGGGAGACGCTGTACATGGTCGGCGTCTCCGTCGTCGCCACCATCGTGTTCATCATCGTCGAGATCAGGGTCGCCGAACCGCTGATCCCGATGCACCTGTTCCGCAACAGGACCTTCACGCTGGCCGTGCTCGCATCCATCTCGATCGGTGTGTCGATGTTCGGCACCTCCGTCTACCTCGCGCAGTACATGCAGGTCTCGCGCGGGTTCGGCCCGACCGAGGCCGGGCTGATGACCATCCCGATGGCCGCCGGGATGATGGGCTCATCCGTGGTCATCGGTCAGCTCGTCTCGCGCACGGGCAGGTGGAAGCGCTACGTCGTGCTCGGCGGCGCGCTGATGATCGCCGGCACGTCACTGCTGTCGACGCTGCAATACGACACTCCGCTGTGGATGGCGGGGGTGTTCATGTTCCTGCTCGGCGCAGGCACGGGCATGACGATGCAGAACCTCGTGCTGGTCGTGCAGAATGCCTCGGATCCGCGCGAGATCGGCGTCGCCTCATCCGGTGTGAACTTCTTCCGCTCCGTGGGCGGCACCACGGGTGTGGCCGTGATGGGCTCGGTTCTCGCAGCGAGCATGACGCAGCGGCTCGAAGACCGTGCGGCGGACGTCAAGGCCGCGATGATGGAGCTCGGTCCGCAGGGCGCCGAGATCGCTGACAAGCTCGCGGGCGGCAGCCTGCCGCCGACCCGTGAACTGCCGGAACCGATCGCCGTGATCATCGAGCAGGTCTCCGCAGTCGCGATCTCGCACGCGTTCCTCGTAGGAGTCCCACTCGCTGTGCTGAGCCTCATCGCGATCTGCTTCCTGCCGAACCGGGCGCTCAATCAGAAGAACACGCAGGAGCAGCTGATAGACGGTGCAGCAGAGGAGGCGGGCGAACAGTCTGCGCCCGACGACGATGCGTGGAGCGAGGCGGATCGCGAGCACCTCGGCCTGAGCGAGGCCCGCGACGTCGCATTCGCGTCGACCGGAGCCATTAGACTTCCCGCGCACCCCACGAAGAAGGACGACGACGATGACCGCTGATCCTCTCGCCACCTCCGTCGGTGAGCGCGACGAGGCCATCCGAATGGTCGAGGGCGAGTTCATGAACATGGTCGGTCGGCTCCGCCGCCTGATCGCGCGGCGAGCCGACAGGCTCTCCCCTGGCCTGCTGCCAGGCGGGTTCAAGGTCTTCACGATGATCGCACTCGACGGACCACTCACCGCGTCGGCAGTCGGCGAGCAGCTGCTGCTCGACAAGAGTCAGATGAGCCGGATGGTCTCGACGCTCGAGGAACGGAATCTCGTGGTGCGCACGCCGGACCCGAACGACCGACGCGCCCAGCTGCTCGAGGCCACACCGGAGGCGAAGGCGCGGCTCGACGAGATCCACGGGGACCCATCGGAACGCAGCCTGAAGCACAAGCTCAGCCACTGGAACGTCGACGACATCCAGCGGCTGGCCGACCTGCTCCACGCGCTCAACGAGGATGAGGACGCCGCAGAGGACTGACACCCTCCGGAACCGCCGAATCCGGCCCTCCGGAACGGCACAGCATCCGTCTCTGTCCGATGCCCTCAGCGGGTGCTCGCTTCCCGTCGTTTGCGTGCCCTATGCTGGGAGCGCTCCCACGGTTGCAATGAAGACGTTATCGACGAGCGCACCTGTTTCACGTTCCGAAGCGGTTGTATGGCTCATGGGGGTGTGAGCGCCCGATCATCAACAGTCAGAGAGGACGTTGAGCATGAGGACACGCAACATTCGGCAATGGGGTACCGGAGTCGCCGGAGGACTCGTCGCCGTGCTGGCGCTGGCGGGGTGCGCCGGCGACGATCTCGGCGGCGGCTCCACCGGCGGCGGGGAGACCGACGCGGACTGCAGCGCATTCGAGCAGTACGGCTCGTTCGACGGCGACCGGGTGACGATGTCGTCGACGATCTCGGACCAGGAAGCCGACCAGCTCGAGGAGTCATGGGCCGACTTCGTCGCCTGCACGGGCATCACGATCGAGCACAACGGCACGAACGAGTTCGAGTCGCAGATCTTCGTGCAGGTCGAGGGCGGCAACGCTCCCGACCTCGCGATCTTCCCACAGCCCGGCCTGATGCAGCGCATGCACGACGGCGGGCACCTCGTGCCTGCCGGTGACGACGTGGTCGCAGCGGCGAACGAGAACTACACGGAGGATTGGCTGAGCTACGGCGAGCTCGACGGCGCTCAGTACGGAGTGCCGGTCATGGGCTCCGTGAAATCGTTCGTCTGGTATTCGCCGAGCGCTTTCGAGGAGAGCGGCTACGAGGTTCCCGAGACCTGGGACGAGATGATGGATCTCAGCGACCAGATCCTCGCCGACCACGGCAGCGACACGGTGAAGCCCTGGTGCTTCGGCATCGAGTCGGGCGGTGCCACCGGATGGCCGGCGACCGACTTCGTCGAAGACATGGTGCTGCGCGAAGCGGGCCCCGACGTCTACGACCAGTGGGTGAACCACGAGATTCCGTTCGACGACCCGCAGATCGTCGCATCGCTCGACCGGGCAGGCGACATCCTCCAGAACGAGGACTATGTCAACGGCGGCATCGGCGACACCCGTTCGATCGCGTCGACGCCGTGGTCCGACGCCGGTCTGCAGATCCTTGAGGACAACTGCTACATGTTCCGCGCCGCGTCGTTCTTCGAAGCGCAGCTGCCGGAGGGCACGGACGTCGGCCCCGACGGCGACATCTTCGCGTTCTATCTGCCCGCTGACACCGCAGACGACCAGCCGCTGCTGGTGGCGGGCGACTACGTTGCCGCGTTCAACGACAACGAGGCGACGCAGGCCGTGCAGGCATACCTGGCCTCGCCGGAATGGGCGAACGAGCGCGTATCGATCGGCGGCGTCGTGAGCCCGAACCAGGGCGTCGACCCCGCGAACGCGTCGTCCGACGTGCTGCGGCTCACGCTCGAGCTGATGCAGGACGAAGACGCCGTCGCGCGCTTCGACGGCTCAGACCTGATGCCGTCCGAGGTGGGTGCAGGCACGTTCTGGTCTGAGATGACGGCGTGGATCGACGGCCAGAAGGACGGCGAAGCCGCCCTCGCGGCGATCGAGAGCAGCTGGCCCGAGTGACGCTCGTGCGGGTCGGGGCGGCCTGAGCTGCCCCGACCCGCTTTCGCCCATTCTGGAGGTGTCACGTGGGTTTCTTTCTCTATTCGAAGAACGGCCAGCTGGTCCTCGCGGTCCTGGTCTTCCTGGCGATCCTTGCGCTTCTGCTCCTCATCGCGCGGGCCGCCGATAATGTGAAGGGCAGGAAGCAGACCTTCGTGATGGTCGCCGTGTTCGGCGGCCCCGCATTGCTGCTGCTCCTGCTCGGACAGGTCTACCCGGCGCTCCGCACGATGTGGATGTCGCTGATGGACAAGCGCACCGAGAACTTCGTCGGCCTCGACAACTACGGCTACCTGTTCCAAGACGGCCTGACGGCATTCGGGAACACGATGCTGTGGGTGGTGATGGTGCCGCTCGGCTCGACGCTGATCGGTCTCGTCTACGCGGTTCTCATTGACAAGTCGCGCTTCGAGAAGGTCGCGAAGTCGATGCTGTTCCTGCCGATGGCGATCTCGTTCGTCGGCGCCGGCATCATCTGGAAGTTCGTCTACGAGTACCGCGGAACGGCTCAGGAGCAGATCGGTCTGCTGAACGCGGTGATCACGTGGCTCGGTTTCGAGCCCGTGCGCTTCCTGCAGGATTCGCCGCTGAACACGATCTTCCTGATCGCGGTGATGGTGTGGATCCAGGCAGGGTTCGCGATGGTGGTGCTCTCGGCAGCGATCAAAGCCGTGCCGAGCGACATCATCGAGGCAGCCAAGCTCGACGGTGCGAACGCGTGGCAGCTGTTCAGCCGGGTGACGGTGCCCAGCATCCGTCCCTCGCTGATCGTCGTGCTCACGACCATCTGCATCGCGACGCTGAAGGTCTTCGACATCACGCTCACCATGACCGGCGCAGAGTTCAACACGCAGGTGCTGGCGAACGAGATGTACGACTGGTCGTTCACATTCGGTGACAACGGCATCGGATCAGCGATGGCCGTGGTGATCTTCGTGCTCGTGATCCCGCTGGTGATCTACAACGTGCGGCAGATGAACAAGAACAAGGCGGTGCGCGGATGAGCACGCAGACTCTCACGTCGGTGAACCCCACGAAGCGTCCGAGCAGCGCGGCCGGGTCGTTCAGACGGCTCGTCAGCAACCGGATCGGGAGCGCCGTCGCGCTCGTGATCGCGGTGCTCTGGACGGTGCCGACCTTCGGCCTGTTCGTCTCGTCGTTCCGACCGGAGGCCGAGATCAAGAGCAGCGGGTGGTGGACGATCTTCACCGATCCGCAGTTCACCCTCGACAACTACGAGCAGATTCTGGGAGGCGCCACGTCGACGAACCTGGCTGCGTACTTCCAGAACTCCGTCGTCATCGCCGTGCCTGCGACACTGGCCCCTCTGATTCTCGCGATCATGGCGTCGTACGCGTTCTCGGTGCTGGAGTGGAAGGGCCGTGACATCGTGTTCGTCGTGGTCTTCGCCCTGCAGATCGTTCCCCTGCAGATGGCGCTGATCCCGCTGCTGCGCGTCTTCTCGGGCACCGCGATCGCCGATGTGTTCCCGTTCCTGTCGCTGTGGGTGGCGCATACGATCTTCGGGCTGCCGCTGGCCATCTTCCTGCTGCACAACTTCATGTCAGAAGTGCCGCGGGATCTCATCGAGGCGGCTCGGATCGACGGCGCGGGGCACGTCTCGGTGTTCCTGCGGGTGATGCTGCCGCTGATGCTGCCTGCGATCGCGAGCTACGCGATCTTCCAGTTCCTCTGGGTGTGGAACGACCTGCTCGTGGGTCTGACCTTCTCCGGCGGGTCGCGGACGGTGCAGCCGCTCACGGCCGCGCTGGCTGCGATGACGGGCGATCGGGGTCAGGACTGGCACCTGCTCACGGCGGGGGCGTTCGTCTCGATCATCCTGCCGCTGATCGTCTTCTTCGCTCTGCAGCGGTTCTTCGTACGGGGACTGCTGGCGGGTTCGGTCAAGGGCTGAGACGAGAATCGGGGCCCCGCACCGTACGGGGCGGGGCCCCGATTCCTCAGGCGCTGCGGATGTTCCTCAGACGGCGAGGCCGTTGACGTCCATCGGGATGCCCGGGCCGAACGTGGTCGACACCGTGCCCTTCTGCACGTAGCGGCCCTTCGAGCTCGACGGCTTGAGGCGAACGATCTCGTCCAGGGCTGCCTGGATGTTCTCGTTCAGCTGTTCTGCGCCGAAGGACGCCTTGCCCACGATGAAGTGGACGTTGGCGTGCTTGTCGACGCGGAAGTCGATCTTTCCGCCCTTGATGTCCTCGACGGCCTTGGCCGGGTTCGGGGTGACCGTGCCGGTCTTCGGGTTCGGCATCAGACCGCGCGGACCGAGGACCTTACCGAGACGACCGACCTGGCCCATCAGCTCCGGCACGGCGACCGCCGCATCGAAGTCGGTCCAGCCGGCGGCGACCTTCGCGATGAGCTCGGCGCTGCCGACCTCGTCGGCGCCTGCCGCTGCGGCGGCCTCTGCCGCGTCACCGTTCGCGAAGACGATGACCTTCGCGGTCTTTCCCGTGCCGTGCGGCAGCATGACGGTGCCGCGCACCATCTGGTCTGCCTTGCGGGGGTCGACCGAGAGCTTCAGCGCGACCTCAACGGTCGAGTCGAACTTCGTCGAACCCGTCTCCTTCGCGAGAGCGACTGCCTCGCTCGGCGTGTAGAACTTGCCGGCCTCGATCTTCGAGGCGGCGGCAGCGTAAGCCTTGGACTTCGCCATGATTTCTCTCCCCCTCAGTCCTCGACCGTGATGCCCATGGAACGGGCGGTGCCTGCGATGATCTTCGACGCGGCGTCGATGTCGTTGGCGTTCAGATCAGGCTGCTTCGTCGTGGCGATCTCCTCGACCTGTGCCTTCGTGATCTTGCCGACCTTGACGGTGTGCGGCGTGCCGGAGCCGCTCTTCACACCTGCGGCCTTCTTGATGAGCTCTGCCGCCGGGGGCGTCTTGAGGATGAACGTGAAGCTGCGGTCCTCGTAGACGGTGATCTCCACCGGGACGACATTGCCGCGCTGCTGCTCAGTCGCGGCGTTGTACGCCTTGCAGAACTCCATGATGTTGACGCCGTGCTGACCCAGTGCGGGGCCGATCGGCGGCGCCGGGTTGGCCTGGCCGGCCTGGATCTGGAGCTTGATCAGCCCCGAGACCTTCTTCTTCGGTGCCATTACCTTTCCTTTCCTCGAGCGGATGCCTCAGGCATCCCTCTCCCGCGGATCCGGCACTTCCGGACCGCGGTGACGTTCGTGCGCGCCGAAGCGCCGCACAAACCATGCAAGTCTACCCGATCCGCGAGGTTCGCCGCATCACGCGTCGCGGTACTGCTCGACGAGGCGCTCCCCCAGCTTCCGCAGCCGGGCGCGCACCTGGATGGGTTCGATGACCTCGGCGACGCTGGACCACGCCGCCAGCTGCTCTGCGAGCGCCTCGACTCGATGCGCGCGCACCTCGACGACCGGATGCGCGAGCTGCACCCCCTCCTCAGCGGCTGCGATCATCCGGGCCTCGTTCGACCGGCTCATCGCGCTCGGCTCGAAGGAGTTCGACCCCGTGACCCAGCGCGGCGAAGGCTGGTGGTCGGCCTCGGTGAGCGACCCGTTCGGCAACCTGATCGGACTGATCCAGAGCCCGCACTGGGCGGCGCAGCACGAGTGACCGCCCGTACGACGAGAGCGGCCTCCCCGATTCGGGGAGGCCGCTCTCGTCGTACGAAGTGCCTGGTCAGACCATCTTGGTGACCTGGTCGAACGCCAGCTCGACCGGAGTCTCGCGCTCGAACAGCGAAACGAGCACCGTGAGCTTGCCGCTGGCCGGGTTGATCTCGCTGATCGAACCGGGCAGGCCCGCGAAGGAGCCCTCCTTGATCGTGATCGTCTCGCCGATCTCGAAGTCGATCTCGGCGGGAATGACGCGCGGCGCGGCCTTCTTCTCACCGGCACTCGGCTTCTCTCCGGAGGCGGCCTTCTCGGCCTCCTTCAGCTCGGCGAGCGGCTTGAGCATGTTGAACGCCTCTTCGAACCGCAGCGGCGTCGGGTTGTGAGCGTTGCCCACGAAGCCCGTCACGCCCGGCGTGTGACGCACGACCGACCAGGTGTCCTCGTTGAGCTCCATGCGCACGAGAACGTAGCTCGGGATGCGCACCCGGGTGACCATCTTGCGCTGGCCGTTCTTGATCTCGACGACGTCCTCCATCGGGACCTCGATCTGATAGATCTCGTCCTCGACCTCGAGCGTCGCCTTGCGCTGCTCGATATTGGCCTTCACCTTGCGCTCGAAGCCGGCGTAGGAGTGGATCACATACCACTTGCCCTCGAGGGTTCGCAGCTCCGCACGGAACTCGGCGTACGGGTCGTCTTCCTCGACCTCGGCTTCGGCCTGCGGCTCTGCGGCCTCGTCCTGAGCGTCCGTCGTCGCGTCGCCCTGTGGTTCGCCGGCGTCCTTCTGTGCCTCGTCATCGCTCAGCACGTCTGCGGCTGCCTCGACCTCGGCGGTCTCGTCGATGTTCAGTGCGTCGTTCACGATCGCGTCGGCCTCCGGGTCGGTGATGTCGATGTCTTCGTCAGCAGGCTCTCCGCCATCGAGGTGGATCGCGCCGGTCTCAGGGGCCTGCGCCGCCTGCTCCTGCTCGGCCAGAACGTTGCCGTCCTGTGCCTCGTCCTCTTCGCTGGACTGCTCCGCCGCCGTCGACAGGTCGACGTCGTCGCGGTGATTGTGGGTAGTCACGTCAGCTCACTTTCGATTGCGGTGCGCCAGAGGTGATCAGCGGGGGATGCCGAACACCCAGGTCGTGACCCACGTGAAGAGACTGTCGAGCCCGTAGACGAGAGCCATCATGACGACCACGAAGCCGAGCACGACGGACGTGAACTTCAGCAACTCGGAACGAGTCGGGGTGACGACCTTGCGAAGCTCGGCGATGACCTGGCGGAAGAAGATGACTATCCGCATGAAGAAGTTGGGCTTCTTCTCAGCATTGCCGTTCGCTGCGACGACGTCGCCGCCGGAAGCGTCCCTGACCATTCGATACCTTTCGTGAGTCAGCTGGCGCTGACGCGCAGGGCGGACAGGAATCGAACCTGCAACCTGCGGTTTTGGAGACCGCTGCTCTGCCAATTGAGCTACCGCCCTAGAGAACCTTGCGGGTCTCGAGGTGCCTCTCGATCCTCTCACAGCCCGTCGGGCAGAGCGAAAGCATGCAATGAAGCACTGGTTCCTCAAGTGTACGGCATGCGCAATGGGGCCCGCGAATTCCACGCGCGTCGCGCGCCATCGCTGTACCGTGGGAGACGTGACCGAACGAGCTCCTCTCTCCCGCAAGCTGTCCGCCATCGCCGAATCGGCGACGCTCAAGGTCGACGCCAAGGCGAAGGCCCTGAAGGCCGAGGGCCGCCCGGTGATCTCCTACGCCGCAGGCGAGCCCGATTTCTCGACACCGCAGTTCGTCGTCGACGCCGCAGCCGAGGCCCTGCGCGATCCGGCGAACTACCGCTACTCCCCCGCCGCCGGTCTGCCGGCGCTGAAGGAGGCGGTCGCCGAGAAGACGCTGCGCGATTCCTCGCTCGAAGTGGCGCCGAACCAGATCATCGTCACCAACGGCGGCAAGCAGGCCGTCTACCAGGCATTCCAGACTGTGGTGAACCCCGGCGACGAGGTCCTCCTTCCCGCGCCGTACTGGACCACCTACCCCGAAGCCATCCAGCTCGCCGATGGCACACCCGTCGAGGTTTTCGCCGGCGCCGACCAGGGCTACAAGGTGACGGTCGACCAGCTCGAGGCAGCCCGCACCGAGAAGACGACGGTGCTCGTGTTCGTGTCTCCGTCGAACCCGACCGGCGCCGTGTACTCGCCCGAGGAGACTCGGGCGATCGGCGAATGGGCGCTCGAGCACGGCATCTGGGTGATCACCGACGAGATCTATCAGAACCTCACCTACGAAGGCGCCGTCGCGACGTCGATCGTCGAGGCGGTCCCGGATGTCGCCGGCCAGACCATCCTCGTCAACGGCGTCGCGAAGACGTACGCGATGACCGGATGGCGCGTGGGCTGGATGATCGGGCCCGTCGACGCGATCAAGGTCGCAGGAAACCTGCAGTCGCACCTGACCAGCAACGTCAACAACATCGCGCAGCGCGCAGCGATTGCGGCGATCAGCGGACCGCAGGACGAAGCGGAGCAGATGCGTCTCGCGTTCGACCGTCGGCGCCGACTCATCGTGCAGGAGCTGTCGAAGATCGACGGAGTGAGCGTGCCGAACCCGCTCGGAGCGTTCTACGCGTACCCGGATGTCACAGGCCTGCTCGGTCGCGAATGGGCCGGGCGCCGCATCGACACCACGCTCGAACTCGCCGACCTGATCCTCGACGAGGTCGAGGTGGCCGTCGTGCCGGGCGAGGCGTTCGGCCCCAGCGGCTACCTGCGCCTGTCCTACGCCCTCGGCGACGACCAGCTCCTCGAGGGCATCCAGCGCCTCCAGCGCCTCTTCGCCTGATCGGACCGAGACTACAGCTCGACGCCGACGAAGACCGGTTCGGGCTGCAGCTCGATCCCGAACTCGCTGGCCACCCGGGTCTGCACGAAGCGGGCGAGCTGGGTGATCTCCCACGCGGTCGCGCCCCCGCGGTTGGTCAGCGCCAGTGTGTGCTTGGTGGACAGCGATGCGCGCGCGCGACCGAGCCGGAAGCCCTTGCTCAGACCGGCGTTCTCGATCAGCCACGCGGCGCTGACCTTCACGCCCGCGGTCTCGACCGGTGCGGGCGGCACGTAGCCGTCGAAGCTCTCCAACGGGATCACCCGCACGGGCTCGATGTCGGGCACCAGCGGCCAGCGCGGGCACGCCTCCGGCAGCGCGCGCGCCTCGCTCTCCGACAGGATCGGGTTGTTGAAGAACGACCCCGCGCTGCGGGTGTCGTCGTCTGCGGGGTCGAGCACCATGCCCTTCGACGCCCGGATCGCCAGCACCGATTCGCGCACATCGGCGAGCGTGACCTCGGCGCCGACATCCGCGCCGATCGCCTTGGCGATGCGCTGGTCCCGGATCGGGAACGTGCCTGTGCCGACGTCGTCGAGCTCAAGCGTGATCGACAGGATCACGGCCCTGCGCCGAGGCTCGGAGCCGTAGTGTCGCTTCAGGTCTGACGTGCGGGGGCCGAGCCCCAGCTCTCCGGCCGGCACCACGTGCGTCTCGCCGGTGGCCTCGTCGATCAGCTCGACCTCGACCAGCGTCTGGTCGATCTCCTGGCCGTACGCGCCGACGTTCTGGATCGGTGCCGCACCGGCGGTGCCGGGGATGCCGCTCATCGCCTCGACACCGGCGAGGCCCTGGCTGACCGTCCACGCGACGAACTCGTCCCAGTTCTGGCCGGCTTCGATCCGGATGCGTCGACGTCCTGCCTCCGCACCGGGCACCGCCTGAAAACCGTGTGTCAGGATCCGGATGACCGTGCCGTCGAACGGTTCGTCTCCGACCAGCAGATTGGAGCCGCCGCCGAGCACGAACCAGTCATCGCCGTCGGCCCACACCTGGTGCAGCGCGTCCGTGATCTCATCACGGGTGTGCGCATCGATCATGCGCTCGGGCGCGGCACCGACCTGCAGCGTCGTCAGCTGCGAGAGCGGAAGCGGATCACTCACGCCTGCGCGGCCTCGTCGAACCGCACGTTCGCCTGGGCCTTGGCGAGCACCTTCGCGTCACCGAAGGTGACGGTCAGGTCGATGCGCGCGATGCCGTCGTCGACCTTGGCGACTCTGGCCTCGTAGCGGACCTCAGCACCGTCATCCGGATCGACCACGACGGGCTTGGTGAAGCGCACCCCGTAGTCGATGATGCGGGCCGGGTCGCCGACGGCGTCGGTGACGACCGAGGCGCCGATGCCCATGGTGAGCATGCCGTGCGCGAGCACGCCGGGAAGCCCGACCCGTGCGGCGACGTCATCGCGGTAGTGGATCGGGTTGAAGTCCCCGGATGCCCCTGCGTAGCGCACGAGTGACTCGCGCGTCAGGCGCACGGTGCGCTCTGCGACGATCTGGCCGACCTCGAAACTCATTCCTCAGCCCCCACGAGAAGTACGGATACAGCGGTGACGACGTGGCGCCCGTCGGCGTCGACGATCTCTGCCTCGCTGGTGATCATGGCGTTGCCGCCGACGGTGCGGATGCCCGTGACCGACAGGGTCGCCGTCAGTTCGTCGCCCGCGACGATCGGGCGGGTGGTGCGGAACTTCTGCTCGGCGTGCACAGTGCGCTCGAGCACGATGCCGGCGGTCGGGTCGCCGAGGAGCTGCTGGAGCGTGAGGTCCTGGATCACCATCGCGAAGGTCGGCGGCGCGACGACGTCGGCGTATCCCGCCCGGCGAGCGGCTTCGACGTCGTGGTGCACATCGGCCTCGGCGCACACGGCGCGGGCGAACTCGCGCACCTTCTCCCGGCCGACGAGATACGGTGCCGTCGGCGCGAACTCGCGCTCTGTCAGATCAGGATTGACTGCCACTCCTCGATCCTATCCGCCGCGGATCAGTATGCCCTGTCGGCTCAACTCGCGAACGCCATTCGCCGCGACCGACAAGGAACGTCGACAGAGCTTTCCGCCCGAACTCGTATCGGCCGCGAACCCGCGGATCTGTCATCGCGCGTCGATCGCGGCGGAAGAGGCGCCCCCGGTGCGCGCTGCGCGTCAGCGGGCGGCACGGATCGCACGAACGACCATCTGCACGGCGATCACCGCCAGGAACGCGATGAACACCCAGTTGGCAGTCTGCGGATCGAGCATGCCCGCTGCGATCGCGCCGAACGGGGTGGTGACGACAGTGGCGAGGGCCACCGTCACGGCGGAGACGAGGTCGACGTTGCCGTTGCGGAAGTTGCGCCACCCGGCGACCAGCGTGGTCGGGATCATCATCAGCAGCGACGTGCCCTTGGCGACGAGATCACTGGCGCCGAAGACGACGATCAGCACGGGCACGACGACGATGCCGCCGCCGACGCCGATCAGACCGGACAGGATGCCGGTGACGAATCCGATCGCCACCAGTGCGGCGCCGAGCCAGATGTCGATCGGCACCACTGCGCCGCGATCCGGCACGATGAAGATGAGACTGATCATGACCACCGCCAGGAACCCGACGAAGACCCAGCGCACGACTGCCTCGTTGAACCGGTGCAGCAGGTGCGCGCCGATCGGAGCACCCGCCACTCCTCCCGCGGCGAGCAGCACGGCGACGAACCAGTCGACGTTCCCGTGAGCCGCGTACGAGACGACTCCGACCGCCGCGGTGACGACGATCAGTGCGCCGGATGTCCCCGCCGCCCGCTTCTGCCCGAAGCCGACGAACATCACCAGCAGCGGCACGATGAGCACGCCCCCGCCGACCCCGAACAGTCCGGACATGAACCCGGCGACCAGCCCGATCACCACGAGCGCGACGTACCTTCTGGGCGTTCGTATGTCTTCGTGCGTCACCCGCTCACGCTACACCGCGCCCCCTGGCGCCACCCCAGCTGCCGAGATGCGCACTTCTCGCCGAGATGCGCAGGTTTCAACGCCCGGATGTCGAAAGCGTGCGCAGTTCGCTGAGCGAACGGCGGTCTATTCCGCCGCGTCGAGACGGAGCGCCGCGACGTGCTCGGCAGCGTCGCGGAGTCTGTCGGCCGGCAGCTCCCCTGCCTCCACCGCCTGTGCGATGCCGTCGGCGATAGCTCCCGCTGTATCGGGTGTGGAGGTCGCGATCATCAGCACCATATCGTTGCCTGCGGCGATCGCAGCCACGGCGTTCGCGACCGGATCGGCGTAGGCGGCGTCTCCGGATGAGGCGAGCATACCGAGGTCGTCGGTGATCATGACGCCGTCGAAGCCGAGCTCATCGCGCGCGATCTCGTGCCACCGTGCCGACAGCGACGCCGGCGTCTCATCGACCGAGGTGTAGGCGAGGTGTCCGAACATGAGCAGTTCGGCGCCCGCATCGATGCCCGCTTCGAACGGCACGGCATCCGCCTCATGCCAGTCGTCGAGGCTGAGCGTCGTCGACGGGATGCTCTGGTGCGAGTCTCCGGGGGCCGCTCCGTGGCCAGGGAAGTGCTTCAAGGTCGAGTACACGTGCGAGGTCTCGCCCTCGACTGCGCCGGCGACGCGCTCGGCAGCAGATGCCGGATCCGTGCCGAGCGCCCGCGGCGCGATGAACGAAGCGGTGTCGGCCGGAACATCGGCGACGATGCCGAAGTTCACGTTGGCTCCAGCCTCGGCGACGAGTTCGCCTCGCCGGTCGAACGCTGACTGAGCCTCGGATGCCGGGCTCGACTGCAGCGTCTGCGCGGTGGCGGCGTCGTCCCAGGGCAGGCGGGAGACGACGCCGCCTTCCTGGTCGATGGCGATCAGCGGCGGCATGGCTTCGTCGACGACGAGCGATGAGGTCACGGCGCGAAGCTCGTCCGCAGTGGCCGGCACGTTCTCGGACATCAGGATGAAGCCGCCGTAGCCGTGCGCCATGTAGTCGTGCAGCGTGGTCGTGTCGGTCGTGGCGACAGTGCCCATCACAACGCTCGCGGCCTGCTCCTCGGTCGACATCTCGGCAACGGCCTGCTCTGCCGGCGACGCCGTGGGCGTGGGGCTCGGGTTGGGCGTCGGGCTCGAGGTCTCAGGCAACGGCGTCTCGGGGGCGGAGGCGCCGTTCGGCGCACATCCGAAGAGCAGACCGGCAGACAAGAGGGCGGCCACCGCCACCGAGGCACGACGCATGCCCAAAGGCTACTGCGAGCGTGCCGGGATCTCCCCGAGAACCCGTGATCCTCTGACGCATGACGGCAGGGCGGCGAAAAGCCCCGGCAAAAACCGGGGCTGATCTGACGTTCTGTAGCAGGAGCGGGGCTTGAACCCGCGACCTCACGATTATGAGTCGTGCGCTCTCACCAACTGAGCTACCCTGCCGCACGGCATCCGACGGATGCTGCGAGCCCCGAGTCAGGATTGAACTGACGACCCCTTCCTTACCATGGAAGTGCTCTACCACTGAGCTATCGGGGCGTGTTTCGCCTCTCGGCGCAACCAGGAAAGTTTATCACTCGGCCGGATGATCCCGCCAATCGAGTCGGACTATTGCGTGTCGCTCTCGGAGTCTTCGCTCGCGAAGTCGACATCGCCGTCATCCGGTTTCGATTCGCTGTCCGTGAAGTGCGTCCCCGCGTGCTCTTGAAGCCACGGCATCGGGTCGAACGTCGCCTCGCCGCGCAGCAGCTCGAAGTGCAAGTGCGCACCGAACGAGTGGCCGGTGTCGCCCGTCAGGCCCACAACGTCGCCCACTTCGACCTTCTGACCCGCGGTGACGCGCAGCGAGCCGTACTGCATGTGCGCGTAGTGACTCGTGATCACCTCGCCGTCGACGACGTGATCGATGTATACGGTCACGCCGTAGCCGCCGCCCGATTCTGTGGCGACTCGCACTGTGCCGTCGGCGATCGCTTGGATCGGGGCGCCGCTGCCTGGAGTGAAGTCGATGCCGGCGTGAAGGCGACCTGAGCGCATGCCGTAGCCGTAACTCATGCTCGTTCCTGCGGCGAACGGCCACTGGATATCGGCCGTCGGGTCGTTGGCGAAGAACGCGCCAGCCGTGTCGATGCCTGCGACCTCCGCCATGTCGGCGAAGCTGGCGGTCTCGTAGTCGTCGATGCGGTCGAGCTGCGGAGCCTGCGCGCCCTCCGCCGCGACGAAGGCCTGGATCTCCTCGCCTTCATCCGACTCAGCGTCAGACGACGACAGCGCCGCAGCCGTCGGCTCGTTCTCCTGGGCGCCCACAATCGCACCGAGCGGGGTCGTCAGACCAATGGCGAGCAGACCGACTGCAGCCATGGCGCTGAGGGATGCAGCCGCGGTGGTCATGATGCGACGCGAACGTGTGCCCGGTCGAACAGCATCCGCGGACACATTCCGCCGGCCGGCCGTCGCTCGCGTCTGCACACGATCGACGATGACCGATGTCTCGCCCGTGAAGTTCAGCGCCTTCGCCGCGGCTTCGAACGCGTCGGCGCCCTGCTGTGCCGCGGCCTCACAGGCCTCAGCGACCGGCTCCGCGACGATGGGGTCGCGTTCCGAGTCGAGTTCCACCTCGGTCGTTGCCGCGTCTGCCGCCACCGCACGGCTCGAAGCGGCTCGCGCCGCCTCGCGCAGCTGACGCCTGGTCAGCGGCGTGCTCGTCGCCGTCGCGACATCGCCATCGGGGTCGCCGACCGAGCGCCCGGTGGGCTGCTCGGTCGTCATGGCTTCTGAAGGCACGGGAGTACTCGGCGTCTTTCGGTCGGGCGCGACGGGTACCGCGCTCAGAAGGGGAGGTCCGGCCTCGTCCTCGGGTTGTGAGGATCACGTGCGATCCATCACGGACAAGGTAACGAACTGGTAACTAGGCTAACGGGTCCGTCTGGGAATTGCCACTTCCGACACGGGGTGTGGATGAATGTTCCGGCGGTTGTCCACAGATCGGCTCTCCATCGCGGCCAGGGCACGGCGGTCCAGATGCACCCTCACCCTTGCCCTGCCAATGCCTCGAAGGCCGAGCGCCCTACGGTGCGACCGTCTTGTACAGGCGGTCGAAGATCGCAGGACTGCCGCTGACGAGCATCGCCCTGTCCTGTTCGTCCGGAGCGTGCCACCCCAATCTGCCTCCAGCCTCCGTCACGAGAAGCGCACCGGCCGCATAATCCCACGGGTTGAGGCCGCGCTCGTAATAAGCGTCCATGCGCCCTGCGGCGACGTAGGCGAGATCGAGGGACGCGGCGCCGAGTCTGCGCAGGTCGCGTGCGAGCGGCATCACTCGCTGCACGACGGCGAGCTGATCGGCGTGCGATGCAGGGTCGTAGCCGAACCCCGTCGAGATCAGCGCTCCGGCCGTCACGTCGTCCGTGACGGTGAGGCGCTCCTCCCCGAGCCATGCGCCTTCCCCTGCCGCGGCGGAGAACAGCTCGCCCAGCGCGGGCGCATACACGACTCCGACCAAGGGGCGCCAGGTCTGCGGGTCGCTCCCCTCGACGACGGCGATGCTCACTGCATAGGTCGGCATTCCGAACGCATAGTTCACGGTGCCGTCGATCGGGTCGACGACCCAGGTCACGCCGCTGTCACCGCTGGCTTCCCCCGATTCCTCACCGAGGAACCCATCGTCAGGCCGCACAGCCGAGATGCGCTGCTTCACCAGCGCTTCGACCTCGCGGTCGGCCTCGGTCACGATGTCCGCGAGCGTCGACTTGCTCGCGGCGATCGACACGCCTTCAGAACGCCGACGCTTCGCCAGGTCACCCGCTTCGATCGCGATCTCGCGTGCCAACTGCTGCAGGTCTGAAAGGTGCGCCATGTTCCCTACGCTACCGGTGCTCGGGCGGTGCGACACCGGACGACGGCGCGGGCGGAGCAGGCCGTGGAGGAATCGACCCCGGGGCCTGCGCGTCGCCGCCCTGACGCGGCTGCGGCTGCTGCTGGACCGGCGACGGCTGCATGGGGGCGGGCTGCTGCGGTGCACCCCAGAACTGCGCACCGGGTGATGGCACGCCCGTCTGTGCAGCCGCGAAGTCGGGCTGTCCGTTCGGCAGGTACGGCAGCGGCGTGCGACCGTCGGGGAACATCGGCCACGGCTGACGGTCGCCAGCTGACGCGGCAGGCTGCCCACTCGGTGCCCCGGGTACGCTGCTTGGCGGAGCACTCGGCGCCATCGGACGAACCGGCCGCGGAGCGAACAGAGCGTTCAACAACGGCACGAGAAGCGTGCCGACGCTCGCAAGGATCGCGAGCGCAACCGTGACGCGCCAGTACCAGTCGCTGAAGTGAATCAGGTGCGGAACGGCGAGGTAGAAGGTGAGCTTGCCGACGAGCGCGATCAGGAACACGGTCGTCACAATCGCGATCGTGCGCGTGAGCCCGGTGACGTAGCGCGCATGCGCACGCCAGTAGAGCCGCTGATGCAGCAGTGCCAGTTGGACCAGACCGATGACGAGCAGCAGCTCCCACAGGCGTACGACCTCCCAGGCGAAGGTCTCCTCCTCGCCGCGCGGCGCCCATATCTTGAACGCGCCGACGAGCAGCGCGATGACCCACGACGCGGTGCTCGCGAGCACGAGCCAGTCCGAGCGCCTGTTCGCGAGGTTCGCGTCGAGCAGTACGGCGCCCGAGAAGCCGGAGAGCAGGAGCACGGTGACGAACGCACGGCCGATGAGGTCGCCCTGATCGGGAATGAACACCCAGACGACGCATACGACCGCCGCGAGCACGAGCGCCCCGATGGCGATGTAGATCGCACCGCGGACGAGCTTCGACATGCTCTGCTTCGGTGACGTCAGCTCAACTTGGTCCATGCGTCGATCCTGTCACGGGCCCATGCCATGCGGAATGGGGAACTGCGCCCTGTGGAGACGCATCGCGGTGCGCCTGTGGAGAACGGCCCTCCCGAGTCGAAGGCCCCGCGCCCGCAGAACCGAAATCCCTCACGATCCGGAGCATGCTCCTGATCGTGAGGGATCTTTGGTGGCGGGTGAGGGATTCGAACCCCCGTAGGCAGTGCCAGCTGATTTACAGTCAGCCCCCTTTGGCCGCTCGGGTAACCCGCCGAGTGCGCACCCAACCGACTTGTTCAGCCGATCGGAGGCGCGATCAACCATATTACCCACGCCAGGTCCGCACCAAAAATCGGCTGGCCAGCTGGCGATTCGCGGGAGTCACGCCGCAGATGACGCCCGACGACATCCGGATGCGCTCACGCAGCATGATCCGGATGTCGGAACTCTGTTCATTCGTTCCGAACGATCTGCGCGACGAAGTCGCGGACGCGGCCTGCGGTGTTGTCGATCTTCATGTCGACGCTCGTGCGGTACTCGTTCGGGGCGAGCGGCATCGCGAGGCGGACGTTCTCGTGGCACGACATGTCGGAGCAGATGTACGTGCCGATGCTGTCGCCGTGCCGCCCCTCTTCTCCGGACTTTCTGGCCGTGAACAGGGCGACCTGATTGCCCGGCTGCATCGTGCGGCACAGGTTGCAGAACGACTGGTGCACGCTGGAGGTCCCCTGCGCGCGGCGGAGCACGATCGCGGCCACATCGCCGTCGACCTCGGCCGCGATGTACCCGCGCCCCCGAGCGTGCGGGTCAGCCCAGGCCAGGAAGTCCGTGTGGTCCCACTCGACGAGCGGGAAGTCGTGCGGCACAGTGGCCACTCGCAACTCATCGTCCGTGGCGTTCACGAACGAGTCGAACAGTTCGTTCTCGGTCATCGGCCGCATGCGCACTCCTCATCCGCTTCGGATCATCCGGGCCACGGCCATTGTAAGAAGGTCGCGCCGGGCAGTGGGCTGATGCCGCGGGCACTCGGTAGGCTGATGGCCACTAAACCGGATGGGCGCAAGCCCCCGACACGGAGGTGCCGACCTATGGCGGACAGTTCGTTCGACATCGTCTCGAAGGTGGATCAGCAGGAGGCCGACAACGCCCTCAACCAGGCGCGCAAAGAGGTGGAGCAGCGCTACGACTTCCGCGGCACGGAGACCTCGGTGGCGTGGAGCGGCGAGCAGATCCTGATCAAGGCGAACAGCGAAGACCGCGCAACGGCCGCACTCGACGTCTTCCAGTCGAAGCTCATCAAGCGCGGCATCTCGCTGAAGAGTCTCGAAGCCGGTGAGCCGTACTCCAGCGGCAAGGAGTACCGCATCGTGTCGTCACTGAAGGACGGCATCGATCAGGAGAACGGCAAGAAGATCACGAAGATCATCCGCGACGAGGGCCCCAAAGGCGTGAAGGCGCAGATCCAGGGCGACGAGGTGCGCGTCTCGAGCAAGAAGCGCGACGACCTTCAGGAGGTCATCCAGCTGCTCAAGTCAATGGACCTCGACGTCGACCTGCAGTTCACGAACTACCGGTAGGGCAACCCTCTGGACTGGCGTCGTTAACTTCCGGCGCGCGTAAAGTGCGCTACCCGGCGGCTACGACTGTGGCCTCCCGAAGCGTGCATGGCGCCATGCGTCGGTGCAAGGATCCTGTTCATGCAATCGGCAGGCCAGTTTTCCGGCACTTCTCGACCGAGGCGTACGGCGTGCAGCAGACGCAGGACAACCTGAAACAGGCCATCAACGACTCCGTGGCCGACCTGGAGGAGTTCATCGCGGCCGGGCACGACGGCCAGGAGGCGATGCACGGCACGTCGAACGCGGGCATCGAGATGCGCGACACGTTCGCGGGAATCGAGCAGACAGCGAAAGAACCGGTCCTAGCAGTCCTCGAGAACGGCGGCACCGTCGAAGACGCGACAGCGGCCTACAACACCGGCCGGGCCGGATCGTCGACATGCTCACGCAGATGGGCGTCGTGCCCGACAAGTCGAAGGCCTGAGCCAAGAAGATGTACGGCCCCACCGGCGAGGTCGTCGGCCAGCTCGAGGATGTCGCGGACGCATCGAACCGAATCCCCGAAGAGGAGAACATCAAGGTCACGGCAGACACGACAATCGCACAGTCAGCAATCGACCGGTTCATCGCCTTGAACTCCACCAAGAAGGTGCAGATCGCGACCGGTATCGGCGGTACAGGCGGACTCACGAAAGCCGACGGCGGCATCGTCTCGACCATGCGAACGGAAGCGTCAGCGAACATCACGTTGCTGAGATCGCACGCGCAGGCGAGTGGCGCGTGTGGGCGGAGGACGAGACCGGTGGAGAAGCGTACATCCCTCTGTCACCGGCGAAGCGCGTTTGTTCCGAGCAGATCATGCACGTTGTAGCTGATGAGTTCGGTGGGACGTACATTCCAGGCACTGCGGGACGATTCGCTGACGGGGACGTACGCGGAAGCAGTTCACAGCCGATCACACCAGGTATGGCGGCATCGCTGATCGGCGGCGACGTCGTGCTGCAGTCCAGCGGGAACCCGCACCGCGACCTCGAGGAGCTCGCTTGGGTGCTGCGCCAGAGCCAGCGCGGCACAAAGCACCCGTAGACAGACCGCGCCCAGACAGAAGCCCCGACCCTCCGAGAGAGGCAACCGGGGCTTCTGCACAGAAACCTACTTGTCAACAATTCCGTTGCCGGGCTGCGCACCACCACTGACGTAGCGATACGCAAGAGCAAGCTCCCGAACGCATGCAACCCGTGCCGAAGGCACCATGTTCGACTTCTGGATTGATGCGAGCTCGTCAGCGATCGCGGCGTAGAGCGCCGCGCCCGTGCTTGACCGGTCAGCCATCTCGTCGTTCCTCTCCCGCCCGAGACCCTCCCGAGCGCGGCCATCATCCCATCGACCACCGACATCCCAGCTTGCGCCGGGTGCAAACCGACGTGGGGTGTCTTCAAGAAATTGCGCGCAGCATGGCTTGCACGCTCTTCGTCCGCTGATGCGCAGCTGACCGGGATGTGAGAGCCGAGTCCGTTGGCTCATGCGTGACCGTCTCGATCAGGCGTTCGATCTGCTCCTGTGTCATGCGCCGGTTCCGCTCGGAGAACTTCACGTGCGGCCACGCGCCGGCGTACACCTTGTCGCGCACGAGGTCGTACGAGAGTTGAAGGATCTCAGCCACCTGCTGCAGCGTGAAGACGACAGGCGGTTCATTTGTTGTCATGCAGTACGTGTACTTGACGACGCTGAGAACACGCACATCGTCAGCCCAGTCCATCGATCCGGATCCCGAGGGTGAGGGCGACGAGTGCTGGGAGTGCGGGTACCGGCTCGAATGGCCCAGTGGTGAGCATCCTGGTGACGGTGAGGGGATCGTCGACCTCGATGACTGGCGCTGACGACATGCTCAGCACAGGAAACCGACGAGAAAAGCCGGGTGACTCGAGAGCGTGCGCCAGCCTGACAAAGGGGCACCTACTGCTGAGGCTTCTCGAAATCCGATAGCCACTGAACCGGGACGGCGGGGACCTCATGCCCATCGGGCCAGTCGATTGTCAATTGAATGTCCGCGTCAAGAATCGCCGTGGCCCAGGCCGTGCCTTGACCATGAGCATGCAGGAATAACGTTGCCCCTCGGGTCGTGACGCGGAGCACGAGGTAGTCGCCTACTCCACCCGGAAAGTGATACCTCTTCTGTTTTGTCCTCTCCATGTAGTCAGCCGAACCGTGGGATAGATTCGCCTCCAAAATACCCTCCGCGACCAAACCGTATGCGGCTTCCAGAACGCGATGAATGCTCGCAGTTTCCCGGTCGAGCCCCATCGCGTCCATCAGGTCATACTGACGAAACACGAGGGGCCAGTTGAGCACGTCGGTCAGCGCTTCGAACTCGATGCCTGCTGCCAAGCGGCGGAACTCTTGGAAGATGATGTAGTGAAGACGCAACTGGTCTGCGGACAGCCGGCCCACGAGCGCCGTCCAAGTGACACCCCTGTCGTCAGCGACGTCCGGCGTCCGGCGTCCGGCGTCCGCGATGACGCCAACACACCGCTGAGGTACTCCGCAACGAACTCGTCGTCCGCCCACTGAGCCTTATCGAAGACATCTGATGCAACTCTGGGCGGCACAGTCCCCGGCTTCGTCATGTCGGTCTTCTTGGCAGCGCGATTGAGCACACGTTGCGCGAGATCGTTTCTAGACCACAGCTCTACCCGGGCTCCGAAGTGTGCGCCGTACGCCTTCGTCGCCGGGCCGAGGAGATTCGACCAGAGCGTCCCCCCGACCTTCGCTGCCTCGGCCGCTACGGGGTCCGTCGCATTTCCGGCGGACGCAAGCGATGCGATCGCGTTTAGTGGGTCTGTCATGCGTTCATCGTACGAGCTGTTGCGGACGGTGAGGAGCAGACCGATCTGGGGTCTCGGCGCGACTGGGCAGCTGGACTCGGCCCCGACTCTCTAGTGGCAGACCTTGGTTCTCGCGGAGGACGGCGGATAGCTTGCTCAGGTCGGGTCATAATGGTGCGGGCAATGCGTGCAACGGCGGTGCCGACGCGACGTTCCGGCACGCAACGAGGAAAGCGCCCCTCCCAGCCAAAGCCAGAAGGGGCGCAAGTTCATTTCAGCCGAATACAGGTGGCGCGGGTGGACCTAAGACTGCAAAACGATAGTTGACCTCGTGCTCACGGTCCCCGTCGATCTGAACACGCCAGCTGTACTCACCTCCCGGAGTTAGCGGGAGACCTGCCGAAAAATCCAGGACAATGGTGTGGCTCGCCCCTAGATGGTCACGGATGGGCTGTGGCGCAGTGCTGTTGCTGGCCAGATTCGCAGTCTGAGCGACGCGAACGGCCTGTGGCTCGGCCGGTCCGGGCAATTCGACGACCTCGCCGCCACTGGTGAGCGCTGCTTCGATGGCGAGGTCCGTAGGCAAGACACTCGCGGGGGCGGTGATGGTGATCGCAATCGCAAATCGCGATGTGACCCCCTGCATCGGTTCATAGCCGAGGACACGAACGTTCCCACCGACCACGTTGAGCTTTCCCCCCTGGTCCGTGTTGGCAAAGTCAGCCATGACCACCGAGATGTCCGACGCTGCTGCCACCTCACTCACGCGGAGGCCCCCGTGGTCGCTGACTTCGAGATAGAGACGGATCGAGAACGGGACACGAGCTGAGGTTGTGACTCTGCGCGCGCGACGGCGTCGGACTCCGTTATGGTCCACCAGCTCCGGTCGAGTCTCAGACTGGGCGCGAAAGCAGCTCGGGCGTCGAGCGCTGCACCAGTCTCGTCGTACCGGAGCACACCGACTGGCTCGCCATCGAAGTGGAACTCGAGCCCTTCGCGCACCATACGGTCGAGTTCATCACGCGTGGTAGCCAATGCGCTGAACCCCGGAGCAGTCGGGGCTTCCGCCCACCACGCCCCATCTTCATGGTGGTAGGTCACTGCGATCTGTCGCATCTGCTCACCCTATCCCTAGTAACCGTGCAGCTTCATCCTCTGTCAGACCGACGTCCTTGAGGAGAGTCTTACGAACGAGCCCCTTCGGCACCTCGACGCCATTATGGAACGAGAAGGTCAACGTTGGGTAGTCGTTGGACTTCATCTTCTTGTGCGACCCGCGTGTCGAGTCCACCCAGTAGCCCAGTTCCCGCTCAAGCAGCTTCTGCAGCTTGCTTGCCTTCATGGAGGGGAACATGAGCACGATGGCGATTGTTCCACGTTCTCGCGTATACGCCAACGAGCGCCGGGGTCACTTCCAGTTGCCACTTCCCGGGCGTCCGGCGTTCCAGGTGTCGATCGTCTCGGGGAGCCACCCGCGTATGTCTCCGATCGTCGCGTCAGGGTCGGGGAGCTTGTAGCGGCTCAACGTGGTCTGTGCGACGCCGATGCGCTCGGCGACTTGCTTGCGTGACAGGTAGGCGGTCATTCGGCGTCCTCCCGTCCGAACGCGAGCGACGCCAGCGCGAGCCCGGCCGCGCCGAACGCCATGATCCCTGTGAACGTGTCGTCTCCGATCGTGCGGACGGCGACGAACACTGCCGCGGCAGCGGCGGCGATAGTGAGTGCGGTTCTCATGATGGTGTGTGAAAGTGGGCGGTAGGGGCCGGAGATACTTCCACTATCTCCGGCCCCGTTTTCAGTTCTTGAAGAGCGACCCGATCGCGGTGATCAGTGCTGCGATTCCCAACATCAGGGTTCCGAGCGATGCGATCTGCGCGTTCCGCTTCTTCTTGCCCATTTCCTCCTCTCTGTTGTTATAGCTCTATTCTACATCACTATGATGCATTGCACAAGCTAGAATCAACACGAAAGCGCCCCGGCGCCCTCCCGCAGGAGAGCGCCGGGGTGAAGTGCCCGAGGTGCCTCATGTCAGATTGCCCGTGAAGTGTGACGGTGCCTCAGATAGGAGTGTCCGCGAAGTGGTGGTCAACCCGCGCGCCGGATCTTGATGCCCCTCGCTGTGTCGGGCACTGGTGTGAGGAGTGATGCCTCGAGATCCAGCGTCGCGCGTTTGGCGATCGCGGTGAGCCGGTCCTGGATGGATTGGATCCGCCGAGCGACCTCGGCCGGGTTCAACTCGTCGCGGTAAGCGATCAGTTCTCGCTCCTGCGCGGGAGACAGGACGCCTGCGTTCAGGAGCCTGTCGAACGGGGTGCGCGGGGCGTCGTAGACGCGCGTTCTGTGCCCTGTCGGGCTCGTCTTCCGCCCAATGGGCTTCTTCGTCGGGGTGAGGAAATTCATCCTGTCATTCACGACCGGCCAGAGCCGGTTCAACACCATCAGCGCATCAGCGGTGTCGTAACGCCAGTGGAACGCGTTCCGGCGGACGAGATGGTCGTTCTTTGATTCGATCGTGGCCTGATCATTCTTCCGGTAAGGACGCGAGCGAGTGAAGAAGATCTTCCGTCCCGCGGCCCAGTCGATCACGTCGTGGTTGATGAACTCCGAACCGTTGTCGAAGTCGAGCCCGGTGACCTCGAAGGGGATCTGCTCGAGAGCCTCGCCGAGCGAGGCGAGGATATGCAGATGAGCGTTGTTGCGGACCGACCGGGTGAACACCCACCCGGTGTGCATGCCGGTGAGGTTCAGCGTCCGGCAGAACTCGCCCTTTAGCGTCGGCCCGCAGTGCGCGACGGTGTCGCCCTCGAAGAACCCCGGCGTCTGCTCGACCTCGTCCCCGGCCTTTCGGACCGTGATCGACGACCGCAGCAGCGGTGACGGCTTCGTCGCGGACAGCCCGCACAGAGGGTCCTTCTCCCTCGCCGGGGCGAGGTAACGGTCGATCGTCGCCGCCGACATCGACAGCAGCTCTGCGCGGACCTCGGGGCTGTAACGACGCTGGCCGGGGATGAGCTCCCCGTGTCGCTCCAGCGCCTCCACCAGCGAGGGCATCGACACGGCCAGATACTTCCCGCGCTGCCCGCCGCTGAACGCCCAGACGCGCTGCAGGACCTTCGTCGTGTCATACGAGAACTTCCTGCCCCTCGTTTTCCGCCCGGCCACTGGCCGGGGCCCGGGTTTGGCCGCATCGGTCAGGCGCCTGCGGGCGTTGTCCCGGGACCAGCCAGTCGAGGGCGACGAGTGCCGGGAGTGCGGGTACCGGATCGAATGGCCGGCCGGTGAGCACCCCGGGGACGGTGAAGGGATCATCGAGCTCGACGACTGGCGGTAGCTCCGAGGTGACCCGAGCCTCGACTACGACAAGTGAATCTATGCCTCCCCGAAGTAGGACGTTCCGTCGAATCGGCGATCGTCAACGTGTCCCTTCGGGCTTGCCCAGTGGACCCTATATGGCGACTCCCCGTCGTGCAGCTGCTCCTCGAGAGCCAATTCGGTCCCCTTACCGACAAGCGAGACACGCACAACCTCACCCGCACCTACCCGCGGGAAATCTGCGCGGACCGTGCCATCGCGGAGTAGCACGATCAGCAGAACGACATCCTGAGCCTCCGTCAAACCAGTGTTCTTAAGTCGGAACTCCGGCTGGCGTCCATCCCCTCTGGCGAGCTTCCCGTGCCAGCTCACATCTCGGAACTCGCGATGACGCTCGTCCAGCCTTCTCTCGTGGTCCAACGCCTCTTGCGCGCGCTTGTTCGCTCCGTGAGCCAGGAACGCCATGACGGTGGCGGCACCAGCCGCGACGACAGCGACTACAAACGCTGCGATCTCCATACGTCCGTTGTACACGACGATGAGCGCCCCTCCCAGCCGAAGCCAGAAGGGGCGCAAGATCAGCTGGACATAATTTGGCGAGCACCAGTGCACGCAAATATCGATGGCGGCCGGAGAGCGAGCATCGGTATCGAATCAGCAACGACTAGTGAAACTTCACGCTTCCTGGTCTGGAGCAGTCGAGCCACTGGGCTACGCTCGCGGTCATATATCAAGATGCACATATCTCCCAACCTCCATGAGCCGCAGCAAGGAAGTATCAGACATGACCGATCAGCAGCCCACACCTGGGTGGTACCCCGCGCCGCATGCGAACGGCGAAAACCGCTACTGGGACGGCTCGAAATGGCTCGAACCAGCAACGGATGCGGCCGGTTCACCGGAACAGCCGAAGAAGTCCCGCAAAGGACTCTGGATCACGCTGAGCATCATCGGTGGCGTCATCGTCCTGGGTGGGATCGGGGGCGCGCTCGGTCTGGGAGATGATCCAGACGACGATGCAACACCGGCCGCTTCGCAGACCGATGAACCTACGCAGGAACCCACTCAGGAGCCCAACGACGAGCCCGCAGCACAGGATGAAGCAGAAGAGCCGGAACCGGAAGAACCCGAGCCTGAGCCAGAGAAGCCATCACTCACAGTTGGGCAGGAAAACGCTGTCGGGAAAGCAGAGACGTACCTCGATCTCATGGGATTCTCACGCGATGGACTGATCGAACAGCTTGAGTTCGATGGTTTCACGACTGAGGAAGCAACGTTCGCGGTCGACAACGTGGCTCCCGACTGGAACAAGGAAGCTGCTGAGAAAGCAGAGTCCTACATCGATCTGATGGAGTTCTCACGACAAGGGCTCATCGATCAACTGGTGTTCGATGGTTTCACGCAAGAGCAGGCAGAACACGGAGCGTCGACCGTCGGATACTAGGCTCCGAGCGATTCGGCACGCCGCGCTCCTGCACGACGAAGGCGCCCCGGCGCCCTCCCGTAGGAGAGCGCCGGGGCGAGCATCTCGCCACCGTCAGCTCGACGGGTAGACTGTCCTCGAAGGTCGGCAGGCAGTGCAGAAGCACAGCTGAGCCGACCTTCGCTCTGTCCCCCGTGCCGTGGACGCCAACGATGCGCGGCGGTATGCTTCACGGAGAAGGTCGGCAGGCAGTTCACTCGGACAGCTGAGCCGACCTTCTTCGTCACCCACGGCTTGGACGGCAGTTGCGCCCGGCGATATGCTTAGCGCAGAGAAGGCGGCAGGCAGTCCCCACGGACAGCTGGGCTGCCTTCTCTCGTTTCCTCTCCTGACACCTACGACGCCTACGCTCACCGCTGTGACAGAGCGTCTGCTGAAGGTCATGGAAGCCGCGAAGCTGCTCGGTGTCGGGCGTGACTGGGTCCACAAGCGCATCGAGCTCGGCGAGATCCCTGTCGTCGAGCTGGGCGACACTCGGAAGAACCAGCGCATCCGTGAAGCAGACCTCAAGGCGTTCATCGAACGGCGCACCTTCGGCCGCGACCGACGAGGCCCCAGAGCCATGTAAGCGGCCACGGCCAGCCTTGCCGGCGCGCTCCGCGAGTCCGCACAGAGTCCGCGAAACTGCCCTCTCAGGCCGTCAGTAACCTATAAAGCCCGTCAACTAAATCCCAGGTCAGCATACATATACACGAACAGCCAACAACGCCCTTCACAGGGACAACCGTTCACGAACTACCGGTAGAGCAGCGCTCTGATGGACTCTTCACGGGCGGCGTGCCTAACCTGGCCGATGCCAAGGCGGTTGCAGCACGCCACCTCGGGTACATTCGGATGACGATCGAGCTGTTCGACGATGACTGCTGAATCTGGCCGGATGAGGTCGCCGTTCTCCTCCGACACGTCCACGGCGCCTACCTCGCCGAGCTCAACGCACTAAGCACGATGGTCAATGCGAGAACGTTCGAAGAGGCCTACAGCTTGCCCTTCCCGGAGGTGACACCAGAGCAGGACACAGTCGGCCAGGAGGTCCGATATGCCCTCGGCCTGAGCGCGGACACGACGGCATCATGCGAGGTTCGCTACGGCAGACTCGAAGGACTCCATGACGGACTTCCTGTGCACGACGCAGCAGACGCCAGCTGACACGACGAGAGCGCCCCTCCCACCGAAGCCAGAAAGCGCGCTCTCCTGAGCTATTCTCCTATCGGCCTTTGGTTGGCCGGGTCGAGTGCTGCGAACCAGATAGCCGTGTCCTGCTCGGAGTGATCACCTCTTGCAACACCTTCGACGTACGACACCCATGTCTCCGTATCAACGTCACGTATTGCGACACCGTTCACACCGAGGAAGGTCATCGCAGACACCCATGCCGTCCGTTTGTTCCCATCCAGAAACGCGTGCGCGGCGCAGATCCCGTGGAGCACCACACTCGCCTGCTCGTAGATAGTTTCGTGGAGGAACACTCCATCGAATGACACTTTCGCGCGATCGACGCCACCGTCCAGCTTGCCTCTGTCGAGTAGCGGCGCTTCGGGCGCAACTCTGTCGTGGATTGCCACGACTTCCTCGGCGGAAAGAAAGCTCGTCACCGCGTTGCGAGCAGCGCTAGCCCCTCCGACCACCTATCGATCACGTCGGCCGCGGTTGATCGGACAACATCAGCGTCGGCTTCCACCACGTACGCAGGTCGCGAAGGAGCGGAGTCGCCGTCTACAAGCGCCTGCGCGGTGTAGAAGTCCAACATCGTCTTCATGCTGATCTCGTTCCGAGAGGGCTCATCAGGATCAAGGCCCTTGCGTGCTTCGATCCACGGAGCATCTGCATGTGTCAGCGCGATGAGCTTATCCATGCCAAGCGGCGCGTAGTGAGCAATGATCGCGTCCAAGATCCCGGAGGTCTCTTCGTCAAACGCGACCTCCGACACCTTCATGTCTCCGTATCTGTTCTCCGCGTAGACGCTCCGGACGACTGGTCCATCTGGCCACGCCTCGAACGGCTCATCGAACAGCGCTCGGCCAGTCCACGCAAGGTGCCACGCCTGCGTGAAGTACACAAGCTTCTGAAGGTCCTTGCTCTGCCACTGCTTCAGGTCAGCGGTTGTTTTGACGTAACGAGCAACGTCAAGCGCGTTCACCATGATCCGCTCCTTCCACAGTCTGTTCACAGAGTTGCCCACAAGTTATCCACAGGACACTTGACGACTAGCGTACCCACAATGTAGCGAACCAGGCGAACCTGAGGCCGCGATCCCGGCAGATTCAAGGTGGACACGCTGTTGACGACTCGCTGAGTATGGCACGGCGGACCGGTGACCAGATCGACAAGGACACAGAGGCCGCAGGCTTGCCCCCAGAGCCCCGCCACCACCTCTTAAAGGCCATCAACTAAATCCCAGGTCAGCATACATATACACGAACAGCCAACAACACCCTTCACCGGGACAACCGTTCACGAACTACCTGTGAGGTAGCGCGCTGACCAGAGACTTGCTGGCTTCCAGTCCGTGCAGGTGATTGCTCAGCGTCAGCCAGACGCAGCTGTGCTGTCACGCGTTGCTCGACCGAGAGGCATGACCGCCAGCAGCTCGTCGCCAGGCGGAACGATGCTCTCCGGCAGACGCCGCGCCGCCTCATCTTGCACCCCGGCGATCAGCACCGTTCCGAGATCGAGTCCGGCGGCGACGAGATGCACCGTCTGTGCGATCAGCCCGACTTCAATCGCGATGAAACGCTCGCCGCGCCCTTCTGCCTGCGACGCGAACTCGGCACGCTCCGCACCCACGTTCGCACTGAGCACGAGAAGCGCCGGACACGATGCGGCCCAGTGCGCGTCGATCGTCGACTGTGCAATCAGCTCGCGTTGGTCTCCGTACTCCGGTTCCTGGAGACCTCCGCTGCCGGTGATGCGATAGCTCCCGGATGCCAGTCCGCGAACGTCGCCGACGACAACCGTCGCCGTCACCGGGTACCGTGCGTGCGCCGATCCATACGAGCGACGGCCATCCGGAGCGACACCGAAAACAGCGCTGAGCAGCCTATCAAGCTCCCCCACCTGCAACGAGGTCGCGGCGAACGACTTCGTCGACCGCCGCGCAGCCAGCAGCACGTTCAGACCGTCAGCACGCATCTCCCTGAGCATACTGAACGCTGCCGCGCCTGACATCCGCCCCGGGCAGCGAGAGCGCCGGAGGCCGTAGTCCGTCCCGTCAGAAGTCGTCGCTGGCTTCCGCCGACGACGAGCCCACTCGACGCACGTGGACATGGCGCACCAGTCTGATCGCGGGTCGGCACAGCAACTGGACGCTGCCGACCAGGAACAGCCACGTTCCCACGGTCGAGGTCTCCGAGGAGAAGAACAGGATGCTCCCGATGATGAACCACACCGCGATGAGGATGTCGTTGACGATGCTCAGCACCTCGTATCGGCGGCGCAGCACGATCTCTTCGTGACCGATGCGGATCAGGATGTCGGTGTCGCCCATACGGCCAGGCTACGGTGCGAGCCGAATACGACGAAGCGCCCCGGCGCCCTTCCTGCAGCAGAGCGCCGGGGCGCGATGCGCAAGGCCGATCCGCCGGTCGGCGGTGCGGGTGGCATCCCCATCGCCCGGACCGTCGACCGAGCGAACATCAGCCTCTCTCTTCGTCGTCCGGTTCGGCAGACTCCGTCTCCGGCTCCGGTGCTGGATCGTCGTCGCACTGCTCGACGCCGTTCGAATCGGCACCCGGCGCCTCGTCGGAGGCAGCGCTCGGCTCATCCGGTGATTCGGCACGATCCTGCGTCGCCGACCTTGCCGATGCAGAGCGTTCCTCCGCCGATGCGGTGGGCTGCGTGTTCTCCGAGTCAGCGCTCGGCTCCGCCGCAGCACCGGCGTCGACATCCGCTTCGGCGTCGCCTTCCAGAGCGTCCACCGGTTCGACGCCCTCCTGACTCGTGATCTGGGCATCGTCGTTTGCGGGCGCCGGTCGGTCCAGGACCGCGGCAGCAGCGACGGGTGCGAAGGCCTGCGTGGGTGCATCAGACGCGTCAGCCTTCGCCGAACCGACCGCGGTCGCGGCCAGCACAGCTGGCGTCGCAGCGACATCCGGGACCTGCTCACCCAACTTCTCGTCGACGGCGTCCCGGCGCTCTTTCCGCAGCGCCACGATCGACGCCGCGAAGCTCAGCGCCAGCGCGCCGGCCAACCAGATCGCCAGCACACCGATCGCCAGGCCGATGCCGATGCCGCCGCCCGCGATGAGCGCGCGGAACGCCTCGACGGTGTGTGTTATCGGCAGCGCGTTGTGGATCCACTGGTAGAACGCCGGCGCTGTCTCGACCGGATAGGTGCCGCCGGCGGAGGCCAGCTGCAGCACGACCATCACCAGCGCCACGAAGCGGCCTGGCGATCCGAACATGGCGACCAGGGCCTGGTTGATCGCGAGGAACGTGATGCTGGCGAATGCGGCGAGCGCGAACAGTCCAGGCAGGTTCGCCGCCTCGACTCCGACCCAGAAGTGCAGCGAGGCAACAGCTATCGTCGCCTGGATCACCCCCATGATCACGCCGGCCATCAGGCTGCGCAGCGTCAGCAGCGCAGCGGGGCGACGCCGCGAGAGCGCGGCTGCGTTCATCGCCGGGGCCATCATGTAGAACGACATGCCGCCGACCCACAGCGCCAGTGACAAGAAGTACGGTGCGAGACCGGCACCGTAGCCAGCCACCTCGTTGAGCCGCTCGGAGTCGAGCGTCACCTGCGAAGCGGCCACGCCGCCGAGGTGCTTAGCCTCACCCTCTGTGTAGCTGGGCACCTCGTCGACACCGTCTTCGAGTCCATCGCGCAGGTCGCCGCTGCCGTCGGCGAGATCGCCCAGGCCGTCGTTGAGCGTGTCGACTCCTTCTGCCGCCGACTCGGAACCGGTCGCCGCCGAGCTCGCGCCGTCGGCGAGATCATGCAGTCCGCTCGCCAGCTGGGAGGTTCCCCCCGACAGCTCGCCGGCACCGTCAGCCGCCGTCGCGATCCCGCCGGCCAGCTGCGGGGTCTGCGCCGCCAGCCGTCTGGTGCCGTCCGCGACCTGGGCCGAGCCGTCGCGCAGGCTGTGCACACCATCGACCGCCTGTCGCGCCTGCTCCAGCTTCTGTTGGGCATCGGCGAGCACCTGATCGATATCATCGCCGATCTCATCGACTGTCGACTTCACATCCTGCGCTCCCGATGCGAAGCCGTCCGCGCTGCTCGCCAGCTGTGTGAGACCGCCGCTGCCGTCGCCGACCAGCCGCCCCGCATTGTCGGAGGCTCCGGATGAGGCGTCCGCTGCCTGTGCCGCAGAAGCGACCACACCATCCGCGTCACCCGTGAGCTTCTCGAGCGCCGCCATTCGCTCGGTGTCGCTCATCGTCGCGTACCCGTCGATCAGCCCCTGCAGACCGTCGCGCACCCCCTCGGCACCGGCGCTGACGTCGCCGGACTGCGCCGCGGCGTCCGCCGCCTCGTCGCGCACGCTCTGCGCGTCGGTGAGCGTCTGGTCGGCGCCGTCGGCCACCTGCTCGGCAGCACCTGCCGTCTCGTCGATCCCGTCCCGGATGTCCTGGAGCCGGTCGGCGAGGTCGCTGACCGCATCGATCACGGGCTGCACCTGAGCGACGACCTGGTCCAGCTGATCGCTCAGCTGCGCCGTGCCATCCGCCACCTGCTGAGCGCCGTCATTCAGCTGCGCAGTGAGATCCGGAAGCGATGCCGTCTTCGACCGCAGCTCACCGAGCCCGTCGGCCAGCTGCGACGCCCCTGCTGCAGCCTGATCCGCGCCCGCCACAAGCCGCCACGCGCCGTCCTCGAGTCGCGCCGCGCCGTCGTGCAGCTGCCGGAGCCCGACGACGAGCTCGCCTGAACCGTCCTCCGCGTCGCTCGCGCCCTCGGCCACCTGCGTCGCACCGTCGGCGGCGTCGACCAGGCTGCTGTGCACGTCTGTGAAGCCGAGATAGATCTTCTCGAGGTACTCGCTGCTGACCTCGTCGCGCAGTGAGTCGGTCACGGCAGTGCCGATAGAGGATGCGATGTTGCCCGAGATCATGTTCAGGCCGTCGTTCGTGCGCACGTCGAGCTTCGCGCTGGCGGCCTTCGCCGCGTCATCGTCGCCGACCGAGACGACCTTCTCGGAGAAGTCCGCCGGGATCGTGAGCGTGGCGTACACGCCGCCGTCATCGAGGGCACCCCTCGCCTGCTCGGCCGACATCTCGATCCAGTCGAAGTTGTTGCTCTCCGTGCTCTCGAGGAGCGTGTCGGCGAGCTCGTCACCGACGTCGAGCTGCTCGCCGTCGGGATCCGTCGCGCCTTCGTCTTCGTTCACCACGGCGGCAGGCACCGTGTCGAGGTGGCCGGTCGGGTCGATGTTCGAGTTCGTCAAGATGCTCGAGTAGATCAGGGGCACGAACGCCAACGCCGTGAAGACGATGACGGCGCCTGTGGTCTTCTTCCACGGTCGCTTCTCGCTCACTGACGAATTCCTTGCTGTGTGGCCGCGACAGCACGGTCGGCGCGCGTCTGAACGGCGATGCTGGTGACGAGCAGCTGCGAGACCTCATCTGCGGCGGCGGGAACGGACGACGAGCTCGCACCCTCCTTGAGCCACGCGACGACGAGCCAGGTCGCCCCGGCCGCGAGAAAGGTCGCGGTGCGCTCAAGATGCGCGCGGTCCGCACCGGCGCGGGCGGCATCGCCGAGTGGTGTGAACGCGATCATCCGCTCAGCGAGGTACTCGACGACACGCTCCTGGAACGCATGGGTGTCCGATTCCTCGAGCACGCGGCGATAGTAGGGACCGGCATCGAACAAGCGCTGGATCAGCTCCCGGATGACGGGGCGAGCCGCCTGCTCCCACGTCTCACCGTGCGGGAGCTCTCGGGAGACGCCGTCGAACAGCTGCTGCAGCTCGTCGACGCCCGCGGCCGCCACCAGCGACGGAACATCGCGGAAGTGCTGATAGAACGTCGGGCGGCTGATCCCCGCCGTCGCGCACAGCTCCGTGATGGTGGGCAGCTTCTCGGTGTCTCCGCGCAGCGACTGGTCGATCGCCTGGATCAGCGCCTCACGCGTGCGAACGATGCGTGCATCCATCAGAAATCCTCCACCATTTGTTTACATACGTAATGTATCTTACGTTTGTAAACAAATCAACGCGGCCGGATGAGAGAACTGCTCGCAGCAGATGCGTCGCACTCAGAGATAGGCGCGCGTCCAGCGGTCGAGCCGTGCGTAGGCCTCCCGCCGCGCTTCCGGACGCGAGAGGAAGACGTCGTGCAGCGCGCCCGGGATGCGCTCGATGGTCACCGAGGTGCCGAGGTTGAGCGCGGCTTTGGCGACCTCGTCGACGGCGAGCACGGTATCGGCCGCCGCGAGTTCTTCCGTCCACTTGTTCGGCATCGCGCTCCGGGTGGACAGCAGCACACACACGGGCACTGTCAGGTCGAGCCCCTTGTCGACCTCGCGATGCCCATCGAGCACAGCGTCGAGCCAGCCCATCGTCGGCGGCGGAGCCTCCGCCGGACGCCAATGCGGGTTCGGTTCCGTCGGGTCAGCGGCATCCGCGGATTCCTGCTGTGCGCGCCAGTAGAAGCCGAGGTCGATCGTGGGCACGACCGGTTCGCGCGGCCTGAGCCTCGCCCCGAGGTCGAGCGCCGGGGCGATGGCCGCGCGTCCGAGCCTGCCGAACTGGAACTCGAGCCACGGCGAGTTCAGGATGATCGAGTGCGCGACGCCCGGGTTCCGCGCGGCCCACAGGCTCAGCACGAGGCCCCCGGTCGAATGTCCGACGAGCACCAGTCTCCGCCCGTCCCGTCCGCCCATGTGCGCGAGCGCCGCGGATATCTCCTCGTCGTAGGTGCGCAGATCCCGGATGTAGCCGGGCATCTGCCCGTCGCGCAGGCTGCGGCCGTAGCGGCGCAGGTCGAGCGCGTAGAAGTGCGCACCCCTGTCGGTGAAGAACGTGCCCAGCCTGCGCTGGAAGAAGTAGTCGCTCCAGCCGTGCACGTACAGCACGTCGACGTCGTGCAGAGCCGGTCTGCGGAACAGCCGCCGCCTCGGGCGGCGACGCACGAGGGTCGCGACGATCTCGCCCGGCTCGTCCGGGTCCTCCGGAGCCATCGGGAGAGTGAGCTGCTCGTATCCGCCGCCGAGGACATCAGGAACCCAATCCTCAGCGTTCTTCATGCGTTTCAGAGTAGCGCGGCCGAATATCGCGGTGCGCACAGCCCCGCGGCAGCTTCGACTGGTATCGTATGTGGAGCGCGCCGATCGGTGCGCGTCGTCGCGTCTTCATCGAGCACCCGCATTCGCGGTACTACACGCTCAGCGACTATCGCGGCGAACGGATCCGGCATCCGCCGAGTTCGCCACCCCTCCCGCCTCGCCGCGCTCGAGAGCGCCGCCGCGCGGGTCGTTCGAAAGAGAACCAGACCACAGTGTCAGCAGATTCCCCCACGTTCGCCGATCTCGGCGTCCCCTCCCGCCTCGTCGACGTCCTCGTCGCCGACGGCCGCCCGACCGCCTTCCCGATTCAGGAGGCGACCCTGCCGTCGACCCTCGCGGGGCGCGACGTGCTCGGCCGAGGCAAAACAGGCTCGGGCAAGACCCTTGCGTTCGCTATCCCGATGGTCGCGCGGATCGCCGAGGCGGGCTCCGCTCGTCGCGGCGGCATGCCTTCCGGGCTGATCCTCGCGCCGACGCGCGAGCTCGCCACCCAGATCGCACGCGTCGTAGAGCCGCTCGCGCAGGCCGTCGGCCTGAAGACCACGACAGTCTTCGGCGGCGTATCGCAGCGCCCGCAGGAGACCGCGCTGCGCGGCGGCGCCGACATCGTCGTCGCCTGCCCCGGCCGCCTCGAGGACCTCATCTCGCAGAAGATCGTCTCGCTCGAGCGCGTCACCGTGACGGTCCTCGACGAGGCCGATCACATGGCCGACCTCGGCTTCCTCCCCGGCGTCACACGCCTGCTGTCGCAGACACCGGGCGGCGGTCAGCGACTTTTCTTCTCCGCCACGCTCGACAACGGCATCGACAAGCTGGTGCGCCGCTTCCTGAACGAGCCGGTGCACCACTCCGTCGATTCGGCCGAGTCGCCGGTCTCCGCGATGACGCATCATGTGTTCGAAGCGGGGTCGACCGAGGCGAAGACCGAGATCGTGCGCACGCTCGCGTCGGGCACGGCCCGCCGACTCCTGTTCACCCGCACGAAGCACCAGGCGAAGAAGCTGGCTCGTCAGCTGACGTCGAAGGGCATCCCGGCAGTCGACCTGCACGGCAACCTGTCGCAGAATGCGCGCGACCGCAACCTCAGCGACTTCTCGTCCGGCCGGGTGCGCGTGCTGGTGGCGACCGACGTCGCCGCTCGCGGTGTGCACGTCGACGACATCGAGCTGGTCGTGCACGTCGACCCGCCGGCCGAGCACAAGGCGTACCTGCACCGCTCCGGCCGCACCGCCCGCGCCGGCTCGTCGGGCGACGTCGCGACGATCATGCTCTCGAGCCAGCGGCAGGACACCAAGCAGCTGCTGCGCCGCGCGAACATTCAGGTGACGCCGCAGCTGGTGACGGCGTCACATCCCGCAGTCTCTGCTCTCGTCGGCGACGCGGCGGAGTTCGTCGCTCCCGGCGCCGGCCTGCCGGGAGCAGGCAACCCGCCGGCGCCAGGCGCCTCGGGCGGCGGCACCTCACAGGGTGCGAATGCGCGCCGCAAGCGCGAGAATCGCGGTGGCCAGGGTGGTCGCGGAGGTCAGGGCGGACGCGGAGGCCAGGGCGGACGCGGCAGGGACACTGCCGGACAGGGCGAGTCGGGTCAGGGCGGTCGCCGACGCGGCGGTCAGGGCTCCGGCGGCCAGCGCTCCGGCGGGAACAGCCGTTCCGCGACGACCTACTCGACGTCGACCGGCGGCGGCTCGCAGCCCGCGCGGCAGGGGGGCCAGCGCCGCACCCGCCGCGCAGCCTCGCCGCAGGGCTGACACCCCACGACGCAGAACGCGCTCGTCCTCTTACCGAGGGCGGGCGCGTTCTGCGTCTGTGCCGATGCACGACGCAGTCGTTCCGAGCCGTCGGTCACGGCCGAATCCCGCAACCGCGCGATTCGGCGCAACGCGACCCGCCGAATCGACTGCGTTGTGTCAGCGCAGGTCTACTCGCCGCGCGAGATCTTCACCATCTCGTCGCGCGGCACGACCTTGATCCGCTCGCGACCCTGCGGTTCGCCGAGGCCGACCTCGTGCTCGTCGAGGCGGTGCCAGCCGCCGAGGTCGGTCCACTTCACGCCGCGCGAGGCGAGCAGCTCAGGAATCGCTGACTCTTCCGGCGCCTCGGGTTGCCACCACGAGCCCTGGTCGTTGACCAGGTGCTGCACCGTCTCCATCGCGTCGGACTTGGTGTGCCCGATCAGACCGACAGGGCCGCGCTTGATCCATCCGGTCGCGTACATGCCTGGCATGATGTCGTTCGAGTTCTCCGAGAGCACCTGGCCCTCGTGGTTCGGGATCACGCCGTGGCGCGAGTCGAACGGCACGCCGTCGAGCGGGGAGCCGAAGTAGCCGACGGCCCGGTAGAACTGCCCCATCGGCACTTCGCGCAGCTCGCCCGTGCCCTCGAGACCGCCATGCCCATCCGGCCGGGTGCGCTCGTAGACCAGCGAGGTGAGGTTCCCTTCCTCGTCGGTCCTCAGCTCCACCGGATTGGCCCAGAAGTGCAGGTGCAGCCGACGCGAGGCCTCGCCGCCCGCATTGTTCGCGCCTGGACGCTGGCGCCAGGACTGCAGCACGCGGTCGATCACCTTGACCTGCTTGTTCGACGCGATCGCGTCGAGCGAGGCCTGGTCGTAGTCGAAGTCCTCGTCGTAGACGACCATGTCGACGTCGCGCAGCTCGCCGAGTTCGCGCAGCTCGAGCGGCGTGAACTTCACCTGCGCGGGACCGCGGCGCCCGAACACGTGCACGTCGGTGACGGGCGAGGCCTCGAGCACCTCGTAGACGTTCTGCGGCACCTCGGTCGACAGCAGGTCTTCGGCGTGCTTCGCGAGGATGCGCGAGACGTCGAGGGCGACGTTGCCGTTGCCGAGCACACCGACGGACTCCGCATTCAGCTCCCACGTGCGCGGCACATCCGGATGCCCGTCGAACCAGCTCACGAAGTCGGCGGCGCCGTACGAGCCGTCGGCGTCGATGCCCTGAATGCTCAACGAGGCGTCGCGCACGGCGCCGGTGGCGAAGATGACCGCGTTGTAGTGGCGCTTCAGGTCGTCGAGGGTGATGTCATCGCCGAAGCGGACGTTGCCGAAGAGGCGGATGTCTCCGCGGTCGAGCACGCCGCGCAGCGCATTGATCACGCCCTTGATGCGCGGGTGGTCGGGAGCGACGCCGTAGCGGACGAGACCGTACGGGGCCGGCAGGTGCTCGAACAGGTCGATCGACACATCGAACGAGCGCTCCAGTTTGAGCAGGATGTCTGCCGCGTAGATTCCCGCGGGACCCGCTCCGACGATTGCCAGCCTCAGCTTGGTCATGGATGTCCTCTCACTTGAGATGTCACCGCTGCGGCGGTGAGGAAGAATCAGCTGTTGCGGTCGACGAGCGTGCCGGCGAACCGGGTCAGCGCCTCGCGCACCCCGCCGCGGGGCAGCGGCACGAGCGCCGCGGTCGCCTCGTTCGCCCACGAGGCCGCCAGTTCACGGGTGCGCGCCGTGACGATGTGGTCGCGCAGGGCGTCGACGCCGTCGTCGAGGATCGCGGGGTCGGCACCGTCGGAGATCCGTGCGACGCCGTCGTCGATGCGCGCCTTCAGTGCGGGGTCCGCTTCGCCCAGCAGCAGGTAGGGCATCGTCGGCACCCCGGCGCGCAGGTCGGTGCCGGGCACCTTGCCCGTCTCGGCGGGGTCGGCGGACAGGTCGATCACATCGTCCATCAGCTGGAACGCGACGCCGACCTTCTCGCCGAAGGTCCGCAGCGGCTGATGGAACTTCTCATCCGCACCGGAGAACAGCGCACCAGCCTGTGCCGCGGCCGCGATCAGCGATCCCGTCTTGTCGCTGAGCACCCTGATGTAGAACTCGATCGGATCATCCGTCTCGCCCGCACCGATGGTCTCGTGCATCTGGCCGAGCACGAGCCGCTCGAATGTCTCAGCCTGCAGTTTCATGGCCTCGGGGCCGAGCTCCGCCATCAGCACGCTGGCGCGCGAGAACAGCACGTCTCCTGTGAGGATGGCGATGCTGTTGCCCCAGACGGCGTGTGCGCTGGCGACGCCGCGTCGGCGGTCCGCCTCGTCCATGACGTCGTCGTGGTACAGCGAGCCGAGGTGAGTCAGCTCGAGTGCTCGGGCAGCTTTGACGACCCCGTCCGTCGCACCGTCGCCCAGCTGGGACGAGAGCATCGCGAGCATCGGACGCACCCGCTTGCCGCCGGCCTCATACAGATAGCGGGCGGTCGCATCGACGAGCTCGTCGGTGGAGTGGAGATCGCTTCCGAGCTGTTCCTCGACGCGTTCGAGGCCCGCCTCGATCTTTCCGACGAGGCGGCGCGCTGCTGGGGTCGCGAAAACACGGTCGTTGAGACCGAAACGGCTCGCCAGGCGCGAGCCCGAAACCTGAGGGCCCGAAGTCACCATGCCAGCCTACAAGGCGCCGACCCGTGCGAGATCCGCCCGTGGGCTGATCTCAGCGGCCGCGACGTACATCCGGAGGATGGTGCGCGCGCTCACTCCGGCTTGGTCGCTCTGTGCAGCGCCACGAGACCGAAGGTGAGGTTGCGGTGGGCGACGTCCGTCCATCCGGCCTCGCGCATCCATCCGGCGAGCGCACGCTGGTCGGGCCACGCCGCGATCGACTCGTTCAGGTAGTCGTATGCGTCGCCATTCGAGCCGACGAGGCGCGCGACGACGGGCAGCACGCGCGAGTTGTAGACGCGATAGAGACCCCGGATGAGCCGGTTCGGCGGGGTGGAGAACTCGTTGATCACCACGCGGCCGCCCGGTTTGGCGACTCGGAGGAACTCGGTGAGCGCCCGTTTCGGGTCGTCGACGTTTCGCAGGCCGTACGACATCGTGACGGCGTCGAAGGAGGCGTCGTCGAACGGCAGGTCCGTGGCGTCGGCATGCACGAACTCGAGGTTCCGGACGTCGCCGTGCCTGCGCCTGCCCTCGGCGAGCATGCCGGGAGAGAAGTCGGCCGCGACGACGTGCGCACCCTCGCGGGCGAGCGATGCCGAGGACTTCGCCGTGCCCGCTGCGATGTCGAGGACGCGCTCGCCCGGCTGCGGGTCGACGGCTCGCGTGGTGGCGCGACGCCATGCCGCATCGAGTCCGAAGGTCATAGCGACGTTGGTCGCGTCGTACCGGTCGGCGACCTGGTCGAACATTCCGCTCACGCGCTGGGGATCCTTGCCGAGATCCGCGCGATTTGGCTCAGCGTTCATCCGTTCGAGACTATCCGGGTTGATGCGCGGGGCGCGACCGCGGCACCTCGGGCAGCTCGTCGAGCACGTTCAGCCAATGGTCAGGCGCGACGGCGTCGAAGGGCGGCTCGTATGCGGCGACGCGGCGCTCGAGATCGCCTGCGGTCCGCTCGAGCGCCGAGATCACGTCGGCGGGGTACGCGTACAGCTCGCGGTGCTCCTCCCATTCGTCCTCGTCGTCGATGAAGACGGTGCCGTCAACGCGGCGCACCACGTCGAGGTCCATATCGATCGCGGTCGGCCTGCCGTCGTGCCAGCGCACGTCCCACGCGATGTCGATGTAGATGCGGGTGCGCTGGGGGGCGGCGTTCACGGTGAGCACGTAATCGGTGCGACCCGCCGGCATCAGCGCGACGCTCGCCGAGGTGAGCAGCATGTCTCGCCCCGGACGGAATGAGCGCCATCCGACGCGCTGGCCGAGCCAGTCGCCCCAGCTGTCGCTGCCGAGGTACACGCACTCGTGCTCCCAGTGCGGCGAGCCGTCCCATTTGCGCCACTGGAAGGACACCTTCGTACCAGGTTGGGGAACGGACATGCACCGAGCCTACGCGTTCCGCCCAGGCTGCCGAGATGCGCATCCTTCCTCGAGATGCGCACATTCGGACGCGGTTCTGTCCAAAAGATGCGCATCTCGACGGCGGGCGGCAGGCTTTCAGCGGGCCGGAATATGGTGGTCTCGTGACGACTGATGAGCGCCTCTCCCTGCCGAAGCTCGTCGCGACGACGCGCGAGGTCCCACCGCTGGACGACCCGCTGCTGCATGCCTCCGCCGGAGACCCCCTCGCGTGGATCCGGCGCGGCGACGGCATCGTCGGCGCCGGACCCGAGCTGCTCCGCCTCGACATCGGCGAGGACGGCCGGATGGAGGCTCTCACGGATATCTGGCGCGCGATCGTGCAGGCCACCGACGTCGACGACGACGTGCAGCTGCCCGGCACGGGCCTGGTGGCGTTCGGCGCCTTCGCCTTCGACGAGGCCTCCGATGCGCCGAGCACGCTGATCGTCCCCTCGACGGTGATAGGCCGGCGCGGCGGCAGGCACTGGATCACCCGGATCACCCGATCCGAGGGCGCAGACGTTCCTGATGTCGACGAGGCGGACTATGGTCCGCAGTGGTCGGCGACGCTGGGCCCCGGCAGGATGGACCCCGCGGCGCACGGCGACGCGGTGCGCGACGTGCTGCGCAGGATCGCCGATGGCGAAGCGGAGAAGGTCGTGATCGCGCGCGACATCTCCGGCACCGTTCCCGCGGGCGCCGACCTCCGCCGCCTCGTCCGCGAGCTCGCTCACGGCTATCCCGACACCTGGACCTTCGCTGTCGACGGGCTGATCGGTGCGAGCCCGGAGACGCTCGTGACGGTGTCGGGCGGCACCGTCACAGCGCGCGTCCTGGCCGGGACGATCCCCCGCGGCGCCGACGCCGACGAGGACACGGCACTGTCGGTCGAGCTCGCCAAGAGCGACAAGAACGTCGAGGAGCATGCGTTCGCCGTCGCCAGCGTGCTGGAGTCGCTGCGCCCGTACACGGCGACCCTCGAAGCGTCGGAGACGCCCTCGCTGCTCCGGCTGCCGAACCTGTGGCACCTTGCCACCGACGTCACCGGCACCCTGTCGAACGGCGCCTCCGCGCTGAACCTGGTGCGCGCGCTGCACCCGACCGCCGCGGTCGGCGGCACGCCGCGGGAGGCCGCGGTGCGCATCATCCGCGACGTCGAACCCTTCGATCGCGGCAGGTACGCCGGGCCCGTCGGCTGGATCGACGGCAACGGCGACGGCGAGTGGGCGATCGCGCTGCGCTGCGCGCAGTTCGGCGAGGCCGGCGGCACCGCATCGGCCGGAGACGACGAAGGCGATGACCCGGCCGCCGCCGATTGGTCGCTCGGCGCGAATGCGACGCGCCGCGTCACTGCGCACGCCGGCGGCGGCATCGTCTCAGGCAGCGTGCCGGAGTCGGAGCTCGACGAGACCCGCGTCAAGTTCCGCCCCATCGTCGACGCCCTGGCATAGCGACTGCGCCCGGTGCGGCTGCGCGGCTCGGCAGTACGGCCGCCCGACCGCGCGCAACACAGCAGATTGCGCATTCCCACACACTCCACGACGCAATGCGTGTTGGGTTGTGCGCGTCGTGTTGCCGAATGCGCGCCGTCCGGCCGCGACGCACGGTTCGACCAAAGGGCTCGGGGTCAGGACACCAGTGCCCGAGCAGCCACGGTGAGCCAGCGTGCCGGGTCGGCGATGGCGGCATCGGATGAGCCCGCCAGGTCGGTGAGGCTCGCGGCGCCGGCGAACGCCGACGTGTCAGCGTCGTCCGCGATGCGGCCGGCGACCAGCGCAACGGGAACGCCGACCTCGCGCGCCGACGCGGCGACGTGCGACGGCACCTTGCCTGCGGCGGACTGGCCGTCGAAGGATCCTTCCCCCGTGATGACCAGGTCGGCTCCGGCGATCGCCTCGCGCAGCCCGATCAACTCGGCCACGCGCTCGGCGCCGTTGGTCAGCAGGGCACCCCAGGCGAGCAGTCCGTAGCCTGCCCCTCCCGCGGCACCTGCGCCCGGCTCATCCGGGTCGGCGTCTCGTGCGCCGGATGCCGCCTCACCCTGAGCGGCGTGCATCCGCTCGACGAGGTTCGCCAGCGCCGCGTCGACGGGTGCGGGGTCAGTCAGCCCCTTCTGCGCCCCGAACACCGCGGCAGCGCCTCGCGCGCCGAGCAGCGGGTTCGTCACATCGGTGAGCACCTGCGCCCCGGCATCCGGGAGCGCACGCAGCCGGGCGAGATCGACCTTCCGGATGTCGCTGAGTCCCTCGGCCCCTGGAGCGACTGCCATGTCGAACTCGTCGGTGAAGCGCGCACCCAGCGCGGTGAGCATCCCGACGCCGCCGTCGGTCGATGCGCTCGATCCGATGCCGAGCACGAGACGCGACACCCCGTGGTCGAGCGCCTTCGCGATCGCCTGTCCGAAGCCCAGCGTCGACGCCTGCCATGGGCGCAGCCCGCCGGTGAGCAGTTCGATCCCGGATGTCGAGGCCAGCTCGACCACACCCGTCCCCTGGGGCGCGTCGTCGGTGGGCGGCAGCCACACCCACTCGGCGTCGACGGGGAACGACGCCGGCCCGGTCACCTTGACCGGAGTGCGGCGGGCGCCCTGCACCGTCTGCGCGATCGCTTCGAGGGTTCCCTCTCCCCCGTCGGCCATCGGCATCCGGATGATCTCGACGCCGTCGCCCAGACCGGCGGCCAGTGCGGCGACCACCTCTGGGGCCGTCGCCGTCCCCTTGAAGCTGTCAGGGGCGATGACGATGCGGCGAGGTGAGCTCATGCGTCCATTCTGGCGCTTCCATCACAACTCCTCATTTCTGGCACATCTCCGGGTGGGCGCACCACCGGAGATGTGCCAGAAATGAGGAATCGGGCGGGTGGGAGTCACCGCGGCAGGGGCACCTCGATCAGTCGCATGCCGTCCGTCTGCGCCAGCGCCGCGGCGAGCGCCGCCGGCGAGTCGGCGCGGGCGTACTCCCAGCCGTACGCGGCTGCCAGGTGCTCAAGCGACACCGACTGCGGCGTGTACTGCACACGGTCCATGGCCGCCGGTCCCGCGACCTGCGCCACCTCGAGCCCGTCGAAGATCGAGCCGCCGCCGTCGTTTCCGACGATCACCTGGATGCGCGGCGACCGCTCGCTCTCCGGAATCAGGAGCGCACCGACATCGTGCAGGAACGCCAGGTCACCGAGCAGCACGCGGGTGACGCCTCCGGCGGCCCCGTCCTCCTGCGTCGCTTCGACACCGCTCGCGGCACCCGGATCGCGCCCGTCCTGGCTGGCGAGCGCGATGCCGAGCCCGGTCGCGATGGTGCCGTCGATGCCCGCGAGACCGCGGTTGGCGTGCACCCGGACGTCGCGGGGCGGCAGCGTGTCGTCGGCCACGCGGACGAGGCGGCTCGACCCGAACATCAGGCGATCGTCCGTGCCGCTGGCCCGCCACACCGCCGCGACGAGTCCCTCACGGTCGATGGTGTCGACCGTGTTCGGCGTCGTCGCGGCGGGAGCGGCGCTGCCAGCAGAATGTCTTGCCGAGCCTGCATCGGTCGCCGATGCGCCCTCTCCACGCTTCTCCCCTGGTGCATCGTCATTGCACGGCGCACTCAAGCGCTCCCCTGATGCGATCCGAGCCTCGTCCGCCTCACTTTGCACGCCAGCGTCGCCACTCGCTGCAGCGTCAGCGTGCCCCTCCGACCAGCGGACCCACGCGGCGGCCCAGGCATCGTCCGGTTCACCGGACCCGACAGCGATGCCGGATGCCTGACGGGTCGCGCCGTTCAGATCGAGCGGCTCACCGCCGCGCCTGACGGCGACGACCTCGACATCGTCGCGGGAGAGCAACGACGTCTCCTCGCGATTCAGCGTCGGATGCCCGAACACGACGACGCGCTCGATCCTCCCGCCCAGGTCGCGCTCCCGCAGCGCGAACCGGTAGGCGGCCGCGGGAAGAATGCCGCGCCGCGCATCGCTGACGACCTCCGCCAGCAGCGGCCATTCGCCTTCCTCGGCGCATGTGATCGCATCTGCCCCCGCGTCGGCGCCGGCGAGCACGACAGTGCGCGGACCGCGGCTGAGCAGTGTCGGTGCGAGCGCACCCGTCGACTGCGCCGCGGCTTCTGCTCGCACAGCCTCGGCATCGAGGAACTCCCCGAAACCGGTGGGCAGCGGACCCGCCAAAGGCTCTCGGAACGGCAGATTGAGCTGGGCCGGACCGGCAACGCAAAGGCTCGAAGACGGCGCGGCGATCGACATGTCGCCGCTCAGGTTCGCGGGGCCCGGCGCCCCGTCACCGTGCAACGACCGGGCAACGCGCTCCTGTTGCGCGGGCCCCGAGCCCGGCTCATCGTGGACGAGGTCGGCCCATCCGAACCAGCCGACCTTTGCCCCCTCGAACGCCGCAAGGAACGCGTCGACCGCCAGCGACCGGAACTCTCCCGCTTCACCGTCGTGTCCATCCGGAACCGGGGCGTCCGCCATGAAGCGCACCGCACCGCCGAAGATGCCGACCTGCTCGGTGGACTGATTCGCGCCGACGCCGCGCAGCTCGGGCGGCCGGTCGGCGGTCAGCAGCAGCAACGGCACCCCCGCGTGGTGCGCCTCGAGAACCGCTGGCAGGTAGTTCGCCACGGCGGTTCCGGATGTGCACACCAGCACGGCAGGAACGCCCGTATCCCGTCCGATGCCGAGCGCGATGAAAGCGGCGGCTCGTTCGTCGATGCGCACGTGCATCCGGATCGCGCCCTGCCGCTCCAGCTCGGCCGCCGCGAGTGCAAGCGCCTGCGACCTCGATCCGGGGCTGACCACGACGTGTCGGACGCCGAGCGCCACGAGTGCCTCCAACACCGCGGCTGCCGCGCCGGTGGCCGGGCTGGGAACCATCCTGTCGATTCCTGTGTCCGGTGCCTCAGCCGCGGGCATCCGGGCGGCCGTTCGGCCCGTCGCCCGCTCCGCGCGAGTCGGCGTCCCCGGACTCGTCCGGGTCATCCCCGCGGTCCTTCGGCGAGTCGTCCTCCTCGCCATCGCCTTCGCCCTCGTCGTCCTCTTCCTCGTCGAGCTGGCGAAGTTCCTCTTCGAGCTGACGGATCCGCTCGTCGGATTCCTTCGCAGCGGCTTCGCGCAGGAATGTGGGGTCGTCGTCCGGGGCGTCGGGCACCTTGAAGGTCTCGGCTGAGCCGCGGGAGCGGCCGATGATCCACCACAGGATGCCGCCGATGACCGGAACGCAGGTGATGACGACCCACGCCGCTTTCGGCGCACCGCGGTGGCGCGTCGCGGGCTGCACGGCGCAGTCGATGATGCTGATCACCGTGAATACGACCGCGGCGACCGCGCCGATCAAGAGAAGTCGGGCCATACCTCCAGCCTACGCCGCACAGCTATGTGCAGGCGGAGCGAGCGCCCAGGGGACCCACGGCATGCGCCATCTTTGTCCGGATCAGCGACCGCAACAGCACATCTCGGCAACTGGTGATCGCTGATCAGGGAGAGTCGAGTCGAGGGAACGTCGCCGGCGTGTGACCGAGAGTGGTCTCGACGGTCTCGGTCTGCTCATCCCTGCCCGTGAGACGAGCGATGGCCTCCTCGAACTGGCGCGAGAGCGCTTCGGCGGCGGCCTCGCCATCACCCGATGCGATCGCGTCCACGAGTTCGCGATAGGTCGATGAGACGGAACGCCGCACCTGATAGCCATCGCTCGCGCTCAGACTCGCGATGCGCGTCTCAGCGAGCAGTGTGTCGATGCGCGCGGAGAGCCGCGGGCTGCCGACCAACCGCACCAGCTCGCGATGGAACGCGATGTCGGCATCGCCGATCGGCACGGCTTCGTCTCCCTCGCTGACGGCGACCAGCCTGGCCAGGCAGGCTTCCAGTTCTGCGGTCTGCACCCGCTCAGGACGCTGCGCGAGTCGACGCGCCGCATGCGCCTCGACCGCGAGCCTGGCTTCGTACAGATCGGACACCTCATCCGGGCCGATCCGGCGCACGCGCATACCGCGACCGGGATGCGAGACGAGCAGTCCCTCCTGCACGAGGCGCTGGGCGGCCTCTCGCAGCGGCCCCCGGCTGACACCGAGCTGCGCGGCGATCTCGACCTCGCCGATGGGTCCGCCGACCGGCAGATCGCCTGCGAGTATCGCCTTGCGCAGCTCGACGGCGACCAGGTGGACTGTAGACATCCGCTCGAGGGCGACCATGGAGCGCTGGGCGCCGACGACCGGGGGCTTGGGCACGTCGCTCCTCCTCTCGCTCAGCAGTTCTCGCATACGTCCAATTCTCGCACCGCACTGATCGGGTCCGATTGTTCACATTGGCGTAACTACCGGTTGTGTAGGCTTCCTAAATTGTAGACAATCGGACACACCGGCACACCCCATGTCGTATCAGCAGCAAATTGGGTAGCGTGTCGAAACGTCCGCACCACCAAGCCCGCCGCACAGCGACGGGCACGGAAGGGAGACTCCCGTGCAGTCCTTCAGCACCAAGAATCACCGCCGACGCGCGATCATCGCCGTCGGATCAGCAATCGCCCTGTCCGCCTCACTCGCCGCGTGCACCAGCACCAACGACGACACCGGCGGCGGCGGCGAAGGCGAGGGCACGTCACACCTCGCAGCCCTGCAGGAGGCCGGCAGCATCAACCTCGGCTTCTTCGGCGAAGTGCCCTACTCCTACGAGGACGACAGCGGCGAGCTCACCGGTGCCACCATCGCGCTCGGCAAGGAGATCTACGGCGAGCTCGGCATCGGCACGGTCGAAGGCACGCAGGTCGAGTGGAACGCTCTGATCCCCGGCGTGCAGGCCGAGCGCTTCGACGCGGTCAGCGCAGGTATGTCGATCACGCCCGAGCGCTGCGAGCAGGCCGCGTTCGCCGAACCGACCATCATGTACACCACGGCGTTCCTGGTCCCGGAAGGGAACCCGGAGGGCCTGACCGACTGGCAGTCGATCGAAGGCGGTGACGTCACGGTCGCCGTGACTCAGGGCGCGATCGAGGCCGGCTACGCCGAAGAGACCGACGTCGACTCCATCGAGGTTCCCGACCGTCAGGCCGGTCTCGACGCGGTCGTCTCCGGCCGCGCCGACGCCTATGCGCTGACCGGCATCTCGCTGCGCGCACTCGCGGACCAGACGGATGAGGCGGTCGAGGCCACCGAGGCGTTCGTCGCCACCATCAACGACGAGCCGCAGATCGGCGCGGGCGCGGAGGTCTTCCGCCAGGAGGACACCGAGCTTCTCGAGGCCTACAACGAGCAGCTCGCCGAGTACCGCACCGACCCTGCGAAGTGGCTCAGCGTCATGGAGCCCTTCGGCTTCAGCGAGGTCGAGATGCCGCCGGCCGAGATGACGGCTGAACAGCTCTGCGACCCCGACCAGGACCTCTCCGACCTCGCGGACGAGTTGGGCATGGACTTCTGACCCCATGTCCGATGATCTCCAGACACTCGTCGACCGGCTTCCGGAACTCGGCAGCAGTGTTCTCGTAACTCTGGAGATGACGCTCGGCGGCGCGGCCCTGGCCATCATCGTCGCCGTGCTGCTCGGATTCGGCTCGCGCACCCGCTCACTGTGGGTGCGCGGGCCGTCGCGCGTCATCGTGGAGTTCTTCCGGGGAACCTCACTCGTGGTCCAGTTCTTCTGGATCTTCTACGTGCTCCCCCAGCTCGGCTACAAGCTGGAGCCGCTCCTCGTCGCGATCATCGCCCTCGGGCTCAACTACGGCGCCTACGCCGCGGAGGTCGTGCGCGGTTCGATCGCTTCCGTGTCGACGAGCCAGTGGGAGGCGACGAAGGCTCTCAACATGAGCTGGTTCCACAGCGTGCGGCGCGTGATCTTCCCACAGGCGTGGGCGCTCATGATCCCCATGCTGGCGAATCTGCTCATCCAGCTGCTGAAGGGCTCAGCGCTGGCCTACTACATCACTCTCTACGACGTGAACTGGTGGACGTCCGAGCTGCGCAAGGACACCGCAGACACCTTCTTCAGCTACACGGCGGGCCTTCTGGTCTACTTCGTGATCGCCTACGCGCTCACCTGGGGGATGAACGTCCTCGAAGAGCGCGCCAAGCGCCGCCTCGGTCGGGGCACCCGACCCACTCTGCGTGAGACGTTGGGCCTGAAGCCGGCCACCAACCCGCGGCTGGCGAATATTGCGGGCGCTCCCGCCGGAGGAGGGGGTGGCGCATGAGCGACATCTGGGACTGGGAGAAGGCCTGGGACGTCCTCCCCAAGCTGCTCGAGGGCCTCGTCATCACGGTCGCAGCGACCGTGCTCGGGATGGTCATCGCATCGATCCTCGGCCTCGTGCTGGCGATGGCGATGCGTACGCCGACCCGGTGGGTGACCGCCCCGTTGAAGCTCGTCATCGACTTCATCCGGATGACGCCGCTGCTGGTGCAGCTGGTGTTCGTCTATCTGCTCTCGCCGCCATGGCTGCCCCCGTTCACCATCGGTTTCATCGTGCTCGGCATCCATTACGCGACGTACATGTCCGAGGTGTACCGCGCTGGCATCGAGGCGGTGCCGAAGGGCCAGTGGGAAGCCGCGACGGCACTGAACATGTCGCGCGGGCGCACCTGGGGTGCCGTGATCCTGCCACAGGCGATTCGCAAGACGCTGCCGGGCCTGGGGAACTACGCGATCTCGATGTTCAAGGAGACACCGTTCCTGTTCGCGATCACAGTCGTGGAGATGTACGCGGCGGCCCAGAGCTTCGGCGCCAACACGTTCTCCTACACGGAGGCGCTGACGATGGTCGGCCTGCTCTTCCTCGTAGTGAGCTACCCGACATCGCTCCTGGTGCGCCGGATGGAGATCCGCTTTGCCTGAACCGACCCGTTCCACAGGAAGTCAGAGTATGACCACGAATCAGGGTGACGTACCCGCCATCGAGTTCAAGGATGTCGTCAAGAGGTTCGGAGACAACACCGTCCTGGACAACCTCAACTTCTCGGTCCCGCAGGGTCAGCGCGTCACGCTGATCGGCCCATCCGGATCAGGCAAGACGACGATCCTACGACTGCTCATGACGCTGGAGGAGCTCAGCGGCGGCCTCATGCTCATCGACGGTGAGCCCTACACCCACGAGTACAAGGGTGAGAAGTGGGTGGCCGTCTCCGAGAAGCGGCGGCGCGTCGTGCGCAAGCGCGTGGGCATGGTGTTCCAGCAGTTCAATCTGTTCCCGAACATGACGGTGCTGGAGAACATCATCGAGGCGCCGGTGCATGTGCTCGAGAAGTCGAAGGACGAGGCCGTCTCGCGCGCCGAGGAGCTGCTCGAGCAGGTCGGCATGACCGAGAAGCGCGACTTCAAGACGAACCAGCTCTCCGGAGGCCAGCAGCAGCGCGTGGCGATCGCCCGCGCGCTGGCGATGGACCCGGAGATCCTGCTGCTCGACGAGGTCACATCGGCACTCGACCCGGAGATCGTCGCTGACGTGCTGGAGGTGCTGCGCGAGATCGCACGCACCACCGACATCACGATGCTCCTGGTCACGCATGAGATGCAGTTCGCGCGCGAGGTCTCGAACCGCGTGCTGATGTTCGATCAGGGTCGGATCATCGAAGAAGCCGACCCGGAGACGATGTTCACGAACCCGACGCACGAGCGGACCAAGGAGTTCCTCAAGGCCGTCCTAGGAGGCTGACCGCCTCCTCTCGCGCCATCGTCCGCGCAGGGCTCGCGAGATGCGCACTTCTCGCCGAGATGGGCACGTTCGAACGTGTTCTCGTGACAAAGGTGCGCATCTCGCGCACACCGTGCTGTCACACAGGCGCGGTTCGTAGCATAGGGATGTGAAGTTCGTCCTCTACGCCGTCGCCCGCATCGCCTTCTTCCTGGTGCCGTTCGGCCTCATGATGCTGATGCCGATCTTCCAGAACCTGTGGTGGCTCGCGGCGATCTTCTCCGCGCTGATCGGACTGAGCCTGTCGATCATCTTCCTGCGCAAGCCCCTCACCGACGTCACCACCGGCATGGCCGAACGTCGCGAACAGCGCGCGTCCGCCACCCGCGCCGAGCGCGAGCGCGAGGAGGAGGACGCCATCGAGGACGCCGCCAACGACGCGGCGGGCGACGACCGGGCCTGACCTGCTCTGATCATCCGGATCACAGGCTCCGGATGATGTGAGCCGTCGTTGGCGCAGGGCGCGCACACGCGCCGGGTCGTCAGACGACGAATGCCACCGCGAGCAGTGCGGCGTAGGCGAGCGAGCCCAGCGACGTCAGCGCCAGGGCGGGAACCAGCTCGCCCGGCTTGCCGTAGGACCACACGATCACCAGTGCGGGACCGAGCAGCAGCAGCGACAGCAGACCCAGCCACGCGAGCGGATAGGCGATGAACGCCATCCAGACGAGGATCGCGATGCCCAGCACGATGAACATCGTGTAGAGGATCTTCGTGCCGAGCCGGCCGATCAGCACCGTGAGGGTGCGCTTGCCGACGACGCGATCCTGATCGATGTCGCGCAGGTTGTTCGCAAGCAGCACGGCGCAGGCCAGGAAGCCCGCGGCGACGGCGCCGAACCATGCCTCCTGCGGCAGGCTCAGCGCCTGCACCCACGTGGTGCCGAGCGTGGCGACGAGCCCGAAGAAGACGAACACGAAGATCTCGCCGAGCGCGTTGTACCCGTACGGGCGCTTGCCGCCCGTGTAGAACCACGCGGCGACGATGCACACCGCACCCACGGCGATCAGCCACCACTGCTGCGTGCGGATCGTGATCGCCAGGCCAGCCACCGCGGCGATGCCGAAGAAGATCAGCGCCGCAGTGAGCACCGCCTTCGGAGACACTCGGCCGCTCGCAGTGAGGCGCGCGGGCCCGACGCGGTTGTCATCGGTGCCCCGGATGCCGTCGCTGTAGTCGTTGGCGAAGTTCACGCCGATCTGCAGGGCGACCGCGACCGTGAGACAGGCCAGCGCGATCACCCAGTGGAAGAGGTGATCGGCATCGGCGCGCACGGCGGCGCCCGTGCCGATCAGCACCGGTGCGACCGCCAGCGGCAGCGTGCGCAGACGCGCGGCACCGATCCAGTCGCCCACCGTCACCGGCTTCGGCGGCGGCACCTCCGCGCTGCCGCGCTTGGCTGGATTCCCGCTGACGTTCCGCTGCTGCTTCACTCTCGCCACGGAGAGGATTCTACGTCGGCTGACCTTTGCTCCCCGTGAACCTCCGGCACGCGCCTACCGATTCGCCAGGTCGGCGAGTGCGCGGCGATCCGGCTTGCCGCTCGCCAGACGCGGGATCGAGCGCACTTCGACCACGCGGGTGGGCCGTGCGGGCTTCCCCACGGCCTGTTCGACAGCCTCCCTGGCCGATTCGAGCAATCGCTCGACACCTTCCGGTTCGGCGACGACCAGCACGGGCGTCTCGCCCCACTTCTCGTGCGGAGCGCCGACGATCACGGCGTCCTCGAGCCCCGGCACGTCGTGCACAGCGCGCTCGACGCGGTCGAGCGAGACGTTGATGCCGCCGGAGACGATGACGTTGTCGAGGCGACCCGTGACGGTGAGCACGCCGTCATCGATCATTCCTGCGTCGCCCGTTCGGTACCAGCGGTTGCCGTCCCAATCGGTGACGAACGCGTTCGCCGTGCGCTCCGGGTCACCCAGGTAGCCGTCGGCGAGGGTGGGGCCGGAGATCCGGATCTCGCCGTCGACCACGTCGATGCTCGTCTCTCCCAGCGGCACGCCGTCGTAGACGCAGCCGCCGCTCGTCTCCGTCGATCCGTAGGTGCGCACCACGTTGGCACCGACCGCTGCGGCCCGCTCGCGCAGGTTCGCGGGCACGGACTGCCCGCCGACGAGGATCGTGTCGAAGGATTCCAGCGCCCTGCGCACGTCGGGCGACTCCTCCGCCGCCTGCACCAGCAGTTGCAGCTGCGCCGGCACCAGCGACGTGAACGTCGGCACCCGCTCCCCCGCCTCATAGGAACGCATGCCCGTTGCGGCATGAACGAAACCTGCTGGCGTGAACGATCCGGAGAGGACCGCGGGGTCACGCCCCGCGACGAGCGCGCGCACCATGACCTGGATTCCACCGATGTAACCGCCTGCGAGCGGCAGGAGCCAATGCCCCGTCCCGATGCGCGCGGCTGTCGCCATGGCAGAAGAGGTCAGCGCCGAACGCGACAGCAGGACGGACTTCGGTGTGCCGGTCGATCCGGATGTCGTCAGCACGACGGCCGTGCCTGCGGGAACGGAGGTTGGAAGCCCGTCGGCCTCCCCCACTGCGACGGCGGGTCCTGCCCCGAGAACGGCGCCGCGGAGGGCCCTCAGCACATCGCGCGGTTCACTTCCCTCTGCGCGCTTCAGCCTCATCGCGAGCACCCCTCAGAGCGCTCGTTCGTATCGTCGTACTCCGATCTGCGTGACACTCTGTGTCGCCTCCGTCGGCCGAATCAGTAGTGGTACGGAAAGCCCGACCAATCGGGCTCCCGCTTCTGAAGAAACGAGTCGCGGCCTTCGACCGCTTCATCTGTGCCGTATGCGAGCCGGGTGGTCTCGCCGGCGAAGAGCTGCATTCCGACCATACCGTCGTCCGCGGCGTTGAAGGCATACTTCAGCATCCGGATGGCCGTGGGCGACTTGGTGAGGATGGTCCTGGCCATTCCGATGGCCTCGCGCTCGAGGTCGTCGTGGTCGACGACGCGGTTCACAGCGCCCATCTCGTAGGCGCGCTGCGCCGAGTACTCCTCGGCGAGGAAGAACACCTCGCGCGCGAGCTTCTGCCCGATCTGCTTCGCGTAGTACGCCGAGCCGTAGCCGGCGTCGAACGAACCGACGTCCGCATCGGTCTGCTTGAACCGGCCGTGCTCGCGCGATGCGATCGTGAGGTCGCAGACAGCGTGCAGCGAATGCCCACCGCCCGCCGCCCAACCGGGCACCACCGCGATGACGACCTTCGGCATGAACCGGATGAGCCGCTGCACCTCGAGGATGTGCAGCCTGCCCGCGCGGGCCGGGTCGGTCACAGCGGTGTCGTCGTCGGAGTACTTGTAGCCGTCGCGGCCCCGGATGCGCTGATCGCCTCCCGAGCAGAACGCCCAGCCGCCGTCCTTCGGGCTCGGACCGTTGCCGGTGAGCAGCACGGCGCCGATCTTCGGGTCCGTGCGCGCGATCTCGAGCGCACGATACAGCTCGTCGACGGTGCTCGGCCGGAACGCGTTGCGCACCTCGGGCCGATCGAACGCGATCCGCATGATGCGTCCATCCGGAGAGACGTGCGACGTGATGTCGCGGTAGTCCTCGGCCCCGGGCGCAGTCACCCAGACATCCGGATCGAACAGGTCGGAGACGTTGTCGCTTGCCACGCCCCCACCCTACGCCCGCGTCAGTTCTTGCTGTCGCGCCAGACGAGTGCGCGCTCGACCGCGGCGAAGTCGGGTTCGGGGCCCCCGATCGGGATCGTGAACAGCCTCACACCGGCGTCGTAGAGCGCCTCGGTGTGGTCGTCGTCCTGGCGGATCTGGTTCGACAGCACGAGCTCCGATACGTCGACGCCGTCGGTGTCGGCCCAGCGCGCGATGATGTCGAGCTTGCGCTGCAGGTCGTCGGAACCGACGAAGCTGTGCCAGATGTCGGCGTGGCGGGCGACCAGACGCAGCGTCTTCTTCTCACCGGCTCCGCCGATCAGCACGGGGATGTCGCGTGTGGGGCGCGGGTTCAGCTTCGCCCACCGCGCCTCGATGCGCGGCAGCGCCTCAGCGAGGTCGTCCAGACGCGATCCTGCCGTGCCGAATTCGTAGCCGTACTCGTCGTAGTCCCGCTCGAACCAACCGGAACCGGTGCCGAAGATGAATCGGCCCTCGCCGCCCTTCGCGGAGATGTGGTCGATCGTGCGGGCCATGTCGGCCTGCAGGTCGGGGTTGCGGTACGAATTGCAGTTCACCAGCGCGCCGAGCTCGACGCGTTCGGTCTGCTCGGCCCACGCGGCCAGGTTGGTCCACGACTCGAAGTGTGTGCCGTCGGGATCTCCGGACAGCGGGAAGAAGTGGTCCCAGTTGAACAGGATGTCGACGCCCATCTCCTCGAGCCGGCGCGCGGCATCGCGGATCCCGAAGTAGCCGGAGTGGTGCTGTGGCTGGACCTGCACGCCAAGGCGCACGGGGATGTCTGTCTGCGGCATGCCCCCAGGCTACGACGCCTGCGGCACGGCGGGCCAGAAGACGCAACGTTTGGCTGCTGTTCGATTCGAGGCGCGGGATGCCGACGACCGCCGATGCACAGCGCAGTCGATTCGTCAGGCCGTCGGAGCAGGGCGCCCGGCCGAGGGGAACCGTGTGCCCCAGTCGTGCAGACCGACTGCGTCGTGTGCTATGCCTGCGCCGGATCGCCCCGCTCAGGCGTCGCGGGCGAGGCGGAAGCCGATGTGGGTCGTTGCCGAGTCGTCGGACTGCGACGAGCGGGCCGCGGGGCGGTAGCGCAGGCAGTACTCCGGCGCGCACAGGTGCGAGCCGCCCTTGAGCACGCGGTTCTTCACGCCCATCGGCGCCGGCTGGTCTCCTCGTGCGGCGGACGACGACGGCGAGCACGTGCATCCGTCTCCCCCGCCGCAGCCGTCGGACGAAGCCCCTTCATCCGCGTCCGGTGACGGGCCGGAGCCCCCCAGCAGGTTCTGGCGCCCTTCGGCGGTCACCTGCGGCGGCGCGTGCCCGGCCGGATCGTGGCGCGGTGTCCACTCCGATGTGGTCCACTCCCACGAGTTCCCCGTCATCTCGTACAGGCCGTACCCGTTCGCAGGGAACGATCCGACGGGAGCCGTGTAGACCCATCCGGATGCCCCGTCGTTCTGATATGGGAACCGTCCCTGCCACGAGTTCGCACGCGCGCCGTCGTTGGGCTCTTCGCCCCAGGCGAAGGTCGCCCCGTCGAGGCCTCCGCGGGCGGCGAACTCCCACTCCGCCTCGGTGGGCAGACGCGCGCCGGCCCACCCGGCGTAGGCGAGAGCGTCGTCATAGGCGACCTGGACGACCGGATGATCCTCAAGACGGGCGATGTCGCTCTCGGGGCCGCGCGGGTGGCGCCAGTTCGCCCCGGTCTCCCAGCGCCACCACTGGCGCCAGTCGCGCAGGTCGACGGGACCGTCAGTCGGAGTGAACACGAGCGAGCCTGGTTCGATCTCTGCTGCACCGGGGAACGCGTCCGGATCGATCGGCCGCTCGGCGACCGTGACGTACCCGGTCTCATCGACGAAGCGCGCGAAATCCCGATTGGTCACGGCGTGCGCGGCGATCCGGAATGCTCCGACCCAGGCCTCATGCTGCGGCCCCTCCTCCGGGTAGAACCGCTCAGAGCCCATCCGGAACGCACCGCCGGGCAGGGAGACGAATTCCGTCATAGATTCACCATCGCAATCACGAGAAAGAAGGCAACGGCCACGCCGATCGCGAGCACCGCAAGCGTCGCGAGCAGCATCGGCTTGCCGTCGCCGCCGGTGTGGCCGTATGTGTGCAGGGAGTCGTGCACGCGCCGGTACTCATACGCCGCGGAGAAGTACGCCGCGACGGCCAGACCGGCGGCCGCCAGCCCCATGAGCACGCCGAACACGCCGAACGCCTCGACGGTGTAGCGAGCAAGGATCACGCTGCCCACCGCGAACGACAGGCACGTGCGCCGCCAGGACAGCAGCGTGCGCTCCGGCTGCAGCCCTGGGTCGTACGGAACGCTCACACGAGGCTCCCGATGAACACCAGCGCCGCCCCGACGATGACGCCGATGACGATGACGCCGCCGATCGACAGGCCGGGCAGCGGGCTGTTGTGGCGCAGTGCGCGCTCCGTGGAACTCCATCCGATCCATGCCTGTGCCGCGGCGACGAGGCCGAGGATCAGGAACACCGCGGCGGCCGCGAGTCGCCATGCCGGCTGGATCGGCAGCTGCAGCGCCTCGAGTGCCACGGCCGCGGCGAACAGTGCGAGGGATGTGCGCAGCCACGCCAGGAAGGTGCGCTCGTTCGCGAGGCTGAAGCGGGGGTCAGGCTCATCGCCATCTCGATAGACGTTCCTCGGGAAACGTGTCCGCACCATGTGTGAGATCCTCCTGCTCCTGGCGTGCTGGCCCCGCTGCGGACCGCACCGTCCTGTCTACGTTAGCTGGCGTGCGGACGCCCGCGTCGCCGGCCGGATGACCAGGGCGCGGTGCGACGAGGGGCGTCGGAGCGCTCTTCGCGGCCGAGCACGGCGACGGCGACTGTCGGGAGCAGCGTACTGGTCCTCCGAGCAGGTCGGATGCTCCTCACCGCACCGGCAGGATGTGCTGTGGGCGGGGCGTCTCGAGTCGGTGGCGCACGCTTCCCGGCACGCCGGTGCGCTCGTCGAGTGACAGCGACGCGATCTCCTCGGAGTCCTGGCCGGCCACCAGCAGCGTGTCCCGCACGACCACGTGGTGGCGCGGGACCGTGATGCCGGAGTCGACCAGCGCGACCGGTTCGAGGCGCTCGCCCTCGCCGCCGACGCGGAGCACCTGGATCGTGTCGCTGCCGCGCAGGCCCGCGTACAGGAACAGCTTGCCGTGGCCGGGCGTCAGTTCGGCGCCCGTGTCGCCGTCGAACGCGCCCGTCGACACTGAGGCGACCACGCGCCAGCGCGCGTCAGGGCCCTCGGCGAGCGTCCACACCTCGCACGAGAACTCCGTGATCACGTGCAGGTGCCCGCTGGGGTGCATCACCATGTGCCGCGGCCCGACACCGAAGGGCAGAACGATCTCGTGGTCGGGAACGAGGCCGGACGGCGTGACCCGCCAGACGCGGACCAGATCGTAGCCGAGGTCCGTCGTCGCAACGCGACCGTCGGGGAGGAACGTCGCAGAGTGCGCGCGCGATGGGCGGCGTGCGGCTTCGGCGGGTCCGCTCCCGTCTGCATCGGTCGCTGGGGCCTCACCATCGGATATGCCTGAAAGCGCATCCGCCTCATCCTGCGCGCGCTGCTGTGCCAAGCGCTCCGCGGCGCTCGGTTCGCTCGGGGCGTCCGCGAGCAGCCCCGCCACATCCTCGACACTGGGGATGAGGAATCCACTCGGGGTCTCCTCAGCGCCCGCTCCGGCGCCCACCTGCGCGACATCCAGCGCAGCCCGCTCCGCCGCGCTCGCTGCGCCGAAGTCCACGCCTGTGCTCGCCCAGTCCGGGCTCATGCCGCCCGGGGCATACGGATCGTCTGCCGCGCGACCCTGCGCGGGCTCGCCGAGCGAACCGTCGCCGCGCAGCGGCACGTGCGTGACGCGGCCGTCGCCGTAGCAGGAGGCGACCAGGCGCGATCCGTCCGGCGCAACCGCGATGTGGCAGACCCCGTCTCCGACATCGGCGGGGGTGCCGAGCATCTCGAGCGCGGCGTCGCCCGTGCGACGGTACGCGGCGACACGGCCCGCGCCCTCGAGTGCGGCGTACACGACCTCGTGCTGCGGGTGCGGAGCGAGCCACGTCGGCGACGGCGCTTCTACGGCCACGCCGAGATCGGCGAACGCCCCTCCTGCAAGCGAAGAGTCCGCCTCGCCCGCCGTCACGGCCGTGATGCCGCGACCCTCCGACCCCATGTCCGCGCCGCGCGCTCCGATCCAGAACCTCATGCGTCCATCCTGCCTCGCGCGGGACTGTCCTGGCGATACGGCGTCGCCGGGCGCAGTCCGCTTCCAGGGGCAGACGCGGTGAGCGGTCATGGCCTAGATTCGGGAGGGATGATCCCGCCGACCGATTCCGCTGCCCTCCCCGACGTCGCCGAGGTGCTCGCCGCGACGCGCGTCGTCTCGTTGCCGATGGCGACCCGATTCCGCGGCGTAACTCACCGCGAGGCTGCGCTCATCCGGGGCCCGGAAGGATGGGCCGAGTTCTCCCCCTTCCTCGAATACGACACGGATGAGGCCTCGACCTGGCTCGCCGCGGCGCTCGACTTCGCGTGGCAGCCGCAGCCGGAGCCGCGGCGCGATCGCATCACGGTGAACGCCACCGTCCCGACTGTCGGCCCCGCGCAGGTTCCGGATGTCCTGGCCAGGTTCGACGGATGCCGCACAGCAAAGGTCAAGGTCGCCGAGCGCGGGCAGTCGCTTGCCGACGACATCGCCCGCGTGCGCGCCGTGCGGGAGGCGCTCGGTGCGGAAGGGCGCATCCGGATCGATGCGAACGCCGGATGGAACGTCGACGAAGCCGAGCACGCGGCGCACGCGTTGAGCGAGTTCGATCTGGAGTACATAGAGCAGCCATGCGCCACGATCGACGAGCTCGCCGAGATCCGGCGTCGGCTCGTCGACTGGGACATCCCGATCGCCGCCGACGAATCGGTGCGCAAAGCGGACGACCCGCTCGCCGTGGCGCGTGCGGGCGCGGCCGACATCCTGATCGTCAAGGCGCAGCCCCTCGGCGGCGTGCGCCGTGCGCTGAACATCGTCGCCGAGGCCGGCCTCCCCGCTGTCGTCTCGTCAGCGCTCGACACCAGCGTCGGCCTCGCGCAGGGCGCCGCGCTCGCTGCCGCCCTGCCCGACCTCGACTTCGACTGCGGCCTAGGAACGGCAGCTCTCCTTGCGGCCGACGTCGCCTCGCCCCGGCTCATCCCCGTTGGCGGCTCCATTCCCGTACACCGCATCGCGCCCGATCCGGAGATGCTCGCCGAGCACGCCGCATCCTCAGAGCGCACCGTCTGGTGGCACGAACGCATCCGAGCGGCCCACGCGGTTCTCGTCGCCTGACGAGTCACGACAGCAACTCGGTCCTCTCGACGCCGCCGACCTCCGACCTGCCGCTTCCAGACGTCACAGGAGCACAACGCAGTCGATCTGCGCACCGTCTCGCCCACCGCTCCGCAGTCGCACGGGCACGGCATACGCTTGCCATCGGATCGACTGCGTTGTGCAGCCGCGCTACGCGATGAGCGCCTGCGCCACTGTGACGACCGTCTCGTGGCAGGCGCGATTGCGCTCTTCCTGCGGTGTGCGGGCGATCGCCGATGCACGCGCCGTCGACTCCCATGCCGCCATCATCAGCCGCGCCGCAGTGGTCGCGTCGACCCGCAGCGTCAGTCTGCGCACCTGCACGACCTGCTCGACGATCGCGGTCACCTCGGCGATGAAGCGCTCGTTCTGCTTCAGCAGCGCGGCGCCGAAAGCCTCATCGCGCATCGCCCTGATCTCGCTCTCGGCCATCAGAATCATGTCGTCGCGTGTGGCACCGAGGGTGTCGAGCACACGCAGCAGCGAGTCGAAGTCGTCGTCCTCGGCGAACGTCGGATCCTGCTCGAGTTCCGAGATCCGCTGCCTGACCCGCTCGAGCTGACGGCGCCCTGCGGAGTCGGAGAGTTCGAGGAACAGCTGGTCCTTGGTCTCGAAGTTCGAGTAGAACGCTCCGCGGGTGAAGCCCGCCCGCTCGCAGATCGCCTCGACCGACGTGCCGCCGATGCCGACCTCCGCGAACACTTCTGCCGCGGCCTCGAGCAGCCTGGCCCTGGTGTTCTCGCGGCTCCGCGTCGGTTCTGCGCTCATTGATAACCCTCTCTCACGCGACGCCCAGCCTAGACGTCCGCAGCACAGACTACGATACACTTACGTATTGGATACACTGCTGTATCGAAACCGTTTCTCATCCGCTCGGAGGCGCGTGTGTCCACCCTGCTGTACTCCCTCGGCCGCTGGTCGTTCCGCCACCCGTGGCGCGTGCTGACCGCGTGGCTGCTTCTCCTGCTCGTCGTCGGCGGCGGTGCGCTCGGCCTGGGAAAGAGCTTCGACAATTCGTTCTCCATCCCCGGCACCGAGGCGCAGGAGGGCCTGCAGCAGCTCGAGCGCACCTTCCCGGAGGTCGCCGGCACGAGCGCACAGGGCATCGTCGTCACAGCGGACGGCGACAGCGCCACCGATGAGGCGTATCGCGACCCGATCGAAGACTTCGTGGACGCGGTCTCCGACCTCGACGAGGTGTCGGCTGCGACCTCGCCCTACGACGACAGCGTCGACGGCACGATCTCGGACGACGGCACCGCCGCCATCATCCGGGTGCAGCTCGACGGCGAGTCCACGACGATCTCGGATGACGCGAAGGATCGCATCGAGAGCGCCTTCGCCGATATGACTGCCGAGCTGCCGGATGGCGCACAGAGCGCGCTCGGCGGCGACCTGTTCGCCACGGAGCTGCCCGCCGTCACGATCACGGAGGCGTTCGGGGTCATCGTCGCACTGATCGTCCTCATCGTCGCTTTCCGCGCCGTCGCCATGGCCGGTGTGCCCCTCGGTGTCGCCCTGCTCGGCGTCGGGGTCTCCATGCTGGGCATCGTGGCGGCCACGGGGCTCGCGACGATCAGCTCCACCACTCCTCTGCTCGCGCTGATGCTGGGCCTCGCCGTCGGCATCGACTACTCCCTGTTCATCGGCGCGCGACATCAGGATCAGGTGCGCGAGGGCGTCCCGCCTGAGGAATCCGCTGCCCGCGCGACCGGCACCGCCGGCTCGGCCGTCGTGTTCGCCGGCGTCACCGTGCTGATCGCGCTCATCGGTCTCGGCTTCGCCGGCATTCCTTTCCTCACCACGATGGGCATCGCCGCCGCCGTCGCCGTCGCGATCGCCGTCGCGATCTCGATCACACTGACACCCGCGTTCCTCGGCTTCGTCGGCAGCAGGGCCGCCGGACGCCCTCCCCGCGCACGGAAGAAACCGCGCAAGGATGAGAAGGAGAAGCTCGGTTTCGCCCGTCGCTGGGTGGGGCTGGTCACCCGCCACCCGATCGTCACGACCGTCACCATCGTGCTCGGCCTCGGCATCGTCGCCATTCCCGCAGCCCAGCTCGCACTCGCGCTGCCGAACGCGGGCTCGCTTCCCGAGGACTCTGATGCCCGCCAGGCGTACGACCTCACGGGCGAGCACTTCGGCGAGGGCTTCAACGGCCCGCTGATCCTGACCGGCTCGATCATCACCAGCGACGACCCCGTCGGCGTCATGGAGGATCTCGCCGACGAGGTCGAGAAGATCGACGGCGTCGCAGAGGTCCCGCTGGCGACGCCCAACGAGACGATCGACACCGGCATCGTGCAGATCGTGCCCGAGACCGGCCCATCGGATCCGGAGACCGCCGACCTCGTCCGCGAACTGAGATCGCACCACGACGAGTGGCTCGACGAGTTCGGCATCGATCTGAAGGTCACCGGCTTCACCGCGGTGTCGATCGACATCTCCGATCAGCTCGGCGATGCGCTTCTGCCGTTCGGCATCTTCGTCGTCGGCCTGTCCTTCATCCTGCTGATGATCGTGTTCCGTTCGATCTGGGTGCCGCTGAAGGCCGCGCTCGGGTATCTGCTGTCGATCCTCGCCGCGTTCGGGGTCGTGACGATGGTGTTCGAGTGGGGGTGGGGTGCCGACCTGCTTCACATCGCCAAGACCGGCCCCGTGATCGCCTTCATGCCGATCGTCGCGATGGGTGTGCTGTTCGGCCTCGCGATGGACTACGAGGTGTTCCTCGTCTCCCGCATGCGCGAAGACTACGTGCACGCCGCGCGCCGTCTGGGTCCTGTCACCGACAGGGCGAGCAGACGGGCGGCGAACCGCCTCGCGGTCGAATCGGTCCGCACCGGCTACGCCGCCTCGGCGCGTGTGGTCACGGCCGCCGCGATCATCATGTTCGCCGTGTTCGCCGCGTTCGTGCCGGAGGGCGACTCGAACATCAAACCGATCGCGCTGGCGCTCGCCGTCGGCATCGCGATCGACGCCTTCCTCATCCGGATGACACTCGTACCCGCCGTGATGGCGCTCCTCGGGCGGCATGCCTGGTGGATGCCGCGCTGGCTGGAGCGCCTGCTGCCCCACTTCGATGTCGAAGGCGAGGCGGTCGAGCGCGAACGTCGGCTCGCCGACTGGCCCGAGCCGGGCTCGACGGCCGTGATCGCCGCCGACGACCTGCGCATCGCCGTCGGCGACCGAGTGCTCGTCGACGGCCTGGATCTGCGCCTCGAACCGGGTGAGGCGATGATCGTGCAGACTCCGGATGAACGAGCAGCGCGGGCCGTGGCCGTCGCGGTGGCCGGACGCACCGCCTCACAGGGGCTCCTGCGAGTCGCCGGTCACCTGATGCCGGGGCGCGCTTCATGGGTGCGCTCGCACGTCGGCATGGCCCTGTTCGACGACAGCACGTCACCGGCCGATGCGACGAGGCAGGCGCTGCGAGGCTCACCACCGCTCGTCGTGCTCGACGGCATCGACCGGCTCGGCGATTCCGACCGGGATCAGCTCGCCGCCGCACTCCGCGACGCCGCACACGCAGCCGATCCGGCGCATCCCGTCGCCGTTCTCGTCACCGCGACCGACGAGCGCTCCGCGCGTTCCGTTCTGGCGAGCGCCGGATGGCCAGACCCGCTCACGCACACCACGACCCGTTCCGAGGTGAACGCATGACCGCTCTCGAACGCGCACGCGCGCGCAAACCCATCACCTGGCTCACCGTCATCGGGCTCCTGCTGCTTCCCGTCGTCATCGGCGGCGTGCTGATCGCGGCACTGCACAGCCCCACCGATCGACTCGAGAACATGACGGCCGCGATCGTGAATGACGACGAGCCGGTCACGGTCGATGGGCAGTACACGCCGCTCGGGCGTCAGCTCGCCGCCGGCCTGGTCGAAGGCGCGGACGACGAGGACAGCAGCAACCTGACCTGGGTGGTCTCGAACGACGACGACGCTGCGGACGGCCTCGCCGACGGCACCTACCAGGCCGTGGTGACCATCCCGGAGAACTTCTCGGCGGCCGCCATGTCGCCAGCCGAGAGCCTGTCGGGCGACGACACGACGCCGGAGCAGGCGAAGATCGACGTCGAGACCGCACCGGATGCGCTCATCGTCGACCAGGCGATCACGAGCCAGCTCGCCGACGTCGCGGCCGGTTCGATGGGCGACACGCTCTCCGAGGGCGTGCTGTCGAACCTGCTGGTGGGCTTCAGCACCATGGGCGATCAGCTCGGCGACGCAGCGGAAGGCGCGCACCAGCTGGCCACCGGCGCCGATGACGCGCAGGACGGCGCGGCGGACCTCGCGGACGGCTCAGACCAGGTCGCAGACGGCGTGGGTCAGCTCGGAGGCGGCCTCGACCAGCTCGCCGACGGCGCGGGCTCCGCGTCGGCGGGCGCGCAGGAGCTGGCGGGCGGCGCGCAGGACCTCGCCGACGGAGTGCCTGCGCTCACGGATGGAGCGAACGGTCTCGCCGCCGGCGCCGCCGGCCTCGCCGACGGACTCAGCCAGCTCGACGCCGGTGTGAACGGCTCGGCTGGCGACCCCGGTCTCGTCGGAGGCGCGCAGCAGCTCGCCGGCGGCATCGATCAGCTCGCTGCGGGTGTGAACGGCGACGGAACCGCCGCGAACCCGGGCCTTGTCGGCGGCGCAGAGGGCGTCTCACAGGCGACGGCCGGGCTAAATGCCGGCCTCAACGGCGATGGCACGGCTCAGAACCCGGGGCTCGCGTCAGGCACGGACCAGCTGGCATCCGGACTGCAGCAACTCGCCGACAACTGTGCGGCGATGGGCGGCGGCGCCGTGTGCGCGCAGCTGGAGCAGATCGCCCCACAGGCGCGCTCCATCGCCGACGGCGCAGGGAAACTCGCGCCGATCGCCGCACAGGCTGCGCCGGGGGCGAGCGAGCTGGCCGCAGGCGCCATTGAACTCTCTTCAGGGCTCGCGCCCCTGTCCGACGGCGCACAGCAGCTCTCCGCCGGAACGCAACAGCTCGGCGACGGCATCCCGCAGCTCGCCGACGGTGCCGACCAGCTCTCTGCGGGCGCCTCCCAGCTCGCCGACGGCACTGGTCAGCTCTCCAGCGGTGCCGGCGCCCTCGCGGACGGCGCATCAGGACTGGCCGACGGCGTCGGTCAGCTCACCACGGGCCTCGGCCAGGCGGCCGCGAACGTGCCACAGCTCGAGGACGGTGCGACCCAGGTCTCCGACGGCATCGTCTCACTGGGCGACGGCATCGGCGAGCTGGGTGACGGAGCGGGCGAGCTCGCGGACGGCCTCGACGAGGCGGTCGAATCCGTTCCGTCCTACGGCGATCAGGAGGCGGAGGATCTTGCGAGCGTGGTCGCGAATCCGGTGACCGCGTCATCCGGCACCAGTCTGTTCGGCGCAGCGTCGATTCCGCTGCTCGTCGTCGCCGTGCTCTGGTTCGGCGCACTCGCGACGTTCTTCGTCCTGCGCGCGGTCTCGGCGCAGGCGCTGACCTCCCGCCGTCCCTCGGCGTTCCTCGCCGCAGGTTCCCTGCTCCCGGCCGCCGCGATCGGCGCCGTGCAGGGCGGACTCGTCGCGGGAATCGTGCAGATCGTCGCCGACTACGAATCCGGTGTCTTCTGGGGCCTGCTGGGCATGTCGGTGCTCGCCGGCGTCGCATTCGCGGCGATCCACCAGGCGCTCGTCGCGGTCTTCGGCGGCGTCGGACGCTGGATCGCAGGCATCATCGGGGCGCTCACCGTCGCGATCAGCATCGTCTCGACGATTCCGGATGCGCTGGTCGCGCTGCGCGGCATCCTGCCCACGGTTCCGGCGTTCGACGGCATGCTCGCCGTCATCGCCGAGTCGACCGGTGCGGGTGCGGCGGCGATCTCCCTCATCGTCTGGGCGGTGCTGGCGTTCGTCGCGACTGCGATCGCGGTCACCGCCCGCCGCACGGTGAACACGAAGGCGCTGCTGAAGCCGTCGCTCGCGTAGTACTCAGTCCAGCAGCCAGTGGTGCCGGAGCATGAGAGCGCGGTCCAGCGCCGCGACGATGCCGAGCGCGCCGACCACCGTGCCATCCGGAACCGGAAACCTCGCAGGGGCGGTGCGCGTCTCGTTCAGCCGGCCGTCGACGTACAGGCGCACCTTCTCATCGAAGTCGAAGAAGTTCAGATCGATGTCGTAGCGCGCCGCTTCCGCTTGTGCGCCGAACGACGAGCGCTACAACCGCTCCCACCCGTGCACGGGTTCGAGGGGCGCCCGTCCCCCGGCTCGACTTTCTTGCCCATGCCCCCATCGTCAGTGGGTTGCGCCGGTCGGGGCATCCGTCTTTCGGATGATCTCCTCACCTCGGGTGTGGCAGATCGCGGTTCCGCCGGAATCATGGCGCAGTTCGGCACACCTGATCGGCCGCGCACCCCCGGAAGGCGCAGTGTCGTCGCTCGTCGTGCGTGCTTCAACAGGCAGATAGAGCTACGTCACGCGTCGGAGTCCTCGACGTATCGCAGCACGAACTTCGCATGTTCGCCGCGCATGCGGCGCCGAACATAGAAGACCGGCTTCCCGTCGGCATCAGCCGTCACGCCGTCGCGCACGAGCAGCGGGCTGCCCACGTCGGCGCCGAGCAGATCCGCCTCGTCGAAGTCAGCCGCCGTCGCCGAGAACGCCCGCCAGAGATACACGAGGGCGATGTCTCCGGCGGCTCGCAGCGTCGTGACCACAGTCTCGCCCTCGCGCACGCTCGCAGCGCGCTCGCCGAGCCTCGTCGGCATCCAGTACGAGTTCACGATCCATGGCTGACCGCTTCGGAACATCACACTGTCGATGCGCACCAGCTCTTCGACTGTCATTCCGAGGTGCCCGGCCGCCAGGCGCCCGGTGGGCGAATCGTCGGCAGCGCGCGAGTCGATCCGCTCCGTCACTCGGACGGAAGCCGCTTCGGAGCTCCCGTTGTCCTCCTCTGATCCGAGCAGCGCGGCGTGCACGCTGTCGCGACGCTGCGCGCGCGCCGGCACCGTCGAGACGATCTCCACGAGCGATGGCGGCTCCGCGACGAAGGTGCCGGAACCGCGGCGGATCTGCACGATGCCGAGCTTCTGAAGCTCCGCAATCGCCTGCCGCACAGTGAGCCGATTGACTTCGAACCTGCTGCTGAGCTCATGCTCAGCGGGCAGCCGTTCTCCGGCCGTGTAGCCGCCGGCGCGGATCTCGTCCCAGAGGATCAGGGCGATACGTCGGTACTGCGCGGCCGCACCGCGGGGCGTTGTGTGCATCGAGAGCTTTCTGGGCCATTCATTTCGGGGTCACGTTCGGTTCACGGTATCCATATAGACATCTAGATGTACAGCCCGCTCGACGCCGTGTCCTGCGATCTGGCTCCATCACCTGGAAGGTACATCACCCCCATGTCTCGTTCCCTCACACCACGCAGCGCAGCCGTCGGCCTCGCCGCCGTCGGTCTCGCGCTGACTGGTTGCTCCGCAGCAGTCCCCGCCGACGCCGCGCCGGATGCCGACGCGATCGTCGACATCCAGGTCGGGTTGGAACCGACGAGCCTCGACATCTCCACGACATCGGGGGCGGCACTCGAAATGCTCCTGATGCCCAACGTCTACCAGGGTCTCGTCGACTCGGACGGCGAGGGCGGATACGTGCCGTCGCTCGCATCCGATTGGTCGGTCTCCGACGACGGCCTCACCTACGCGTTCGACATCCGAGACGACGTCGTATTCCATGACGGTTCCGGCATGACGGTCGACGACGTGGTGTGGTCTCTCAGCCGGGCAAGCGGCGAAGACTCCGTGAACCCCGACGCGGGGCAGCTCAGCGATGTGGAGACGGTCACCGCGATCGACGACGACACCGTAGAAGTCGAGCTGTCCTCGCGGAACTCGGGCTTCCTCGGCGCGCTGACCTCGAACGCCGGGATGATCCTCTCCGAGGACTCGGATGCCGATCTGGCCCTGGAGACCAACGGCACCGGGCCCTACACCGTGACCCAGTGGAACAAGGGATCGACCGTCACGCTCACACGCTTCGACGACTACTGGGGCGAGAAGCCGGAGAACGGCGGAGCCGTCGTGCATTTCATCTCCGACGCGACGACCGCTGCGAACGCACTACTGGCCGGCGAGGTCGACGTCCTCACGACGACGACCGCTGAGACGACGCCGCTGTTCGACGACGAGTCGCAGTACACCCTGACCGAAGGCGACTCGCGCAGCTGGATGACCCTGGGCATCAACCACGCGGTGGAGGGCCTGGACGACGTCCGAGTACGGCGCGCCATCCGGATGGCGATCGACAAAGACGGGCTCATCGAGACCCTGGGCGGCCAGGCCACCCGAGTCGGCAGCATGGCCACGCCGTCCGACCCCTGGTACGAGGATCTGACCGACATCGACGCCTATGATCCCGCCGCCGCACGCGATCTCCTCGCCGAAGCGGATGCAGAGGATCTCGAGCTCGGCTTCCGCGTCTCCAACACGTACGATACGCGCATCAGCGAGTACGTCGCCGCACAGCTCGGCGAGGTGGGCATCGACGTGGAGATCGAGCAGCTCGAGTTCTCGACGTGGCTGGAGCAGGTGTTCAACAACCACGACTACGACCTGTCGATGGTGCTCCACGTGGCCCCCGCGCTGACGGGCAACTACAGCAATCCCGACTACTACTGGAACTACGACGACGCAGACGCTCAGCGACTCGTCGCAGAATCGATCGCGACCACCGACGCCGACGAGGCGGTCGAACTCACCCGTGAGCTCGCCAGACACATCAGCGAGCAGGCCGTCAGCGACTGGCTCTACTCCCCCACGACCGTCGTCGCGGCGCGCACCGGCATCACCGGCATGCCGCTGAACGGGCTCGCCAATCGCATGCCGATCGCATCCGTGGCGGTTGCCGCACAGTGACGCTCCGGCTCGGAGGCCGCGGCTGGCGGGCGACGGCACTCGTCGCCCGCCAGCTCGCGGTGCTGGTCTTCTCCCTGTTCGTCGCCAGCATCGTGATCTTCGCCTCGTTGGAGATCCTGCCGGGCGATCAGGCGTCGATCCTTGCCGGGACCGACGCGACACCGGCGCAGCTCGAGCAGATCCGCAGCGAGCTCGGCCTCGATCGCCCTGCGATCATCCGGTACCTCGATTGGGTCGCTCAGGCGATGCGCGGAGATCTGGGCAGCTCGCTCATCGACCACCGCGACATCGGCCAGGAGATCGCGGAGAAGATGGCCGTGACTGCCCCGCTCGGGCTCGCCGCCCTCGCAATCGGCATCATCGTCGCTCTGCCGCTCGGAATGCTCGCCGCTGTCGGCACGAACCGCTGGTACGGTCAGGCGATCTCCGGTGCTTCTCAACTGGGCATCGCCATCCCGACGTTCGTCGTCGGCATCGTCGTCGTGCGCGTCTTCGCCGTCGATCTCGGGCTCCTCCCCGCCCAGGGCTTTCCCGCCGATCGCTGGGGCAGCCCCGTCGACGCGGCGCGCTCGCTGGTGCTGCCCGCTCTCACCCTCGGCATCGCTCACGGAGCGGTGCTCATCCGGTTCGTGCGGTCGGCGGCCCTCGACGTCCTGGAACAGGAATGGGTGCGCACGGCGCGTTCGCACGGCTGGCGGCTGCCGCTGATCCTGGTCCGGCAGGGACTGCGGAACACCGCGCTTCCGCTGCTCACTGTCGTCGCACTCGAGATCGCAGGGCTCCTCACGGGTGCGGTCATCGTCGAGCAGGTGTTCTCGCTCCCCGGCATCGGACAGCTGGTGCTCACAGGCGTCGGGAACCGCGACTTCTCCGCGGTGCAGGGCACGCTCCTGTTCCTCACCGCGCTCATCATGACGATGACTCTGGCCCTGGACCTGATCAATCGTCTCGTCGACCCACGATTGGCGGTCGAGCGATGACTCGCGCCCTCTTCCGTTCTCCCACCGGGCTGATCGGCCTCACCTCGCTCACGCTGCTCGTGCTGACTGCCGTCGTCTCATGGGTATGGACGCCGCACGATCCGCTCGCCGTGGATCCGGCCGCCGGATGGCTTCCGTTCAGTCCTGATCATCCGCTCGGCACCGACTCGCTCGGCCGGGATCAGCTCAGTTCGGTCCTCGTCGGCGCGCGCGTGACGCTGGTCGCGACATTGCTGGCAACCGGCATCGCCGCGTTCCTCGGCATCATCATCGCGATCGTCCTCTCGATCGTCCCTCCCACGCTCTCGGCGTTCCTGCAGCGCCTCGTCGACGTGTCCATCGCGTTCCCGACCCTCATCGTGGCCATCATCCTCGTGACCGGGTTCGGCGCATCGACGCTGATCGCCTCGATCTCCATCGGACTGTCAGCATCCGTCATCATCGCCCGCACCGTGCTTCCCGAGCTGCGCCGGGCGCAGAAGAGCGACTTCGTCCTGCTGGCGCGTGCTGCCGGCGCAGGACGGGCACGCATTCTCAGGGTTCATGTGCTGCCCGCGATCGCGCCGACGTTCATCGTGCGCACCTCGCAGGTGATGGCCTCAGCTGCACTCGCAGAGGCGGGGCTGAGCTATCTGGGGTTCGGAACCCCGCCGCCCACGCCCAGCTGGGGCCGCTCCCTCGCCGATCTGCAGTCGCAGATCCTCACCCGCCCCGAGTACCTCATCGCCCCCGCTCTCGCGATTGTCATCGTCGTTGTCGGCCTCAACCTGCTCGGCGACGCACTGCGCGACGGGCTCCTGCCTCGGGCACACCGGACCCGCACGACCACGCCCTCGAGCACCGACCCATCACGGAAAGCGACCGTCGCATCATGACTCTCCTCACCATCACCGACCTGTCCGTCGACATCGCGGGGCGCCGCGTGGTCGATCGCGTGTCATTCACCGTCGACCGCGGCGAGCGCGTCGGCCTGATCGGGGAGTCCGGAAGCGGAAAGTCGCTGACGTGCTTCGCCGCATCCGGGCTCCTGCCCGAGCGCGCCGTCGCCACCGGCAGCGTCGTCGTCGACGGGCAGGAAGTCCTGGGATCAGACGAGAAGCGCCTCGCGTCCGTGCGCGGATCTGCGATCGGCATGGTCTTCCAAGAGCCGCAGACTGCGCTCGATCCCTTGATGAGGGTCGGCCGCCAGATGACGAGCCCGCTCGAGGCACGACGCAGGCTCGGTCGTCGTGAGCGGGAGCGCATCGCGATCGAACTCGCATCCGAGGTCGGCCTGCCCGACCCTGACGAGACGATCCGCCGTTACCCCCACGAGTTGTCAGGCGGGCAGCGTCAGCGCGTCGTCATCGCGGGCGCTCTGGCATCACGGCCGTCGCTGCTGATCGCGGATGAGCCGACGACGGCTCTCGACGTCACGATCCAGGCCCGCATTCTGCGCCTCCTGGAGGACCGCTGCCGCGCATACGGCGCGGGCCTCGTGCTGGTCACGCACGACATGGCCGTCGCGTTTCAGACCTGCGATCGTCTGCTCGTCATGCAGGGCGGGCGCGTCGTCGAGCACGGCACGCCGATGGATCTGATCGAACGCCCGATGGAGGCGTACACGTCGGCGCTCGTCGAGGCCGCATACGAGACCGGATGGCATCCTCCCGCGCCGGCGATGCAGGTCGCCGCATGACCGCTCTCTACGAGATCGACGGCGTCTCGCATCGGTACTCGCGCCGCTCGCGTCCCGCGCTGGATGACGTGTCGCTGTCACTGACGAAGGGCAGCGGCCTCGGCATCGTCGGGGAATCGGGCTCGGGCAAGACGACGCTCGCGATGTCGATGCTGGGGTTCGTCCGGCCGTCTGCCGGTGAGATCCGTTTCGACGGCCGATCGGTGGCGTCCATGAACAGGCGGGCGCAGCGTGACTTCCGCCGTCGCGTGCAGCTCGTGCTGCAGGACCCGTACGCCTCGCTGAACCCGCGCATGCGGGTCGAGGATCTCATCTCCGAGCCTCTTCGCATCGCCACGGGCAAGCGGGATCACGCCGCTCGAGTGCACGAGCTCCTGGCTGCGGTCGAGCTGCCTGCCGAGCTTTCGGTGCGGCGTCCGCACGAGCTCTCCGGCGGACAGCGTCAGCGGGTCGCCATCGCACGAGCGCTCGCGCCGCGCCCCGAGGTGGTCATCGCGGATGAGCCGGTCTCCGCCCTCGACGTGTCGGTGCGTCGCAGCGTGCTCGCGCTGCTGCGCAGGCTCGCCGAGCACGAAGGCGTGACGTTCGTGGTCATCTCGCACGACCTGGGCATCATCGACCGGCTGTGCGCTGAAGCCGCTGTGATGCACGAGGGCCGGCTTGTCGAGCACGGACCTACGAGCAGACTTTTGAGTGCGCCGGAGCACCCCTATACGAGCGAACTGATCTCGAGCATTCCCGCTCTCCCGCCGCGCAGGACGGCGGGGATTCGATGACTGAGACGATGCAGCGGGTGCGCCTGCACAATCTGCGCGACATCGGCGGCATCCGCATCGGCGGCGGCCGATTCGCCGACGCTGTGCTGTACCGCTCGGCCGCCCCGCTTCGCGACGACCCGAGCATCGCCGCCGCCGTCCACGACCTCGGCGTCCGCAGCATCGTCGATCTGCGGGACCAGCAGGAGAGGAGCATGAGCCCGGATGTCTGGGGCGCGGCCGATCTGCGCGTCGAGCACCTCCCGGTGTTCCAGGATCGGCTCCGATCCATCCGCTTCCAGACGCTCGACGAGCTGTACGACATCATGCTGGGTGACTTCGCGCCGTCGGTGGCCGCCGCCGTCGGCGCCGTGCTCACGCGGGTCTCGGAAGGGCCGACCCTCGTGCACTGCACCGCTGGCAAGGATCGCACCGGCGTCGTGATCGGGATCGTACTCGACCTGCTCGGAGCGGACAGAGCCGACGTGCTCTCCGACTACGAGCTCTCGCAGTCGTCGCTCGGACGCGACTACCTGCGCGATCTCTTCGGAGTCGCAGGTCCCGACGACCTGCCGGGCGGTGCGGCGCACCGAGCGACGTCAGCTCCGCGCGCTCTCCTCGCCGGGGCGCTGGCTCGCGTCAGCGACGAGTTCGGCGGGGCGGAGGCATTCCTCCTCGCCCACGGAGTGCCACAGCCGACGCTGGACGCGTCGCGACTCCTCATCGAGCGCACCTCCGCCATCGGAACGTGACAGCGGAGTGCCGCGGCCGGTCATCGCGGAGCCACCCCTCGTCGTGCCTATCTCATCCGGGAACTGCGTCGAACGGCCGCCAGCACTCAGGCCGCCAGCCCGAGGTGTGCACCCATGCCACGCTGGGGCGCGCGGGCGGGGTCGGCGCTTGCGGGCGGCATGAACCACGCCGTTGCATGCGTGCCGGTGCCGCGTCGACGAATCGCGAGTGCCACCAGCTCTGCCGATGACAGCTCCCCGACCGCACGCTCACCGCCGGCGGAGGCGAGCTGCTCGAGCGCCTCGGCGAGTCCGATCAGGTTTCCTTCCATGCCCCAAGTCCAGGAAGAACCTCCGACATTCTTGCATGAGTCGTGATCACCAGCATCGAGGACAGTTTCCCATCGGCTGCGCGCGAAAACCCCGCATCACCGAGGCGCGAATACGACCTCCGCGAACCGCGCCTCCCCGCCGACAGCCTCGAGACCGATCATCCGGCCGGTGAATCCTCCGGCGAGCTCGGTCGAGACGTACCGTCCGTCGATCTCGGCGATCGAGGTGAACTCACCGTCCGCCTCGTAGCCGATCGACACCGTGTCGGGCCCGACGCCGCTGGAGTGGTACCCGTCTCTCGCGCGCGCCCGCAGCGCGAGACGCGCGCCTACCGGAAGCGCAGCCTGCGCGAGCACCTTGTCGAACGGCGCCGACACCGCGCGCGCCCGCAGCACCCCGCCGACGATCTCCGCCCCGTACCAGTGCCCCGCGTCGATGCGCACCGACAGGCATGCATCTGCGTCGACTGCCGCCGTCGCGTCCCATTCGAGCGCGGAGACCCTGCTGCACAGCACCCGGGTCTGCTCGGCCGAATCGGCGTCGCGTCCCGCTGCGAGCACGAGTCCGTCATCGACGTGCGAGAACGACTCCCGCGCGACGCTCGGTGACACCCAACGCGCGCCCAACGCTTCGAATCGCTCGATGAATCCCGCCGGATCCGCGGCGCCTGCGAGCACATCCTCGTCGACGACCGGCCAGTCCTCGACCCAGTCGACGCCCGCGAGGAAGGTCTCCCGACCGTTCACGTGGGAGGGCGGGAACGACCCGTTCTGCCGGATGCCGAGGAAGACCATCGCCCAGCCGCCGTCGGCCCGCTCGACGAGATCCGCGTGCCCGGTGGCCTGCACCGGATGCCCGGTGCTGCGGTGCGAGAAGATCGGATTCGCCTGGTGCTGCTCGAACGGGCCGCGCGGGTCGCGTGAGCGCGCCACCGAGACCCCGTGTCCGAGCCCGGTTCCGCCCTCGGCGACGATCAGATACCACCAGTGACCGCGCCGGATGAGGTGCGGCCCCTCGGTGTCGGCGAGCCCGCCGTCCGGCCACAGCATCCGGGCTTCGCCGAAGCGCTCCCCGGTTTCCGGATCGATCTCGACCTGGCAGATGCCGGGCGGGCTCATGCTGCGCCATGTCAGCAGGCACCGGCCGTCATCGTCCCACGCCAGATCCGGATCGATGCCGATCGTGTCCGGCACGCGCACCGGTTCCGACCACGGGCCATCCGGATGCTCGGCGTGCGTGATGAGCTGCCCTTCCCGGATGCGCCCGATGGTCGTGGTCGTCAACCAGAAGCGACCGTCGTGGTGGCGCAGCGTCGGCGCGAAGACACCGCTGCTCGCACCCTCAGCGCCCTCCGGGGATGCGATCTCCTCCGCATCGGGCAGTGCGTGCCCGACCAGCTCCCACGTCACGAGGTCCGCAGAGCGGTGGATCGGAACGCCCGGCACGTACTCGAACGACGAGTTCGCGATGAAGTACTCCTCCCCCACACGGCAGATCGACGGATCGGGGTGGAAGCCGGGAAGAATCGGTTTTTCGCCCATGACGACGAACCTACGCGAGCCGTATGGCGATACCCAGCGATCTCCACTGCCCGGGGCTCAATCACTGAGCCACCAGACAAAGGGTTCACCGACGAGCCCGAGAGGCGGTTCGAACGCGAACCGGAGCAATGCCGCCTCCAGCGCACGCAGCCCCTTCGGCGTGCGAGGGAACCTCGCGTGGTGGCAGAAGATGATGCCGGTGTGATCTGCCGCACTCGCCATGGCGATCGAGAACGTGGTGACGTCCTCCGTCACGACGGCGCGTCGCTCATCCGCCGCCGCTCGCAGCACGGCGGAGTCGCTCCGACCGACGAGATCCGCCCTTGACACCACGGCCTGCGCGTCGATGCCGCGCTCACGCAGAGCCCCGGCTGTCCGCTCCGGATAGTGTTCATCGAGCAGAAGCGCAAGAGCCCTCCGCCCCGGTTCACTCACGCCGCCTGCAGCTTCCGCCGAGCCTCCCAGGCCGCCAGAGCTTCATCCTGCGCCAGATGATGCCGCTCGATCACGCCGTCGATCTCGTCGCGGTTCTCGGCCCAGTAGGCGAGCGCGGCGTCGACCGCGACCGCGGGAAGGCCCGATGTGTCGGCGATCGCTGAGACGCTGCGCTTCCCTTCGTCGTGCGCGTTCCACGCATCGGCGATCGTCCACACCTGCGGCCCATCGATCAGCGCCGCGCGCCGTTCACCCGTCTCCACCTGCACGAACCGGATGCGCGGATGCGCCTGCATCTTCAGCCATTCGGCGACCGCAGTGTTGACGACGCTGTTCTTCGTCTGAGCGTGGCGCTTCACGAAGCTGGCGAGATGCTCTTCCACGCCCGAGGCGAATCGGATATTCATCGGGGCTACCATGCACTACAGTGTAGCCGAGACCTTCGACATCGCCCAGAACCCCGCCATCACTCCGCGGCGAGCGCCTCCAGCAGCTTCGCGATCGCAACGGCGCCGGGGTCGGGCACACCGATCGCACGGTCGCCGAGGTAGCTGCTCCTGCCGAGGTGCGCCGCCCCCTGTGCCGTCGCCTCCGCTCCGGCCCGCGCCGCCTCGGCGGCCTGGCCGAGGCCGCCGCCCGAACGGAACGTCTCGGCAGCGGGCGCGAGAGCGTCGACCATCGTCCGGTCTCCCGGCTTCGCGCCGCCGATCGCCATCAGCCGCTCCACTCCGTGCGCGAACGCGCCGCCGGCGTCACCCGAACGCGCGATCTCCTCGCCCATGCCGAGCAGCATCGCGGCGTAGAGGGGTCCGGATGTGCCGCCCACGACGCGGCGGGCGATTCCGGATGCGCCGCGCAGGAACGCCGCGGCGTCTGCACTGGCCGCGAGCGAGGCTTCCGCATCGAGGATCGCCCGTGCACCCCTGGCCAGGTTGGTGCCCATGTCGCCGTCGCCGACCCTGCGGTCGAGTTCGGTCAACTCGGTCTCCGCATCGATCGCCGCACGGCACACGCGCGAGGCGATCCGGAACAGCTGCTCGCCGATCCGAGTCGGATCGCCACCCGGAGCCTCATCCGTCTTCGGCGCCCCCGACGGCCGCGATCGCACGCCGACGTGCTCAGCGGTGCGGTGCGGGAACGCCGCGACGACCGCCTCGGCGCTGAGCAGCTCGACGAGTTCGTCGTCCGCAGCTGCGACGGTCACCGATGCTCCCGGCATCTCGAGCGATGTCAGGAACGGCCCGGCCCATGTCAGCCGCACGCGTGCTCCGCGGGCTTCCAGCGCGCGGAGCACGTCGCCATGCAGAATGCGGATCTCGAGGTCGGGGGTACCGCCCAGCGAGTTCACGAGCACGACGATCTCGTCGCCCGAAACGCCGTCGATGGCGGCCCAGACCTGCTCGACGAGAACCTCAGCAGTCTCGGCGGAGCTCTGCGCCTCGCCTCGATTGCGCCCGGGCTCGCCGTGGATGCCGAGGCCCCACTCGACCTCGCGCTCGCCGAGTTCGAAGTTCGCGCGCTCGCTCCCCGGCACCGTGCAGGCGCCGAGCGCGACGCCCATCGTCGCCGCCCGCGCCAGAACGCGCTCCACCGTGCGTGTCACTTCGTCGAGGCTCGCTCCTCGTTCTGCCGCAGCACCCGCCACCTTGTGTGCGAGCACAGTGGCCGTGAGCCCGCGCCTGCCGGCTCCGGCGGAGTCGCCGAGAGCAGCGTCGTCGGCGACGATCACCCGCTCGACCCGGATGCCGTCAGCACGCGCCATCTCCGCGGCGAGCGAGAAGTTGAGCACATCGCCGGTGTAGTTCTTGATGATCAGCAGCACACCGGCACCCGTCGCGACGGCGTGGATCGCCGCGTAGACGTCGTCGACCGATGGCGATGTGAACACCGGCCCCAGCACTGCAGCATCGAGCATGCCGCGCCCGACGTACCCCGCGTGCGCCGGTTCGTGCCCCGAACCGCCGCCGGAGACGATCGCGACACGATCATCCGGCTTGCGCTCGGCGTCGCTGCGCACCACCACCGGCGCATCGTCGAGCCGCGCCAGATGCGGCCACGACGAGACCAGCCCTGCGATGTAGTCGTCGATGACGTCCTCTGGAGCGTTGATCAGCTTCTTCATGCGATCCATCCTGCCTGTGTCGGGTATGACGCGCTCAGATCTCGAGCACGAGCTTCTTGCCGAGGCAGCGCGAGACGCAGATCATCATGACTTCGTTCTCCGCACGCTCCTTCGCGCTGAGGACGGCATCGCGATGATCGGGCTCGCCCTGCACGACGAAGGTCTCGCAGGTGCCGCATGTGCCGCCCTCACACGACGACGGCACGGGCACCCCGGCCTCGCGCACCTTGCCGAGGATCGATTCACCCGGCTCGACCCTGATGGTCCTGCCCGTCAGCTCCAGCTCGACGTCGAAGGGGTGGTCCGTGGCCAGGTTGGTCTCCTGGTCGTTGACGAACCGCTCGACGCGCACGTCGCATCCGGATGCCTCCGCCGCGGTTTCGAGGTCGTCGAGGAGCCGCTGGGGCCCGCACGCGTAGACACGCGCGCCGGCGGCATGCGCGCGCCGGACGAGGTCACCCGCATCCATGCGCCGCCCTCCGGCTTTTTCGTAGCGATGCACGCGATCGCCGAACTCATCGAGGGCAGCGACGAAAGCCATCGACTCCCGCGAGCGACCCGCGTAGTGCAGTTCCCAGTCCGCCCCGTTCTGCTCGGCTTCGCGCAGCATCGGCAGAATCGGCGTGATGCCGATGCCGCCGGCGATGAACACGAGTCGGTCGGCTCGCTCGAATCCGAAGTTGTCGCGCGGAACGGACGTGCGCACGAGCTGGCCCTGACGGATGGCGTCGTGAAGATGACGGCTGCCGCCCGAGCCCCCATCCTCGCGAAGCACCGCGATTCGGTAGCCGGATGTGTCGTTCGGGTCACCGCAGAGGGAGTACTGCCGGATCAGCGGAGCGGCGCCTTGGCGATCTACGAGGATGTCGATGTGGGCGCCGGGGCGCCACTCCGGCAGCGGCTTGCCCTGCGGATCGACGAGAGAGACGCTGATGACCCCCTCGGCCTCGTCCGTCCGCTCGGCCACCTGCAGCGTGAGGGTCTCCGCGGTCATACAGCGGCCTCCTCCTGCGATCGGTAGTCGGTGTGCTTCGCCTGCTGGATGAGCTCGTACACCCTGGCCCGAAGCTCTGCGAAGCGCGGCAGCGCGCGAGTGCCGAGCTGATCGCGTTCGTCAGGGAGATCGACCGAGACCTCTTCGAGCACGAACGTCGGAGCATGGGACAGCACCATGACGCGCTGCCCCAGATAGACCGATTCATCGATGTCGTGCGTCACGAACAGCACGGTCACGCCGAGCGTCCGCCACAGGTGCCTGACCAGATCCTCGAGGTCGGCGCGCGTCTGCGCGTCGACCGCGGCGAAGGGCTCGTCCATGACGAGGATGTGCGGCTCGTACGCGACCGCACGGGCGATCGCGACGCGCTGCTGCATGCCACCGGAGAGCTGCCAGGGATACTGGCGCCCCGCACGTGCGAGCCCCACCGCATCGAGCGATTGAGCCACGAGTTCGCGCCTGCGGCCCTTCGCGATGCCCTTCGCCTTCAGCGGAAGCTCGACGTTGTCGGCCACGCTCAGCCACGGGTACAGGCTGCGGCTGTAGTCCTGCAGCACCACCGCCATACCCTCCGGAGGCTCCGAGACGGCGCTTCCCTCCAGCTCCACCTCGCCTGAGCTGGGTGCGAGCAGTCCGGAGATGCATCGCAGGAACGTGGTCTTGCCCGCCCCGGACGGCCCGACGATGCACACCAGTTCGCCGCGCTTCACTTCGAAGTCGAGCCGCCCGATGGCTTCGACAGCACCGGGGCCTGTGCCGTAGACCTTGTTCAGTCCCCTGACGGACAGCATGACTTCGTCTTCACGTTCGCTCATGATGTTCACCTCTCCTGGGCCTGCATGCCCATGTACCACCGCAGCACGCGGCGTTCGACGAGCCGGAAGAGCGCGTTGGCCAGCACTCCGATGAGGCCGAGCAGGATGATTCCCGTCCACATCGGGGTGAGCTGGAACAACCGCTGGAACTCGATGACGTTGAGTCCGATGCCGTTCGTCGACGCGAACATCTCGCTGATCACCATCATGATGATGCCGATCGACAGCGCCTGGCGACCGCCGGCGAAGATCTTGGGAGACGCCGCGGGAACGACGACGCGGAAGAATCGGCGCGCACCGGTGATCCGGTACGAGTTCGCCGTGTCGATCTGGGTGCTCTCGATGCCGCGCACGCCCTCGACCGTGTTGATCAGAATGGGCCAGACGCAGCCGAATGCGATGACCGTCACCTGCATGTTGGTGCCGATACCGGTGAACAGCATGATGATCGGTACGAGCACGGGCGGCGGCACAGCGCGAAAGAGCTCGAAAACCGGTTCGAGCAGCAGCCTGAGGCGCAGAAAGCTCCCCACGAGCGCACCGCCCAGCACCCCGATGACGACTGCGAGCAGATACCCGGCGAGAAGGCGGCCGAGGCTGGGAAGCACGTCACCCGTCAGCCTCCCGGTGAACCAGGTGTCGGGGAAGGCTCCGAGGATCGTGCTCGGGCTGGGCCAGTAGATGTGCTGGGCCGAGTGGGCGGCGACCTGCCAGATCGCGATCAGCACGACAGGAACGGCGAGAACGGAGACGATCCTCATCAGGATGCCTCTGATGCGGCGCGAACGATCGGCGGCGTACGACATCACATCCCCTCCCCTCGTACGGATGCATGCCAGAACAGCATGCGACGCTCCAGGAACCGCACACCGACGTTGATCACCACACCGAGGAGCGCCGCGACCAGGACGAATGCGTACATATTGGATGTCGCGGCCGAAGACTGCGCGACAGTGATGAGATTGCCGATCCCCGGCGACCCGATGATCAGTTCACCGGTGATCTCGAGGATCAGCGCAACCGCCGCCGACAGCCGGAATCCCACGATCAGGTACGGCATCATGCTCGGCCAGATGACCTTTGCCACCGTGCGCGGAAGACCGAGCCGGTAGCTGGCCGCGATGTCGAGCGCGGTGCGGTCGACATCGCGCACGCCGTACACGACCTGGATCAGGATGGGCCACAGGCTCGCGAACACCACCAGGACGAGCGTGGCCTGTGTCGTCGCTCCGAACAGCAGCGCCGCGAGCGGAACGAGCGCCACCGACGGAATCGGGCGGAGGAACTCGATCGTGGACGACAGCAGCCGGTCCACGATCGAGATGCTTCCGATCACCACGCCGAGCACGACGCCGAGCACCGTGGCGACACCGAGCCCGACGAGCCATCCGAGGACCGTGCTCCCGAGCGCCGCCCAGAACGTGCTCGTGGATACCTGAGCACCCAGAGACTGCAGAATCTCGTGCAGCGGAGGGAAGAAACGGGGATTCACCAGCCCCATCACGGGGCCGAGCTCGAGAACGAGTGCGAGGAGCGCGAGCCCCCCGGTTCCCCATACGACAGGATTGGGACCGGAGCGCTGCCGCCTCGGCGCCAGCGCGATGGTCGACATCGTCCGCGTCAGCGATGCTCGCCCGCGCACGGTGGATTCCTGAGTCATGATGACACGACTTTCCTTTCCGAAGTCGACGTCACGCGACGGTGATCACTGCGGATCGACGTACGTGGCAGCCTTCTTCGCGGTGCCTTCCGGATCATCGATGGTGTCGGCGTCCGCGCCGGCCTCCGCGACGATCAGAAGGTCGTCGTAGCTCAGACCCCAGGTGAAGTCGGTGAGGATCATCGTCTCGGCAGCATCCGGATCGATCTGAGTGAAGTTCCCCAGCTCCGCGCGCACCTCGTCCGAGTGCTCGCTGCTGTACGCGAACGACTTCTCGAGCGCGCTGACGAAGGACTCGTACAGATCGGAATCCTCCGCGATCGCTTCGTCGGATCCGAAGTACAGCGCCGTGGCGAAGTTCTCGTCCACGTCAGCGTACGGGCTGGTCACCTGCCTGGTGCCCTCATCCAGCAGCAGCCCCAGGAAGGGTTCGGCGGTCGACACCGCATCGACCTCGCCGTTCTCGAGCGCCGCCCCCATGTCCGGCAGCGCCATCTCGACGAACGTCACCTTCTCCGGGTCACCGCCGTCCTTCGTGACCGACTGCCACAGCGCGACCTCGTGCAGACCGTGCAGCGCGTTGACGGCGATGGTCCTGCCCTCGAGATCCTTCGGTGACTGGATGTCGCTGTCCTCGCTCACGAGGAGGGCACCGTGGTCTTCGCCCTGCACGCCTGTCGTGCGCCCGCCGACAGCGATCGCCTGCAGCGGCATACCGGCGTCGATGGCCTGGAGCAGGTTGATCGACCCGCCGTATTGAACGTCGTACTGGCCGTTCAGCAGCGCGGGAATCATCGCGGCGGTGCCCTGGCCGAACTCGATGTTCAGCTCGAGCCCTTCGTCCTCGAAGAACCCCTGGTTCTCGCCGACGTACAGTGCCGCCATGTCGACGACGGGTACGCCGACGACGTTCACCGTACGGAGCCCGCCTTCCGACTCCTCCGGTGCGTCTCCAGAGCCGCCGCATCCCGCGAGCGTCAGCGCAAGCGCAGCGGCGCCTGCTGTGATGATCGAAATCCTCTTCATTGAGCCTTCTCCTTGTGTGTTGAGGTGTTTCTATGCCGCGCGCGTGATGCGCATCGGCAGGTTCTCGAAGCCGCGAAGCCAATTGGAATAGAAGATCTCCGGCTCACCGATCAGTTCGATCGATTCCGCCTGCTGCGCGAGCGCGGTCAGCAGGCACGTCGCTTCCATGCGCGCCATCATCTGCCCGACGCAGCCATGGACGCCCGTACCGAACGCAAGATGACCGGATGTGTCGCGGTCGAGGTCGAAATCGTTCGGGCGATCCCAACGGCGGGGGTCGCGGTTCGCCGCGGCGAGCGCGACGACGACCTTCTGTCCCGCAGGGATCACCGCCTCACCGAACGCCGCCTCACGCGTCGTGGTACGGCCGATGAAGGGGCTCGACGGCGTGAAGCGCAGCGTCTCCTCGAACACCTGGCGTGCCAAAGACGGATCACCTCTCAGCCTCTCCCATACCCCGGGCTGATCAGCGAGATGCCGCAGAGCGAACTGAATGCCGAACACGGTCGTGTCGATGCCGGCAGACAGGAAGGTCCGCACGAGCATGCCTGCGTCCTCCTCCGTGATCTCGCCTTCGTCGACGAAGCCGTAGATCGTCTGGCCGAGCCCTTCCTCGTCGAGCGCCTCACGACGCATCTGCCATGCGACGAACTCGGAGGCTTCGCGCGATTCCTCTGCCGCGCGACGGTAGCGCTCGTTGCGCGGCCCCGCCGCATTGAAGTTCAGGTTCGAGTACGGCAGCAGATGCCTGCGACCCTCCTCGTGGAACCCGAGCGCGTTCGGCAGCACGTGAAGCGGATACGCCTCGGCGAGATCCTTCGCCGCGTTGAGCTCGCCGCCGATCACTCGTGAGACGAGCGCGTCGGCGTCCGCCTGAAACGATGCCCGCAGCCGTCGCACGACTCTCTGGCTCAGGATCGATGTCATGATCCGGCGATACTTGGTGTGAGACGGCGGGTTGTTCTCCAGGATCACGCTCGGCTTGCGCCAGTTCTCCTCGAGTCGTGTGTTCGTCAGCCCCGTGCCCGCGCCCGACTCGAAGGTCTCGTAGTCGCGCATCACGTCCTCGACGACGGAGTGACGGCCGGTGAACCACGTGCCGTACTTCTCGAGGTACACGACCTCACCGGACTCGCGGATCGCATCATCGATCTCGAGCGCGTTCTCGAGGCCTTCTTCGGAGAACGGGTCGATCGACAGCACTGCGGCTCCCATGTGGGTGGTCGGCATTGATCACTCCGTGTCGTTCGTGGTCGCGTCTCGCGGCCTTCCGTCAGAGACACAAGCAGGTTATATTTAACCTAGATTAATTGCAACCTACATGTTCCATCGCATCATCGTCGGCCCTCCGCTCCGGCAGCCAGATAGGATTCCCGCATGTTCACACCAGGCGAGCCCCGCGCTCGGGAGTCGATCCTCGAGAAGGCCCGCGCGCAGGGGCTGGTGACCGCCACCCCCACGGACACGATCGTTCGTGACGAGTACACCCCAGCGCTCATCCATCTCGTCTCGAACATCCTCGTCTGGGGCGGATCTCGGATCTTCCACCATCTGCACGGTGTCGGCATGAACGAGTGGCGCATCCTGTCGGCGCTGGCGAACTATCCCGGCGCGACCGCCCGAGACGTGATCGAGGTCCTCGGCATGAACAAGTCGATCGCCTCACGCAGCGTCAATCGACTGCTTGAACTGGAACTGGTCGCCCAGTTGAACGGATCGCGCGGATCGCGTCATCTCTTCCTCACCGACGAGGGAGCTCACGTGCACGAGGACCTGCTCCGTGTCGCACTGCAGCGCGACAAGATCCTCCACTCGAACCTGTCAGCCGACGAGGTCACCACGCTCAACACGCTCCTCGTCCGACTCCTCGACTCCGCCGACGCGCTGCAGGAGTTCGAGCAGGGGCTGCTGCGGGACGTCGCTCACGCCTCCCGAACCACCACGTCCTCGAAGGCCGCCCGCGGCACGTAGTTGTACCTGAACAGGGCATCGGCATCTTCTGCGAGTCGCGATGTCCAGCGCTGCGCGCCTTCACCATTCCCCGGCACCGCCACCAGCGCGACCAGAGCCAGCCTGTCCCCGTCCTCGCCCGCCGGGTCGGCGATCGAGAGCACATCATCCGCGATCTCGCCGTCGACGATCGGAACCTCGAGCGCCCCCTGATGCGCACGCAGGACCACAGACCCCAGGAACCGCACTCGTCCATCCGGTTCGCGCACGGCAGGGATCGTCACCCCGGCATCAGCGTCGAAGCCCGCACCGCCTTCGACCTCGACCTCGAGATCTCCTGCGCGCTGCATGTACTCGAGCAGCGAACGCTTCACGCCCCATTCGACGATGCATGACCTGTCCATACCGTCCATTCTGCCGCCCCCACTCCGCTCCGACACTCCGGCTACGATGCCGCGTTTATCCGGTCGAGCATCCCCTGCAGAGTCTCCGTCACCGTACGGACCTCGTCATCGGTCATCCCGGCGAGGATGATCTCCTCACCGCTCGTGGAGATCGGCTTCATCCGCGCGTGCATCTCGGCGCCCGCCTCGTTCAGGTACAGCGGGCGGGAGCCGCGGGGACCGTCTCCGACGACGATGAGGCCGTGATCGAGCAGCGTGTTCACACTCTTCGACACGACAGCCTTGTTCACGGTGAGGAACTCCGACACCTCGTTCGACGGCAGACCGGGTCGAACTGCGAGCGCCGAGAGCACGCGCCAATCGTTCGTACCGAGGCCCACCGTGCGCCTCAGCTCGTGCGATTCGCGCCACACCAGCGCATTGGACAGCAATGCGACCAGACGGGGCACGAACAGATCGGGCGAGATGACGTCTTCGAGCGGCTCGGTGACCGCACCTGCGGGGACTCCGCGCGATGCGGCCTCCGTCTCTGCGCTGACGTTGACGTCGGTCATCTCGCTCCCCTCTGACGGCGGCCCACCGCGGTACCCGCCCCATTGTCGCACCAGGTCGCGGATCGGGACGGATATGAGGCGTGAATCAACAAGTTTAAGTCTATTCTTGTTTACATCTAAATCGCATCCTGCTATCGTCTCCTCCACGGGGCCAACGTAGGCCCGGAACAGACAGTGCGAACGTCGAGGGCGACCCGCGGGCTGCCATCGACCTCGAAGGCGAGGAGACACACGCATGACCACAGCCGGAATCGATCCTGGCGAGCACCGCTCGGTCGCGGAGCTGGAGGACCTGGCCTACGAGCTCCGCCGCAAGCTGCTGGAGCTCTGCGGCACCTACGAGGGCGCGGTCCACATCGGCGGCGACATGTCGGTCGCCGACATCCTGACCGCACTGTTCCAACACGGCCTGCGCGTCGACCCGAGCGACATCAGCAACCCGAACCGCGACCGCTTCCTGCTGAGCAAGGGCCACGCCGCTGTGTGCATGTACATCGCCATGGCGATCCGCGGCTTCTTCGAGTACGACGATATCGTCGCCACCTACGGCCAGCTCGACAGCGCCTACGGCATGCACCCTTGCAAGGTGCAGCTGCCCGGAGTCGAGGCATCCACCGGCTCCCTCGGCCACGGCCTGCCGCTCGCTGTCGGCATGGCGCTCAGCGCCCGCGGCCGCGGTGAGAAGCACCGTGTGATCACGCTGCTCGGCGACGGCGAGACCGGCGAGGGCTCGGTGTGGGAGGCCGTGATGGCCGGCCGCAGCAACAGGCTCGGCAACCTCGTCGCCATCGTCGACCGCAACCGCCAGCTGATGACGAGCTTCGCCGAGGAGCGCGTCATGTTCGAGCCCTACCCCGACAAGTGGCGTGCGTTCGGCTGGAACGTCGTCGAGATCGACGGGCACGACATGTCGCAGCTCGTCGACGCGATCGACTCCCTCCCCGACACCGACAGCGACGTGCCCACCGTGCTCGTCTGCGAGACCGTCAAGGGCAAGGGCGTCGACTTCATGGAGCGCAACCTCGCCTGGCATGCCGGCTCGCTCAACCCCACCGACCTCGAGCGCGCACTCGCCTCGCTCGATGCCTCCCGCACGAAGGAGAACGCCTGATGCCCGAGACATTCACCTTCGGCGACATGCTGTCGGCCCGCTCCGTGATCGGCGAGACCCTCGCCGCCGAGGGCGCGAAACGCGACAATCTGTGGGTCCTCACGCCCGACATCGGCGCGACCCTCGTCGAATTCCGCGATACCTTCCCCGACCGCTTCATCGACGTCGGACTCGCCGAACAGGCGTGCGTCGGCATCGCCGCGGGCCTCGCCTACGACGGCAACATCTCCGTCGTCTCCGGAATGCTCCCCTTCCTCTCGATGCGCGCGCTCGAGCAGGTGCGCTCCGACGTGTGCTACCCGAACCTGCCTGTCAAGATCATCGGCACCCACGGCGGCCTGGTCGGCAACGGCGGCTCCACCCACTACGCCGTCGAGGACCTCAGCCTGATGGCCTCGCTGACCAACATGACCGTGACGTCGATCGGCGACCCCGTCATGGTGGGCGAGGTGCTGCGCCAGTCGATGGAGATGTCCGGCCCGATCTACATTCGCCTCGCCGTCGGCAAGAAGGACAAGGTGCTCTACGCGCCGGGCGAGCACGACATCAGGATCGGCAGGGGCATCGTCGCCCGCGATGGCAGCGACGTCACACTCTTCACCCACGGCACCACCGTTGCGCAGGCGCTCGACGCCGCGGACGAGCTGGCGAAGGAGGGCGTGAGCGTTCGCGTGGTCGACATGTGGACCCTCAAGCCCATCGACGCGGAGCTGGTCATCCGCTCGGCCTCGGAGACCGACGGCCGCTTCGTGGTGCTCGAGGACCACCTCACCTACGGCGGCCTCGCCACCCGGATCTCCGACGTCGTCACAGACAACGGCGTGAACCTGACTTCGTTCGAACGCCTCGGCATCCCGCAGGTGTACGCCGGCTTCGGCGACGACGAGGAGCTGCGCAACAAGCACGGCTACGGCCTCTCGCACACCGTCGACGCCCTGCGCCGGGCGGTACAGGCTCAGGAGGCCACTCGATGAAGACAGTCGCCGTCACCAAGATCGGCAGTCTGCGGGCGAAGAATCCGGATGAGCGGGGCGCGATCGGCGTCGTCGACCTCCCGGAGCCGGAGCTCGGCCCTGAGGACGTGCGCATCCGCGTCGCGTACGCGGCGATCTGCGGCTCCGACCCTCACCTGGCAGAGGGCTTCTTCGGCACGGATGTGCCCATCCCTCTCGGTCACGAGATCTCTGGCGTCGTCGAGGCGCTCGGTGAGCGCGCGACCCGCAAGGGCCTGCGCGTCGGAGACCGCGTCTCGGGCAACTTCCTGCGCTTCTGCGGAACGTGCCGCGCCTGCCTTGCCGGCAGTCAGCAGTTCTGCGAGAACATCCAGGAGTACAACCGGCCCGGCATGGCAGAGACCCTCACCTGGCACGAGTCTCAGGTGCAGAAGCTCCCGGATGAGGTGTCTCTGCTGCACGGCTCCCTGCTGGAGCCGACGTCGGTAGCGGTCCGCATCGCGGACAAGGCCCGCGTTCGCGTGGGCGACCGCGTCGCCATCTGCGGCGGCGGCCCCATCGGCCAGCTGGCGCTGCAGGTGCTCGCGCGCTCGGGCGCCACGGCGCTGACCCTCATCGAGCCGATCGCCGAACGGCGCGAGATGGCGCTGCGCCACGGCGCGCAGCACGTGATCGATCCAGTCGCCGAGGACCAGGCCGCGCGGGCGGACGAGATCACCGACCGGTACGGGTACGACGTCGTCATAGACGCGTCCGGTTCCCCGCGTGCTGTGCGCGGACTGCTCGACATCGCCGCCCAGGGGGCGACCGTCGTATACGGCGCCATGTATCCGGAGAGCTACGAGATGCCGCTGAACCTCTCGGACTACCTGTATCTGAAGGAGCTCACCATCACGGGTGTGTTCGTCTCGCCCTATGCGTTCCCCCGCGCCGTGCAGCTGCTGCCGCACCTCGATCTCGACGAGTTCACGCAGTCGGTGTTCGACATCGACGACGCGGCCGACGCGTTCCGGATGCACGTCTCGGGACAGCATCCGAAGGTCATCATCCGGTGCAATCGTCTCGCAGAGGACGAGCGATGACCACGGCGACCGCCGAGACGGCGGAGCTCGCGCTCGACGTGCGCGGCATCACGAAGCACTTCGACGGAGTGCAGGCCCTCGGCGGCGTCGATCTCGAGGTGCGTGCAGGCGAAGTGCACGCGCTCCTCGGCGAGAACGGCGCAGGCAAGTCGACGCTGATCAAGGTCGTCACCGGCGTGCACGGCCAGGACGCAGGCGAAGTGCGCGTCGGCGGCGAGCGCGCCGAGTTCTCCGATGTGAAAGCGGCGAACCGGGCGGGCGTGGTCGCGCTGTACCAGGAGCTGTCCATCATCGAGACGATCACCGTCGCCGAGAACATCGCACTCGCCAAGGGCGCACCGTCCGCAGGCGGCATCGTGAACTGGAACGAGATGCGGCGCGAGGCGCAGCGGCAGCTCGACCGGCTCGGTCAGCGCATCCCGCTGCGCGCGCTCGCAGGCGATCTCTCCCCCGTGCAGCAGACGATGGTGTCCGTCGCCCGCGCCCTGTCGATCGACGCCCGCGTGCTCATCCTCGACGAGCCGACAGCGTCGCTCACCGATACCGAGATCGAGGATCTGTTCGGCGTCATCCGGCGGCTGCGCGCCGACGGCGTCGCCATCGTCTACGTCTCGCACCGGCTTGAAGAGGTCTTCGAGATCTGCGACCGGCTCACGGTGATGCGCAACGGCCGCACGATCGTGACCCAGGATGTCGCCGAATCGTCGATCGACAGCGTCATCACATACATGGTGGGGCGCGAGCAGAACGATGTCTACCCCGATCGCGGCACGGCGACCGATGAGGTCGTGCTCACCGTCGACGACCTCAGCGGCAAGCGGGTCATCGGCGCATCGTTCACCGCACGCCGCGGCGAGGTCGTCGGCATCGGCGGGCTCGCGGGCTCCGGCCGCAGCGAACTGATGCGACTGCTCGCCGGCGCGCAGAAGCGCACGGGTGGCCGCGTATCGGTCGAAGGCACACCGTACAGCGGGCGGGGCGTCGGCAGGGCACTCGCCGCGGGCGTCGCCCTCGTGCCGGAGGAGCGGCGCAGCCAGGGTGTGATCCTGTCAAGCGGCATCGACGAGAACATCGCCGTGCCGAATCTGCGACGCGTCTCCCCCGGCGGCATCGTCTCCTACCGGCGCATCAGTGATCTCGCCCGCACCGGCATGGAGAAGCTGCAGGTCAAGGCTTCCAGCCCTCGCCAGCCCGTCGGGCACCTGTCAGGCGGCAATCAGCAGAAGGTCGTGCTGGCCAAGATGCTGGCGCGGACGCCGAAAGTGCTGCTGATGGACGAGCCGACCAGAGGAATCGACGTCGGCACGAAGGTCGAGATCTACCGGCTCATCCGGAGCCTTGCCGCATCCGGCACGACGGTCGTCTTCGTCAGCAGCGAGATCCCCGAGCTGATCGGGCTCAGCGACCGCGTGCTCATCATGCACGAGGGTCGCATCGCAGGCGACATCGACGCCGCCGCGGCCGACGAAGAGCTCGTTCTCACTCACGCATACGGAAGGAGCGCCTGACATGGCGCAGACAGAAGCCCTCAAGGTCGAGGCGGCCGCCCCCGTGCGGCGAGGCGTTCCCGGTTGGGTGTGGCAGAGCAGCACGGTCGTCGCCCTCGGTGTGCTCGTGATCGTGTTCACGGTGATCGGCGGCGGCGTGTTCCTGACGCCGGCCAACATCACGAACATCACGTACCAGATCGCTATCCTGGCGATCATCGCGGTCGCGCAGACGATCGTGATGGTGGTCGGCGACTTCGATCTCTCGGTCGGCACGACGGCGACGCTGTCCGGTGCGACTGCCGCTGCGCTGATGATCGGCGGCACCCCCATCCCCCTCGCGATCATCGTCGCGATCGCGGTCGGCGCAGGCATCGGGCTCATCAACGGCACACTCGTGGCGTACTTCGGCATCTCGCCGTTCATCACGACGCTCGCGATGATGACCACGTCCGCGGGGCTCACGCTCATCGTCACCGATGGGACGACCCTGTACGGCTGGCCGGAGGAGTTCGGCGTCATCGGCCAGGCGCGGCTGAACGGCGTGCCGTTCCCGGTGTTCTATGCGCTGATCGTCGCCGTGCTGATCTGGCTCGTGCTGCGGTTCACGACGATCGGGCGCAAATGGTACGCGATCGGCGGCAACGCCGAGGTCGCGCGCCTCTCCGGTGTCGCCGTGCGCCCCACCCGGATGCTCGCCTTCGTCTCGGCCGGCGCTCTTTCGGCGCTCGCCGGCGTGATCCTGGTCAGTCGACTCGGCTCGGCAGGGTCGGGCGGTGCCGAGACCATGATGATGTACGCCGTCGCCGCGACCTTCCTCGGCATGACACTGCTGCGCTCCGGACGGGCGAACGTCGGCGGCACGATCATCGGCGTGCTCATCATCGGCGTCGTGCAGAACGGCCTGAACCTCGTCGGTGTGAACACCTACGTGCAGCAGGTGCTCATCGGCGCGATCATCATCGCCGCCGTGCTGCTGTCGAGCATGAAGAAGAAGTCCACCTCCTGACCCGGCCCCGTCGGACGGCCACGATCGCCGTCGCGATTTCCGCTGGCACTGAAGAAACAACACAGCATCACAGACACAAGGGAGTTTCACGATGCGCACATCACACCTGTTCCCCCGCTTCGCGGCGGTCGGCGTCGGCGTTCTCGCCGCCGTCGCACTCGCCGGCTGCTCCGTCGACACCGGTATGGGCGGCGGCGGTTCGAGCAGCGACTCGGACAAGACCGACGGCCTCGGCGACGACGGCACCTTCACCGTCGCGGCGTTCACCGCCGGCTACGGCACACCGGCAGGAAAGCTCGCCATGGACGACTTCGTCGAAAAGGGCGAAGCTGAGGGCTGGGACGTCACGCTCTACACCAGCGCATTCGACTACGACAAGCTCAACAGCGACGTGCAGGCCGCGATCGCCCAGGGAGCCGATGCGGTGATGGCCGGGTTCCCCGATCCGCGCCAGATCGCCCCGATCGTGCAGTCGGCGCAGGACGCGGACATCCCGATCTTCTCGATCGACGGCGGCGTCGAGGCCAACCCCGACTTCGTCATCGACGAGACCTTCGGACAGCGGGCGATGGCCGATCAGACGATCGCCGCGCTGGGCGAGGCGATGGGCGGAGTCGACGGCAAGAACGTGATGGTGATCGGCCACGATCCGCACGTCGGCATCCACACGCGCAGCAACATGGCCGTCGAGACTCTCGAGGAGGAGGGCGCCACCATCGTCGGCGGCGAGATGAAGCAGGTGCTCGATCCCGGTACCAGCCGCACCGAAGCGCTCAACTTCGTCACCGACTACCTGCAGGCCAATCCCGACGGTCTCGACGGCGTCTGGACCGGATGGGACGACGCCGCCCTCGGAGCGGTGCAGGCGATCGAGGAGGCCGGCCGCGACGACATCTTCGTCACGGGCGTGGACGCGCTCGCCCAGACGGTCGACAAGATCCGTGAGGGCGGCCCGATGTACGCCACGGCCTCGCAGGACTGGATCGCCGTCGTCGACGATCTCGTCGGCTACCTGTCCGACTACGCCGATTCGGCCGCTCTTCCCGAGGAGAGCTTCGTCGAGCTCGAACCGACCATCGTCGACCCCTCGAACGCCGACGACTTCGAGCCCACGCTCGGCGTCACCGAATGACCCGGGTGGGGGCGGGAAGTCCCGCCCCCACCTCCGGTGACGGTTGTCGCCCGGCATCGACCACAGGAGTGAACGAATGAGCATCACCACACGCGAGGGCATCTGCTCGCTGTTCGACATGACGGGCGACATCGTCGTGGTCACAGGGGCGTCGAGCGGTTTCGGTCAGGCCGGAGCCGAGGCCTATGCCGCGGCCGGTGCCACGGTCGTCGTGCTGGGGCGCAATGCCGAGCGCACGACCGCGGTGGCAGATGGCATCATCGCCGCGGGCGGCGCTGCCCACGCTTACTCCATCGACCAGACTCGGCGCGGCGCGGTCGACGAGGTGATGGGCCGCGTCGTGCAGGAGGTCGGCCGCCCCACTGTGGTCGTAGCCAATGCGGGCATCTCCGGCGGGCCGAGCTATCGTTCTGGCGGCGAGCTGGCCGCGTACTCCGACGAGGAGTGGGACGAGGTCGTCGCGACCAACCTCACCGGCACATTCGAGACGGTGCGCACGGCCGCAAGGCTGCTCGAGCCCGGCGGCCGCATCCTCGTCACGTCCTCCACCGCGGGGATGCGCACCGACCCGATGGTGTCGTACGGCTACGTCACCACCAAGGCCGCCATCCTCAACTTCGTCCGCCAGGTCTCCCTCGAACTCGCTCCCCGGAACATCCGGGTCAACGCGATCGCACCCGGGCCGATCAAGGGCACCCGGATCGGCGACGGCAGGGTCGAGATAGATCCCGACTTCGAACGCGAATGGGAATCGACGATCCCGATGGGCCGGATGGGGACGACCGACGAGGTCCAGGGACCGATGCTCTTCCTGGTCTCGCCCGCATCGTCGTTCATCACCGGCGCGACCCTCACCGTCGACGGCGGCGCAGCCGCACTGTCGCACACCGCTTTCTGACTCGGCTGAACGCCGACCGACACCGAACACACCCAAGGAGAACCATGAAGCTTTCCGGCAAGTCAGCCATCATCACCGGAGGCGCCGGCGGAATCGGGCGCGCGACCGTGCTGCGGTACGTGCGGGACGGTGCGAAGGTGCTCGTCGCCGACCTCGATCTCGCTGCCGCGCAGTCGGTCGTCGCCGAAGTCGATGCGGCGGGCTTCGAAGGAGCGGCCGTCGCGCACGCCGTCGACGTGTCGGACTTCACCGATGTCGAGCAGATGGTGCAGGCCGCGGTCGACGCCTTCGGCGGCGTCGACATCATCTTCAACAACGCGGGCATCGCGGGCGGCAAGCCGCTGCTCGAGCACGACATCGAGGCCGACTACCACCGGCTGATCCGCGTCGACCAGGACGGCGTCTACTACGGCATCGTGGCGGCCGGCCGTCAGATGGCGAAGCAGGGGCGCGGAGGCGTGATCATCAGCACATCGTCGGTGTACGGCCAGGATGCCGCGGAGCTGTCGTTCACGTACAGCGCCGCGAAGGCCGCCGTGATCTCATTCACGCGGTCGGCGGCGTACGAGCTCGCCGAGCACGGCATCCGGGCCGTCGCCATCACACCGGGACGCGTGGCCACGCCGATCATCAACCAGTTCAGCGAGGAGCTCAAGCAGACCTTCGCCTCCGAGCAGCTGCGCGGCAGGCTCACCGATCCCGACGAGATCGCCGACGTGGTGGCATTCCTCGGCTCCGACGAGTCGCGCGTCATCAACGGCACGGTGGTGAACGTCGAGGACGGCTACTCGGTGTTCAAGCAGCGTCTCGACCTGCCGGTGTTCTGACATGTCGGCCACGGTGATCCCCGAGCAGCTCGACGTCGCGTTCCACGTCAGTGCGGCGTTGCCCGAGCCCGCGTCACCGGGGTCGGGCGACGTGCTCGACGCCGTCGCGGAACTCGGCTATCGACGGATCGTGCTGCCGCCGATCGATTCGCGCGACCTCGACGTCGACGCCCTGCGCGAAGCGTGCGAGCGCCGCGGTCTGACGGCGATCCCGATGGCGGGGCAGACACCGGACGCCGACGTCTCCAGCGTCGACCCCTGGGTGCGCGAGGCGGGTGCCAAGGCCCTGCGCGACGCGATCGAGCTCGCAGCGCGACTCGGCTCCGATCGGCTCGGCGGTGTGCCGTACGGGCCCTTCGGCCGACCGACCACCGGCGTGCCGCTGGACGCATGGCGGCGCTCGGCCGCAGCCGTCGGACTGGCGGCGGAGGAAGCGTTCGAGCGAGGCATCACCATGACGATGGAGGTCCTCAACCGCTATGAGACCGCGATGGTGAACACCGCGGAGCAGGCGATGGAATACGCCGAGCAGAGCGGTTCCGAACATCTCGCTATCCACCTCGACACCTTCCACATGGCGATCGAGGAGGCCGATGCATCCGAGGCGATCCGGATGGCTCTGCCGCGGCTGGCGTACATCGAGCTCGGCCAGTCGGGACGGGGTCTGCTCAGCCGAGGCTCGGTCGACGTAGCCGGCGTCGTGCGCGGTGCGCTCGACGCCGGCTACACGGGCCGCTGGGGCGTCGAGGCGTTCTCCGCTTCGCTGCTGTCTCCTGCCGCCCAGGACGCGCTTGCGATCTGGCGTCCCACGTATCGGGACGGTGTGAGCGTCGCCTCCGACGCGGCGGAGATCATCGAATCCGGATGGGCGGCCCACGAGGCGGGCGTTTCATAACAGAATCGAAGCAGGTGCGTTCCGGACCGCAGCAGGCGACGGATCGGGATGCACGCCAACTGACGTCGCGCGGCGAAGACGCTGCGCCGAACAACGAAGGAGAGGAATCCATGACGGATTCGAACGCCGCGAAGACGGCACTGTTCATCAACGGCGAGGAGCGCTCCACGGAAGAGGTGCTGCGGATCCCCGACCCTGCCAAGCCCGGTCGGATCGTGGGCGAAGCGGCCTCCGCGTCGCCCGCCGACGTCGACGACGCGGTCGCCGCGGGCAGGGCGGCGTATCCGGCGTGGTCGGCGCTCACGCCGCAGGAGCGCGCGAAGCAGATGGCCGACGCCGTCGCAACGCTCGGCGAGCACCGAGACGACGACGCCGCGATCCTCTCGCAGGAGAACGGCAAGGTCGTCGGCGAGGCGTGGGCGGACGCGTTCGTATTCGAGCTGCGCTGGAACCTCGCGCTCGCGGAGGCCGACAAGGTCGATGCCGTCGAGACGCTGGAGCCCGCGCCCGGCATCCCGGTCACGACGAAGGTCGGCTATCAGCCGCTCGGTGTGGTCACGGTTATCGTGCCGTTCAACTGGCCGATCGCGATCCTCGCCGCGGCTCTTCCCCACGCGCTTCTGGCCGGGAACACCGCGATCGTGAAGCCACCGCCCTCGGCGCCGTTGGCGACCACGCGCGTGGTGCAGCGCGTCGCCGAGCGGCTGCCCGCCGGTGTGCTGCAGGTCGTCACCGGCAAGGACGAGAACATGTCGTCGCTGATTCAGAACACCGACATCGCGAAGGTGTGCTTCACGGGATCAGTCGGCGGCGGCAAGAAGATGATGGAGATGGCCTCGAAGTCGCTCACGCGCGTGACGCTCGAGCTCGGCGGCAACGACGCTGCGATCATCACCGAGGACGCCGACCTGTCGGACACGCACCTCGATCGGCTGTTCGCGGGCGTCTACGACACCACTGGTCAGATCTGCATGAATGCCAAGCGCATCTACGTGCACCGTTCGCGCCTGGACGACGTCGTCGCGGGGCTCGAGGCACGGCTGCAGAAGACCGTGCTGGGCTACGGTCTCGACGAGGGCACCACGATGGGCCCGCTGCATCAGCCGACCCAGAAGGAGTTCGTCGAGGGTCTCATCCGTGATGCGAAGGACTCGGGCGCCGAAGTGCGCGAGTACGGCGAGCTGCCGGGCGGTGAGCTGGAGGGCGGCAATTTCCTGCGCCCTGCGCTCGTGATCGATCCGGATCCGTCGCTTCGCGTCGTCACGGAGGAGCAGTTCGGCCCTGTGATCCCGATCCTCCCGTTCGACACGGAGGACGAGGCCGTCGCCAGCGCGAACGACTCATGGGGCGGTCTCTGCGGCAGCGTGTGGACGTCGAGCCCGGAGACGGCGCAGCGCATCGGCTCACAGCTCGAGTGCGGCTATGTCTGGTTCAACGACCACGGCGCCACCCGCCTCGATCTGCGTGCCCCGTTCGGCGGTGTGAAGCAGTCCGGCTACGGCCGTGAGCAGGGTATCCACGGCGTGCGCGACTTCCAGGACACGCGCTCGCTCGCCACCCTCGACGAGGAGGCTCTCGCCGCGATGGCGCACTGAGCGCCGGTCGCACTTCGGCCCCTGGTCCGCTGTCGCGGGCCAGGGGCCGAAGTGCGTGGTGTGTCAGGTGCGCGTCACGCGGCGGCCGAGCAGGATGCCCGCGCCGGTGAGCATGGCGAGGATCCCGAGGACGCCCCACACGGCCGAGACGGTCCCGCCGGTTGCAGGCAACTCGTCGATGCCGTCCGAAGCGTCGGCGCCGCTCTGACCGTCGGTGTCGCCGTCACCGGCGTCCGTCGCGTCACCGTCGGTTCCGGCGCCGTCGGTCGCTTCACCGTCGCCTCCGCCATCGGTTCCGTCACCGTCAGTCCCACCATCGGTCCCGTCACCGTCACCGGGGTCGGTCGGCTCCTCAGCCGCTTCGACCGTCACGGCCGTCTCGGCTGTCGCGGTCGTGCCGTACTCGTCCGTGACGGAGTAGACCAGGGCGTAGTCTCCCGCCGTCGGCGCGACGAGTCGGGCCGAGCCTGCGGACTGCGCAGACGCCATCTCGACCTCGATGAGATCCGTGATGTCGTCCCCGTTCGCATCGATCGCCGAGATCCCCTCCATCTCATCGAACTCCTCGCCCTCGACGACCGTCCTCGCATCCGGAACGCCCATGAACGTCGGCTCGACCGCGGTCACCGTCACGGTGCGCTCGGCCCGCGTCTCGTTGCCGGACCCGTCGACCGCCAGGTACGTGATGGCGTACTCGCCTGGCACCCGCGTGTCGACCTCGCCGGTCACCTCGATCGCGTCCGTGACGTCGCCGTCGATCTCGTCGGTCGCGCTCACGCCTGCCATCGCATCGAACGGCTGGCCCTGCGGCGTCTGCGTCGCCTCGACGCCGGAGAGCACCGGGCCGGTCTCGTCGTCGACCGCGCGGGTCAGCGTCACCTCGTCGACGACCGTTCGGTCCATCGTCTTGTACGTCGTGAGCGTGACCGCCTCCGGCGAGACGTCGACATCCGTGTACTGCGGCTCGTTCGACTGGAACTTCACCGCGGCCTCGGGCGAGTTCTCGTCGATGCCGTAGAACTTGCTGCCCGTCGACGAGTTGCCCGTGACGTAGAGCACCTGCCCCTCTTCGGCTGTGAGGGTCACTCCCGACTGCTCCTGCGCTTCGAGGTCGCCGGCGGGCGAGGTGCCCTCCATCAGATAGCTGCGCGTGTAGCTGTGGTCGTGGCCTGCGAGCACCAGGTCGACGCCCAGCTCACTGAACGCGGGCGACAGTGCCTCACGGCGCTCGATCACATCCTGCTCGAGCGAGTGGAACGCCGCCGAGTACAGCGAATGGTGCATGACGGCGACGATCCAGTCGGCGTTCTCACCCTGCTCCTCGACGACCTCCCGCATGAAGGCGATGTGGTCCTCCTCGTTCTCGCTGCGAGCATTCGAGTTGATGTTCAGGTAGAGCACGCCGTTGTAGATGTGCCAGTAGTCGCCGCCCGCGCGCTCCTCCGCGTCCTCGTAGCCGTGCGTCTCCGACTGATTCGGCGTGAAGAAGTGCGAGTTGTACTGGTCGGACTGATTGTCGTGGTTGCCGATCGTGGGGGCGAAGGGCAGCTGCGTCAGCAGCTCCGGCTCCAGCAGAACCCGGTACTCGTCCTCCGACCGGTGCGAATTGACCTGGTCGCCCCCGCTGACGATCATCGACGCGTCCTTCTCGTGCGCGTCGATCTGATCCAGCGCGGCCGACCAGCGCTCGCCGTCGGCTTCCCAGTTCCCCGACGCGCCGATCTGCGAGTCGGCCAAGAAGACGAAGCTGTGGGTGTCGTCATACGTTCCCGTCCAGAGCTCGTAGGAGCGCGACCACCCGGAATCGTCGCTGCCGACGCGGTACATGTAGCTGGTGTCCTCGTCGAGGGCGTCGAGGACAGCGCGATTGGAGAATCGGCCGTCGCGCGTCGCCTCCGTTGCTGCGTCGATGACGCGGGCATCCGCGACAGGGAACTCCGCCCCGGTGCGCGCGTCCACCGGCGCGATCTGCACCTGGGTGTCGACCTCGCGGTCGGTGTAGAAGGTGAGGTTGCGCTGCGTCTGGTCGATGCCGGGGCTCAGCACGACGTCGGAGATCGCCGCAGGGGCGTCCTTCGCCACCACGGTGAGCGAGAGCAGCTGCATGTAGATGTCGGAGCTGCCGGCGTTGGTGTTGTGCACCTGGACTGCGATCTCGTTGGTCCCGGCCTGAAGGTGCTCCGCCGGCACGCTGAACGAATCGGTGCTCGGTGCCGACTCGTTGTCGCCCGCGTAGACCATATTCCCTTCGCCGTCGTCGATGCGCGCGTCGCGGAAGCCGCCGACCATCTCACCGTTGACGTACACGCGGGCGCCGTCGTCGTAGGCGAGCTCGCCGTTCAGCTGCGTGACCAGCTCGAGGTCGCCCTCCGACAGCTCGAACGAGCCGCGGAAGAACATCGCCTCGACGTTCGACCCGTCCTCCTTGTACTGCGACACCAGCGTGTTCGGAGTGAAGCCGCCGCCGAGATCAGCGATATCTCCGCGCTTCGCACCGAAGCTCGTCGTTCCGGTCTTCCAACCCGAATCGTCGAAGTCCGCCGCGGTCCATGCCGTCTTGTCATCGAGGCCGGCGGCCGGGTCCTCCTCCGTGTCGTGGAAGCGCCATTCGGCGTCCTCCGCCATGACCGACTCGCCGTCGATGTCGACAGGGTCTGGCGTCGTCGGCTCCGTGGGGTCGGTCGGGTCCGGCCTGGTCGGGAGCTCCGGATCCGTCGGCTCCTCGCCGTCGGCGATCGGCTGCAGGGCGACGTCGAAGACGTGCATGATCCCGCGGCTGACCTCGGTCGGCAGGGTGACGCTGCGCACCTTCTTGCTCTCGTCGAGCGGTACGACGGCCGTGCCGTACACGGTCGGCGCCGCGGTGTCGTATCCGCCGTCGAGCTTGTTGCGCTTCGTGAGATCGATCATCCGGATGTTGCCAGGCTCGATGCTGCCGGACGTCCAGTCGGTGAACCGGACGTCGATGTCCTGGGTCGAGCCGTCCGCATACGTCACGGACGCGGTGCCGCGGGAGGGCCCGTTCGTCGCGAGCCCGAGGAAGGAGACTCCGGATGCCTCGATGTCGCCGAACTCGAGGACCTGGCCGCTGGGGATCCAGTGGTCGACCTCGCCTGCGGCCGTGTCCGGCCAGGTGAAGCTGACCCCGGTCTCCCCCATCGGGAGCCGGGTGCCGCCGGTGACGCCCGCATCCTCGAGGTCCTGACGCGACAGGCCGATCCCTCCCGCGTCGAGGCCGCCCATGTTGACGGCTCCGTCGTCGGTGATCCCGACCGAGTTGGGGCTGTCGGTTCCTGCCGGGTACGACGGCGGCGCGTCGTCCGCGCCGGTGCCCCACGTTCCGGGCTCTGCGCTCATCGTGAAGTCGAGCGTCCCGCCGGAGCGGGCGAACTCGGGCGAGAGCCATGACGCGGTCTGCGGGGCTCCGTTCACCGAGAGCGCGGTGGTGTACCTGCGGTCCTCGCCAGCGCCCGGCGCGTCGATCGTGATCGTGCGCTCGGCGCCGACGGGTGAGATCTCGATGTGCTCGAACATGGGGGCGGACACGACGAGGTCGGCCGTGCCCCAGATCGCCGGCATGATGCCGAGGTTCGCCCACACGTACCAGGCGCTCAGCGAGCCGAGGTCGTCGTTGCCGAACAGACCCTCAGGATCGGTGCGGAACAGCTCGTCGGCTGCGCGGTACAGCGTGTCGGTCGTCTTGTGCGGAGCCTGCAGCCAGTTGTAGACCCACGGCAGGCCGAAGCTCGGCTGGTTGGCGAGATAGGCGGTGTCGCTGAACGCGCCTCCGTCGAGGTCGGCCAGCAGTGCGTCGAGATCCGCGGTGGCCGCATCGGTCCCGCCGCGCGCCTCGATCAGCGCCGCCATGTTGTGCGGCACGTTGAAGCCGTACTGCAGCCCTGTGGACTGCTCGAACTGCGCCCCCTGAGTGGTGAGGGAGGTGTTCAGAAAGCCGTTGCGGTTGCGGGCGTCGATGTGCTCGCGGGCGTAGTTGAAGACGTTCTTCCAGTTCTGCGAGCGCGTCGAGAACGTCTCGTACGCCGCCTCGTCACCGAGTCGCTGCGCCAGCTGCGCGATGGCGAAGTCGTTGCTCGTGTACTCCAGGGTGCGCGAGGTCGCCGCGCCGCGCCGGTCGCCGTCGACCCAGCCATGGATGCCGTACATCACGCCGTCGGAACGGGCGGAGTCCGTCATCGGAAGCGTCTGCGTCTCGACCATCGTGGAAAGCGCGGTCTCGCGGTCGTAGTCGGTGGCGCCGAAGTCGTCGGTCGCCGCGACGATGTTCTGCAGCGAGTCGCCGCTCATCTTCGTCTGCACCTGGTTGTAGCTCGGCCAGCTGGTCCATTGTCCCGACTGCTCGACCATGTCGACGATCGACTGGTTGATGTCGCTCGCGCGATCCGGATACACCATCGCCACGAGCTGCGACTGCCCGCGGTAGGTGTCCCAGCCGGAGAAGTTCACGTAGAAGTCGCGCCCTTCCTCGACCGTATGGCTCTCGCCGTCGTAGCCGATGTAGGTGCCGTCGACGTCCTGGAACGTGTTCGGATGCAGCAGTGCGTGGTACAGCGCCGTGTAGAAGGTGATGCGATCGTCGTCGCTGCCCCCTGTCGCGTCGATCGTGCCGAGCGCTTCCTGCCATGTCGACGCTGCGTCGGAGCGCACCTCCTCGAAGGTGAGGTCGGCGGTCTCCTCCTCCGCGTTCGCCCTGGCACCGTCGACCGAGACGTAGCTGAGACCGATCTTCGCCGTCACGTCGGTGCCGTCGGCGAAGCTCACCCAGGCGCCCGCCCCGTGCTTCGACGAGGCATCGGCCGAGGTCCCGCCCGCTTCCAGCCCATCCGGTGTCCAGACGCCGTACGACTCGACGGGCTGGTCGAAGGTGGCGGAGAAGTGCGCGGTGTACTGCCCGCCGCCGTTGCAGACGATGTTCGCGCTGACCGTTCCGCTGAGCTCCCCCGTGTCCGGATCGAAGGCGATGTCGGATGCGTGGATCTCGTTGTTGGACCCTCCCGCCTCGAAGAGCAGGGTGGCGTCCGCGTCGAACGAGTAGCGGCTCACGGCCGTGCGGGTTGTGCTCGTCAGCTCGGCGTCGACGCCGGAGTCGAGTGCAACCGAATAGTATCCGGGCTCTGCCGTCTCATCCTCATGCGAGAACGGCAGGAAGTAGTCGGAGATGTCGCTCGCTGGATTGACGGGGAGCGAATCGTCCGTGAGCTCGCCCGTGAACGGAATGACGGGGAAGTCGAAGCCGCCGTAGTTGGAGCGGCAGCCGGTCCCCGACAGCCGTGTCATGCCGAAGCCGCGAAGCTCGTCCGCCTCGTACTTGTAGCCGCCGAACTGCTCCCCGTTGTCCGACTGGTAGGTCGTCGGGCTCGACTGCACCATGCCGAACGGCACGGTCGCCCCGGGGAAGGTGTTGCCGTAGTGGTCGTTGCCGCGAGAGTTGTTGCTCTCGTCCATCCCGGTTCCGATGAACTGGTCGACCGCGTCGAAGGCCGAGAGCGAGGAGTCCTCGGCAGCGATCGCAGCGGGAGCGGTGGTGACGACGGATGCAGCGGCGAGCGCGCCGATCACACCGGCGGCCACGGCAGCGCGGCGACGGCGCAGCACTGGTTCGGGGGAAGGCATAGGGAATCTCCGAGGGGTCGGGGGCGGAACAGAAGTCAGGGCAGACGCCTGCCGGAACCTCGAACCTAGGTGCCCCACACGACCTTCATAGGAACGCCAGATGAACGGAACGTGACAGCGCTGTCACACGTCACCATGCCAGAATCCCGCCCGCGACGGAACCCCCGTGTCCCCCTCAGCGCGGTATCCGCTTCCTCGTCGGGGCAGCGGGTGCGGCCACAGCGCCCGCTTCCTCTCAGTGCGGTATCCGCGGCATGCGGACATCCGGAACCGCGCGCGAAAACTAGGAGGTCGCGCAGAATCTAGGACGATTCCCCAGCGATCACCCGAGAGATCGCGGATCTTCCTAGGCTCCGCGCGCGCCGCGGAGCAGTTCGCGAATGCTGTGATGGCAAGGCGGACGAAGGAGGCGTGCTTCGCACGTCAGCTGAGGACAACGCCGCCAGCGCAGTGCTCGCGGACCGCTCAGAGGCCGGAGTAGGCGTGGAGTCCGTCGAAGTACATATTCACGATCGTGAAGTTGAAGATCACGGCGACGAAGCCGACGATCGCGAGCCACGCGGAGCGCGTGCCGCGCCAGCCGCGAGTCGCGCGGGCGTGGATGTAGCCGGCATAGAGCACCCAGATGATGAAGGTCCACACTTCCTTCACGTCGAAGCCCCAGTAGCGACCCCAGGCTTCCTGCGCCCAGATCGCGCCGGCGATGAGCGTGAAGGTCCACAGGATGAAGCCGATTATCGCAAGGCGGTACGCGAGACCCTCGAGCGCTTCGGCCGAAGGCAGCGTGCGCAGGAAGCTTCGCTTGGGGCCGTCGCCGTTCTCCGCCGCGACGAGCGCCAGCCGTTCGCGACGCGCCTGCAGCAGCTGCATCACGCTGAGGCCGAAAGCGAGCGCGAGGAACGCTGTGCTGAGCGATGCCACGAAGACATGGATGACCAGCCACACCGACTTCAGCGGATCCATCAGGGGCACGATCGCGACGTAGAAGGTCGACGAGGCGCCCAGCAGCACGACGACGAGACCGGTCATGAACGTGCCGAGGAAACGCAGGTCCTTCCAGAACTGCACGCCGAGGTACACCGCCATGATCAGGAGGGTGCCCGTCATGGCGAACTCCCACATGTTCGACCAGGGCACCCGCTCAGCAGCGATGCCCCGCAGCAGGGTGCCACCGAGGTGCATGAGGAAGCCGAGCGCGGTGAGAGCCGTGCCGACGCGGCTGAACACCCGGCGCGGGGCCTTCGCAGCCCCGACGGGAGCCGCGCTCGAGTCGGCCGCGTGCGAGACGACGTCGACGGACGACGCCGAGGCGGCGCTCAGTGCCCCGATCTTCTCGCGCTGACGCGAATGTGCAGCGTCGTGCTGCTCGATCGACTCCTGTGATCGCTTCGAGAGGTCGACCGCGTAGGCGATGAAGGCGAGCGTGTAGATCGCGATCGCGGTCCACACGAGAATCACAGAGTACGTGTCGAGGGAGGCGACGTCGGGCATGTGCAGAAGCCTACGCCTCGGCGCCTGCGTCTGAGCAGGGAACGTCACACGCAGATGGGCGACCCTCGAGACGCGGCAGAATCACGGACACGCTGCATCTCCTCCCGGATGCTGCAGTGCCTCGACGATTCTGCCGCGGCTCAGCGCACTCGCAGACGAAGCGAACGACGCGTGACTCTCGGCGATATCGCCGCTGTGTCAGCGCCCGGAGCCCGCGGCGTCGCCCCGCCGCGGTCCGTCCGACGCATCATCCGGCGTCTCCGGCGCGGCAGCCTCCTTCGGAGCATCCGATGCCTCGTCCGGCACAGCAGCCCCATCCGGCTCGACTGTCTCCCGCGCGCCATCCGGCTCGGCCGGCTCGGCCGCCGCATCCGGCTCCTTCGGCGTGACGCCGAGGCCGACGAGGTGCTTCTCCGCCATCTGATCGACCGCAGCGGCCAGCGTCGGGTCCTCGCCGCGGGCGAGGCCTGCGTACTCCAGCTCGACGCCGTCTTCGGTCTCGACGGCCTTGACCCACATGCGCCGGCGCGGCACGAACAGTGCCGTGAGCAGGCCGAGCACAGCGAGCACGGCGAAGACGAGCACCCATACCGCTGAGGCGTCATGATGCACCTGCAGTGAGGCGAACCGCTTGACAGACTCGGTCGAGCCCAGCGCGGAGTCGGTGCCCTCCGGCGTCTCATCCTCGAACGTGATGGTCCCCATGCCGTCTGGCAGGTCGGCCGTGTCGCCCGGCGCGAGTTCGATCGATTCCACGCCGGTGTCGCCGCCCGTGAGCCGGTCCATGCCGGTCGGGTCGAGCGCGTACACATTGCGAGGCGTTCCGTCGTCGATGCCGAGATCGCCTGCATACACGTCGAGGGTGAGCAGCGGGTTGAGCAGATCGCCGTACTGCGAGGCGTACGCACCCGTATCCAGCTCTGCGACGGTCGGATAGAAGAAGCCGACGAGGCCCAGCTGCTCCGGCAGTCCGTCTGCGACCTTGACGACTCCCTGCGACGTCATCTGCGCATCGCCCGAAGGGAGAAAGGCCACAGAATCGTGGTAGATGATCTCGTCGTCGACGTCACGGATCGTGATCGTCGGGGCGTAGCCGTTGCCCAGCAGATAGATGCTGTCGCCGCCGATCGTCAGCGGGCTGTTCACCTTCACGACGCCGGATGTCTCGTCCCCACCAGGGCGACGGATCGTGACGTTGGCCGCGAAGTCGCCCGCCTGGCTCATCGCGTTGCTGCCGGGAGGCTGGTAGGTGACGTCGAAGCTGTCGAGCGTCATCGCGTACGGTTCGAGCGCGTCCTCCGCGACCGCCTGTCCGCGGTTCATCGACGAGTAGTCGAGCAGCGTGTTCACGAAGGTGGTGCCCTCGACGACGACCCGCTGTCCGGTGTACTTGAAGGCGCCGCCGATACCGACGGCGACGAGCACGCCGACGAGCGCCGCGTGGAAGACGAGGTTCCCGGTCTCGCGCAGATAGCCTCGCTCGGCCGACACGCTCCTGGTCGCGGGGCGCTTGCCCCGGGCCGGGGAGTCGTAGCGCTCGATCCTGTAGCCGGCGCCGCGCAGCTGCTTGGCCGCGGCGTCGATCGCCTCCTCTGCATCGACATCCGCCGTCTCCGAGCGGAAGTCGGCAAGTCGGCCGAGCCGCGCCGGCGTGCGCGGCGGGCGCGAGCGCAGCGCCTTCAGATGGTGCTTCGTGCGAGGCAGGATGCAGCCGATCAGCGAAACGAACAGCAGGATGTAGATCGCCGAGAACCATGGCGAGTGGTACACGTCGAACATCGAGATGCTGTCGAGGAACCCGAAGATGTCCGGATGATCGCTCTGATACTGCGTGACGCCATTCGGATCTGCTGAGCGCTGCGGGAACAGCGAACCTGGCACGGCCGCGACGGCGAGCAGGAGCAGGAGCACCAGCGCGGTCCGCATGCTGGTGAGCTGGCGCCACGCCCAGCGCGCCCAGCCGACGATGCCCAATGCGGGAGAGACGGCGCCGGATGGCTCGGAGGCGCCGGATGCCGAGAGGTCGGCCGAATCGAAATGGTCGCTGGGCCGACGGGGGTCGGACGAGTCGGGGTTCATCTTCGACTGGTCAGCCGCTTTCGACCCTTCGCCATCCGGAGTCGCCTTCTCCGCGTCGTCAGAGGATGGTCGGGACACTGGCGAACACCCCCTGCAGGTGGAGCATGAGCATGGTCCACACGCCGCTGACCATCAGCACACCGAGCGCGACCAGGAGCGCGCCGCCGATGATGTTGATCGCTCGCACGTGGCGCCGGAGGAATCCGACAGATCGCGACGCCCAGCCGAAGCCGAGGGCGAGCAGCACGAAGGGAATGCCGAGGCCGAGCGAGTAGACCAGACCGAGCAGCCCGGCACGCAGGCCGTCTTCGGTGTTGTAGGCGACGGCGAAGATCGCCGCGAGCGTCGGACCGATGCATGGCGCCCAGCCGAGACCGAGCGCGATGCCGAGCAACGGGGCACCGACGAGGCCGATGTTGCCCCTGATCTGCGGCCGTGCGATTCGCTGCGCGAAGCCGAACAGACCGAGGAACACCAGGCCGAGTGCGATCACGACGACGCCGAGGACGCGTGTGACGAGGTCGCCGTACTGCAGGTTGAACTGGCTCATGGCGCCGCCTGCCACTCCGCCGAGCACGATCACCGTGACGAACACGAGAGTGAAGCCTGCGATGAACAGCAGCACCCCTCCGACCAACCGACCCCGCGACGGGGCATCGGTGGCACTGTCGCTTGGCAGCACCGACACCTGGTTCTTCGGCGCGACGGTGCCGGCGATGAAGCCGAGATAGCCGGGCACGAGCGGAAGGATGCACGGCGAGAGGAACGACAGCAGTCCGGCCAGCAGCGCGACGGGCAGCGCCAGCCACAGTGCGCCGTCGAAGACGAGGGTTCCCGCGTCCATCAGGCGGTCTCCGATCCCGATCGGCGCATCACGACTGCTCTTCGAGGGTGTCGCCGACGAGGGTCGAGAGCACACTAGGGCCGGCGAGCTGGCCGATGATGCGTGCAGCGATGCGGCCCTCCCGGTCGAGGACCAGCGTCGTGGGGGTCGCCTGGATCGGTGTCTCGGCCGCGAAGGCGAGCTTCACCGCACCGGTGTTCACGTCGATGATGCTCGGATAGCTCACGTCGTTGTCCCGTGCGAAGCTCGCGGCCGTCGCGGCCTGGTTGTAGGTGTTCACGCCGATGAACTGCACGTCATCGTCCTGGTACTCCTGCCAGACCTGTTCGAGATCCGGTGCCTCCGCGATGCACGGCCCGCATTCGGCGTACCAGAAGTTGACGACGGTGACGTCTCCCGCGGTATCCGCGCTGGAGAGCTCATCGCCGTGCTCGGTCTCCCCCGACCATTCGACCGGCTCGCCGCGCTGGTCGATCGGGACCTCCTCGACACGGAAGTCGCCGGCGATGTAGCCCTTGTTCTCGCCGCTGAGGTACTGATCGGCGACCGGGTCGGAGGAGCATCCGGCGAGCACGGTGCCGACGACGAGCGCAGCCGCGACGGCGGCAATCCGGAGGCGACGAGTCACGCCGTCATCCTACGAGTGCAGGTTCGGTGCGACCTGGGTGCCCGGTGAGCCCGCTCGGCGAAGGACGCTGGTTCGCGAAAGCGGATCAGACCGCGCCCACGTCGACGGCACCGCTGGTGGCCGCGGGCTCGGCGTAGTCGACCTCGTGCCATGTCCTGCGGCCGCGCTCGAACGACGTCACGCTCGAAAGTGCGCATCGGCGGGTGCGCGGGTCGTGCGGCAGCTTCTCCCCGGCGACGGCGAGGTGCGTGATCCAGATCGGCGCCTGGTGCGACACGATCACGGCATCGCCGTCCGGCGTGCTCAGCCACAGGTCGTCGAGCGCCTCGCGCATCCGGTCGGCGATCTGCCGGTACGGCTCACCCCAGCTGGGAACGGACGGACGGATGAGCTTGGGCCAGTTGAGCGGGTTGAGCACGGCGGTGCGCATGACCTTGCCTGCGAAGGCGTTCCACGGCTCGATGACCCTCTCATCCGGAGTCGCCGTGAGGCCGAACGCACGCTCGAAGGGTTCGGCGGACTCCGCGGTGCGCTGCAGCGGAGAGCGCACCAGTGCCGTCACGTCCCGGCCGAGGGCGGTGACGTGGTCGGCCGCGGCCTGAGCCATCCGGCGCCCGTCTTCGCTGAGCCCGTAGCCGGGGATCCTTTCGTACAGGACCCGGTCGGGGTTGTGCACCTCGCCGTGCCGCACGAGATGGAGTCGCTTCGCCGTCACCTGCCCCAGTGTATGGTCCGGATGATCAGAGGGCGTCTCCTACGCTCGAGGCATGAAGCCTCTCGCATTCGTCGGAGACGCCGTCGCCGTGGTGGCATTCGCCGCCGTCGGCATGATGCAGCACCACGGCGGCTTCTCGGCCGTCGGCCTGGCAGAGGTGGCGTGGCCGTTCCTCTCGGCGCTCGTGGTCGGCTGGGTCGTCTCGCTCGCGTGGCGGGCCCCGTCGAGACCGGTGCGCACAGGCCTTCCTGTCTGGGCCGTGACGGTCGGCGGCGGCCTGCTGCTGCGGGCTGCGACGGGCGGAGGCACCGCCGCAGCGTTCGTCATCGTCGCGGCGCTGACGCTGCTCGTCCTCCTGATGGGCTGGCGCCTCATCGCTGCGGGGGTTCGCACCACCCGCCGCGGCCGCACCAAGGCACGCTGAGATTCTCGCCCGGCACACAACCCGCGCACCATCGAGATGCGCCGCCATGGTCATCCTCACGGACCACAGCGGCGCATCCCGGCAGCAGGGTCGAGCCCCGGCCGTGTCAGTCCGCGCGGAGCTCGATCCCGCCGGCGGACACCCGCGCGTCGATGACGTTCTCCGACCGGCTGGAGACCTCCAGGTCGTGCGTCTCGATGTCGCCGGCTGACACGTCCTGCCGCAGGTCGTACGGCACGTCGGGGAGGGTCACATCCGCGCCGCCCGCGCTCACTTCGAGGCGGACGATCTCCGGTGCCTCACCCGTCAGGCTCGCCTGAAGGTCCCCCGCCGAGACGTCGACTCGGAGGGCGCGCACGTCGGCGAGCTCGAGGATGGCCTGTCCAGCACCGATCTCTCCCTCGACGCTCTCCGCCGTGCCCTCGATCTCGACCGACCCCGCGCCCATGTCGAACGCCACCTCGCCGAACTCGCCCGTGGCGAGCACATCACCCGCCCCGGTGTCGATGTCGAGATCGACCCCGGCGATGCTCTCCGGCAGCGTCAGCGTGGCACGACGGTCGGCGCCCCAGCCCGAACCGAACCAGCTCCAGTCGCCCCAGCCGATGCCGTCGGCGTGCCGACGCACCACGAGGGTGTCGCCCTTGCGCTCGAAGCGCCACTCCGTGTTCGTTCCGGTGGCTTCCAGCTCGGCTCGGCTGACGTCGTCGAAACGCACCCGCATGCTGCCGAAGGAGTGGTCGATGTCGACATCGGTGACACCGGCCACGCTCGCGTCGAGGGAGATCGTTCCATCGGCACCGGGGTCCTGTGCCTGCGCCACGTACAGCGTGTCGCTCACAGCGCTGAAGGCGGCTCCGGTTCCCGCGAACAGGAGCGCTCCTGCCCCGATCACGGTCGCGGTGATCGCGACCGCTCGGGTGCCGAGACGCGCCGCGTCGCTCTGCCCCGGCGCGGGAGCTCCCGCGCCGGCCGGCTGACCCGGCCCTGTCGGAGCATCCGGCGGCACCGACCCTCCGGCGCCCGCCTGCCGCCCCGGCTCGGATGTCGCCGCGCCCGCGGGCGGCAGATCACCAGCGGGCTGCTCCGTTCCCTTGGCGTCCTGGCCTCCGGGAACCGATCCCGGAGCTCCGCCGACCGTTCCGCTGTTCTGCTGGTTCTCGCCGTCTGCCGGCGGTGGCGTGAGATTCGTCATGAGTTCGTTCCCGTCTGGTGCGGTTCTCCGGCTCGCGGTGCCTGCGGTGCCACGGGGGCCGGCTCCCCCATGGCCTCTATGTGTGCGAGCACCGCCAGCACGCGGCGGTTGCCCTGGTCGTCCTGATCCAGGTCGAGCTTCTGGAAGATCGACGTGATGTGCTTCTCGACCGCGCCTGCGCTGATGAACAGCACCTTCGAGATGCCCGCGTTGTTCTTGCCCTCCGCGATCAGTGAGAGCACGGTGCGCTCGCGCTCGGTGAGTCGCTGCATCTTCTCGTCGCGCGAACGCCTGGTCAGCAGCTGCGCCACGACCTCCGGGTCGAGCACGGTCGCCCCTTCGGCGATCCGATCGATCGACTCGAGGAACTCTGCCACGTCGGTGACCCTGTCTTTGAGCAGGTACCCGACGGCCCCGCCGTGCTGCGCGATCAGATCGCTCGCGTACCGCTCCTCGACATACTGCGAGAAGACGAGCACAGCGAGGCTCGGGTCGCGCCGACGCAGCTCAAGAGCCGCCCGGATGCCCTCATCGCGGAACGTCGGAGGGAGGCGGACGTCGACGATGCACAGGTCGGGCACCGTACGAGCAACCGCTGCGGTGACGTCCGTCGCGTCCGCCAGCGCGGCGACGACCTCGTGGCCGGCGTCGGCGAGCAGCCGCGTGAGCCCCTCGCGGAGCAGAACGGAGTCTTCGACGATCAGAATGCGCATGGCACGCTCACTTCCAGCGATGTCGGCCCCCCGTTGGGGCTCTCCAGCCGGGCGGTTCCGCCCAGCGCCGTGATCCGGCTCCGGATGCCGTCAAGGCCTCCACCCGGAACGATGCGGGCGCCGCCCACGCCGTTGTCCTCGATCCTCGCCCACAGCTGTCCGACATCCGGACGCGAGCGGACGACCACGCGGCAGTCGGTTGCACGGGAGTGCTTGGCCGCATTGGTCAGGCTCTCCGCGATCGCGAAGTACATCGCGGCCTGCTCGTCGCGGCCCGGATTTCCCTCGACGCGCACGTCGAGGTGCACGGGGATGTGCGAGCGGCCGGCGAGCGCCGACAGCGCGGCGTCGAGGCCGCGGTCATCGAGCACGGATGCGTGGATGCCTCTGGCCAGCTGGCGCAGTTCCGTGATCGCCGCCTTCGTGGAGGTGTGAGCCTCCGCGACGAGGCCCTTCGCCTGATCCGGGTCCGATTCGATCTTCGTCTGCGCGAGCCCGAGGGTCATGCCGACGGAGACGAGCCTTGGCTGCACGCCGTCGTGCAGGTCGCGCTCGATGCGGGTGCGCTCCAGCTCCCCCGCCCTGATCGCGTCGGCGCGCTGGCTGGCGGCGCTGTACGCCTGGGCCGTCGCCTGCTCTGCCCGGTAGGACGCCTCCCGCGCCTGCGCCGCCAGCTGCGCCTCGCGCATCGGTGCGACGATCACACGCGACATCGCCCCGTGCAGCACAGCCACGCCGTACAGCGCTGCGAGGCTGACGATTGCGATGACCGCCGTGGCGACGAAGCTGAACGGCTGGTCGAAGTCGATCCCGAACGCCCGCACGGCGCCGCCCCAGAGCGGGGCGAAGGAGACGGTGAGCGCCCAGACGAAGGTCATTGCGAACGACCACACGACGTAGCCGAGCACCGTGCCGATCGCGAGATGCGCGATCGCCCGCCACGTGCCGCCGTCGATGAACTGGAGCCACACGGTGTGCAGGAATCCCGGGAACCCCTGCTTCGGCGATCGCCGCGGCAGCAGCGTCGGCAAGCCGAAGCGGTACAGACCCTCGACGCGTGCGGTCTCCAGGAACGCCGCACCGTAGAGCAGGTAGACGAACGCGAGCAGCAGCACGAGACCGACCAGTGCGATCGCCAGGCCGACTCCGATGCCGAGCAGGGTGCCGAGCGTGATGAATACGGCCAGGCCGTAGCCGGCCAGCAGCGCCATGTGGCAGATGGCCTGCAGCGCCGTCAGCGGCCCGGCGATCGAGCGCCTTCTCGGCGGTGAGGCCGTGGCGGACGCCGCCGAGGCCTGGAGCGGCGTCACCGGATGGGTGGCCCCGGTGGGCACGGATGTCGTGGTCATACATCTAAGGTATGGACCAGGAGGCCGACGCACATCGGGGCGTGCCGGTCAGTTGTCGGTGGGGATATCCCGACGACGAGTGTCAGCGTGCTCGACGTCCGGCCACGGACTCCGTGATGATCAGCGTTCCCACGAGCGCCGCACCGAGCAGAGCCCAGAGGATCGGGCCGGCCGGATCGGTCGGAGCCAGCAGCGTCCCGTGTCCGTCGGCGCCGCCTGAGCCGCCCTGCCACGGCCACAGCGCGCGCAGCGAACCGAGCATCAGCCCGAGCATCACCAGCAGCGTGCCGAATCGGTGAGTGGAGAGCAGGTATGTGATTCCGCGCACAACGGTGAGCAGACCGATCACGGCGCCGAGCGCGAACACGCCGATGTACCCGAGATCCCGGCTGTCCACGGCCTCGAGCGTCGGGTGGTACAGACCGACCGCGAGCAGGAAGAACGATCCCGAGACGCCGGGGACGACCAGCGCGCAGACCGCGACAGCCGCGGCGAGCAGCACGAACCACCACTGCGGGTGCTCGATGTCGGAGTTCGAAGCGAACCCGACGAGCACGAACGAGACGACCGCGGAGACGATGACCGCCAGCGCACCGACGACGACGCGGCCCGCCCTCCAGCCGCCTGCGGGGATCATCCGGATCGGTACCACCAGGCTCACCGCGACGAGACCGAAGAACAGCCCGCGCGCGTTCTCGGGGTGGGCCTCGACCAGCGCGGAGACGGGGCCTGCGGCGAACAGCACCGCGGCCGCCATGCCGGCGAGCGCGGGAACGACGAGCCACCACTCCACCTCGCGCATGTTCGTGCGGAAGCCCTCGGTGCGCGACGGGCCGCGCACCAGTGCCTTCACAGCGCGGCCCAGCGCGGTCACCGACAGCAGCGCCCGCTCGTACACTCCGAGCACCAGCGCGAGCGTGCCGCCGGAGACGCCGGGTACGAGCTCGGCCAGCCCGACCAGGAAACCCCGGACGATGTTGATGGGAGTGTGAACCGGCTTCGCTGGACGGGTCAGCGTGGTGTGTGCAGTCATCAGCCTCAGTCTCGATTCGGGCGTGCGGCATCGGACGACCGCACGTCGAGAACGAGGGTATCGAGCGCGCCCGGGAGAACGGCGGATGCGGGGGATGCCGGGGCGCGTGCATCGCGGGACCGAGGAGGGAGGCATGCGTCCGCGGTCAGCGCAGCAGGCCCGAGGATAGACTGGTGCGATCCCGTTTCTACCAGGAGGAACATCCGTGCTCCGCACTCATGACGCCGGCTCGCTCAGGGCCTCGCACATCGGCCAGACCGTCACCCTTTCGGGGTGGGTGGATCGCCGACGCGACCACGGCGGCGTCGCCTTCATCGACCTTCGCGACGCGTCGGGCATCGCCCAGGTGGTCATCCGGGACGAAGAGGTCGCGCACCCGCTGCGCAGCGAGTTCGTGCTCAAGGTCACCGGCGAGGTCTCGGCCCGCCCCGACGGCAACGCGAACGCCAACCTGCCCACCGGCGACATCGAGGTCATCGCCACCGACGTCGAGGTGCTCAACGAGTCGGCACCGCTGCCGTTCCAGGTCTCGACCGCGCTCGACGGCCAGGAGACGGTCGGCGAAGAAGCGCGCCTGAAGCACCGCTACCTCGACCTGCGCCGCCCGGGCCCCGCAGCGGCCATGCGACTCCGTTCCAGGGCCAACCAGACCGCCCGCCGCGTGCTCGACGAGCACGACTTCGTCGAGATCGAGACCCCGACGCTGACGCGCTCCACCCCCGAGGGCGCCCGCGACTTCCTGGTCCCAGCGCGATTGAACCCCGGATCGTGGTACGCCCTGCCGCAGTCGCCGCAGCTGTTCAAACAGCTGCTGATGGTGGCGGGCATGGAGCGCTACTACCAGCTGGCCCGCAGCTATCGCGACGAGGACTTCCGCGCCGACCGGCAGCCGGAGTTCACACAGCTCGACATCGAGATGAGCTTCGTCGACCAGGAGGACGTCATCGCGCTCGGCGAGCAGCTCGCCACGGCGCTGTGGCAGCTGATCGATGTGGAGATTCCGACTCCGATCGAACGGATCACGTTCGCCGACGCGATGCGCCTGTACGGCTCGGATAAGCCCGACCTGCGGTTCGGCAACGCGATCGTCGAGCTGCGAGAGTACTTCTCCGACACCCCGTTCCGGGTCTTCCAGTCGGAGTACGTCGGATCCGTGGTGATGCCTGGCGGCGCGTCGTTGCCCCGCCGCCAGTTCGACGCGTGGCAGGACTGGGCGCGCTCGCGCGGGGCCAAGGGCCTGGCCTACGTCACGGTCGCCGAGGACGGCACGCTGGGCGGGCCCGTCGCCAAGAACCTCTCGGATTCCGAGCGCGAGGGCCTCGCCGAGGTCACCGGCGCTCAGCCGGGCGACGCGGTGTTCTTCGCCGCAGGCTCCACAGGGGAAGCGCGCGCGCTTCTCGGCGCCGCTCGCGTCGAGATCGCTCACCGCACGGGGCAGATCGCCGAGGGCGACTGGGCATTCGTATGGGTCGTCGATGCACCGATGTTCAAGCCCACGGGTGAGGACGACGACGTCGACCTCGGCCATTCGGCGTGGACGGCCGTGCATCACGCGTTCACATCGCCCAAGCCCGAGTACCTCGACACGTTCGACACCGACCCGGGAGAGGCGCTCGCCTACGCGTACGACCTGGTCTGCAACGGCAACGAGATCGGCGGCGGCTCCATCCGCATCCACCGCCGCGACATCCAGGAGCGCGTCTTCGATGTGATGGGCATCGGCGAGGCCGAAGCGCAGGAGAAGTTCGGCTTCCTGCTCGACGCGTTCGCATTCGGCGCCCCGCCGCACGGGGGCATCGCGCTCGGCTGGGATCGCGTCGTCTCCCTGCTCGCCGGCGCCGACTCGATCCGCGAGGTGATCGCGTTCCCGAAGACCGGCAACGGCTTCGACCCGCTCACCGCCGCTCCCGCCCCGATCACCGCGGAGCAGCGCGCCGAGGCCGGCGTCGACGCCGATCCGGACGAAGAGTAGCCCTCGACACGTCGGGGGGTCGCCACCGCGACTTCCGCCCTTCTCCGCGAGTGCCTCCGCAACGGCGCAGGCACTCGCGGCTCGCATGCACTCCGCACGTGCAGCCGACGGCCCAGCTCAGGTGGTGGCGCGGCTCAGCTCTCTTCGCCGGTCACCTCATCTCCACCAGCCGCCTCGTCGGCCGCCGCGACCTCGGCGTACTGGGCCGAGAGCATCCGGTACTGCCTCGTCATGAACGCGGCGAGCGCGAGTGCGACGGCGACCAGACCGGTGAAGAGGAACACCAGCGCGATGCCGCGCACCGTGCCGTCGCCGAGCAGCCAGCCCCACGTGCCGCGCCCGGCGTCGGTGCGCATGTACGGGATGACCCAGAACTCGGCGAGCGGGGAGATCAGGAAGGCCGTGATCGGAGCCGCCGCCGCTTCGAACGTCATCGCGAAGCCGAACACGCGCCCCTGCTGACGGAACGGCACGACTCGCTGGATGACGGTCTGCTCCGCCGCCTCGATGGCGGGCATCGTCACCATGAACAGCAGGATGCCCACGCCGTACAGCCACCACCACTCCCGCAGCGCGAAGGTGCCGCCGAGCACACCGACGAGCGCGGCCAGCGCGAGCATGGTGCGAATCGGATTGCGCCCGAGCCCGAACTTCGCCACCAGCGCACCGCCGATGAGGAAGCCGGTCGAAGCGATCGCGAGCGCAATGCCCCACAGCTTCGCACCGCCGAACACCTCGAGCCCGTACGGGTCCATCAGGGCCATGTAGACACCGCCGACGAGGTTGTTCAGCGTCGTGAACAGCACGAGCGCAACGAGACCGGGCGCTGACCTGACGGCGCGCCAACCGCCCCGGATGTCGACCAGCCGCGTGCCGCCATCGCCGTGCACGATGACGGGCTCCGGAATCCGCAGCAGCATCAGGTGGACGAGCGTCAGCCCGATGAACACCACGGCGATCAGAATCGTGAAGCCCATGCCGATGAAGCCGATCGCGAGCCCGCTCAGCGCACTGGTGACGATGAACGCCAGTCCCTGCGCTGTGCCGACCAGACCATTCGCATTCGCCCGCCGCGGACCCGGCACGAGCAGCGACACGGTCGTGGACAGCGCGATGTTGCGCAGCTGCTCGACGACCGCGCCGGTGAGCATGATCGCGGCGAACAGCCAGAACCACGGCGCTGTCAGATCGAGAAGGGCGGCCTCGGGCAGCGTGAGATACATCGCACCGGTGACGGCGAACATCACGAACGTGCCCGCCGTGGCCCACAGCATGACCGAATGCTTGCGGAAGCGATCGACGAGCGTGCCGAAGAACATGCTGAACACGGCGACGAGCAGCATATATGCGCCGCCGATCACGCCGGTCGCCAGGACCGACTTCGTCTCGAGGTACACCCAGAACGTCAGCGCGAACCACAGGAAGCTCGTAGTCACATTGGCGAGCGCCGTGTTCAGCAGAATGTGCAGGAACGTGCGCATACCGCCGGGCGGCGGCTCCGGTGATTCCTCGCTCGCCGCGTCGTCCGCGCCCCGGTGCGCACCGCCCGGATCGAGCGCCTCGTCTGCCATGATCACAGAGTAGGACGAGCCTGCGACATTCGGGAGTCCCTCACACCGGGTTCGCCGCAGCGACGAGTGCCGCCTGGCGCCTCACGCGTGCGCCCTGCGCCGCGAGCGCCGACGACGCGGCGTTCGGTGCGTTCGCGCGCGTCTCAGATCTCGTAGTCGACGACGGCTCGCTGGCCGCGGAAAGTCCCGATGAACGACGCGGCCTCGACATGGGCGGGGTGGGTGGCGTAGGCCTTCACGGCTTCGAGGTCGTCCATGTCGGCGATGATCGCGAAGTCGTAGTTGCCCTCGCCCAGCTCGTCGGTGTGCACCGCGATCGAGCGGAGACCAGGCACCTGCCCCACGAGCGGCGCGAGCCTCACCGCCGCCTCCGCGACCAGCGCATCTTTCTCGGCCTGCTTCTCGTCGACGACCGTGAACAGCGCAAGGTGACGGATCATGAGGGTCCTCCGGATGTCTGGGCGGTGGCACCCATCGTACGTGCGGTCGTGTCAGCCGATGAGCGCGGCGCGCAGCCGCTCCGGTGAAACGCGCCAGTGTCCGTGCAGCTCGCCGTCGATGAGCACGACGGGGATCTTCTCCCACCACCGTGCGTGCAGCTCATCATCGTCGATGATCGATCGCTCGGTCACCGTGATGCCATCGGCGACTGCGTCGGGCAGATCGGCGATGGTGTGCTCGACGACGTCCCGAGCCACATCGCAGAGATGACAGTCCGGCTTGCTGATGATGGTGACCTCGGTCACCGCTCGACCTCGTAGCCGGCCGAGATCCACGCATCCGTGCCGCCCGCGACGTTCGTCGCCTCGTAGCCGTGCGGCTCGAGCGCCTGGGCGACCTGAGCGGAGCGCCCTCCGAGATGGCAGATGACGTCGAACTCCCGGGGCAGTTCGTCGACTCGCTGTGCGATCTGCGACATCGGCACGTTGATCGCGCCGGGAACATGCCCCGCGACGAACTCGTGCTCCTCCCGCACGTCGATGAGAGGTGTGTTCTCGCGCGCCTTCAGTTCGGCAACCGTGATCTCCTGCATGCCCCTATTGTCCTCCCCGAGCGCCGCTCCGGTGCCGAAAATCGACTTGAGATCGCGATGCGAGGTCGATTGACGGCCCCAAGCCCCCGCCGAGCACCGGATTGAGCGAGGACGGAGAGCGCCCGCGCTCGCAGGACGAGCGATTGACGGTCGCAGGGCGAAGCCCGAGCACCGGAGCGGCGGGAGACGGTCTACATCAGCTCTGCGGTTGCGTAGACCTCTCCGTCCATCGGTGCGTAGACGACCGCGTGGGTGTAGTCGGCGGTATCCCCCATCGCGTCGAAGCTCTGCTCCGCGTCGCCCGTGAGCTCGCCGAGGTCCAGACCGGCCTCCACCGCCATCTGGTCGTCGCCCTCCGCCAGGTACAGGTGCAGGCTCTCGCCGTCGGACGAGAAGTCCGTGAGCGTCACCTCGCCGTCTGCGACCGTCACGGATCCCGCCACCATCATGTCGCCGGCGAACGCTCCGCTGCGCGCCTCGCCCATCGACTCGTCGTCCATAGACTCGTCGTCCATGGATTCGTCGTCCATCTCGTCCCCCGAATCCATCGACTCCCCATCCATCTGCTCGCTGGACGGTGCGCCGTCCATCTCCTCGTCGTCCATCGACTCGTCGGCACCGGCGCAGGCCGCCAGCAGCACGGAGAGTCCGAGCAGTGCCGTTCCCATCATGACCGTCTTACGCATCCGGATCACTCCTCTCGTTGCGCTGCGTTTCGCAGCTCATCCCCAGAGAACCAACAGTCGCAACCGGTGACCCCACATCTTTCAGAGCCGTAAGGAACCGATGCACGAGCGCGCGCGGGGTTAGCCTCGGATCATGGAGAGCGCACCGCGGGTCATGGTGGTCGAAGACGACCCGACCGTGCGAACCGTCGTCGGCGACTACCTGCGGGTATCCGGGCTCGACGTCTCACTGCACTCCGACGGACTCAGCGCCCAGCGCGCCCTGCACAGAGAGCTGCCGGACGCGCTCGTCGTCGATCGGATGCTCCCCGGCGTCAGCGGTGACGAACTCACCCGCGACGTGCGCGCCCGGTCCGACCTGCCCATCCTGATGCTCACCGCTCTCGGCGCCGTCGACGACCGCATCGAAGGCCTCGAACACGGAGCTGACGACTATCTCGCGAAGCCCTTCGCCATGCGCGAGCTGCAGCTGCGGGTGCAGGCGCTGCTGCGCCGGCGCAGCGCCGCCGACCCCGTCGCCGTGTTCACAGCGGGTGACTTCCGAGTCGATCCCGCCCACCGCCGCGTCTGGGTCGCTGGGCGCGAGCTCGCCCTCACCACGCGCGAATACGAGCTCTTCCTGTATCTCGCCCGCCACCCCGACCGTCCGCTCACCCGCGACGAGATCCTGCGCGACGTGTGGCAGTGGAGCGCGGGCGACGCGGCGACGGTCACAGTGCACGTACGCCGTCTGCGCGAGAAGATCGAACCGGATCCACGGTTCCCCGTGTTCCTGCGCACGGAGTGGGGCAGAGGGTACCGCTTCACTCCGCTCGGCGATGGAACGCCGGATGACCCCGCAGCACGAGCCGACCGAGGGGATGCGCCATTGACGAGATGATGCTCACGCCCGGCGACCTCGCCACGATCGCACTGACGACCCTCGCGTGCACCGTCGTCGCGATGGCGCTCGCGCTGATCGCGCTGCGGATCAACCGCCGAGGCTCGATCGCCTCGCAGTTCACGATCGTGGTGGCCGCGGCGATCCTCGCCATCGTGGGGTCCACCGTCGCGATCGTCGCCGAGATGTTCTTCTCGACGCACGACTTCGCGGTGCTGATCTGGGTGATCGGGATGTCGGCCGTCGTGAGCCTGACGGCCGCCTGGTTCATCATCCGGCGCACCGCCAGGGCGTCCAGCGCCGCTCTCGTGGAGAAGGCGCAGCGAGTGGGCGACGGCGCCGTCGTGCACGACGCCCGGCCCGGATGGCGGGAGTTCGACGACGTGTCGGCCCAGCTCGCCGACGCATCGGAGAGACTGGCCGCCGCACGCGCGGAGATCGCGAGCCTCGACGCATCCAGGCGGCAGTTCTTCGCCTGGATCTCGCACGACCTGCGCACACCCTTGGCGGGCATCAGGGCGATCACCGAGGCGCTCGAGGACGGCATGGTCGACGATCCGGTCGAGTCTGTGCGGATCATCCGGAGCAGAGTCGACACTGTGAACCGGATGGTCGACGACCTGTTCCAGCTCTCCAAGCTCGAAAGCGGCACGATGCGACTCAACCGTGAGGCGGTCGTGCTGCTCGACCTCGTCTCCGACGCCGTCGTCGACGTGCAGGCGGATGCGGCGGCCAGGAGCATCCGGATCCGACAGAGCGGCATCGAGTCGCACCTGGTCTGGGCGGACCCGCGCGAGCTGACCCGCGCGATCGGGAACCTTCTCACCAACGGCGTGCGGCATGCGCCGACAGGGTCGGAGATCGTGGTCTCGGCCCACACACTGAGCGATGAGCGACTCGTGATCAGCGTGCTCGATCACGGCAGCGGCATGGCCAGCGAGGACCTCGGTCGGATGTTCGACGTCGGCTGGCGCGCGAACACCGCACGCTCCGCGGAGCAGGAGGCGGCAGGCGCAGGCCTCGGCCTGGCTATCGTGCGGGGAATCGTCGAGGCACACGGCGGTGAAGTCGGTGCCGAGAACCTCACCGACGGATTCCGGATGACGCTGGTGCTGCCCGCGACCGTCCCCGAATGACGACAAGTGCTCCCCAAGTTCGAGGATCCACCCATCGTCATTCAGAGCCCCCTCAGCTCGCCTGCACGACGATGCTGTGCCATCCGGTCGCACCGTTCGGCGCGGGCGGGGCCTGGGCGTCGGTCTGCCGCTCGCCTTCGGCGCTCGTCGCTCGGCAGCGGATCGTGTGGTTGCCTGGCTCCGCCGTCCACGGCAGCGACCACTGCACCCACGTGTCGTCGGAGATCGCTGTCGCCAATGTCGCGTCGTGCCACGGCCCGTCGTCGATCTGCACCTCGACCCCGGCCACGCCGGTGTGCGGCTGCCATGCGATGCCCGCGATCACCTGCTCCCCCGCCGCGACGTCGCGCTCGCGCGGCACGTCGATGCGGGACTGCAGCTTGATCGGTCCGCGCTCCGACCAGCCGCGATCCGTCCAATAGGCGCGAGCGCTGTCGAAGCGCGTCACCTCGAGTTCGACGACCCACTTCGTCGCCGACACGTAGCCGTACAGGCCCGGCACGACCATCCGGACGGGGAAGCCGTGCTCCAGAGGAAGCGGCTCGCCGTTCATGCCGACGGCCAGCAGCGCGTCGCGGTCGTCGGTGAGCGCCTCGAGCGGCGTGCCTGCGGTGAAACCGTCGTGCGAACGGGAGAGCACCATGTCCGCCTCGGGCAGCGGCACTGCGCGCGCGAGCAGCTCCCGGATGGGATGCCCCAGCCACACGGCGTTGCCGACGAGCGAGCCGCCGACCTGGTTCGACACGCATGAGAGCGTGACGGCGCTTTCCGAGAGCGGGAGGGCGAGCAGTTCGTCCCAGGTGATGGTGATCTCGTTCTCGACGAGACCGTGGATGCGCAGCGACCACGCGGCCGGGTCGACCTCCGGCACCACGATGGCAGTGTCGATACGGTAGAAGTCGGCATTGGGTGTGACGGCCTTGGCAAGCCCGTCGATGTCCAGCTCTGCGGCATCCGGGATCGTGGCCGTCGCCTGCGCCGAGGGAAGCGTGACTGCGTCGCGCAGCGTCTTCACGGCTTGGCCGCCCGCACGGATGCCCGTGGCCACCGCCGTGCCGATCGCACCGACGACGGCGGCTGCGGCGCTGCCGATGAGGAAGCCGCGGCGCGACAGCGGATCGCCCGTCTCGCCGGCCGGATGGGGCGGCAGCAGCAGCCCGAGTGTCACGAAGGCGAGCGCGCCGGCGACGAGCGACGGCGCCCAGAACAGTTCGGGAGCATTGACCCGGGTGGCTGCGGCCGCGATGCCCGCGACGCCGAGGAGTGCGACGATCGATCGGCCGAGGAAGGGTATGCGCCGCTCGACGAGGCCCGCCACCGCGCCGACCAGGAGCAGCACGATCGCGATGCCGACGAGAAGCGCGTTCTTGTCGTTGGTGTAGAACAGCGCGATCGCGAGGTCCTTGGCCCACGCGGGCGCAAGGTCGACGGCGACCGCTCCGATCGCGCCGAACGGGCTCGCCTCGCTGGCGAACAGCGCGGCGATCAGCTCGCCGACGCCGGCCGCCGCGACGACCGACACGAGCCCTGCGACCACGGCTCGTCCGCTCGCTGCGCGTACGCGCCCGACCTCAGGCGCCGCCTCTGGCGCATCCGGTGCCTCCTGCACGCCGCTCTCCGTGTCGCTCATGCCCCCGAACGTACCCCGCCCGCTCCGCGGCGGCTCAAACCTTACAGCCTCGAAACATCCCGCACCCAGGATGCCGAGATGCGCACTCCTCGTCGAGATGCGCCGATTCTGACGCCTGTTCGTCGAGAAGGTGCGCATCTCGCGAGCCGCGCTGACCGTCCGTCGAGGGTCGCGGGTGCCTCTACGGTGGGAGGATGCGCACTTCGGTTGAGGACGAGGCCGTCGATCTCGTCAGGGAACTGATCCGGATCGATTCGGTCAACACGGGCGACCCTGCCACCATCGGCGACGGTGAGACGCGTGCCGCGAGATTCGTGCAGGCGAAGCTCGAGGAGGTCGGGATCGCCACGACTTTCGTCGAGCCGGTCCCCGGTCGGGGAAGCGTCGTCGCACGCATGTCGGGCAGCGATCCGGATGCCGAGGCGCTCATCGTGCACGCCCACCTCGACGTGGTTCCCGTCGACGCTGAGAACTGGACGCATCCGCCGTTCGGTGCGGAGATCCACGACGGCATGCTCTACGGCCGCGGCGCCGTCGACATGAAGGACTTCGCCGGCGTCATCCTTGCGATCGCGCGCGACCTCGCCCGCACAGACGCACTGCCGCGGCGCGATCTCATCTTCGCCTTCCTCGCCGACGAGGAAGCCGGAGGCACCTGGGGCGCGAAGTGGCTCGTGGAGAACCGGCCGGAGCTGTTCGCCGGGGCAGGCGATGCGATCAGCGAGGTCGGCGGCTTCTCCGTGCCGATCCTGCCTGACCGGCGCGCGTACCTGCTCGCGACGGCAGAGAAGGGAGTCGGGCACGTCGGGCTGACCGCTCGCGGTGAAGCAGGTCACGGGTCCCGGCCGAGGCCCACCGACGCCGTCACACGACTCGCCGGTGCCGCCGCGCGCATCGGCGAGCACCGCTTCCCCGTCGTGCGCACACGGGCACTCGACGCATTCCTGCGGGTCGTCGGCGAGGCCCGAGGCACGGAGTTCACCGACGATGACCTCGACGCTCAGCTCGAAGGACTCGGCTTCACCGGCCGACTGATCCAGGCGTCGGCGCGGCAGACCGCTGCTCCGACAGTGCTGCGAGCAGGCGGCAAGTTCAACGTGATCCCAGCCGCGGCGCACGCCGAGCTCGACGTGCGGGCACTTCCGGGCGGTGAGGACGATCTGCGTGCTGAGCTCACCCGCCTCGCGGGCGATGACATCGACCTCGACTGGGACATCTCGATCTCGCCGATCTCCTCTCCCGTTGACGCGGAGTTCGTCGGGACGATCTCACGCGCGCTGGTCGAGGAGGATCCGGATGGCGTGGTCGTGCCGTACCTGCTGCCCGCGTCGACCGACAACAAGCACTTCGCGAAGCTGGGAGTGCGCGGCTACGGCTTCGTCCCGCTGCGCGTGCCGGACGACTTCGACGTGTACGGCCAGTTCCACGCCGCCGACGAGCGCGTTCCCGTCGACGCGCTCCGCTTCGCCGCCCGCACCACGCACCGAATCCTCACCACCGCGTAACACAGCGCACCCGCACAACTCTTCATTTCTGGCACATCTCCGGTGCCGTACCCACCCGGAGATGTGCCAGAAATGAAGAAACGGTCGGCGCGGGCGCAGGCACGGGCGTGCACCAAAAACGCCGGGCCCGAACGGGCACCGGCGTGATTGGACTCGTCGCAGTTACTTCTTGTTGCGACGCTGGTGGCGAGTCTTGCGAAGCAGCTTGCGGTGCTTCTTCTTCGCCATGCGCTTACGGCGCTTCTTGATGACTGAACCCACGGAAACCTCGCTATGTCTAGGGGCTGGACGCTCGGCACCCGTCAGTTGCCGACATCCGGGAACGGGCACGGCAGGAAAAAGTGCCTCGGACGATCCTAGCGCATCCGCCCGCCGCCCTTGTCACCGGACGGTCAGGCATCCGGATGATCGGAGCATCTCCCGCGCCAGAACGTGTCGTTTGCGCCCGGATGTTCGCACACCGAACAGCGCACATTCGCGACGAATCGGCATCGAAAACGGCGCTTCTCGGCGAGAAGTGCGCATCTCGGCAGCGGGGCGCGGGCGCGTCGGGTCAGCCAGCGAGGTTGTCGCGGTTGTCGAGCGGGGATTCGAGGGCGGCGGTGACCGCCGACTCGGGAACACGGTAGCTGCGGCCGAAGCGCACGGCGGGGAGATCGCCTGAGTGCACAAGACGGTACACGGTCATCTTGGAGACCCGCATGATGTCGGCGACTTCAGCGACCGTGAGAAAGCGCACGTCGGGCAACTCAGCCATGTTGATTTGATTCCTCCCCGGGATCTAACCATTCACTCTAGGGGCAGAATACAGCTCATGTAAACCCGAGTGACCAGCGTGAATCTCGAATCGTTGCCTTCTCCTAGGGTGTGTCTCATAATTTGAGCCGTAGCGAGCAAGGCCGCGGGTGCGTGCTCGGCGCTTCGCGCCTTCGACGCTCAATCGCTCGCCTCGCGAGGCGGAGGAGGGAGTCGATGCTCCGCATCGTCGACCGACGACAACGAAGACGAGGCGCGTGCACGCGACCTGCGCAGTAGGCGACTAATTGCGAGACACACCCCAGCCCTACGGCTTCGCGCGCTCCCGCGCCTCGCGCAGCGCCAGCCGTTGCTGCTTGCGTGCCTGGCGCAGCAGCTTCTCCGCCTGACGCACTCCCTTCTCCGCCTCGGCCGTCGCCTTCACCGCGGCTCGATACCGCTTGTCTTCGGCGACGTCCGCATCATCCGGCTCCGTCCATTCGGGAACGAGCGCGGCCGACGCGCCGCTTTCGCGGGCGGCGAGGTACGCGGAGATCCCGTCGAGCAGCCTGTCCACACCGAAGCGAAACGGATCGTGCTCGGACACGAAGACTCCCGCATCGATCGCGGCACGCAGACGCGGGTACTCGTCGGCCGAGATGACCGCGTCGAACATGGCGCTCTCCTGCACGGCGAGCTCCTGCGCCGACAGCCCCGTGCGCCGCTCCTGATCCGAGTACCCCGCGACCACCATGCCGTTCCAGCGCGCGCTCCCGGTGACTGCGAGGACGATCGCAATGCGCTCGTCGCTCTCGAACGGAAGCCCCTCGAGCGCAGTCAGCCCCGCCTCGACCCATAGCGAGCCGTTCGGCGTGACCGGCGACCCGCTGATCGGCAGCGACAGCAGCCACGGATGCCGGATGAACACCCCGACCTGTTCGCGGAACAGCACGAGGAGCTTCTCTCGCCAGCCGTCGACCTCCCGAAAGTCGCCGGACGGCGGGCCTGTCGCCTCTTCCTGCATCAGCAGCAGGAGATCGTCCTTGGCGCTGACATAGCGGTACAGCGACATCGGAGTGAACCCGAGCCGCTTGGCCACCGCGGCCATCGACACCGCGCCGAGCCCCTCCGCGTCTGCGAGCTCCACCGCCGTCTCGACGATGCGCTCCACGCTCATCTCGCGCTTCGGTCCTCGCTGCGGATTCGCTGCCACGCCCCATGCGAGCGCGATGCCGCGCGGGAGCTCGACGGGTTCGGAATCATCCATGCTCAGAATCTTACGTTGTGTACGGCATAAACAGTGTGTTACCGTCATAAACAGTTTCATGCGTACACAGAACGAAAGGATCCTCATGACCGCCGTCATCGATGTGCACGCCCTGCGCAAGAGCTTCGGGCCGCACACCGTGCTCGACGGGATCGACCTGCACGTCGCCCCCGGAGAGATCTTCGCCCTGCTCGGCCCGAACGGCGCAGGCAAGACCACCATGATCAATGTGCTGACGACGCTGGCACGGCCCGACTCGGGGACAGTCTCCGTCGCCGGCCACGACGTGCTCCGCTCGCCGGATGCCGTTCGTGCCCGCATCGCACTCACCGGGCAGTCGGCCGCGGTTGACGAGGCGCTCGGCGCGCACGAGAACCTCGTCATGTTCAGCCGCCTGTCCGGCCTCGGCCGCAGCGCGGCGCGCGCCCGCGCCGACGACCTCCTCGCTGATTTCGGCCTCACCGATGCCGCTCGGCGTCGCGTCGCCACATTCTCCGGCGGCATGCGCCGCCGCCTCGACCTCGCACTGAGCCTCGTCGTTCAGCCAGAGGTGCTGTTCCTCGACGAGCCGACGACCGGGCTCGACACGCGCAGCCGACGCGAGCTGTGGGGCATGATCTCCTCGTTCGCGGCGAACGGCACAACCGTCTTCCTCACCACCCAGTATCTCGAGGAGGCAGACGAGCTCGCCGACCGGATCGCCGTGCTCTCAAACGGAGCGATCGTCGCGCTGGGTACGGCTCGCGAACTGAAGCAGCGCGTAGGTGGCGCCACCATCGAGCTCCACGGCGACGACGGCGCTCTCCTGCGCGAGGCATCGACCGACGGCACGACCTCTGGCGTGCGACGCGCCCTCGAAGCGCTCGACACCGCGACCGCCGACACGCGCCTGGCCGATGCCGCCGTCTCCCTGCGTCGCCCCACGCTCGACGACGTGTTCCTCGCTCTGACTGATCCGGATGCCCGTTCCGCCGGGCACAGCATCACCGATTCCCGCACTGACCTCACGAAGGAGCCGACCGCATGACCTCTCTCACCGCAGCTGTCGTTCCCGAAGCCGCGCCGGCGACCTCCGTTCGGCACAGGCCGCCCGGCCTCACCGCCGAGCTCGTGTTCGTCGGCCGCGCCATGAGGCATTCGTTCCGCGACACCGAGTCTGTGCTGATGTCGATCCTGCTTCCCGTGATGCTGATGCTGCTGTTCACCTATGTCTTCGGCGGCGCCATCGACCCGACGGGCGAGTACGTGAACTTCGTCGTGCCGGGCACGATCCTCACGTGCGCCGGCTTCGGTGCCGCAACGACGGCGACCTTCGTGGCGAACGACATGCGCCGAGGCATCATCGACAGGTTCCGGACGATGCCGGTCAGAGCCAGCGCGGTGCTCACGGGACACGTGGTCGCGAGCCTGGTGCGCAATCTGCTCGCCACTGGCGTGGTGATCGTCGTCGCACTGGCGATCGGCTTCCGGCCCGAGGCCGACCTGGGAGGCTGGCTTGCCGCATTCGGCATCATCGCGCTGTGGATCCTCGCGATCACCTACCTGTTCGCCGCGATCGGCCTGGCGGCCGGCTCACCGGAAGCGGCCACCGGATACGGATTCATCCTGCTGTTCCTGCCCTACCTGTCCAGCGGGTTCGTGCAGCTGAACACGCTTCCGGACTGGCTGCGCCCCGTGGCCGAGTTCCAGCCGGCCACACCCGTGAGCGACACGATACGGGGCGCGCTGATGGATACAGATGCCGCGATGCAGCCGATATGGGCTGTGGCGTGGTGCCTCGGCATCCTGATCGTCGCCGTGGCGTGGGGCGGATGGCTCTTCGCCCGCAAGTCCGCGCGTCGGTGAGAGGTGCAGAGCACCGATACAGCACTCCCTCTTGTGGGCGCATCGGCGCGAGGATAGCGTCATAGCACGGCGGTCCGCCCCTGTGGGCCGCTCCCGGCAGCGACGCCGGGAACCGATCGATGACAGCGCGAGAGCCCTGGGCGCACACGCCGCCCTGGGTGATCGCGCCGGACGACTGGAGAACACCATGGCGAACGTCGGACTCCTGTACGTCGGAGCAGTGCTCTTCCTGAACGGCCTGATGCTCCTGGGCGTCGTATCGGGCAAGGCCGCAGGGATCCTGAACTTCTTCGTCGGCGGCATGCAGGTGGTCTTCCCGACCATCGCGCTGATGCAGGCCCAGGGCGATCCGGATGCGGTCTTCGCAGCTGCCGGCATCTATCTGTTCGGGTTCACTTACCTGTACGTCGGCCTCATCCAGTGGACCGGCCACGGCGGCGAGGGGCTCGGCTGGTTCTCGCTCTTCGTCGCGATCAGCGCCGTCGTGATCGCCCTCGCGCAGTTCGCGATCTACGCCGACCCGCTCTTCGGCGTGATCTGGCTGCTGTGGGCCGTGCTGTGGTCGCTGTTCTTCGTGCTGCTCGGGCTGAAGGTCGACCGAATAGGACGCATGACCGGCTGGTTCACCATCTTCGTCTCGTTCATCACCGCGACGATCCCGGCGCTGCTCGCGCTGACGGGAACGCTTCCGGATGATCCGATGTGGGCCGCCGTGCTGGCCGTCGTCGGGGTGGCATCCTTCGTCGTCGCAGTCGTTCTGCGCGGCAGCCCTGTGCCCGCGACCGACCCCGCGCCTGCCGAGAGCTGAGGAGAGCATCATGCCCCGCTACGACTTCCGATGCGGCTGCGGAACGGCCTTCGTCGCCGGTTACCCGCTCGCGTCCGTGCCGGACACGGCAGCGTGCCCCGACTGCGGCAACGCGGCCCGTCGCGGCGTCTCGTCACCGCACCTCGGCCGCACGTCGAGCGCCACCTACGGCCTGATGGACCGAGCCGCGCGCTCAGCGCACGAGCCTCAGATCGTCAGCGGCTCCGTGCCCGGGGCGCGCCGATCGCCCGGCACGCCCGTCACGACGAACCCGCTGCACGCCAAGCTGCCCCGTCCGTGAGCGGACGATTCCCTCACAACTGAACACTCCCCATCCGCAGGATCCGCGCATCCGGACGACGCGCAGAACAAGGAGAACGACCATGCCCAAGACGATCTTCCCCCTCGACTCCTCCAAGAAGTTCGAGGAGAACGAGCTTGTGGGGCACAACCGCTGGCACCCGGACATCCCGCCCGTCGCGACGGTGAAGCCGGGAGACACGTTCCGGGTCGACTGTCGCGAGTGGTTCGACGGTGCGATCGTGAACGACGACAGCGCCGACGACATCCTGAACGCCCCGCTCAACGATGTGCACAAGCTGTCTGGTCCCTTCCGCATCGAAGGGGCGAAGCCGGGCGACCTGCTCATCGTCGACATCCTCGACGTCGGTCCGATTCCCGGCGAGGATTCCGGCCCGCTCGCTGGCCAGGGCTGGGGCTATACCGGCGTCTTCTCCCGCAACAACGGCGGCGGCTTCCTGACGGAGCAGTTCCCCGACGCGTACAAGGCGATCTGGGACTTCCACGGCCAGGTCGCCTCGTCGCGCCACGTGCCAGGCGTCTCGTTCGAAGGCCTCATCCACCCCGGCCTGATGGGCACGGCGCCCTCGGCGGAGCTGCTGGCGAAATGGAACAAGCGGGAGGGCGATCTGATCGCCACCGACCCCGGCCGTGTTCCGCCGCTGGCGCTGCCCCCGCAGCCGATCAGCGCGCTTCTCGGCTCGGTGCCGGAGGGGGAGCACGACCGCGTCGCCGGCGAGGCCGCCCGCACCGCTCCCCCGCGTGAGAACGGCGGCAACCAGGACATCAAGAACCTGTCGAAGGGCACCCGCGTGTTCTACCCCGTCTTCGTCGACGGGGCGAACCTGTCGCTCGGCGACCTGCACTTCTCGCAGGGCGACGGCGAGATCACGTTCTGCGGCGCGATCGAGATGGGCGGGTTCATCGACCTGCACGTCGACGTCATCCCGAACGGGATGGAGCTCTACGGCGTCACGGAGAACGCCATCTTCATGCCGGGCCGCGTCGATCCGCGCTTCAGCGAGTGGATCGCGTTCTCCGGAACCTCCGTCACGCTCGACGGTGAGCAGCGGTACCTCGACTCGCACCTGTCGTACCAGCGCGCCTGCCTGCACGCCATCGACTACCTCACCAAGTTCGGCTACACCCCGGAGCAGGCCTATCTGCTGCTCGGTGCCGCACCGATCGAGGGGCGCCTGTCCGGCGTCGTCGACATCCCGAACTCGTGCTCGACGGTGTACATTCCGACGGCGATCTTCGACTTCGACGTGAGCCCGTCGGCGAGCGGCCCGACGCAGATCGACCCCGGCATCGGCGCTCCGCGCGCGGCGAATGTCGCATAGGGCATAGCGCACCCGCCCGCGACCGCGCTTACAACCAACCGCGGTCGCGGGCGATGCGGGCGGCCCCCACGCGGGTGGCCGCCCCTGTCTTCGCGATCGCCGCGCTGGCGTAGTTGCGCACCGTGCCCGACGACAGGTGCACGGCAGCGGCCACCTGAGCGACGGGCGCCCCATCGACCGACGCGCGAAGCACATCCCGTTCGCGATCGGTCAGCGGATTCGCCCCGTCGAGCAGCGACTCGGTCGCCAGCACGGGATCGATCACCCGCTCGCCCGCGTGCACCCGCCTCACCGCCTCGGCGAGCTCGCCCGCCGGGGTGTCCTTCACGACGAAGCCGCTCGCGCCCGCGTCCAGTGCCCTGCGCACGTAGCCGGGCCGCCCGAACGTGGTGACGATGATGCTCCGGATGTGCGGAAGCGCGGCTCGCAGAGCGGCCGTCGCCTCGATCCCGTCGGATCCCGGCATCTCCACATCGAGCAGGCACACGCCGACGTCCGCGTCTCGCGCCGCATCGATCACCTCGTCGCCCCGACTGACCTGAGCGGCGACCTCGATGTCGGGCTCGAGGCCCAGCAGTGCGGCGAGCGCGCCGCGCACGAGGGCCTGGTCGTCTGCCAGAAGGATCCGGATCACCAGCGCACCTCCACCCGCGTGCCTGGGCCGCACTCTGCACCGTCATCATTCGCAGCACCCACCTCGAGCCTGGCTCCCGCGGCCTCGACGCGCTCCCTGGCGCCGCGCAGACCGCCTGCCGCGACCCCCGAGGGTACGCCCTTCCCGTCGTCTTCGATCACGATGCCGTCGGCATACAGTCGCACGGAGCAGCGACGTGCGTACGAGTGCCTGACGACGTTCGTGATCGCCTCGCGCAGCACCCACGCCACCACGATGCGGTACCTGGGGTCGACCGCGTCGGCCTCCTTCGGGACAGCCGATTCGATGCCTGCGGCACGCAGCGCCTCGTCCGCCGCCACCAGCTCGTCGCCCAGGCGCGCGACCCGCAGCCCGGAGACCGTCGCGCGCACCTCGGCGAGCGCTTCGCGCGACAGACTCCGGATCTGTGCGAGCTCAGCCTTCGCACGATCCGGATCGATGTCGACCAGCCGTTCCGCCAGCTCGGACTTCACCGTCACGATGGTCAGGCTGTGGCCGAGCACGTCGTGCACGTCGCGGGCCACGCGCTCGCGCTCCGCGACGAGCGCCGTCTGCCGCTCCACGACGTCGTGCTGCTCCTGAGCCGCGTTGATCAGCCGGATGATGCCGGTGGAGACGAACACGATCGCCGGGGGCATGTACAGCACCGCGTACTCGATGAAGCCGTCCGGTGTGAGCGCGAGCACGACGGTGAGCAGGAGGTACTGCGCCAACAGCAGTGCAACAGCCAGCGGAATCGCTCGTCTGACGGTGCCGGAGAACATGGCGATCGAGATCAGGAACGCCCCGGCCCCGAGCGCTCCCGGCCCGACGAGCACCGAGGCCGCCGCCATCAGCGCCACCATCACCGCGAGCCCGACGCACCCGCGCCGGCTTGCGATGGACCAGGTCTCCGACCGGATCATCCACATGTACACGACGATGTAGGCGAGTGCGTACGCGATGAGGAGCGCCGTACCGATCGCACGCCGCGGCTCGGAGACCGCCGCTTCCGATGCCGCGCTGATCGGGAACAGCATGAAGACGACCCACACGACGCCGAGCACCCACGCGAACCGCGCCCAAGGGTCGCGCTGGTCGTGACGGTCCACGGCATCCCCGCGGCGCGCGTGAGCCCCGCCGCCCACGGCGGCTGTCGCCTCGCTCACGTCAGCCATCGGCCCTCACCAGGTCCACTCCTCCATAGTGTCAGTCCAACCCAGACACAACGCAGTCAATCCGTTCCTCCCCCGACCTCTGGGATCCGCCGTCGTCAGGGAACGGCCGCCCCAGCCGCCCCGATTAACTGCGTTGTGTTCGCCGACCGCTGCCTGGCACGCCTCACGACGGACGAGCTGGGCCGCCGTCCCACCAGGCGCCGAACGACACAACGCAGTCGATTCGGATGTCCTCTATGGGCCGCCCCCGCTGTTCCACGGCCCGGCACGCGCGGCGGCGCGGATCGACTGCGTTGTGTTCGCCCTACTGCCTGGCGCGACCGCGGCGCGAGATGAGGATCGTCGCGGCCACGAATACCGCCGCCCATGCCCCGATGTTCACCAGCAGCACCCACATCTCATCGTGCGGCGGCTCGGTTGTGGGCGTCGTCGAGGCGAGGTAGCCGTCGGTGAGCGGATACCTCGCCAGTGCCACGAGGCCGTACAGCGGGGTGAATCGTGCGATGTCGAGCAGCACGCCGCTGAGCGGGAAGAACAGGTTTCCGAGGAACGCCAGGATTACGAGCGAACCGCTCGCCGCACTGACAGCGCCTTCGCTGCGGAACATCAGCCCGGCCAGCAGCCCGAAGAACGAGAACATCGCAGCGCCCAGGAGCACGATGAGGCCGCTGACGATCCATACCTCTGCCGTGGCTTCCGCGCCGGTGGCCGCCCCGATGATGTAGATCAGCGCCACCGGGATGATCGCGATGACGAACCCGACGGCGGCCTTCGTGACGACGCGCTGTGCGTCGCTCATCGGAGTCAGCCCGAGCTGGCGCCCCCAGCCCTGCATCTGCTCCACGGCTGCAGCGCCGCCGACGCCCACCGTTGCCGTCACCGCGCCGTACGCTGCCATGCCGATCATGATGTACGCGGCGACGTTGCCGTTGCCGATGTCGGTGGATCCGTAGTCCTGCGCCGCGCCGAAGATCACGTACATGAACGCGGGCAGGATCGCCACGAAGAACATGGTGACGAAGTCGCGCATGACGCGCTTGAGCTCGATGCCGAAGTAGGTGACGTTCATGATGCGTTCCGTTCCGTGATCATGCGGAACGCGTCGTCCATGCTTCCCGCGGCGATCTCGAGGTCATGGGCGCCGATCTCCGTCAGCAGCGCCCTGGCGACGGCATCGGAATCCGCCGCGCGGATGTCGAGGCGCCCGGCATCCGCGATGACCTCGGAGACGCCGATCATGGCCTCGACCGCCGCGACGGCTTCCGCCTGGCGCTCAGGGGCGACGTAGGCCTGCACGCGGCGCCCCGTGGCGGTCGCCCTGATCTCGGCAGTCGTACCGTCCGCGGCGACGCGACCGTCTGCCATCATCACGATGCGCTGAGCGAACACGTCGGCTTCCTCGAGGTAGTGCGTCGCGAAGATCACCGTGCGCCCGCTGCGCGCATCCTCGCGCATCGTGTCCCAGAACGACCGGCGAGCCGACACATCCATGCCGGCCGTGGGCTCATCCAGGATCAGCAGGTCGGGGTCGGGCAGCAGGGAGAGCGCGAACCGCAGCCGTTGCTGCTCGCCGCCCGAACACTTCGACACCCGGCGTGCCTCGATCGCCGTCACGCCGGCGCGCTCCATGACCTCGTCGACGGACAGCGCGTTGGGGAAGGTCGAGGCGATGAGCGTCACGGTCTCGCGCACCGTCAGATCGCGCAGCAGACCGCCCGACTGCAGCACAGCGGACACGCGCCCCGCGGCCACTGCGCGTCGGGGCGCTTCGCCGAAAACCGAGATGTCGCCGTCGGTCGGGGTCGTGAGGCCGAGCACTATGTCGAGCGTCGTCGTCTTCCCCGCACCGTTCGGCCCGAGCAGCGCGACGATCTCTCCCTGCCGGATGTCGAGGTCGAGACGGTCGACGGCGCGAAACGTGCCTCCGCCCGTCCGGAACTCCTTCACGACGCCGCGCAGCGACACGGCGAGCGGCGCTGATGCCGCGGTTCTCGTAGCGGCCGCCTCGGCCCTGACTGGATTCTCCATACCCCAAGCATCGCGGGGCCGCCCCCGCCGCCACGATCCCCTCACGTCACCCATCCGGAATGACAGATGTCACGCGCCCACGAAGTGCGTGCTCAGACCCAGCGCAGGATGCTGAGCGTGTGCAGCGCAAGGCCGACGAAGGAGGCGTGCTCGGAGCTTCGCTCCTCCGACGCTCAACCGCTCGTCACACGAACGCAAGCGTTCTCGTTCCTCGCTCAATCGCGTGCGAATGCACGTCGACTGAGGAGAACGCCGCGATGTGCGTGCTCAGGGTCCTGCGAGCAGTCAGGAGGCGCCGAGGCGTCTGAGGGCGGACTGCACCACGTTCCTCGCACCTGCGGCAGCGCGACCGAGCGAGTCGGCGGCACGCACCGCGGGCTCCGACAGGGTCGGCGCGGCCATCGTGGCCGCCTCATCCGCGATCTCCGACTCGTCGACGAAGAACGGCACGAGCCAGTCGTCGATCTCCTCGAGCGGCTGCGGCGCAAGGCTGTAGAACCGTCGCTGGCCGTCCTCTCTGACATGCACGAGATCGTTCTCGCGGAGCACCTTCAGATGCTTCGAGACGGTCGGCTGGCTCACGCCGAGTTCGCCCACGATCTGCGACACGCTGGTGCCGTCGTCGGACTCCGACGAGCGGCTCAGCAGGAACCGCAGGATGTCGCGTCGGGTGCCGTCCGCAATCACGTCGAAGATGTCCGCCATGTGGTTAGGTTAGCCGCCTCGCGACCCGAGTACCATGAGGAAGTCCTCGTCTGAGGGAGAGGACGTTCTCGTCTGAGGGGGTTCGCATGCCGACTGGCGCTTCTTCCGCGCCGTCCGATGCCGCGGGGCGCATGCGACCGATCATGCGAGCGATGTGGCACTGGTTCCGCGTCATCACCACCAGATCGCCCGCACGCTTCGCGATTCTGGTGTTCGCTGCGCTGATTCTGGTGTTCACTACCCTGCTGGCGCTGCCGATCGCAGCGGCGGACGGCACGGCCACCTCGCTGCCCGATGCTCTCTTCACCGCGGTGTCGACGATCTGCGTCACCGGCCTGGTCAGCGTCGATATGACCGCGCATTGGTCGCTCTTCGGCGAGATCGTCATCTTCGTCGGCGTGAACATCGGCGGGATGGGGGCGCTCACACTCGCGTCGATGCTCGGGCTGATCATCTCCAAGCGCATGGGTCTGCGCGCGAAGCTGATCGCTGCAGGCGACACGAACCCGCTGCGCGCGCACGGCGGTGCCGTCTCGGAGTCGCAGGCGGTGCGTCTCGGCGACGTCGGCATGCTGCTGCGCACCGTGGCGCTGTCGACGCTCATCGTCGAGCTGGTCGTCGCGCTGCTCATCCTGCCCTCGACCCTCGCGCAGAACGTGCACTGGGTCGAGGGAACGTGGAACGCCATGACATACGCCGCGATGTCGTTCACCAACACGGGCTTCACTCTGAATTCCGGCGGCCTCGAGGTGTTCGCGAGCGACTTCTACTTCCTCACGGTGGTGATGATCAGCGTGTTCATCGGGAGCCTCGGCTTCCCCGTGCTGCTTGCGCTGTCGCGCAACCTGAAGAGCCCGCGCAAGGCGCACCTGGTCAGGCCGAGCACGTGGTCGCTGCACGTGAAGCTGACGATCGTCACGAGCGTGATTCTGCTGTTCGGCGGCGCAGGGGCGTTTCTCCTCCTGGAGTACGGCAACCCAGGCACATTCGGCGCGATGCCCGCGGGGGAAACCGTCTTCCAGTCCCTGTTCATGTCGACCATGACTCGGTCGGGCGGCTTCTCCGTCGTCGACCAGGGAGAGCTGTACGGCTCGGGAATGATCGTCGGCTCGATGCTCATGTTCATCGGCGGCGGGTCGGCATCGACCGCCGGCGGCATCAAGGTCACCACCCTCGCGGTGCTCGCACTGGCCGTGTGGTCGGAGGCGCGAGGGCGCGTCTCAGTGCAGGCGTACGGGCGCCGGGTCCCGTCGGACGTGCAGCGCGTAGCCGTCGCGGTGCTCGCATGGGGTGCCACGATCGTCGCACTCGGCACGATCGTCATCGCGCAGATCACACACGAACCGATCGCCGAGGTGCTGTTCGACGTCATCAGCGGCTTCGGCACCGTCGGCCTGTCGACCGGCCTGACCGAGAACCTGCCGACACCGGCGCTGATCGTCATGGCCGTGGTCATCTTCATGGGGCGCGTCGGCACCGTGACGCTGGCTGCCGCTGTCGCCGCGACGTCTCGCCAGCAGCACTTTGCTTTCCCGGTCGAACGCCCGATCGTCGGCTGACGGTCGCGGCACGTTCGACGTAGGCTGGTCAGCATGGTTGAGCAGATTCGGGGTGACGCACCCGTCCTCGTGATCGGTCTCGGTCGGTTCGGCGCCGCGTGCTCGGGCGAGCTCGACCGGCTCGACCGCGACGTGCTCGCAATCGATGCGGATCTCGACCTCGTGCAGAAGTGGTCCGAGCGCGTCACCCACACCGTGCAGGCCGACGCACGCAATCTCGACGCGCTGAAGCAGATCGGTGCGGGCGACTTCCAGGTGGCGGTCGTCGCGATCGGCTCGTCCATCGAGGCGTCTGTGCTGATCACCGCGAACCTCGTCGACCTCGGCATCCCGCAGATCTGGGCGAAGGCCGTCTCCCATTCGCACGGCAAGATCCTCGCCCGCGTCGGCGCCAACCACATCGTCTACCCCGAGCGCGAGGCGGGAGAGCGCGTCGCTCACCTCGTCGGCGGCCGGATGCTCGACTTCATCCGGTTCGACGATGATTTCGTTCTCACGAAGATGTACCCGCCCAAGTTCATCCGGGGCCGTGGTCTGAACGAGTCGGGCGTGCGGACGAAGTACCGTGTCACGATCGTCGGTGTGAAGAGCCCAGGCAAACCGTTCCGCTACGCCGAGGCCAGCACCGTGGTGACCAACCACGATCTGATCATCGTGTCTGGGACGTCCGACGACGTCGAACGCTTCGCAAGCTTGGACCGCTGAGCGTCGCCGAGCGAGCGCCTGGCGGCGTTGTCGTCGTCAGCGTGCGAAGCACGCATTCCTCCTCCGCCTTGCCACGCACACCCTCGACACCGCTCAGTTCCTGACGCACTGAGGGCACGCCCCCGCTGCAGTTGTGCGCTTCGCTTGTGCCTGTGTCGGCGTGTGCGTCGGGGACCCGGCGCACGACGCAGGCGAACGGCCCTACTGCAGCTGCGCGAACCCCTCCACGCGCTTGGAGGGGCCGACGGCGAGCACCGTGTCATCCGGGCCCAGCACCGTAGCGCTGTCGGCGTACTGCCATTCGCCGTCGCCAGAGCGCCATGCGGCGATGGTGACGCCGCGGCGCTTGCGCAGCTCCGTCTGACCCAGCGGCGTGCCCTGGATCTCGCTCGGGGCGGCGACCTTGACGAGCGCGTAGCCGTGGTCGATCTCGAGGTAGTCCTTGGCCGCGCCGCGTACGAGATGAGCCACGCGACGCCCCATGTCCGCCTCCGGATACACGGTGTGGTGCACGCCGAGCTGCTCCAGGATCGTGCCGTGCTGCTCATCCGTGGCCTTGGCCCAGACGACCGGTCCGCCGAGTTTGAGCAGCATCGACGTGACGAGGATCGACGCCTTCAGGTCGCCGGTGATCGCCACCACCACTCGATCGAAGTCGTGCACGGCCAGCTGCCGCAGCACGTCCTCCTTCGAGGCGTCGGCTCGCACGACCTGTGTGAGCTGCCCGTTCAGCGCCTGCACCGTATCCGGATCGGAGTCGATGCCCAGCACCTCCGTCCCCGACGCCATCAGCTCGAGCGCAACGGAGCGCCCGAACCGTCCGAGCCCGATCACGGCGACCGAATCGGCCTCGGCGATATGGCGGGACTTCTCCCCGAACGAGAGGAATGAGCCCATGAATGCCGTCCTTTCTGCGCCGGTCAGCCGATGACCGGTCGCTCCTTCGGAAGTTCGTAGGAGATTCGGCGTTCGCGCAGCGCGAGCGCCGAACCGAGAGTGAGCGGGCCGATCCGGCCGAGGAACATCAGCACGACGAGGCACAGCTGACCCGCGGCCGGAAGATCACCCGTGATGCCGGTGGACAGCCCAACCGTCGCAAACGCGGAGATCGTCTCGAACAGCACCCGGTCGAGATCGAAGTCGGTCATGGCGAGGATCGCCACCGTTGCGCCCATCACCGCTGCCAGCGACAGCAGCACGACGGCGATCGCCTCGCGGTGCACCGAGCGGGCCAGCCGCTTGCCGAAGATGTTCACGGCCGTTCCGCCGCGCAGCTCGGTGACGAGGATGAAGAACAGCACCGCGAACGTGGTGACCTTTATGCCGCCTGCCGTTCCGCCGGGGCCGCCGCCGATGAACATCAGCACGTCCATGATCAGCCAGGTCTCGTCATGCATCGAACCGACGTCGATCGAGTTGAAGCCCGCCGTTCTCGTCTGCACGGAGTGGAACAGCGCCGCAAGCACGCGAGTCCACGGGCTCTCGGCGCCGAGCGTGCGCGAGTTGTTCCATTCGATCACCGCGATCGCGAGCCATCCGATCAGCAGCAGCGCCGCGGTGACGGGCAGCACGATCCGTGTGTTCATCGACCAGTGCAGCGGCTTGCGCCACTCGCGAGCGAGCTCGCGCAGCACGGGGAACCCGAGCCCGCCGAGCACGATCGCGGCGCACATCGGCAGCGCGACCCAAGGGTCGGTGACGAAGCGCTCCATGCTGTCGCTGTACAGTGCGAAGCCGGCGTTGTTGAACGCCGAGACCGAGTGGAACACACCGTGCCACACGGCCTTCGGCGCATCGTATCCGTAGCCGAAGGCGAACCGCGCGGCCAGCAGCGCCGCCAGCACGGCCTCGATCGTCAGCGACGTCCTCACGATGTTCCGCACCAGCCGCCCCACATCGGGCAGGCCGGCGGACTTCGTCTCGAGCGCCGTGTTCATCCGGGTTCTGACCGACACCCGCCTGGCCAGCACGATGCCGACCATCGCGGCGAACACCATGATGCCGAGACCGCCGAGCTGAATGAGGGTGAGGATCACGCCGAGGCCGAACGGACTCCAGTGCACCGCCGTGTCTACGACGACCAGACCCGTCACGCACAGCGCGGAGACCGCGGTGAACAGCGCCTCGACGACGCTCGCGGAGCCGCCGACGCTCGAGATCGGCAGCCACAGCAGGCTCGCGCCGATCAGTGCCGTGAGGCCGAAGCCGATGACGATCATCTGCGCGGGAGCGAGCGCCAGAGTGAATCGTGCCCGATGCCGGAACGTTCGCTCGCGCCTCTGCGCTTTTCGCGTCACGAAGGTCGAGCGTACGCCCATTCCGCCGCCGCGCAACTCGGCGCCGTCGCACCCTGCAGAGTCGCCGCATCGTCGGGCCGGCGAACGAGCCGCGAGTCACGTGCCGCGGTCGCTATGCCCCGGCGGCGAGCTCCTTCGCGCGGGCGTAGGCGGCGTCGGTCGCAGCCGAGAACGTGTCGCCGAGACCAGCCGCCTGCAGCACCTCGATCGCGCGTTCCGTCGTGCCCTTGGGGCTCGTGACGCGGCGGCGCAGTTCAGCGGGGTCGTCGCCTGACGCGTCGAGCAGCGCGGTCGCACCGGCGAACGTCGCAGCGGCCAGCCGCGCGGCGTCCTCGTCGCCGAAGCCCTGGTGCTTCGCCGCCTTCGTGAACTCCTCGATGAGCAGGAAAACGTATGCGGGGCCGGAACCGGTGATCGTCGAGATGGCGTCGATGCCGTCATCGCCGACCACCTCGAAGACGTCGCCGACGGTTTCGAACAGACGGCGTACGATCCGGATGTCCTCATCGGTCGCATGAGCGCCGCCGGCGACGCCGGTGACGCCCTTGCCGACCGTCGACGGCGTGTTCGGCATGGAGCGCACCACAGCAGTGCCCGGCAGGTGCTGCTCGAACGTCTCGAGCGTCACGCCTGCGGCGATGCTGACCACGATCGCGTCGTCGCGCAGGTGCGGCGCGAGCTGCGGCAGCAGATCACCGACCATCTGCGGCTTCACTCCGACGACGACCACCCGCGATGCGGCGGCGGCGACGAGATTGCCGTCAGGACGCTCCGACAGCGCAATCGATTCGACGCCGTCGAGCTCGGCCAGAGCTGCGGCCTTCTCGACGGTTCGGTTCGTGACCCGGATGCCGCCCGAGACGGGAACAGCGCTGGCGACGAGGCCGCGCAGGATCGCCCCTCCCATCGAACCGGCTCCGAGAAATGCGATCGATGGCAGCTCTTCCGTCATGCGTCCCAGTCTAGGTGCGGGTCTCAGGCTGCCGAGATGCGCACTTTTACGACGAAATCACGTCCAGAGGTGCGCATCTCGACGAGAAGTGCGCATCTCACGAGCTGGGCCCGAGGCCGCGCTGCGCGGGGCGGGAGACGCGGCGTCAGGCGGCGGGGACGGTCTGGAGTGCGTTGTAGATCCAGACGATCCAGAAGGCGGCGGACGCGGTGCCGACGATGCCGAGACCGAGGGCCCAGCCTGCTGAAGCGCGGTCCTCCCAGCGGCGGGACAGCGCGACAGAGCCGAGGATCACGCCCAGAACCGACGCGGGCATCGCCCACGGCATGAACCACGACATCGACAGACCGAACATCGCGCACATCAGCGCCCAACCGGCCAGCGGCTGCGGCGGCTTCCAGCGCTTCGGTTCGCGGGGATCGTGGCGACGCTTCCCCTCGCGCTCGCGTGCCGCGCGCTGCTCCGCGCGCGATCCGGCGGCCCCCCGTGGATCGACGCGCGGATCAGCAGCGCTCGGCTGATCGCCGGTGAGCTCTTCGATCAGCTTCGCCGGGTCGTCGGCACGCGAGGGCGTGCTCATGGCGCCTCGGCCACGTGGATCTCGGTGACGGGCAGTGTCGAGTCGGCGCCGAACGCCAGGGTCGACGGCCTTCGACCCGACGCGATCAGCTCGGCCGCGAGCCCGGCGATCATGGCGCCGTTGTCGGTGCACAGGCTCAGCGGGGGGATCCGCACGGTCACGCCGCGCTCAGTCGCGCGCCGGGTCGCCACGTCGCGCAGCCGCTTGTTCGCGATGACGCCCCCGCCGAGCAGCAGGCGCGGAACGCCCCGTTCCTCGCACGCGTCGAGAGCTTTGGTGACGAGCACGTCGACGACAGCCTCGCGAAAGCTCGCCGCTACGTCCGCGACCGGAATCGGCTCATCCACCGCTTCGCGCTGTTCGATCCACCTGGCCACCGAGGTCTTCAGGCCGGAGAACGAGAAATCCCACCTGTGCTTATCCCGGTCACTCGCCCGCGACAGCCCGCGGGGGAACCGGATGGCGTCGGGGTCGCCATCCAGAGCCGCCTTGTCGATCTGCGGACCGCCCGGATACGGCAGGCCGAGGATGCGCGCGACCTTGTCGAACGCCTCCCCTGCGGCGTCGTCGATCGTCTCACCGAGCATCTCGACGTCGGTCGTGAGATCGCGCACGTGCAGCAGCGACGTGTGCCCGCCGGAGACGAGCAGCGCGATCGTCGGGTACTCGAGCGGCTCGGTGCCCTCCGTCAGGATGTCCGCGGCGATGTGCCCGACCAGGTGGTTCACGGCGTACAGCGGCTTCCCGAGGGAGACGGCGAGCGCCTTCGCCGCGCCGACGCCGATCATCAGCGCTCCGGCCAGCCCCGGCCCGCTCGTCACCGCGACCGCGTCGAGGTCTCGCAGCCGGATGCCCGCCTCAGCGACCGCGTGCTCGATCGCCGGCTGCAGCGCCTCCAGGTGCGCACGTGCGGCGACCTCGGGCACCACGCCGCCGAAGCGCGCGTGCTCATCCATGCTGCTGGCGATCGTGTTGCTCAGCAGCGAGCGTCCCCGCACGATGCCGATGCCGGTCTCGTCGCAGCTGGTCTCGATGCCCAGCACGAGGGGCCCGGATGACGCGGTCGCGTCGGCGACGGTCGGTTCCGTCATCGGCGCACCCCCTCATCCGGAATCTTTCGCTCCTGCCATCTGCGCACGTCGAGCTTCATCACGATCGCATCGACGTCATCCGGCTGGTAGTACCTCGGCCGCCTGCCGATCTCCTCGAAGCCTTCGGAGACGTACAGCCCGTGCGCCGTCGGGTTGTCGGCGCGCACCTCGAGGAACACCTCGCGCACGCGGCGCTGCGCTGCGGCGTCGATCAGTGCGCGCAGCAGGGCTCTGCCCTGTCCGGAGCCGCGCGCGACTGCGGCGAGCGCAATCGTCTGGATGTCGCCGTCCCTGGCGCCGGGGAGCGCTCGCAGTCCGCCGTACCCGATCACGTCTCCCGCGCGTTCTACGACGAGGTAGCGACCGTGCGGGCTGGCCAGCTCCGCCGCCATCGACGACTCGTTCCATGCGTCGGTCGCGAACGAGTCCCGCTCGATCGTCATGATCGCGGTGAGGTCGTCGGGAGTTGCGATGCGGATGTCGGCTGCGGCGGCGAGATGGCTCGCTCCGGTCGCCTCCGCGCGATCGTCCGCGACAGCCGCGAGCGTCGGCTCGTCTGCGTCGATCGCGGCCGTGTCCGCGCCGGCGGCGTCTCGCGCGTCGGCCAGGCCCGTCACGTGCTCACCCGCTTGCGGACATGGCCGACCGTCACGTCGGGCGAGCGCAGGTAGAGGGGCTCATCCGCCGCCGGTGCGACACCGGCGGCGAGCGTGCGGGCCGCGATCCGGCCGAGGTCGGCAGCCCGGATGATCGAGGTGGGCGCCTCCGCTGCGTTCGAATCCTCAGCGGTGGCACCGGGTGACGACGCGGCTGCGTCCAGAGCGCCGCTCGCCGTGCCTGTTGCCGCGGCCGGGCGAGCGGTGCCGGTGGGCACGATCACGGTCGCGCTGGGCAGGATCGCTGCGAGGTCGGCTGTCTGCGGGTGCAGCTCCGGTCCGGAGAGCCTGAACGGCAGACCGTGTGCGTCGAGACCGCGGTACACCGAGACGGCGTTCTCCCTGCGTCGCGCGTCGGTCACGATCGCGAACGCGCCGCCGTCATCCGTGCGTTCGATGTGGGCGAGCGCCGCGGCGTCATGGCTCACCACGGGCATGACGCCGATTCCCCGCCCCACGGCGAACGCGCGCCCTGCCGCGATGCCGATGCGCAGACCGGTGAACGGCCCTGGCCCCATGCCGGTTGCCACATGTGTGATCTCATCGGCCGAGACGCCAGCGTCCTCGAGCGCCGCGACGAGCAGATCGCCGATCACCTCGGCATGCCCCCTCGGGCTGGCGCTCTCGGAGTGGCCGAGCACGACGCCATCCGGGTCGACCACGGCTGCGGTCGACCCGATCGACGTATCGACGGCGAGGATCACGCTCCCAGCGTATCGACGCGTACCTGGAGGACGCTTGATTGCACCGGGACCGTTATCCGCCCGGTACCGCGGCGTTCGCCGTGAGGTCGGTCTGCGCCTTCCACCGGTCGTGAGCCGTCAGAGACTGCGGACGGCGCAGATGGACGAGCGGACGTGCGTGCGATCAGTGCGACCGGGTGATGGTGACGATGCGCGGGGCGTCGGCGTCGAGTTCTTCAGCGGAGCGGGAGAGGTCGCCGCACATCGTGTCGGCACCGCGTCCGCCGATGGGGCGGGCGATCTCAACGTCCCACCACGTCTCGCGCAGGCCCTCCACCTTGCCTCTGCCCCATTCCATGACGACGACCGAGGCATCGGCATCGATATCGAGGTCGTCGAGCTCCATCGCGTCGCCGACGCGGTAGGCGTCGGCGTGCACGAGCGGCGCCCCGCCGGTGAGCGACGGATGGGTGCGTGCGATCACGAACGTGGGGCTCTGGATCGGGCCCCGCACTCCCAGCCCCTCAGCGAGGCCGCGGGTGAAGGTCGTCTTGCCCGCGCCGAGCGGACCGGTCAGCACCAGCAGGTCCCCTGCGACGAGCCCTTCGCCGATCCGGTGGCCGAGCTCTTCCATCGCCGCGGCGGATGGGACCTCGTGCGTGCCGAGCAGGTCATCCGGAATCATGCCGTTCCTCCGAGCGGGACTCCGGATGCACGCCGCACCGGACGATGCCCGCACCCGACCGCACGCGATGCGGCCGGGCGTGCGCCTTCGACCGCGGCGTTCATGCTCTGCGCTCCCTGGCCGGCCCGTCCCTCTGGTCGCCGACCACGGTCCGCTCGACGCGCGGGCCGATGCGAGTGACGATCTCATAGCCGATCGTGCCTGCTGCCTCCGCCCACTCCTCCGCGAGCGGCGCGCCATGCGACGGGTCGCCGAACACCAGCACCTCGTCGCCGACCTCGACGGGGAGATCACCGACGTCGACGACGAACTGGTCCATCGCGATCGTGCCGGCGACGCGGAAGCGCTCGCCCCGGATGGCGACGGGGCCTGCGTTCGATGCCTGCCGCGGCATGCCGTCGGCGTAGCCGAGCGGCACCAACGCATAGGTCGTCTCCCGTGGTGCTCGGTAGCGGTATCCGTAAGAGGCACCGTGACCGGCGGCGACTCTGCGCACCGCAGCGACCCTGGAGCGCACCGTCATCGCGGGGCGCAGCCCGAGGTCGGACGGTGTGCGGTCGGCGAGGGGCGAGACGCCATAGATGCCGATGCCGACCCGCACGGCGTCGAGCCTGGCCTCGGGAATGTCGATGGCCGCCGCCGTGGCAGCGATGTGACGCAGCCGCCCGTCGAGACCGTGCCGTTCGGCGAGCGCGATCCCGTCGTGGAACGCCTCCGCCTGCGCGAGATCATCCGCACGGCTCGTGCCGCTGAGGTGGCTGAAGATGCCGATGACGCGGAGGTGCCCCTCGGCCTCCTCTGCCGCGGCGGCCGCGAACAGGTCGTGCCACTCGCTGCGGTGGGCGCCGTTCCGACCGAGACCCGTCTCGAGCTTCAGGTGCACGTCGGCGCGACGGCTGGTGCGCGCACCCGCATCCGCCGCAGCCCGCACCTGCTCGAGACTCGACAGCCCGATCTCGACGCCCGAGCGCACCGCCTCGGTGAAGTCGACGTCGGGCGCGTGCAGCCACGCGATGACCGGGGCGGTGATGCCCGCCTCGCGCAGGGCGAGCGCCTCTCTGACGTCGGCGACGCCGAGGCGAGTCGCTCCCCCGGCTAGCGCCGCACGCGCCGCCGTCAGCGCGCCGTGGCCGTAGCCGTTCGCCTTGACCACCGCGATGCATTCCGGCGTGCCTGTGATCTCGCGCAGCACACGGACGTTGTGCTCGATCGCCGAGGCGTCGACGAGCGCCTCGCGCGGGGGCGCAGTCGCGTCGTTCTCACGCATTCCGGTCTCCTGCTCGCTCGAGTACGACACTGCGGCGGGTGCTGCTCCAAGCCCGAGTGGGGCGCCGGCTGGACCGCCCTGCCGCAATGGCCTCAGTTCGGGTCCGCGCACGGCCGAGGCTCGCCCTCGTCCCACACCCCACAGGGGCGCCCCTCGGAATCGCATCCGGCGAGCGCACGACACCAGCCGGCTCTCCGATCATCCGGGCCTCACTCATCCGGCTCACCCCGCCCGTCCGGGGCATCACCCTCGAGCACGGTGTACGCGATCGCGAGGCCGGCGTCGTGCGAGAGCGACAGGTGCAGACGCGTCACACCACGGGCGGTGACCGTCGCGGCCGTCTCACCGTCGATCACGTAGCTCGGGGCCTGGCGCTCGCCGAGCCGCGGCACCTCGATGTCGCGCCAGTTCACACCCTCGCTGCCGCCGAGCGCCTTGATCAGCGCTTCTTTCGCGGCGTAGCGCGCGGCGAGCGACCGAAGCGGCAGCTCTCGCTCGTGGGTGCTGAACAGTCGCTCGGCGAGCCGCGGCGACCCGTCGATCTGCTGCTGAAATCGCTCGACGTCGACCATGTCGACCCCGATCCCGATGATCACGCCGCCACCGCGCCGAGACACGTCTTCACGTCTCCTGCAAGTCCGCAGCTGTCCGCAGCGGACTTGCAGGAGACGTGAAGAGCTGCAGCTGGCATCACTCGACCGTGACGGACTTCGCGAGGTTGCGCGGCTGGTCGACGTCGAGTCCCTTCGCCGTGGCCAGGCCCATCGCGAAGATGTGCAGCGGCACGACCGCGAGGATCGCTTCGAACAGCGGGCCGGCCAGCGGCACCCGCAGCATCTCGTCGGCATGCGGCAGCACGGCGGTGTCGCCCTGCTCCGCCACGGCGATGACGCGGGCGCCGCGTGCACGGATCTCCTCGATGTTCGAGACGACCTTCGCGTGCAGGGTCGCCGCTCCGCGCGGCGACGGCACCATCACGAACACGGGCTGGCCCGGCTCGATCAGCGCGATCGGTCCGTGCTTGAGCTCGCCTGCCGCGAAGCCCTCCGCGTGGATGTACGAGATCTCCTTGAGCTTCAGCGCACCCTCGAGCGCGATCGGGAAGCCCACGTGGCGACCGAGGAACAGGACGGAACGGGTGTCGGCCATCCAGTGCGCGAGCTGCTCGATGCGCTCCTGCTCGTTGTCGAGGATCCACTGGATCTTCTCGGGCAGCGTCTCGAGCTCCGCCACGGCATCAGCGATGGCCTCGGTGCTGATCGTGCCGCGCACGCGACCGATGTGCAGCGCCAGCAGGTAGAGGGCAGTGATCTGCGCGACGAAGGCCTTCGTGGACGCGACGGCCACCTCGGGTCCTGCATGCGTGTAGACGATCGCGTCGGACTCGCGCGGTATCGTCGCGCCCTGGGTGTTGCAGATCGACAGCGTCCTGGCACCGAGGCGCGCGGCCTCCTTGACCGCCATCAGAGTGTCCATCGTCTCGCCCGACTGGCTGATCGAGACGACGAGCGTGTCAGGGCCGACGATCGGGTCGCGATAGCGGAACTCGTGCGCCAGCTCGACGTCGACGGGCACGCGCGCCCACTTCTCGAGCGCGTACTTGCCGACCTGGCCTGCATAGCTGGCCGTTCCGCACGCGATGACGATGATGCGGCTGACGTCGGCGAAGAGTTCGTCGAGACCGTCGAGTTCGGAGATCGCGACGGCGCCGTTCCTGACGCGGCCGCGCACCGTGTTCGCCACGGCCTCCGGCTCCTCCGAGACCTCCTTGGCCATGAAGCTCGACCATCCGCCCTTCTCTGCGGCCGCGGCGTCCCACATCACTTCGAAGGGGCTGGTCTCGACCTCATTGCCGTCGAAGTCGGTGACGCGCACCTCGTCGGGGGTGATGGCCACGATCTGGTCCTGGCCGATCGCGAGCGCGCTGCGGGTGTGCTCGACGAACGCCGCGACATCGCTGCCGAGGAAGTTCTCGCCCTCGCCCAGCCCGATCACGAGGGGCGAGTTGCGTCGAGCGCCGACGACGAGGCCAGGGTGGTCCTCGTGCATGGCGAGGATCGTGAACGCACCCTCGAGTCGCGCGGCGACAGCGCGGAACGCGGCGACGAGATCGCCGTCGTTGGCCCGGTACTCGCGGCCGAGCAGCACCGCGGCGACCTCGGTGTCGGTCTGGCTGCGCAGCTCGAAGCCCTGGTCGGTCAGCTCGGCGCGGAGTGCGGCGAAGTTCTCGATGATGCCGTTGTGGATCACCGCGAGGCGATCGTCGTCGGCGAGGTGCGGGTGCGCGTTCAGGTCGGTCGGGCCGCCGTGGGTCGCCCAGCGAGTGTGCCCGATTCCGGTCGTGCCTGCAGCGATCGGCGCAGCCTCCAACCGCTCACGCAGCTTCGCCAGCTTGCCCGCCTTCTTCTCGGCGTGCAGATCGCCCGCGCTGTCGATGACGGCGATCCCCGCCGAGTCGTACCCCCTGTACTCCAGGCGCGCAAGGCCCGCCAGCAGGATGTCCTGGCTCTCGCGCTGGCCGACGTATCCGACGATTCCACACATAGGTATGAGTCTAGGACGGCGTTCCTGGGGAACCGCGCAGGCGTGCGGGCTCTCCCGGTGCAGACGGCGCGGGCCGGCCAGGCGCCCACCGTTCCGGTTTCCCGAGCCGCACAACCATGCGGCGGCAGCCGCAATATGGGGAACCGGAACGGCCCGGCAGCACCCGCCGGCGGCTATGCCTTGCGGAGGAGGACGGACTCGACGGCGTGCGACGCCCCCTTCTGCAGCACCAGCGTCGCGCGGTGCTTCGTCGGGAGCACGTTCTCGACGAGATTCGGCATGTTGATGTCGCGCCAGAAGCCCAGGGCGGTCTGTTCGGCTTCGGCGTCGCTCAGTCCGGCGAACACGTTGAAGTACGACGCGGGGTTCGCGAAGGCACCGGCGCGCAGTTTGAGGAACCGGTCGACGAACCACCGTTCGATGTGATCGGTGTCGGCGTCGACGTAGATCGAGAAGTCGAACAGATCGCTGACCGCGACATCGTGCGGCGCGGGAGGCGGCTGCAGCACGTTCAGCCCTTCGACGATCACGACATCCGGCCTGCGCACCGTGACCTGGGCATCCGGAACGATGTCGTAGCGCACGTGCGAGTAGAACGGCGCGTGCACGACTTCCTCGCCGCTCTTCACCTTCGTGAGGAAGTCGACCAGCGCCCGCCGGTCATACGACTCGGGGAACCCCTTGCGGGTCATCAGTCCGCGGCGCTCGAGCTCGGCGTTCGGAAGCAGGAACCCGTCGGTCGTGACGAGGTCGACGCGCGGCGTCGTCGACCACCGACTCATCAGCTCGCGGAGCAGCCGCGCGATGGTCGACTTGCCGACCGACACCGATCCGGCCACGGCGACGACGAAGGGCGTGCGGATGTCCTGGCTGCGCCCGAGGAAGTCGGAGACGTCCGTTCCGATGCGCTGGTACGCGTTCGCCCAGATCGACAGCAACCGACTCAGCGGCAGGTAGACCTCGCGGATCTCGTCGACGTCGAGCCGATCGCCGATGCCGCGGATCTGCACCACCTCGGCCTCGGTCAGCGGCTGGTCCATGTCCGCTGCGAGCCGAGACCAGTCGGACCGCGCGATCTGGCGGTACAGCGAGAGCTGCGGATCGGAAGTCACCCGCGACATTCTACCGGCGCACACAACGCAGTCGATTCGCCCGGATACGCGGTCGGTGCATGCGGATTCCTGCGGGAGCGCACGCGCCGCAGCACCTGATCTCCTGGGCTGTGCGAGCTCGATCGCTCCGTCGTACCTGCACACGCAACGGACGGCGCTATCGTGTCCCCATGCGACTCGGCGTTCTCGATATCGGTTCGAACACGGTGCACCTGCTCGTCGCCGACGCGCATCCGGGTGGTCGGCCGTTGGCCACCACGAGTGACAAGAGCGTGCTGCGCCTGATGCGGTACCTCACGCCGGACGGGTCGATCTCACGCGAGGGCGCGGAGGCGATCGTCGCCGCCGTGCACCGGGCGAAGGCCGTGGCCGATGAGGAGGGCGTCGTGGAACTGCTCGCCACCGCGACGTCGGCGATGCGGGAAGCGACCAACGGCGGCGACATCATCGCCAGGGTCGAGGATGCGCTCGGCCAGCCGCTGCAGGTGCTCGGCGGCACGGACGAGGCGCGGCTGACGTTCCTCGCCATCCGGCGCTGGTTCGGGTGGTCGGCCGGTCAGATCCTGATGTTCGACATCGGCGGCGGATCGCTCGAAGTCGCTGGAGGCAGCGAGGAGCTGCCCCAGATCGCCGAGTCGGTGCCGCTGGGCGCGGGCCGGATGACGATCGAGCACCTTCCGGATGATCCGGCGGGCGACGATGAGGTCGCCGCGCTCCGCGAGCATGCCCGCGGCGTTCTGAAGCCTCTCGCCAAACGCTTCAAGGCATCGCCGAGACCGGATTTCGTGGTCGGCTCGTCGAAGACCATCCGGTCGCTGGCGAAACTCGCCGGCTTCGCGCAGCCCGGATGGGCGGGAGACGAGCGCTGGCGCCTGCCGCGGGCAGCGCTGGGCGCGTGGATCCCGGTCCTGGCGCGCATCCCCGCCGAGGCGCGCCAGGAGCTGCCGGGCATCACCGCCGACCGCACGTTCCAGATCACGGCCGGTGCCGTGGTCCTGCACGAGGCGATGAAGGCGCTCGGCGTCGACGAACTCGAGGTCAGCCCGTGGGCCCTGCGCGAGGGCGTCATGCTCCGCTACATCGAGCAGCTCGGCTGGGAGCGCGGCGCGTAGGACGCCGCAACTCTTCATTTCTGGCACATCTCCGGTGGCATCGCAGCCCGGAGTTGTGCCAGAAATGAAGGGATATGCGTTGTCGCCCTACAGCGCCGGCACGAAGAACATTCCGCCCGCGTCGGTCGAGGTGTGCGCGATGAACGCATCCTGTTCGTCCAGTCGTCGCTGGGTGGCGACGAAAGTCTGCGGGTCGTTCATGAACGCCGTGAACATCACTCCTGGGCCCGTCGGCGCGGCGTACGAATAGCTGCGGCGCAGCATCAGCGCAAGCCCGAGATTGGCCGGATGCGCGCGCCTGGCGTGGGCTTCGTTCGGCACGAGCCGGCGCCCGTCGTCGCTCTTGGCGAACAGGTCGATGTCGTCCATCGTGTCGCCTCCGGAAAGCGGCGCACCGGTGTCGCGGCGGCGGCCGATCGCGGCCTCCTGGTCTCCGTGCGACAGCGAGAGGAAGGCGCGGTCGATGCTCATCCGGCGGTAGACGACGTACGTGTCGCGGGAGTCACCGGTCCACACGCCCTCGGCGAGTTCCTCCGCGGTGCGGGGGTTCGCGATGCCGTCGATGAACCCGGCCGAGGTGCGCGTCGTGCCCTCGGGCGTAGGAGCGTCACGGCTGCCAGCGGCCTGCCAGCGCACGGTCGCCTGGCCGAGCGCCTGCACGATCACAGCAGTGGCGTCACTCACCGCGGCCGCTGTCTCGGCACACACCTGCACGCTCAGGTCGCCGCCGGACCGGATGTGGGCGGTGTCGCCTGCGAACGACGGCACGGTCATGTCGGCGGTCGCCCTGTCGGGCCACAGCGCGCGGGCGGCCTCGGGTGAGAAGCCGAACGTGACCGTCACGACGCCCGAGTCGTCTGAGTGCTCGCCCGCCGATGCGTTCCGCACGGCCTCGAGCAGGGCATCCGGTTCGAGGTCGACGTCGAGCACCGTGACCAGCATGTGCCGCTGCGGGACGGCCGGATGGGTGATGCCCGAGACGAGATCGGCCGATGGCAGCGAGGGCGAATCGGACGCCGCGGGAGTCGGCTCGGACTCGTCATCGCGGTCGACGAGACCGGCCAGCCCCCAGCCCGCTGCGCCGCCCACGACCGCTGCCCCGGCGGCGGTGAACAGGTCGCGTCGGCCGACCCCGCGGCGCGCGGGCGCGACCTGACCGCTCTCGGGGTCGGCACTCACATCGTCGCCGTGACCGAGAACATCGGAGCCGTGCCCTGCCACCGCGCGCGGGTCGTCTTCGCGGTCACTCATCTGCGCCTGCTCCGAGCATCTCGAGCAGACCTTCCGGGCGCTCGTCGCCCGCGGCCTCTTTGATCGCGACGACGAACTCGTCGCCGCCGTCATCGAGTCGCCCCAGTCTTCCCTCGTTCAGCCACATCCGCGTGGTCGCTCCCGCACCGTCGTCGCTGGGCAGCCGGTACACCTCGTACTCGACATCGTCGCTGCTCTCGACCCCGAGGAAACGCGCGTCGGACTGGCGCAGCAGCTCAGAGTTCTCCGGCCGATCCGCAACGAGCGAGAAGACGACGGCGAGCTCGGCGTACTGGCCTTCGAGTGCCGAGACCTGCCATCCGGATCCCGCATCGATTGCGACGGTCTGCGAGCCGAACGCGATCTGCTCGCTCACTGCTAGCCCCTCCGGTCCGCGTTCGAGCGTGCCCCATGCGACGCCGTCGTCGTGCGACACCGTGGCGTGGACGACATAGTGGTCGACATCGTCAGCGGCACCGACCGTGATCTCCGCACCGAACTCGTCCGTCGTCGACAGTTGGAAGCGCGTCTGCGCCAGCGCTTCGGCCTGCTCCGCATCGAGCGGCTCACCGTCTTCGCTGAGACCCGACGCGCATCCGGTCAGCAGCGCTGCGATGGCCAGCGACGCGGCGAGCACGCTCGCCCGGCGCCGCGTCATGAGGCGTCCTCGAGCAGGTCGGCCGACGGCACATCGATTCCGGCGGTGTCAGGCATGTCGACGCTGTCGGGAAGTTCGCGCGGCTTCTCGTCGACCGTGTCCAGCCCTGGCCGCTGCGGCGGCGAGGGCACGTCGGCGAACGAGATGCCAGCGGGAGCCGGCGGCTGGGAGTACGCGCCGGGAGCGGGTGCATCGCATCCGTCGTCGAGCAGCGCCTCCGGTTCGGCCGAGGTCGCACCGTCCAGTGCGAAGCAGTTGCCGTCTCCCACCGCGTCCGGAGCGGGTGCGTAGGCGACGGCGAGCCCGTCGCCCCAGGTGTTGTCGTGCACGTTCGTGCCGGACGGTGCGAAGTCCTCCGATGAGGTCACCCAGACGCCGACGCTTCCGTTGCCGGTGACGCGGTTCGCGAAGATCTCGGCATCGACCGTGCCTGCGAGGCCGACGCCGACGCCGAACGCGCCGCCGGCCTGCTCGGGTGTGTCCGCGTTGTTGTTGTCGGAGATGACGTTGCCCGCCACCGTCAGGTTCACGGTCGGGCCGTGCGCCTCGAGATAGTTCGACAGCACGCTCAGCCCGATGCGATTGTCGACGACTCGGTTTCCCGTGATGGAGACGCCTGATGCGTTCGCGAGTTCGATGCCGACGGCGTTGGAGATCGTGACGTTGGAGTCGACCCACGCGTTGCAGTCCTCGCACTGGCCGACGTAGATGCCCGCATCGGAGCCGCCGGAGGCGAGGTTGTTCCGGATGATGCCGCCGGTGCGGTTGAACGCGTAGATGCCGTAGAGACCGTTGTTCTCCGCCGTGACCGCCTGAACGAGGTAGCCGGGGACGGGATCGGGCACGTCCTCCGGCAGATAGCCGTCGGGGCCGCGGCCGAGGCCCGCTCCGTTCTCGTCGGTGACGCCCGTGATCAGCACGCCGTTCTGCAGGAAGTTCTTCACGGTGAGATTCTCGACCGTGATCCGCTCGCCGCTGCCGACGACCCCGCTGGAGCGGGTGAGTTCTCCGTCGATCACGACGCCGTTGCGGTCCTCGCCGCGCACGGTGACATCATCGGCAGAGACCTCGAGCGTCCCGGTGTACGTACCAGGCGCGATCAGGATCACGCCGCCGTCCGCCACGAGATCACCCGCATCGGCGAGCGAAGCGTCATCCGGCACGTGCACGATGTCGAGTGCGTCGGGCTCGGACACGCAGCCGGCGAGCCCGAGCATGGTGAGGCCTATCGCGACTGCTCCTGCGAGCGGTGTCAGTCTGCGTTGCACTGGATGTCCCTCTCTGGCGCCGCCCGAACCACCCGGGCGGTTCCACTTTCGCATATGACACGACGCTGCCCGCACCTCCCCGGAGGGCGAATGCGGGCAGCGTCGTCTCCAGCGGCTCGATCAGTCCTGCATGGCGCTGCGGCGACGCGCAGTGATGAGACCGCCGCCGATCAGGAGCAGCAGGAGTGCCGCGGCCCCTGCAGCGAGCGAGATCGTCCCGCCCGTGACAGCGAGATCATCGTCGGATCCGTTCGGCGACGTCGTGCCGTCCGTGCCGTCGGTGCCGTCCGCGTCCGTCGGCTCCTCGATGACGACGAAGCCGAAGTCGAGCGTGTCATCGCGCGCGCCGTCCTCGGTGAGATCGCCTGACTCGGCCGAACCCGTCGAGGAGTCGCCCTCGCCGTCACCGACGCCGGGCTCGGTCGACTCGAAGCCATTCGGCGGGGTGACCGTGACCGTGTAGTGCTCACCCTCCGGCAGCACGGGCAGGTCGTCGAACGAGTACTTCCCGTCCTCGTCGGTGGAGGTCGGCTCGACCGGGTCGCCGAACACATCGGTCACCGGCTTGCCATCCGGGCCCGTCAGCGTCAGCTCGACGCCCTCGATGCCCGACTCGTCATCGTCCTGACGACCGTCGCGGTTCGAGTCGAACCACACGTAGTCACCCACCGAGACCGTCGGCTTCACGAAGCCGAAGTCGAGCGTGTCATCGCGAGCGCCGTCCTCGGTGAGATCGCCTGACTCGGCCGAACCCGTCGAGGAGTCGCCCTCGCCGTCACCGACGTCGGGCTCAGTCGGCTCGAAGCCGTTCGGCGGGGTGACCGTGACCGTGTAGTGCTCGCCCTCCGGCAGCACCGGCAGATCATCGAACGAGTACTTCCCGTCCTCGTCGGTGGAGGTCGGCTCGACCGGGTTGCCGAACACATCGGTCACCGGATTGCCATCCGGGCCCGTCAGCGTCAGCTCGACGCCCTCGATGCCCGACTCATCATCGCCCTGACGACCGTCGCGGTTCGAGTCGAACCACACATAGTCACCCACCGACACCGTCGGGTCCTCCACGAAGCCGAAGTCGATCGAGTGATCGTTGACGTTCGCGGCGGGGGTTGTGATGCGGGCGACCGTCTCGTCCGAGCTCTCGGCCTGCACGCCATTGCTGTCGTTGACGTCCGTGGCGCCATCTGCCTGCGGCTCTGTCGCGTGGTAGCCGACGAGTGCGCCGTCGGTGAAGTTGGACGCGTCGATGACGACGTCGTACTCCGTATCGGGCTCGAGCCCGTCGACCGCGCCGAAGTAGTACGCGCCATCAGCATCGGTCACCGTGGTGGCGACGACATTGCCGTCGGTGTCGCGCAGAGTGACCGTCACGCCCTCGACGGGTGCCTCATCCGGATCCTGCACGCCGTCCTTGTCGGAATCGATCCAGACGTAGTTGCCGATCTGCTGCGTCGCCGCGGCGACGAGGACCTCGACATCGGCGAGACCGGTGTTCTTGCCGAAATCGCCGGTGAGATCGATGTTGCCCGTCGGCACGTCGTCATTGCGGACGACCTGGCCTGCCGAGTCTCCGGTGGCGTGCAGCACCCGCAGGCCCTGCGTGAAGTACTGGTTCGCGTCGAGCTGGTTGGTGAGCACGTAGTCGAGCTCGGGAACGTATGCGATGCCAGAGAACGAGCCCTGCGCATGCACAAGATCCGCATTCGAACCCGCGCGATCCACGTAGTCGAAGTCGGGTGCCCACTGGATCTGATCGTCGGCGAGCGTCACCTGCACGAGGTCTCCGGTGAGGATGTAGTCGCCTGACTCTGGCTCGCCGTCGGCGTTGAAACCGTAGATCATCGCCGTGCCGTACTGGTCGCTGGAGCGGTCGCGGAACGAGAACGCGAACTCGCCGTCAGCGATGACTTCGATGTCGGCCAGCAGCGGCTGCGCGTAGTTGAGCTGGTAGCCGTTGCCGTTGTTCCAGCCGGATGCGCGGTCGTTGATGCACGCATCGGGGACGTCATCGTGCCACTCGTTCCAGTCGACGTAGCGGCACGCCTCGTTGACGTAGCGGTCTGCGGTCTCCTGGCCCTGGCGCTCGAGCACATCGCCCGCATTGCCGGAGGCGACCACACCGGCGAACGAGAGCGATCCGTCAGCGGCGCGCGTGAAGTTCAGCAGATAGACGTCCATCGTCTCGCCGTCGGTCGCACCGACGTACAGCTCGCCGTCGTGCTCCTCGAGGGCGAAGGGAGTCCAGAAATCGGCATCGGAGTCGACGCCGGCGAGACTCGCAGGAACGGCGAGCTCCTGAACCGGCACACGATCGGCCGCCGCTGTGTCGCGGTCGCTCAGGTCGTAGGTGACGAGCATGTCCCTGGCGAGGTTGACCGTCGTGAGGAACGCGTTGTCCTCGGTCACCTCGATGTCCCCGAGGCCTTCGCGGCTGACGCGGTCGCGGAAGTCGAAGTCCTGGTCTGCGTCCCAGTCGTGCGTCGTCGATCCGGCGTCCCGAACCACTGCCCACAGGCCGTCGTCTTCGCCGTCGAGTGCGTCATAGCGGTAGATGCCACCGGCGCCGCCCGGCCCGTATTCCGCTGCGCGCTTTGCGTAGGCGCCGGCGTAGATCTCGCGGTAGCCGGAGTCGACGCCGATCCCGTACACAGTGCCGTACGAACCGCGACCGGTCAGCTCGGCCTGCGAGCCCTGGAGGTTCGCCGGCAGCGAGTACAGCTCCGTCTCCTGGGCATCGGATGCCATGTTGTCCTGGAGCGCTGAGAAGACCTGTCCGTTCTCGACACCGAGCTTCGAGAGATCGACGTAGCCGACTTCGACCGTTGCATCTGCGCCGTCCGCTACATCGGCGAACGACACCGCCGGGCCGAAGGCAGTCTCGTCGGTCGCCGCGGGATCAACCGTGGATTCGGTGTAGGTCGCCGGGTCGGGATTGGTGACCTCGACGCGGTACGTGCCGCCGGTCAGCGCGGTGCTGTCGATTTCGGCCGCGCCCGCGACCGTGACGGCGGTCGCCGAGGCGCCCTCCGAATCGGTGACCGTCACGGTCGCGCCGTCGATCATCGCATCGACGGCGTCACGTTGACCGTTCAGGTTTCTGTCTTCTGTGACGTGCACGATGATCGTGCCGTCCGTGGTCTCTGCATGCGCGGCTGCTCCGCCGAACGCCGCGAGCGCGGCGACGGTGGATACGGTGGCCGCGCCCGCGAGGGCGCGCTTCATCTGTATGACTCCAGGCTGGTCGGAAGTTTCCTCCCCGGCTTCCGATAGCCGGGACGGCACAACCCACCCGCACGCCTCCGAGACGTGCTGGCCGGATCGATCGGGATTCGGATTCCCACTGCCGACTTCAGAGTCTGACCGGTATTCGAGGCGGAGTCAACCGAGTCCTACCTGTGTGCACTCATCCCAAAATGCTAATATACAAGTACACTTCTTCTTGTTCACATATGCACGCCCCACTGGCACGCCTCCGTCGGCATTCCGAGCGGAGGCGTGCCGAAGAAACGGATAGTCGAATCGCTGTCAGCGCCCGAGTCGCTCCTGGACGACCTTCGCGAGGTGATCGGCATGGCGCCGCGCGGTCTCGCTGTCGGCGGCTTCGACCATGACGCGCACGAGCTGTTCCGTGCCGGACGGACGCAGCAGCACACGGCCGGTCTCCCCCAGCTCGGCCGCCACGGCATTCACAGCGGCGACGAGCGGCTCGTCATCGGTGCGGTCCTTGTCGACGCCGGTCACGTTGATCAGCACCTGCGGGTACACGGTCATGATCGCAGCCAGCTCGGCGAGCGGCTTGCCCGTGCGCGCCACCTCGGCGGCGAGGTGCAGGCCGGTGAGCACGCCGTCACCGGTGGTCGCGTGCTCGCTCATGATGACGTGACCGGACTGCTCACCACCCAGCGAGTGTCCGCCGGCGTTCATGCCCTCGAGCACATAGCGGTCGCCCACGGCGGTCTGCAGCACCTCGATGCCGCGTTCCCCCATGGCGCGGTGCAGACCGAGATTGCTCATCACCGTGGCGACCAGGGTGTTGTTCGCCAGCACGCCGCGCTCATGCATGGAGGCCGCGAGGATCGCCATGATCCGGTCGCCGTCGATCTGGTTGCCCTGCGCATCGATCGCCAGGCAGCGGTCGGCATCGCCGTCGTGGGCGATGCCCATGTCTGCGCCGAGACGCACGACGGCTTCGGCGAGATGATCGAGGTGGGTGGAGCCCACGCCGTCGTTGATGTTGAGGCCATCCGGTTCCGCGCCGATGACGGTGAGTTCCGCTCCAGCGTCGCGGAAGGCATCGGGAGACACCCCGGCCGCGGCACCGTGCGCGCAGTCGAGCACGACGTGCAGCCCGTCGAGCCGGTGCGGCATCGTCGACAGCAGGTGCACGAGGTAGCGGTCCTCGGCGTCGGAGAAGCGCCGGATGCGGCCGACCTGCGATCCGGTCGGGAGCCACCTCTCCCCGTGCATGTGCTCCTCGATGCGCCGTTCGACGACGTCGGGAAGCTTCACGCCTCCGCGCGCGAACACCTTGATCCCGTTGTCGGGAGCGGGGTTGTGCGATGCGGAGATCATGATGCCGAAGTCGGCATCGAAGTCGGCGATCAGGTAGGCGAGCGCCGGCGTCGGGATCACACCTGCGTCGTAGACGTCGACGCCGGAGGAGGCGAGCCCGGCAGCGACAGCGGCGGAGAGGAACTCGCCGGAGATGCGCGGGTCGTGCGCGATCACCGCGGAGGCGCGGCGACCTTCCGCACGACGCGCCTCGGCGGAACGGCCCTGGCCCAGGACGACGGCAGTCGCCTGGGCCAGGGACAGAGCGAGGTCGGCGGTGAGGGAGCCGTTGGCCAGCCCCCTCACGCCGTCCGTGCCAAACAGCGGCATCGGAAGAGCGCTCGCTTTAGCGCTTCGAGTACTGCGGGGCCTTGCGGGCCTTCTTGAGACCAGCCTTCTTGCGCTCCTTGACGCGAGCGTCGCGCGAGAGGAACCCGGCCTTCTTGAGGGTCGGTCGGTTGTTCTCGACGTCGATGCCGTTGAGCGAACGCGCGATGCCGAGGCGAAGCGCGCCGGCCTGACCGGACGGGCCGCCGCCGGTGATGCGGGCGATCACGTCGTACGCGCCGTTCAGCGAGAGGAGCGTGAACGGATCGTTGATCAGCTGCTGGTGCAGCTTGTTCGGGAAGTAGTCCTCGAGCGTGCGCCCGTTGACCGTGATGGTGCCGTTGCCCGGCACCAGACGCACGCGTGCGATGGCCTGCTTACGGCGGCCAACAGCGGCGCCGGGAACGCTGACGACGGGGCGGGCGGCCTCGACGGTCTCAGCGGCCTCGGACTCGGTGCTGTAGTTCTGCGGGAAGTCGGTAGTGTCGTTCGCCACGATGAATCCTTAGCTTCGCGCTTACTGCGCGACCTGGTCGAGGGTGTACGTCTTGGGCTGCTGCGCGGCGTGGGGGTGCTCGGCACCCGTGTACACCTTCAGCTTCGAGAGCTGCTGACGGCCAAGGCTGTTCTTGGGGAGCATGCCGCGGATCGCCTTCTCGACGGCGCGCACGGGGTTCTTGTCGAGGAGCTCCTCGTAGGAGACCGAGCTCAGGCCGCCGGGGTAGCCCGAGTGGCGGTATGCACGCTTGTTCTGGAGCTTGTTGCCCGTGAGCGCCACCTTGTCGGCGTTCACGACGACGACGAAGTCGCCCATGTCCATGTGCGGAGCGAAGGTCACCTTGTGCTTGCCGCGCAGAAGCGCGGCCGCGTGCGAGGCGAGGCGGCCGAGAACGACGTCGGTGGCGTCGATGACGAGCCACTCGCGCTGGGCGTCGCCAGCCTTCGGGGAATAAGTGCGAGTCACAGTTGTGCTGCTTTCTATTCGAACGGAGACGTTCGTGAATCCCGCTCCGGTGCCGATTCCGGGTCGAAGATCCGGAATGCAGACGTTGGAGGGCTCACGTTCGCAGTGCGCGCAGTCGCGCACCAACGAGATAGCTTAGCACGACTCCCGGGCCGACACATCACCGCGTTCATGCCGCCTGCTCAGCGCAGGATCGACCGCACCGCTCATCCGGCGCCGCCTGCAGACCCCGCAGAAACCAGGAGAATGCGCGGACTCCAAGCTCCCTGCCCAGGAATCATCCGAGGCGACGCGGATTCTCCTGGATTCCGCGCGGAACGAGAACGAAGGTTGTGCGGGGAGCGTGAGAGGGCAGGATGGGCGGGTGACTGATGTGCATGCAACCCTGTCGTCCGCGCAGCTGCGCGACGTGGAGCTCGCCCTGGCCGGCGCGAACGGTGGCTGCGCTCGGCTGCGCCTTCGCGATGTCGAGATGGTGCAGGGCGAGACGATCGTGCTGCACGATGCCGAGGGCACGGATGTCGCGCAGCTCCGCGCCGATGACGTCGCCGTCGTTGCGCCGCACCCGGCCGAGGTCGCACAGATCGGCGCGGGAACGGCGCCGGATCTGCCTGGCGAGACGCTGGTGTCCGGCGCGGTGTCGGCGCGCAGGTCGCTCGGGCACCGCGACCGCACGGACCTGCGTGTGACCGCCGGTTTCGCCCGCGTTCCCCTGGCCATGCTGATCACCGGGACCGTGCCGGAGCCGGAGGACGCCGGATGGGATGACGCCGACCCCGTGATCGTGCTGGACCGCGACGACACCTCCGCCCTGGCCTCAGCCATCGCCCGGGTCGAGGCAGCGGGGCGCCGCGTCGTGGTGATGCCATCGCCGAGCGATCCGGCGTCCGCGCGCGACATCGCCGAGCAGCTCGTCGCCGACCGCGTCGATGTCTGGGAGACCGCGATCCCCGCCTCCCCCGGCTGTGCGATCCTGCTGACGGGGCTCTCCGGCTCCGGCAAGTCCACCATCTCGAAGCTGCTCGTCGAACGCCTCGCCGAGACCGATGAGCGCACGACCACACTGCTCGACGGCGACGAGGTCAGACTCATCCTGTCGAAGGGCCTCGGCTTCTCACGCGAGGACCGGATGCTCAACGTGCAGCGGATCGGCTGGGTCGCGTCCCTGATCGCGCGGCACGGCGGCATCGCCGTCTGCGCGCCGATCGCGCCGTACGAGGCGATGCGGCGCGAGATGCGCGAGCGCGTCGAGCAGCACGGTCGTCTCCTGCTCGTGCACGTATCCACCCCGCTGTCCGTCTGCGCCGAGCGCGACCGCAAGGGGCTGTACGCCAAGGCCGCCGCCGGTGAGATCGCCGAGTTCACCGGTATCAGCGACCCGTACCAGATCCCCTCGGACGCGGATCTCACCATCGATGCTTCCGTCGTCGCACCCGGTGACGCGGTCACGCAGATCCTGGAAGCCATGCGCCCCTGACCCCACGCCTGGCTGCCGAGATGCGCACCTTTCGTCGAGATGCGCCGGCTTTTACGCCCGGATGTCGCAGAAGTGCGCATCTCGGCGGCGGGTGCGCAGATCAGTCCGGCAGCGGGGCGTTCTCACTCCGATGCCTTTCGCTCGCGACGCGCGGCGGGCGGGATTCCGTACACGGACCGCAGCCCCATCCAGCCGAGGGTTGCGGCGACGAAGGCGAGCGAGACCGCGGCGATCGTCCACGGGATGTCCACGTCGAGCATGCGCAGCCCCGAGGCCAGCAGCACCAGCGCGAGGGCACGGCGCACGATGCCGCTGGGCAGCGTCGACGACAGGCGCGCGCCGATGATCGTGCCGGGTACGCTGCCGATGATCAGCGGCAGCACGATCGACCAGTCGACCTCGCCGAACAGCAGATGCCCGATGGCCGCCGCGACCACGAGCGGAACGGCCTGCACGAGATCGGTGCCGACGAGCCGCCCCATCGGGAGCAGGGGGTACAGCAGCATCAGGGCGATGATGATGAGCGAGCCCGACCCGACGGAGGTCAGCCCGACCATCAGGCCGCCGACGATGCCGACGATCAGCGTCGGGATCCTGCGCACCCGCAGTGGCGCACCGTCCTCGCGACGCGTGTGCGTGCCGTCACGACGCTCGCGCGCACGATTGCGCATTCCGATGAAGGCGCGCAGACCGATCAGGGCGGCGGCGAGGACCAGAACGGCACCGAGCGCGGTCTTGACGAATGCCGAGGCATCGGCCGCCTCACCGTGGATCGAGATGATCAGCGCCCCGCAGAAGGCGGCGGGCACGGAGCCGATCATCAGCCACAGCACGAGCCCCCAGTTCACGGTGCCCCTGCGCGCATGCACGATGGATCCCGCCGGCTTCATCACGGCCGCCGTGATCAGATCGCTCGAGACCGCTGTGAACGGGTTCACCCCGAAGCCCAGCACCAGCACGGGCGTCATCAGCGCGCCGCCGCCCATGCCGGTCAGCCCCACCACGACGCCCACTCCGAGGGCCGCGAACGACATCGCCCAGTCCATAGCTCGCGACGGTATCCCAAACCCGTCAGAGTTCCCGAGGCCAGGAGTAACCGGGCGTCATGCGACACCGGGGTCGGCTTGCTCCCGGGTTAAGGTCGACTTGCCGAGGGGCGTTCCCCGCCGGCAGCCCAATTCGAACCGTTCGCGAGGCACAGGACCGTGGTCACCGAATACGCAGGGAGCAGCGACGCAGCCATCGCACGCACCCTCGCGACCGAGGCAGCGGCCCGGCTCGTCGGCATCCGGCTCGAGAACCCGGACGCCGACCGGCTGTCGCTGAAGGATCTGGGCGACCAGGGTGCGCAGGCCGTTCTCGCCGCGCGCCTGGCCGAACTCGCTCCGGCAGACGCCGTGCTGAGCGAGGAGGCGGCGGACAGCGCCGCCCGGCTCTCCGCATCGCGCGTGTGGATCATCGACCCCCTCGACGGCACCCGCGAATACAGCGAGGGGCGCGACGACTGGGCCGTGCACGTCGCGCTCGTCGTCGATGGTGCGCTCTCCCTCGGGGCGGTCGCGCTCGGCGGCCCGGATGAGGTGATCGTGTCGACCGACCTCGCCGGCAGCACAGATGCCGGGGAAGCCCCGATCCGGATCGCCGTCAGCAGGAGCCGCGCATCCGGGATCGTCCGCCGCGTGGCGGCCTCTCTCGGCGCCGAGCTCATCCCGATGGGATCGGCCGGCGTGAAGATCTGCTCCGTCGTGAACGGCGCGACCGACGCGTACCTGCACGCCGGCGGTCAGTACGAGTGGGACAGCGCGGCGCCCGTCGCCATCGCGCGTGCCGCCGGCCTGCACACCTCGCGCCTCGACGGGAGCGACCTCGTCTACAACCGGCCTGACCCCTACCTTCCGGATCTCGTGGTCTGCCGCCCCGACATCCGGGATCGCGTGCTGGGTGCGATCGACGACGCGCTCGCCGCGCAACCGGAGTGAAAGGAGCCCTCGTGCCCACCGAAACGAACTACTCGATCTCACAGCTGAGGCAGCTCGAGGCCGAATCGATCCACATCATCCGGGAAGTGGCCGCGCAGCTCGAGAAGCCGGCGCTGCTGTTCTCCGGCGGCAAAGACTCCCTCGTGATGCTGCACCTCGCGTTGAAGGCGTTCGCCCCGGCGCGGCTGCCGTTCCCCGTCGTGCACATCGACACCGGTCACAACTTCCCCGAAGTGCTCGACTTCCGCGACGAGCACGTGGCCCGCAACGGCCTCCGCCTGATCGTCGGCTCTGTGCCTGAGGCGATCGAGCGCGGCCTGGTCCGGGAAGAGCCGAACGGGTCGCGCAACCGCATCCAGACGCCGGTGCTGCTCGACACGGTCGAGAAGAACGGCTTCGACGCCATGCTCGGCGGCGCCCGCCGCGACGAGGAGCGGGCCCGGGCCAAGGAGCGTGTGTTCAGCTTCCGCGACGAGTTCGGCCAGTGGGACCCGAAGAACCAGCGCCCCGAGATCTGGGATCTGTACAACGGGCGCGTGCACCCCGGTGAGTCCATCAGGGTGTTCCCGATCTCGAACTGGACCGAGCTCGACATCTGGCAGTACATCAAGGAGGACGAGGTCGCGATTCCGCCGATCTACTTCGCGCGCGAGCGCGACACCTTCGTGCGCGACGGCATGGTGTTCGAGGCCAACGATTTCTGCCTGCCCCGAGAGGGCGAGGAGGTCTCGAAGCGGACGGTGCGCTACCGCACCGTGGGGGACGCGACCCTCACTGCAGCCGTCGAGAGCGACGCCGACACGGTCGACAAGATCATCGACGAGGTTGCGGCGACGCGCATCACCGAGCGCGGCGCGACGCGCGGCGACGACCGCGTGAGCGAGGCCGCGATGGAGGACCGGAAGAAGCAGGGGTATTTCTGAGATGGACATGCTGCGATTCGCCACGGCCGGCTCCGTCGACGACGGCAAGAGCACGCTGATCGGCCGACTGCTGTACGACTCGAAGTCGATCTTCGAGGACCAGCTGCTCAGCGTCGAGGAGACGAGCAGGAGCCGCGGAAACGAGTACGTCGACCTGTCGCTGCTCACCGATGGCCTCCGCGCCGAGCGCGAGCAGGGCATCACGATCGACGTCGCCTACCGCTACTTCGCGACTCCCAAGCGCAAGTTCATCATCGCCGACACTCCGGGCCACCAGCAGTACACGCGCAACATGGTCACAGGCGCATCGACCGCCGACCTCGCGGTCGTGCTCGTCGACGCGCGCAAGGGCGTGCTCGAGCAGTCCCGCCGCCACGCGACGATCGCGTCGCTGCTGCGCGTACCGCACGTCGTGCTCGCGGTGAACAAGATGGACCTCGTCGACTACGACGAGCGGGTGTTCGACGAGATCCGCCAGGACTTCCTCGACTTCAGCGCGAAGCTGAACATCACCGACATCACGGCGATTCCGCTCTCGGCGCTCAACGGCGACAACGTCGTCACACGCAGCGAGAACATGCCGTGGTACGAGGGCACCTCACTGCTGCACCACCTCGAGAACGTGTACATCGGAGCCGATCGCAATCTGCAGGACGTGCGCTTCCCCGTGCAGTACGTCATCCGACCTCAGCAGTCCGACGTGCTCGACTACCGCGGCTACGCCGGCCGGGTGGCGAGCGGACTCATCCGGAAGGGCGACGAGGTCATCGTGCTGCCGAGCGGCCTCACCTCACGTGTGAAGGCCATCGACACGGCCGACGGCGAGATCGAGCAGGCGTTCCCGCCGATGAGCGTCACGATCCGCCTCGAGGACGAGATCGACATCTCCCGCGGAGACGTGGTCGCCCGACCGCACAACCAGCCGCACGTGTCGCAGAACATCGATGCCATGGTGTGCTGGATGGACGAGGCGCTGCCCCTCGTCCCGGGAAGGAAGTACACGGTGCTGCACGGCACCCGCGAGGCGCGCTGCGTGGTCAAGGAGCTCCACTACGAGCTCGACGTGAACACGCTGCACCGCAATCAGGCGGCCGACCAGCTGCGCCTGAACGGCATCGGCCGCGTCGCTCTGAGGGTCACGACGCCCCTGGTGGCGGATCCCTACGCGTCGAACCGCGAGACCGGGTCGTTCATCCTGATCGACGAGTCGACCAACTCGACCGTCGCGGCGGGAACGATCACCTCAGCGGAGTAGGGCACCGGCCGAGGCCGGGCATCCGATGCCCGCGCACACTGCGCAACAGAACGCGCGTTCCCGAACATGGTCCAGCGCAGAGTCTGTTGAGCTGCGCGCATTCTGTTGCCGAACGCGCGTCGCCTGATGGCTCGCGGCCAACGGCATCCGGCCATCCGGGGTCACACGAGCTGGATTCTGCCCGTCATGCCCATCCGGTAGTCGGCCTCGACGAGAATCGGCAGATGGTCGCTCGTTCCCTTCGGCAGAGTCTGCACGTCGCCGATCGAGAGCAGTCGCGAGGTGACGAAGTCGTAGTGCCCGCGGAAGTAGCGGTAGCGCGTATAGGTGCGCGAATCGCTGAGCGTGAGGTCGTAGCCGTGCTCGCGCACGCGATCGCCGAGGCGTTCCTTGAAGATCGGATAGTTGTAGTCGCCGACCATCAGCGTCGGCGTGCCAGGCCCGAGCTGCTCGAGCGCCTGCAGCGCCGAGGTGATCTGCGAGCGGCGCAGCGAGTTCAGCGCGGTCAGCGGTGCGGCGTGGAACGACGCCATGGTCACCTCCCGGCCGGCGTCGATGTCGTGCAGCTGCACGCCCAGCAGCCGCTCGTGCGCGGGGCGCAGCACGATGTCGTGCAGCGACTTCTTCAGCCCCAGCGAGACGCTGTCGACGAGCCGGTACGTGTTCTCGCGGTAGTAGACGGCGAGGCCGAGCCGGTTGTTGTCCGTCGCGGCCGCCTGTCGAAGTCCCTGCACGCGGTCAGGCAGATCCGACACGTCGGCCTCCTGCAGGCAGAGCACGTCGGGCTCGTAGCCTTCGACCAGCCGCCCGAGCTCTCCGGCGGCTGCATGCTTGCGGAGGTTGTACGAGAGCACCTTCATGCTCGCAACGCTACGCCTCGGACCGCACCTCCGGACGCCGAACTGCGCACATGTCGTCGACGCACGCCGCGATCGGCCGGCTGCCGGCCGGCACGACGCAGTCGATGCGAGGAGTGCGGCCCGTAGCGGCCCAGGCACGTCGGGCCCGGCGACGAACACGACGTCGGTTCGACTGCGTTGCGCTCAGCACCGGGACCGCCCTGGGCGCACCTCACGGTCAGTCGCGGTCGCGACGGTTGCGGGTCTGCTCGGCTCGCAGGGCCAGCAGCTCGTCGGCCGGGTAGCCGACATCGGTCAGCGTAAGGCCTCGCGCCTCCTGCACCATGAACGCACTCGTGCGCACGAGCTCGTCGCGCAGCACCTCGAGATCGCCGGGTGCGAGACGCCCCTCCCCCACGGCGACGCACGCGCCGACCAGCGCCCGCACCATCGAGTGACAGAACGCGTCGGCTCTGACGTTCGCGATGAGAATGCCCTGCTCATCGCGCCGCCATTCGAACTCGAGCAGGGTCCGGATGGTCGTGGCGCCGGGACGCGGCTTGCAGTACGCGGCGAAATCGTGCAGGCCGATGAGCCCGCGGGCCGCCTGGTCCATCGCGTCGGCGTCGAGCCTGCTCCTGACGCGCGTCGTGCGCACCCGCTGAAGAGGGTCGTAGCCCGCTGTCCGGTCGGCGATGCGGTACTCGTAGCGCCGCCACGCCGCGGAGAAGCGCGCGTCGAAGCCGTCGGGCGCGGTCGACGTTCGCGTCACAGCGACGTCGGAGTACTGTCCGAGCACGCCCATCGTCCTGTGCGCCAGCAGGGACGCGGGGTCGCGGTCCGCCTCTGCGCCGGCGTGCTCGCGGGCCTTGTCGATGCGGCGCCGGCGCGTGACGCGCTCCCACTGATCCGGCGTCAGGTCGGCGTGAGCGACCTGCCCCGTCGCGTGCACGCCCGAATCGGTGCGCCCCGCGACGGTGAGCCGCACCGTCGAGCCGGCCACCCGTGCGAGGGCGTCCTCGAGGACGCCCTGCACCGTGCGCATCCCCGGCTGCCGCGCCCACCCCTTGAACTCGGTGCCGTCGTAGCCGATGTCGAACCGGATGCGCCGGATCCCCTCATCCACGGCGCTGGGCCGAGCCGCATCCGTGTCCGGTGCGGCGCCTGCATCATCCGGTGCGCTCCCCTTCACGATCGCCGCACTCACAGCGCTCCCAGCGCGGAGATCACGACCCGCGCGGAGCGCTCGGCGGCATCGTCGATGTGGGTCTCGAACTCGGTGCCGTCCGGTGCGCACAGGTCGCTGACAGCGCGGGCGACGGCGAATGCCGCACCGTGGTTGTGGGCGGTCTGCGCGACGGCGACCGTCTCCATATCGATCGTGAGCAGCCCGGGGAAGGACTCGCGCAGCTCGCGCGCGATGTCGACGGTCGCGAACTTGTCTCCTGCCCCCATCACACCTTCGCGCACGCCGGCGCCGTCGAGCGTCGCTGCGGCGAGCGCAGCGCGGATCTCAGCGTCAGCAGAATAGGAAGCGGGCATACCGGGCGTCTGGCCAGGTACGTAGCCGAAAGCCGTGGCATCCGCCTCGACGTTGATCGTGTCGGTGCCGACCACGACGTCGCCGACCGAGACCCCCGCGGCGAGCCCACCGCAGCTTCCTGAGACGATGACCGCGACGTCGTCGCCGTAGCGGTGGATCGCCCCGACGGTCGCGCCGGCGGCGTTGATCATGCCGATGCCGCTCGTGACGAGCACGACCGTGCGCCCACCCAGTTCGAGCCCGCGGTGCACGGCCCCGCCGATCCTCACAGGTTCGCTCGCCTCGCTCGCGGCTTCGAGGAAGGGCTGCGCCTCCTCGTCCATCGCCACCTGGATCACGTATACGCGGTTCGCCGTCACCATACGAGGCTAAGTCATCCGGATGAAGCGACCATCCGGATGTGCGGCGCGGTTCCGGAATGGTCGCGAGAGGCACACGTCCTCGATGGGATCAGGTCCGTTTCGGCGCGTCTCGGCGATATCGACACCGCTCGGTGGCTTGGCGCTACACTCTCCCCCAAACCGATCGAGCGCGGCCGGTGGAGGTGGGGCGACCGTGCGCACGACAGGACGGGGAATCGCACGATGATCGATACCATCCAAGCCGCACTCGAAGCCGTCAGCGGAGTCATCTGGGGGCCGTGGCTGCTCATCCCCCTGCTCCTCGGAACCGGTCTGTATCTGACCATCCGGCTCGGCGGGCTGCAGTTCGTCCGCCTCGGCGCGGCTCTGCGACTCGGCATCTTCCGCAGGAAGGACCCTGACGCAGAGGGCGACATCTCGCAGTTCCAGGCCCTCACCACGGCGCTGGCGGCGACGGTCGGCACCGGCAACGTCGTCGGCGTCGCCACAGCACTCGCCATCGGCGGGCCGGGCGCACTGTTCTGGATGTGGATCACCGGGCTGCTCGGCATGGCGTCGAAGTACTCCGAAGCGTTCCTCGGCGTACGCTTCCGCACCACCGATTCCGCCGGTGAGCGCAACGGCGGTCCGCAGCAGTACCTCGAGCGCGGCATCCGGAACTGGTTCGGAAAGACCCTGGCCGTCGCCTTCACGCTGTTCACGATCTTCGCCTGCTTCGGCATCGGAAACCTCACTCAGGGCAACTCGGTGTCGGCCAACCTCGAGCGCAGCTTCTCGGTTCCCACCTGGGTGACCGGAATCGTGCTGACGGTGGTCGCGCTGATCGTGCTCGTCGGCGGGATCAAGTCGATCGGCCGGGTCACAGCCGGTCTCGTCCCGATCATGATCGTGCTCTACGTCGTCGCCGCCCTCTACATCCTGCTCGTCAACGTCGGCGACATCCCCGCGGCGCTCGGCATGATCTTCCACGACGCGTTCACCGGCAGCGCCGCAGCCGGCGGCTTCGCGGGATCGGTCATCATCATCGCGATCCAGTTCGGCGTCGCGCGCGGGATCTTCTCGAACGAGTCGGGCATGGGGTCCGCGGCCATCGCGGCCGCCGCCGCCCGCACCAGCCACCCCGTCCGGCAGGGTCTCGTGTCGATGACGCAGACCTTCATCGACACGATCATCGTCGTGACGATGACGGGCCTGGTGATCGTCACGACCGGCGCGTACTCCTTCACCGGCTCCGACGGCGAGCAGCTCGACGCCTCGCTGATGACCGGCGAGGCGTTCACCCAGGGCCTGCCGGGCGAATGGGGCCACTGGATCGTCACGATCGGCCTCGTACTGTTCGCGTTCTCCACGATCCTGGGCTGGTCGTACTACGGCGAGCGCGCGGTGGAGAAACTGCTCGGCCGCCGCTCTGTGATGCCGTTCCGCGTACTGTTCGCGCTCGTCGTGTTCGTGGGCTGCACCACCGAGCTCGGCGTCGTGTGGGCGTTCTCCGACGTGATGAACGGCCTGATGGCGCTGCCGAACCTGATCGGGCTGCTGGTGCTCTCCGGGTTGGTCGCCAGGGAGACCCGGGCCTACCTGCGTCATGACCCGAAGCTCACCGCCACGCAGGCTGAGATCGAGACGTTCATGGCGGATGACCCCGGATGGCAGGAGTGGCGCCGGACGGAGAAGGCCGGCAGGGATGCGAAGCTCCCGTAGCGTCCGCCGAGCCGCGCGCAGGCGCACGTCCCAGACGCTTCAGACTCTCGGGTTCCGTCCCGTCGTGTCACCGACGAGCAGAAGGCCCCGAGCCGAGGCCTTGAGAATCGCATCGTCCTGACTGTGAGCATCGAGCTTCCGGTAGATCGCACGCAGATGCGCCTTCACGGTGCCGGGTGACAGATACAGCGAGCGCGCCACCTCACGGCGGTCACCCAGCTCCGCAAGCGTCCTCAGCACCGTCAGCTGCATGGGAGTGAGGGCAGTCGGTGCACGAGGCCGCCACTGTGCCGGCAAGGGCGGAGACAACGCGAATCCCGACCGCAGCGATGATGGATTGTCAGCGACGGCCAGGATCCGCTCGCGTTCGTCTTCCGAGATGAGCGCAAAGGCGATCCTCAGTTGGTGGGAACGCTGCAGCAGCTGGAGTCGGCTCGCTGCGTCTCGAACGCTTTCGGCATCGGACCGGTGCACGCCGAGCCTCGCGAGGACGGCGAAGACCACGTGCTGTTCGAGCGGCGCCCTGGCTCGGCTGACCGCGCGGCCCAGCTTTCCGGCGGCCTCTTCGATGCGCTGTCCGTCCAGGTCCCGTGCTGCGTCCAACGCGAGCTGCAGCGGATCCTGTGGGTTCTCGTCCGAGGGCGCCGCCAGAGCGTGGGTCTGCTCGCCTGCCAGCCGGAGAATCCGCTGCACGAGCGCGACGCGCTTCACGATCCCCGGGTGCGTGTCGCCGCTCAGCCTCTCCCCCACGACGGACTCGAATCGCGCGCGTGCAGCGGAGGGATCTCCTTCGGCCAGGTCGAGCAGGATCTCGCCGAGCAGGCAGATGTCCCAGTGCTCCGTGACCGGAGCCGTCGTCCGGAACTCGGCGACGGCCTGCCGCAGTCCGCGAACATGTCCGCGGGTGGCTTCGCGGACGATCTGCGAGAGCAGATAGTAGGTTCTGATGTTCCCTCCGCGCCAGACGCGCGGCCAGTCTTCGTCACGGATGCGCTGCGCCAGCGCCGTCGACTCACGGTTGTCGCCCGCATACGCCTCGAGATACGACAGTGCGGCCAGCGCGGAGTTCCGGCGGTAGGCGATCCGCCGCGCGCTGCAGAAGCGCTCGATCAGGTTGAGGTGCTGCCTCGCTCTCCTCCACTCCTCACTGTAGATCAGCGTCACCCCCACCTGGTATCCGAAGTTCGCGAAGGCCTGGTCGAGCGCTTCGTCGAAGCCCCCTGACTCCACGAGAACCGCGGCCTGCTCGGAGAAGCGGATCGCAGCGACGCGCGCACGGGCTCCGTCCCCCGTTCTTCGAAGTGCGTAGCCCTCGATCCCCAGCGCGATCAGCCGCTCGGTGTCGCTCGCACCCTCAGGCGGTCGCTTCGCGGCTTCGATCGCGTTGGCGAAGAGCTCTCGTCCGTCCAGCCCCGAACGCGGCGACAGTTCGACGGACGTCCCCATCCAGACGGACAGCAACGGGCTGTCGCGAATGCGATCGGGCCCCAGCGCGGCGACACGGGCCAGGGTCTCCTCCGCCAGCATCGCCGAAAAGGGAAACACGCGCAGTGCGATGCGTTCGATCAGCTCGACGTCCTCGCTGTCGATCGCGTACTCGAGCGCCAGCTCGTCCTGGCCGTGTCTCATATACCAGCGCGCAAGCGTGCGGCACGCACGGCCGCGTGCTGTGGGCCATCGTCGGCGCAGCATGTCCAGTGCCTGAGCGCGCGGCCCTCCGCGGAACTCGAACCGTCTGCTTCCAAGAGCGTCACTCACCCATGTTCCGAGGCCGGCGTCGACAAGGCGATCGAGCAGGTCGGCGGCACGCGACGACGCCGTGAGCATCGCGGCGAGCTGCCCGTCGACATGGGGCGGCAGCGCCATCATGCACACGTCGGCCAGCACCGCGGGGTCCGTGATCACGTCGCGGAGATCCTTATCACCGCGCTGCGTCTGCCTGCTGCGAGCCGGGGGGCTTCGTTCAGACCCGATTGCTGCGCTCTCCGCCCAGGTCGCGAGTTCCTCGGGTGCGACGTCTGCGCGCTCCACGTGCGCAGCGTCAAGGTCGTCGATGGCCGTCTGGACCGACTCCGCAACGACGACGCGGAGCGTGCGAACGCGCCGGAGCATGTGCGAGACGTCTGCAAGCACCTGCCCGTAGACGGCGGGAGTCGCGACCGTATCGACACCGTCGATGACGATCACGAAATCGTACGGGAGCGATGCCAGCACCTCGCACAGCGCATCACGCACGGCCGCAGCCGACGCGCTGGCTTCTGCCGTCGTTCGGAACAGCATTTCGTCTGAGATCAGCGCCTGCGCGTGCAGCTGCGTGATCGCGCGCATCCAGAGGCTCGTCGCTGTGCGAGGCGCAGGCACGGCTACCGGCCACACCACGGCGTCGGACGTGAGGGTGGACGTCCACTCACGCAGCAGAGCCGTCTTGCCTCGTCCGGATTCCGCCCTGATCACGACGAGCCGTGCCTCACCTGACAACGCGACAGGTTGGCTGCGCTGGCCCTGCGCTGTCATGTCCTTCACCTCCCCGCCCGTGCGCGACGACATCGTCTTGCCGAGATACCCGGGGAGTCCGGGCTCCCGCTCCAAGGATACGGGAATTCTGACGTCCCGCATCTGGTTTCCCTGCGCCAAGACGGAATGCTGTCGCTGCCGTCAGAAGGAGATGCGCACAGGCACCTCGTCCGCCCCGAGGAGTAGTTTCACATCGCCACTCTCTCCGCTCTCAGCACCAACGAGATACTGGCCTTCAGGTGTTCGTCGCGGATCTTCTCGGCCGTTGACCGCATCGATTCGGATGCGTCGCAGAACACGGTGAGAAGGTGAGGAGATACGTGAACGGCTCAGGGAGCCCAGCGGGGCAGAGGCCCAACGTCGGCGTCGCCGAGGCCAGGTCGGTGAATCTGCCGACTCATTGGCTTCTCCGCCGACTGTTCTTCATGGCGGCAGCGGACGAGAAGGATGCTCGTAGATCCGAATGACCTGAGTGCCGCACTCGGAAGAGATACCAGTGGGCGCCTGCTCGATGAGGCTTTCGCATCGAGCAGGCGCCCACTGTCGGTCGCGTTCATTTCCTTAGCTCGGGGCCCGATCACGAGGGCTGGGGGACCTTCGACGATCGGGCCCCGAGCGGTTCTGCGAGGAGGAGTCAGGGGCGGGTGGCCTCTTGCACCTCCGTGCGCCGGCGAGCGGCGAGGGTGATCCCGGCCCCGACCAGCAGTGCGAGCATGCCGGCCGCAGCAGCCGTTCCGGCGATCGTGCTTCCGGTCACGGCGAGTTCGTCGCCGTTGTCGGGCTCCTCCGGTGCCGGGTTCGAGGGCTCCTCAGGTGTCGGCTCCTCTTCCGGAGCCGGGTCCGAGGGTTCCTCGGGTGTCGGCTCCGTCGGCTGATCCCGCACGGGATTCGACGTGCACTCCACCCCCTCGTCCCCGCACTGCGGGTCGTCCACGCTGGTCGGCGCGAGCAAGTTCTCCAGCAGGTCGTCGCCGCGCGCGAAGTCCTCGCCCACCGTCACCGTGTACGTCACGGTGACCTCCTGTTCGACGTCCAGCGACCCGGTCACGGCGATGATCTCACTGTCGATGACGACCGAGAGCGCCGGATCGGGCACCTCTGGGTCACCGACGAGAGCGGCGTCGTCGAGGACGCCGGACAGGTCATCGGTGTAGTCGACCGGCCCTTCGACGTTCCCCGAGTTGGAGAACGTCAGCTCATAGATCACGTCCTGCCCTGCCAACACGGCCGATCCCGATTCCGGATCGACCGACTTGGCCGCTTTGATCTCAGGAACAGGGAGCGGGCTCAACGTCGACTCGTTGGTGTCGGCTTCTGCCTGCTGGCTGTTGTATTCGTACAGCACGACCGCCTGGTTGACGGCCTGTTCGGCCGCGAGCCCCTGATCGAGCTGGACGGGGACAAGGAACTCGCTCGTGTCACCGACCGCCGCGAGGTCCTCCGACGCACGCCATGACGTGGCCCCCTCCCACGCTGTGTCCCACGTGCCGTCCGTGGCCGAGGTCGCGTCAGACGAGTACTCGATCGTCACTCCATCGGGCCCCTGCACCGGTCCGGTGAGCACCGTGCCCAGATCAGAACCGTTCGCGTCACCGGCCTCTGGCAGGTGGTCGAACACTGTGACGTTCGTCACCTCCGCAGGCAGCGTGTTCACCGTCTGGATCCGCCAGAACGCCGAACCGTCTTCTGCCGCAGTCTGATCCGTCGCCCAGCCCACGCCGTCCGGGCTGGCAGTCTTCTCCACGGACATTCCGCCACCCGTGATCACGGTGGAGGAATCGGAGTGGAAGACGATCCGCTCCGAACCTGCATCGAGATCGTGGATGTCATCCGCGACGGTCGGCGATCCGCCCGGCTCGTTGTACCTCACGCCGTCGAACTGCGGGTCGTCGATGTGCACCCAGGACTCGGCTTCGATCGACTCGTTCTCCGCATCGATGTACGCCCCCAGGGACACGTCCACAGGCAGCGTGTAGCACCACGCGGCCGTGCCCGAGTGCTGCGGCTGACGCCACGACTGATGCGGCGGAACCTCATCGAACGTGAACGTCACCAGGCGTCGCCCATCGGCCATCACCGTCTGCTCCACCGCAAGACCGTCGCCGACCTCGACCGGCGGAACCGAGTTCGCGCCGCCCTCCGCGACGGACACGCCCACCTCGGAGTCATAGACGATGCCCTCGGGCAGGACGACGTTCATCACGACATCCTGATAGTCCCTGACCTGGTCATTGTTCGCCGCGCACACCTGGTATTCAGCAGGCTCGCCCACCACCAGCGTCGACGGTGCATCGATCACGGTGCGCACGGCCACGGCATCGTGGATCGTCAGATCCGCGTCCGCCTCACTGCTGAGAGTGGGGCCGCCCTCGACCTCAGCCGTCATCGTCGCGGTGTTGGACACGTCGATCGATCCACCCGGATCACCGGTGTAGCTCGCATACGCCAGAAGGGTCGCGTTCACGCGGCTGCCGGTGGGCACGGTCGTCGCCGCATCCGGCGACACCGTCAGCCGCCACCCGGTCAGCACAGCCCCTGATAGGAAGTTCACGGAGGCGTGCGTGCCGCCGACCCCGCTGGTGGAACCGTCCGCCACGAAGCCGACCCGGTACTGCCCCTGCCCCGTGGTTCGGGTGCTGTCAGCGACCTGCCATGCCCCGCCGTCGAACTGCACCTCCAACGTGAGCGGCAAGTCGGCCGCCTGCAGGATCGTGTTCGAGTTGAAGCGCAGCTCCCGCGCAGCCGCGCCGTCGAAGTATGCCGCGTTGTCGGCGTAGGAGGCGACGTCCTCCAGCACGATCGACTCCGCGTCCACATCCTGGCCGCCATCGGCGTAGTACCCAGACACTGTCGTATCGAACCGGCTGCCGTTGGTCGCGGCTCCCGGCATGTCCTTCTCCACCGCCGTCATCGGCACCGGCGCGCCGTCATTCACCTCCTGTGGCTGCACCGTGGCCTGGTGGATGTCGTCGTACCAGACACCCGCCTGGTCCTGCACCGAGAGAGACACCGTGTTCAGCGGTGGCTGCGTGCCCTCGGGGAAAGCCGCCGAGGGATAGCTCACCCGCAGCCAGACGTCGTTCGAGAGCTGCCCCACGCGGAAGGTGCCGGTGTTCTCGAAAGTCGCCGTGATGCCCGTCGAAGCGTCACCCGTGAAAGTCCACTCGCCAGGGCCCGCGCTGCTGTCGAGCACCTCGGCGCCGGGGGCCAGCTCATCGACCAGCCGCTGTGCCGCCGAGGAGAAGTACCCGGTGGTGTCGCTGTTGTGCCCGATGATCGGGAACCGGTACACCACGACACGGTTGCCGGTGCCGGGCTGAATGCTCATCCGCTTATCCGTGCGGAACGACACCTCTCCCGTGACATCCGTCGTGTGCGAGTCCGTCGGCTCGACGCCGGAAGGGGTCTGGGTTCCCGTGACGGTCGTGGTGTAGGTCGAAGTCGGGTCCAGGTCGTTGATGTTCTTCTGCGTCACCGAGACCGCGAACGACGAATGCACATCCGTGAGATCGTTCAGCAGCACCGTCAGCTCACCCGTCGTCTCATCGTACTCGTACGACTCGACCGGCGATGTGCCCCCGGTGGCGACCGCGTCCACATCGAGATGCGGGTCCAGCATCAGCGTCAGCACGACGTCCTCCGCCGGGTCTCCCGACGTGACCTCTGCCTCCAGAGCCACCGTGTACGTGAAGCTGCTGCCCACATCCGCCGAAGCCGGACCCGTCAGATCCACCGAATAGTCCCCAGCCGCAGCGAACGCCGGTGGCGCGGTGCCGAGCACGCCTGCAATGCTGACCAACGCCGTGATCAGCACCGCAACGACGAACGACGCCGATGATCGGCGCGGTACTCTCTCGACGGTCGAACCGCCATGGTCCTGCCTGCTCACTGCAGCCTCCTGAACGGTGCTGCCTGCGCGACGCACCCACGTCCTGACTTCGTACTCATCGACGGTCCCTCCCCGCGGTGAATGCTCTGCTCCGCGTCCACACGACACCCGCTACAGGAGATGCCCCGCGGCACAGAGCTATACGGTGTCGACGCTATGCTGGCGCAGTCACGTCGGTCGATAGCCGCGGCTGAACTTACCCTCGGGTTTACCCCCGGCCCTGGCACGCTTCAGGGGCATGACACCTTGCCTTGCGTGTCATGCCCCTGAAGGGTTCCTCGGTCAGGCCCGACGGCGGCGCAGGCCCAGGAGCAGCGCACCCAGCACCAGCGCAAGACCCGCTGTTCCGGCGATGATCCAGGAGACGGATCCGCCTGTCACCGCGAGCCCGTCGGATGAACCGTCCCCGGTTCCGCCGTCGCCTTCGTCGTCCGGCTCCGGTGTCGGCGTCGGCGTCGGCTCGGATGAGTGCTCAACGGCTGGATTCGTCAGCACGACTCGGGTGTCGCCGGTCTCGGCGATCACGATCGCTGCCGTGTTCTGTTCGCCAGCCGTCGTCACCTGCTCACCCGAGAACTCGGCCGCGTCCCATTCGATCCCGGAAACAGCCGGCGGCTCCTGCTCTCGCAGCAGCACCTCGGTTCCCAGCCGCAGAGCATCGGGGAGTGTGACGCTCGGCTCATCAGGGGTGACCGTTCCCAGGGGCTCCCAGGTCTCACCACCGTCCAGGCTCTGCTCGACGACGAACGGCGTGTCGCCCGGCACCTGCCCCGCGCCGTCACCGGTGACCTCCTTGGTGACGGTGAACGTTCCGGTCAGTTCGCTGAAGCTGTTCTGCAGGATCAGGTTCGGAACGGTCCCCGCGACGATCTCGACCGTCGCGGTCTGGCCGTCTTCCGACACCGTGTAGCCGTCGCCGGAGATCCAGGAGTAGCCCTCCCAGCCGACGTACGTCGGCAGGTTCTGAGCGTCGACGTCCGCCTCGGTGAGCGTCACCGTCGTTCCGGCAGGAAGCGATTCGTTCAGCTCCGCGTACCAGTCGCCATCCGCCGAGAGCTGCAGCTCGCCGGATGTGCCGTCGTCGGCCGTGTAGGAGACGACGAAGGAGGTCGATGCGAACTCCTCGCTGTCACCGGCGAACGGTCCGTCGAACGTCTTCGTGACCCCGGCCGTGGACGTCGGCAGGAACTCCCCGAAGTGCACCTCGCCGACCGTCTCGTCCAGGCCGACGGCGATCTCATCGCTGGTGCGATCGCCGGGGACGGCGACAGGGCTGAACGTCGGAGAGTAGTGCTCGGGAACCTCGGTCAGCCGGACGACGTAGTCGCCGGACGACACCTCGAACGAGTAGGCACCATCGTCGCCTACCGTCTCGGTCTGCAGAGGCTCAGAAGGATCGTCCGCGGCGAAGAGCCCGACGACGACGTCCGGAAGTCCGTCCATCGATTCGGCATACTCACCCGTCTGAGCGAGGTCGATGACAACGCGTCCCTCGATGTGCGACGAGACGACGCTGACGATCGCGTCCTCTGTCTCCGCCATCGGGCGGTCGGCGGTTCCCAGGTATCCGAACGCCGTGTTCACATACAGGTCTCCTGCTTCCTGTCCGTCGATGGCTCCGACGACCCGCAGACTTCCCACTCCCGCATCACCGGAGACGAAGTCGGCGATGACGACGCGAACGGCCGTTGCGTCGGACGGCGGTGACGCGAGGTCGGTCACCGGCTGCCATGAGATGACGCCATCGGGGTCTTCAGCCGGCGTCGATGCGACCAGCTCCGGAGCATCGGTCGTGTACTCCACCACGGCTCCCACAGCGGCGTCCGCGGTGAGCTCGAGTCGGTCGAGCGCGAACTCGCCGGAGAAGTCCGTTCCACGTCCGTCGCCCACGTAGGGCAGCACGTCGACGACGTAGCTCTGCCCCTGTGAGCTGCTCTGGTAGTTGAACCAGCTGGTGGTCCAACTCGCCTGGTCATCGTCGATCTCGATCGTCGACGGGTCAGCTGCCTTCGTGAACGCGATGACATTCGACTGGAACACGGCGACCGATGCGGTGTCCTGCACCGTCTCACCGCCCGCGGTGAACGTGCCGATGTTCTCCATCGTGCCGTTCTCCGGCGCCTGCACACTCGTCATCGTGCGAATGGTGATCTCGGGGATCTCGTCGGTGTCGGTCACGACCCCGTCGTGCCTGAAGGTCAGCACGGTCCTGCCTTCATCGTCGACGGTGTCGGCGTCGCGCGTCCAGAACCCGTCCAGATCGATCACCTCGAAGCTGTCCACGTTGAGCGGCAGCACGTCGGTGATGACGATGCCCTCTGTCTGTGCGCTATCGGCATCCGCGGGGGGCGCGACATCCGTCGCCAGCGTGAAGTCCACGCTGTTGCCCGAAGTGATCGATGTCGCCGATGCGGTCTTCTCGATCGTCGGGGTCACCTCGGCCACCGCATACGACGCAGGCCTCGACACCGTCATGTCCGACGAATCCGGGGCGGTTCGGACCGTCGCCGTCGCGCGGTCCTCGACCGGCCGAGTGCCGTTGGGGGCGATCACGTCGAACGGCACCGCCATCCGCACGTACTGCTGCTCGGACGTATCGACGGTGACGACTGCGCGAACGCCATCGATCTGGTCATAGCCGCCAGCGTCAGCGACCGTCTGATGCCAGGTGCCCGCACCCCGGAACTCCAGGTCGTAGTCACCGGCGGGAAGAGCCTGTCCGTCTTCGGTACCGACCCAGATCTCATCGGAGAGCAGTCGCTGCTGTGTGAGATCCCACGTATCAGCGATGTCGCGGTAGGAGTACTCGACGGGGGTTCCATCCGCGCTGGTGTCTCCCCTGTGGCTGATGACCGCCATCACCATGCTGCCGCTGGGAACCACCTCTGTGGCGTTCGGAGCCACGTCACCCCAGCCAGAACCCGTCGTGAGAGGATCGCTGGGAATCTCCGCACCCGAGTCCGCAGCCGCCCAGAACAGGCGCTTGCCGATATTGCCCGCTCCGCCTTCACCCGAACTGTTCAGATTGGTGACGACCTGACGATCGTTCTGGACGGGCAGTGTGGTCCACTCCGCATGAGCGGTGTTCATCACCGGCAGCGCAGGGTCTGCGGGGTTCGGGAGGTCTTCGTCCGGCCACCACACCGCGTAGCGGATCCGCTTCATCTCGCCCATCGAGACGTCGTCGTCCAACGTGAAGACAACACTGTTCGTTCCGGCCACCCACTCCGCTTGGACTCCATCGGTGGTGATGGGCAGGAAGATCGAACTCGTCGGGCCGTCCCAGGAGTCGACGATCGTGGCCGGAGCCTCGATCGTGGTTCCCACCTTCTGGCCGATCGCGTCCTCCGGTACCTCGAGCCTCAGCTCGAACTGCTGCTGCTGCCCGACGACTCCATCGCGTTCGACCGACTGGGGGCCTCCGCCGACGCGGCGCTTGCTGAGCTCGGTGACCGGCTCGGCGCAGACTGCGATCTCATCCGCTGCAGCGGCCTCGGTGCCCATGCTGCTGACGACTTCCACGCTCGGCGTGTATGCGGTGTCCGCCGCGGCTGGACTGGGCACGGCACGAAGCGTCTTGAACTCGATGTCCGCGCCCTCGACGAGCGGCGTCAGCACGACGGTCAGCGTCCGGCCGTCTTCGCTCACAGTTCCTGTCGATTCGTAGAGGCCGTTTCCTCCGTCACTCGTGGTCTGACCGATCACCGCGGGGTCCCATGACCAGCCTTCTGGCAGCTCCTGCGACAGGGTGTACGTCTCGCCGACGTCCGGGAAGCCTCCGCCCCACGTCAGGCCGACGGAGTCATTGGTCGCGACGACACCGTTCAACTCGGGCGTGTCACCAGAGTCGCAGGCATTGGGCACTTCCTGTCCGTCGTAGTCGACTCCGACTCGGAACTGCGTCACGCCTGAATCCCCCGGCGCCGCCAGTGCGACGGACGGAGCGACCACCAGGCCTGTCACCATCAGCACCATCGCCACCGCAACAGCGGCGAGCCTCCGTGACAGTGACGCCAGACGCGCTTCACTACGCAGCATAAGTTCTTCCCTCCATCAAACGTGCCCTTACCCGATAGGCAGAGACACAGGTCCATACCTATGAGACTCCGCAGATCGCGGTTCATCACGCGAGGTTCGCAAGAAACCAGAAAGAAGTTCCCGAGCACGCCGACCAGCAAGATGACCCGGCCCGTCTTCATGCCTGACGTCGGAGGAAAGCGCGACTCAGAACCTGCCGGGGCGAGAAGATGACATCGTCGAGTTGACCCGCGCAGCAGACGTGTCACGGGAGGGACCGTCTGAACAGCGGTGCGCAGGGTGTCCGACTGGTCCGTGAAGAGACGGTCGTGACCCACCCCGACCGATGCGACGGACGACGAGATGAAGGCTCCGCCTGGACCGAGCGGTCCAGGCGGAGCCTTCATCTACCATCAGATCAGATCGAGCGGTCGCGTCGACGGACCGCCATCACGACGCCTGCACCCGCAACCAGCAGCATCAGAGCGGTGAGCGTCACCGTCCACCCGAGCTCGGCCCCGGTCACAGCCAGGTCCGGCGGGGTCGGCTCGTCCGGAGTGTCGCACGCCTGCGCCTGCTGGTCGAGGCCGTTGTGCTCGATCGCCGCGACGTTCGTGAACCCGGAGGCGCCATCGGAACCTGCGTCGCCGCAGGCGAACGTCGACGAGTCGGTTCCCGCGCCGAGCACGGAGACGACCTCGACACGGTAGACGTGCGTCGTTCCCGCTCCCAAAGCGACATCTCGTGCGACGACGTTGGCTTCCGCTCCCGCAGCGCCCTGACCCGTCCAGGAATCAGAGACATCCACACCGTCGGGTGCCTGGGTGATCTCGGCCGAGGTGACATCGAGCCCGGCGCCGTAGCGGAGGCGGTCCGTCAGCGTGTACTCGCCTTCTGCACCCCCGTCGTTCATCGCAGTGATCTCGTAGGTCACGACCCACTCGCCGTCTGCGCCCTCGACGGGGTCACCCACGATCGCCTTCTCGACGGAGATCGACGGCAGCTCACTGCAGTCGGTGTCGATCGACTCGTTGCCGTTCTCGTCGGTCAGGGTGGCTGCGTTGTTCAGCCCCTGCTCGAGCGTGTTCGACCCGGCAGGTTCCGTGCAGGCCGGCGATCCGGTGCCATCGGCATCGGGCTCGTCGAACCGCAGCGGGACATCGGCCAGCACCGTCACGGTGTACACGTGCGGCGCGTAGCCGTCCGTGTCGAGACCAGCGATCGTCACGTCGGTGGCGATTCGCGTGTTCTCCGCTCCGTCGAACGCATCGTCAAGGGTGACGCCGTCCGGGCCGCTGACCTGCACCTGATCCACGGTGACCTCGTCGGCGAACAGGAACTCATCGTCGAGATCGTAGGTGGTGGCCTCGCCGCCGACGTTGCCGACGGTGAGGTCGTAGACGACCTCCCACTGCCCGTCACCGACCGGGGCGGCCGTGACCAGCTCCTTGTCGAGTGTGGGCTTGCCGGGGATGATGCACTCCTCGTCCTCCTCCTCTATGCCGTTCCAGTCGACCGTCGCCTGGTTGTCCAGGGCGCCGGGCGCCGGGCCGCCATCGGCGGTGGTGCACATGCCGTCAGTGGGGACCTCGACATCGGACAGGTCGGCCGCATACCGCACGGTGACCAGATAGGTGTGCTCGACCGGGCCGTCGACGGCGCCCTCGATGGCCTGGTCGGTCACGATGACCGTGTCCTCCATGCCGTCGAAGCCGTCATTGAGCTCGGCATCCGGGGCGTCTGTGGTGACCTCCTGGACACCGATCACCTCGATGCCCTCGCCTGCGGCCAGGGTGTCGGTGAGGTCGTAGGTGCCGGAACCTTCGCCCTCGTTGGTCACCAGCAGCTCGTACGTGACGTCGTAGACGCCGTCCTCACCCTCGATCGGCATCACCGGCCCTTCCAGGGACTTGATGATGTCGATCAGCGGCAACGGGGCGCATACGTCATCGTCCCGGTTCTCGCCGTTGTGGGTGAGCTCGGTCGAGTTCGCCAGCCCACCGCTCTCACCCGATCCGGGTTCCGGGCATTCCAGTGCTCCCGGCGTGACCGTCTCGCGGTCCAGGGAGACCGTGACGTCCACCTGGTAGGTGTGCTCGCTCTCCTCTGGCAGCGTCACGTCGGACGAGATGACGTTCTCCGCCGCGCCTTCGTCGCCCAGCCCGGTCCAGCCGGCGTTCGTCTCGACACCGTCAGGCGCCGTGACGACGTCCGCGGAGTCGACGATGATGCCGTCGCCGTACAGCAGCCGGTCGGTGAGATCGTAGTCTCCTGCGGCGCCGCCGGTGTTGGTGGCCACCAGCTCGTAGCTGATCGTCCACGTCCCGTCGCCGTTGGGCACCGGCCCCTCGCTGATCGTCTTGGTGATGTCGATCAGCGGCAGCGAGGCGCAGACCTCGTCCTCGTCCACGATCCCGTTGTGGTCGAGTTCGGTCGAGTTGGCGAGCCCGCCGCTCTCGCCCGATCCCGGCTCCGGGCACGCCAGCGCGGATGGGTCGATGGTGTCCTCGTCCAGCTGGACCGTGACCTCCACCTGGTAGGTGTGCACGCCATCCATCTCGAGCGTGACGTCGGATGCCACGACGTTCTCCGCCGCGCCTTCGTCGCCGAGCCCGGTCCAGTCGGCATTGGTCTCGACGCCATCCGGCGCCGTGATGATGCCGGCCTCGGTGATCTCGATGCCCTCGCCGTACTGCAGCCGGTCGTCGAGGTCGTAGTCTCCGGCCGCGCCGCCGATGTTCTCGGCCACCAGGTCGTAGGTGATCGTGAACGTCCCGTCACCATTCGGCACCGGACCGCTCGAGATCGACTTGTCGATCACGATCGCTGCCACGGAGGCGCATTCCTCGTCGGAGTCGGTGAGATCGTTGTGCACGATCTCAGCAGTGTTGGCCAGACCGCCACCGTCTGCACCGGGTTCCGCCGGGCAGGCCCCGACATCCGGAGCACCTTCGATTCCCTCGGCCATCCCGAGCACGACCTCCACCTGATAGGTGTGCACTCCGCCGCCGGGCAGCGTCACGTCGGAGGCGATGACGTTCTCCGCATCGCCCTCGGCGCCCAGGCCCGTCCAGCCCGCGTTCGCAGTGACGCCGTCGGGTGCCCCCACGATCGCCGTCGAGACGACGTCGAGGTCACCTCCGGCGGTCATCTGGTCGATCACGTCGTAGTCACCCGCGGCAGCGCCGTCGTTGGTGGCGACCACCTCGTAGGAGACCGTCCATGTTCCGTCACCGTTCGGCACGGGGCCATCGGTGATGGACTTCTCGACATCGATCGACGGCAGCTCCGCGCATGCCCAGTCGTCCTCGGTCTCGCCATTGGACTTGGTCAGCTCGGATGTGTTGGTGAACGCCCGATCGGTCGTCTCACCATCCGCGCCGCATGCCGTCGGGTCGTCGGCACCCGACCCCGCACCGTCGAGCTGCAACGGCACGTCGGCGACCACCGTCACCTCGTAGACGTGCGGGGCATACTCCGGGTTCTCCATGCCTTCGATCTCGGCATAGTCGGTGATCGTCAGGTTGCCCTGCCCGTCCCACGCCGGATCGGACAACAACACATCATCCGGAGACGCTGTCACCTCCGCTGAAGTGATCGTGACCTGATCGCTGAAGTGCAGCTCATCGACCAACGAGTAGTCGGTGGCCGGAGTCTCAATGCTCTCCACCGTGATCCCATACACGATCTCCCACTGCCCGTCGCCGATCGGAGTGGCCGAGATCAGCTCCTTCGCGTGCTCGGTATCACCCCGCGGGGTGAAGCCAGCCGGGTCGCAGTTGATGTCAGGCGCCAACGGGTCACCGTTCTCGTCCACCGAATCCGATGGGATATCCGCCTCAGCACAGGCCGTGTTCACCACAGCGTCCTCACCGACCGGCTCCTCCAACACGAACGAGAACTCATGGAACTCGGACGCCCCCGGAGCGAGCGAATCGATCGTGAAGGACCCTGCAGGGAAGAGGTCATCGTCGATCACGATGTTCGTCAGAGTGCCTTGACCGGTGTTCTCGACCACGATCCGGTACGAGACCGTGTCGCCGATGTGGTGCTCGGGATAGGTCTCCACCTCCTGCGCGTCCAGCCAATCCTCATCAGTGGCATCTTCCAGCGCCACCTCCGGATCCAAGATGTACTTCTTCAGGTTCGCCGAGTAGTACGTCGCGATCTGCGTCTCGGCAGAGGTGCGCATCACCAGACGGGTGTTCTCCGCCCGGCCCTGTGCTCGGTTGACCAGCGTGTCACCGCTGTCCATCCCCTCCGTGACGATCGGGATGGTGAAGTTGAACGCACCACGAGCCTCGAGCTCATCAGTGATCACCCGCACAGCCGTCGCATCCGCCGTGAATGTCGTCGACCAGCCCACGGTGTTCCCCGCCGGATCACCCGACGCACCATTGGCCGCATCAGCCGGATCATCCGACAGAGTCGCCGGGTCCGCCGTCGTGTAGTACACCGTCGCGCCCATGCTCACAGTGACCGGACCGCTCAGCTCATAGGTGCCAGCCGTATCGGTCCCACGACCATCGCCGTTGTACGGCAGGATATCGATCGTGTCGGTGAACTCCTGCGGCAACGAGTCCTCCGAGACCACATCCACCGTCCACGACCCCGCACCGACACCATCACCACTCACATTCGGGATGAACGCCTGATCCGCCGTCTTCACAATCGACGTCGAACCTGCCGCGTTGATCGTGACCGATGCCGTTGCAGGATCGGACGGAAGACCCTCCACCGAAGCGACAGCCGAGTTCACATGACGCGACCCTCCCGGCAGGTCGTCAGCGAACTCCACGTCATAGGACAATGAGTGCACCTGATTGGTCGCGACGTCGTCCAGGACCCAAGTCAGCACCTGACGGCCCTCACCATCGGTCTCGATGCTCGGCTCCGGATCAGCAGAACCTGCCACATACGTCACGCCCAACGGCAACGTGTCGACCAGCTCGTAGCCATCCACTGTCTCGGCCACCGCACCGGTGCCGTCCGCGGAATAGTCCAGTGTGTACGTCGCCAGGCCACCCGGATCCACCGTCCCCGGCGACACCGACTTCTCCACATGCGGCGACACACCGATCACCCGCATGATGTCACGGCCCGACGCAGCGAAGGGGTACCGCGCATCAGGCGTTGCGGTACCGAACGCCGGCATGTCGCCCACATCAAGGGAGCGATTGCCGTGCACCCAGTTGTTCGTCGACGACGTCGGGGTGATGTAGGACCCCCACGTCCACACGTCCTGACCAGGCTCCGCCGTCGGCTGGAGCTGCTGAATCACCTGTAGCGCGATGATGCGGCTCCAGCCGACATCCGCCATCGAGTAAGTGGTGCGCACCGCCCTGACCGTGGACAGGTCGGCCGGCGGCTCACTGACCCACCCTGCAGCCCCCTCACAGACGGTCGAGGCGTTCGGGTCATAGGAACCGCTGTTCGGGTCAAGGAGCGCCGAGCCCCCGACGTAGTACTGCAGCGGAAGATTCGCCAGCTCCCCGCTCTGGGCGCCGTCGTACCGCACGTTTGCATCGACGAACTGAGAGTACCGAGTGTCCAGCACCTGGCACATGCCACCCTGGGTCGCGTTCTGGCTCGCAACGTTCGGATAGGTCAAGAATACCTGGGCGGCGACCTCCGTCTCAGGCGCCACTCGATAGATGTCAGCCCAGGAACCTCCACCGCCCTGTCCGGTATACCCATACTGCCACTGGTGGTTCCAGATCCCAGTCGTCCACGTCTTGGTCGAGGTGTTGTTCGCGGGGTCATCCTGGGTCGTCTGCCCATCGACCGCCGTGTACTCCGGCGCATCCGAGGTGACAGAAATGTTCCCGGAGTTCGCTGTGGTAATCAACCGCAGCTGGATCTGCCCCGAAGCCACCGCCACCCGGTCGGTCGGGAGTGAGTTGCCCGCCGAATCCGTCGTCGGCACCTGCACATGGCTGTAATCGACTCCCGACAACGACAGCGTGTAGGAAGTCGAGCTGTTGCGCGTCAGCGTGCAATCACCCACGAACGGGGCCATCTGGCTCGCGTCATGGCCGCCACCGGACCACGGGTGACCGTTCGCCGTGCCGCTCTCGAACGCCGTGCACCCGTCCGGCCCAAGCTGAGTGACCGCACCCAGGCTGTTGTCCACCGTCAGCTGATAGACGATCGGCTCGTCCGCACCAGCCGGGCTGGTACCGCCGTGGAACAACGTCCAGTTGAACGTGAAGTCCCGCGAGTTGTCGTTCCGGGTGCTCCCCGAGACGTTCTCCTCCCACCGGATGTCCTGCACGAACTCGTTCTGCACCGCAAGCTCTGGAAGCTCTGCATCCTGGTCGGCGATCGTCGCCGACATCGAGACCGGCTCACCATCCACAGCCGTCACACGCACCGTCGTATCAAGCGTCAGCGCGGTGCCCTCATCGATGGTGCCGCGGTTGCACACGAGGGTGGCGCCGTCGTCGATGATCTCCGATTCCGGATCGAGCGAGGGATCGTCATCGTGGGTCAGGCAGACAGGCGGAACATCTTCGAATACCGCCCCGACGGCCGTGACCGTGATCGTGATATTGTCCACCGGTTCATTTCCTGGGGCCTCGGCGTCGTCGTTGACGTTCGCCCACCACGTGGCTGCGATCGAGTCCCCCGTCTGCACCGTATCGGGCGTCTCCGCCCCCCACTCGCCCTCGAGCTCGTAGACCGTCGCCGCCTGCGCAGGCAGTGCCGTGGCGAGACTGCCGACCAGCACCGTGACGATCGCCGCGGCGATGGCGATGAACCACTGATGCGGTCGCAAGGATGAACGCGCTTGCTGAACCTTCATGGACATTGCTCTCCCTCTCCTGCACCAGCGCCCATCGGGTGCACTGGCTAGTGATTCAGGCATCTCAAGCGGCAGTCACGCATCCGACAGGGCGCGAACTGTGATGACTCTACATGCTGGAAGGTCGAAATACTAGTGTTGCGATCTTCCGCATATCAGCCCTGAAAACCCGGGGCCCGTTGCGGATCGACGAGGGCGAAGCGTCCCGCTACGGCGCTCTGTAGAGCTCTGCGGTCACAATGCGAGCAGAACGATCTCGGACCTCAAAGCTCCGCACATCACTCTCCACTGTGTGTGCTGCCTGCTCCCGAATGTCCGAACCCCTGCGTCCGATACGGTGAGGTCATGACCGTCTCCGATCTGCCCGACGTGGGAGTGATGCTCCCCCGCGACCTTCCCATCGACCAGGTGCTGCCGTTCGCTCGGCGAGCGGAAGAGCTAGGGTTCGTCGAGCTCTGGGTCGTCGAGGATCTCGGGTTCCGAGGCGGCGTCGCCCAAGCCGCGACTGTGCTCTCGGCGACGACCACCATTCGCGTCGGCGTCGGGATCCTTCCGGCCGGAGCGCGCAATGTCGCTTTCGCCGCGATGGAGGCGGCGACGCTGGCACAGCTTCATCCGAACCGGGTGACGATCGGCATCGGGCACGGAATGCCGGAGTGGATGCGGCAGGTAGGCGCATGGCCCGCCAGCCCGCTCGGGCTGCTGCGCGACTGGACGAGAGTCTTCCGGACGCTGCTGCGCGGCGACGTCGCCTCGGACGCGCAGCATGTGCACGTCGAAGGGACCGCGCTGACCGAGATCCCGTCGTCGCCGCCGTCAGTGCTGCTCGGCGTCAGAGGACCGCGCTCTCTGGAGGCCGCCGGCGACGTCGCTGACGGCGTCGTGCTGGCCGAGCCGTCGCCGCCGCCGTACATCGCATCCGCGATCGCCCGCATGGACGCAGGCGGCAGCGGCCCTCACCGCGTCGTCGCGTATGACCTGGCAGCGGTCGCCGGCACGGACGAGGAGGCGTATGCGCAGGTTCGCCCGGCGCTTGCGCCGCTCGGAGAGCCGGACTGGCGCCCGCACCTCTTGGCACTGCCGTTCGTCGACGATCTCGCGGCGCTGCGCTCCTCCTGCGGCGGACCCGACGAGTTCGCCGCCGCGCTGCCCGACGAGTGGATCCCCCAGCTGGCGCTCGCCGGCACGGTCGAGCGCGTTCGCTCCGCTCTCGCCGCCCGCCGCGCAGCCGGTGCATCCACGAGCGTGCTCATCCCCGTTGCTGACGACCCCCTCGCGGCTCTGAGCCGACTCGCGACTGTGCTCTGAGCCCGGCTCCGTGCGGAACCGGACGGGCCCCGCTCGCGACGAGAACGGGCGATCAGAGCCCTTCATCGGCGCGCATGGCGCGCATCAAGGATGAGAGAGACCCGAAGCCGGCTGTTCTTGCCAAGTCCGCCCGGCTGATCGCCGGGAACTGCCTGCGAGTCTCCAGCGCGACCGAGGTCCGTTTGGAACGGAGCTCACGCATAACGGTCGTCCCCCGTTCGGAGAAGGCAGCCTGCAGGGACCGCTCGGACACGCCGATGGCGGCGGCCAGATCCGTCACTCCGATATACGGATTGGCGTACTCACGCTGGATCGTCCTCATCCCGAGCTCGAAGGTGTCGAGCTCCGGCCCCGACGCGTCCGCGATCAGCGCGACCAGGGAACGGACGACCTCCGTCGCAACGGAAGCCAGCTGGGGGCTGCTGCCCGAGTCGAGCTCTGTTTCGTGCAGCGATCTCACGAAGGAGAGCAGCACATCGAGCGCACGCTCGTCGACGTGTATCGGGCGAGGGCTGCGTCCGCGCGCATCGGGAAGATCGATGCCGCGCACAACAGCCGCGCTCGCACCGATCCAGAGCAGCTCGTCGATCGTCTTCGACACCCGGAAGGTGACAGGAGCATCACCGGGAGGCACCAGGAACAGGCCGGGATTCGCCCGCCACACCGGCGCCTCGGTCTCGATGCTGAGCCCCCCTGTCCTCGCGACCAGAATCACCGCACGATCGCGCGAAGCCGAGTCCCGCGGCCATTCGAGCGTCAACGGTGAGACGGCCGCGCGACTGAAGGTGATCTGCGGCACCTGTACGAGGCTGACATGGAACATGCCGTCGTCGTCGAGTTCTGAGAAGCGGATGTTTGCCGATGCCATATAGGCGTCGAGCGCTCCGCGGCCCGCGAAGGATGCCCTGTCCGGGTGTCGGAACGACGTGCGTCGGAATCCGACCAGTGACTTGCTACTGGCCCACCGAGGGTCTCGCATTCGATTGCTCTTCCTCTCCGTCGCGCAGTACGCGCCCGGCTCTCTCAGAGCTCCGGCCCGATATCTCATCCGGATCTCGGCAACTGTCGAGATCCGGATGCGGCGGGGAGTCCCTTGACTCCCCGCCGCATCATATCGGCGTCAGCCTATGTTCTACGACGGCGCAGAACGAACAGACCGGCTCCGATGCTCGCGATCAGCAGTCCGGCCGCGCCCACAGCTGCGACGGCAGCGGCGTCCGTTCCCGTCACTGCGAGGCCCGGCTCCTTCGTGAGCGTGTTCGTCAGCTCCAGTTCGCCCTCTGCACGATGCCCGTCTGACAGCATCACCACCGCCTCGGCACCGTCTGCGCTGACGATCGTCGCCTGGTCATCGCTCTTCCACGACGCACCCTGCCAGCGGACGCCCTCAGGAAGAGCGGCCCTGCCTTCTGCGACGCTGATGTCCGTGCCGACCGGCACGTCGGCGACGATCGCGGGAGCGTCCGCCGTCACGAGCACCTCGCGGGTCTCGGTCTCGCCGAGCAGGTCGGTCCATGTCAGCGTCACGGGGTACTCGACGCCGCCGACCGCACCTGCACCCGTCCCTTGGAGCTCCTTGGTGATCGCCACGGCGCCGAGCGATGGTGCCGCTCGGTTGACCAGCGTCACGGAGGCGACATCGGCCGCCCCTATGGTGACGACCGCAGACGCTCCGTCAGCGGAGACGCGCTCGCCCTGCCACATCGGTGCGCCCCAGGAGAATCGCTCGGAGTCGGCGAGAGGCACCTCGGTGAGCGTCACGGCCGTTCCGTGAGGCAGCGCGTCCTCGAACTCCGTGGGAGTCCCATCCGTCGCGACGACGATCTCTCGTGTCTGGGCCTCGCCGTTCGCGTCGTCCCACTCGGCGACGACCGTCACCGCAGCTGGCACCTCAGGATCATCCGTCGCGACACCCTCGATGCTCTTGACGATCGAGAATCCGCCGGGCGCCCAGGTCGCCTCGTTCGTCACCGTGACGAGTGCCATCGCGTCCTGCTGGTCGGAGACGATGACCTCCGCCGAACCGTCGCCGTTGTCGTCGACCCCATCACCGACGATGGACACCGGCCCCCAGTCCACCGTGTCGATCGTGGGACGCTCGTGCTCCGTGATCGTGACCACTGTGCCGGCCGGAAGCTCCGCACCGAGCGGGGTCGGTTCGGTCTGCCCGATCAGGAGGTCGACCGTGTGCTCGACGCCTTCGGCGTCCGTCCACGACGCGGTCACGGGGAACTCGGCCGTCGGGTCGACCTCGCCGGCCGCTTCACCTGCGACGCCCTTGATCAGACTGATACCGGCCGTGGACGTCGCCGCGTGGTTGGTCACCGTGACCGCGGCGTCAGCGTCACGGCCAACTGCGACGATGGCCGCGCCGTTCTCAGCCGTCTCCACGCCAGGGCCCTCCCAGATCGGCGCGCTCCAGGCGATACCGTCACCGTCCGCGGGAATCTGTTCGACCAAGGCCACCTCCGTGCCGATCAGCAGGTCCTCGCCGAGCGGCACCTCCGTGCCGTCGGCGGGCAGTGTGAGCGTCTTCTCGCCTGGCACACCCTCCTGATTCCAGGTGGCCACCACGGTGAACTCGTCGGGCACAGCCGAACTGCCGGACTCCGCTCCCTCCACCTGCTTCGCCACGGAGAACGTGCCGACGGTGCGCTCGACGTGGTTGGTCACGGTTACCATCGCGGGCTGCTGAGCACTCTCCGGGCCGATCTCGACCTCCGCGGGCGCGATCGTCGGGCTTCCCCACGTGAAGGCGTCATCGGTGGCGGGAGTGTCCTCGCTGAAGGTGACGACAGCGCCGACCGGGATGTCGTTCAGCGTGACGGCCTCATCCGCCATCAGCACGATCTCGCGGTCGTCCTGTTCCGGAACGCCGTCCAGACCGCTGACGTCGATTGCCGCCGTGACGGGGAACTCGCGCTCAGGGTCGACGAGATCCGCTGCGGCACCATCAATCGCCTTCGTGACCTGCACAGCGCCGAGCACCGCCGTGTTGGTCAGACCGACGGCGATGTTCGCCGTCGGTCTGAGCGCGGCTGTGGCCGCCGTTCCGTCCTCGCTCACCGTCACGCCATCGGCTGCCTCGAACGTCGGTGCGCCGAATGAGACTCCTGGCACGTTCGGGAACGCCGGCTCGGTCAGCTCGATCGTCCAGCCGTCGCCGCGCGCTGTGAAGCCGCTGACCGGGTCGCCGTTGAGCGGAACGCTCAGGTCGTACTCGTTCTGCACGGTTCCCGACGGATCGATCTCCTTCGCGTGCACCGTGAACGTCGTGGCTTCCGGAACCAATTCGGCCGCTGCGTTCTGCTCCAGGGACTTCGTGACCGCAACCGAGCCTCGGGCGACACCGGTTCCGGTGCCGCTGCCGCTGTTGCTCTGCTCCACTGTGCGCGAGTAGCTCTTTCCGGCGACAGTCGCGTCGTTCCCGTACGTCGTACCGGGAGCGTCCATTCCGCCGCTGGTCGTACAGGTGGTGTAGTCGATCACGTACGCGTACTCACGGCTGAAGCCGGTCGCCTCCGAGCCGTCGGGCAGAGGAAGCGTCGGCTCCGGGATCGTGAAGGTCAGTTCGTTCCCGTTCGCCGCCGAGGCCACGCTGTCGGTGAGATCGACGGCGGCCAGTCCGCCCCCGTCGATCTGATCGATCGCCCGCACGCGCAGCGCCAGGCGGTCGGAGAGCGGCCCGTCGTCGGCCGTGCACACCTGATGGGAGTCGGAGAGCACATCCGATACGGTGAGCTCGCCTTCGATCTGGTCGAGGTTCTCGCCGGGGACCGTGATCCGCCAATCCATCGTCGTCTGCGGCAGGTGGTCGACACCGTCGATCGTGACGGTCGATCCATTGATACGGCCCGACTTGCCCTCACTGCGCGCGGGAGCGTCCGCCGTCGTGGTCGCAACACTGCCATCGACGTCGGCCGAGTTGCCGAACTCCGTGCCTGCCTCAGGGAGACCGTCTGTCGTCACGCAGGTGTCGTACCGGATGATGTACATCCAGTCGTTGCCCTTGAACGCATCATCGGACGCATCGGCGAGCGCGAACTCGACCTCGAACGCGTCGGACGACTGCGACACGGCCGTCGCCGTCAGATCACCGGTGATGTCCGACTGGATGTCGCCGCTGGGGCCGTAGCGCTCGACGATCCGGATGCCCGAGATCGTGTCGGAGCACACCTCGTGCTCGCCCGTGAGCGCCTCCGAGAGCGTGAACGACTCCTTGCCGACGAGCACATCGCCCGGGACCGTGACTGTCCACCCCACGGCACCGTTGCGCTGTCCGCCGCCGAGCACGCTGCCGTTCTTGGAGATCGTGTCGGAGATCGACCATGGCTGCTCGACGCCGATCACGCCGGAGCTCTCGCCCCAGACGTCCACATGGGCCTCGTTGGTGTACTCGGTGCCCTTCTCATCGATCTCGCCGTCGGGAGTGCACGTGTCATAGGTGATCCGGTAGAGAACACCTGAGTCGAATCCCTCGGATCCGGGCTCCAGCGCGATGCTGAAGTCGTACGGGTCCGCCACTTCGGTCGACACCGTCGCGATGTCCGAGACATCCTCGATGTCATCGCCGTAAACAGTCGTCACCGTCAGACCGGAGGCTTCGCAGAGAACGTGGTTCTCGCTGAGGTCCTCGAACACGTTCACGATGTCCTGGCCGGCCAGACCCGCGCCGGGAAGGTCGATCGTCCAGGACATCGACCAGCGATTGGCGTTCATCTCCCCGGATTTCGACCACTCGTCCGGAACCTCGATGCCATCGTCGATGCCGCCGTCTCCCGGCAGCTCCACCGAGATCTCGACCCCGTTCAGGTCGAAGACCACATCCTCCTCGGTCGTCGACTCCACCGCGCGGACTTCGAACTCGAAGGTTCCGGTGACCTGGTCCGGATAGTCGACGACCGCGTCGGTGAGCGTGCAGGTCGCCTCGCCGGTCGTCGGGTCGGTCAGGCACTCCGCCCACGTCGCCATCATGCCGTCGGAGTTCTGCCCTGTGAGGCTGAACGGAACCGCCTGGTCGAATCCGAGTTCGCGCGGAAGCCCGATCGTGAACGTCTCGCCCGGCTGAGGGTTCGCATCCGTGGCATCCCACTCCCCGCTGACGGTGAGCACATCGCCCACCGTGGCCTGGCCGCCGTCGGAGCTTTCGACCTGCACCCCGCTTACGACGATGCCCGGATTCGTCGCGGCATGCGCCGTCTGCGGCGCGAACACGACGCCGGTGGCGAGGAGCACGACGACGGCGAAGACTGCGACGGCTATGCGCACGAACGGAGCCGTTGGTCTTGGCGTCGAGGCCGATGGATGCTGAAATGACATACGGGTGTGGATTCCTTTGTTCGTTCGGGCACGCGAATACGCGACGTGCGACGACACCGCCCCAGGCGCAGCGCGAAACAGCGCGAAGGCAAGATGTCTGCCCGCCGGGATCAGGGCATATACACCTACGATGTCGCGGGAGCGAAGGCACGGAACGAGGGGTGCGGGAAGTGACGGCCCTGTTGCGGAAACCGACACGACGCCCTCATTGCGCCAGGGCGATGCGTCCGCCATGAGCGGTCGATGGGGGTGCGTTTCCTGCACAGAGGGTGTCGATCAGCGCATCGAACGACATCCAACGGACGCTTCTTGACAGCATCGGCACGGCGAAGACGACACGTCTCGCTGGAAGTCGGGGGCGGGCCCGGCCCCCAGAGTGGCCGCCCCGGCTTCACGCGTTCCCCGCGGCCCGTCCTGCTTCGGCAGCGATGCCGCGTGCGAACGCAGAAGTGGCCCGCACCATTCGGTGCGGGCCACTTCTATCGGGTGAGCGGATGTTACTCCGACTTCTCCTCGTCCTTGTCGACGACGGCGTCCTCAGCGATCTCGGCCGCGGCTTCGCCCTCCTCGGGCGACTCAGCGCCGGCGTCCGCTGCCGGGTCGCCGGTCTCGTCTGCGGCCGGTGCCTCGGTCGCAGCCTCGGTCTCCTCGACGACCTCTTCGGCGGGAGCGTCGTCCGCGACCGGTGCCTCAGTCGCGGCTGACTTCTTCGCCTTGGGGGTCACGGGCTCGGTGACGAGCTCGATCACGGCCATCGGCGCGTTGTCGCCCTTGCGCGGGCCGATCTTGGTGATGCGGGTGTAGCCGCCCTCACGATCGGCGACGAGCGGAGCGATCTCGGTGAACAGGATGTGCACGGCTTCCTTGTTCCCCAGAACCGACAGCACGCGACGGCGCGCGTGCAGGTCGCCGCGCTTCGCGAACGTGACCAGGCGCTCCGCGACGGGACGCAGGCGCTTGGCCTTCGTCTCGGTCGTCTTGATCGACTTGTGCGTGAACAGCGCCGACGCGAGGTTCGCGAGGAGCAGACGCTCGTGGGCTGCGCCGCCACCGAGGCGGGCACCCTTAGTGGGCTTAGGCATTTTCGTTTACTCCAGATTTGGTGAAGGGCGAGGCCGGGTCAGATCTGCTCTTCGTCGTAGCCGCTGTAGAAGTTGGCGCCGTCGAAGCCGGGCACCGAATCCTTCAGCGACAGACCGAGCGAGACGAGCTTGTCGCGCACCTCATCGACGGACTTCTGTCCGAAGTTGCGGATGTTCATGAGCTGCGTCTCCGAGAGGGCGACGAGCTCGCTGACCGTGTTGATGCCCTCGCGCTTGAGGCAGTTGTAGGAGCGGACCGACAGGTCGAGATCCTCGATCGGCATGGACAGCTCGTTCGAGAGGACCTCGGCGACCGGCGCGGGACCGATCTCGATGCCCTCGGCCTCCTCGTTCAGCTCGCGGGCGAGACCGAAGAGCTCGACGAGCGTGCGTCCGGCCGAGGCGACGGCGTCGCGCGGCGCCATCGACGCCTTGGTCTCCACGTCGACGACGAGCTTGTCGAAGTCAGTGCGCTCACCGGCACGCGTCGCCTCGACGCGGTAGGCGACCTTGAGGACGGGCGAGTAGATCGAGTCGATCGGCACCTGGCCCGCCTCTGCGTACTCGTTGCGGTTCTGCACGGCAGACACGTAGCCGCGGCCGCGCTCGATCGTGAGCTCGAGCTCGAACTTCGCGGTGTCGTTCAGCGTGGCGATGACGAGCTCTGGGTTGTGCACCTCGACGCCGGCCGGAGCGGAGATGTCCGCAGCGGTGACCTCGCCGGCACCCGTCTTGCGCAGGTACGCGGTGATCGGCTCATCCCGCTCGCTCGAGACGACGAGCTGCTTGATGTTGAGGATGATCTCAGTGACATCTTCCTTCACACCGGGGATGGTGCTGAACTCGTGCAGAACGCCGTCGATCCGGATGCTCGTGACGGCCGCGCCGGGAATCGACGAGAGCAGACTGCGGCGCAGCGAGTTGCCGATCGTGTACCCGAAGCCGGGCTCCAGGGGCTCGATGACGAACCGGCTGCGGAACTCCGAGACCTTCTCCTCGGTCAGGGTAGGACGCTGTGCAATAAGCACTATGTGTTCCTTTCGATCAAGTGACCGCTATATGACACTTGGTGAATGAGGTGTTGAGTTAGCGCAGGCGGAGCGACGCCCGCGAGAACGAGTGTGCCCCGAAAGCCTCGGTGGGCCTCCGGGGTGCACCCGTCATCAGACGCGGCGGCGCTTCGGCGGACGGCAGCCGTTGTGTGCCTGCGGCGTCACGTCCTGAATCGAACCGACCTCGAGGCCTGCAGCCTGCAGCGAACGGATCGCCGTCTCGCGACCCGAACCGGGGCCCTTCACGAAGACGTCGACCTTCTTCACGCCGTGAGCCTGAGCCTCCTTGGCAGCCGTGTCCGCGGCCATACCGGCGGCGTACGGCGTCGACTTGCGCGAGCCCTTGAAGCCCACGCCGCCCGACGACTTCCAGCTGATGACAGCACCTGCCGGGTCGGTGATCGAAACGATGGTGTTGTTGAACGTCGACTTGATGTGGGCCTGGCCCAACGCGATGTTCTTCTTTTCCTTGCGGCGCGGCTTGCGCGCGGCGGTCTTGGGGGTAGCCATATCTCTCGTCTCCTACTTATCCGCGCTCAGCGGGCCTTCTTCTTACCGGCGACGGTGCGCTTCGGGCCCTTGCGGGAGCGAGCGTTCGTCTTGGTGCGCTGACCGCGCACAGGAAGGCCGCGACGGTGGCGCAGACCCTGGTAGGAGCCGATCTCGACCTTGCGGCGGATATCAGCGGCGACCTCGCGACGAAGGTCACCCTCGACGCGGTAGGTGCCCTCGATGTGGTCACGGAGCGCGATCAGCTGCTCGTCCGTGAGGTCCTTGACCCGGATGTTCTCGTCGATCCCCGTGGCGGTGAGGATCTCGTTCGAGCGGGTACGGCCAACGCCGTAGATGTACGTAAGGGCGATCACCACGCGCTTATCACGCGGGATGTCGACGCCGGCGAGACGTGCCATGCGACTTTCTCCTGTGGTCTGTGGAGGTGTGGAGCAGAATCGGTGCCCGGGCCTCCGACCCGAGGTGTCCCCCGCAGTGCGCGGGTTCTGATCCTGCCGTTTCAGATATTGAGTTGTGCGATCTGCGTGCCCCGGGTCATCCGGGGCACCGAATCAGTCCTGGCGCTGCCTGCTTGCGCTTCGCGCAAGCAGATCTGCGGAGCAGATCAGACGAGCACCGGGCCTGAGCCACAAGCTGTGACGGGGCGTCAGCCCTGGCGCTGCTTGTGGCGCGGGTTGCTCTTGCAGATGACCATCACGCGACCGTTGCGACGGATGACCTTGCAGCTGTCGCAGATCGGCTTGACGGAGGGCTGAACCTTCATGATGTTCCTGTTCGCTGTCTTCGTTCCCCCGGAATCGGGAGACGTTACTTTCCGATCGGGCTCAGCGGTAGCGGTAGACGATGCGCCCGCGTGTGAGGTCGTAGGGGCTGAGCTCCACGACCACGCGGTCCTCGGGGATGATCCGGATGTAGTTCTGCCGCATCTTCCCCGAGATCGTGGCGAGCACCTTGTGACCGTTCGACAGCTCCACGCGGAACATCGCGTTCGGCAGCGACTCGGACACTGTGCCCTCGATCTCGATGACACCGTCTTTAGCCATAAACTCGCTATCGCTCAAGCAGACCGATCGGTCTGCGGTGGGTGAATGTGTGTCCTGCTCTCAACGGGGTCTGAGGACACACCGAGATGAGGCGCAAAGCACCAAAGATCTATGTTAGACGACGCGCCCCGAATCGGCAAATGCTGTCCGGTGCGCATCGCGCCGACCGACTACTTCAGCTTCGGAAGCAGGTCGACCTCGGGGTCCATCGTGAGATTGAGGTACTCGTCGTTCAGCACCACCGTCGGCGTCGACACGTTCCCGGTCGACGGGTTGGCCGGGATCTCCTGAGTGCGAGCCGCGACGAAGTCCGCGTACTCCACATCTTCGATGCAGCTCTCGACCGCGTCGGACGCACCGGCGTCCTTCGCATATCCGATGATCTCGTCGTTGTCGAGGCCCGCCGTGTTCTCATTCGGCTGGTTGGCGAACAATGCGTCCATGAACGGGTACACGGCGTCGGGGTTGTCGTCCGCCACGCAGTACATGGCGCTCGCTGCACGGGTTGAGAACTGTGTGCCCTGCGAACGGGAATCGAGAATCGCGATGGGATGGATGTTCAGCGTGACGTCTCCGTCCTCGACGAGCCCGGAGACCGTCTCGCCGAACGAGTCGTGGTACTGGCCGCAGAACGGGCACATGAAGTCGACGTACTCGTCGAGCACGTTCGGCCCATCACCGATGGCGATCGCGCCGGTCTCCTCGTTCACGACAGCCGCGCCCGGCGATTCCGCGAGCGCGAGCGCCTGCCTGTTCATCCACACCGCGACGGCGGCGATCGCGACCACGATCACCACCACCCCAGCCGTGATCGAGATCGCCAACCAGTTGATTCTGCGGGCAGCTGCCATGAGTTGCTCTTTCGTTCTCGGCGCGGGCGCCTCAGTCAATCGGAACCGGGATGACCCCGAAGGGCGCCAGGCCTTCCGCTCCGCCGTCTGCGGCGGTCAGCACCCAGATACCACCATCATGCACGGCGACGCTGTGCTCCCAGTGTGCGCCGGACGAACCGTCGGCGGCGACGACCGTCCACTCGTCGTCAGCGACGAGCACGTGCTCGTCGCCCATGACCATCATCGGTTCGACGCACACGCACAGGCCAGGCTTCACCCGCGCGCCGGGCTGCGGCGTCGCGTAGTGGAACACTGTGGGCGACTCGTGCATCTTCCGGCCGATGCCGTGCCCGACGTAGTCGCGCAAGATGCCGAGGGGGCGATCGGTGGCGGGGTGCGGGTTCTCGTCGATGAACTCCTCGATCCGCGCTCCCACCTCGCCGAGGCCGCGAGCGGACGCCAGTTCAGCGATTCCCGCCCACATCGACTCGCGCGTGATCCTGGACAGCTCCTCGCGCTCGGCGACCGGCTCGGGACGATCCGGATCGGGCAGCACGATGGAGATCGCGGAATCGCCGTTCCAGCCCTCGTCCGTCTCCGCGCCGCAGTCGATGGACACGATGTCGCCCGGCTCGAGCACACGCTCCCCCGGGATCCCGTGCACGACCTCCTCGTTCACCGAGACGCAGATGGTGTGGCTGTAGCCCGGCACCAGCTGGAAGTTCGGCCGAGCACCCTGTGCACGGATCGACGCCTCGGCCACTCGATCGAGCTCGAGCGTGGTCATACCGGGCCGGATGGCGCCGTGAACGGCCTCGAGAGCCTCCCGCGTGATGCGCCCCGGTTCGAGCATCCCCCGCAGCTGCGCAGGGCTCTTGTACATCGAGCGGCGGAACACGGGTCAGCTGGCGGGGAGGACGATCCCGCGAGCCGCGAGAGCCGTGCGGATGCGCTCGGTGATCTCGTCGAGCGAACCGACGCCGTCGATCCGGTCGACGATGCCGCGACGTTCGTACACGTCGATGATCGGCGCCGTCTCCGACTCGTAGATGTCGAGCCGATTGGCGATCACATCTTCCGTGTCGTCGTCGCGCCCTTCCTTCTCTGCGCGGAGCTTGAGCCGGCTCAGGCTCTCCTCGCGGGGCACATCGAGCAGGATGACCGCATCGAGCTGCTCTCCGCGGCCGGAGAGGAACTCATCGAGGTGCGCGACCTGCGCGGTGTTGCGAGGATAGCCGTCGAGCAGGAAGCCTTCCGCGGCGTCGGCCTCGCGGAGCCTGTCGCGCACGATCTCGCCCGTCAGCTCATCCGGAACGAGGTCTCCCGCTGCGGTGATGGCCTTGACCTTCTGGCCGAGCTCGGTGTCGTTCTTGATGTTGGCGCGGAAGATGTCGCCCGTGGAGACGACGGGAATGCCGTATTCCTCCGCGATCACCGCACCCTGCGTGCCTTTGCCGGACCCCTGCGGTCCGACGATGAGAAGCCTGCTCATCGAAGAAGCCCTTCATAGTGGCGCTGCTGCAGCTGCGCGTCGATCTGCTTCACCGTCTCGAGGCCGACACCCACCATGATGAGGATCGAGGCGCCGCCGAACGGGAAGTTCTGGTTCGCCTGCACCGTCGCGAGGGCGATCAGCGGGATCAGCGCGACGAGGCCGAGGTACACAGAACCGGGCAGCGTGATGCGCGTGATCACGTAGTCGAGGTACTCCGCAGTGGGGCGCCCCGCCCTGATGCCGGGGATGAACCCGCCGTACTTCTTCATGTTGTCGGCGACCTCGACCGGGTTGAAGGTGATCGAGACGTAGAAGTAGGTGAATCCGATGATCAGCAGGAAGTACAGCGCCATGTACGCCGGGTGGTCGCCCGAGACGAGATAGTTGTTGATCCAGCTGACCCAGGCAGGCACGTTGCCGTCGGCGTCCGGAGTCGCGTTGAACTGCGCGATCAGCGACGGGATGTAAAGCAGCGACGAGGCGAAGATGACAGGGATGACACCGGCCATGTTCACCTTGATCGGGATGTAGGTGTTCGTACCCCCGTATGTGCGACGGCCGACCATGCGCTTGGCGTACTGGACGGGAACGCGCCGCTGCGACTGCTCGACGAACACGACGGCGCAGATGATGACGACGCCGATGGCGACGACGAGCAGGAAGAACTCGAAGCCGCGCGCCTGCCAGATGCCCCACAGTGCGGACGGGAACGTCGCGGCGATCGAAGTGAAGATCAGCAGGGACATGCCGTTGCCGACGCCGCGCTCCGTGGTGAGCTCGGCGAACCACATGATCAGACCGGTGCCAGCGGTCATCGCGATGATGATGAGCAGCTGCGCCCACCACACGTCATTGGTGAGCACCTGGGTGCATTCGGTGACGTCGTTGACACCGAACAGCTGGCCCGTTCTCGCCGTGGTGACCAGGGTGGTCGACTGCAGCACCGACAGCGCGATCGTGAGGTAGCGCGTGTACTGGGTGAGCTTGGCCTGGCCGGCCTGCCCTTCCTTGTGCAGCGCCTCGAAGTGGGGGATGACGACGCGCAGCAGCTGCGTGATGATCGTCGCGGTGATGTAGGGCATCACGCCGAGTGCGAAGATCGACAGCTGCAGCAGTGCGCCGCCGGAGAAGAGATTGACCAGGGAGAGCAGGCCGTCGGTCCCCGACGTCTCGGCAACACAGGTCTGCACGTTGACGAAGTTGACGAACGGGGCCGGCACGTGCGCACCGAGGCGGTAGAGCACGATGATGCCGAGAGTGAAACCGATCTTCCGACGCAGGTCGGGCGTACGGAAGATTCGCGCGATGGCGCTGAACAAAGGAGAGCCTCCCTGGGGAACACAGTTGCGCGGCGGCGCAACCTGGACCAGCCTAACGCACGAGGGCGTGTCGCAGGATCTGCGTCGCAGAGCGGTGCGCTGCGACGGTCACGGGATACGACTGAGGGGTCGGGCGCCTCTCGGCCCCCGACCCCTCAGAACATTCAGTTGACGCTGCCGCCCGCGGCGACGATCTTCTGCCCGGCGGATGCCGAGACCTTGTCGACCGTCACGTTGAGCGCAACCGTGATGTCCCCGTCGCCGAGGACCTTGACGAGCTGGTTCTTGCGAACCGCGCCCTTCGCGACAAGGTCGTCGCGGGTGACGTCGCCGCCAGACGGGTAGAGCTCCGCCAGCTTGGCCAGGTTGACCACCTGGTACTCCGTGCGGAACGGGTTCTTGAACCCGCGCAGCTTCGGCGTGCGCATGTGCAGCGGCATCTGGCCGCCCTCGAAGCCCACGCGCACCGTGTTGCGTGCCCGCGTGCCCTTGGTACCGCGACCTGCGGTCTTGCCCTTCGAAGCCTCACCGCGGCCCTTACGAGTCTTCGCGGCGTGGGCGCCGGGAACCGGGCGCAGGTGATGCGCCTTGAGAACGCCTGGGCGCTTCTCTTCGCTGTTCTCAGCCATTAGTTGATCTCCTCGACGTTCACGAGGTGAGCAACGGCCTTGACGTAACCGCGCGTCTGCGCGTCGTCCGGACGGACGACGGAGTCGCCGATCCGCTTGAGGCCGAGGCTGCGCAGCGTGTCACGCTGGTTCTGCTTCTCGCTCACCTTGGACTTGATCTGCGTCACCTTCAGACGCTCGGCCATCACGCACCTGCCTTCTCGGCGGCGGCAGCGACGGCCTTCGCCTCGTTACGGATGATGATTCCCGGCACGACCTGGTCGTACTCGAGACCACGACGCGCAGCGACTGCACGCGGCTCCTCGAGTCCCTTCAGCGCCGCGACGGTCGCGCCCACGATGTTGATCGTGTTCGACGAACCGAGCGACTTCGAGAGCACATCGTGAATGCCTGCGCACTCGAGCACGGCGCGCACCGGGCCACCCGCGATCACACCGGTACCGGCTGCGGCCGGACGGAGCAGCACCACGCCTGCGGCGGCCTCACCCTGAATCGGGTGAGGAATCGTGTTGCCGACGCGCGGCACGCGGAAGAAGTTGCGCTTGGCTTCCTCGACGCCCTTGGAGATGGCCAGAGGCACCTCGCGGGCCTTGCCGTAGCCGACGCCGACCAGTCCGTTGCCGTCACCCACGACCACGAGGGCCGTGAAGCTGAAGCGGCGACCGCCCTTGACGACCTTCGACACGCGGTTGATCGTGACGACGCGCTCCAGGAACTGGCTGTCGTTGCCGCGGCCGCCGCGGTCATTGCCGCGCTTCTCGCCACGACCGCCACGACGCTGCTGGCGCTCCTCGCGCGGCTGCTCGCCTGCGCCCTGTTCTGGGGCGGCGGCCTGAGCGGCTGCTTCGGTGGTCACTTCGGTCTCCTTGTTGTCACTCACAGGTTCAGCCCTCCTTCGCGGGCGCCCTCGGCGATCGCGGCAACACGACCGGCGTAGCGGTTTCCGCCGCGGTCGAACACCGCGTCGGTGATGCCAGCGGCCTTCGCACGCTCGGCGACGAGTTCGCCGACCTTGCGCGCCTTGGCGGTTTTGTCGCTCTCAGCGGCACGAAGGTCGGTTTCGAGCGTCGAGGCGCTGGCGACGGTGTGACCGGCGCCATCGTCGATGAGCTGCACGAAAACGTGGCGCGACGACCGGGTCACGACCAGGCGCGGACGCTCCTCGGTGCCGACGACCTTCTTGCGAAGGCGAGCGTGACGGCGCTTGCGCGCGACGGACTTCGACTTCACAGCCATGATTACTTACCAGCCTTTCCGGCCTTGCGGCGGATCTGCTCGCCGGCGTACCGCACACCCTTGCCCTTGTAGGGCTCAGGCTTGCGGATCTTGCGGATGTTCGCGGCGGCCTCGCCGACAGCCTGCTTGTCGATTCCGGTGACCGTGAGCTTGTTGTTGCCCTCGACCTGGAACGTGATGCCTGCAGGCGGCTCGACGAGAACGGGGTGCGAGAAGCCGAGGGCGAACTCGACGCTCTGGCCCTTCTGCTGCACGCGGTAGCCCGTGCCGACGACCTCGAGGCTCTTGGAGTAACCCGTGGTGACGCCGATGATGTTGTTGTTGATGAGGGTACGAGTCAGGCCGTGCAGCGCACGCGACTCGCGCTCGTCGTCGGGGCGGGTGACGAGAACCTGGTTCTCCTCGACCTTGGCCTCGATCGGCGCGGCCACGCGAGCAGTGAGCTCGCCCTTCGGACCCTTGACTGCAACCTGGTCCCCGTCGATCGTCACGGTGACGCCGGCGGGGATGTCGATGGGAAGACGTCCAATACGCGACATTTAGATCACCACACGTAGGCGAGGACTTCCCCACCTACGCCCTTCTGCTCGGCCTGGCGGTTCGTGAGAAGCCCAGACGAGGTGGACAGGATGGCAACGCCGAGGCCGCCGAGCACCGTGGGCAGCTCAGTCGACTTCGCGTACACGCGCAGGCCGGGCTTCGACACCCGCTTGATGCCGACGATCGAGCGCTCGCGCTTCGGCCCGTACTTCAGCGTCAGCGTGAGGTTCTTGCCGACGCGCGCGTCGGACTCCTCGTAGCCCGAGATGAAGCCCTCCGCCTGGAGGAGGTCTGCGATCCGCGTCTTCAGCTTGCTCGACGGCAGAGTCACGGAGTCGTGGTGCGCCGAGTTCGCGTTGCGCAGACGGGTCAGCATGTCTGCGACCGGGTCTGTCATTGTCATGATTTGTTTCCTTTGTTCATGAGGTTTCGGCTGCCGTTACACGACAGACGACCTTCTATGACGGGGTCCGCCCAAGCGGGCGGACCCGATCAGGCTTCCTGCGTCGCCTTGTTCACGAAGGGGAAGCCGAGGTGGCGCAGGAGTGCGCGACCCTCGTCGTCCGACTTCGCGCTGGTCACGACGGTGATGTCGAAGCCGCGGACGCGGTCGATCTTGTCCTGGTCGATCTCGTGGAAGATCGACTGCTCCTGAACGCCGAACGTGTAGTTGCCGTTGCCGTCGAACTGCTTCTCCGACAGGCCGCGGAAGTCACGGATGCGCGGCAGCGCCAGCGAGATGAGCCGGTCGAGGAACTCCCACGCGCGGTCACCGCGAAGGGTGACGTGCGCGCCGATGGCCTGGCCCTCGCGGAGCTTGAACTGGGCGATCGACTTCTTCGCCTTCGAGACATACGGCTTCTGACCGGTGATCGCGGTGAGATCGTTGATCGCACCCTCGATCACCTTGCTGTCACGCGCAGCCTCACCGACGCCGGTGTTCACGACGACCTTGACCAGGCCCGGAATCTGCATGACGTTCTCGTAGCCGAACTCGTCCTGCAGCTTCTGACGGATGTCGTCGCGGTAAACCGACTTCAGCCGCGGCTGGATTTTGCCAGCCTGCGTAGCGTTGTCACTCATTCTCAGATGTCCTTACCCGACTTCTTCGCGTAACGAACGCGAACAGTCTTCTTGACGCCGTCCTTGACCTGCTCCTCGAGACGGAAGCCGACGCGGGTCGGCTTCTTCGTCTCGGGATCGACGACCGCAACGTTCGACACGTGGATCGGAGCTTCGAGCGTCTCGATGCCGCCGGTCTTCGTGCCGCGCTGGGTCTGGCCGACGCGCGTGTGCTTGGTGATGTAGTTGACGCCCTCGATGACGACGCGGTTGCCGCCCTCGATGACCTCGAGCACCTTGCCCTGCTTGCCGCGGTCGCCGCCGCGATCCTGCTTGGCACCGGTGATGACCTCGACGAGGTCACCCTTCTTGATCTTCGCCATGAGTTACAGCACCTCCGGGGCGAGCGAGACGATCTTCATGAACCGACGGTCGCGCAGCTCACGGCCGACCGGCCCGAAGATACGCGTGCCGCGGGGCTCCGCGTCGTTCTTCAGGATCACGGCGGCGTTCTCGTCGAACTTGATGTAGGAGCCGTCAGCACGACGGGTCTCCTTGACGGCACGGACGACGACGGCCTTGACCACGTCGCCCTTCTTGACATTGCCGCCGGGGATCGCGTCCTTGACGGTGGCCACGATGGTGTCGCCCACGCCGGCGTAACGACGGCTCGAGCCGCCGAGCACGCGGATGGTGAGCAGCTCCTTGGCGCCGGAGTTGTCTGCGACCTTGAGGCGGGATTCGTTCTGGATCATCGCTTACTTCGCCTTCTCGAGGATCTCGACCAGGCGCCAGCGCTTCGAGGCGCTGACCGGACGGGTCTCGTGGATCTCAACGAGGTCGCCGATGCCGGCGGAGTTCTGCTCGTCGTGAGCCTTCAGCTTGCTGGAGCGGCGGATGACCTTGCCGTAGAGGGGGTGCTTCACGCGATCCTCGACCTCGACGACGATGGTCTTCTCCATCTTGTCGCTCACAACGTAGCCGCGAATAGACTTGCGGTAGCCGCGCTCGACGGTCTCCTCGGTCTTGTTCTCAGTGGCCATCAGTCAGTCTCTCCCTCGGCCGGGGCGTCCTCGGCCTTTTTGGACTTCTTCTTCGCTGCCTTCTTCTCGACCGGAGCCGGAGTGGCGCGGATCCCGAGCTCGCGCTCGCGGATCACGGTGTAGAGGCGCGCGATGTCACGCTTGACGGCGCGGATGCGGCCGTGAGCGTCCAGCTGGCCGGTGGCCGACTGGAAGCGGAGGTTGAACAGCTCCTCCTTGGCCTTGCGCAGTTCCTCGATGAGGCGCTGGTCCTCGTACGTGTCGAGCTCGGCAACGGCGAGCTCCTTAGTGCCGACGGCCATTACGCGTCGCCCTCCTCGCGAGTGATGATGCGTGCCTTGAGAGGCAGCTTGTGCATGGCGCGGGTCAGAGCCTCGCGAGCAAGCTGCTCGCTGACACCGGCGACCTCGAAGAGGACGCGACCCGGCTTGACGTTGGCGACCCACCACTCCGGCGAACCCTTACCGGAGCCCATACGGACCTCGGCGGGCTTCTTGGTGAGCGGACGGTCGGGGTAGATGTTGATCCACACCTTGCCGCCGCGCTTGATGTGACGCGTCATGGCGATACGAGCCGCCTCGATCTGACGGTTCGTCACGTACGCGGGTGTGAGCGCCTGGATGCCGTAGTCACCGAACGTGACCTTGGTGCCGCCGGTCGCCTGGCCCGAACGCTTCGGGTGGTGCTGCTTGCGGTACTTGACCTTGCGTGGGATAAGCATCAGGCTGACGCTCCTTCCGGTGCCTTCTGCGCCGGCGCGTCGTTCTGACCACGACGCGGAGCGCCGCCGCGGCGAGCACCGCCGCGATCGCGTGCCGGCTTCTGGTTGGCCTGCTCGCGTGCGAGCTCCTTGTTGGTGAGGTCGCCGTTGTAGATCCACACCTTCACGCCGATGCGGCCGAAGGTGGTCTTCGCCTCGTAGAAGCCGTAGTCGATGTTCGCGCGCAGCGTGTGCAGCGGAACACGACCCTCCCGGTAGAACTCCGAACGGCTCATCTCAGCGCCGCCGAGACGGCCGGAGACCTGGATCCGGATGCCCTTGGCACCGGCGCGCTGGGCGCCCTGCAGTCCCTTGCGCATCGCGCGACGGAACGCCACGCGAGCAGCGAGCTGCTCCGCGACGCCCTGCGCGACGAGCTGGGCGTCAGCCTCGGGGTTCTTCACCTCGAGGATGTTCAGCTGGATCTGCTTGCCGGTCAGCTTCTCGAGCTGACCGCGGATGCGCTCGGCCTCCGCGCCGCGACGACCGATCACGATGCCGGGGCGAGCCGTGTGGATGTCGATCCGGACCCGATCCTTCGTGCGCTCGATCTCGATGCGGCTGACGCCGGCGCGATCCAGCGACTTCTGCAGCATCTCGCGGATCCTGATGTCTTCGGCCACGTAGTCGGCGTACCGCTGGCCCGGCTTCGTCGAGTCAGAGAACCAGCGCGAGACGTGGTCCGTCGTGACACCGAGGCGGAAGCCGTAAGGGTTGATCTTCTGGCCCATTACTTGCTCGCCTTCTTGTCGCTGCCTGAGGCCGCGGACTCCGCGATCTCCGGCGTCGAGAGCACGACCGTGATGTGGCTCGTGCGCTTCTTGATCTGGTCGGCGCGACCCTGCGCACGGGGGCGGAAACGCTTCAGCGTCGTGCCCTCGTCCACGATGGCGTTCTTCACGAACAGATCCTGAGTGTCGAGGTACTCGCCGTCCTTCTCAGCCTTCACCTGCGCGTTGGCCATGGCCGATTCCACAAGCTTGTAGATCGGCTCGCTGGCACTCTGCGCGGCGAACTTCAGGATGGCGAGGGCTTCCTCGGCCTGCTTGCCCTTGATGAGCGCAACAACACGACGAGCCTTCTGAGGGGTCACGCGGATGTGTCGCACGCGTGCGATGGACTCCACCATTTCTTCTCCTCTTGCGTCGCCGGGTTAGCGGCGACGGCCCTTCTTGTCGTCCTTCACGTGGCCGCGGAAGGTGCGGGTGGGCGCGAACTCGCCCAGCTTGTGGCCGACCATGGACTCCGACACGAACACGGGGATGTGCTTGCGTCCGTCGTGCACGGCGATCGTGTGACCCAGCATGGCGGGGACGATCATCGAGCGACGCGACCAGGTCTTGATGACGTTCTTCGCGCCCGATTCGTTCTGCGAGACAACCTTGCGAAGCAGGTGCTCGTCGACGAAGGGGCCCTTCTTCAGACTGCGTGGCATCTTCTTGACTCCTACTTACGCTTCTTGCCTGCAGTACGGCGACGCACGATGAGCTTGTCGCTTTCCTTGTTGGCGTGACGGGTACGGCCCTCTGCCTGGCCCCACGGCGAAACGGGGTGGCGACCACCGGATGTGCGACCCTCACCACCACCGTGCGGGTGGTCGATCGGGTTCATGACGACACCGCGGACGGTCGGGCGGATGCCCTTCCAGCGGTTGCGGCCTGCCTTGCCCCAGTTGATGTTCGACTGCTCGGCGTTGCCGACCTCGCCGATCGTGGCGCGGCAGCGGGCGTCGACATTGCGGACCTCGCCCGAGGGCAGGCGCAGCTGGGCGTAGGGGCCGTCCTTCGCCACGAGGCGAACGGCGGCGCCGGCCGAGCGTGCCATCTTCGCGCCGCCGCCGGGGCGGAGCTCGATCGCGTGCACGACGGTTCCCGTCGGGATGTTGCGCAGCGGCAGGTTGTTGCCCGGCTTGATGTCGGCGTTCGGGCCCGACTCGACGACGTCGCCCTGCTTCAGCTTGTTCGGCGCGAGGATGTATCGCTTCGTGCCGTCGAAGAAATGCAGCAGCGCGATGCGCGCGGTGCGGTTGGGGTCGTACTCGATGTGCGCGACCTTGGCGTTGATGCCGTCCTTGTCGTTGCGACGGAAGTCGATCACACGGTACTGGCGCTTGTGCCCACCACCGATGTGACGCGTGGTGATGCGGCCCTGGTTGTTGCGGCCGCCCGTCTTGGGCAGCGGACGAAGCAGCGACTTCTCCGGCGTGGACCGGGTGATCTCCGCGAAGTCAGCCACCGAGGAGCCGCGACGACCCGGGGTCGTGGGCTTGTGGTTGCGAATAGCCATAGTTGTTCAGATCCTTCCGGCTATCAGGCGACTGCCGTGAAGATGTCGATGGTGCCCGACTTGAGCGAGACAATCGCGCGCTTGGTGTCCTTGCGCTTGCCTGTGCCGAAGCGGGTGCGGCGGGACTTGCCGACACGGTTGATCGTGTTCACCGAGGCGACCTTGACATCGAAGATCTTCTCGATTGCGAGCTTGATCTCGGTCTTGTTCGCGTTCGGGTCGACGATGAAGGTGTACTTGCCCTCGTCGATGAGCCCGTAGCTCTTCTCCGACACCACCGGCTTCAGGATGATGTCACGCGGGTCCTTGTTGATCGCGGTCATGCCGAGACCTCCTCTGCGACGCCGACCTTGAGCGCGAGGAACGCATCGATGGCGGCCTTGGTGAAGACGATGTCGTCCGAGACGATCACGTCGTAGGCGTTGATCTGATCGGGCGTCACGATGTGGACGTTCGGCAGGTTGCGCACGCTCAGGAAGCTGAAGTCGTCAGTGCGGTCGAGCACGACGAGGACGCGCTTGCCCGGGGCCGCGGCGGAGATGTAGCCGGCGGCGGCCTTGGTCGAAGGCGCCTCGAAGCCGAACGCGTCGACGACGTGGATGCGCTCCCCGCGCAGACGGTCGCTGAGCGCGCCGGCGAGGGCGGCCGAGACCATCTTCTTCGGGGTGCGCTGCGAGTAGTCGCGCGGCTTCGGGCCGTGCACGATGCCGCCGCCGCGGTGCTCGGGCTGGCGGATCGAGCCCTGACGAGCGCGGCCGGTGCCCTTCTGGCGGAACGGCTTCGCACCGGTGCCTGAGACCTCACCGCGACGCTTGGTCGAGTGGGTGCCCTGACGCGCGGCGGCCTGCTGCGCGACGACGACCTGGTGGATCAGCGGAATGTTCGTCTTGACGTCGAACACCTCGGCGGGAAGGTCGACGGAGCCGACCTTCTTGCCGTCAGTGCTGTGGACGTCGAGAGCGAGAGTCGAGTCAGCCATCTAACTCAGGCCCCCTTCACAGCGTTGCGGACGTACACGGCGCGGCCGCGCGGGCCGGGAACGGCGCCCTTGACGAGCAGCAGACCCTTCTCGGCGTCGACGGCGTGCACCGTGAGGTTGAGGACGGTCACGCGCTCGTGGCCCATACGGCCAGCCATGCGCATGCCCTTGAACACGCGGCCCGGAGTCGCCGCGCCACCGATGGAGCCGGGCTTGCGGTGGTTGCGGTGCGCACCGTGCGATGCACCGACACCTGCGAAGTTGTGGCGCTTCATGACACCTGCGGTGCCCTTGCCCTTGCTCGTCCCGACGACGTCGACCAGCTGGCCGGCCTCGAAGGTTCCGTCGGCCGTGAGCTCCTGGCCGAGTGCGTACTCGGCAGCGTCAGCGGTGCGGATCTCCGTGAGGCGGCGACGCGGAGTCACACCGGCTGCCTCGAAGTGGGCGGCGAGCGGCTTCGTGACCTTGCGCGGGTCGATGGCGCCGGCAGCGATCTGGATGGCGTTGTAGCCGTCCTTCTCGGGAGTGCGAACCTGGGTCACGACGTTCGGAGCAACCTCGATCACGGTGACCGGGATGAGCTTGCCGTTTTCGTTCCAGACCTGAGTCATGCCGACCTTGGTGCCGAGCAGACCCTTCGAAGTCTTTGTGTTGATGTCAGCCATGTCGAACCTCAGAGCTTGATCTCGATGTTGACGTCAGCCGGGAGGTCGAGACGCATGAGCGAGTCGACGGCCTTCGGCGTCGGGTCGACGATGTCGATGAGACGCTTGTGCGTGCGCATCTCAAAGTGCTCGCGGCTGTCCTTGTACTTGTGGGGCGAGCGGATGACCGCCACCACGTTCTTCTCAGTAGGAAGGGGCACCGGGCCCACGACCTGGGCGCCTGCCCGCGTGACCGTGTCGACGATCTTGCGCGCCGAGGAGTCGAGACCGGCGTGGTCATACGACTTCAGGCGAATGCGGATCTTCTGTCCCGCCATGTTCACTCTCTTTCTCGCGTCGTACCTCGAGGGCATTGGACGCACATCGGCACACGGTTCGTATGCCTGGCACGTGCCGCGCTGTACGCGTTCGCACCGCTGTTCTGCTGTCAGCCGGACGCTGTACAGCGCCCTACCGCTTCCAGGGCACGACGGATCGCGCTCGAAAGTGGTTGTGGATCGTCCTGCTGCCCGCGGCCTAGACTCGTCGCGCGGTTCTGAAGGAACCCTCGCCGCCTATGCACTGCCCTGGCAGTGATCCTGTGCCGGCACCGGAGTGGGCACAAGAATGTCGAACCTGTTTATTCTGCCATCGATCCCGGGTTTCCTGCAACCCGGGCGTGTCGCGCTCTGAGCCCCGTCATCGTGCGGGTCTCCCTTGTCGCGCGTCGCGACATCCGGTCCCTTCCTCGCACACCGTGGCCGACGGACCGATCACCTCGCCAAGACCACGTATCGTTGTCGGAGGTACGCCGCGCACGCGTGCGCCCGTGTGGGACCAGAAGGAGAACGGATGCGAATCTCGGTCATCGGATGCGGCTACCTGGGCGCCGTACATGCGGCAGCCATGGCATCGCTCGGACACGACGTCGTCGGAATCGACGTAGACGAGGCCAAGGTGGCGAAGCTCTCGGGAGGCGAGACTCCGTTCTTCGAGCCAGGCCTCGCGGAGACTCTCCAGGCGGGTCTCGCATCCGGCCGTCTGCGCTTCTCGACAGACTATGCCGACGCCGCCGACGCCGCCGTGCACTTCATCGGTGTCGGCACACCGCAGAGCAGCTCGGGCGGCGGAGCCGACATGACGTACGTCGACGCCGCAGTCGCCTCGCTGGTGCCGCACCTGCGCCCCGGTGTGCTCGTCGTAGGCAAGTCGACCGTTCCGGTGGGCACGGCATCGCGCCTCGCGGTCGAGATCGCCGACACCGGAGCGCACCTGGCGTGGAATCCCGAGTTCCTGCGCGAGGGCTACGCGGTGAAGGACACCGTCGACCCCGACCGACTGGTCTATGGCGTCGCGGACGCGACGCACGACGAGGACGTCGCGCTGCTCGACGAGGTGTACGTCTCGATCGTCGAGCGCGGCACTCCGCGAATCGTCACCGACTACGCGACGGCAGAGCTCGTGAAGGTCTCAGCGAACGCGTTCCTCGCCACGAAGATCTCCTTCATCAATGCGATGGCGGAGATCGCCGAGACGACAGGCGCCGACGTGACCACACTCGCCGACGCGATCGGGCATGACGACAGAATCGGCCGCAAGTTCCTCAATGCCGGCGTCGGGTTCGGCGGAGGCTGCCTTCCCAAAGACATCAGAGCGTTCGCCGCCCGTGCCGAGGAGATCGGCAACGGCGAATCGATCGCGTTCCTCAAGCAGGTCGACCAGATCAACCTGCGCCGCAGGCGGCGCCTCGTCGACATCGTCGCGGAGTCCTTCGACGGCGACGTGACGGGTCGTAGCATCTCCGTGCTCGGTCTGGCGTTCAAACCCGACAGCGACGACATCCGCGACTCGCCCGCGCTCGAGGTCGCCACCCGCCTGCACGAACTCGGCGCCGAAGTCGTCGCCTACGACCCCGAGGCGATCCCGAACGCGTCGCGGACGCATCCGCAGCTCGGCTACGCCGACTCGCTCGAGTCCGCCCTGACCGGGGCAGAGGCCGTCGTGCTCGTCACGGAATGGCGTCAGTTCCGCGACCTCGATCCCGAGCAGACCGCGGAGCTCGTCGCCCGCCGCTCGATCTTCGACGGCCGCAACGTCCTCGATCCCGCCGCATGGCGCTCCGCCGGCTGGACCTACCGAGCCATGGGCCGCGCCTGATTCGCTCCTGAGCACGTGCATCGCTGCGTTGTCACCGTCGCAGCTGCGGTGGCGCCCGGGCCGGTGGCTGCCGAGATGCGCACTTCTCGTCGAGATGCGCCGGTTTTGACACCCAGGTGTCGCGAAAGTGCGCATCTCGCGAGCTTGCGTTTGCGGGTTCGCGGTGTCCGGATGGAGTGTGGGCGGCGCATCAGAACGTCGGCGGCGTTTCGCGGGCCCGGCGGCGCAGGCTCACGAGGCGAAGCGCGTAGACGATCGCAACCACCAGGCAGAACGCCGCGGTCACCGCCAGCCCCATGGTGAAGCTCGTTCCGGCGGCGATGAACCCGATGGCGAGCGACCCGAGCCCCGTGCCGGTGTCGAACCCGATGTTCCATATCGTGCTCGCGACGTCGCGGAGCCGGTTCGGCACCACGGCGAAGGACACGACGAGGGTGAGGTTCTGCAGCGCGCCGTACGCGGCGCCCGTGAGCACCATGCCGCCGACGAGTGCAACCGGGCTGCGATCCGGCGCGGCCACGGCCCACGCGGCGACAGCGAGGCCGATCCCGCCGATCAACAGCAGCGGCGGGATGAATCGGTGGGGTCCGAACTGATCGGCGAGTCCGCCGGCAAGCCATCGGGTGAAGGCCGCCACACCGGTGAAGGCGAAGAGTCCGACGACGACCGTGAGCGCCGCGTATCCGAACTGGGGCGCAAAGGAGAGGATCGCACCACCCGGAGCGGTGATCGCAAGCAGCACCAGCGCCGGTACCGCCAGTGAGAGAAGGACGCCTCCTCTCCCGACCGCGTCCGCGGAGCAGCCGCCTTCCGCAGTCGCGTCGTCGCCTCGATGAATACGGGCGCCGAGCAGCACGACGAACGGCACAGCGAGCACCGGCAGACATCCGAGCGCGAACACGACGCGGAAACCGACGGATTCGGCGATCCAGGCCGACACCGGCATCAGGAAGAACTGTGGGACGGCGATCGACAGTCCGTAGACCCCGATCGCGCGGCCGCGGTGGGATTCCGCCACGAGGTGCGCCACAGCGCTCGCCCCGCACACGGTGAGCACGGCGAAACCGGCACCGCGCACCGCAGAGAGCGCCAGGATCCCCCAGAGCGCGTCCGTGAGGATGAACAGCACCGACGGCGCTCCGAGCAGCAGCATTCCCGAGATCATCGTGGCGCGCCACCCGATCGTGCGCAGCGCCCACGGCACGGTCGTCTGCACAACGACCGTCGCCAGCATCAGCACGGCGTTCACGAGCCCCGCGCCCGCCTCGTCCGCTCCACCGCTCCGTGCCCACAGCGGAACCGTCGGCAGCAGCATCGCGTACCCCGCGAACCCGAGCACCGACATCGCCAGCAGCGCCCGCATGCCAGGAGCACGCCACACCGACCCGGACCGCCCCGACATCTCCCGCATCCTCCCCATTCTCACGGATCCCTGACACACACCGCTGCCGAGATGCGCACTCCTCGTCGAAATGCGCCGGTTCTGACGCCCGGATGTCGAAGAAGCGCGCATCTCGCGAACCTCGTCTCAGGGCGTCATAGCATGCGAAAAGGGCCCGAGCATGATGCTCGGGCCCTTCGCAGCAATCAGATGATCACTTGATGATGCTGGTCACCGTGCCGGCGCCGACGGTACGGCCGCCCTCACGGATCGCGAAGCCGAGACCGTCCTCCATGGCGATCGGCTGGATCAGCTCGACCGTCATGTCAGTGGTGTCGCCCGGCATGACCATCTCGGTGCCCTCGGGCAGCGTGATGACGCCCGTGACGTCCGTGGTGCGGAAGTAGAACTGCGGGCGGTAGTTCGTGTAGAACGGGTTGTGACGGCCGCCCTCGTCCTTCGAGAGGATGTAGGCGGTGCCGCTGAAGTTGGTGTGCGGCGTAACCGAACCCGGCTTCACGACGACCTGGCCGCGCTCGACGTCCTCACGCTTCAGACCGCGAAGCAGCAGACCGCAGTTCTCGCCGGCCCATGCCTCGTCGAGCTGCTTGTGGAACATCTCGATACCCGTGACCGTGGTCTTCTGGGTGTCGCGGATGCCGACGATCTCGACCTCCGAGTTGATCGCGAGGGTACCGCGCTCGGCGCGGCCCGTGACGACCGTGCCACGACCAGTGATCGTGAAGACGTCCTCGATCGGCATCAGGAACGGCTTGTCGCGGTCGCGCACCGGGTCGGGGATCGAGTTGTCGACCGCCTCCATGAGCTCGAGGATCGAGTTGACCCACTTCTCCTCGCCCTGGAGCGCCTGGTAGCCCGAGACCTGCACGACGGGAGCGTTGTCGCCGTCGAAGTCCTGCGACGACAGCAGTTCGCGCACCTCGAGCTCGACGAGCTCCAGGATCTCCTCGTCGTCGACCATGTCGCACTTGTTCAGGGCGACGAGCAGGTAGGGAACGCCGACCTGCTTGGCGAGAAGGACGTGCTCACGCGTCTGAGCCATCGGACCATCAGTCGCAGCGACCACGAGGATTGCGCCGTCCATCTGGGCGGCACCCGTGATCATGTTCTTGATGTAGTCAGCGTGGCCCGGGGCGTCGACGTGCGCGTAGTGACGCTTCTCGGTCTCGTACTCGACGTGCGAGATGTTGATCGTGATGCCGCGCTGGCGCTCCTCAGGAGCCGAGTCGATCGAGCCGAAGTCGCGCAGCACGTTGACATCCGACGGGAACTTCTCCGCAAGCACCTTCGAGATCGCGGCAGTCAGCGTCGTCTTACCGTGGTCGACGTGCCCGATCGTACCGATGTTGACGTGCGGCTTGGTCCGCTCGAACTTGGCCTTAGCCACTATGTCCTCCTAGGACGGTCGAGTAACAGCACCGGGCACCGGATTGCGACCGGCCTGCTACATGGGTGATTTCAGTCTAATAGACAGTCAGTGTGAAGTTTTCGCAGGTGGGCCATCATACGAACGGCCCACCCGTTGACCAAAGGGGCTGGCGAGCTTACTCGCCCTTGCCCTTCTGGATGATCTCGTCGGCGACGGCCTTCGGAACCTCGGCGTAGCTGTGGAACTCCATCGAGTAGACCGCACGACCCGAGGTCTTAGAGCGCAGATCACCGATGTAGCCGAACATGCTCGAGAGCGGAACGAGGGCCGAGACGACCTTCACGCCCTGGCCGTCCTCCATCGACTGCACCTGACCGCGGCGCGAGTTCAGGTCGCCGATGACATCGCCCATGTACTCCTCAGGAGTACGCACCTCGACCGCCATGAGCGGCTCGAGCAGCACGGGGCCGGCCTTCTGGATGGCTTCCTTGAAGCCCATCGATCCGGCGATCTTGAACGCCATCTCCGAAGAGTCGACATCGTGCGACTGGCCGTCGTTCAGCGTCGCCTTCACGCCCACCATGGGGTAGCCGGCGAGGATGCCGACGTTCATGGCGTCCTGGAAACCGGCATCGATCGACGGGATGTACTCGCGCGGGATGCGACCGCCGGTGACGGAGTTCACGAACTCGTAGATCTTGTCGCCCTCGACCTCGAGCGGCTCGATCTTGAACTGGATCTTCGCGAACTGGCCGGAACCACCGGTCTGCTTCTTGTGCGTGTAGTCGTGGCGGTCGACGGCCTTGCGGATCGTCTCGCGGTACGCCACCTGGGGCTTGCCGACGTTCGCCTCGACGCGGAACTCGCGCTTGATGCGATCGACGATGATGTCGAGGTGCAGCTCGCCCATGCCCTTGACCGTGGTCTGACCGGTCTCGGCGTTGTTCTCGACGCGGAACGTCGGGTCCTCTTCCGCCATCTTCTGGATGGCGACGCCGAGCTTCTCCTGGTCGGCCTTGGTCTTCGGCTCGATGGCGACCTCGATCACCGGCTCCGGGAACGTCATCGACTCGAGCACGACCTGCGAGTTCGGGTCGCACAGCGTGTCGCCCGTCGTGGTGTCCTTGAGGCCGATGACCGCATAGATGTGACCGGCGGTGACCGACTCGACAGGGTTCTCCTTGTTGGCGTGCATCTGGAAGATCTTCCCGATGCGCTCCTTCTTGCCCTTGGTCGAGTTGATGATCTGTGCGCCCGAGTCGAGGTGGCCCGAGTACACGCGCACGTAGGTCAGGCGACCGAAGAACGGGTGCGAGACGACCTTGAAGGCGAGCGCGGCGAAGGGCTCCTCGGCGTCGGAGTGACGCTCGATGATCTTCTCCTCGTCCTTCGGGTCGTGCGCCTCGATGGCCGGAACGTCGACCGGAGCCGGCAGGAAGTCGACGACCGCGTCGAGCATCGGCTGCACGCCGCGGTTCTTGAACGCCGAACCGCAGAACACCGGGTACGCGTCGCCCGCGATCGTGAGCTTGCGGATGCCGCCCTTCAGTTCGTCGAGAGTGAGCTCCTCGCCGCCGAAGAACTTCTCCATCAGCTCGTCGTCCGTCTCGGCGACGGCCTCGACCAGCTTCTGGCGGTACTCCTCGGCCTTGGCCTGGAGGTCGGCGGGGATCTCCTGCGTCTCGTACGCGGCACCCATGGTCACATCGCCCTTGGCGTCGCCCGGCCAGACCAGCGCCTTCATGTGCAGCAGATCGACGACGCCGACGAAGTCGTTCTCAGCGCCGATCGGCAGCTGCATCACGAGCGGGGTCGCCTTCAGGCGGTTGATGATGGTGTCGACCGTGAAGTAGAAGTCGGCGCCCAGCTTGTCCATCTTGTTGACGAAGCAGATGCGGGGCACGTTGTACTTGTCGGCCTGGCGCCACACCGTCTCGGACTGCGGCTCAACGCCCTCCTTGCCGTCGAAGACGGCAACAGCGCCGTCGAGCACGCGGAGCGAGCGCTCCACCTCGACGGTGAAGTCGACGTGACCCGGGGTGTCGATGATGTTGATCTGGTTGTCGTCCCAGAAGCACGTCACGGCGGCGGACGTGATCGTGATGCCGCGCTCCTGCTCCTGCTCCATCCAGTCAGTCGTCGCGCCACCGTCGTGGGTCTCGCCGATCTTGTGGTTCACACCCGTGTAGAACAGGATGCGCTCGGTCGTCGTCGTCTTGCCGGCATCGATGTGCGCCATGATGCCGATGTTGCGGACCTTCTTGAGGTCGGTGAGCACGTCTTGTGCCACGGGCGTGTCCTTACGTGTAGGAGGGCTGAAAAATTCCAGGCAGGTTCCGGATGATCGGTGGCTCCGATCATCCGGAACCTGCGTGAACAGCTGGTTACCAGCGGTAGTGCGCGAAGGCGCGGTTCGACTCGGCCATCTTGTGGGTGTCTTCGCGGCGCTTGACCGCGGCACCGAGGCCGTTCGAGGCGTCGAGGATCTCGTTCATGAGACGCTCGGTCATCGTCTTCTCACGACGACCCTTGGCGTAGCTCACGAGCCAGCGCAGCGCGAGGGTGTTCGCGCGGTGCGGCTTGACCTCGACCGGCACCTGGTAGGTCGAGCCGCCGACGCGGCGACTGCGGACCTCGAGGGTCGGGCGGACGTTGTCGAGCGCCTTCTTGAGCGTGGGAACGGCGTCCTGCCCGCTCTTGGCCTCGACGCCCTGCAGCGCGCCGTACACGATCGATTCGGCGAGCGACTTCTTGCCGTCGACGAGGATCTTGTTGACGAGCTGCGTGACGATCGGAGCGCCGTAGACCGGGTCGTTGACGACCGGACGCTTCGGAGCGGGTCCCTTGCGTGGCATTGCGGTCAGCCCTTCTTCGCGCCGTAGCGGCTGCGAGCCTGGCCACGGTTCTTGACGGCCTGGGTGTCGAGAGCACCGCGGACGATCTTGTAACGGACACCGGGGAGGTCCTTGACACGACCACCGCGGACGAGCACCAGCGAGTGCTCCTGGAGGTTGTGGCCCTCACCGGGGATGTAGGCCGTGACCTCCGTGCCGTTGCGCAGCTTCACACGAGCGACCTTGCGCATCGCCGAGTTCGGCTTCTTCGGGGTGGTGGTGTACACGCGGGTGCACACCCCGGCCTGCTGTGGGTTCGCCTTCAGAGCAGGCGCCTTCGTCGAAGTCTTCTTCGACTGGCGCCCCTTGCGAACCAACTGCTGAATAGTTGGCACTAGTTCTCCTTGTCAGTGCTGCACGGTGACAGCTCGTGAAGTTTCACGTAAGACCCGTCTGGACCCCGGGAAGCCCGGTGTGATTGGAACGTGGCGGGTATGCCGTGGGGGTGGGCTGTTCGCAACCCGGTCCCGATGCGGCGCCCAGCGCCCGTGGCCGCACCGGGGCACGGAGTTGGGCGCGCTCAAGCGCACGCCTATTCATATTACGCGGAATGACACGCCGGGTCAAAAGCAATGCACTGCCGACGCGCCAGATGGGTGTACGCCGACACAACCTAGTGGAAGTCGCGGGGGTCGAAGGGGGCGTCGAGCGACTGCGTGAGCTCTGAGAGCATGTTCTCGACCTGCGGCTCGACGAACTTCGAGACGGCTCGCTGAACGCGCATCCGGTGCTCCGCCAGCAGCTGGCACACCTCGCGGCCGACCATGTTCGCGTAGTCGTCGGCGAGCGCGACTTCCTGCCGCAGCGCGGCCTTCGCCTCCTCCGACAGTGGCGGAAGGCTCGGCACATCGGCAGCCGCTTCGGTCGCGAACCCTTCGATCGTGAACAGGAACGGTGCCCCCGGCACCGGTTCCGGGTCCAGCGGCATGCCCTCGTGCTCCGGTTCGAGCCCCTCGTCCGGGCGATAGCTGCGGGCCCGGTTGCGGGCCGTCTGCTGGTCGAGCTCCGCCTGCAGCATGGGGAGGTTCAGCTCCGTATAGCGGGCGACGCGACGATCGATGATCGTCTTCACCCTGGTGGACAGCCCGTGCTGCACGCCGTGCGGCACGTCAGAGCCCAGCCCCGCCGCCTCGAGGACGGGGGAGCCGAGACAGCGCTTGCACGGAGCGACACGACCGCGGTGGGTGGCCGGCTCCCAGCGCGGCAGCCAGCGCAGCCAGGCATCAACAGCCTGGCTGACCTGCGTCTCCAGCGAGCGCTCCACCTCACCAGGGTAGGCACATCCGGCGCCGATTGCGGGGAGATCGGTGGGATTCCGATCATTGCGACCCGACCGCCGGCTCACGAGATGCGCACTTTTCGTCCGAGAAGCGTCGGAACGTGCGCATCTCGACGATATCGGCGCATCTCGGCAGCGGGCGCGGTCACTCGTCGTCGCGGCGCTCCCATGGCCAGCGGGGTCGATCGGCGCGGGTGCGACGCAGTGCGACGCCGCTCCACGCGCACACGGCGGCGACGAGGACGAAGGACAGCGACGCCCAGCCCGTGACCGACGCACCGACGGCCGCCGTCGCGGCGACAGCGCCCTCACCGAAGGCCACAGCGAGCATCCACAGCGAGACGATGTGGGCGAGACCGGAGACGAGCGCGACGAGGGCGGCCGCGGGGTACTTCGGACGCGCATCCCGCAGCGACCGCAGCAGCATCCCGGCGAAGGCGAGAACGGCGACGACGCCGGCGAGCATCGCGGGCACCACGCTGATGTGCGAGGAACCGAGCACGGGAGAGTCCGTCCACAGCGAGACGAACCCCGTCACGCACACCAGCAGCGCTCCGTATGCCGCCGATGAGAAGGCCGTCGCCACGGCTGGGCTGATGCGCTGGCTGCTCATCCGGTCGTCCCTCCTTCACGCGCCGCCCGAGCGCCCCCGGGCCCTGGATGCTGCTCGCGGAGCCCGTCGGACGGAACGACCGACCGGCTCTCGGCGCACCATCGCGGCTCGGCACCCGCTCGGCCGAGCCGACGCGACGGGCCGACTCTGCGGCATCACGGCCCGGCCCCGCCGAATCACTCGTCTTCGGCGATCGCCTTCTCGTACTCCGCGCGGTCGTCGGCGTTGAGACGCTTCATCTTGCGCCCGCGCCCCGCGACCCACGCGCCGAACCACACCGTCACCTCGCGGGCGATGATGAACACACCGATCGCGACGGGATTCAGCAGCAGAGACTGCATCTGCTCGTTCGCGGCGCCGGGAGTGATCATCCAGAACGGGTAGGTGAGAACCGGCGCCACGACGAACCCGGCGTACGACACCGCGGCGACCAGGAAGCCGAACACGACCCACCAGCCGGCGCTGGCACGGTTGACGATGACGCCCACAAGCCAGAACGCGAGGAAGAACACGACGACGGGCACCCAGAACGCCGGCTCCGCGATGCGCTCGAGCAGGTCGGCGACGAGCGACTCCGGCGCCACTTCGTTCTGGAACCAGCCGTAGGCGAGATCGACCAGCGCGTACAGGATCGTGAACGCGATCGTCGCGGGGACGCCGATCAGCAGCGCGGCGACGCGGTTGCCCCGCTTGCGCGGCGGTTCGTAGCTCTCCGTGATCACCGCTTCCGGTGCGGGAGCGGCGTACGCGGCCGGCTCGTTCGGCACAACGGCCGGCTTTGCCCCCTCGACCGGGTCGACGACCTCGGTGGGGGCGTCGTCGGGCTCCGTGGCCTTGAACGTCTCCGGCGCCTCCTCGAACCAGCCGCTGCCGACGGCCGTCGGCGCCGTGTGCGCAGGAGGCGCCGCACCCGCCGCACCACCCTGCCGCGCCTCGAACTCCTCGAGCTCCGCGGCGAGCGCGGCGTAGTCGGGCTCGTCCGCCCCCTCGGAGCCGATAGCCTCGGTGTCCTCCGACGTCGGGGCGGGATCGGTCGTGCTCGCGCCGCCGACAGGGGCGTCGGCCCCGGATGCCGTGGGCTTCGTCGCGGCGTCGCCGGACGGCGCATCGTCGTCGAGATCGTACACGGCGGTGTCCGGCGCGGTGCTCGCGGCCGGATCTGCCGAGTGGTCTGCGTCGGATCCTTCGGACCGCTCCGCAGGGGCGGCATCCGCATCATCCGGCGTCTGCCCGCTCAGCGTCTGCTCGGCCCCTGGAGCCTGGCCGTTCGCGGGTTCCGCGGTCGCATCGGGCGCTGTCGCGTCCGCTGCGGCGCCCTGGCGCTGGTCGTCATCCGGGGTGTGCGCGGCCGGTTCCTGCGGAAGTCGGGCTTCCGCGGCGCCGTCGTCCGGACGGTCGGCGGCCTCGATGGGCTCGCCGGTCGTCGGGTCGTTGTCGTCGCCCTTGGCGTCACTCATCTCATGCACTCCTCACGGCGAGTCTGTATGCCCACGCGGCGAGCGTAACGCGCCGCGCCGCCGCCGCGTGGGCGCCTCGCCGCACGGGTGGGCGGCGCGCCGCCCACCTTCGCGACGGGCTCGCTCCGAATGCCCTGCCGACTCGTCCGGGTGGAACCAGGCGCACGCGCCCCGGGCCCCACGATTCAGAAGACCGAGAGATCGACCTCGACCTCGCCGTCGTCGTTCGCGGAGACGGGAACTTCCAGCCCCGACCATCCGAACGGCGAGCTGCTGGTGTCGTAGTCCGGCTCCCAGGCGTCGTCCTCGCTGTACCGCTCCTTGTAGTCGATGCGCAGCTCACCGCCTTCGACGGCCACCACCGGTCGGCCCTCGAGGTTCTCGAAGGTGAGCGTGGGCTCCTGCTCCCACGAGCGCGTGATGCTCGTGATCGCCATGAACGACGGATCGTTCATGACCAGCGAGTTCTGGCACAGCTTCGGCACGAACTGGTCGGACTTCATGCATTCGTCGATGCGTGCCTGCACCTGGTCGATGGCCTGCTGCTGCGCATCGTCCGTCCATTTCACGGTGAACGAGGCGAACTGCGGTGCCTCCAGCTGCTCCCAGCCCGTCTGGAAGTCGGCGTTCGGCAGTGCCGTCGCCACCTGGTCATCGCCGTAGGTGAACAGGCCGTCCGCCTCCGGCGCGGTGAAGGTGTAGTCGCCCGGCAGGACGGGGATGTCGGTCAGTTCCGACCATTGGTGATCGTTCTCGTCGGCGAACTCGGTGACCGCGATCTCCGAGAGGTCGACGCCGACACCGTTGACCTGGACGACCTGCGACACATCGCCGATCCTGACGGTCTGCTCCGGTCCCGACACGATCTTCCAGTCGTCGAACACAACGGCGGCGGAGCCAGCCTTCTCGAGTTCGAACGACACGTCGTATCTCTTGCTGTCGACCGTGAGGGTCGCCGCGATCGATGCGCCGCCATCGATCTCGGTGACCGTGCCGATCTCGAACGCGGTCGGGCGGTTCTCGGCGGCGGCGTAGACCTCGTCCGTGAGCAGCACGCGCTCCGCCGAGGTGACGTTCGGCTCCCACAGCTCCAGGGCATCTGACGCGTTTCCGTCGACGATCGCCTGCAGGTAGTTCTCGACCTTCGCCTGCGGTGAGTACTGCGTGCCGGCGAAGTAGCCGCGTACGAGCAGTCCGGCGACAATCAGGACGACGATGCCGAGCACGGACAGCCCGCCGACCAGCCAAGCGGTCTTGGCTCCGCGGCCCAATGGCTCGCGCTGGCTCTCGTCGCCGCTGAGCAGGTCGTGGAAGGGATCGTCTGTCTCCTGCGTCTGGGCGGAGGTCGGGGCAGCAGCTGGCGATGCGCCGACGGGCGATTGCATCGGTTCGGCACCGGCACCCGCTCCCCCAGCGGGAACCGCTTCACCAGGAGCGGGCGGCCTCGGCGGCACGTTCACGCCGAGCGGAGGCGGCGGCACCTCACCGGGAGGCGGGGGCACCGTGCCCTGTGCGGGCCGGCCGCCCTGCGCGAACTGATGCCATGCCGGCGCCTGGGCCGCGGGTGCATGCCCCGTGGCCGGCGCGGCGGTCGCGCCGAAGGTGAGTGCCTTGAGCAGCCCGAGCGGCATCGAGCGCGCCGCCCGCGGCACGACGAGACGGGCGAGGGCTTCGACGGCGACGCCGAACACGGCGAACAGCACGAACGTCCATGCCGCCGGTGCGATGCCGAAGGACATTCCTGCCATTCCCCCGCCGCCGAACAGGCCTGCGAGACCCGCCCCGTCGCTTCCGATGCTGCCGCTTCCGGAGATCCGGCCGGCGATCATGACGACGATGCCGAACGCCGCGTACCCGGCGGGCAGCACGAACCAGTTCACCGGATCGGTGGCCGCGCCACGGCGGACGCGCCAGCGCACGCTCGCGACCGCGATCGCGACGAGTGCGAGCACGGGCACGGCGATGCGCAGCCCGAGGGGGAGGACGTCGGAGAACACCGTGAGGCTCGCCGACGGCACGTCGACGGGCAGGTAGGAGTCGATGTCGCCCTGCGCCGTGGCGAACACGGTGGAGAACGCGCCGAGCGCAGTCGCATCGGCCGCCAGCAGCGGCAGCAGTGCGGGTGCGAACAGCAGCAGACCTCCCGCTTCGCCCCCGGAGTCGATCATGGCGACGACGAGCACCGCGACCGCGAGGACCGCGCCGAACCCGCCGAGGTGCTCGATCGCCTGCAGCGCCCCGGAGCGCCACCTGCTGCGCGTCGCACCGCGCGGGCTCAGCGACACGAACGTCGCCGCGGCGACGATGACGATGCCGAGGAGGATGCTCCACGCGCTGATCGCACGGATGCTCACGCCCGGCGCCTCCGGCACCACCACCGAGATCGGCGCAGCCAGCTGCAGCACGAGCACGACCATTGCGAAGCCTGCGCCGGCGATCGTCGCTGTCACGGCTCGCCAAAGCGTCGACACGTGCAGCGTCCCGGCTGCCCGCCTGCCGAAGAGCAGAACGGCGAGCACCGCGCAGACCGGAACGACGAAGGGGACGAAGAACAGGCTCGCCGACACCGTGAAGCCCATCGCCGACACCGTGGTGCCGAAGGAGCCGAGGAAGCCGGCCCCGAGGAACTGCACGATCATCGGGAACCACTGCGACGCGACCGCCGCGGCGATATCGTCGTCTCCGGTGAACTGCACACCGATCACGCCGAGCACCACGATGACGACGCTCGCGGCGGCGGCTCCGGCCAGCCCCAGACTCGAGTGGACGAGCGCGGCGACCCACGGCTCCTTCGCGGCCAGCGGCGACGGCTGAGGCTGCCGCGGTGAACCCGCCCAGCCCGGCTGACCGCCCTGCCCGTCGTATCCGGGCGCCGGATGCGCTTCCGGCAGCCCGTAGCCGGCGGGCAGCCCCGGCGCGGGCGGCACCGCCCTGGTCTCGGTGCCGACAGGCGGCGCGGGCGCTTCGTGTCCAGCGGTACGAGCCCCATCCGTTCCGGCTGTCTCCGCAGCCCACCCATCCGGCCTTCCCCCGGAAGGGACATCCGGGGCGCTGCGCCCGTGATCGTCTTCCGGCGCGACGCCTGTCGGTTCTCTCATGTCAGCGTGCTCCCCCAGGTATATCGGCGTGACAATCCCACACATTATCGGAAGCCTCCGACCCTCGTGCGACCGTTCCGCCGGCACCCCACCTGAACGACGCTGACGAGCTTCAGGTCGTTCTCGCCCGTCATGGCGTCACTCATCTCCCGCACTCCTCACAGAGAGTCGATATCCCCTGTGACGAGCGCGTCGCGCCGCATCTCCGTCATCCGTTCGCCTCGCCGGGTTGACGACTTGCACGCGAAAGGGCCGACCACCGCAGGAGATGCGGTGGCCGGCCCTTCCTCATGTGCGATTCGCTCAGGCCTCCACGCGGCGTGCGCGAGAGACGACGAGCCATGCGCCGCCGACGATCAGCGCCAGCGCACCTGCGCCGAGAGCTACGCTGGCGCCGGTGTCGAGGCCGGTCACAGCCAGCGGCGGCACCACGTCGACCTCAGCAGCTGCCGGATCCGACTCGACCGGGGCGCCGCTCGGGTCCGCCCCTGTCGCGGTCGCCGTGTTCTCGATCGAACCGGCCTTCATGTCGGCAGCAGTCGTCACGTACGAAGCGCTGCATTCCGTCGTGTCGCCCGGCGCCAGAGGCTCGGTCGAGCAGACGATCTCCGAGAGCTCCCCGGTTCCGCTGAACTCGCCTTCGACGATCGCGATGTCGGTCATCGTGACGTTCCCCGTGTTGGTCACTGCGAATGTGTAGTCGATGTCCTCACCTGCCGCCGTAACCTCATCGGTCGAGGCGGTCTTGACCAGGCCGAGCGACGGCTGCTGATCCACGCCGACGAGCGCCGAAGACGGATCGGAGGCCACCGGGTTGCCACCCGGCGTGACGCCGTTCGCCGTCGCCGTGTTCCTGATCTCGCCCGCGTCGACATCCGCCTGCGTGGCGACGTACGTCGCGGTGCAGTCGGTGGCCTCGTCCGGGCTCAGCACCGTCTGCTCGCAGACGATGTCGCTCATCTCGCCGGTGCCGCTGAAGTCGCCCTCGGTGATGACGAGGTCGGCGATCGTGATGTTCCCCGTGTTCGTCACGGCGAAGGAGTACTCGACCTCCTCACCGGCCTCGGTGATCTCCTCCGGGGCGGCCGACTTGACCAGGCCGAGCGACGGCATCGCCGGGTCGAGGATGGCCGATGCGGTGTTGTTCGACTGGTCGCCGCGGTCGGTGACAGACGCGGTGTTCTCCACCGGATCCGTGCCGGAGAGCACCTGCGTGTATTCGAGCGTCAGCGACTCGCCGACGGCCAGGCCCTTGCCCGTGTCGGAGCCGTCCACCGGGATCCAGCAGTCGATCTCGGAGCCGGCGATCGTGCCGCCGAACTCGGTGTCGCACACGAAGTCCTCGGACGCCGTGGTCGTCGCGCTGACGAGCGTGCCGCCGGTGGCGAGGGCATCGGCCACAGAGACGGTGTCGCCGACAGCCATGTCCTCCGGTCCGAGGTTGGTGACCTCGACGAGGTACGTCACCGGGACGTCCGCTTCGAACGCCTCGTTCGGGCTCGTCTTGGTGAGGGCGAGGTCGTAGTCGCACATCACCCAGGTGAAGGTCGCGTAGCCGTTCGTGCCGTGCGCCCGGCTGCCGAGGTCGGCTGCGACGTAGTCGACCGTGTCAGTGTCTGCGACGTAGCTGCTGCCGCCGCCACCGCCGCCGCCGACTGGTGCATCCGGAACCGCGCCTCCGGCGCCGTTGCCGACCGTGCCGGCGCCGCCGCCGCCGCCGAAGTAGCCGCCGCCACCGCCGCCGCCTGAATCGGGCGAGTTGTCGGGACCGCCGGTGCCGCCGGTGCGGCCATCGCCGTCGCTGCCGTCCCAGTCGAAGACGGTCGGATCGCTCTGGTAGTTCGTGCCGCCGACGCCGGACGCGTCGATGCCACCACCGGCGCCGCCTCCCGGACGGTTGTCCGGGTCGTGGTTGATGCCGTCCTCGCCGTCCTGGCCATCCTGGCCGGGGAAGACGCCCACACCGTCGGGAAGACCGGCGTCGCCGCCCTCGCCGAAGTTGGTGGAGTGACCGCCGCCGGAGCCGCCGCCGCCGCCCGCGAGCACGAGCAGCTCTCCGTCGATCGAGATCTCCGTGTAGCCGCCGCCGCCGGCACCGCTGTGGCCGCCGCCGCCGCCGTCGCCGCCGCCGTTGAATCCGCCGAAGACGGCACCAGCCCCTCCGACCGCGACATCGAAGCTCTCACCAGGAGAGACGGACATCCCGCCGGTGATGATCGCGCCTGCTCCGCCGGACTCGCTCAGCCCCGTGATCGCCGTGCCGCCCGATCCGCCTGCTGCCGTGAACTCGACCGCGCAGACGCCGTTGGGGACATCGACGGTGTGCTCGCCCGGGATCAGCTGAACCGTGTCGGGAGTCGGTGCAGGATCCGCCATGGCGGCGGGAGCGAAGGCGAACGACGATGCGACGGCGAGGGAGCCGGAGATCAGCACCGTCCCGCCCCACCTCCGCATTCGTGTCGAGCGTGCGTGAGCGGGCATAGATGACCTCCATAAGGATCAGGACCGACATGTGCCAGTAGGGCTCGTCTCAGATGGGAACCGAGACACGCCCATGCGATGCTATGGATGCCTGCGCCAGATGGATGATTCCGCGAGCGAAATGACCCCCGGACGGGGGTCAGGAGGCGACGACCGCGTCAGGATACGACGAAGCGGCCCCGGATCCGAAGATCCGGGGCCGCTTCGCTCAACAACCTCAATCGGCTCGGCCGAGTGAGCAAGCTCCCTCGGCTCTCGCCTCAATCAGTTGTACTGGCCCGGCGTTGTGAAGTCGTCCGACGAGAATGCGTCGAAGTCCACGAAGCCGTAGTCGCCCTCGGTGAACGCACCGTCCGACGCGAAGATGCGGTTGGGGTACCGCTCGCTCTTCGCCTCCTCCGTCGCCTCCACGACGACGTCGCGGTACTTCGAAAGGCCGGTTCCCGCAGGGATCAGCTTTCCGATGATGACGTTCTCCTTGAGACCGACCAGCGGGTCGCGCTTGCCCTGGAGCGCCGCCTCCGTGAGGACGCGGGTGGTCTCCTGGAACGACGCGGCCGACAGCCACGACTCCGTCGCGAGCGACGCCTTCGTGATGCCCATCAGCTCCGGACGCCCCGAGGCGGGACGCTTGCCGTCGACGACCGCCGCACGGTTGAGCTCCTGGTAGCGCTTCACATCGACCATCTCACCGGGGAGCATCTCGGTCTCGCCGTGGTCGACCACGGTGACCTTGCGCAGCATCTGCCGCACGATGACCTCGATGTGCTTGTCGTGGATCGGCACACCCTGCGAGCCGTACACACGCTGCACGCCGCCGACGAGGTACTTCTGCACCTCACGGGCGCCCTGCACGCGCATGATCTCCTTGGGGTCGAGCGTGCCGACCTGGAGCGGCTGACCGACCTTGACGCGGTCGCCGTCCTCGACGAGAAGCGTCGCGCGCTTCAGCACCGGGTACGACTTGACCTCGTCGCCGCTGTCCGGCGTCAGGATGACCTTCTTCTGCTTCTCGGTCTCCTCGATCGTGATGCGACCATCCGCATCGGCGATCGGGGACGCCCCCTTCGGGGTGCGCGCCTCGAACAGCTCCTGCACGCGGGGCAGACCCTGCGTGATGTCGTCCGCCGACGCCGAACCACCGGTGTGGAACGTACGCATCGTCAGCTGCGTGCCCGGCTCGCCGATCGACTGCGCCGCGATGATGCCGACGGCCTCGCCGATGTCGACCAGGTTTCCGGTCGCGAGGGAGCGGCCGTAGCACTGTGCGCAGACGCCGACCGCCGAGTCGCACGTGAGCACCGAACGGACCTTGATCTTCTCGACGCCGCCGGCGACGAGCTTCTCGATCATGATGTCGCCGATGTCCTGACCGGCCTCGGCGAGCACCGTGCCGTCATCTGCAGCCACGTCGGCCGCAAGCGACCGGGCGAAGACCGCGTTCTCGACGTTGGCGTCCGCGACCAGCGTGCCGGACGCATCCGGAGCCGCGATCGTGTACTCGAGACCCTTCGACGTGCCGCAGTCGTCCTCGCGGATGATGACGTCCTGCGAGACGTCGACGAGACGACGCGTCAGGTAACCGGAGTCGGCCGTACGGAGGGCGGTGTCCGCCAGACCCTTGCGGGCACCGTGCGTGGCGATGAAGTACTCCGCGTTCGACAGCCCCTCGCGGTACGAGGAGATGATCGGGCGCGGGATGATCTCGCCCTTCGGGTTGTTCACCAGACCGCGCATACCGGCGATGTTCCGGATCTGCAGCCAGTTGCCTCGCGCACCCGACGACACCATCCGGTTGATGGTGTTGTCCTCCGGGAAGTTGTCGCGCATGGCCTGCTGGATCTTGTCCGTGGCCTCGGTCCACACCTGGATGAGCTCCTGGCGGCGCTCACCGTCGGTGATCAGACCCTTCGCGTACTGCGAGTTGACCTTCGCAGCGAGCTTCTCGTGCTCGGCGACGATCTCGGCCTTCTCCGGCGGCGTGAGCACGTCGGAGAGCGCGACCGTGATACCGGAGCGCGTCGCCCAGTAGAAGCCCGCGTCCTTGATGTTGTCGAGCGTCGCGGCGACGACCGTCTTCGGGTACTCCTCCGCCAGCTTGTTGACGATCTGCGACAGCTTGCCCTTGTCCGCCTGCTCGCGCACGAACGGATAGCCCTTGGGCAGGTTGTCGTTGAAGATCGCCTGGCCGAGCGAGGTGTCGACGAGACCGTGCTCGTCGTAGCCCTCAGGCGCCTGTCCCTCGAGGAAGGTGAGCCCGGCGATCCGGATGCGGACCTTCGCCTGCAGGTCGAGCGTTCCCTCGTCCTTGGCCAGCTGCGCCTCCGACACCGAGCCGAACGCACGTCCTTCGCCCGCGGCACCCTCGATGATCGTCGTGAGGTGGTGCAGACCGATGATCATGTCCTGCGACGGCAGGGTGACCGGACGGCCGTCCGACGGCTTCAGGATGTTGTTCGATGCGAGCATCAGCACGCGGGCCTCGGCCTGAGCCTCGACCGACAGCGGCAGGTGCACGGCCATCTGGTCACCGTCGAAGTCGGCGTTGAACGCCGCACACACGAGCGGGTGGAGCTGAATCGCCTTGCCCTCGACGAGCTGCGGCTCGAAGGCCTGGATGCCCAGGCGGTGCAGGGTGGGAGCACGGTTCAGCAGCACGGGGCGCTCGCGGATGATCTCCTCGAGCACGTCCCAGACCTCGGGGCGCGTGCGCTCGACGGCGCGCTTGGCCGCCTTGATGTTCTGCGAGTGACCGAGGTCGATCAGGCGCTTGATGACGAACGGCTTGAACAGCTCGAGCGCCATCTGCTTCGGCAGGCCGCACTGGTGCAGCTTGAGCTGCGGGCCGACCACGATGACCGAACGGCCGGAGTAGTCGACGCGCTTGCCGAGCAGGTTCTGACGGAACCGGCCCTGCTTGCCCTTCAGCATGTCGCTGAGGGACTTCAGCGCACGGTTGCCCGTGCCCGTGACCGGACGCCCGCGGCGACCGTTGTCGAACAGGGCGTCGACCGACTCCTGCAGCATGCGCTTCTCGTTGTTGACGATGATCTCGGGCGCACCGAGATCGATCAGACGACGAAGGCGGTTGTTGCGGTTGATCACGCGACGGTACAGGTCGTTCAGGTCGCTCGTGGCGAAGCGACCGCCGTCGAGCTGGACCATCGGACGCAGCTCCGGAGGGATCACCGGAACGACGTCGAGGACCATCGAGGCCGGCGACGTGCTGGAGCCGAGGAACGACTGCACGACCTTGAGGCGCTTGATCGCACGGATCTTGCGCTGGCCCTTGCCCTCGGCGATCTGCAGACGCAGTGCCTCGGCCTCGGCCTCCAGGTCGAACTCCGCGAGGCGACGCTGCAGCCCCTCGGCGCCCATGAGCGCCTCGAAGTACTGACCGAAGCGGTCCTGCATCTCCTGGAAGACATCGTCCTCCGCCTTGAGCTGACCCACCTCGAGGTTGCGGAACTCGTCCCACACGCGCTCGAGACGCGCGATCGACTCGTCCGCGCGCTTGCGGATCGTCGCCATCTCCTTCTCGGCGCCGTCCTTGGCCTTCTTCTTCTGGTCGGCCTTGGCGCTCTCCGCCTCGAGGGCGGCGAGGTCGTCCTCGAGCTTCTGCATCTTCTCGGCGATGCGGGCGTCACGGCGGTCGCCGAGCGCCTTGATCTCGAGACGCAGGTTGTTCTCGTGCGTCGAGAGGTCGCGATGGCGCGAATCCTCGTCGACCGAGATCACCATGTAGGCGGCGAAGTAGATGACCTTCTCGAGATCCTTCGGCGCCATGTCGAGCAGGTAGCCGAGGCGCGAAGGCACGCCCTTGAAGTACCAGATGTGGGTGACGGGGGCCGCGAGCTCGATGTGCCCCATGCGCTCACGACGGACGGAGCTCTTGGTGACCTCCACGCCGCAGCGCTCGCACACGATGCCCTTGAAGCGGACCCGCTTGTACTTGCCGCATGAGCACTCCCAGTCCCGTGAGGGACCGAAGATCTGCTCACCGAACAGACCGTCCTTCTCGGGCTTCAGGGTGCGGTAGTTGATCGTCTCGGGCTTCTTGACCTCACCGTACGACCAGCGACGGATGTCGTCGCCAGTGGCCAGGCCGATGCGAAGCTCATCGAAAGTTGTTGCGTCGAGCACTTAATTCTCCTGTGTCGGAAATCTCGAAATCGGCTGGCTGGTTCAGATCTCGTCGATCGAGGCGGACTCGAACCGGCTGGAGATGTTGATGCCGAGCTCTTCCGCGGCGCGGAAGGCTTCGTCGTCGGTGTCGCGAAGGTTGACCTCCGTGCCGTCGGCCGCAAGCACCTCGACGTTCAGGCACAGCGACTGCATCTCCTTCATGAGCACCTTGAAGGACTCGGGGATGCCGGGCTCGGGAATGTTCTCACCCTTGACGATCGACTCGTACACCTTGACGCGCCCGAGGATGTCGTCGGACTTCACCGTGAGAAGCTCCTGCAGCGCGTACGCGGCACCGTAGGCCTCGAGGGCCCACACTTCCATCTCACCGAAGCGCTGACCGCCGAACTGCGCCTTACCGCCCAGCGGCTGCTGGGTGATCATCGAGTACGGACCCGTCGAACGCGCGTGGATCTTGTCGTCGACCAGGTGGTGCAGCTTCAGGATGTACATGTAGCCGACCGAGATCGGCTTCGGGAACGGCTCGCCGGTGCGGCCGTCGAAAAGATCGGCCTTGCCGGTGCTGTCGATCAGCCGCTTGCCGTCGCTGGCCGGGATCGTCGAGTCGAGCAGACCCGAGATCTCGACCTCGCTGGCGCCGTCGAACACCGGGGTGGCGACCTTCGTGCCGGCCTCCGCCTCACGAAGCTCCTCTGGAAGGCGGACTGCCCACTCCGGCTCGCCCTCGATCTTCCAGCCCCTGCTGGCGATCCAGCCGAGGTGAGTCTCGAGAACCTGGCCGAAGTTCATTCGGCCGGGGATGCCCATCGGGTTCAGCACGACGTCGAGCGGAGTGCCGTCGGCGAGGAACGGCATGTCCTCGATCGGCAGGATCTTCGCGATGACGCCCTTGTTGCCGTGGCGGCCGGCGAGCTTGTCACCCTCGGTGATCTTGCGCTTCTGCGCGATGTAGACCACGACGCGGCGGTTGACACCGCTGCCGAGCTCATCGTCGCCCTCCTCGGCGTCGAACTCCTTGACCGCGATGACGGTTCCCTGCTCACCGTGAGGCACCTTCAGCGACGTGTCGCGCACCTCGCGGCTCTTCTCGTTGAAGATCGCGCGGAGCAGGCGCTCCTCGGCGCTGAGCTCGGTCTCGCCCTTCGGCGTGACCTTGCCGACGAGGATGTCGCCAGGACGGACCTCTGCGCCGATGCGGATGATGCCGCGCTCGTCGAGATCCTTCAGCAGGTCAGGACTGACGTTCGGGAGGTCACGGGTGACCTCCTCCTTGCCCAGCTTGGTGTCGCGGGCGTCGACCTCGTACTCCTCGATGTGGATCGACGTGAGGGTGTCGTCCTTGACCAGATTCTGGCTCAGGATGATCGCGTCCTCGAAGTTGTGACCCTCCCATGACATGAACCCGACGAGCAGGTTCTTGCCGATTGCGAGCTCGCCGTCCTGGGTCGACGGGCCGTCTGCGATGACCTGATCGACTTCGACGCGCTCGCCCGCGGCGACGATGACGCGCTGGTTGTAGCTGTTGCCCTGGTTCGAACGGTCGAACTTGCGCAGGAAGAACTCCTGTGTGCCGCCCTCGTCGAGCTGCAGCGTGACGGAGTCGGCCGAGACCTCGGTGACCACGCCCGCCTTGTCGGCGATGATCGAGTCACCCGAGTCGACAGCGGCGTAGCCCTCCATGCCCGTGCCGACGAACGGCGACTCGCTCTCGATGAGCGGCACCGCCTGACGCTGCATGTTGGCACCCATCAGGGCGCGGTTGGCGTCGTCGTGCTCGAGGAACGGGATCAGAGCCGTGCCCACCGACGTCATCTGACGCGGCGAGACGTCCATGTAGCCGACCTCGGCCGCGGCGACCAGGTCGACCTCGCCGTCGCGCTGACGGGCGAGCACCTGTGCCTCGGCGAACGTGCCGTCGGCCGTGAGCTTCGCGTTCGCCTGCGCGATGACGAAGCTCTCCTCCTCGGCGGCCGTGAGGTAGTCGACCCGATCGGTGACCTTGCCGTCGATGACCTGGCGGTACGGCGTCTCGATGAAGCCGAAGGAGTTGATCCGGCCGAAGGTCGCCAATCGGCCGATCAGGCCGATGTTCGGGCCTTCAGGCGTCTCGATCGGGCACATCCGGCCGTAGTGCGACGGGTGCACGTCTCGCACCTCGACACCGGCGCGCTCGCGGGAGAGGCCGCCGGGACCGAGCGCTGAGAGCGTGCGCTTGTGCGTGATCGCCGAGAGCGGGTTGTTCTGGTCGAGGAACTGCGACAGCTGCGAGGTGCCGAAGAACTCCTTGATCGCGGCGACGACGGGGCGCACGTTGATCAGGGTCTGCGGCGTGATGGCCTCGATGTCCTGCGTCGTCATGCGCTCGCGGACGACGCGCTCCATCCGACTCAGACCCGTGCGGACCTGGTTCTGGATGAGCTCGCCGACAGCGCGGATGCGGCGGTTGCCGAAGTTGTCGATGTCGTCGACGTCGATGCGGCGATCGATGATCTCGCCCGACTTGTTGACGCCCTCGAAGCTCTCGTCGCCGCGGTGCAGGCGCACGAGGTACTTGATGGTCGCGACGATGTCTTCGACCGTCAGCGTCGAAGCGCTGATGTCGGTCGCCATGCCCAGCTTCTGATTCAGCTTGTAGCGGCCGACCTTCGCGAGGTCGTAGCGCTTCGGGTTGAAGTAGAAGTTGTCGAGCAGGCTCCGCGCGGCCTCGGCAGCGACCTGCTCGCCCGGGCGGATCTTGCGGTAGATGTCGCGCAGAGCCTCTTCCTGGGTGAGGATCGTGTCCTTCGCCAGGGTCTCCTCGATCGAGGTGAAGCCGGCGAACTCGCGCTCGATGTCCTCCGTGGTCAGGCCGAGGGCCTTCAGGAAGACGGTGACGGGCTGCTTGCGCTTGCGGTCGATGCGCACACCGACCTGGTCGCGCTTGTCGACCTCGAACTCGAGCCACGCGCCGCGGCTCGGGATGATGCGCGAGGAGACGATCTCCTTGTCGCTCGTCTTGTCTGGCGTCTTGTCGAAGTAGACACCGGGCGAGCGCACGAGCTGCGAGACGACGACGCGCTCGGAGCCGTTGATGACGAACGTGCCGTCAACGGTCTGCAGCGGGAAGTCGCCCATGAAGACCGTCTGAGTCTTGATCTCACCGGTCTGGTGGTTCATGAACTCGGCCTCGACGTACAGCGGCGCCGCATACGTCTTGCCGCGCTCCTTCGCCTCCTCGACCGAGTACTTCTCCGGCTCGAGGTAAGGGTTCGCGAACGACAGCTGCATCGTCTCGGAGAGGTCCTCGATGGGTGAGATCTCCTCGAAGATCTCCTCGAGACCGCTCTGCTCCGACTCGTTGCGACGCGGCTCAGCGGCGCGCTCGCGCCATGCGTCGTTTCCGACGAGCCAGTCGAACGACTCCGTCTGCAGTGCGAGCAGATCGGGGACGGTCAGCGTGTCGTTGACTTTGGCGAACGAGAGGCGGGAAGCCCCGCGGCCGTTCTTGGGATTGGTGGATGCGTTGTTGCGCGCAGCAGCCAAGGGGATGACCTCCATGAGCCCGTGGTCAAACGGACTGCTAGATTCCTTGTCGACAGGTGAGGTGCACTTGGATTCCTCGCCTCGGTCCACCCGCCGCAATATGCGGGGACCCACAGGCGCCAGCCGACCACGATATGAAGGCAGGGAAAATCCAGGAAGCGCAACTGTCAACTGTACCCGTTGTTTCCCGGCATGTCCAGCGGGAGTTTCATTGCGGATGTGCTTGGGTGTCCGATTCGCCGCGGTCGGCTCGATCAGGCCGTCGCAGCGCCAGCAGCACGGCCCCCACAACGGCAGCCAGCACACCCAGCATGAGCCCTCCTGCCGTCCGATCCGCACCGGTGACCGCCAGCTCGCCGCTCACGTCGACGGCGGCCGCCCTGACGGCAGCCCGATCCGAGACGCCTGCGGCGACGTTGTCGTCTCCGCTGTAGACGGCAACGAGATGATGTTCGCCGACCGTTTCCATCGTCACCTTCAGCGACACTGACCCGTTCGGACCGAGCTCCTCGACAGCGAGGACCTCGCCCCGCTCACCTCCGGCGTGGAGTGCCACATCGCCGGTGACCAGAGCGATCTCGGATGTCGCAGGGGACACTCTCACGTCGACCGTGATCGTCTCGCCCATGTCGGCGACGTCCGGTGCGCTCAGGACGATGACCGGCTCTGCCCTGGCGACGTCGAGTCGCTGTGCGGCTTCCGAGTCCAGGTGTCTGGTCCGATCGCTGACGAATACCGCACGCACCTGCTGGACGCCTGCGGCGAAGCGCACTCCGTCGATCTCAGCGATGCCGTCGGCGCCGACGGGTGCCGTGCCGATGAGTTCGTCCCCGGAGAACGGGTCGGCATCGGCACCTCCGGTTGAGGCCGCAGGAGCAGGCTCCGTACCCGAGGGGCCCACTCCGGCCTCGGCGGCGCCGTCCGCGGGCACGACGCGAAACGATACGTGCCCGGAGGGCGCCTCGCCGTCTTGGGAGGTCACCGTCGCCTTCAGCAACGTCTCCTCACCGTAGGTGAGCGCATCCGGTGCCGGCCCCGTCACCTCCAGCGTCGTCGCCGTCGCAGCCGGCTCAGCCGTGACGACGAACCCCTCGGAAGCGCCTGGTCGTACGTTGTCGTCGCCGACGTAGTCCACGACGAAGCCATGTTCGCCGACTTCTTCCAGCCTCGCAGTGAGCATGGCGGTGCCGTCCGGTTCGAGTTCGGCCGCATCCCGCACCTCGCCACTGACCTCATCTACCCGCAGACGCACGTCGCCGGTGACGGCTGCCGCATCATCAGGCGAGGCGCTCACCGACACCGCAACCGCGATTGCATCGCCGACGGTCCCGGTCTCGCTTGTCTCCAGCGAGATGGCGGGCTCGGCCCGAGCGATGTCTGCGCTGAACTCCCCCTGCGAATCGGCGAAGCGCGGCGAAGCACTGTCGAAGTCGACTCGCACACGCTGCTCCCCTGCCTCGAACGCGACCGTGCGCTCGAGGATCGCGGTGCCATCAGCACCCAGCACTGCTGCACCGAGTTCCTCGTACTCGCTGCCACCCGCGACTGCGGCGCTGAAGGTCACCTCGCCCGATGCCGCTCTGTCCTCACCGGCGATGACCGTCGCGCTGAGCTCGACGGCGTCCCCGTACACCGGGGCGCCACCGGCTGCCGAGCGTGCGCTGAACTCGATGCGGGTGTCGAGCACCGCCTCATGGACCTCGACTGCGCGCGCGCCGGGTGCCCCGACGGCGAGCGGGTCGAGCGGCGTCGTCTCCGTGAAGGCCTCTCCTGCCCCGCCCGGTTCCATGAACCAGCCGTTGCCCTCCGCGTAGTCGGGGAATTCGCGGTATCCGTCAGCGAAGGACGGCGCGTACACCACGCGCTGGAACTCCGGTGAGGCCGTGTCATCGCCTGCACGCAGGAACGAAACCCGGAAGCTGTTGTGCGTGATGGTCGTATCGTCCGACACGTCGGTTGGGCCGATCACGCCGTCGTTCACGATGGTTCCTCCGCCGAGGATCTGCACTCCGGCTGCCCCGGTGGGGTCGCCTTCTGCACCGAGGATCCGACCGGTCGACCCCACCACGAACGTTCCGAAGTCCGGTGCGTCGTACACATGCAACGACCCCTGAGGAACGCGCAGCGTGCCGTCTATGCGAACGTCGCCGCTCGAGGTCGTACCCGGTCCCGGACCGACGGCACCGGCACCGCCTCGATGAGATGCGCCGACGGCAGATACAACTGCTCCTTCTCCGACGAAGAGACTGCCACCGGCGCCCGAGCGGCCGACTGCTGGCGAACCACCACCGATCGCAGCGGCGAATGTTGCACTCGCCACCACTCTTGCTTCCCCCGTGACCCGTACGGGCCCGCCGGCACCACCTTCGCCGGCGCCTCCGATGCCTGCACCGTATGCCCCTCCGGAAGCGGTGACCTCAGCATGGTCGGATACCGAGACGGTCCCGCCCTGGCCACCGCTCCCCGCACCGATCCCTGCGGAAAGCCAGCTGCTGGCCTCCACTACGGCCCCTCCTGAGATCTCTACGTCGCCGCCCCAGCGTCCTGTGCCGCCGCCGATGCCTGCACCGCTGTATCCGGTCGCTGTGACCTTGGCGTCGCCGGAGATCGTGACCGTGCCGCCCACCCCTGACATACCACCGCCGATGCCTGCACCGTTGGACGAGCTCTCAGCGGCCACCACGGCCTGGCCGGAGATGTTCACCTCGCCACCGGATCCGCCCTGGTCACCGCCGATCGCGGCGCCGTAGAAGGTTCCGGATGCCTCGACCACGGCGTTCCCAGCGATGTCCACCGTGCCGCCGTCCGCCATACCGGCCTCAGCGTCCCCGCCGATCCTGCCGATGACCTTCGCATTGCCGGTGATGGTGAGGTGCGCTCCGGCCGTGCGCAGAAGCGATACGTCGAGCTTGCCCGCTTCGTCTCGCGCAGGACTGCTGTCGGTCACCGTCAGGTGCTTGCCCGATGCGATCGCAGTCACCGCCGACCAGACCCACAGGCTGTTCTGGTTCAGGTCGATTGTGAGGGAGCAGGCGATGTCGAGGTCCACCAGAGCCTTGGCGATATCGGAGGTCAGTCGCACCGTGCTCCCTTCCGCGCACGAGACGGAGACTGCGTCGACCAGTTGGTCCCAGTCCGCCACCTCGACCACTTCGCTCGCAGCCGGAGCGCCTACGGCAGCGGTGCTTCCGGCGACGCTGCCGGGAGCATCCGGCGACGCGACGTCGCCAGCCGACCCGCTCTCATCGGATGGTGCGCCCACCGCCTCGGACGTCCCATCCATGCTCTGCGCCGCCGTCGACGGCGGGGCGGGGAAAGCGATGAGCATGGTCACAGCGGCCAGCATTCCCATCGCTGCGACAGCCCAGCGATGATGCGCCGCACCGGCGCGCTTGTGGTCATACGTGAAGGTCACAATCGGTCTCCTCTGATGTCACGAGGACGAATCGGCGCAGAGTCGGAGAGCGACCCTCCCGGAGATTCCCACGTGCCACGGAGCAGATCGCATCATCTTAAACGGACTAGATGTCCGTCTCTGACGTTAGCCTCAGCCTGCGGCATCCGCAAGACCCCACCGCCTTCGGCGTCCAGCTCCACCCCACGGCGGGCCAGCCGTGTTCGAATCGCACTTCTGGGGTGCTGTCCCCGCTCGCCCCTCAGAAGTGCGACTCGAGCCCTGCCCTCCGCCGCCGCTGAGAGATCGCGTGGATGGGTGCCGGTGACGCGAGGCGATCTGTTCGCGCGACCTCTTAGGGTTGAGTGCGTGGGCAGGAAGCGCGACAGACCGGATGAGGCGCCGCAGGCGCGGCTGACGGACGGCCGGATCGTCCGGATCCTGCCCAGCGAGATCACTTCCGGCTTCGAAGTCGACGTCGGCGGCACACCGCAGTCTCACGTCGACCTCGCCGACCCGACGCACCTGCACTTCGAGTACGTCGCGCGGATGGGCGCCGTCATCGATCAGCTCCCGGACGGCCCGCTCACGGCGGTGCACCTGGGCGCGGGCGGGCTCACGATCCCCCGCTACATCGCGTCGACCAGACCGGGGTCCCGCCAGCAGGTGATCGAACTGGAGCAGCCGCTGGTCGATCTCGTGCGCGAGCATCTGCCGCTGCCGCGCGGAGCGTCCATCCGGATGCGCATCGGCGATGCGCGCGAGGGTCTCGGCCGCCTCCCGAGCGCCATGCACGGCGGCGTCGACCTGCTGGTCAGCGACGTGTACTCGGGCGCCCAGACCCCGGCGCACCTGACCACTGTCGAGTTCTACTCCGCGTGCGCCGAGATGCTCTCGGCATCGGGGGTGCTGCTGGTCAACGCCGCGGACGGCGCCGGCCTGGCGTTCGCTCGCCGACAGGTCGCCACCATCAGGGAGGTGCTGCCGGAGGTCGCGGTCCTCGCCGAGGTGCAGGTGCTCAAAGGGCGCCGGTTCGGGAATCTGGTGATCGCGGCATCTGCTCAGTCACTGCCTGTGGAATGGCTGCCGCGCCTGATGGCGGCGGGCCCGCATCCGGCCAAGGTCGCGCACGGCGACGAGATCGAGCGCTTCGTCGCCGGCGCCAGACCCGCCAGCGACGGCGATGCCACCGACTCCCCGAAACCCTCGCTGAAGCTGTTCGAGCGGTAGCGGAGCATCCGGATGCGCCGGAGCCGACGCGTTCAGCTCGGCAGACGTCGATGCAGGTAACGGTTCGGTTTCGGAGCGTCTCCGCGCGCCGCCAGGACTCCCCCAGACGCGTCTTGCACACTGGGAGAGGAACGCGCGAGTGAAAGGGAGTCGGGTTGAGCTACATCCGGGGATACGACTCAGAGAGCCTGCGCGAGATCGTCGACGAGGCGGAATGCCGCCAGCGGCTCGAAGACATCGGACAGCAGCGCAGCCTGCCAGCACTGCTCGAGCGCGTGTGGCTGCTGAAGGTGCTCGGCGAACTCGACGAGGCCATCGCCCTCTCTGAGCAGTCGGTGCGCGTCGCGCGCATGGCCGGCACGCGCAAGGATCTGCTCCGCTCCCGCATTCTGCACTCATCCGTGCTCATCGAGCGCGGAGCATACGACGCGGCCGACAGCGAGCTGTCGACTTGCGCGGAGGAGGCCGAGGGTCAGGAGTGGCCGTCGATCACGGCGTTCGCACTGAGCCATCGCGGTCGCGCCAGGTACGACGCTGGCGACGCCGACGGCGCGCGCAGCGACTTCAAACGGGTGCTGTTCCTGCGCCAGGAGCTGAGCGCGCCCGATTCGCAGCTCGAGGTCGCGATGAGCATGGTCGAGGCGGCCGAACGTCGCCGTGGCGCTGCCCTCGCAAGCTGACGGGGCGCACCCGCCCTTCCCATATGCCGAGCTGCGGTACTCGGCAACAGGTGGCGCACTCTGCCATACCTGAGCGGTGGCTCCCAGCGGGGTGGCGCAACGTGGCACACGGCAAGGCGAGGCGATTCCGGATGATCGCCGGGCGCGGCGACCGGGATGTCCGAGGCTCCGATTAGCATCTTCGTATGTCGGATCTGAGTCGCGTCACCGTGTGGGCAAACGCCCTCATCCGGATGCACCTCGACGACACGTGGTCGTTCGCGTTCGACAACGCCAAGCGGCGTGCGGGGCTGTGCGACTTCTCGCGGAAGCGGATCTCGGTGTCACGGTACATCTCGGCCCGGAACGATGACGACGAGGTTCACCAGACGCTGCTGCACGAGGTGGCGCACGCCCTGGCGGGCCCAGGCGCTGGGCACGGCCGCCAATGGAAGCGCATCGCGCGCGAGATCGGCTACGTCGGCGGCACGCTGCACTACGGCGATACGCCTACCGAGCTCGCACCGTGGGTCGGCACGTGCCCGAGCGGTCACACGATCTACCGGTACCGCCGCCCGTCCCGCCCCTCCTCGTGCCCCAGGTGCTCCCCGCGCTTCGACCGCCGCTTCGAGTTCACCTGGTTCAAGCGCGAGATCACCCCCGCCACCCGCCGCCTCGCCTCCGCCCCACGCTGACCCGACGCCCCGCCCCGTGGACCCTGCGCCCGGCTCGCGAGATGCGCACATATCGTCGAGATGCGCCGGTTTTGACGCTGTTGCGTCGAAAAAGTACGCATCTCGGCAGCCCGACCATGCCGGGCACGACCGGATGGTCGACGCTCCCGGATGGCAGACTGGCCGCATGCGAGTGCTTCTGAAGCTCGAGCTCGACTGCACGCCGTCCGCTGCGTGGCGCGCGGTGCAGTCGCCTGCCGCGCTCGGCGAGATCCACGGGCCGCTCATCCGGATCGAACCGCTCTCCACCCTGCCGACGCAGTGGGAACCGGGAGGCGACGCCGCCATCCGGTACGCCGTCGGCCCCCTCCGATTGGGGTCTCACCTCATCCGGATCGCGCATCGCGACGAGCGCGACAGCAACGGACGCGTACGCATCTTCCGAGACTGGGGCGACGCCCTCACCGGCCCGCTCGCGCTGCTCGACGCGTGGGACCATCAGATGGCCGTTTCGCCGTCGCCGAGCGACGAGAAGAAGACCCTCTGGCGCGAGCGCCTCGTGTTCGCGGGTGCGGCGGCCCCGCTCTGCTGGCCCGCCCTCTGGCTGCTCTGGCAGTGGCGCGCCGCGCACCTCAAGCGCCTCGCCCCCACCTGGGAGCACGACCCTGCCGTTCGTGAGGGATCTCTGCGGGAATGAGCGCCGTCTTGCCGACGGAGATCGCCCACGAACGGACGGACGGACGGTGCAGGGGACCGGTGGTTATGCGTTCGGCAGCAGCGTGTACTTCGTCGACAGGTACTCGTGGATGCCCTCGAGGCCGCCTTCGCGGCCCATGCCCGACTGCTTGACGCCGCCGAACGGGGCGGCCGCGTTCGAGACGACGCCCGCGTTGAGGCCCATCATGCCCGTGTCGAGGCGGTCGATCATGCGGTGGCCGCGGGCGAGGTCCTCCGTGAAGACGTAGGACACCAGCCCGTACTCCGTGTCGTCGGCGATCTCGACCGCCTCGTCCTCCGTCGAGAAGGTGACGACCGCGAACACGGGCCCGAAGATCTCCTCCGACATGATCGAGGCGTCGCGCGTGAGGTCGGACAGGACGGTCGGCTCGAAGAAGCTGCCTGCACCGTCGATCCGCTTCCCGCCGTGCACGAGCGTCGCCCCCTTGCCCACGGCGTCTTCCACGAGCTCCGACGCCTTCGCGACCGCGTCATCGTCGATGAGGGGGCCGATCTGCACGCCCTCCTCCGTGCCGCGCCCGATCCTCATCTCCGAGACGCGCTCGGCGATCCGTCTCGTGAACTCCGCGGCGACGTCCTCGTGCACGATGATCCGGTTCGCAGCCGTGCACGCCTGTCCGATGTTGCGGAACTTCGCCGCCATCGCGCCGTCGACCGCCTTGTCGAGGTCGGCGTCTTCGAAGACGACGAACGGAGCGTTGCCGCCGAGCTCCATCGACACACGCAGCACATTCTCCGCGGCCTGCGCGATGAGGCGCTTGCCGACTCCGGTGGATCCGGTGAACGACAGTTTGCGCAGTCTCCTGTCGCCGATGATCGGCTCCGAGACGCGGCTTGAGCTCGACGAGGTGACCACATTGACTACGCCTTTCGGCAGGCCGGCCTCTTCGAGCAGCTGCACGAACAGCATTGTCGTCAGCGGTGTGAGCTGAGGCGGCTTGATGACGCTGGTGCACCCAGCGGCCAGCGCCGGCGCGATCTTGCGGGTCGCCATCGCGAGCGGGAAGTTCCACGGCGTGATGAAGAAACAGGGTCCGACGGGGCGCTGTGACACGATCATCCGCCCTGTGCCCTCCGGGGTGGATCCGTAGCGCCCGGAGATGCGCACGGCTTCTTCGCTGAACCAGCGCAGGAACTCGCCGCCGTAGGCGACCTCGCCGAGCGATTCCTGGTACGGCTTGCCCATCTCGAGGGTCATCACGAGTGCGAGATCCCCCTTGCGCTCCTGCACCAGCTCCCATGCGCGGCGCAGGATGTCGCTGCGCCTGCGGGGCGACGTCGCCGCCCACTCGTCCTGTGCCGCGACCGCGGCATCGAGCGCGGCCGTCGCGTCGTCTGCCGTCGCATCGGCGACACGGGCGATCACCTCGTTCGTGGCCGGGTCGCGAACGGCGAACGTCGCGCCTCCCGTCGCGTCGACCCACTCTCCGCCGATGAACAATCGACCGGAGATCCCATGGAGCAGCGTCTTCTCACTGTCATTCATTCGCGCATTCCCTTCCTGAGGCAGATCAGATCCTCCGAAGATCTTCCGCCATGGCGCGGCCGACGATCTGCGGAGTGGTCATGCCGTGAGACTACGCACACCGGCGCGGTGCGCGCTTGTACACCGCGCCGCATCAGTGCAGAGCGGATCGCCGCGGTGTACAGCGCACGCGATCGCATCGCCACCAGTCCCACCGTTTGTGGGTGATCTCTGCGGGTAAGAGCGCCGTCATCTCAACAGAGATCACCACAAACGGACAGTGCGGATGCGCGGTCAGTCCGCGGCTAGCGCCTCCACCGGTGAGACGCGGGTCGCCAGGCGCGTCGGGCCGACGGCGGCGACCAGTGTGAGCACGACGGTCGCGACGACGATCACCGCCACCACCAGCCACGGCACGGCGGGCACCACAAGCGACCCGGAGGGGCTCCCGGTCAGAGAGACGGCGCCGAGCAGGGACTGCGCGCCCGCCCACCCGTAGAAGGCCCCGAGCATCAGTCCGAACAGGACAGCCGCAATCGTGACGTGGGCGGCCTCGAGCAGCACCATCCGGCGGATCTGCGGGTTCGACAGGCCGATCGCCCGCAGCAGACCCAGCTCGGTGCGCCGCTGCACGACCCCGATCGTGAGCAGGTTCACCAGCCCCACTGCGGCGATCACCGCGGCGACGGCGACCAGCCCCATCATCACGGCGGAGAACATGTCGAGAGCGACGAGCCCCTCGGCGAGGTCGCCGGGGTCGGAGTTCGCGATCAGCACCGACTTCGCCGACTCCGTCGCCACGGCGAACATGGTCACCAGCGTCACGCCGACGACCACGCCGATGGCCATACGACTCGACCGCTCCGGGTACCGCAGCGCGTTCTCCGCCGCCATCCGCGCCGTAGCCGCGCCTCCGAACACCCGGCCGACGAGGCGCAGCACGGGCGGCATCACGAGCGTCGCGCCCGTGACCAGCCCGGTGAATGACAGCAGCCCGCCGAGGAACGCCACGGGCAGACCGAGCGGAGACTCCAGCCCGATCGCCACACCCAGGCCGAGCAGCCCGAACCCGATGGCGAGCAGGATGATGCTTCCGACATTGCGCTTCACACCCCCACGGGCCTCCGCGGCCGAGCGCGGTGCGGCACCGCCGAGAGCCTGGAGCGGGGTGACGTCGATGACCCGTCGCGACCCGACCCATGCCGCGAGCCACGTCGTGAGCACGACGGCGACCGTCGGCAGCAGCACCCACGGCTGCAGCACGTTGTAGTCGACGGCGGGCAGTGCGGGCAGTCCGGCGCCCGCCACCTGCTCCGCGACGACGGCGTCGGCGATGCGCGTTCCGGCCGCGGAGAGCCCGAGACCTGCGATGAGCCCGATGGTCGCGCCGAGCGCTCCCACGGCGAGCCCCTGGCGCGCGACGGCGGAGCGCTGCGAACGGGCGGATGCCCCGATCAGCCGCATCAGTGCGATCTGCCGCGTGCGCCCCGCGACCACCGTGGAGAAGGTGTTGCTGGTCACGATCGCGCCGACGTACATCGCGATGACGACGAACACGACCGCCAGCATCGCGATCACGACCGCCAGCGTGCCGGATTCTCCGAACACGAGGGTGAGCAGATCTGCGAGGTATCCGGTCGTCGTCAGCAGCACGACGCCGAATCCTGCCGAGAGCGCGGCGACGAGCACGCTCGCGCCCATGCCCCGTTCCCGCAGCAGCGACGTCGGGCGACGGCTCGGTACCTGCGGGGCGGCCGACCGCCCGGTCTCGATCGCGACGCTCATGCGACGCTCCCTCGCGAGGGAGCGGGCCCGGACACCGAAGGGAAGCTCACGCCGGATGTTCCGATGTGCTCGCCGCCGGAGCGTGCGGCATCCGCAGCCGGATGCCCGTCGGCACGATCGTCCTCGGCATGCAGCATGTGCGCCGAGATCTGCTCCGGCGTCTGCCGCGGCTTGTCGGCGACGAGCCGGCCATCACCGAGGAACAGCACGCGGTCGGCGTGGCTCGCGGCGATCGGGTCGTGCGTGACCATCGCGATCGACTGACCGTGGCGCCTGCTCGCATCGGCGAGCAGCGCCAGCACCTCTCGGCTCGTGCGGGAGTCGAGAGCGCCTGTCGGCTCATCGGCGAACACCAGGTCGGGCGCAGTCGCCAGCGCCCTGGCGATCGCGACTCGCTGCTGCTGACCGCCCGACAGCTCGTGGGGCCGATGCGAGAGACGGTCGCCGATGCCGAGCGATGAGATCAGTCCATCGATGCGCGCCTGCTCATCCGCGCTGGGGCGCCGGCCGTCGAGTTCGAACGGCAGCATGATGTTGCCGCGCACGTCGAGCGTGGGCACCAGGTTGAATGCCTGGAACACGAACCCGACCCTGCGCCGGCGCAGCACCGTGAGCTGGCCGTCGGCGAGGCTCGTGATCTCGGTGTCACCGATCCATGCGCCGCCGTTCGTCGGGGCGTCGAGCCCCGCCATCACGTGCATGAGCGTCGATTTCCCGGAACCGGACGGCCCCATGATCGCAGTGAACTGGCCGCGCCGGATACCGACGCTCACGTTGTCGAGGGCCGTGACCTGCGACCCCCCGGCGCCGTACGTCTTGGTCAGATTGGTGACGCGGGCGGCAAGCCCCATATCGCTGCTGGTGATGTTCATATCTCGACGCTACGAAGCGCCCGCGGCGCGGTCATCCGGCTGGAGGATGATCCTGGTCAGTCTGGGGGATGACTGCCTTCGAATGACGACAGGTGTCCTGCGATCCCAGATCCGGAGCACCTATCGCCATCTCGGCGGTCTTCGTCAGACCAGACCGTGCTCGTGTGCGAACACGACGAGCTGCACGCGGTCGCGCAGCGCGAGCTTCGTGAGCACCCGGCTGACGTGCGTCTTCACAGTCGCCTCGCTCAGGAACTCCTGTGCCGCGATCTCCGAGTTGCTCATACCGCGCGCGGCATACAAGAAGATCTCGCGCTCGCGCTCCGTCAGAGCGTCGTAGGCGGGCGGCGCGGGCTTCACGGGAGCGGCGAAGTGCGCGAACAGCTCCCGCGTCGCCGACGCCGCGATCACCTCGGACCCGGAATGCACGCTGCGCACGGCGGCGAGCAGGAACTCGGGATCGGCGTCCTTGAGCAGGAATCCGCTCGCCCCCTCCCGGATCGCACGGGCGGCCGCCTCATCGAGATCGAAGGTCGTGAGCATCACGATGCGCGGCGCGCTGGGATCGCGCAGCAGTTCGGCTGTCGCGGCGAGGCCGTCCATCACGGGCATCCGGATGTCCATGAGGACGACGTCGGGCCCGGTCGCGGTCACGACGGCGACGCCTTCTCTGCCGTCACCCGCCTCGCCCACCACCTCCATGTCGGGCTGGGAGTTCAGAAGCATCCGAATGCCCGCCCTGAACAGCGCCTGATCGTCGACGAGGACGATGCGGATCGGGTCGCTCACCGGTGATTCTCCTGGTTCGTCGGGTGGGCGGCTGCGTAGCCCGAGACCGGGATCTGTGCGCGCACCACGAACATCCTGCCATCGGGAGCCGCCGTGAGGGAGCCGCCGACGAGCTGCGCGCGCTCTGCCATGCCGACGATGCCGTGCCCGCGGGACGGCACAGGGGCTCCGCTCTCTGCGGATATGCCGTGTTCGGAATGCGGTCGGTGGGCGCCGACTTCGACCGCATTGCGCACCTCGATCGCCACCGCATCGACTGCCCATGCCATCCGGAGGTCGACGTCGCGCCCGTCTCCGTGCCGCAGGGCGTTCGTGAGCGCTTCCTGCAGGATGCGGAACACGGCCAGCTGCACCGCGGCCGGTGGCTCGCCCGGCGGCGTCGGGTCGACATCGACCGACAGTTCGACGCCGGCGGAGCGCACCTGTGCGAACAGCCCCTCCAGATCGGCGAGCGTTGGCTGCGGTCCATCGCCCTGCCTGTGCCGCAGCTGCGCCAGCAGCAGTCGCACGTCGCTCAGCGCTGAGCGCGCCGTCTGGCTGATGGTGCCGAGCGCCTGCTTCGCCACATCCGGATCGGCGTCGGCCGCATACCTGGCGCCGTCGGCCTGCGCCACGACGACGGCGAGAGAGTGCGCGACGACGTCGTGCATGTCGCGCGCGATGCGGCCGCGCTCCTGCTCGCTCGCGGTCTCGAACTCCGCGCGATCGCGCGCCTCCCGGTTCGCCCGTGCCTGACGCGACGCACGAACGAGCGCGCCCGTGGTCCACGAGAGCAGCAGCGCGAACACGATCATCGCGAACCAGCTGCCGCCGCGCAGGATCCATTCGTACGAGAACGGTTCGGCCGGCGACGCGTACTGGGTCATCAGCACCGTGTAGACGGCCGCGACGGCCGCGCCCGCGACCGCTGACGCGAGGCCGAGCCACATCACCAGACGCGTGCCGTACGCGGCGGTCGCGTACAGCACGCCGAACACCGCGACGTCGACCGGCTGGGGCCCGATCAGCACTGCCATCTGCGCGATCGCACCGGCCCACGCGATCCCGAGCGAGAGCGCGGGGGACAGACGTCTGATCGCGAGCGCCCCGGCGAAGACGAGTGTGACGGCGATGCCGAGCCACGGCACGATGTCCTGGCCGTAGTTCGTGGTCGGCAGCGGTTCGAGGAACGAGAACGCGAAGACCGGCACGAACAGCGCGGCGGCGAAGATGTCGAAGACGAGCTGACCCGTTCTCAACGGTCGTAGCAGGCTCGTGCGCATCCTCCTACGTTACGGCCGCGCGTCCATTCGGTCATCCGTCTCCGGATGTATTCCACGGGGTCGGCTCCGGCCGCGGCTGACGGAGCGAGAACATCCGGAGCGACGGAGTTCCGCCGCACCTGGCACGATCGGTCATACGCTGGGCACATACGGAGCAGCTGACGGAGGAGCGCTATGAGCGACACAGGTGCGGCGGGGCGGCGCGTGCTGCTCTCCGGTGGTACGAGCGAAGCCGGATGGGCGACTGCGCGCGCCCTGCGCGACGCTGGCGCCCGCGTGACGGTCTCCGGACATTCCGCGGACAAGCTCGCGGCGTTCGAGGCCGATGGATTCGACACGGCGGAACTCGACCTCACCGACGAGTCCGCCGTGTTCGCGATGGCGCTGCGGATCGGTGCCGTCGACGGCATCCTGCATCTGGTCGGCGGTTGGCGCGGAGGCGGCGGAGTGCCCGGCCAGAGCGAGGAGGACTGGCGCGCCCTCGAGCCGTCGCTGACCGCGTGGCGGCACGTGTCGCGCGCCTTCTGGGACGGCCTGACCGCCTCGCCCGCCGGCAGAGTCGCCGTCGTGTCGTCGACCGCGGTTGCCAGGCCTCTGGCCGGGGGCGCCAACTACGCGGCGACCAAGGCGGCGCTCGAGGCGTGGACCCGCGCTCTCGCCCACGGCTTCCGCAAGCACGCGCGCGACGCAGGCATCGACCAATCCGGAGCCGCATCGATCTTCCGAGTGAAGGCGCTGTCGGGGCTCGAGCAGCGCCTCGCCGACGAGTTCGTCGCGCTGTGGAACGTGTCTGCCGCCGACGTCAACGACCGCATCCTCGACCTCGCAGAGGAGTGAACGAGCGGCGCGTCGGGTGGTCGCCCGTGCGCGACAGGCGATGCCGCGACTGAGCAATGACCGACGATGCGTCGCGGGCGCCGACGACACATCGTGCGCGCCGGGCGGAGCGCCGCTCCCCGCGGCGCGAACTACGCTGGATCGGTGACACCTCTGCACAGCACGACGGAGCGCGGCTTCGCGTCGGACAACTACTCAGGAATCCACCAGGACGTGCTCGCGGCGATCGCCGCGGCCAACGGCGGCCACCAGAGCGCGTACGGCTACGACGCGTACACCGAGCGTCTGCAGGAGGTGATGCGCGCTCACTTCGGCGAGCGCGCCGAGTCCTTCCCCGTCTTCAACGGCACCGGAGCGAACGTCGTCTCGCTGCAGTCGATGCTGCCCCGCTGGGGCGCCGTCGTCGCGCCGGAGACGGCGCACATCAATACGGACGAGGGAGCAGCGCCCGAACGGGTCGCCGGGATCAAGCTGATCACGGTGCCGACCGAGGACGGCAAGCTGGCCCCTGAGCACATCGACCGGGTCACGGCGGGCCGCCTCGACGAGCACAACGCGCAGCCGCTCGTGGTGTCGATCACGCAGTCGACCGAGCTGGGCACGCTCTACTCGGCCGACGAGGTCCGCGCCATCGCCGACCGCGCACATGCCGCGGGCATGAAGCTGCACATGGACGGTTCGCGCATCGCCAACGCCGCAGCGGCGCTCGATCTGCCGCTGCGCGCCTTCACGACAGACGCCGGAGTCGACGTGCTGAGCCTCGGCGGCACGAAGAACGGCGCGCTGGCCGCCGAGGCCGTCGTCGCGGTCGACCCGGATGCCGCGGACGGACTGATCTACCTGCGCAAGTTCGACATGCAGCTGGCCAGCAAGATGCGGTTCGTGTCGGCCCAGCTGCTCGCGCTGTACGACGGCGACCTGTTCCTGCGCAACGCGCAGCATTCCAACGGGATGGCCGCGAGGCTGCGCTCCGGGCTGAGCCGGATGATCGACGACGGCACGGTCGCGGGCGTCTCGGTCGCCGACGGGCCGGCGAACGGCGTGTTCGCCACGCTGCCCGACGGCGTCGCCGACCGGCTGCGCGACCGGTTCCACTTCTACGACTGGAATGCCTCGCGCGGCGAGGTGCGCTGGATGTGCAGCTTCGACACGACGGAGGAAGACGTCGATGCCCTCATCGCCGCCGTCGCCGAGGAGACGCGCGCCGCCTAAGGGTTCCGCCGGGCGGCGACTGACGACAACGCAGGCAGGGCAGTGCCCGCGGACCGCTCGGTCAGCGGAGTGCGCCGAGGTGGGCGAGGGCGGTGCGCACCAGCGCCCCGCGACCGCCCTCCATCTCAGCGGCCAGCGCGTCGCTGGCGGCCTCCTCCGGCGGCATCCAGGTGACCTCGAGAGCGTCCTGACGCGGCTCGCACGTGCCCGTGACGGGGACGGCGAAGGCGAGCGAGACCGCATGCTGGCGTTCGTCGTGGTACGCCGACAGGCCGGGCAGCGGGAAGTACTCCGCCACCGTGAAAGGCACAGGCGACGGCGGGATCACGGGGAACGCCATCGGCCCCAAATCGTTCTCGATGTGGCGGAACAGGGCGTCGCGCACGGTCTCGCCGTAGCGGACGCGGCCGGAGACGATGGTCCGGCTCATCTCGCCCATCGGGCTCGCCCGCAGCAGCAGTCCGACTTCCGTGACCTGCCCGACGCCGTCGGTGCGGACCGGGACGCCCTCGACGTAGAGGAACGGCAGCCGACGACGCGCCTCCGCCAGCTCGATCTCGCTCAGCCATGCCGGGTTCGACTCAGCCTCATCGCTCACGAGGGGGTCGTCTGGCAGATCATCCGGATCAGGCGTGCGAACGGTCATGCTTCCTGTATACCCGCTGGAGCCGACATTCCGCACCGCTCAGGGACAAGCCGCGCCGACGGGCCGCATGGCACGCCTCATCGACGCCCCGTCCGCGCAGCTTCTCACAATGTCGGACGCCGCAGGCATGATGGTGCCATGATTCCGATTCCCGAGATCGACGATTCGTCCACGCGATGGCACGGCGAGGGCGCCGACCCCTCACGACCGCTCACCGTGCTGATCCACGGCTACGGCGCTGACGAGCACGACCTCATCGCGCTCGCGTCGTCGCTGCCGACGGGCTTCGACTACGCCGCGGTGCGCGGTCCGCTGGCGCCGCCGTTCCCCCTGCCCGGATACTCCTGGTACCCGCTCGAGGGTGAAGGTTCGGGAGACATCGACGTCATCACAGAGTCGACGAACCGACTGCTGGCCTGGCTCGACTCGCTGGGGCGCACCGGGCCCGTGGGCCTCGTCGGGTTCTCGCAGGGCGGTGTGCTCGCCGTGCACGCCATGCGGCTGCGGCCGGAGGCGTTCGCGTTCGCAGGCAACCTCTCCGGCTACGTGATGCCGGGCGACGAGATGCCGGGCGACGAGTCGTTGGCCGAGCGTCGCCTTCCCGTGTTCTGGGGCAGGGGCTCATCCGACGATGTGATCCCCGAGGGTCTGGTCGTGCACACGACCGACTGGCTTCCCGGTCACGCCGACGTCGTCGGCCGCACCTACCCCGGCCTGGGTCACGCGGTCGCTCCGGATGAGGTGGCCGATCTGAACGTGTTCCTCGCCAAACAGCTCAAGACGCTCGGCGGCTGACATGTTCTGACGGGAACGGCCGCGGGGTGCGCATCGCACCGCCGCGGCCGCCCATCCGGAGTCGTCCCTGCTTCTACTCCACGTCGCTCTCGTCCTCGGCGCCGCCCTCGGGGTACGCCGTCTCGGGCTTGCGCGCGAGGAAGACGGCGCTCGAGATGAGCCCGCCCCAGATCACGACTGCGGCGATGATCAAGAAGGTCACGGCAATGGCGCTCATCTGGCGCTTCCCTTCACTCGGAGCTGGGCATCGGTCGGCCATGCGTCGAATCGGTCGGGGTCGTGGCTCCAGCGCAGCTGGGGCAGCACGAACGCGGCGATCAGCATCACGATGATGCACCCCCATCCGGCCACCCAGAGGTACCAGGTGTCATATCCCTCGTACCCGTTCTGCAGGAAGTCGACCGCTTTGGTGATCAGCATGTAGCCGAGCACCACGGGTGCGAGCACGGTGGTGAAGATCTGCCAGAGGATGCCGACCTTGAAGGTCGACACCGTGCTGAGATGGCGGGCCAGCACCGGGCCCTTGCGGTTCACCCAGAGCACGATGATCGACATGCCGACGGCGGATCCGACGATGCCGAGCTGGTTCGACCACGCGTCGATCGTGTCGAGGGCGGTGAGCCCCGACGTCGAGCCGAACAGCACGAGCGAGATGACGGCCAGAGGGACTCCGAAGCCGAGCACTGTGCCGCGGCGCGTCCAACCGAACTTGTCGCGCAGCGCGGCGATGACCACTTCGAGGATCGAGATCAGCGAGGTGAGCCCGGCGAGCGTCAGCGAACCGAAGAACAGCGCGCCGAACCACGCCCCGCCCGGCATCTGGCTCACGATCGCGGGGAAGGTCATGAACGACAGTCCGACGCCGGTGAGCCCCTCCAGGTCGCCGACGGCGATGCCCTGCTGGAAGGCGAAGAAGCCCAGCGTGGCGAACACGCCGATGCCGGCGATGAGCTCGAACGAGGAGTTCGCGAAGGCGACGACGAGGCCGGCACCGGTCATGTTCGAACGACGCCTGCGGTACGACGAGTACGTGATCATGATGCCGAAGGCGATCGACAGGGAGAAGAAGATCTGCCCGTATGCGGCGATCCACACGTTCGGATCGGCGAGCGCGGAGAAGTCCGGTGTGAAGAAGGCGTTCAGTCCGTCGACCGCGCCGGGAAGGGTGAGTGCGAAGCCGACGAGCACCAGGAAGCCGATGATCAGCAGGGGGATGACGATCATGTTCGCCCGCTGCACGCCTTTCACGACGCCGGCCGCGAGGATGATGAGAGTCACGATCCACGCGATCACCAGCGGGATCATCACCGAAGGCACGAATTCGAGAGTGAACGGGCTCGCCGACGTCTGAAGGTACTCACCGACGAAGAACCCCGCGGTGTCGTCGCCCCAACGCAGATCCCACGAGAACACGAAGTAGCTCGACGACCACGCGAGCACCGCCGTGTAGTAGGCCGCGATGAAGACGCAGATCGCCACCTGGAACCAGCCGAGCCCCTCCCCCAGCTTGCCGCCGAGGCGCTTGAGCGCCAGCGGAACCGAACCGCGGAACCGGTGACCGATCGCGTAGTCGAGGAACAGGATCGGGATTCCCGCCGTGACGAGCGCGACGAGGTACGGGATGAGGAAGGCGCCGCCGCCCGATTCGTACGCGACACCGGGGAAGCGCCAGATGTTTCCCAGACCGACGGCGGAGCCGATGGCCGAGATGATGAATCCGAACTGGCCCGTCCACTGCTCGCGCTGTGGGACGGCCGCTGTGGGGTCTGCTCGCGTCATGGCGATCCTTCTGCCGTATGCGTGACGCCGCGGACGTGTTTCGAATCGACGTCAGATCCTGAGCGTAATCTGTGAGAGCTCCGGATGAAAGAGCCGATCCGAAGTCACGAGCTCGCAGTGTGCGCTGTTCCGTTTCATGGCGACGGCGATGCCCGCGCAGATCGACGATCACCTCCCATCGGGGCGACGCGCCCCGGGTCAGCGAGCAGGGGGCACAGGCGGGTCGCCGCCGTCGCGCGGGGTGGCGAAGACGAGCGCGAACGCTGCGGCGAGCGCGATACCGATCGCTATGCCGATCCCGATCTGATCGAGCGCCACCCCCATGGCAACGCCGATTCCGACACCGATACCGATTCCGACACCCCAGTTGGGCCGACGCGCAGGGCGCCTGTCGCTGTGGGATCCTTCGCCGCTCATCCGGCACCTCCTCGCCTCACTCGGCATCCATCCGGTGCGCTTCACGCTACGCGCGGCCACGACTGCGCGCCTCCCCCGAGCGACGGAGATCCGCACCGTGATCGTGGCAGCGCATCCGGATGCTCGCGAGGCGCTGATGGTCTCCGGGCGGTACGCGGTGGGCCGGACGTCACACGCCGTGCGCGGCAGTCACGCGTCCAAGCGACCGGCGAACGGGGCAAGGGAATCGCGGATCGACGCGAGCTGCTCCGCGTCGAGACCGACGCTGGCCATGATCTGCTCGGGAACCGCGAGCGCCCGTTCACGCAGCGCGGCGCCCTCATCAGTGAGGCCGATCGCGAGCCGTCGCTCGTCGTCGGTGCGCCGCTCCCTGCGCACGTACCCCTGCGCCTCGAGCCGCTTCACGAGCGGGGAGACCGTGGCGGGTTCCAGCGCAAGCGCTGTCGCGAGATCGCCGAGAGTCTGCGGGGACCGTTCCCACAGGGAGAGCATCACGAGGTACTGCGGGTGCGTGAGCCCCAGCGGTTCCAGGACGGGGCGATAGATCGAGACGACGTTGCGCGCAGCCGTGACGATCGCGAAGCAGAGCTGGTTCTCGAGCTTGAGAAGTTCGTCACGATTCATCACTCGGTGATTCTATCGCCCGCATAAAGTTAGTACACTAATCATATGTGGCAGCCACCCCTCAAGAAGCCCCTTCGTCAGCGGATCCGCGACGCGGGCGGCTTCTACCTGTGGGTCAACGCAGCTCTCATCCGCGCCGCTGGGCCTCCGCAGATCGGCGTGGGCACGCAGCCGCGATGCCGCAGCTGCGGAGCGCTCAAGTATGAGCACGTGCTGGTGGACGACGGACTGGGCTGCCCGGATTCCACACCGGCATAGCGTCGCTTCGCGGACCACTGGGCCGGGTTCCCACCGCAGCGCGCCCGGCGGTGTACAGCCGGTGCCGCGCGAGACGCACCGAGAGCGTGTGCAGTTCGACGAGGAGCGCGCCGCCCAGCGACCCACGGGTGTGTATCATAGAAGCCCCTGTCGTCGAACGAAGGATACGAACGGTGAAGATCGTCGCTGCTTCCGCGCTCTCGCGCTGAACCGACGACGCCGCCGTACCCTCTGCAGGGCCTCTGGCAGCCGCCATAGGGTATTCGCCCGGTGAGCGTCGCGGATCCGCGCACCCGCGCTGACCCGCGACAGGCCTTCGCCCCTCCGTAGATTCAGCGCACCCGCACGCAGATTCCACGGAGGTTCCTGATGCCGTCTCTCGTTCTCTCATCCGTCTCGTTCCGCTGGCCGGACGGCTCGATCGCCCTCGATCGCGTCTCCGGCTCCTTCAGCGACGGCCGCACCGGGCTCGTCGGCCGCAACGGTACGGGCAAGTCCACCCTGCTGAAGCTCGCCGCCGGAGCACTCGCCCCGACGGGCGGCACTGTCACCCGCGACGGCGACGTCGCATACCTTCCGCAGCGGCTCACTCTCGACGTCGACGCCGGCGTCGCCGACCTCCTCGGCATCGCAGAGCCGCTGACCGCGCTGCGCGCCATCGAGTCGGGCGACGCCGATCCGCGACGTTTCGATGCCGTCGGCGACGACTGGGACGTCGAAGCACGCGGGCACGCAGCCCTCGCCGAAGCGGGTCTGCCGCCTGAGGCGCTCGATCGCACGGTCGGCACGCTCTCGGGCGGCGAGGCGATCCTCGCCGCCACCCTCGGGCTGCGGATGCGCCGGGCACCCATCACCCTGCTCGATGAGCCGACGAACAACCTCGATCGCGATGCCCGCGAGCGTCTCTACGGCGTCGTGCGGGCATGGCGCGGCGCTCTCGTCGTGGTCTCGCACGACACCCGACTCCTCGAGCTGATGGACGACACCGCCGAGCTGCACGCGCACGAACTGAGCGTGTTCGGTGGTCCTTACTCCGAGTGGCGCGCCTGGCTCGAGACCGAGCAGCAGGCAGCGCAGCAGGCCGAAGTCGATGCGAAGAAATCGCTCGCGAAGGAGAAGCGACAGCGCTCAGAGGCCGAGTCGAAGCTGGCCAAGCGGGCACGCACGGCGCATAGGGCCGAGGTCGAGAAGCGCGTGCCGAAGATCGTCGCGCACGGACGCAAGCAGGCCGCGCAGGTGTCGGCTGGGCGACTGCGCACCGAGGTCGCCGAGAAGGAGGCCGAAGCCAGAGCCGCGCACGACGCGGCCCAGCGGCGCGTGCGCGACGACGATTCGATCCGCCTCGACCTGCCCGATCCGGATGTCCCGCCGAGCCGCCGCATCGCGACGTTCGCGAGCGGCGCAGCGGCGCCGGATCCGGATGGCGTGTCTGCTCCCGACAGTACGGGGCCGGATGCTCCATGGCGGTCCGCGACGCATGACCCGGATGGCGGGCCTGCCGACAGCGCTTCAGATCCGGATGAACGTGGAACGGCGGCGAGCAAGGCCACGGCCGTCGTGGACCGGGGCGAACCGGAGTCGTCGGCGGCGCTCGTCACCGATCCGGCAGAGCCGGCAGGCGATGCGAGTGCGAACGTCCAGGATCGAACGGCCCCGGATGGACGACCGCCCTCGGCGCCGCAGATCACCGAGCGGCATTGGATCGTGCAGGGGCCGGAGCGCATCGCACTGATCGGGCCGAACGGGTCGGGCAAGACGACGCTGCTGCAGGCGCTCGTCGGCGCGATCACCGAGTCCGCTGGCACGGCGGTTCCCACCTCATCCGGAGACGATGACCCGTCCGCGACGGCTTCCTCCTGGCGCAACCGCACATCCGCGACTGCGTCAGCCGGTCCGGCTCCGAACGCAGCCGCTCCCGCGTCATCCGAGAGCGGCGCCGCCCCCGCGACTGCCTCATCCGGCATCCTTCCGAGCGCGACCGCACACACCGAACGGATCGGCTACCTGCCGCAGCGTCTGGACGGGCTCGACGACGATGAGAGCGTGCTCGACACGGTGCGTGCCGCGGCGCCGGATGTGCCGGATCGCGAGCTGCGCAACCGGCTCGCGCGATTCCTCATCCGAGGTGCGATGGTCGATCGACCGGTTCGCACACTGTCGGGCGGCGAGCGGTTCCGTGTGCTGCTCGCCCGGCTGCTGCTCGCCGACCCGCCGCCGCAGCTGCTCGTCCTCGACGAGCCCACCAACAACCTGGACCTCGATACGATCGACCAGCTGGTCGGAGCGCTGTCGGTCTACCGCGGCGCGATCGTGGTGGTCAGCCACGACGATGCGTTCCTGGAACGGCTCGGCGTCGACCTGACTCTCGAGCTGTGCGACGGCGTGATGCGGCAGGTGTGAGGCCGGTTCGCGCGCGTTCGGCAACAGAGTGCGCATAGGTCAACACGCTGTGCGCTGCGGCGTGTTCGGGAGTGCGCATTCTGTTGCGTTGCGCGCAACTGGCCGCGCGGCCAGGGGCTTGGTCGCCCGGCGCACCTCGACCCGACCCGCCCCGTTTCGAGGCTCGCGAGATGCGCACGTTTCCGACATCCGGGCGTCAGAAGCGGCGCATCTCGGCGAGATGTGCGCATCTCGGCAGCCGGACGTGCGAGGGCTACACGGCGGGCTGCGGGCGGCGGTCGAGGGTGCGGGCGAGGGCGGCGAAGGCGAGGGCGCACAGTGCGTGCACGGCGAAGACCGCGCCGAGGGCGGTGTCGATCGCGGCGCTGTCGTCGCCGGCGATCTGCCAGAACGCGCCGCCGAGCAGCGCGACGCCGACGCTGAGACCGACCTGCTGCATCGTGGTGAACAGCCCGCTCGCGGCGCCAGCCGCCCAGTGCGGCGCCCGTGACAGCACGGTGTGCAGCAGTGGACCGAACATCATGGCCTGAGCCACGCCAAGGGGGATCAGCACGAACTGCAGCGACCACAGGTCATCACGCCCGGAGAAGGCCAGAATGCCGACGCCCGCGAACGTCGCCGCCTGGCCGAGCGCGGCGAACATCATCGTGCGAGATCCCGCCGTCGGCAGCAGCACGGGGAGGATCACCGATGTGGCGACGAACGCCGCCCCGAAGCCGAGCACCAGCAGTGATGCCCCCAGCGCGCCCATGCCGAAGCGCGCCTGCGCGAGCGCAGACAGCTCGTACAGGAACGCGCCGTAGGTCGCGAAGAACAGCAGCGTCATCACGAGTCCGCGCCGCACGACCCTGATGCGCAGCACAGAGGGCGGCACGACCGGAGTCACGCCCTGACGCTCCGACCGGCGCTGCAGCTGCCAGAACGCGAGCAGAGCGGTCATTCCCACGAAGATCGCGACGATGCTCCAGGCGGGCCAGCCCTCTCCGGGCCCGATCGTGAGCGGCACGATCACGAGGAGCAGGCTGGCGCCGATGGTGACGGCTCCCCTGACATCCATGGCCAGCGGCTCCGGCGAGCGCGACTCCGGCACCGCGCGCAGACCGACGACGCCGACGAGAGCGATCGCACCCGTCACGACCTGCACGATGCGCCAGCCCAGGTCGGCGGGCGCTGCCGCCGCGATGCCGCCGGCGACGACCTGTCCCAGCACCGTGCTGACTCCGCTCATCGCAGCGAACAGCATCAGGCCGGTGCGCCGCGTCGGGCCCTCCGCCGTCGTCTGAATGGTCGACAGCACCTGTGGCGTCAGCAGGCCGGCCGCGACGCCCAGCAGAACCCGCAGTGCCACGAGCGCCACGAGGCTCGTCACGAACGCCGCCGCGATGCTCAGCACTGCGACACCGAGACCGCCCACGATCAGCATCCGGCGCCTGCCGCACCGATCCCCGAGACGCCCGGCGATCACGAGCGAGGCGGCGAAGGCCGCGGTGTAGGCGGAGAGCACGAGCTGTTCGCCCGCGCTGCCCGTGCCGAGATCACGGCCGATGTCATCGGCGAGCACGTTCACCGATCCGAACGTGAAGTTGACGGGAACGAAGGCGACGAGCAGCACGGCGAGGCCGGAGCGCGTGAGCGGTCTGGTGGGGGCGGTCAGGGATGTCATGATCCCACGATCACGGCCGCCGCATCCTGTTACCAGAAGCCCGCTGATGCTATTACTGCTGACACCTGGCAGAGATCATCGCACTGACGCAGACTGGTGGCATGCCTCCAGCGGACCCTCAGCTGCGCGAACTCGGCGCATTCCTGCGCGCCAGGCGCGAGCGGGTCACTCCGGCTGTCATCGGGTTGGCCACCAGCGGTCGGCGACGCACCCCGGGGCTGCGCCGGGAAGAGGTCGCCCAACTCGCCGGTGTCGGCATCACCTGGTACACCTGGCTCGAGCAGGGCCGTGCGTCCGGCGTCTCGGAACAGGTCATCGGCGCGGTCGCACGCGTGCTCAGGATGACCGACGCAGAGAAGCACCACGCGCTCGTGCTGGCAGGGCACGCTCCTGTGAAGCAGGCCCCGCCGATGACGCTGCAGCCTGCGCACGCCGCGATCCTGGAGCAGATGCTGCCCTTCCCCGCCGCGGTGCAGACCGATGGCTACGAGATCGTCGCATCGAACCGGGCCTACAGGTTCGTGTTCGACGACCTCGATCGGTACGCCCCTGACGACCGCAACTGTGCGTGGCTGATGTTCACCGATCCGGTCTGGCGCGGCAGCATCGTCGATGAGTCGCTCGTGCTCCCCGATATCGCCGCCCGGCTCCGCGCGCACCAGGCGGAGCACCGCGACGAGCCCCGGTGGGCGCGTCTGGTCGAACGGCTCATCGAGCATTCCGACGACTTCCGTCGACTGTGGGAGGACTACGACGTGGCCGACGAGCGCCCGCGCCTGCGCCGCTATCGCTCACCGCGCGTCGGTGTGCTGAACGTGCACTTCCAGAGCCTGTGGCTCGATCAGTCCAGCGGCTCCCGGATGATCGTGATGTCCCCGGCCGATGCTCCCACCCGCGAACGGCTTGAGCGGCTGTCGTCGCTCGTCGCCTCGGCGCCCGCGTGGACGGCCAGGGAGGACGTACTCGCCGACGTCGCGAGCTGACCCTGCTCGTTCGTCGCCGGATGTCTGAGCCACGGGGCAGGATGGGGGAATGGACGTTCTCGATCGGTTCGGGCAGGCGACGCGGGAGTGGTTCCGCGGCGCGTTCCCCGCCCCGACCGACGCGCAGATCGGCGCATGGGAGGCGATCTCGCGGGGTCGCCATGCGCTCGTCGTGGCCCCGACCGGCTCGGGGAAGACCCTGTCGGCGTTCCTGTGGGCGATCGACCGCGCCTTCCGCGAGCCGCGCGATCCGGACGAGAAGACCACCAGGGTCCTGTACGTCTCGCCGCTGAAGGCGCTGGGCGTCGACGTCGAGCGCAACCTGCGCTCACCGCTGGTCGGCATCTCGCAGGCTGCGAAGCGTCTGGGAATCGATGTTCCGGACGTCACGGTCGGCGTCCGCTCCGGCGACACACCGTCGTCCGAGCGGCAGAAGCTCGTGCGCACCCCGCCGGAGATCCTGATCACGACGCCCGAATCGCTGTACCTGATGCTCACGAGCCAGGCGCGGCGCACCCTGCGCGGCGTGCACACGGTGATCGTCGACGAGGTGCACGCAGTGGCGGCGACCAAACGGGGAGCGCACCTGGCGGTGTCGCTCGAGCGCCTCGACGACGTGGTCACGGGCCCCGGCGGCGCGGGGCGCCCGACCCAGCGCATCGGCCTGTCGGCGACGGTGCGGCCGATCGACGAGGTGGCGCGGTTCCTGGGCGGCGTCGCGCCCGTCGACATCGTGGCGCCGCGGGCGTCGAAGACCTTCGACCTGCGGGTCACCGTGCCCGTGGACGATATGCAGAACCCGCCGCCCGCCGGTGCGGGAGCCGACGCGTCCCACGGCAGCGATGAGGGTGAGGACGACTGGTTCCGGCCTCCGGAGTCGACGGAGATGACCGGATCGATCTGGCCGCACGTGGAGGAGGCGATCGTCGACCGCATCGTCGAGCAGAGATCGACGATCGTGTTCGCGAACTCGCGCAGGCTGGCGGAGCGGCTCACGGGTCGGCTCAACGAGATCTACGCCGACAGACTGGGGCTCGAACCGCCTCCGCCCGCGAAGGCCGCGCTGAGCGGGCCGACCACGTCGGAGACGGCGGGCGTCGCGCCCGTGCTGGCGAAGGCGCACCACGGGTCGGTGTCGAAGGAGCAGCGCGCGCAGGTCGAGGACGAGCTGAAGTCGGGGGCGCTGCGATGCGTCGTGGCGACCAGCAGCCTCGAGCTCGGCATCGACATGGGTGCCGTCGATCTCGTCATCCAGGTCGAGGCGCCGCCTTCTGCCGCGAGCGGGCTCCAGCGCGTGGGGCGTGCGGGGCACCAGGTGGGCGAGATCAGCCGGGCGGCTCTGTTCCCGAAGCACAGGGCGGACGTGCTGCACACGGCGATCGTCACCGAGCGCATGCTGACGGGGCGCATCGAGGCGATCGAGGTTCCGCAGAGCCCGCTCGACATCCTCGCCCAGCACACGGTCGCCGTGTGCGCCACCGACTCCGTCGACGTGGAGGGCTGGTTCAGCACGGTGCGCCGCTCCGCGCCGTTCCGGTCGCTCCCGCGCAGCGCGTTCGAGGCGACGCTCGACCTGCTCGCGGGGCGCTACCCCTCCGACGAGTTCGCCGAGCTGCGCCCGCGTCTGGTGTGGGATCGCGACGCCGGCACGCTCGAGGGCCGGCCCGGTGCGCAGCGCCTCGCGGTGACCAGCGGCGGCACGATCCCGGATCGCGGACTGTTCGGCGTGTTCGTCGCGGGTGAGACGCGAGGTGCCAGGGTCGGCGAGCTCGATGAGGAGATGGTCTACGAGTCGCGAGTGAACGACGTGTTCACGCTGGGGACGACGAGCTGGCGCATCGTCGAGATCACCCACGACCGCGTGAACGTGGTGCCGGCGTTCGGCCAGCCCGGGCGCGTGCCGTTCTGGCACGGCGACGGGCTCGGTCGCCCTGCGGAGCTCGGCGAGGCGCTCGGAGCGATGTCGCGTGAGCTGGCGTCGGCATCGCGTGAGAAAGCAGCCGATCGCCTGGCCGACGCAGGGCTCGACGAGCGCGCGATCGGCAACCTGCTCGACTACCTCGCCGAGCAGAAAGAGGCGACGGGGTCGCTCCCCACCGATCGCACGCTCACCGTCGAGCGGGGCAAGGACGAGGTCGGCGACTGGCGGATCATCCTGCATTCCCCGTACGGCATGCATGTGCATGCGCCGTGGGCGCTGGCGGTCGGCGCCCGCATCAGAGAACGACTCGGCGTCGACGGGTCGGCAGTCGCCAGCGACGACGGCATCATCGCGCGCATTCCCGATGCGGAATCCGATCCGCCAGGCGCTGAGCTCTTCGTCTTCGAACCCGACGAGCTCGAGCAGATAGTCACTGAGGAGGTCGGCGGCTCCGCACTGTTCGCGTCGCGCTTCCGCGAGTGCGCCGCCCGCGCGCTCCTGATGCCGCGCACCCAGCCGGGCAAGCGCAGCCCGCTGTGGCAGCAGCGCCAGCGGGCGGCGCAGCTGCTCGAGGTGGCGCAGCGCCACCCGACGTTCCCGATCATCCTCGAGACCCTGCGGGAGGTGCTGCAGGACGTCTACGATCTGCCTGCCCTGCTGCGGCTCATCCGTGGCATCGGGGAGCGCCGCATCCGGCTCGTGGAGACCGAGACGCCGCAGCCATCCCCCTTCGCGCGCGACCTGCTGTTCGGTTACGTCGGCGCGTTCGTCTACGAGGGAGACTCCCCGCTCGCCGAACGCCGTGCCGCGGCGCTCTCGGTCGACCCCGCGCTGCTGAGCGAACTGCTCGGGCGCGTGGAGATGCGGGAGCTGCTCGATCCCGACGTCATCGCCCAGTACGAGGCGGAGGTTCAGCGCCTCGCGCCGGATCGCAGGGCGAGGGGCACTGAGGGCACAGCCGATCTGCTGCGCCTGCTCGGGCCGCTCACACCGGAAGAGCTCGCGGTGCGCCTCGTCGGCGATGATGCTCCGGGAGTGCCGTCCGGGGCCGGCCAGGCACCGGCGACCGCCTCGGTCGAGACGGCGACCGAGCATCTCGATCACCTGGTGCAGCAGCGGCGCGCGATCCGGGTGGCGCTCGCCGGCGCGAGTCGCTTCGCCGCCGTCGAGGACGCGGGCCGCCTGCGCGATGCACTGGGTGCGGCGCTGCCGATCGGACTGCCGAACGCCTTCCTCGAGCCTGTCTCGGATCCGCTCGGAGATCTCGTCTCGCGCTACGCCCGCACGCACGGCCCGTTCACGACCAGCGCCGTGGCGGAACGCCTCGGCATCGGCGTCGCGGTCGCCCGCCACACGCTGCAGCGGCTCGAGGCGCAGGGACGCCTGCAGAGCGGGTTCTTCCTGCCGGAGGGCACGCTCTCCGGGGCCTCTTCCGACGAGAAGGAATGGTGCGACAGCGAAGCGCTCCGGCGCATCCGGATGCGCTCGCTCGCCGCTCTGCGGGGCAGCGTCGAGCCGGTGCCGCAGCCGTCGTACGCGCGGTTCCTCGTCGACTGGCAGCATCTCGAGCGTCCGCTGGAGGGTATCGACGGCGTGCTCTCGGTGGTCGAACAGCTGGCGGGAGTGCCTGCACCTGCGAGCGCGTGGGAGTCGTTGATCCTGCCGAGCCGTGTGCGCGACTACGCGCCGTCGATGCTCGACGAGCTCACCTCGACGGGTGAGGTGATCTGGTCGGGCCACGGCACTCTTCCTGGGCGCGACGGCTGGGTGGCGCTGCACGCCGCGGATGCCGCAGACGTGACGCTCGCCGATCCGGACGATGCGGCGGAGTTCGCACCTGAGTCCCTCGAAGGTCGCATTCTCGGCGTGCTGTCGTTCGGGGGCGCGTACTTCGCGCCCCAGCTGGCAGACATGATCCGCTCGCGCATGCCGGACGATGAGGCCGCGGCGGTATCGGAGACATCCGTCGTCGACGCGCTCTGGAACCTGGTATGGGCGGGCAGGGCGACCAACGACACGTTCTCGCCCGTGCGGACCCTGCTGGCGGGAGGCACGCAGGCGCACCGCGCGAAACGACGCCCGCCGCGGGCTCGTGCGTACCGAGGCGGCGGACTGCGCAGACCCGCCCCTCGGCCGACGATCGGCGGGCGCTGGTCCGTGCTGCCCGCTCGCGCATCCGACCTCGCGGTGCGGCAGGCCGCGACCGCCTCCCTGCTGCTCGACCGATACGGAGTCGTCACACGCGGTGCGGTGCAGAGCGAGGGCACGCCGGGTGGGTTCGCCCAGGCGTACCGCACGCTCGCCGGCCTCGAACAGGCGGGGCACTGCAGGCGCGGGTATCTGATCGAGAAGCTCGGCGCGGCGCAGTTCGCCGCGTCGACGACGATCGACCGGATGCGGCATTTCGCCGCTCAGGACGATCCGGCGCCCCTGCGCGCCGTGATGCTCGCCGCGACCGACCCCGCCAACCCGTACGGGGCGGCGCTCGCGTGGCCGACGATCGACGGCGTGAAGCACCGACCAGGGCGCAAGGCGGGAGGAATCGTCGTGCTCGTCGACGGGGAGCTGGTGCTGTACCTGGAGCGCGGAGGGAAGAGTGCGCTCGTCTTCGCCGACGACGAGTCCGTTGTGCTCGCCGCGTGCCGAGGCCTTGCAGAGGGTGCCCGTGCCCGCCGACTCGAGACCCTCACAGTCGAGCAGGCCAACGGCGAGTTCGTCTACACGGCGCCGTTCGGCAGGGCACTGCGTGCGGCGGGGTTCGCAGAGTCGACGAAGGGGCTCACGCTGCGCCGCTCCTGAGGCGCTCCCGAATCAGTGGCCGATGTAGCGGCCGGGGCGATGATTGACGGCGAGGACGAGATTCACGACCACGACGCCGAGCGCGCTCAGCAGCACCAGCGTCCACGGCACGACGAACAGCGCGGATGCCACGATCAGTGCGTCGACGATCATCTGCACCCATCCGGCACGGAACCCGGTCTTCTCCTGGATGAGGATCGCGACCACATTGACGCCGCCGAGGCTCGCCTGATGCCGGAACAGGATGAGCATGCCGACGCCCACCAGCAGATTCCCACCGAGCACGGCATAGACCGGCACGATGTCGTGAAGCGGCATCAGCGCTGCGTTCACGCTCGACAATGCGGAGACGATGCCGACCGAGCACAGCGTGAGCAGTGTGAACCGAAGGCCCTTCTTCCACAGCGCGAGCGCGATGAACGGAACGTTCACGAGCGCGAACACGAGCCAGAAGGGTGCTGCCAGCACCTGGTCGAGCAGGAGCGCGAGACCTGCCGTGCCGCCGGTGACGGCGTCGACGGACTTCAGCAGGTGCAGTCCCAGCGCCGCGACGAACGTGCCGGTCGCGATGCCGAAGACGTCCTCCGTCGGCGTGTGCCTGGTCTGTTCCCATTCGAACACGAGCGCGTCGTCGTCCGATCGATCGTCGAGATGAGGAGTGGCAGCCACTCGCCCCATCGTACGCCGCGAATATTCTCCGGCTTCGGGAATATCCGCGGCACGGCATGCGTTGAGGAGTTAGGCAGGCCTAAGTCCAGGCCACGGAAGGACATCGTGGGCAAGAACTACGTCGACATCGAGAACGACAACGGTGAAACACTGCGGTACCGCAAGCACATCAACGGCCGCGGACTGGTCGCGCACGGCGCGAAGGTCCACCCCGAGGCGCGCGTGGAATCCGGGGCGTACGTCGAACCCGGCGTGCGGGTCGCCGCCGGCGCCAAGATCGCGAAGGGTGCCTGGATCGAACCGAACGTGCAGATCGGCTCCGACGCCATCATCGATGCAAACGCGCACGTCGGACCCGGCGCCGCAATCGGCGCGCGGGCGCACGTGGGCATCCGGTCGATGATCGGCGCGGATGCGCTCGTCGCCGACGGCGCGATCATCCGCGACGACGAGAAGATCGCCACGAAGGCGCGCATCGTCACGGACAGCAGAGGGTTCAGACTCGCCGCCTGACCGCACATACCGACCCGAGCGCCCGTCGCCTGGCTGCATCCAGCCGCGGCGGGCGCTCGGTCGTCTCCCGGGCGGGCGCCGACCGTGCGCTCAGCGCGACGAGCGTGCGCCTCGACCGCGGGTGATCGCAGCGAAGTGCTGCACGTCGTCGGCATCGCGTTCGCGCAGCCACCCGAGCGCGACCGGCAGAACCGGTCCGTCGACGAGCGGGCGATGGTCGACGTCACGGCGATGATGCAGGCGCGCCAGCGACATCGGCACCACCACGATGCCGACGCCCGACGCGACGATCTCGATCGCATCCTCCGTCGTCGCGGGTGCGCCGAACGTCGCCGCTTCGGTCGGAAGGCCGAGGTCGCCGATCACATCGTCCGCCGGTGTGATCAGCACCTCGCCGACCAGGTCCTCCGGGGCGAGTTCGTCCGCTGCCATCAGCGATGATTCCTTCGAGGCGACCACGACGGACACCTCGTCGTACAGACGGATCGTGTGCAGCCCATCCGGGTCTCCGTCGATCGGCAGGCGCACGATCGCGGCGTCGACCTCTCCCGCGTCGAGCGCAGCACGCTGGCCGTCGGCGCTGATCGGCACGAGTTCGAGTCGGGTCTCCGGCCTCTGCTCGCGCCACCGCTCGATCCACTTCCCCGGCATCGCCCCGGGCACCGCCCCGAGCCGGAACACGGCAGGCGCCGCGCCGAGATCGTCACCTGTTGCGCCCGCACCTTGCGGACGGACGGTCTCGTTGCGTTCCGCTCCGGCGTTCCCGCCCGTCCGCTTCCCCGCTCCCGATGCACCGGGTTTCTTGCCGACACGGGGCGCTCCACGGTGTCCTGCGCCGCCGGGCGCACCGCCTCGCCGCGCTCCCGCCCGACGCTTCGGGTTCTGCCTCGCCATGCCTGAAAGCGTACGGCCAACGCCCCGTGCCCGACCTGCACCCCGCCACCACAGGCTCTGCCGAGCGGACCACGACCGCGTGAGTCAGTGCCAGCGCCCATCGTTTCGCATCCCACGCGGAGCCCGAGGGCTCAGGTGGGGAGCATGTCGATCTTCTCGCGCAGGTACGCCTCCAGCGGCATGACGGCACCGGACGAGGTCCACCGGATGACGACGGTGCCGTCGCGCACGCTGAGGGGGCCGGATGCTCCTTCCGCCGCGAGCGCGGACAGGTCGATCCCGGTGTGGTCGACGTTGACGACCGTGCCCGGCTCGAACCCGCCGCGCACGCACATCGCCTCCGCCTCCGCGCGTCGCCTGGCCGCGTCGGAGGTGAAGCCGCGTCGGCGCTCCTCAGACGCGCGCAGAACGTCGCCGACCTCGTGGACCGCGGTGTCGCCGATCAGCAGCGTGCCGACGCGCCAGGCCCGCCCGTCCGGAACGACACGGGGCCGAGCGCCCATCGCCGCGCGCAGCGCACCCGGCACGATGAGCCTGCCGAGGTGCTCACGCGGAGCGCGGCCGAGCCGCTGCCGCGCCCTGTCGAACAGCGCGGCGGCGCTGGCCGGATCGGCGGCGGCGCGATCATCGGAGCCATCGCTCATCCGGTTCTCCGCCACCCCACCAGGCTACGCCGGGCGCTGAGTCGAACGTGCTACTTCCAGACGTCGGCGGCGATGTCGACGACGTGACGGACCTTCGCCCACTGCTGCTCCTCCGTGAGCACATTGCCCTCCTCCGTCGAGGCGAAGCCGCATTGCGGGCTGAGCGCGAGCTGACTGAGATCGGCGAACTGCGCGGCCTCGGCGATGCGCTGCGTGATCTCGTCGACGGGCTCGAGCTCGCCGGCCTTCGACGTCACCAGTCCCAGCACCACCGTCTGGTCGCCCGGCTGCAGGAACCGCAGCGGCTCGAAGCCGCCCGCTCGCTCGCTGTCGTACTCGAGGAAGAACCCGTCGTACGGAACCGCGAACAGGTGCTCGGCGATCGGCTCGTACCCTCCCGACGAGATCCACGTCGACCGGAAGTTGCCGCGGCAGATATGCGTTCCGACGACCAGGTCATCCGGCCTGCCCTCGAGTACGCGGGTGAGGATCGACGCGTAGCGCTCTCCGAGCCCCTCGGTCTCGATGCCGCGCTCGTTCTTCGCACGGTCGAGCTCGTCCTGGCTGCACAGGTACGCCCACGCGGTGTCGTCGAGCTGAAGGTAGCGCGCGCCCTCGTCGTAGAACGCCCTGATGGCGTCGCGGTACGCCTGCACCAGATCGTCGATGTAGTCGCTGCGGGTCTCGTACTCGTCGGCGGTGAGATTCTGCGGCTCCACGCGGAAGTCGAGCACGGTCGGCGCCGGCAGCGAGAACTTCGGCTGCACGCCGGCCGCCTCGGCCACGGGCTTCAGCGCACGCCAGTGATCGAGCATCGGGTGGTCGGAGAAGCCGATGCGGCCGTTCACCTGCACGGCCTTCTGCTTGGTCTGTGCCCCCTGGAACGGCAGACCGTGGTCGGTCTCGATGATGTCGACGCCGTCGAGACCGCCGAAGAAGTCGAAGTGCCACCACGCGCGGCGGAACTCTCCGTCGGTGGCCAGCTGGAGCCCCGAGTCGGCCTGCCTGCGCACCAGGGAGGCGATCTGCTCGTCCTCCGCGCTGCGGAGCGCGGCGGCGTCGATGTCACCTGCGGCGTGGGCGGCGCGGGCGGTCTTGATGGCGTCGGGGCGCAGGAACGAGCCGACGATGTCTGCACGATATGGAGGATTCACGGTCACGCCTTCAACCGTACGCGGCCGACGCCGACGCTTCGAGCCGCGCGCAACACATCGCAACCCTCGCGCCGGATGCCGTCTGTGGGTGATCTGCGTCAGCATCGGCATCCGCATACCAGCAGAGATCACCTGCAGACGGACGGGTCAGGCCAGGCGCGCTTCGCCTTCATCGTCCTCGACCAGGGAGAGGGGGCGCACGGGGGTCGAGTCGCTGCCGTGGATCTCGCGGTGGATGCGCTCCATCCGCTCGTCGAGCTCGCTCGCCGTGATCGCCGCGTCGCGCAGGCTCTCGAGGATGCGCGACGGCACCTGTTTGTCGTACTTGTAGTAGGTCTTGTGCTCGAGGCTGGCCCAGAAGTCCATCGCGATGGTGCGGAACTGCACCTCCACCGGTACCCGGATCTTCCCCGTCGAGAGGAACACCGGAACGTCGACGATCGCGTGCAGGCTCTTGTAGCCGTTCGCCTTGGGGTTGGCGATGTAGTCCTTGATCTCGCGCACTTGGACGTCGTCCTGCATCCGGAGCTGATTGAACATCCGGTACGCGTCGGTCACGAAGCTGCAGGTCACGCGCACGCCGGCGATGTCGAGGATGTTGCGCCTGACCGATTCGAGGTCGGGTTCGATGCCGCGCCGCGTGACCTTGTCGACGATGGAGTCGACGCTCTTCAACCGCGTCTCGACGTTCTCGATCGGGTTGTAGGCGTGGTCGTTCTCGAAGTCCTCGCGCAGGATGAGCATCTTGGTCTCGATCTCGCGCATGCCGAATCGGTACTGCGAGAGGAACTTCGACAGGTCGTCGCGCATCTGGCGAGCCCGGATCAGCTCCCGCGGGTCGACGACGATCCCCTGGTCCAGTGGCTCCGCTGTCATGGCTTCACCGTACGACGATGGCGTAGGCATGCGCTGTGAGATCTCTATGCTCCGGATGAGCCGAGCAGCTCCCCGCCGGCTGCAGGCTCTGCCGCCCACTCCGGTTCCCCGAAGTGCACCACCGCCGCGAACTCGGCACGCCCCCCACACCGGAACCGGCCGGCCGGAACGGGAACCGCACTGCGGCGCACCGGAAGGCGATGGCCAGCGCGACAATACCGGTAGCGTCGAGGTGTGCACGACGACGAAGACGGCTCCCCGCTCGGCCGCGATGAGCCCGCTCCGATTCCGACGAGCGGTCGGCCGTGGAAACGCACGTGGCGGCGTTCGCTCGCCTTCGCGATGGCGTCGATCGGAGTGCCGTTCGTGGCAGCGGGGTTCGTGCTCGCGCTGCTCATCGCCCTCTCGCACCCCAGTGCTGGGCCGTCGGCGTTCCTCTCGCCGCTGCTCCCGGTCGCGATGGCGCTGGTGTCGGTCGCGGCGATGACGCTGTTCGTCCGGCGGTCGCGGTGGCACTCGCGCACCGTGTGGGCGGTGATGGCGATCGGCTCATGCCTGCTCTCGATCGCAGCCACCATGATCGCGTTCGCGCTGATCGCGGGCCTGCAGTCCGGATGGCTCGGCCTCTGGTTCGGCGCGGTGGGCACGATGATGGCCGCTTTCTACTTCTGCACGCTGGGCGGACCGCTGTGGGCGGCGGCCGGGGCAGTCGCGGGCGCGCGCATCGTCGGCGTCGAACGCCGCGCCGACCTGTGGCGATTCGGCCTCGCGACCGCAGCGATCGGCGCCGTCGTGGCGACGGCGGCGGCCTGGATCGCGCACGGCGACCCGTCGGGCGACTCGGCACTCGCCCGCTGCTCCGGCTACTCGGCGCAGATGCCGGTCGAAGGGGATTTCTCGGGCGGATGGAGCTGGTTCCCGCTCGGCTGGGACTGCCAGTGGGGCAGCACGCGGGCGATCGACGTGGTCTTCTGGCCGACCTTCCCGTTCTCCATCGGCATCGCCCTGGCCGTGCTCGGCCTCGCCCTCATCCTGGCGAACCTGCCCCACCGCCACCGCTCATCCTGACCCGCACCCCGACTTTCGCTCGCTACCGCGCCGGCTCCTCGTGGAACCACGCCCGCGCCGCCCACAGCGACACGTACACCAGCCCCACCAGCACGGGCACCTCGATCAGCGGGCCGACGGCCCCGGCGAGCGCCTGCCCGCTGGTGGCGCCGAATGTGCCGATCGCCACGGCGATGGCGAGCTCGAAGTTGTTGCCGGCCGCTGTGAACGCCAAGGCCGTCGAGCGCGCGTAGCCGAGGCCGAGGCCGCGCCCGAGCAGCAGTCCCGCGAACCACATGATCGCGAAGTAGGCCAGCAGCGGCAGGGCGATCCGGACGACATCGAGCGGCTTGGCGAGGATCGCCTCGCCCTGCAGCGCGAACAGCAGCACGATCGTGAACAGCAGCCCGTACAGCGCCCACGGCCCGATCTTCGGCAGGAAGGAGCCCTCGTACCAGTCACGCCCCTTGGTGCGCTCCCCGATGAAGCGAGACGCGAACCCCGCCACGAGGGGGACCCCGAGGAACACCAGCACGTTCAGCGCGATCTGCCACACCGACACCTCGAGCCCCTGCGTGTCGAGGCCGAGCCACCCCGGCAGCACCGTGAGGTAGAACCAGCCGAGGAAGGCGAACGCGACCACCTGGAAAACCGAGTTGATCGCGACCAGTACGGCGGTGGCCTCACGGTCGCCGCACGCGAGGTCGTTCCAGATCACGACCATGGCGATGCAGCGGGCGAGACCCACCAGGATGAGGCCCGTGCGGTACTCGGGCAGATCGGGCACGAGCAGCCACGCCAGCGCGAACATCACGGCGGGCCCGAGCAGCCAGTTCAGCAGCAGCGACGACACCAGCAGCTTCACGTCACCCGTCACGGCCGCGACGCGGTCGTAGCGGACCTTCGCGAGCACAGGGTACATCATCACGAGCAGACCGAGGCCGATCGGCAGCGAGATGCCGCCGACCTCCATCGCGGCGAGCCACCCGGACATCGCCGGCACGAAGCTGCCCAGCGCGAGGCCGACGATCATCGCCAGTCCGATCCAGGCGGGCAGCCATCTGTCGAGCGTGCTGAGGCGCCGCGGCACCTGGCGGGTTGCGGTGTCGGTCATGAATGTTCTCCAGATGGTCGGGAGCGGGACGTCGGCACGGTCACGCAGGTCACGGGTTCAGCACGTCGGCGACGCGCTCGAGCGAGCCGGGCACGAGCGAGTAGTACGCCCAGGTGCCGCGCTTGCTGCGCGCGAGGAAGCCCGCGTCCGTGAGGATCTTCAGATGGTGCGAGACGGTCGGCTGGCTCAGGCCCACCGGCTCGGTGAGGTCGCACACGCACGCTTCCTTCTCGGCTGTCGCGGCGACGATGGACAGCAGTCGCAGCCGAGTCGGGTCGGCGAGCGCCTTCATCGTCTTCGCGAAGTCGTCTGCTTCGTCCACCCCGAGCGGTTCGCGCACGAGGGGTGCGCAGCACACGGCCGAGGCGCTCGGCTCCTGCGCCGATGCGGCATCGTCTGTCGCGAGCGCGCGGTCTGCTCGGTCGATCAGCACGGGGATCTCAGCGGTCATACATCGATGATAGTAAATATTGACAATCTTCGATAGATGAGGGCACGATGGATTCATCGATCATCCTCGATGCAAGGAACGACACATGACCCTTCTCGACCTCACTCCGCGCGTGCAGGCTGACGCGCGCCTCGACGCGCTGCCCATCGCCGTCGTGGGGAGCGGCCCGGTCGGCCTGGCCGCGGCCGCGCACCTCGCCCGGCGCGGCATCCCGTTCTGCGTGTTCGAGCGGGCCGACACCGTCGCCGCCGCGGTCAGGGCATGGGGCCACACCCGACTGTTCTCCCCGTGGGAGCACCTGATCGACGACGCCGCGCGCGCACTTCTGGCGGACACCGGATGGCAGGAGCCGCCAGGTGACGTCGCCCCCACCGGCGATGCCCTCGTCGACGAATACCTCACCCCGCTCGCCGAGCATCCGGCGGTCGCGCCGCACATCCGGTTCGGCGCGACTGTCGCCGCGGTCTCCCGCGAGGGAATGGATCGCACGCGCACCGCGGGGCGCGGCCGCGCACCTTTCGTCCTGCGAGTGACGGAATCGGACGGTACGGCAGTCGATACCCTCGCTCGCGCCGTGATCGACGCATCCGGCACGTGGGCGACTCCCGCCGCACTCGGCTCCAACGGGCTCGACCCGATCGGGCTCGACGCGGTCGCCGAGCACGTCGAGCCCGCGCTGCCCGATGTGCTCGGCCGAGACCGCGCGCGTTTCGCCGGTCGGCACACCACCGTCGTCGGCGCGGGTCACTCCGCGGCGAACACGCTGATCGCCCTCGCGACGCTCGCGCAGCTGGCGCCGGGCACCCGCACGACGTGGCTCATCCGGAACCGCGCGGCGAAGCGCGTGACGACCGCGGACGACGACCTCGAGGGCCGCGGCGCGCTCGGTTCCCGGCTGGAGCAGCTCGTGGCGGCCGGCCGCGTCGAGGTCGTCGACTCGTTCGAGATCGCATCGGCCGCCCCGCACAACGGCGGAGTCCGGCTCTCCGGAACGCGGGGGCAGACGCACGACAGCGATCTCGTGGTGACCAGCACAGGATTCCGCCCCGACCTGGCCATGCTGCGGGAGCTGCGCCTGGATCTCGACGACATCGTGGAGGCACCCCGCCGCCTCGCGCCCATGATCGATCCCAACGTGCACTCGTGCGGCACTGTGGAGCCGCACGGCTATCGCGAGCTGTCGCATCCCGAGGCCGGCTTCTACATCGTCGGGATGAAGAGCTACGGCCGCGCCCCGACCTTCCTGCTGCGCACCGGGTACGAGCAGGTGCGCAGCGTCGTCGCCTGGCTCGCCGGCGACGCCGAGTCGGCGGGGCGCATCGAGCTCACGCTGCCCGCCACCGGCGTCTGCGATGCGGGAGGCGGCTGCTGCTGATGCCACCACTATCCGTTCGCCTTCCGTTCACCTGGACGGCGCCGAGACCATCTAGCCTTTTCGCCTGACCGAGGGAGAGAAATGACCGACAAGCCCACCGTTCTGTTCGTGTGCGTGCACAACGCAGGACGATCGCAGATGGCCGCCGGATGGCTGCAGCACCTCGCGGGAGACGCCGTCGAGGTTCTTTCGGCAGGGAGCGAGCCGAAGGATCAGATCAACCCCGTCGCCGTCGAGGCGATGAACGAGGTCGGCATCGACATCCGGAACAACACCCCGAAGCTGCTCACCACGGACGCCGTGCGCGAGTCGGACGTCGTGATCACGATGGGCTGCGGCGACGCGTGCCCCATCTTCCCCGGCAAGCGCTATGAGGACTGGGAGCTCGACGACCCGGCAGGGCAGGGCATCGACGCGGTCCGCCCGATCCGAGACGACATCCGCGGCCGCGTCGAGAAGCTCGTCACCGAGCTCGCGGCCTGATCGAGAACAGGACGACACCGCCATGACCAGTCTGCTCGACCCGCACGCCGTGCTCACGAGGGCGGCCGAACGCCTCGCCGCCCGTTTCGAGGGCGTCGTGAACGCCGAGACCGTCGAGCGCGTCGTGTTCGAGTCGCACGCCGCGCTCGGGCGCACGGCCAAGGTCACCGACCTGCTCCCACCGCTGAGCGAGCACTTCGCCTACGAGCGACTGACCGCGCTTGCACAGTCGAAGGGCCTGATCGCGAAGCCTCACCCCGAGATCCTGTACGTCTGCGTGCAGAACTCCGGCCGCTCTCAGATGGCTGCCGCGCTGACCACGATGGTGGCCGGCGACCGCGTGCACGTGCGCTCCGCCGGTTCGCAGCCAGGCGAGTTCATCCTTCCGAACGTGCAGGAGGCGCTCACGGAACTCGGTGTCGATCTGGCGCAGGAGTACCCGAAACCGCTCACCGACGACGTCGTGCGAGCCGCGGACGCGGTCATCACAATGGGCTGCGGGGACGCGTGCCCGATCTACCCGGGAAAGCGCTACGAGGACTGGCAGCTCGACGACCCCGCCGACCTCGACCTCGACGGGGTTCGTCGGGTGCGAGACGAGATCCGCGCGCGGGTCGAGACTCTCGTCTCGGAGATCACACCCTCCTGACGACACCGTCAAACGAACCGCCCGCGACCTCCCCACGGAGGATTCGCGGGCGGTTTCTCGTGATCTCCATGCGCAGACAGGCCGATTCCTTCCAGATTCATCAAGAATCGCACTTCTTGATCCGGGTTTACGTCATCCGGCCACCTCAGAGCGGCGCAAGCTGGGTGCACCACCGAAGGAGGACATCATGTCGCTTACCGCCAACCTCATCGACGAGGACACCGACGCTCTCGACTTCATCGGCCGCCCGTACTGGTTCGACCGCCCGTCGCAGGCCGAGGGCGAAGACGCCTGACGCACCCCGCACAGCACGAAGCGACCCCGCCTCTCCGGCGGGGTCGCTTCGTTGCCGGGTGGTTCAGACGGGCTTGGTCGCCTTGCCGTCGAGCCAGAGCGTGTCGCTCTCGTCACGGTGGCTGCCGCTCGATCCGACGTGCTTGCTGTCGATCGTCGTCCCCTTCTTGATGACGTGCACGAGCGCCATGCCGTGCCCGCGACCGAGCCCGTAGTCCGCTTTGAGCCAATCGAGGATCGCGCCGGCCTTCACCGTCGGTTCGTCGAATCCCCTGCCCCGCGCGATCTCTACGAGCTGCCGGGGCGTGAGCCCCGTCTTGTCCTCGACCGCGTCGAGGTACGCCTGAAACGACATCCTGATTCCCTTCGTCGACCGTGCGCGATCCCTCACACCGCGACGAGTTCGCTCTCCAGCCGGGCGTAGCTGGACTCCATGCCGTCGACCATGCCGGTGCCGAGCACGATGTCACGCACCTCGCTCGACGGGTAGGTGATCACGAGCGCGAGCAGGGTGCCGCCGTCGACCGCCGTGAGCGTGAGCTCGTTGGTCGATGGGTCTCCCTCCATTCCGATCATCGACTCCGTGGTGACCTCGCGGTGCGGCGGGGCGCTCTCGAGCAGCTCGCCCGTGAAGCCGAAGCGGTCGCCGCCGCCTGCGCGCTCCCACTCCTGCGTGAACGTGTCTCCGACGGAATCGGCCAGGTCGCATGTGACCATGACCCAGCCGTCAGGGCCCAGCAGCCAGCGCTTCATCAGATCCGCGTCGTGGTGGGCGCGCCAGACCTGCTCGACGCTGCCACGGATGACGCGGGAGACCCGCACCTTCGTGTCGCTGAGGACCTGAGCCTCGGCGCTGCGACCGACCGCGAACGAGGCGAGGTCGGCGAGCACGTCATCGATCTGCCCCATGGCCTCTCGCGTGCCCTCCTCCATCCCCATGGCGATGAGCTGTTCGAGCTGCTCGAGCGAGCCGAAGCTCGTGACGGTGACCAGGCGCGACCCCTGCGGCGCCTCCTCGAAGGTGAACGCCATCTCCATGCTGGGCATGTCGGTGTTCTGGGTGCCGTCGTCATTGCTGAAGCCGTCGCGCACGGTGAACGACTCCCCCTCGACGACGTCGAGGAACTCCCAGTAGCCGCCGTGACTGGAGCCGTCGGGCCCCGTCATGAAGTAGTCCGATCGGCCGCCGACGGCCACGTCGTGCCTGGTGAACGTCGCGGGGTACTCCGGCGGTCCCCAGAACTTCTCGATCTGACGCGGGTCGGCGTACGCGTTCCACAGCCGGGAGACCGGCACGGTGAAGTCCGCGACGATGGTCATGGTCAGTGCGTCGAGATCCTTCTCGATCGATGCAACGGGCATTGTGTGCCTTTCCTGAATGGTGATGTGCGGTGCCCGCCTCTGTGCGGGCCCTGATGGCTTCGGCTACGACCCGGCGAGGAGCTCGTCGAGCCTGTCGATCCGGCTGCGCCAGATGCGCTCGTACTGATCGAGCAGCCGCTGCGCCTGCCGGATGCGCGCGGGCTCACCGCGCACGATGCGCTCGCGGCCGCGCGGGTTCTTGGTCACAAGGCCCGCCTCCTCGAGTACTGCGACGTGCTTCTGCACCGCCGCGAAGGACATGTCATAGGTGGCGGCGAGCTGCGACACGGTCGCCTCACCCTCGAGGGTGCGACGAACGATGTCGCGGCGCGTCGCATCGGCGAGGGCCCGGAACATCCGGTCCACCTCGTCGTCGCTCAGCTCGATTCGCGTGTCAATATATGCAACCATTTGGTTGTAGGTTACCGCGGTGAATCCGGATGTCAAGAGGTGCGGCAGATTCCGGTGTTCTCCTGGGAGTCGCGCCCCGTGACCACGGTCCATTCGCCCGGAACGCGGCGTGCCGCTACCGGCGCACGAGGTCGGCGACGATCTCCATCGCCTCAGCGAACTGTCCGTCCGGATGCCACACCGGCAGGCGAAGGAACGTGCCATGCCCCTCGTGCGGAGAGAAGGCGGGGCCGGCCGTCATCCGCACCCCGCGCGCGAGTGCGCGCTGCGCCAGAGCGACCGCGTCGGCTCCGGTGTCGACCCAGAAGCCGGAGCCGCCGGCCGGAAGCCACCACTCCCACGACGGCAGCGCGGCACGCAGCACCGTCGTCGCGGCGGAGAACTGCGACGCGAGCCACTCCCGCCGCCCTCGCTGCTGCGCCTCGGCGTGCGGCAGCACGAGAACGGCGGCGAGCTGGTCGAGCACGGAGCCGGACAGATCGAGACCGCGACGCATGTCCGTCAATCGCGAGATCGTCGCCTTCGGGCCACGGATCCATCCCACCCTGATCCCGCCCCAGAACAGCTTCGACAGAGTGCCGACCAGCAGCAGCCGCTCCGAGTCGACGTACCGCTCAAGCCCCGGAAGCCGCCCGGAGCGCGTCCACGACAGATCGGCGCTGGACTGGTCGTCGACGACCATCGAGCGGTGACCGCGCAGCGCGGCGGCGATCTCGCTCCGGCGCTGGCCGCTTGTGTGCACGCCGGTCGGGTTGTGCAGCGCCGATTGCAGGTAGACGAGGTCAGCACTCCTCGCAGCCTCGGCGAGCTGATCCGGGGCGAGACCGGTGGGTGACATCGGCACGCCCCGAAGCCGCGCCCCGCCCCCGGAGAACGCCTCGAGCGCACCGCGATAGGTGGGGTCCTCCACGACCACGAGGCTGCCAGGACCCGCGAACGCCGCCGAGATCAATCGCACTGCCTGCTGCGAACCCGCCGTGATCAGCACCTCGTCGCTCTGGGTGGAGAGCCCCGACCGAGAGATCGTGGCCGCGATCGCGGCGCGCAGTTCAGGCAGCCCTGCCGGATGGTAGCCGTCACCCGCAAGATGGTGCTCGTGCAGCAGACGACCGATCTCCGGCATGCTCCGAGCCACGACTTCGCTGCCGGGAAGCGCCCCTGACGCGAGGTCGATCGGCACGGTCGGCGATTCCTCGTCGAACGACGCAAGCCGCCCGTGCCCGAAGCCGGCACCGCGGCGCCCGAAGCGCACGACGGTTCCCGCACCCTGACGCGCCGAGAGGTGACTGCTCGCGACGAGCCCCGCGTACGCGCGCGCGACCGTCCCTCGCGCGACGCCCAGCGCTTCTGCCAGAGCGCGCTGGGTCGGCATCATCTGACCGGATGGCAGATGAGCGCCCTCGATGAGATCGGCTAGCGCCGTCCGCAGCGCGCTCGCGGACGGAGTCTCATCCGTCTGCCACGCGCCGAGCAGCCGCGCGACACGACTCGCCGATGCCTGTTCCACGCTCACTCCAACCTCTGAACCAATTCTCGTCAATTGGACCACACGCCACCCCATCTGACCGCGCATGCTGGCCTGAGGACTTCCCCCACACGTCTCGACGAAGAGGAGCGGCCATGACCACTGTCGTGCTGATCGGCACCATGGATACGAAGGGCAGCGAGTACGCATGGCTTGCCGAACATGTGCGAGCACACGGCGCCGAGGTCGTCACGATCGACGTCGGCCCGTTCTCGGAGGCGCGTGCTGACGTGTCACCGGCCGAGGTCGCGGCGGCGGCAGGCGGAGACCTGCAGCAGCTGCGCGACGCAGGTGATCGCGGCGCCGCCATGGATGCCATGGCGGACGGCGCAACGGCGACGCTCATCCGGATGCACGAACAGGGCGAGGTCGACGGTGTGCTCGCCGTCGGCGGCTCGGGCGGCTCATCCGTGGCGTCCCGCGCGATGAGGGCGCTGCCCATCGGCGTGCCGAAGCTGCTCGTGTCGACCATGGCTTCTGGAGATGTCTCCCCGTACGTCGGCGAATCCGACGTCACCCTGATGTACTCCGTGGTCGACGTCGCAGGGATCAACTCGATCTCCGAGCAGGTCTTCGACAACGCCGCCGCCGCGATCGCCGCGATGGCGGCGGCCCACCACGCTCGGCGCTCGCGCAGCGGCGCCGCGCACCGTCCGCTGGTCGGCCTGTCGATGTTCGGGCTGACGACGCCCGCCGTCGACGAGGCGCGCGCCGAGCTGGTCGCCCTGGGCTATGAACCGCTCGTATTCCACGCCACGGGCGCCGGCGGACGTGCGCTGGAGAAGCTCGCCGGGGGCAGGCAGCTGGTCGGCGTGCTCGACCTGACCACCACCGAGCTCGCGGATGATCTGGTCGGCGGTGTCCTCACCGCCGGACCCGACCGGCTCACGGCCGCGGGCAGGGCCGGCTTGCCGCAGGTGGTCTCGCTCGGCGCTCTCGACATGGTCAACTTCGGGCCGCGTGAGCACGTGCCAGCGCAGTTCGACGATCGCGACTTCGTCGTGCACAACGCGACCGTGACACTGATGCGGACCACGCGCGAGGAGAATGCGGAGCTCGGCCGCCGCATCGGAGCCAAGCTCGCGGATGCGCGTGGGCCGGTGAACATGATCATCCCCCGCGGCGGCGTGAGCGGTATCGATGTCGAAGGTGCCCCATTCCATGATTCCGATGCCGACACCGCGCTGTTCGACGCCGTGCGCAGCACGCTGGCCGGGTCCCACGTCGACGTGGCCGAGGACGACCGTCACATCAACGACCAGGGGTTCGGGCGAGACGCCGCGCGTCGGCTGCACGCCCTGATCTCCGCACAGGACCACAACGAGGAGTGAGGAACCACACCATGGATCGCACCACAGCACTGCAGCGGCTGAATGCCACCGTCGCCGCTGGCCGACCCGTCATCGGCGGCGGCGCAGGCACCGGCATCTCTGCGAAGTCGGCTGAGGCGGGTGGCATCGACCTGATCATCATCTACAACTCGGGCCGCTATCGGATGGCGGGGCGCGGCTCGTTGGCCGGTCTGATGGCGTACGGAGACGCCAACGCGATCGTGATGGAGATGGCGAACGAAGTGCTTCCCGTCGTGAAGGACACCCCCGTGCTCGCCGGCGTGAACGGCACCGACCCGTTCCGCGTGATGGGTCGCTTCCTCGACGAGGTCAAGAGCGCAGGCTTCGCCGGCGTGCAGAACTTCCCCACCGTCGGGCTCATCGACGGCACGTTCCGCGCCAACCTCGAGGAGACCGGCATGGGCTTCGATCTCGAGGTCGACATGATCCGTCAGGCGCACGAACGCGACCTGCTCACGAGCCCCTACGTGTTCGATCCGGAGCAGGCGACCGCCATGGCCGAGGCCGGCGCCGACGTCCTCGTGCCGCACATGGGGCTGACCACGAAGGGCTCCATCGGCGCGAGCACCGCGCTCACGCTGGACGAGTCCGTCGAGCGCGTGCAGGCGATGCGCGATGCGGCCGTCGCCGTCAACCCCGACATCCTCGTGCTGTGCCACGGCGGTCCGATCGCCGAGCCGAGTGACGCGCAGTACGTGCTCTCGCACACGGAGGGCATCGTCGGCTTCTTCGGCGCCAGCTCGATCGAGCGCCTCCCCACCGAGATCGGCATCCGCGAGCAGACGGAGAGGTTCAAGGCCGTGACCTTCGACTGATCATGGCGAGCCGGCTCGTCTTCTCCGCCGCACGGGGGAGAAGACGAGCCGGCAGAGCGTGCGGCGCACATCGTCGCCGGGTCGGACGCGCACACGGTCTGACCCGCACGCTTCGTCTGCGCCGAACGCGGTGTTCGGCGCCGCAGAACCGGCGAAGCGCACAGACGAAGGCGCCGCGTCGACGCCGAGCACACCAGGGCCCGTCCGCACCGCGTTCATCTGCGCCGTCCGCGGCGTCTGGGCGCCGCAAACCGACGAGCGGCACAGATGAAGCAGTACCTCGCGGCGCAGCGTGTTCGTCGGCGCCCCGTGCCTTCACCCCGCGTCGGCGAGCAGCGCGATGACGAACGCGGCGCGGTCGACGCCGCGCAGCGGGTTGAGGCCGGTGAGCGCGTGGATACGCGCGGCCCGCTTGCGCAGCGTGTTCTCGTGCACGAACAGCTCGTCGGTCGCCCGCGCGATCGCGCCATCCGTCCGGCAGGCGACTTCGACGGTGTGCAGCAGCCGTGTTCGATGCCGGGCGTCGTAGTCGCGCAGCGGGCCGATCACGTGCCGCGCGAACGGTGCGGCCTGCTCCGGCGTGAGCCGACGCGCGAGGCCTTCGAGAGTGGCCAGGTCACGCGGCCCGGCCGGTGTGCCGGTCCGTTCGGCCACTGCCGCGGCGGCGAAGGCCTCGCGGATGCTCGTTGCCGCGCGGTCGAGTTCGACGGGTCCGCTCCATCCGAACGGAACCTCCGCCGACACGAGCGGAGGCGCACCCGCCGTCGTCTCCCCCACCGGCACGATCGCGATCTCGTACGGCCCCGATGCCCCTCGAAGCGGCGATCCCTCAACGGGCAGCGGCGATCCCTTCGAGACGACGATATGCACCGCAGCGGAAGAGTCCTCGAGCTCGGGAACCAGCACGCGTGCACTCGCCTGCCCGCGGCGCACCATCTCGACGATCGCACCGACCCTGGCGCGTTCGCGGGACTCGCCCTCGCGGCGATGACGTTCGACCGAGAACTGCTGGATGATCTCGACGAACGGCACGTCGTGCGGCACGGAGATCACCGCGAGCCCGCGCTCGTTCGCCGCACGGATCAGCGCGGAAGGCACGGTGTCGGTGACCACACCGAGCGCGTAGCCGATCGCTGCCGCCCCCGCCGCTGACACCACCTCGACGAACTGACGCTGCGACGCCGCATCGAGGATCGAGATGCCCGACGTGAGCACGAGCTCGCCGCCGCGCAGGAACGGGCTCGGGTCGAGCAGGTCCGTGGGCAGCGGCCACCGGATGATCCTGTCCCGCCCAACCGCGAACCCGACCAGATCGACATGCGGCTGAGCCCATCGCAGCACGTCGTCGACCCGGATGGCATCCGGCATCCGCTCGTACAGGACATCCGGGATCGTCGGCATGCCGCCACGCTACGACTGCGCCGTTGCCGATCAATATCGCCCGTGTTTCCACGGGTGTGCGTCCCCACACCGCACCTCGCGCGTGCGGGGTGGGTCGCCCACTCCATCCGGCGACGCAACGGCGACGAAACAATCACCGGCTCGAATGGCGGGCAGCGAAAGGAGCGTCACATGACCACGACCTCTCCCCCTCCGGCACCAGCCGCACCCGTCGATCAGGACTATCCCCTCACCCGAGTTCCCGCGCACGCCAGACGGAGCTGGTTCTCACTGCTCGTCGTCGTGGCGGGCTTCGTCTTCTTCACACCCACGATGGTCACGGGCGGGCAGGTCGCCGGCGCATTCGGGTTCGGGCCGTTCCTGGGCCTGGCAGTCGTCGCCTCCGTGGTGCTCGCCGCATACGTCGCGACACTGGCCGCGGCGAGCGCGCGCACCGGGCTGTCGACCGTGCTCGTCTCGCGGCTGGTGCTCGGCCGCGTCGGCGGCAAGTGGGCATCGCTCGTGCTCGGCGGAACGCAGATCGGCTGGTACGGCATCACGGTCGGCATCTTCTCCGACCTGCTCTCCTCCGCGCTGGGCTGGAGCGTCTCGTGGCCGCTGTCCGTTCTGGGCGGCGTGCTGATGGCGACGACGGCGTACTGGGGATTCAAAGGCATCGAGATCCTGTCGTGGGTGTCGGTTCCGCTGATGTTCGCCCTGTGCATCTGGATCACGACGGTCTCGGTCGACGAGATCGGCGGATGGGACGGGATGTTCGCCACGACCGGTGACGGGTCCATTCCGCCGGGGCTCGCCCTGACGATGATGATCGGCACCTTCATCTCGGGCGGCACGCAGATCGGCAACTGGGCGCGCTTCGCCCGCAGCGCCCGCGTCGCGTTCCTGGTGAGCTTCGGCTCGCTGATCGTGATCGAGACGGCGATGCTCTTCTTCGGCGGGGCCGGCGCCGTCGCCTTCGGCGAGCCGGACTTCACCGCGCTGCTGATGACGCTCGGGCTCGCGGGGCTCGGCGTGTTCATGCTGACGTTCAACCTCTGGACCACGAACGACAACGCAGCGTACGCCTTCGGCGTCGCGGGCGCCGAGATGTTCGGCAGGGGCACCAAGCGGCCCTTCATCGTCGGCGGCGTCGTGATCGGCACCGCCCTCGCGGTCACCGGGCTCGCCGACGCGCTGACCGGCTTCCTCGTGCTGCTCGGCACCGTGATCCCGCCCCTGGGCGGCGTGATCATCGGCACCTTCCTGTTCGTGTGGCGCACGCGCGACCCCGGTACGCTCGTCGATCGGGCGACAGCATTCGTCTGGCCAGGCGTCATCGCCTACCTGTGCGGCACCGGAGCCGCTGTGTTCGGTACGGTGACCGGCATCGGCAGCCCTGCCGTGCAGGGCGTGATCGTGGCGATCGTCGCCGCGCCCATCTGCCACGCCGTCTCACGGATGAGCAGAGGCGGGTCGAGCGTCGATGGCTCCGAACGCACGCAGCGAGAGAGGATCGGAGCCCCAGAATGAGCGCAGCCCTGATCCGCGGCGGCGACGTCATCACGATGGACGATGCCACCCATGCCGCCCCCGTGCGCACGGACATCCGGATCTCCGACGGCCGGATCACGCAGATGGGCCCGGCTCTGCAGGCGCACCCGGGTGAGGAGGTGATCGATGCCAACGGCCTGCTGATCACACCGGGCTTCGTGAACGCGCACACGCACTCTTGGGAGTACTTCGCCAAGGGCCGGTACGACAACGTGCCGCTCGAACTGTGGATGCTGTGCTCGTACCCGATCCTGGGCGCCGGCCGGATGAGCCCGGATCTGATCCGGCTGCGGTCGCTGATGTTCGCGATGGAGTCTATGAAGGCCGGCGTGACGACGCTGATCGACGACGTGCTCGAGACGCCGGGGCAGGACGTCGACCAGCTGGCGGCCGTGGTCGACGCGTACACGGATATCGGCATCCGTGCCAATGTGTCCGGCCACATCATCAACCGGCCGTTCGTCGACACGCTGCCGTTCGTGGCCGACTGGCTGCCGGATGAGCTGGTGCGCGAGGTGCGGGCGGAGCCCGCACTGACCGCCGACGAGTACCTCGGCTTCTCGCGGTCCGCGTTCGAGCGGCATCACGGCACCGCGGGCGGGCGCATCCGATACATGCTGGCCCCGTCCGGTCCGCAGCGCTGCACAGACGACCTGCTGGTCGGGGCGACGGAGCTCGCCGCTCAGCACGACGCCGAGGTGCACGTGCACGTGCTGGAGACGAAGACCCAGGCGGTCACGGGCGACGAGCTCTACGGCGGGCGCACGCTGGTGCAGCATCTCGACGAGATCGGCGCTCTCAGCGAGCGGACGACCTTCGCGCACGGCATCTGGGTGACCGACGACGACATCGAGCGGATCGCGCGGGCGGGAGTCTCGGTGTCGCACAACGCGATCTCCAATCTCAAGCTCGGCTCCGGCATCCTGCCGTGGCGCCGCTACCGCGACGCGGGCGTGAACCTCGGTCTCGGCACAGACGGATGCTCCTCGAGCGATTCGCCGCGACTGCTGGAGGTGATGAAGACGGCAGCGCTGCTGCACAAGGTCACCGAACCCGACTTCGAGCGCTGGCCCACCGTGCCTGAGGTGCTGGAAGCCGCGACGATCGGCGGCGCCCGCAGCGGCGTGCTCGACCATGCGATCGGGTCGCTCGAGGTGGGCAAGCGCGCCGACCTGGTGATGTTCGACACCGAGACGCTCGCGTTCATGCCGCGCAATCGGCTGGAGAACCAGCTGGTCTACAGCGAGAACGGCTCGTCGATCGTGCGCGTGATGGTCGACGGTGTGGTCACCGTGGAGAACGGCCGCCTCACCCGGATCAACGAGGACGCCGTCATCGCGACCCTCCGCGAGGAGATGCCGGGAATCCGCGAGGAGCAGGACAGACTCGATGCGCTCAACGCCGTGTTCGCACCTGCTTTCACCCGGATGCACGCAGAGACGGCCGCACGCGAGATGCCGGTGAACCGGTGGTCGGGCGACGAGAGCGCGTGGGTGCGGCAGGCGGCCGGGATGTAGAGGGCCGATTCCCGCCCCACATGCGGATGTCCCAGGCGCGCGGAGAGGCCTCACCGACGGGGACGATGGTGTCAGATCTCAGGGCGTCGTGAGATGTGTCTCGGGACAGGTCACGCCCGGAGCGCCCAGGCGTGGCGGGAGGTCTTGCCTGCGTCGTTGCGGATGGGCTCGTGAACGATCTCGATCGATGACGGCGCACGGTGACCCAGCCGGGGCCTGACCCATGCAGCCACATCATCGACTCCGACCATCGCTTCTCCGACGTCGACGACAGCCGCAACCGTCTGGCCGAGCACGCCGTCCCGAATGCCGAACGCGACAGCGCTGCGCACATCCGGATGGGATTCGAGAACCTGCTCGACAGCAACCGGATAGATCTTCTCGCCGCCGCGGTTGATGACATCATCCTCTCGGTCGTGGAGGTAGAGATAACCGGCGTCGTCCACATGGCCGAGGTCTCCGAGCGTGTCCCAGCCCGCATCGTCCCGCCTGGACTCCGCTCCGATGTACTCGTAGGACGGATGCGGCCCTCTGCGCATCCAGACGACGCCGATCTTGCCTGTTGCCGCTTCACCGGCGGCGGAGCGGATCTGCACCTCTGTCCCTCCGATGGGCCTGCCGACGCTCCCCTCGTGAGCGAGCCATTCGTCGCCCCGGATCATCGTGAGCCCGTTGGACTCCGACCCCGCGTAGACCTCGACGACCCTGGCAGCGCCGACCCAGTCGAGGAAGGCCCGCTTCAGGTCGGCTGCGCACGGGGCGCCCATATGCAGCAGCGACTCGACCGATCGCAGCCGGTCGCGACGACGCTCCTCCGGCGGAAGGCGCAGCAGTCGATGCATCATCGTAGGAACGACGAGCGCCCATGTGATCCGGTGCTCCTCCACGGCGTCCAGCCACGCACGCTCGTCGAAGCGATGCAGGATGACCAGGCGATGGCCTGTCAGCAGCCCGCGGAAAGCATACGTGAAGGTGGCGGAATGCGTCATCGGACCGGACACCAGTTGGGTCGCACGCAGCGGCAGGAACGGAGCAACGGGTTGCGTGGGGTCGAGCAGTGCGGCGGCCGTTGAACGTACCACTTTGGGAGTCCCCGTCGACCCCGACGTCGTCGCTGCTTTCCAGCTGGTGGCCGCCAGATCCGGCAGCACGAGCCCGGTCGGCGGCGCATCGACCGATCCGAACCAGGCGATACCGGGAGTCAACGGGGGCGATCCGATGGACGCCGACGGTTTCGAGAGGCGTTCGAGTGCGGTTCGCTCCGCGGCGGTGAGCGCAGTGGACACAGGCTGAGGCGTCGCGCCGGCCTTCCAGATCGCAGCGCACGCGATGACGAAGTCTCCGCCGTTCGGCAAAGACACCATCACGAGGTCGTCCTGGTCGACGCCGCGTGCGCGAAAAGCGTGCGCCAAGCGAGTCGAAGCGTCGTCCAGCGCTCGCGCCGTGAGCTCCCCTGCGGGGTCGACCACGACGACGCGGCAGGGGTCGGTCCTCGCGAGGTCAGTGATGATGGAGGAGATCGACTGCCGCATCGTGGCCGCCCTTCGCCCTGAGCAGGGACTCGTAGAACCGCACATGAGCGTACGCCGCCGCATCCCACGTGTACGACGCCGCCAACCGTCGTCCTCCTTCAGGATCGTGCACACGAACGGTGCTCGTCGCGGCGGCGAGCGCGGCGGCGATCCCCGGCACGTCCTCGGCGTAGCTCACGGCATCGCCGAAGACCTCACGCAGCACCGGAAGGTCGCGCGCCACCACAGGCACACCGGCCGCGAGCGCCTCCATCGCGGCCAGACCGAAGCCCTCCTTCGTGGATACGAAGCCGAGTGCACGCGCGGCAGCCACAACGGCCGGAACCTCGTCGTCCGGGAGGACGCCGAGCACGGTGGGCTGCAGACCGAGCTCCGTGGCCCGACGCTCGAACTCCTCGCGATACGGACGGTAGTCGAACAGCGTCTCTCCGCCGACGAAGACGAGGCGGAGATCGGGATTGCTCTCCCGCGCGAGCGCGAAGGCCTCGAGCAGGTCGATCGATCCCTTGCGCGGCTCGATCCCGCCGAGAGCGAGTACGTAATCGCCCAACTGGGCGCGCCACCGCTCCCGCCCCGCATCGCCTGCGGATCCTGCGGCAGCGGCGAAGCGCGCCGCATCGACGCCGTTGGGTATCACGGTCGGTGCACAACCATATCCGCGCGCGACCTCAGCGGCGACGGCACGCGAGACGCAGATGCGCGCGATCGGATCGCGGATCGCTCTTTCATGGCATTCGACCAGCCGTGGAGTGGTGAACGCATCGAGGTGGTGGATCGTTCGCACATATGGCCTCCCCGCGGCGCCGACGGCATTCGCGGAGATGCAGTCCTGAGCGTGCACGATGTCGGCGTCGCTCGAGAAGGCGCGCGACATGGCGTCGATCGATCGCTCGATGCGCTCTGCGACGGTCTCGCCGTCGCATCCGTCGAACGGGACGACGCGCACTCGCACCCTCGGATCGACCTCGCGGAAGAACGCCGTGTCCTGACCGCGTCCGAGAGTCCAGACTTCGACGTCATGGCCGAGCGCCGCGAGCGCCTCTGAGACGGCCAAGGTATGGACAACGCCCCCACGAGGCTTCGTGGAGTATGTGACCTGCGCGACTCTCACGTCGCTCCCTTCGAATGGCGCATGCGACTGCCTCTTATGCGACAGTGGTCCGGTAGGCGTGTTCCGCGCGCTGGTTGATGTGGTGAAGCGATCGGCGAGCGCGCGAGACGGACGCCGTCACGTCCGCTCCGGCGATGGCGAGACCGCCCTTTGCCCAGGTCTTGGCGATGATCTCGCCAGCAGGGTCGACTGTTTTCGCCTGTCCGAGGAATCGGAGCCCGCCGAGCACGCCGGTCTGGTTGGACGAGACCAGATAGACCTGGTTCTCGGCCGCCCTCGCGCAGTCGTAGAGGTCGAAGAGGTGCGCCTGCCTGTCGTTCCTGATGCGGTCGGAGCGGTCGGTGGTGCTGGCCGGCCATGCGCTCAGACATGCGAGAATCTGCGCCCCGTCGAGCGCCAGCGAGCGAGCCGACTCCGGAAACGTCTTGTCGAAATCGATGAGCATGCCGAGACGTCCCACCGGTGTGTCGAACGCCGCGAATCGATCGCCTGCACGATAGACGCTGGATTCTCCGAGTGGCAGGTGCACCTTCCGGTGCGTACCGAGGATGCCATCGCCGGTCACGCACACCGCCGTGTTGTATCGCACCTCGGCGCCGTCGAGGAGAGCCCGCTCTGCGATGCCGAAGCACACGGTCATGTCGCCGGCGAGGGCGATCACCGACGCGACCTCCGGCCCGTCGAGGTCGACGGCGTCCGGCGTGCTGTCCTCTCCGCCTGCCGGGTGCTGCAAGTCGTGCAGGTAGCCGCCGATCGTCGCATCCGGAAGGACGAGCAGGTCGACGCCTTTCTCACGGGCCTGTTCGACGATTCCTGCCAGCTTCGCGAGTGTGCGCTCGATGTCTCGGCCGAAGTGCGCGGCGACTCCCGCCATCGTGACAGTGACCATTGCTTCAGGGTATAGCGCTGCATCCGGACCTCCTCAGGAGACGCGGGCACGCTCATCCAGCGTCGCGCCGATCACGTCGGCGATGTGCTCGGCATCGCGGGCGATGGCGTGGAAACGTCCTGACCCCCACGTGCGCATCCACGGAAGTCCGATGAACTGGAATCCGGCCACCTGCGTTGCGCCCCACGAATGGACGGGATGTCCTTCGTGGTCGAGCACGTCGAGGTCACCGAGCCACGACCAATCGGCGCGGAAGCCGATCGACCAGATGACGCTCGCGACCTCCGTCGCCGGAAGTGATGTGGCAGCAGCGCCCGGATGCCACACCGCGGGGCGGCGAGGCTCGAAGGGTGCCTCGATCCCCTCGCGCTCGATATAGCGGTCGATGTCGTTCTTGATCGATTCGGCCACGGAATCGGCATAGTCGAGGTTGTCGCCGAGAGACTCGTCGAAGCGGAACGCGCCGCCGGAGAAGCTCGTCGCCCGCCCGTGGAGCCGCATCCCACGGAGCGCGAACTCGCGCAGATCGATGTCGCGACCGCCGTCGCGTCCTGTGACGTAGTGGTTGGTCGACTCCCGTTTGGCGAGACCCCTCGTCGTGACGGCGACGTCGTACACGCCCATCTCGGCAAGCCAGGTCATGCAGTCCTTCCCCCGATAGAAGCGGGCGACGCGGGGGGCGCGCCCGAGTGCCAGGTGCACCTCTCGTCCCTCGAGGAGGAGGTCCTCTGCGATCTGGGTACCTGATTGGCCGGAACCGATCACGAGGACGGGCCCATCGGGCAGCTGGGCGGCATTGCGGTACTCGTGGGAGTGCAACTGGAACACCCCGGCTGGAATGTCGCCCGCCCACGCCGGGGTGACCGGAAGGTGGTAGCCGCCCGTCGCGGAGGTGACAGAGTCGGCGGTGATCGTTCCGGCACTCGTATGCACGACGAAGCCACCGCCCGGCCGCAGCTCGATCTGCGTGACCGAGACCCCCTCGGCCACCGGGGCATCGAACGTGTCGGCGTACTGTCGCGTCCATGCGAAGACCTCGTCCCGCGCCATGAAGCCGTCAGGGTCAGGCCCTTCGTAGGCATAGCCGGGAAGGCGGCAGTGCCAGTTCGGAGTGACCAGGGTGAAGTTGTCCCATCGGCCCTCGCGCCACTCGTGTGCGACGGTCTCGCGTTCGATGACGACATGACGCACGCCGGACCGCACCAGGTGCCAGCTCACTGCCAGTCCCGCTTGTCCGCCTCCGACGACGACGGCGTCGAAATGCTCGCCGTCGTGCAGGCGCGTGGGGATCATTCGGCGCTCACCTGGAGAGGCGGTTGCATCGCGACGATCTCGACGTCGCCCGAGGCATACGAATCCGCGGCAGCGATGATCGTCTCCTCCGAGTGCTTCGCGGAGGTGCAGGCGAAGCCGTACTTGGCCAGAACCCGGTCGCCTGCGAGGCCGAGCGCCTCGCAGGCGCGGCGGACGAAATCGGAGACCGAGTAGCGCTCGCCGACGGCGATGAAGTCGTGCATCACGAGGCTGGGCGAGTAGTGCGAGGTCTGCTCCCCATCGGGCCAGCGGACGGCGAACGTCATCTCAGGCATGCGCGAGTTCCCTCCATCGATTGGCCTGCGCGGAGTCGGACGCGGCGTCGGTGACCGGGCCGTATACGTCGGGGCGGCGGTCGCGCAGGTGGAACATGCCTCCGCGCATGGAGCGGAAGGTACCGTCCACGTCGATCTCGGCCACGGCCAGTCCCGCACCGAGCAGAGTCGTGTCGAGGACGTTGCCACCAGGGTCGACGATCTTCGCGTTGCCGACGTACCGGAGCGACCCGAACGTGCCTGACTGGTTCGACGCCATCCAGAACACTTGGTTGTCGAGCGCGCGGGCGATGTCGAACTGGTTGAAGCGGTAGGTCCACCGGTCGTCCTGCAGGTTCTCTGCTGCGGCCGTGCGGGCGGCTGGCCATGCCGACATGCTCACGATGATCTCCGCGCCGTCGAGCGCAAGCATCCGCGCCGCTTCGGGGAAGGCCTTGTCGTAGCAGATCTGCATGCCCACCCTGGCGAGCGGAGTGTCGAACGCGCAGTACTCTGAGCCCGCCGAGTACGACATGTGCTCGCCGAGCGGCTGATGAACCTTGCGGTACGAGCCGTAGACGGTCGTCCCATCGAGACAGACCGCCGCGTTGTAACGCGTCTCGCCGTCGTCGCCCAGTTCGCAGAACCCGATGGTCACGATCGTGTCGCCCGCCAGTTCCTGCACCCGTCTGATCTCGGGGCCGTCGATGCGGATGGCTGGCGGGAGCGATCGCTTGGTGGTCGCGACCGTGTCGTCGTGGTTGCCGAGCGACGACAGATACCCGCCGATCGCAGCTTCAGGGAACGTCACGAGCTGCGCGCCCTGCGCTCTGGCGTCTTCGAGGAGTTGTTCGATGAGAGTGTAGTTCTGGTCGAGATCTCGCGTGAAGTTCGCCGAGACCGACGCAACAGTGAGAGCCATCGGAAGCCTCAGAGGTTGTAGGTGGAGTTGATGATCGCGCCCTTGCGCGCGTAGTAGATCAGCGCGTCCTGCACGTCGAGCGGATGCGCCGGGATGACGCCTTCGATGAGGTCCTCCTCGCGAACGCCGTGCAGCGCGAGACCGAAGCGGCAGGCGTAGACCGTTCCGCCTTCCTCGATGAACGTCTCGAGGGACCCGTTCATGTTCAGCTCGCCGGGGAAGCCCGCATCTCCGGTCGCGGGGAACCCGCGGTTTGCCGTGCAGGCCAATGTCCCGGGACCGTAGAAGTAGATCGCCGATTCGAACCCCTTTCGCAGAGCCCTCGTTGCCTGCAGGATCGCGACGAAGCTCACCGAGGACTCGTGGGGGATTCCGTGGATCAGCGTGAAGTAGGTCTCACCGTCCTCGGCCTGGAAATCGGGGAAGAGCTTCGTCGACCCGTAGATGTTGCTCCCCTTGGGGAGCGACGGGTGCGGGATCTCGCCGAGCGACTTTGCGATGTTCTCAGCGATCTGGGCGTCGATGTCTTCAGGCATGATGCGTCTCTTTCGTTGGGATGGGTCATGAAATGGACGGAGGAGGCTATCGGCCGAACGCGCTTCCGAGTCCGGTCGGCGATGTCGTGCAGACGAAGGTCTCGACGTCGTCGGGCCAGCGAAGAGTTACGTCAGTGGTGGCGGTGAGCGCGCCGATCACCGCGGTGTCGGCGATCTCGGAGGTCATGCGCGAATGTCCCGGGCGATCAGAAGTCAGCATCCCGAAGCCGGGGAAGCAGGTCAGCCAATCGCCGAAGGTCACGTCGGCAGGGGCGGGAATCGCCGCGACGTCGATCGCGAGGCCCGCACCAGACGCCTCGGCGAGCATCGCGGCGCTGCCGACGATGCCGCCCATGCTCACGTCCTTCGCCGCGGCCGGTCGGGCACGGCGCACGGTAGAGCCCAGTTCGCGCAGTTCTGCCCTCGACCGTGCCGATGTGGTGTCCCATTGCCGCCCCTCGAAACCGCGGCGCCACCCACCGCGCAGATCCACTGTGAGACTGAGGGCGTCACCGAGGCGGCCGCCCCCACCCGGCACCGGTCGCTTCGTCCGCCCGAGAGCGGTCACCGAGAGCGTGGAGGCGACGCCGAGCTGCGTGTGGCCGCCGAGGATCGGCAGGCCCCACGCGTCTGCTCCGCTGCGGAGCCCCGCAAGGATGCGGCGAGCGAAGGAGGCCGTCGGTGCGGCGACCGAGTCGAGCAGCCCGACGGGCTTCGCGCCCATTGCCGAGAGGTCATTGACATTGACGAGCACGGCGCACCACCCCGCCCATTCCGGATCACGTTCCACCATGGCGGGAAGGATCGCGTCGCAGGCGGCGATCACGTCCGTCCCCGGAAGGTGCGCGCCGTCGTCGCCGACGAATCCCGCGCCGCCGAGGGAGCTCGGATCGTCACGCCGAAAAGTGCCTATCAGGTCGCCGATCGGACCTTTCGTCGCCTGCAGGAGGCGTTGGACGCGGTCGATCGGCCAGCGCATGCGCACGTGAGGGACACCCCCGACAGCCGTCCGCCCCCATGTGTGCCAGCCGAGATGCAGGAACAGCGGCTCGTTGCGCTCCTGGACCGTCGCCTCGAAGCGGAGGACGCCAGATGCCAGCGCTGTCGCGCACGCCTCGCGGACAAGAGCCGAGCCGATACCGCCTGCACCACGGGCGTCGCGGCGCACCACGAGACGGCTCCCCGTCCACCAGCCGATGTCGCGTCCTTCGACAGCAGGTGCGAGTCGCACCCCGCCCAGGACAGTCCCTTCGCGGTCGACGCAGACGAGGACGGTCGTCCTCGGGTCGTCGTCGATGCGGTCTGAGTCATCCGCGTCGAAGATCCCCTGCTCCGCGATGAACACGTCGCGCCTGATGGCACGGTAGTCCTCGACCTGCTGCGGCGTCGCGCGCTCGATGCGCCACTCGGCCTGAGCCGCCGGATGCGACCGCCGAGGGCCGCCCGTGATGATCGGGACCTCGAACATGTCAGGCGCCAGCCGTCTTCAGTGCGCTGCAGGCACCGCACGCAACGCAACCGGCCCGCTGGTCCTCGCCGCGCATCCCCGCGGCGCTGAGGAGCGCTGCGACGCGGCTGGTGACCGAGGCGAGGACCGAGCGGTGCGGAGCCTGCACCTTGTCGACGTCGGTGGCCAGCGTGCCTTTGAGCGGCCGGAAGGGGACGACGAACGGATACACCCCCATCTCTATGAGCTCTCTGGCTCCTTCGACGAGCTCGTCAGGGTCCTCGCCCATCCCTACCAGCAGATACGTCGAGACCTGGTTGCGCCCGAACACCCGCACCGCCTCGCGCCATGCGGCCCGGTACTCGTCCATGCTCACGCGAGACTTGCCCGGCATCCACCTGGCGCGCACCTCGTCGTCCATCGACTCGACATGGATGCCGATGGAGCGTGCCCCGGCGTCGTAGAGATCGGTGATCGCCTGCAGATCAGCCGGCGGCTCGCACTGCACCTGGATCTCGATGCTCGGCACAGCCTTCTTGACGGCCCGTACACAGCGGGCGAGATGCTTCGCGCCCCTGTCCCAGCCGTTCGAGGTGCCCGTTGTCATCACCATGCTCGTGACGCCGTCGAGTCGCACCGCGGCCTCGGCGACCTCTGCCAGCATCGATGGCGTTTTCACCGCGACGGTGAGTCCCGCATCCAACGAGGCCTCGATCGCACAGAACCGGCATCGCTCGCTCTCGTCATAGCGCACACAGGTCTGCACGACCGTGGTCGCAAGCACGTTCCTTCCGTGGAGCTTGGCGATCATCTCGTAGTTCACGCCATCAGCCGTCTCGAGGTCGTAGAACCGCGGCCTCACCACCGGCGCAACGTCGAACCCGAGATCGGCACCGTCATGGGTCAGCCGACCGTTCGGCGTCACGACATACGGGCTCTCGGGGTTGAGCGGGATGGCAGCGCCCTCCCCGTCCAGGATGAAGTGACCGTCGTCACTGGGGCCGGCACCCCCCGCCCGGCGGACCGGAGCATCGCTTCGCACGCCCAGCAGTGCGATGTTCACGCGGGTCGAGACGCGAGGTACTGCGTCAGTCGAGACTTCGGTGGCGGGAGTCATGACTCCAGTAGACGGCTGCGTTGTTTCAATATGGCTACGAACGGAATGCACTCATGTTTCCGCCGAAGAAGATTGGGTTACGCAGCGAAGTGCCATAGATGCGAGATCGCGGTGGCTGCGGACGGCCATCGCTGTGGACGCAGCGCCAGAAGGTCATCCGGACAGCAGAGAACCCCTGCGCTGACAGGGGTTCTCAATGGCGGTGACGGTGGGATTTGAACCCACGGTAGGGGGTTACCCTACACAACATTTCGAGTGTTGCACCTTCGGCCGCTCGGACACGTCACCGCGGACAAGTTTACGCATCGCTCGCCCGATGCGCGAATCGGCGGGTCCGGCCGCATCGCTCCCGGGCGCGTCGCGCTGACGTCCGAAGAGAACGTCTCCGGATGAGTGAGACGAGCGAAGGTGCGGACTCATGAGAATCATCCGGAGCCGCTGTCTGATGCCTGACGTACGCTGACCACGTGCCATCGTCAACACGGGTCCTGTGGATTGCGATCCTCGCGTCGTTCGTGGCGTTCCTCGACGGCACGGTCGTCAACGTCGCGCTCCCGGCGATCGATCGCGAACTCGGCGGCGGCCTCGCCACGCAGCAGTGGGTGGTCGACGGCTATCTGATCACCCTCGGCGCCCTGATGCTGGTCGCAGGGTCGATCAGCGACGCGTTCGGACGCGGCCTCGTGATGAATATCGGCCTTGTCGGTTTCGGCGTGGCCTCGGTCGCGATCACGCTCGCACCCGATCCGCTCATCCTCGTGGTCGCGCGCCTCGTGCAGGGCGCCGCCGGTGCGTTCCTGGTGCCCAGCTCCCTCGCGCTGATCACCTCGACGTTCTCCGGCGCAGCCCAGGCGAAGGCCATCGGCACGTGGACGGCGCTGACCACAGGCGCGATGGTCGCAGGCCCACTGACCGGCGGCGCGCTGGTGGATCTCGCCAGCTGGCGCCTGGCCTTCCTGATCAATGTGGTCCCCATTGCGATCACGCTGTGGCTGCTGCGAGGTGTCAAAGACCCTCCGCGACGGCCGGATGCCCGCATCGACCTGATCGGCGCTGTGCTGTGCACTGTGGGCCTCGGCGCACTCGTGTTCGGGCTGATCGAACAGCCCCGCCTCGGCTGGGCGCACCCCGCGATACCGATCACGCTCGCCGGCGGCGGGGTGCTGTTCGTGCTGTTCCTCATCCGGCAGCGCACCGCCCGCTCGCCGATCCTGCCGCTCGATCTCTTCCGCGTGCGCAACTTCTGGGTGGGCAACATCGCCACGACGCTGATCTACGCGGCGCTGTCGCTGAACGGTTTCGTGATGGCGATCTATCTGCAGGAGGGCGCTGGCCTGCCCGCCACACTCGCGGGTCTGGCGAGCCTGCCGATGACCATCCTGATGATCCTGCTCAGCTCCCGCATCGGCGCTCTCGCCGGCCGCTGGGGGCCCCGACTGTTCATGACGATCGGGCCTGTGCTGATGGGCATCGGCTCGCTGCTGTTCCTCTCCGTGCGGGAGGACTTCTCCTACTGGTGGCAGGTGCTGCCTGGCATGATCGTGTTCGGGCTCGGCCTGTCGATCATGGTCTCGCCGCTCACCGCCGCGATCCTCGGCGCGATCGAGCCGGCGCGCAGCGGTATCGCCAGCGCGGTCAACAATGCGATCTCACGCGTCGCCGGGCTGATCGCGGTCGCCGCTGTGGGAACGATCGTCGGGGGCACCCTCGACCTCGACGGGTTCTACCGGGCGGCAGTCGTGGTCGCGGGCCTCATGATCGTCGGCGGCCTCGTCTCACTCGCCGGCATCAGGAACCCGGCCCGCGCACCCAGCGAAGCGGAGTAGCCCACGGGGCCACGGGACCGGATGTCGCAGGCCCCGCATACGCTGGACCCATGGCTTCGAAACGTTCCACCGCCGCGTACGTCTGCTCCGAGTGCGGGTGGGCCACAGCGAAGTGGGTCGGCCGCTGCGGCGAGTGTCAGCAGTGGGGCACGGTCGTCGAGGTCGCGCAGCAGGCGGCGCCGAAGCGCGTGAAGTCGATGATCCCGACATCGGCCGCCGCACCGATCACGCAAGTCGTCACCCAAGAGGCTCCGCGGCGCCCGAGCGGCATCGGCGAGTTCGACAGGGTGCTCGGCGGCGGCCTCGTGCCGGGTGCGGCCATCCTGCTGTCGGGCGAGCCCGGCGTCGGCAAGTCGACGCTGCTGCTCGAGGTGGCGGCGCGCGCTGCGGCGACCGGGCGGCGCGTGCTGTACGCCAGCGCCGAGGAGTCTCCCGCACAGGTGCGGCTGCGCGCCGAGCGCACCGGCGCGATGCACGACGAGCTGTTCCTGGCGAGCGAGACGGATCTCGGCACGATCATCGGCCACATCGATTCCGTCGAACCCGAGCTGATGATCGTCGACTCGGTGCAGACGGCGTCATCGTCCGAGTCGGACGGGGCGGCCGGCATGCCCGGCCAGGTGCGAGAGGTCGCGGCCACGCTCATCCGGATCGCGAAAGAGCGGAACCTGCCGATGATCATCGTCGGGCACGTCACGAAGGACGGCCAGGTCGCCGGCCCCCGTCTGCTCGAACACCTGGTAGACGTCGTGTGCCACTTCGAGGGCGACCGCCAGACGGCGCTGCGCTTCGTGCGCGCACTGAAGAACCGGTTCGGGCCGACGGATGAGGTCGGCTGCTTCGAGATGACCGGCGACGGGATCGCCGAGGTGCCCGACCCGAGCGGGCTGTTCCTCTCTGGAGGCGATCCGGAGAACGGCACGTGCGTCGGCATCTCGATGGAGGGGCGGCGCGCCCTGCCGGTCGAGGTGCAGGCGCTGACGATCGGGACGTCCGCTCCGAACCCGCGCCGCATCGTGCACGGCGTCGACGCGTCACGAGTCGCGATGGTGCTGGCGGTGCTCGAGAAGCGCGCGGGCATCACGACCAGCAACTGCGACGTCTACGTCTCGACCGTCGGGGGTGTGCGCTTCACCGAACCGGCCGCCGACCTCGCGATCGCCGTCGCTGTGGCAGGCGCTTTGGGCGATTGGAGCGTGGGCAAGGACGTCGCCGCGGTCGGCGAGCTGAGCCTCGCCGGGCAGGTGCGCCCCGTCACCCAGTCCGCGCAGCGCCGCTCGGAAGCGGCGCGCCTCGGCTACGGGCGCGTCGTCGACGCCGAGTCCGCGACGGTCAAAGAGGCGATCCGTACGATCCGGATCCAGCCCCGTCCCCGCGCGCTCCGCGCCGTCACCGACGAGGTCCCCTCACCGTTCTGACCCACGCCCCGCTGCCGAGATGCGCACTTCTCGCCGAGATGCGCACGTTTTCGACGCTTCTCGGGCGAAAAGTGCGCATCTCGCGAGCCCTGCTCAGCGCGCCGCGCCACCCGGCTCACCGGGTCACGCCGCGATCGAGTAGCCCGCCTCGTCGATGGCGGAGCGGAGCGCGGCAGGGTCGACCGCTGCGGCGCTGCCGATCGTGACGGTCGAGATGCCGCCTGCAACCAGGTCGACCGAGACCTGCTCGACGCCGTCGATCTTGCTGACCTCTTCGGTCACCGCCGAGACGCAGTGTCCGCAGGTCATGCCCTCGACCTGCACCGTCGTGGTCTCGGCTGCCGCGGGAGCCGCGGTTTCGGCCGCTCCAGCGTCACCGCATCCACCGCAGCCGCAGCTGGTTTCCTGCGTCGCGTCCGTCAGCCCGAGCTCGATCCGCTGAGTCTCCATGGTTGTGTCCTCTCCTCGAAAGTCCGTCAGGGCATCCGGATCGCCACCGCTGCCCTCGCACCCCACTATATACCCCCTGGGGGTATCCGGAGCGGCATTCCCTTTCAGCTTCACTTCCCCGACCGCGGTATCAGCACGTGCGGTGAGAACTGCTGCTCCGCCCGGAACCATCGAGACCGTGGCGTTCGGCGATCGCACGAATGCTGCCTCTGCCGTAGCCGCGCCCCTGCTCTGCTTTGCACGACGCGATGCGTACTCCGGAACGTCTGACCGTGCCGCCGTAGAGGTTCTCGACACGCAGCATGACGGATCATCGGTGCACGAGTGCCGCCGCTTGCACCGACCACCGTTCCGAACCCGGCCGGATCGTCCTCGACCACGCCGATCCGGTTCACGCTGCCCTCCTCGCCCGTGGGCCCCGGTTCAGCTGAAGCCGACGACCCGCCGCGCGACGCTGTACGCCAGCGACGTCACGCGCCGCCCCGCACCACCTGGCAGATTGCTCGTCGACCCGAGGAACGTGCGCCGCAGCCGCGTGTACAGCCACGGGCTCTCGGCCTTGACCTCGCGCCAGAACGCGTCGCGCGCCGCGAGGTGCTCCACGGTGCCGCCCCTGGCGAGCGTCGCAGACGTCACGGCGCAGATCTGCTCGACGTAGTGCAGCAGCGCACCCTGCAGCTCCACGGGCACACGTCCTGTCGCGACGTCCTCGAGCGATGGCATCGCCTTCAGCACGAGCTTGTTCACGAGCAGCTGCTGGTCGACGCGCCGCAGCATCACCGCGGGGTCGACCGACTGCTCCGCCCGGCCGATGAAGTAGTGGTACAGCGGAACCGGCAGATAGTACATGCTGCGCACGTGCGAGAGCGGTTCGACGACGTACAGGTTGTCGACGTAGAAGGTGTGCTCGGGCAGCACCATGCCGCTGCGCCGCACGACCTCGGTGCGATATACGATCGCGTGCATCATCAGGATCTGGCGCCTGGCGAAGCGCCCGGTCTGCTCCCACGAGAAGATGCGGTGCTCGGGGAAGACCGTATCGAACGTCGTCACGCGGTTGTTCTTGCCGACGCGGTCGCGCACGTAGTCCGTGAACACCGCGTCGACGCCGCCGCCCTCCTCGATCGTCTGCAGCGTGCGAAGCAGCTTCTCGAGCGCGGGCACGCTCAGCCAGTCGTCAGCGTCGAGCACCTTCAGGTAGGTACCCGTGGCGTGAACGAGGCCGGTGTTGATGGCACCGCCGTGTCCGCGGTTGTGCTGGCGCACGACCCGGATGGTCTCCGGCCGCCTGTAAGCGAAGCCATCGGCGATCGAGGCGGTCGCGTCGGTCGACCCGTCGTCGACCACGATCACCTCGATGCCTCGCTTCACGCGGACGAGCGGCTCAAGCGCCCGTCGAAGATAGGCCTCCGCGTTGTAGGCGGGGACCACGATCGTCAGAAGCGGCATGACACTAGTGTGCCTGGAGTTCGGTGTCCTCCGCGGGAGCGTCCGCGGTTTCTTCCGGCTTCTGCCGGAAAATCAGCTTGAAGATGGGGTAGAACACCCAGAACGAGATCGCCGCGTTGATGATCATCGTCACGACGTCGGCCACGAGCTCACCCGTGGGACCCCAGCCCCATGCGTTCATCAGCAGGTCGTAGATGGGCGCCTTGTAGAAGCCCTGCGCCGCGGCGGCGATGAACGTGATCACGATGTACGCCAGCGTGTACCACCCGGCGGCGACCCACGCCGACGTGTTCGACTTGAATGTGATGTTCCGCTGAGCGAAGAAGTTGAGCACCTGTGCGATCAGCAGCGTGATCTGCACAGACAGGAAGTACGCCAGTCCGCCGCCGCCCGCGGGCAGCGCGCCCACGGCGTAGTCGAACATGTAGTACTGGCTGCCATCGACGTCGCTGCCGACCGGCAGCGCCTGGAAGCCGACGTTCATCAGGTCGGTGTAGGTCTCGAAGCCCCACCGGAACACCGGCATCAGCGAGAGCTGCAGCACGGTCACGCCGTTCGACAGGATGAAGAACATCGCGAACTTCGACAGTTCCGGATGCGAGACCTGGAAGCCCCGCCACCAGCGGGCGATCGCTGCGAACATCAGTCGTCTTCCTTCCCGGCGCCGTCGGCGCGGTTGCTGCTGTTGCCCGCGGCGGCGCGGAACGCGTCGCCCGTGCGCTTCTCCGCGCGGCGGCCGCGCAGGAACGCGGCGATGACGCGGCCGAGGCCGCGGAACGTCTGTCCGTTGACGAGGGTGAGCAGCGCCTCGGTGAGCCGCTGCGTGGCCAGTCCGCCGCTCATCTTGGAGATCACGCGGAACGGGCCGTTGAACAGGAACAGGATGTTCAGGTCGGGTTCGCCCTTGGCTTCCGCGGCGCGGCGGCGCTTGTCGATGATCCGGAACGCGAGCCGCGCGAGCGGGCTGCGCGCCACGTCGAGCCGGTCGATCGGGTCGTTGTATCCGAGTGGGCCAGATCCCCACGCCGCTTCGGGCGCACGGCGGCCGAGCAGCGCTTCGAACGCGTCATCCGGCACATTCCGGATGTCCCCTGTCCGGTACCACTCGAGTTCAGGATCGACGGCTCCGGATGGCACGGTGCCGTCGATCTCGACCGTCGCCGCAAGCGGCAGATCTGCCACGTTCGACCCGACGGCGATCTCATAGTCGCCCGCCTCCGTCTGCCATGCGTCGGAGTCGACGTCGAAGAATCGGAACGCCCGATCGCCGAGTTCGATCGTCACCTCGCGTGACTCCCCTGCCTCGAGGCTCACCTTCACGAAGCCCTTCAGCTCGCGCGAGGGCCGCAGCACCCGGCTGGAACCGCTCTTCCCCACGTACACCTGCGCCACATCCGATCCGGCCGCGCCTCCCGTGTTCGTCACGGTGAACGTGACGCGCTCTTCCGAGGCTGACAGGTCGGAGTACGCGAATGACGTGTAGCTGAGGCCGAATCCGAATGGAAAGGTCACCTCGATGCCGCGAGTGTCGTAGTAGCGGTAGCCGATGAACGGGCCCTCGCGGTATTCGGCGGTGCGGTTCGTGCTCGGGAACCGGCCGACGGTGGGGGTGTCGCCCAGCGCGATGGGCAGCGTCTCGGCGAGGCGCCCTCCGGGGCTCACAGCACCCGTGAGCACGTCGAGGATGCCCTCGGCGCCTGCCTGGCCGCCGAGGTAGCCGTGCACCAGCGCCTGCGCGTCGCGCAGCCACGGCATCGCCACGGGGCCGCCGCCGGAGAGCACGACGACGGTGCGCGGGTTGGCCGCGGCGACCGCACGCAGCAGCCGCACCTGAACGTCGGGCAGGGAGAGGCTCGAGCGGTCGAGACCCTCCGACTCGGCGATCTCAGGCAGGCCCAGCGCCAGCACGGCGACGTCGGCCCGCTCGGCGGCGGCGACGGCCTCAGTGACGAGCTGCGCGTCAGCCGCGCCGTCGCGTCGATAGCCGCTGGCGAAATCGGCGAGATCGAGGTCGGTGGCGCCGATCGCTTCGACGAGCGAGGTGACTCGCGTCGGGTTCACCGACGACGAGCCGGAGCCCTGGTAGCGCGGCGTCTCGGCGAAGTCTCCGATCAGGGCGACGCGCGTTCCGGATGCCAGGGGCAGCAGGGCGTCCTCGTTGCGCAGCAGCACAGCCGACTCGGCCGCGGCGCGGCGGGCCAGTGCGTGGTGCGCCTCCTGGTCGACGCTCGCACGCACAGCGCGGGCGGTGACGCGGGCGACGAGGTTCAGCAGCTCGGCGACGCGGGCGTCGAGGTCGGCCTCATCCAGCTCGCCGCTCTCGACCGCGGCGACGATTCTGCGCACCGAGTCGAAGCCGGGCGACGGCATCTCAAGCGTGCCGCCTGAGCGCACACCGTCCACTGCGTCGTTCCCGCCGCCCCAGTCGGTGATCACAGCACCGTCGAAGCCCCACTCGTCGCGCAGGATGTCGCGCAGCAGGTGCGCGTTCTCGTGGGCGTATGTGCCGTTGATCAGGTTGTACGACGTCATGATCGCCCACGGGTTCGCCTCGCGGACAACGATCTCGAACGCCGTCAGATAGATCTCGCGCAGTGTGCGCTCGTCGATGACGGAGTCCGTCACCATCCGGCGCAGCTCCTGGCTGTTCACGGCGAAGTGCTTCGGCGTCGTCGCCACGCCCTCCGACTGGATGCCGCGCACGTACGCCGCGGCAAGACGGCCCGACAGCACGGGATCTTCGGAGAAGTACTCGAAGTTGCGGCCGCCGAGCGGGCTGCGCTTGATGTTCAGGCCGGGGCCGAGCAGAACGTTCACGCCCTGCGACGACGCCTCTCGGCCGAGCGCGGAACCGATTTCGGCGGCGAGATCCTCATCCCAGGTGTTGGCGATGGTCGCCGACGTCGGGAAGCAGGTGGCCAGCTCCGAGCCGTTGATGCCGAGGTGGTCGGCGGATCCGACCTGCCGCCGGATGCCGTGAGGCCCGTCCGCCATCCAGATCGACGGCACGGAGAGGCGGTCGATCGTGCGGGTCTCCCACGTGTTCTCACCGCTGAGCAGTGCTGCCTTCTCAAGCACGCTGAGCTCAGCGACGAGCTGCGCGGTGTCCTTCACGCTTGTCCCCTTCGATCGTGCGCGCGGGATCCTCCCCGTGCGCTGAACCAGCTTGCTCCTTCGCCGCGTCGGGCGTCGGTTCGGCCGCACAACACGTCGAATTCACCGGATGATCTGCCGCACGTCGAAACAGAGCCGCCGGCACGCACCTGTCGCGCCGTGCGCACCGGCGAGCGCCGCGAGCGCCTACGCAATGTCATACGCACTCGGACGGCCCGTCGTCATCCGCGGCTTCCGCGGGACCCCCGGAAGCCCTCCGAGCTCGCAGACTGTCGCGCTGCCGCCTGGGTGCTCAGACCTCGAGAGCTGCCAACAGCTCGGCGGGCGGGGCCTGCATGGGGTGCGGACCGGCGATGTCGAGGAACACCGTCGTGATCTCGGACGCGTGGCGCGCAAGGAAGGCCTTCAGCCACGCCGGCGAGTACACGCCGATCGCCGGCGGGAGGTTCTCCGGCTTGTTGCGGGCATCGCTGAACAGGAGCAGCGCGACCTGACCGGTCTTCGGGTCGCGGAACGTCCAGACCTCGCCGGAATCGAGCGGGTTGTCGCGAGCGCCGGGCTTCATCAGCGGCACGATCGTGTTGCCGTTGCGCAGCGCCAGGGCGACGGCCGCCATGTCCTGCTTCTCCAGAGCCTGCGCGAGCGCCTCCGAGCGGGTGTCCTGCTCGGTCAGTGCGGCGGCCTTGTTGCGCTTCTTCCCCATCACCCCCACCCTACCGGCGGGTGCTCCCCACGCCCCGCTCGCGAGAAGCGCACTTTTTCGACGAAGTCGCGTCAAAAACGGCGCATCTCGGCGATAAATGCGCATCTCGCGAGCCTCCGACGGGGCCGGATGTGCCGAAGGTTCAGCGCAGGATGAACTGTCGCGTGTGCTCCGACTCGATGCCGCCGATCGCCACGCGCAGGTGGAACGAAGCGCCTCCACCCGGTGCGACCGGGCGGCTCTCGTCGCCGCAGCTGTCGACGCTCGAGCGCGTGCGGTCCCATACGACGGGCTCGGCGCTGGAGACCTTCTGGCCGGCCTCGAGCGTCACCTCCATGTCGCTGGGCTCCTTCTGGCAGTCGGTCGAACGCCACCACACGTCGTTGCCGCTCAGCACCGTGTACACCTGCTGGGTGGTGCCGACGTTGAAGATGCAGTCGACGTCACCGGTGTTCTCGAGGCTCATCGACAGCTTGGGCTTCTCGTCGCCGCCGTACTCGCGCTTGTCCGTCACGCCCTTGACCGTGATCGCATTCGGATCGCATTCCTTCGGCGACCCGTCATCGGTCGGCGTGGGCGACGGCGTCGGATCCGCGTCTTCGGAGTCCGCCGCATCCGCATCGTCAGACGCGGTCGTCTCACTCGCCGACGGGGTCGGCTCGGACTGCGTCTCATCGCTCCCGCCGCCCAAGGCGCTCCACGGCTGGGCGACGAACAGCCACACCAGCGCAGCGATCGCCAGGATCGCGAGCACCAGCACCATCAGCCGACGCCGCCGATACACGGCGGGAGAATGGCGACGAGCGTTCACGGTTCCAGATTAAGCCGCGATCGCTGTGAGGCGCTGGCATGGTCCGGCGCGGCGACCTTTGCCGCGGAACTGCACCTGGCATCAACCGCGAAGACGCCAATATACTTCCACCAGGAGGTCACCGTGCCCGACCCGAGACAGCAAGCGGCCGAGCAGGCGCTCGTCGACCCGACCACGCCCGCCGTCGCCCTCGCGCAGATCGTCTCGGAGTACCCGCTGCTCGGGCACCTCGCCGCGCGTCATCCGAACGCGTACCCCGCGCTCATCGACTGGGTGCAGCAGAACATCGCCCCCGTGCCGACTGCGGCCCAGACGGGAAGCGCCGTGCCGTCGCACCCGCAGCACGAGAATCCGCAGCCGCCTGCCTCCGCACCGACGACCGTGCCTGCAGAACGGATGCCTGAGGCAGACCCGCCTCCCCAAGACGCGGCTCCCCACCCGGCCGAAACGATGCAGGATGCCGAGGTATCGGAACTCGCACCGGCCCCGTCCTCCGATCCGGCTCCGCATTCCGCACCCGCTCCATCTGGCTCGCCCGCGGGCACGCCCCCCGTTCCACGGAGGCGACGCGGCCTGCTCGTCGGCGCACTCGCCGTGGTCGCCGCGCTCGTCGTCGCCGCCGCCGCTGTCACGGGGACTCTGGCCGTGAACCGCGCGGTTGCGGCAGCGGAACAGTCCTCGGCCGCCGGCGCCACCGGTGCGGACGACCCCGACGGAACGACGGGCGCCGACAGTGATCCTGGCAGCGCAGCCGACGATGACACCGACGGCCAGTCTGACGGCGGCTCCCCCGGCGAGTCGGGCGACGACTCATCCGGAGGAGTCCTCCCCTACACCGACACCGCGTCCAGTGCCGCCGACCTCGCCGACGACGCCCGCGCTGACGAGACCGGCCCGATCGTGCTGGTGCTCGACGCGTCGGGCTCGATGCTGCGCTTGACTTCGGGCGACCGGAACCGCATGGACGACGCCCGCAACGCGATGACCGAGGCGATCGGACTGCTGCCTGACTCAGCAGAGGTCGGCTTGCTCGTGTTCGGCACCGGGACCGGCAACGACGAGAGCGAGCGCGAGCACGGCTGCGAGGACGTCAAGACGGTGCAGCCGCTCGGCGCGCTCGACCGCGACGGACTCGCGTCGGCGCTCGACGGCATCGAGGCATCTGGATTCACTCCGCTCGGCCCGTCGATGCGCACCGCCGCCGAGATGCTGCCCGCCGACGGGCCAGGCACGATCGTGCTCGTCTCCGACGGCGTCGACACCTGCTCACCGCCACCGGCATGCGAAGTCGCGAGCGATCTGCGCGCGGCGAACCCGCAGCTCACGATCCACTCCGTCGGCTTCGCGATCGACGACGACGAGCAGGCACAGCAGCAGCTGCAGTGCATCGGACGCGTAGGCGGCGGCGGGTACATCTCGGCAGCGAACGTGCAGCAGCTCGGCCCCCGCGTCTCGCGCGCGGCAGGTGTGGAATCCGATGCGGTGCTCAGCGACCGCGGCTTCGGCGGCGTGCGGCTCGGCATGCCGCTCGACGAGGTGCGCGGTCTGCCGGGCTTCGAGATCGTCGACGAGCGCACGATCGACGGCATCGAGTACGTGTACGTCGACTGCTCGTGGGGAACGATCGAGTTCCGCGCGGGCGTGGCAGCAGCAATCGCACCGACTCACGAGGTCGCCACGCTCGACGGCGTCGCGGTCGGCAACGCGATCAGCAGAGCCGCTGACGTCTACGGCGACCCCGTCGACTCGGGCGAGGACGATTACGGCTCCTTCGGCGTGTACCGGATCTCGGACGACAGCCCGTACGCCTACCGGGTCTACGGCGACGACACGATCACCAAGGTCATCGTGTGCGCTTGTCTGCCCGACGACGGGGAGTTCGCCTCGTGGGAGGCCACGTTCGATGGGCTCGGGCCCATCCGACTCGGCATGACGGTCGACGAGGTGCTGACCGTGCTCCCCGACGCACTGCCCTACGCCGAGCCGTCGCCGAGCGACATGCAGTGGACCGATGTCGTGACCTGGACGCCGTTCCCTGATCAGCCGTGGTTGCGAGTGGACGTCATCGACGGGGCTGTCGCGGGGGTCACAGCGTCGGCGCGGGCACTGACCGGATACCCCGTCGACTACTCGGCGGGGTCGGCGCTGCCGCATATGAGGGGCATCCGGATCGGAGACTCCGTCGAAACGGCGGCGAACGTGATGCCCGGAGGAACGGACTTCGGCTTCCATGCCGCGGCGATCTACAACTACGTGGTGTCCGATCGCCTCGGCCGGAGTGTGGTCTTCGCAACCGACGGCAGCAAGCACGAGTGGCTCGAGGCACGCCAGCCCGGCGCGCGCGTCGACGAGATCCGCGTGATCGATGCCTCTCTCGAAAGCACCTATGCACAGGGTGTGGAGGCCGAGAACGTTCCACGCAGCGACGCCGGGTCGAACGGAGGCACAGACGATGCGGACGATTTCGAAGCTGCGGCCGAACGCAACGGCTTCCCGGTCGAGTTCCAGGGCGAATGGTGCCCGGATGAGAAGAACACTTACCGTTCCGAGTGCTTCAGCGTGGACGAATGGCTTGCCGAGAATCCGGATGGGTTCCTGCTCGAAATCGACAAGGGAAGCGCGTGGTACGAGATCGACGGCACGTCGAGCGCGACGCTCTGCTCTGAGGGCACTCCCGGTGGGGGATGCACCGCGACTGCGACGACGATGATTCTGACCTACTATCCTCCGGGCGTTCCTGACGCATGTGAAGAAGCGGTCAAGGAGGACTGGTCGGGCTGCTGGAACGATTTCGACTACGACACGTCACAATCGCGCCTCGTGTTCGAAGCCCTGCACCAGCACTGCGAGCCCGAGTTCTGCGAGGGCGAGCTGATGTACCGCAAGGGCGGCGACTAGCACCCTACGAGCCAACGCCTCCGCCGTGCGCCGCATACGCGCGCTGGAGCGGTCTTGCGGCTCGTCGGCTGCTCAGCCGACAGCCCGGCATACGGCGACGGTCGGGGCCGAGGGCATCAGCCGGAGTCGAGCGCTCTCACTCCGGTTGTCGTGGTCACCCTCATCCGTCCCGAGACTCACACGCCTCCGGCGTCAGCGCTTGTGCTGGGTCAGCTGCTCGTGGGCGTGCGCGGCCCGTTCGAGCAGGGCTTCGGCGAGGCCCTCCGGGTCCATCGCGGCGAGGTCATCATGGCTCGACCACACTTCGACGTAGACGTTTCCCGCGACCATCCGACCGATCATCGCCTCCGAGGACACCTGCGATGCGACCTCCACGGTCTCTTCGCGCTCCACCACCACCTGCACGCCCTCGGCCTTGCGCTCTGCGAGCAGCGTGCGTGAGCTCTCCGACTGGAGTTCCGAGCCGTCGTAGTAGCCGAAGGTCGTGCGCGAGCAGGACCCCGCGGGGTCCATTCGCTCGACCGTGCGCTCCACAGCCAGCTCCGGTGTCGCGTACTGACTCGCCCGGATGATGCCGCCGCTGACCGCCGACTCAGAGCCCTCCTCGGCGAACCGCGCGCTGCGTTCACCGATCACAAGCTCATCGGTCCCGCTGAACTCGGCGCGGCAGTGCTCCTCCTGAACGGTCCATCCTTCGGACTCTCCCACGGACCATAGTTCGCTGCTCACATCGCCCGCCACGAGGCCGGGCTGCCCCGTCAATGAGCCGAATTCCTTCGCACCCAGCAAGAACCACTCGAGCTCATTGCCCGTGTACAGCGCGGGGACCTCATCTTCGACGACGATTCCGGCGACCGGGGCACCTGCCTCTTCGTCACCCGCGGCAGGGGCATCCGGGCTCGACATCAGCGACCATGCGGCGACGCCCGCGATGCCGGCCCCGACCACGATCACGCCCGTCAGGGTCCAGATCAATGCCTTCGCCATCGCAGCGCCCCGTCCGTGCCCGGCCGCACGACGGCGGCATCCAGTCGTCAGAATTCAGACTAGGAGATTTTCGGATCCGCTGTGCATCCGGCACGTGCTCTTCCTAGCCTGTGGCGAGGAGCCTCGGTGCGTGCCGCCCAGCGCGATGAAGCAGCGGCACCGACCGTGCTCGGCGGGTGCCGCTACCGCAGATCCTTCAGCATCCGGCTGTTGCCGAGGGTGTTCGGCTTCACGTGCGCCAGGTCGAGGAACTCGGCGATGCCCTCGTCGGGGCTGCGCACGAGCTGCGAGTAGACGTCGGGTGAGACGACCTGCTCGCCGATCTCGGCGAAGCCGCGACGCTCGAAGAAGCCGGTCTCGAACGTGAGGCAGAACAGACGCGTGAGACCCAGTCTGCGGGCGTTCCCCTCGAGCGCCTCGACGATCGCACCGCCCACGCCGTGGTGCAGCCACTCGTCGGTGACGATGAGCGTGCGGATCTCGCCGAGGTCCTGCCACATCACGTGGAGAGCTCCGCAGCCGATCACGCTGCCGGCATCGTCGACCGCGACGACGAACTCCTGCGTCGCCTCGTAGAGCACGACGAGATCCTTGCCGAGCAGGATGCGCCTCATCACGTACGGCTGCAGGATCTCGTGCACCGCTGCCATGTCGGGTGCGGTCGCGGGGCGGACGATGTAGTCGCTCATCGCCCACAGGCTACGCCCGGCGCCTGAGGGCGCCCCGAGACGCGCCGTTCCCTGTCTCGAGGCAGCGCGGGCGGCGAATCTGTGGCACGTGTGTCGAAGGGCTGTCGGAGCAGCGCGCCGTGCACCGCGTCGGCGACCTTCTGGAGACTGGGCCCGGTCGTTGCCGCTTCTGTGTGACGCACGGCGCGGCCCCGCGCGGTCAGCAGATCGTGGTCGGCTTCGGCTCTGCGCCGCAGTTGGTCGGGACGTGGGGCGTTGATCCGCGCGAGCGAATAACCCGTTAGCCAGGCAGATCTTGCATGAGCACCTCGTCGGGCGCTGAGTTGATCGCAAGCGTGCTGCGGAAGGCGGCGCGTGTCTTGGGGATGAGGTCGCTAGGGGCAGTGGCCAGGATGCGGCCGCTGGAGTAGCAGGACAATGCAAGCTGCGCCGCCATGGTGGCGATGGCGGGGGGAACGTCGTGCTTGAGGAGCACTTTCGCGAGTTCGTTCGAGATGTACTGGTTCTTCAGCGCGTCGCGTGCGCGCAGTTCCTCGTGCGCGTCGAGGAGGAGCGTGTGCCGCTGGTAGGCAGCGAGGTCGGCAGTCGCCTGCCTGCACAGTTGGATCACAAGAGGTTCGAGTGCACTCAAAGCGCCTGCAAGGGAGTCCGCGGACTGTGCGGGAATCCGCATCACGGATGTCGCATCGGCGATTGTGTCGAACATCGCCTGCTCTTTGGCGAAGACGACCTCAGCTTTGTCCCCGAAATGCCGAAAGAACGTGGTGCGTCCCACCTCAGCACGCTCTGCGATGTCCGTGACGGAGACGCTGTCGAAGCCTCGCTCGGCGAAGAGAGCATCCGCAGCATCGATGATCCGGCTGCGTGCTGCACGCTGTTTCCGTTCGACCAAGGACAGCGGAGGTCTCTTCACCTCAGAGGGTCGCTCGGGCATGACGACATGCTAGCGCACGCTTGACCAGCGTCCCAAAGTGGACTGAGTCTGATACGGTACTGAGTACCAACTAAGGGAGAAATCATGCTCACAGCCGTCGATCGTCAGCAGATCGCTGAAACTCTCGCCCGTCATGCGTTTGTTGCCGACGAGAATCTGCTGGACCAGCTCGGGGAGGTGTTCATCCCGGAGGCGACGTATGACATGACTCGCTCGGGGATGGGCGCCTTCCATGGCATCGAAGCCTTGAGTGCCGCTGCGGGGCAGATGTTCGCTTCCGGGTTCGCGCCCCTGTCGCATTTCGTGACCAACATAGTCATCACAGAGACCGGAGAGTCGACGGCGTCAGTGCGGTCCAAGGGACTGATGATCATGCACGATGGCGCCCTGCACGCTGTCGTCTACGACGATACGGTTGCTCTGCATGAGGGTCGCTGGCTGATCGCGAGCCGGGTCATCTCGCCCATCCATGCCGCCGCCGTCGACGAGCACTGATGAAAGCGAAAGCACCCTGGACCACCCGCACCTCGTCGCGCCCAGCACCGGCCGCTCGGGCGACGTCCGCGATCGTAGGCAAGACCCTGATATCGGCGACCGCCGCAGGGCAGATCATCGGCCCGTTCGTGTTCGATTTCAACGAGACCCACATCTACAACGCGTCCTGGCCTCCGCACGCCAAATTCCACAACGCGCAGACGATGAGTTCCGGGGTGGCGCTGTCGGTGGCCACGCTGGTGAACCTGTGGCGGCCCGGCTCTGGGCGTGTGGGCTTGGACGCGGCTGCCCTTTCCGCGTCGGTGTACTGGGTGAGCCAGCTGTCCGCGTTCTTCTACCCCGGAACGGCGAGCATGGACCCGCCAGGGAAGGACAACTGGCCGCAGCTGAGGTACACGATCCCCATCCTGGCCGCCATCGGCACCGGCTACGCCCTGGCGCGTCGCGGGCTGAACGCTGCGACGAGAACACGATGAAGCGCTTGGAGTACCACCGCTACGGAGGACCCGACGTTCTTGCCCTTGGAGACGCGGATACCCCGACGCCGGGCCGAGGTCAGGTGCTGGTACGAGTGCGTGCAGCCGCTGCGAACGCCATGGACTGGAAGATCCGCCGCGGGGAGATGCGCACGATGACCGGAAGAAGGTTCCCTCGCAGTGTCGGCCACGACTTCGCCGGGATCATCGAACAGGTCGGAGAGGGTGTGACCCGCCTCGAGGTCGGTGATGAAGTGTTGGGTGCCGCGCGTCTGCGACAGGCGGGAGCGTTCGCAGAGCTCGTGATCGCAGACGAACAGTCCGTCGCTCACAAGCCCGACGCCGTCTCCTTCGCCCAAGCCGCCACCCTGCCCGTCATCGGGCTCACCGCCTACCAGGCTGTGACCAAGGCCGGCAGGCTGCAGCCCGGGCAAGACATATTCATCAATGGCTGTCTTGGTGGCGTCGGCCGAGTAGCCGTGCAGGTCGCAACCGGTGCAGGCGCCTCCGTGACCGGCAGCTGCCGGTCGGGGTCAGAGGCAGATGCTCGCCAGCTTGGCGTCGATACTGTCATCGCCTTCGATCTTGACCCCGTACCCCCGACCGGTCGGTTCGATGTCGTCTTCGACACTGCGGGCACCCTGCCTTTCGTCACCGCACGCCGGATGCTCAAGCCCGGCGGGCGAATCATCGACATAGTCCCTTCGGCAGCAAAGTTCGCACGCAGCATCCTGCCCGGCCCCTACACCGCATTCATGGGCCGGCCTGACAGCAACGACCTTCAACACGTCGCGGATGCCGCTGGACGAGGGGAGATCACCACCCGCATCTCCCGCACTGTCACTCTTGCCGACGCCATCCCGGCCCTCATCGATCTCGAAAACGCTCCCACTTCCAGCGGCGGGAAGCTCGTCATCATCATCGACTGACTCGCTGCGAACAGCACCGCCAGGACTGCAGATATCGGTCCAGATGAGCTACCACGGCATCGATGACGCAGTGGCACGTCTCGGCTCTGATGCACACACAGCGCTTGGTGCATCGCGCAGCTCAGGCTCATGATCTGCTCGCCAGAGCATTCGAAGCGGAAGGAATCGGATCGGTGCGTTTGCAGCGTAGCGTTGACGAGCAGTTGACCGCTCCTGTCCCAGAAGTTCGAGCTCCTGAGCCGCCCTGCCTGCTGGACTCCTCAGGACGCGCCCCCTGGCGGACATTCGAGCAGGGGCACATCGATCGATGTATGCGACGGTGCGTTGCGCGATTCGGCGGTTCAGGCTTCCCGCGTTCGACGGCACGTCGTCGAGCTGAGGCCTTCCCGCGAGTCACTGCTGTGCGGGTGCTTTGTAGGCCGTCCAGGCGGGCTCACGGAGTGCAGGGCAGTGTTCGGGAGTCGGATGGTTCGCGATGTCGATCATGCGGTCGAGAGCATCGCGTGCGGCGCTGAGTTCCGACAGTGCCGCGTCGATCCGATGACGCTCTGCGGCCATCAGATCGAGAGCCTCCGGGGAGGCCTCTCCGGACTCGATGCAGGGCATCAGCTGCAGGATGGTGCGGCTGGACAGACGGGCGGTGAAGAGCTGCTGGATGAGTCGGACCCGTTCCACCGCTGACTCCGGGTACATGCGCTGTCCGCCGTGGGTGCGCTCCGACGCGAGCAGACCCTGCTCCTCGTAGTACCGGAGTGCCCTGGTGCTGACGCCAGCACGGCGTGCCACCTCACCTATCCGCACTTGAGCCGCCATGATCCTGAATCCGTTTCTCGACTTGACGTTGACGCCAACGTCAAGTCTTAGCGTAGTCATGACCGACCCGATCCGGGTCGCGGAACTTCAGATCCACTCAGGAAGCAAGGACCCCATGAACGTCACCGATCAGATCGCCCTCGTCACAGGAGCCAACCGCGGTATCGGCCGTCAGTTCGTGCTCGAACTGCTCGAGCGCGGCGTGAGCAAGGTCTATGCGACGGCTCGCCGTCCCGAGAGCCTCGACTTCGACGACACCCGAGTGGTGCCGCTGCGACTCGACCTGTTCGACCACGAGTCCGTCGTGGAGGCGGCGTCGACCGCCCGGGACGTGACACTCCTCGTCAACAACGCCGGCATCGCGACCGGTGCCGCCCTCATCACAGGCGATCTCGCCGAGATCCGTCGCGAGATGGACACGCACTTCTGGGGCACGCTCGACGTGATCCGCGAGTTCAGCCCCGTCCTCGCAGCGAACGGCGGCGGCGCGATCGTGAACGTGCTCTCCGCGCTGTCGTGGTTCGCCAGCCCCGGCGCCGGCGCGTACGCCGCAGCCAAGGCGGCGGAGTGGAACATGACGAACGCCGTGCGCCTCGAACTCGAAGCTCAGGGCACGCTCGTCCAAGGGGTCCTCCTCGGCGCCGCCGACACCGACATCACGGCCAGCTACGATGGCCCGAAGGTCGACCCGCGCGAGGTGCCGCGTCGAGCACTGGATGGCCTGGAATCAGGTCTGGTCGAGGTGATCGTCGATGATTGGACCGCCATGGTGAAAGCATCGCTCGCCGATGATGACCCCACCGTCTTCTACGCGAAGATCACCGAACTGCTCGGCGCGAGTTGAGACATACGCCCTTCGGTCATCTCATTCCGTCTCGTCAGTCGCTGAGAGCCGAGAATCGAGCGGCGAAGGTCTGAGGTCGGACGGTCGAGCCCGACGATCAAGCGCATGGTGATGGGCCTACCGGCTCTCGCTCCTCTCATGAATGTCGTTTCGTGTTCTTGACGCTGCATCACGCCAGGCAGCGCCGCCCCGTCAACGGAACCCGCCGCGCGGAGCGGTCACGTCGATAACGTCCTTGACCATGGCCAGCGCCGCACCGATCGGGCTCGATCGACCACCGCTGACGACGATGTCGCCGGCTTGCCTGCAGCCGAAGACCGCCGCTTTCTCCGGCCCGACCAGCGCATAGAGCGGGTCGCCAGGTTCTGTCGCCTCGAGACGGATACGGATGCGAAGCGGGTCGTCCCGCCGCGCGCTCGCGACGGCTCGCAATCGCCGCCCGCCCTCGGACGCTGCCGCAGCCGCGGCGGCTGCGGCAGCGTCGATGCTCTCCGCCTCCACCACGACTGCGGCAGGATCCCAGCCCCACAGCAGCGCCGTCAGCAGCCTCGTCTTGGTCGCGGAGTCCGCTCCGGAGAGATCAGCCGAAGGATCAGCCTCGGCGATTCCCTGACGCTGTGCCACCGCAACGGCGTCGCTCAGGGAGACGCCGTCCGCAAGCCGGTCGAGCACGTACGTGACGGTGCCGTTCGGGCAGGCGCGGATCATGTCGCAGTCCATGCCGCGCATGCCGCTCCGCGCCAGGTCGCCGGACGGGAGGGCGGCGCCGGTTGCGCCGGAGATCCGGATCATCGCCCCGGTGCGGAGTGCGGCCGAGTCCAGCTGCGACCAGTGACTGAGCAGATGCACCTTCGTAGCGGTGACGACGTGGATCCCTCGCCGCAGGGCCGCGAGGGCATCCTCCGCGGCAGCCTCTCGCAATGCGGATGACGACGGGACCGCTTGCACCAGCACTCGCGCGCCGGTTTCCTCGAGCGTCGCCGCCAGCGGGCGGACTGTCCGCCAGTGATCACGGCCGGGCAGGGGATCCCCGTGACGCACCCGCGTCTCCGTGGTGCGCGCGCGGATCGCGGCGACCTGGAGGTTGACGCCGTATGCGTCTGCGAGCTCCGCGCGATGCGCCGCGAGGTGCGCGAGGAACTCCTGCCCGACAGGTCCGTAGCCGGAGAGCACGAGTGGGGTGTCCGTCATGTATGTGTTCATGTTCGTTCCTCCTTCTCGTTGACTTCAGCGTCCGGACAGTACCATCGCTTCGGCATGCTGCACGAGACGTGTGATGCCCTCACGGACGTCGTCGACCGAGCAGGCGTACGAGACCCGGAGCGCGTAGTCCTCCGCTCTGGTGGGACCGAATGCCGTTCCGGAGACAAGGGCGACGTGCGCCTCTTCGAGGAGTTGGGCGGCGAACCCGTCCGAAGCGCCGAACCGCTCTGCATAGGTGAGATAGAGATAGAAGGCACCGTCCGCTCCTGCCACCTGGAAGATGGACTGCCGCGCGAGGATCTCGAGCGCCGCCGCGCGACGCTCCGCGAACGCGGCGCGCATCCGGGCTCGTTCGTCCGTTGTCTCCCTCAGTGCGACCACGGCGGCATCCTGTACGAACGTCGGAGGACAGGTCGTGGTGAACTGCCGTACCCGCAGTGCGGTCGTCACAAGGGCCCGCGGCCCGGCGAGCCAGCCCAACCGCCAGCCGTCCATCGCGAACGCCTTGGCGAAGCCGCCGACCGTGAGCGTGCGCTCGCGCAGGTCCGAGACGGCCGCGACCGGCACGTGGACGGCGTCGTAGACCAGCTCGGAGTAGATCTCGTCCGAGAGGACGAGTGCGCGGGTCCCGTGCAGCACGTCGGCGAGCGCGACCAGCCGCTCCGCATCGAGCACGGCGCCAGTCGGGTTGTGCGGCGAGCAGACCACCACGAGGCGGGTACGCGGTGTAAGCGTCTGTCGCACCCGCTCCGGATCGAGCCGATAGCCGTCGGATGCGCGGAGCGGGAGGAACACAGGGGTCGCGTCGGCCAGCCGCACGGCTGCCTCATATGCCGGCCACGCGGGCACCGGGATGATCACCTCGTCGCCCGGGCCGCAGAACGCCATGATGGCGAGGAACACGGCCTCGCTCGCGCCGATCGTGACGAGCACCTGGTCGCGTTCGTACGTGAGCCCAGACGCGGCGCCGAGGTGATCGGCGATCGCGTCGCGCAGTTCGGGCGTGCCGGCGTTGGGCCCGTAGTGCACGCGCCCCGCGGCGAGGGCATCCGCCGCGGCGTCCTTGACCACGCGGGGCGTGTCGAAATCGGGCCTTCCGATCTCGAAGTGCAGCACGTGGGCGCCCTCCGCCTCGAGTTCGGCCGCGCGGTCGAAGATCGCGCGGATCCGCGACGGCACGATCTCCGCGAGCCGCTCAGCGGGTTCGGTCAGCGAGGACATCATGCCTTCCGCACCCGGAGCGACTGTAGGTTGGCGAGTTCGCGCACGCCCCAGCGTCCGAGCTCGCGGCCGTAGCCGCTGGCCTTCACGCCGCCGGTGGGCAGGCGGGGGTCGGTGGCGGAGATCGTGTTCACGAACACCGCTCCCGCGTCGATCCGAGCGCTCAGCGCGATCGCATGCTCCTCATCCGCGCTCCAGAGGCTGCTGCTGAGCCCGTAGCGCGACGCGTTCGCGATCGCGATGAGTTCATCGTCATCGGCGGCCGTGGTCAGAGCTCCGAGCGGGCCGAACGTCTCGTCCGTGAGCAGGATCGAGTCGCGCTCGTCGACCTCCACGATCGATGGCGAGAACCAGGCACCGCGCCCGTCCGCCGGCACGTCCGCCGTCGCGAGCACCCGGCCGCCGTGCGTCAGGGCATGGTCGCGCTGGGCGCGGAGCGCATCGCGCAGGTCGTGCCGGGCCAGTGGCCCGACGTCGGTCGCCTCCTCCGACGGGTCGTCGACCCGCAGGTCGCGGACATGCGGCAGCATCGCGTCCACGAAGGCGTCGCGGACGTCGCGGTGCACGAGGATGCGCTTCGCGGCGATGCAGCTCTGCCCGTTGTTGAGGAAGCGAGAGCGCACTGCCCCCGCAGCGGCGGCGTCGATGTCGGCGTCCGCGAACACGATGAAGGGATCCGAACCGCCCAGCTCCAGCACGCACTTCTTCAGCGCCGCGCCCGCGCGGGCGCCCACGAGCGCGCCGACTCGGTCGCTGCCGGTGAAGGTGACCGCCGCGATCCGCGGATCGTCGATGACGTCCGAGGCCGTCGCGCCGTCCACCACGATGACGCGCAGCACCTCCGGGCCGAAGACGCTCTCGAAGATCCGCTCGATCTCCTTTGCGCTGCCGGTGACGGACTCGGCGTGCTTGAGGACCACCGTATTGCCTGCGGCGATCGCCGGGAGCATCGCCCGGATCACCTGCCAGAGCGGATAGTTCCAAGGGAGGATGGCGAACACCACGCCGAGCGGCAAGATCCGGACGATGCCGGTGTCACCGTCGAGATCGAACGTCTCCGGTTCCAGGAAACCAGGAAGTCGGTCCGCGTAGTAGCGGCACGCGTCGACGCACTTGTCGACCTCGGCCCGAGCCTGCCGGATCGGCTTGCCCATCTCGAGGGTGATCAGCGCCGCAAGCGCGTCCCGCTCCTGCGCCAGTTGATCGCCGAGTCGTCGGATCGCCGCTGCGCGCACCTCTGTGGACGTGCGCGCCCACCCCGACGTCGAGACGGCGTCGAGCACGCTGTCGATCTCCTCAGGCGTCGTATAGCGGTAGAAGGTCAGCTCGTCACCGGAGGCAGGGTCGATCGTGAGGATGCCTTGTCTGCTCATGCCGTCACCTCGTTCACAGCGTGGACGTCGCGTAGCCAGCGCGAGAAGCGCCCGGTGATGGAGACGGGGTCGATCAGGAGTTTCGCGATGCCCTGTGCGTTGCCTTCCTCGATTCGCCCGTAAAGGAACGCCGGGCCCTTCACGTCGAGCAGCTCGCGATACGCGGCATCGAGGCCCTCGACCGTGTCGACCGACCGTGTCGTCCAACCGGCCGCGGCGGCCAGCCGCTCGAGGTCCACACGCGACGAGTATGTCGGGAGCGCGCCGGTCGACCCGTACACGCCGTTGTCGAGCAGCACGAGCAGCAGGTTGTCAGGGGCGAGGAACCCTCCGGTGGGCAGCACGTTCGGGTTCATCAGCAGCGATCCGTCGCCTTCTATGCCGACGACCTTGGGCAGCCGATCGTCGAGGCTCAGCGCCAGCCCTGTGGCCACCGAGCCGACGAGACCCATCGAGTCGAGCAGGTAGAAGTGGTTGTCGCCGTCCTTCACCGAGGCGAGCTCGCGGCTGGTCGCCGCGCACGTCACCACGACGGGGTGCTGCTCCGTCAGCCGCGCGAGGACCTCGAGTGCTTCGAGCCGCTTCATCAGGCGACCTTCCCATCCGTGTTCCAGAACGACCCGAGTACGACCACGGGTCGATAGGTCGTGACCGCGTGGACGCCGGCCTCCTGAACTGCATCACGCCAGTCGTCGGCGCTGCTGCGTCGGTCGAGTTCGATGACCGGCAGGCCGACCGCACTCAGCAGCGCAGGCGTCGGCTGGCTGATTGAGTGGATCATCGAGTTGTACTCGCCGAGCCCGCCGCGGGTGTTCGCGAAGATCAGCAGCGGCAGGTGATAGGAGAGCGCGAACGTCGTGAGCGCGGTGAGCGCGTTGCCGAAGCCGTTGTCCTGCATGACCACAGCTCCGAGGCGTCCGGTCAGAGACACTGCGCCCATCACTCCGATCGCCTCCTCTTCACGCGACAGGGGCGTGACGCGTGTCGAGACGCCGGCGTCGCCGCCGTCGGATGCCACCAGGGCGTTGATGATGGGGGCCACCGTCACGGACGGGATGTACCCGACCCGTGCCGCGTCGGCCGCCCAGATGCCGTCGGCGACGGCCTCGGCATATGTCATGAGAAGGTCCTTCCAGGAAGAGAGGTGAGAGCGTCGGCGAGAATGTCGGGTTCGACGTTGCCTCCCGACAGGATCGCGACCGTGCGGCCGAACCGGTTCGGGTCTCGGAGAAATGCCGCGACAGCGAGTGCGCCGCTCGGCTCGACGACGAGGCGAGAGCGGCGAGCGAGCAAGGACATCGCAGCGAGGATCTCGGTTTCGCTCACCGTGACGATCTCGGAGACAGTCGATTGGATGAGAGGAAAAGTGAGTCTGCCCAGCACGGGCGCACGGGTGCCGTCCGCGATCGTGCGGGCGACGTCGCGCGGATCCCAGGTGACCCGGCGGCCGGCGGCAAGCGAATCACGCGCATCGGCCGCGAGCTCCGACTCGACGCCGACCACCCGCGTCGCGGGAGAGAGGTGCCGCACAGCGACGCCGACACCGGAGATCAGGCCGCCGCCGCCGACAGGCGCGAGTACGGAGTCGACGGACTCGAGATCCTCCAGCACCTCCAAGGCGAGCGTTCCCTGGCCGGAGATGACGTCAGGCGCGTCATAGGGCGGGATCATCACCAGCCCGCGCTCCCGCTGGATCGCCCCGGCGACAGCCTCACGGCCGTCGCCGGGGGCGAACACCACCTCGGCGCCGAGCGCTCTGGTCGCGACGATCTTCACTTCCGCCGCGTTCTCCGGCATGACGATGACCGCGGGTATCCCCGCGGCACGCGCGGCCCATGAGACCGCCTGACCGTGATTGCCGCTCGAGTGCGTGATCACCCCGCGTGCCCGCTGCTCGGGAACCAGCCGTCGGATCGCATTCACCGCGCCGCGGATCTTGAACGCGCCGATCGTCTGCAGGCTTTCAGCTTTCAGCCACAGGTCTCCCGTCGCCCACGGTGCGGATAGCAGCGGCGTCCGGACGACGGCATCACCGATCCGAGTGCGGGCAGCGACGATGTCTTCGCCTGTCACTGCCGCGGATCCAGTCGGCACGGTGCGCAGTTCGGTCACGCCGCCCCCTTTCTTAACTAGGACTGACTCTTACATATGAATAAGTAAGAGTCAAGTCTTAGTTAATGTTCGACGTCCTGATCCTAGCGACTCGACTGCCGCGACCCCGTCGCGTCCTCGGAACTCACATGGGCGCCGTTGTCCGCCTCATCAGCCGTCGAGTCGATCGCCGCAGCGACTCGCCCGAAGTCCCGGCCGCGACGGTCCTCGACCGTCTTCCCATGAACACCGCACCGAGGGGACGAACGATGAAGCTGATTGCGAAGACGAGACAGGCGCTCAGCACCTGCGCCACCGGGGAACAGAGTCGTCGCGAAGTATGGCGCGAACACGACGAAGGCGGCCCGGTCACACCCGCGCGTCGAAGGTCAGCGCTCCGAGTCGCCCGAGTGCACGGCCCTCAGGCCAGTGAGTGCACCGGCGAAGGCCGCGGTGAGATAGGCGACGACCTGTTCATCCGATAGACCCGAGGAGGCGCGCAGATCAAGGATCTCGCGCGCGTTCACCATGCTGTTGAACAAGGCGAGAGCCAGGTCGAGCATGCTCGGCTCTTCGCCGCATTCAGCCAGCATTCCGCTGATCGCCTCCCCCCATGCCGCCTTGATCGCGCGCGTGTGCGGCTCATCTGCCTTGAGGCGCGTGAGAAAGCCCTCGCGCGAAGCCACATGGACCATCGCTGACCCGTACTCACTGAGGATGTCGAGCCAGCATCGCAGGACGTCGCCGAATCGCTCAGACCCAGACGAACGCAGATCAGCCGTCGCCTCCTGCAGTTCTTCGATCGTGCTGAGCATGAACCGGCGGTGCAGGGCATCCAGCGTGGGGAAGTATCGATAGGCGGTCGCCGGAGACAGCCCCGCCGCCTTCGCAACGGCGGGCATAGTGGCCGTCTGAGGGCTCTCTTTCAGCAGTGAGCCCATGGCCGCCACCAGTTCGCGCTCGTTCCGGATGGCGTCGCTGCGCAGTCGCCTCTTGCGGGAAGGTGTCGCAGGAACCGTCTCTGCGCGCGTCCTCGAAGCCATAGGGAACATGGTAGCCAGACGCATCCATGCACCGCCGCACCGCCGAGTCGACAGGGAGGGGCGAGCTCGGACGCTCGAGCACGCCCCTCCCGTAGGTTCAGAACAGGGTGCGCGCCTCCGAGTCGTTCAGCAGATCCGGATCCGGAACGAGCGCCTTGCTCGCGACCGTCGCCACCGACTGGTGAGGCATATGGAAACCGAGGTCCTCAGCGACCGCCTTCTTGAGCGGCCGGGAGAGGATGTTGTGTGCCGCCCAGCGGGCGAAGCGCGGGCGCTTCATGATGAAGCGGGCGAGCTCCCAGGCCCGCTCGATCAACTGCTCCCGAGGCAGGACGTCGCTGACCACGCCCCACTCGAGGGCCTTGTCTGCGGGGATCGACTTGGCCCCGTAGATGTAGTACGCGGCGCGCTTCGGTCCCATCAGCGCCTGCAGTGCCAGCGCCTGCCCATCACCAGGTGCGGTGCCGAGCCAGAAGTGCGGATCCATGAAGTCGGCATCCGGAGCGGCGAGCGTGATGTCAGACAGCACAGCGAACTCGGTGTGCACGCCGGGTCCGTTCACCACGGCGATGGTGGGGATGTCGATGCTGCCGACGAAGCTCTCGATGACCTTCCAGCCGTCGTAGAACCGTTGGTACAGCAGATCCGGGTCGAGGTCAGAGGCCGGCTTCGGATTGTGGCCCTTCGGGTCCCCCACCATCCACTTCTCGCCGGTGCCGGTGACGATCAGCACCTGATTCTCCGGGTCGTTGCCGATGTCCTGCCAGACTCGCGGCCAGACGTTGTGCGCGGCGTGCGTGTGCACGTACGGGCCGTCGTTCGTGTGCAGCCGGGCCTCGATGATGCCGTTCTCCCGGCGCATCTTGAAGAAGTCGGCATACCTCACTGAGTACTCCTCGAACGCGGGCGGGGCGAGGTAGCCCTCCCACTCGGCTGCGGGATCGAATGCCACTGTGCAGTACCTCCATGTCTTCGTCGCCCGACTCGGACGTTCAGGCGTGCTCGATAAAGTACACCGGTCAGTGTGGTTTGTAAATGACTACGCTTGTCCGCATGTCCAGAGTCATCGCCGAGGAGCAGACACCGGGTCGTCGCAGACGCTCCGAAGCCAAGCGCGCGGCGATCCTCGATGCCGCCGAAGCCCGCTTTCTCGCGGATGGCTACGAGCAGGCCAGCGTGGATGCCATCGCTGCGCAGGCCGGTGTCTCGAAACGGACGATGTACGACCACTTCGGCGAGAAGGGTGCGATCTATCTTCGCGCCGTGGAGCGCGTGCACGCATTGCTCGTGGCCGCGGCAGGTGCCGCGATCGATGAAGAGCTGTCGGCGGGACGCAACCTGCGCGAAGGGCTCGAGGCATTCGCGCGGCGCATCATCACGGACACCTTCCCCTCGTCGAGCTACGTGACGTTCCGACGACTCACGGCAGAGCGCGCCGCGCCCCGCCTGGGGCTCACCACGAACGACCGCCCCGAACGAATGCTCGCCGATCGATTCGCACAGTTGGCGGAGGAGGGCACCTTGCGCACCGACGCCCCCGAACTCGCCGCACGGCACTTCTCTGCCCTCACCGTCGAGCTGGCGCTGCACGCGCTCGACTCGGGGGCGAACGAGACAGAGATCCTCTACCTCGTCGACAGCGGTGTCGCCGCCTTCCTGCGCGCTTACTCCTGAGCCATGTCGGCCGCCAGCGGCACGATGCCCACCGCGCGGCCATCCGCATCGAGCACCCGTCCGAGCAGCTTCGTCATCTGCAGCACGACGATCCGATCCAGAATTCGCATCTCGGGCAGCTCTTGACCTAGGCGCCGTTCGAAATCATGCACCTCCGGAGCTGAGCGCAGCCAGGCGTCGACTATGACGTTGAACGGCCCCGCAGCGATGCTCACGGTGCGGATGCCAGGGAGCACACGAAGCCGCTCCGCGGCGGAACCCAGGTCCTGGGCGTCAAGCGAACCGAAGTACATTGCCCACACGGAACGGCCGGACAGTTCGTGCGCCACGTCACAGCGCAACGTGACCAGCCCGCCGCTCTGCAGACGAGTCAGTCTCCGCCGTACGGCGAGAGGACCCACATCGACACGTTCGGCGATCCGCTCCAACTGCATCCTCCCGTTCTCGTGCAACACAGCGACGATCCGGCGGTCCACCTCATCCAGCGCATCGGTCACGGCGGATCCTGTCGCTGATCGGCCGACCAGGCGACGCTGCTGCTCCGGATTGAGGGCCCTGTCCCGCCAGTGACTCGCCTCGAGAGCGGAGTGGGTCAGGAGGTGGCTGCGGACGCATGCGATGCCGGGGACTCGCGGCACGAGGCCCAGCAGATAAGTCGACAGGGCCTCGAACGTCGCCGCCTGCACGAGGACCATGACGTCGCGGGCGCCGCTGGTGACTCTGATCGTCGCCGCCTCGCGGTCGGGCGCGAGACCACGCGCCACCTCGATCGAACGGCCCGGCTCGCAGTCGATCTCCACCATCGCGCACACAGGGGTGGCATTGCCTGACGGATGCGCCGTCACCCAGGCGACACCCGACGACTCCATTCGTGTCCACCGACGGCTCACAGTCGATGGATCGACACCGAGCGCGAGCCCGAGCTCGCGCCAGCTGCCGCGCGGCGCCGTGCGCACGGCATCGACGATTGCGATGTCGAGTTCGTCAGCCTCGATCTGCGCCATGATGCGATCCTTTCTTGCATGATCATGGGTTCTCCGGAAGATTTCATGCAATCTGTCGGCACCCATGGTGGACAACTCTAGCGTCGCTGTCACTCACCGAAACCCGAAGGATCGACCGCGCTATGCCTACCGCCGATACCGCCGCTCTACGGATCCGCAACGTCCGCCTCATCGACGGCGTCCGCGACCATACCGTCGAGGAGGCCGTGCTTGAAGCCGACGAGAACGGCCTCATCACGTATGCCGGCCCCGCCGCAGGGGCGCCTCCGATCCGATTCGGTCAGCGGGAGATCGATGGCAGGGGCGGCACTCTGCTGCCGGGACTGTTCGACTGCCACACCCACCTCGGCATGCCCTCGGACCGCTCGATCCTGGAGGTCGCGCTCATGAGCGACCCAGTGCTCACGATGCTCGACACCGTCACCAGACTGGAGAGCACGCTGCAGTCCGGCATCACGTCGGTGCGTGACCTCGGCGCCCTCCCTGTCGGTTTTCGCGACGCTGTCGCAGCGGGGCGCATCGCAGGTCCGCGAATCCAGACCTCGGTGGCCGTGATCAGCCATACCGGGGGCCACGCGGACACCACCCTCCCGAGCGGCAAGCGACTCGACTTGGAGTCGTGCGTCATCGCAGACGACCCGACGGAAGCTCGCGTCGCGGTCCGCGAGCTGCTGCGCGCCGGGGCGGACGTGATCAAGATCTGCACGAGCGGTGGCATCAGCAGCGCTCGCGATGATCCAGACGACCAGGATCTGCTGGACGACGAGATCCGGGCGGTCGTGGACGAAGCAGGCAGACACGGTGGGCGTGCGGTCGCCTCGCACGCCCAGGGCAGGGCTGGCATCCTCGCAGCCGCCCGCAACGGCGTCCGGTCGATCGAACACGGTTTCGGAATCGAGCAGGAGGGAATAGACGCCCTCGGTGAGCGCGACGCGTTTCTCGTCCCCACCCTCTCGGCCGTCTTCCAGCCGCTTGACCCGTCTGAGACCACGCCATGGAGATACCAGAAGAAGCTGCGCTGGAACGGCATCGCGAAGGAGAACATCGCTCGCGCGATCGAGCAGAAAGTCCAGATCGCCGTGGGAACCGATGCCGGTATCACTCCGCACGGCGAGAACCCCCTCGAGCTGACCTACCTCGTCGAGCTCGGGATGTCACCGATCGATGCCATCCGCGCCGCGACCGCGACGAGCGCCCGCCTGCTCGGCGTCGACGATCGGCTCGGCACCCTTCAGCCGGGTCGCCTGGCCGACGTCGTTCTGTGCGCGACCGATCCTCTGAAAGACATTCGCGCGCTCGGTGACCCAGCCCGCATCACCCTCGTCGCCCAACAGGGCGTCGTGCGCTCCACTCGTCTCGGCGACCCGACCGTCGACGCCCTCAACGCAGAGAGAAGCCACTCATGACCGACGTCAGTCAACCCATCACCACCAGCACACCGATCGGCACCCTCCACGAACGCTGGACCGCGCGTGTCGTCGCCTACGTCGCGATCCTGATCCTCGTCAACGTGATGGTCGACAGCGTCCTCGCGGCGCCGACGTACGTCCTCCCTCATCTCGCACGGGCGTTCGACACGAACCAGTTCGCGTGGGTCGGAGCAAGTGCGATGCTCGCCGGTGCCATGTGGTCGCCGCTGCTCGGCAAGAGCGCAGATATCTACGGCAAGCGCCGCGTACTCGTGATCACCCTGCTCGTCGCGGCCATCGGCAGCGTCGTCTGTCTGTCCGCGCCGGTCCTATGGGTGTTCGTGGTCGGACGACTCCTGCAAGGCGCTGCAGTCGCGTCCCTGTTTCTGACCGTCGCGATCATCCGCGATATCTGCGCGCCGAAGTTCGCGCTGGGAGTCACCGGCATCGTCACCACCGGATCCGCACTGTTCGGCATCGCGACGCCGTTCATCCTCGAACCGGTGATCGAGATATTCGGCTGGCAGGCGGTGTTCGTGATCTCGGGATCGTTCGCCATCGTGGCCGCACTGCTCGTGCGTCTCGTGGTTCCCGAGAGTCGCAACCGCACGCCCGGCAGAGTCGACGTCCTCGGCGCGATCGTCCTCGGCATCGGGCTCGCGGGTGTGCTCGGCTACATCAGCCTCGGCCAGGTGATCGGGTGGGCAGGTGTCGGGTCTCTCCTCGTGCTCGCATTGGGAGCGGCTGCGCTGCTGTTCTGGTTCTTCGCACTGAGCCGCCGGCCGGAGCCCATCATCGATATCCGCGGCATCTCACTGGCACTCGGCCTCGGCCTGCTCGTCGTGGTGATGGGCACCGGCGCCTACCAGAGCAAGCTGCAGCTGATCAGCATGCTCGTAGACGTCTCCCCCGACGAGGGCCTCGGATACGGGCTCGCGAGCCCTCTGGCGTTGGGTCTGTTGTTCGGGGTCCCTTCCATCGGCATCGCTCTCGGCGGCATCGGCGCCGGCTACATCGCCAAGCGCGTCGGCCCGGCCTGGTGCCTCGGTGTCGCGATCCTCACCGGCACGCTGGCAACCGCGCTCATGCTCTTCGGCGACGGCCCGAACAACCTTGCGGTGGCCGTGCCCGCGTCGTTCCTGCTGAGCCTGACGGCCGGCAACCTCGTCACCTCCGGCTTCAATCTGGCCTCGATCCTCGCGCCGAAGGAGCGACAGGCGACCGTGTCCAGCATGATCATGGTCATGATCGCCGTCGGGTCGGTGACGATGAACTTCGTCGGGTCGGCGATCCTCGGCGGCACCGCCATCGTCGTCGACGGGGAGAGCGTCAACTCCGTGGTCGGCATCTTCTCCTACATCGCCACCATCGGCGGGGTGTTCGTCGTCGCGGCGATCCCGGCAGTGTTCCTGATCCGCCGGATGCGTGGCCGGGTCGCCGTCATGGGCACCGAGACGACTTCCATGAGCCACCTCTGATCGCGCAGCCACACCACCCAGGAGAACCATGACGCACTCTGCACCCACCAGCCCCGCGCAGGCACGCCATCCGTACAGCTCGGTTCGCCAGACCCCGTCCGGACTCGTGTTCGTCTCTGGGCAGCTCGGTCTGGCCGACGGCGCCCTCGTCGAAGGCGGTGTCGTCGGCCAGACCAGGCAGGCCTTTGCCAACCTGGCCGCTCATCTCGCCACGGTCGGCCTCGGCCTGCAGGACGTCGCGAAGATCACCGTGTACCTTGCCTCGATGTCCGACCGGAACGCGATGGACGAGGTGTACCAGCGATCACTGCCGGAGCCTCTTCCCGCCCGCACATGCATAGCGGTCGCAGAGCTCCCCTATGCTGCCCGTGTCGAGTTCGACGCGATTGCGGTGCGGAGCCTGCAGGAATGAGTCGGTCTGGGCTCTCATTCCCTCGCAATCCGCAGAGTGCGCTCCATCGGCCCGTGCACGCCGGCCGTCGCCGCGGTGCTCACGCATGAGCCGCACCGACCTCGTGAAGGCGGAAGACCGGGTGCACCTGGTCGGGGATCTCTCGGAACTCGACGAGGATTCCGCTTGGTTCGTCCTCGCCGCCGCACCTGTTGATGAGGCACAGCTCACGACAGAGCCCGCTGAGCTCGCGGCATGGATCCGCGAGGAGATCTCGCAGTGGCCGGCCCCGATCCCCGTCGCGAACGGGGCGCAGCTCGTCGGGGCTGAACAGATCGTCTTCCTGCCCGCCGGGTCCACGGATGCTCCGGGCCCGCGGTATCGCGCGGAATTCGGGCGAGACGGCTCCTCGTTCATCGCACTCGCCATCGGTGCGCGGCGGGAGAGCCCTGTGGACGGCGAGGAGGTGTGGGCAGTCGGCGAAGGCGCGGTCGCCTGGATCGTCGTCGCTGCGCTGCGTCTCGGCGCGGCGTATGCGGTTCGCGACGGCGGCTCCGGCGACCTCCTGGTAGAGGCGAGGATCGTCGCTCCAGCCCACACCCCCATCGAGATCTGGAACCATGATCGGGGCGACCACGCGCCCGCGGGCAACCGTAAGCGTTCCGCGCCTCCGGTGCACGGAACGGTCGCACTCACGCGATGTCTGTCAGCCGAACTCGTCGGCGTCGCGCGGCCCCTCGTCGTCGGCGTCCTGCGCCCGTATGGCCTCGCAGGTGATCGGCACATCGATTCCTCTGGGGCGCTGCGGCGGAGCGCTTTCACAGGCTTCGGCGGTCGGATCCTCGCCTGGGCCGACGCGATCGGCGTGCCCTCTCGGCCATAACCTGCCGAGCTTGACCGGCCCTTCTCCGCAGTGAGCATGATCGAGGAGATGCCTCTCCGCCCGGTGGCAACCCACATCGGATCGCCGTCTTCCGGATAGGACACCTCTCCTCAGTCGGCGAGAGCACCACCGCCGACCCGGTACCACGGGACTCCTTCCGTGGTAGGGAACGCAACCGGAGAGGATACCGGCGACGGATGTGCGGGAGACCGCATGTTCCTAACGTGAGAAGCATGATCGTTGCAGAGCATCTGACCAAGCGATATGGCGGGAAGACCGCCGTCGCAGACCTCTCCTTCGCCGTTCGCCCAGGCGTCGTCACCGGCTTCCTGGGCCCGAACGGTGCAGGCAAGTCCACCACGATGCGCATGCTCGTGGGCCTGGACGAGCCGACTTCCGGCTCCATCACCGTCGACGGGCAGTGCTACTGGGACCTGCCCGACCCGTTGCGGCACGTGGGCGTGCTGGTCGACGCCAAGGCCGTCCATCCCGGCCGCAGCGCCTACCACCACCTGCTCGCGATAGCGCAGACTCACCGGATCCCGGCCGCACGTGTCGGCGAGGTTCTCGAGATGGTGGGATTGAGCTCCGTTGCGCGCAAGCGAGCGGGCGGCTTCTCCCTCGGTATGGGGCAGCGACTCGGCATCGCGGCAGCGCTGCTGGGCGATCCGAGGGTGCTCGTCTTGGACGAGCCGGTCAACGGCCTCGATCCCGACGGTGTGCTGTGGATCCGGCGGATGCTGTCCGATCTCGCCGCGAGCGGGCGCACGGTGTTCCTCTCCTCGCATCTGATGAGCGAACTGTCGCTGATCGCTGATGACCTCGTGGTGATCGGCCAGGGGCGGCTGCTGGCATCCGGGTCCGTATCGGACGTCGTCTCTTCGGTCGCACCCAGCACGGTGCGCGTTGTGACCCCGGATGCAGCCGACTTGGCTGCTGCACTGCAGGGTGCCGACGTCACAGTGACTTCGCCCGATCGCGAGACGCTCGACGTGCAGGGCCGCTCCGCGCGTGAGATCGGCGAGTTCGCCGGCGCCCGTGGCTTCACGCTCCACGAACTGACCACCCGCCGCATCTCCCTCGAGGAGGCCTTCATGCAGATCACCCGCAACGCCGTTGAGTACGGCACGTCCCAGGAGGTCGCCCGATGAGCGCCGCCACTCTGCCCGCCGCTCCCGCAGTCGACCTCGCCGGAACCCGGATCAGTGCCGCAGGGGTGCTGCGCTCGGAATGGACCAAGCTCTGGTCCGTCCGCTCTCTCTGGATCACGCTCGCCGCGGCGTTCGCACTGGTGATCGGCCTGTGCGGCTACATGATCTTCGACGGAAACATGCTCGGCGGCGACGAGGCAGGGGACATCCCGTTCGGCTTCACCGCCATCTACCCGGTCGGTATGCTCGTCCTGGTCATCCTCGGCGTGCTGACCGTCACCAGCGAGTACAGCAGCGGAACGATCCGCGGCAGCGTGGTCGCCGTGCCGCGGCGCACTGGTGTGCTGCTCGCGAAGATGGCCGTGCTGACCGCCGTGACGGCAGTGCTCGCCGCAGTCACCTCAGTGCTGCTGTACCTGCTGCTGCAGATCGCGGGCACGGTGCCGTCGGCACAGGGGCTGTCGTTGTTCGACCCGGCGATGTTCTGGGGCGTCCTGTGCGGCACGCTCGTACTGCCGTACGGTGCGCTGTTCGGGATCCTGCTCGGGGGCCTGGTCCGCAACGCCGCCGCCGCGATCGCGCTGTACTTCGGTGTCTTCCAGATGGGGCCGCAGATCTTCCCCGCCTTCCTGCCAGGAGAGCTGGCCGGTGCCGTCGACTACATGCCTCTTGCGGCGATCAACGTGATGCGCGCGGCGGGGCTGAGCAGCGAGCCGTACGGTATGGGGACCGCTGTGGTGGTGCTGATCGCCTGGCTCGTGGCGCTCGGTTGTTCGTCGTGGTGGTTGCTGAAGAGCCGCGACGTGTGACGAGCGATGTGAGGATGTCATCATGACCGATCCGCTGCGGGGGGTGCGCGCCTTCGACCGGCGCCATCCCTTGTGGTGGGATCTGGGGCTTGCGACGCTTGTGGCGCTGATCTCGTACAACGCCGGCCCTGGTCTCGGGCCGCTCGGACTTGCGATCTTCACGGTCGTCCACGTCGCAGTCGCGTTCCACCGCCGACGTCCGTTCATCGCCCTCCTCGTCGCGTTCGTGGGAATCGTGGTCGCTACTGTCGGCACCCTGCTCACCGGCGCGCCTCCGCCATGGCTGTATCTCGCGATCTGGGTGCTGTTGTTCGGCACTGCGATGCGTGAGAGTCGGCGCACCGTCATCGCGACCGCGTCCGTCATCATGGCGATCGTGACCGCATTTGCGCTGATCGCGCCTCCGGACGTCGGTCTCACGGAGTCCCGCGAACGCATCAGCCTCGCCGTGGCGGTCGTCGGGATGAGCACCGCATCGTTCCTGCTCGGACTGCAGCTGCGCGGGCGACGCGACCGGCTCGCGGCTGAGCAGGCTGAGATCGCCCGAGCCGCCGCCGTCGCCGAACGGTCGCGGCTCGCGCAGGAGATGCATGATGTCATCGGGCACAATCTCTCCGTGATCACCTCGCTTTCCGCGGGAGGAACTGTGGCCGCGCGTACCTCGCCGGACGACGCCGTTCGCGCCTTCGAAGCCATCGGGGAGGTGAGTCGGTCGTCGGTACGGGAGGTGCACCGTGTGCTCAGCGTGCTGCGGCACGACGCCAGTGCGGACGGCGCGCCGCTCAGCCCGCAGCCAGGGCTCAGTGACCTGGCTCCTCTGCTCGACGCGATGCGAGGCACCGGCATGGAGGTCGTGCTGCGGCAGAGCGGCGACCTGGGCGGGCTCGACACCGGACGACAGCTGGCTGTCTACCGGATCGTGCAGGAATCGCTCACCAACGTCCTACGGCATGCCGGACAGCGGGCTCGCGCGTCGGTCGGGGTCGCGCGGGAACCGGACGCCGTCGTAGTGACGGTGTCCGACAACGGTGTCGGCACCGCGCCGACGACTGCGAAGGGACACGGGATCCTGGGCATGCGCGAGAGGGTCGAGGCGTACGGCGGCGGTTTCGAGGCCGGTCCGACAGTCAGCGGTTGGCGCGTGTGGGCGCGCATTCCCTTGGAGGACACCGCGTGGCGGAAACGGAGCGAGGGACGATGACGCAATCACGACCAGCCCCCGTTCGGACGCTGATCGCCGACGACCAGTCGCTGCAGCGGATGGGCATGAAGATGTTCCTCGGCGGACAGCCGGACATCGAGGTGGTCGGCGAAGCCGCCGACGGCGGCGATGCCGTGCGGCTGACCGAGAAGCTGCGTCCTGATGTCGTGCTGATGGACATCCGCATGCCGAGCCTCGACGGTATCGCCGCCACGCGTCTGATCGTCGAGCACTTCGGAGAATCGGGTCCGCGAGTGCTCCTGCTGACCACCTTCGACCTCGACGAATACGTGCTCGCCGGGCTCGAGGCCGGCGCCAGCGGCTTCCTGACCAAGGACGCCGAGCCCGGCGACCTCCTCTCTGCGATCCGTGCTGTCGCCGCGGGCGACGCTGTGATCGCTCCCAGCGCGACTCGTCGCCTGCTGCACCGCCTCGCATCCGATGGTTCCGAGCAGCACTCGACACCCCGCGAAGACGTGACGGTCGCGCAGCTCACTGCCCGCGAACGAGATATCCTCGTCGCCATCGGGCAGGGCCTGACGAACGCCGAGATCGCCAGGCGACTGTTCCTCGCCGAGTCCACGGTGAAGAGCTATGTGGGCCGGATCTTCACCAAGATCGGCGCCCGCGACCGTGTGCAGGCCGTCATTCTCGCCTTCCGCGCCGGCCTCGTGGATGCTTAGGCCCCGGAGCGCGTCCCCACATATCCGGGCGTCGCGCCGCTCGCGCTGGCCGCGTTGACGCTCGTCAGGGCCCCGTCCCACGCGACGACTGCCGCGGTGCCCTCGAACACGGTCGGGGGATAGCCCGGACACCCGCATGTCGCGAGCGACGCCGTCGCCGCGGCGATCACCGCACACACGCGCGCCTCGTCGTCCGACCCACCGGTACCCCCGTGTCCCGCCGCTTTCGCGGCGGATCCAGCCTATTTCGCGCGCGGCCATCATCTCGGGCATGCCGCCGTTCATCGCCGCCGCTTTCCCCTGTGCTTCCGCTCCGCCGTCCAGAGTTCCCCCAGAGGCAGAGCGTCAGCGGCCGAGCGGACGCGACCATCCGTCATTCCGCGCTCAACGAGGATCGACAGGGCTTCGGCGCGCTCGTCGAGCGCGCGCCGCTGCTCGTCGTCGGGCAGAGTCCGGAGCAGATCCGCCACCTGCTCGTGGCGGGCGACTTCTGCTGATCCACCGGGCGAGACGAACGCATGGATGATGATGACGGCGACTGCCAGCAGGCCGTTGACGCAGGCGAGAACGAAGGCCAGCAGCCCCTCGCCTTCACCCGAGAAGAACCAGTTGAGGATCGCGACGTCCGTGATCAGGGCGATCGCCGCGACGATGATCGCCACGCCCTCACGCGTGCGGCCGAGCCTCTTCCACTCGACGAGGAAGACCAGCAGTCCCGCGATGCCGAGGAAGAAGCTGAGCGGCATGAGCACGTCGCGCAGCTCGTCGTCCATGGGCGCGCTGCTGAGACCCGTCGTCCCCACGATCCCCGGAATCGCGCCCTGCGGACCGATCGTCGCCACGGCGCCGAACGTCATCACCGTGAGGATCACCCCGAGAATCGGCGCGAACGTCGCCCACTCCAAGCGAGCCCTGAACGCGGGGACGTCGGTCGCAATCTGATACTCGATCTGCGACAGGCGCAGATCTCGGCGGCTCTTCAGACGCCGCGCGTAGCGCAGCGCTCCCGGTTCCCTCTTGTCAGACACGTCTCCAGCCTCTCAGAGGAAGCTGAGCCACGGATATCGGCCTTGTCGAGCTCGTTGATCGTCTCGATGAGGCGTGACTGTCCTTCGAACCGGGCGCACCTGTTCCTGAGCACCCGGTGGGGGCGCAGCGATCGTGCCCGGCCTCAGGCGCTGCGACGGCGCACGATCCGGATGATGATCCAGACCACCAGCCCGGCGACGGCGATCACGCCGAGCCACGGCAGCATGAACCCGATGGCGATGACGAGGCCGTTGAAGAACCCGATCAGCCCGTTCCATCCGCTGACCAAGCCGTCGCCGAAGCCGGCCGGGTCGGTCTCAGCGACCTCGCGGTCCCGCGTCAGCTCGACGTGCAGGCTCGACATCGCGACCCGATCCTCGAGGTGCTCCAGCTCGCGCTGGTACGACTCGAGCTGCGCCTGTCGCTCGGTCAGAACCGTCTCCGCGTCGAGCAGGTCGCTGACCGATCCGGCCTGCTCCATCAGCTCGGTGAGCCGTTCGACCGACGACTTCGCCGTGTCGATCCGGGCCTCCAGGTCGATCGCCTGCCCCGTCACATCCGATTCGGAGATCTGCGTGCTGGTCACCTCGCCGACGTCGCTCAGCGCCTGCCGCACCTCGTCGAGCTGATCGGCGGGAATGCGCAGCGACACCCATCCGGTGCGCACGCCGGTTGCGGCGACCTCCTCGCCGGTCTCCGCGTCATACCGATACTCGTCACTCGACGAACCGATCTCTTCGACGTAGCCGTCGTGCTCCGCGGCGAGCGCCGTCAGCGCATCGGACGCGTCGAGCACGTCGTCGACCACCAGCACAGCCGAGCCGTTCCGGATGACCAGACGGTCCTCCTCGGTTGCGCCGGACCCGTCCGAGTTCTCCTCGACCACCGCGGAACCGCTCGATTCGATTGCGTCGTCGCTCGCGATAGGCTCCTCCGGCGCGACTTCGTGGGACTCGCCGCCCCCGGGCTCCCCCGCCTCGGTGCTTGCCGAGTCGGCCGCGCCGTTCGTCAGCCCGATGCCCGACATCACCGCCGGTGCGACGACGGCTCCGACCACGAGCGCCGCTGCGACCCCGACGCTCCCGCCGATCCATCCCCTGCGTCTGCGGGCGCGGCGCCGGTCGTCCTCCCGGCCGCGCGCGATGTCGGAGAAGACTCCGGCCTCGATGCGATCGACGGCGTCCTCGGACAGCTCAGGCAGATCCGGAGCCTCGTCGGTGTGCTGCTCGGTGACGTTCATCACGCTTCCTCCCTCACGACGGAACGCAGCCGCGTTCTGATTCGAGAGAGACGATTCCTCACGGCGCCGTGGGCGATCCCCAGCTCGTCGGCTGCGGCTTGGTAGGCATATCCCTCGGCCACGCAGAGGGCGAAGATGCGCCTGTCGTCCTCCGACATGCGCTCGACTTCGTCCGTGATGCGATCGGCGAGGGCCTGGTCGATCACCTGCTGCTCGACGTCGACCGTGTCGGGCTGACGCTCGTCCACAGGACCCGCCGTGTGCTCACGCTCGCGCCGGCGCATCCGGATGCGGTTGGCCGACACATTGCGACAGATGGTCGCCAGCCACGGCAGCGCCGATTCGCCCGCCAGATCGAAGCCGTCGAGCTTGCGCCACGCGGTCGCGAACGTCTCCTGCGCGGCGTCCTCGGCATCGCCGCGGTCGCCGAGCAGGCCGTGCGCCACCCAGAACACGGGCTTCACATAGGCGCGGAACAGCTCGCGGAAGGCGATCTCGCTGCCGCCCGCGGCCGCGGCGATCAGTGCCGCATCGCTCGAGTTCTCGGTCATGACCACCCTCGCTGTCATCGTCTCTCACTATGCAGGTGTCGGGAAGGGCACGATCGTCTCAGATCGGTTTCGGTCGGCGTTCCCGGCCGTTCGTTCCGGACGCCGGGCGAGGGTGCGGGTGCGAAGCAGAGCCGCGCCCGAGACACTGCAGAATCGCCGGGGCACTGCAGAATCCGCGCGGTTCTGCCGCATCTCGGCGATAGTGCCGCGGCTCAGCACCTCTCGCCGGGCAGGCGGCAAGGCCAGGTGCCCCGCCGCGCAGACGCCGGCAGCCCCGGATGCCCCGGCGCACGACGGAGCCCCACCGTCCGCGGGACGGTGGGGCTCCGGATGCCTTACTCGCCGAGGGCGGCGATCTGCGGCGAGTTGGTGATCGTGCCTCCGGCGTTCACCCCGACCGCGACGCGCTCGCCGCGCGGGGCGTTCTCGAACGTGAACTTCCGATCCTCGACGTCGACCTTGATGTGGTGACCCGTCTCGAGCGTTCCGGCGAGGATGCGCTCGGAGAGCTGGTCCTCGACCTCCTGCTGCATCGCGCGGCGCAGCGGCCGGGCACCGAGCGCCGGATCGAAGCCGATCTCGATGAGACGCTCCTTGGCGGGCTGCGACATCTCGATCGTCATGTCACGATCCAGCAGCCGCTCGTTGAGCCGCTTCAGGAACAGGTCGACGATCTGCACGAGCTCTGGCTTCGACAGCTGCGGGAAGACGATCACGTCGTCGACACGGTTGAGGAACTCGGGCTTGAAGTGGCGCTTAAGCTCCTCGTCGACCTTGCCCTTCATCCGGTCGTACGACGTCTGCTCGTTGCCCTCGACCTGGAAGCCGACCGGACCGCCGGCGATCGCCGACGAACCGAGGTTGGTCGTCATGATGATGACCGTGTTCTTGAAGTCGACGATGCGGCCCTGACCGTCGGTCAGGCGACCCTCCTCGAGGATCTGCAGCAGCGAGTTGAAGATGTCGGGGTGCGCCTTCTCGATCTCGTCGAACAGCACAACCGAGAACGGCTTGCGGCGCACCTTCTCAGTGAGCTGACCGCCCTCTTCGAACCCGACGAACCCGGGAGGTGCGCCGAACAGACGCGAGACGGTGTGCTTCTCGCCGAACTCGCTCATGTCGAGCGAGATCAGGGCGTCCTCGTCGTCGAACAGGAACTCCGCGAGCGCCTTGGCGAGCTCGGTCTTGCCGACGCCCGTGGGACCGGCGAAGATGAACGAGCCGGACGGACGCTTCGGGTCCTTGAGACCGGCACGCTGACGACGGATCGTCTTCGACAGTGCGGCGATCGCCTCCTCCTGGCCGATGACGCGCTCGTGCAGCGCACGCTCCATGAAGACGAGACGGCTGGTCTCCTCCTCGGTGAGCTTGAACACCGGGATGCCCGTGGCCTGGGCCAGCACTTCGGCGATCAGTCCCTCGTCGACCGTGGCAGGGGTCTCGATGTCTCCGGAGCGCCACTGCTTCTCGAGGCGCAGGCGCTCACCGAGCAGCTGCTTCTCCTCGTCGCGCAGGGCGGCGGCCTTCTCGAAGTCCTGCTCCTCGCTGGCGGCTTCCTTCTTCTCGCGCACGTCGGCGATCTTCTCGTCGAACTCACGCAGCTCGGGCGGCGACGACAGGATCGACAGGCGCAGGCGGGCGCCTGCCTCGTCGATCAGGTCGATGGCCTTGTCCGGAAGGAAGCGGTCCTGGATGTAGCGGTCAGCGAGGTTCGCGGCCGCGACGACCGCGCCGTCGGTGATCTGCACCTTGTGGAACGCCTCGTAGTGGTCGCGCAGACCCTTGAGGATGTTGATCGCGTGCGGCAGCGCCGGCTCGTTGACCTGGATCGGCTGGAAGCGGCGCTCGAGAGCGGCGTCCTTCTCGAAGTGCTTGCGGTACTCGTCGAGCGTGGTGGCACCGACCGTCTGCAGCTCGCCGCGAGCGAGCAGCGGCTTCAGGATGCTGGCGGCGTCTATCGCGCCCTCGGCCGCACCAGCGCCGACGAGCGTGTGGATCTCATCGATGAAGACGATGATGTCGCCGCGCGTGCGGATCTCCTTGGTGACCTTCTTCAGGCGCTCCTCGAAGTCACCGCGGTAGCGCGACCCGGCGATCAGCGAACCCAGGTCGAGCGAGTAGACCTGCTTGTCCTTCAGGGTCTCGGGCACATCGCCCTTGACGATGGCCTGGGCGAGGCCCTCGACGACGGCCGTCTTGCCGACGCCGGGTTCGCCGATGAGAACGGGGTTGTTCTTCGAGCGGCGCGAGAGGATCTGCATCACGCGCTCGATCTCCTTCTCGCGCCCGATGACCGGGTCGAGCTTGTTGTCGTGCGCGGCCTGCGTGAGGTTGCGGCCGAACTGGTCGAGCACCTGCGAGCCGCCCTGGCCCTGCTGACCCTGCTCCTGCGGGGCGCCGGAGGTGACCGGCTCCTTCCCCTGGTATCCGCTGAGCAGCTGGATGACCTGCTGGCGCACCTTGTTCAGGTCCGCGCCGAGCTGCACCAGCACCTGGGCGGCGACCCCCTCGCCCTCACGGATGAGGCCGAGCAGGATGTGCTCCGTGCCGATGTAGTTGTGGCCGAGCTGCAGCGCTTCGCGCAGAGACAGTTCGAGCACCTTCTTCGCACGCGGCGTGAAGGGGATGTGCCCCGTGGGCTGCTGCTGACCCTGGCCGATGATGTCCTGCACCCGCTCGCGCACGCCGTCGAGCGAGACGCCGAGAGACTCGAGCGCCTTCGCGGCGACACCCTCGCCCTCGTGGATGAGGCCGAGCAGGATGTGCTCGGTGCCGATGTAGTTGTGGTTGAGCATCTTCGCCTCTTCTTGGGCGAGCACAACCACACGACGGGCACGGTCGGTGAATCTCTCGAACATGTCACTCCTTGGGCACGAGGCCTTTTGCGCCGGGTGCCGAAGTACACCCGACGCCGTGATTCAACGGTAACGAGACACGGCCGCCCATGGCGCCGTGTTCGCCCTGGGCATATCCGGATGACGTCCGGTTGCGGTCCCCCGCCGGACACAACGCAGTCGATCTGAATCCGACGCCGAGCTGCGACCCCGAGATCGCGCGGCGTCCGACGACTGGACCGGCAGAACTCCTGCGTCGCGCTCCGATGACTTGACTTATCGATATTCGTTGTTATCGTTTTTCATGAAGTTGGATGCAGGTGAGCCTGCTGAGACAGGACGGCATCCGGATGTTCGGACGACGATCGAGAGGAAGAATCATGAGCAGAAGACCGGATGCGCACGGGGCACTCGCCTCACGCACGGAGCGGGTGATACTCCGTACCATTTCCTGGGGCGCCGTCGCTGTGGCAGCGATTCTCATGACAGCACTGGTGATACGGGCCGTACACGTGCTCTCGTCGCCTTCGGTGAACTTCACCGACCTCGGATTGACGCTGCAGGGCATCCCTGCACCGCAACCGGGTTCGCTGCCGGAGCACGTTGAAGAGCTGTCTTCGATCAACTCTGCCATGACCGTTTCAGCGCTTCCCAACGGCATTCGCTGGCTGCTGGTCTGCCAGGTGATCCTGGAGGCGACCCTCGGGCTCGGCATGTGCCTGGCTGCGTTCATCTTGCCTCGACGGCTGCTCGCCGGACGTCCCTTCGCGCGCTCTGCGGTGTGGTCGCTCTTCGTCGTGTGCATCGCGGTGCTGCTCAGCGGCATGGCTGCCCCCATCGTTCAGGCGATAACCGAGGCCGAGACACTGATGTACATCTCCGGCGATGTCAGCGCGCCCGTCCGAGACACCGGGTTCCTACCGGACGGAGCGATGGTGTTCGGCCTCGAGATCGACCTCGCACCGCTCGGAATCGCACTCGGCCTCGCCGCGCTGCTCGCGGCCTTCGAGGCGGGCGCCCACCTGCAGAAGGACACGGAGGGCCTGGTGTGACCCCCGCCGAGACCGACGTCTCCGGGATCCACTGCCGTCTCGACGCGCTGCTGACCGACCGCGACATGACGCTCACCTCGCTCGCAGACCGGGTCGGAGTGAGCATCGTGAACCTGTCGGTGCTGAAGAACGACCGCGCCAAGGCCATCCGGTTCTCGACGCTGGTCGCGATCTGCGACGTGCTCGGCTGCGAGGTCGGCGAGCTGCTGGTGCGCGACCGCGGGTAGGCGGAAGGCACAGGGCACAGCGGTTTAAGCTCTTGTTATAGGATAGGCACTTATCCTTCAATAAGGAGGCGTCGAATGACAGACTCCGGATGGCCAGAGCTCACCTTCGAGAAGCGGCCGTGGGAGCCGCGACTCGATCAGCCGATGTCGCGGCGAGCGCGCCTGGCCGCGCGCGGACCGTACCGAACCGCTGTGCCCGGCACGATCACCGAAGCGCACCCCGCCCTTGACGCCGACACACTCGCCCACGCCGATGACGCGAGCAGGGAGCTGGCGCGCTTCGACGCCGAATCCGGCGCATTCGCCGCGCCGTTCGCCGCCGTCCTGCTGCGCACGGAGAGCGCGTCGAGCTCCGAGATCGAGCGGATCACCACAAGCGCGAAACAGCTGGCGCTTGCCGACCTGGGAGCCGCGCGGTCCGGCGACGCACGACTCGTCCGTTCGAACGTCGAGGCCATGCAGGCAGCGATCGCGTTCGCCGAGAACCTGGATGCGCGGGCCATCATCGAGATGCAGCGGGCCCTGCTCGAGCACAGCTCCCCAGAGCAGGTCGGGGCATGGCGCGACGAACAGGTGTGGATCGGCGGCGGCGCCTTCTCTCCGCACAACGCCGACTTTGTGCCGCCGCATCACGAGCGAGTGTCCGGCCTGATGGACGATCTCGTGCGATTCCTCTCACGCACGGACCTGCCCGTCATCGTGCACGCCGCGCTCGCTCACGCACAGTTCGAGACGATCCACCCCTTCACCGATGGCAACGGTCGCACGGGGCGAGCCCTCGTGCACGGGATGCTGCGCGCGGCCGGGGCCACGCAGAACGTTGCCGTCCCGGTATCAGCCGGACTGCTCGCGAACGTCGACGCGTATTTCGACGCCCTGACCCAGTACCGGCGAGGCGACCCCGCCGCAATCGTGAACCGGATGTCCGAGGCGACCTTCGCCGGTGTGGGCAACGGGCGAACATTGGTCGCGGCGCTGCGCGAGACGCGTTCGGCGTGGGCGGCGCGCGTCCGCGCCCGTTCCGACTCCGCCGCATGGCGACTGCTCGACCTGGCCGTGCAGCAGCCCGTGCTCGACGTCGCCACGGTCAGCGATCGCCTCGGGGTCACACCAGCCGCAGCCACAGCCGCGCTCACGCGCCTCGAGGAGGCGGAGATCCTCACTCGAGCCAACTCCGGTGCCCGCAACAGGCTGTGGCAGGCACCCGACGTGCTCGACGCACTCGAAGCGTTCGCGACCCGGGCCCGCCGCCGAGGCGCAGGGGCCTCCGGTATCGGGAAATCGCGATAGCCCTCGGTCATCTCGATATTGCGATAGAACCGGCTCGACGACACCGGCCGACGCCGAACACAACGCAGTCGATCCGCGGTCGGGTCGCCAGCTCTTCCCAGTGCCAGCGGCCCCGCGCACACTCGCCACCCGCGAACGGACTGCGCTATGCATGCGCATCGGCGCGCGGACGCAGGCCGTCCGTGATGACGCGACGGGCGCGGGCGGCAGTATCGGACCGCTCACCCTGGGACGAGTCGGCGACGATGCGGGCGAGCATCGACACCGCCGTGAGGGCGTCTCGCGCATCGGTGTCCGGCGACATCCGGCCCGCCTCGACATCGCGTGCAACCACGCGCGAAACGAGATCGGACATCCGGATGCCGAGGTGCTGCACGACGGACTGGTCGCGTTCGGCGAGGGTCGCTTCGATCAGCGCGGCGGAGACGGCCGCGCGCGCGACGACGAAGTCGAGCAGTCCGTCGAAGGTCGCGTCCGGCGACGATGAGAGCCGCTCGAGCTCGTCGATGTCATCGTCGACGACGGCTGCGGCGAGCGCGATCTTCGTCGGGGTGGCGGTAGAGACTGCCCTGCCCGACGCCGGCCCGACGGGCGATCGCGCTGAACGGCGCGGCGAACCCCTCAGCGGGGGTCAGCCGGTGAGCTTGTCGTAGACCGGTGACATGTCGTCGCCGCCGGAGATCTGGATCTCGCTGTCGGTGATCGGCTCCATCACGGCGGGCATCGACTCGATCTCGCCGTCGACGACGATCGCGAGCTGGTTCTGCGGCTGGGGGCGATCGACGAGCGCCTCGGTGAGCTCGCCGAAGGCGGCCGCGTCGGCGTCCTCGAGGCTGATCGTCACGTAGTTCTGCGCGGCGGCGTCCTCGCCATCCGGCACCGTCAGCTCGATCTGACCGCTGGTCACGGTGAGCTGCTCATCCGGAACGACGAACGTGCACTGGGCGGCTCCGTCATCGCCCGGCCAAGAAGTGTCGAATGCGGTCTCGTCGCCATCCGGGCAGTCCTGGTCGGTCTGCTCAGACACCGCCGCGAAGATCAGTTCGGTGGACAGCGGCGCGGACTGGCTCTCGGCAGGCGTGACGGGCATCGCGCATCCGGAAGCTCCCACGACAACGGCCGTGAGCAGGACGAGGGTCGGCAGGGCACGGCGGATCACCCTGCCACCGTAACCGGATGAGGCATGTGCGACGAAGGTCGTTCGCCGAATATTCACCGCGCCCGCACCTCCACTCGCATTCCGGTGATGTTCGAAGAGCCGCCTCGAGCTCAGGACCGTCGATGCGAATCGGAGGCGCCCGGCGCACTCATCGTCAGATCACTCGGTCGTTCCCTCCGTCGACGCTCAGGTGCGCTCCGGTCGTCGCGGGCAGCTGCTGTCCGGAGAACAGCGCGACCGCGTCGGCGACCATGCGACTGCGGACCTCCATGCCCAGCAGATTCCGCGTCTTGTACTCGGCCACCGAGAGACCGTACTTCGCCGCGCGTGCCTCGAGCAGCTCCGGCGTCCAGATCGCGGTGTCGAAGACGGCGTCCGGCTCGACGCTGTTGACCCGGATGCCGTCGCCGGCCCATTCGAGCGCGGCCACCCTCGCGAGCTGCGCGGCAGCCGCCTTGCTGGCCGAGTACGCCGCAGCGCCCGGTCCAGGTGCGGCGACGTTCTTGGTCGACACGAGCACGGCACGGCCGCCGAACGGCGACTGGCACAGATACGGATGAAACTCGGAGAACGCACGCGCCACGGCGGTGGCGTTCACTTCGAGAGCGAGACTCCATCCCCGTGCGTCGTTCGCGGCGAGATCCGCGCTCGGCGGGAAGACGCCTGCGGCCACGACCAGGATGTCGACACCGCCGAAGTCCCGCACGGCGGTCTCCGCCGCACCGCGCAGCACGTCCTCCGACGACACGTCCCCGACGACACCGCACCATCGTTCCGTTTCGAATGCGGAGACGACGCCGGGGTTGAGGTCGATCCCGACGACGGCCGCGCCGCCGTCCAGAAGGCGCGCTGCAACGGCGCGTCCGATTCCGGACGCCGCACCTGTGACGACCGCGACCTCGCCGCCGAACTCAGGCCGCGGACGGCGGTGCAGCTTCGCCTGCTCAAGCGACCAGTACTCGATGTCGAAGTTCTCGGATTCGCTGAGCGACGTGTACCCGGACAACGCGTCGGCGGCGTCGACGATGCGGATCGTGTGCTCGTAGACGTCGTAGGCGATGCGCGCGTCCCGCACGCTCTCCCCCGCCGTCAGCATGCCCCACTCCGGGTCGAGCACGACGCGGGGCGCCGGATCCAACTCGACGAGATCTCGATCTCCGCGTTCTCTGACGAACCGTTCATGCTCCGCGGCGGCGAAGCGTTCGACGTCACGACCGACGAGCGGTTCCCGCTTCGTACGGATGACGTGCTCCGGCGTCGCGGTTCCCCGTGACACCACAGCATCGACATCCGCCCTGCAGGCCCACTCCCGCGCTCTGCGATGCGTGCTCTGCGAGAGGATCATCGGTCGACCCGCCGCTCGCGAGATGTCGCTTCTGAGGCGGGCGATCTGTCGAATATCGCCTTCTCGCCGGATCAGCGGCTCCTCGCCGACATCGCTCAGCCCTACGACTGCCTCTGCCCTCGCGACGAGTTCACGATGACGGGAGTACGCCCGTTCGTGGTCGTCATCGAAGGTGAACAGACCATGATTCGACAGGACGATCGCATCCACGTCGTCTGCCCCGTCCGCCAGAGCCGCCTCGACCGTCTTCGCGAGCGCGAACCCAGGCATCACATAGGGGAGCACCAGTACACCGTCTCCCAGAGCCTCGGTGTCGGGAACCCGCTGGTTCGTCAGCGCGACGATCGCATCGGCGTGCGAGTGCAGCACGACCCGTGCGGGCAGCAGCGCATGCAGCAGCGCCTCGATCGAGGCGGTCGGTGCGTCCGCGCGGAGCGAGGCCTGGCGGATCTCGTTCGCCATCTGCTCGTCCGACAGGGAGTCTACCGACAGCACCTCGAGGAGCCTCTCGCGCCGAAGCGGGGCGAATCCCGCAGCTTCGATCGTCGCCAGGTCCCATCCGCTGCCCTTAACCCAGACGGTGTCGATCGTTTGCCCCGTGATGTCGTCGAGCGTGCCTTTGATCGAGGTGTTCCCACCGCCGTGAAGCACCAGCGTCGGGTCCTGCCCCAGCAGCCGCGACACCTCGACGATCTGGCCGAGCGGATCCGAGTACGTCATACGAAGCTCTCCTTCCAGACCTCGCCCATCGCGTCGAGGACGCGATCGAATCGGTCAGCATGCGTTCGATAGAACTGGCGATCCGGGCCCGGAGACACCACGAGCGCCGGGTCTGGGTCAACCGCCCACGAGGCGATGTCCGCCCCTGCCCCCGCAGCTGCGAGCGACGCGACGCCGCGCGCCCCGAGCTCGGTGCCGAGCTGCCGACGCACGGGACGCCCGATGATGTCGGCGAACATCTGCGCCCACACGGGGCTCTTCGCCCCTCCTCCGGCCAGCGTCCACGGAGCGTCGGAGACGTCGGTGCAGCTGCCGCTCATCCGCTCGAGCTGGACGCGGTGGTAGTGCGTGATCCCCTCGATCAGGGCGCGCGCCATCTCACGGTACCCGTGGCTTCCCTTCAGCCCCAGGAACGTGCCGGATGCCCCTGGACGCCCTGGCGCGCCATGGATGAAGGGCAGGAAGATGAGACCGTCCGCACCGGGCGGGACGCTGGCGGCCGCGTGCATCAGCTGCGGAGATGTGACGCCGTCCGTCGACAGCGTCGACATCAGCGAGCAGTACCACTCGAGACTCGCAGCCGACGTGGGCGCGACTTCCTGCGCCAGCATCAGAGTCGGGTCGGGCAGCAGAGTGTTGAGCGTCACACGCGGCGGTGCGTCCGTCGCCGCGACCGCGACCGAGTTGATCGCCCAGGTGCCCACGATCACCGTGACGTCGGATTCCTCCGTGGCCCCCGCTCCCAGCGGGCTCGCCACCGTATCCATGCATCCGGCGACGACGGGAAGCCCTTCGGGAAGGCCTGTGGCATGTGCGGCTTCGCTCGTGACATGTCCGACCACATCGTTCGATGCGGACAGCGGAGGCAGCAGACGCATCAGGCTCCTCGGAATGCCGAGCAGATCGAAGACCCCGGGTTCGTAGTCGCGGGCGACGAGATTGAGCCACCCGCAGCCCGACGCGTCGGACAGGTCGGCACCCGGCTGACCTGTCAGGCAGGTGCGCACCCAGTCCTTGCAGGACAGGATCGCGTGCGATGCGTCGATCGTCTCCGGCTCGTGCTCTGCGAGCCAGCGCAGCAGCACGCTGGGCTGTCCGGCCCATGGGACCGACCCCGTGCGCAGCCGCAGCTCCTCGATCTCGTCCGCTGGCAGTGCCGCGACGATCTGCTCAGCACGGCTGTCATTGGACGCGATCGCCGCACGCACCGGACGGAGACGGTCGTCGATGAGATAGATCCCGTTCCCTGCAGCGGTGGCTCCGATCGCCGCAGGCTCCCATTCGTTCTCGCGAAGCCAGTCGGTCAGCTCGTAGAGCACCGCGGCGACGACTCGCCACAGCCGATCCATGTCGATCTCCTGCCGGTCCGACGCCACCGCTTCGCGCGGGTTGGGCGCGGAGAACGTCCGGATCTCTGTGCCTTCGCTGTCGAACGCACCGGCTTTCGCGGCCGTCAGGCCCACATCCACTCCGATGTAGCAGTGCCTCATCGCACTCTGCTCCTCTACTCCGATGACGATTGTGCAAGGGCCCGAGGCGTGAACCGCCGAACCGCCCGTCGATACTTCTCGATCTGCGCGTCCGCTTCTTCTCTCGTCCACTCCCCGGCTTCTACGAGCACGGCCGCTGCCCGTGGCGCCGCTGCCAGGCCCACGTCGGCGTTGGTGCCGATAAGCGTTCGACGCAGCAGCACATCTTCGAGCGTGTGCGCTCCTTCGTTGCGTCGTGCGTGGACGACCTCGGCGGCGATCGCCGACGTGTCCTCGTCGAGGATCTCACCGAGTTCCGGATGAGCGCGGACGAGGGAGAACACATCAGCCGACGCGACCCCGTACGTGTCGACGATACGCGCTGCGATCGCCTCCGGGAGAGCGCAGTCACGGATCTGCGTGGACCGATACTCCGGCCACGATCCGGCGGGTGCTCCCGGAAACCGAGCTGAGCGGGTCGGCGACGGCATCCTCTTGCGACCCAGCGCACGGGCAACCACTCGGGCGACCTGCTCCCCGAGCGCGCGGTGCGTCGTGAGCTTCCCGCCGATGATCGTGAACAGTCCGCTGTCCGCACCGTCGTGCGCGATCAGCTGGTGATCGCGGCTGATCTTCGAGGGATCGTCGAGTTCTCCCACGTACGGAAGCGGTCGCACACCCGAGTACGACCACAGCACGTCCTGCTGCTCGAGCCGGGCACGCGGGATGAGATCGTTGACGGCTCCGAGCAGATAGTCGGTCTCGTCGCTGTCGATCGACATCTCATCGATCGACCCGTCGTAGGGCAGGTCGGTGGTGCCGATCATGTACCGGCCCTGCCACGGCAGCACGAACATCGGTCGATGGTCCACCGGGGACTCGAAGAAGATGCACGTCTCCGGAGCCCCGGGGAACGAGTCGACGACGCAGTGGCTGCCCTTGGTCGGGCCGATCCTGCGCTCGTGCTCGCCGAGGAGATCCAGCACGGCATCGACCCATGGACCCGCGGCGTTGACGACAGCACGAGCCCGCACCGTCTTCAGCGCGCCGTCGACGCGATCCCGGTAGCGAACACCGGCGATGCGGTCGCCGTCACGAACGAGGGATTCCACGGGAGCGTGCGTGAGCACGGTGCCACCGCGCCTGTCGACGTCGCTGGCGAGCTCGAAGGTCAACCGTTCCGTCAGCGGAACGTTCGCGTCCTGGAAGAGGCCGCCCCATTTCACGCCCGACTCCGTCACGGATGGCCATTCTCTCGCCAGTCTCCTGGGCAGGATCACGCCGCTGAGGGGAAGCTTCGAGGTGAGGGAGAGTGCGTTGAACACCATCAGACCGCACGCCAGGAGCCATCCGGGGCGGCTCTGCTTCTTGGCGAACGGAATCAGCATCGGATACCGATGCACCAGGTGCGGAGCCTGCGCGAGCAGGATGTCGCGCTCGCGGATCGACTCGTGCACCAGGTGCAGCTCCATGCGCTCGAGGTACTTCAGGCCGCCATGGATCAGACGGGTCGATATCGCGGTCGTGCGCGAGCCGATGTCGTCCTGGTCGATGAGCAGGACGCTCATCCCGAGAGCCGCGGCTTCCCGCGCGGTCGCCAGGCCGTTGATCCCGGCACCGATGACGATGACGTCGACGTCCTCGACGTGCTCACGATAGGTCGACAGGGAGGGCATACGTTCTTCTTTCAGGCAGGGGGGCTGCGGGCGCCGCCGTTGCGGCGCCCGCAGCAGAGAAATGGGGTCAGTGGGAGAGGTCTTCGTAGAGAGCGAATGCCTCATCCGGCGACAGATCGTCGTGCACGACGCCTCGCACCGCTGCGAGCATGGCCGCCGGGTGCTCGGACTGGAAGACGTTCCGTCCCATATCGACGCCGGCCGCCCCTTCCTGGAGAGCGCGGTACGCGACGGTGAGAGCTTCCTTCTCCTGAACCTTCTTCCCGCCCGCGATGATGATCGGCACCGGGCACGAGGCGGTGACGGTCTCGAAGCCTTCCTCGACGTAGTACGTCTTGATGAAGCTCGCTCCGAGTTCCGCCGGAATGCGGGTCGCGAGGCGGAAGTAACGTGCATCCCGCACCATGTCGCGCCCCACCGCCGTCACACCGAGCACCGGGATGCCTGCGGCCTGACCGCGATCCACGAGCGTGGTCAGGTTCTCGATCGACTGCGTCTCGTGCTCGCCTCCGACGAACACCTGCACGGCGAGCGCCGCCACGTCCAGGCGCACCGCGTCGTCGATCGCCACGGCGACTCGCTCGTCGGAGAGATCCTTGAGCACCGAGGGCCCGCCGCTGGCACGCAGCACAACGCCCTTGCCGCTGTTCGCCGGAACGGTCGAGCGCAGCGCGCCTCGCGTGCACATCAGGGCGTCCGACTGCGGAATGAGCGGCACGATCGACCGGTCGAGGCGCTCCAGACCGGATGTCGGTCCCTGGAAGTAGCCGTGGTCGAAGGCCAGCATGACCGTGCGGGCGTCGTGCGGGTCGAAGATCCTCGAAAGGCGACTGCGCATTCCCCAGTCCTGACCGGCCGCACCCTTGAGCGGAAAGGACGCCTCCGTCGTCTGAGTGCCGCCGAAGTCCGTGCCTTCGCGGATGTCGTCGAGATCAGCCATGTACCGTACCTGCTTTCTGTGAGGTGTGTCGGGTGAACATTCGGGTGAGCCTGCGCAGCGTCGTGGCACCGGTCCCGGTGACACCGCTCGAGACGATGACGACGAGCACGACCAACAGACCCTTGAGCACGTTCTGCTGGCCAAGGCTCCAGCCCGCCAGGTTGAGCAGACCTGAGAGCATCACGAAGAACAGCGCCCCGGTCCAGACACCGGTGACGACGGGACGCCCTCCGGCGATCAGCGTGCCGCCGATGACGACGACCGCGATCGAGTCGAGCATGTAGGAGGTTCCGAGCACGGTGCTCGGCGCGATCAGGGCCGCGAGAATCCCTCCCGTCAGGCCCGCGACTGCGCCGCTGAGGAGGTAGACGGAACCTGAGACGAGCTTCACGCGGATGCCTGCCTTGGAGGCCGCCTTGTCGCTCTGACCGATGGCGATGACGCTCCGTCCGAACATGGTTCGCCGGAGAAGGAACGCGACGATGAGCGTCGCCCCGAGCACGACGAGGGCGATGGTGGGAACGCCGAGGACACGAACGTTGATGAACTCGCGCAGCCCTGCGATGGAGCCGCCGCGATTGGCATCGGCGAGGACGAGCACGACCGACGCGATGATCAGACTGGTCGCGAGCGTGGCGATGATCGGGGGCACCCGCAGCACCAGGATGGCGACGACGCTGATGAGCGCCGCGGCCAGGCCAGACGCGACCGCCGCGACGAGGCCCAGCACGATGCCGGACTCGGAGCCGATTGCGACTGAGACGTACGCAGCCATGGAGATGATCGCACCGACGGAGACGTCGATGTTTCCCGGGCCCAGCGTGATCACCAGCATCTGCCCGACCGATACGAGCGCCAGGAACGGTGCGAGCGTGAGCGCCTGCGACAGCGGATCGAACAGCGGGCCAGGGTTCAGCACCAGAATCGATGCCCACACCACGATGACGCCGAGCGCCGACCATGTCCACGCGGGCCAGGTGAGCCGAGCACGGCGGGAGGCCGCAGAGGACAGTCGGGACGAGGTTTCGACAGCACTCATGCGCGAGCGATCCGTTCTGTGATGATGCGCCCTGCCAGCACCGCGAGCACGACGATTCCCTGTGCGGCGGATTGCACGCTCGACGGAAGATCGGCGAAGCTGAGCAGCACGGTGATCAGGCCGAGAGTGACGGCACCGAGCGCCGCACCGATCGGAAGCGCCCGGCCTCCGGCGAAGTTCCCGCCGCCGAGGATCACCGCGGCGATCGTCATCAGCGTGAAGCTCCCGGCCGAGTTGATGTCGCCGGATCGGGTCTGCGATGCCAGCAGAAGCCCGGAGACGATGATCAGCACGGCCGCGAGCACATATGCGGTCACTCTGGTGGCGGTCAGCGACCAGCCGAGCTTCGTGAGTGTTGTGGGGCTGCTGCCCAGCGCACGCATCCGGGCCCCGATCCGGCTGAAGCGGGCGAGGTACCAACCGACGACGCACGCGATCGCGATGAACACGATCGGCGAAGGGATCCAGTCCGGCCGCCAGCTCCCGATCGCGCTCACCCAACCCGGCGTCTGTCCGCCAGGAGTGGGCAGCAGCTGCAGGCCGATCCCGAGCCACACGAAAGACAGTCCGAGCGTGACGATGATCGCGGGAACGCCTCGCTTCTGGATCACGAGACCGGTGAGCGCGTACGCTGCGACGATTCCGAGAAGGAGGAGCATGCCGATCACCGGCGCCGACTGCAGGGAGGTCGCGGCGATCACCGTCACGAGTCCGATCAGATTGCCGATGCCGAGGTCGATGTCACCGACCGACATGATCAGCATCTGAGCCTGGGCCGCGAACACGAGAGGCACGGACGACATCAGCATCAGGGTCAGGCCGTTCACGCTCAGAATCGCCGGCTGCATCGCGACGGCGATGACGAAGATGATGGCGAGGGCGATCAAAGACAGCAGCGCGGGTGAGCCCTGCGCCGCAGAGACCCGGACGCGTGTGCCGAAGGAGGTCGGCACACGTGGGTGAGACATGACGGTGGTCATTTGTCCTCTCCTGAGGTCTCATCGAAGGAATCCGAGATGATGCGCTCTGCGGAGATCTCGTCGCCTTCGAGCGCCGAGACGATGCGGCGAGCGCGGAAGACGTACACGCGGTCGCAGTGCGCCATCTCCTTGTTCTCCGTGGAGTACCAGACGACGCATCGACCGCGTGCGGCTTCCGCCTTCATGAGCGCATAGAGCTCGTTCTTGGTGGCCACGTCGACGCCTCGGAACGGATCGTCGAGCAGCACGAGATCCGCGTCGGATGCGAATGCGCGGGCGACGAGCATCTTCTGCTGGTTGCCTCCGCTGAGAGACGTGATCGGCGCAGAGGCACCGCCGCGCACTTTGAGCAGGTCGACCCAGTGGGCCGCGAGCTCGCGCTTGCGCCGACTGCTGATCAATCCGAAACGACTGATCACACGACCTGCCGAGATCGTCAGGTTCTCCGCAACGCTCCACAGCGGCAGGATCCCTGACGTCTGACGATCGCCCGGCACGTAGGCACGCGCGCGGGGCACGCGCACGCCGCGCCCGATCATCCGAGGGTGCCAGAGGCGCTCGAGAACCTCATCCTGCCCTTGACCGGCGAGGCCCGCCAGGCCGATGATCTCGCCCCGGTGAGCGGTCAACGACGCACCGACGCCGCTGTGGATCTCGGCGAGGACAGCCTGATCGGCACCGACACGAGCGCGATCGGCAGCCTCCGGCGCCACTCGTCTGATGGTCTCCGTGTCCGCCCGAACGCTGCCGCCCATCGCCACGAGCAGTTCGTCCTCGGTGACCGAAACCGCATCGAAGGTGTCGACCATCCTGCCGTCCTTCATCACGAGGATGCGGTCGCTGTTGTCCACGACCTCCTGCATCCGGTGCGAGATCAGCAGCGCACTCACGCCATCCGCGGTCAGCCGGCGCAGATGCGCGTAGAGCTGGGCCGCGCGATCGGCGTCGAGAGACTCCGTCGGCTCATCGAGGATGAGCAGAGAGAGGCGGTCGGTGCAGAGCGCACGGGCGATCTCGATCATCTGGCGCTGCGCCATCGAGAGCTCGCCCGTGCGCCGGATCACCGTGATGCCGTGCCCCGGGAACACGTCGTCGAGCACCGCGAGCAGGCGGCCCTCGGATGCACGATTCCAGGTGAATGGCCCTGTGGCCCGCGTTTCGGAGAGGTAGGCGTTCTCCACCGCCGTCAGGTCCGGGCAGAGAGCGAGCTCCTGATAGACCGTACGCACTCCGAATCGCCTGGCACGGTTCTCGGTCCATCCGGATCCATCATCGGATCCGGATGGAGAGACCGTACCGAGATCGGGCCGCTCACGCGCCGCGAGGATACGGGTCAGCGTGCTCTTTCCCGCACCGTTGTGCCCCACCAGGCCGAGTACTTCGCCCTGGGCGATCGTGAGGTCGACTCCGCCGATCGCCGTTGTGCTGCCGTACCGCTTCTCGAGCCCGCTCGCCACCAGCAGCGGTCTCAGCTCCGCGCGGGTCAGCGGCGGCGATGGGGCTTTCGCGCCTGTCACCATTGTCTCGTCCTCTTGCTCATCCGGTTCTCTGATCGCTATCGGATCGCCGGTGCCTCGGCTTCTTCCCCTGCATTGGCCGCATCGATCGCCGCGGCGATGCTCTCCTCATCCCAGGGGTATGCCGCGTACTCGTCGGCGGAGAGGCTCTCGACCCAGTAGTCGAGGTCGTCCTGCGTGATCTCGACCAACGGCAGGATCAGCTCTTCGGGAACGTCCTCCCCGGCCAGCTTCTCCAGTGCGACGTAGATCGCGGCCACGCCCTGTCCTGGGTCGGTCAGCGCCGAGAACGAGCCGTTGTCGATGCCCGATTCCTGCCAGTACTTCAGCGACTTGCCGTCGGTGTCGAAGACGACGGCGGGAGCCTCGCGGCCCGCCGATTCGAACGCCTGGACGATTCCCATCCCGCCGATGCAGCCGGGCACCGCCGCGATCTCGGGAAGCGAGCCCAGGATGCCGGTGATCTCCTTCTGCGCGGTGCTGCTGTCGCAGAATCCCTTGATCTCGGCGGCCACCTCGACATCCGGGTACTCGGCGAGGATCTCCTGCTGCCTGGCGTAGAAGGCCTCGTCCGGCTGCGATCCGATCACACCTCGGTTGAGCACGATGTTGCCCTCGCCGTCGATCGCGTCGAGAGCGGGCTGGAGCGACACCTCGCCCCACTTCGCATAGTCATTGCGCACGACCGTGGCGCACGGGGCATCCATGTCGGCGTCGAGCACGATGACGGTGATGTCGGCCGCACATGCCTCTTCGACGACGGGAACGAGCGCGGTCGAGGACGCGGGAATGACCATGAGAACATCCGGATCCTCCAGCATGAGGCTGCGGATCTGAGATGCCTGCTCGGTCGCGCTGTTCTCGCCCGGTGCGTTCACCGAGCTGAAGTCGCTCACGACACCCTGCTCTTGGAGCTCGTCCGTGACCTGCTCGACCTGGTTGATGAGCGTGAGACGCCAACCGTTCACGAATCCGTTGCTGAGGGCGATCGAGATCGGCTCCCCCTCCCCCGGTGCTGCGTCGGAGTCGGGCGTGCCTCCCGAGCAGCCGGTGAGGGCGAGCGCCCCGAGTGCGAGTACGGCGGCGCCGGTGCGCCATGACTTGAGAAACGACATCGTTGTGTCTCCTGTGGTTTCGCTGCGTTGCGTGGACGGTTGTCACCGTCATCCGGTACGACCGGTGGCGGTGTGATTGCGGGTTGTAACAACCAACTCATCATGACAAGTTGGTCATGACGCTAATATAGAGATGCCCGAGAGAGGTGTCAACATGAATGAAGCAAGCGACGCGCCGGAATCGAGTGCGCGACGAGTAGGGGGCCTTCGATGAGCGCACGGACGCTGCGGGACTACAGCCTGGATCGCACGTCGGATCGGCCGCTGTGGCAGCAGCTGGCCGCGCTGCTGCGTGACGCGATCGCTCACGACGCACTGCGCCCCGATCAGGCGCTCCCGTCGGAGGCAGAGCTCATCGACCAGTTCGGCGTGTCTCGTACGGTAGTGCGCGAAGCACTTGCGGCACTCGTACGCAGCGGCCACATCTACAAGATCGCCGCCAAGGGGTCGTTCGTGTCGCCGCCGCGATCGGATCTGAGCTTCATCGGCTCCAACGCAGGCTCCCTCGCCGACCTGCGGGCGACCGGACGCTCGGTGCACACGCAGGTAATCTCGCAGATCGAGGACGACGCCACTGAACGTGAGGCAGAAGCCCTTCAGATCTCTCCGAACGCGCGTGTGACGCGCCTGCGGCGGCTTCGTTTCGTGGACGGCTCGCCCTGGTTGCTCGTCGAGACGACACTGCCGCTGGACCTGTTCCCGGGCGTCCCGAAAGCGAATCTCGAGAATCGCTCCCTCTACGACCATCTGCGTCGCAACTACCGCACCGAAGTCTCAGGCGCTGACCGCTGGCTCCAGGCCGTGATTCCGAGCGCAGAGGAGGCCGAGCTGCTGTCGCTCGACCCTGGACAGCCCGCTTTGTCCATCGAGTCGGTCGCGTGGGACGCCGACGGCACGCGGATCGAGCACTACAGCGCACTGCACCGCAGCGACACCTCGCGCTTCTACGTGGGGATTCGGTGACGCGGGCGCACCGAGGAAAGTGACCCCTTGACCACCCTCGCCGCGGCCCTCGGTGACATCACGACCCAGCACACCGACGCCGTTGTGAACGCGGCGAGCAACGCGATACGCGGCGGCGGCATCGACGGCGCGATCCATCGTGCGGGCGAGCCGTGACCGTCTGGCGCCGCAGCCGCCGACTACCGCGCGATGACCGCCGCGAGCCCATCGACGGCCGACTCCGCCGACTCGGGCGGAAGATGCCCCGCGATGATGAGTTCCGCGAGCCCGTGCACGAACGCCCACAGCCCTGCTTCCGCGCTTGCGCGAGCATCCGGATCGAGCTCGGGAGCGACGTCGCGCACGATCTCGGCGAGGATCTGCTCGTTGGCCTCGATGAGCGGAGCCATCGTCGCTGACGGCTGCCCCGGCACGCACACCTCCGGGTCGAAGACGACCCCGAACCCCTGCGGATGGGCGACGGCGTAGCCGACGTACGCACGCCCGACCTCGCGCAGTCGAGTCGACGCATCCGACGAAGCCGCCGCTGCGCGCTGCGCCTCGAGCAGGCGCGCCATGTGATGTTCGGCAAGGGCCTTCATCAGCGCTGTGCGATCGGCGAAGTGGTGGTAGGGCGCGTTGTGGCTCACGTCGGCTCGCCGCGCGACTTCGCGCAGGCTGAGCGACGCGGATCCGCTCTCGGCGAGCATCGCGTCGGCCGCGTCGAGCAGCGCGGCGCGGAGATTGCCGTGGTGATAGCTCGCCGACGATCTTGACATGCGCAAGATTGTAGTTCATCCTGACATTGTCCAGATTGTGGGCACTGTCAAGATCAACCTTGGAGGCACCATGTCCGCGCTCGTCATCGACGGCCACCCGAACCCCGATTCCCTCACCGCGGCACTCGCCCGCCGCTACACCGATGCACACGGCGACGCCCGCCTGCTCGCTCTGCGCGAGCTCGACTTCGACCCGATCAGCCACTTCGGCTACCGCGGCGACCAGCCCCTCGAGCCCGACCTCGCCGACGCGCTCGACGCCGTCTTCGCAGCCGACCGCATCGTGGTCGCCACGCCGACCTGGTGGGCGTCGACGCCTGCGCTGCTGAAGGGCTTCTTCGATCGCATTCTGCTGCCGAAGGTCACCTACCGCTACCGGTCCAACGGCCTGCCGGAGGGCCTGCTCACCGGCCGCACAGGCCGCGTGATCATCACCAGCGACACCCCGCGCTGGATCCTGCCGCTCACCGGCGACACTGCGGCGAAGCAGATCAGCGCGAACACGCTGAGCTTCTGCGGCATCCGGCCTGTCCGCACGATGCGATTCACTAATGTGCGCCACGCGAGCGAGGCGACGCGGACCGGATGGCTCGAACGCGTTGCGAAGGCGGCGGGGCGGGATCGGGCTTCGGGAGGAGCAGTCGCCGGAACACAGGACGCCGCGCTGCTGAACCAGGAGCACAGACGAGTGTGAGTCGCGAGGTGCACGCGCAGACCCGGATGAACGCTTAGCATTCGAGGCATGAGCACCGGTTCTCTGCACCATCACATCCGGCGGATGACAGGCCGCGATCCGCACGAGCGCGGTCGCGCCGCGAACACCCTCGAGCTGCTGTTCGACCTCGTCTTCGTCATCTCGTTCGCGCAGGCGGCGAACGGCCTCGCGAACCTCATCCACCACGAGAACCTCACGGGAGGGCTGATCGGGTTCGGCTTCGCCATGTTCGCGGGGGTCTGGGCGTGGATCAACTACTCGTGGTTCTCCTCGGCATTCGATACCGACGACTGGCTGTTCCGAGCAGCGACACTGCTGCAGATGGTGGGCGTGGTCATCTTCGCGGTATCGATTCCGCAGATGTTCGCCTCGCTCGAGCCGGATGAAACAGGCCGGATGGTGCTGGACAACACGGGCATGGTGCTCGGCTACGTGGTGATGCGCGTGGCCATGCTCATCCAGTGGCTGCGCGTCGCTGTGCAGAACTCCGCCATGCGGCAGACAGCGCTGCGCTATGCGGCGGCGCTGGCGATCGCACAGGTGGGCTGGGTGGTACTGGCGTTCATCGAGACGACGGTCACCACCATGCTCGTCGGATCGCTCGTTCTGTACTGCGTGGAGCTGTTGGGCCCGGTGGTCGCCGAGCGGCACGGTCGCACTCCGTGGCACGCGCACCACATCGCCGAGCGATACGGGCTGCTTCTGATCATCGCCCTGGGCGAGGGCGTGGTCGGCACGGAGGTCGCCGTCTCGGCCGCACTCGAGTCGTCCGGATGGAGCCCCGAACTGCTCGTGCTCGCTCTCGCCGGCCTCACGATCACGTTCTCACTGTGGTGGCTGTGGTTCCTCATCCCCACGGGAGAGGCGCTGCACGCGCGCCCCGGCCGCGTCTTCGCATGGGGCTACGGGCACATCGTCATCTACGCCGCCATCGCTGCCATCGGCGCCGGTCTGCACGTCGGTGCGTACGCGATCGAAGACCCCGAGCACGTCGCCTCGAGCGGGGCGCTGCTGGCCATCGCCGTTCCGCTCGTGATCGCGCTCGTCGGCTTCGAGATCATGCGCAGCACGCTCATCGGATGGGCGCACTCCCGCGCCGAGACCGGCACGATGACGATCGCCGTCGTGCTCATCGTCGGCGCGGTGGCGATCACCGTCGCCGGCGCGCCCTTCGTCGTCGGCCTGGTGATCATCGCCGTCGCCCCGGCCGTGCAGATCGTCGCGGATGAGCTGTGGGGGCACCGGTCGCGCGCCCGGGCGCTGGAGCGGGTGGTCGGGTAGGGGGCAGCGCGGAGCCGCCACGAATCGAACCTCGGCTCCTGACATACTGCGATCGGAGCGGGCGTCACGGCCCCGCGCTCACTCCCACAGACATGCTCGCTGCCCTCCGCGACCGGTACGGCATGGATGCTGCGGTATCGGCGCTCGAGGTCGCACCGACGATTCAACGGCTCCAGGGCACTACTCCGCGCTGAAAACCGAGTTCCGCTCACGGACCGCGAGGTGCGCTTCCTGACGCGCGTCACGGCGGGAGCGGGGTGCGGGACACGGGAGCCTCCAAGGGTGGCTCACCCCGGCCCGCATATGCAGCACTGCGTCAGCACCGAACTGTCGACGACTCACTCGGCTCAGGGTCGGTGGGCTTGCGCTCTCGCTCCGACGAACGTATCCGCCGCCACCGCGGCCGCGCCGTGGGCCCCTGCCCACACGCCCAGAGACGCCAGCCGCAGCTCGGGCACGACGTGGAAGGTCGCGTTCTCCCGGGCGTATGCGACGGCCGGCTCGACCGTCCACTCAGGCGAGCGGGAGACACCCCCGCCGACGACGATCAGCGCCGGGTCCACCAGAGCGCTCACGTTGAGGATCGCTCGGCCGAGGGCGCGGGCGGCATCGTCCAGGACGGCGACCGCCGCCTCATCTCCCGAAGCCGCTGCTGCTACGACGTCTTGTGCGCTCGCGTCCTGGTTCTCGGCACCACGATCTCTCCAACGGAGCCCCACCTGCTGCCCGCCGATCGCGGTCTCCAGGCATCCCACCTGGCCGCACGAGCAGGTCACGCCGTTGTCGGCGACCGGGACATGCCCGACCTCGCCCGCGCCTCCGTGGGCACCGCGCTGCACTGAGCCGCTCAGCACGTGGGCCCCGGCGATGCCGGTGCCGAGCACGATCACGAACACCTCGTCGCTGCCCCGGCCTGCGCCGAAGCGAGCCTCGGCGATCGCCCCCGCCTCACCGTCCTGCACCGCCACGCCTGGGATTCCGAGAAGCTCGGACAGCACTTCCGCCGGCGCCACTCCGTCGAGCCACGGCAGGTTCGCGCTGCGCCGCACGACTCCGGTCGACGGGTCCAGCGTTCCCGCCACGGTGACGGCGAACGACTGCGCCGCCACCGACGCTGTCTCGAGGAAGCGACGAACAGAAGCGCCGAGCTCCGCCAGCGTTCCGGTCGGCACGGTCTCCCGAGAGAGCACTGCCCCACCCTCGTCGACGAGCAGCAGCTTCGTATGCGTGCCGCCATAGTCGATGCCGAGCGCGCTCAACGTTCTCCTCGCAGCACTGCCTTGATCGCGCGGGCCTCGTCGGCGTCCGCCGTGTGGAACACTGTCTCGCCTGCGCCGGCTGCGCTGCCGAGGCCGACGGCCAAGCGCTCGACCACGGCCCTCTTCGCCGACGCGTGCACGGCGTCGACCCCGGTGTCGGCCAGCGTCCCGGCGTTCACCGACGTCACGCCGGCGCTCGCCATGATCTGCACCCGCCCGGCCGCACGCTGCACAAGCCGGCGGAGCACCTCGACGCCCTCGAGAGCCGACGGAGCGCCCCCGGATGTCAGCACGCGCGTCACGCTCAGACCGGCGAGAAGTTCGATGCCGGCTTCCAGATCGCCGAGCTGATCGAACGCCCGATGGAACGTCACCTCTGCATCTCCGACGACCTCGCGCACTCGCAGCATGAGGGCTTCATCGATCACGCCGTCCGCGAGCCCGCCGACGACCACGCCCGCGACGCCGAGCGAGACGGCCCGCGCCGCATCCGCCACGATCAGTGCCTTCTCGCTCTCCTCGTACTCGAAGCCGCCTTCCCGTGGGCGCACCAGCACGTGCACTGGCACCCCCGTGGCCACGGCCGCTTCGATGAGCCCGGATGACGGCGTCACGCCACCGGTCGACAGCGCGGTGCACAGCTCCATCCGGTCGGGGCGGACATCCGCGGCGACGACGAGGCCCCGCGCATCCTGCACGGCGAGTTCGAAGAAGGTCATCCGTTCCCCTGATTCCGATGCCTGCGCGTTCATGCGCCGGCGAAGCCGCGCACGTAGCCGCGGTTCTGCAGCACCGCCGCCGACAGGTCGGGCCGCTCGGCGAAGTCGTCATAGGGGAACATCGGGCGCACGATGCGGCTGTGGCCGAGCCGTTCCAGATCCTGGTCCACCGGCCCGGGCGTCAGCGCGAGCGTCCAGCCCTTCGCGACGTCGTACAGGGTCGGCTCGAGATAGCCGATCTTCGTCACGACGATGTCCGCCTCGGTCGGCTCGAGCCCGATCGCCCGGAAATCGGCGACGTCGTGGTAGGCCTTGCGGAACTCCGTGACGACCGCCCGGATGCCTCCCACGCGGACCACGGCGATGCGGCCCGCGGCCGGGTCGCCCGCGTGGAACGACTCGAGCACGCCGGCGATGCGCACCGGACCGGAGACGCGGTCATCGACCCGAGCGCCGACGGTCACGTCGACCTCCGAGCCCACCGCGACAGAGGCCAGCGCGGCGACGCCCTCGTGGTCGAAGACCGACGCGACATACGTCACCGGCGCGTCCGCACCTGTCAGCTCGGGCTTGCCGAGCAGGCGAGCGAGCGTCCACGTCACGTCGCCCGAGCCGCCCGCGCCTGGATTGTCACCCGAGTCGCTGATCAGGTAGGGCTTCTCGCCCTCGTGCGCCAGCGCCGCCGCCACGGCCTCGTCGAGCGTGCCGGGAGGCCCGACGAACTCGAAGCCTTCTCGGGCGTCCCACAGCTCGCCGGCGATCCGCTCGGCCTCGGCCGTGATGACGTCGATCTCGTCGCCCGTGACCATGACTGTGGCGTGGCAGCGCGGCTCGTCCGCCCACGCGTAGCCGATCCACAGGCCGAGGTCGCTGACGCCCGGCTTCTTCTCGACGTCGTCGATCTGCGCGTACAGGGAGCGGGCAGGCTCGACCCTCGTCGATGTCTTCTCCCCCGGCAGCAGGATCGGCACCCGCACCCATGCGGTCATCGGTTTCTCGTCCCGGCCGAGCCACTCGACGAGGCGCGCGGCCGAGCGCTCCTTGGTCTCCCACGCATCCTCGTGCGGCGCGAGGCGATAGCACGTCGGCAGGTCCAGAGCGAGAGCGAGGGTCTCCGACATGTTGCCGTGCAGGTCCATCGGCGCGGCGATCAGTGCATCGCTGCCGACGACCTCGCGCACCGCGGTGACGAGGTCGCCCTCGGCGTCGTCCACGTCCACAACGCTCATCGCGCCGTGGATGTCGAAGTACACGCCGTCCACGGGGCCGGCCTCGCGCAGCCCCGCGACGATCCGCTGCTTGAAATCGTCGTACACCTCGCGGCGCACAGCACCGCCGGGGATGGCGCGAGCCATGAATATCGGCAGCCACTCGGCCGCCTCCCGCAGCGGCGCCCCCTCGGCGAGGAAGGCGTAGCGTTCGAACAGTGCATCTCCCGTCAGCACCGGGAAGTCGCGGTAGTCGGCCTTGTGGGCCGCGTACGCGCTCGACTCGATGGCGATGCCGACGATGGCGATACGGGGAAGGGTCATGTCAGATCTCCATGAGACCAGCGCGGGCGGCACGGCGCTCGCGCTGGGCGACGGGGTCGGGCGAAGGCACAGACGCCAGCAGTTCCTGCGTGTAGAGCTCGCGCGGGGCGCGCAGCACGTCGGCGGTGCGCCCCTGTTCGACGATGCGGCCAGCGCGCATCACGATGACGCGCTCGGTGAGCTCGTTGACGACGCCGAGATCGTGGCTGACGAACAGGCAGCCGAAGCCGAGTTCGGCGTGCAGCGAGCGCAGCACGTCGAGCACCTCGCCCTGCACCGACACGTCGAGGGCGCTCGTGGGTTCGTCTGCGACCAGCAGACGCGGCTTCAGCACGAGTGCGCGGGCCAGGCCGACGCGCTGACGCTGACCGCCCGAGAACTCGTGCGGGTAGCGGCCGGCCACGTCGGCGGGCAGACGAACGGCGTCGAGCAGCTCGACGACGCGCGCGCGGCGGTCGGCGCCCGACAGCCTCGGTCGATGGATCGCGAGAGGCTCGGCGATCGACTCGCCCACGGTCATCCGCGGGTCGAGCGACCCACCGGGGTCTTGGAACACGACGCCGATCTCGCTGAGCATGCGGCGTGCGCGGCGACCGCGCATCCGGTGCATCGGCTCGCCCAGCAGGCTGAGTTCGCCGGATGCCGCGGGCAGCAGGCCCAGCGCGAGCTTGCTGACGGTTGACTTGCCCGAACCGGATTCGCCGACCAGGCCGACGAACTCGCCGGCGCCGATGGCGAAGCTGATGTCGTGAACAGCCGGGACGTACCTGCCGTTCACGCGATAGCCCGCGGTGACGCCTGCGAACGAGATGACCGGCGATTCCGGCGCTTCGAACTCGTGTGCGGCGCCGGCCGCCTCGGCACCGCCGAAGGCGGCAGGCGGCAGGGCCGGAATCGCCGCGAGCAGACTCCGGGTGTACTCGTGCGTCGGCGCCGTGAGCACCAGCTCGGCCCGCCCGGACTCCACGACCTCCCCGCGCCGCATCACGAAGACGCGGTCGGCGAGATCGGCGACGACGCCCATGTTGTGCGTGATCAGCAACAGCCCGGTGCTGCGCTCGCGCACGAGCCGGCGCAGCAGGTCGAGGATCTCGGCCTGCACCGTCACGTCGAGCGCCGTCGTCGGCTCGTCGGCGATGATGACCTTCGGTTCGCAGGCGAGGGCGATGGCGATCACGACGCGCTGGCGCTGGCCGCCCGAGAGCTCGTGCGGGAACTGCTTGGCGCGCCGCTCGGGCTCGGGGATGCCGACCTTGCCCATCAGCTCGACGGCGCGCTGATGGGCCTCGGACTTCGTCGCGGGGGTGTGGTTGCGGATGGCCTCGGCGATCTGGGCGCCGAGGCTCATCGTCGGGTTCAGCGCCGTCATCGGCTCCTGGAACACCATCGAGGCGGCACGGCCGCGCAGCGAGTCCATCGTGGCGGTGTCGGCGCCGAGCACCTCAGTGCCGCCGATGGTGATCGACCCGCGCGCCGTCGCTGTGCGCGGGAGCAGGCCCATCGCCGCGAACGATGTGACGGACTTGCCGGATCCGGACTCGCCGACGAGGGCGACGACCTCGCCGGGTCGGACATCGAGCGCAGCGCCGCGGACGGCGTCCTCCTCCTGCCCGGCGAAGCGCACACGCAGGTCGTCGACGCGGAGGACCGCGGAAACGGACTCGGTCATGCCGTCTTTCCCTTCACGTCGAAGACATCGCGCAGGCCGTCGCCGATGAAGTTCAGCGCACAGACGACGAGCACGATCGCGATGCCGGGCGGCAGGATGAGCCACCAGGCGCCCTGGTAGATGAGACCGAGGCCGTCGCTGAGCATGGCACCCCAGTCGGTGGCCGGCGGCTGCAGGCCCATGCCGAGGAAGCTCACGTAGGCGACGAGCAGGATCGCGTCCGCGACCTGGAAGGTCGCGTTGACGACGACGGTTCCGACGGTGTTCGGCACGATGTGGCGGCCGACGATGCGCGTGTGCGAGGCGCCCATCGCGCGGGCGGCGACCACGTAGTCGCGGGTCTTCACCGACAGCGCCTCGGCACGCACCAGGCGTGCGGGCACGAGCCACGACACCACACCGATGACGACGATCATGATGACCACGCTGGGCTGGACGATGCTCGACAGCACGAGCAGCAGGAAGATCGCCGGGATCGCGATTCCGGCGTCGACGATGCGCATCATCACGGCATCGACGACCCCGCCGACGTAGCCCGCGATGGCGCCCCACATCGTGCCGATCACGGTGGCCAAGAGGCCGGCGAAGATACCGACGAGCAGCGATGTGCGTCCGCCGATCATGAGGCGGCCGAGCACGTCGTAGCCGAGCGCGTCGGTGCCGAGCGGGTGCCCCTGCTCGCCCGGCTTCAGATCGGCGATCTCGAGGTTCGTGTGCACCTGATCGGTCGGGTACAGCAGCGGCCCGATCGTCACGAACAGCGCCGCGAGGGCGAGGATGACCAGGCCGACGACGGCCAGCCTGTTCTGGGCGAAGCGTTTCATGAAGCTCACGCGAGGCCTCCCCGGATGCGCGGGTCGAGGACCGCCTGGATGATGTCGGCCAGCAGCGAGCCGATGACCGTCGCGACCGAGATGACGAGCACGCAGCCCAGCAGCACCGGGAAGTCGCTCGACTGCGCCGCGCTCCAGAACAGCAGGCCCATACCCGGGTAGTTGAAGAGCTGCTCGATCACGAGAGCGCCGCCGAACATCACCGGCAGCTGATAGCCGAGCATCGCGATCACGGGCGTGAGCGAGTTGCGCAGGAGGTGCTTGGAGAGCACGCGCTTGAACGGAGTGCCCTTCGAACGCGCCGTGCGGATGTAGTCCTCGCTGAGGTTGTCGAGCGCGGACGAGCGCATGTAGCGGCTGAAGTTGGCGACGAGCGGGATCGCGCCGGTGAGCACCGGAAGGATGAGTCGCGCGGGCTCGGCCAGGACGGCGGTGACGGTCTCGCCCTGCGGGGCGTTGGCCGGCAGGAGGCCGAGCGTCTGGCTGAAGATCATGATGAGCAGCATGCCGAGGAAGAAGCTCGGCGTGGAGTACGCGACGATCGCGAGCGCGGACAGGGTGTAGTCCGCACCGCGGTTGCGGCGCACCGCCTGGAAGATGCCGACCGGCACGGCGATGACCAGGGCGATCACCAACGACAGCCCTGTCAGCAGCAGGGTCTTCGGCAGGCGCATGCTGATGGCATCGGCCACCGACATGTTGAGCAGGTACGACTGCCCGAGATCGCCGGTGAGCAGGCGACCGAGGAACGCGAAGTACTGCTCCCAGAGCGGGCGGTCATAGCCCTGCTGCTGGTTGAACTGCGCGATCTGCTCGGGCGTGGCCTGCACTCCGAGCACGCCGCGCGCGGGGCCTCCCGGCAGCATCTGCAGCAGCACGAAGACGACGATGGTGACCACGAAGATCACGACGAGCGCCTGCGCGATGCGGCGCAGCAGGAAGAACAGGAACGGGTGGCGGCGCGGCCGCTTGCCCGCGACCGCCGCCTGAGCGGCGACGGTCGCGGGGAGCGAATCGGGAGTCGAGCTCACGGGGCTCTACTTCTCCCAGCCCCAGCGCTGCGGGTGGAAGTTGCCCAGCGAGTCCTGCTCGACGCCGGTCATGCCCTGGCTGATGACCGACATCTGGTACACGGGGTTCGGCACCCACATCACGGGAAGCTGCGTCGCGCCGTAGGCCGAGTACTCCTGCATCGCGGTCTCGTCGCCACCTGCGAGGGTGGCCTCGATGAGCTCGTCCATCTTCTCGTCGCTGTACGAGCCGAAGTTCGATCCGCCGCTGGTCGAGAAGAGCTGCTCACCGGTCGAGTACGCCGGGAAGTACCACGAGCCCGCGGTCCCGAAGAACGGCAGCTCCCAGGTGCACTCGGGCGAATCCGACTCGCAGGCGGGGATCGATCCGAGCACGGTGTTCAGCGGGGCCTCCTCGATGGTGACGCCGACGCCGGCCTCTTCGAAGGTCGACTTCATCGTGGCGAACATGTTGTCCGTCTCGGTGCTGCCGCTCTGGGTCAGGATCGTGATGGCGAGCTTCTGCCCGTCCGAGATTCCCTCACCGCAGTCGGCGCCGGTGACGCACTCACAGATGCTGTCAGAGCCGAGCGTCCAGCCGTTGTCCTCGAGCAGCGCGGCCGCTGCATCCGGGTCGAACGGGTACGGATTCTCCCGCTGCTCGTCGGAGAGGAACTTGTTGTCGGGGTTCTGCGGAACCGGGCCGTAGCCCGGGTTCGCTGCGCCGTGCCAGACCGTCTCGGCGATCGTGTCCTGGTCGATCAGCTGCTGCAGCGCCTGGCGCACGTACAGCTGCGAGTAGACCGGGCCCATCTCGGGGTTGTTGAAGTTGTACGGCAGGTAGGTGATCGCCCAGCCGTCCCAGTTGACCACGTCGAAGCCGAGGTCTTCGTACTGAGCCGAGTTGTCGAGCTCGTTTGTCGGGATGTAGCCGTAGTCGACCTCGCCCGAGCGCACGGCCGCGACCTCGGCGTCGACGCTGGTGAAGGGCAGGAAGTTGATCGTCTCGGACTGCGCCGCGTCATCGCCGTCATAGGCGTCGTTCTTGACGAGGGTGACCTTGCCGCTGTCGCTGAAGCTCTCGAGCGCGAGCGGGCCGCTCGTGGTGTCGAAGAGCGGGTTGCCGGCATAGCCGCCGAGGTCCTCGCCCTCCGCGATCAGGTACTCCCAGATCTGCGTCGCGCCCTCTTCGGACTTCGCCAGCTCCGGATCGGGAGTGCCGCCGTCCTCGGTGATGCTCCAGGCGTGCGCCGGGATCGGAACGATCAGGGTGAGCTGCGAGGCGAGCAGCCACTCTTCGTTGTACGAACCGTCGAAGGTGAGCACGACGGTCTTGTCATCCGGCGTCTCGACCGTGTCGATCAGGTCGGGCATGGCGCCGGCGCGGTAGCTGCCCCAGACGTCCTTGTTCGCCTTGACGAGGTCGAGCCAGAAGGCGACGTCGGCGGATGTGATCGGCTCGCCGTCCGACCAGGTGCGCTCGTCGAGCGTGATCGTGACCTCGGTATCGTCCTCGCTGAACTCGACGGTGTCGGCGAGGTCGGCCGTGGGAACGCGGTCGACGGCGTCGCCCTCCGAGCCGTCGTACGCGATGAGCGGCTCATACAGCGAGCGGATCATGGCGGAGTTGTGCGACGTCATCTTGCCTGCGGTGGCCAGCGGGATCATCCAGTTGGGGGTCGCGTTGGCGGGAAGAGCGTAGTTGACCTCGTTCGTGTCATCACCGCTCGCGGTGCCGCTGCCGGCCCCGCCCGTACAGCCGGCGATGAGCCCGACAGCTGCGGCCGCGCCGAGCGCGGTCAGTGCAGCCCTGCGGCCGCGAGATGCGAAGTTCGCTCGCATGTGTCCTCCTGGTGGATACCCGCGCGGCGTCGCGCGGCGATGGGATGTGGAGCAGTTCCGTAACTACGGTAGCCGAACTAAGTTCTTACGTAAATAGTATGAAGTGTCACGAATAAGTTAATCCGATACCGTAAGAAGTCGACGCGCACAAAGTATCGCTGCGAGGGGGCACCATGACGCGCACCAGCAACAGCACGGCCGAGAACCACGTGCTCGCCGTGATCGGGTCTGGCCGCGCCCGTTCGCGTCGCGACATCGCACAGATCCTGAACCTGTCGCCGTCGACGGTGTCGCAGCACGTGCAGTCGCTTTTGGCGCAGCGTCTGGTCGAAGAAGGGGAAGCCCGCGGCTCGACGGGTGGCCGCCGCGCGAAGGAGCTCCGCCTGGCCGGTGACGCCGACCTGATCGGCGCGATCGACCTCGGCGGCGCGCACGCGCGCCTGGCGGTCGTGCCGCGCGGGAAGTCGCTCGCAAGCAGCACGGAGATCCCAGTCACGATGAGCGACGGGCCGCGCACCGTGCTCACCGCGTGCGTGGATGAACTGCGCCGGATGGCCGGGGCGGCCCCATTGGCGGGCGTCGGAATCGCTCTGCCTGGCCCGGTCGACACGAACACGCGCGGCGTCGTGAGCCCGTCGCGCATGCCCGGATGGGCGGATATCGACATCAGCACGCTGTTGAGCGAGATCGCCGGTGTTCCCGCGGCCGTCGAGAACGACGCCAACGCGATGGCCATCGGCGAGCATTTCGCACACTCGCCGTCGGCGACAGCGTCGATCACCGTGAAGGCGGGCACCGCGATCGGTGCCGGCATCGTGATCGAGGGACAGACCTACCGCGGCGCCGGGGGCGTGGCCGGAGACATCACCCACACCCGAGTCTCGGCGGCGCACGATCGCCAGTGCTCGTGCGGCAATCGCGGGTGCCTGGAGACGGTCGCCTCGGGTGCCGCCCTCGTCCGTCTGCTTCAAGAGGAGGGCGTCGAGGTCGAGTCGACGACCGACGTGCTCGCGCTCGTGCGCGATGCCCACCCGGTCGCGACGCGCCTGGCGAGGGAATCCGGCCACCACCTCGGCGAGGTGCTGTGCGCCGTGGTCAACTTCTTCAACCCGAGCGCGCTGTACGTCAGCGGCGCGCTGACGTCGCTCGAACCGTTCATGTCCGCCCTGCGCAGCGAGATATACGAAGGCTCGCACCCGCTGATGACGCGGGACCTGACCATCGCCCCAGCAGCGCTCGGCGCGGACGCCGCGCTGGTGGGTGTCGCACGTGAGGTCAACGAACTGCTTGCGCGGTTGACGCACGGGTGAGTGACGGCGGGGCACCGTGCTCGGGGCCGGTACAGCCGCAGCCGAAGGCCCTGCTCACGAGCGTGGGCGAAGCTGCAGCGGGCGCAGCGCCTCGTCGATCACGGCCCGCAGCCCCCTGTCGTGCACCCATACATAGGTCCCGAGCATCCCGCGCGTCATCAAGACGACGTAGATGTTCACGACCAGCTCGACCAGGTCCTCGTCGGTCGTGGTGATGCCGAACTTCGGGCTGCTCTGTTTGCCCTTCGTGTCGAAGTAGTTGGAACGGTCGACAACGATCCGCTGCGCTTCAGCGTCCCACTTCAGCTCCGGCCCGATGATCACGCCGGCGTAGTTCAGGTCGTATCCCTGCACTGTGTGGATCGACCCGACTTCGTCCGCCGAAGTCGACGAGTTGATCCAGTCCTTGGCGGTGCGGTTCCAACTCATCGCGAAGTCATCGCCGATCACGATGTCGTGCTGATCCGGATGGTGGCGGGAGACCCACTTGTACCCGTACCCGGCCACCATGCGCGAAAGCCCGAATTCTGAGTCGCGGTCCGCTATCGCCGTGCGCATCTTGGCAGCGGAGTCGAACAGGCGGAAGTCGTACTCGCCCATATCCACGAGGGCTGGCCGCCTGCCCGAAACCAACCCGCGCACGTACGAGACATAGTCAGTGCCCGCTTTCACGCGCATCTGCGTCATCAGACGGTGGAAGCGATGGTCATTCTTCGCGTCCGAGATCAGCGCACGCTGGGTCTCGTACGAGATATCCGCCGGGCGCACGGTCTGTCCATCGTCGAGGAAGAAGATCTGGTGCTTGCTCTTTCGTTTCACCCAATCGACCTGGGTGAACGCGTAGTCGTCCCGCTTGAACAGCGCTCTGTTGACCTCGCCGAAGCGCGTCGTCAGGGTCGGGTGCGCCTGGCTCGCGCGCCGATTCAGCCTGTGCGCCTCGTCGACGACCAGCAAGTCGAACTCGCCCTCATGCTTCTCGAGGTCCCACGGGGTCAGAACCATCGATGCTCTGAGCCCGGGCGTCCGCTTGAACACACGCTTCACGGTTTCGCGGAGCGACTGTTGGGGCACGATGAATCCGATCTTGAGCCCCTTCGCCTTGTCGCGGTAGCCGCTCATGAAGAAGTCGGAGAACACGGAGTCGGCCTCGAACGCCTTGACGTCATCGGCGACTCCGATGTCACGCAACAGCTTGATCAGATAGATGGCGACGATCGTCTTGCCTGTGCCTGCCGCGCCTTGGACGACCGTGGTGCTCGTGCGAGTCCTCTCGCCCGTCCGCGCTGCGTCGTCGCGGTCGAACTTCTCCGGAAGGTCCTCGAACAGCGCCTCAAGGATGCTCTCGACGGTGGCCCGCTGCCCTGGCTCCAGCGCTTTGAACGGCGACAGCTTGAACATGTCGCTGTTCTCGATCTCGTGACGTGACTGCGCGAACAGGCCTTCCGCCCGGAGCTGCTCGAACACGTCGGCGAATGTCTGCTGATAGGACGCGCGCTCGTAGTATTCGGCGTCAGTCACGCCATCGTTGCGGTTGCGCACCAGGCGCACGCCGTCGCCGCTGAAGTATCGGATGAGCTGCGACTCGAGATCGAGGCAGGCCGACTTGTTGAATCGCTTGCCCAGCACGATCCGGTACTGCTTCATCGCTCGGTTGCTCGACTTCGGGTCGCGATGTTGACGCATCCGCTTCGCTGCGTTGAGCGTCTCCCCTACGTAGACAGATCTGTCGTCGTTCAGCACGTAGACGACCGGCCAGTTCGCGAGTCGATTCCCGGCGCCTCCGAGCGCCTCAATCGCGGTACCGGTGAACGGACCGCGGTTGATCTCAAAGCTCGTCATACTTCGCGCTCCGCCCGCGGGTCTTGCCCACGGGATACTTCGCGCGAGTCTTCTCCAACTTCGCCCGGATGATCTCGAGCGGGTCGGCACCGAGCCGGTCCGCCAGCAGGAGGCAATACGTCAGGACGTCGGCGAGCTCGTCGAGCACCTCGCCGCGCTCGTCGTCCGTCGGCACGCCCCACTGGAAGTGCTCGAGCAGCTCCGCCGCCTCGATCGAGACCGACTTGGCGAGGTTCTCGGGAGAGTGGAACTGCGCCCACTCGCGCTCGGCTACGAACTCCTTCAGCTCTTGCTGCACGGCTTCGATCGACACGGGGTCAGTGTATCGGTGGGGTCGGACGGAAGCGTCACGCCGAACCATGGACAACTAGTAACGCTACGCGTTATCATTGCTGTGATGATCCGCTCGTTCGCGAATGCCCTGACTGAACAGGTCTGGCGGCGCGAGCGAGTCAGGAAGTTGAGCATCGAGCTGGAACGACAGGCGCACCGCAAGCTGCTGATCCTGAATCGCGCCGCGAACCTGAACGACTTGCGAGTGCCGCCCGGCAACCGGTTGGAGAAGCTCTCAGGAAACCGCGCCGGGCAGCATTCGATCCGCATCAACAACCAGTTCCGCATCTGCTTCCGTTGGACGGCGGACGGCCCCGAGGAGGTTGAGATCGTTGACTACCACTGAGGAGAACCTGATGAACGACAAGGCATTCCCACCGATCACACCCGGTGAAGTGCTGCTTGAGGAGTTCCTGCGACCGATGGGCATCTCCCAGTACCGCTTGGCGAAGAGCATCGGCGTGCCCCCTCGCAGGATCAACGAGATCGTGCACGGCAAGCGCCGCATCACCCCTGACACGGGAGTCCGGATCGCCAAAGCTCTCGGCATGAGCGAGCGCTTCTTCCTCGATCTGCAGCTCGACTATGACCTGGCCGTCGAGAAGGAGGCACACCAGGAGGAGTTCGACGCGATCGTTCCGCTGGTGACGTAGACGGATCACGCCCCACCAACGAAGTGTGCGAGATCAGCGCGGATCACCAGAAGAACGCGGACGTACGGTCCCTCACGCGCCCCTGGCCTGGGCACAGGCGATCACGCTACCTCCAGGCGCCATGATCGTAGAAGCCTGTGAAGTCTGGAAACAGATTCCGTTCCGTTCTGCTGTACGTCTGCTTCAAGTAGCGACGAAGTTTCGCTTTGAACTGCGGACTGATCATGATTGCGACGAACGGGAGGTTCATCGGGTACCCGCGACCACGTTCCCGATTGAGAGTTTCTACGAGCGGCTCAGCGGGCGGTGGCGGCACGTCTATCTTCAAGCTTGCCATGAGCTCGCCGCGTGCAGGATGGGAGCTCGCTAGAAAGTACCCCTCTTGAGCGCGAAGACGCGGGTTCGGCAAGCTCGAGCTGACGATGAAGGGCGTATCCAGATCGAGCCCTTGACGTCGCATCTTGTCGAGTGGCTGGCCCGGTGCTCCCACCGTTCTAAACACAGTCTGGGGTTGACTTTCTGACGTCGCTTCTCGTCTATACCAGCTCATATTGATCGCGATCAGCAGACCAGATCTAGCCAAGCCGGACTCGTCATGCGATAGCGCAGCGGTTGCAAACCAAAGTGCCGTCATCGGGTTGCTGGTGACGTCAATCAACCGCGTCGGCACACGGAAGTGCTGAAGATCAGCAAGCAGTTGAAGATCGTCCACGAATTGGCCGCCTTCGACGCCCAGACCCCATCTTCGCGCTTCGCGCAGAATCTGCTCTTCCCGCTCCAACAGACTGTCCTCTGTAACGACGCGTCCTTCATCTGCGAGGTGCCGATGCAACGAAGACGACAAGGTGAAATCTGCGGACGCGAGCCCACGCCAGGCAAAACGGTGATTCGTGCTGTGGGTGCTTACGCGAGCGATCATCGCCATGACCTCGGTCGCGGAGTTCGGCGACACGTACCATCCGGTGCCCCGCCATCGTCGTGCGCTCATGACTCGTCCTGTCGGGTTCCAGAGGACTGACTCAGATTCGCAGCAGGATTAGGCACCACCACCCACGACCTCTTCAGCGGCCACGACCGTATCGTACCCGCCGTACTGTCGCAGCCCCTCGTGCGAGTCGATGCCCGTGTACTGCAGCGATGCATCCTCGTAGCGACGGAAGGCGAAGATCGCCTGGTTCATGTGACCGGCGTTGAAGACACCGAGGGAGACGAGCAGGTCGAAGTCCTCGATCGTCAGGCCGGTCACGGTGCGGAACAGCTCTGGTTCGAGCTTGCGGATCACGTCGTTGAGGGTGTGCTCGCGGTAGTCCGTGAGGTACATGAACGCCGGGATGCGCGTGGCGAACTTGACCAGCTTCTCCTGGATCTGCTTGCGCTTGGACTTGTATTCCTTCTCCTCGGCCGTCAGTTCCTTCTTCTCCGACTTGTCGAGGTCGTCGCCCTTCTCCTTCTTGGTTTTCTGCACGGCCTCGCTCTTGTTGACGACGGTCTCGAAGACACCGTCGCCGAGCGCGCGAAAGCCCTCGATGTTCATGATCGCGGCCATGGCGTCGGAATTGCTCATGATCTTCTTTAGCGTGAGGTTGTCGACGTTGACGAGCGTTGCAGACTCCCACCGCCTCGCGAGCAGGGTCGCCGAAGTGCCCGCCATCGCGATGTCGAGGATCTGCCCCGCGTCGACCTGAGTCATGTGCGACCCGTCGTAGGCCAGAACGGGGAGGAAGCTCACCAGCTCCGCGACGGCGTGCTCGGGGTTGGGCGTCTCAGGCGAGAGGCCTTGGCCGTACTCGCTGATCTGCCGCAGTGCGCGGGTCGGCGCGAAGTCGAAGACGAAGCAGACGGGCTTGAGGATCTCTTCCTCGTTCGGGTCGTCACCATTGGGATTCCGGATGGTCCACGGAGACTGCACGCGGAAGGCCGCCTGAAAGTAGGTCTCTGGCGCCTGCAGATTGCGGAGCATGAGAATGGACGACCATTGAGGAACGGTGACCCCAGTCGTCAGTTTGCCGACCGTGAGGGTGATGCTCTTGGTATCGTGCCCGCTGCCGATCGCCTTCCGCACGGGCGGCAGCGCGTCCAGCCCCACGCCCGTTCCCGGGGCGGACACGTTGACGACCGTGTAGTCGTGCCAGAAGGTGTTCTGCCGCTCCGCGAGCAGATTCTCCATCGCCGAGCAGGATGCCCGATACGGAAGCATCCAGATCGAGTGCTGCAGGTACGGCAGAAGGCGCGTGTCCGAGTACGGCAACGGCGGCTTCGTCCCTGCCTTCAGCGCGTCGACCTGCGTCGGCAGGTGCGCACCGCGGACGATGTCGAGCCACTTCTGCACCTCGTCCTTGTGCACGAACTCGGCGTCGGCGCCTTCTCCCTTCGCTTCGAAGAAGGTGTTCAGATCGAACTCATCGAACTCGCCCTTGCTCGCGACGACGAGCAGCTCCTCCGGCATCTGATAGGTGAGCAGTCGCATCTCGGGCAGCGCGGCATAGGGATTCTTCGTCTCCGGGTGCGCCTTGGCGAACCTTGCCTTCGCCCGCTGCTCGTCGCTGTAGGTCCAGTTGAAGATCTGTTCCTCGATGAAACGACCTTCCTTGAGCACCTTGAACGGCGTGCCCGAGAGGTACAGGTACGCGTTCGCCCGGATCGGGACGAACGCTTCGGGGTCGTCGCCGAGCTCCTCGACGTGCTCAGCGAAGGCATCCTGGTCCTTGTCAGTCTTCGCCTCAGCCTTCGCAGTCTGCTCGTCCTCACCCTCGAAGAGTTCCTTGGCTGCGTCACGCCACGCGCCGAAGTGATACTCGTCGAACACAACGAGATCCCAGGCCAGGTTGGTCAGCCACTTATGCTTGGCCTTGAAATTGCCCGCGGCGTCACGCCCCATCAGGTCCTGAAACGATCCGAAGAAGACGAGGGGGTAATCCGGATCCATCGTGCTCGGGTCTCCGCCGGTCGCACGCGAGAGGTACTGCCACTCTTCGAAGTCGGCATGCGACTGCAGGTCGGTGCGCCATGCATCTTCGACCGCGGGCTTGAAGGTGATGACGAGCACCCGTTTCGCTTCGAGTCTCTTCGCGAGCTGGTAGGTCGCGAAGGTCTTCCCGAAACGCATCTTCGCGTTCCAGAGGAACTCGGGGACGTCGTCGGCGTCATCCGCCCAGATCGACTGGAAGTACCCGTATGCCTTGTCGACCGCGGCACGCTGCTCGTCGCGCATGCCAAAGGTTGCGTAGTGCGTCCCGCCCGCTGGCTTGCCTTGACGCAGCTCCGTGATCGCCGCGCGCACATCGTCGAGATCGCACCGCATCCACTCGAGCTGGGTGTTCTCGAAGCCCTTCTCCTTCAGGCGGGCGCGAACCTCGTGATCGGTGATGAGAGACCCGTCGGCTCGGTCCGCGGGCTCGTCGAGCACGATCGTGAAGTTCTGGATCGCCGCGGTTCTGAGCTGCTGCGCGACGCGCGCCTTGACGTCCTGTGTTGTCTGTCCGACCTTGAGCAGGCCGGAGTGCGCGTCGTCGTGGATCGCGTATGCGTAGATCCGAGGTCGAGCGTCGGGTTTGGCGACGAAGACGACTCGTGTACCCTCAGTCACTGAACTCGTCCTCATTTACTGGAGTGTCGCCGACATGCGAAGCCACCTGCGTTTCGATGAAGGCGATCTCCTCGGAGGTCAGGCCGTACCGAAGGTAAAGCTTCGCATCCGTCCACTCTTGATCAAGCGGAAGGTCCGGGACGAACGCATAAACACCGCGCGCCGCATCTTGCGTCGACTTGCGTAGGGATACCAAGAAACGCACGAACCGAGTTCGTAGATAAGCTGCGTACAGATTGGCCACCTGCCGGGAGTCAAATCTCCCGGCGACCAAGTAAGTCTCAGTGCATGCTGTCCCAGGACCAGCAATGATCGGTTTACTCAAGAACTTCGTCTCGACCGCGGCGCTCGTGCCTTGAACACGAGTCATCAGTACTTTCCAGTCGTCGACCCAGTTCCGATTTGCCGGAAGATCGTCCCGCTCCGTCCAATCGACTCTTTGATTGCCAAACAACTTGACCGGATCCTCCAACCCAACCGGAGAGCTTTCCCCTCGATAGTTGGTAGCCAACCCAAATGGCTTTCGACTGGACACTCGAGAGTCAAGCGTCGGCTCGCCCTTCGCCCGGACTTTCTCAAGGATCGGTACGGCTTCATTCCGACGTACGAGAACGTCGTAGGCGTTTAGGTAGCGCTCCAAGCTGGGCCCGAGCGACTTGCCGTCCCACATCGTCTGCACTGCACACGGGCCGTCATAATCGCGCTCCCAAAGGAAGTACGAGACTCCTCCTCTAATTTTGACGCCGGGAAACCCGTCATACAGCTTCGGAAAGTCAACTAGTGTGCGCAACCGATGTTCGTTCAGCATTTTCTGCCGATAACCGTCCAACCCTTTACCACCCGCGAACCATCGAGATGGCGTGACGAAAACGGCAAACCTAGCATCGAGCGACAGAGCCTTCTCAACAAACAGCTGATAGATCGGCGCGGCGCTGGTTCCGAAACCGCCATCATCGAGCTGATACGGCGGGTTCCCAATGATCACATCGAACTGCATGTCGCCCCCAAACAGCTCGGCGACGCGAGCCTTGATGTCGTCAGTGTGAATGAAGGCATAGGCATGACTCTCGAGGTCATCTCCACGCCCGTACGCGTCTTCCTGCGCCCCGCAGAACCTGCACCGACGCCCCACAACCACCGGATCACCTTCTGCGTCGAGCAGATCGTGCTTGGGCCTGCCACCCACCCAGATGTGCTCGGTCCGCTCGAACCACACGTTCCCCCAGTCGCGGTCGAAGGACTTCGCGATCGAGTGCTTGCCCGTCGCGTCCTTCGAGCAATACAGGCTGCGCCTGGCGAGCAGCGCCGTTAGCTGAGTGATCCCGATACCGAAGACCTGCTTCGTGAGGATGTGATCGACTCGCTCGTCGAGGTCCGGAATCTCGTCCGCGAGTCCGTCCGTGAGTCGTCGCGTGATCTCCCGCAGGAACACTCCCGACTTGGTGAACGGGTCGAGGAACGTCACCGACGAGTCGGACCAGATGCTCGCCCCGTCGTTTGCTTCGGCCCACGCTTCCTCGAGGGCGTCGAGCATCTGGTTGGCGAGGCCGGGCGGCGTGAACACCTCATCGTTCGACAGGTTCGCGATGCAGGTCAGAACGTCAGGGTTATGCGTGCGGAACCCCGAGACGACAGGCTCGTCGATGATCGGGGCGCTCATGAGGCCAGCTCCGAGACCGTCATCGCGGGGTAGGTCCGCACGGGCGTGAAGATCTCGTGCTCCTCGAACCCGTCGAACAACGTCCCCTGGAACGAGGAGCGCTGAGTCAGGCTGTCGTAGGCGAAGTCACGACGCTGGTACCGGCCGCGCCCGAGATATCCCCACTCCGGGAAGACGATGGGTTCCCGCGTCGACGTCGTCATCTCGAGGGCGTCACCCTGCACGATGTTCGCCGCGAGCACGACGTCCGCCGCACGGATCCACTCATCCGGGGCGTCTGCCTTCAGGAACCGGGCGAAAGTACCCGAGAGGTTCGTGCGGCACTCCTCCGCGTTGTCCGCCAGGAGCTCGATACCGTACACGCACATCAGCGCGAACAGGCCGTAGTGACGCCGCTCGAAGTCGCTGCGCCCGTGCCTCACCTGCACCGCTGCGAGCTTCCGCTCGAGCACCGGCACCAGGAAGTTCCCCGATCCACAGGCGGGCTCGAGGAAGCGCGAGTCGATCCGCTCGGTCTCCGACTGCACCAGGTTCAGCATGTCCTCGACCAGCCAGCGCGGCGTGAAGACTTCACCATGATCCGCGACTCGCTGCCGTGACTTGACCAGCTTCTCGCCGCTCACGACCGTGTACTTTCACCCTGCATGTTGCTCAGTGTACTTATACCCGGTGACATTCACTCTGGCGCATGCCACCGGTGCCGACGACGCTAGAACGATGCCTCGCGTCCCGTCCCCTGCCGCCGCTCACATCGGCGCGCACATCGCGGAACTGCGCAGGCGCCGATCGATGACTCAGGACCAGCTCGCGGTCACCAGCGACATCGACTCGTCGAACATCCGCAGCTACGAGAACGGGCGCGCGATGATGAACGTGTTCTCACTCGTGCGCATCGCGGAAGCGCTGGAGGCCACGCCGGGCGACCTGCTCGACGGAGTCACGTCGGAGATGTTCGCGACGGATCGGCCGGATGCGCGGAGGGCGCGGCCACTGCGGCGATAGTGAAGCACGAACGACACAACGCCCCGCGCAAGGCGAGGCGTTGTTGGGTGCGAGAGGTCTGATGACACCCCGCGGCCGCGCAGACTACATATCCAAGTCCGACGACAACGAGGGTTGCACGAGTCTTTAGATGCTCAGCTCGAACTGCTCCCCGTCAGGCAGCGTCGAGGTACTGACGCAGCGCGTCACGCATGATCTGGGGCGCGCTCGAGCCGTCATCCTCTACCTGCTCGATGAGCGCCTGGTACTGATCAGGGTCGAGCCGCACTGCCACGGTCTTGGCCGGCCCGTCGCCCATCGCCGGCCGCCCAGCCTTGCGAGGTGTCATTCCTGGGATTCCTGCTTCTGCGTTGGCCACCAGGCGCGCAGTCACGTCCTCCGTGACCTCCACGCCGCCGACAGTGTCGTAGCGCTTGCTCATCGCGCCATCCGCAGCAGATCGACCGTGCCGTTCGCAGTATCGCGAGCCCATTCGCGCCGGGCGGAGTCGCACGTCCTGGTTCAGATGCGGCGAGCCTGCCTGGAGTCCGCAAACGCGATCTACGGGATAAGTCGCGCCTCAGATCACGGCGTCATCCCTCCAGCGCTCAAGGTCCCAGCAGCGCGGCAGGCACAACCGCGACACCGTCCTCTCGCCTGTACGCATGCGGCCCCGTGGTGACGACCAGTTTGTCAGCCAGCCGTTCCCCGATCTGGCGGTGCAACCAGTTCAGATGCTTCACGTCGTCCTTCTCCACCGACGGGGCGATCTTGACCTCGATCGCCACCACGCGCCCATCTCTGCCTTCCACGATCAGGTCGACCTCGTGCCGACCTCCGTCGTAGGTGCGAAGATGCGCGACACGGGCGTCATTCGCTTGAGCGTATGTGCGCACGCTGAGCGTCACCAGATCCTCGAACAGCGCGCCTAGAACACTGTCGCTTGCGACCGCGACCTCGCCCTGCTCACCACGCAGCACACGTGCTCGGTTCAACCCGAGCAACCGCACGGCCAGAGCAGGATCCGCCAGATGATGCTTCGGTGCTGTGATCAGGTTCTTCACTCCGGCGCCCACGGGCTGCCACGGCTCCACAGGGTCCAGCAAGTGCAGTCCGGTGAGCGCATCGCGATAGAGCAACGTCGTCGACTGCGCGGGTTGCGAAGACCTGTCCTCCGTCGCAGCCGCCAGGATCTTCGAGTACGCAGTCGTCTGCGAGGTAGCCGCGGCGTAGGCACGCAACCAGGCTCGCAGCGTCTGCGGTTTCCGCACGGGATAGCCCTGCTCAGGGAACTCCCGCTCCACGACGTTGTCGAGATAGGCGTCAAGCGCACGCTCCCGCACCCGTTCCGGGCGAGACCGGATGCCTGGAAACCCCGATGCTGTGATCTCTTCCACATACTCGGGCAGTCCGAGCGGACTCTCCCCCTGGATTGCGGTACGACCGCCACCGCTGAGCAGCGTCGTCAAGCTGACGGTGGGAGCGACCAGGCCGCGTTCAACCAACGACAGCGGGCGCATGTGCAAGGGCACGATCCGCGCGGCACCAGAGTGAATTCGGGCGCCGCGCGGCGCCGAGGATCCGGCCAGTACAAAGGTCCCGTCGGCGACGCCGTTGTCGACGGCGCGCTTCACCATGTCCCATACCTGGGGCAGCCGTTGCCATTCATCGATCAGGACAGGTCCCCGCTCGCGAGTGAGCCTGTCCGCGTCCGCAGCAAGCGCTTCTCGGGTGGCATCATCGCTCAGATCGATGATGGCGTGCGCCCGCTGTGAGGCTGTTGCCGTCTTGCCGACACCTTTGGGTCCATGCAGCGAAACAGCAGGCAGAAGCGGCTGGAGCTCATCGAGCTCAGCATCCAAGACGCGGCGCGAGTAGATGTCCGCCATGAGTCCATCACACCTCTCAACAGATTTCTACCAGGTGTTTCAACAGCATCATACCGAACATCTCAACAGTTCTCTATCGGTCATCTCAACTATCCGACACTGCGTCTCCCACGAACATGCGACGGTCCGGTGCCCCGCCCGCGCAGGTGCCGCTCAGCGCGCAGGAAGCATCCGGCTGACTCGCACCCAGAAATATCACAAAACGATAACTACAATTGGCGTAATGGCTCCGCTGGTGGAAGAGACCGCGCCGTCGTCCGACGCGACCTCGGCGCGCTCCCGCGCGGCCTCATCCGGTGCCGCGTCGGGCGGGAAGGCCACGGGCGGCGCGAACTGGCGCCCCGACATCCAGGGCATGCGCGCCCTCGCCGTGGGGCTGGTCGTCCTCGCGCACGTGCACCTCGCCGGCTTCGAGGGCGGGTTCGTCGGCGTCGACGTGTTCTTCGTCATCTCGGGCTTCCTGATCACCCAGCTGCTGCTGCGCGAGGTCGACAAGACCGGCACCGTCTCCATCTCGCAGTTCTACGTGCGCCGCGCGCGCCGCATCCTGCCCGCGGCGACCTTCGTGACGGTGTGCATCCTGATCTACGCGGCACTCGCACTGCCCACCGCACGCCTCGGGCAGAACACCCAGGACTCCGTCTGGTCGGCCTTCTTCCTCTCCAACTGGGGCTTCGCCGCTGACGACACCGACTACTTCTCCACGAACGCGCCCAGCTTCTTCCAGCACTTCTGGTCGCTCGCCGTCGAGGAGCAGTTCTACCTGCTCTGGCCGCTGCTGGTGCTGGCACTCGTGCCGCGCATCCGGAAGCGCACCTTCGCACTCGTGGCCGGCGGTCTGCTCGTCGCGTCACTCGGCTGGTCGATCTTCTACACCGCGCACGACGCGGCGCCCGCGTACTTCAACACCCCGGCGCGCGCCTACGAGCTGATGGTCGGGGCGATCCTCGCGTGCGTCATCGCAGGGCCCCTTCGCTCACGTTGGCGCCACCTCGCCGGCTTCGCGGGGATCGCACTGATCATGTACGCGGCACTGACCTTCAACGAGGCCACTCCGTTCCCCGGATCGCTCGCGCTCATACCCGTCGTCGGCACTGCGCTACTTCTCGCCGCAGGGCCCGACACCTTCACCGGCCGGGTGCTGTCGTGGCGCCCGCTGCGCTACATCGGCGATATCTCGTTCTCGCTCTATCTCTGGCACTGGCCGGTGGCGCTGGGCGTGCAGCAGGTGATGCCGCACACGGCACCGTTCCTGCAGCAGGCGGGCCTGACCGTCGGCATCTCGGTCGCGCTCGCGGCGCTGACGTTCCACTTCGTCGAGCGTCCGTTCCAGCGCAAGCAGGTGCCCGTGTTCTCGGTCGACAAGCGCACGCTGTGGCTGTGGCCGATCAGCGTCGTGGTGATCCTCGCGATAGCGTTCGCCGCCTCGAGCTGGGGAGTGCACCGCCAGGCCGTCGAACAGCAGCAGGCCGCGGAGTACTTCGATGAGCACGGCTATCAGGATCTGAAGCCGACGGAGGATCCGGATGCGGTGCAGGAGGATCTCGAGGAAGCGGTGAACGTCGCCGAGGACGGTGCTCCGATCCCTCCCGACTACAACGGCGAATCGCTGAGGGAGGACAAGTGGACCGATCTGGTCTCCTCCGACTGCTACGCCGGTGACGGTGAGCAGGACGCCGACGTCTGCTTCTTCGGCGACGCCGACGCCGACGCCACGATCGCCCTCGTCGGCGACTCGCACGCGGCGATGTGGGCTCCGGCGCTCGACCTCGTCGGCAAGCAGCACGGGTTCCGGCTGGCGGTGTTCGTCAAGCTCGCCTGCGGCGCGTACGACGTCGTGCAGGACGGCGACAACCACAGCGCTGAGGACTGCGACGAGTTCCGGAACTTCACGCGCGACGAGGTGACCGAGCTCGATCCGGATGCCGTCATCCTCGGCGCCCGAGGCATGCTCAATATGACCGACCGCGACGGTCAGAGCGTCGACGAGCAGTGGCGCGCGGGAGTCTCGGAGACCGTCGACTTCTATCAGGGCGTGTCATCGCGGGTCGTCGCGCTGGGCGATGTTCCCGCCCGCCCCGACGCGACCCCGCAGGACTGCGTGGAGGAGCCCGGTGCCACGCAGGAGGGCTGCGTGGTCACGGGCGAGAGCATCGAGAAGCACAGCAACGACATCACCCACCACGAGGTCGCCACCGCCGGTGCCATCTACCTCGACACCGAGCCCTTCGTCTGCGTCGAGGACGAGTGCCCGCTCTTCGCCGGCGACGTGCCGCTGTACGTGGACGACTCGCATCTGAACCGACTGTGGGTGGAGCACGTGGCTCCTGCGTTGGGGAAGGCGCTGGATGAGGAGCTGCCGGGGGGCTGAGCGGGGCCGTGCGGGGCGCGTGAACGCGGGGCCGCGGCAGATGAATCGCCCCGGGTTTAGTGGAGGGCGAGTTCTCCCAGCGCCGGCTGGTGCTGGGGGTTGATCTCACGGTAGTACTCGTTCTCCTTCTCGATGGGTGTGAGGTAGCCGATCGATGAGTGGAGCCGGTTCTCGTTGAACCAGTGCACCCAGGAGAGCGTCGCGAGTTCGAGCTCATCGGCGGTCCGGAACGGGCCGTCGATCTTCACGCACTCGGTCTTGTAAAGCCCCACGACGCTCTCTGCGAGGGCGTTGTCGTAGCTGTCGCCGACCGTCCCGATCGAGGCGATCGCGCCGACGTCTGCGAGCCGTTCGGAGTAGCGCAAAGCGGTGTATTGCGACCCTGCATCGGAATGTTGGATGACTCCGGTGACGTCCTCGCCCGCACGGTCGCGGATCCAGAGCGCCATCTCGAGGGCGTCCAAGGGCAGGTCGGTGGGCATCCGGTCCATGGTCCGCCAGCCCACGATCCGACGGGAGTAGACATCGGTGACGAACGCGGTGAACGCCATCCCCGACCACGTCGGAACATAGGTGAAATCGACCACCCAGAGCTCGTTCGGCCGGTCAGCGCGGAAACAGCGTTGCACGTGATCCGGCGGCCGGGTGGACGACGAATCGGGACGAGTGGTGACGAACTGCTTGCCGCGGCGGACACCACGCAGGCCTTGTTGCCGCATCAATCGTTCGACCGTGCACCGGGCCACGATGATCCCTTCGCGGCGAAGCAGGCGCCAGACCTTCCGGGCGCCGCTGACCCCGCGGCCCAGCTTCCGGTCCCAGAACACCCGTTCGATCTGCACGACCAACTCCGCGTCGCTCTCCGCCCGTGCTGAGAGCGGCCGTTTCTTGAACGCGTAGTAACCGGACGGGGCGATCGGCACGGCATGCTCGGTCAGCACCCGGCAGATCGGCTCGACCCCGAACCGGTCACGATGATCGTCGATGAACTGAACTACCACGGCAGTCGCGGGTCGAGCTCCCGCGCGAAGAACGAGGACGCCGCCAACAGAATCTCGTTCGCGCGCTTCAACTCACGGTTCTCCGCCTCGAGTTGCTTGATCCGAGCCGCGTCGCTCGTCGTGGTCCCGGGACGCTCGCCCGCGTCGATTGCGGCCTGCTTGCACCAGCCACGCAGCGTGTCGGCATTGACCCCGACACGCTGCCCAATCCGGACCACCGCCGCATTCAACGACAACTCCGGATCCTCTTTCCTGGCCTCGGCAACAAGCCGCATCGCACGCTCACGAAGCTCCTGCGGATACCTCCTCGGTGCTGGCATAGGTCTCATCCTCTCGGGGAATCAGACCCTCCACGAGACCCGGGGCGATTCAGAATTCTGCGGTTCTCATGACCACGACACTACCAGGTAACCACCAGCTGATACCGGCCACTCCGGGGGCTTCTGGTCACCAGTCTGGTCACCTTTGATGGCTCTTCGGAAGAGGACCTTGGCGCTGGACGCTCCGGCCTGATTGCAGCGGAGCCTAGCCTCTCCGCTGAAAAATAAGGCTGCGCAACAAGCCCTCGAAGTTGCCGACGGGGCCGTGCGCCATCGCTCGCTAGTATCGACACATGCCCGACGCTGCCCTGCCGAAGTTCTCAACCTTGCACTTCGGCCACCTCGACGCCACGCAGGAAGCCGCCGACGCCCCGGAGCTTCTGCGGGATGGGTATTACGACTATCGCCAGGCAGTGCAGGGAATCCTCGAGGGCGCGGCTTGGCTGGTCCTCGGGCCGAAGGGGTCCGGAAAGTCGGCCGTGTTGGAGAACATACGACTCAACTGGGAGTCGCGATGGAATCGCTTCTTCACCTACTGGAATCTGGCCGGCTTCCCTGTGAACGACGTCGCAGGAATTACTACGGGTCAGTCGCGGGGAGGGGCACGCGCGCAGGCAGCATGGGAGTTCATCCTGCTTCTGCAAGTTCTAGAGACGCTCGATGCGGACGAGGGACTGCGGGCGCCTGCCACGTTCGGAGCGATGGTCAAGGCACTTCGAGCAAGCGGGTACCTCAGCACCAACTGGACTGCAAACGTGTCCCGATGGTCGAGCACCAAGCTGAAGTTTGATGCGAAGGTGATTGGAGCAGAGGCACAGTTCGATGCTTCAACGATTACCCCGCTAGACGTCAGTCACTACGTCCGCCAACAGATCACGACGACAAAGACTGACAGCAAGCACATCCTCGCCATCGATGGTCTCGATTCCTTCTTCTTCGAGGCAGAGGATGAATGGACGTCTCTAGCCGGATTGATGCAGGCGATCTGGACGATCAATCGCGAGTTGAGAGAAGCCTCTCTTCCTGTTTCCATCGTCGTCGCCGCCCGCTCTGACATCGTGGACCTCCTGCCAGGGCCGGAGATAAACAAGTTGAAGCCGCACGCTGTGCATCTCGACTGGCACGCTCACGGGATCGGCGCTGACAACCACCTGTGGAAGCTTGTCTCACGCAAGGCAGCGGTCGGCAAACCCGAGGTAACGAGCGTTGTTGGCCAGTATCTGAGCCGCCCCGTCGTGATCGGACCACATCGGAACCTCGCGGAATTCTTGCTGGACCACACTCGGCTGTTGCCGCGCGATCTAGTGGCGCTTCTTGGGCACCTGCAACTCGAGTACGGCGGCAACGGGAGAGTGCCTGAAGACAACGCCAAGCGGGCGGTGCGTAACTACTGCGAGCAGTACTTTGTGGGGGAGATATTCGACAACCTCGCGGGAGTGCTGCCAGCGGGGAACGCGCGCCAGGTCGCGAGTTTCAAAGATGCTCTCCGGACCGCCCCGACGCGATTGTTCACCTTCCAGTACATGATCGATGAACTGGCCGGCGAGCTCGATCCCTCCCAGATAAAGAGTCTGCTAAAGCAGATGTTTGAGACAGGTGGGATCGGGGTAAAGAACGGGCAACACACCGACTTCGTCTTCCGTCGCACCTCCGGCGCAGGGTTTACCACCCGGTACGAGTTCATGTTGCATGATGCGCTCACACGCGCATGGAACCGGCCCTGGACCTAACACGCACAGCAGCCCCGACGACTTCGAGCGGCAACCCGTAAAGATCGCCTGGTGCACTCCATGTACAACAAGGTCTCTTCCCGGCCGGGGAACGGTTCGGTTTCATCGCAATGAGTTTCCAGACCGACGCAACCAGAGAGTCAATAGAGGCCCAGTGCCTTCAGTACGCAACATTTCGGCAGTACGCGTCAGGTCTTGGTCCGGTCTCCGCGTTCGGCGCTTGGCAGGGAAGTCAATCCCCCTTTGATGTCTTCCTGTACCTCGACAACAAGTGGGAGTTCGATCCGCGGCTGGACGCCGCAGTCACGAGAGCGTGGCTCCGTAGGACGCAAACTAGCTGACGAAGGGCACTGAGCACCCGACCTGTGGAAGTACCGTCACTAACCGACCTTATTCATCCAGTTGCTGGAGCCTGACGGCGCCGTGGTCCCCTGCGGCGGCGAGCCCGTCAACGATTCGGTGGTATTGGTTCTTGACCTTCCCGACGATCGCGCTGGCGCTACGAAGGTCAGTCAGCCATTTTTCAAGAAGCCAAAGGTGGTTCGCGATGAGGTCGAAGCGGCCGTCGATGATCGTTTCGATCCACGTCAGCGCGACAGTCGTCTGCCACTCAAGGGTAGTGCCTTTGGCAAACTTGACGACTGCGTCGACAGCTTTGGCCTGCCCGCGCGCGATACGCAGCCAGCGGTCAGGGAGCTCGCCGAGGGCGGCCGGTTGAATCCAAGCCACGTGGCATCTGGCCAGCGTGCCGTCGATGTCTGGGTCTGCCGATCTTGGGCTGGGGGTGGGGAGCAAGGCCGCTGCCATGTAGTCGAACCAGTGCCGTTGCGATCGAAGCTCGGTTCCATCCCCGATGGTGTCCAAGGCGATCCTGAGTGCCCAGGACCAGAAGTCCGCCAAATGTGCCCGAAGGCCCTCGTCGTAGGTGAATACTGTCGCGAACCCGTCGAAGAGGAGATGCAGGGCGTTTAAGTTTGCTGCGAAGGTCTTGATGTACGACCCGACAATGTCGCGGTCGCCATCCAGCGCGACCTCGATCATCCGACGAGCGATGGGTTCGTGCGTGATGTGTGCGTGGTGGTCATACCCTTCCTTCCACCAGTGAGCGAGGCCTCTACGGTGGGCGTCCCACAAGGGGGCCCAGAGTGCGGCTACTTCGTTCTGAAGGCAAGGGACGTTGCGGGCGTCGATCATGCAGGCCAGCGGCATGCGTAGCCGGTTGACCAGTAGGTCGTTGTCGGAAACGAGGAGTAGCGAGTCGTGGAATGGTGGCGGCAGCGGCTCATGCTCTCGCCGCTGTCGGTCTCGATTCCATGATCCGAGCCGGCAGTCGATCAGGCCTGCCGTTCCTGCGGCCCAGGCCGGGGCGTGCCGACGACAGGAGTTGGTATCCACGTCGAAATCGCACGGTGCACCCCAAACCGGAAGGGTGCCTTTGACGTAGTTTGCTCTTACCTCGTCGAAGACACTGGTCCCAAGGGAGCGCACGCAACGCTCGATCTGCTGGCGGTCCAGCCCCAGGTCGTCGAACGGGGCGAGAAGGAGCAGCGGCACAGACGCGGCTGCTGCTCTGTCTGCACCCATCGAGAACATCGAGCCGCTGTACTCCATCCCGTCGACCCGTGGGTTCTCGCCAGCCCAGATAACAGCGCCCGCCGCCCAGGCGAGGTCAGACCGATCCAGGTTGACCAGGCCCATGGCTTGACCGTGTACTGCGGCCGCCGCGACGGCAACCAAGGCATTCTCAGGACCGTAGAAATTCTTCGGCGCTGTCTCCTCGTCGTCCATCCGTCGGGCGACGGCAAGGTCCTCCTCGAGGTATTCGACTGGCCAGTTCTCGGGATCATCGTTGTAGCGTCCGTAGCGATTCTGGAGCGTGTACATCAAGTTGGTCGTCTGCAGCTCCTGGTTGCTGGGAGCGAGGATTTGTTCGATTTCAGCGGGGCGTTCGAACTCGATTAGAAGTCCGTCGGGAGTCGAGTTGGCGCGGTAATTGTTGAATCGGAATTCAGCAGCCCAGCCTTCGATCATGGCGATGTACTCCGCATCGCCCGCTGCGCCAGTAAGAGTTGCCCTGGCGTTGTCTACGAGGCGAGTCCCGACCTCGACAAGCCGGGCGAGACGCTTTTCATCGCCATTGACTTGCGCGTTAACCACCATGCCAGCCACGGTCTGGTGCGGGGTATTCGATCGGCGGTCGCGGCCCGCGAGCTTGTCTGCGTCCGGGTCACGCACATAAAAGTGCTCGCCCACGACACGGGATGTCTCAAGGTGCCAGATCTCGGGGCGCTCGAAGAAGGCGTCAAGGAGATCACTGACCTGGTCGGGGTGTCTCGTGAGGAACCCGACGAGAAGCCCCGGCACGGCGAGGTTGTGGCAATCGCGCAGGAGCAGTTCGAGGATGGTTCGTGCCGGGATGTCCAAGCTCTCCAGCATGTGGTCAATGAATCGCTCAAGAGCAAGCAGCGCGCTCATGCACGGGTACGGCCCAACGCTCGATCCCCGATACCAGGCCCAGACGTGGCTATCGCCGATGTAACGACGCATTCCAGTTCCAGCTACGTCCAGCTCGCTGCCGTCGGGCTCGGCGGCCTCCTGCGGCTTGTCGCCGAAACCGTAGGTCTTCTCGACGCGCACTCTCGCCGCATGGTCCAGCATTCGGTTGATGAAGCCGATTGCCTCACGGGGAATCGTGTTCAGCAACCTGAAGAAGGGCCCGTAGTACCACGCAGCTCCCGGGATCCCGAAACCGACGCCGAGTCCATGCTTGAAGTCTCGAATGCCATCGTCGAGGCTGCCCCCGCGCCAGTGGTCGTCTGGGTCGGGAAGCTCGATGTAGTAGGCCTCCGCAAGGTCCAGCAGCAGCTTGGGCCGTGCTTGCGACATGCTTGCAACGACAGCGAACGACTCTACAGCCGCATTCAAGTCTCCCGGCCGGTCGCTACCAACCTGCCGCAGCCACGCCTCTGCCTTGTCGTCGATGTCTGTGCCCAGACAAGCGAGAGCCTCTATGGCGAAGTCATCGTAGAGCGGCGGATTGCCAGCGAGGATAACGTCGCGGACTTCTTGACGAAGAAGGTCCGGCTGCGGAATAACTGTCGCCATTCCGCGTAGCCAAGCCAAGACGAGATCACGGATGACCTCGTGGACGGTCCGGTGACCGAACTGCGGACTACGCCCAATCTTGGGCCGCTCACAAAATGCAACCTTCACCAAGGGCGCAAGAGCAAACGCGTCGCCGATCGTCCCGTGGACGTACCGCACCTCGGCGAGGCGCAGCAGAATACCGAGGCCAGCTGAGCCGTTGTCGGTCAGGGTCCCCCACAGCTCGCGGAGGGCCGGCTCCGCATCCCCCAGAGTGAGCAAGGCCTCGTAGGGGACTTCCAACCATCGATCACCCTGGGCGCTGGCAATCTCGCCCAACCTCGCCGAGAGATTGGCCCAGGCGTTTAGGCGGTTGGGGCCAAGCAGCGCGGCCTGGCACCCGAGGCGAGCGGCGCGGATGGACCAGCGCGGGGCCCCAGCAGAGCTGAGAGCATCCCACCCTTGCGTGATAAAAAGTCGGCACAGAGCGAAATCGCGGAACAGGTCAGTGGCGAACTCATCCCCGGGAGCGATCGCGGGATTGACGGGTGCCCGGAGGACTCCGTCGGAGCGCAACTCGGCGGCCCCGGTGCCGTGAAGAGGGCCCGCAGCGATGCCGAGGGTCTGCCTGGCGACACTCAGCGTGGCCTGATCGCGATCGTCCGGGGACGCCGCTCCTGGAGGGTGGATCTCATCGCGGCGAATAAGACTCCGCCACACAGTGGAGTACACATCCGCCTCGCACAGCAGATCGCCAGGATCGAGAGCGGTGCCGGTCCGCAGAAGCGCATCGACCAGTCCCGGGCGTCCAAGCACCCAGCTGGCGCGCGCATCAACGCCCAGGCGTGTTAGCACTGTGAACGCCTTTGGAAGAGCCTGACGCTCGTCGTTGGTCAGTGGCCCGACCGTGTGCTCGCCCGGCAAAAGGCTTGACCCCACCAGTTCGAGGGCTCGAGCCATCTCCTCACCAACTTGGCGTGAGCCGTCGGTACGTGCGACGCTGACCACTCCGAAGCCGGCCCGCAGGCCGGCTTCAGCGATCGCGCGGAACACTTGCCCCTTGCCTTCGAGAACTGACTCGGCGCCGTCCACGAGGAGAAGCCGCACAGGTCCCACGGCCCCGGATCCCATGACGTCATTGAGTGAGTGACCACCCAGCTGAGCCTCGAGTTCCATCACGGTGACCGGGAGGTCGCGCAGACTGAGGCTGACGATGGCCGCGCCGTCCTTCTCGAGGGCCTCCACGACGCGCAGGGACAAGGCCGACTTCCCGACGTCCGGGTCACCGGTGATCACTAGGGCGCCAGCGGACTCGCCTGCGGACCGCATGGCGTCGATGAGCCGCGACCTTTCACCGGGGCGCTCAAGCTCGAGCGCCTGCTGGCCCGACCGAAGAACTGGGCGAACAGATTCACGAAGTCGGGTCCCTAGCCGATCGAACAATCCCCAAGCGGATGCGAACGACGCAGACCTCATCAGCGGGTAGTTGCTCAGCCTTTGTCGAACCAGCGCTTGGGTGAGCACAGCCCCCTGCGGCGCCCATTCACCGACAAGCTCCTCGAGACGAGAGAACAGCGCATCCGCCGCCGCTGGGGTACCGTCAACGAGCACCCGCTGTAGCGCGCTGACCGCTGCCGTTCGGTCGGCACGATCCGTTCGCTCGAGGCGAAGGTTGCGTGTGCTGAGATGCGAGAGAAGCCGCCACGTGAGCTCCTCCGCAGCCAGCCCCTTGGCTGAGAGCAGACCCTTTGATGCCCGTTCCACCAGGCTTTTCAAATGGTCATACCGACCACGGACGGCGACATTGGTTCTTCCGGATTGCGCCAAGCGAGCAATCAGGTCAGCCGATGTCGGAAGCGCAAGAGCAAGCTCCGCCAACTCTGCGAGCTGGGCAACCGCGTTGGCGTTGGTGGACACTGCAAGGACGAGTTGCCACCTCCCCGAACGCACCTCGGTCCACTGGTCCGTCACGATCGCTAAGAAATCTCGGACTAGGGGGACTGACGCATCGTCGCTCGCAGTCAGGAGCGGGTTTCTTCGCACAGCTATAGAGGCTCGATGCCGTTGACCATGAGCATCTCGGCCTTCGATAACGATGTCGTCAGCATCACTCAGATCGCTGGCCTGGAGCCGAATCGAGTCCACCCCTTTGGCATCGCCGAGTTCCGGAAGTACGTCACCCGCGAGGAGGCCAGCAACGAGGCAGGCGGCGTACGAGTGCTCCAGACGGACGCCGCCCCCGCCCGTCGAGTACGGGCTTGACCCAGTCGAGGTTCCCCGGTCACCGGGTACGGCTTCCGCCAACCATGCACTGATGGAAGGGTTCGAGACAGCGAGCTGCCACAGGGTTGCCCGTCCCGACTTCCGTGAGGTGGCGAACCCCGCTTCCGACAACGTGGACAACGCGTCGTTGGCTGTCGTCGGCGACACCCCCAAGGCGGTCGCGACTTTGCGGCCGGACAGCGGGACGGTGCTCTCAGCAAGCACCCTCAAAGCGCCGAACTCGGTCGCACTGAGTGTCGCCTCGAGCGACTCTCCTGCCGTTGCCATGCGCACACTTTACCGTATATGTCCAAAATTACTGGACATATACGGTAAAGGTGTTTGAGACTTCATCCTCGTCGTTCCTAAACAGCTCGCGGGCCAGGTCGTCAGTCTCTTTTACCTACTGCTTTCCGGTTCCTCGACCAGGAACTTCCCACCTATCCCTTGACCAGCGTTGTCGGAGTGAACCACGGCATCTCCCTGCAGCTTCCAACCGACGATCTCGACTCATTCACACCACGTTCCGCGATCTCCTACATTCGCATCTCTACTGCTCGTCAGGCAGATCGCGGAGGCGCGCGGGACGGCTTCTCCATCCCGGCCCAGCGCAATGCGAACCAGCGACACGCATACGGGCTAGGGGCGCTCATCGCCGCTGAGTTCGTTGACCGCTACTACGGAGACGGGATCGCTCGCGATGTGCTTGTGCGGGAGCAGCGGAAGCTGGCTGAGGCGCTGTCCCGGATCGTCGCGGACCAAGAGCGTTTGCGAGAAGACGACGTCCTCCGTTTGCAGCGAGCACGAGACGCGCTCGACCTTCTTGAGGGCGCCCATGCGCGCTACTTCACTGCTGTACCGCACGAGCGGAAGCAGGTGAACAACGCGCTGTTCAGCCGCGTCCTCGTCGGCCCAGCAGGCGAAGAGATCCGCGTCGAGCTTCGGCCTGAGATCGCTGAGATCCTGGGCCTCGATGGCGCGGCGGCGGTGTTCGCATAAGCGACTTTGGGTGGACCTAAAGGGATTCGAACCCCTGACCTCCTGCATGCCATCGCAGAGTTCTCATAGGGCCCTTCGAGGGGTACCTAACGAGATTCGAACCCGCGACCAGAGGTGCCACGATCGCGGGAGCTTATCCATCGGCAAGTTCGGCTGAGGACGCGCACCTCTCAGGCGACCAACACGATTCCAGTCCATTCGTACTCGCCAGGAGGCCGACCATGACTCACTTGGCAAACCAGGGCGCTACCGATCCTTCTGATGTCGATGTGCGCCTCCAGGGACCCATCTCTAAGGACGACGTGGCCGCATACCTTGCGTTCATCACTGAGCGATATCCGCTACTGCGTGAAGCGCTCGACCGCGTCGCCGATGAACTCGTCGAAGAAGGTGTCGACCTTCAACGCCTGTCCAGCGGCGACCTCTCCGCTCGATGATGACCCTCCGGACGACGCCTCAGGAGACTGACCGATAGAAGCCGGTCATTGCCCGTGCCAGTAGTGGCCAGTGACACCCTCCCCACTGAAGCTCACTCATCCTCCGCGAACACCCGATCCAGCATCTCCGCCGTGGCGGGATTCACCATCTCGCTGCGGCGGATGTAGTGCTGGATCGTGATCTTCGGATCAGTATGCCCCAGCAACTCCGCGGCAAGCTCCACGCCGCCCTGCTCGTTGATCGCAGTCGCGACCGTGCGGCGGAACATGTGCGGTGTGATTCCGGTGATGCCGGCGAGGTCGAGTACGTGCCGGAGCTGGCGGCGGACGTTGTTCGTCGTCAGCGGCGTCCCCTCGCGACTGCAGAACAGCAGTGCGTCCAGCGATGAATTCTCCAGCCGGGTCAGTCTGCGCCGCACGGCTTCAGCGGTGAATGACGGGATCGCGACCGTTCGCCTGGACCTCGCCGTCTTCGGATGATCCTGACGCGTCGTCGGCTCACCTCGATGGGAGACGATGGTGCCGGTGATCCGGATCGACGGAGTTGCGCTCGTGACGTCGATGTCTCGGCTTCGGATGGCGAGCACTTCACCGATTCGTGCCGAGGTACCGAGCATGACCTCGATGATCGCGCCGAGCTGCCCGTCCGGCCGAGGCCCCGAGGGCGAGCTGCCGGCCTCCCAGTAGGTGATCGCGGCGCGGATCGCGTTCACCTCGGCGGGAGTGAGCTCGTTCGGGGTCGAGGCGGGCCGGCGCAGCCGGGAGACGTGATCCATCGGGTTCCGAGGCAGCACCTCGTGCCGCACGGCCAGGCCGAGCGCGAGCCGGAGGACCACGCGGGCCTGCTTGGCGCGGCTGTAGCTCTGCTTCGCGAGCTGTTTGAGGAAGTGGTCGCAGCGGGCCACCCCGATCTCCCGCAGAGTCAGATTCTCGAAAACGGGCAGGACGAGCGTCTGCATGTTCCGCTCATAGAGCTGGCGGGTGCGCGTGGAGAGCCGGCCCTCCAGGTCGAGGTCGTCCAACCAGTACGCCACGAGGTCAGGGAACCGGCTGTCCGGGGTGAGCCCCGACGAGGAGGGTTGGAAGAGACTGCGGTCGGCGAGCTTCGCCTTCAACGCCCGCTCCGCGGCCTTGCGGGTCTTGGCGATGGCCTGCACGAGCCGGGTCTTGCCGTCCCAGTCCCGGTAGCGCGCCCGCGCGACGCTCCGCCCGCCGGCGGTGCGCAGGTAGCCGATCTCGCCGAAGGTGCCGATCGTCAGACGCTGGCAGCCCATCGAATCACCTCCCCTCCGAAGACGCAGGCGGGTCGGGGTCGCGTTGCTGCTCGACCCAGGCCCGAACATCGGCCACGGCGAACTTCAGGTGCTTGCCGAAGCGATACGCACGCGGACCCAGGCCCCGGGTCCGCCAGTCGTAGACGGTCGAGACCGGCACACCCAGATAGGCGGCGAGCTCGCCGACGTCGAGCAGCGGCTTCAGGCCCCAGGGGTTGCCCGCCGGGCTGTGATCGGCGTCCATACCGAACAGGTGCGCTGCACTCCCCCACACGAACCGGAGACAACCAAAGCGGTCGACCGGCTACCGGAGCACGACGGCCCGAGAGGGCCGCGAGGGGGCCAAAGTGATGGGTTTTCGATGACCGGATCACGTCTCACCAACTAGAAAGTCCCGGAAACCCTTGAGTTTCCGGGACCTCTCGGTCGGGCTGACAGGATTTGAACCTGCGACCCCTTGTCACTCCGCCCGCCTCGCGACCTCCCCATCACCCCACCGGCGCAAGAAACGTCGCCATCGGATGCCCAGTGTGCGGCGAGCGCTCCACCACGGCCTCCACGCGGTACACAGACCTGAGCAGTTCCGGGGTGACCACCTCTTCCGGACTGCCCTGAGCGACGACGCGTCCGGCATCGACAACACAGAGCGCATCGCAGAAGCGGGCCGCCAGATCGAGATCGTGCAGCGCGGCGATCACCGTCACACCCAGGCCGCGCACCAGCTGCAGCGTCTCGAGCTGGTAGCGCACGTCGAGGTGATTGGTCGGCTCGTCGAGCAGCAGCACATCCGGTTGCTGCGCGAGGGCGCGGGCCAGCTGCGCGCGCTGCCGCTCACCGCCTGAGAGGCTGTGCCAGCGGCGGTGGCGCAGCCGACTCATCCCCGTCAGTTCGAGCGCGGAGTCGACCGCCTCTCTGTCCGCGGAGCGCGGCGCACCGAACGCCCCGCGGAACGGGATGCGCCCGAGGTCGACCGATTCCTCCACGGTGACCTCGGCGTGCGCCTCCGGCGCCTGTTCCACCAGCGCGACGCGTCTGGCGATCGAACGGCGCTCGATCTCCGCCATCGAGACGCCGTCGAGCCGCACGGTCCCACGATGCGCGCCCTGCACTCCCGCCAGGATGCGGATCAGACTGCTCTTGCCCGCACCGTTCGGGCCGAGCAATCCGAGAACGCTGCCCGGCTCGGCGGCGATGGACACGTCGTCAAGGATGGCCGCGCCCGAGGCCGGCCATGTGACTCCGCTCGCCTCGAGGCGAGCCGCGCGGGGGTTGCGTGCGTTCATGCTCGGCGCGCCCTTCGCAGCACGATCGCGAAGGCCGGCGCACCGATCAGCGCGGTGATCACGCCGACGGGAAGCTCGTGCGGCGCGAACGCCGACCGCGCGAACGCGTCCACCCAGATCAGGAACACGGCTCCGCCCAGCGCCGACAGCGGCAGCAGCAGTCGATGCGTGCGCACGCCGAGCAGGCGCACCGTGTGCGGCACCAGAAGCCCGATGAAGCCGATGGCTCCGGATGCCGCAACAGCGGCGGCCGTCATCAGCGCCGCGAGCACCATCAGGATGCCGCGGGAGCGTGCGACGTTGATGCCCACCGATGCCGCAGCGTCCCAGCCGAAGGTGAACGCGTCGAGCGCGGGCGAGAAGAACAGGCAGCACACACCGGCGGCGATGATCACCGCACCGGCCACGAGCAGCGGATCCCATCGGGCGCCTCCGAGCGAGCCCAACAGCCAGTACGTGAAACCGCGGGTCGCATCGGCGTCGGCCGACAGCATCAGCACGAGCGACGACACGGCCGAGAAGAACTGCGAGACGAGCACTCCGGTCAGCACGACGCGCGACGGGTCGGACGCCCTACCGCCGCCGAGCAGCAGGAGCACGATGCCGAACGCGGTCAGAGCTCCGACGAAGGCACCCGCCGACAGCGTCACCGCACCTGCTCCGATGCCGAGCAGCATGGTCGAGACTGCTCCGGCCGACGCCCCTGACGAGACGCCGAGCAGGTACGGCTCGGCGAGCGGATTGCGGGTCACCGCCTGCAGCACCGCACCGGAGACGGAAAGCGCGGCGCCCACGACCGCGGCAAGCAGCACCCGCGGGAGGCGCGACTCCCACACGAGCGCGTCGATCAGTGGCGGAGCCGGATCGCCGGGCACGAACGCCCCCGCGCCGAGGTGCCGCAGCACGATCGCGACGACATCGACCGGGTTGACGCCTGCGGTGCCGATCAGCGTCGCCAGCACGATCGAGAGCACCAGCGCCAGCGCCAGCGCACCGACGAGCCCTGCGGCGCCGAGCCTTCTCACCCGCCGCGGCTCGGCGACCGCCTCCGTCGTCATCCGGGTCGCGCTCACCGTCTGCCGAGCACGACGACGTCGTCGTAGTGCCGCCACACCGTGCCGGCCTCGGCGAAACCGCCGGCGCGCAGAGCCTGCAGATGCAGCTCCAGCGGCGCGTGAGGCGTCGGCGACCGATCCGCGAACCGCCCCTCGCGCACCAGCAGGTGTCGACCGAACGCCGGAACGGCGACGGCTTCCGCCCACCACTCGTCCCACGTCGGCACGCCGTTCGCGTGCGCGGCGTGCTGGGTGCGCTCATCGTCGATGCGTGAGATCTCGGTGAGGAACGGCTGGGCGATCGGGTCGAAGCGCAGGTGGTCGGCGTTCAGGAACACTCCGCCTTCGCGCAGCAGGGCCCCGAGCACTCCGTACAGTCCGACGAGGTGCCCCGGCTCCAGCCAGTGCAGCGCCGTGGACGAGACGGCGGCGTGCACCGGAGTGCGAGGCAGACGAGTCGCCCACTTCGTGTCCGTGAGGTCGGCGTCGACCGGGGCGAAGCGCGACCCGTGCGCGTGGCCCAGCGACGCCGTCGCAATGGAGAGCAGCACCGGATCGAAGTCGACGCCGATCACGCTGACCCCGGGAAAACGGTCGAGCACGCGGCGGGAGAGACTGCCCGGCCCGCACGCCAGATCGACCACGACGAAGCCGGTGCCGTCGCTCTCGACGCCTTCGGTGCTCGCCATCGTATGCGCGAGCACGTCGAGCATGATTTCGAACCGCTCCTCGCGGTGGGTGATGTACGCCGCCTGCTGATCGTCCCAGCGCGCGACGATCCGCTCGACGTCGTCCCTCGCTGCCACGACGTCCGTGCTCTCCGCTGCGCCGCTCATCCGGTGAACCCCAGTTCCACCAGGCCGTCCGCGACGGTCGGAACCGCCTGCACGCTGTGGACCGAGGGATCCATATACTGACCAGGAACCACGATGAAGCGCTTCTCGCGCACGGCCTCCATCTTCGACGTGAGCGGGTCGTTGGTGAGGAACTCGATCTTCTCCTCCGCGGTGTCGCCCGGGTAGCCGCGGGTCAGGTCGGCGAGCACGATCACATCCGGCTCACGCGCGGCGACTTCGTCCCAGCTGACCTCCGGCCACTTGGTGCTCGCGTCGCTGAAGGCGTTCGTCGCCCCGAGCATCTCCGTGACGGTCTGCGGCAGCCCGCCGGGGCCCGCGACCGACGGCGTCGACGACGATGCCGCAGTGGAGTAGAACCAGACCAGTTCAGGCGATCCGGAGATGGCATCGGCCGTGTCCAGCCCGTCTGCCACCGTCGCCTGCTGCTCTGACACGAGATCTTCGCCCTCGGCCGTCACATCGAAGATCTCCGAGATCTGCGCGATCTCGTCGTAGAGCATCTCGAACGTCGCTCCCCCTTCCACGGCCGCGTGATATGTGCAGTCGAACTCCGTAAGGTACGTCGGCACGCCCAGGTCGTGCAGTTCCCCGCGCTCGCCTGCATTCTCGGCGGTGAGGAAGGAGGCGAACGACGAGTACACGAAGTCGGGCTGCGCCTGCAGCAGCGTCTCGTGCTCGAGCAGTCCGTCGGTGAGCAGCGGGATCGACTCGTACTCGTCGACGATGTCATCCGGCACCGGATCCGTCTCGTATGCCGTTCCGACCATCCGGTCGGCCAGACCCAGCCTGACCATGATCTCGGTCGCGGACTGGTTCAGCGAGACGGCCCGTTCCGGTGGACTCTGAACAGTCACGTCCGTGTCGCAGTTGCTGTACTCGAGGGGGTAGTGGCCCCCGGCGGCGGTGGCGGAATCGGCGGTGTCGCTCTGCACCCCGGATGAACAGCCCGCGAGCACCAGTGTCGCGGACGCCACCAACAACCTATTGATAACCATTCTCTTTTTCATTATTGGAATAATACACGCCGCCTCGGCGAACCCCGCGTCTGATGAAACCGTGAGCGGGCCCTTTCTTGCGCGACGAAAGGATCCGCTCACGGTTCGCCTGCCCGTAACACCCCGACACATTCGCCTCGCCGCGGAATGCCGCGCCCGCGCCGCGGGTTAGACATGAACATGTCCACAACCACCACGCCCGCGCGGGCGCAGAAGAAGAAGCGCCCCTTCTACGCGAACTTCGGGTTCCAGGTGATCGCGGCGCTGATCGTCGGCATCGCACTGGGTCTCCTCGCTCGTTCTCTCGGCGCCAACAGCGACGTGTCGAACCCGCTCTCCGAGACGCTCGGCACGATCGGCGGCTCGTACGTCACGATCCTGCGCGCCGCGGTCGTGCCGCTGGTGTTCGCCGCCATCGTCGCGAGCATCTCGAACCTGCGCCGCGTGCAGAACGCCGCGCGCCTGGCCGGGCAGACCATCCTGTGGTTCGCCATCACCGCGGGCATCGCCGTCGCGATCGGCATCACGCTCGGCCTGGTGATCCAGCCGGGCGCCAACGCCGGCGAGGGCCTCGAAGAGGGCACCCCCAGCTCGCAGGGCTCGTGGGTCGGCTTCCTCACCGGCCTGGTTCCGCAGAACTTCCTCGGCCTCGGCGTCAGCGGCGGCCTCGACGAGAACGGCGAGTTCTCCGGCGGCATCAGCTTCAACATCCTGCAGATCATCGTCGTCTCTGTCGTGGTGGGCCTGGCCGCGCTGCGCGCCGGCCGCAAGGCCGAACCGTTCCTGGCCTTCACCGAGTCGCTGCTGAAGGTCATCCAGCGCGTGGTCTGGTGGATCATCCGGATCGCCCCCATCGGCACCCTGGGCCTGATCGGCAACGCCGTGGTCCAGTACGGCTGGGAGAAGCTCACCTCGCTGGTGTGGTTCACCGTCGCCGTCTACGCGGGCCTGGTGCTCGTGCTGTTCGTGGTCTACCCGCTGCTGGCGAAGGCGCACGGCCTGTCCATCCGACAGTTCTTCTCCGGTGTGTGGCCGGCGGTGCAGCTCGGATTCGTGAGCCGCTCGTCGCTGGGCACCCTGCCGCTGACGCAGCGCGTCGCGGAGCGGAACTTCGGCGTGCCGCGCGAGTACGCCTCGTTCGCCGTGCCGTTCGGCTCGACCACCAAGATGGACGGCTGCGCGGCCATCTACCCGGCCATCGCCGCGATCTTCGTCGCGCAGTTCTTCGACATCCAGCTGTCGATCATCCAGTACGCGCTGATCGCCCTGGTGTCGATCGTCGGCTCAGCCGCCACGGCCGGAACCACCGGCGCCACGGTGATGCTCACGCTCACCCTCTCGACCGTCGGCCTGCCGCTCGAGGGCGTCGGCCTGCTGCTCGCGATCGACCCGATCCTCGACATGGGTCGCACCGCCGTGAACGTCGCCGGCCAGGCCTTCGTGCCGACCCTCGTCGCCAAGCGCGAGCGCATCCTCGACCTCGACCTGTACAACGCACCCCGCGAGGGAATGCCGTTCCAAGACGAGGACGACGAGACCCCGGATGCCGCAGCCGAGTCGAGCGCGGAGCTCGAGACGCGCAGCGAAGGCGCCGCAGAGCAGATCACGCGGTAGCCCGTCGCGCGGGTGTCTCTCACGCGGTGGCCGCGTCCCCTCCTGCCAGAGGACGCGGCCACCGCGGTGTTCCACGGGGTCGTCGCCCCGAAGAGCGCCGCCGGTTCGAATGATCCGTTCGCGTCCGGTTCACCCGGACGCGCGCGGCTCGTGCACGTTCCGTTCATCTGCGCGTCTCGGTTCCGCACCTGCAGTCCACGCTGTGTACCTACGGTCTTAGGGTTCTGTCCCCCACCCAAGGATCACCATGCTCCGAACGACACACGCCGGGCGAACCACGCTCGCCGGCGTCGCGGCGGCCACCCTCGCCGGCTCATTGCTCGTCACCCTCCCCGCATCCGCGGCATCCGATGACACCCTCGGTCTGAACCTCACCGGCGGTGACTCCGCGCTGGTCCAGTCAGAGTCACAGCAGATCGCGCCGGGACTCGATCATGTGAACTTCTCGCGCATCGAGTCGGGCGGCTGGGTCACCGGAAACGTCCTCGTCGCCGATCTCACGACCCCGACCCTGTCGATGGATGTCGTCGACTCGGGCGCCGTCTCGACAGCGATGCCCGTGAGCCAGCAGGTCGAAGGCCTCGACGCCGTCGCGGCGATCAACGGCGACTACTTCGATATGAACGCCACGAACGCGCCGATCGGCACGAACGTGACCAGCTCCGGGATCCGCACCGGCAGCGCGGACGCACGCCAGACATTCACCGTGTCGAACGGCGTCGCCGCCGTTCAGGCGCTCACGGCACAGGGCACGATCACCACAGCCGACGGCGTCACCGACATCCGCTCCTTCAACTCACCGTCGATCCCGCGCGACGGCGTGGGCGTATACACGGCCGCCTGGGGCGAGTACACGCTCGACAATCCCGTCGGCGGGCCGTCGAACATCTCCGGCCACCTCGCGCGCGCAACCGTGGTCGACGGCATCGTGACGGCAACGGACGACGCAGCAGGCGCACCCGAGATCCCCGAAGGCGGCCATGTGCTGCTCGGGCGTGAGGAGGGCGCCGACGCGATCGGCGCCCTCCAGATCGGCGACGAGGTCGCCATCGAGGTCGGTCCTTCACAGGACGTCGACATCGCCGTCGCGGGCAGCCAGCGCCTCGTCATCGATGGCGAGAAGGGCACGGCCGACCAGGTCGAGGCCTCGCGCACAGCGATCGGCGTGAACCGCGACGGCACCGAGGTGTACGTCGTCGCGATCGACGGCCGTGCGGCCGACAGCCGCGGACAGACCGTGCAGGAGCTTGCACAGCTCATGATCGACCTCGGCGCGCACAATGCTGTGAACCTCGACGGCGGCGGTTCGACGACGATGCTCGCGCGCCCCGCGGGCTCGTCCGAGCTGGAGCACCTCGCTCGCCCCTCAGACGGCTCAGAGCGTGCGGTCGCGAACTCGCTCGCGTTCTTCTCCTCGGCCGAGCCCGAGATCGAGACCGGTGCGCACCTCGCACCTGCCGTCGACGGCGGGTCGAAGGTCTTCCCCGGCTACGAGCGCACGCTCGCCGCGACGGGGCTGGACGCGAACTTCGGCGCAGTCGCCGCGACCGGATCGTTCGGAGCCGGGCGCGGACTGTCGCTCGTGTCGCAGGACGACGCATCGGCGGTCGTCACGGGCACCGCGCCAGGCAAGGCCACCGCGACGTTCACGAGCGACGCCGGTTCGGTCGCTACAGCATCGCTGCGCGTACTGGGCGATCTCGAACGCATCGAGGGTTCGACAGGGGTCGTGTCGTTCATCGAGCAGGACGAGCAGGCGACGTTCCGCGTGACAGGCTTCGACGGCGACGGCCACGCCGCCCCGATCGAGGCGGCCGACATCACCATCGCCGCTGGCGAGGAGATCACGGTCGAGCAGACCGGCATCGACGCCTTCACTCTGCGACCGACCGTCGCATCAGGCGCCACCACGCTGCGCGTCGACGTCGGCCCGCACCGCTTCGAGGCGGCCGTGACGATCGGCCTGGCCGAGGACATCATCGTCGACTTCGACGACGCCGACGACTGGAGCCACGCGACCGCGCGCGCGACCGGCTCGGTGTCGAGCGCGCCAGGCGAGGGCCCTGAAGGTCAGGACGCCCTGCGCCTCATGCACGACTTCACCACCAGCACGGCGACGCGCGGCTCGTACGCCATCGCACCCGAACCCGTTGAGCTGCCTGGGCAGCCGCGCGCGGTGACCATGTGGATCAACGGTGACGGAACGGGCGCCTGGCCGCGCCTGCAGGTGCGGCCAGCGGGCGGCTCGGCGACCAACATCGACGGCCCGACCATCACCTGGGAGGGATGGCGAAAGGTCACCTTCACAGTGCCCGCAGGCACGGCCTACCCGCTCACCTTCGAACGCATCCGCATCATGGAGACCCGCTCGACCTCCACGTACGACGGCGACCTGCTGTTCTCCGATCTCGGCATCGTCTACGCGCCCGAGGTCGACCAGCCGGCGCCGCTGCCGGTCGACGACCAGGCGGTCATCTCCAACGGCACCGCCGACGCCTATCCGCTGCGCATCGCGACGATGAACGACGCGCAGTTCGTCGCCCGCAACCCGAACAGCCCGATCGTCGAGGCGGCTCGCGAGACGCTGCGAGAGATGACGGCGGCAGAGCCCGATCTCATCGTCATCAACGGTGACTTCACCGACGAGGCCGCACCTGCCGACTTCGCGCTCGCGCAGGAGATCATCGACGAGTCGATCGACGACGCGGTGCCGTACGTGTACGTGCCGGGCAATCACGAGATCATGGGCGGTGAGATCTCGAACTTCGAAGACGCCTTCGGCGACACCCGGACGACGCAGGATCTCAAGGGAACCCGGGTCATCACGCTGAACTCCGCCCCTGGCACCCTCGGCGGGCGCGGCAGCAACGTCGACCAGCTCGCGTTCCTCGACGAGCAGCTCGCGGGCGCGGCAGCCGATCCGAGTATCACTGGCGTCACAGTGTTCTTCCACCATCCGACGCGCGATCACCTCGTCGGCGCGCACAGCCAGCTGTCCGATCGCGTCGAGGCACGGCGGCTCGAGCAGACGTTCGCCGACTTCCGCGCGACGTCTGGCAAGTCCATCGCCGTGCTGAACGGTCACGTCGGCAACTTCGACGCCCGCAGCGACTCGGGCGTGAGCTACGTCACGCTGGGCAACTCGGGCAAGAACCCGTCGGGCCCCGTCGAGCGCGGCGGCTTCACCGGATGGGCCATGGTCGGCATCGACCCGGCCCACGGTGTCGTCGGAGCCGACCCGATCGCGGTCGCCGACCGTACGGCATGGATGCGCACCGAGATCGTCTCGCGCATCGACTCGATCGCCCTCGCCGAGCTGCCCGAATCGCTTCCTGTAGGCGCCACCGCCGACGTCTCGGCAGTCGTGACCCAGGACGACACTCGCGAGGTTCCCGTCGCCTGGCCGATGTCGGCCACCTGGGGCGGCGACGGCGTCGTCGTGGATGACGGAAGCGTCATGGCGGGTTCGGTTCGGGACGGATCGACGGCGGCGTTCGCAGCGGCGTCGGACGTGACAGCGCTGGAAGCGGAGGCCGACGTCGTACGACTCAACTCGGCTACGGGCACGCTGACAGCGGTCGCCCCGGGCACCGCCACCGTGTCGGTCACGGTCAACGGCGTCACGACGACGTCGGAGATCACAGTCCAGGACGACGGATCGGGCGACGACGGATCGGGCGACGACCCTGGAGACGACGGTCCGGATGGCGGCCCCGGAGACGGCGACGCAGGCGACGGAGACTCAAGTGACGGCTCGGACGGAGGCCCGGGAACACCGGGCGCCGACACCGACGCCGGAGACGCTCCGAGCTCGGACACGGGAACTGACACCGACAGCGGCGCAGCGGCGGACGCCAGTGACACTCTGCCAGCGACAGGTTCCGACTTCGGTCGCGCGCTTCTTCCGTTGTCGCTGCTGCTGGCGACGCTGATCGGCGGCGGCATCATCCTGATCCGCCGCGGCAAGGCGGCATAGCAGTCCGCACGCTCACGCCAAGGGGCGGCCCCGCTGACGCGGGGCCGCCCCTTGGCGTGCCTGCTCGGCTGGTTCGGCGCGCAGCGACACGGTGAGGAACCCCACGACCTCGTCGGCGGCCTGCTCCCACGGTACGTCGAAGAGGAGCTCATCGACGGTGAGCATGGCTCACCCCGAGATCGCGCGCGATGGCCCGCAGCGACAGGCCTTCGACACCACGGTCGTCGATCTCTTCGACGGCACGGGAGAGCAGCGCCGCGCGCAGGTCGCCCTGATGGTAGGCGCGTTCGGTCATCCGGCCACGATAGCGTGAAGTAGACGTTGACAACAATCCTGTCAGTGTCTACATTTGCGGGTATGGCATCCATCACACCCCGCACCACGCTCATCACCGGCGCCAGCTCGGGTATCGGTGCCGAGTTCGCCGCGCAGTTCGCCCGCCGCGGCAGCGATGTCGTGCTCGTCGCCCGTCGCGAAGACCGACTGCGCGAGCTCGCCGATCGCCTCACCCGTGAGCACGGCATCCGGGCCGACGTCATCGCGCTCGACCTCGGACAGGACGGCGCGGCCGCCGCACTGCGCGAACGTCTCGACGCCGAGGGCCTGCGCATCGACGGTCTCGTCAACAACGCCGGTTTCGGCATGCACGGCGCCGTGGTCGACAGCGACCCCGCAGGGCTCGAGAGGATGCTGCGGCTCAACATCAACGCACTCGTCGCGCTGACCCGCGAGTTCCTGCCCGACATCCTCGACGCCGGCGGCACACTCGTGAACATCGCCAGCGTCGCCGCCCACCAGCCGCTGCCGACGATGGCCGCCTATGGGGCGAGCAAATCCTTCGTGCTGAACTTCACCGAGGCGCTCGCGTACGAGGCGCGCGGCACGGGTGCGCGGGTGCTGGCCGTGAGCCCCGGGCCGACGCGCACGGAGTTCTTCGACGTGGTCGGCGACGGTGCCGCTGTCGGCGGCTTCCAGACCGCCGAGCAGGTCGTCACCCGCACGATGCGCGCCCTCGACGCACGCTCACGCCCGGCGAGCGTCGTCTCCGGGTGGCGCAACGTCGCCATGACGACGGCGTCCCGGCTCCTCCCCCGCCCCGCCGCCCTCGCGATCGTCGGGCGAGTCGTCCGCTGATCCAGCCGTTGTGAGTGATATCCGTCGCTGCGCGCCCTGTTGTGCCCGCGGAAGTCGCCCACAGACGGCAGGTACGGGCGTGCGTCACTCGTCGCGGAAGCGGACGCGGGTGTCGAGGGCGAGCTCCTCGGCGTCCATCGCGACGAACAGGTCGCGCATGACCTCCTCGCTCACGTTGCCCGCGCGGCACTCGCTCATCAGCACTCGCCTGCGGACCTCGATCCACCCGCGGGAGAGCTCGTCGAACTCGTCGAACGCAGCGCGACGGGCCTTCGCCTTCGCATCACGGCGGGAGGCGCGCTCGGCCTCGACGATCTCGAGCTCGGTGGTCTCGGCCTCACGCTCGGTGCGGTCGGTGTCACGCTGGATCCGGAGCAGCCCGCGCGAGAACTTGTTGAAGTGATCGCGAGCGCCCTCGCCGTGCTCACGGACCCACGCCTCCTGGCGCTCGCGCAGGAAGTCGAGCCCGGCGTCGCGGCTGATCTTGCGCACCCGCTCGACCTCGCGCGCGTCGGTCGCCCGTTCGGCATCCGCCGACACTCCGAGCCCTCGGATGAGCGACGGCAGCGTGAGCCCCTGCAGCAGCAGCGTCCCGACGGTGACGACGAAGGCGACCGCGATGATCACCTCGACGTTGCCGAGCGGCATCTCGCCCCCGGTGAGGTCGGGAAGGGCGGCGGCCATCGCGAGCGTGACGACGCCGCGCATGCCCGCCCACGAGATCACGACGCGCTCGCGCCTCGACAGCGCGGGCTCGAGAACCCGTCGCTTGATCGCCTCCTTGGTGGGTTCCGCACCGCCGTTCCGCGCGCGCATCCGGGACTTCCTCTCCTCCCACGCACGGGCGTACCTGCCGTCCGGATGCTTTCGCCGTTCCTCGGCAGCGTGTTTGAACCGCAGCAGGCGCAGGCGCTGCAGCGCCTGTCCCCACGAGTACGACGCGAAGACGAACAGGGGCCGGATGATCAGGACGGCCGCGAAGACCGCCAGCGCCAGCCAGATGACGACGGAGGAGTGCGACCCGGCGATCTCGTCGAGTACGGTCGGCAGCTGCAGGCCGATGTAGGCGAACACGAAGCTCTCGAGCAGGAAGTCGACGGACTGCCAGATCGGCTTGTCGTGCTGACGGGTCGAATAGTTCGTCTTCGGCGCGTGGTACCCGACGTACAGCCCCATGGCGACGACGGCGAGCACCCCGGAACCGAGGAGATGCTCCGCGAGCGCATATGCTGCGAACGGCATGAGCAGGCCGAATGCGGCACTCAGGACGGTGTCGGACGAGATCATCCTGAGCAGGTGCAGCAGGAGCCCGGCGATGAGGCCGACCCCGACGCCCACCACGACCGCGACGACGAACTCCCACAGCCCCTGCCACACCGTGACCGTGGCGCCCGCGACGATGGCGGCGAACACGCGCACCAGGGTCAGCGAGGTGGCGTCGTTGATGAGGCTCTCTCCGCTCATCACGTTCATCACACGGCGCGGCAGCCCGAGCTTGCGGCCGATCGCGGCGGCCGAGACCGCGTCGGGCGGGCCGACGATCGCACCCAGCAGGAGCGCCCCGGCGAACGTGAGCTGAGGCATGATCAGCCACGCGACCACCCCGACGACCACAGCAGTGACGAGCACGAGGCCGACACCCAGGCGCCGGATGTGCGGCAGCGAGCGGCGGAAGCTCATGAACGATGCGTCGAGGGCGGCCGAGTACAGCAGCGGCGGCAGCGCGAGGTTGAGCAGCAGATGCCCGTCGATCTCGATCTCCGGCACGAACGGGAGAAGCGAAACGGCCAGGGCGACACCGGTCACGAGCAGCGGCGCGGGCCATCCGCGCCATCGCGCGAATCCTCCGACGGCGACGGCCCCGACCAGCACGTAGAACAGTTCCGCACCCATGTGCCGAGAATAGCGGGCCGGATCCTGCACCGGTCCTGGCGCCCACGCCCAGCTGCCGAGATGCGCACATTTCACCGAGATGCGCAGGTTATGACAAGCATCCGGATGATCTGTGCGCAATTCGCTGTGCGAACATCCGGGATGCGGGCATGGTCGGCAGGTCGAGGCCGCGAGAGGCGGCGCGAACGCTAGGAGAACGAGCATTTTCTAGGATGCGAATCGAGGTTTTCGTCCTAGATAATGCTCGATCTCCTAGATTCTGCGGTTTGTAGTCCGCGGGTGGCGAGCCGCGGGAGGGGGCCGCGCACTGCTGCGATATGCGCAGCGGCGGGTCGCTGACCCGGCGCGGACGGCACCGATGCGCTGGGATGATGGAGCGGTGACATCTCCGCGGAACCTCACTCAGCGCGAGCGCGACGTGCTCGCCGCGATGATCGAACGCGGCGAGCGAGACGACGACATCCCGCACGCCCAGGACGCCGCAGAGCGCGAGACGTGGCTCGCTCAGGTCGACGACACGCTGGCGTACGGGTCCTGCGGCTGCAGCGAGTGTCCGTCGATCGAGCTCGGCGACGCATCCGGGCCCGCGACGGACGATGAGCCTCGTGTGGTGCTCAGCGCCTCGACCGACTCTGCGTACCTCATGCTCTTCATCGACGCCGGGAGGCTGAGCTATCTGGAGCTCGCGCCGCTCGACGAGCCCGTCCTCGATTTCCCGCCCGCGGCAGAGCTGTCGTTCTGAGCCCGCCGCGACATCCGGCGCACAACCGTCCCTTCTCGAGTTCAGGGAACCGCCCCGCGCCGAGGTGGTCCGCTTCCGCACCGCACGCTCACGCGGGAATACGCCGCCCTGACCCCGCGTTGCCACTGGGGTGACCGAGACTGCCAGCCCCGCCCTGTCCGTGCTCGACCTGGTGCCGGTGCGCACCGGGCAGACCAGCTCGCAGGCGATCGCCGCGTCGATGACGCTGGCGCGCCGCGCGGACGAGCTCGGGTATCGGCGATACTGGTTCGCCGAGCACCACAACATGCCTGCCGTGGCATCGACGACGCCCGCCGTGCTGATCGCCGCCGCGATCGGCGTGACCGAGCGCATCCGGGTCGGGTCCGGCGGCGTCATGCTGCCGAACCATGCGCCGCTCATCGTGGCCGAGCAGTTCGCAGCGCTCGAGGCGATGGCACCAGGACGCGTCGACCTCGGCATCGGGCGCGCGCCGGGCAGCGACCAGGTGATCTCGCAGCTGCTGCGGCGATCCGGTGCGACGAGCGAGGTCGAGCGCTTCCCCGATCACATCACCGACATCATGGCGCTTGCGAGCCCGGTGGGCGCGACCGTCCGGTTCGTGAACGGCGGCGAGTACAACGTGCACGCGACGCCCGCCGCGAGCAGCAGCCCCGACGTGTGGCTGCTCGGATCGAGCGACTACTCGGCGCAGCTCGCCGCGCAGCTGGGCCTGCCGTACGTGTTCGCGAACCACTTCGCCGGCGACGGCCTCGAGCGTGCGATGGCGCTGTACCGCGACCAGTTCACGGCGAGCGAGGCGCGTCCTGCGCCGCGGAGCTTCGTCACCGCGAATGTGGTCGTCGCGCCGACGGATGAGGAGGCGCACGAGCGGGCGCTGCCGCAGCTGCGCCAGTTCGCCCGGCTGCGCTCGAACAAGCCGATGCGCCCCATCGAGACGATCGACGAGGTGCTCGCGAACCCGTCGGATGCCCTCGAGCAGTCGCTCATCGACCAGAACAAGCAGCGCTGGTTCATCGGCACTCCGGATGCCGTGGCCGGCCAGCTGCGCGAGTTCGGTGCGAAGCACCAGGTCGAGGAGATCATGCTCGGAGCGTCGTCCGGCTCGTACGAGAGCGAGGCGCCGGAGTCGCCGGCCGGGCGCGTGCAGACGCTGGAGCTGCTCGCCGCGGCCATGTGAGGTTGGGGTGCACGTGGGTGCGTTCGTGCCCACGGCGGACCGGTTCACACGATGGCGCGAGAGGCTGCCTCTCCCTCGGAGGGCGACGTCGGCGCGACGAGGCGTTCACGGGCGATCCGGATGAGTTCGGCGGCGTCGGGCGCCGGTCTGCGCGTTTCGCGGCCCGGCAGGTAGAGCACGAGCGTGCTGTCGCTGGGCGGGTCGGTGAGCACGTGCAGCGGGACGGGCTGCTCGGCACGCCAAGCGCCATCGGTGAGCGTGAGCTCGGCGTTGATCTCGGCGAAGCTCACGTGCAGGTCGGGCTCGGGCGGCGCCTCGTTCGCGAAGCGCGGCGCGGCCAGGATCTCGAGGTTGATCCAGGGAACCGCGCCCTGGAACGCGATGTGCCAGCGAGCCTCGGCCGCGGCGTCGACGACGCCGTGCGGAATGAGGCTGACGTCGATCGGAAAGGTTCCGGAAAGTGGGGCGCGCCTGCGCTCGGGCGCACGGTGCAGGGCGAGGTCGCCGGTGGACGGCACGACGCCGGCATCGCTCGGGGATGCGTCGACCGGAGCCGGCTCGGCGCCGGTCGTGACTGCGCCGATGCTGCGGTGCGGGTGCGAGTCGTGGTCATCGAGCCGGCCGAAACGACGTTCGGCGGCCGCGAGGTCGTGCCGCGCAGAGTCGAGAGCCGCCGTATCGGCGAGTGCGACCGACGTAGCGCCCTCGCGCAGCCGGTCGAGGGCGTCGGCGCGTTCGGCCGCGAGCAGACGGGGGTCGAGCGGCGGGACCAGCTTCTCGCGAGAGGCGGGCCACCACGCCTGGCGCCAGCGCGCAAGGGCGACGTCTCGAGCGGCTGTCGCCAGCGGGGTCTGACGCACGAATGCGAGTGCTTCTGCCGATGGGTCGTCCGGTGAGCGGAGCAAGCGGCTGACGGCGTCGCCGAAGACCTCGCTGATCCACGGCAGGGCGCTTGTCGCGTCGGTGACGACGATGCCGAGGTCCGTCTCCGGCGCGGCGACGTCCCACCAGAGCGTGGCGCCCGGCCCCTGCCAGACGGCGAGTCGCCAAGCAGGAGGCATCGCGGCGCCGAAGACCCAGGTCGTCTCCTCCCGGATGACGGGCAGCTCCACCGTGGACAGCGCGGTGTCAGGCGATGAGACATCGCCCGCGATCATCGCTGCGCGCAAGCCGTCGGTTTCTGCCACGGGCCCACACTATCCGCCGCCGTCGACGTCCTTCACCATCGATCTCGGCGTCCGAGGCGTCGCCGCCAGGTGCCCCGGAACCGTCGCCGATGTCCTGATGCAGAACTTGTCCCCGAGGCCCCGGTGCAGAGCGATATCAGATGCTCCGTGACATAGCGGTCGACGTCCTGCGCTCGACTGGGGACAACTGTCGTTCTGCCGAATTGCCCTGTGGATAACCGCATCCGCGGCACGCTGAATCGCTAGCGTGACGACATGCCCACCTTCGATTCGCGAAACCGGCGCCGCAGAATCGCCGCCGCACTCGGCGCGCTGGGAGTGCTCGCCCTCGTGGCCGCGTGCGCCCCCGAGACCGAGCCCGACCCGGAACCGACGGGGTTCGCGACCGAGGAGGAGGCGCTTGAGGCGGCGCGGGAGACGTTCGAAAGTTACGTGGAAGCCACGAACGACGTCGACTTCAGCGATCCCGAATCCGCGGAGCCCGTGTACGCCTGGCTGACCGGCGACGCGCTGGCGTCCGAACGCGAATCAGTCACAACGTCCCACGCCGAGGAGCGTGAACGTTCTGGGACGGCTGTTGTGACGTTGCCTGAGTCCGCTGAAGTAGATCTGGATGTTCCGACTGTGACGCTCAACTCCTGCGTCGATGTTTCTGACGTCGATATCCGCAATGCTTCCGGCGAGTCAGTCGTCTCCGAGGACCGCCTCCCTGTGCAACCGGTTGTCGTGGTCCTGGTGTCATCAGACACCACGCCCACACAACTCGCGATTCAATCGCTCGATGGCAGGGAGGGCGAGCCCAAGTGCGACTCGGCATAGCTATCGCTGTCACCATCGCAAACGGGATTCTCGGCGCACCGACACCCGGGATCTCCCTTTCTGCCGGCTGTCCGATCACCGGCCCAACTGACACGTGCGACGTAAACAACACCGGCACCGATGTCACCATCGACGGCACGCACGACACCACCGTCGACACCCCCGATCCTCCGCCTCCCCCGCCGCCGACCAACGACGGCACCGGCGGTGGTGGCGACGGCACCGGCGGCGACGACACCGACACCGAGGTCGTCTACGACCCCCGGTGCGAGTGGCACCCCGGCGTTCAGCGGCCCGACTTCTGCTTCGACACGGACGACGACACCGAAGACGAAGACGTCGAGGATGATCCGGAGCCGCCGACCGTCGTCACGGCGACGCAGGTGCTGTCGTTCGCGCCGCCGACCCCTTCCGTTGCGAGCGAGCCCGACGGCGTCGCGATCGTCGGCATGCCGATGAATGTCGTGGTGCCCGTCGCCGGCGGCAGCTCGAGCGGCAACCTGCTCGGCTTCCCCGTGACGGTCCACTTCACGCCGGAGCTGCTCGCCCTCGACTACGGCGACGGCACGTCGGTCGAGGTCACCGCAGAGAGCGCGACCTGGGATTCCCTCGGCCAGGCGGAGTTCACCGCCACACCCACCAGCCATGCGTACCAGCAGCGCGGCACCTACACGATCACGGCACGCGTGCTCTCCAGCGCGTACGTCGACTTCGGTCGGTACGGCACCGTGCCTGTCACCGGGCTGGTCACATCTCCCGCGTCCACAACGTCGGTCCGCGCCGTCACCGCCGACACCGCCCTCGTCGACAGAACGTGCGCCGAGAACCCCACGGGCCCCGGATGCTGACCGACTCGCCCGCCGCGTCTACTCCCCCGTGGGCTCACCTGAGAGCAGCCCCCGGATCCAGTCGCGGGCCTCGGCGAACGAGGCGTCGCTGTACCGCTCGGAGTACTGCACGATCTGGCGGTCGGCGCGCGGGTAGGAGCCCAGGAAGATCACCCTGGGGCTGAAGCGCTTGAGGCCCATCAGGGCGTCAGCCATCCGCTCGTCGGTGATGTGCCCATCGGCGTCGATCACGAAGCGGTACCGGCCGAGCTTGTCGCCGATCGGCCGCGACTGCAGAAGGCTCAGATTGATGCCCCTGGTCGCGAACTGCTCCAGCATCTCGACGAGGGCGCCGGCGACTTCCTTCGGCAGCTCGGCGATGAGCGAGGTCTTGTCCGCTCCCGTGGGCTCGGGCGGCGCGCCCGTGCGGGTCACGAGCACGAACCGGGTGACGGCCTCGTGGTTGTCGCCGATGTTCTCGGCGAGCACGTCGACGTCGTAGTGGCCGACCACACCGGGAGCGGCGATCGCCGCCTGCGCCGGGAGCGTGCCGTCGAGCACGCCGATCGCGCTGGCGACGTTGCTGCCCGCCATGACCTGCGTGTGCCCAGGCACGTTCTGCCCCAGCCATTTCAGGCACTGCGCATACGCGACCGGGTGCGCTGCGACATCCGTCACCTGATCGAGCGTGACGCCGCGCGGTGAGACGAGAACGAACGACACCGGCACCAGATACTCGCCCACGATGCGCAGGCCCGGCACATCCGCCAACGCGTCCTGCGCGCTCGACACTCCGCCCTCGACGGTGTTCTCGATCGCGATCATCGCCGCGTCACTGGACCCTGACGCGACATCGCCGAGCGCCTCGCCGACGTTGCTCACCGGCTTCCAATTCTGCCCGCGCGCTTCCGGCACCTGCTCCAGCGCCGACTCCGTGAACGTTCCGGCCGGCCCCAAGTAGCTGTACGTACGCGGGGCGGCAGCTTCGTTCGTCATGCCCAAAAGCGTAGCGCCGCCATCGCCGTCCGCCGCACACAACGCAGTCGATCCGGGCGTCGCCCCCGTGATGGCCGTCGCGAGCGTGCCGAAAGCACGCCCTGATCATCCCGATCTGACTGCGTTGTGCAACCGGCGCCGGACAGCTCCCGACCCGAGGTCAGTGCGCCGACCGCTCCGAACCGACATCCGGCTGCTCCGGAATCGACCTCGAAGAACGGATCGTGACCGATTCGCACACCCGATGCATAACCGAAAGGTAACGATGCCTGGCAGAATATGATCATGAGTCGCGCAGGACAGCCCGCGGAAGCATCCGATCTGACCGACATCGATGAGCTCATCGGTGCGTACTACGACCTTGTTCCCGACCCGCAGTTCGACACGCAGCGCGTCGCCTTCGGCACCAGCGGTCACCGCGGTTCGAGCCTGAAGTCGAGCTTCAACGAGCACCACATCCTCGCGACCACCCAGGCGATCGTCGACTACCGCATGGAGCAGGGCATCGCAGGCCCGCTGTTCCTCGGTCGCGACACCCACGCCCTGTCGCTCCCGGCCCAGCACAGCGCCATCGAGGTGCTGGTCGCCAACGGCGTCGACGTGCGCATCGATTCGCGCGATTCGTACGTGCCGACCCCGGCGCTCAGCCACGCCATCCTCACGTACAACGCCGGCCGCGATACCACCGACCCAGATCGCGCGGACGGCATCGTCGTCACTCCGAGCCACAACCCCCCGAGCGACGGCGGTTTCAAGTACAACCCGCCGCACGGCGGGCCCGCCGACACGGACGCGACCGAATGGATCGCGAACCGCGCCAACGACCTGCTGACCGACGACCTCGAAGCGGTCCGCCGCCTCCGGTTCGCCGATCTCGACCACGATTCCCTCGCCACCTACGACTACCGCGACGTGTACGTGCGCGACCTGGCGAGCATCATCGACGTCGAAGCGATCAAGTCCACCGGCGTGCGCATCGGCGCCGACCCTCTGGGCGGTGCCTCGGTCGAGTACTGGCAGCTGATCAGCGAGGTCTACGGCCTCGACCTGACGGTCGTGAACCCGGATGTCGACCCCACGTGGCGCTTCATGACGCTGGACTGGGATGAGAAGATCCGGATGGACCCGTCGTCGCCGTCCGCGATGGCATCGCTCGTGGCGAGGCGCTCCGAGTTCGACCTGCTCACCGGCAACGACGCCGACGCCGACCGGCATGGCATCGTCACGCCCGACGCCGGGCTGATGAACCCGAACCACTACCTCGCCGTCGCGATCGACTATCTCTACGCCAACCGGCCGGGATGGCGGCTGGACGCGGGCGTCGGCAAGACGCTCGTCTCGTCGATGATCATCGACAGGGTCGCCGCCTCCCTCGGCCGCAGGCTCGTCGAGGTGCCCGTCGGGTTCAAGTGGTTCGTGCCCGGCCTGCTCGACGGCTCGATCGGCTTCGGAGGCGAGGAGTCGGCAGGAGCATCGTTCCTGCGCAAGGACGGCTCCGTGTGGACCACCGACAAGGACGGCATTCTGCTCTGCCTGCTCGCCGCCGAGATCATCGCAGTGACGGGCAAGACGCCGTCGCAGCGGTACCGCGAGCTCGAAGCGGAGCACGGCTCGTCGGCCTACGCGCGCGTCGATGCCCCCGCCACCCCGGAGCAGAAGGCCGCGCTGAAGAAGCTGTCCGCCGACGACGTGACGGCGGATGTGCTCGCGGGAGATGCGATCACCGCGAAGCTCACGCGCGCGCCGGGGAACGATGCGGCCATCGGCGGGCTCAAGGTGCAGACGGCCACGTCGTGGTTCGCGGCCCGTCCTTCCGGCACCGAAGACGTCTACAAGCTCTACGCCGAGAGCCTCGAGGGCCCTGAGCACCTGCACCAGGTGCAGCTCGAAGCCAAGGACGTCATCGATCAGGTGCTCGGCGCCTGACCTGACTCACCCGCGCCGAAGCGCGATCCTCCTGCTGCTGCTTCTTCGCGGCCGTCACGCCAACAGCGCCGCCGTCTCCGCACGATGGGCACGACTGCCCCGACCGCCCCGACCGCCCCGGATGATCAGGCACGAGCGACTCCGCTGCTGCACGGACCGCTCGCGAGATGCGCACCTTTTCGACATCCGGGCGTCAAAAGCGGCGCATCTCGACGACAAGTGCGCATCTCGGCAGCGGGGTCAGGTTGCGGCGCGGCCTCCGAGGTAGAGCTCGCTGAGCTTGGGGTCGGCGAGGAGCTCGGATGCCGGGCCCGTGGCGAACACACGGCCGAGGTCGAGCACGCAGCCGACGTCCGCCATCTGCAGGGCGCGGCGGGCGTTCTGCTCCACGATCAGCACCGCCACGCCGTTCCGGCGCATGCGATCGACCTCTTCGAAGATCGTGGCGGTGCGCTTGGGGTCGAGCCCCATGGACGGCTCGTCCAGCAGCACCACGTCCGGCTGCACGATCATCGCCCGCGCGAACTCCACCTGCTTCTGCTGACCACCCGAGAGCGCCCCGGCGCTCTGCTTCCACTGCTCCGCCACCACGGGGAACACGGTTCGCACGAAATCGATCCGCTCCGCGATGGCCGACTGGTCCGACAGCGCGTAGCCGCCGAGACGGATGTTCTCCTCGACGGTCATCTCCTTGAACACCGAGTGCCCCTGCAGCACGTGCGAGAGGCCGCCGCGCAGGAGCTTCTGCGGCCCCTGACCGGTGACATCCTCCCCGCTCAGCAGCACCTGTCCCGAGCGGGGCCTGAGCATGCCGCTGGCCACCTTCAGCACAGTCGACTTGCCCGCACCGTTCGGCCCGACGAGGCAGACCACCTCCTTGCGGCGAACCTTCACCGACAGTCCGCGCAGCACGAGCGCCGCTTTGCCGTATCCGGCTTCGATATCGGACAGTTCGAGAACAACGTCAGACGCCAAGGTATGCCTCCAAGACCTTCGGATCGGACTGGACCACATCCGGGGTTCCGGCGGCGATCTGCGCACCCCGGTCGAAGACCACGATCTGATCGCACAGGCTCATGATCAGATCCATGTTGTGCTCCACGATCAGGAACGTCGTGCCTTCGGAATTGAGTTCGCGCACCAGCACCGCGATGCGTTCGATCAGCGACGGATTCACGCCTCCCGCCGGTTCGTCCAGCATCACGAACGGCGGATCGGTCATCAACGTGGAGCCGAGTTCGAGCAGCTTCTGCTGCCCGTACGAGATGTCGCGCGCCTCGGAGTTCTCCAGATGGTCGATTCCCACGCGTTCGAGCATGGCCCTGGCCCGCTCGACCGTACGGCGATGATGAGCGTTGCCGATGTATTCGCGCAACGACGCCGGCTGCACGGCCGCCAGCATGTTCTCCAGCACCGTCATCCGGGGAAAGACGCGGCACAGCTGGAAGCTGCGCCCCAGACCCGCCCTGGCGATGCGATGCGGCGCCCAGCCCGTGACGTTGCGGCCGTGCATCGTGATCGTGCCGGAATCGGGACGGATCATGCCGGTGACGCAGTTGAAGAACGTCGTCTTGCCCGAACCGTTCGGCCCGATCAGGCCGTTGATCTTGCCCTCGTAGAAGGTCGTGGTGGCGCCGTCGACAGCGTGCACACCGCCGAACGACTTGCGCAGATCACGGGTCTGGAGGATGACGGGAGTCTCACTCACGGGGCGCCCCTTTCGTCGCGTCGCGTGCATCGGCTGCACCGCTGCCGCCTTCCGGAGCATCCGCTTCTCGCCCCGCGCGCTGATCCGCCAGCTCCCCCGCAGAGAGCTCGCTGATCGACGCCGCCTGCGGTCGCAGCCGCGCGATGAGCTGTGCGATTCCGGTGAGCACGCCGTCCGGCAGGAACAGGACCACGATCGCCAGCAGCAGACCGAGGGCGATGAGGTGGAACTGGGTGTCGCCGAAGTTGAGCACGAAGTACTCCTCCGCCCCGCTGACGACGATCGCTCCCAGCAGCGGTCCGAACAGATATCGGTTGCCGCCGAACAGCGCCATCAGCACGATGGTGGAGCAGAGCACGATGTCGAACTGGAACACCGGATCGAGGTCCCCGAACCAGACGGCGTAGAAGCCGCCGCAGATCGCGGTGAGCCCGGCAGAGATCACGAAGGCCGTCAGCTTCAGGGCCGCGGTCGGCGACCCGAGCGATTCGGCCTTGTCCTCGTCTTCGCGCACCGATTTCAGCGCCGCGCCGAACCGCGACCTGTCGATGAACGTCCACACCAGCAGGCACAGCGTCAGCAGGCCGAGGAACAGGAAGAAAAAGACCCTGTGATGCTCCGGCCGCAGCAGATCCGGGAACGGACGCGGCACGACGAGGCCATCCGACCCGCCGGTCACCGACCCCATGCTCTGGAAGACGAGCAGCAGCACCAGCACGAGAGCGATCGTCACGATCACGAACGAGGCGCCGCGCACCCGCAGCGCCGCCATCCCGACGGGGATGGTCAGAATCGCCGTGCCGATCGCGGCGATCAGCGTCGCGAGCAGGAAGTTCATCCCGGTGTGGATGACCAGCAGTCCGGTGCCGTAGGCGCCGACCCCGAAGAAGGCCGCGTGCCCGATGGAGATGTACCCGGTGAAGCCGCCCATCACGTTCCACGATGTCGCCAGCACCGCGTGATAGAGCACGATCACGCCCACACTGAGCATGTACGGGTTCGGTGCGACCAGCGGCCACAGCGCGAGAATCGCGATCACGACGGCGATGGCGACGAGCGGGCGCCACCTGCTGGTGCCGTTGCCGGTCAGGAACGCCAGTCGCGAGGTCACGGCAGGGGATCCGGTATCAGAAGCGTTGCGCAAGACGACCTCCAAAGAATCCTTGCGGCCGAACCATCAGAGTGACGAACAGCGCGACGTAGAAGATGGTCTGGGCCCACGTGGGGCCGAGCGGAATCTCGAGCATGACCCGGATGATGCCGAGCAGCATCGCGGCGATGGCCGCACCGGGTATCGACCCGAGCCCGCCCACCACGATGATCGCCATCAGCGGGCCGATCCAGTGCCAGTGCAGAGACGGGAAGATCGTGTACTGCAGCGACATCGCCACGCCGCCCACTGCCGCGGTGGCCAGGCCGAGTCCGAAGCCGAGGCCCGCGACCCTGCCGGTGTCGATGCCGACAAGGCGGGCCGCTTCCGGATGCTGGATCGTGGCCCGCAGCGCCTGCCCGAACTTCGACTTCTTCATCAGCAGGTACAGGCTGGCCAGGCTGAGGGCGGCCAGCCCGAACGAGATGATCTGCACGATGGGAATCGACGCCCCGAACAGGTTCAGGCTCGAGGTGCCGTACGACAGATCGAGCCGGCGCTGGGTGCCGGTGAAGGCCATGCCGAGGCCGCCCTCGATGAGCAGCGCGAGGGCGAAGGTGATCAGGACCGACATCATCGTCATCGTCGCCGGTTTCAGCCGCGAGATGAGCCATCGCTGGATCGCGTACCCGAGCACGAAGAACAGCGGCACGCTGATCACCAGCGAGAGCATCGGATCCAACCCGGTCCGAGTGGTCAAGAACCAGGCGATGTACGCCGCGAGCATGACGAACGCCGCATGGGCGAGCATCACCACGCGCATGACCCCGAAGTAGAGCGTCAGGCCCGCTGCCAGGAGGGCGTACAGCCCTCCCAGCAGTATGCCCAGGATCAGGCTTTGGAAGAGAAGGGCGCCGGTCACCGGTCACCACTTCGGCTTCGGGTGCACGAGCTCGGTCTCAGCCACGTCCTCCGGCAGCACCGTGGTGATCTCGCCGTCCACGTACTGCAGGATCAGGTGCGCCCCATCCGGCCTGCCCGCGTCGTCCCACGCGAGCGGACCGACGACGGTGTCCACCGTGGCGCCGTGCAGGTAGTCGATCAGCTGCTGCTGGCACTCACCCTGTTCGGCGCAGCCGATCTCCTCCACCGCAGCGGCCACCACCTGGCCGGCCGTGTACGCGTTGGCCTCGTCCTCCTGGGGCGCCTCACCGTGCAGCGCCTCGTGCGCCGCGACGAACTCCTCGTTCGAGGGCCACGGCGCCTGATTGTCGTAGCCTGTCGGCGCGAGGATCCCGTCGACGCCGCCGCCGATCGCCTCGCTGAACTCCGCGTTCGTCGGGGCGCCGGAGAAGGCCACCATCCGGGGCTGATAGTTGAGCTGCTGCAGCGCCAGAATCAGGTTCACACCGTCCTGGTACTGCGAGCCGCCGACGATCAGATCCGGATCGGCGTCGGCGATCGCCGCGGCGACACCGGAGAAGTCGGTGTGGTTGGGCGGGTAGACCTCATCCACCACCACCTCCACGCCGGCCTCTTCGAGCTGATCGCGCAGGCCGTATGCGGTTCCCTGTGCGAACGGGTCGTCCATCGCCGCGACGCCCATCGTCTGCGGGCGCTCGTCCTCCGGCAGGGCGAGGATGTACTCCACCAGGTGGTTGTAGTGGTCGGGCGCGATGGCTGGAGCGGCGTAGAAGATGTTGTCGAAGCCGTTCTCGAACACCTCCACCGCCGCAGCCGCCGGCTCCACGAACAGCATCCCGTACTCGTTTGCGACGCGGGAGGCCGGCACGACCAAGCGGGTGGAGAACGGTCCGACGACGAGATCGACCTGGTCCTGTGCGATCAGGGCCTCGTAGTCCTGCACCACGCGGTCGGCATCCGACGCATCATCCAGGATCTTCAGCTCCACTTCGCGCCCCAGCAGGCCGCCGCCGTCGTTGACCACCTTCGCCCACGTTTCATACCCCGCCTGCACGCCCTGCCCGGGCTCGGCGAAGTCACCTGTCAGCGGCAGCGATATGCCGACGACGATCGGATCATCCGCTGCGTCGCCTCCTCCGTCGCCTCCGCTGCAGGCGACGAGCGCCATGGCTGCTACGGCCGTCACGGCCGCAGAACCGACAACTCTCCTCTTCGACATCCCATCCTCCTCATTGATGTGGGAACTGTGCTCACGTGCGCCGTGCGGCGCCGCGTGTGGTTCGGTGCTGCGGCGACGATCCTCGTTTCGTCCGTCGCCGCGCTGCGGGTGCCTGCTCTATCGGGGCAGCACCTCCAGAGTCACGCGGGCCTCCGCGCCCGAGCTGCGCCCGGTGGCCACGACCTCATGCGCGCCCGGTGAGGTGTTCGGACGGATCCGCATCTCCACCTCGAATGCGCCGTCGTCGGCGGCGAAGACGCGGGCGGCGACGCCCGGCTGCCCGTCGATCCGCAGGAACACGTGCTCCCCCGGTTCGAACCCGGCGCCTGTGGCCGTCACGGAGGAGTGCGCCCTGACCGACTCGTCGCTGAGCGCCAGGGCCGGGCCGACCGGCTCGTCCGCCGACGTCGACACCGTCAGGTCTCTCATCCGTCCAGTGTTGTCGAAGGAGCCGAATCCGACCCGGCCCTCGGCGAATGCGGTGTCCGTCGCCGTCAGCAGCGGCCGGTCCAGCCCGTCCACCCAGACGGCGATCTCACCGGTCTCGGCACAGTGGACGAGTCGTACGTCGTGCCATTCCTCATCGGTGACCGCCGGCGGCGCTCCCACGCTGCCGTCGTACTGGTCATCGATGCGCTCCCGGTCGGCGCCGTCCACCTTGAAGATGCCGTTGTGCGCATAGATCGTGTTGTCCTGCGAGAGGTGGGCGTAGTAGTACTCGGTGTCCGACTGGTGCCCGAAGACCAGGATGACGTCGCGGTTGTTCACCGTGGCGGGGGCGTCGAGGCGAACGTCCGCCTCCATCTGCACCGATCCGAACGGCTCGTGGTCGAGCAGGGCGTACTCGAACGGACGGCGGATGCCGTCGTCCGGGTTGCCGCCGGGCTCGGCCAGGACGATCTCGTCACCCGGGAACTCCCACAGCTCCGGGGTCCGCGGCTGCCAGTTCTCGCCCGCCATCAGATCGGTGAGCTCCTCGTCGAAGGAGCATCCGGGGATCGTCGTCTCGGCGGGAGGCTGCACGTCGAACATGTCGTACTGCGCCGCCGCCTGCTCGGGGGTCAGCGCCGTGTCGAGGAACATCAGATCGTCCATCCGCCCGGTGAAGGGGTTGGCCTCCCGAGTGTTCTGCGGGAAGCTCCCGCCGATCTTGATTCCGGCCGGAACGCTCGGCGATGTGGCGCCTTCGCCCCACGGGTTGTCCGCGCTGGTGTAGTCGCCTTCGAGCTCCTCGCCGTTCAGGAACAGCTGCATCTCTCCCGCGGCGAAGTCGAAGCCGGCGGCGAGGTGAGCCCACTCGCCGCGCACCAGGATCTCGTCCCACGGCAGGTCAGCCGCATACGTCCATGAGGCCTCGCCGTCGACGCGTCGGGCCAGGGCGACGATCTTCAGCTCGCCGTCGACCTGGATGACCTCCAGCAGCGCGCGCACGGCGTGCCCGTCCGAGGTGCCCGTGAGCACACCGGCCAGACCGATCGCGTTGTAGCGGTCATCCGGGTCTTCGGTGTTCGAGTTCAGCGCGGGGTGCAGACCGGTCGGTTTGAACCAGCCCATCACCGACGTGGAATCGAGCCCGGCCAGCCCTGAGAGCGACTCCACGCCATCCGGATTGTGCACACCGGCCTTCCAGTCGTCGTTCGACTGCTCATCCGGGCTCATCTGCTGCGTCTGCAGCGCTTCGCCTGCGCCGGGGTACGCCGCATCGGCGACGCGCATCTCCGTGCCGCCGTTCACCAACTCGATCTCCGTGCCGGATGTGCCCTGGTCTGCTTCGAACGCGGCCGAACCGTCGACCGGGTGATCGAAGTCGTAGTGCGCCACGACGCGGTCGGCCAGCTCCGGCAGCACGATCGGCGACTGCGCACTGACCGTGCGCGCGCCCGTGACCTTCCAGATGGTGCCGTTCGCCTTGGCGATCAGGTACAGCTCGCCGTCGGCATCCGAACCGAACCGCAGGTCGACCCGGTCGTCGCCGACGAGCTCCTGGAACGTCGTCTCCTCGCCGTCGGCGAACACCCTCAGCTCGGAGATCTCGGCAAGATCATCGACATCGCCGTCGTTTCGGATCATGTCCTCGTGATCGGTGGCGAGCACCCAGCCTCGGACGAGGTCGGTGAACAGGTACTTCCCCTGCAGCTCGGCGATGCCGCCGCGGTAGACGAAGCCACCGTTGGTGGCCACACCCGCGTCGCCGGTCTGGCCGGGGTCGCGGTTGTGGTCGTATGCGGCGACCGGGTAGGTGTACCCGAGCTCGGCATCGCCTTCGGGGAGCGGGAAGATCTGCCGGTTGTCGGCGAGGAACGGACCCTCGCGCTCTGACCAGCCGAAGTTGTCCCCGGCTTCGACCTCGTAGATCGACTCCACCTGCCATTCGCCGATGTGCCCCAGGTACATCTGGTGCTCGCCGCCGGTGTCCCAGCTGATCCGGTGCGGGTCGCGCATCCCCACGGCGTAGATCTCCGGCAGCGCGCCGGGCTCATCGAGGAACGGATTGTCGTCGGGAACGCCGTACTGACCGTTCTCGCTGTCGGAGCCGAGCGGGTCGACCCGCATGATCGTGCCGTGCGGAGTCGCCGGGTCCTGCGGGTTGTCGTTGCCGACACCGTTCCCTCCGTCACCGACGAGGATGTAGAGGTTCCCGTAGTCGGCGTCGCCCGGCTCGACCGTCGGGTTGAACGCGATCTGCTGCACCGTGTGGACGCGACCTGCGAACGGGAACCGCATCAGCTCGCGGCTGGTGCCCTCGAAGGTCTCCGCCGACGGGTCGGAAGCCGTCCACTCGGTGAGCACGCTGTGGTAGCCGGTGGTCCCGTACTCGGGGAAGTCCGGGTCGTCCTCGGTCAGGGCGCTGCCCGCCTCCGTGTGCACCGTGTAGAAGATGCCGTTCTCGGCGAACTCCGGATGGAACTCGGCGAAGCCGAGACCTGTGCCGAGACCGGCGTGGTTATGGAAGTTGTCGATGAAGCGGTCGCGCACGTTCAGGTAGGGAACGTGATCACCGGTGTCCTTGTCGACCAGGTGGAGGATGTCGTTCATATCCGGCACCATCAGTCGGCCCGAGTCGTCGGGCACCTCGTCCAGGTGCGTGATGCGATTGTGCCGCTCGAGGCGCGAGTCCCCGGTCTCCGGAGTGGTGTGCGACTCGGGGAGCTGTGCGAGCTCTTCGACCTCGATGCCCAGCGTGGACTGCCGGGGATCCGGCAGAGGGTTCAGCAACGGCTGCTCCGCCTCGCCCGTGTAAGCGCAGTCGGCGGGGTTGCCGGTGGGGTTGGCGAGGTTCTCACCCGTGTTGTCGACGGCGACGTCGTCGAGCATGAGCTGCCCGTCGCTGCTCGATCCGTTGATCCAGAAGAACCGGTCGAGACTGCCTGAGACATCCTCTCGGAAGCCGAACTGCTCGGCCGCGCCGTCCGGCAGGCGCGTCTGCTCCTCGTAGGCACCGCCCTGGCTGTAGACGGCGATCTCGTCCGACGCGTTGTCGGCCACGACCCAGACGCACTGCCAGGCGTTCTCGGACCAGCTCCCGACCGGCGTGAACGCGCCGCCGTCGCGGGCGAGCATCGTGTCGCTGTTCTGGTTGTTCACGTACGCCCTGCTGTCGGTGTACGTGGTGGGCTGGTCGACGTCGGTGATGCCGAACGACGTGTCCACGCTGCCCGAGCGATAGAAGCGGAAGAACAGCGTGCCCGTGTCCTCATCGGCGATCTCCGGGATCGCCCGCGAGGCACGGTGGGAGCCGCCGGTCATCTCGAGCACCTGGTTGTTGCCGTTCAACGGCCCCGCGACGACCTCTGCGGGACCGTCGGCGGTCCACCCGTCCTGTCCGTCAAGCGCTTCCCGCGCGTAGGACTCGAAGGTGAGGTGTTCTGTGAACTCCGGTTCCTCGGCCGCAGCCGGGCTGACTGACCCGACGACGGCCATAGCCACTGCTGCGGTCACGGCCGTCGCGCCCCGAAGAACGTTCCTGCGCACCAACTGAGACATGCTGTTCCTTCCGCCTTTGGAATGATCAAGCACGTTCAGGGTAAGCGCTATCCCATGAAAGCACCACCCCTTTTCGGAAAGCGATTACCCAGTGGGCATGATCAGACGTGAGAGGCCGCCCCGCCCCTGCCGTGCTCGCGAGATGCGCATGTTTTCGACATCCGGGCGTCCAAAGCGGCGCATCTCGACGAAAGGTACGCATCTCGGCAGCCTGGGCGCGCGCACGAGACGGTGTCGTCGCACACTTCGCGGTACTCTGACTGGCATGTCAGACGCCCCGGCACCTCGTGCGACGACGCTGCAGGACGTCGCCCGCGAAGCGGGAGTGTCGCTCGCCACCGCATCGCGCGTGCTCAACGGCTCCACCCGCAACGTCGCCGACGCCTACCGGGAGCGCGTCGAAGCCGTCGCAGACCGACTCGGCTACTCCGCCAACCTGTCGGCCCAGGCCACCGCGCGCGGCACCTCTGCGACGATCGCCCTTCTCGTCGCCGACATCGCCGACCCGTACTTCTCCCGCATCGCATCCGGCGTCGCGCATGCCGCCGACGACGAGAATCTCGTGCTCACGATCGGCATCACTGAGCGTGCGACCGAACGCGAAGCGCGCCTCGTCCGCAACCTGCGCGGTCAGCGGCCCCGCGGCATCGTCCTGGCCGCATCGCGTTCCAGCCACACCGACAGCGCCGTGCTCACGGCGATGCTGCACGACGTCGAGTCCGCCGGGGGCACGATCGTGTCGATCGGAGCGCCGGCCGGCACGACGAACGCCCGCACAGTCGCCATCGACGATCGCGGCGGAGCGCTCGAACTCGGCCGAACGCTCGCCCGACGCGGCTATCGTGACGCCATCGCCCTCGCAGCAGCCGACGGGCTCGTCACCAGTGACGACCGGCTGGCCGGATTCTCCGAGGGCTTCTGCACCGCCGGTGGCGATGCGCCTCGCGTGCTGCGCACCGGATTCAGCCGCGCCGAGGGATACCACGCCATGTCGGCAGCGCTCACAGACGGTGTGCGCCCCGGCACCGTGGTGTTCGCCATCACCGACGTCGTCGCCATCGGCGCCATGTCGGCCATCCGCGACGCCGGTCGCGGAATCGGCGACGACATCGCCGTCGCCGGTTTCGGCAGCATTCCCTTCGCCAGCGACGTCACCCCCACACTCACATCCGTCAACGCACCGCTCGAACGCCTCGGCGAGGCCGCCGTTCGTGCCGTCGTCGCTGCTGAGTGGACGCAGCCGCCCCCGCTGCCCCTATCGCTCGCCATCCGCGATTCGACGCCGCCGCGCTGAGCGCGCCTACGCACCTTCTGCGCCCTGCCTCGCAAGGCGACTGAACGCCCTATGCTTCGACGTCCGCTGTGCGCTTCTTCTTCATGGCCCACTTGGCCGGCTGGTTCGGGCCGTCCCACACCTGGATGACGCCCCAGATCACGGCAGCGATCGGCACGGCGAGGATGGCGCCGAGGATGCCGGCGAGCACGGTGCCGATGGTCAGTGCGATCAGGATCGCCAGTGCGTGCAGCTTCAGTGCCTTGCCCATCAGGACCGGCTGCAGGAAGTTGCCCTCGAGCTGGTTCACCGCAACCACGATCGCCACCACGATGAGCGCCTTCACGATCCCGCCGTCGACCAGCGCCACCAGCGCGCCGAGAACGCCGGCGAGCGTGGCGCCCACGATCGGGATGAACGCCAGCAGGAACACCACGAGCATCAGCGGGAACCACAGCGGCACGCCCAGGATCCACAGGCCGACGCCGATGCCGATCGCGTCGACGGCGGCGACGGCCGCCGTTCCGCGTACGTACGCGCCGATCGTATTGACGGCCTTGGTGCCGACTCGCTGCATCCGGTCGTACCACTCGCCCTCGAACGGACGGATGGCGAACTGCCAGATCTGGGGGCCGTCCTTGAGGAAGAAGAACAGGATCACGACCATCAGCACGAGCCCGGTCAGGAAGGTCGCCACGGCGCTGACGCCTGCGATCGCACCGTTGCCGAGTGCGGAGCCGAACTGAGAGCTGAGCACGAAGTCCTGTGCCGTCTGCCACCACTCCTGGATCTGCGCCGTGTCGATGTCGAACGGGAGCTGCTCGACCCAGTCGATGATCTGACCGATGCCCTGTTCCGCGCTCTCGTAGAGCTTCGGCCACTCCGCGATGACGGCCCGCACCATCAGCCAGACCACGCCGCCGATCACGCCGACGACCCCGAGCAGCACGATCACCGTCGCCAGTGCCGATGGCATCACCCGACGCAGCAAGCGCATCACGGGCTCGAACGCCGCGGCGAACACGATCGCCAGCAGCACGGGGATGACCACGAGGGTCAGGGAGCGCAGCCCCCAGATCGCTCCGCCGAGGAGGAGCACGACCGCGATGATCTGCACGGATCGGATAGCCAGGATACCCAGGCCGTCGGACCATGCGGCCCCGGCACGGCTGGGCGTGGCCGACGCCTGTCGCGTCGGCGCGGGAGGTGCCAGTCGCTTCTTACGGAACATGCGTCAATCATGCCCCGGACCTGCGACAAACGCACGCATCGCACGCTGGGCATCTGCTCGGCATCCGGAACCGTCTGCATCGACTATGCGGCAGACGGAATACGACGGACGAACCCGCGCGCGGACGTGCCCTTCCTCTCCGAGCGGACCGTTTCCGTGCGTGAGCAACCGGTCCGATCGAGCAGGAACGGTCCGTTCGCTGACCGCCGTGCCCCGCAGCACGGCTACGGGACGCGGTGCAGCCAGCGCTCCGTGGAGAACTTGGTGCGGACCAGTTCCTCAGCCGCGGCGTACTCCTCCGCGGTGATGGATCCGTCGGTCGCGCCCGTATACGAGCGGAACGTCTTCATGAACTCGTCCAGGATCGCCCTGCGCGGCATACCGGTCTGGCTCCGGATGGGGTCGACTCGCTTCGCCGCAGACGTCGTCCCCTTGTCGCTGAGCTTCTCGCGGCCGATCCGGAGCACCTCCGTCATCACCTGACCGTCGATGTCGTAGCTGAGGGTCGCGTGGTGCAGCACACCGCCGTTCGCGAGGCGCTTCTGCGCGGCGCCGCCGATCTTGCCCTGCGGGCTCGTGATGTCGTTCAGGCCCTGATAGCTCGCCTCGATGCCGACGGAGTGCAGCGCCTGCAGCGCCCAGTCGTCGAGGAACGCGTAGGAGTCGGCGAACGTGAGGCCCGCGACGAGCGACGACGGCACGTAGAGCGAGTAGGTGATGATCTGCTCGGCGCCCATCAGCATCGCTCCACCGCCGGAGATGCGCCGCACGACCTGGAAGCCGTGCCCGGCGGCGCCATCCGGATCGACCTCGTTGCGGTACGACTGGAAGGAGCCGATCACCACGGCCGATTCGTCCCATTCCCAGATGCGCAGCGTCGGGTTCCGACGCCCGTCGCCGACCCGCTCGGTGAGCACCTCGTCGAGAGCGAGATTCATCATCGGGGAGACGGCGGGGTCATCGACGACCTCCCACTCGAAGTCCCGCCATCCGGATGCCGTGACGAGCGCACGGCGCACAGCGGTGCCGACCGACTCGGGAGTGAAGCCGAGCATCTGCACGTCCTCGGGGAGTGCGGCCCGCACAGCCCCGGCGATCTGCGCCACGTCGGCGCTCTCCGACAGGCCGTTCACCGCGGCGTTGATCTCGAGCAGCGCTTCGTCGGGTTCGAGGAAGAAGTCGCCCGCGAGGTGGAAGTCCGCGATCCTGCCGTCAGTAACGTCGAGGTCCACCACGACGAGCTTGCCGCCTGGCACCTTGAATTCGCCGTGCATGCCTCCAGATTACGCGCGTCCCGGGGAACGCGGCGCGGCCTCATGCCGCCGGGTAGCGACGCTCGAGCCAGGCGATGAGATCGGCGCGAGACTGCGGCCAGCTGTGGTCGTTGAAGATCTCATGGCGAGCGCCCGGGTAGACGAGGGTCGTGACGTCGTGGAATCCCGCACGCTCCCGGTAGTCCTTCGCGAGCCGGTGCACCGAGCGCGGACCGCCGACGGGGTCATCGCCGCCGACCATGAGCAGAACGGGAAAGTCACTGCCTGCATCGTCCGCCAGCCCCTTGCGCGGACGGCCGTAGAGCCGCAGGGTATCGAGCGGACCGAACAGCTTCGCCAGCGGTTCCGTGCTGGTGAGCGGATCGTCGACGAACCCTTGTGACACTTCGGCATCCGTTGAGACCCACTCCATGCCGTTTGCACCGGGGCCCCGCCACCGCGCGTTCAGGTCGCCTGCGTTCAGCCCGCCGAACACCCGCAGCCCGGATCCGGTGAGAATCAGACCCTCACAGCTGCGGGGGTCGTCGTTGATCAGCATCTGCGCCAGGAAGGAGCCCCAGGAGTGCCCCAGCAGGATGAGCGGAAGGCCGACACGCTGGGTCCGGATGATCCGCCCCATCCGGTCGACAGCGGCGAGCGCCGCACGCAGCCCTCCCGAGCCGAGCCTGCCGAGCTTCGCCGCCGAGCCGTGCTGCTTCATGCCCGTGCGGCCGTGCCCGCGGTGATCGTCGGCGTAGACGACGAATCCGGCCGCCGTGAGCGCATCGATCACGTGCGCGTACCGTCCGGCATGATCGCCGACGCCGTGCAGGAGATGCACCACTCCGCGCGGCTCTGCGCGCGGCTCGTACACGTCGTAGACGATCACGACACCGCGGTCATCGATGAACTCGGGCATGTTCGAACCCTATGGCAGGATGCTCTCACACGCACCGGTCGGCACCGGGTGTCGCGTCGCGGCCCGCTCTCGACGGCACCGCTGACCCGGGTGAGATGCAGCCCGCGAGATGCGCACTTCTGCGACAGAACAACGTTCAGAAGTGCGCATCTCGGCGAGAGTGGCGCATCTCGCAAGCCCGACGCGGGGTCAGACCGCGGATGAGCGACGGCGTGCGGCGACGAAGACGAACGCTCCGCCCGCGAGGAGCAGCATCACGGCGAGGGGGACGCCCACGATGAGGCCGCCCGTGACGGCCAGGGAGGCCGCCCTGGCGTGATACTCGTCGCTGTCACTCAGCGTGATCGTCGTCCGGTTGCCCTCCGCGTCGATGACCGCGGCGTCGGCCTCGACGGAGGCGACGTCGGCGTGGTCCTCGCCTGCGGCGAGCTCCACGACTCCGGTGCACGAGAACGCGTCGCCCGGCTGGAACGGACCGGCCCAGGTCGTCCCCGTGTCCGGACCGCCCAGCTCGGAGAAGTCGCAGGTCAGGCCGATCACGTCCGGGCCGGAGATCGTCTCATCCGAGACGCTGACGTTCGTCAGCGGCACGGCACCGATGTTGGTGACGATCATGGTGACCGGCTGCGCACCGGTCGTCTCCCCGTCGAGCCCGTACTGCACGGCGTCGTCCGCCGTGTCGGCGTCCACCGCCGGCGACCAGTCCCCCGGGGTTGCGCCGTCGGACGAGGGCCCGTCGACAGGGTTCGCCGGCGCGTCCGAACGCCCGTCGAACTTCACGATGTCGATGCCGGGCACGCCGACGACGAACGGATCCTCGTCGGTGAGCGGGTCGCCGGTGAGCGTCTCCGCTGTGACGGACACGGTGTCGGCGTGCCACGGGTCATCCGCGTTCACGGTGAGTTCGGCGGTGCAGCCGAACTCCACACCCGGATCCCATGTCGCCCCCGGATCGCCGAAGGAGGCCTCCCAGCGCACGATGCCGTCGGCGTCGGCAGAGACCGTTTCGCCGTCGGGGAAGGTGCACTGCAGGTTCGTCACGTTCGGTCCCGCATCCGTGACATCGCCGACCTCCACGCGGTGCAGCGGCACGACTCCGGTGTTGCGGACCGGCATCTCGATCGTACGGGTCTCACCGGCTGGCACGAACAGTGCGTCGTCGGTGGTATCGGCTTCCTCGCCCGACGCCTGGTCGCGCTTGGTGATGTCCACGCCGCTGTCCGTCGGCGTCTGCACGTGGAAGTCGTCCGTGTCCGACAGCGGGGTCGTGACCGTCTCGCCGTCCGGCAGCTCGACGACCGCATCTGCGTCGACCGTCGCCCGGTCGGCGTGCGTCTGCGGCGCCGACAGCTCGAGCATGCCCGTGCACCGGAACGAATCGCCCGGTTCGAATGGTCCTGCCCATTCGGTGCCGTCCGCCGGCCCGCCCAGCGGCGAGAAGTCGCACCGCACGTCGGTCATGTCAGGCCCGTCGAGCGTCTCATCGGAGACCACGACGTTCGTCAGTTCGACGGCACCGGTGTTGGTCACGATCATCCCCACCGGCTGTGCCCCGGTGGATCCGTCATCGCCGACCTCGTACCGTGCGGCGTCGAAGGCGGTGTCCGCATCGGCGTTCGCCTCCCAGTCGCCCGGAGTCGTACCGAGCGAGCTCGGTCCGTCGACGGGATCCGCAGGAGCATCCACGCCCTCTCGCGCATCGAACTTCACGATGTCGAGACCGGGGACCGGATGCTCCTCGGTCTCCTCCTCCGGCTCGATCGTCTCACCCGTCGGGTCCGTCGCCGACGACGTCAGCGCATTGACGAGCACCGTTCCCGGTTCGACGTCGTCGGTGAGCACGACGGTGTAGACGATCTCGACCCGCTCGCCGATGCCGAGCACGCCGTCCCACGCCAGCTGGCCATCGTCGACTGCCGCCTCCGGGGCGTCGGCGACCTCGGCTCCCGCGTCGTCGAAGACCGTCGCCTCCGGCCCGTCGAGCAGCTGCACGCCGTCGACGAGCACACCGCTCAGGTCGTCGCGGATCGCGACGGGGTCGAGCACGGCGGCTCCGGTGTTCTCTCCGGTCAGCGTGTACGTGATCTCGTCTCCCGCGACGACGGGCGTGCCGGATGCCGGATCGCTCGCCTTGGAATGCTCGTAGCCGGGAATCGGATGCGCGATCTCCACATCGGGCGGCGTGATCGGATCCTCGTCCCCTTCCGGAGTCGCCTCCGACGAGAGGTGGTTGACGAGCTCGCCGACCACGTCCTCGTTCACCGTGACCGTGTAGACGATCTCGACGTGCTCGCCGACGTCGAGCGCTCCGGTCCAGGTCAGCACGTCGTCGGCGATGTCGGCGGTCGACGTCGAGACGACCGAGCCGTCACCGGCGTACACCGTCGCCGCCACGTCGCCGCCCGGCAGCGCGGCGAAGGGCGCCACATCGCCGAGGTCGTCCGTGATGACCACGGGTTCGAGCCGCGCCCCGCCCGTGTTGGTCCCGGTCACGGTGTACGTGATCTCGTCGCCGGCGCGCACGGCGGTTCCCGCTTCCGGATCGCTGGTCTTGCTGTGCGTGTACCCGCCGATCGGGTGCTCGGTGACGACCTCCGGCGGCTCCGGCAGCTCGACGCCGTCGTCGGTCTCGGCGTTCGAGGTCATCGTGTTCCGCACGATCGCCCCTGGCTCGGTTTCCTCGGCGATCTCGACGGTGTACACGATCTCGACGCGCTCTCCCGGCTGCAGCGTCCCCGTCCATGCGAGGTCGGTGCCCGTGACGTCGGCGGTGCCGGTGGTGACCTCAGAGCCATCGCTCGCGAGCACGCGGTATGCGGCCTCGCCGACCAGGTCGGCGTGCGCGAGCACGTCGGTCAGGTCGTCGGCGATCGACACGTTCAGCTCGGTCGCGCCGGAGTTGTACCCGGTGACCGTGTACTCGATCTCGTCACCCGGAGAGACCACCGTGCCCGATACCGGGTTCGAGGTCTTCGAGTGCGCATACTCGGGTGTCGGGTGCTCGACGTGCTCCTCGTCCGGAGTGATCGGGTCGTCATCGGGAGGCGTCGCCGTCGAGGTCAACCCGTTTCGCAGCACCGTCGCACCTGGCACGTCCTGGTTCAGCGTGACCGTGTACACGATCTCGACGTACTGCCCGATGGCGAGTTCACCGGCCCAGCTCAACTCGGTGCCGTCGATCGCTGCAGCCGGCGCCGTGCCACCAGCCGGTGTCCCGTCGGTGTCGTACACCACGGCCGCAGGGCCGTCGGTGACCGTTCCGATCTCGGTCCCGTCGGCGTTCAGCACCTGCGTCAGGTCGTCGTTCATCACCACGTCGAGCGACGTGGCCCCGGTGTTCTCACCGGTCAGCGTGTAGGTGATCTCGTCTCCGCCGGTGACGGCTGTTCCGGATGCCGGATCGCTCGTCTTCGCATGCTCGAAGCCTGGCACCGGATGCTCGATGACCACGGGATCGGGCTCGAACGTATCGGGCCAGTCTCCCGGAGGCGGCGTCGCCACGGACGACATCCGGTTCTCGAAGATCGTGCCGGGGGCGACGTCGTCGTCCACGGTGACCGTGTAGACCACCTCGACGTGGCCGCCTGCCGGTACGGAACCGCTCCAGGTCAGATCCTGGCCGGAGAGATCCGCACCGGGCGTTCCGTCGACTGTCGAACCGTCCTCGCGATAGACGACGGCATCCGGACCAGTTGTGAGCTCGGCACCGGCGGCGAGCACACCGGTCATGTCATCGACGATGTCGACCTCGAGGGGGAGTTCGCCGGTGTTCGAGCCGGTGACCGTGTAGGTGATCGTGTCGCCGCCGGTGACCGAGGTCCCCCCTTCGGGGTCGCTCGTCTTGGCGTGCTCGTACCCGGGTTCCCGCTCGAGGATGAAGGCGGCGTCGATCGTGTGATCATCGGCGCCGGGAGCCCCCATCGTGATCAGTCCGGTCGTGCCCGTGTCGACCGAGGCGTCCGAGTCGATCGCGTCGTTGTCCAGCTGATCCTGATCCGTGAAGCTCAGACGGGCCCAATCCACCTCTCCGAGATCCGGACCGAGGTAGGCCGTCTCACCGTCCGCTGGCGGTGTGAACCTGACGTGGTAGTCGCCGTAGGGCGCGAGCGGAGTGTCGAGCGACGAGAAATAGTACTCGCCGTTCTCGTCCGTCGTCGTGGTCGCGAGCACCGTCGCACCGTCGTCGGCGAGCAGCTCGACCGTGACGTTCGGCAGCGGCACCTCATCCGGATCCTGCACACCGTCCTTGTCCTCGTCGAACCAGACCACGTTGCCGATCTGGATCGGGGCGGGGTCGGCGAGGATGGAGAGGTCACCGAGGCCGTTCCCCTTGCCGAAGGTCAAGGGGCCGTAAGAGAGCCGCTGACCACGGTCGAGACTGCCGCGGCCGTCCTGACGCCACATCCCGGTGCCGTCGTCGAGGTCGAGGTACTGCACTCCCTGCTGCCACGCGCCGTTTCCCGTGTCGATGGCGGTCATCACCACGTCGTTCTCGCGGAAGATCGGCGCCACGCTGCCGATGCCGGGCTCCTGGTGATGGTCTCCGAGGACGCTTTCTCCGACGAAGTATTCGCTGGTCAGCCCGTTCGCCGCACCTCCCGTGTACTCGGGAACGACGTTGCTGGGGCAGGCGCCTTCGCCCTCCCAGACATAGCTGCCGTCGATGAGGCACACCATGATGATGTCTCCGGCCGCCGCGCTGCCGTTGCCCTCGTGCTCTCCGTCGGGTGCGAGCCCGTCGTAGCCGATCTGGTCGCCGAAGCGGTCGCGGAAGCCGAGCAGCAGGGATCCGTCGCGGTCGAAGTCGATGTCGCTCAGCAGCGGCTGGGGGAAGGCGTGCACCCAGGCCGAGTAGTACTTGCTCTCGTCGTACTCGTCGTACCAGGGATTCCAGTGCGTGTTCACATCGACCACGCCCGGGTCGTTGACTCGCCCGCGCAGGAAGTCGAGGGTGTGGTCGAGCACCTTGGAGAACGTCGTGCCGTCGGCGGATTCGTACACCGAAGCCATCAGATCGCTGCGCTGCTGCGAGTCGAAGGCGTCGCAGATGCCGCCGACGTACACCTTGCCGTCCTGCACGCCGAGGCCCATGGGGTGCCATGCACCCCCGACACAGCCGGGATCGGGGATCGGCTCGTCGCTGGTGATGTCTCCGGTGGCCGCGTCGAGGCCGTAGAGCTTCTTGTCATTCATGTTCACGGCCCAGAGCGTCGAGCCGTCTTCGGAGAGCTCGATGTCACCGAGGCTCTCGCGTCCGGGAGCCGCGAAGAAGTCCGGGTCGCGGCGCAGGTCGTCGTCATCGTGCAACGTGCCCCCGGGATCCGGGAGCGTCGCGAACAGCGACGTCGTGCCGGCAACGCGATCGGTGACGTAGATCGCCCCGGATCCGCCGGGACCGTACGCCGTGTGCCGCTTGGCGTACGCGGAGGCGAACACCCGCTGGCCCTCGCGGTCGTATGCCGTCCCGTAGGTCGTGCCGGTGTCGCCCTGAGTGTTCAGCGTCGTCTTCGTCGGCGTGCGGTCGCGGTTGTCGAGGGAGTCGGCGCTCCACTCGATCAAGGAGTCCGTGGAGGTGGTGGTGTTCCTGTTCGCCTGGAACGGCAGCGCCAGATCGGGCTCCGGCTGCACGTAGTCGGACGGGTTCCACACGGCTGTGCGGTAGGTGACGTCGGTGCCGCCCGAGACGTCCACGAAACCGACGTGGGAACCGTAGTCGCCGCCGAGCGAGGCGAAGGCTGGTTCCAGGTAGTCGTAGGCGGCCGGGATCGTCACCTCCACTCGGTAGATGCCGTCCTCGAGAGAGGCATCCGGGGCGAGCACGAACAGACCGTCTGCTCCCGTCGTGCCCGACACCGAGTTGCCCGCGGGATCGGTGACCACGACGTCCATGCCCTGCTGCGGCACGTCCTGGGTCGGATCGGCAGCACCCGTCTCGGTGAACGTGCGCGACACGCTGACCGTAAGAGTGCCGTCGTCCGTCGCCGCGGATGCTGGTGCAGAGACGCCCAGCATCGACATCAGCAGGACCAGCGTCGACACGACGGCCGCACTGCCCGCGAGGCGCCTCGGATTCTTCGACACTGTCTTCGGCACTGCGGACCTCTTCCCTCGTGATCGGCTGACGGCATCGCGCAGGCGATAGGCCGTGTCCAGGATCAGTATTCTGAAAGGACGCTGAGTGGGGAAGAATACCGGTGCATTTGACCCCCGCATGGAGGTCAAATGCACCACAGCCGTCCGGAAGGACATGACATCTGCGGGGAGGCGACCAGAGATTCGCATGCCGCGCGCCTCGCTCGCGCTGTCGTCACTCCAGAGTGCTCTCCGGATCGCGACGCGCATCGCCGCTGCTGTAGCGCAGCTCCAGCAGCTCCCGGTCGCCGAAGCGTTCGTGCCGCGCGCTGGTGGCCCGCTCCGCCGTCACCGCGAGGTGCTCACCGGCGAGCGTGACCCACAGATCTCCACGCGCGGGAAGAACGGAGACGGCGAGGGCGCTGCCTCTTGTCGCGCCGGCGACGCCGCCGGCGATGACCGCCGCGATGTCCTGCGCCGTCGCATCATCCGGAGCGTCTCTGTCACCCAGACGAAGGTCGAGTCTCACTCCTGCCATACGGGCCTCGTACAGAAGCGGCATCATCTCCCCGCCGATGTGCGTCAGCTCAGGGCTCACCTGGATGAGCTGGCGCAGATACGCCTCCTCATCTCGGCATGCTTCCCTCACCCCGATGTCGACGGGATCACGGTGGCCCGCAGCCACGGCGTCGAGCAGCACGATCGCGTCTTCGAGTCCTGCTCGCAGCCAGCGCCGGTATGTCGATCGGGCGGCATCGTCGAGGTCCGCCGAGAGCCGAGAGGCGAACGCCCTGCGGCGCAGTTCCCATGAGGTCGAGAGCAGCCCGGCGACGAACTTCTGGAAGACGGCCCAGGCCGCGGTCAGCCCCAGCCCGACGACGCCCGCCAGCAGCACGATCTGAGCGGATGCCGCCGGCGCCTGCCAGACGGAGAGACCCAAGACGAGAGCACCCCACGCGACCGCGGCGGCGATCATCGTGCGGCGACCGGGGCGCTCGGCCAGCAGTGAGGTGGTGGGGGCCGTCGCCGCGAGCGCCTGCCAGTGCACGACGCCGTCGGTTCCGAAGCCCGTCGCCGCCGCCGAAAGCGCGAACACGACAAGGGTGCATGACACGAGCAGAACGAGCAGCGCGGTTCGGGAACGTCGGAGCGCCTTCAGATGAGGAGCCGCGCACGCCAGTGCCATCACCACGATCATGGGCAGGAGCGCTCCGTGATTGTTGATGCCTCCGAGCACCGTCAGCAGCACGCTCACTGCCGTGCATCCCACGGCCCAGAGGGCACCCGCTCGGCGAAGAAGCCGGCCGGTGGTGCGGCTCTGGTCGGTCTCTCCGTCGATCCTGCGTTCGGCTTCTGCGGGGAAGCACGGTGTGCTCAGCTCGACAGCTGTGCCGTCACCCGGTCGACTGGTCACGGTTGCGCGGATTCCTGCGGCCTTCGCTCGCGCACGGATCGATTCGTCGATTCCGCCACCTGTCGCATCCGACGCCTCGAACCCGACACCGCTGTCGCGGACCGTGACGACCAGCCGGTCGGCCTCCTCTTGGAAGCGGATATCGACGGTGTCCGCACCGGAGTGCTTCGCTGCGTTCGTCACAGCTTCGCGCACGCTGCCGACGACGGCGTCGATCGTCGCACGCGAGAGGCGGCGTTCTATGCGGCGCAGCGCACGATCATCTGCCCCGTGCCGACGGATCGGCAGGCGAGGCAGCTCGAACACGTCGCGCAGCGATGCAGCAGTCGGTTCCGCATCTGCACTCCTCAGCGCGCGCAGCCGAACGGCATCGCGAGCGCAGTGCTCCCGAATGACGCGGGCGTCTACGCGGCCCCCGGCGCCGCGCGCAATCGCACCCAGCGTGTTGATGGCTGTATCGTGCAGCACCCGCGCATCTTCGGCGAGCATGCTGCTGACGCGCTTGGCCACTTCCTCGCGGCGCTCTGCTTCTTCAGCATCCGCCGCCGCCGCGTCCGCAGCACGTGCGACTCTCAGCAGCACAGGCAGACCCGCGCGCACAGCCAGGATGATCGCGATCTGCGAAACGACCACCGCAGTCGGGAGCTGCGTTCCCCAGCTCGGGAGCACTGTCAGCAGCGATACCGAGACTCCGACCGCCGAGAGCGCCGTCATCGGCACGACCCACCAGCGCAGCACCAGCATGCCTCCGATGCAGCTGGCGAAGTTGATCTGCCAGCAGGCTGCGAACGACAGCGCGGACTCGATGTCGCCGCTGACGATGAAGCTCCAGGCGGCGAGCCCAACCATCCCGATCGGCACCATCACATCAGGCACGCGGCTGTCCATCGCCGCGAGCGCGATGACGGCGACCACCAGCTCCGCCGTCCAGAGCGAGTACGCCGTCGGCTCGGCGACCATCACGACCAGGAGCATGATGCTCTGCCATGCGGCAGCCGCGATAAGCGCGACACGGCGGATGGAGGCGACGAGCGAGTGAAGTGACGCGTCCGTGTCGGCGTCGATCACGCCGCCGACGGGACGCTGCTTCGACTGCGGAGGCTGGAAGACGGTGAGGGGATTCATGTTCAGTCGAATGGTCGCCGCGTGCATGGTGACGGATCCGGTCAGGCCGCCTCATCAACGTCGGCAGACGAGGCGCCCCGACTCTCCAGTCTGGGGCAGAAGAGCCGGGGCGCAACGTATATCGGCGCACGGACGCGAACCGGTCGCGGGTGCGACTGCCAGGCAACGACACGCTCACCGAGGCTCGATCTCCGTGCGGCGAACGTCGTACCCCGGTGCTCGGCTGTTGGGGGCCAGCAGAGTCGGTTCACAACGTACGCCTGCACACAGGTCGACATCGGCGATCATCGTGTCCGCACCGACGCTGTCCCACTGTCGACCTCGAACTCACGCTTGGAGAAGAAGTGCCGACTTCGAGCGGGCGCAACAGCAACCTAGCGATTGCTGCGGGAACGCGCCTTCTCTCTGCGCGAATTGACCCCATTTCGGGGGTCAACCGAGGAGCGCCGCGCACGACGGAGCCGCCGAGGTCGGCCGTCGGCTTTCCCCGCGACTCCGTCGTGCAGGAATCAGACCTGCTGGCGCCGCCGTGCGAAGAGGAGCGCCGCGCCGCCGAGCAGCAGGACGATGCCTGCGATGGCGGCCGTCGGCGAGAGCTCGCCACCGGTGACGGCGAGATCGTCGTCACCGGTTCCTGTGCCGTCGGTCCCATCGCCATCCGTCGACGAGTTCCCGTCGCCATCGGTCGAGCATGCCGCGGTGGTGAACTCGATCGGCTCGCTCTCAACACCGTCGACGACCGTCACCGTCGTGTACGTCGTCTCGCACTCGAGACCTGTCACCGTCCAGCTGCCGTCGTCGCTCACCTCGGACGTGGCGACCTGGTTGCCGTCTTCATCCTTGACGACGACCGTGCCGTCCGGGTCGGCCGTACCCGTCGCATCGTCCTCACCGGCAGTGATGTCCGTCGGCGCTTCCGGTGCGACGACGACGGGGCAGTCGGCGGTCGTGAACTCGATCGGTTCGCTGTCGACGCCGTCGACGGTCTGGATCACGGTGTACGTCGTACCGCACTGAAGGCCGTCTGTCGTCCACTCGCCGTCGGAGTCCGTCGTCGCCGTGGTGACGTCGTCGCCGTCGGAGTTGCGAACCGTGACCGTGGAATCCGGCGTGGCCGTTCCGGTCACCGTCGTCTCAGTGGTCTCGGTCACCTCAGGTGCCGTCGGGGTGACGACGGGCGCTTCGGGGTCGATGATCGAGTACTGCGAGGTATAGCCGTTCGCGTCGACTGTCTGCACTCGGATGAAGCCGTCCGTGTGGGCAGTCGACACGGAGACGGTCTGCCCGGGAGTCACATCCGAGATGGCGCCGAGGTACTCCTCAGCGTTGTCGTCAGCCGTCCAGTACACGTGCAGCGTGACGGGAGCCGTCGCGGCGTTGTTGCCGATGAGCGGATCGGGGTCGGTCGCCGTGAACGTGACAACATCCCCCGTGTAAGCGACGCTTTCCGCGCGGTAGGTCTGCACGGTGTTGTTGCTCACGGAGTCTCCCACGTTCCAGAAGAAGTGGTAGCCGTCGTGCTCGACGATCTCCTCGGTGCCTCCACGGGTCTGCTGGCCGAAGGTGTTGCCGGTGACGAGCAGCTTCCCCACACCGTTGTGCACGATCGGAGCCTGCGACCGGTCCTTGCCGCCGAAGCCGTCGACGGCGTTGCCTGAGATGGTCCAGCCGACCTCCGCGTCAGCGCTCGCTGCGCTGGCCGAGTTGTAAATCGCCCAGTGGTTGTCGACGTCCACGGGGAGCGTCGTGTCGTCGATGTCCTGCGTCAAGGTGTTGCCGCTGACGGTGTTGCCCGTTCCGGCGACGTCGATGCGGACGGCGGAACGGCTCACGCTGGCCTCGAGGTTGTCGATCGTGTTGTTCTCGATCGCGACACCGGTCGCCGAGACTCCTTCGACGCGGACCGTGTCGAGCGCCCAGATCCGGTCGAACGTATTGCTCTCCACCACGACGTTCGATGTGGTGCCGCGCAGGCCCAGCGCAGGAAACGAACCGTCCGATACGTTGGCGAACGAATTTCCGGAGAACGTCGCGTCCTCGACCGTGCCGCGGAACGTCGCCGAAGCCGCATACGAGATGTCGTTGTCCGTGAACGTCACGTTGCTCCAGTCGGCCGTGTTGTCCTCGACGACGCGGCCGATCGCGGCGCCTTCGTTCCCGCCGAAGGTGTTGCCGGAGATGATGGTGTTCGTCAGTGTCTGCCCGGCGCCCTCGAAGAAGAGGGCGGCGCTCGACGGCGACTGGATGGTCGAGTCCTGGATGGCCAGACCGGTGACGGCATTGTTCGGGTTGAAATAGAACCCGGGACTCGGCGCGCTCTCGCCCGGAGCGCCGAAGGTGCTGCCTGCCACAGTGAATCCGTCGATGATGGCATCATCCTCGAAGATGACGTGCGCGAAACCCTCCACGCCGCGGCTGTCCACCCCCGACACAGTGGTGTTCGTGACCGTAGCGGCGGTGTCCACCGCGATGCTCGACCAGTACCCGCTGTACAGATTCGAGTTGAGTATCGTCGTTCCGTCTGCGCCGTCGAGCAGCGCGACGCCGATCTCCATCTGGCTGGACGTCGGGTCCTCGATATTGATGCCGTCGAGCGTGACGTTGTCACCGGAGACGGCGACACCTGCCTCTGCAGGCAGCAGATTGTTCAGATTCGACAGGGTCACGTCATCCGATGCGACGTAGATGCCTGCCGTGTGAGAGCCGTCGACATCGGTGATGCCGTCGAGATTGGTGAAGTCCACGGAGACCGGGGCGATCGCATCGATCAGGAAGCGCGCGCCTGACTGCCCGATGTTGTCGGAGGTGTTCCCTGCTGCGTTGCCCACGCGATCGGTGTACATGCTGTTCACGCCCAGCCCCGACAGGGCCAGATCTCCGGTGCCGGCCAGTTCGGGCGCGAAGCGGATCGAGACGCCGTCGGCGTTCGTCGAGGCATTGGCGGCCTCGAGCGCCGCACGGAACGAGCCGGCGCCATCAAGGCCCAGGTTGGTGACCATGATCTCATCAGCCGCCGCGTTCGCCGCGGGGATGCCGACGAAGAGTGAGGCACCGACCAGCGACGCTGCAAGTGCACACGCACCTGCGCCGCGGAATGCAGACTGTCTCGTCCGATGCATAGGGCATTGTCCTTTCACAGAATGGAGTACCGCACTTCCGCGCGGGGCCCGCGCAGGCGCGGTCCACCGGTCAGTCTGGTATTCAACCGGCAGTGCCAGGCATCCCCCTGCGTCAGATGACCCCCTTGAAGGGGTCACGACGTCGCGAGACGCTCGGCTACACGCCGCGTCACCTTCGGCTCGGCAGGACGCACTGACCCCCGGAGGGAGGTCACGCACTCCCTGTTTCTGTTCCCACCGGCATTGCTCACATAGGTTCGTAGGAGCGGTGCCAGTCGCACCCGACTCCGCTGCCCGACAACTCGGCCGTCCGAATGCATGTCCCAGGCATACCCGTGGAGCTCCCGATACGCCGAAGAGGACTATGCGCAGGAAGATCGCGATCGTCGAGGATCATCTCCTGCAGCGTCGATACACCGAGGCGCTGCTGACCTCCCAATCGGATCTGAAGGTCGTCTTCAGCGGGGAGACCCTGCCAGAGTTCGTCGGCTGGTCACGCGACCGCCCTCCGGAGCGGCGCGCCGAACTGCTGATCCTCGATCTGATGGTGGACCACCGGCCCAGTGCCGACCCCGCAACCGTACGACGCATCACGGCATCGGGCATCCACGTCATCGTCTTCTCTGCACTCGCCTCGCCCCCGTTGGTGAGACGGATGCTCCGCTCGGGCGTCTCCGGCGTGATCGGCAAGCGCGACAGCGAGTCGGATATCCTCACGGCCGTGCGCACCGTGCTGTCGGGACGCCAGTCCATGTCGGCCGAGCTGGCATCGGTGATCGCTCAGGACCCGACAAGGCCGGTGCTGAGCGATCAGGAGGAGCGCGCCCTGGTGCTGTACGCCACGGGGCTCCCGCTCTATGCCGTAGCCGAGTCGATCGGCGTCAGACCCGACACGGCGAAGAAGTACCTGCAGCGCGTCAAGACGAAGTACACCAACGCCGGGCGCCCCGTCAGCTCACGCCTGGACCTGAGCAGAGCGGCAGCGGACGACGGCTATCTCGATCTTCCCGAAGCGCAGGGGCTCCGGGAAGAGCAGTAGCATTCACACACCGTTCACGTCGGACCCCGCACTCGCCCGTTGCTCGCGAGATGCGCACTTTTTCGACAGAACCACGTCAAAAGTGGCGCATCTCGGCGAAAGGTGCGCAGCTCGGCAGCCTGCGCGCGGGGTCAGGACGATGTAGAGGCACGGATGATCAACTCGGGAGTGAAGCGGATGTCGCGGGGCGGGTCGGGGCGGTCGGCGAGCAGCTGCATGGCGGTCTCGCCCATCAGGCGGGCGGGCTGCCGGATGGACGAGAACGGCACGACGGCGGATGAGGCGAAATCGATGTCGTCGTAGCCGACCAGGGCGATGTCGTCGGGCACCCGCATCGATCCGCCCATCACGATCGCCTGCAGTGCTCCGGTGGCGAGCAGGTCGTTGGCCGCGAAGACCGCGTCAGGCCGGTCCGCCGGCGGTCTGTCGACGATGTCCTGTGCGGCCGCGCGGCCCTCCAGCACCGTCAGCGCCGCGCACTCGATCACCTCGAGCGTCGCTCCCGGCACCTCGTCGACGGCTCGACGCGCCCCCTCGAGGCGATCGGCGACCTGGTGCAGACCCTGCGGCCCCGAGATGTAGGCGATGCGGCGCCGTGCCTGATCGAGCAGGTGCTTCACGGCGAGGTAACCGCCTCGCACGTCGTCGGTCGCGACGGAGGAGAGCCCCGATCCCGGCGCCGACCGGTCGACGAGCACCACAGGGGTGCCGCGTTCGCTGAGCCGGATGAGGTGGTCGACGTTCTCACCGACGGGCGAGACGAGCACGCCCCACACCCGCTGCTGCGCGAACAGGTCGAGGTACGCCGACTCACGCTCCTCCTGTTCGCCGCTGTTGCCCACGAGCACCGAGAGACCGTGTCGCGACGCCTCGTCCTCAGCACCGCGCGACAGCTCGGCATAGAACGGATTCGCGGCGTCGAGCACGACCAGTCCGACCGTGAGACTGCGCCCCGCGCGCAGCTGACGGGCGGCGTCGTTGCGCACATAGCCGAGCTCGGCCACAGCGGCGCGCACGCGCTCGACCGTGCCTTCGGCCACGACATCCGGCCTGTTCAGCACGTTCGACACCGTGCCGAGCGATACTCCGGCGTGCGCCGCGACGTCGCGGATGCTGACGGTCATCGCGCCCCTCTCACCTGTGCGTGCTGACAGCGTAACCCTGCGCGATGGCCCCGAACGCCGCATCGCCATGAGCGCACGAACGCGGCCCGCGCGTCGCTCGAACGCACGGCTCGCTGGCTGCACCGCGGCTGCGCCCTGTTGACGGATCGTCCGGATCATGAAACGATTCAACTCAGTAGAATCCACAGCGACGAGGGTCTCCAGGCCTGCCCGCCTCGTCGCGCCCCCCACGACTGTGAAAGGCACGGTGATCGTCATGAGCACGCTCTCCCCCGAACACCTCGCATCGCTCGAAGCGCAGGCCATCGAGCTGCCGAGCTGGGCCTTCGGCAATTCGGGCACCCGTTTCAAAGTGTTCGGCACGCCTGGCACCCCGCGCGACCCGTTCGAGAAGATCTCCGACGCGGCCCAGGTGCACCGACTGACCGGTCTCGCACCGGCCGTCGCGCTGCACATCCCGTGGGATATGGGCGATTTCGCCGACCTGCGCAAGCACGCGGAGGACGAGGGCGTGCAGCTCGGCACGGTCAACTCGAACACGTTCCAGGACGACGAGTACAAGTTCGGCGCGCTCACGCACGAAGACGTCTCGGTGCGCCGGAAGGCGATCGACCACCACCTCGCATGCATCGATGTGATGGACGCGACCGGGTCACGCGACCTGAAGATCTGGCTCGCCGAGGGTTCGAACTACCCGGGTCAGGCCGACATGCGCGGCCGCCAGGATCGCCTGCACGAGTCGCTGCAGGAGATCTACGCGCGCCTCGGCGACGATCAGCGCCTCGTGCTCGAGTACAAGTTCTTCGAGCCGGCATTCTACCACACCGACGTTCCCGACTGGGGCACCTCCTACGCGCAGGTCTCGGCGCTCGGCGAGAAGGCGATGGTCTGCCTCGACACGGGCCACCATGCGCCAGGCACGAACATCGAGTTCATCGTGATGCAGCTGCTGCGTCTCGGCAAGCTCGGCTCGTTCGACTTCAACAGCCGCTTCTACGCCGACGACGACCTCATCGTCGGCGCGGCCGACCCTTTCCAGCTGTTCCGTATCGTGTTCGAGGTCGTCCGCGGCGGCGGGCTGAACAACCCCGACGTGCAGTTCATGCTCGACCAGTGCCACAACGTCGAGAACAAGATCCTCGGCCAGATCCGCTCGGTGCTGAACGTGCAGGAGATGACCGCCCGCGCTCTGCTCGTCGACACCGAGAAGCTGCGCACCGCTCAGGTGGCCGGCGACGTGCTCGCCGCGAACCAGGTGTTCATGGACGCGTTCTACACCGACGTGCGTCCGCAGCTCGCCGAGTGGCGTGAGTGCCGGGGTCTGCCCGCCGACCCGATGCATGCGCACCTCGGCTCCGGCTACCAGGAGAAGATCGAGGCCGACCGCGTCGGCGGCCAGCAGGCCGGCTGGGGCGCCTGACCGACATCCGGAGGTGAAGGGCCCGCGGCTCCGACCGCGGCCCTTCATCGTCGCGCTTCGAGCGGGCAGCCGATAGGCGTATCCTCATCCACAGACACCGTCGTCACGAGCCAGGGGATGTTCCATGCAGACTTCCGTCCGACCGCTTCTTCGTCGCAAGGCATCCGCGTGACTGCGGAAGAGGGCGCCAGCGGACCCGTCTCTGTCTACATCGGCCCGGATGCCCGACAGACTCAGCCACCCGACTATCCGGGAACGAGCGTCGAGCTGATCGTCAGCGGTGCCACTGACGGCGCCGACATGTACGGCGGGATCGTCACGCTGGAACCCGGTGTGACGATCACGCTGCACTACCACTCGCAGTTCGAGTTCCAGTACGTCGTCAGCGGGTCAGGCGTCGCTCTCGACTCCCTCGGCGGCGAGACGCCGATCGCTCCGGGAGGCGCAGTGCTGAGCCCCGCACATGCCGACGGCGCCCACGGCTTCCGTGCGAACGAGAAGGAGCAGCTGAAGATCCTGTTCCTCTACCCGACGCCAGGCGGGCACCCGCCCGACCGATTCGAGGTCGGAGGCGGCTGAACACGCATCACTGTCATGCCGACCAGCGCACGTCCATCCGTCACGTGCTCTCGCCTGCGAGCCATTCGACCAACCGCGCCCACAGCGGCGCGTAGCCCGCCCATTCGACAGCTTCGGCCGGCATCCAGTGCGGCCCCATGTCGCTGGCGAAGGCGGCCGAGCGTCCTGCCCCCGCCTCGCCGACGACGAGGAGCGGATGGTCGCCGATATCAACGAGGACCCGCGACTCGTCACGCGGGGTGAGACGCTGGTAGCCGAGCAGGGCGGGCCATTCCCCCTCGACCTGCGCGAGCGCGGGATGGGCGTCGACGACGACGCGCGGCACAAGCCCTTGCGGTGCTTCCTCTCGGTCGTCGCCCGTCTCCATCTCCACCGGCAGCACATCGGCGATCGCGGTGCTGCGATAGTTGGCCTTCGCTTCGATGCCCTGAAACGTCAGATACCCACCGACCATGAGAATCCCGCCGCCCGACCGCACCCAGTCTGCGAGCACGTCAAGGCGGTTGGGTGCACGCTTGCCGCGCTCGAACACCTCTGGCGGGAGGAGGAGCGTATTCGCACCGATATCGCTGAGCACGACGACGTCATACTCGGCCAGCTCATCGGCGGTGCGAGGGAATCGGCTGGCCGCGTGGTGGTTAGGAAGGTAGGCCACCTCGTGTCTCGCGGCTTCGAGGGCGGCGATGAACGCACCACCGCCCTCGTCGTACCCCGACGTCGTGAAGCTGTCGAAGCCCTTCGTGTGCACTGTCGTCGTCGACCACGACTCACCGGCCAGCAGAACCTTTGCCATTGCTGTCTCCTTTGTCGCCGTTCAGAAAGCGAGCCCTCGAGGCTCCGGCCCCAGCACTGCCTCGCGCGGTTCGACGACGCGGAAGCCGTTGTCGCGGTACGCCGCGTAGTCGAATCGCTCGCACTCGTCGTAGCCGATCTGGTGGTACTCGCGGAACCCCTCCCATTCCTCGTATCCGTCACCGAGGGAATGCTCGAGGAAGGCATCGGCCATCGCCCGCCCGAGGCGGGGTGCGACGTAGAACGCCCCCATCGCGAGGACATTGCAGTTGTTCGCGGTCGCCGCCCGCAGTGCGCTCTGCACCGTCTCACAGACCGCTGCGTGCACGTGCGGGCACTTGCTCGCAGCGACGTGGATGCCCATGCCCGAGCCGCAGAATGCGAGAGCCTTCTCGTAGCGTCCCTCCGAGATCTGCGCGCCGATCAGGAAACCGACCCTGTGATACATGTCCGCCTCATCGAGGGTCGGCGTGAGGTCGTCGACCTGCCAGCCTCGTTCGATCAGGTGCGACTTCACTGCTTCCTTCAGCGAGAATCCCGCGAAGTCGGCACCGAGCACGACCCGCCGATCCTCTGAATCGCTCATGATGCACGTCCTCTCCACCGCAGCATTCTGGAGAGATTCCCTCGCCCGTCCCACTGATTGACCACGATCACGAGCAGCAGCACCCCGCCCCAGATGAGCGGTCGGTAGAAATTGCTCACATCGGGGAAGGTGTTCAACAGGGAGGAGAGCACCTGCAGCACGATGACCGCGAGCACGATGCCTGCCAGGCGCCCCGTGCCGCCGTTCGGATTGATGCCGCCGAGCACGACGATGAGAATGGCCAGCAGCGTGTACGTCGTGCCGTAGTCGGCCTTCGCCGAGTTGTAGTTGGCAAGCATCACGAGTCCGGCCGATGCGGCGAACAGACCGGACAGCATGTAGGTGCGCACGATCAGGCTTGTGCGCTTGAGCCCGCTCAGGGTCGCCGCGGTCTCATTCGACCCGAGCATGTAGAGCTTCGTGCCGAACGCCGTGCGGTTCATGAGGAACCAGATGAGCACGGCCCCGATCACGAAGATGACCAGCACCATCGGAACGTAGCCCGCGATCCGGCTGCCCATCACGTAGGCGTATTCGGGCGGCATGCCGGAGATCGGCTTCCCGTCGCTGAGCACGAGCCCGATGCCTGTGAACAGCTCGAATGTGCCGAGGGTGACCAGGATCGCGGGGATCCTCACCTTGGCGACGAGGAAGCCGTTCAGCGCCCCGGCCACCGCACCGAGCACGAGTGAGAAGGCGACCGCCGCGCCGAGTGCGAGGAACCCCGCGGACGATCCGGATCCTGCCGGAGCGATCTGGAGCATCAGCATGGCACTGGCGATCGCGGTCATGTTCGCCGTGCCGACGACGGAAAGGTCGATACCGCCGAGCACCATCGTCAGCATCACTCCGAGGGCGAGGAGCCCGAACTCCGGGAACTGCACGGCCATCGCCTGCCAGGTGACGATGGAGCTGAAGTTCTGCCATTTCACGACGGCGAAGAACACCAGGAGCAGGAGCAGCACGGCGGCGAGCCGCGCGACGTGCGCGTCTCGAAGCACGCCCTTCAGCACGCGAGGCGTGTGAGAGGTGGGAATCATGGTGGTGGTCACAACGGCTCCTCGCGATCGGCTGACATTTGAGTGTTCGCGATCATGACAGCAACGCCCCTTGTCCTCGACGGGATCTGGTGATCTGCACGGCCGAGATCCCTGTTCCGACGAGGATCAGAACACCGAGCGCGATGCTCTGCCAGATCGTCGGGATGCCGAGCAGGATCATGCTGTTCTGCACGATCACGATGAGCAGCGTGCCGAGCATCGCCCCCGTCAGCGTGCCTCGCCCTCCGGTGATGGCCGCTCCGCCGAGCACCACGGCCGCGATGACCATGAGTTCCATGCCGAGCAGGTTCGTCGGGTGCATCTGGCCCATCATGCTGGTGCGTACGAGACCGGCGATTCCCGCCAGCACGCCCGCGATGACGTAGAGCAGGAACTTCGTCCGCCGCACATTGACACCGGCGCGCGCAGCGGAGCTCTCATCGCCGCCGATGGCATAGATCGATCGGCCGAAGGTCGTGAATCGCATCACGACGAAGGCGAGCGCCACGATCAGCACGAGCAGGAGGAACGCCACGGGCAGGCGCGCGAGATGCCCCGTCTGCGGATTCTCGGTCACGAACAGCGACGCACGGCCGAACTCCGCCATGGCCTGCGGGATGTTGGGGATCTGCACGGACGACAGCGCACCCTGCATGAACCCCGTGAACACGTTCGCCGTGCCGAGGGTGATGATCAGCACGGGAATCGCGATGGACGCCGTGAACAGTCCGTTGAACGCGCCGAGCACAGCCGCGATGCCGACGACGAGAAGCAGGGGAAGCCAGAGACCGCCCTGCCAGCCGGCGTCGACGAGGATGCGCGTCGTCGCGTAGACGGCGAGCGAGGCCAGCGCAGGGAACGAGACGTCGATTCCGCCCGACACCAGGACCATGAACGTGCCGACGGCGAAGATTCCGGGAACGACCATCGCCCCCGCAAGATCGACGAGGTTGTTGGCTGTGAAGAACAGGCCGCTTCGCATCTGGATCGCCATCGAGAGCGCGACGATGACGAGCAGGATGTAGAACTCGTTCTGACGCACGACCTTCCGTGCCGCGACGCGCACGTTCATCGGCTCACCTCCTCGACGATGTCCTCCGACATGTATTCGGACAGCTCCTGTTCGCTGGTCTCACGAGGCTCGACGTGGTGGGTTATCCGGCCTGCCCTCATCACGAGCACCCGACTGCAGTTCTCGAGCACCTCCGGTATGTCATCCGAGATGATCACCACGGCGAGGCCGTCCGCGGCGAGGCCCCGCAGCACCTGATGAATGTCGTGCTTGGATCCGATGTCGACACCCACGGTCGGCCCGTTGAGGATCAGGATGCGCGGATCTGTCGCCAGCCACTTCGCCAGGACGACCCGCTGCTGGTTTCCGCCCGAGAGCGTGCTGACGGCATTGTCCGGCGACGGAGTGGCGATCCGCAGACGATCGACCCATCGCTCCGCCTCCGCGCCGAGGCGCTTCCCGCTGAGCAGGCCGAGGCGCGAGACGAAGCGATCGATCACCGGGATGGTGATGTTCTTGCCGATCGACCGTTCCAGCGCGAGTCCCTCCGTGAGCCGGTCCTCGGGAACGTAGGCGATGTCGTGCGCGATCGCGTCGCGCACGCTCCTCAATGCGACCGGACGCCCGTCGAGCAGGATCCGACCCGTGTCGTGCCGCAGCACCCCGAACATCGAAAGGGCGAGCTCGGTCCTGCCCGAACCGAGCAGCCCCGTGATCCCGAGGATCTCGCCGGGATGCAATGAGAGGCTCACATCTTCGAAGGCGCCTGCGATGCCGAGCCCTTCGAGCTCGAGAACCGGCGCATCGGCGACATCTGCTGGCTCGAACGGAGTCTGGTCGAACTCGCGGCCCGTCATGTACGAGGAGAAGCTCTTCCTGTCCAGCTCCTCCGGAAGGCAGGTGATCACGTGCTTTCCGTTGCGGATGATCGTGAATCTCTGGCTGATCTCGAAGACCTCATCCAGCTTGTGGCTGACGAAGAGAATCGCCACTCCACGCGAGGTGAGCTCGCCGATGATCCCGAACAGGCGGTCGACCTCCCGCTTGGTGAGGGCGGTGGTCGGTTCGTCGAGGACCAGCAGTCGTGCGTCGTTCATGAGGGCACGGGCGATAGCGACGAGCTGTTTCTGAGCGACGGACAGCGAGTCGACGCGTGCGCTCAGGTCGATGTCCACGCCGATCTTCTTCAGCGCCTCTTCGGCGATGCGGCGCATGCGCCGCCAGCTGATGAACTTCCGGCGCTCCGAGATCTCGGAGGTGAAGGCGAGGTTCTCGAGCACGGTGAGGTTCGGGAAGACGGAGAAGTCCTGGTAGATCACCTGCACGCCCTGGGAGATCGCTTCTCCCGGTGTGAGCGAACGGAAAGAGTGATCCCCGAGCACGATCTCACCGCTGTCGGGCGCGTGCACTCCCGACAGCACTTTGATGAGTGTCGATTTCCCGCTTCCGTTCTCTCCAGCGAGGCAGTGCACCTCGCCCGGCGCGATCTCGAGCGTGATGTCGTCGAGGGCCTGCACCCCAGAGAAGGCCTTGCGGATGTTGCGCAGAGCGATGATGTTGTCCACGGTGAGCATTCCCTTCAGGAAGGGTCGGAGGCGGCCGGTGCTGCTGTTCACCGGCCGCCCGTGAAGGTCAGAAGCCGAAGTCTTCGACGTTGTCGGCGTTGATCTCGATCCATCCGTTTCCCTCGAGCACAGTGTCGCTGCCCTCGGCGAACTGCATGTCCTCGTAGCCCTCGACGCCCAGGTCGATGCCGTCCGCGACCTCTTCTCCGTCAAGGATCTTCGTCGCGAGCGAGGCGAGTGCGTACCCAGCACCGGCCGGGTCCCAGAGCGTGAGCGACTTGACGATGCCCTTCTCGAGAATCTCCTTGTTGTCCGCCGGCATACCAGTGCCGCTGGCGAAGACCTCGCCGATCAGCCCGTTCTCCTCGATCGCTCTGGCCACACCTGGCGCGTCGAAGGACGACGTGCCCACGACGCCCTTGAGGTCGGGGTGCGCCTTCAGGAGCTGGTTCGCCATCTGGTACGCGACCTCGCCGTCGTCCTGAGACTCGACTCGAGGAGTCTCCTCCAGAAGCTGCATGTCAGGGTAGGCCTCCTCCTGGCGCGCGACCGCACCGTCCGCCCACTCGTTGTGCGAGGCGTTCGTGACGTGTCCGACCATGGTCGTGTACAGGCCTTCCTCGCCCATGGCCGCGGCGAGGTTGTCCATGATGAACGCCCCGTATTCGTCGTTGTTGAACGCTTCGATGTCGTACATCGTGTTCTGCTGGCTGGCGCCTTCGTGGGTGACGACGACGATGCCGGCGTCGAGCGCCTGCTTCAGCACGTTCTCGATCGCCGCAGGGTCGACGGGAACCACTCCGATCGCGTCGACATCCTGGGCGATGAGATCCTGGATCACCTGCGCCTGCATGGTCGCATCGGTGTCGGACGGCCCGCGCTGGAACACGTCCATGCCTGATTCGTCGGCGTATCGCTCAACGCCCTCCTCCATTCGCACGAACCACGGGTTCGTCGAGTCCTTCGGGACGATCGCGATCGTGTAGTCGCCGTCACCGGCCTCGCGTTCTTCGTCCCCGCCGCCATTGCTCTGCCCACCGGGGGTGCAGGCGGCCAACCCCAGCCCGATCACCGCAAGTGCTGTGATCGCCGGTGCCAGGAAGCGTCGTTGCTTCACCATCGTGTCCTCCAAGATCGATGTGGATTGCGGAGGCACGGTGCCCGGAACGTCGGGGCACCCGCGCCGTTGCGTGATGCAGGTTTAAAGCGCTTTAATTTCTAAAGCGCTTTAAACTTAACGAATGCGGTCGCGGTTCACAAGGGATCCGGCCTCATCCATTGAGACAGGGTTGATCCATGGGGACACACACGAGTTCGCACGTCGGAGCCGTTCACATCCGCGATGTCGCGGCACACGCGGGAGTTTCGAGCGGAACGGTGTCGAACACGCTGAACCATCCGGAGCGGGTCCGTACCCACACGCGCGATCGCGTGAACGCCGCGATCGCCGCGCTCGGCTACGTTCCGAACCAGCAGGCCCGGATGCTGACCGGCGCACCGAGCGAGGTCATCGGCCTCGTCGTCCTCGACGTCGAGAGCCCGTTCTACACGGAGGCGGCGCACGCGATCGAGCGCGCCGTACGGGAATCGGGTCATGTGATCATGCTGAGCACGTCGGACGGAGACCTCGAACGCGAGGCGGCACTGCTGCGCATGCTCGCCGCGCAAGGCGTGCGCGGCGTCCTTCTCGCCCCGGCGACGCCGGATATCGATGCCTCCCGCTATCGCGCGCTTCCGCGCTCGCTCCCCGTCGTGCTGCTCGACTTCGACGGTGGTGACACGCACTGCTCCGTGTCGGTCGACAACAGACAGGGCGGGCGACTCGCCGCGCGCCACCTCGTCGAACGCGGACACCGGCAGCTGGCATTCATCGGCGGCCCGGCGCACTTTCGGCAGTTCGCCGATCGCGTCGACGGCGCACGGGCCGAGTTGCGCGACACCGGCATGGATCCGACGGCCTCACTCATCGAGATCTCCGCATCCGGCATCGGCATCCGCGATGGTCACGCGGCCGCCGAGCGACTGCTCGAACACGACCGGCCGACGGCCGTCTTCTGCGGCAACGACATGCTCGCCTTCGGCGCGTATCGCGCGTTCGCCGGCATCGGACTGCGTGTTCCGGAGGACATCGCGATCGTCGGATACGACGACATCGATGTCGCCAAGGATTGGATCGTGCCCATGACGACGATCCGTCAGCCGATCGATGAGCTCGGGCGCATCGCCGCGCGTCTGCTGATCGAGCACTCCGCTCACGACCGAACGCACCAGCACAGCCAGGTCGTTCTCCCACCGGAGCTCGTAGTGAGACGCTCCACGGGCGGCTGAACCGCATCCGGACGATCGATCGGGCGGTGCGGACGACGCGTCGGGCGCGGGCTCCGCGCGTGCACGAGCCTGGGATCATGACCGACACTGCGACCACACCGACGCACTCCCCGACCCGCGATCGCCTCGACTACGCGGCCCTCATCGTGATGACGATGACGAGCTTCGTGCTCGTCACCGCCGAGTTCCTGCCGAACGGACTGCTGACCGAGATGGCGACTGAGCTCGGTGTGACGCCGGGTCAGGCGGGTCAGACGGTCACCGTCACGGCGTTCGTCGGGCTCATCGCCGCGCCGACGATCGGGCTCATCGTGCCGAGAATGGACAGGCGCACCCTGCTGACCCTGCTCGCCGCGGCCGCTGCCGTGTCGAACCTCGTGGTCGCCGCGGCGCCCGAGCTGTGGATGATCCTGATCTCCCGCTTCTTCCTCGGCGCCGCGCTCAGCGGGTTCTGGGGGATGTCGCTCGCCGTCGCCGCACGCATCGCGGGCCCAGAGCGGCTCGGACGTGCTGTGATGTTCACCACGGCGGGCGTCTCGCTCGCGACCGTCGCCGGTGTGCCGCTCGGCGTGATGCTGGCCGCGGTCGCCGACTGGCGCACGGTCTTCGTCGCCGCGGCTGTCGTCACCGCGGCCGTCGCGGTCGCGCTGCGCTGGATCCTGCCGCCTGTTCCCGCAGAGGGCGCTCCCCGCATCTCGCTGCTGGTCGAAACCCTGCGCCGCCCCGGCATCGCCACGGGGCTCGCGGGGCACGTGCTCACGGTCTTCGGACACGTGACGGCATACACCTACATCCGGATCGCCCTGGAGCGCGTCGAGGTAGACGCGGCGGGCGTCGTCACGCTGCTCGCGCTCTTCGGCATCGGCGGTCTGGCAGGCAACCTGATCGTGGGAGCGATCGTCGACCGGCACCTGGGTGTGCTCCGCGCGGCCGTGCCGCTCACCGTGGCCGTCGCGATCGCCATCACCCTCGCCGCGGCTGGCTCCGTGCCCGTCTTCGGCACTGCCGTCGTCGTCTGGGGCACGGCGTTCGGAGGCTGGCTGATCGTGCTGAACGCCTGGATCGCGCGTCAGGCGCCCGGCGCCCTCGAACCGGGCGGGGCGCTCGTCGTCGTCGGGTTCCAGCTCGCGATCGTGCTGGCAGCGGGGATCGGCGGCCTGATCGTCGACTCCGCCGGCATCGTGTGGACCTACGCGATCGCGGCGATCTGCACCGCGGTCGGCGGCGTGCTGTTCTCGCTCGCCGGCAGGTCGCGGCGGTAGCGCCACTGCGAAGGCGGGAGGCCGGTGCGGCGGCGAAACGCCCGACTGAACCCCTCGTCCGAGGCGAAGCCGAGCCTCCGTGCCGTCTCTGAGACGCTGGCGCCCTCGGCGAGGAGCGACTTGGCCGTGTCGATGCGCACCGCGCCGAGGTACGCCGCGGGCGTGCATCCCGTTGCGGCGCGGAAGCGGTCGGCGAAGACCGTGCGCGACATCGCACCGATCTCCGCGAGCTGCGCCACCGACCAGGCTCGACCCGGATCGTCATGGATCGCATCGAGCACGCGGGAGAGGAACGGGTCGGCGGATCGTGCGGGCCAGCCCTCTGGGACGCACCCGGCCTCCGCCCACATCCGGATCGCCGCAAGCACGACCGTCGTCGCCATCAGCGCGCAGATCGTGCCCATGGTGCCGTGCCGCTCCTCGCAGCCGGGCTTCCCGATATCACGGGCGATCGCGGCCATCGTCGGCTCCTCCTCCGCGAAACGGGCGACCGAGAGCATGTTCGGAACCCGCTCGAGCATCGACGACGTGCCGGGTGTGAGCTCCAGCTCGACCGACATCACTTCGGCGGCTTCGCCAGCCGACAGCATGACGGGCGCACGCCCCATCGACACGACGGCTGCGCCGGCGAGCAGCTCCCCGCATCCGCTCTCAGCCGTCCGAATCAGACGCCCCTGCGCGACGAAGGCGAGTGCGGCGACCCCGGCGCGGAACCGCAGCCGCTCCCCAGGAGCGAGCGACGTTCGACGGCCCTCCAGCACGCGCCATTCCAACGCGGCAAGCATCCGCTCGAGCGGAGTCTGCTCGGTCGTCGTCATCACCTGCGCCATGAAACCCGCAACCGCGGCAGCGCGCTCCCTATTCCGCGCCGCCCGTCAGTACAGCGTGTACCCGCCGTCGATCACGACCACCGAGCCCGTCATGAACGACGAGGCGTCCGAGGCCATGTAGACGATCGTCGGGGCGATCTCCTCCGGAGTCGCGTAGCGCTTCATCGGCGCGTCCTCGATCCAGTGCTGTCGGAACTGCGGCTCGTCCACCGGCGCCATCTCGGTCTTCACGTAGCCCGGGGCGACGGCGTTGACCCGGATGCCGTGCTCGGCCCATTCGGCGGCGAGCGACTTGGTGAGCTGGTGCACTGCGGCCTTCGACGCGTTGTACGCGGGCTGCCACTGCGGCCGGTTCACGATCAGCGAGCTGATCGAACCTGTGTTGATGATGTTGCCGCCGCCGGCGTCCTTCATCACCTTCGCAGCGGCGATCGACACCTTCCACAGCGCCGTGAGGTTGAGATTCACGACCGTGTCCCATTCCTCGTCGGTGACCTCGAGCGCCGGCCGGTGGATCGAGATCCCCGCGTTGTTCAGCACGATGTCGAGACGGCCCAGCTTCGCGATCGCCTCGTCGATCATCCGGTCCGCCTCGCCCGGCTGGGTGATGTCGACGTCGATCGCGTCGACCGTGATGCCCTCGTCGCTGAGCTTCCGCACGGCCGCCTGATTGCGGTCGTGGTCCCGGGAGGCGATGACGACGCGCGCACCGGCCTCGGCGAGACCGCGCGCGAACGCGAGGCCGAGCCCACGATTCCCTCCGGTGACGAGTGCGGTCTTCCCAGCGAGCGAGAACGAGTCGAGAACTGCCATGGTGCTCCGTTCGAGTGTCGGGTGGGGTGTGCGAGCACGCACACCCCACCCCTATCCGATGATGTGATACCTGCGGTTCGTGTAGCCGTTCAGAAGCGCTGCCCCCACCAGCAGCACACCGAGCGCGAGCAGCTGGTACTGCGTGCCGTGGTTGCCGGGGAACAGCAGCAGGATGCCGGCGTTCAGCCACGTGACCAGCAGCGCGGCGATGACCACACCCGACACCTTGCCGATGCCTCCGGTGATCGCGACGCCGGCGAGAACGGCGATGGTGATGGCGGGCAGGGCCATGCCGCTGCCCGCATTTCCGGCATCCGGTCTGGCCGAGGCGAACTGCCCCACCGTCACGACTGCCACCAGGCCCGAGATCGCCCCGGAGAGCACGAACGCCGTGAAGCGCGTGCGCACCAGGTCGATGCCCGCCCACTTCGCCGCGACGTCGTTGGTGCCGACCGCGTACAGCCGACGGCCGAGCGGCGCGCGGTTGACGAGGTACCAGACGACGATCACGGTCGGGATCAGGAACAGGAACACGCCTGCCGGAATGCTCGGGAACCCGCTGCCGAAGATCGGTATCGAACGCGCCGTGTCGTACAGCTCCTGGATCTCCGGCGAGCTGATCGGCTGCTGGTCGTTGATCACGATCGCCAGCGACCAATACGCGTAGTAGGTCGCGAGCGTGGCGATCAGGGGCGGGAAGCCGAGGAACGCCACCAGCGCGCCGTTGACGGCGCCGAGCAGCCCGCCGACCACGACCGCTCCGATGATCGAGGTCCACAGCGGCATCCCCCAGACGCCGTACATGAAGCCGAAGACCATGCTCACCAGCGAGACGATCGAGCCCACCGACAGGTCGATCGAGCCTCGTCCGGTGAGGATCACGATCATCTCCGCGAGCGCCAGCATCGCCAGCGGCACCACGTTGATCAGGTTGCCCGCCATCGCCCGGCCGTTGAATGGACCGTTCGTGACGCCGGCCGCCGACAGCGAGAACATCACGATCAGCAGCACGATCAGCGCGACGACGAGCATCAGCTCGCGACGGGTGAGCAGCGTCCGGATGATCGCGGCCATCCGGGTCTCCTCCGAGCGACTCTGCACGACGAGAGTGGTGTCCGGCGCCGGTGCGGCGGTGTTCTGCTCGCTCATGATGCCTTCCTCGTCAGTCGCTGCTGCAGCAGGTCGGCGCCGACGGCGATGATGATCGCGACGCCGACGAAGAAGTTCGCCAGCTGCGGCGCCCACCCGAGTTGGATGGTCCCGGATGTCACGGTCTGCACGAGCAGCGCCCCGAGCAGAGTGCCCAGCACGCTGCCGCGACCGCCGACGATCGACGTGCCGCCGATCACCACCGCGGCGATCGCCTGCAGTTCGATGCCCTGCCCGACGGACTGCGCCAGCGTCTGCGTGCCGTTCGCCATGGCGACCATGGCGGCGAGACCGACGCCGAGGCCCGTCAGCACGTACGGGATGATCGTGCGCTTCTGCACGCGGATGCCGACCAGCCGTGCCGCGTTCTGATCATTGCCGATCGCGTAGAAATGGCGTCCGCCCGCGGTGTACCTCATGTACCACCACAGAAGTGCGGCCAGCACGATCACGATCAGGAACGAGTACGGAACGCCCAGGAACCGCCCATCCGCCCCGCGGCCCAGCACACCGACGCTGGTCGGAATGCCGTTGACGACCTTCGAGTCGAAGATGCGCCACCCGAGGAACATGAAGATGTTCGACGTGCCGAACGTGATGATGATCGGATGCACGCGTCCGAGCGTGATCAGGATGCCGTTGAACAGCCCGCACAGCCCGCCGAGCAGGATGCCGGCCAGCAGAGCCAGCGGCATCGGCCACGACAGGTCGACCATCAGCTTCGCCATCACGACGGCGCACACCATCAGCATGGCGGCGACGGAGATGTCGATCCCGGCCGTGACGATCACGGCCGTCATGCCGATGCCGATCAGCGCGATAGGTGCGGCGCTGGCGAGCAGCGGCTGGATCGACTGCGCGGTCAGGAAGTTGGGTGTGAACGCCCCGAGCAGGATCCACAGCACGATCAGCACGCCGATCAGCACCATCTCCTGCGTCGAGAGGGCGCGCGGCAGCACGCGGGTTCGACGCTTTCCCGCCGCCGGAATGTCGCGGGTGAGCAGATCCGTCATGATCCGACCTCCTCGGTCTGCGCGGCGTCGCCCGCCGCAGCGGCCAGCACGTCGACCTGCGTGGCGTCCGGCCCGAACTCCGCGGTCGTCGTTCCTGCGCGCACCACCACGACGCGATCCGCGATACGCAGCGCCTCCGGCAGGTCCGACGTCACCACCAGAACGGTGACGCCCTGGTCCGCGAGCTCCTCGATGATCGTGTGGATCTCCTCCTTGGCCCGGATGTCCACACCCTGCGACGGCTCTTCGAGCACCAGCACCCGCGGCACCTCGACGAGCTGTCTGGCGAGCACGACCTTCTGCGCGTTGCCGCCGGACAGCGATGCGATCGGGTAGCGCTCGTTGCGCGTCTTGATCGCCAGCCGCGAGATCATGTCGCGTGCGACGGAGCGCGCTTTCTTCCCGTCGAACCAGAGCCCGCCCCGTGCGAACTTCCCGATGCGGCCTGCGGAGATGTTGAACGCGATCGTCTGGAACGAGAACATGCCCTGGCCCTTGCGGTCGGCTGGCAGCAGCCCGATGCCGAGCTTCTGCGCGTGCCGCGGCGAGCGCGGCGCAACGGGCCCGCCGTCGAGCAGGATCCGACCGGATGTCGCCTTCTTCATCCCCCACAGCGCAGCCGAGATCTCCGACGAGCCGGAGCCGACCAGCCCGTACAGCGCGACGACCTCCCCCTCACCTACGCGGACGTTCACGTCTCGGAAGTCGTTCCCGCGCGTCAGGCCGTCGAGCTCGAGCACCGGCGCGGCGCCGGTCAGGTCACGGCGCCGGTTCTCCGCCACCTCGAGACCGCCGACCATCTCCTCGGCGATCGAGCGGACGGTCATGTCGGCGATCGCGTGCGTTCCCGTCGTCTCGCCGTCGCGCATCACGGTCACGGTGTCGGCGATCCGGAACAGCTCGTCCAGCCGGTGCGAGATGTAGATGATCGCGACGCCGCGCTCCTGGAGCCTGCGCACGACGCCGAACAGCACGTCGATCTCGGCGTCGGTCAGGATCGCACTCGGCTCGTCGAGGATGAGCACCGACGCGTCCTGCGCGAGTGCCTTGGCGATCGCGACCTGCTGCTTCGTGGCGATCGACAGCTCGTCGATCGGAACCGTCGCGTACCTCTCCGGCAGCCCCATCAGCTCGAGCAGCTCCGAGACCTCGCCGTGCTGCTTCTTCCAGTCGACGACGCCGCGATGGCGCCGCTCCCTGCCGATGAAGATGTTCTCCGCGACCGTGAGCTCGCCGAACAGCTGCGGTTCCTGGTAGACGGTGGCGATCCCGGCGGCGATCGCGTCGGTGGTCGAAGCGAAGGAGACGACCCGCTCATCGATCGCGATCTCACCCGAGTCGGAGGACTCCGCACCGGCGAGGATCTTGATCAGGGTCGACTTGCCCGCGCCGTTCTCGCCGACGAGGGCGTGCACGCTCCCGGGGAGCACCTCGAGGTCGGCGTGCCTGATGGCACGCACGGCCCCGAAGCGCTTGGATATCCCGGTGAGCCTGACTCGAGGGATGACGTCTGTCACGATGGCCCTCCGGCTCGGATCGATCAGTAGTCGTATTCGCCGGCGTTCTCGGCGTCGAACACGGTCGGCGGCCCGAGAAGCAGCGTGCTGTCGTCGGCGGAGTACTCGGCGGCGGTGATGGCGTCGTTGACGGCGTTGGTCTCGGCGAGCTCGTTGCCCTGGCCCAGCTGCAGACCGGCCCATGCGGTGAGGTAGCCGAACTGCTCGACGTCCCAGAGGATCGATCCGGATGAGGAGCCCTCTTCCAGGTACGGAACCATCGATGCCGGGGTGCCGACCCCGACGCTGAAGACCTCGCCGACGCGACCGGCATCGCGCACGGCCTGTGCGACGCCGACGGCCGAGGTGGTGCACTGCCCGATCAGGCCCTTCAGATCGGGGTAGGCGTTCATGAAGTCGGTCGCCATCTGAGCGTTCGCCGCCGAGTCCTCGCCCGAGTACCCGACCTCGACGAGCTCCATGTCGGGATAGGCCTCCTCCTGGTGCGCCTGCTCGACCTCGATCCACGAGTTCAGGTTCTCCGCGGTCTCACCGCAGGAGACGATCGCGTACTCGCCCTCCTCTCCCATGGCCTCTGCGAGCGTGTCCATGGTGGTGGTGCCGATTCCCTCGGCGGTCGCCTGGCTGACGAACAGCTCGCGGACCGAGTCCGGCGCATCCGTGTCACTGGTGGCGACCTTGATGCCGTTGTCGGCGGCCTCCTGCATCAGCGGGGCGAGCGAATCCGGATCGTTCGGGGCGACGATCAGCACATCCACCTGCTGCTGGATCATCGAGCGGACGACGTCGGCCTGCGCTGTGGCGCTGGCATCGGTCGGACCCTGGTAGATCCACTCGAGACCGTCGATGTCCTCGACCGCCTGCTCGGCTCCGGTGTTCATCGCCTCGAAGTAGGGCGAGCCCTGGAGCTTGGGAACGAATGCGACGGTGACGGCGTCGTCGCCACCGCCGCCTCCATCTCCGCCGTCGCCACCGCAACCGGCGAGAAGCAGGCCGCCGGCGGCAAGGCCTGCGACGGTCATGAGTGCACGGGAAGTCTTCATCGAAATCTCCTGACGAGTGATCGCAACACTGCTGATGCTCGGGTCGAGACGAGATGTGTTCCAAATTTCGAACTCATGCACGGCTCGTGGTCACAAAGTGTATGGTTGGGCGCATCCGGTGTCAACGACGATGCGAGAGTGTGATGCTGCAGCCTGGTCGAGTCCCTGCCGCGGCACGTGCGGTCGCTCTGCTGCGCTATCTCGCCAGCACCGGCCGACCGTCGACTGCTTCGGCTATGGCCAAGGCGCTCTCGCTCCCGCGCACCAGCGTGCTCGGGATCTGCGATGCGCTCGCGGACGACCGGATGCTCGTACGCCTTGCCGACGGGCGATTCTGGCTGGGCTCGCACGTGCTCGAGCTCGCAGCGGCGTCGACCGCCATGCTGGGCAGGCCCCTCGGCGTCGGACTCCTCATCGTCTCGCGAGCGAACAGCTTCTATACGGCGATGCTGCGCGCCGCGACGCGAGAGATGAGCGCGGCAGGCGGTCAGCTCCTTGTGCGCGACGCCCAGGAGAGCCCTCGGACCCAGCGCGACCAGTGGCACGAGCTGATCGACGACGGCGCCGACATCATCATCATCGACTCGGTCGACGCAGGGACCCACACCGAGGAACTCGACCATGCGCGCCGCGCGGGTGTGCCGGTGATCGCGATCGGCTCCCGCCTCGACGGCGTCGACATGAGCGTGACCAGCGACAACACCCAGGCCGGGCTGCTCGCAGGGCGCAGAGTCGCCGAGGTGCTGCGGGGACGCGGAAGGGTCGCGATCCTCGACGGGCTGCGCAAGAACGCGAACATCGACCGCGTCGCCGGGTTCCGAGAGGCGATCAGAGACAGCGGCGGCATCGAGATCGCCGCGTACTGCCAGGAGGAGCACGACACCTCGGCGGCAGGGCAGCGGATGATGGCGCGCGTTCTCGCGGATGTGCCTGATGTCGACGCGGTCTTCGCCGTATGCGATCCGATAGCGATGGGGGCGGCCGCCGCGCAGCGTGACACGGAGGCGGCGATTCCGATCGTGAGCGTCGACGGTCGTTCCGACGCGGTGGACGACATCGTCTCCGGCGGTCCGCTCATCGCTTCCGTCGCGCAGGATCCCGCACGGCTCATCACGGCCGCGATCACGATCGGGCGCGAACTGGCCAGAGGCCGCTCACTCGCGCAGCGAGCACATCTGATTCCGGTCCGGATCATCGACGCCGACAACGCGGAGGGGTACGAGCGATGGGGATGACATCAGACCAGGGCGGCGGCCGCGCACCGGCCGTACGGCGCGCGCTGGGAGTCCTCGACGCGCTGGCCTTCGAGCGCCGCGCGCGGCCGGCCGATCTCGCGCGCGCTGCCGGACTGGCCAAGAGCAGCGCCAGCGACCTGATCGGAACGCTCCTCGACGAGCGCATGCTGGCCCGCAGCGGCGACGACCTCATCCTGGGCAGCGCCTTCACGGAGATCGCCTCGGGGTTCGTCGACGACATCGCGACGGTGCGGCGCTTCGGGATCGGTTGGGAGCGCTCGAGCGTGCTGCACGAGCACACCGTCACGCTGCAGTCCCTCATCGGCGCGCACAACGTCTGCATCGCCGTCAGACTCGGCGCCCATGTGCTGCCGTACACACCACGGGCAGGGAGCCGGCTGCCGCTGTGGGACGGTGGCAGTGCGGAGCCCGTGCTTCTGGCCGTGCCCCGTGAAGACCTTCGCCGCACGCTCGACGAGTTCCCCGAGTCGTCTCCCGACGAGGATGCGCTGAGGGAATGGGCCTCGAGCGAGAGGGGAACGCGGGCTCCCGACGATTGCGGGCACGACATGGGACGACGAGCGCCTGCGCGTTCCTCGACGGGCAATCTCGAGTTGAACGCGTACGTCTCACCTGGCAGGGAACGCGGCGGCGCGGTCGTCGCGACCGTGCACATCGCCCCATCGGCGGATGTCGATTTCGCCGCGCTCGGGGCCGCGCTCGATGAGTTCGCCGAAGATCTCAAGCCACGGCAGGCATGACCACCACAACCATGCCGTCGAGTCCCGTCCGATGCCGCATCGGTCCGGCCTGCGGAATCCTGTCTCGGACGTTCCGACATCCGGACTCCCAGCGACCTGCCGCCACCCGCACCGAAACGGCCGCGCCGACGCGGCCAGGAGAAGGAGAGCTCCCATGACAGTGACCCGTGAAGCCGCCCGCGCCGTCGCCGAGGTCGCCTCGGCCGTGGAGAGCGTGCCGCCCGAATCCCTCGACCGTGCCGCCCGGATGATCGCGGACGCCGGCAGTGTCGCCGCTTATGCGGGCGGGCGCGAAGGGCTGGTGATGAAGGGCCTCGTGATGCGGCTGTTCCATGCCGGGGTCGACGCCCACGCCGTCGGCGAGATGACGGTGCCGCACCTCGGTGAGGACGACCTCGTCATCCTCAGCTGCGGGCCGGGCCGGATCTCAATGGTCACCGCGATCGCCGACACGGCGAAGCAGGCGGGCGCGAAGATCCTGTATCTGACCGCCGAACCCGACATCGAGCCGGCCGACCGCGCCGACGAGGTGCTCGTGATCGATGCGCAGACGATGGCGCGCGACGCCGGCAGCGACGCTGCGCTGCCGATGGGCAGCGCGTATGAGATCGGCATGTTCGTGCTGGTCGACCTGATCACCCGCCGCGTGCGCGATCTGCGCGGCGACGACGCGGAGGCGATGCGCGCCCGCCACACGAACCTGGAGTGATTCGCCGCTACTCGCCCTTCCCCGCGAGCTCTGCGCGGCGGGAGGCGAAGTCCGGGCGGTCGAAGTAGTGCTCGGTGCCGGTGAGCGGGGCGAGGCCGCCGAAGGCGTGCGCCCCGGAGCGCACGCGTGCGCTCTTGACGGCCATCAGCGAGATCGATTCGGCTCCCGCGGCCGTCTCGCTGATCGCGACGATGCCGTGGTTGCCGAGCAGCACGAGCGACGGCAGCTCGCCGTGCGCGTGCTGGTAGGCCTCGAGGCGCTCGAGGAACACCCGGCCGAGGTTCATGCCCGGAACGGCATACGGCACGTACAGCGGGCGTCCGAGCGTCATCAGCTCGTCGGTGTAGACGGGTTCGGCGAAGGCCTGCTCGGCGTTCGTGCTGGACAGCAGAGCGACCACATCCGTGGGATGGGTGTGCGCCACGTACCGAACAGGGGCCACAGCCCGCACTGCGACGTGCACGAGCGTCTCGATCGACGCGCGCACCTCGCGCCCGTCGGCCTCGCCCGCCGTCAGCTCCGCTGTGAGCCGCGCCTGGTCGGCATCCGGGTCGCGCAGCAGTTCGACGAGCGGTGCAAGGTCGACGCACACGAAGGCTTCGGGCTGCGCGTCGCGCATCGATGATCCGGATGCCTTCACGACGATCCGGTCGTCGTCGATCATCTCGCTCGTGTTCCCCTCCGCGAGGATCACGAGGTCGCGCGCCGGCTCACCCAGTCGCCTGGTGAGATCGACGAGCTCTTCGCCGACGAGCCCCGGTCTCAGCACTGCGGTCATGATGTCTCCTTCATCTGAAGCGGAATGTCTGGCGCCCGTCAGAGCGAGCGCGGGCGGAACAGCCTCGGTGAGAACGTCCGGATGACGATGTCGCGGAGGTCCTCGATCGTGCCGTCGACGACTCCGGCGGTTCTCGCCTGCACGAGCAGGCTGCCGAGCCCCGTGGCCTCGACGGGGCCGGCGAGAACGGGCAGCTGCGAGCGATCGGCCAGCCGCTGGCAGAGCAGCTCGTTGCGCGATCCGCCTCCGACCACGTTGATCTGCGTCGCCGGCTCGCCGCTCAGCGCGCCGATCTCGGCGACCGCCTCGGCGAACGCCTGGGCGAGCGACTCGATGATCGAGCGCACGACCGCGCCCCGACCGACCGGAGCGGGCAGATCGTGCTCGGCGCACCACGCGGCGATGCGGGCCGGCATGTCGCCCGGTGGCTGGAAACGCGCGTCCTCGACGTCGAACACCGTCACATCGACGGGCGCGTCCTCTGCCTCGGCCAGGAGCATCCGGATGTCCGCCGATTCGCCCTCCGCTTCCCAGCAGCGCTGGGTCTCGCTGAGGATCCACAGGCCCATGCCGTTGCGCATCGTGAGGAACCGATCGTCGACGCCGCGCTCGTTCGTCACACCGGCGGCCAGCGCCTCCGGCGTGAGAACGGGGGCACGGCGTTCGACGCCGACCAGTCCCCACGTGCCGCACGAGATGAACGCACCTCCGCTGGCCGGCATGGGCACGGCGACCACGGCAGACGCGGTGTCGTGCGCGCCGACGGCGATCACGTCGATCGGGTTCGTCGCACCGATCTGTGCGGCGACGTCGCTGCGCAGCGCACCGATGCGCTCGCCCGGCCGGGTGATCGGCGCCAGCAGATCGCGCGACAGTCCGAGGGCTGCGAGCACGCCGTCGTCCCAGTCTCCGGTAGCCGCGCTGAGCAGACCGGTCGTCGATGCGATGGTCTGCTCCGCCACCGCTGCGCCGCTGAGCCAGTATGAGAACAGGTCGGGAGTGAGCAGCACCGTGTCGGCGACGTCGAGCAGCCCGCCGCGCACCTCGGCCGCCAGCTGGTAGATCGTGTTGATCGCGAGCGGCTCGACACCGGTGCGGGCATAGAGATCCGCCTCGGGCATCGCTGCGTGCACGCGCTCGAGCTCGTCCGCCGTGCGGGCGTCTCGGTAGTGCACGGGGTTCGCGATCAGCCTGCCGTCGCGGAGCAGCCCGTAGTCGACGCCCCAGGTGTCGACCGCAACGGACCTCAGCTGCGGGGCGTCCCTCACCGCATGGGAGAGCCCGTCGATCACGCCGCGCCACAGCGAGAGCACGTCCCAGTGCAGCGTGCCGTCGAGCATGACGGGGCGGTTGGCGAACCGAGATGCCTCGACCTGCTCGATTCTGTCTCGGCTCACGACGCCTCGGATCACGCGGCCGCTCGTCGCGCCGAGATCGATCGCGGCGAAGTGCCCCGCCGTACCCCGTTGAGCCATTCGACCCTCCGCTCCTTTGCGCTCGTCCGCCACGGTTCATCCCGGGCGTCACGTGAATGACATCCTCGATATCGTGAACTACGGTGTGAAACATAACAGATTCGAACAGGAGTCCGCATGGCGACGAACCGAACGGTCGACGGCGAACAGCGCAGGTCGGCGATCCTGGCTGCAGTCGACACCGAGGGCGCCGCTCGCCTGACCGACCTCGCCGCACAGCTCGACGTGTCGGAGATGACGGTGCGCCGCGACCTCGACGAACTCGAGCTGTCCGGTCAGCTGCGACGCGTACGGGGAGGCGCCGTCGCGATCGAGCGACCCCGCCACTTCGATGAGCGCCGTGCCACCCGACCGCGCGCGAAGCAGGTCATCGCGCGCAAGGCCGCGGATCTGCTGCCGACGACCGGCGCTGTGGCGTTCGATGCGTCGAGCACGGTCGGCACCATCGCCGCCAATCTCGATGCACGGCCGAAGCTGACGATCGCCACGAACTCGATCGACAACTACGTCGCGCTCCGCGCGGCGCACGCGGGTCAGACCGTGCTGACAGGAGGGGAGGCGGAGCCGTCGACCGGCAGCCTCGTAGGCCCCGTCGCCTGCGCCGGCGCCGCGTCGATGCTGTACAAGCTCTTCTTCCTGTCCTCGACGGGGTTCGACGCCGAGCATGGCACCAGCGAGGTGTCGCTGATCGAGAGCCAGGTCAAGCAGGTGTTCGCGCGCGCGAGCAATCGCGTCGTGCTGTGCCTCGACTCGGCCAAGCTCGGCGGCCGTTCCACCGCCGCCACTCTGTCGACCGGCCAGATCGACACGCTCATCACGGAGCTCGACCCGTCAGACCCCCGCCTGGCTCCCTTCCGCGGCCTGGTCAGCATCCGATAGCCGCTCAGGTGCGTAAGAGTGCCGCCGACCCCGCGGGAAAGCGGCGTCCTCCCGCACCTGAGCGACGGTGGGCGGAGTGTTCACCGGCGGGGGATGGCATCCGGGTTGTCAAGCTTGTTGTTTCCTGTAAGAATCAACACAAACAAACAGGGAGCCTCATGACCACCGATGCACCGACCAACCCCGCCGTCGCCGATCTGATCGCGCGTTCGAACCGACTCGGTTCCGACCCGAAGAACACCAACTACGCCGGGGGCAACACGTCGGCGAAGGGCACGGCGACCGACCCCGTCACCGGCGAGCCCGTCGAGCTGCTCTGGGTGAAGGGCTCGGGCGGCGACCTCGGCACGCTCGAGGAGAAGGGCCTCGCCGTTCTCCGCCTCGACCGGATGCGCGCGCTGGTGAACGTCTACCCCGGCATCGACCGCGAGGACGAGATGGTCGCCGCGTTCGACTACTGCGCGCACGGGTCAGGCGGTGCGGCGCCGTCGATCGACACGGCCATGCACGGCCTCGTCGACGCTGCGCACGTCGACCACCTGCACCCCGACAGCGGCATCGCGATCGCGACCGCCGCAGACGGCGAGGAGCTGACGGGGAAGATCTTCGGCGACAAGGTCGTGTGGGTGCCGTGGCGCCGCCCGGGTTTCCAGCTCGGACTCGACATCGCCGCGATCAAGAAGGAGAACCCGCAGGCGGTCGGCTGTGTGCTCGGCGGCCACGGCATCACGGCATGGGGCGACACCAGCGAGGAGAGCGAGCGGAACTCGCTCTGGATCATCGACACCGCGGCCGCATACATCGCGGAGAACGGCAAGGCCGACCCGTTCGGCGCCGTGCGCTCAGGCTACGAAGCGCTGCCCGAGACCGAGCGCCGTGAGAAGGCGGCGGCGCTGGCCGCGACCATCCGGGGCATCGCCTCGCACGACGCCCCCATGGTCGGGCACTTCACCGACGACGCGGTCGTCACCGACTTCCTCGCCTCGGAGAAGGCCCCGTCACTGGGCGCACTCGGCACCAGCTGCCCCGACCATTTCCTGCGCACCAAGGTCAAGCCGCTCATCCTGGATCTGCCGGCCGATGCGTCGGTCGAGGATTCGATCGCACGGCTGAAGGAGCTGCACGAGGCCTACCGCGCCGACTACGCGGCCTACTACGACGCGTACGCGACGGACGACAGCCCCGCCATGCGCGGCGCCGACCCGCTGATCGTGCTGGTGCCCGGGGTCGGCATGTTCAGCTACGGCAAGAACAAGCAGACCGCCCGCGTGGCAGGCGAGTTCTACGTCAACGCGATCAACGTGATGCGCGGAGCTGAGGCGCTGTCGACCTACGCACCGATCTCGGACGAGGAGAAGTTCCGGATCGAGTACTGGGCGCTCGAAGAGGCCAAGCTTCAGCGGATGCCGAAGCCGAAGACCCACGCCGGCCGCATCGCCTTCGTGACGGGAGCGGCATCCGGCATCGGCAAGGCCATCGCGACCCGCCTGGCCGCCGAGGGAGCCTGCGTCGTCATCGCCGACCTCGACCTCGACAAGGCCCGTGCCGCCGCGGCAGAGCTCGGGAGCTGCGACGTCGCCATCGGCGTCGCGGCGAACGTCGCCGACGAACAGGCGGTGCGGGCCGCGATGGACCAGGCGCTGCTCGCCTTCGGCGGCGTCGACCTGGTGGTCAACAACGCAGGGCTCTCGCTGTCGAAGTCGCTGCTGGAGACCACAGCCGCCGACTGGGATCTGCAGCACGACGTGATGGCGAAGGGCTCGTTCCTCGTATCGAAGGCCGCGGCGAAGGCTCTGATCGAGCAGGGGCTCGGCGGCGACATCGTCTACATCTCGTCGAAGAACTCGGTGTTCGCCGGGCCGAACAACATCGCCTATTCCGCCACCAAGGCCGACCAGGCCCACCAGGTGCGGCTGCTCGCGGTCGAGCTGGGCGAGCACGGCGTGCGCGTGAACGGCATCAACCCGGACGGCGTCGTGCGCGGCTCCGGCATCTTCGCCGGCGGCTGGGGCGCCAACCGCGCCAAGACCTACGGCATCGACGAGTCGGAGCTCGGTCAGTTCTACGCGAACCGCACGATCCTCAAGCGCGAGGTCGTTCCGGAGAACGTCGCGGACGCGGTGTACGTGCTCACCGGGCCCGAGCTGAGCCGCACGACCGGGCTGCACATTCCGGTCGACTCCGGCGTCGCGCAGGCGTTCGTCCGCTGATCCGTGCGGCGGCCGCCTCGAAAGCAACTCGCGACAGCCGCCGAGCCCACAACCCACGAGGAGATCTGATGACATCGACGGTCGCCGACAGAGGAAAGCACGCACGCCGCGACACAACGCAGTCGATCCGCGCTTCGAGCGGTCGGTTCGGGACGATCTCCGCCGCTGCCGCGGGAGCTGACTGCATTGTGTCGGAGGCGGCCCGATGACGTCCGTCGCCGCAGTCGACCTCGGCGCAACGAGCGGGCGCGTGATCGTCGGCAGCTTCGACGGCGACGAGCTCCGGATGGACACGGTCGGGCGGTTCGCGAACGATCCGGTCACGACACCGTCGGGCATGCAGTGGGACCTGTTCGCCCTGTACCGCGGCGCGATGACCGGACTGCGCGAGGCGTTCGCCGCGGCCCCGGATGTCGCCTCGATCGGCGTCGACTCGTGGGCGGTCGACTACGCACTGCTGCGCGGCGATCGGATGCTCTCCACGCCGATGCACTACCGCGACGAACGGACCGCCCGCGGCGTCGAGGCCGTGCACGCGGCGGTGCCGTTCGAGGAGCTGTACCGGCGCAACGGGCTGCAGTTCCTGCCGTTCAACACCCTGTACCAGCTGGCGTGCGAGCGGCAGGACGGCATGCTCGACGCGGCCGATGCCGTGCTGCTGATGCCGGACCTGTTCGGCTGGCTGCTCACGGGCGAGCGGGTCGCCGAGAGCACGAACGCGTCGACGACGGGGCTGCTCGACGTCACGACGAAGCAATGGGACACCGAGCTCGCCGCACGGATAGGCGTGCCTGAGCGCGTGCTGCCGCGGCTCGTCGCCCCCGGCGAGCGCGTCGGCTCCTTCCTCCCGCACGTGGCGAAGGAACTGGGCGGCAGCGCCCCCGTCGTCGCGGTCGGGTCGCACGACACCGCATCGGCCGTGGTCGCCGTGCCGATGAAGGCCGACCGCGCCGCGTACATCTCGTGCGGCACCTGGGGCCTCGTCGGCGTCGAGACCGAGCATCCGGTGCTCACCGACGCCGCCCGCGAGGCGAACTTCACCAACGAGGGCGGGGTCGACGGGCGCACCAGGTTCCTGCACAACGTGATGGGACTCTGGCTGCTGAGCGAGACCATCCGGGAGTGGGAGCGCGACGGCGAGCGGATCGATCTGGAGCAGCTCCTCACCGAAGCGGCGCAGGTCGACGGCGCCGTCGGCGTCTTCGACGCGAACGACCCGGTGTTCATGCCGGCCGGCGGCATGCCGGAGCGCATCGCCGTGTGGCTGGCAGAGCACGGTCGGCCCGTGCCGCGTACGAAGCCGGAGTTCGCCCGTTCGATCATCGAGAGCCTCGCCGAGGCCTTCGCCGGCGCCGTGCGCACGGCGTCGGAGCTGTCGGGCGTGCCGGTCGAGACGATCCACATCGTCGGAGGCGGGTCGCTGAACGAGCTGCTCTGCCAGCTCACCGCCGACCGCGCGGGCGTCCCGGTCGAGGCCGGCCCCGTGGAGGCGACCGCCGTCGGCAACCTGCTCATCCAGGCACGCGCCGCAGGAATCGTCGACGGCGACCTCGACTCCCTGCGAGCCGTCGTCGCCCGCACCTTCGACGTGTACCGCTACCTCCCCCGCCCCTGACTCCCGGCTGCCGAGATGCGCCTTTCTCGCCGAGATGCGCAGGTTTCAACGTCCGGATGTCGAAAACGTGCGCATCTCGGCGGCCTCCCTCGCGGGGTTCCGGTGAGCGGGCGCGCTCCGGCATGCTGGCTCTCGCCAGGCGGGTCGCGATAGCGTCAGGGGTAGCCGTCCACCAGCCATGAGGAGTGCCCGTGACCAGCGATCACCGCGACAGCGACGACGCACCCCGTGACGGCGACCAGGGCGCAGCCCGACGCGAGCAGCCAGGCGATGCCAAGGATGCCGTGACACCGGATGAGGTGCGCGAACCGCGCGACGCCCACGACAGGCGCGCCCGCGAACCCCGCACCGAGACGCATGCGATCCCCACGGCCACCGGTCTGATCGCGATCCCGACCGGGTCGATCTCGGTTCCGGAGTACGTGCGCGAGGCCTCCCGCGAAACCGCCCATGTGCATCCGGGCGACAAGCTCTCGGCCGGACGTCGCTTCGCGTACGTGCTGCTGCTCGGTGCTCTCACGGCGCTGGGCCCGTTCACCGTCGACCTCTACCTGCCCGCGTTCCCCGCCCTCGAGAGCGAGTTCGACACGACCGCAGGCGCCGTGCAGCTCACGCTCACTGGCACCATGGTCGGATTCGCTCTCGGCCAGCTGATCGTCGGCCCGCTCAGCGATATGATCGGGCGTCGCACCCCGCTGCTGATCGCCACGACGCTGCACCTCATCGCCAGCACCTGCGCGATCTTCTCGCCTGACCTCGCTGTGCTCGGCATCACCCGCGTGCTGATGGGCATCGGCGCAGCCGGCGGAGCCGTGGTCGCCATGGCGATGGTGCGAGATCTGTTCGCCGGCCGGCGCCTGGTCATCATGCTCTCACGCCTGGCCCTCGTCACCGGCGTCGCACCGGTGATCGCGCCGCTGATCGGTTCCGGCCTGCTGCTGGTGCTGCCGTGGCGCGGCATCTTCGTCGTGCTCGCCTGCTACGGAGCGCTCATCCTCGTGTGCGCCCTGTTCGCGCTGCCCGAGACGCGCCCGAAGGACGACCGCGTCTCATCCGGCAACACCTCCATCCGGCACCGCTACCGCGTCGTGTTCACCGACCGCGTGTACGTCGGTGTGCTCGCGATCGGCGCGATGACGTTCTCGGGGCTGTTCTCGTACCTGTCGTCCTCGTCGTTCCTGTTCCAGACCGGCTACGGCCTGTCGACCGTCCAGTACGGCCTGGTCTTCGCCGTGAACTCGCTCGGCCTGATCGCGGGCAACCAGGTCGCGGCACGACTGGCTGCCCGCTACGGTCCGCAGTGGGTGCTCGCGTTCTCGACCGGGATGCTGCTGGTCTCCGCGATCGCGATCCCGGTGTGCGCGGCGCTCATCGACGGCCCGTGGGGCGTGATCGCACCGCTGTTCGTGTTCATGACGTCGTGCGGTTTCACCCTCCCGTGCGCTCAGGTGCTCGCGCTGGACCGTCATCCGGATGCCGCAGGCACCGCCGCGAGCGTGCTGGGCGCGGCGAACAACGGCATCGCCGGCGTCATCTCACCTCTCGTCGGCGTCGTGGCCGGCATCACCGGCGGCATCACACCGCTGTCGATGGCGTCGATCATGATCGCCTGCTCGGTGCTCGGCATCCTCGCGCTGTGGCTGGTCGTGCGCCCCCGCACTCTCGGTCAGCTCTCCGACTAGGCGTCGCTCCGGCCGGTTCTGCGAGCGGCGCTACGGGAGCTGCAGCAGGGCGCCCTCGGCGCGGCACGTCGCTGCGGCGATGAGCTGGGCGCGCTCCAACGTGCGGCGCCAGTCGGGTGCGTCCGATGCGGCGAGCGCCGCCACGAAGACCGCGAACATCGAGTCACCGGCGCCCATGGTGTCGACGACGTCGCCGGGGAGGTCCGCGATCGGTCGATCGAAGGTTCCGGATGAGGTCACGATCGTCGCGCCCTCGGAGCCGCGGGTGGCCAGCACGGTCGGCACGCCGCTGGAGCGCAGGTGCGCCTCGAGGTCGTCCACCGACCCCATCCGGAGCAGCGCGGCGTCGTCCTCGCCGACCTTCACGAACTCCGCGGCCGCCGCAACGCGTTCGAACCCGGCGACGAAGTCATCTCGGTCGAGCAGCATCCCCCCACGCGGATTCGGGTCGATCGCGATGCGCGCACCGCTGAGCGCCCGGTCGAACTCAGCGATCTGCGCTGCGGAGTCCAGCGCGACGCAGCTGAGCGCCACGACCGGGGCCGCCTCGACCGCTGCCACCGCCTCATCTGAGAACGCGATGTGCCGCTGCTGCGACGCCTCGTTGAAGACGTACGTCGGCTCGCCGTTCACGCGCGTGCTGATCGCGCGGGCCGAGCCGTGCGGCGAGTCCGTCGCGATCAGCTCGACGCCGTGCTCGGCGAGATGAGCCCGGATCTGCGCACCGGCATCGTCGTCGCCCACCATCGCGACCAGGGTCACGTCTTCGCCGAGGCGGGCGATGCCGACGGCGACGTTCAGCGCCGCTCCTCCGATGAACTCGCGCGTACCGAGTTCGTCGTGGATCTCATCGATGAGTGCGTCGCCGACCACCACAATGCGTGCCATGTTCCGAGCGTAGCCCCTCACCGAGGCGAGCTCCGAACGGGCCAGGATGTCACCTCGCACGCACGCGAGCGACATCGCTCCCGAAGTGCCCCGGGATGGTTCACAACCGCAACCATCCCGGGGCATCTCGGCGAACTCCAGGCACCTCGCGGGCGGTGGAACCCGCCGATGCTCAGCGGGTGAGGACGAGCTTGAGCTGTTCGATGGCCCAGTCGAGCTCGGATGCGCGGATCGTCAGCGGCGGAGCGAGGCGGACCGTCTGGCCGTGGGTGTCCTTCGCGAGCACGCCGCGGGCCAGCAGTGCCTCGGTCACCTCGCGGCCGGTTCCCGCCGACTCGTCGATGTCGACACCGGCCCACAGCCCGACTCGGCGGTACGACGCCACACCGGAGCCGACGAGGCCGGACAGCAGAGCGTCGAGATGCTCGCCGAGTGCGCGGGCGCGCTCCTGGAACCGTCCGTCGCTGAGCAGCTGCACGACCCGCTGGCCCACGGCCGCGGCGAGCGGATTGCCGCCGAACGTCGAGCCGTGCTCCCCCGGGCGAAGCACGCCGAGCACGCTCTCGTCGCCGACCACGGCCGACACCGGCACGATGCCGCCGCCGAGCGCTTTCCCGAGCAGGTACAGATCCGGCACGACGCCCTCGCGATCGCACGCGAACGTCTCGCCGGTGCGGCCGAGGCCCGACTGGATCTCGTCGGCGACGAAGAGCACGCCGCGTTCGTCGGTCACCTCGCGCACGCGGCGCAGGAATCCCTCCGGCGGCACGATCACGCCAGCCTCGCCCTGGATCGGCTCGATCATGACGGCGACGGTCTCGTCGTCGATCGCCTCGGTCAGCGCATCGATGTCGCCGAAAGGCACGGACACGAAACCCGGCGCGAACGGACCGAAGTCGTCTCGCGCCGACGCGTCGTCGCTGAAGCTCACGATCGTCGAGGTGCGGCCGTGGAAGTTGCCGTGGGCGACGACGATCTTCGCGCGCTCTGGGGCGACGCCCTTGACGCGGTAGCCCCAGGCTCGGGCGACCTTGATCCCCGTCTCGACTGCCTCCGCCCCGGTGTTCATCGGCAGCACGAGATCCTTGCCGCACAGCTCCGCCAGGGCTGCGGCGAACGGCTCGAGCCTGTCGGAGCGGAACGCGCGACTGGTCAGGGTGACCTTCCCGAGCTGCTCCGTGGCCGCCGCGACGAGTTCCGGATGCCGGTGGCCGAAGTTGAGCGCGGAGTAGCCGGCGAGCATGTCGAGGTAGCGGCGTCCTTCGACATCGGTCACCCACGTGCCCTCGCCCGACGCGATCGTGACGTCGAGCGGTGCGTAGTTTCGCGCAACGTGCGTCTCCTGCGTCATGATGCGGCTCCCCTCAGCTCCAGCGTGCAGCATTTGATGCCGCCGCCGCCGAGCAGCAGCTCCGACAGGTCGATCGGCACCGGCTCGTAGCCGCGCTCGCGCAGCTGCTCCTGGAAGCCCGTGGCGCGCGGTGAGCAGAACACGTGCAGGCCGTCGCTCGATGCGTTCAGCCCGAACGCATCACCGTCGGCGTCCGACACCCGGATGGCGTCGGGGAACCGCCGCTCCAGCTCGGCTCGGCTGGCGTCGTCGAAGGCGCCGGGCAGGTAGGCGATCATCGGCGTCTCGCCGGGGGCGACGACGGTGTCGAGCACGGCCAGCGCGGTGTCGAGGTGGTAGAACCGCGGGTCCGTGAGCGTCAGCGACACGACCGGCCGACCGAAGATCCGCTCGAGCTCACCGTGACTGGCGTCGTCCGAGCGGAAGCCGCGACCGGCGAGGATCACGTCGCCCGCCAGCAGGAAGTCGCCCTCACCCTCGTTCGTGAACTCCGGCTCGACCACCCCGAAGCCGTGCTCGCGGAACCATCCGGCGAACAGCTCCTCCTCACCGCGGCGCTCCGCGTGCCGGAACTTCGGCACGTAGGCGACGCCGTCGAGAACGAACCCTCCGTTGGCCGTGTAGACCATGTCGGGCAGGCCGTCGACGTCGTCGATCAGCTCGACCTCGTGACCGAGCGCGACGTAGGCGTCGTAGAGCGCCTGCCACTGGCGCACGGCCAGTGACGTGTCCGTCGGATCATCCGGATGCATCCACGGATTGATCGAGTAGGACACCGTGAAGTGCTCTGGCCGGCACATCAGGAACCGGCGCGTGCGCATCGTGCGCTGTGCGGGGGCCTGGGGGGCAGGGGCCATTTGGGACATTGACGCTCCTCGTCGTGAAACGGTGGCGGACGCAGTCCTGGGGCCCGGCGGAGCAACTGAACGCCTACGCACGAGCACGCCGGAACCATTCTGCCACGCCCAGCCGGGAACCGCCTCAGGTCGCCGGACGCGCCGACGGGCGCACGCCCTGGTCAGATCACCTCGTCGAAGGTGGGGTCGGGGTTGCCGTAGCGGTGGGCGGTGATCGAGATCGCCTGCTCCTGCAGGAATGGGAGCAGCTCGAGGCGGCCGGCCGTGGTGACCTCGCCGTCGTACACGGCCAGATCCGGATCACCCGCCGTCGCCTCGGCGAGCCTCGTGTGCAGACGCTCGACCGACTCCCGCGGCCCGACGAGTCGCACCCGCGGCGGACGGCGCAGCTCGGGCGTGTCGTCCTCCTCCTCGTCTTCGATGTCGGCGGGCGCACCTGCGGCGACCAGATCGCCGCCCTGCGCCGCATCCGGATTGATCGCGTGCGCGGTCGTGACCTCCGGAATCTCGTCCGTGGGCTCGGTCCGCGCCGACGGCACCATCCCGTCGACCGCGAGGTCGTCCGCTTCCGCATCCGTCCGCGCGTCATCCGGAGCGTCATCATCCTCTGCCTCATCGGCACGCGGATTCACACGACGGATCCACTCATCGTCGCCCTCGACATGCACGGGCACGCCCAGCGCAGTCAGCTCGCGGTGCACCTCGCGCGGCATGCCCTCAGGAAGACTGACCGAGAAGTGACTGCCGACGCGCACGCCTGCGACCATGACACGCAGCAGCTCGTGCCACGATGCGTCGATCGTGCAGCGCACCGCGACGGGCACCGGCCGGTAGCGGAACAGGTTGCGCTCCACACCGAGCCCTGAGACGTCCTTGATCTTGCCGAACTCGCGATCCCACACCAGCGCGTCGGCCAGCGCCGCCCGACGCAGCCATTCGAAGCCGGCGTACGGCAGGCTCGGCTGCGCGGCCTCGATCAGCGAGGCGATGCGGGTGTCGAGACCGCGCAGATGCAGCGACCTCGACGCCTGCCCGCCCGAGGTGCCGCGCCAGGTGCCGAGACCGATCAGGTAGTTGGGCCCGCCGGCTTTCGTGCCTGGCCCGACCGAGGAGCGCTTCCACCCGCCGAACGGCTGACGCTGCACGACGGCACCGGTGATGCCGCGGTTGACGTAGAGGTTCCCGGCCTCGACTCGGTCGACCCACTCCTCGAGGTCGCGCGGGTCCTGGGTGTGCAGGCCGGCTGTGAGACCGAAGTCCACGGCGTTCTGCATCCGGATCGCCTGGTCCAGCGACGAGGCGTGCATGATGCCCAGCACGGGGCCGAAGAACTCCTCGAGATGGAACCGCGAGCCCGGTTTCACACCGACCCGGATGCCGGGGGTCCAGTACCGCCCGCCGCCGCCGGGCAGCTCTCGCGGCTTCACGAGCCAGCGCTCGCCCTCGTCGAGCGTGTTCAGCGCCCACTCCAGCTTGCCCGTCGGCACCTCGATCACAGGGCCGACCTCGCTGAGCGGGTCGGACGGCGGGCCGATCCGCAGCGACCTCGTTGCATCCACGAGCTGCCGCGCGAACCGCCTCGAGCGGCCGACAGGACCGACCAGGATCGCCAGCGATGCCGCTGAGCACTTCTGTCCGGCGTGCCCGAACGCGCTCCTGACGACATCCGCCGCGGCCAGGTCGAGGTCGGCGGACGGCGTGATGATCACCGCGTTCTTGCCGCTGGTCTCGGCGAGCACCGGCAGCTGAGGCCGCCACGAGCGGAACAGCTTCGCCGTCTCGATCGATCCGGTGAGGATCACGCGCTCGACATCCGGATGCTCGATCAGCTCGCGTCCGAGTTCACCCTCGTCGAGATCGACCAGTTCGAGCACGTCGCGCGGCACGCCGGCCTCCCACAGCGCTTCCGCGATCACGGCACCGCAGCGGCGCGCCTGCGGGGCGGGTTTGAACACGACGCCGGATCCCGCAGCGAGCGCCGCCAGCACGCCGCCGGAGGGGATCGCGAGCGGGAAGTTCCACGGCGGAGCCACGACTGTGACGGCGGCGGGAACGAACCGCGCGCCAGGCATACGGTCGAGCTCCCCCGCGTTCGCGGCGTAGTAGTTCGCGAAGTCGATCGCCTCGCTGACTTCGATGTCCGACTCGGCGAGCACCTTGCCGGTCTCGGAGCCAGCGACCTCGATCAGGTCGGCCCTGTGCGCCTCGAGCGCGCGGGCCGCGCGGCGCAGGATCTCGGCACGCTCGGACGCCGGCCGCTCCCCCCACGACGCGGCGGCGTAGCGCACGCCGAGCACACGGCTGGTCAGCTCGGCGCTCGTGGTGACCCGTGCCGAGAGCACGCGCTCCTCACCAAGCGTCGACGTGGCCATCCTGGCCAGGATCCGCCGCGCCCATTCGCGGCTCTCCGGCAGTGCCGGGTCGGTGTCGCGGGCGTTGTGGAAGCCCGGCGCACCGCCCTCCGTCACCGCCCTGGTCTGGAACTCGGCCGTCTCGACGAATGTGTCGTTGCGCGTCGGCCCCGCCTCGTCCTCCGGATCACCGTGGCCGCGCTGGAGGTCGAGCACCGCCTGCGTGAGCGGCTCATCCGGGTCGGCTGTCGCTCTCGGCTCATCGAGGTGGCCGGGCCTGGCACGGCGGTTCGGCCCGATCAGGAGGTCGTGCGCGCCCGAGCGCCGCACGGATTCGACGAAGCGCTCCCGCTCCCGCTCGAACAGATCCGGATGCGTGACCAGATCGAATGCGACCGAGAGGAAGTTCTCATTCGAGGCGTTCTCCTCGAGACGTCTGACCAGGTAGCTGATCGCGACATCGAACTCCGCCGGCGCGACGACGGGCACGTACAGCCGGATGGGCCCGACCGTCTCGGCGACCGCCCGTGCCTGGCCCTGCGCCATGCCGAGCAGCATCTCGAACTCGACATCGTCCGTCACGCCGCGCTCGTTCGCGAGACGCCATGCGTAGGCGATGTCGAACAGGTTGTGCCCGGCCACGCCGATGCGCACGGCGCGGGTGGCTTCGGGCCGCATGGCCTCGTCGAGGCACCTGATGTAGTTGGCGTCGGTGTCGAGCTTGGTGCCGTAGGTCGCCAGCGACCAGTCGTGCACGGCGGCCTCGACGTGCTCCATCGCGAGGTTCGCCCCCTTGACCAGGCGCACCTTGATCGGAGCGCCGCCCGAGTCGACCCGCTGCCCGGCCCACGCAGTGAGCTCGCGGAGCGCGGGAAGCGCATCGGGCAGGTAGGCCTGCAGCACGATCCCGGCGTGCATGTCGCGCAGCTGCTCCTTCTCGAGCAGGCGCGTGAACACCGCGATCGTGAGGTCGAGGTCGCGGTACTCCTCCATGTCGAGGTTGAGGAAGGTGCCGTTGCCGGCGGCGAGCTCGTAGAGCGGGGTGAGCCGCTCTACGACCCTGTCGACGATCTCATCGAACGCCCACATCGAGACGTGGCTCATCACGCTCGACACCTTCACGGAGACGTAGTCGACGTCGTCGCGCTCCACCAGCTGCCTGATGCCGGCGAGGCGCCGCTGCGCCTCCTTCTCGCCCAGCACGGCCTCGCCGAGAAGGTTGAGGTTCACCCTCTCGCCGTCCTCGCGGATCTTCTCGAGCACAGGGCCCAGCTTGTCCGGACGGGCGTCGGCGATCAGGTGCCCGACCATCGAACGCAGCACACGCCGAGCGATCGGCACGACGGCGGCGGGGGCGAGCGGACCCACCATGCCCCCGAGGCGCACGGCGGCCTGCATCGGCGGCGGCAGGAATCTCGGGGCCAGCGGCGCGACGCGGGCGAGGCTGTGCGCGGCTGCCGTGCGGCTCTCGGGGCGCATCACTCCATCGACGAAGCCGACGGTGAAGGCGAGCCCGTTGTCGTCGCGGAGCACACCGGCGAGCCGCTCCGCCGCGGCATCGGGTGCCGCGTCGGCGGACTTCGAGACCCACTTCCTGGCCAGGGCGATCGCCTCGTCGACGATGTCCTTTCCGGGGTGGGCATCATCGAGCGTCGACATACCTCAACACTACGATTTATGTGCGCAGGAATGTGGATTTCGCGCACCAGGGACCGCGCCTTAGGCTCTGCCCCATGGACACCAACGACGTGCTCATCCGACCGATCCGAGATGTCGACGCCCAGGCCATGGGTCGCGTCCACGCCAAGGTGTGGCACGAGACCTACGACGGCATGATCTCCACCGCAGCCCTCGAGGCCGTGTCCCCTCGCCGTCTCGCGGACCTGTGGTCGAACTACGCCTCCCGCGGCGACGAGCACCGCCATGCGGCCGCCCTCGTCGACGGCGAGATCGTCGGCTTCGCCGGTTCCGGCCCCGCAAGGGACGACGACGCCCCTGCCCCGCGCGAACTGTACTTCGTGTTCCTGCTCGACTCGTGGCACCGCAAGGGCATCGGCCGCGCGCTGTTCGACGCCGTCGTCGACGGCGACGAGCCGCTGTACGGCTGGATCGCACAGAACTACCCGGGCGGCGAGAGCTTCTACACCAAGCGCGGCTTCGTCTTCGACGGCGCCCAGCGCGATGAAGCTTTCCTGGGGGAGTCCCTCACGGAGGTCCGCTTCTCCCGCTGAACGCGCTGAGCGCGGC
>NZ_KZ984051.1:435778-971518 GCF_003569805.1 Microbacterium halotolerans | reverse complement strand
GCACATCGCGGACCGTCCTCGCGCTGCACGCACCCGCCCCACGCTCAGTCCAAGCGGGCACGCACATCGCCGCGTCCGGACCGCTCGACGGGCGCCCGGCCCGCACACCGCGATGCCCGCGAGCGCCTAGGCTCTTCGCGAGTGCCTGTGCGGTTTCGCAGGCGCTCGCGGACATCGTAGGCATTCGCGAGAGGCGGAGCACATGCTTCAGGCGTGGGCGCTGGACGGGATCGGGGAGATCGCAGCGGGAGACGATCTCGTGGCGGTGATCGCCGAAGCTGCGGGGGACGCGCTGGCGGACGGCGACATCCTCGTGGTGACCAGCAAGATCGTCTCCAAGGCCGAGGGCCGCTTCGTCAGGGCCGGTGACCGCGAGGACGCGATCACCGCCGAGACGGTGCGCGTGGTCGCCGAGCGCACCTGGCCGAACGGCTCGCGCACCCGGATCGTGGAGAGCCGACTCGGCATCATCGCCGCTGCCGCCGGCGTCGACGCATCGAACACCCCTGAGGGCACCGTGCTGCTGCTTCCGGAGGATCCGGATGCCTCGGCCCGCGCCATCGCCGAAGGTCTGCGCTCCCGGCTCGGCGCACGCGTCGGCGTGATCGTCTCCGACACCCTCGGCCGCGCGTGGCGCGATGGCCAGACCGATCAGGCGATCGGCGCGGCAGGCGTGCACGTGTTCGAGGATCTGCGCGGTCAGACCGACGCGCAGGGCCGAGAGCTCGCCGTGACCCAGCCGTGCGCGGCCGACGAGCTCGCCTCCGCAGCCGACCTCGTCAAGGGGAAGGCCTCCGGTCGCCCCGTCGCCGTCATCCGGGGTCGAGGCGATCTCGTCGGCGAGCTCGATCTTCCCGGCGCGCGCAGCATCCTGCGCCCCGCCGAGCGCGACATGTTCCACACCGGCGCTGAGGAATCGTACCGCGCCGGATACGAAGCCGGTCGCTCTGCCTGATCGCGATGCAACACACGACGTAACGCTTTTCCGCGCTCGCAGGCGCGATCGGTCAAGATATACGAGTGCCGACCGTTCCCGCCCAGCCTCAGACCGTGCGTCGTGAGACGACCTGGGTTCGCGGCTCGGCGCTGCTGCTCCTGGCCGCCGCGATCGGCGTCGTCGGGTGGTGCGCCGTGTTCGGTGTGCGCGCTCTCCTGACGACGGAGGCGCTCGAGGCGTTCCTGGCGGCCTACCCGGGCGAAGCCCCGCTGCCGGAGGGGACCGCAGAGGGCATCCCCGCCTTCGTGTCGTGGACGCACTTCCTCAACGCGTTCTTCCTGGTGCTGATCATCCGCAGCGGCCTGCGCTATCGCTTCGAGAAGCTCTCAGGCGGGCTGTGGTCATCACGCAGAGTGAGGAAGCGCCGGATGTCGCTGGCGCTGTGGGCGCACATCGGCGTCGATCTGCTGTGGCTGGCCAACGGCGTCGTGTTCGTCGTGTTGCTGTTCGCGAGCGGGCACTGGGTGCGGATCGTGCCGACGACGTGGGAGATCATCCCGAATGCGATCTCCGCGGGTCTGCAGTACCTCTCCCTCGACTGGCCGACGCACCACAGCTGGGTGAACTACAACGCACTGCAGCAGCTGTCGTACTTCGCCATCGTGTTCCTGGCAGCCCCCGCCGCCGCGCTGACCGGATGGCGGCTGAGCACGTTCTGGCCGACGACCCTGAACCGCTTCTTCCCCGGCTCCGTGGCCAAGGCGCTGCACTGGCCGACCATGCTGTTCTTCGTCGCCTTCGTCATCGTGCACGTCTTCCTCGTACTCACCACCGGGGCGCTGCGCAACCTCGACGCGATGTACGCGGGCCGCGACTCGGCCACATGGGTGGGGTTCTGGGTCTTCGCCGCCAGTGTGGTCGCGATGGCGATCGGATGGTTCGCCATCCGCCGCGACGAGTGGATAGGCCGGATCGCGAAGCTGTTCGGCGACGTCCGCATGATGAAGCGCTGACTCGGCGCTGCGGCAGTCACCGAGATCTTCGCGGACTCGGCCGCGCGACTCGTGTGGCGTCCGGATGTCCGGGGTCGCTCGCGTATCGTCGGAGGACGATGAGGCGGATCTGATCCTTCCGCCGCGGGCACGAAACGGCACCCCATGACATTCCCCTTCCACGACTGGTTCCCGCACGACGAGTTCGACGCGACCTACGGCTACGACCTCGATGCCCTGCTCCGCGTGCGTCCGGTCCGCCCTCCGGACGGATTCGACGAGTTCTGGCTCGGCCGCTTCGACGAAGCCGCGCAGGTTCCGGCCGACCCGGTGCTGGCGCCGCTCGGCGAGCAGGAGGGGCGCCAGGTCTTCGACGTCGAGCACACCGTCTCGGGCGGGCTGAGACTGCACGGCTGGTACGCCTCTCCGGTCGACGACGTCGCACCCCGCGTCGGCGTCGTCGTCGGTCACGGCTACGGCGGCCGCTCCGCCCCGGCGTTCGAGCGCGTGCCCGAGGATGCCTCCGTCTTCTTCCCCGTTGCACGCGGACTGCCCGCACCCAACGCCGGCGTCGGCGCGCCCCTGCCCGAGCACGGACACGTGCTGCACGGCATCGATTCGGTCGACGACCACGTGCTCGGCTGGTGCGCCGCCGACCTCTGGCACGCCGCGACCGCGCTCGTCGAGATCGCCGGTGAACTGCCGCTCTACTATCTGGGCGAGAGCTTCGGCGGCGGCATCGGCGCGCTCGCACTGCCGTGGGACGACCGCTTCGTCGGCGCGACGCTCAATGTGCCGACGTTCGGGCAGTACGACCTTCGGCTGACGATGCAGTGCCTCGGCAGCGGCGAGCGCGTGCGCGATCACGTGGCGGCGCATCCTGAGGCGCGGGAGGTGCTGAGGTTCTTCGACGCCTCGAGCGCCGCGGGTTTCGCAGGAATCCCAGTCCGCGCAGAGTGCGCCCTCTACGACGGATACGTGCCGCCGCCCGGCCAGTTCGCGGTGGCGAACGGCTTCTCCGACCTCGAACTCGAGGTGCTGCCCGCCGGCCACGCCGAGTATCCGGGCCACGACGCCGTGACGGCGCGCTGCCGCGCGGCTGCCCTCACCCACCTCGATCGTGCAACGGCCGCTTCCGGACGAGCGTCGGCGTCGAGTCCCGTACCGGCCGCCGCCGACATCCGCTAACGTCGGCACCGTCGGAACAACACAGACAAGGACTCTCAATGGCGCAGTTCGACCTCCCCATCGACCAGTTGCGCACCTACGTGCCCGAGCGCGAAGAGCCGATCGACTTCGACGACTTCTGGCGCACGACGCTGGCAGAGTGGCGCGGCGGCGAAGCGCAGTTCACCCAGGCGAACGGCCCGCTGCGCGACCTCATCGTCGAGGACGTGACCTTCCCCGGGTTCGGCGGGCACCCCATCCGGGCCTGGTTCATCCGGCCGAAGGGCGAGGTCCGCTCCACCGTCGTGCAGTACATGGGCTACAGCGGGGGCCGGGGGTTCCCCGAACAGTGGACGCAGCTGCCCAGCGCCGGACACGCCGTGTTCGTGATGGACAGCCGCGGGCAGGGCAACGGCGGCTCCCCCGGCGCAACGGCCGATCCGGTGGGCGGCTCGCCGCAGATCGGAGGCCGGATGTCGCAGGGCATCGAGAGCCCGCAGGACTACTACTACCGGCGGATCTTCACCGATGCGGCGCTCGCCGTCGACGCGGCGCGCAGCCACCCTGCAGTCGACCCGGAGCGCGTCGTGATCTCGGGCGCCAGCCAGGGCGGCGGGATCGCCGTGGCCGCAGCCGGTCTCTCGGACGGCGTCGCCGGCGCCATGATCGATGTGCCGTTCCTGAGCCACTTCCGCAGGGCGCTGCGGATCACCGACGCGAACCCCTACAACGAGCTTGCTCGCTACCTGCAGATCAGGCGCGGTGAGGAGGAGGATGTGTTCCGCGTTCTCAGCTACTTCGACGGCGTGAACTTCGCCGCGCGGGCGACGGCGAAGGCGCTCTACTCCGTCGCGCTGTACGACGCCACCTGCCCTCCGTCGACGGTGTTCGCGCAGTACCACCACTACGCGGGTGCCGACAAGCACATCGAGGTGTACCCATACAACGGCCACGAGGGCGGCCAGGTCGTACAGCAGCGAGCACAGCTGGCCTTCCTCGACGAGTTGTTCCCCACCACGAACTGACACCGCCACCGCCGTTTCTTCATCTCTGGCACATTTCTCCCGCGACGCCCATACGGAGATGTGCCAGAAATGAAGCAGCACGCTGATCGCTCTGCGTGCTGCTGAGCGGTCGAAGAAGCTCTTCCTCCCGCTGACCAGGAGCAACGACCGGGGCAGGTGTTGTCCGCGTCGCCGCGCCGTGTCACACTTATCGCGTTGGGAAAGCGCTTCCCACTGTTCGGATGCGGCATTCGCCATCATGCAAGGAGGCATCATCTTGTCCGAGACATCGACCCCCGCCGTTCGTGAGATCGGCATCATCATGAACGGCGTCTCCGGGCGCATGGGCTACCGCCAGCACCTCGTGCGCTCGATCCTTGCGATCCGCGACGAGGGCGGCTTCGAGCTGCCAGACGGCACGAAGGCCACGGTCCGCCCCCTGCTGGTCGGACGCAGCGAGGCGAAGCTCGCAGAGATCGCCGAGCGCCACGGCATCGAGGACTACACGACGGATCTCGACGCGGCGCTCGCCGACCCGACCTGGGAGATCTACGGGGACTTCCTCGTCACAAGAGCGCGCGCTTCGGCCCTGCGCAAGGCGATCGCCGCGGGCAAGACGATCTACACCGAGAAGCCCACCGCCGAATCCGTCGAAGAGTCGCTGGAGATCGCGCGATCGGCCAGAGACGCCGGCGTCAAGGCCGGCGTCGTGCACGACAAGCTGTTCCTGCCCGGCCTGCAGAAGCTGAAGCGGCTGATCGACTCCGGCTTCTTCGGTCGCATCCTCTCGGTACGCGGCGAGTTCGGCTACTGGGTGTTCGAGGGCGACTGGCAGCCAGCCCAGCGCCCGAGCTGGAACTACCGCACCGAGGACGGCGGCGGCATCATCGTCGATATGTTCCCGCACTGGAACTACGTGCTCGAGAACCTGTTCGGCGGCGTGAAGAGCGTCTACGCACAGGCGTCGACGCACATTCCCGAGCGCTGGGACGAACGCGGCGAGCGCTATGACGCCACGGCCGACGACGCCGCATACGGCGTGTTCGAACTGGCCGGCGGCGCGGTCGCACAGATCAACTCGAGCTGGACCACCCGCGTCAACCGCGACGAGCTGGTCGAGTTCCACGTCGACGGCACGCACGGCTCCGCCGTGGTCGGTCTGTTCGGCGCGAAGATCCAGGAGCGCAACGCCACGCCGAAGCCGGTGTGGAACCCCGACATCGAAGACACGGTCGACTACGACGCGACGTGGCAGAACGTGCCGACGAACGACGTGTTCCTGAACGGCTTCCGTCAGCAGTGGCAGGAGTTCCTCACCAGCTTCGTCACCGGCACCGACTACCCGTTCGACCTGCTCGCCGGCTCCCGCGGCGTACAGCTCGCCGAGGCCGGCCTCGAGTCGAGCCGCACGGGCGCCAAGGTCGAGCTCCCCGAGCTGAGCCTGGACTGATCCGGATGAGCGACGCACTCACGCTGCTCTCCGGCGACGGCTCCGTCGCCTCGGCCGCCCTGAACGAGGCGGGGGCGTTCACCAAGCCGTCCCACGGCCTGCGATCCCGCGTCGCCTACGCGGCGGCGCACGTCGCCCCGATCGCGTGGGCCGACAACACCCCGGGCGAGCCAGCGAAGATCGACTGGGACGCCACCCTCGCCTTCCGCCGCAACGTGTACTCGTGGGGTCTCGGCGTGGCCGACGCGATGGACACCGCGCAGCGCAACATGGGGCTCGACGACGCCGCCGTGCGGGAGCTGATCGCCCGCAGCGCCGAGGTCGCGCGCGAGGAGGGCGGCTCGGTCGCAGTCGGGGTGAACACCGATCACATCGAAGAGCCGGTCGCCTCACTGCAGCAGATCATCGACGGCTACAAGCATCAGCTGCACCACGCCGAGGAGCACGGCGCCGTGCCCGTGCTGATGGCGAGCAGGCACCTGGCCCGCACCGCCGAGTCGACCGACGACTACCGCCGCGTGTACCGCGAGGTGCTGGGCGATGCGACCACGCCGGTCGTGCTGCACTGGCTCGGCACGGCGTTCGATCCGCAGCTGGTCGGCTACTTCGGCTCGACCGACTGGCGCGAGGCTTCGGATGTCGTGATCGGGATCATCGGCGAGCACGCGGCGAAGATCTCAGGCATCAAGATGAGCCTGCTCGACGCCGACGCCGAGGTGTCGGTGCGCGAGCGGCTGCCGGAGGGCGTCCGGATGTTCACCGGCGACGACTTCAGCTACGTCGGCCTGATCGGCGGGGCGGATGTTCCGGATGCCGCCCAGCCGGAGCGCTCGCCCGGCACGACCCGCACGCATTCCGACGCACTGCTCGGTGCGTTCGCCGCGATCGCACCGGTCGCCTCTGCCGCCATCCAGGCGCTCGACGTGGGCGATCCGGCACGCTACTGCGAACTGCTGCAGCCGACGGAAGCGCTCAGCCGGCAGGTGTTCGCGACGCCGACGTTCTACTACAAGACCGGTGTCGCCTTCCTGGCATGGCTGAACGGACACCAACCCGCCTTCCAGATGGTCGGCGGCCTGCACTCAGCGCGCTCACTGCCCCATCTCAGCGAGATCGTGCGCCTCGCGAACGACGCGCGCGCCCTCGAGGAGCCCGACCTTGCCGCCGAGCGGTGGCATTCGCTGCTGCACCTGAACGGAGTCGACGCATGACCGTCCCGCACCCCCGCCTGTCGCTCAACCAGGCGACCATCAAGAGGACGACCGTCGCCGAGGCCATCCGGGTCACGACCGACGCAGGCATCGACGCGATCGGGCTGTGGCGCGAGCAGGTGCAGGATGTCGGGCTCGATGAGTCGGTGAAGATGCTCGCGGACAGCGGCCTGCGCTATTCGACGCACTGCCGCGGCGGCTGGTTCACCGCTGAGGAGGGACCGACTCGCACCGCCGCCCTCGACGACAACCGCGTCGCGATCGATGAGACGGCGGCCCTCGCCGCCGCCGGTGCCGACGGTTCCCGAGCAGTGCTGGTGCTCGTCGTCGGCGGACTGCCCGAAGGCTCCCGCGATCTGGTCGGTGCCCGCGAGCGCGTGCGCGACGCGGTCGCCCAGCTGGCACCGCATGCTCAGCAGCAGGGCGTGCAGCTCGCGCTCGAACCGCTGCACCCGATGTACGCGTCAGACCGCTCGGTGCTTTCGACCCTGGATCAGGCGCTCGACATCGCCGCCGATTTCGCGCCTGAGATCGTCGGCGTCACGGTCGACACCTTCCACCTCTGGTGGGATCCGGATGTGCTCGATGAGATCGCGCGCGCCGGTCGCGAGGGCCGCATCGCCACCTATCAGGTGTGCGACTGGAAGACGCCGCTCGAGGCCGACAACCTGCTCTCCCGGCACTATCCGGGTGACGGAGTGATCGACTTCTCCGGCATGACGCGCGCAGTCGAGGCCACGGGGTACACCGGCGACATCGAGGTCGAGCTGCTCAACCAGGCGATCTGGGACACTCCTCCTGCGGAGGCCGTGCGCCGCACCGCCGAGGGCTTCGAACGAGCCGTCGCCCCGTACCTTTCGGCACCCTGACGAGCCTGCTTCGTCGCTCAGGTGCGGGAAACGGCCCCTGTATTCACCGGAAAGCGGCACCTTCCCGCACCTGAGCGGTTGTCGGCACGGACCTCAGGACGCGGTCGCGGCCTTCTCGTCGTCCTCCGTTGCGACCAACTGGCCGCAGGCGCCGTCGATCTCCTTGCCGCGGGTGTCGCGGATGGTGGTGGGGATGCCCGCGTCGTTGAGCCGACGCACGAACTCCTGCTGCGCGCGCTTCGGCGACGCGTCCCACACCGAGCCAGGCGTCGGGTTCAGCGGGATCGGGTTGACGTGCACCCATCCTCTGCCCCGCGCGTGCAGCTTGTCGGCGAGAAGATCGGCGCGCCACGGGTGATCGTTCATGTCGCGGATCAGCGCATACTCGATCGACACCCGCCTGCCGGTCCTGTCGAAGTACGCCCGCGCGGCGTCGAGCACCTCGTCGACCTTCCAGCGGGAGTTCACGGGGATCATCTCGTCGCGCAGCTCATCGTCCGGCGCATGCAGCGACAGCGCGAACGTCACCGGGATGTCCTCGTCGGTGAGCTTCCGGATGGCCGGAGCCAGCCCGACGGTCGAGATCGTGATGCCCCTGGCGCTCATCCCCATGCCGTGCTTCTTGTCGGTCATCACCCTGACCGCGTGCATCACTCTGGCGTAGTTGGCCAGCGGCTCACCCATGCCCATGAAGACGATGTTCGTCACGCGCTCGTCGTCGTGCTCGGACTCGCCCAGTTCACCGGCGCGGATCAGCGCATTGGCGCGCACGACCTGCTCGACGATCTCGCCCGCCGACATGTTGCGAGTGAGGCCGGCTTGGCCCGTCGCGCAGAACGGGCAGTTCATTCCGCATCCGGCTTGCGACGACACGCACAGCGTGATCCTGCCGGGGTAGCGCATCAGCACCGACTCGACGAGGGCGCCGTCGTGCAGCTTCCACAGGAACTTGATCGTGTCGCCGTCGTCGGTCTGGAGTCGGCGCACCTCGGTCAGAAGAGTCGGCAGCAATCCCGCGACCAGCTCTTCGCGGCCGTCTGCCGGGAGGTCGGTCATCCGCTCCGGGTCCGACGTGCAGTGCTGAAGGTAGTGCGTGCTGAGCTGCTTGGCGCGGAACCCCGGCATACCCAGCTCCTTGACCTTCTCGACACGCGCTTCCGGTGTGAGGTCGGCGAGATGCACGGGCGGCTTGCCGCGCTTGGGGCTGGCGAACTGCAGCAGCGGACGCCCCTCTGCGTCCTTGGCCTGCTGCCATCCCTCCGCCTTCGGGCGCACCTGACGCACAGGGCCCTGGCCTTCAGCCGTGGCAGGTCGCGATGCGCGCTCCGAGGAAGTCATACCTCAAAGGGTACGGGGCCCGGCCTGAAAGGCGTACAGATGGCGCCTGCGTCATCCGTACGCCCGGCGAGCCGTCAGGGCACCTCTCCCCATCGGCGATCCAGGCGCCACGCCATAGGCTGTGATGGTCGGCGCGGAACTTCGGGGGGACGCGGCCGACGATCTTCTTGTGCTCCCCCGCCTGCTCTGAGGAGTCCGAAAATGGCTACCCTTCGTCGCGGACGCGCGCTCATCGCGCTCGGCGCTCTCGCACTCATTCCGGCCGCGCTGGTCGGCTGCGGCTCCGACGACTCAGGCTCGTCGCAGTCCGAAGAGTCCACCACCGAGGAGACCACCACGGAGGAGGAGACCACGGCGGAGAGCTCGGATCAGAGCGTCGCCGACGCGTGCGGCATCGTCGTCGACGGTCTGACCGGTCTTTCGTCGAGCACCAGTGAGATCATGGCGGCTCTCGGAGAGGGAGACTCCGAGCAGATCAACACGCTCGCGGGCGAACTCAATGAGCAGATCTCGGCGCTCAACGAGCAGGTCACGAATGATGAGGTCAGCGCGGTCTTCTCGAAGTTCGCTGACAACTACGACACCATCATCACGATCTCCGAGGAGGCGTCTGCCGATCCTGCCAGCGCCGCAGACAAGATGTCCGAGCTCACCGCCGCCAGCGAAGAGCTCCAGACAGCCAACACCGAACTTCAGGACGTGTGCGCCTAGCCACCGCCGAGATGAGAACGCGTCGGGCGGAGGATCCCCCTCCGCTTCGCGCCTTCTTGTGACGCGCGCGCGGCGCGTAGGAAGTTGCGCGGGCCGGGAGAACAGCTCTCCCGGCCCGCGCCCGCGGTGGCGTCGTCTCAGCCGTCGAGGCCGAACAGGGCCCGGATGGCGTCGGTCGCCGCGTCTATGTCCCCGCGTTCGATCGCGCTGTTCAGATCCGCGGAGAGGCGCAGCCGGTCGCCCGCGATCTCAGGAGGGCGCCGCAGCACGATGCTCATCAGCGGCAGGTGGTCTTCGAGCAGGCGTCCGCGCACGGAGACCTCGTACGCGGCGACCTTCTCCATGAAGCCGACGAACGAACCCGCCCAGGTCTCTTCGTCGGCTCCGGCGAGCGCACGGGCGGCTTCGTACACCGGCTCGCCGTCCTTGTTCGGATCGTCGCCGCTGCCCATGCCGAAACGCACGTGCATGGCGCACAGCTCACCGAAGTACTCGTACAGACGAGTGGTGTCGTCGTCGCTGAGCTCGCGCACCTTCGTCTGGCGTCCCGGCCACACGTCGAGCAGGCCGGCACGTTCGAGTCGCTGAATGGCTTCGCGCACCGGGGTGCGGGAGACCCCGAGGCGCTCGGCGACGTCGCGGTCGCGCAGCGGGTCTCCCGGACGGAGCACACCCGTGCGGATGTCGGTGACGAGGCGGTCGTACACGCCTTCGGAGAGCCGCTGCGAGGAGACCTGCAGCGGCCCACCGCCTGACAGATCGGACGAACCCATCCGGAGCATCATGATCGCTCACCGACGGGCGCCGGTCGTGCCGTACGCAGAAGAGGCGCGCAGACGCGCACGTTCGACTTGTTCATTGTTCCCCTCCGCATGTGAGCCAGAACGGCTCGCGGCTTTACGGACGGCGAACGCATTCGCTCGCCGTTGCGAATCTCGGGCGATTCGCCTTCCGAACGGAGATCCCCCAACCTCCGTGCAACACAAGCGTGACACGCTCATATCTATGCCAGGTGTGCGTCTGCTGACCGCGCATACGATATCGCTTGTGATTCCAAGTGTAAAATACCACCCTTGGTTCTCCTGAGTGACGCCTTGCAGTGGCATTCCCACAAATAATTTCCGGATGCGGGCGAAATCCGATCAGGATGAGTGCCATGCGCGAAGAAGCGAAGACCATCCGACTCGAGCTGGGCGCCAGGGATGCGTCGCCCACGGGGCTGACAGAAGCGGCTAAGTTCGCCGAACGCAGCGGCTACGACGGTGTGCAGGCAGCGGAGACGCAGCACGATCCGCTCGTCGGCTGCGCTGTGGCGGGCGCGGCGACCGAGCGCGTGCGAGTGGCCACGGCGATCGCAGTCGCCTTCGCCCGCAATCCGATGTCACTCGCCTTGACGGCCAACGACGTGCATCTGGCCTCGCGGGGCCGGTTCGCGCTCGGTCTCGGCTCGCAGGTGCAGGCCCACATCGAGAAGCGGTTCTCGATGCCGTGGTCCGCTCCGGTGCCGCGCATGCGCGAGTTCGTCGGAGCCGTGCGCGCGATCTGGCACTCTTGGCAGACCGGTGAGCGTCTGAACGTGCGCGGCGAGCACTACAGGCACACGCTGATGACGCCGTTCTTCGATCCGGGCCCCAACCCGTTCGGCAATCCGGATATCTGGCTGGCGGCCGTCGGCCCCGGCATGACGGCTCTGGCCGGTGAGGTCGCAGACGGCTTCGTGGCGCACGCGTTCACGACGCGCGATTACCTCGCCGACGTCTCGCTCCCCCGCCTCGAGTCCGGCGCGCGCTCAGCAGATCGCGACGTTCCGGATGTCGTACTGCAGCCGTTCGTGATCGCCGGGTCCGATGAGCCCTCGCGCGCGAAGCAGGAGGAGACCGTGCGCCAGCAGATCGCGTTCTACGCCTCTACGCCGGCCTACCGACCCGTCATGGAGAGGCACGGCTGGGAAGACGCCGCCGACCGGCTGCACGCCGCATCCCGCCGCGGCGAGTGGGGCGAGATGGCGGCTTCCATCACCGATGACATGCTCGACGCCTTCTGCGTCTCAGGCGCACCCGGCGATATCCGCACCCTGCTCACGGACCGCTTCGCGGGCCTCGCCGACACCATCTGCGTGAACGCTCCCGCCACCCCGGACGAACTCGCCGCCATCCCCTGACCCGTGGCTCCGCCATGGCCCGCCGCCATGCTCCCGAAGTGCCTGGACATTGTCGAGATGCCCCGTTCTGGTCGCGTTTTTGGACCAGAACGGGGCATCTCGCCGCAGCGAAGCGCGCCGGATGCGCGACCTACGCGTGGGGCCAGGCGGCGAGCGCGGCCTCGAGTCTGCGACAGGTCGCAGCCGGGACCTTCTCGACGAGTTCGAGTGACGGCTCCCTGCGCGATCTCGAGCGGCCCTGCCACGTGCCCACGGTGACGCCGTCGACGATCACCGTGGGACGGAACACTCCGTTGCCGCCCGGTACGAGCGCGGTCTGCATGGCGGAGGACGCGGTGAGGGAACGGTCCTGGTAGCCGAGGATCCACTCGTCGAACGCGGGCGCGAATGTGTCGCTCGGCGCTTTCGCGGCAGGTTCGTCGGCGATCCAGGCCGACCCACCGTCGAGCGCGATCTCGGTGAGGTCGGCGGCGGCGATCGCGCGCCGCACCGGCGTCTTGGGCAGCTTCAGCCACCAGACGAGGTCGGCCTCGGTCACTGGGCCGCGCGCCGTCACGAGCCCCCGGATGACCCTGAGCAGCGGATCGGGAGAAGGCGCCGGGATGTCGGTGGTCCGGGTGAGAAGCTGCTCCTCGCCCCGGAACGGCCCCCAGTGCCACGCGCCGGAGACGGCGTGGTGGACGATCAGGTGGTAGCCGCGACCGCCCGTGGTGTCGATTCCCGCATCGTTCCACACCGCGAGGAGCTCGGCACGGGTGAGACCGCCGTCGGAGAGCGCGTCGAGCGCGGCCTTACGAGCCAGCGCGACGGTGCCGTCGTCGAGGCCGAGTTCCGCGCGGCGGCGCACCGTGGAACGGTGGATCCGCTCACCGGTCAGCGACAGCAGTGCGGCGAGATGCGCAGGCGTTGTGGCGAACAGAGTGCCCCGCACCGGCCATGAGCGCACCAGTTCACCCTGGTCGAACGCGCCGCGCACATCGTCGACTGTCGTGCCCGGTCTCGAACGCATCGCAATCGCACGCAGCACGGCAGGCAGGTCCTGCCCCTGCAGCGCAACCGCACGGTCGACCACCTCGACGGGCGTGAGCTCCGAGCCGCCGAGCAGCTGCGCGCCCCACCTGGCGCTCCTGGCCTCTGACAGGGTCAGCGTCTGCATGGGTTCAGGTTAGGGCACGGAGGCCGCCGCGCCTCGTGCACAACGCAGTCGTTCTCGCCGTGCGGCGGCTGGCGCGAACCGTCATCGCAGCGATCACGGCCGCCTGCGATCGCTGATCGACCGCATCGTGTCGCCGCGGTGCGGGCCCTGGCGCCGCAGAATCAGAGGCCGCCGTGCTCCGACCACCGGCGCGCGGCCTCGTCGGCCGCCTTCGCGATCAGCTCGTCGATCTCGGGGCCTCTTCGCACTGCGAACGACACGTACGCACCGCGGCCGCCCGCGACCGGACGCCCGTAGGCCTTCGCCGCAAGCGTGCTATCCGGGAGCAGTCGTACGGTGATCGACTGAAGCTCGAACTCCTCGCCTCGTCTCTCGTCCCGCCAGCGCAGGTGCTCCGGGATCTCCATGTTGAAGGCGAGTGCCTTCACATCGACCTCTGCATCCATGCTCCGACAGTACCCCGCTACCCTCGTGGGATGCCCTTCACGTATCCCGCCACCATCGCGGCGCGCGTGGACCACGAGCTCGAGATCAAGCGGTCGCGGTTCATCGCGCACCTGCGGCCGGTCTCCTCCATCGCGGACGCCGAGGCGTTCATCGCGACCATCCGCAAGGAGTTCTGGGACGCGCGGCACAACTGCGTGGCGATGGTGACGGGACTCAACGGAGAACAGGCCCGCTCCTCGGACGACGGCGAGCCGTCGGGGACGGCAGGCGTTCCCATGCTCGAGGTGCTGCGCCGCCGCACCCTCACCGATGTCGTCGCGGTCGTCACCCGCTACTTCGGCGGCATCAAGCTCGGGGCCGGCGGTCTCGTGCGCGCATATGGGCAGGTGGTCTCCGATGCGCTCGACGAGGCGACGATCATGCGCCGGCGCGCGCTCACGCGCGTCATCTTCGACGTCTCGCACGCAGACGCCGGGCGGTACGACAACCAGCTGCGGGCCTGGGCCGACGCGAACGACTCCGTGCTGGGCGAGACGGAGTACGGCGCATCCGCGCGGCTGAGCGTCTGGGTGCAGGATGAGGCGCTGTCGCGCCTGCGCGAAGACATCGCGGCCTGGTCGTCCGGGGCCGTCACCCCGGAAACCGGCGAGACGCGCGTCGTCGACGTGCCCGCCTGAGCCGCCCGCACAGCACAGTCGATGAGCGTCTGGGCGCGAGGACGAACCGCGTGCTGATGCGGTTCACCACCACCCCGTCTCGCAGACAGACTGCGTTGTGTTCGGCAGACGGCGCTCAGTCCACCGCTCGCAGCGGCTCTGCGCCCACTCGGCGCTTCTACAGGGTCAGGATGAAGGTCCAGGCACCAGTGGCGACGGCGGCGATGACGGATGCGGCGGCGATCGCCGCGGCGATCAGCACGAGCGCACCGTCACGGAGACGCAGCACGGACGGGCGTGCCCACGTACGGCGCACCTCGCGCGGGTCAGCCCCGAAGCCGCGCGCCTCCATCGCGGTCGCCAGATGGGTTCCGCGCCGGATCGCCAGCACGAACAGCGCGAAGGCCATGCCGAGGAACCGCCTCAGTCTGCCGTGATCGGCGACGCCGCGGGTGCGCCGCGCAAGCGACATCTCGCGCCAGTCGGAGATCAGCAGCCCCACCAGACGCAGGCCCGCCAGCGCGCCGAGCACGAACCGAGCCGGCAGCCTCACGATCTGGCCGAGCGCGTCGGCGAGATCGGTCGGATCGGTCGTCGACAGCAGCACGACCGCGGGCAGCGCGATCGCGAGCACACGCAGCAGGATCGCCAGCGCCAGGTCGATCGATCCGTCGCTGATGCGAAGTATGCCCCACTCGACATACATCTGGCCCGCGGGACGCCCGTACAGCACGGTCGCCGCCGATGCGACGGCAGCTGCCGCGGCGATCGGCCACGCCCTGCGCCACAGGTCGACGAATCCGAGCCGCGCGAACGGCAGAACCGCAAGGGTCAGGACGAGGCTGACTCCCGCCGAGACGGGATCGATCGACAGCATCAGCGCCACCCCGATCAACAGCGTCGCGACGAACTTCGCCAGAGCGTTCACGTGCGCCAGCGGCGAGCGCCGCGCATCGATTGTGACCAGGCTCACGGCGCCCCGCCCGCCCTCGCCCGGCCCACGGCATCCGGGGGAGCGGCACCGGCAGGGTCGAGCCGCAGCACATCGTCGGCGAGCGCCGCGACCAGAGGCTCGTCGTGTGTGACGAGTACGAGCGACGTTCCGTCGTCACGGAGCGCTGCGAGCATCTCGACCAGTTCGTGCCAGGTGCGCGCGTCCTGCCCGAAGGTCGGCTCGTCGAGCACGATCATGCGCGGACGAGTGGCCAGTGCCGCGGCGACGGTGAGGCGGCGCTTCTCGCCGCCCGAGAGAGTGAAGGGATTGGCGCCGCGCAGGTGTCGCAGACGGAGCCGGTCGAGCAGCGGCTCCACGCGGGCTTCCGTCTCCTCCGCCGACAGACCGAGAGCGCGCGGGCCGACTTCGAGCTCGGCGCGCACGGTCGGCGCGATCAGCTGATGCTCCGGCGATTGGAACACGGCGCCGATGCGAGTGAGCAGCTCACGCGACGTCCATTCGGTCGGCCGCTGCACATCACGCGCTCGACGCCACCAGCGGGTGCGATCCGGCAGGCCGTCCGCGAGAGCGGTCGCGCGGTACGCGCCGCCTGCGGGTTCGAGCAGGCCGGCGAGCGTGAGGGCGAGCGTCGACTTGCCGACGCCGTTCGGGCCCGTCACAGCGAGCGCCCTGCCTGCGCACACCCGCAGATCGATGCCGTTGGCGACGACTCCGCCGCCGCGCGCCACCGCGAGCCCTTCGGCCTCGACCACGACGGCACCCGCCGCATCCGAACGCGCGCCCGTCGGTCCCGCCCCATCCGGAGCCCGTGTCGTCGCCGGTCGCGTCATGTACTCCGTCGGCACCCACACACCCGCATCGGCCAGGCCGGCGGCGTGGTCGCGGAAGACATCATCCGGAGCGCCGTCGGCGATCAGCCCGTCTTCGCCGAGCACGATCACGCGGTCGAGGTGGTCGACCCACGCGTCCACGCGGTGTTCGACCACCACGAGCGTCGCGCCCGTCGCGGCCACGGCGCCCAGCACCGCGTCTCGCACCTCGAGCACGCCTGCGGGGTCGAGTTGGGCGGTCGGTTCGTCGAGCAGCAGCAGGCCCGGCCGCATCGCGATCGCACCGGCGAGCGCGAGCCGCTGCTTCTGTCCGCCCGACAGCTCCGACGTCGATCTGTCGAGTGCGACCTCGAGTCCGACCGCCGCGAGCGCCGGCGGCACCCGGCGCCAGATGTCGTCGCGCTCGACCCCGAGGTTCTCGCACCCGAACGCCACGTCGTCACCGACCCTCGCGAGCACGACCTGGGTGTCGGGGTCCTGCAGGACGAGCCCCGCGCGCCCCCGTGCCCGCGCAGCCGGCACCCCGTCGATATCGAGCTCTCCCGCGGCCTCGCCGTCCTCATCACCGCCGAGCACACCGGCCATACCGCGCAGCATGGTCGATTTGCCGGAGCCGCTGGCGCCGAGCAGCAGCACCCGCTCCCCCTGCGCGATCTCGAGGGTCGCCCCGCGCACCGCCCAGTCGTCGCGCCCCGCGTGACGCCAACCCCAGTCGCGTGCGCTGACCGCGGCGGGGCGCGTCGAACCGCTCATCCGGATCTCCGCCTATGCGGTCGCATCTCGCCGTCGATCACGCCCCGAGGCGAACCTGTCGAGCACACCCGTCGCCGCGAGCGCCCGCTGCAGGGCCCACGATCCGATCCCGGCGATCACGATGCCGGAGACGACCGCCGCGAAGAAGTAGATGGTGCGCGCCTCGACCGCGAGCGCCGCGACCGAGGAGGAGGTCGTGTCGAGGATCGCGACCGACAGCCCGGCGAAGATGCCGGCGCTCAGCGCTCCGAGCAGGCGCCAGTTGCGGTACAGCAGGATCGCGAACCCGAGTTCAGCGCCGACCCCCTCGATCAGGCCCCAGATGAGGGTCTCGGTCGCCCACTGCGTGCCGAGCGCCATCGACACCACGGCCGCGACGACCTCGGTGTAGAAGGCGGCTCCCGGCTTGCGGATGATCAGACCGCCGAGCACACCGGCGAACAGCCACCCGCCGGCGGTCAGGCCGGAAAGACCGGGCGTGAACGACAGCACGCTGTCGAAGACGGGCCATGCGAGCCCCCACAGCCAGAAGATGACGCCGGCGGCGACGCCGACGACGCTTGCGACGACGATGTCCACGACGCGCCAGGTGCGGCGAGTGGGCACAACAGAACTGCTCATCAGAATTCCTTCCTTCGCTGGCATGACCCAGATCAGGTTCGACGGTCGAAGCGCGGTCCGCTTCCTCTCAGCCCGCTCGGCGAGCTCCCGTGGTTGTCGAGATCAGGATAGAGCATCCGATGCCGCACCTCTCCCCGTGTTACCGCGAGAGTGCGCGCAGTGCGTCGCTCGGCACAGGGAACGGCAGCGCGTAGTACACCTGGTCCGCTGTCATATCGCCCCAGTCGTCCTTCTTCACCTGCACGCGGCGCGGGGTCGCCTCGGCGATGCGCACCCGCAGCCATTCGCCCGAGTCGAGCCGCATCTCGTACGCGCCTGCGAGATAGCCGATGCCGAGTTCGTCGAGCGTCTCCTCCGCTTCGAACCAGTCGACGACGCCCGTGCGTTCGCGACCGAGCAGGTCGATCACGACGAATCCGTCGCCGTCCGGACGCATCCAGCCGAGCAGTTCGCCGTCCAGGCCGCGCCGGTGCTCTATCCACTCCATCGGCCAAGGCTACCGGCGCAGTTACAGGCTTCCGCCAGCTGATCGCGCGCGAGGAGCGGTAGCGTAGCCTCGTGCCCACCGACGACGCCGACAACGCCGACGAGACAGCGCGTGCCTCCCAGCCCGCTGCGGAGGATTCGAGCGCGCCGGAACAGCTGCGCGCGATGTCGCTGAGCGACCTCGAGCCCGACACCGAAGACGACGACTCCGCACCGCGCAGGCTGACTCGTCGCGAGGCCCGCGCCCGACGCCAGCACGGCGAAGACGACGCATCGCTTCCCGTCTCGACGCGGGTCGGCGGGGCCTTCCGCTCGCGCCGCTCCAGGAGGCACGCCTCGGATGAGAGCAGCACGCCGATCACTCAGGCTCCGGACGAGACGGCAGCGGTCGCGCAGGATCGGCGCGTCGACCCTGCAGGCCGCGACCATGAGGCGACGCCCGCAGCGCTGCCGCACGAGGCACCGGATGCCCCGGCGGACGAGATCGACGACGACACCCGAGCGAACCCGATCGCGGCCTCCGCTCCAGAGTTCGCGGCAGGGCACGCGAGCGACGCTGCGGCCGCCGAAGATGCCACCGCCCCTCGGGACGACACCGTGGGGGAAGCCGGTGCGTCAGCCGAGGTCGCTGCGTCCACTGCTGCCATCGACCCGGCAACGTCATCCGGCCCCGCCGACAGCGCCGCACCTGCCTCGACGACTGCCGCGGACGACGATCCGACGGATGACGCGGCACACGGAGCTTCCGATGCGAACGACGGCACATCGCCGTACGAGCCGGAGCCCACCGTCGCCATGCCGGTGGCCGGGGTCTCCACCGTCGCCATGGACGTGACGATGGTCGACCATGAGGGTGCCGCTGCCGCCGAGCCGAGTGACGAGGCCTCGGGTGAGGTGCCCGCACTGGCCTGGGTGAGCACGGCGGACATCGTCGCCAGCGATCGCGCCCCGCGCAAGCCGAAGACCGACGGCGAGCCTGAGCCGCTGGTTCGCCCGCGCAGGCGCTCCGCGTGGCCCGTTCTCGCACCGATCATCACGGCGGTCGTCCTCGCCGGTGTGTACATCGGCTCGTGCGCGGCATGGCCGCTCGACAACGTCACGCCCTCCGTGGAGGAGATCATCCTCGAGAGCCCGGAGGGCCCGGCGCTCGAGCCGCAGTGGCCCACCGACGGCGGGGCCGCCGTGGCGGCTGTCGGCCACACGGGAGAAGTCGCCTCGTCATCGAGCGACGAGCGCCCGATGGCCAGCATCACCAAGCTGGTCTCGGTGCTCATGGTGCTGGACCAGCAACCGCTCGAGGCCGGCGAGCAGGGTCCGTCGTACGCCTTCACGTGGGAGGACCAGAATGCATACTGGGGCTATGCCTCACGAGGCGAATCCCGTCTCGAGGTGCCGGTCGACGGCTCTCTCACTCAGTACCAGATGCTGCAGGGCGTCCTTCTCGGCTCCGCGAACAACTGGATCGACCGGTTGGTGATCGAGACGTTCGGATCGGTCGAGGAGTTCGCCGCCCAGACTCCCGCATGGCTCGAGGACCACGGCCTCGGATCGATGACGGTCGTGCAGCCGTCCGGCATCGACTGGGACAACACGTCGTCACCGGCCGACGTCGCCCGCCTCGGCGCCCTCGCGCTCGAGAACCCGGTGGTCGCGGAGATCGTGCGGCAGAAGGAGGTCGAGCTGCCAGGGGCCGGCCTCGTCGAGAACTCGAACCCCCTCATCGATGACGAGGGCGTGGTCGGGCTCAAGACCGGCACGCTGCTGAACAACGCCAACCTCGTCGTCGCAAAGGAGGTCGAGTCGCAGGGGGAGACCGTCACGGTCGTCGCCTCCATCCTCGGCCAGCCCGACAACGTCAGCCGCGACATCGTCGCGCGCACCCTGCTCGAAGACGCGACAACGGCGGCAACCGAATCGACCGTTGTCGTGCCGGGCGAGACGACCGTCGGCACGGTCACGACAGCGTGGGGCGAGAGCGCAGACCTGGTGACGCCGGAGGACCTATCGCTCGTGCTGTGGGACGGCGAGTCCGCCGAGCTCACCACGACCCTCTCGGACGTGCTCGGCCGCGGCGCCGGCGACAGGGTCGGAGAGGTGAACGCCTCCGGCTCGTTCCGCGACGCATCGGTTCGCGTCGACCTGTCGGGCGAGATCTCGGGCCCGGACCTCGGCTGGCGTCTCACCCACCCGCTCGAGCTTCTCGGCCTGAGCTGATTTCCGGTTCCGCTCCGTGTGAGCAGCGCACGCTGCTCACACGGAGCGGAACCGGATGCCTCCCTACGCCTCCGGCACCTCGACGACAGGCACCTCGCCGGTTGCGGGAGGGGCCTCCTCGGCGTCGATGTCGACCGCCGCGTGCTCGAACTGGCTCTGGTACAGCCGCCAGTACGCGCCGCGCCGTGTGATGAGTTCGTCGTGGTTGCCCTGCTCGACGATCGAACCGTGCTCCATCACCAGGATCAGGTCGGCATCACGGATCGTCGAAAGTCGGTGCGCGATCACGAACGAGGTGCGCCCCTTCCGCAGCGCGGCCATCGCCTGCTGCAGCAGCAGCTCGGTGCGGGTGTCGACGGAGCTGGTCGCCTCATCGAGGATCAGCACCTGCGGACGGCGCAGGAACGCGCGGGCGATCGTGATCAGCTGCCGCTCGCCGGCCGACACGTTCGCTGCGTCCTCCTCGAGCACGGTTTCGTAGCCGTCCGGCAGCGAATGCACGAACCGGTCGACGTACGTCGCCTCCGCGGCCTCGAGGATCTCGTCGTCCTTCGCGTTCTCGTTGCCGTATCGGATGTTGTCGCGGATCGTGCCGGCGAACAGCCACGGATCCTGCAGCACCATGCCCGTGCGCGAGCGCAGGTCGCCGCGCGTCATCTCGCCGATGCTCTGCCCGTCGAGCAGGATGGCTCCCCCGTCGAGGTCGTAGAAGCGCATCAGCAGGTTGACGAGCGTCGTCTTGCCCGCACCCGTCGGGCCGACGATCGCCACCGTCTCGCCCGGCTCCACCCGGAAGGAGAGATCGTCGATGAGCGGCTGCTCCGGCGTGTACGAGAAGCTCACGTTCCGGAACTCGATCACTCCCGCGCCGCCCTCCGGCGCCGTCGGTGCATCGTCATCATCCGGTTCCTGCTCCTCCTGATCGAGCAGGTCGAACACGCGCTCGGCCGACGCGGTTCCCGACTGCACGACGGGGAGCATGCCGCCGAGCTCGGTGAGCGGCTGCGTGAACTGCTGCGAGTACTGCACGAATGCCTGCACGTCACCGATGCGGATCTGGCCGCTGGCGACCATGAGACCGCCGAGGACAGCGATGCCCGCGTAGGTGAGGTAGCCGACGAACTGCATCGACGGCATCATCACGCCCGAGAGGAACTGCGCCTTGAACGATGCCCGGTAGAGTTCTTCGTTCTCCTCACGGAAGGCGTCGGAGACCTCCTTCTCGCGGCCGAACACCTTCACGAGCGCGTGACCGGAGAACGACTCCTCGACGCGCGAGTTGAGCCGGCCGACCTTGCGCCACTGCATCTGGAAGGCCTTCTGCGACTTCGGCCCGATGACACCCATGATGATGCCGATCAGCGGCAGCGATACGAGCGCCACGAGGGCGAGCTGCCACGAGATCGAGAACATCATGCCGACTACACCGACCACCATCAGCAGTGACGTGATCGCACCCGACAGCGACTGCTGCAGCGTCTGCGTCATGTTGTCGACGTCGTTGGTGACGCGGCTGATCAGTTCGCCACGCTGCACCTTGTCGAAGTAGCGCAGCGGAAGCCTGTTGATCTTCTGCTCGATCTGCTCGCGCAGGCGCCACATGGTGCGCACCATGACGACGTTGATGATGTAGCCCTGCACCCACTGCAGCAGCGAACCGACGACGTAGACGAGGATCGCCCAGATCACAACGGTGCGCAGCGCCTCGAAGTCGACGCCGGCGCCGGGCGCGAAGTTCTGCATCGCACCGACCATGTTGGCGTAGTCGTTCTGACCTGCGCTCTCGAGCGCCGCCACGACCTCTTCCTGCGAGAGGCCTGCGAACTGGTCGGCCACCATCAGCGAGATGACGCCCTCGAACACGACGTTGGTGGCCTCACCGAGGATCTTCGGGCCGGCGACGGACAGGACGACACCGATCGCGCCCAGCAGCGTCGCGAACCCGAACACCCAGGCATGCGGCCGCAGCAGGCCGAGGAAGCGGCGGAAGCTCGGCCAGAAGTTCTTCGGCTTGCCTCCCATCGCACCGGGTTCGTGGCCGCCTGAGGCGATCATCGCCTCCTGCGCCTCGCGCTCCTCCTCGCTGAGCGAGATCGCCGAGCTCTGCGTGCTGTCGCTCATGCGCCGGCCTCCGTCGCTCCGAGCTGAGATTCGACGATCTCGCGGTAGGTGTCGCTGGTCTTCAGAAGCTCCTCGTGGGTGCCGACCCCGACCGCCCTGCCGTCATCGAGCACCAGGATGCGATCGGCATCGGTGATGGTCGACACGCGCTGTGCGACCACGATCTTGGTCACGCCGGGCAGTTCCCGCCACAGCGCCTGCCGCAGACGGGCGTCTGTGGTCAGGTCGAGGGCTGAGAAGGAGTCGTCGAACACGAGCATGTCCGGTCTGCGCACAATCGCTCGGGCGATCGCAAGGCGCTGCCTCTGGCCGCCCGAGACATTCGTTCCGCCCTGCGAGATCGGGGTGTCCAGCCCTTCGGGCTTCTCCCGCACGAAATCGGCGGCCTGAGCGATCTCGAGCGCCTCCCACAACTCGTCGTCCGTGGCGCCGTCGCGCCCGAAGCGCAGATTCGACCTCACTGTTCCTGAGAACAGGAACGGCCGCTGCGGCACGAGCCCGATCCCGCTCCACAGCGTGTCGAGATCGGCCTCGCGCACGTCGACGCCGTGCACCGAGACGGTGCCGCCCGTTGCGTCGAACAGACGAGGAATGAGGGAGATCAGCGTGGTCTTACCTGCTCCGGTCGAACCGATGATCGCAACCGTCTCGCCCGGCTCGGCGCGGAAGGAGATGCCGGAGAGAACGGGCTGGTCGGCACCGGGGTAGGTGAACTCGACGTCGTCGAAGACGACCTGGCCAGGCCTGGTCATCTCGGTCACGGGGCTCTGCGGCGGCACGAGCGTCGTCTCGGCATCGAGCACTTCGCCGATGCGATCCGCGGAGACGGCGGCTCGCGGAATCATGATCGCCATGAAGCTCGCCATCATGACTCCGCCGAGGATCATCCCCACGTACTGCATGAAGGCGAAGATCGTGCCGATCTGGGCGTTGCCCTCGTTGACCTCGATGCCGCCGAACCAGACGACGGCGACGATCGTGAGGTTCATCACGAGCATGACGAGCGGGAACAGCAGCACGAACATCGACCCGACGTTGCGGCCGACCACGTAGATGTCCGTGTTCGCCTTGCGGAACCGCTCCTCCTCGATCGTCTCGCGCACGAACGCTCGTACGACACGCACGCCGGTGAGCTGCTCGCGCATGACGCGGTTCACCGCGTCGATCCTGGTCTGGTAGCGCCGGAACAGCGGGACCATGCGTGCGATCACGGCGGCCGCCAGCACGAGCAGGACGGGGATGGAGACACCGAGGATCCAGCTCAGGCCGACGTCCTGGCGCAGCGCCATGATGATGCCGCCGATCGCCATCATCGGCGCCATGACGAGCATCGTCGCGCTCATCACTCCGAGCATCTGCACCTGCTGCACGTCGTTCGTGTTGCGGGTGATCAGCGATCCGGAGCCGAAGCGCGACACCTCGCGCTCGCTGAACGTCGAGACCCGCTGGAAGACGTCGTCGCGGATGTCGCGCCCCAGGCTCATGGCGGACTTCGCCGCACAGAACGTCGCGACGATCGCCGCCAGGATCTGCCCGAGCGCCACGAGCAGCATGAGCGACCCTCTGCGCAGGATGTACCCGGTGTCGCCCACGGCGACCCCGTGGTCGATGATGTCGGCGTTGAGGGTCGGCAGGAAGAGCGCAGCGAGCGCCGACGCGAACTGGAACAGAAGGACACCGACCAGCAGCGGCCAGTAGCGCCCGAGATAGCGGGCAAGCAGTTTGATGAGCACGGATGTTCCCCGATGGTGAGCGCGACCCCAGCGATGGCCGCCGAAATCACCTTGGCACGAACCTCCGACATTCGGGAGCCGACCGAACGCTTGTACGCTCAGGGCGAAGAGGATTCCCGGATCAGAGGCGAGATCCTGGACCTTCTCCGCACTCGGTGCGGGAGGTGCGGAGCTGCGGTGAGGACCGCGCGTAGCGCGACGTCCCCGTCGACGCCGGCGCAGGATTGCGCACAGATCACAGCATGGGGCGGCCCGTCCTTGCCTCAACGGCTCAGACGGGCCGCCCTCGCGTTACGGAACGAATCGGGCTTCCGCACGCATCCGGGTTCGTCTCTGGGGGATCTCAGAACCCGGAGTCTTCGTCAACTCAGTCGGCGCTGCCTCCTCACAGCCATCAGCGCCCCTCCCGCGAGCAGCAGCGTCAGCCCTCCGGCGAGGATGCCCCACGCCGCCTGACCACCGGTGACGGCCAACGGCTCGTCCGACCCGGCGACCGGGTTGACCGTGCAGTCGAGACGCTCGCCGGCGGTCGGGCACTCACCGGCACCTGGCGGCTCCTCTCCCGGATCCACGATCACGTTGTACAGACTGCCGTCCCCACCGGTGCCGACTGCGACCGTGTAGCTCACCGTGACGAGCTGACCCGCCTCGAGCGTTCCCGTGATGCCGAGCCGGCCTTCCGTGATCTCCGTGACCGTCAGCGCCTCGTCCGAGACGACGGGCCGATCGGTGACCGTGGCGTCATCGAGCACGCCGTCGAGGACGTCCTCACGGTCCACGTCGATCGAGCCCTCGCCGACGTTCTCGAAGTGCAGCGTGTACGTCACCTCGTCACCCGGTTCCACCGTCTCGCCCGATGCAGGGTCGACCGTCTTCCAGTCGTCGAGAGCGCCAACGGGGTGGCGGGTCGTCGGCGGCTCGAACGGCGCACAGTCCTCGCAGTCCGGATCGGGCACGAACGGCGGGCGGTCGGGAACGACGACGTTGCCCACGACGTCGTCGCCGCGATCAGCGGCATCGCGCACCGTCACCTGATAGGTGACCGTGACCGTGTCGCCTGCGGCGAGTTCACCCGTGGTGCGGATGGTCTCGTCCTCCGGATCGAACACAGTCGTGATCGTCTCGGCATGCGCCTCGTCGACCACCGGCTCTGAGACCAGGTCGGCGTCGTCCAGCACACCCGACAGGTCATCGGTGGCATCCACCGGACCGGCGGCCTGACCGTCGTTCACGAACGACAGCGTGTAGGTGATCGTGTCACCGGCCACGACGGCCTCACCCGTCGCCGGGTCGGACGACTTCGCCGGGGTCACATGCGGCAGCAGGATCTCCGATGCCGGTGGCGGCGGGCACTCCAGTCCCTCCACGCACTGCGGCAAGGCGAGGTTGACCAGGTCATGGTCACCGGCGTTGGTCACGGTCACCGAGTAGGTGATCGTCACCGTCTCACCTGCGGCCAGAGCACCCGACCACGACAGCTCCGCGCCGTCGACGATGGGCTCAGGCACCTCGGACTCATCCGAGGAGGCCGCCGCGACATCGCCGTTGTAGGCCGCATCGTCCAGCACATCCGACATGTCGTCGAACACACCAGCTGGCAGCTCAGCGGTGAAGTCGCCGTCGCCTGTGTTCGTGAGCGTCACCGTGTACTTCACGGTGTCGCCGGCACCCACGCCCTCGGCGGGCGTGGCAGACTTCGTCACGTCCAGCGCTGGCAGGTCGACGTCGTTCGTGGTGCAGTCGGCACGCTCGCCCTCGGCCGGCACGCAGATGACACCGGGATCGGTCGGCGGCTCTTCGCCCGGATCGACGATCGCGTTCAGCAGCTGGCCGTCGCCCTGCTCGGCTGGTGCGTTCACGGTGACCGTGTACGACACGGTCACGTGCTGCCCCACCTCGAGGGTCCCGGTCACGCCGAAGCGTCCATCCGTGATCTCGGTGACCGTCAGCGCCTCGTCAGAGGACTCCGGCTGCGCGGTGACCGTCGCGTCGTCGAGCACGCCGCTCAGTGCGTCCTCTCGGTTCACGTCGACCGGAGCCTCGCCGATGTTCTCGAAGTGCAGCGTGTAGGTCAGCTCTTCGCCGGTCTGCACCGCCGAGCCCGATGCGGGGTCGACCGTCTTCCAGTCGTCCAGCTCTCCGACCGGGTGATCGGTCGACGGCGGCACGAACGGATCGCAGTCGTCACAGCCGGGCTCGGGAACGAACGGCGGCACGTCTGGTACCACCACGTTACCCACGACATTGTCGCCACGATCGCCGTCATCGCGCACCGTCACCTGATAGGTGACCGTGGCCGTCTCGCCTGCGGCGAGTTCACCCGTGGTGCGGATGGTCTCGTCCTCCGGATCGAACACGGCTGTGACCGTCTCGGCATGCGCCTCGTCGACCACAGGGTCGCTCGTGACATCCGCGTCGTCCAGCACACCCGACAGGTCATCCGTCGCGTCGACAGGGCCGGTAGCCTGGCCGTCGTTGACGAAGGACACGGTGTAGGTGATCACGTCACCCGCGAGCACGTTCTCGCCCGACGCAGGGTCGGACGACTTCTCCGGGGTCACGTGCGGCAGCGGGATCTCCACCGGCGGCGTCGGGTCGGGGCACTCGATTTCGTCGGTGCACTGCGGCACCGCAGCGTTCACCAGGTCATGGTCGCCGGAGTTGGTCACCGTCACCGAGTAGGTGATCGTCACCGTCTCACCCGCCGCGATCGGGCCCGACCACGACAGATCCGCACCGTCCACCACGGGCTCCGGCACCTCGGACCCGTCCGAGGCGGTCGCCGTGACGTCGCCGTTGTAGGCGGCATCGTCCAGCACATCCGACATGTCGTCGGTCACGCCGGCCGGATCCTCCGCAGTGAAGTCACCGTCGCCCGTGTTGCTGAGCGTCACGGTGTACTCGACCACGTCACCGGCCTGCACGAGCCCATCGACGTCTGCTGACTTGTCGATCTCCAGCTCAGGCTGCAGCACCACCGCGACCGCGTAGTCCTCGACCTCGCCGGCGCTGACCGGCCCGGTCGGGGCGATCTCCTCGCCTGCGGGGATCAGACGGAACCGCGCGAAGGTGTCTGCGACCGTCGCCGCTGGACCGAAGGACAGCTCGTATTCGTCAGACCCCGAGTTCGCCGGCACGTCGACCGTGACCAGCTCGCCCTCGTCGAAGCTCCCGCTGCGATCGAGGTCGATCCAGCCGGCGAGCACCGCGGCTTCCGCGGTGTCGTTCACCGCGGTCACCGCCACGGTGCTGCCCGCATCGATCGAGATCACGATCGGGTCGGCCACGCCGTCGTCAGCGGTGTCGCCGTCTGCCGCGCCTGTCGGCTGGCCATCGGTCTCGTGGTCGACGGAGCCGCCGAGCATCAGCGGGGCGGCACCGGTTGCGGGGTCGAGCGCCTTCAGACCGTGACGGGGGCCGTCGTCGGCCAGCAGCGTGGCGTATGACTCCGGCGCGTCGCCGTAGTCGGTCCAGATCGGCGACAGCGCGCAGCGCGCTCCGTCGTTCTGGTTCGATGCTGGTCCCTGCGTGAACAGCTCGGCCACCGGCTCATCGGCTGTCACATCGACGCGGTAGATGTCGCCGGTGCCGTTGTCGGAGGCGTAGAGGAAGCCGTCGGGGTCCGCGTAGACGGCGCCGAACCTGCCGAGGTCACCGAAGTCACCGGTCATCGCTCGCTCGAGTTCACCGGTTGCCGTGTCGAACCGGTACAGCGCATTGACATCCTCGCTGGGGATTCTGGCCATGGTCCACAGGTAGTCCCCCGCACCCGGGACATACGCCCAGTCGGCGAAGTAGACGTCTTCGATGTCTCCGGCCATCTCGTCGCTGTCGAGCACCTCGAGGTACGTCGCCGAGTCCGGATCGAGATCCACCTGGTACCAGAGCTGATCCGGGTTCGTGTAGATCCCCCATCCGGTCACCCAGTAGTGCCCGGAGGCGTCGACATCGCCGACGTGCCTGGTGTCGTCGGTCATCCCGTCGGGCCGGCCGAGCAGGGTCGCATCTCCCGCCGAGTCGATGCGGGCGATGCCGCTGCCGTCGTCACCCTGGTGGTACCAGCCGTAGACGTACCCGTCGAGGACGTTGTATCCGGTTGCGTTCACATTGCCGCTGTCGTAGACGTTCTCGTTGAGCGTCGTCACACCGCCGGTCACGAGGTCCACCTCATAGGCGACGTTCGGGGCGGTGTCCTGGTTCAGGAGGCCGGGCCCGTTGGCCTCGCACACGAGCGGCTCGGGGTCGGTCACGACGACGGTGCTGTCGCCCGGCGGGTCGAGCCCGACGAGGGTGGTGATGTTGCTCTCGTCGTTCGTGAACTCACCCGGGTCGGCGGCGACCACATCGACCGTGATGTCGCACGAGGTCTCCCCCGCGGCGAGCACGCCGTTCGTCACCTCGATGACGCTGCTGCCAGGCTCCGCCGCGACATCTGCCGTGCAGCTGCTGCTGATCGCGGGGTCACCCGCGACGACCAGGCCGTCGCTCAGCTCGTCGCTGAACGACCAGCCGTCCTTGGCGGCGAGCTCCGATGTGTTCGTCACCGTGAAGGTGAGCGGGAACGCCTCGTCTGAGCTCGCCTCGGCGACGCCGAACTCCTTGTCGAGCTTGGGCGTCGCGTCGAGGATCCGGATGTTGTCGATCGCGTGGTCGTTGCCTGCGCCGCTGCCGTTCTCGTTGCGCAGCACGATGTCGATCTCGTCACCGTCGCTGAGGAACGAGCCGGCTGAGGCGAAGGTGCCCGCGGCGCCCCCTTCCGCACAGGGGTTGATCGCCGCGTCCGACACCGGGGTCTCGCCGCCGTCGACGCCGCCCAGATAGAAGCGGAGCAGTGGGGCGGAGACTCCGCAGTTGACTGCGACCGCGTCGACGGAGAACGTCAGGAACCTGCCTGCTGCGTCGAGTTGGATGGGGGCATCCGTGGCCAGCTGCACACGGTCGACTCCCGGATCGCCCGCGGTGTAGGCGGCGAGCGAGCTGTCGGAGCCGTTGTACGCCTGCATCGCGGTCGCGGCGCTCACCACGCCGTTCCACGCCGGGCATTCCCCCGGATTCGGGGAATCGGGGGAGAGCACGAACCCGTTGCAGAACTCGAGCGACGACCACTCGACGTCGGCGGAGTAGGTCTGCCCCTCTGCACCGACGTAGTCGCCGAGCAGCTGCACCTCGTCGTCCTGGCGGTTCTCGAAGCCCTCCTCGAAGACGACGGTGGGATCCTCGGTGACGCCGGGGCTCCCCGGTTCAGCCGATGCGGGCTGGGGTGCGGTGACTGCGCCCGCCGTGATCAGGCCTGCGGCGAGCAGGCACACGGCGGCCAGGCTCGCGGTCGAACGTCTGATCACCCCCGCGGATGATCCTCCGCCATACGGTTCTCTCGCGAACATGAACGATTCCCCAATCTTTGTCAACGGCGGCCCGCCCCGCGCACTCAGCGGCTGACAGGATGAGCCTGTGCCAGCATTCCGGCGTGTCGCGTCCCGCCACAAACGTCGACACCGAATTCACCCGCGCGTTCACCCGTTTTCCGACTCGGCACCGACGCGCCCTAATGTGTCGTCCGACGACTCGGCTGACGGTCGGCCGAACGAGACCCGGTGAGGAGCACGAAGAACAATGCAAGAGGGCGGAGTCCATGGCGCGCCCCGCGCTCCGCACGCGCTCGTGGAGCGGGCCGGCTTCGCCGACTGGATGAGCAGACACGAGCGCTTCGGCGCCGTGATGGTCTGCGGCGGAGCAGGCTGCGGCAAGACCTCTGCGCTGCTGGCGTGGGCGAATGCGCGTGCGCTGAACGGCGAGACCCTGGTCTGGCTCACCCTCGATTCCGCGCTGCTCCATCGGGCCACCTTCTGGATGACAGCGCTGCACAGGTTCCGAGATGCCGGTCTTCCTGTCGATGAAGGGCTCACCGTCGCGCTCGAGCGGCTCGGCAGCGGCGGTGAGCACTCATTGCCTGCGCTGCTGACGCGGCAGTTCTCTCCCACAGCGCGACCGGTCACCCTGATCGTCGACAGCAGTGGAGACGCCTGTGTCGACGCGGGCCTCTGGGATGACCTCGTCCGCCTCGCCCAGCACGAATCCTCCGTACGGATCGTCTTCACGACTCGTCGGCACCCAGGCACGACCGAGATCGAGTCCCGGATGCCGACGACCCTCGCCGTGAGCCCACCTGCGCTCCTGCTGCTGACGCCGGAGGAGATCGCAGCGATCGCCGAGGCGACGAACGCGGTTGTCTCCGACCACGACATCATGAGGATCGCAGAGGAGACGGGCGGCTGGGCCCTCGCGGTGATCGCTGAGCTGGGGCGAGACTCCGCGCGTTCCGCTGGGATCTCGGCGGGAGACGCGATCGCCGACGATCTGAGCAGGACACCCGGCTACCGCGGGCTGAGAGCGCTGTCCGTGACGGCGTCGATCGATGACGAGATGCTGGAGAGGATCGGAATCGACGAGCACGCGCGTGCCATGGTGAACCGCGGGGAGGAACTCGGTCTCGGCTGGTGGGACGACAGCAGCCCCAGGAGCTTCCGGATGCTGCCGCCCCTCAGACGGGCTCTCCGCGAAGAGCTCGTCACGAAGAGCCCGGATGAGGCGGCCAGGGCGCACCTGGTGCTCGCGAAGCTGCATCTGGACCGCGGAGAGAACTCTGCTGCCTTCGCCGCTGCGGTCGCCGCGGCCGATTGGCCGTTGGCGGCCCGCCTGTATCGTCGCGGAATCACGAGAGCGACCATCAGGCGATCGTCGACGACGGCGGCGATCCGCCGCATCCCGAACGATGCGCTGCGCACCCAGCCCATTCTGATGTTCGCCGCCGCCCTCGACGACTTCGCCTCCGGCCGTCGCGCACGGGCGATCCGGCGACTGACGGGCCTCCTGCTTGTGACACAGGGCAGGCAACGTGTGACGCGGCGTTCGTTCACGGTCGACGATGTGTGGGCCCAGGGGATCATCGCCCTCGCTCTACGGCTGCTCGGCCGCTACGACATGTCGGCCGCATCGATCCGTCGCGTGCACTCCATGCTCGAACGCACCGACGACCCGGAGAACGAGTTCGACGACGCGATGTCGCTCCTGCTGAGTCAATCGGCCGTCTCGCTGATGTTCGCCGACGACCTCGATGGGGCGATGCGCGTCCTGGGTGAGGCAGGCATCGACTTCCTGGCGGAGCAGCCCGTCCTCGATCGGGTGCGGATCCACGGCATCTTCGCCCTGGTGCACACACAACGGGGCGAGATCCGCCTGGCCGCAGAGCACCTCGACGCCCTGTCCGCCCTCGACGCTCCCGACGGCCTCGAGCGTTCCTACCTCGCCGTGCCCGCCGCCATCGCCCGTGCCAGGGTCATGATCGAGCACGGCGACGGCGCAGGTGCCGAGCGTGTGCTCTCCGTCACGGATTCGCACTGGGCGACGACCGAGCTGTGGCCGCTGATCCTGCACACCAGAGTCCGCGCGCTCTGGCTGGCATCAGGCACGGCCGCCGCTCTGCGGGCACTCGACCTCGGCATGCAGGAGAAGGCCAGCGCGACATCGCCCAGCAGCGCGATGTCGGTCATGCTCACGATGCTGAAGTGCGACCTCCTTCTCGCCGCCGGTCGGGGCTCCGAGGCGCAGGCGTTCCTCTCGGCATCAGCGCACCGCCGGTCGCGACGGCTCACCCTCGCGCGGGCGCGGATCCGGCTTCACCTGGGCGATCCGCGCGGGGCCGCTTCCGTGGCTCTCGCGGCGCTGCAGTCGACGGCTCTCCCGCGGGATGCATCCGCGCTGGCAGTCGTCGCGGCCGCCGCAGGAATGCACATGGGCGACAGCGACGACGAGACGGCCCACAGGCTCGCCCTTCCGCTGTTGATCGCGAGGGAGCACGACCTGGTCACGCCGTTCACCGTCGTGCCGCCGGGCGACGTTCGCCGGCTGCTGCGCAGCGCACCTGACGTGCTCAGGATGGTCGCGCGGGTCTCGCCGTTCCACGCCGCACCTGCGGGCGTGGAGCTCACCGCCCGGGAGCAGCTGATCCTGGAAGCGATCGCTGAGGGGAGCTCCGTTTCCGACACTGCCGCGTCCCTGTCCGTGTCAGCCAACACCGTGAAGACTCAGCGCCGCTCGCTCTACCGCAAGCTCGACGTGAGCAGCCGCAAGGAGGCGCTCGACGAGGCCAGGCGCAGGGGCCTGCTCTGACGCTCAGTCACCCATGACGCGTCGGCTCAGTGCGGCAACGTCGCGGTCGATGTCCTCCACCTTGTTGTCGAGCTGCGCGAAACGAAGGTCCATCACGCCCTGCATGGCATCGAAGCGCGTGTCCACAGCGTCGAAGCGCGCACTCATCTCGTTCCGGAAACTCGTCAGCTGACGATTGAACGAGGTCAGCGTGACGGTGATCATCGTCGCGATCGCGGCGATGAAGGCGCCCACCAGCACCCACACCTGCGGCTCGCTCATAATCATGCCTCCATTCTCCTCCGGTGGCACGAGAATGTCACGCATCGCAGGCGCGAGGGGCACTGTCCACAGCTCGATCGTCCCGGAAGCGCCGATCAGCGCCCTGTGAGTGACACGATGCCCGCCGCCGTCAGCGCGCGATCTCCTCCGCGATCTGCTCGAGCGATCCGATCGGGTCGTCGCCGAGTGCCTGGAATGAGACATGGTCGGCTCCGGCGTCGAGGTGCTCGCGGGCGCCTGCCACCGCGGCGGCAGCCGTCGGATTCGCCGCCACCCTGTCGATGACGGCGTCCGATCCGCCTGAGGCGATGTCATCCGGATCGATCCCGAAGCGCACCAGCGCGCCGACATAGTTGCGCAGACCGAAGTAGCGCTTGAGATAGTCGCGCGCGATCGCGCGTGCCTCGTCGCGGTCGGGGTTCACGACGACCTTCAGCTCGGGCGCGAGCAGCGCGTCGCCGAGCACGGTGCGCGCGTGCGCGGTGTGTTCGGGCACCGTGAGGTACGGATGCGCTCCGAGCGTGCGCTCCGCGGAGAACGCGAGGGTCTTGTCGCCGAGCGCCGCCAGCAGCATCTGCTCCTTGCGCAGCCCCTCCGCCTCGAGCACCCCGACGTACTCGCGCATCGCCGACAGCGGCTTCACCCGCTCGGGCGTCGCCTCCCGATGGCCTGACCCGATGCCGAGCACGAAGCGCCCAGGATGCCGCTCCTCGATGCGGCGGAACGATGCGGCGACGTCGGTCGCGGCGTCCTTCCAGATGTTCACGATCCCCGTAGCGACGGTGAGGGTCTCCGTCGCGTCCAGGATGCGCTCAACCGCTTCCAGATCGCCGGCCGGCGAGCCGCCGACCCACAGCGCGCCGAAGCCGAGCCGCTCCGTCGCCTGCGCGAAGGCGTCGTCGATGCCGGTGACCCAGCGCCACACGCCGTACGTTCCGAAATCCTGCGTGGTCGTCATCCGTCGCTCCCTCATGTCACCGGTCCTCCCATCGACGTCAACGCGACGAAAGGGCCGCTATTCCTGCTCCTGCGAAACGGCGCTCACCACAACGGCGCGGCCGGACGGTATGCGAAGGCCTCCGTCACGAGCTCCTGCGGCACGTCGGCGAGCGTCGTCGGCATCCAGGCGGGCCGGAAGTCCTTGTCGACGACCTGGGCTCTGATGCCCTCGGCCAGGTCGGACCGGCTGTCCACGAACCACGACACCAGGCCGTACTCCTGCGTGAGCGCGTCGCGCAGAGTCGGCATCGCACGGGCCCTCCTGATGGCCTCGAGCGTCACCTTCAGCGCGAGCGGCGCGCGTGCCGAAAGCGCCTCGAGGGCTGCTTCCGGCCCCGGTCCGCCGAGCCCTCTCAGGCGCTCTACGATCGCCTCGACGCTGTCGCGGGAGAACGCGTCGTCGACCCACTCGCGGGCCTTCTCCAGCCGCGACGGCTCCGGCGTCTCGTCGAACAGCATGATCAGCTCGGCCGGCGTCTGCGGGTCGGCGCGGGTCTCGAAGGCGTCCACGAGGTCGCCGACGCGCTCGGACGGCACGAAGAAGTCGGCGAAGCCGCAGTGCAGCGCGTCCGCGGCGTCCATCGTGTCGCTCGTGAGTGCCAGATACTCGCCGAGCCGGCCTGGCGCGCGGGACAGCAGCCATGACCCACCGGCATCCGGAGTGAATCCGAGACGCGTCTCCGGCATGGCCAGCTGCGAGGTCTCGGTGACGACGCGCACGGCCGCGTGACCGGACACACCGATGCCGCCGCCCATCGTGACCCCGTGCATCACGGCGATGATCGGCGTGACGGACTCACCGATGAGCGCGTTGGTCGCGTACTCGGCGCGGAAGAACGCGTCGGCCGCACCGGTGTCCCCGTCGACGAGCGCCTGGTGCAGTGCGCGCACGTCGGCGCCCGAGCACAGCCCTCGCTCGCCCTCGCCCGTGAGCAGGACGAGCTCGACATCCGGATCCGTCCGCCACGCACCCAGCGCTCCGCTCAGCTGCTCGATCATGGCCGGGGTGAGCGCGTTGATCGCCCTCGGTCGGTTCAGGATGATGCGCCCCAGCCCACCTGACGAGGAGAGCAGTACCTGGTCGCCGGGCTCGGATGCTGTCACGCCTGCCACGTTAGTGCGTCCGGACGAGGCTGAGCCGCCCCCGTCGGAACCGCTCCTTCGTGACGGAAGTGTTTCGCCGCGTGACTTCACATTTCGCAAGAGAGTGCGGCCCTTGCGCCGACCGGCCGTACCTTGGCACAGAGCCATTCATCGAGGGGGCGCTATGACCACCCAGCAGCCGACGACCGTTCGCGGCGCTCGTACGCGCACAGCGCGCAGACCGACCAAGCCGCACGGGCAGTGGAAGGTCGACGGCACAGAGCCTCTGAACGGCAACGAGGAGTTCAAGCTCGAGGACGACGGTCTCAACGTGCGCGAGCGCATCGAGAACGAGTACGCCGAAGGCGGCTTCGCGTCGATCGATCCGACCGACCTGCACGGCCGGTTCCGCTGGTGGGGCCTGTACACGCAGCGCAAGCCCGGCATCGACGGCGGTCGCACGGCCCAGCTCGAGCCGCACGAGCTCGAGGACGAGTACTTCATGCTCAGGATCCGCATCGACGGCGGCCGGCTCAGCACCGAGCAGCTGCGGGTGATCGGGGAGATCTCCACCGAGTTCGCCCGCGGCTCCGCCGATCTGACCGACCGGCAGAACGTGCAGCTGCACTGGGTGCGCGTCGAAGACGTGCCGGAGATCTGGCGACGGCTGGAGGCCGTGGGACTGAGCACCACCGAGGCCTGCGGTGACGTGCCGCGCGTCATCCTCGGATCCCCCGTCGCGGGCATCGCCGCCGACGAGCTGATCGACCCGACACCGCAGATCGATGAGATCGCCGAACGGTTCATCGGCGACGAGTCGCTGTCGAACCTGCCCCGCAAGTACAAGACCGCGATCACCGGCCACCCCAGCCAGGACGTCGTGCACGAGATCAACGACTGCGCATTCGTCGCCGTCGAGCATCCGGAGCTCGGCATCGGATACGACCTCTGGGTCGCCGGTGCCCTGTCGACCGTGCCGCGCCTGGGCGAGCGGGTCGGCACCTTCGTCGCCCCGGAGCGCGTCGCCGAGGTGTGGCACGGCGTCACCCGCGTGTTCCGCGACTACGGCTATCGGAGGCTGCGCAACAAGGCTCGGCTGAAGTTCCTGCTCGCCGATTGGGGCGTCGAGCGCTTCCGCGAGGTGCTCGAGACCGAGTACCTCGACGCGCCGTTGCCCGACGGTCCGGCCGCACCGCGCCCCAGCGGCCTCGGCGACCACGTCGGCGTGCACAGGCAGAAGGACGGCCGCTTCTTCGTCGGCGCGGCCCCCACGGTCGGTCGCGTCTCCGGCGAGACGCTCACCGCGCTGGCCGATCTCGCCGAGGCGCACGGCTCGCACCGTGTGCGCACCACGCCGTACCAGAAACTGCTCGTGCTCGACGTCGCAGAGGACGAGGTGGAGTCCCTGGTCGCGGGTCTGGACGGACTCGGTCTGTCGGCCAGGCCCAGCCTGTTCCGCCGCGGCACCATCGCATGCACGGGCATCGAGTACTGCAAGCTCGCCATCGTCGAGACGAAGGTCAACGCCGCAGAGGCCATCGCGCAGCTCGAGGAGCGGCTCGGCGAGCTCGAACCCGAGATCGGCCAGCCGATCACGCTGCACGTGAACGGATGCCCCAACTCCTGTGCGCGCATCCAGATCGCCGACATCGGCCTGAAGGGTCAGCTGATCACCAACGTCGCAGGCGAGCAGGTGCCGGGCTTCCAGGTGCACCTCGGCGGCGGCCTGGCCTCACCGGATCGCCCGGAGGCCGGCCTCGGCCGCACCGTGCGCGGTCTGAAGGTCGAGGCTTCCGGCATCGCCGACTACGCCGAGCGCGTCATCCGGCGCTACCTCGACGACCGCGCGGACGGCGAGACGTTCGCGCAGTGGGCGCACGACGCAGAAGAGGAGGCGCTGCAGTGAGCGTTCCCGTCACGATCGGCACCGCACGTCGCTCGGCCGACGAACTGCGCGACCTCGCGGCCCGCGGCACGAAGGAGCTGCGCTGCGGCAGAGACGACGAGGCAGCACCGGATGAGATCCTCACCTGGGTCGCAGAGAACTTCCGCACCCGCGATGTCGCCGTGGCCAGTTCGATGGCCAACGGCGCTCTCGCACACCTCGCCTCGCAGCAGCTGCCCGGCGTCGACGTGCTGTTCCTGGAGACCGGCTACCACTTCGCCGAGACGCTCTTCACCCGCGACGAGGTCGCCCGCAGCGTCGATGTGAACGTGATCGACGTCACCGCGGCCCAGACGGTCGCCGAGCAGGATGCCGAGCACGGCGCCGAGCTGTTCGCCCGCGACCCTGGCCGGTGCTGCGCGCTGCGCAAGGTCGAGCCCATGCGCCTCGCGCTCGGCGGCTACGAAGTGTGGCTCGCCGGCGTCCGCCGCGAGGAGACCGACCAACGCACGCACACGCCGCTGATCAGCTGGGACGAACGCGATCAGCTGGTGAAGGTGCATCCGATCGTCGGCTGGACCTTCGACGACCTCATCGAGTACGCGACAGCGCACGATGTGCCGGTCAACCCGCTCATCGCGAACGGATACCCGTCGATCGGCTGCGCTCCGTGCACGAAGCCGGTCGCTCCGGGCGACGACCCCCGCTCCGGCCGCTGGGCCGGTCTGGCCAAGACCGAGTGCGGGCTGCACATATGAGCACCGCAGCGGATCTCACCGCAGCGGAGCTCGTCGCAACGGGCCCGGATGTCTCGGAGCCGCAACAGGGACCGGATGCATCGCGCGCACCCGGCCGGGTCGCGCTCGTCGGCGCGGGCCCCGGGGACGCGGGCCTGCTCACGCTCCGCGGGCTGCGCGCCCTGGAGCGCGCCGACGTGATCGTCGCTGACCGGCTCGGGGCACGTGCCGTGCTCGCCCAGCTCGCCGCAGAAGGCATCGTCCTCGCCGCGGAGATCATCGACGTCGGCAAGCTGCCTGGCCTGCACCGGGTGCCGCAGGACGACATCAACGCCCTGCTCGTCGAGCTCGCGTCCGCCGGGCGGAATGTCGTGCGCCTCAAGGGCGGCGATCCGTTCGTGTTCGGCCGCGGCCGCGAGGAGCAGCTGTTCTGCGAGGCAGCGGGCGTCGACGTCGACGTGGTCGCCGGTGTGACCAGCGCTGTCTCCGTACCGGCCGTCGCGGGCATCCCGCTCACCCATCGCGGCGTCGCCGCGGGGTTCACCGTGGTCAGCGCGCACGATCAGGTCGACGAGGTGCCGGGCGGCACCGACCACACCGTCGTGCTGCTGATGGGCATCGGCACGCTCGCCCATTCCGCGCACGTGCTGGCCGCAGGCGACCGCGGAGCGGACTGCCCCGTCGCCATCATCGAGGACGGATTCGGACCCGGCGAACGCGTGACGATCGGCACTCTCGGAACCATCGCGCACCTCGCCGCCGCCCAGTCGGTGCGCTCTCCCGCTGTCGTCGTGGTCGGCGACGTCGTCTCGCTCAGCCCGCACGCCGTCGCTGCGGTCCCTGCCGCCTCCTCGCTTCCTTCGCTCGTCTCCTGAAAGGCCGACAACGCCATGCCCTCTCTGTCCCTCAGCGTCGCGATCGTCGGCGCAGGCCCCGCCGGAATCTACGCCGGCAACCTGCTGACCGGCGCAGTCGCGGACCGCGGCGGCGATGTCGAGATCGACCTGTTCGAGTCGCTCCCCGCGCCCTACGGCCTGATCCGGTACGGGGTCGCGCCCGACCACCCGCGCATCAAGGGGATCGTCAGCTCTCTGCACGAGATGCTGAACGGCGACGACGACGCAGACAGCGTGATCCGGTTCATCGGCAACGTCGAGGTCGGTCGCGACATCGCGCTCGACGAGCTGCGCGAGCGCTACCATGCGGTGATCCTGGCAACGGGTGCCCTGCGCGATGCGGCGCTCGACGTGCCGGGCGTCGAGCTGTCCGGCTCATACGGGGCGGCGGACTTCGTCTCCTGGTACGACGGGCATCCGGATGTCCCCGACACGTGGCCGCTCGAAGCGCAGTCGGTCGCGGTGATCGGCAACGGCAACGTCGCGCTGGACGTGGCGCGCATGCTCGCCAAGCACGCCGAGGATCTCCGCTCGACCGAGGTGCCGGACAATGTGCTGGCGGGCCTCGAGGCGTCATCGGTCACCGATGTGCACGTGTTCGGTCGTCGCGGACCTGCTGGCATCAAGTTCACACCGATCGAACTGCGGGAGCTGGGCGAACTGCGCGATGTCGACATCGTGCTGCATGAGGAGGACTTCGACGGAGTCGACCCGGCCGCAGCTCCCAACAACCAGGTCAAGATCATGCTGCGCACCCTGAACAAGTGGCGCGAGCAGCCGGCGGGCAAGGCCTCTCGACGGCTGCACCTGCACTTCTGGCACTCGCCCGTGCAGATCTCAGGATCCGACCGGGTCGAGGCCATCCGGTTCGCCCGTACCGCACCCGGCCCGGACGGCGCCGTCGTGCCGACCGGCGAGGAGCGCGAGTACGAGGTGCAGGCCGTGTACCGGGCCGTCGGCTACTACGGCACGCGCGTCGAGGGAGCCGACTTCGACGCCAGCCGCGGCGTGGTGCCGAACGAGGAGGGGCGCGTCGAGGGCGAGAACGGTCTGTACGCGACCGGATGGATCAAGCGCGGCCCCGTCGGCCTGATCGGCCACACCAAGTCCGACGCGCTCGAGACGATCGGTCACCTGTTGGCCGACGCAGAGTCGGGCGCTCTGAGCGACCCCGCCGTGAACGGCGACGTGCTCGAGCTGCTCGGAGAGCGCGAGACCGAGTACACCACTTGGGACGGCTGGCTGGCGCTCGACGCCCACGAGCGTGCGCTCGGCGAGGGCCACGAGCACGCGCGCGAACGGGTCAAGCTCGTGCCGCGCGACGAGCAGGTCGCCGTGTCGCGGAGCGGAGCGCTGGTGCCGTGACCTACGTGATCGCCCTTCCCTGCGTGGATGTCAAAGACCGCGCGTGCATCGATGAGTGCCCGGTCGACTGCATCTACGAGGGTGAACGCAGCCTGTACATCCATCCGGATGAGTGCGTCGACTGCGGTGCCTGCGAGCCGGTGTGCCCGGTCGAGGCGATCTACTACGAAGACGACCTGCCGGATGAGTGGCAGGACTACTACACCGCGAACGTGGAGTTCTTCGACGACGTGGGCTCGCCGGGAGGCGCGGCAAAGGTCGGCGTGATCGCGAAGGACCACCCCGTGATCTCCGCCCTGCCTCCGCAGAACTGAGCGCCGGCGGGTGAGAGCGGAGCCTCGGAGAATCAGCGTCTTCTCGGAGCTTCCCGGCGAAATCCTCCTCCGAGGCTCCGCGCATTCTCCGAGATTCTGCGGTTGGGATTCGAGGCGCCACGGCATCCGATGTGCGCCGGGTTCGTGACTTTTCCCGCCCATCCGCCAAGATGGAGAGGATAGACGACGCGAAGGAGGCCGTATGGCCGACGGCAAGGTGCTCGAGTTCTCGGGTGTGACGAAGGTCTTCGGCGACGTTTCGGCTGTGTCCGACCTGACGGCGAGAGTGGAGCCAGGTGTGGTGACCGCCGTTCTCGGCCCGAACGGCGCCGGCAAGACGACGTCGCTGCGAATCCTGCTCGGCGAGATCCGGCCGTCGTCCGGCAAAGCCACGATCGGCGGGGCGACGTACTCGTCGATCTCGCACCCGGCGCGCACCGTCGGAGCCGTGCTCGAGACGCCCACGTTCAAGCAGCGTCGCACCGCCACGCGCCAGCTCACGTCGGTCGCGAAGTCGAACGGGATCCCCCTGCCCCGCGTGCGCGAGGTGCTCGACCTGGTCGGCCTGAGCGACGTGGCGGACATGCGCATCGCCAGCTACTCGCTCGGCATGCGCCAGCGCCTCAGCATCGCGCAGTCGCTGCTGGGCGATCCCGGTGTGCTGATCTTCGATGAACCGGTCAACGGCATGGACCCCGAGGGCATCAGGTGGATGCGCCTGCTGATGCGCCGCCTCGCTGACGAGGGCCGTACCGTGCTGATGTCGTCGCATCTGCTCAGCGAAGTGCAGCAGATCGCCGACCGCATCCTGATCGTCTCGAACGGCAAGCTCGTCTTCTCCGGCGACATCGAGGACCTCGCCGACGTCGATCCGATCGTCGTGGTCGACTCCCCCGACCGTGAGAAGCTGTCGCGCGTGCTGCGCGAGGGCGGCTACGAGTTCGAGGTGCTGCGCAGCGGCGTGAACGTGCGCGACGCACGAGCGCGCGACCTGGGCAAGAGCGCCGCCGAAGCGGGGATCGCCCTGTCCGTGCTGCATCAGCGCGGCGCCAGTCTCGAGGACGTCTTCCTCGACCTCGTCAACGGCCGCCCCACCCGCCAGACCGCCGCGCTGCCGTCACGGAAAGCTGACACCACGGGAGCGGTGGGGGCGGCTGCCGCTGTGCAGGGCGAGGCTTCTGACGCCGGGGCTGCCGTCGCAGGCGAGGCACCGAATGGCGCTGACGTCCTATCCGGCGCTGAGGAGAACGACTACAACACCGACCACGAACGCGGCAGCGGCATGGGCGCTGCCGTCGCCGGCGCCGCAACCGGCGTCGCCGGCGCAGCCGCAGGAGCGGCCGCCGTAGGCATCGCGGGCGCCGCGCCGTTCGGCGACAACGATGCGCAGAGCGACGACGCGGCTCTTGCGGACCGCGCACACGACGAGGACGCAGCCGCAGAAGCAGCCGCGGACGACGACGGCTTCGCCGGTGAGACTCATGCAGACGACGAAGACGACGGCTTCGGTCCCGCGGATTCACGGCCCGGCTTCGACGAGCACGACGGGGCTTCTGAGGACGTCCACGAGGGCACGGACGTCGATGCGGAGGGGACCGAGGAGGGGACCACCGACTCGGCGGAACCCGACCACTCGCACGCCGCACCGTCGGAAGAGGTGGACGAAGCACATCCGGATTCGCGTCCGCTGCCCGGAGCCGACCGACTCGCTCATCTGCTCAACGACAACGAAGACTCGACCCGCGAGATCCCGACCTTCCCGCTCCTGGGCGCACCCACGAGCGACGACGGCCAGGACGAGACCTCGAGCGACGCCGACCAGCACGGGAGCCCCTGGTCAGCGGGCCCCAGCTTCGCCGACCGCCTCGGTTCGACGGCAGGCGACGACGAGGCATCGAGCGACGCTTCGGGCTCCGACGCGCCGGCGCCCGAGGACGAGAACAGTTCGCGCCTGTCGCAGGACGACCTCAGCGATCCGGATTTCGTCGCGCTCGGCGAGACCGAACCGATCAGCCATTCGGACCGCAGCGACCTGGGCGACGGCGAGCAGCACGGCGAAGCGGCCGAGGGCGACGAACCCGTCGACGGCGGTGCGGAGTCCGCACCCGCCACGCAGGAGATCTCGTTCGAGTCGTTCGTCTCAGAGTTCCACGAGGACGACTCCGAGCAGCAGTAGGGCGGCGATGGGCCCGCTCGTATCGATTCCCGTCGACGTCGCCTGGGCGGTCGCGTTCCTGATCGCCCTCACATGCGCAGTCGCCGCACCGGTGTCCCAGCTGCGCACGCACGACCTCCGAGACCTCGCGCTCGTGCGCGGCTGATCAGTCGCCGCGACCGGCGAGATCGGTCACGTCCGCGGCCTTCTCGACATCGTCGAGCCGAAGCGCCGCGACCAGGTCCCGCGCGTGCGAGGTCGTCAGCAGCACGCGCTGGAACTCCTGCTCGCCGTCGAGGGTGATCACGACGCCGTCGCGCCCCCGCCCGCGCAGCATCACGAAGTCGCGCCCCGCGGTGCGCTGCCAGCTTCCGGCGGCGAGCCGCCCGACGATGTGCGTCCCCGGGCGCCGCACTCCGCGCAGCCAGGTCCACGGGTCGTCGGTGAGCTGTACGCTCCGGATGGCCGCGCGCGGCACCCGAACGCTCTCCTTGCGGAAGGTCAGCAGGCGCTCGACTCCCGAGAGCTCGATCTCGAGCTGCGCCTGATCCAGCAGCAACCTCACCATGCGTCCATCTTGGCATGCCTTCCGGCGACGGCGCCGATCCTCGCTCCTCCCTGTATCGACCTGGGCCGGACTCGGGCCCGGTGGCCCGGGGCGGTGAGAGACTGGAGCGGTGACTTCGATCGACCAGGGATCGCCAGCCGTCGCGGACGCGCTGCGGAAAGCGGAGGAACGTGCGCGCCTCACCGTCGACGATGCCGAAGCGCTGCTGGGTGCGCGCGACGCGGAGTTCGAGCGTGTGCTCGCCCTCGCCTCCCGCGACCGTGACGAGGGGCTCATCGCCGCGGGTCGCGAGCGCATCATCACCTACTCGCGCAAGGTGTTCATCCCGCTGACGACCCTGTGCCGGGACCGCTGCCACTACTGCGTGTTCGTCGACACCCCCGGCCAGCTCGCGAAGAAGCACAAGCCGTCGTACATGTCGCCGCAGCAGGTGCTCTCGGTCGCCCGCCGCGGCGCCGCGATGGGCTGCAAGGAGGCGCTGCTCACGCTCGGCGACCGTCCGGAGGACCGGTGGCCGGAGGCCCGCGCCTGGCTGGATGCGCACGGCTACGCTTCCACCCTCGACTACGTCGGCGCCATGGCGCGCCTGATCACCGAGGAGACGGGACTGCTCGCGCACCTGAACCCCGGCGTGATGCGTCCGGATGAGCTCGCCGCGCTGCGCCCCGTCGCCCCGTCGATGGGCGTGATGCTCGAGAGCACGTCGAAGCACGTCTACGAGGCCCCTGGCGAGGTGCACTACGGCTCCCCCGACAAGGACCCGGATGTGCGACTGAAGCTGATCGACGACGCCGGCCGTGCGAAGATCCCGTTCACCACGGGCATCCTCGTCGGCATCGGCGAGACCGTGCGCGATCGCGCGGAGTCGATGATCGCGCTGCGCGATGCCAGCGAGCGGCACGGGCATATCCAGGAAGTGATAGTGCAGAACTTCCGCGCCAAGCCGCGAACGGCGATGCAGGGCGCGCCGGATGCACAGCTGCTCGAGTACGCGGCGGCCGTCGCCGTGACAAGGCTGGTCTTCGGCCCCAGGATGCGCGTGCAGGTGCCGCCGAACCTGCAGGATCAGGCCGAGTTCGAGCTGCTCGTGCGCGCAGGCGCCGACGACTGGGGCGGCGTCTCCCCCCTCACCGCAGACCACGTCAACCCCGAGCGCCCGTGGCCGCACCTCGACGACCTCACGCGCCGCACGTCGGAGCTGGGCTTCACGCTTCGCGAACGGCTCACCGCACACCCGGAGTACGTGCGCGACGACGCCTGGATCGCACCGGAGATGCGCGAGCCGCTGCGCGCCCTGTCGGAGACCGGATCGCACCTCGCCCGAGAAGGCGCCAACCCGACGGGCGCGAATCCTGCTCAGCGCTCGTCGGCGCGGAATGTGGGCCGCGACGAGGCGGCCCCTGAAACCGCGAACGGAGAGACCGCGGCGAACGCCGTCCTGGTCTCCAGCCGCTCCACGGGCCTCATCGCCGCGGTCATCGATCGCGCAGCCCAGGACCCGGCTTCGCTCGACGACGCCGAGTGGGAACGACTGCTCACCGCCACGGGAGACGACCTCGAAGCTCTCGTCCGCACAGCCGACGACATGCGCCGCTACACGGTCGGCGAGGCGATCAGCATTGCGAACAACCGCAACATCGCCTCATCCGCCTTCCGATCATCCGGCACCGGCACCGCCGCGCTTCGTGCGGCCGGCCTGCATACCGACGGCGAGCCGTACGATCTCGCGGCCCTCGCCGACGCCGCCCGCGACGCGTGGGACCTCGGGCTCGGAGAGATCTGCGTGCAGGGCCTGGTGCATCCGAATGAGCCGGCCACCGCCTACCTCGACATCGCGCGCACGATCGCGCATGCCGCAGACGGCATACACCTGCACGCGTTCCGCCCGCAGGACGTCTGCGACCTCGCCGATCGTGCCGGACTCGGCCTCGACGCAGCGCTGGCCGCTCTGCGCGATGCCGGCGTCGGTTCGATGCCTGGTACCGGCATCAAGATCGCATCGGAACGGGTGCGAGAGGCGATCGCCCCCGATGACCTTCCCGTCGAGCGCTGGATCGAGACGATCACGGCCGCGCACGAGGCAGGGTTCTCGTCGACGTCGGTGATGTTCTACGGCCACGTCGAGACCGCGGCGGAGCGCATCGCGCACCTGCGCACCCTGATCGGCATCCAGCAGCGCACGGGCGGGTTCACCGAGTTCGTGCCGATTGCGCTGCCGGGGCCGTCCGGGGGCGTCGCACTCGTCGGGGAACGGTCCGCGATCGATGAGCACCGCGCCATGGTCGCCGTCTCCCGGCTGATGCTGTCCGAGCACATCAACCACATCCAGATCCCCTGGACCCGTCACGATGCGGTGACCACCGCTGAACTGCTCGCCAGCGGCGGAGACGACCTCGGCGGCACTCTGCTCGACGGGCGCGTGCTGCCGGCATCCGGCATAGAGACGGGCACCGAGCTGCCTCTGAACGCGGCCCGCCGCATGGCGCAGCGTCTGTTCCGGCCGCTGCGTCTGCGCACCACGGCATACGGCGAGCCCAGCGCGGAACGGAAGGCCGCGGCCGAGCACGGAGCCGACGGCACCGCGGCGGCCGCGAACGCCTCCGGCGCCGAAACCGCCGAACCGGCACCCGTGGGGAGTGCGTCATGAAGGTCCGCGCTGCGGAAGGGAGCTCCCCACGCGAGGAGATCCGTACCCGCACTGTGATCGTCGGCGCCGGGTTCGCCGGCATCGCCGCTGCGATCGCGCTGAAGCGCGCTGGGGACGACGACTTCGCGATCCTCGAGCGCGCCGCCTCCGCCGGCGGCACGTGGCGCGACAACCGCTATCCGGGCGTCGCGTGCGACGTGCCTGCACACCTGTACGCGCTGGAATCGCACCCGTGGCCCGATTGGTCTCGCACGTTCGCGCCGGGCGACGAGATCCGCACGTATCTCGATCACGTGATCGACGCCGAGGGACTGCGGCGGCACATCCGGTTCTCCCACGAGTTGATCGATGCGCATTGGGACGGCGATGGTTGGGCGATCACCGCGTCGAGCCCCGCACACACCGACCACCGGGGCGACGAGAGCGCTGCTTCGCCGCAGGCGCATGCGCACGCCGCCATCCGCAGCGAACACCTGGTCATCGCATGCGGGCGGCTCACCGAGCCCCGCACCCCGCAGCTGCCCGGCGTCGAGACCTTCGACGGACCGGTGTTCCACTCCGCACGCTGGCCGGATCACCTCGACGTGGCCGGCAGGCGCATCGCCGTCGTCGGCACGGGCGCAAGCGCTGTTCAGCTCGCTCCCGCACTGGCGCGGCTCGGGGCTGCTGTGACGGTGTTCCAGCGCACCCCGGCGTGGATCATGCCCCGGGGCGATCGCGAGCACACGCGCGCCGAGCGCACCGCCTGGCGCGGCTCCGCCGGTGCGCTCACCGAGACGCGAGCCGAGCTGTACGCGGAGGGAGAGGCGCGATTCGCCTCGCGCTCGGGCGATGCCGCAGCAGCCGAGGCCGCCAGCCGATCGGCGCTCGCGCACCTGCACGCCCACGTCTCCGACCCGCATCTGCGCGCCGCACTCACCCCCGACTACGCGTTCGGATGCAAGCGCGTGCTGCTCAGCGACGAGTTCTACCCGTCGATCGCCGATGGTGCCGTGCGTCTCGAGCCCAGCGCCCTCGCGGCCGTCGACGATGGCGAACTCGTCGCGGCGAGCGGTGAGCGGCACAGCGCCGACGCGGTGGTGCTCGCCACCGGCTTCCACGCCACCCGCCAGCCCTACGCGTCGCGGATCACGGGCGAGCACGGCAGCACGCTCGACGAGCACTGGTCGGGCGGGTTCACTGCGGTGGCGTCGACGCTGGTGCACGGCTTCCCCAATCTGTTCGTGCTCGGCGGGCCCAATGCCACGCTCGGCCACAACTCGGCCGTGCTGCTGCTCGAGGCACAGGCGGCACTGACGGCCGAGCTCGTCTCACGCGGCGGCGCCCCGATCCGCGTATCCGCCGCCGCCGAAGAGGAGGCCGCGCGCGAGGTCGATGCCCTCGCCGCCGGCACGCCGTGGCTCACCGGAGGCTGCCGCAACTGGTACGTCGACGAGCGCAGCGGCCGCCTCACGCTGATCTGGCCGAGCACCGTCTCGGCGTTCCGCGAACGGCTCGACCGCGTGCGCACCGCGTTCTCCGCCGTGCCTGCCCCATCCGGAACGTCCCCCGCATGATGCGCCTTGCGTTTCGCGTCGGTGAACTCTCGCGCGCCCGGCGCGCCAAGGTGACACGAACACGCGAGAATCGATAGGCACCGCACTCACGAAGGAGCACCATGACCGTTCCCATCCGCTTCGGATACAAGGCGTCGAGCGAGCAGTTCGGCCCGCGAGAGCTGCTGGACTACGCGGTGCTCGCCGAGGAGGTCGGCTTCGACTCGGTGTTCCTCAGCGACCACCTGCAGCCGTGGATGCACGAGGGCGGCCATGCTCCTGCCGCGCTTCCATGGCTCGGCGCCGTCGGCGAGCGCACCTCACGGGTGCTGCTGGGCACGTCGGTGCTGACGCCGACGTTCCGCTATCACCCCGGCGTGATCGCTCAGGCGTTCGGCACGCTGGGTGCGATGTACCCCGGCCGGATGATCCTCGGCGTCGGCACGGGAGAGGCTCTCAACGAGGTCACCCTCGGCCTCGACTGGCCGGAGCCGCCGGAGCGCTTCCAGCGGATGAAGGAATCGATCATCCTGATCCGCAAGCTCTGGGAGTCCGATCGCGTCACCTTCGAGGGCACCTACTACTCCGTGAACAACGCGACGATCTACGACCGGCCGTCGCAGCCCGTGCCGATCTACATCGGCGCATCCGGACCCGCCGCGACGCGCCTGGCCGGCCGGATGGCCGACGGTTGGATCACGACGAGCGGCAAGGCGAGCGAGCTGTACACCGACAAGCTCATCCCCGCCTTCGAGGACGGGCTCGCCAAGGGCTCGCAGACCCGCGACGAGGTCGACACCCTGATGGAGGTGAAGGTCTCGTTCCGCACCGACCGCGAGAAGGCGCTGGAGAACACGCGCTTCTGGGCGCCGCTCGCGCTCAGCCCTGAGGAGAAGATGGGCGTGCACGACCCGCAGGAGATGCAGCGTCTCGCGCAGGAGCTGCCGACGGAGCGTGCCGCGAGCCGGTTCATCGTCTCGGACGACGTCGAAGAGCACATCAGTCAGATCGAGCGCTACATCGACCTCGGCTTCAAGCACCTGGTGTTCCACGATCCGGGCCACGACCAGGAGGCGTTCCTGCGCCTGTACGGTGAGGAAGTGCTGCCGCGCCTGCGGGAGCGCCACGGCGCGTGAGCTCGGCAGACGCCCCGGATGACCGGGGCAGGCGGACGTGGGCGCTGATCGTGCCGGTGAAGCCCGCTTCGGTGGGCAAATCCCGACTCGCGGTTCCCGGTGTCGAGCGCGAGGCGATAGCGCGCGCCATCGCCCTGGACACGATCGCGGCCGCCGCAGGTGCGAACCTGGTCGCCGAACTGATCGTCGTCACCGATGACGCCGGCGTGCGCGAGGAACTGGGGCGCACGCACCCGTCGACCGTGCACGGTGCCGCAGCGCGGGTCACCGTGGTCGCCGACCCTGCGAACGGCCTCAACGCCGCGATCGCCGCGGGTCTCGCCACTGCGAGTGCGCGCCGCAGCGCCGCGATGCTGGGCGATCTGCCCGCTCTGCGCCCCGCCGATCTCGACGGTGCGCTGGCGCATGCGGTCGACCCTGTTCATCTGCGCCGTTCGCCGCGTTTCGACCGTGATCCGCCTCGTTCGGCACAGACGAACGGCCGAGCGCTCGTCGTCGCGGATGCGGACGGCACCGGCACGACGCTGCTGGCACATGCGCATCCGGAGCTGCTGCGCTTCGGCGCCGACTCATACGCCCGCCACCTCGCCGCGGGCGCCGCGCCGCTCGACGTGCCGACGTCATCGACTCTGCGTCAGGATGTCGATACCGCCGCGCACCTGACCGCCGCCCGCGGGCTCGGGCTCGGCCCGCGCACCGCAGCGCTGCTTGCCTGAACGTCGCGTCACGCCTTCGGCGGCCCCTTCTTCGCTCGCTCCAGCAGTCGCTCGGGTGTGACCGTCGCCGGATCCCACCAAGATTCGATCCACCAGGTCGCACCGGCGTCGGCCGCTGCCTTCGCCTGCTCGGCCGCGACGGCCGGCTCGTCGTCGAGCCGCCCTTGGAAGACGATGTCGTACGGCCCACAGCCGCCGTCGCGGTGCGTGTCGATCCAACCGGCGAGTGCCGCGATGTCTGCGGGCGTCGGCTCGGCGTCCTCAGGTGAGTCGCCGCCGCGCACCTGAGGGACGATGCCGTCCCAGCGCAGTGCGCGATCGAGGCTGCGGCGCGGCGGCGTGACCGCGTCCCACACGCCGACCGGCCACACCGGGATGCGACCGTTCACCGGCGCCTGCGGGAACTGGAACTCACCCGTGCGCACGAACTCGCCATCGAATTCGAAGGTGTCGGTGCTCCATGACCGCTCCAGCCACGCGAGGTGCTCGTCGAGCAGCCGCGCTCGTTCGCGCAGCGGCTCGCGCTGCTCGGGAACCGACGTGAACGCCCTGTCGATCGAGACCCCCATGCCGACAGGAAGCACCAGTCGCCCCTCCGAGAGGTGATCGACCGTGAGCGCCTGCTGCGCGAACTCCCACGGCCTGCGCCGCGGCACAGCGAACACCATCGCACCCAGCGTGATGCGCTCAGTGACCGACGCGACCGAGCCGAGGAGGGCGAACGGATCCCACGTGGGGCCCGCGTCGAACTCCCCGGCGTCGAGACTCATGCCGTCCCATGTGAAGAAGCCGTCCCAACCGCTGTCCTCGCATTCGCGCGCCAACCGCACCTGCTGCTGCGGGCTGCCGTAGCTTCCGATGAATCCGTATCTCATGCTCGGAACGCTACCCGGCCCCTCGGACATTCCCCCGCTTCGGCTCAGATCGTCGCCGCTGCGGCCGCCTTCGCCGCCGCGGGAAGCGCGTGGGTGATCCTCGCCAGCGCCGCCTCGTCGTGCGCGGCCGTGACGAACCACGCCTCGAACACGCTCGGCGGCAGGTGCACGCCCTGCTCCAGCATGGAGTGGAAGAACGGCGTGAAGCGGAATGCGTCCTGCGCCTTCGCCTCGGCGTACGAGCCGGGCTTCGCCTCGGAGAACGCGACGCCGAACAACGAGCCCACCCGCGAGATCGAGTGCGCGACGCCCTCTGCGGCGAGCGCGTCGGTCAGTGCCTCCGTCACGACGTCGGCCGCCGCGTCGAGCCGGCGGTAGACATCGTCCGTCGCGAGCTCGAGCGTCGCGATGCCCGCCGCCACCGACAGCGGGTTCCCGGAGAGGGTGCCCGCTTGGTAGACCGGACCGGTCGGCGCTAGCTGCTCCATCACGGAACGCCTGCCGCCCAGCGCGGCCAGCGGCATGCCGCCGCCGACGACCTTGCCGAAGGTGAACAGATCCGGCTCATACGCCTCGCCCGAGGCGACCTGCCGCCCCCAGTTGCCCGCGGGGTGCACGCGGAAGCCGGTGAGCACCTCGTCGACGATCAGCAGTGCGCCAGAAGCATGCGCGATGGCAGCGAGCGACGCGTTGAAGCCTGCGGGCGGCTCGATCACGCCCATGTTCGCCGGTGCCGCTTCGACGATGATCGCGGCGATGCGGTCACCGTGCTCTGCGAACACCGCGCGCACGGCGTCGACGTCGCCGTAGGGAACGACGAGCGTCTGCGCGGCGACGGCCTCGGGCACGCCGGCAGTGCCCGGCAGCGCGAGCGTCGCCACGCCGGAACCGGCGGCGGCGAGCAGCCCGTCGGAGTGGCCGTGATAGTTGCCGTCGAACTTCACCAGCAGGTCGCGCCCGGTCGCGCCGCGCGCGAGCCGGATCGCGGTCATCGTCGCCTCGGTTCCCGTGGAGACCAACCGCACCTCGTCGACGGGGCTCAGCCCGCCAGCGCTCACGCGGGAGGCGATCAGCTCGGCCAGGCGGCTCTCTGCCTCGGTCGGAGCACCGAACGACAGCCCTCGCTGGGCCGCCTGCGTGACGGCGGCCACGACATCCGGATGCGCGTGACCCAGCAGCGCGGGCCCCCACGACGCGATCAGGTCGACGTACTCGCGCCCTGCCGCGTCGGTGACATACGCGCCCTTCGCACTGGCGAGGAACCGCGGCGTGCCGCCGACCGATCCGTATGCGCGCACGGGGGAGTTCACGCCCCCCGGAATGACCTCACGTGCCTGGGTGAACAGTTCCTCGTTGCGATCCGCCATGGTTCCATTCTCCCGGATGGCGGATGAGCACGAAACGAGGCGGGGTCGCATCAGCATTGACCATCATGCACGCTCAGCTGTCAGGCCGCTCGTTCTTGGTCCCCCTGCTCGACCAGGCGTCCTGTCACGTACTTGTGCATCACACTCGAGATGAGCGTCTGATACGGCATCCCCTCTGCAAGAGCGCGCGCCTGGATGTCGAGCAGATCGCCTGACGAGAATCGGATGTTCACTCGGCGGTCTTTGACTCCCGCCGAGCGAGCAGCCGCCTGCAGCCTGGCGCGTTCCTCGTCCGTGAGCACGGACCGCCACTCGCCGCGCTCGAATGACTCGAGAACATCGACTTCCTCTTGATCAAGCTCGCTCATCATCTGCTCCTTCGCTGCCTGTCTTCGAACCGAGGTAGTCTCTGGTCGCTTTGCGACTCGGGATCACCGTCTTCAAAAAGATCTGTTCCTCCTCTTCGACGTAAGGCACGACGAAGGCATATCCATCGATCTCGACGATGAGAATCCTCTGGTTCGGATACCGCTGGCGGTTCGGATGCTCCATCGTGTCGAGAAGACGGCCCATCTCGACCGCGACGACCACACGTTCGAATGTGATACCGCGTTCCACCGCGAGGAGCCTGTTCTTCTCCGCACTCCATCGCATCGGCTTCACGGGTCTATTCTACGGCGATGTCTGCCTTTTGTCATCATCCTGCTGGTTCAGTACAGCCCCACCGTCTCCCCGTTCTCATCGATGTCGATCTGCTCGGCGGCCGGCGCGGAACCGAGGCCGGGCATCGTCTGCATGTCGCCGCAGATGAGGTACACGAATCCGGCACCGGCCGACAGGCGCACCTCGCGCACGGGCAGGCGCCAGCCGGTCGGTGCGCCTCGCAGCGACGGATCGGCTGACAGCGACAGGTGCGTCTTCGCCACGCATACGGGCAGCGCCCCGTAGCCGCGGCGCGTGAACTCGTCGAGGTCGCGCCGAGCACCGGGGCTGATGTCGACGCCGTCTGCACCGTACACCTGAGTCGCGATAGCGGTGATCTTCTCCTCGAGGCCGGCGCTCTCCGGATAGAGGAACTCGAACTGCGTCGGCTCCTGCGTCGCCCGGTCCACCAGCTCCGCGAGCTCCGCCGCGCCCTCGCCGCCGTCGGCGACGTGCGTCGACACGGCGCAGGCCACGCCCTCCTCCGCCGCCACGCGCCGGATCGCGTCGTGCTCACTCGCGTGATCCGACGCGAAGGCGTTCACGGCGACGACGACCGGCACACCGTGCCTGCGCACGATGCCGATGTGGTGGCGCAGGTTGTCTGCGCCCTCGCGCACCTCATCCGGGTTCTCCGCGAGCATCTCATCCGGAAGCGGCCGGCCTGCCACGACCCTGTGCCTGCCCGAATGCGCTTTGAGCGCCCGCACCGTCGTGACCACGACGGCAGCATCCGGCGTCAGCCCCGATACCCGGCACTTGATGTTGAAGAACCGCTCGGCCCCCATGTCGGAGGCGAAGCCCGCTTCGGTGACGAGGAACTCGCCGCAGCGCTGGCCGATGAGGTCGGCCACCACCGATGAGTTCCCCGTGGCGATGTTCCCGAACGGTCCGCAGTGCACGAGCACCGGCGTGTGCTCGATCGTCTGCATCAGGTTCGGCCGCAGCGCCTGCTTCAGCAGCACGGTCATCGCACCGGCCGCCCGGATGTCCTCCGCGGTGACAGGGTCGCCGTCGCGCGTCCAGCCGACGACGATGCGGCCCATCCGCTCGCGCAGATCCGCCAGCGAACGCGACAGCGACAGCGCCGCCATCACCTCCGACGCCGCCGTGATGTCGAACCCCGTCTCGCGAACGGGGCCGTTGCCGCCGAGACCCGTCACGACGCGGCGCAGCGGACGGTCGTCGATGTCGACCGTCCTGCGCCATGTCGTGCGCGCAGGATCGAGTCCGGATGGCGCGCCGCGCATCAGGTGGTTGTCGACCTGCGCGGCGAGCTGGTTGTGCGCCGCGGCGACGGCGTGGATGTCGCCGGTGAGGTGCAGATTGAGCCGCTCCATCGGCACGACCTGGCTGCGGCCGGCGCCCGCGCCTCCACCCTTGATGCCCATGGTCGGCCCCAGAGACGGCTGCCGCAGTGCGAGCACAGCGCGGCGTCCGATGTGCTGCAGCCCCTGCCCGAGACCGACGGTCGTGGTGGTCTTCCCCTCCCCGAGCGGCGTCGGCGTGACGGCGGTGACGAGCACGTACTTCGCCCTAGGCCTGTCCCGCAGCGCGTCGATCGCCGCGAGGTCGATTTTGGCGACACCGGATCCGTACGGCTCGGCGAACTCGCTCGGCAGCCCCATCGCCTCGGCGATCTGCTCGATCGGTCGGATCTCTGCCTGTGCTGCGATCTCGAGACTGTTCAGCCGCCCGCCGCTCATCCGGTCTCCTCCTCGTCAGCCAGGCTCACGAAGCGGCCGCCTCGTCCGATCGCATCGACTGCTTCGGTCGTTCCTTCGTCGGGTCGACGAAGGGCTTGGGCACCACGGTCGCCGGCACGATCCCCGCGGGGGTCGCGACCTGCACGTCGGTGCCGATCTCGCTGAGCGACACCGGCACCATCGCCAGGCCGATGTTGCGTTCGAGCCGTGGCGAGAAGCACGCAGACGTCACCTCGCCGACGGGCATCTCACCGTCGAGCACCGTGAACGCCTCGATCATCGAACCGTCATTGAACGTGCCGAGCCGATCGCCGCCGATCTCGAGACCGACCATTCGACGCGAGACGCCCTCCTGCTTGACGCGGCGGAGGGCCTCCTTGCCGATGAAGTCGGGCTCCTGGTCGACGTCGACCATCCAGTCGTAGCCCATGCCGACCTCGAAGGGGTTCGTGTCGAGGGTGATGTCGCACCCGTACGACAGGATGCCCGCTTCGATGCGCCGGATGTGGCACGGCCCGATGACCTTGAGGTCGAACGGGCGGCCGACCTCCCAGATCTTGTTCCACAGCTGTTCGCCGTCGCGGCTGGCATTGCGCACGTAGATCTCGAAGCCGAGCTCCGCCGTGTATCCGGTGCGCGAGACGACGACCTGCATGCCGTCGAGCTCGTATTCGCGCAACCAGTAGTACCCGACATCGAGCACGTCTGCGCCGAACACCTCGCTCATCAGTGCGCCGGCGAGCGGGCCCTGCACCTGCACGGGGCCGACGTCGGCCTCGCGGATCGTGACGTCGAGACCGGAGTTCAGCGCAAGACCGCGCGCCCACAGCAGCACGTCGCTGTCGGCGAGCGAGAGCCAGAAGTGATTCTCACCGAGCCGCAGCAGCACGGGGTCGTTGATGATGCCGCCGTCCTCTGCGGTGAGGAACACGTACTTGCACTGACCGACGGCGCACTTGGACAGATCGCGCGGCACGAGCATGTTCGTGAACTCGAATGCGTCGGGGCCGGTGATCTCGATCTGGCGTTCGACGCCGACGTCCCAGAGTGTGACGCCGTTCACGAGCGCCCAGTACTCCTCGACCGGGTCGCCGTAGTGACGGGGGTGGTATGTGTGGTTGTAGACGCTGTACATCGCCACACCGTGCTGTCGAGAGGCGTGGAAGAAAGGCGACTTCCGCAGCCTCGGGTAGAGCAGAATCCGTGGATCGGGGTTCACAGACATGAGGACCTCCTCGTCCGGCACATCCTTCTCATTCCGGTGTATCACCGGGGGTTTTCCTGCGCAAGAGGCGGGTCTCGCCCCTTGTGAGCGGGAGTCCGGATCCGTCAGGATCGCATGCGCGAACCATCCGGATCGAACGCCCCGGCGCGGCCGTGCGAGACGACCTCGACGGGGTGGCGACGACCGAGATAGTCGACGCACAGCTGAGCGCCCATGGCGGCACGCTCCGGCGGCAGATACGCCAGCATGACGTACCTGCCGAGCGAGGGCGCGGGGCCCGCACTCGTGACATAGCTGCGAAGACCGCGCGCATCGGTGATGGGTGCGCCGTCCGGTTCCAGCACGGGTTCTGAGCCCGTGGGGAAGTGTGCGGCGGGTGCGAGCGGCTCGACCATCGCCAGGGTCACCAGCTCGGCGACCGGGTCGGCCTCGCGCTCGGCGAGGTACGCATCGCGCCCGATGAAGTCGACGTCCTTCACGCGCGACAGGGCGAGTCCCGCCTCGACGGGGCCGCGGTCGGCGGTCAGCTCTGCGCCCATCAGGCGGAACGCCTTCTCGATGCGACCCGTCGTGCCGTAGACGCCGGCACCGGCAGCGATCACGCCGTCGTCGCCGCCCGCCTGCCAGAGCCTGTCCCACGCGGCAGCGGCGTACTCACTCGGCAGGTGGATCTCCCAGCCGAGCTCGCCGACGTACGAGATCCGCGCCATGGTGGCCGGCACCCCGCCGACGCTCACGCGCTGCGCCGTGGCGAAGCCGAACGCCTCGTCGGAGAGGTCGGCGTCGACGACGCGCTGGGCGATGTCGCGGGCGCGCGGGCCCCACAGACCGATCGCCGATCGAGCGGATGTCACATCGCTCAGGTGCACCGTGCCGTCCCCCGGCAGATTGCGCCGCAGCCATGCTCCGTCGCGCGGCCCGTCGGAGGAGCCGGTGATCACCTCGAACCGCTCTTCGTCCATCCGGATGATGGTGAGGTCGGATCGGAATCCGCCTGCCGGATCGAGCATCGGCGTGTAGACCACGCTGCCGACCGGGCGGTCGATGCGGTTGACCGTGAGCCGCTCCAGCAGAGCGAGCGCACCGGGGCCCGCCACCTCGAGTACCGCGAACGACGACAGGTCGAACATCGCCGCGCGGTCGCGCATCGCGAGGTGCTCGGCCTCGATGATCGAAGACCACCAGCGCTGGTCCCACTCGTGGGTGCGATCGCCGATCCGGCTCGCATAGTCGCCGACGAGCGCGGCGTTCGACGCGTACCACTGCGGGCGCTCCCAGCCTGATGCCTCATAGTACTCCGCGCCGAGCGCCGCCGTGCGGGTGTGCAGCGGCGAGGTGCGCATCGGGCGCTCGGACAGGTACTGCTCGCGCGGGTGGCTGATGCCGTAGATCTTCGGGAAGCCCTCGGCGGAGCGGCGCTCGACGAAAGAGCGCGACCTGGCGTGCGCGGGGAAGCGTGCGACGTCCGCGCCGTCGATGTCGATCTCACTGTGGCCTGCGACGATGCGCTCCGCCAGCGCGCGCCCGACCGCCGGGCCCTCCTTGATCCACACGGCGGCCGCCGACCACAGGCCCCGCACCTCCGCCGTCTCGCCGAGGACGGGGGAGCCGTCGGGTGTGATCGAGAGCAGTCCGTCGATCGCGTCCTGCCGCTTCACACCCGGCTGGTTCAGCAGTTCGCCGAACAGCTCGCGCGCGTGGCCGAGCTGCGGCACGAAGTCGGCACCGCTGAACGGCATCCGGGTGGGAGAGGTCTGCGGGCCGTGACCGAGTGGTGGGATGTCGCTGGGTGCGTGCAGCAGAGGTCGGTGCGCGTAGGAGCCGACCTCGAGGTCGGCTCCGCGCTGGCGCTCGTACATCTTCGCATCCATGTCGCGCAGCAGCGGCATCGAGATCACCTCGCCTGTGGCTTCGAGCTGCGGGATGGGCCCGAAGTCGGCCATCTGGTGCACGGCGGGCGTGAGCGGAATCGTCGCGCCCGCCATCTCGGCGATGCGCGGGCTCCACACGCCGCAGGCGATCACGACTATGTCGGCCTCGACGTCACCGCGGTCGGTGCGCACCTTGGTGATGCGCGGGCCGTCGGCGCTGGAAACGCTGTCGAGGCCCGTCACCTCGGTCTCGTCGGAGACCGTCAGCGCCCCGGCATCGATCGCCTCCTGCCGGAGCATCTCTCCCGCACGCACCGCATCGACGATCGCACCGGACGGGGTGTGGAAGCCCCCGAGCAGCAGGTCCTCCCGGATGAACGGCACCAGTTCCCGGATCCGCTGCGGAGAGATCAGCTCGGCCTCGATGCCCCAAGCCTCAGCCGACGACATCCGGCGCGTGAACTCCTGCAGGCGTTCCGGGGTGCGAGCGGCCTCGATCCCGCCGCACTCGATGAGCACGCCGAGATCGGAGTACTGCCGCATCGAGTCGGTGGTGAGGTCGGTGATCTCACGCGAGTGGTCGACGGGGAAGACGAAGTTCGACGCGTGCCCGGTGGACCCGCCGGGGTCGGGGAGCGGGCCCTTGTCGATCAGCAGGATGTCGCGCCCGCCGAGGGCTGCGAGGTGCTTGACGAGGGCGCTTCCCACGATGCCCGCGCCGATCACCACGATCTCGCTCCGCCCGGGGATTGAAACCATCGCCACCATCTCCCTCGACAGTGATCAACGTGCCTGATCCGGCGACTCTACCCCCGCGGATCGTTCGTACGGAAGAGCCGGATCATGCGTGTTCTCCGGAAGCGTCTGTGCGGCTCCGACGATCCCGTCGCGCGCCCGCCGCGCAGGACCAATCCGCTGGCCTGCGCACGCCGAACAACCTGTAACGGGGCGGATATGTGAGGGCGATCTTGATGAACAGGCACGAACCGAGGGCATGGCTGTGGAGCATGGTGGGCGGCGTGATCGCCGCCGCCGCCTTCTTCGCCGTCGCAGAGGTCGTCGCGCTCGTCGCATCGCCAGGCGGAGGACCGTTCGTCGCCGTCGGCGGCGTCGTCATCGATGTGATCCCACGCCCGCTCAAGGAGATCGCGATCAGCGTGTTCGGAGAGTTCGACAAGATCGCACTCCTCGTCGGGCTCGGGCTCGCGGCCCTTGTGTCCGCCGCACTGGCAGGTCTCCTGCAGTACCGGCGTCGCCCACTCGGCGTGGCAGTGCTCACAGCAGCAGGCACGCTGACCCTGGCTGCCTCCGTGACCCGGCCCGGCGCGTCGAGCCTCGCCTGGCTCCCGTCCGCGGCCGGCGCCGTCGTCGGAGCCGTCGTCCTCATGCTGCTGATCTCACGACTGCGTGCATGGGCCGATTCGGATGCCTCCGCCGCGGCTCCCGAGAATCCAGCCGAGCCTCGTGCGAGGGCATTCATCGATCGACGCTCCTTCTTCCGCGCGACAGCGATCGTCGGCGCCTCGGCTGTGATCGTCGGGGTCAGCGCCCGCATCGTCAGCGCAGCCACGTCCTCAGTGTCGGCGCTGCGCGAGGAGCTGCGCCTGCCGACACCCGGCCGGAGAGTCGCGATCCCGGGCGGCGCGGATCTCGACATCGATGGTCTCTCCCCCATCGTCACCGCGAACGATGACTTCTACCGCGTCGACACAGCTCTCGTCGTACCAGAGGTCGATTCGTCCACGTGGACCCTTTCGATCACGGGAATGGTCGACGAACCCGTGCAGCTCGATCTCCGCGATCTCTTCGACATGGGCCTCGACGAGTACGCCATCACCCTCACCTGCGTGTCCAACGAAGTCGGAGGAGATCTCGTCGGCAACGCGGTCTGGCTCGGCGTGCCGGTGCGCGACGTGCTCGCGAAGGCTCGCCCGCAGGAGGGAGCCGACATGGTGCTCTCGCGCAGCGTGGACGGCTTCACGGCGTCGACTCCGCTGGAATCTCTCACAGACACCGCACTCGATGCCATCATCGCCGTCGGCATGAACGGCGAGCCCCTCCCGCTGGAGCACGGCTTCCCCGTGCGCATGGTCGTGCCGGGGCTGTACGGCTACGTATCGGCGACCAAATGGCTGACGGAGCTGAAAGTCACGACGTTCGCCGAGGACGAGGCGTACTGGACGCCGCGAGGCTACAGCGCGAAGGCTCCGATCAAGCTCTCCTCCCGCATCGACACACCGCGTCCGGGCACCCCGGTCGCGCCTGGCCGCGTACCCATCGCCGGCATGGCGTGGGCGCAGACCGTCGGGATCGACCGGGTCGAGGTCTCGATCGACGACGGCGCGTGGCAGAGCGCGACCCTGTCGAATCCGATCAATCGGGATACGTGGGTGCAGTGGACTCTCGCATGGGACGCGACACCCGGAACCCACTACGTCGCAGTGCGAGCCGTCGACAAAGACGGGCGCAGACAGATCGAGGAGAAGGCCCCGATCTACCCGAACGGCTCATCCGGCTGGCAGCGTCTGCTCGTCACGGTCGCCGACGACTGAGGCCTACAGCCCCTCGCGGATCCAGCGGGCGGCCTCGACGGCCCAGTAGCTGAGGATCGTGTCGGCCCCGGCACGGCGGAACGCCGTGAGCGAATCCAGGATCGTCGCGCGCCGGTCGAGCCATCCGTTGGCCGCTGCGGCCTCGACCATCGAGTACTCGCCGGAGACCTGGTAGGTCCACACCGGCACGTCGACCGAGGCGCGCACCTCGGCGAGCACGTCGAGATACGGCAGGCCGGGTTTGACCATCTCCCTCGACAGTGATCAACGTTCCTGATCCGGCGACTCTGCCCCCGCGAACAGTCGCTACGGAAGAGTCGGATCATGCGTGTTCTCTGAGAGTGTCGGCGGCGTACGGGCGAGCACGGCGCGAGGGCGTCCCCCGCGCCGTGCTCGCCCGTGGCGCGCGGGGTCGATCCGCCCCATACGTGCGACCCGGCCCTCTGCGGACATTCGCGAGGGCCGGGTCGCTCACAAGAGGCAGGGTCGGCAGGGTCAGCCCGCGACGATGAGCTGGGTCGCAGAGCGCGCGGCCTCGAAGCGATGCTGCACGTCGGGCCAGTTCACGAGGTTCCAGAATGCCTTCACGTAGTCAGCGCGCACGTTGAGGTAGTCGAGGTAGTACGCGTGCTCCCACACGTCGAGCTGCAGCAGCGGCGTGACACCGAGGGGCGCGTTGCCCTGCTGGTCGAACAGCTGGAAGATGACCGGGCGCGCCCCCACACTGTCCCATGCAAGAACGGCCCAGCCTGATCCCTGCACGCCCAGCGCCGTCGCGGTGAAGTGCGCGCGGAAGGCATCGACCGAGCCGAAAGAACCCTGCAGCGCTGCGGCGAGTTCGCCCTCTGGGGCGCCGCCTCCATCAGGCGACATGTTCTGCCAGAACACCGAATGATTGATGTGTCCGCCGAGATTGAACGCGAGGTCTTTCTCGAGCTTGTTGACGTTCGCGAGGTCGCTTGCGCTGCGCGCCGTGGCGAGCTGCTCGAGGGCGGTGTTCGCGCCCGTCACGTACGCCTGGTGGTGCTTGGAATGGTGGAGCTCCATGACCTTGCCGGAGATGTGCGGCTCGAGCGCCGAGTAGTCGTAGGGCAGCTCGGGGAGGGTGTAGAGAGTGGACATCGTGTCTTCCTTTCGATGATCTTTCAGTGGAGGGTGTCGTGCGGAAGTGCGTGGAAACGACGGTCGAGGTAGACGACTGGGCGGCCTTGGGGCCCTGGCAGCACTTCGAGGACCTCGGCGACGACGACCGTCGACGAGCCGACGGCAACGGTCTGCATGGCGCGGCAGTGCAGGGCTGCGCGAGCCGACGAGAGGTGCGGCTCACCCGTGTCGAGCTGCGACCACCCCTGATCGGCGGTGAACCGCTCGGCCCCGCTCGTCGCGAAGCTCTGCGCCAGAGCGGAGTGCTCGTCGTCGATGAGGTGCACGACGAAGGTGTCAGCACCGAGGATCGCGCCCGCCGAACCGGTGGCCCTGGTGACTGAGAAGACGATCGCGGCCGGATCGACCGCCACCGAGGCGACGCTCGACGCCGTCAGGCCGACGGCTCCGTCACGCGCGGATGCCGTGATGATCGCGATGCCGGCGGGGTGCGTGCGGAATGCCGCCTTGAGCCCCTCGCCGACCGTCGTGGGTACGGGTGCCGCTGTCATCGGACAACCTCCGTCATCTGCTCCTGCTGCGCATGCGCGAGCATCTCCTCGCGGTCCACGATCTTCGTCCGCTCGCGTCCGCGTTCTGCACCGGCCAGGCGCTCGGCGGCATCGATGCGCAGCCAGCCGTCGAGGTCGACCGCGTGACCGAGATCCGCGGTCGGATCGCCTTCGCGCGGGGCACGCGGGGCGGCGGCGAGATCGTCTACGAGGTGGCGGACGGTCTGCGCCGCGTCGGACTTCGTCGAGCCGATGAGCCCGACCGGGCCTCGCTTGACCCAGCCGGTGGCGTACAACCGCGAGATCGGCACGCCCGCCGCATCCAGGACTCGCCCCTCGGCGTGCGGAACGGCTCCGAGATCTGCGTCGAACGGCACTCCGGGAACAGCGGTCGAGCGGTAGCCCACCGCGCGGTAGACCGCCCCGACGTCGTAGCGCAGCAGCTCGCCGGTTCCGACCATGCGGCCCCGTTCGTCGGATGCGGTGCGTTCCATCTCGATACCGGTCACTCGGTCGGTGCCGAGCAGGCGGACAGGCCGCTGCCGCAGGTGCAGGTGGATGCGGCGCGAGGCCGTCCGGGTCGCGGGGTCGAGCGCGGCCCACTCGCTCATGGTGCGCACGATGATGCGGCGCTGCGAGAACTGCGCGATCATCCGTTCTGCGTGCTCGTCCAGGACGAGTTCCTCCGGGTCGACGATCACGTCGACATCGTTCTGCTCGGCGAGCTCGCGCAGCTCCAGCGGGGAGAAGCGCACGTCGGCCGGGCCCCGCCGGGCGAACAGGTGCACATCACGCACTGGGCTGGCGGCGAGCTGATCGAGCACGGAGTCCGGCGTGTCGGTACCCGTCAGCGCCACGGCGTGCTTGGCGAGGATCCGAGCGACGTCGAGGGCCACGTTTCCCGCACCGAGCACCGCGACCGATTCCGCCTCGAGCGGCCAGGCTCGCGATACATCGGGATGCCCGTCGTACCAGGCCACGAACGTCGCGGCACCGAAGGATCCGGGCAGGTCGATGCCGGGGATGTCAAGACTGGCATCGAGGTCGGCGCCGGTCGCCACGATCACACCGTCGTACACCGCACGGAGGTCATCGATCTCGATGTCGACCCCGATCTCCACGTTGCAGCGGAGGCGGATGCGCGGATTCACGAGTACGTCGTGCAGGGCGTCGGTGATCTTGCGGATGCGCGGATGATCCGGGGCGACGCCGTACCGGACCAGGCCGTAGGGCGCCGGCAGCTTCTCGAACAGGTCGATCGAGGCGGTCGGTGCGAGGCCGAGGAGGATGTCGGCGGCGTAGATCCCGGCCGGCCCTGCCCCGACGACGGCGATGCGCGGTTCGGTGTTGATCATGTGTGTTCCCCCTGGGGCGCGAGCGCGGCGATGATCGGGTAATCGAACGGATACACCCCGGTCTTGGCTGCGCCGCCGGGCGAGCCGATCTCGTCGAAGAACTCGACGTTCGCCTTGTAGTAGTCCTGCCACTCATCGGGCAGATCGTCTTCGTAGTAGATCGCCTCGACAGGGCACACGGGCTCACAGGCACCGCAGTCCACGCACTCGTCCGGGTGGATGTACAGCGACCGTTCGCCCTCGTAGATGCAGTCGACGGGGCATTCATCGATGCAGGCCTTGTCCTTCACATCGACGCACGGCAAGGCGATCACATAGGTCATCGGTGGGTCTTCATTCGGGTCACTCTGTCCTCGTTCGGGTCGATCGGGTCCGCATCGGGGCCACTCGACAACCGTAAAACCTCAAGTAGACTTGAGGTCAAATCGAGGAGATGGGAAGGCAGCCCGATGAGCCAGCACGCACCCGACGAGTCACTGACGATCGGCGAGATGACCCGGCGCACCGGGGTCGCCGCATCCGCCCTGCACTTCTACGAGAGACTCGGCCTCATCGCCTCGACCCGCACACCAGGCAACCAGCGTCGCTACGCCAGACACATGCTGCGCCGGGTCTCGCTCATCACGGTCGCCAAGCGTCTCGGCATCCCGCTCTCCGACGTGCAGTCGGCCTTCGCCGACGTGCCGCTCACCGAGACCCCGAGTCACGCCGACTGGCAACGGGCCTCGCGACGTTGGAAACGCGAGCTCAAGACTCGCCGCGAGGGTATCGAACGCCTCGAACGCGAGCTCACCGGTTGCATCGGCTGCGGCTGCCTGTCCATGAAGGCCTGCGGCCTGCTCAACCCCGACGACGCCCTTGGTACGCAGGGTGCCGGGCCGCAGCGCCTGAGCAGCTGACGGATCGCCCCTCACGGATCGCCTCGTTCTCGACCAGCCCGATCGTCGACTCGGCGAGGTCAGTGTCATACGCGTCGGCGATGCTCCTGAACGAGGCGGCGATGCCCCGCTCCCACAGGTCCGGTGCGCTCGCCGTTTCGATCCGGGATCGTCGTCAGCAGGCGTCGGCCCCGCACGAGCCCGCTGATGCCGAGCTGGCGCATGGTGCGCGCGGAGCCGCTCGCTACAGCCCCTCGCGGATCCAGCGGGCGGCCTCGACGGCCCAGTAGCTGAGGATCGTGTCAGCCCCGGCACGGCGGAACGCCGTGAGCGAATCCAGGATCGTCGCCCGCCGGTCGAGCCATCCGTTGGCCGCTGCGGCCTCGATCATCGAGTACTCGCCGGAGACCTGATAGCTCCACACCGGCACGTCGACACAGGCACGCACCTCGGCGAGCACGTCGAGATACGGCAGGCCGGGCTTGACCATGACGGCGTCCGCGCCTTCTTCGACGTCGAGGATCGCCTCGCGCACGCCCTCGCGCGCGTTGGCCGGGTCCATCTGGTACGTCTTGCGGTCGCCGGTCAGCTGCGAATCGACCGCCTCACGGAACGGCCCATAGAAGGCGCCGGCGTACTTGGCCGAATAGGCCATGATCATCGTGTCGGTGAACCCCGCCTCGTCGAGCGCGTCACGCACGACTCGGGTCTGGCCGTCCATCATGCCGCTGAGCCCGAGCAGCTGCGAGCCCGCTCTGGCCTGTGCGAGCGCCGTCGATGCGTAGCGCTCCAGCGTTGCGTCGTTGTCAACGGCACCGGATGGCGTGAGCACGCCGCAGTGGCCGTGGTCGGTGAACTCGTCGAGGCACAGATCGGTCTGCACCACGAGCTCGTCGCCCACCTCCGCGGCGACGGCCCTGGTCGCCGCGTTGAGGATGCCATCCGGATCGTCCGCCGCCGAACCGGTCGCGTCGCGCACGGCCGGCACGCCGAACAGCATCACGCCGCTCACGCCTGCTTCCGCCGCCTCGTTCACGGCGCGGCGCAGCGAGTCCATCGTGTGCTGCTGCACGCCTGGCATGGACGAGATCCGGCTCGGCTCGTCGATGCCCTCCCGCACGAACATGGGCAGCACGAGCTGCGACGGCACGAGGTGCGTCTCACGCATCAACCGGCGCACGGCCGACGACTGTCGCCCGCGACGAAGGCGATGAGTGGGGAAGCTCACCGCGCTCCCCTCGCCTTCCCGAGATGCGCGATCGGCAGCGACTGGGTCTCCTGCACTGTGACTGCGACCTCTTCGGTCGGTGGGACCGCGAGCGCCTCCGCCGACGGCTCGGGAACCTCGATGCCGCTGAGCGTCTCGATCAGCGAGTCGATCGTCTGCGCCGGGGCGACGACACGGATCGGAAGGCCAACGCGTTCGGCATCGCGCGCCGTGCGAGGGCCGATCGCCGCGAGCAGCGTGGTGTCTGCGATGGTGGCGAACTGCTCGCGCACCTGCTCCGCAACGGATCCGCTCGTGACGAGAATGGCGTTGATGCGCCCGCTCGTCACGTCCCTGACGACCTTGTCGGTCACTGGAACGCCGACGGTGCGGTAGGCGATGACGCTGCGCACGTCGTGGCCCGCCTTCCGCAGCGACGTCGAGAGCACGGGCTTGGCGATCTCGCTGCGCAGCGAGAGGATCCTGCGAGGCGACGGCTCGAGGTCATTCAGCTGACGCGCCATCCCTGCGGCGGAGTTGTCACGATCGGGAACGAGATCGACCGGATAGCCGACGGCCTTGAGCGCCGCGGCCGTCGTCTCGCCGACCGCCGCCACCTTGGTCGACGGCGGGATGGTGGCTTGATACGAGTACAGCACGTCGACCGTCGTCGCGCTCGTGACGGTGAGCCAATCGAATTCGCCCGCGGCGAGATCGCGGAGCGACTGCTCGAGCGTGTCGGTGTCGTCGGTGGAGGCGAAGTTGATCAGCGGCGCGACCACGGGCACTGCGCCTTTGCTGCGCAGAGTCGCTGCGACGCTGTCGCCCCACGGGCCGCCTCTGGGAACCAGAACGCGCCAGCCGGTGAGCGGTTTCGAGGGCTTGGAGGGATTCTTGTTGCTCATGTGATTCAGGAGGGGTTGTCGGCTACCAGGCCGGCCGCCCCTGCAATGAGCAGCCGACGTGCGACATCGATTCCGATGTCGCGTGCGCGCTCGGACGCGCCAGCGGTAGCTGCGTCGCTGCCTGAACCCCGACTATACCCCTCACCTGAAAAAACGCCAGGCGAGAGCGTCCAGGCATCGTCGAGAGTGACGTCGTCGCCGGAATGCGACGCGTACACGTCGGCACGGACGCGCACCTCGCCCCCCGCGACGAACGCATGGATGCCGACCGGTGCATGGCAGCCCGCCTCGATCCCGCCGAGCGCGTGACGCTCGACGGCCTGCCCGAACGCGGTGACCGGGTCTGTGAGCGGCTCGACCGCTTCGCGGAGCGTCTCCGCCGCGTCGTCTCGGATCTCCACCGCGAGCACGCCCTGACCTGCAGCCGTCGGCCACACGGCGAGATCACGCGCAGCGACGTGCAGATCGATCTCCGCTCCGAGACGGCCGAGCCCCGCCGCGGCGAGCACGATCGCGTCGAGCTCGCCGTCGCGCACGCGCGCCATGCGCGAGTCGACGTTGCCCCGCAGGTCGCGGACCTCCGCACCCGGGTTGGCTCTGCGCACCTGCGCCATCCTCCGCGGCGACCCGGTCCCGACGGTGCTGCCCTCAGGCAGATCCTCGAGGGGGGTGCCGTCGCGGGTGATGATCACGTCACGGGGATCGACGCGCTTCGGCGTCGCGGCCACGACCAGACCAGGCGGCTGCGTCGTCGGAAGATCCTTCAGCGAGTGCACGAGCACGTCGCAGCGATCGGCGAGCAGGGCCTCGCGCAGGCGGGTCGCGAACACTCCCGTGCCGCCCATGCTCGCCAGCGACGCGCGATTCGTATCGCCCTCGCTGGTGATCGGCACCAGTTCGACGGCCCTCCCCGCCGTGCGCTCCAACTCCCTCGCCACGATGCCGGACTGGGCCATCGCGAGGTTGCTGCGGCGCGTGCCGAGTCGGATGGCGTCGGTCACTGCAGGATTTCCGGAATCTCTGCGATCGGAATCCGCCGCCCCGTGTAGAACGGCGTCTCCTCCCTCACATGCCGGCGGGCGTCGGTGTAGCGCAGGTCGCGCATCATGTCGACCAGGTCGGTGAGCTCGTCGGCCTCCATCGGCAGCATCCACTCGTAGTCGCCGAGCGCGAAGGCCGCCATCGTGTTGGCCGTGACGCCCTTGAAGGCCGCGCCCTTGCGACCGTGGTCCGCGAGCATGCCGCGACGCTCGTCGTCCGGCAGCAGGTACCACTCGTGGCTGCGCACGAACGGGTAGACGGTCAGCCAGCCCTTCGGCGCGATGCCGCGCAGATAGCCTGGAACGTGGGCCTTGTTGAACTCGGCGTCGCGGTGCACCGACATCGCATTCCACGTCGGCAGCAGCGGTCGCAGCAGCTCGGTGCGGCGCAGACGGCGCACGGCGCGCTGCAGATCTTCGGCGATGGGGCCGTGCAGCCACACCATCAGATCGGCGTCGGCGCGCAGACCAGACACATCGTAGAAGCCGCGCACCGTGACGCCCCGTTCTCCGAGGAACGTGACGATGTTCTCGAGCTCGGTCTCGTCGGTCTCCCGAACGGGCTGATCGGGGTTGCGACGCCACACGACGAACAGGCTGTAGTTGTCGCTGCTCGTCGCGGGGGATTCGGAGGAAGTCTCGGCCATGGCTTCATTGTCCCACCGACACCCGCTCACACGAAAAGATCCGGATGAACCGCAACGGCCCATCCGGATCTCTTCATCATCGGCGCATGCGCCGACACATCGGTCATCTCTTGGCGATGAGTTTCGCGACTCCCCACACCGCCGTGCCGATGCCCGCCGCGACGCCTGCGGCGACGATCGCAGCGGCCACGGGCTCACGGCGGGCGAACCTGCGCGCCTCGTCGGCTCTGCGCCCCGCGGCCTCGGCCGCGCGAGCCGGGAAGTTCGCCTTGCTCTCGATTGCGGCGAGCGCGGCCGTCAGCTCGACGCGCGCGCGCTCGACGGGGTCGGTGATGCCGCTCGGGACGACCGTCTTCGACTCAGAACTCATCCGCGAACTCCTTCACGATTCCGGCGTCGGTCTTCGCCGCCTGGCCGGGGCTCTCCAGTTTCTGGATCTTCCTGATGTGCCCTATCCAGGCCCACAGGCCGCAGATCGCAATGAAGACCACCCCGATGCCGAGCACGATGAGCGCTGCAGCCCACAGCGGCAGCCAGAGATCCAGCAGAATGATCAGGAACGTGAGGAACGCCGGGATCGTCCAGAACAGGAAGAACAGCGCGGCGATGGCCAGGATGGCCGTCCAGCTGCCGTGCTTGATCAGCTTGCCGAGATAGACCTTCAGCGCGTTCCACTCGGCGACCAGCAGGTTCCTGACCAGGCCGGGCACGTCGCCGATGAGGGTGAAGAGCCCATCATCGTTGCGATCGCGGACCGGCGAACCCTTCTTCTTCTCGCGGGTCATCAGTCAGTCGCGGCTTTCTTGATATCGCGGACGGACTCCTTGGTTGTGTCGATCGTGGCGTCGAGCTTCTCGCCCGGCGTCGATCCTTGGTTCGCTGCAGTCTTCGCGACCTTCGCGACGGCGTCCCACGCGACGCGCGGAAGCTTCATGGCGCTGGACGCCGCCAAGTCCTTGGCCTTGCTCACCTGCTCCTGGACAGGATCGAGGTTCCACACCTTCTGGGCGCCTGTCTTGATCTGCTCGTAGCGCTGACGCCCAGCACGTGTGCCCAGCACGTACCCCACGCCGAGGCCGATCACGAGTCCCACTTTCCCCCGCATGGGGTCTCCTCACGTCGTCCGGTCGAGTCTGGTCCCACGATAGCCGCACAGCGCTGGCGCCGCATTCCTTCGGCGGAATATCTCCCGCACCGGACGGTGCACAGACCTCCGCACGTGCGCCCTACGACTCGCCTGCACGCCACAGCACGGCGTGACGGAGGCGATCCGCCTCTGCCACGGCATCCGGAACGACCTGCGCCAGCCCCGTGCCCGCGATCCACGCGCCGGCGACGCCGAGACCCTCGACCGCGATGACGCGGTTGCGAGCCGCCTCGACGGCCTCGCGACGCCCGATCGCGGCGGCAGGCTGCGACTGCGCGAAGCGCTGGATCCGGATGTCGACGAGCTGCTCCAGTGCGAGCTCCACTCCGAGCATGGCCGAGGCCTGCTCCAGTGCGAGCTGCGCCGCCTCGTCCTCGGAGAGCCCGTCTGTGGCGGGCGCGTCGCCCTGCGCGCCGAACGACACTCGGACCACGTGACGGCCGGACTCGAGCGTGTCACCGACCCATGCCCACTTCGCGGTGACGTGGGTGAGCGCCTTGGCACGGAACGAACCGGGCACCGTCAGCACTCCGGTGCCGCGCGGCGCCGTGTCGAGCTGCGGCGCGTCGAGCACAAGCGTCGCGACCGCGACAGCCGGGCCGTCGTGCGACGCTGCGGGCGCGAGGCCCTCGGTGTGCGGGGAGAGCAGCCGCCGCGCCATGCCCTCGTCGGTCGCGACGAACACGGCGTCGTACGCAGGAGCATCCGGTTCGTCGTCTCTGTCGTCGGTGCTTTCCGAGCCTTCGGAATCGACCGCATCCGGATGTTCGGGCGCCGTCCCGCTCGTCACGACCCGCCACGCGCCATCGTGTTCGAGTCGTTCGACCTCCGTCGCGGTGCAGAAGGTGACGCCGTGGGTGGCGAGGTCCTCGATGAGCGCGTCGATGAGGCGCCCCATCCCGCCTGCGATTCCCTGCACCGCCGAGCCCGGAGCCTTGACGGCGTCGCGCCGCTCGCGCTGGAGCCGGTCGACCGCGCTGAACAGCCTGCCCGTCTTCGTGATGGCCGCGCCGAGGCCGGGAGCGGCGACATCCGGATCGATGTCGTCGGGGTCCGCGGAGTACACCCCGCTGGTGACGGGAGCGACCAGCCGGTCGGCGATCGTGTTGCCGAGGCGCGAACGCACCAGCTTTCCGAGGCTGGCGGCATGGCCGATCGTGAGGACGGGCTTGAACGTGTCGGCGAGGTATGCCCGCCAGGCGCCGCCCCAGCCGATGATGCGACGCACATCTGCGGCGAAGGGCGTCGCGGGGATGCCCAGCAGGCCGCCCTTCGGGAGCGGAGCCGTCCTGCCGTCGGGGAGCCCGGCCAGCCACGCGCCGCCGGCGCCCGTACCCGGTTCGACGACGTCCTCGCCCAGCCCGAGCTCGTCGATGAGTGCGCGCACGTGTCCGCCGCGGGTGGCGAAGCTCTCGGCGCCGAGGTCGAGGCGGACGCCGGCGACTTCGGCGGAGCGCACTGCGCCGCCAGGGGATTCCGCCGCTTCGTACACGTCGACCGAGAAGCCGAGGCCGGCGAACTCGCGGGCGGCGACGAGACCTGCCGCGCCGGCGCCGATCACCGCGACCCGGATACCTGCCGCGCGCCGACGGAGCTCTGCGAGGTCGGTCTCACCGGCGGGTGCCGTGCGCTCCGCCATCACTGCTCCTCGTGCACCAGCTCGACGATGCGGGTCAGAACTTCCGGGTCCGTCTCCGGCGGAACGCCGTGGCCCAGGTTCACGATATGGGCGCGGGCGGATTCGCCGCGGCCCAGCACGTCGCGCACGTGCGCCTCGAGCATCGGCCACGGTGCCTGCAGCATCGCCGGATCGATGTTGCCCTGCAGCGTCACGTCGCCTCCGACGATGGCTGCCGCCTCGTCGAGCGGCATGCGCCAGTCGACGCCGACCGCGTCGGCGACGCCGCCGAGGCGCATGTCATCGAGGAACGGCCCTGTCCCGACGCCGAAGTGGATCACGGGAACGTCGTGGCCGACCAGCGCTGCTGTCGAGTGCGGGGCGATGAACTCGCGGTACGCCGCGGGCGAGAGCGACCCGGCCCACGAGTCGAACAGCTGCACGGCTGATGCGCCGGCGTCGATCTGTGCGCCGAGGAAGGCGTGCGAGACCTGCGCGAGCCATCCGGCCAGCCGGTTCCACGATGCGGGGTCGCCTGCCATCATGGCGCGAGCGCGCATGTGCTCCTTCGACGGGCCGCCCTCGACGAGGTAGGCCGCGAGTGTGAACGGTGCGCCGGCGAAGCCGATCAGCGGCACGTCGCCGAGTTCCCGGGTGACGGCGGCGACGGCCTCTCTGATGGGTCCTGCCGACTGGGCGACGACATCCGGATCGATCGAGGTGAGCCGGTCGACGTCGGCCGCCGTGCGCACGGGAGAGGCGAAGACGGGGCCACGGCCCGGCTCGATCTCGACCTCGACGCCTGCAAGGCGCAGCGGCACCACGATGTCGCTGAAGAAGATGCCGGCATCGACGCCGTGACGGCGCACGGGCTGAAGCGTGATCTCGGCGGCGAGGTCGGGGGTGAGGCACGCGTCGAGCATGCGCGTGCCGACGCGCAGCTCCCGATACTCGGGCAGCGATCGACCCGCCTGCCGCATGAACCACACCGGGGTCCGCTCGGGTCGATCACCGTTCAGCGCGCGCAGCAGGGAAGCATCGGAAGGAGCCATGGCGCCATTCTCCCAGCCGGCGCCCCCAAGATCGCTGTGCCCGGCTTAGGCCACCCTTCCTTCTCTGGAATCGTTCAGAACTACGGTTCGATGCATTGTAGAATCTTCACCGTGCTGCTGTGCCTGACTGCGAGTCACAAGACCGCCCCCTTCGACCTGCTCGAGAGGCTGTCTGCACCAGGCGACCCCATCTCTGCCCGCATCGTCGAGGCTGACGGCGTCAACGGCGCGATCGTGCTCGCCACCTGCAACCGCTTCGAGGCCTACCTCGACGTCGCAGATTCCAAGGCGAGCGGCGGGATCGACGCGACGCTCGACGCCATCGAGCAGGGCACAGGAGTGAGCGCAGACGCCCTCGCCGATTCCTACGAGGTGCTCTCGGCCGGCCGCGTCGCCGAGCACCTCTTCTCCGTCGCCTCCGGCCTCGAATCAGTGGTCATCGGCGAAGTGGAGATCGCCGGCCAGGTCCGCCGCGCCCGCGATGAGGCGAACGAGGCGGGCGCGACCTCGCCGGAGCTGGAGCGGCTGTTCCAGCGCGCCACCGAGACCCAGAAGGGCGTCAAGAACGCCACAGCGATCGGCCGCGCGGGTCGCTCACTCGTGCGGCTCGCCCTCGAGCTCGCCGACAGCCGCGTGAGCGACTGGACCGCTCAGCGCACCCTGCTCGTCGGCACCGGCGCCTATGCCGCAGCAACGGTTGCCGCACTGCGCGATCAGGGCGTCACCGACATCACTGTGCACTCTCCCACCGGCCGCGGCGAACGCTTCGCGCTGAAGTACGACATCGACTGGGTCGACGACTCGGGGCTCGCCGCTGCCGCCGCCGATGCCGACCTCGTCGTCACCTGCACCTCGCGGGAGCAGCCCGTGATCACTGCCGAACTGCTGCGCCGCGGCGGCCGCACGTCGGGCGGTTTCGTGATCGACCTCGGCCTGCCGCGCAACGTCGCTCCGGATGTCGCAGAGATCGATTCGCTGACGCTGCTCGACCTCGAGACGATCCGACTGCACGCCCCGCTCGAGGAGCTGCAGGCGCATGACGACGCCCGCCGCATGGTGCGCGACGCCGCCACGAAGTTCGGCGTCGTCGGGCGCGAGCAGAGCGCGTCGCCGGCGATCGTGGCGCTGCGAAAGCACGTCTTCTCGCTGATGGAGTCGGAGATCGCACGCGGGAAGGGCCGCGGCGACACCGAACGCACCGAGCAGGCCCTGCGCCACATGGTCGGCGTGCTGCTGCACGAGCCGACCTCGCGCGCCAGGGATCTGGCGGCATCCGGGAGGGCCGACGAGGTCTTCGACGCGCTCGAGACGCTCTTCGGCATCGACGCCCGTCCCGCAGCCGAGGTCGAGCGCCCGGAAGAGTGCCCGTTCGGCCACTCAGCGTCGGCCTGAGCGGCCCCGGGCAGCACTGGGCTCCGGCTCAGCGCCTGGCACCTGCTTCCGTACGCCGAATCGCATCATAGATGCAGGGTTGGTGCGATCTCATAGGTCGAAACCCGGTGCATACGGAGGAACTGCCAGAAACCGAGGCGAAAGATGTCTCCGGCCGTCCCGATTGCGGCAGCTGCGACACGCACGTCACCGGCACGCTTCACCCACGCGCGCGACAAGCACGAGCGGGTAGCCTACAGTGCACGGGTCACCGGTCTCGGTGCAGCCTCGCGCAGGAGGGCATCGACGAAGCGCGCCGCTTCCTCCCAGCCCCCGACTGCGTGGCAGGCGACGCCCATCGCGAGCACCGGGTAGTCGTTCCCGTGCTGGTCCAAGCGGTCGCCCACGAAGAGCATGTCGTCCAGAGCGATGCCCGTCTGCTCGACGAGCCGTTGCATCCCGTAGGCCTTGTCGATGCCCTGTTCGGTCACGTCGACCGAGGTCGAACCTCCGGAGCGGACCTCAAGGTCGGGAAGGCGGGCCGCGACGGCCGCACGCAGAGAACTCTTGCGCTCACCTGTCGGATCCCATGCGGACTTCTTGTCGACAGGCGCCTGCTGCCCGAGAGCGGAGAACGTGATCTGCGAATCTCGGTCCTCTAGGATCTCGCCCCACGTCTCGCTCTCCCAAAGACCGAGGCGACGCGCTTCCTCTTCGAGCACGGAGAGGGCGCGGCGCTTCTGGTCCTCCGTCAGAGCGCGCGCGTACACCATCTCGACGCTGTGTCCGGAGAGACGGTAGTACTGGGTTCCGCACGCGGGGAGGAGGTGAAAGTGCGACAGCTCATCGGCACCGGTGTCCGGGAGCCTGTCCACCACCTGCATCATGAACTGCGAGAGTTGCCCGCCGGAGATGATCGCGACCTCGGCCCGCCCAGCGAGGGCAAGAAGCAACTCCCCCATAAGTGGGTCCATCACGCTCTTGGACGGCGCCAGCGTGTCATCAAGGTCGAACGCGACGAGACGGGGAAAGGACATGCATGCTCCATTCGAGTCGGATGGGGAGCGGCTAGCGCTCGCGTGCCGGACCGGTGCTGCTCCGGACGATGAACTCGACCGGCGGCAGCCGCGCCGGCGTCGGCTCCCGCCCCTCGACGATGTCGACGAGGGTGCGCGCGCACGCACGACCCCACTCGAACACATCCTGGCGAACCGTGGTGAGCGGCGGGACGATGTACGGCGCGAGCGGGATGTCGTCGAAACCAACGATCGACAGATCGTGGGGAACGCGGATCCCGCGCTCGGTGGCGGCAGACATACCGGCAATCGCCATCAGGTCATTGGCGAACACGATCGCGCTCGGAGGTCGAGCCAGATCCAGCAACTCGTGCGTCGCCCGAGCGCCCGCCGCACCGGTGAAGTCCGCGTCGATGATGGGTCCGGGGTCGAGGCCAAGCTCGGCGATCTCCTCGCTCCAGGCCCGCCGACGGACATCGGAGTGGATGTAACGAGCGGCTCCCGCTACGTGCGCGATGCGTCGATGCCCGAGCGCAAACAGATGGCGAACGGCGCGGCGAATGCCTGCGGCGTCATCGAGACCGATCGGTTCCTCGTCGCTCTGCCCAGGAGCGGCCGGTCCGACGAGGACGCACGGCAGACCGAGCCGCACGAGTTCGGCCGGACGGTCGTCGCTCGTACGCAGGTCCGTGAGGAACACCCCGTCGACACGCGACTCGTGGGCGAAGCGAATGTAGGCCTCAGTCTCGGTCTCCTCACCATCGACGACCTGGAGGACAAGCGCGTACTTCACCTCCGATAGTCCGCTCTCCACTCCAGCGACGAACTGCGGGAAGAACGGGTCAGTGCTCAGCAGCTCCGGTTCCCGGCGGACCACAAGCCCGACGGACTGCGCGCGACTGCGCGAGAGCGCCCTGGCTCGCGCATCGGGTCGCCACCCGAGCTCCTGCGCCGCCTCGAGTATCCGCTCCCTGGCGGCTTCACCCACACCGGCCCGGCCGTTGAACACGAACGAGACGGCGCTCTTGGAAACCTGTGCCTTGGCGGCGACGTCGCCGATCGTGACGCGGCGCTCTCGCGCTCCCACCGCATCGGATGCGGTCACCCCCGGGGGCACCGCCGAATCGCCAGCCGTCTCATCCGCGCTCATCTCTTGATCATAGCCTGATGTTTAGCCCCATTTAGCTTCCAGAGTGTGCCCCTCGATCCGCACCACAATAAGGAGACATCACTCACCGTTCACGCGGATTGACCTCTGATCGCAAAACCGGTTTACTAAGTACTCACGAGCGCTCGCGATCCCGACGCGAACAGCACTGGAACACCACGTGAAGAGATCAGTGAGGAGCAGTCGCAATGGAGCGAGTCGACATGACGACAAGAGGCAAAGCCCCTCCCGCAGCCACAACATCCCGACGGCCGCGGACCAGCGCCCGAGCCCGGTTGCAGCGGTGGCTCGGGGAGAACCCGCTCGGGATGCTTCTGAGCGCCCCCTACACGCTCTTCGTCGTCGTCGTCTTCCTCATCCCGTTCGGATTCGGCGTGTGGATGTCCTTTCACGACTTCTTCTTCACCGCCCCCAGTGTTCAGGTCGAGCATCCCTTCGTCGGTCTCGCGAATTTCCAGGAGGTCCTGACCGACCCGGCCGTGGGACAGGCGTTCCTGAACCTGCTGATCTTCCTCGTCATCAACGTGCCCCTCACCGTCGTGCTTGGGCTCCTGCTGTCGTCCGGGCTCGACGCGGTCGTGCATTGGAAGGGCTTCTTTCGGGTCTCGTACTACATCCCCTACGTCACCGCCTCCGTCGCGACAATCGCCGTGTGGATCTTCCTGTTCAACGGCGGCGGAGTCGTGAACACGCTCCTCGGGGGCCTCGCACCCGACCCGTCATGGCTGGCCAACCAGGGTCTGATCATGCCGCTGATCGCGGTCTACGTGACGTGGAAGAACCTCGGTTTCTACATCCTGCTCTATCTCGCCGCTCTCCAGAATGTGCCCAAGGAACTCCACGAGGCCGCGCAGCTGGACGGCGCCGGCCGTTGGCAGCGGTTCCGCTCCGTGACGCTGCCCGCCGTACGTCCGGTGACGTCACTGGTCATCCTGCTGTCGATCATCATCACCGGACAGATCTTCACAGAGCCTTATCTGCTCTCCGGCGGCGGCCCCAACGGCGCCTCGATGACCCCGGCACTGCTGATGTACCAGAAGGGCATCCAGCAGGGACAGCCCGACATCGCCGCGGCGATCGGGATGATCCTCGTGCTCGCCGTGATGATCCTGTCACTCGTCTCCCGACGCCTCACCGAGGGGAAGAACCGATGACCGCTCCGGCCTCCGCCCGCGCCCGCCCGGCTGAGCGCCGGCGACGCGCTCCCCTGAGCGTGCGTGCTCTGACCGGGTTGCGCTTCCTCGCGCTGCTCATCGGCGCCCTGGCGGCGCTGATCCCGTTCTATTACATGATCGTCGGCGCCCTGCAGGAGACGCGCGACACGACCCTGTTCGGTCTGCTCCCCCTGCCGAACAACCTGACGCTGAACAACTTCCTAGAGGTCAACGCTTCCATCGACCTCCTGCGTTCGCTGCTGAACTCGCTGATCTTCACGGCGGGCGTCATGGCCTGCACACTCGTATTCGGCCTGCTGGTCGGTTACGCGCTGGCTGCACTGTCGTTCCGTGGTCGCGGAGTTGTGTTCGGCCTGGTGCTGCTCGTCCAGGCCATCCCGTTCCAACTGCTCATGATCCCGCTCTACGTGATGGCCGTGCGCTATCTGAACCTCGCCGACAACTTCCTCGGCATGATCCTGCCGTTCGCGATCAACTCCGTCGCCGTGCTGATCTTCCGGCAGTACTTCCTGCAGATCCCGCGCGATGTCTTCGACGCGGCACGCATCGACGGTGCGAGCGAGTTCCGCATCCTCGTGTCCATCGCCGTCCCGCTCGTGCGCCCGGCGATCCTGACCGCGATGCTCGTGACCTTCATCGGCCCGTGGAACGAGTTCCTGTGGCCCTTCCTCGTCACCAAGGAGGCGGCGATGCAGCCGCTCGCCGTGAGCCTGGCCAACTTCTCACAGTCGAACGGGACGTTCGTGGACAACCCCATGGGCGCGGTCCTCGCCGGCGCCTGCGTTCTGGCGATCCCGGTCGTCGTGCTGTTCCTGCTGTTCCAGCGCCATTTCACATCCGCGAACCTCGGCTCGGCCATCAAAGGCTGACCGAAACCCGCGCATCACCCACCGCCCGACGGCGACCAGACACAAGGCAAGGCAATGACTACTCTCGGCAACTCACCCACGCGCGTCACGATCCCCTACACCCTTCGTCGCCTCGGGACGCTCATGTCCCCCGAACCGGGCAATCCGCTGGAGGTGGAGGGCGTGCTGAATCCCGGCACGGCCCGCGCAGCCGACGGCGAGCTCTATCTCTACCCGCGTATGGTCGCCGAAGGCAACGTCTCTCGCGTCGGTCGCGCGCGCATCGTCGTGGACGACGTCCCGGTGGGCGTCGAGCGTCTGGACGTGGTGCTCTCCCCCGACGAGGGCTGGGAACACGGCCGTCAGAACGCCGGCGTGGAGGACCCTCGCATCACGTTCCTCGAGCCTCTCGGGCTCCACGTCATGACCTACGTGGCGTACGGCCCTCTCGGTCCCAGGCCCGCTCTCGCCGTCTCCCAGGACACCGTCGCCTGGCGGCGTCTCGGACCTCTCCGCTTCGCGTACCAGTCGGAGCTCGACACCGACCTCAATCTGTTCCCGAACAAGGACATCGTCTTCTTCCCCGAAGCCGTTGCCGGGCCCGACGGTAGCCCCCGCATCGCTTTGCTGCACCGTCCGATGTGGGACCTGGACTGGTTGCGTCCCGGCGAGGGCTCGCGCCCCCCCGCGGGCATCACCGACGACCGTCCCTCCATCTGGATCGGGTATGTGGATCTGGAGGCCGCTCGCGCGGATCTCTCCGCGCTGACGCTCGTCGACGACTCAGCCATGATCGCGAGCCCGGAGTTGGAGTACGAGAGCGCCAAGATCGGAGCCGGCCCCGCGCCACTGCGCGTCCCGGAGGGCTGGCTCGTCCTGCATCACGGCGTTTCGGGCCCGACGCCGAAGGGGTTCGAACTCGCCTACGGGTCGCGGTACTCGGCCGGGGCCATCCTGCTCGATGCGCAGGACCCGCGTCGCGTCATCGGACGCACCGCCGAGCCTCTCCTGGAGCCTGAGACCGCCGAGGAGTTGCAGGGGACTCTCGGTAACGTCGTCTTCCCGACCGCGATCGAGGAGATCGGCGGGCGCCACTTCGTCTTCTACGGCATGGCCGATTCCTCCATCGGCGTCGCCGAACTCGAGCGAACCGACTGAGTCCGCTTCCGGCGCGTCCGAAACGGGTATGCCCACCGCTCCAGGCGGTGGGCATACCCGTTTCCTCGTGCCGAGCTCCGCGCAGCAGAAGGGCGGGTGGATGTGCTCATCCACCCGCCCTTCGCGGAAGGGTCAGTCCGTCGCGCGTCGGCGTCGGATCAACATGGCCGCGGTTCCGGCGAGCAGCAACAGCACTGCTCCCCCGACCGCCCACGGAACCCACGCGGTGTCGCCACCGGTGGACGGCAGCCATCCGTCGCCGCCCGCGTCGCCGCCATCCCCGTCGCCGGAGCCATCACCGGGCTGCGCCGCGGCGATCTGGATCCGAGCAGACGCGATGTCCTCACCATCGAGGATCGCCACGATTGTGTGCTCGCCGGGTTCGGCGCCGTCAGCGATGGTCGTCGAGAGAGCGAAACGACCTTCGCCGTCCGTCGCGACGGCGCCGAGGCGCTGCGGTGTGGACCGCAGCTCCAGCGTGTACTCGGTGTCCGGTTCGAACCCCGCGCCCGTCACGACGATCGCACCGCCAACGCGCAGCGATCCTTTGACCGTGATGGTCGGTGCGACCTGCCCGTCCTCGGAGACGTCCACTGTGACCTCCTCGGAGGGATCCGACCAGCCAGCGGCATTGCGCGCTCGCACACTCACCGCATACGTTCCCGGCTCGAATCCGGCAGCGTCCGCGGAGAGAACTCCGCCATCGACCTCGACGACACGGTCACCGGCCGTGACCTCGTAGGCCGTCACCGTCGCGCCACCGTCGTCTTCGGGAGCGGACCATTCGACGTGAACTGCACCCGCCGTCGCCGACGCGGTCACATCGCGCGGTGCTGACGGCGCCTCGGCGCCCGGCTCGTCGTCGCGCTTCGCAAGTCCGTCGAGGGCAGCCGCGAGCCGCTCGGCCGCGTCGTCCACGCTCTGCTGAGCAGCACCCGGTGTCGCGAGGACGATCTTCGCCGCCTCGAGCGCGGGGAGCACGGGACGCCAGCTGTCGGACGTGTAGAGGGTGCTGTCCAAGCCGTTCGCGCGCTCCACGAGTTCATCGATCCGCGCCGTGTCCGCGGAGACGACCACATCGCACGAGGCGACCTCGTCGCCGCGCGAATGGTGCAGCAGCACCTGCGTCGCTCCCGGCTCGTGCGTATCGAGGTCGGCCTCCACCCGGCCATCCGCATCGACGCGAGCTTCGCCCGCGATCGTCACGACTGACTCGTCCATCGAGGCCACCGAGAACGATGTCTCCGCGTCGGCCGGAGCCAACGTGGCCGCCACCGTCGCGGAACCGTCGCGTCCCGCCTCCACCGCTCCCTCGCAGTCGAGCGTGTATCCGTACAACTCCAGCTCCCAAATGTTCAGTCCGTACTGCGTGGCCGGCATTCCGGTCAGCCGCACATAGCGCACCTCGGTGAAGGCGAAGTCGTGGACATGCGTCAACGAGGACTGCGTTTCGTCCACCTCGACGATCGGGCTCCACGTCTCGCCGTCGACGGACCCTTCGATCCGGTACTCGTTCGACGTTCCCGCCTCCCACCTGACGATCGCGCGGGAGATCGGCTGGACGCGCTCCAGATCGACCTGGATCCAGTGCTCCTCGCGTGCGCGGGCCGAGGACCACTTGGTCGACTCCGACCGTCGGTGGCCTTCGATGCGACGATGGTCGCATTGTCGTTGTGCACACTGTCCGCCGTCGTCGGCTTGCCGAGAGCCAGGTTGTCCTGCTCGGCGGCGATGACCGGTGCATCCGCGACCGAGCTGTCGGCGAAGACCTCGAACTCCCACAGCGACGGACCATAGTTGAGCGCGCGCATGTCGGTCTGCATACGCACGAACCGAGCGCTCTCGTCTCCGAGGTCGATGACGTCCGTGCCGCCGTCGCTTCCGCCCGAAGGCGTGGTGTACGCGTCCCGCCAGCTCGCGCCGTCGTCCGAGAGCTGGATCCGGTACGCCTTGGCGAACGCCGCCTCCCAATGCAACCGCACGGTCGACACGGGCTGGCTGCTGCCCAGGTCCACCTGTGCCCAGGCGCTGTCGGAGTTGTTCCCTCGCCACCGCGTCTCCCCGTCGCCGTCGTTCATGAGGTGCACGAGGTTGTACCCCGCATACCCGGACGCACGCGTCTCGGCGTCGATCGCCAGATTGACGCCGGAGTCCACTCGGAGCTCTCGAACAGCGACATCCTCCTGCTCACCATCGAGCATGACCACCCGCACGTGTTCCGCGGGGGTCGGCGTGATCTCCACCTCGCTGGTGCCGCCCTCGGCGTCCGAGACGCGCGCATGATCCGTCCATTCCTCGCCGTCGTTCGAGGTCTGCACGAGGAAGTCGGTGGCGAAGGCATCCGCCCAGTCGATCGTGACCTTCGTCACCCATGAGCCGCGCTCGAGACGGGTGGCGACCCAGGCGGGAGCGGGCGCGCCCGCGCTCCAGACCGTGTCCCGGTCGCCGTCGCCAAGAGCCTGCACCGAACTGCCGTCGGCGGTCGTGCTGGCGGAGTGATCCGACGCTTCAGCCGGAGCGTCCTCGACGAGAGGAGCGGTCACCGTCTTGCCGACGTTCGCACCGGATCCGAGACCGAAGACACCCGACCAGTCGTCGCCGGCCCCCTCGAGAGAGACGGACACCGACAAGCCCGGTCGGTCGGGGTTGGCGACGCTGACGACAGGACGGGCCCCGCTCTCGTCGACGAGGACGAGAGCCGGCTCATCCACGGTGAGCGCACGCCCACCGCCGAGATCGACCGAACCCGCGCCGTAGAAGGTCGCCATCGTGAGTGCGAGATCGTCGTGTCGCACGGCCTGCACGTCGGAGTCGTTGCTCAGCGTGCGCACCGCGGGCGCCGCGACGTACGCTTCGACCTGCTCGGGCTCAGCCGCGGGGAGCACCGTGTACTCGTAAGAACCGGAGGTCGGCTTCTCACCGTGGTCGATGTGAAGCATGAACGCGTCGCGATCCACCGGGTCCTCATCGATCCAGCTACCGGTCTGGGTGCGGTTCGACACACGGACATCCTGGCCCTCTGCGAAGACGTAGCCGACCTCGTCGTTGTACGCCCAGCGCGCGTCCCCGACGCTGTCGAAGGCGGTCCCCGGCGCGACGCTCTCGCCGCCGACGCTCGCATTGTCCTTCGCGACCACCTGGTTGATCGTCGTGTGCACGGCGGCGTCGCTGTCGGAAGAGATATCCGTGCCCAGCGCGACCACCTGGTCGTCGAAGGCGAAGTAGCTCTTGCGGGCTTCGGTCCGTGCCGTGTCGAGCGTCAGGACGCTCGCACCGTACTCGCCGTTGGAGACACCGCCGGTGAAGCTCGCGCCGTCCCCGTTGCGTCCTCGGTTCGCGACACCGCGTTCCGTGCGCTTCTCATCCGGCGCAGTGACGCCGGGGTAGTGGACCCAATCGAACGTCGGCCCCAGATCGAGGTACTCGCGATTGTTCACCTGGATTGCGGTCGACCCCATCGCGTTCCAGTACACGGGATTGCCGAGCTCGTCGCGATACGCCGTGCGCAGTTCCGCTCCGAACGTGCGCGACGAGTTCAGCCGGGTGAAGATGCCGTACTCGTCACGGATGTGCGAGCTGAACTCCGAGCGCCAGAAGTACTTGTTCCCGGAGGCTCCGTTGGTCCGCGTCTCGCCGAGGATCCCATCCAGCATCGCCTCGTACGATGTGGCGTAGAGCGGGTCGGTGCGCACCATCCACTGCAACGGCTCGATGAACTCGGACGCGTGGCTCGTGACGCCCTGGATCGTCTTCGGCGGACGGTAGTTGAGGTAGAGCATCCCGATCTCGCCGCGGATCATCCACCGCGTGCCGTTGACGATGTAGAAGGCGATCGAGTCGAGTTGGTCACGCGTGAACGCCAGCCCGGTGCCGCGCGCGGCATCGGCCCAGAGAGCCGCGTACGTGAACAGCACCATGCCGTAGCCCTCGCTGTAGAGCTGTGCGCCGTGCGCCCAGAAGCTCCCATCCGGCTGCACGGCCTCGTTCACCTCGCCGGAGGGGTCGACGGCGATCGTCTCCACGATCGTGGAGAACCCGTCGGTGACCCGATCGAGATCACCCGTCGCGAGCCCCTCGAAGATGTAGTTCGATGTACGCCAGGCACCGTTGGCGCCGACCGGGTCGAGCTTGCCGGTGTTGTGCTCCAGTGAGACCTGAAGAGCGGCGTCGCTGAGCTCATCGCGCAGGAGGATCGAGACTCGGCCCATCGCGATCGACTCACCGATCTCGGTCTCCCACCAGTTCGCGTTGCCAGGGTCCGCCTCGTCCCAGTACAGGAGGGCGCGATCAAGGGCCTCAACCAGAGCCGGGTCCTCGAACCCGGGGGCTGTGGGATCGCGGTAGGCGTGGGCCATCGCGACCATACGGTACAGCGCGATGTACGCCGACCAGGTCGCTCCGTTCGCTGAGCTGGTCCGGTCCGCGTAGTCCACATCGTCCCAGGACCCGTCCGGTTCCTGAGACTCGACGTAGTCGAGGGCCTCGGACGTGCGGGCGAGATAGATGCCGTTGGCGATGATGATCTCGTCGCCCTGGGCGAGGTAGTAGTCCTGAAGGCGATCGATGATCACACTGATGTCCTCGTCCGACCCTGCGGCGACGGCAGGGCTCGCGGACAGCCCGCTGACTCCGAGGATAAGGACGAGGGAGAGGGCGAGCAGGGCTTTGATGCGTCTCATCGAACGGGCTCCTTTGCCTGGCGTGAGTGTCGGGTGTGCGCGCCTGCGCCGCGGCGCACGTGCTGCTGTGACTGTGGAGATGCCCGGGGTGCGGCGGGGGGCGCACCCCGGGCGGTGGGGAGAGGCGGGACTATTCCTGCGTGGCGAGACCGTCGATGGTCTCTGCGGCCGAGCGCATGGTCTCGTCGAGGTCGCCCTCGCCGGCCATGACCGCGCCGCTCCATGCATCACGGAACGTCTGCCAGATCTCCGTGGTGTTGGGGATGTTCGGGACGTCCACCGTGAGCGGCACTCCGCGCGAGAAGGTCTCCAGCACCGGGTCCTCGGCTAGGTAGTCCGCGGCGACCGTGTCGATGTCCGTGCGAATCGGGAACTGTCCGGTCGTCTCCAGCAGTGCGAGGTCGTTTTCGGCATCCATCGAGAACTTCACGAAGTCCCACGCGGTCTGCTGGTTCTCGCAGGAGGTGTACAGGCCGACGTTCTTGGAGTCGCCGAAGGTGTAGGTCTCTTCCACCGGCATTCCGTCGGCGGTTGGCAGCGGCACGATGCCGTAGTCGACCTTGCCGTCGAACTGTGCCGCGCCCCAGGGGCCGGCGATGCCCATCGCGGCGACGCCGTCGGCGAAGGGCCCTGCCCACGCGTCGCCGCTGTACGCTTCGGCGGACGAGTAGCCCTCGGCGTACAGGGTCCTCCAGAACTCGAGCGTCTCCATGCCCTCCTCGCTGGCGAAGGTCGCCGCACCGTCACTGACCAGCTGCGTGCCTCCGGAGTTCGCGAGGTAGAACGGATAGAAGTCGAACAGCGAGTTCGTGTAGTCGCTCGACGCGGGCGGGTAGAGCGCGAAGTCCGCCGAGTCGGCCTCCTGAATGGCGGCGGCCGCAGCCAGCACGTCGTCGTACGTGGACAGCTCCGGGTTCTCCGGGTCCAGACCTGCTGCCTCGAACGCGTCCTTGTTGTAGTAGAGCATGAAGGGGTTCGCCTTCCACGGGACCTGGTAGAGGTCACCGTCGGGCGAGCGGAACCCGTCCGCGGCGTCGCCGGAACGCTCGATGATGAAGGACTCTCCGTCGTCGAACGTCTGCGAGATGTTGACCAACCCGCCCTGCTTCTGGAACGCCGGCACAGCGGCGGGAGCGGTGTTGTAGACCAGACACGGCGTGTTGCCTGCCGTGATCGCCGCGCCGATCGCGTCCTCCGAGGACTTGCCGGACGGAATCGCCTCCGCCGTCACCTGCTCGTCGGGATTCTCAGCGTTCCAAGTCTCGACGACAGCCTCGCCCCAGGCGATCTCCTGCTCGTTCGTCGAGTACCAGATCTTGATCGGGCCGGATGCGAGATCCGCCTCATCCGCCTCATCGGCCCCGCCGGAGGCGCACGCTGCCAGAGGCAGCACAACGGCGAAGAGTATGGCGGTACCTGCGTAACGCTTCATTGCGCAGAACTCCTTCGTTCGAAGACCCCCACGCGAGTCTCCAGCTGTGATCTCTGCCCCTCCAAGGAGCCGATCCGCGCAGACGATGACTCGCCTTACGCCGGGTGGATCGACCGACGGTGCCGAATCGCCCGCGGGAGACGCATCCGACATCCCACGAGGGGACTGAACACGTTCAGTAAACCGGTTTTGTACTGCCTTGTCAATCGTTGCTATACAGACGAACTGCAACCAGTGCTGATGCCTTTTCTACGTGCAGTTCCCACTCCGTGCCCGAAACTAAACTTCCTAAACTCACGCAGCTCCGCTCGCGTCCTCGAATCCCTGCTCGAGTTGCACGAAAGAGGCGTATCCGTCGGATGAGTGCACCCGCGCCTCCGTTCCCCGAGGGCTCGTCCGAGGCGGCCCCGCCCCGAATCCGGACGCCGAGGGGTGACGCCCCGTGGCATGCGAGAGGATGGGGCATGGCGCTGAACATCACAGGGGACGCCGAGACCGACCGGCTCCTCACCGACGATCCGCTCGCGCTGCTGACGGGGATGCTGCTCGACCAGCAGGTGCGTCAGCCATGGGCAAGAATGGTTCCACGGCGCTCGACTTCATGCGCGAGTATGAGCGCCGCACGAACAGTCATGACCTCGAGAAGCTCGCTCCGCTCATCGCGGAGGATGCGACCTAATAGAACAGCCGAGCGTCGTGAAGGATCTGCGGACGGATGTGCTCGTTCACGGCGTCGCGTGCGACAAGATCCACATGGCGCCCGAACAGCTCCGTCAGTTCGTCCTCGAGTTCGAAGAAGGCGAACCCCAATCGAGTTCCGGGTTTGAGTTCGTACAGCAGGTCGAGATCGCTGTCACCGTGCTGGTCCCCTCGACCAACCGAACCGAACACCTCCAATCGCGCGACGCCGTAGCGCTCGCCGATCTCGCGGAGCCGATCCGCGTCGAAGGTGATCCCACCCATGCGAACATGGTACGTGGTCATGCATGCGCCTGGCTTGATCCGACCGAATCGCGAGAAGATAGCCCCATGGCCCTTCACATCACCGGAGACACCGCCGCAGACCGGCTCCTCACCGACAACCCGCTCGCGCTTCTCACAGGCATGCTGCTCGACCAGCAGGTCGCGATGGAGACCGCGTTCGCGGGGCCCCGCAAGCTGCACGAGCGGATCGGTGCCGTCGACGCGGAGACGATCGCGGGCTACGACCCCGAGGCCTTCGTCGAGGCGTTCCGGCAGACGCCGGCCGTGCACCGCTTCCCCGGCTCGATGGCGGGGCGCGTGCAGACCCTCTGTCAGAGGATCGTGGACGAATGGGGCGGCGATGCCGCTGCGCTGTGGACCTCGGGCGATCCGGACGGCCGCGAGGTGCTGAAGCGACTGAAGGCGCTGCCGGGATTCGGCGAGCAGAAGGCGAAGATCTTCCTCGCGCTGCTCGGCAAGCAGTACGGGTATGCGGGATCCGGATGGCGCGAAGCATGCGCACCGTACGGGGAGGACGGTGCGTTCCGCTCGGTCGCGGACATCGTCAGCCCGGAGTCGCTGGCGAAGGTGCGCGAGACCAAGAAGGCGATGAAGGCCGCGGCGAAGGCCTAGAAGTGAAGCGCACCGGCAAGGATGTCACGGGGCTGATCGCACGCGCCGCCCCCGCGGCGAGGCGGCGGGACGCGGAGGCGCTCATCGCGCTGCTGCGCGATATCACCGGTCGCGAGCCCGAGGAGTGGGGCACGATCATCGGATTCGGGTCCTGCCGCTACCGCTATCCGACGGGCAACGAGGGCGATTCGCCCCTGCTGTGCTTCGCGCCGCGCAAGACGGCGACCACCATCTACCTGCTCGACGGCGTCGACGCACACGCCGAGGCGCTGGCACGGCTCGGCGCGCACACGACGGGCGTGGGCTGTCTCTATCTGCGGGATCTGACGCAGGTCGATCTCGATGTGCTCCGCGGCATCCTCGAGCGCTCCCTCGCGTGGACGGAGGCCGGGGGCTCCGAGTACGCGGCGATCACCGTCACGGGCTGATCATCGGTCCGCCCGCGAGGCGATCCGTTCCGCGCTCCGCCGCCTCGCCCGTCCGGCCATCCGGATGATCGAGTCGACCACAACGGCGATCGCAACCCCTGCGGAGTACATCACGATGTCCCACCAGGAGAACACCGTGCCGAATACGAGCATGAGCGGACGGAACGCCATCCCCCACAGCTCGGGCAGGCCCGTGAGCTGGAAGAACTCGATCGCCGTGCACCACGCGAGCGCGACGCCTCCTGATGCCCACACGGGCCAGCGCGGAAAGACGAACGCCACAAGCAGGTAGATCAGGACGGCGTAGAGCGCATCGCCCGCCGCGTCGCCGACGAATCCGTCGGGCGCGAGTGCGTGCACCGCGAGACCGGCCGCGATCACGCAGAAGGCGACGAGGGCGAGCAGGAAGCGGCGCATGCGGTGAGGATACGCGATCGCATCACAAACTGCGCTCGAGAGCTCCGGCGCCGTGCACGTTCTGCACCGCCAGCTCGAAGGCGGTCATCGAGTGCGCTCCTGCGTCTGCAGACTCGTATCCGGTGTCCGCCTGCCGGATAGTGGCCGACGCTCGGCGTATCGATCTCTCGTCTGCGCATACCTACGCGGACAACACGCCTCACCCCTCGCGCATGCGGCGGAGGAGCCAGAGGAAGTACGGCGTGCCGATCAGGGCGACGACGAGGCCGGCCGGCAGCTGCTCTGGGGCGAGGACCGTGCGGCCGACGGCATCGCTCACGACGACGAGACCTGCGCCGAGGATCGCCGTGAGCGGGGCGAGTGCGGCGTGGCTCTTCCCGACGATCATGCGTGCCGCGTGCGGGGCGACCAGGCCGACGAACGAGATCACGCCGATGCACGCGGTTGCCGCAGCGGTCAGCGCGACAGCGAGCCCGATATGCACGACGCGCGAGCGCTCGACGGACACGCCCCATACGCGCGGCGCCGTGTCGTCGAACTGGAGCACGTCGAGGTCCCTCCGCGTGCGCGCGACGACGACCGCCGCCACGACGAAGAGGATCGCCATCGGTGCGATCTGCACCAGGGAGGCACCGTAGGTGGACCCGCCCATCCAAGTGATGGCCTTCGTCTGGTTCCACGGATCCGTGCCGACGATGAGCAGCGTCGTGAGTGCCGCCGCGCCCGCGCCGACGCCGATGCCGACGAGCACGAGGCGCAGCTGATCGGCACGGCCGAAGAGCGCCAGGAGCACGGCTGCGCCCGCCGCCCCTGCCGCCGCGCCCGTGAACACGAGCAGGTCGGAGCTCACGGGAAGCACCGTGATGACGACGACGCCTCCGAGACCTGCGCTCGCGGAGACTCCGAGGATCCCCGGATCCGCGAGCGGATTCCGGGAGACGGCCTGCACGAACAGACCGGCGAGCGCGAGGCACGCACCCGCGAGGAGAGCGCCGACGACGCGCGGCACCCGCGAGTCGAGGATGATCTCGACTCGCACGGCCGCCGCCCCGCGGATCCAGTTCGCGATGTCACCGAGCAGGATGAGGCTGTCTCCGACCAGGACCGACCCGATGGCGACGACGAGCGCGAGCACCCCCACCACTGCGATGACGATGCCGGGCCGCCTGCGCCCCATGCGAGTTCCGGCCTTGAGCGTGATGAGCGACTCGCCGTCTCCTCCTGCCGTCGGCAGGCGATGAGCGACCGCGATGAGGAAGGCTGAGCCGATGACGCTGGTGACGACGCCCGTCGGAATCGTCACGCCCGCGATGGCACCGAACATCATGCGGAGCGCGACGTCCGCGGTGAGCACGAGGGCGACGCCCGCGACCGCGCTGAGGAGGAGGAACGTCCGCTGCCGCCGGAGCGCGGGGATCCGGCGCACCACGAGGCGCATGACGGCAGGAGCGCAGAGACCGACGAATCCGATCGGTCCGGCGATCGTCACGGCACCGGCGGCGAGTGCCACGGCGCCGACGATGACCCATACGCGCGTCGAGAGCACGGGGACACCGAAAGAACTCGCAGCGTCCTCGCCGAGTTGGAGGAGATCGAGCCGGCGGCCGAATGCGAGCACGACGACCGCCGCGACTGCGAGCACGGGTGCGACGCGGATGACGGCGTCGAGACCGTTCTGCGAGAGAGATCCCGCGCCCCATGCGAACAGACCCTGCGTCTCCCACGGGAGAAGGAGGAGGAGAACGGTCGTGAGCGAAGATATCCCGAGCGTCAGCACGGATCCGGCGAGCACGAGCCGAACGGGCGACAGGCCGCGTCCCGACGCGAGCCCGAGCACGGCGGCGGCCGCGACGAGGCCGCCGGTGAAGGCGGCTGCAAGACCGGCGAGCGGGGAGAGACCGATGCCCAGCGCCGCCGCGAGTGTGAGGGCGAAGAAGGCGCCGGCACCGACCGCCGTCGTCTCGGGCGAGGCCAGCGGGTTGCGGGAGACGGACTGCATCGCGGCGCCGGAGAAGCCCAGAGCCGACCCGACCGCGAGAGCGGCCGCGAGGCGGGGGACCCGCGATTCGATGAGCACAGCGGCGGCGCGCGGGAGCTCGCCGCCCGTGGCGGCGGCCCAGAGGGTGGCGGCGTCGACGTCGGCCGTGCCCTGCGTGAGGTGGACGATGCTCGCGACCGCGAGCCAGAGCACGACAGCGCCGATGACGACAGCGCCCCGCCCCCGTCGCGCGGAGCGGACGGGGGCGGGTGCCGCGTGCGTCGTGTCGAGCGTCATCCCGCCGTGAGAGTCGCGGTGACGTCGTCGCTGAAGTCCATCAGCGACGCAGGCCCGCCGTAGACCCAGATGCCGTCGGCGACGCCGGCGACGCGCCTGTCCTCGACGAACGGCAGACTGTCCCACACGGCGTTGCCGCTGAGGTGTGTCTCGACGGGGTCTTCGCTGTCGGCGTTGGCCCAGAAGAGGAACCACCCGTCGTCGGGGAGCGCGGTGAGCCCCTCGATGTCGGTGTACGTCAGGTCGTATCCCTCATCGCCCTCATCGTCGTCCCACGCGATCTCGAGCCCCATCGCCGACATGACTGCCTGCGGAGCGGATCCTGGCCCGTGCATGCGGATGCTGACATTGCTTCCATCGGCGTACGGCGACGTGAAGACGACCGGCGTGCCGTCGAGGCCCGCATCGGCGATGGCCGCGGCGTTGTCGGCGATCGTCGCGTCGAGTTCGTCGATCAGCGCGCGGCCCTCGTCTTCGCGCCCTGTCGCCGTAGCCAGCGTCGTGACCGTGTTCTCGACGTTGCCAAGCGGATCCGAGGCCTCGGCGGGCGTCAGCAGGAGCACGGGCGCGACGCGCTCGAGCTGCTCGCGCACCTCATCGGGGACGGATCTCGGAACCCCGACGATGAGGTCGGGTTCGATCTCGGCGATCGCCTCGACGCTCGGCTCGCTGCGCGTTCCGACATCGGCGGGCTCGCCCGAGAGCGGCATGGAAGAGCCGACCCAGCTCTCGTATCCCTCGACGTCGGACAGCCCCACGAGCGAGAGTCCGAGCGACTCGACGATCTCGGCCTGACCCCATTCGAGGGCGACGATCTCGGAGGCTGCGCCGTTCGGCAGCTCGACGTCCTCGCCATCCGCATCCTGCACGACGACCGCTTGACCGGTCTGAGCGTCGTCTGCCGATTCACCTACAGCATCGCTCGTTGTGCCGCAGCCGGCGAGAAGCGCGACTGCGGTCAGGGCGGTGACTGCGGTGGCGGATACGCGCAGTGGTGTCATGATGTCTTCTCCTGCCTGGTGAGTGTCAGACCGCGGATGCGATCCGTCGGGCACGCTGGCGGCGCGCGCGGATGTCGATGGCGCCGGTCGCGGGATCGTGAGCGACGTCGACGGGGATCCCGTAGACATCGCTCAGCAGCTCGGCGGTGAGGCAGGCGGCCGCATCGCCATGTGCGACGACGCGTCCTCTGCTGAGTACGTGGACGTCATCTGCGACATCGGCGGCGTGGGCGAGGTCGTGAAGGACCACGCCGACGGCGACGCCATGGTCGTCCGCGAGCTGGCGCATCAGGTCGAGCGTCTCGACCTGATAGCGCAGGTCGAGATGGTTCGTCGGCTCGTCGAGCAGCAGGACGCCGGTGTCCTGCGCGAGCGCCGCAGCGAACCAGGCCCGCTGCATCTGGCCGCCCGACAGAGTCTCGAGAGGCGTGTCGCGCAGCGCGTCAAGCCCCGTCAGATCGAGCGCGCGCTCGATCGCTGCCGCACCCAGGGGATCCCGCCCCCGCCAGCCGTCACGGTGCGCGTGACGCCCGTAGCCGACGAGATCCGCGACCGTGATGCCGACAGGCGACGGACGCTGCTGGGCGAGGAGTGTGATGCGCTTGGCGAATTCGCGCGACGACAGCGTCCACGCATCGTCCGCGTCGGGCAGCGCGACGGATCCGCCGCGTGCGCGCACGAGCCGCGACACGGCGCGCAGGAAGGTCGACTTGCCTGATCCGTTCGGCCCGACGAGGGCGGTGACGCGACCAGGTCTCAGTGTCATCGAGACGGCATCGACGACGGTGTTCTCGCCGTACGACACGGACAGCTCGCCCGCTCGCAGGGACCAGGCGGGCGCAGCAGAGACGTCGGACACCGGATTAGCTTAGCATTACCTAACCTATAGCGGCAGAGGTGGCGGGCTCTTACCTCGAGACCACGACAGGGTCTGCTGCTGATCGGAGTACGTCTGCTCGCCTGCGCGCCGCCTACGCGCCGCGCAGGCGCTCAGCGAGGTAGCCGTAGAGGCCGTCGAGCGAGACCCTCTCCTGGCCCATCGTGTCGCGGTCGCGCACGGTGACCGCGTCGTCGTCGAGCGAGTCGAAGTCGACCGTGACGCACAGCGGCGTGCCGATCTCGTCCTGACGGCGGTAGCGGCGGCCGATGGCCCCGGCGTCGTCGAAGTCGACGTTCCATGAGGTGCGGAGATCCTCCGCCACCTTGCGCGCCAGCGGCGAGAGCCGCTCGTTGCGGCTCAACGGCAGCACTGCGACCTTGTTGGGCGCAAGGCGCGGGTCGAGCTTGAGCACCGTGCGGGTGTCGGTGCCGCCCTTCGCGTTGGGCACCTCCTCTTCCGCGTATGCGTCGACGAGGAACGCCATCATCGACCGGGTGAGGCCGAAGGACGGCTCGATCACGTACGGCACGTACTTCTCGCCTGACGCCTGGTCGAAGAACGACAGGTTCGCGCCGGAGTGCTCGATGTGGTTCTTCAGGTCGAAGTCGGTGCGGTTGGCCACGCCCATCAGCTCGCCCCAGCCCTTGCCGGGGAAGCCGAAGTCGTACTCGAAGTCGATCGTGCGATCGGAGTAGTGTGCGCGCTCACCATCCGGAACATCGAAGCGCCGCATGTGGTCGGGGTCCACACCGAGGTCGACGAACCAGTTCCAGCACGCCTCGACCCAGTGGTCGAACCATTCCGGAGCCTCGTCCGGTGCGACGAAGAACTCGATCTCCATCTGCTCGAACTCGCGGGTGCGGAAGATGAAGTTGCCCGGCGTGATCTCGTTGCGGAACGCCTTGCCGACCTGGCCGATGCCGAACGGAGGCTTCTTGCGCGCCGCGGTGACCACGTTGGCGAAGTTGGTGAAGATGCCCTGCGCCGTCTCGGGGCGGAGGTAGTACAAGCCCGATTCATCGTCGACGACGCCGAGGTAGCTCTTGATCAGCCCGGAGAACGAGCGCGGCTCGGTCCACTTGCCGCGGGTGCCGCAGTCGGGGCAGACGATGTCGTCCATCCCGTTCTCCGGCTGACGACCCTTCTTCTGCTCGAACGCCTCGATCAGGTGGTCCTCACGGTGCCGCTTGTGGCACTGCAGGCACTCGACCAGCGGGTCGGTGAACGTGGCGACGTGGCCGGATGCCTCCCAGACCTTGCTGGGCAGGATGATCGACGAGTCGAGGCCGACCATGTCGCCGCGGCCGCGCACGAAGGTCTGCCACCACTGGCGCCGGATGTTCTCCTTCAGCTCCGTGCCGAGCGGACCGTAGTCCCAGGCCGACCGGGAACCGCCGTAGATCTCACCCGCTTGGAACACGAACCCGCGGTGACGGGCGAGGGCGATGACCTTGTCGAGGCGGGACTGTTCGGCCACGGTGGCTCCTATGGTCGCTGGGGTGCGGATCGCGCGCGGAATCCTCACACGCGCACGGTGCCCCAATCCTACTGGCGCGGGCTGGGCATGCTGTCCGCCGGCGCTGGCCGGGTGCTCAGTCGCGCCAGGAATGCTGCGGCTCGAAGCCCAGCAGGCGACGCGCCTTCTCGATCGACAGCAGCGTCTGGGTGCCCTCGACGTCACCGCGCAGCGGGACATCCGGGAACGCCTCGGCCGCGAGCTCGGCCGAGCCCCGGGACATGACGGAGTCGGCCGCCGCGATCACGAAGTTCTCGGTGCCGGTGATGCCGCTTTCGACGGCGAGCCGGCACGCGAGCGCACCGTCGCGCGCATCGATGTACCCCCAGGCGTTCCAGGAGCGCTTCGACGGGTCGGCGTCGAAGGCGGGGAAGCTCACGTAGTCGTCGGGTTCCATCACGTTCGAGAACCGCAATCCGAGGAAGCCCGCCTCCGGGCACCAGCGAGCGAAGTGGCGCGCGATCTCCTCGTCGACGGCCTTGCTGAGCGAGTACGAGGTCTGCGGCCGGACCGCATACTCCTCGTCCGCCGGCAGGTACGGCGGCGGAGTGTCCGCGAACGACAGCCCGAGCAGCGTCTCGCTCGACGCGAACACGACCCGGCGGACGCCCGCGATCCGCGCCGCGGAGAAGAGGTTGTAGGTGATCGCGGTGTTGTTCGCGAAGGTCGCCGCGTCGGGGATGAGCCCCGGAGCGGGGATGGCGGCGAGGTGCACGAGGGCGTCGACGCCGGGGCCGGAGCCGACCGGCAGCGCGCCGTAGTGCTCATCGACGTGGGTGAGCACCTGGACGGCCTGCCCGTAGTCGGTGAGATCGGCCTGCAGGAACTGCGTCCCTTCTGGCAGCGCGGCCGGCCGCACGCGATCCACCGCCGTGACGGCGTACCCGTGCTCTGCGAGATGCGCGACGACCGCTCGACCGAGCTTTCCGCTGCTCCCCGTGACGACGACCCGCTGCGCTGCTGTGTCCATGGACCCAGCCTACGAGGCGGCGATCTGCAGCTCAGACGATCTCGACGTCGCGCCCGGCGTACCTGCTCGCCTCCCATCTCGCGGATGGCGGCGCCGAGTGCCTCACGGCAAAGGTAATGTGAAAGGAATGAGTGGCAATGACGACAGACACCGTCTCACTCACTCCGTACCCAAGTGGCTCATCGTCTTCGCACTCGCCTTCACCGGCATGGCTTCTGCCTACATGTTCACGCTGGTGGTTCCGATCCAGTCCGAGCTGCCTCGCCTGCTCGATGCACCGCGTGAGGACACGGCGTGGGTCGTGACGATCACGCTGCTCGTCGCCGCATGCGCCACGCCCATCTCTGGCCGTCTCGGCGACATGTACGGCAAGCGCACGGTGGTGCTCGCACTGATCGGGGCGCTCATCGTCGGATCGGTCGTCGCCGCACTGTCCCCGAACATCGCCTGGATCATCGTGGGCCGCGGCCTGCAGGGCCTCACGACCGGCGTCGTGCCGCTCGGCATCGCGATCATGCGCGACGTTCTCCCACCAGGACGCCTCGGCACCGCCGTCGCCCTGATGAGCGCGACCATGGGCGTCGGCGGTTCGCTCGGCATGCCGGTCAGCGCCTTCATCGTCGAGCACTTCAACTGGCACACGCTGTTCTGGGTGTCGGCCGGGCTCGGCGTCGTCGCGTTCCTGCTCGTGTTCCTCATCGTGCCGCAGAGCACACTGCGCTCGCTCGGCCATTTCGATGTGATCGGTATGATCGGGCTCACGGTCGGCCTCTCCGGCATCCTGCTGGCGATCTCGCGCGGCGCGGAATGGGGCTGGCTGTCGCCCGCCACGCTGCTGAGCGGCATCGGCGGCATCGTCGTACTGCTCGTGTGGGGTAGGTATCAGCTGCGCACGCGCGAGCCACTGATCGACCTGCGCGTCGCCGCCCGCCCCGCCGTGCTGTTCACGAACCTCGCATCGATCTGCATGGGATTCGCACTGTTCGGCAGCAACGTGCTGCTGCCGCAGATGCTCGAGCTCCCGGTCGAGACCGGATCCGGGTTCGGGGTGGGCGTTTTCGAGACCGCGCTGCTGGTCATGCCCGCAGGGCTCATCATGATGATCATCTCGCCGCTGTCCGGATGGCTCGAGCGCACTGTCGGTCCGCGCATCATGCTCACTGCTGGCACGGCAGCCGTCACCGTGTCATACATCGTCCTGCTGATCTGGTCGAGCACGATCTGGCACCTGTTCATCGCCAACCTCATCGTGGGCGTCGGCATCGGTCTGAGCTTCGCCGCCATGCCGATGATGATCATGCGCTCGGTGCCGGCGGAGGAGACGGGAGTCTCGAACGGCATCAACGCACTCGCCCGCTCACTCGGCACGTCGAGCGCATCGACTGTGATGGCCGCGATGCTCGCCGCGATGACGGTCGACGTCGGCGGCAGATCCGTGCCGACACCCGAGGCGTTCGTCACCTGCTTCTGGATCGGCGCCATCGTCGGCGTCGGAGCCGTGATCATGTCGCTGCTGATCCCCCGCACACCCACCCAGGAAGCCCACCCGTCGGTGCCGTAGCCGCACGCCGGCGGCGTGCGGCGTCAGGCGCTCACGAAGAGGTAGCCGCGGGCTGCGTCGAAGCCGCCGATGCGCAGGCCGCGCCCGTGCAGCACGGCCATTTCGCGACGCACCTTCATCCGCCACTCGTGCGCGGCGGACGGATCGGCATCGCGCAGCTGCTCGACGTCGTCCGGGATCTCGAGCGTGGCCTCGACATCATCGTCTGCGGGTGTCGGAGCCAGGTCGGCGAGCGCCCACTTCACGTCGAGCCGGTCGCTCTCGTCTCCGGCGTCGCCGCCGCCGAAGATGCCGTACTGATTCACCGCGTACTCGGTCACGCGCGCACCGAGCACGCCGAGGTAGAAGCGCGCGTTGCGGGCCACGAGCGGGTCGAAGGTCCATGTGATGTTGCCGACGCTGCGCGACAGCGCCCACTGCCGCTGATGCTCCTTGAGCTCTCGCCCCCAGCCGCGGCCGCGGAACTCCGGCAGCAGCGCCGTGATGTGCGAGTGCATCGTGCGATCATCCGGGAGGCCGAAGAAGGCCACGGATGCACCGACCATACGGCCATCGTCGAAGTAGCCGGTGACGTAGTTGCCCGACTGCTGCAGCGCGCGCATCGTCCCGGCGTCGATGACACGAGCGCCCCGGATGGCATCGAAGATGCCCTGTGCCTCGAGGATGAGTTCGACGGTGTCCAGGTCTTGGATCTCACGCATGCATAACAGCGTATCCGTCGTGCGACCTCGACAGCCCCGCAACGCCTCGACAGCCCCCGCTCAGGCCGACGCCGTGCGCCCCTCTCGCATCCGGCCCCGCGCGCCCTTCGTCGTGACCGGCTTCAGCGCCGTCGCCGCGCCGAGACCGGTCGGCGGCATCGCGTAGTAGAACGTCTCGGCCCGTTCCACCTGGAAGGTCTCATGCCAGATTCCGACCGAACCGTCCGCTGTGCGAGCCCGCCGGTTGAACTCGCCCCAGGCGGGGCGGTGCTTCGAATCGGGATCAGACGCGTACTCGTAGAGCTTGTCGAGACTGGTCCAGTACAGCAGCACGGTCGGCGTACGAGGCAGGCCGAACAGTCGGTAGCCGACGGCCCCCGAATCCGGATCGCTCATCAGCTCCGTGATCATCGGAGGCATCGCCCTGAAGGTCGGCAACCAGTCCCTGACGCGCGACCAGCGGTTGATGCGCATGCCGATCAGGAAGACGACGAGCTCGCCGTCGTAGTCATGAGTGAGACGTTCGGGCTTCGATCGCATGGTGCTCTCCCCAGCATTGAGTATTGGATAGTGTCACTCTCTAATAATGGATAGTGATACTCTCCGATGTCAAGAGGAGGTTCATGCGCATTTCCGAACTCGCCCGCCGCGGCGGCGTCACGACCGCGACTGCGAAGTACTACCTGCGCGAGGGACTCGTGCCGCCTGGGGAGCTCACGTCGACGACGCAGGCTCAGTACGGCGAACAGCACGTGGCGCGTCTGCGGCTCGTGCGCGCCCTGCTCGGCCCTGGGAGCCTCTCGATCTCCCAGGCGCGAGACGTGCTCGGCGTCATCGATGACCCCGGAGACGACATGTTCCACGCGCTCGGGGCCGCGCAGATGGCGACGTATGGTGCGGTCGAGGACGTCGACCCCTCGGCCGCACTGGCACTCGTCGAGCGCTCCGGATGGCGCGTCGACCCCTCCAGCCCGGAGATCTTCCAGCTCGCACGCGCACTGGACGCACTCGACGATGCAGGCTTCACCGTCCCCGACGTCGTCATGGACGGCTACATCGCCGCGGCGGAGCGGATCGGTCACGCCGAGCTCGAGGCGATGCCCGCCGAGCCCTCCGCAGCACTGCGGTACGCGGTGCTCGGCTCCATCCTCACCGAGCCGCTCCTCCTGGTGCTGCGCCGCCTGGCGGAGCAGCACGCCTCAGCCGAACGATTCGGTCAGGCCCCGCCGCGGACACCGGCGGCGGGGAACTGATCAGCGCGGCCAGTTCACCTGGCGCCACGGACTCGCGGGGTCGGACTTGAGCCAGTCGATCGATCCGGTGCGCTGTCTGTCCGCGCTGAACTTCGACGCGTAGAGGCCCGCGAGGTAGCGGTCTGCCTACTCGTTCCAGCTGCCGAAGGCGAGCTCTTTCTTCGCCGCCTCCAGATCGTGGGGCCGCGGCAGGATCAGACGTGTCGCAGCTCAGCGTCGATGGCGTGCGTCGCCTCCAGCAGAGCGGGCAGGATCCTCTCACGCAGCGCTTCGAGCGGCACGCGCGTCTTCGCCGTCGACACATTGACCGCGGCGACGACGCGCCCGTCGCCTCCGCGGACCGGCGCGGCGACGGAGCGCACGCCCGGCTCCAGCTCGCCGTCGACGATCGCATAGCCGTCCAGCGCCGCCTGCGCGACGGACGCTTCGAGCGCCCCCTCGTCGATGCGCTGACCCGTCGCAGGCGAGACGAGCGGCCCGGACGGCACCCGCTCGCCGACGGCCAGCGACGCGAGCAGCACGCGCCCCATGCTCGTCGCGTGCGCGGGGAAGCGTGTGCCGATCGTGATCCCGACGCTCATGATCCGCCGCGTCGGCACGCGGGCGACGTAGACGATATGGTCGCCGTCGAGCACGGCAGCAGACACGCTCTCGTCGACGCGATGAGACAGCCGCTCGAGATGCGGCTGCACGATCTCGGGCAGCGACAGCGCGGAGAGGTAGCTGAACCCGAGCTCGAGCACGCGGGGCGTCAGCGAGAAGCTCCGCGCCCGCGACCGCACATACCCCAGCGTCTCGAGCGTGTGCAGGAATCGCCGCGCGGCCGCACGCGGAATGCTCGCCCGCTCGGCGACCTCGGTGAGCGTGAGCGACGGATGATCGGCGTCGAATGCCCGGATGACCTGCAGCCCGCGCGCCAGCGACTGCACGAAGTCGCGCGATTCGGTGTCGGTCATCCGGTTCCTTTCACTTCGGTACATCCTCCCGCACTGACGCCTCAGCAAGGCGGACGAGGAAGACCCGTCTTACGCCGACGACGCCGCCGCGAGATGCGCTCTCCACACCCAGCGCAGCAGGCGCTAGCGCTCCAGGACGACGGCGAGGCCCTGCCCCACGCCGATGCAGAGCGCGGCGACGGCGACGCCCCCGCCGCGGCGCTTGAGCTCGTGCGCGGCGTGGCCGACCACGCGGCCGCCGGATGCGCCGAGCGGGTGGCCGATGGCGAGCGCGCCGCCGTGGATGTTGACCTTCTCGGGGTCGAGATCGGGCCATCCGGCGATGCAGGCGAGCGACTGCGACGAGAACGCCTCGTTCAACTCGACGACGTCGACGTCGGCCCAGGTCCTCCCCGCGCGCTTCAGCGCCTTGTTCGCCGCCTCGATGGGGGCGATGGGGAAGTCATCCGGATCGACACCGTGCCAGCCGCGGCCGGCGATGCGGGCAAGCGGTTCGGCGTCGACGGCGTTCTCGCCGCCGACCAGCACGGCCGATGCGCCGTCATTGATCGACGAGGAGTTGCCTGCCGTGACGGACCCGTCCGCGGCGAACAGCGGCTTGAGGCTCGCAAGCTTCTCGACGGTCGAACCGTCGCGGATGCCCTCATCGCGCGCCAGCTCGACCCCGGGAACCTGCGCGATCTCGTCGTCATAGACTCCGGATGCCCATGCCTCGGCGGCGAGGCGGTGACTGCGCGCGGCGAACTCATCCTGGGCCTCGCGCGTCACGCCCCACTCGCGGGCGATCTTCTCGGCGGACTCGCCGTTCGAGATGGTCCAGTGCGTCGGCAGCTGCTTGTTGACCATCCGCCAGCCGATGGAGGTGTTCCACATCGTCTGGTTGCCGACGGCGGGCCACGGCTTCGGCGACTTCTCGACGATGAACGGAGCGCGGCTCATCGACTCGACGCCGCCGGCGAGGATGACGTCGGCGTCGCCGGACTCGATCGCCCGGGAACCCTGGAAGACGGCCTCGAGAGACGATGCGCACAGCCGGTTCACGGTGACGCCGGTGACCGAGGTCGGGAATCCGGCCAGCAGCGCACCGAAGCGCGCCACGTTGCGATTGTCCTCGCCCGCCTGGTTGGCGTCGCCGAAGATGACGTCGTCGATGCGGGCGGGGTCGAGGCCCGCACGCTCGACGGATGCCTTCATGACGACGGCGGCCAGGTCATCCGGGCGCACTCCGCTGAGAGCGCCTGCCGCGCGGCCGAACGGTGTGCGCACGGCGTCGTAGACGAAGCTCGCGGTCATGGTTCACGCCTCCTTCAGGCTGAGACCGGTCAGTTCTGCGATCTCGGCGATGGTGTTGTCTCCGAACAGCTCGCGAACGCGGAACCCGTCCGGCGAGGTGTCGAAGACACCGTGGTCGGTGTACACGCGCGTGACGCAGCCGACACCCGTGAGCGGGTAGGTGCAGGTCTCGACGAGCTTCGACCCGCCCTGTTTGGTGAGCAGATCGGTCATCACGAACACCTGTTTCGCACCGATGGCGAGGTCCATCGCGCCGCCGACGGCGGGGATCGCGTCGGGTGCGCCCGTCGACCAGTTGGCGAGGTCACCGTTCTGCGCGACCTGGAATGCGCCGAGCACGCACACGTCGAGGTGGCCGCCTCGCATCATGCCGAAGGAGTCGGCGTGGTGGAAGTACGCAGCACCTGGAAGCGCCGTGACGGGCTGCTTGCCCGCGTTGATCAGATCCGGATCGATCTGGCCCTCAGCCGGCCTAGGTCCCATGCCGAGCATGCCGTTCTCAGTGTGCAGGACGATCTCCTGCCCCTCCGGCAACGCGTTGGCGACCAGGGTCGGCGCGCCGATTCCGAGGTTCACGTAGGCGCCCTCAGGAATGTCGGTCGCGATGCGCGCGGCGAGCTGGCTGCGGTCGATTCGCGTGGTCACTTCGACTCCTCCCCTGCGGCGAGCGGCTCGCCTTCGAGTGTGACGCCTCCGACGAAGACGCCGTCTTCCAGCCAGCGGCGCTCGCCGACGGCGACGACGCGGTCGACGAAGATGCCGGGTGCGACGATGGATTCCGGGTCGAGCGAACCGAGCTCGACGATCTCATCGACCTGCGCCACGGCAGTCCTCGCGGCGGTCGCCATGATCGGGCCGAAGTTGCGCGCGGTCTCTCGGAAGACGAGGTTGCCCCAGCGGTCGCCCTTGAGCGCACTGAACAGGGCGACATCGGCGCGGATCGGGTACTCGAGCACGTACTCGCGACCGTCGATTCGGCGCTGCTCCTTGCCATCGGCGAGCTGCGTGCCGACTCCGGTCGGCGTGAAGAAGGCGCCGATGCCGGCACCTGCGGCGCGGATGCGCTCGGCGAGGTTGCCCTGCGGCACCAGCTCGAGCTCGACCTCACCTGCGCGATAGAGGCCGTCGAACACCCACGAGTCGCTCTGGCGCGGGAAGGAGCAGATCACCTTGCGCACGCGCTTCTTCGCCAGAAGCGCGGCGATGCCGGTGTCGCCGTTGCCCGCGTTGTTGCTCACGATGGTCAGGTCGCCCGCGCCCTGCTCGATCAGCGCGTCGATGAGCTCGACGGGCTGACCGGCCCTCCCGAACCCGCCGATCATCACGGTCGCGCCGTCTTCGATGCCTGCCACGGCGTCTGCGACGCCCACGACGGTCTTGTCGATCATCCGGCCTCCAGTGGCTCCAGTCGACACGACTTCCATGCCGAGTTGTTCGCTATGCGAACGGGCGTTCGCTATGCGGATACTCTACTGCACCCCGCCCTCGTTCGAAACCCTCGCCGCGGTGCTTCCGGCCTGCCGAGCTGCTGCTCCTCGGTGACCCCGGGCGACCGCGACGACATCGGGAGAGCGCCAGCAGCGCCACTCGGCACACCTGAACGAGCCGCGCGCAGACTCACCCAGGCGAGTCAGACCTCATCCCTACACATAGAACCCCTCGCGCAGATTGATGCCGTGCTCGACCCAGGCCTTCATCGCGCTGAGCATGCCGGTCCAGCCCTCGCAGTTGTCGAAGGCGCGGAGCGCACCGCCTTCGGTCGCACGCCATGACGATTCCGTGATCGTCACCAGTGTTCGGGTGTCGCCGTCGAGCGGCTCGAACTCGAAGGTGACCCGAGTCGCATCACCTCCGTCGGCGGCCTCCTCCCCCTCCCACTCGATCACGATGCGGCGCGGGGGCTCGCTTTCGACCACCGTGACGGGGAACGCGCCGGGGAAGTCGTGGAAGTCCCACATCACATCGCTGCCCGGCTCGAGGCGCCCCTTCGCACCCCCGGTGGTGAAGTACTTCGAAAGCCGTTCCGGGTCCGCCACCGCTTCGAAGACGTCGGCACACGGCCTGGCCACTCGGCCGGAGACCGTGAAACTCAGCTCTTTCAGTTCGCTGTCTGCTTCTCTCATATGGTAAATATATAACATGTCTGCGCACGAGGACAAGGATGAAGGCGACGACCTGGTCTTCAAGGCTCTCGCCTCCCCGACGCGCCGCCGCATCCTCGACATCCTCAAAGCGAATTCGTGCAGCACCGGCCGCCTGTGCGAACAGTTCCCGGACCTCGACCGCACGACCGTGCTGCAGCACCTGCGCGTGCTGGAGCGCGCTGAACTGGTGACAGGGCGCCGAGTCGGCCGCGAACGTCGACTCGCACTTGCGCCCCTGCCGATCAAGCGCCTCCACGACCGCTGGATCGGAGAGTATGCGCGCGCCGCGGTGGAGCTGCTGGATTCGCTCTAGCGATCGGTGCAGCGATCGGAAGTGCCGCTGTCTCTCCTCCAGCCCGGATACGTCGGTGCACCCCTATCGTGGAGGCATGAGCGACTACAAGATCACCGAACTGGGTCCCGTCGACGAGTGGCACGCGCTCGAGGGCGGGAAGGGAATGACCGGCAAGGTCTTCATCGACCCCCTGGTCGAATCCCGCAACGCCGGTCTCAGCATCAACGGCCTCGCCGCAGGCCACAGCTCGCCGTTCTGGCACAAGCACGCCGAGATCGAGGAGATCTACGTCTTCCTGGGCGGCGAGGGCAGGATGGCGCTCGGCGGAGACGTCGTCGATGTCACCGCGGGCACCACCGTGCGGGTCGCGCCCGACACCATGATGGCCGTGCATGCGAACGCGGACAGCCCCACCGACCTGCGTTTCATCTGCGTGCGCTCGGCCCCCACTCCGCTCGCGGAGGTCGGCGACGACGCGGACATCTCACGGGAGCCGTTCCCCTGGAGCTGAGCAGGCGAGTTCCCCGGCACGACGCACGCACCGCGTGCGCCACGAGCGGCCGAGACGGGATGCATCCCCTCTGTCAGTGCCGGTTCTTCTGACACCTCCGAGCTGCGTCCTGCGTCGATGCCTCCTGCTCGGCGGACCTGCGAGCGCCAGCGTCGACACCACTTCCCCCGCCTCAGCCCGCTCTGCGCTGCATCCGCTGACTCAGCTCGTGCGCATGCCCGAGCAGCGCGCGGCCGAGCCTGTCCCGGCGGTCCTCGCCGAAGCGGAACTCGACGCCGGTGATGCTCAGCGCCCACTCGGGCCGGCCTGCACGGGAGAGCACGGCGGCGCCCATACCCCAGCTCCCCTCGACGATGAGCCCCGGATTGACCGAGAAGCCGCGGTCCCGCGTCTCGGCGAGGCGCTCGCGCAGACGCCTGGCGGCGTGCTCCTCGCCCCAGCGCGGCACGAGGTCGTGCGCGGCGAGATACGCCTCCGCCTCCTCCTCCGGCAGCAGGGCGAGGATCACGATCCCCGCCGATGCGACGCCGAGCGGGAAGCGCACGCCCTCGCTCAGCACGTGCGATCGGATGGGGAAGGCACCGTCCTCGTGCACGAGGCAGACGGTCTCGTCGCCGCGTCGAACCGAGAGGAACGCGCTCTCTCCCGTGGTCGCCGCCAGCGAGTGCACGATGTCGCGAGCGCGTTCGGTGACGTCGTAGCGCTCGGCCGCGACCGAACCCATCAGGAACAGCTCCGGTCCGGGGAACCAGCGGCCGGTCGCCTGGTCCTGGTCGAGCAGCGCCTCGAACTTCAGCGCCGTGAGCAGGCGATGCACCGTCGGCCTGGACAGCCCGGACTCCGCGACCAGGTCGGCGGTGCGCGCCCCGCCGCGCTCTCCCTGCGCCGTCACGAGTCGCAGCAGCAGCGCCGCGCGCGCCACCGACTGCGCGCCCCGCGGCGAGTCAACGTCCATATTATGGACACTATCGTCCACATCATCCGCCATGCAATCGATTCTGGACGTGCTGCCGAAGGGCGTCGCACACTTGTGGTGACCCGACCGCCGAACACAACGGAGTGACACCGCGATGGACAAGACGTGGGGCTCGGCCGCAGAGGCCGTTGCCGACATCCCGGACGGCGCCAGCCTCGCCGTCGGAGGGTTCGGCCTCTCCGGCAACCCGACGGCGCTGATCGAGGCGCTCTACGCGCAGGGGACATCCGACCTCGCAGTCGCTTCGAACAACTGCGGCGTCGACGACTGGGGGCTCGGCATCCTTCTCGGCGCCGGGCGCATCCGGAAGGTGACCGCCTCGTACGTCGGCGAGAACAAGGAGTTCGAGCGACAGTTCCTCTCCGGCGAACTCGAGCTCGAGCTGACACCGCAGGGCACCCTCGCCGAGAAGCTGCGCGCGGGCGGCGCGGGCATCGCGGCGTTCTTCACCAAGACCGGGCTCGGCACACAGGTCGCCACAGGCGGACTCCCCCGCCGCTACGACGGCAGCGGTGGGGTCGCCGTCGCCTCACCGGAGAAGGAGGTCCGCGCCTTCGGCGACGGCGATTACGTGCTCGAAGAGGCGATCGTCACCGACTTCGCACTCGTGCACGCCCTACGCGGCGACCGACACGGCAACCTCGTCTTCAACAAGGCCGCCCGCAACTTCAACCCGCTTGCCGCCATGGCCGGCCGCGTCTGCATCGCGCAAGTCGAGGAACTCGTCGAACCCGGCGAACTCGACCCCGACCGTATCCACCTGCCCGGCGTCTACGTGCACCGGATGATCGAGGTCGGCCCCGACACCGAGAAGCGCATCGAACGCCGCACCGTTCGCACCGAGGGGGCATGATCATGGCGCTGACACGCGACGAGATGGCCGCCCGCGCAGCTCGCGAGCTCACCGACGGCTCGTACGTGAACCTCGGCATCGGCCTGCCGACACTCGTTCCCAACTACGTTGCGGATGACGTGACCGTCGTGCTCCAGTCGGAGAACGGCATCTTGGGCGTCGGGCCGTACCCGACGGAGGAGAACGTCGATCCGGATCTGATCAACGCCGGCAAGGAGACCGTCACGACGCTGCCAGGCACGTCGTTCTTCGACTCGGCGACGAGCTTCGCGATGATCAGGGCGGGAAAGATCGACGCCGCGATCCTCGGCGCGATGCAGGTGTCGGCGCGAGGAGACCTCGCCAACTGGATGATCCCGGGCAAGATGGTCAAGGGCCCGGGCGGCGGGATGGATCTCGTCTATGGCGCGGGCCGGGTGATCGTGCTGATGACCCACGTCGCCAAGGACGGCTCGGCGAAGATCGTGGACGACTGCTCGCTGCCGCTGACCGGCCTCGGTGTGGTCGACCGGATCATCACCGATCTCGCCGTGATCGACGTCACCGCCGATGGCCTGGTGCTGCGCGAGCTCGCTCCGGGTGTCACAGTGGAAGAGGTCGCCGCCGCGACAGAACCGCCGCTGATCGTGGCGGTGGAATCGTGAACGGCGCCGGACGACCGGTCCGCTGGGATGCGCACTGCGCGCACAAGAGAGGAATGTGCTGATGACATCCGGAGCCGACGTCGTGCTCGTCGCGGCCGCACGCACCGCACAGGGCCGCTTCCGCGGAGCGCTCGCCTCGCTGTCGTCGACGGCGCTCGGATCGGCGGCGATCGCCGGTGCGCTCGCGCGCGGCGGGATCACCGCCGAGGCAGTGGACGCCGTGCTGATGGGGCAGGTCCTGCCAGCCGGTGCCGGTCAGAACCCGACCAGACAGGCGTCCATCGGCGCAGGGCTCGGCTGGGACGTGCCCGTCCAGGGAGTCAACAAGGTCTGCCTCTCCGGCCTGTCGGCGATCATCGACGCGACCAGGATGATCCGTCTCGGCGACGCGACGACGGTGGTCGCAGGCGGCATGGAGTCGATGACGAACGCCCCGCACCTGCTGCCGCACTCCCGCAGCGGCTACGCGTACGGCTCGGTCGAAGTTCTCGACCACCTGCTGCACGACGCTCTTCACGATCCCTACGACGACCAGGTGATGGGCCTGGCGACCGAGCGGCACAACGAGCGCTTCGGCATCACCCGCGGCGATCAGGACGCGGTCGCAGTCCGGTCGCACGAGCGCGCGGCCGCGGCGACGACGTCAGGGCGCTTCGACGCCGAGATCGCACCGGTCGAGATCGCGCAGCGAAAAGGCGGCCCGATCGTCGTCTCCCAGGATGAGGGGATCCGGCCGGGCACGACGCTGGAGACGCTCTCCGGCCTGCGCCCCGCCTTCGCCGAGGGCGGCACGCTCACCGCGGGCAACTCCTCGCAGATCTCCGACGGTGCGGCGGCCGTCGCCCTGACCACACGGACGAACGCCGACGCACAGGGCTGGAACGTGCTCGCCACAGTCGGGGCCTATGGTCAGGTCGCCGGCCCGGACAACTCGCTCCAGGCCCAGCCGGCCCGGGCCACCGCAGCCGCGCTCGAGCGACAGGGACTGTCCGCGAGCGACCTCGATCTGATCGAGATCAACGAGGCCTTCGGCGCCGTGGTCGCCCAGTCGCAGCGCGAGCTCGGCCTGCCGGACGACCTCGTCAACCCGAACGGCGGCGGCATCTCCCTCGGGCATCCGGTCGGCGCATCCGGCGCGCGCCTGGTCGTCACTGCGGCGCACGAGCTGGCCGCCCGCGGCGGGGGCACCGCCGCCGTCGCGCTCTGCGGCGGAGGCGGTCAGGGCGACGCGCTCATCCTGACGCGCTGACGCGCCGCCTCACCATCGTCGAGGTCACCGCACGCTGACCCGCGCTCCGTAGACTCGGTTCGACGGCAGTCGGGGAGCGCGAGGGAGGCGACGTGGCGGCACGCACGTGGTTCGCCGCGGTCAGGTTCGCGGCGGCGGCGACCTGCATCGCGGCGCTCGTGCATCGCCTGTTCTGGGGGCTGGGCTCGCAGACGATCGCCGGACAGAACTTCTTCGCCTATCTCACGATCCAGTCGAACATCGCGTTCACCATCGTCGCGATCACGGCCGGCATCGTCGCCCTGCGTCATCCGGTCGATCCCCGCTGGCTCACCGACATCCGAACCATCGTGCTGAGCTGGACGATCACCGCAGGCCTCGTCTTCGCCCTGCTGATGTGGCAGGCGGGGCTGCGCGGCATACCTATGACGGTGCCGTGGTCTGATGTCGTGCTGCACTTCGGCCTGCCTGCGATCACGATCGCGGCGTGGATCTACGGCCCCGGCCGCCCCGAAGCGCGCTGGTGGCTGATCCCGTGGGTGCTGCTGTTCCCCGTCGCATGGGGGCTGTTCACCATGTGGCGCGGCGCCTCCATCGGCTGGTATCCGTACTACTTCCTCGATCTGCGACAGGTCTCGGGCATCGGCGAGTTCCTGCTCACCAGCCTCATCGCGCTGGCGGTGTTCGCCGGGGTCGCGAGCGGCCTGATCGGCATCAGCAAAGTGCACCAGACGGTCCCGGATGAGCAGATCGCTCCGGATGGAGCAAGCCGACCCAGCCCGGATCAGGACTCGTCGGCAGGCGCCTCGGCGAAGAAGGCCAGAGAATCGACGGCGGCCTGAGCGGCCTCTTCGTCGCTCATCTCCGCGAACGCACGCGCGGCGTCACCGCCGATCAGCCCGACGAGGATCGGCTCGCCCGTCGACGGCTGCAGGTTGATCCAGGTGCGCACGGCGGCCTCGCCGTCGACGACATGCCACAGCGCCTCGCTCGCCTGCCAGAACGGTTCGTCGAACCTCAGCCACACGGTCTCGACGGCACCGGAGCCGACTGAATCGATTGCGGTGCGGTACGGGAACGGCAGCGCCGGTTCGAACTCGATCGAGCCGTGGCGCAGCACCCCGATCGGCGTCGTCAGGATGACGCGATCGGCCGAGAGCGCCTCCCCCGTCGACAGGCGCAGGCTCACGCCGTCGCGATCGTAGGCGACGCCGACCACGGTCGTCTGGAGCGAGACCGTGAGGCCGTCGACTGCCTCGTCGACCACGCCGCCGAGATCGCCGGAGAGCGCGACCGGCTCATCCGGGATCGTCGGCGGATACCAAGACGACAGCTCGGCCGCCTCGGCGCCGGACCTGTCGGTCAGGTAGGCCAGCGCTGCGACGAGCTCCGCGCTCTCGACGTCCGCCCCGGAATCGGCGAGCGCATCGCTCAGCGCCGCATCGGCGCTCTGCTCCGCCGCCCGATCGATCGCCGCGCGCACGGGATCTAGCGGCGGCACGTCGGCTGCGCCCTCCGGCCCTCTGGCCGTCTCGCCCTCGAGCTCACGGGTGACGATGCCCTGCTGGGCGAGGCTCTGGTGCAGCGCCTCCGCATCGGAGTCGGTGAGCCAGGTGCCCAGCTGCGGCGCCACGGGCCACTCGTCGAGATCGACGGTGCGGATGCGGCCGCCTGTGCGGTCGCGACCCTCGATCACGGTGACATCGTGGCCGGCATCGGCGAGGAACCGCGCCGCCCTCGCGCCCGCGATGCCTGCTCCGACGATCATCACGCGTTCGCCGGGCGATGCGGTGTCGGCGACGAGTGCCGCGGCACGCAAGCCGTCGCTCGACGCTCCCTGCATCGTGCCGATCGGGCTGCCCAGCACGTCGCCGGCGAAGAACACGCGATTCTGGAGCGGCTCCGCGAGGACCGCTCTATCGGCCTCACCCGAGCCGGCGGGCACGAAGGCCCGTGAACCGCGCGAGAGCGGATCGGTCGTCCACTCGCTGCGCACGAACCCGGCCGGGGCCGGCACATCCTGCGACGGCGTCGGCGTGACGTCCGGCTCTGTCGGAACGGGATCCGGGTCCGACCCTTCCGGCACGCAGGACGCGAGCAGCATCGCGACGGCACCGGAACCGGCGCCGACGAGCAGCGAGCGTCGCGTGATCCTCATGTCCGGTCAGCCTATCTCGCGCCGGAGCACGTGTGCACAGCGCGGGTGCGGAGTCGTCGCGGTTCCCCCGAACCCTTGCGACGACTCCGCACCCGCGGATCTGATTCGCGCGTTACGCGCGCACCGTGCGGCGCAGCACCAGCGCGCCACCGAGGAGCAGGAGCGCCGCGGCCGCGATGGGCAGCACGGGCGAGAACTCCGCTCCGGTCACGGCGAGTTCGCCGTCGGCGTCGGAGGCCGCGACGATCTCGATCGGCGCCGAGCCGATCGTGGTGCCGTCGGCCGCACGCACGACGATGCTGTGCTCGCCGAGCTCCGCGTCATCCGGGATCGTCGCCTTGATCGTCGCATCCGCGGCGACCGTGCCGGTCACCAGGCGCTGCGGCTCCGAGTGCAGCCAGACGGCGACCTCTTCGCCTTCGCGACCGACGACCGTGACGCTGATCGTCTCGCCGCGCTCGGCCGAGGCCTGAACGCTGACCGCGCCGTCCTGCTCGCTGTCGGCGTCACCGCCGTCCTCGTCGCCGCCTTCGTCGTCGTTGCCGTCGTCGCCGTCTCCGTCACCGTCCGGAGCGCAGTCGCTTCCGACCGACGTGCGCAGCGAGACTCCCTCGTGAGCGGAGTCGGACATCCACAGCACCGTCGGCACCGTCTCCGCCGCCTGGTCGCACCAGGTCATCGCGACGCCCTCGTTGGTGTACGACGGGTTCATTCCGGCCGGCGCCGCGTACTCGTCGATGCGCTCGAAGGCGCCGTCCGCGATCCGGAACTCCGCTGAGCGGTTGTCGCATTCCTCGTCGCACTGCGCGAACAGCTGGTTGCCGCCAGCGCGCCAGTCCAGGCCCATCACGGAGGCCACGGCCTCGCTCGGTGCGATCATCTGCAGTTCGGTGATGCCGCCATCCGCCTCGAGCACGACGACGTGGATGCTGCCGGTCTGCTCGATGCCGACCGTGAAGATGCCGCCGAAGTGCTCGCCGAATGCTGACGGATCGTAGTCGAGCCCCGCCGCGAGCGCATCGGCGTCGGAGATCCACTCGATCGCCTCGGCGCCGCCGTTCGCGCCGAGCTCGCCCGTGAGCTCCGCGAGGTTCCATTCGTCGGTCGCCGCGACGGCGCCGGGCTCGCCCAGCTCGAAGCGCAGGACGGATGGACGGCTCACGTCTCCTTCGTCGTTGTTGCGCTCCGTGGCGAGGTAGATCGCGTCGTCTGCGACCGTGATGCCCTCGCCGTCCGGGGTGCCCGTGCCGTCCGGGTAGCTCGGCTGCCAGGTCGCGTCGACCGTGTAGGTCTCGGGGCCGCCGGCCAGGCGCGAGATCTCACCCGCGTCGTTGTTCACCGCGTACACCGTGCCGTCCGGCGCGACGTCGATGCCCGACATGTCGTCGCCCCAGGTGCCGGACGCGACCGCGTCGGTCACCTCGTCGTTGTACGGCCACGGCGAGACCTCGATCTCCGGCTGAACGACCTCGGAGCAGTTGTTGGCGAGCTCGAAGGTGCCCTCGCCGGACTCGGTGAAGTCACCCGTCATGTCGGGGCAGCGCGCCAGCGTCGTCGACGCGTGCTCCGTCCACTCGATCGCGTCGACGAGCAGGCCTTCGGCATCGCGCACCGTGACGCTGTCACCGCCGCCGAGGCCGAAGTTCGGCTCGGTGAGAACGCCCAGGTATCCACCTGACTCGATCTCGGTTCCCTCGTCGAGCACAACCGGGTCGTGCGACGCCTTGTTGTCGATCAGCGTCCATCCGGACACGTCGACGGAGTCGTTCTCGTCGGTGTTGGCCAGCTCCACCCAGTCACCTCGGGCATCGCCGTTCGACTCGATCTCGTTGATCACGACGGGCGCATCGCTCGGCTCGTCCGGCTCGTCCTGCTCCTCCTCGCGCACGACGTTCGCCTCGCCGGGCGTCGGCTCGGTCTCGACGAAGTCGCCGGTGCCGTCGGGCAGCCTGCCCTCGCTCGCCGCATGCTCGGTCCACTCGTAGCTGTCGACCAGCTGCTCTTCAGCGGTGAAGAGGCGCGCCATGTCGTTCTTACCGAGACCGAAGTCGTCCTCGAACGACTTCGGCTCGATCACGAAGAACTCGCCAGGGGCGATGGTTGTGCCATCGGCGACCGCGCCCCCGTGATCGTCTTTGTCGTCGCGCAGGATCCATCCGGAGATGTCGATGGGCTCCGCACCGACGTTCGTCAGCTCTACGAAGTCGGGAGCGTCGGTCTCGCTCGTGGACTGGACCTCGTTGATCCGGATGTCGGTGTCGGCGGCAGCGGCCGGCGCAGCGACGACGAGGCCGCAGCCGAGGACGGCGACCGCGGTCACCGCAAGAAGGGAACGTCGGGCAGGCAGGGAGGTTCGAGTGGACACCTCGCCATCGTGCGGCATCGATATGACCCGGCGATCGGCTCGACGTGAACCACGGATGAACACGGGGCGAACGCCCGCCCGCTCCAATGGGGTGGATAGGAGGTGAGGGCGGGCGCTCGCAATGCACGCCGGGCGGGACTGACAACCGCCGAGCGCGCGTCCCGCGTCGACACGCGACGCGGTTCGACCCTCTCGCCGCCGGATACCGGCGCCGTTTCACCGCGATGACGATCGTGTTAACCCAGAGCCCGTTGCGCTCTCAGTCGGCTTCGTAGACCTCGCTCGCGATGCGGAACGCGGTGTTCGCCGCAGGCACGCCGGAATAGATCGCCGACTGCAGGATGATCTCCTTGACCTCGTCGACGGTGAGCCCGTTGCGCAGCGCCGCGCGCAGGTGCATGGCGAGCTCCTCGTGATGGCCGTGTGCGATGAGCGAGGTGATCACGGCGACCGAACGCTCACGGCGCCCCAGACCTGGCCGCTGCCAGACGTCCCCCCACGCGACCCGCGTGATGAAGTCCTGGAAGTCCGCCGTCAGCTCCGTCTGATTCCGGATAGAACGGTCGACGTGCTCGTCCGAGAGCACCTCGCGGCGCACGGACATGCCGTTGTGCCAGCGCTCGCTGTCGGCCAGCCCGCCGCCTGCAGGGCGCTCGCCGATGCGGTCGTCGTTCTCTGTCATCGGCTCTCCTCGAAGAAGCGGATCAGTGCGCCCGCGACCTCGGCGGGCTTCTCGGCCGGGGCGAGATGGCTGACCCCGTCGATCCGCACCACGCGGCCGTTCGCCACGGCGCCGGCGATGATCTCCTGGTCGGCGCGCGTCGAGACGCCGTCGTGCTCGCCGTACATCGCCAGCACCGGAGTCGTGGCACCGTTGAGCGCCTCGCGCACATCGAACGCGGCGAGCGCCTCGCAGCACAGCGCGTAGCTGTTGTCTTCGGTGTCGGAGAGGTTGTGCAGGAGCCGCCCCGTGATGTCAGGGCGGGCGGCGATCGAGCCCGGCGCGAACCAGCGCTCGGCTGACCCGCGCACCAGCACGGGCGTGCCCTGCGAACGCACTTGGGCGGCGCGCTCGTGCCAGCCTTGCGGGGTGCCGAACTTCGGGCTGGAGCACACGATGGCCGCTGCCGCGAGCAGGTCGGGGTGCCGGATGACGAGCTGCTGGCCAGCGGCGCCGCCGAGCGAGACCCCGGCATAGAGCACGGGACCGAACTCGGCGATCCGCTCCGCCAGTGCGTCGGCGATGTCCTCGGTGGTGAACGCCTCGGATGCCGGCTTCGACGCGCCGTGGCCTGGCAGATCCCACAGCGCAACCCGGTAGCGCTGCTGCAGCGCGGGAACAACGTCTTCCCACAGGGTGGCGGACGCGGTGCCGAGCGACGGCCCCAGCACGACGACGGGTGCGCCGTCGGCACCTTCTGGCTCGGTGACGGCGAGGTCGGGAAGGGTCATCCGGTGCTCCTGTTCTCGTTGTCTGCGGCCCGGTCGACGAACTCGCCGGCCAGGCCCGTGTAGTTCGCCGGGTCGAGCAGCTCGGCGGGGTCCTCCCCCGCGCCGCGGACCAGCTCGGCGAGGTCGCCGCCCGCGGCGACGCCCGCCACGATCTCGGCGGCGCGGTCCTTGCCGAGCACGGCGCTGAGGCGCTCGGAGACGATGAGCCCGCCGGTCGCGCCGAGGTTGCGCGCGACACCGGCCTCGTTCACGCGCAGGCCCTCGACCAGGTCGGCGGCCTGCGACGAGGCCCCGAGCGCGGCGCGCAGCAGGTCGCGCAGCGCGGGCCACTCAGCGTGCCATGCTCCGTCGGGACGCTCGTCCGCGGCAAGGCCCGCGGCCAGGTGCAGCGTCGCGGCCAGCTGCGGCGCCCGGATGGCGGCGGACCGGATGAGCACGGAGCGGGCAGGGTTCTGCTTCTGCGGCATGGCAGACGAGCCGCCGCCCGTCGGCTCTGCCAGCTCGGCGATCTCGGTGCGGCTGGCGGTGGCGACGTCGGTGGCGACCTTGCCGAGCGCGGCGACAGCCTGGGCGAGCGCGTCGCCCAGCTCGGTGACGGGCCAGCGGCTCGAGTGCCACGGGGCGAGCAGCGAGCCCAACCGCAGCTCGCGTGCATAGGCATCACGCACGGCGAGAGCGACGTCGATCGCGTCGCGATCAGCTCCGGCACCATGCCCAGCCGAGTACGAACCATCGAGAAGAGCGCGACCCGGATGTCCCGGGTCGGCGTCCGCTGGATCGCACTCATCCGAGACCGCCGCGTCATCGGCACGCCCGTTGCGGCGGAAGAACTCCACCGTCGCGGCGAGCGTGCCGCCCGCGCCGCCCAGCTGGGCGGGCAGCCGCAGCGCGCGCAGCCGCTCGGCCGCGCGCTCGACGCCGGCGAGCCAGTTCACGGCGCGCAGGCCGATGGTGGTGGGCACCGCGTGCTGGGTCAGTGTGCGGCCTGCCGCCACGACGTCGCGATGGCGGGCGGCGAAGCCGCGCAGGGCCGCGACTGTGCGGTCGAGGGCGGCGAGCATCTCTTCGACGGCGTCACGGGCGACCAGCATCAGTGCCGTGTCGAGGATGTCCTGGCTGGTGGCCCCCCGATGCACCCATGGCTTGACGTCATCCGGGGCTCCGGCGCGCAGCGCCTTGACGAGCGGGATGACCGGGTTGCCGCCCGCGACGGCATCGAGGGCTAGCTGCGCCGGGTCGATCGTGACGGCATGCAGCACGTCGGCGGCGTTCGCCGCGCGGCGCAGCTGCTCGGCTCCGGCGGAATCCGCCTCCGGCGCCGCCGTCTGCGCGACGGCATCTGCGTACGCGCGCATCAGCGCGACCTCCGCCTCGACCATCGCATGCAGCACCGCACCGTCGGAGACGACCGCATCGCGCCCCGCCGACACGGGCGTCAGCAGCCCGACGTCGAACGCGTCCGGCATCGATGCACGCCCGGCATCGCCGACATCGACCGGTCGATTACCGCGAACTGTCACGAAGCCGCCTCCCGTGCGCCGAGATCCGTCGCTTCCATACTCCCACCCCGCAGCTCAGGTGCGGCGAACGGCCGCTGAAACCGCCGGATGGCGGCGGTTCACCGCACCTGAGCGGCAGGTCAGTAGGCGAGGAAGACGGTCTCGTGCTCTCCCTGCAGGTGGATGTCGTGCTGCAGGTGGCCGTCGGCGGTGCGCTCGGCCACGACGGTGGCGCGCTCGGCGGCCGAAAGGGACGACAGCAGCTTGTCCTCGGCGAGCAGCTTCTCGTCATCCGGAAGGTAGATGCGCGTGTGCAGCTTGTTCGGCAGGCCCCGCGCGAACACGATCGCCGCGAAGAACGGCGCCCTGCCGTCGATCGCGCCGGGGTTGCGCGTCCAGAAGTGGAACTCGCCTGAGTCGTTGGTCATGCAGCGGCCGAATCCGGTGAAGCTGAAGCCGTCGCGGGCGAGGGCGCCGCGTTCGCGCGGCACGGTGCCGTCGCTGTCGGCGCCGAAGATCTCGATCAGCCCGTCGGGGATCGGCGCACCCTCTGCGTCGTACAGCGTGCCCTTCAGCACCACGGAGCCCTCGCTGTGGGGGAACGCGATCTCGTTCATCCGGTCGTATTCGAGGCCGAAGCGGAAGAACGGGCCGATGGTCTGGCCGCCCGTGGGCTGCATGGTCTTCTCGTTCGCCATGATCAGTGCTCCTCCTCCGACTCGAACCACGTGTGGTCGGGACCGTCGACGACGATGTCCCAGTTGTAGCCCATCGAGAACTCCGGAACGGTCTCGTCGTGGTTGTACGTGGAGATGAGCCGGTCGCGGGCCTTCTCGTCGCGGATCGTGTTGAAGATCGGGTCGAGCGCGAACAGCGGGTCGGCCGGGAAGTACATCTGCGTGATGAGGCGCTGGGTGAAGCCCGAGCCGAACACCGAGAAGTGGATGTGCGCGGGACGCCATGCGTTCACGTGGTTCTTCCACGGGTAGGGCCCCGGCTTGATGGTCGTGAACCGATACTCGCCGTTCGCGTTCGTCACCGTGCGGCCGGCCCCCGTGAAGTTCGGGTCGAGCGGTGCGGGGTGCTGGTCGCGCTGGTGGATGTAGCGGCCAGCGGCGTTCGCCTGCCACACCTCGACGAGCTGGTTGGCGATCGGGCGGCCCCGGCCGTCGAGCAGGCGGCCCGAGACCGTGATGCGCTCGCCCTGAGGCTCACCGCGGTGCTGCAGAGTGAGGTCGGACTCGAGCGCGGCGACATCGCGCTCGCCGTACGCCGGACTCCACAGCTCGATCGTCTCCGGATCGACCAGTTTGGGGTTCTTCGTGGGATGGCGCAGCACGCTCGAGCGGTACGGCGCGAAGTCGTACAGCGTGGTCGGCACGTTCTCGCCTGCGGCGACGCGTGCGGCGGCGTCTGCGTGGATGCTGCGGATCTCTTCCGTGATCTGGCTCTGGGATGCCTGATCCGGGGCCGCGAGGAGCGACTCGGGTGCCGCTGCCTGGTTGTCAGCCATGGGTGTCTCCTTCGACAGGAACGATCCCGTCCAGGTTCCCGCACCGGCTCTCCCCCTGATGCCTCACCTCCCGCTGAATGGGAGATGAGGCATCGTCAGGCGCGCAGGGCGCGGGTGAGGTCAGCTGCCGCCTGGCGGACCAGTCCGCCGAGTCGGCGCTCATCGGCATGGTCGATGTGCACCACGACGCCGAGCGCCGCGGGAGGCAGACCGGGGAGCGTGCCGAGGGTCGCCGCGATCGACACGTTGCCGAGCGTCATCTCCTCGCGCGCGACGGCGTAGCCGCGGACCCTGGTCGCCTCCGCATCGGCTCGGATGTCCTCCTCCGTCACCAGCGTGTGCACCGTCTCGTGCAGCAGCGGAGACCGACAGTACTCCGCGATCCAGTCGTCGCTCTGCGCGGCCAGGATCGCCTTCCCCGTTCCGACGGCGTGGAGCACCTGGCGCCCGCCCATCCTGGTCAGGGTCGGGATCGAGCCGTGCCCCGTCACGCGCCCGACGAACAGCGCCGCCGCGCCGCTCGGCTCCATTCGATCGAGCACCGACAGGTGCACGTTCTCCCCCGTCGCCTCGTACAGGCGCTGCATGTGCGGCAGCGCCGTTTCGCGCAGGCGCAGCGAGAGCGGCGAGAGCTCGCCCAGTTCGAACAGCCGGTCGCCCAGCGCGTAGCGTCGCCCCGGCACCCGCGTGAGCATCCCCACATCGACCATCTGCGACGTGATGCGGTGCAGCGTCGAAGGCGAAAGGCCCGTCATCTCAGCCAGCTGCGACGCGCCGAGCTCATGCGCATCCTCGGTGAAGCAGCCGAGGATGCGCATGACACGAGCGAGCATTCCGCTGTCGCCGTTCGCCGTCGTCACGTCGCCATCCTAGACTTTCTCCCATTGGATAGGAGACGAGGCCCCGGATGGCGAACTCACCGAGCGGCGAATCGGTCACGCAGCGCATCGTGCGCGTGCTCGAGACGTTCGACGCCGACCGCCCGGTGCAGACCATCGCGGAGATCTCCCGCCGCGGAGAGCTCCCGCCGTCGACGGGGCACCGGATGGTCGCCGACCTCGTCGACAGCGGCCTGCTCGAGCGCGACGATGCGGGTCGCATCCGACTGGGCCTGCGTCTGTGGGAGCTCGCCCAGCGCGGATCGCGGGCACTGCGCCTCCGCCAGATCGCACTTCCGCACATGGAGCACGTGCAGGCCAGGCTGCGCGAGCACACCCAGCTCGCCGTGCTCGAACAGGACGAGGCGCTGTTCCTGGAGCGGCTGTCGAACCCTCGCGCAGTGTCGAACATCACGCGGATCGCGGGTCGCCTGCCGCTGCACGCCTCCTCATCCGGCCTCGTGCTGCTCGCCCACGCCGACCACGCGCTGCGGGAGCGCATGCTGGCCGGGCCGCTGACCGCTGTGGGCCCTGAGACCGTGACGGACCCGGATGAGCTGCGCACGGCGCTCGAGCGGATCCGCCGCGACGGAGTCGCCATCGCCCCCGGTTCGATCGAGGACGTCTCCACCGGCATCGCCGTACCCGTGCGCGACGGCAGGACCGGCCCCGTGATCGCCGCACTGTCGGTGGTCATCCCGCGCGCCGCGCCCACGGCCGGCGCCGTCGACGAGCTGCGCTCCGCGGCCGTCCGGATCTCGGCGCAGCTGACTCAGCCGCCGCGGACGTGAGCCCTCACGCTTTGATATGCGAGCCCTTCCCAGAGGAACGCTCAGCGGGACCAGCCTCGTCCGCTGCCGCGGAAGGTGTGTTCTTGGGGCCACGGATGACGATGTAGATGAACAGGACACCCATGATGACGGCACCCGCCCACATGGCTTGCTGCCAGCCGTCGACGAAGGACTGCTGAGCCGCGTGAAGCAGGTCTGGTGCGTGCGGTCCAGTGGCGCCAGCCACTTCAACCGCGTTGGCTACGCCCTCGCGGGCGATGTCCGCAGCACTTTGAGGGATGCCGTGCAGCTTGTCATCGATGGCATTGCGGTAGCCGGCGGACACGAGCGCGCCGAGCAGAGCGACGCCGAGCGCGGTGCCGAGTTCGCGAGTGACATCGTTGAGTGCGGAGGCGACGCCCTGCTTCTCACGCGGCAGAGAGCTGGTGATGGCTGCCGTGGACGGGGTCATCGACAGGCCCATCCCGATGCCCATCGCGAGCAGGCCAGGCAGAACGAACAGAAAGCCGCCGCTGACGGAGACGAGCAGCGCCAGGAGCGCCATGCCGATGCCGGCCAGTGCGACGCCCACCAACATCGTCAAGCGGGCACCGACCCTTGCGGCCAGCATGGGCGCAAGGCCGGAGGACATCATCATGGCGAGAGCCATGGGCATCATCGCGACCGTGGACAGCAGACCCGACCAGCCGAGCACGGCCTGGAAGAACGGGAAGAGGACCACCCCGATGCCGGCCTGGACGCCGAAGACCACCAGCAGCGTGATCGAGCCGCCTGATAGTCCGCGTTCCCGGAACAGCCGCACGTCCAGCAGCGAGGCGTCACGGCGGTGCAGTGCCCAGGCCACGAAGACGACTGCGGCAACGAGGCCGACAGCCAGACCGACCAGTACTGCGGGGGCGGTCCAGCCCCGTTCCGGGCCCTCCTGCAGGACGAAGATGATGGAGACCACAGCGACGATGGAGACCAGCGCGCCGACGGTGTCGAATCTGTGTGCCGAGGTCTCGCGAGAGTTGGGAATCGACTTGAATGTCATGGCCAGGGCCACGAAGACCAGCACTGCGGGCAGGATGAACAGCCAGCGCCAGTCGGCGACGTCGACGAGGAGCGCGGAAAGGAACATCCCCAGGATGCCGCCGCCTCCGGCGATTCCCGTCCACACGCCGATCGCCTTGCCGCGCTGCTCTTCGGGGAAGGTGGAGGTGATGACGGCGAGGGTGATCGGCATGATCATGGCAGCGCCGATGCCGCTGACGACGCGGGCGGCGAGCATCACTTCGGCCGTCGGAGCCAGGGCCGCGACCACCGTGGCGACGCCGAAGACTCCCAATCCGACGACGAGCATAGGCTTGCGGCCCATGCGGTCGCCCAGGGCGCCGAGCGGCAACAGCAGCGCAGCCAGAGCGAGAGTGTAGATGTTGATGATCCACAGAACCGTGCTCTGGGAGGCAGAGAATTCCACGGCCATGTGGGTCTGCGCGACGTTCAACCCACTCACCGAGGCGATGACCGCCATCAGGGCGATGGAGACGGTGATCAGGATCGTGCGCAGTTGACGCGCGTCAGGGGCACCCTGGCCGCTGACTGCGGTGGCTGGCGATGGCTGGTTCGTACTCATGGGTTCCTCTCAGAAGAGCATGCTGAATCAGCACCGGGGCATGACCGGTCGCTGAGCGAAGGGCCGGCTGAGGCGCCGCCCTGGGCGAAGAAGGTCAGGTTCTCGGTCAACTCGTCGTGCCCGGTTCCGGACCTTGCGGACTGTCTGCGCACGACGCTAACGTGAACTTGCGCAGTAGACATACACTGTTGCTTATGGAGCAAGAAGATGGAGATCTGGACAGCCTCGTACGCAAACGCATCCGCGCACTGCGGGTCGCGCAAGGCTGGTCCCTGGGAGAACTGGCCTCCCGCGCCCACCTCAGTCAGTCCTCGCTGAGCCGCATCGAGAACGGCCAGCGCCGCCTCGCCCTGGATCAACTGGTCACCATTGCCCGCGCAATGGACACCACGCTCGATCAACTCGTAGAGACCGCCGACGAAGAGGTCGTCATCAGCCCGACCGTCGACAGCGCCCACGGCCGGATGCGCTGGATCATCAAGGCCGACCCTGGGATGAGCGTGGTGCGCCAGCGCATGACCGAACCACCGCCGGAGAACCCGGCGCACATGCGCGCCCACCCTGGGCGCGAATGGCTCGTCGTCCTGTCCGGCACCGCGATCCTCATGCTGGGCCACCGCCGCTTCCGTCTCGAGACCAACCAGGCCGCCGAGTTCCCCACGATGATGCCGCACGCGATCGGCACAGAAAGCGGACCCTGCGAGCTCCTCGGCATCTTCGACCGCGACGCCCGTCGCGGCCACCAGGGAGACAGCGAAGACGCGGCCGAGTGACCGCGAGGCCGCGCGACAGCCTGCCATGACGATGGCACATTGCGCGTCAGGCAGCGAGGTCGACCATGAATTTGCGCAGACAGGGACATGTCATGCCTAACGAGCATACTCACCCTAGTCTGAAGAGCATGAGCTATGCACACCCATGCCCTCCGCCACGACACTTCGCACAGTCATCACCACGAGCGCACATCGGACGGCCAGTCGGACATCCTCGACCTGGATGCCGAGGTCCTCGCCGAGCACACCGCCTCCATCACCGCAATGGTGCCTGTGCGGACCGCTCCTCACCACATCGTCGACCTGGGCTGCGGCACGGGCGCCGGCACCTTCGCTCTCCTGGACCGCCCGCCGCACCTGATCACCGCAGTTCCCCTCGCCGGAGCTGACACGTCTCCGAGCCTGCGGACAGTGATGAGCGAGCGCGCCGCATCACGGGGAGGGGAAGCCGAACGAGGACACGTCGTCCGTCGATTCGCCGTCGAGAGCGAGCTCTGCGAGCACGCGACCGATCGCCGGAGTGAACTTGAAGCCGTGCCCGGCCGTGAGGCCGACGATGATCGCCGGGTGCTGGGGCACGGGAGCCAGCACGAAGCGCCGGTTCGGCGTCAGCGCGTACTGGCAGGTGACCGTGCGCAGCGCGGGGCCCGATGCGGGGATGAGCCCGCCGACGAACTCGGCGAGTTCGCGGGAGAGACTATCGGAGGGGACGAACGAGCGCTCCTGCGGAAGCATCCGGTTCTCGGATACGTCGCGGCCGGCTTTGACCGTCGGCTCGCCGTAGGTCGGGAACCCGTAATAGCACTCCTCGTCCTCCCAGATCCAGACGGGGAGGCGATCGGGCCCCAGCGGCTCTGGGTCGGCCGGTCGGAAGTACGTCACCTGCTCCTGCATGATGTCCAGGGGGATGGCAGCTCCCAGAGGTTCGAGCAGTGCGTTCGTCCATGCGTCGGCCGCCACGATGACGCGGCCCGCGCGCACATCTCCCCCCGAAGTGCGCACGATCGCTCCGTCGCCGTCGGGGACGATGCTCTCGACGCTCGTTCTGTCGCGGATGTCCGCGCCGTGCACCCGCGCCCGCATCTGCAGGGTCGCCACGGTGCGGGCGGCGTGCGCGATGCCGGAGTCCTCCGTGTACACCGTCTCCACCCCGTCCGGCACGCCGAACTGCGGCCAGCGCTGGCGCACCTGTTCCGGGTTGAGGAGCTCATAGGGCACCCCGCACTCCTGAAGCGCCGAGGTGAAGTCCGCCGCGGCGTACGGGCCGTCGACCGGAAGGAAGACCACGCCGCCCGTGATGGTCAGCAGCCGCTCGCCCGACTCCTGCTCGAGATCCGCCCAGTCCCGGTAGGCCGACTGGGCGAGGCGGACGTACTCCGGCGCACCGTATGAGGTGCGCACGATGCGCGAGGTGTCATGGGACGCACCGCGGACGTGGCCGAGATCGTACTGCTCGAATGCGACGACGCGCGCACCGCGGCGAGCGAGGTGGTAGGCGGCGGCGCTGCCCATGGCGCCCATCCCGACGACGGCGACCTCGAACGACTCCATGACCTCTCCTCATCCCGCGGTGCTCCGCGGATTCTCCAGGACGCCCGTGCGGGCCCCTGCATGCTGCTCCCTGCGACGACTGCCGCAGGACCACTGTGCCCGCCGACCGGCGGCGCAACCATAGGTCGAAGCCACACGAAAGCGCGCGATCCATGTGCCGGGAGGACGTCGCTCATGGCATCCCCTGCGCCAGCCAGCCCGTTGCGGAAAGGGGAGGGCCCAGCGGCTCGGCTGGTCGATATTCGGTGACCGGCGTGCCAGAGAAGTCCACCGGAAATCGGATGAGCCGGTAGGCGCCCTCGGTCGGATGGTGCGCGTCGATCAGCGCCCGACGCTGCGCGAAGTACGGGTTCTCCTCGATGCGGTCGAGATCGAGCACCGGTTCCGCGGCGATGCCGAGGCGCCGGCACTGCTCCAGCCACTCGGCGACGGTGCGATCTGCGACCAGCTCGGCCAGCTCGGCCTGCAGAACGGCGTTGTGCTCGTGCCTGGCACCGTTGCTGGAGAATCTGGTATCCGCGGCGAGGTCCGGCCGGTCGACGGCTCGGAAGAAGTCGGCCCAGTTCTCGTCGGTGTACGGCATCACGCAGATCCACCCATCCGCCGCACGATGGGGCCCGCGGTTCGGCACGAGGGTGCGGTTCCAGCCGACCCCGCCCTCGGGAGGGTCGAAGGTCCCGCCGCCGAGGTGCTCCACGAGGTTGAAGGCCAGCATCGCGTCGGCCATCGGCACATCGACCCACTGCCCCTCTTCCGTCGACGCTCTGCTGTGCAGCGCGGCGAGCACGGAGTTGACGATCATCAGGCCGCAGATCTTGTCCGCCAGTACGGACGGCGCGAATGCCGGGGCACCGTGCACTCGGCGATAGATGTCCGACATCCCGGATGCCGCCTGGATCACGTCGTCGTACGCGGGCTCCTCGCTCTTCGCAGAGCCGGTGGCAAAGGCCTGCGCGGTGCACAGGATCGCCCCCGGATTGAGCTCGCGCACGGAGTCCCAGTCCAGGCCGAGCCTGAGACGCGATCCTGGCCGCAGGTTCGTGACGATCACGTCGCAGCCGCCGATCAGCTCCGCGAGCCTGCGACGGTCGTCGTCACTGTTCCTTTCCAGCACCGCGCTGCGCTTGTTGCGCCCCAGGTTCAGTGTGACCGCGCTCATCCCCGCAGAGCGGGAAGGGCCGATCCGCCTGGCCACGTCGCCCGTCGGCGGTTCGATCTTGATGACGTCTGCGCCCATGTCGCCGAGCATCGCCGTCGCGTAGGGGCCCATGATCACGGAGGTGACATCGAGCACGCGCAGACCGGCAAGAGGGCCGCTCATCCTTCCTCCTCGGGCTTCGTCGGTACGGCACGGAGCACGGCTCGCGCCTGCCGAAGCACCGGTTCGTCGATCATCCGACCGCCGAACCGGAACACGCCGGGCTGCGTCTCCGCCTCGTCGAGCACGGCGATCGCCCACTCCCGCTCGCCGGGAGAGGGCGCGTAGGACGCGCGGATCACCGCGACCTGGCTCGGATGGATGCAGGCGGTGGCCGAGAAGCCGACGGCTGCGGCATCCGATGCCTCCTCCCTGAGCCCCTCCACGTCAGCGATGTCGAGATGAACAGCGTCCACAGCTGCCTTCCCCTCCGATCGCGCCGCGATCAGCACACGGGAGCGCGCATATCGAGCCGCGTCACGGTAGGTCCCGTCAGCGCTCCGGCTGGAGCGCCCGCCCATGCCCGCCACGAGGTCCTCCGCTCCCCACATCAGCGCCACGACGGCGGGGTGACGGGCGATCTCTGCGGCGTTCTCAACCCCAGCGGCTGTCTCGCACAGGGCGATGACGTCGCAGCCCGCGTTCTGCAGCGCGTCGAGCTGCGCCGCGGATTCGCTCTTGGCCAGCATCACGCGGCGGTACGGAGTATGGGCCAGCGCGTCGAAGTCGAGATCGAACTCCGCTGTGCCCGCCGGGTTGATCCGCACGAATGTCGTCTCCGGGTTCAGCGACGACGACGCGACGGCGGCACGTGCGGCGCTGCTGTCCTCCGGCGCGACGCCGTCCTCCAGGTCCAGGATGACGGCATCGGCGCACGAGGCCGCTTTCGAGAACCGCTCGGGCCTATCGGCCGGGCAGAACAGCAGTGCCGGGCCCGGCACTGCAGCGCCGTCGTGCATTCTCAGACCTCCCTCGGTCTCTCCTCGGTCTCTCAGTCACGGGCGAGGCGGCGCCACGCGAGCTCGGCGAGCACGGATGCCTGCAGGTCGAGCACGCTGTCGTCGAACACGGCGCGCTCCGAATGCAGCGGACCCGACCCGCCCTCCGGCTCCGCGCCGAGGAACACCAGCGTTCCCGGCACCTCATCGAGCACATAGGCGAAGTCCTCGGACGCCATCGACGGCGTCTCCAGCCGGGTGACCCGTTCCGGCCCCACCAGCTCGTCCAGCACGTCGAGCACGAAGCCCGTCTCGCTCGGATCGTTGTAGGTCACCGGATACGACTCGATGAACTCCGCTTCCAGCGCGCAGCCGTTCGCCTCTGCGATGCCGCGGAGCATCGGCGGCAGCTGTTCGCGGACGGTCTCCAGCGTGGAGGCGGACAGCGTCCGGATGTTCGCCTCCATCCCGACCTCGGCGGCGAGCACGTTGCCGGCGGCGGAATCGCTGGCGAGCTTCGTGATCGAGACCACCGCTTGGTCGACGGCCGGCAGACGACGGGCGACGAAGGCCTGCGCCGCCAGGATGAGCTGTGCCGCGACGGGCACCGGATCGATCGCCGCCTGAGGGAAGGCGGCGTGCCCACCGGTGCCGCGCAGCGTCATCCGCATCGCGCTGACGCTCGACATCATCGAGCCCTTCCTGGTGACCATCTGACCGCGAGGCACCGTGCACTCCACGTGGGCGGCGTACGCGGCGACCGGCCGATCGCCCGCGGCCTCGAGAACACCCTCCTCGATCATCAGCTGACCGCCCGCGTACCCCTCCTCGCCCGGCTGGAACATGAAGACGACGCTGCCTGGCAGTTCGTCGCGTCGATCGACGAGCAGCCGTGCCGCACCGAGCAGACCCGCCATATGCAGGTCGTGCCCGCAGGCGTGCATCGTGCCGTCGGCTGAGGCGAACGACAGCCCCGTGGCCTCCTCGATCGGCAGGCCGTCCATGTCTGCGCGCAGGAGAACGGTCGGGCCGGCGCGGCCGCCGCGCAGCACTGCCGTCACCGATGAGAGCTCGTCGCCGGTGGAGATCTCCAGGCCGAGCACGGCCAGCTCGCGCAGAATCACCCGCTGCGTCCGCGGCAGCGTCAGCCCCAGCTCCGGATGCTCGTGCAGTTCCCGGCGGACGGAGACGAGGTCGGGTCTCATCGCGCTCGCCTGCGCGGCGAACGAGCCGATCCCAACCGCATACGGCTCGGCACGATGCATCAGAAGGCCATCCTCTCCCCCAGAACGGGAACGGCGTCCAGCAGATCCTGGGTGTACGGGTCCTGCGGACGATCGAGCAGTTCCTCGGTCCGCCCAGACTCGATCAGGCGTCCTCCGCGCATCACGCAGACCGAGTCGCTGATGTAGCGGACCACCGCGAGGTTGTGCGAGATGAACAGCATCGACAGCCCCAGCTCTTCCTGCAGCTCCCGCAGCAGGTTCAGGATGGCGCCCTGCACCGACACGTCCAGTGCGCTGGTGACTTCGTCGGCGATGAGCACGGAGGGCTCACCGGCCAGCGCACGGGCGATCGTGATCCGCTGCCTCTGCCCTCCCGAGAGGACGGAGGGGCGCTCGTCGGCGCGATCCGGGTCGAGACGCACCCGGCGCAGCAGCTCCCGCACGCGCGCAACGCGTTCGGCGCGACTCCAGCGACGACCGGTCGCACGCAGCGCCTCCGCGATCGAATCGCCGATGCTCATCCGGGGGTCGAGCGCCGAGAACGGGTCCTGGAAGACCAGCTGCAGACGTCGGCGCGCGGCACGCGCCTGTTTCCCGGCGCCGACCACGCTCACGCCGTCTGCTCGGATGTCGCCGGAGGCGGGACGCACCAGCCCGACCGCCGCTGCGGCGATCGTGCTCTTGCCGGAGCCGGATTCCCCCACCAGTGCGACCGTCCTGCCATGGGGAACGGCGAGGCTCACGTCCGACACCACGTCGATGCCGCCGTAGCGCACGCGCAGGCTCTCGATCTCCAGAGCGTTCATGCCGACACCTCCTCGACGGCCTCGGCCTCGGCCAGAAGCGCCTCGGAGATCACGGGCAGCGGCCGCGTCCGGTCCGAGCGCATGTCGGGCAGACAGGCGATCAGCGCGCGGGTGTACGGGTGCTTCGCGTCCTGCTGGATCCGCTCGGCATCGAGCTCCTCGACGACGCGGCCGTCCTTCATCACGAGCACACGATCGCAGAACGCCGACACCAGGGCGATGTCGTGCGAGATGAACACGATCGCGGCACCGGTCGCCTCCTGCGCTCCCTTCAGCACCTTCATCACCTGCTTCTGCACGGTGACGTCGAGCGCCGTCGTCGGTTCGTCGGCGACGATCAGCTTCGGCCTGCCCGTCATCGCCATGGCGATCATCGCGCGCTGACGCATGCCTCCCGAGAACTCGTGAGGGTACTGGCGGAGCCTGCGCTCGCTGTCCGCGATGCCGACGGAGCCCAGGGCATCGGCGGCCCGCCGCTTGGCCTGCCCTCGGCTCATGTGCAGATGCGCCTGCGGCACTTCGGTGAGCTGCCGTCCGATCGTGAGCGCCGGGTTCAGCGAGGTGAGCGGATCCTGGAACACCATGCCGAGCTCCACGCCGAGCCGCGAGCGATCGGCGGCGCTGAGCGGACCTGCCATGTCCATGCCGTCGAAGGAGTGCACCGAGGCGGCCACGACGGCTTCCTTCCCCAGCAGCCCTGCCATGGCCATCGCCGTCAGCGACTTCCCCGATCCCGATTCTCCGACGATGCCGACCACCTCACCCGGCGCGACGTGCAGGTCGACGCCGCGCACGCGCTCGACGAGCCCGCCCTCACCATCGGGAAAGGCGACATGAAGATCGCGGACTTCGGCCAGCCTGGAGCTGTCGTCCCGCTCGGGGGCGGCGGGGGCTGCGGTCTTCTGCCGCGAGCCGAGCGCCATTCCGCGGCCCGCTCTGACGACCGAGCGCAGCCCCTGTCCCGGCTGGTCGCCGACCGTCTCGGCGACCATCGTGAAGACGACGCCGGAGAAGACCACGGCGATGCCAGGACCCAGCGCTGCCATGGGGTTCGTGTAGAGGTGGCTCAGTCCCTCGTTGAGCAGTCGGCCCCAGTCGTACTCCGGTGCCTGGACCCCGAGCCCGAGGAACGAGAGCCCGGCGAAGGCGAGCAGCGTCGTGCTGGCAGCCGCCGCCGATTGCACGAGCAGGGGGTTCGCGATGTTCGGCAGGATGTGCTTGGTGATGATGCCGTACGGCCCGACTCCGACGACCCGCGCGGCGCGAACGTAGTCCTGATCGGTCACGGACGAGGCCATGTTGTAGACGAGGCGCGTGACGTTCGGGATACCGGCGAGACCGATTGCGAGCATCGCCCCTGTTGCGGTCGCATCCCAGATGACGGTGAAGAACAGCACCAGCAGCAGCCATGGGAAGGCCAGCAGCATGTCCATCACCCAGATGAGGGCGCGACGGAGCGTGCGCGGGAGCATGGCGGCGGTGAGTCCGATGATCAGCCCGCCGCCGACGAGCATCGCCGTCGCCCCGAGCGTCAGCAGGAGAGATGTGCGCGTGGCGACCATGACGCGCGCGAGGATGTCGCGGCCGATGTCGTCAGTGCCGAACGGATGCGCCGCCCCCGCCTGCGCCCAGCGCTCGGCGATGTTGCGCACCGTCGCCGCCTCGGTCCAGATGCTGGGTCCGAGTACAGCGATCGCCAGCAGCACGGCGATGCCGACCATGGCGGTGATGCCGGTGAAGCTGATCCAACGGGAGCGTCTGCGCTGCTTGGCAGCGGGTTCGCCTGGGGTCGAGGTGCCCAGCTTTCCTGAGACGGAGGCCGTCATCGTCTGTCACTCACCCTTCTGCGATCGTGGTTCTGGGATCGATCGTGATCAGGATCAGATCGACGACGAGGTTCACGGCGAGCACCATGGCCGCGTAGACGAGCACCATGCCCTGGATCATCGGATAGTCCTTCGTCCCCACAGCGGAGACGAGCGTGCTGCCCGCGCCCGGAACGGCGAAGACCGTCTCGATGATCACGGTTCCCGCCACCAGGCCCGACAGCAGAAGTCCGCCGACGGTGAGCGTGGCTGTGACGATGTTCGGCAGGGCATGGCGGAACAGGATGAGCCGCTGCGGGAGGCGCTTGGCGCGCGCTGTGGTGATGTAGGTGGAGTCCAGCACCTTGATCATCTCCACCTGCACGATCCGCGCCAGATAGGCCATCGCGCCGAGCGACAGCGCCAGTACGGGCAGGACCGCATCCGGCCCATCGCCCCAGCCCGCCGGCGGAAGCAGCCCCAGCCACATGCTGAACACCGAGATCAGTCCGACGGCGAGCACGAAGTCGGGGATCGCGATGAGCACGCCGAGGAAGCCCGAGATGCCGCCGTTGACGGTTCTGCCCCGACGCGTCCGTGCGATGAGCGCTGCCCCCATACCGATCGGAAGCGCGCCGACCACGGCGACCGCGAAGCCCAGTGCGGCGAGGGTCAGCGTGGTCGGGAAGCGGGAGGCGATGGTGTCGCTGACGGAGAGCCCGGACTGGATGGATGTGCCGAGGTCGCCGCGCAGCAGCCCTGAGAGGTAGTTCAGCAGCTGCTGCGGCATGCTCTGATCGAGGCCCAGAGCCACCCTGGTGCTCTCGACCAGGCCCGCCGGGGCCGTCGGCCCCAGCGCGGCTCTGACCGGGTCGCCCGGCACCAAGTGCACCAGGAAGAACGCGGCGAGAACGACGACGACGAGGCTGACGACGAGCCGTCCGAGCCGCCTGATCGCGAAGTCGGTCCGCGGCGAGACCCGCTCTCGCAGCTGTCTGAGCCGCGGGAGCCGAACCGGCCGGGTCATCGTCGCTGTCATCTGACGTTCCCTCACTCGGTCATGCGGATCGTCACAGGCTGGAGGTAGTCCGTGAACTCGAACTCCGCTCCCGACATGTAAGTCGGCCGGATGGTGCCGGTGAGCAGGAGGGTGTGGAACTTCTCGACGACCAGCTTCTCGGCCTCCGACCAGTACTCGCACGCCTCGTCCGCGTCGGCGGCGGAACCCGCCTGCTGAGCGAGTGCGTTGTACTCGTCGTCGTCGACGCCCATGAAGTTCAGGCCGCCGTCCTCCGGCGACGCTCCGCCGTAGAACAGGTTCTGCGTGACGGGGCTGCCGACGCCGATCTGGATCCATCCGGTGTCGTAGTCGAAGGTCTCGTAGAGGTACTCCGACCATCCGGCCCCGTCCATCCCGATCAGGTTCGTCGCGATGCCCAGTTCCTCCCAGTCCTGTGCCAACAGCTCAGCGGCCGAGGAGTGGGCGGTGGATCCGGCGTCGTAGATGAAGTCGATCTCCAGCGGTTCGCCGTCCTTCTCCCTGACTCCGTCCGCGCCTTCGGTCCAACCCGCTTCGTCGAGCAGCTCGGCGGCGCGCGCCGCGTCGGCGGCCGGACGCTCCCAGACCGGTTCCTCGTTGAAGCACGTGAAGGGCGCATCGGTGATCCACGAGGTCAGGTCGACGGGACGCCCGTTCGAGACGACCTCGGATGCGTCTTCATGGTCGAAGCCCAGGATCAGCGCCTCGCGCACAAGCGGATCGTGCGTCGGGCGGTCCTCCCGCTCATTGAAGAGCATCTGGCCGATCGGATTGATCGTGCCGGCGAACTCATAGCCCGCGCTGTCGATGCGCTCCTGATCCGGCCCTTCCACGGCCGCGGCGTTGACCTCGTCGGACAGCAGCAGGTTCGCCCGCGTCGAGGCATCCGTGACCACACTGATCTCGAGCGCGTCCGGCAGCCCTTCGGTGTCGGAGGTCAGTCCGTCCGGCCCCCAGGTGTAGTCGTCTCTGGCGTCGAAGACGTACATGTCGGCCTCGACGCCGGTGAGCTCGTACAGCCCCGTGCCGTTGGAGGCCGATTCGAGGCTGGCCGGATCCTGCAGGCCGGCATCGCCGACCATGACGATGTTGCCGATCACGCTCACCATGAACGGGTCGGCCACATCGGCGGTGACCGTGAGTGTCTCGCCCTCGCCGCTGGCCTCGAGTCCCTCCGGCAGCACGTCCGCGAGCGTTGTCGCGTTGTCCGGATCGGAGTGGTAGTTGATGTTCGCCGCGGCGACCTCGGCGTCGAACGGCGTGCCGTCGTGAAAGGTGACTCCGTCCTTGAGTTCGAAGGTCGCCGAGGTGCCGTCGTCCGACAGCTCCCAGGAGTCGGCGAGCCACGGCATCTGCTGCCCCTCCTGGTCGGTGTAGACGAGAGACTCGTAGGCATACGTGATGATCTGGATCTCCTGAGGCTGGGTGGCGCTCATCGGGATGATGCTGCCGACCTCGGGGAAGATCGCATGCCGGAAGGTGCCGCCGGAGACGACTTCGCCGTCGGCATCCGGCTCCGCACCGCCGCAGGCGGTGAGGGTCAGTGCGAGGACGACGGCGCCAGCGGCTGCCGGTACTGAAGTGCTGTGCTTCATGGCTTTCTCCTCTTTCTGGATGTTGCTGCGGTGCGGACTGTGCCGCTCCTACGCGGGGGAGGGAACGACTCCGCCCAGATGGGACAAGGGCCCCGCCGCCTTGGCGGAGATGCTCACCGTCGGGTGGGACGTGTACGAGATCGGCGTCTCGAGGACCTCGACGACTTCGACCCTGAGCGGGTCCGCACCCGCCTGGATGGCCTTGGCGATCGCCGCCTCGGATGCGGCTTCGATGCCCTCGGCGCGCTCTTCGATGTGCGCGATGTGCTCTGCGCGACCGCCGGCGAGCGAGATCGCCGCGCCGACCGCGTTGGCGACGTCGCCATAGGCCGGGCGGAGCACGTCGCCGGCGATGTTCAGCCCGTCGGGCACGAGGAATCCGCCGCCGCCGACGACGACGAGCGGAAGATCCATCCGCCCGAGCGAGAGACGCTCGGCGGCCTCCTCCAGTCGCTCGGCGACGACCGTCATCGATGCCTCCAGCGCGGCCGTGGTGGCCCCGTCGAGCTTCGGCAGACGGCGGCCGGCGACGGCAGATCGGCGCAGCGACGCCGCATCCGTGAGCGTCGGCGTCGAACCGCCGAACAGCAGCCCCTCGCGATTGATCCGGTGGCCGACCGAGCTCGGGCCGACCCGGCCTGTGGCCACGTCGACGACGGTGCCGCCGCCGATGCTGAGCGACAGGATGTCCGGCATCCGGAAGTTCGTCTGCACACCGCCGATCTCCCGAGGGAGGGTGGATTCGCGCGGGAATCCGTTCGCGACGACGCCGAGGTCGCTCGTGGTGCCGCCGACATCGACGACGATCGCGTCGGATGCGCCGGAGAGATAGGCTGCGCCGCGGATCGAGTTCGCCGGTCCGGAGCCGATCGTGAGCACGGGGAACGTCTCGGCGACGTCCAGCGACATCAGCGTGCCGTCGTTCTGGGCGAAGAACGTCACGGCGTCCAAGCGCTGCTCTTCGACGACCGCGAGCAGCGCGTGGGTCACGTCGTGTGCGACGCGATGCAGCGCCGCATTGAGCACCGTTGCGTTCTCCCGTTCGATCAGCCCGGTCGGGCCGATGTCCTGGCTCAGGAAGGTCGGCGCGTCGCGACCGAGGTGCGCCCGGATGATCGCATCGACTTCGCGTTCCTGCTCGGGAAAGGACGGGCTGAAGATTCCGGTGACCGCGATCGCGTCGCAGCGGTCGGCGGTCTCGTCGAGGAAGCGGAGCAGTCCGTCCCGGTCCAGCCGCGTGATCGGCGTTCCGTCGACCATATGACCGCCCCCGAGCATCACCGATCCCGCCAGGATCTCGGCCGACAGGTCGGTCGGCCATCCCGCCAGGGGCGGCCACTCGGTGCCGGCGGGTGCGCCGAGGCGGATCGCCGCCACGCGTGCCAGCCCTCGCCTGGCCACGATCGCATTCGTCGCGTGCGTGGTTCCGAGCATCACCCTGGTCACCTGCGAACGGCGATCGCCGATCTCGTCGAGCACCGTGCCGATGCTGGCGCGGATGCCTTCGACGACGTCGTCGGCGGTCGGCTGCTTCGTGCTCGTCAGCACGGTGCCTTCGGCGTCGAGGACGACGGCATCGGTGTTCGTCCCTCCGACGTCGACGCCGATGGACAGGCCGTTCTCCAGGGTCATCTGATGCTCTTCCGTTCGAAGGGGACGTAGGGCAGGTCGTAGCCGAACGCGGCGGGGCCGGCCAACTCCAGGCCGCGCGGTGTGCGCCAGAGCGGATCGCACGGCCAGGCGATCACCGCGACGCGCTGACCGAACCGGATCATCTCTGTGGAGATGGCGTGGCCCGTCTCCGAGTCGAGGATCGAGATGAGGTCGGGCACGCTGGCCAGGACGTTCCCGTCCTCGAGCGCGACGAGGTTCTCGTTCTGCAGCTCGATCCGCTGCAGCCGACCGCGGTTCTCCCCCGTTCCCGCAACGGTGACGGATCCTCGCACGAAACCGCCTTCGGTGCGCCTGGCGACGTCGACGATCTTGCCCGTGATCAGCACCTCGGCCCCGAGCTCATCCGCGATGGCCGGCACGGGATCGGAGGACGACAGCAGAGCGTGCCCTGCTCTGATGGCGCGGCTGATGGTGCGCGGGATCACCGCGCCTCGGGCGGTCTCCGCGGTGAGCGGATAGTGCGCGGCGACGACGATGCCGCCGGAGGCGACCACGCCTGCCCGCGCGTGGCGCTCGAGCCAGGTCAGGTCGACGGTCCTGCGCACATCGACGTTTCCGACCACATCGGCCTGCACCGCGAACTCGCAGGGAACGCCGGCGACGTTCGGAGAGATCATGGTCGCTTCGGGGAAGGCGCGGCCCATGCCGTCGGCGTCCAGCACCTTGACCCCGAGGCGCGCGGCCCATCCGATCGGCGACACCCCGTTGCTCCCGCCGATCTCCGCCGGCATGATCGTGGTGATCGGGCGCCCGAGCGCGCGCTGGGCCTCCGTGAGAAGAGTCTCGGCCTGCGCGGTCGACGAGAGCATCTCGATTCCGACCGTCGGCGCACCGACCCCCGACATCATGATGACCGCGTCGTCGGCTGTGAGGTCGTCCACCCCGACGAGCTCGACAGGGCCGTGTTCGAGGAGAGCGCGCTGCACGACCTGCTGCGCCGTGTGGACTGCGCCTCCCCCACCGGTTCCGAAGATCGCCGCGCCCGCCGCGAGCGCGGGCACATCCTCCGGCTGAACGCTGGTGAGAACCTGCTCGTCAGGAATCGTCTGCTGGGTGACGGGTGCCATAGATCGACACTAGAAGCGAGACCAGAGCGCCACAATGTGCCAAAAGCACTGAGAAATCTTCTACATTGTGCTTGTGGCACAGTTCAAGGTTGCGGACCTGCTCGCCCAGGCCGATCGCCTCCGGCTGACTCTGCTCGCAGGGCCCACGGACGCCGAAGCGGTCACCGGTGTCGAGGTGATCGAACTCGCCTCCCTACCGAAGAGCCCCCGCGGAACCCTGGCGATCATCGCCGGTGACATCCCCGCTCCCTACCTGGTCGACGTCGCTCTCCGGCGCGCGAACGCCCTGGGCGTCGCGGGAATCGTGTTCCCGGAGGGCTTCGGCCTCACGGCGACCGCGGCGGCGCTCGCGGACAACGGCACGGTCGCGGTCATGGTCTCGAGCGAGGAGTCGCCGACGGACCTGGCCGTCGCCATCGACAGGGTGCTGGTGGGAGGCGCTGCGGAATCGATGGCGCGCGCCAGCTATGCGATGGAGCGCGCCATCGCCGCCGCAGGCGAGGAGGACGCCGACCCGGAGCACATCCTGGCCGCGGCATCCGGCGCTCTCGGCGTGACGCTGACCATGTCGAACGCCCCGCACGCCGAATGGACGGACAGTTCGGCGGTGTTCATCGGCGAGGTGTCCATCGCCCGGCTGTCTGCGGATCATCCGGATGACGCCACGCGAACGGTGATCCCCGTCGTCTCCTCCCTCATCTCCCGTTCCATCCAGCGCCAGATCCGCGACCGCTTCGGTCCGAACCGGTCCAGGGCCGACCTGATCGCAGAGCTGACGCTCGCCGAAGCGTCGCGGGTCGATGTGTTCGTCGCCCCCGCTGCTCGTCTCGGGCTGCCCCTGCAGCTGTCGCACGCGGCGGCGTGGATCAGGTCGCAGCATCGCTCGGATCCGGATGCCCCGCCTCCCCGCGGCGTTCAGCCCGCGATCGAGCTGTTCGCACTGCAGCTCGTGGAGGACCGCGATGAGCTCTGGCACATCACCCACATCCAGGACGGCGCGCTCGTCGTCTGCACGGAGGAGCACGGCGCAGGAGACCACCAGCGCCGCCTGCGAGAAGTCGCCGAACGGGTGCAGGCATACGCGGGCACGCTCTCGGGAGACGACTGGACCTGGACGCTCGGCCTCGGCACGCCGCAGAGCGGCCCTGCAGGCCTCAGGCAGTCCGCCGCGGAGGCGCGCGTGGCCGCCGACTCGGCGATCACCGCGGGGCGCCTCGGCGGTGTGGAGACGACGGACGTGACCGGTCTTCGCCGCGTGCTGCTCGACTTCTACGCCTCTCCGATCAGCCGCAGCCTGCTGGAGGACGTGCTGCACCCGCTGGACGCGCTCGGCCCGCAGCGATCGCTCACGGCCGTGCGCACGCTGCTCGCATACCTCGGCAACCGCAACTCGCTCAGCCGAGCCGGCCATGAGCTCATGCTGCACCCCAACGCCGTCGGCTACCGGATGCGAAGCATCCGCGAAAGGCTCGACGTCGACCTCGACGACCCCGATGTGCGCTTCGCCGTAGAGCTGGCTTGCCGGGTGCGGCTGCTCGGCTCGTCCTGATCGCGGGATCAGCGGATGAACACCCGCTGACCGCCGATCCAGGTCTCGGCGACGCGCACCGACGCGATCTCGTCCTCCGGCACGGTGAAGACGTCGCGGTCGAGCACCGCGAAGCTCGCGTCGAGGCCGGGAGCCAGTATGCCTACGCCTTCCAGCGGTGACAGCAGCCGCGCGCGGCCCGTGTACAGCATGGCGGCCTGCGGCACCGTGACCGCGGCTTCCATGCCGAACTCGGTTCCGTCGTACGCCGTGCGCCGCACGGCGGCGGCGATCGACAGCATCACGTCATCGGCACCGCTCCATGCGGTCGCGGGGCGATCGGACGACAGCGCGAGGGGCTCGATCTGCTCGTACAGCCTCGCGATCGGATACGCGTCCGGCACCTGCTCGGCACGCAGTGCCTTCTCGTATCCGTCGTACTCGGCGAAGAAGAACACCGTGTGCGTTGCGATGCCGAACGACATCCTGGCCGCGCGCAGCCGCTCGGCGCGCGCTTCACTGACGAGGGTGGCGTGCTCGATGCGCACGGACGGCACGCCGTCGAGCCACGGCTCCCGGTCGGCGAACAGCTCGATCACGCGATCGAGGGTGCGATCGCCCATCGCGTGCACCGCCAGCTGCACGCCGTTGCGCCTGGCCCAGTCGGCAGCTGCGAGAACGTCCTCGTCTTCGACCAGTCGGAGGCCGTGGTCGCAGGAGTCGGGGTAGGGCTCGTGAACCCATGCTGTCCGGTTCGAGTAGGCGCCGTCCATGACCACTTTGACGCCCGCGACGCGAATGCGCCCCCTGGTGTCGAGCGGATCGAGATCGGCGAGCGGCTGCTCCGGGTCCCAACCGGGGTAGAGCGCGACGCGGGTGCGCAGTCCTCGCGCTTCCGCTTCGCGGAAGACGCCGAGCGGATCGTCGATGCGCGTGGAGAGCAGGTCGCAGACGGCGACGATGCCGCGGGAGGCGAGGTCCTCGCCGAACCTCAGGACGGCGAGGACCTGCTCCTCCCTGGACGGCGCCGGGATGACCGACGCCACAGCCGCGACGGCCGCTATCTCGGTCAGCACCCCGTTCGGGCGCCCGGCATCGTCGCGCTCGAAGCGCGCACCCTCCGGGTCGGGCGTCCTCTCGTCGATACCCGCCATGCGCAGCGCCGCGGAGTTGCATACGGCCGAGTGCGCGTCGCAGCGCCACACCAGCACCGGTCGATCCTTCGAGACCCGGTCGAGGTCCTCGGCGGTCGGCATCCGCCGCTCGGGGAACTTCGACTCGTCGAAGCCTCGGCCGAGCACCCAGTCGTCGCCGGTCGACGCCGCGTGCATACGCAGGGTCTCCACCAGCTCGTGGACGGACGCGACCGCCGGCGGAAAGCACTCGACGGCGGCGGCTGTGCCCGCGATCAGCGCGGGGTGCGTGTGACTGTCGATCAGTCCGGGCAGCACCGTGCGCCCTCCGAGATCGACGGCGGTCTCCCCCTCGACCTCCTCGGCGGCGCCGACCCAGTCGATCGTGCCGTCGACTGTGCGGAAGGCCGAGGCGAAGCCGGTCTCCGACTCGCCTGTGAACACCTTCGCGTTCGTGAACAGCTGGGTGGTCATCGCTCAGATCTCCCGTCGGGTGAAGCGTCCGCCCAGCAGCGTGGCCGCGACGGGCATCGTGCGAAGCTCGTCGCGGTCGCACGCATACGGGTCGCGGTCGACCACGACGAGATCGGCGCGACGGCCGACGCCCAGCACGCCGCGGGACGAAGCGGCGAGCGCGGCGTCCAGCGGCAGCCGCTGCTCCGGATGCCAGGCACCCCTGCCGCCCCGGCTGCGGGCGGTCGCCGCCGCAATCGACACCCATGGATCCAGCGGTGCGACCGGCGCGTCTGAGCCGAGTCGGAGCTCGGCGCCGGACCGGTGCAGCGAGCCGAAGGCGAATGCGCGGGCTGTGCGCCCCGCCCAGTGGTGGTCTGCGACGTCGCGGTCGTCCATGGCGTGCTCCGGCTGGACGCTGGCGGCGAGCCCGAGCTCGGCGAACCGGGAGAAGTCGTCGTCGCGGACGAGCTGCGCGTGCTCGATCACACCTGGCATGCCGACGGACGCGAAGGCGTCGAGCACTTCGCTGTTCGCGCGGTCGCCGATCGCGTGCACGGCGGCGCCGATGCCCGCCCCGTCGGCTCGTTCGAGCAGCCGGCGCAGCTCCGGGACGGGAACGCTCTCCATGCCGCAGGCGTGCGGGCCGGCGGGGTCCAGGCCGGGGTACGGATCCCAGCACCACGCGGTGCGGGTGTTGAGCGAGCCGTCGACGACCACCTTCAGCCGCCCGAAGGTGACCAGGCCCTGATCGTCGAGGCGGTCGCCGGTGCGCAGACCGGCCGCGACGGCCTGCTCGAGGCGGTCAGGCCACACGGCACCCTCGACTCTGAGACTCGTCACGCCTTCTGCGACGCGTGCGGGCCACTCCGCGACGTTGTCGGTGTTCTCGAACTCCACGATGCCGACGACTCCTCGCGCAGCCGCGGCGTCCGCGGCCTCACGGTAGGCGTCGGGCGGAAGCGACGACGCTTCGTCGAGCGAGTGCAGCAGGCCGATCCACGGTCCCTCCCTGATCAGCCCCGTCTCGTCCAGTTCCGCGCCGAGCCGAGCGGCGGCTGCCCTGTTCAGCCAGCCGCAGTGCAGATCACCGCTGACCAGGACGACGGGCACATCGGAGACGGCTTCCTCCAGTGCGGCCAGGGTGGCCGGCTCCGGCCACAGACCGTCTCGGAAGCCGTAGCCCATCAGCATGCCGTCGGTCAGCGGCGCTCCGTGGTCGAGTGCCCCGCGCACGGCGTCGAGCACCTCGCCGGCGCTGCGGGTCTGCGTGAGATCGATGCGCCGACGCCGGATGACGTGCTGCGTGAAGTGCACGTGCGAGTCCCAGAGCCCCGGTCCGATCCAACGGCCTGCGGCGTCGACGACCTCGCCGACCGCAGGCATGGTTCCGGCAGGAGCGATCTGTGAGATCGTCCCGTCGCTGATGACGACGTCGAGGGGCTCTCCGCCATAGGGCCGGGCTCCGCTGAGGGTGATCGTCTCGGGTGACGTCATGTCTGCTGCTCCTGCGCCTGCGCCATCCGGTCGGCCAGCTCGGGGTTCCGATACGGCCCCTGTCTGCGCAGCGCATCGATGACGCGCTCAACCGCTTCCGGCGACTTGTCCTGGCTCATCTTCTCCTTCGCCTCGAAGCGCTCCACCCTCATCCGGAAGCCGACCGTGCCGTGCACGATCCTGGCCGCGTAGTCGGCGTTCTCGAGGGTGCGGTTCATCAGGAACGGCTCGGGCATCGGACTCTCGAAGTGAGAGACCAGTCGCTCCAGCACTCGCAGGTTCTCGTCGTCGTCGAGGATCTCCGGGGTGCCGTAGAGATGGGCGACCGCGAAGTTCCACGTCGGCACAGCCGGTGACGACCCGTACCATCCGGGGGAGACGTAGCCCTGCGGGCCGTAGACGATCACCACGCACTCGTGCGCACCGAGTTCGTGCAGTCGCTCATCCGGACGCCCGACGTGGCTGAGCAGCACAAGACCTTCTGCGTCGTCATCGAGCAGGACCGGATAGTGGGAGACGACCAGGCCGCGCTCCGGGACCGAGCTGACGATGGTCGCCCACGGGTTCTGCTCGACCAGCTCACGGATCCGCTCGACATCTTCGAGCGCGAAATCGGAGTTCGGCCTCATGCGTTCGTGCCCTCCCGTCCATCCGCCGGAGCCCAGGCGATCTCCGCTGTCGCCAGCACGGCGTGGTCTTCACCGAGGGCGGTCACCCTGGTGGTTCCGCCGACGGTGCGCCCGGCGAAGCGGACCGGGCGGTCGACGAGCGTGGGGGCCACAGCCCTGACGTCGAGTCGCTCCGGCATTCGGCCTGGCACGTTCCTGCGGGCGGCGTCCATCAGCAGGATGCGAGTGAGGGGGCCGTGCACGAGCAGGTCGGGCAGGTGCTCGACCTCGCGCGCCCACGCACGGTCGTAGTGGATGAGGTGGGTGTTGAAGGTGAGCGCAGAGAAGCGGAACAGCTGTCTGGCGTCGAGCATCCGCTCCTCCGACCAGTCGGCAGAAGCCGCGACGTCCGGATCTCGGCGCGGCGGCTTCGTCGGAGCATCAGGATCGGTCTGCTCGAGGAACACGTCGTGCCACACGCTGCGGATCGCGACCTCGCCGTCGACCTCGTAATCGCGTTCGATGTCGACGAAGACGAGCCTGCCCCCTGAGCCGCGCTTGTCGGTGACGGAGCCGAGCGACGTCGTCTGGACGGCCTCGGCTCCGACGGGAAGCGGGCGGAGGAACTCGGTCGTCTCCCCCGCGTACATCCGCCGCGGCAGGTCGATCTCCGGCAGCACCCCGTCCTCGGCCGGAGTCCCATCCGGCCGAAGATCCGTCAGCGGGGCTTCGAAGGGGAAGTACACGCCCTCCCACGCCGGCGGGAGCGCGTCGCCCGAACGCAGCGGCACCTCGCCGACGGCGAAGGTGCCGCGGTACGCCTCGGCGACGGTCGCGGCGATCGGCTCGGTGCGCACGACGCTCACGGCAGCACTCCCGCGTCGCGCAGAGCCGCGATGCGCTCCCCGTCATAGCCTGCGAGGTCGGCGAGCACCTCGTCGGCGTGCTCGGCGAGCCGGTTCGCCGTTCTGCCGGGCGAACTGGGCGTCGCGCTGAGCTTGATCGGCTGGCCGAACATGCGCAGGGTGCCGAGCGAGCCGTAATCCGCCTCGACGATCATGTCGCGCTCCGCTGTGCCGGGATCGTCGACCACCTCGCCGATGTTCCTGACGGCGGTGAGCGGGACGACATCGCCCGCCAGCTCCTCGAGCTGTGCCCTGGTCCGATCCCTCAGCCATTCCGCGACGATCGGCTTCACCCGGCGCTGGTACACCTCGGGAACGAGGCGTTTGCGCATCGTGTCGATCTCGGGATCCGATGCGTGCTCCGCAGTGCCGAAGAGTTCGCACGCCGCGCGCCACAGCTTGTCGGTGTATGCGCCGAAGAACACCTGCCCGTCGGCGCAGTCGAAGAGCTCGTAGGGCTTCACCCACGCGTGCTCGTTCCCTGCTGGCGCTGCGACCTTCCCGTCGACGGTGTAGTCGACGACGGCGGTCTCCGTCAGCGCCACGATGCTGTCCACTTGGGCGACGTCGACCAGCTGCCCTTCACCGGTCGCCTCGGCGTGCCGGAGCGCCGCCAAGGTGCCGATGACGGCGAACAGCGTCGCCGACAGGTCGCCGATCGTCACGCCGACGCGCACGGGCGGCATGTCGGGGTAGCCGTTCATCGACCACAGCCCGCCCGCAGCCTGCGCGGTGTTGTCGAAGGCCGGGCGCCGACTGCGGGATCCCGTCTGACCGTAGCCGGAGATCGCGGCGTAGACGAGCTTCGGATTCACCTCGCGGAGCACCTCGTACCCGACGCCGAGCTTCTCCATCGTGCCGGGGCGGAAGTTCTCGATCAGCACGTCGGCGGAGCGGACCAGATCCTTCAGCACCTCCTTGCCCTCCGGCGCGGCGAGATCGAGACCGACGCCGAGCTTGCCGCGGTTGTACTGGGCGTAGTAGGCGCTGAACTCCTCTTCGCCGTCCGTGAGGTAGGGCGGGAACCCGCGCGAGACATCCGGATCGGCGGGATTCTCGATCTTGATCACCGTCGCGCCGAGGTCGGCGAGCATCTGCGCGGCATACGGTCCGGCGAGCACACGCGACAGATCGAGCACGACGATGCCGTTCAGGGCACCGGGGGCCGGCAGACCAGTCATGATTCCTCCTTGGATGCGGCCGCGGCCAGCGCGGTCGCGATGTTCGACGGCGCGCGAACGCCCCGCATACGTGACAACCAGGTCGTCGTCGCGGCCATTGCGCCGACATCGATCCCCGTCTCGATGCCCAATCCGTCCAGCATCCACACCAGGGCCTCGGTGGCGAGGTTACCGGTCGCACCCTTCGCGTACGGGCATCTGCCGAGTCCGCCCACCGCTGCGTCGAATTCGCTCACGCCCAGACGGAGCGCGGCGTGCACGTTCGCCAGCGCCTGGCCGTAGGTGTCGTGCAGGTGCAGTGCGACGGCCTCGACCGGAACGCCTGCGGCGATCGTCTCCCGCACGACGCGAGCGGTGAGACCCGGCGTTGCCACGCCGATGGTGTCGCCGAGCGCGATCGTGCCGCAGCCCGCGGCATACAGCCGCGCCGCTGTGGCTGCGACCGCGTCGATGTCGACCTCGCCCTCCCACGGGTCCCCGAACGCCATCGAGACGTATCCCCGCACCGGCATGCCGGATGCCTCGGCGACGACGTCCTCTGCGCGCTCGACGGCCCCCTCCTTCGTGGTGTTGAGATTCGCGTGCGCGAACGCCTCCGTCGCGCTGACGACCACCGCGATCTCGCCGATGCCCGCGTCGCGCGCCCGTTCGAGTCCGCGCAGGTTGGGCACCAGCGCGACGCCGCGCGCACCGTCGGGGATGCGCACGGATGCCGCCACCTCGGCGGCATCCGTCAGCTGCGGGATCCACGTCGGCGGCACGAAGCTGGTCAGCTCGAGGTCGCGCACTCCCGCGACGTACAGCCGCCTGCACAGCTCGGCCTTCACGTCCGTCGGCACGACATCGGTCTCGGCCTGCAGGCCGTCCCTCGGCCCGACCTCGTACACGGTGACGCTGGTCGGCAGTCCGTCCTCCGGTTCGGTCCTCGGCGCCGTCATGCTCGTGCCTTCTCGGCGCGCAGCGTCGCCAGCACCTCGCGCGCGTGCTCGACGCGAATGCGGCCGTCGGAGACGATCCGTTCCGCGACCTGTCCGACCTCGTCCACGGCGGCGCCCGCACTGGCCGCGACCGTACGCGCGTGCAGCGTCATGTGCCCGCGCTGGATGCCCTCCGCCGCCAGCGCGCGGCATGCCGCCAGGTTCTGCGCGAGGCCGACGGCGGCGATCACACTCGCCAGTTCGCGCGCGGTCTCCGCCCCGAGCAGCCGCACGGCCGCGCGTGCCGACGGGTGCGCCCGGGTGGCGCCGCCGACCAGGCCGACGGCGAGGGGGACCTCCAACGTGCCGACGAGGTCGCCGTCCGCATTCTTCTCGAACTGCGAGAGCGCCGTGTACTGTCCGGAGCGTGCCGCGTGCGAGTGGCATCCGGCCTCGACGGCGCGGGTGTCGTTGCCCGTGGCGAGGACGACGGCCGTGATGCCGTTCATGATGCCCTTGTTGTGCGTGGCCGCGCGATAGGGGTCCGCTTCGGCGAAGGCGCTGGCGGCGACGATGTCGTCGACGACGGCGGCACCGCCGAGCATCTCGGCGTCGAACACGGCTCGCGCCCTGGTGAGGCGCCGCTCGGCCTTGTTCGTCAGGATGCGCAGCAGCGTGCGCGACCCGGTGACTTCGGCGATGCGCGGCGCAATCGCCTCGGCCATCGTGTTCACCGCGTTCGCCCCCATCGCGTCGCGCACGTCGACGTGCAGGTGGGCGATGACCTGCACGCCGGCCCGCGTGGGCAGGACGCGCACCGTGAGATCGAAGGCCCCGCCGCCGAGCGAGACGAGCGTCGGGTCCTGCTGGTTCGCCAGCCCCAGCAGTTCTTCGCGCGCCTCCAGCAGCGCGAACTGCGCGCCGTGGGGATTCACGGAGTCGAGCACCTGGATCTGAGCGATCATGACGTCGCCGGTGTACGAGGTGGTGAAGCCGCCGTGCACCCTGGCCATCCGCGCGGCGTTGGACGCGGCGGCGACCACGCTCGGCTCCTCCGTGGCCATCGGGACGAGGCGGTCGCGGCCGTCGATCGTGAAGTTGACGGCGATGCCGACGGGGATCTGGATGAGGCCGACGACGTTCTCGATCATGTGGTCGGCCTGAGCGATGCCGAGCCCGGCCTCGGGTCTGAGGGCATCGAGTGCGTGCGGTTCGAGGTCGGCGCTCTGCGCGACCATGGCCAGGCGCTCGTCAGGGGTGTGGTCCCGCAGGCCCTTGATACGGCTGTTGATCGGCATGGACCGCCCTCCTTCGCGTGCGACGTTCCGGTCTTCGGTGCCGCGATGTCATGCACGACGATATGAGCGTTCGGCTCGCCGATCGATGGGTGGACAGTCCGTCATGTCATCGAATCCATAGGTGATCCGCACATGCGACAGGCTCTGGTTCGCTCGTAGACTCACTCGAAACGCGGAGGAGGATCCCATGCCCTATGCCGAGTCCGACGACATCCGGATCTACTACGAGGTCTTCGGCCGAGCCTCTGACCCGGTGCTCGTGCTCGCTTCGGGAGGCGGCGCGCAGCTGCTGTCGTGGGATGAGCGCTTCATCGCCTTGCTCACGGACGCCGGCATCCGCGTCGTCCGGTTCGACAACCGCGACACCGGCCTCTCCCAGCGCTTCGGCGGTGAGGAGGACATCGACGGCGGGTACGGCCTCTCCGACATGGCGGGCGACATCGTGCGCGTGCTCGACGCGCTGGGAGTGGCCTCCGCGCACGTGGCAGGGCATTCGATGGGCGGAATGATGGCCCAGATGCTCGCGATCGAGCATCCGGAGCGCGTGCGCAGCATCGGCCTGCTCTCCACGCTCCCCGGCCGTGACCGTCGCTACGTCCTCCACGGGGAGCGCCCAGAGCTGCGCTCGACACCTGTGCGCATGACGAAGGAGCAGGCGGTCGCCGCGACCGAGGCCGCCATCCGCGCACTGCCGCCAGGCCGCTACGACCCGCAGCTGGAATGGCATCTGAACGCGACCGCGACCGCCTATGACCGCGGCTACTCCCCCGAGGGCTACGCGCGGCAGTGGTCCGCGCTGCTGCGCGCGCCCGAGCGCCTCGAAGCGCTCAGAGCCGTGACGGTTCCGACGCTGATCTTCCACGGGCGCGAGGACGACGTCGTGCATTGGCAGGCCGCCGCGGACATGGCCGCCGCCATCGCGACCTCGGAGCTGCAGGTGCATCCCGACATGGGCCACCTCGCCCCGCACGAGCTGTGGCCCGAGCTCAGCGCCGCGCTCACCCGGACGGTGCGCCGGGGCGAGGAGGCCGGATGAGCCCACACGACCCAGCGCAGGCGGTCGCCGTTCTGCTGGGAGCCGGTCACGACAGCGAGCCTCCCGATCCGACGGCGGTCGGTGATGCGCTGCGCCGGCTGGGCATCACCGACGCCGACGCAGCCGAGATCACCGATCGCGTGCATCGCACCCAGCGCGAGGTGTCGCGGCTGCGCAGGCGCGAGCACGAGCTGTCCGCGCTGTTCTCCAGCGCCAGGGAGCTCGCGGAGCTCCGCGACAGCGATGCCGTGCTGGCCCGCCTGGTGCAGCGTGCGCGCGAGATGATGGGCGTCGACCTCGCCTACCTGTCCGAGTTCGACCCTGTGACCCGCGAACTGCGCGTGCGGGAGACCAGCGGCTCGGTGAGCGGCGATTTCCAGCGCATCAGGGTCCCTCCTGGGCGCGGACTGGCCAGCGCGGTCGTCGAATCGCGGTCGGCGCAGTGGGCAGCCGACTACTCGGTCTATGCACGGGAGCGCCACGACACCGGAATCGACGACGCGGTGTCGTCGGAGGGGCTCGTGTCGATCCTCGGCGTGCCGATGCTGAGCCGCGACGACGTGCTCGGCGTGCTCTTCGTCGCCAACAGGGAGGAGAAGAACTTCTCCCCAGAGGAGGTCGCGCTGCTGTCCGCGCTCGCCGACCACGCCTCCGTGATTCTGCAGACCACCCAGATCCTCCGCGACCTGCGCGATTCCGAGGACGAATCACGCGGCACACTGGAGCGGCTCACGTCGCATCTGAGAGAGCGCGATCGGGCGAACACGGTGCATCAGGAGCTCGTGCAGGCGGTGCTCGCCGGGGGCGGCTTCGCGCCGGTCGCTGAGACGCTGGCCTCCGCGCTGAACAGGGCCGTGGCCATCGTCGATGCCAACGAGCAGCTCATCGCTGCGGCCGGCCTTCCGCTGCCCGAGTGGATGCTGGGGCTGGACGAGACGACCAGGGAGGCGATCGCTGAGAGCCGCAGGTCAGGTCACTGCGTCGCGGCGCCAGGGGCGGGCGTGCGCGCCGTGGCCGCTCTGAACGCCGGCGCCCAGCACTTCGGCGCGCTGCTGCTGGGCGACGGCGATCTGGAACTGGGATCCGTGGACGTGCGCACCATCGAGCGCGCCGCTCAGGTCGCCGCGCTGCTCGTGCTGCAGCAGGAGGCGGCATCCGGCGCGGACCACCGGCTGCGCAGCGAGCTCATCGCCGATCTGCTCGACGACGTGCCGGAGCGGCGCCCCGACGTGGAACGACGAGCGCGACGGCTCGGCGTGGAGCCGGACGAACTCGACTCGCTGCTGCTGTTCTCGGTGCCGGGCGATCAGCAGGCAGCGACGGCGCGCGCCCTCACCAGGCGGCTGGACGAGCACGCGCTCACCGGCGAGTACCGCGGCTATGTCGTCGCTGCGTTCTCGTCGACCGGAGACGGGATCGACCCAGAAGCACTGCGAGCGCACATCGCGCGCGCCATCGATCATCCGGTGATCGCCGTCGCCCCGTCGGTCGGTACGAGCAACCTCGTCGCCGCCTTCACGACGGCGATGCGCACTGCCCGACTGGTCGCGGCGCTCGAGCTCACCGACATCGCGGTGACGACCGACGACTTCCTGCCGTACTCCGCCGTGCTCGACGCTGATGCACGGGCTCTGTCGCAGTTCCTCTCCGACACCATCGGCGCAGTGCGGCGCTACGACGCAGATCGCGGCGCCGATCTGCTGGGCACGCTCCGAGCCTTCGTGCGGAACAACGCCAGCCCGACCCGCACCGCGCGGGCGATGAACTTCCACACCAACACAATCCTGCAGCGGCTGGAGCGGATCGATCACGTTCTGGGGAAGTCATGGCGCGAGGACGAGCGGATGTTCCGTATCGGCATGGCAGTACGGCTGGACGAACTGCGCGAGCGACTGGACGGTCGGGAGTGAGCCCACCGCTCTGTCACGTCCGATAGAGGATGGGCATCGCGGCGAGCAGGCTCCGGGTGTACGGATGTTCCGGGGCCGTCATCACGCGTTCCCCCGTGCCCTCCTCTACGATCCGGCCGTCGTGCATCACGGCGACCCGATGCGCCATGTGATGCACGACCGAGAGGTTGTGGGTGATGAACAGGTAGGTCACCCCGGTCTCCTTCTGCAAGCGGATCAGGAGGTTGAGCACCTGCGCCTGCACGGAGACGTCCAGCGCTGAGGTCGGCTCGTCGAGGACGACGAGCTCAGGAGCCGCCGCCATGGCACGCGCGATCGCGATCCGCTGTCTCTGCCCGCCGGAGAACTCGTGCGGATAGCGAGTGACGGCGCCTTCTGGGATGCCGACCTGTTCCAGCACCTCGATCACCCGTCGCCGCCGATCGACGCGCCCGTACCCTGCAGCGGCGAGCGGCTCCGCGATCGAGCGTGCGACGGTGAAGCGCGGATCGAGCGAATCGTTGGGGTCCTGGAATACCATCTGCACTCTGCGGCGATGGGCGCGCATGGCACGCCCGCGCAGATCCGTGATGTCGTTGCCGTCGAACTCGATGCGCCCGGCGGTCGGGCGGCGCATGAGCAGGATCGCGCGGGCGAGCGTGCTCTTACCCGACCCGGATTCTCCGACGAGACCGAGCGTCTCGCCACGCCGCACGTCGATGCTGACCTCGTCGAGAGCTGTGATCTCGTGCGCGCCATGGCCGAAGCGCTGGCTGACCGCGTCGACGCGCAGCAGCGGCTCGTTCACCTGACCTCCTCGAGCACGGCGGGGACGTGCGCGTAGTCGTTATCTGCGGGGATGACCGCCAGCGGCGAGCGCGACGCTACCGAAGGCCGGGGAATGCTGTCCAGCAGCGCCTGCGTGTACGGGTGGTGCGGATCGTCGAGCACGCGCTCAGCCGCGCCCGACTCGACGGTCCGCCCCCTGTACATCACTGCCACCCGTTCGCAGAGCTGGCCGACGACGCCGAGGTCGTGACTGATGAACAGTACGCCCATCCCCGTCTCGTCGCGGAGCGTCCGGATGAGGTCGAGGATCTGTGCCTGGACGGTCATGTCCAACGCGGTTGTGGGCTCGTCCGCCACGAGTACGGCTGGGTCGGCGGCGACTGCGATCGCGATCACCACTCGCTGTCGCTGTCCTCCGGAGAGCTGGTGCGGATAGTAGTCCAGCCGGCGCCGCGGATCCGGCATCCGCACCAGCTCCAGGAGCTCCATGGCGCGTTCACGGGCTCTCCTCCTGCCGACCGTCCCGTGGATGCGCAGCACCTCGGCGATCTGAGCACCGATGCGCATGCACGGGTTGAGCGCGGACATCGGTTCCTGGAACACCATCGAGGCGCGCACGCCGCGCACCTGTGCCCAGTCACGCTCTGTCGCAGCCCTCATGTCACTGCCAGCGACGCTCAGTCTCTCCGCGGAGACGACGGCCGAAACCGGCAGCAGCCCCATCACGGCCAGAGCGACGCTGGACTTGCCACTGCCCGATTCCCCGATGACACCGACGATCTCTCCGCGGCGCACACGCAGGGAGACGCCGGACACCGACGGGGGCGCCCCTCCGTATGCGATGGTCAGGTCCTCCGCCAGCAGAACGTCGGTGTCGGCGCTCATTGCGTCACCCAGCTCTCGTCCAGCCGGTAGCGGGAGTAGAACGCGTCGCTCTGATATCCGTGCAGCGCGTTGCCGTCCCACACCTCGAAGTACACCGGTACCGCAGCGGGCACGAACTCGAGCACCTGGTCGGCCGCCTCCTCCGCCAGCCGGTCGACGAGATCCGCGTACTCGTCAGGGTCCGCTGTCGCTTTCGCCTGGACCAGCAGCTCACGCGCATGCTCGGCGTCGGGGTTGCCGTCCCAGTGGTTGTACACGCCGCCTTCGAGCAGCATGGGCTCGAAGTAGAACACGGACGACGCCCTGGGGCTGCCAGGTATGGCGACCAGATCCGTCCATGACTCGCCAGAGGTGAAGACGGGCGCGATCTCCGAGAGGGGTTTCGAGTCGAGCTTCAGGGTGATCCCGGCCTCGGTGAGCTGCTGCTGCATCATCTCGTAGACAGGATGATGCGCCTGTGCCACATCTCCCATGTAGCTCAGGGTGATCTCCGGGTTCTGCTGGCCGGCCTCGGCGAGCAGCCTCTTGGCCTCGTCGACGTCTCGGGAGTAGTAGGGCAGATCGCTGGCGTCGGGTGCACCAGGATCGCCGGACGGCGGCGCGAACGAGACACCGGCGTAGCCCAGCAGGGCAGTGTCGACGAGCGCCTGGCGGTCCAGCGCGAGCGAGAACGCCCTCCGCACGTTCACGTCGGAGAGCGGTCCTGACTCCGGGTTGATGTAGACCGCCAGGTTCTGGCGATAGGCGGCATCGCCGAGCGTGTAGCCTGCGGCCTCCGCCTGGCCTGCGATGCTGCCGTCGGTGAACGCCGCAGCCTGCACGCTGCCCTGCTGCAGTGCGGCCAGCAGAGTGCTCTGGTCCTCGTAGAGCTCGAAGACGATCTCATCGAGGTAGGGCTCATCGCCCCAGTAGTCGTCGTTCTTCTCCATCGTGACGCTCACGCCCTTCGTCCAGTCGGTGACCTGGAAGGCCCCGGTGCCGAAGGTCCTGGTCTCGCGTTCGCCCTGGGACGCCGTACCGTACCCTTCTTCCCCGACGATGAAGAACGTCTGCCGCGCGGAGACGGCGTCCAGGAAGGTGCCGTCCGGCTGGCTGAAGTGGAACGTCACCTCGTTCTCGCCTGTCACCTCAACGCTCTCCATGCTGCTCAAGTAGGTCGCGTTGGAGCCGCCGTCCTTCCGCGTCTCGAAGGAGTAGACGACGTCGTCAGGACCGAACTCGCTCCCGTCGGCGAACGTGACGTCGTCGCGGAGCTCGAACACCCAGGTCAGCTCGTCCTGCTGCTCCCACGATGTCGCCAGGGCGGGCGCGACCGTGCCGTCCTCGTCCTTGACGAGCAGGGTGTCGTACGCGATCGAGTCGATGACCTCCGTCGCGATGGCGGTGCCGACCATCGGATCGACGCCCCCTGCGGACGGCTCGGCGGGGACGCCCCAGGTGAGGGTGCCGCCGGCGACAGGTTCGCCTTCGTCCTGGCCTGGATCGGCTGGGGCGCCCGCGGCGCATCCTCCGAGGACGAATGAGGCCGCGACGATGACGGCCCCCGCTGTGATCGGCTGCTTCATGGTTCTCTCATCTCTGTGTCGGGGGAGTGCTGCGGTGGTCGCCCGGGCGTGGGGAAGAGGTTCTGCTCGCAGCCATGCGCCTTCGGCTCGCGCCGAGCGAGAACGCCGGCTCCCGTCTCGGCGCGAGCCGGTCCTGCAGGCCGTCGGCCAGGAGGTTCCACGCCGCGGACAGGAGGATGATGGCCAGTGATGGGAGGATGATCAGCAGCGGCTGCACCTGCATGAAGCGGGTGAACTCGCTGATCATGCGGCCCGCCGAGGGCTCCGGCGCCTGGACACCCTGACCGAGATAGCTCAGTGCCGCTTCGATCAGCACGATCTGCGAGGCGACGGACGCGAACTGGACGAACAGGGGCGTGAGCACGTTGGGAAGCAGATGCTCGGCCATCACACGAGTGCTCCGCACTCCGCTGATCTTCGCTGCGAGCACGAAGTCCCGCTCCCGCAGCGCGATCACCGGCGCTCGCATCACGCGGGCGAACCCTGGAGCGAAGATGAAGCCGAGCGCGAGGATCAGCGGCCACGGTCCGTTTCCGATGACGACGCCGACGACCAGCGCCACGAGGATCGCCGGCAGCGCGAGCAGGGCATCGACGACCCGCATGATGACGGCATCCGCCCAGCCGCCGATGTAACCGGCGATGAGCCCGAAGGCGGTGCCGATCACGGCGCCGAGGAGCGCGGCAGCACCGGAGATGAGCAGGCTGGTGCGTGTCGCCAGCGCGAGCCTGGTGAAGGTGTCCCTACCGAGGTTGTCCGTTCCGAGCGGGTGCTGCGGCATGGGCCCGCCCATCGCCGGACCTGCGTTGGCCAGCGGATCGTGCAGCGGCCATAGCGTCATCCAACCGGCGACCGACAGGATCGCCAGCAGGATGCCCGCGCCTCCCCAGAAGGCCGGTCCGAGTCGACGGCGGCTCGCGACGCCTTTGCCTGACACAGTCATGGTGTGTGCACCCTGACTCTCGGATCGATCAGGGGATAGAGGAGATCGACGACGAAGTTGATCAGCACGTAGACGGCGCCGATCAGCAGCACGGTGGCCTGAATGATCGGATAGTCCGATGCCCTGATGCCGGTGAGCAGCAGCGTCCCGATGCCAGGCAAGGCGAACACGGCTTCGATCACGACGGTGCCGCCGACGAGTGCGGCCAGTTCGATGCCGACCACGGTAGTCACCGGGATAAGCGCATTGCGCAGCGCGTGCCTGCCCACCAAGCGCGCAGGCGAGGCGCCCTTCGCCCTGGCGGTGCGGACGAAGTCCTGCCCCAGCGTGTCCAGGAGAGTGCCTCGGGTGTACCTGGCGGTGACGGCGGCGAGCACGAGACCGATCAGGAACGCGGGGAGGACCAGCACGCCGATTGCTCGTATCGGATCCGCGGCAGCTCCGGAGTAGCCGACCAGTGGCAGTCTCAGCGTCAGCGAGTTGAGCAGGATCAGCACAGTGCCGAGCACGAAGGGCGGGGTCGCCAGAAGTACGAAAGAGAAGCCCTTGACGACGTTGTCCGATGCCTTTCGCCATCGGACCGCAGCCAGGATCCCAGCAGGGACGCCCATGACGACGCCGAACAGCGTGGCCATCCCAGCGAGAGCAAGACTCAGCGGCAGCCGAGTGGCGATCAGGCCCGAAACGCTCCCCGGAACAGTTATCGCATTCCCGAAATCACCCTGCAGGACCCCGAGGAGCCACGAGAAGTACTGAGTGAACCACGGCCGATCGAGTCCCAGCTCGTGTCGCAGCGCGTCAAGGGCAGCCGGATCAGGATTGGACGGGTCGGCGAATGCCGCCAGCGGGTCGCCGGGGATGACCCTCACCATCGAGAACACCAGCACCGACAGGACGAACAGGACGAACAGCGACGAGGCGAGGCGGGAAAGGGCGTAGCGAGCCATGTCACCCCTTCGTCGCGCCACCGGATGCGCAGCGGACCGCCGTCACCGGGCGGGTGAAGTGCGCAGGGCGAGCAGCGATTGTCGCGGACATGTCGGTCACGCTACTGATCACGGGGCTGCGGCTTAATGGAATCCTGCCCCTGGAATCGGCGTTCTGATGGGTGATCCGCACATAGCGGCGCGCACGAACGATCGTGCCACGCGGGGCGCTCTGCATCGGGGCTGCCGTTCTCCGGCGGCCCCTCTCGCCGCCCGATGCCCGTTCAACGGCATCTGACGAGCTCTCCGGTCCTCGATCCCGGATGATCGTCCCAACAGCTCGTCGACGCGGCGAGACCACCGCATCCGTCGAAGGAGACGCCATGACCGCAGAACGCACCCAGGTCGCCATCATCGGGGCAGGGCCGGCCGGCCTGCTGCTCTCGCACCTGCTCGCCGAGGCGGAAATCGACTCGATCGTGGTCGACAACCGCACCCGCGAGGAGATCGAGACGACGATCCGCGCCGGGATCCTCGAACAGGGCACCGTCGAGGTCCTGACGGAGACCGGCATCTCCGACCGCGTGCACACCGTCGGCGACAGGCACTCCGGCATCCATCTCGGCTTCGACGGCGAGCTGCACCACATCGACTTCGGCGCGCTGATCGGCCGCAACGTCTGGCTCTACCCGCAGCACGAGGTGCTGATCGACCTGATCGCCGCGCGCTCGGCCGGTGGACAGGACCTGCGCTTCGGTGTGACCGCGGAGCGCGTCGAAGACGCCGATTCCCTTCGCCCTCGCGTGATCACGCGCGACACCGACGGCACCGAGGTCACGATCGAAGCCGACGTCGTCGTGGGCGCTGACGGTTCGCGCAGCGTCGTGCGCGAGGCCGTAACCGGATCGCACGGCGGCTTCTTCCACGAGTACCCGTTCGCGTGGTTCGGCATCCTGTGCGAGGCGCCGCCGTCGAAGGACGAACTGATCTACTCGAACTCACCCGACGGCTTCGCGCTGATCAGCCAGCGCAGCCCCGAGGTGCAGCGGATGTACTTCCAGTGCGACCCCGACGCCGATCCGAACGCGATGAGCGAGGCCGAGATCTGGGACGAGCTGCAGCGCCGCACGCCCGGCACCGAGCTGAAGGAGGGCCCGATCTTCCAGCGCGACGTGCTGAGGTTCCGCAGCTTCGTGTCGCACAGGATGCAGTCGGGGCGCGCGGTGATCGTCGGAGACGCCGCGCACACGGTGCCGCCCACCGGCGCCAAGGGGATGAACCTCGCCGTCGCCGATGTCGTCCTGCTGAACCGCGCGATCCGGACTCTGCTGCTCGACGGCGACGGCGAGGACTTCGAGAACTTCACGGATGAGGCGCTGCGCCGCACATGGAAGGCGCAGCAGTTCTCCTGGTGGATGACGAGCATGCTGCACCAGCAGCCTGGCGCGAGTGACTTCGAGCGCCACCGCCAGATCGCCGAGCTGCGCACCGTCACCGACAGCGAGGCCGGCCGACGCTACCTGGCAGAGGCATACACGGGCTGGCCGCTGCTGGGGCGGTAGTGCCGCCTGCCGCTGAACGAGAGGTTGCACGGCACCCGATGCCGTGCAGGCGTAAGGTCACCGGGTGAGCAACGAGCAGTCACCGATGTCGATCCCCGCTGCAGCCCCAGCCGCAGGACGCGGGGTGTCGATCGGCCTGCTGCTCGCGGCGATCGTCGTGATCGGCATCAACATGCGCGTCACGATCACCGGCGTCGGACCGCTGCTCGAGCAGATGAGCGCCTCGACCGGCGAATCGGTTGCACTGCTGAGCTCGCTGACGTCGGTGCCCGTGGTGCTGTGGGCGATCCTGTCGTCGTTCGCGCACACGCTGTCGCACCGGTTCGGGATGAACCGCATCGTGCTGTGCGCCCTGGTCGTGCTGGCGCTCGGCACGCTGATCCGCTCGATACCCGGGCCGGAGTTCTCGCTCTGGTTCGGCACGGCGCTCGTCGGCGTCGCCCTGGCCGTGGCGAATGTGCTCCTCCCCGCTGTCGTGAAGCGCTCGTTCGGCAGGCACGTCGCGCTCGTGACCAGCATGTACACCGCGCTGTTCGCCGGGTGCGGCGCCCTGGCATCCGGTGTCGTCGTCCCCGTCTCCTACGCGGTCGAGCCGAACGGCGGGGACGCCGGATGGCGCTTCGCGCTCGTCGCCGTGGCCGCGACGCTGCCGATCGCGATCGTGCTGTGGCTGCTTCACATGCGCCGATTCGGCGCCGACTCCGGGCGGCGCATCGAGCGCGGCTCCGCACGCGGGCCGAGCGTGTGGGGCGATCCTGTGGCGTGGCTCGTCGGGCTGTACATGGGAGCCCAGGCGATCATGTTCTACGTCATGATCACATGGCTCGCACCCTACGCCCGCTCACTCGGGCACAGCGAGGTGCTGGCCGGCTACGACGTGATGATCTTCCAGATGGTCGGAGTCCTCGGCTCCGTGCTGCTGCCGTTCACGATGCGCGGCCGCGCGGAGCGCTGGGTGCCGGCGATGCTTCCCGTCTTCTCGTTGATCGGCGTCAGCGGCCTGCTGCTCGCACCCGAGGGGATCTTCCTCTGGATCTCGCTGATCGGGCTGTGCAGCGGAGGTTCGATTGCGTGTTCGCTGACGCTGATGGCGACCCGTGCCCGCGACCACCACACCGCGTCCGCGCTCTCCGGCATGGGCCAATCGGTCGGCTATGTCATCGCCGGGGCCGCTCCCGTCACCTTCGGCGCGCTGCACGCGCTGACGAACGGTTGGACGGCATCGTTGCTGTTCCTGCTCGCTTCCTGCGCCGCTCAGCTCGTGCTCGGCCTCGCCGTCGGGCGCGATCGATACGTGTTCGACCGGCTGCAGGAGAATTAGCGCAAGGTCAGCGCAGGCGTCACTCGGGCCCGCGGTCGTACTCGCGGCGCATCAGGTACTGGATATCCCGGTCCATGCCGTCATGCCGGATGCCGACACTCGCAGAAGGACGCGAGCAGTCTGCGCGCCTGCGGACGAAGAAGACCGCAGATTCGCGGCTGTGGAGGGGAGGACGCTGCGCCCAGTGCACGTCGTCGTCGCCTGATCAGTCGCGCAGAGTGAAGCGCTCCAGGGTCGGCGGTGCAGCCAAGAGCGCGGCGAGGTCCGCATCTGCGCCCTCAGGGCTCGCGCGGAAGTCACGATACGCCTGTTCCTTGTCGGCATCCGCCCAGATCTCGTAGAGCGTCCATTCGTCCTGGCGCTCCGCACTGCGCAGTATATCGATGCGCTCGCAGCCGGCGAAGGTGCGCGTGATCGCCAGCGTACGCTCGACCACGGCCGCGACCCGCTCTTCAGCATCCGGAACGAACGTGAACCGCACGATGGCGGCGATCTTCTCAGTCATGGGCCCATTCCACACCACCGGCGCTCGTTGTGCATCAGGTCATCCGGCGTGCGGAAGCCCCGTCAGCGCACGGGGACGTACATGACCACGTGCAGGTCGACCGCGTCGCTGGGGACGAGGCGATGGTGCTCGAACTCGAGCAGCCCCTCCTCGCGATGCCGGAACACGCGACGGCGAGACGCGAACCGTTCCACGGCCATATCGGCGGAGTGCAAGCGGAAGTCCGCGCTGGCCGCCATCAGCCGGTCGACGATCGCGCGATGCCCCGGCCCGGCGAGGCGCACTCCCGACTCGGCGCGGAACTCTGCGAGGAACCTCCTGCTCTCGCGCTCCCAGTCCGGCAGCATCTCGCGCAGCTCCGGATCGGTGTAGACGAGCCAGAGCAGGTTGCGATCTGTGACCTCGACGGTTGCGATGCGCGGGTACAGCCACTCGTATCCGGCGTTCCAGCCGGCGATCGCCCAGTCCGTCGCCACGACGAACGCGGGGAAGTCCAGCGCGTCGACGAGTCGCTGCAGGTGTTCCGGAATCGCCTCGCGCCGGATCTCGGGAACGGCCGCCTCCCGCTCGGCGAGACCGATCACGTAGTCGGTCTCCGCGGAGGTGAGACGCAGCACCCTGGCAACAGCGCTCAGCACCTGCCGTGAGACGTTGATGTCGCGACCCTGTTCCAGCCACGTGTACCAGCTCGCGCTCACGCCGGCGAGGGTGGCGACCTCCTCGCGGCTCAGACCCGTATGCACCCTCCGCCCTGTCGGCGGCAGCCCGAGCGCCGTGCGGCGGGCGGCGCGACGGCGATCGGCGAGGAACGCTCCGAGCTCCTCGCGGCGAGGCGTGCGCGGGCGGATCATCCCCCGATAGTACTCCCAGTACTGGTACCAACCGCATCGGCGAACGTGCATGAAGTGCGCAGAAGGCGGGCGAGAATGGCATCATGCCCACTCTTCGCTCACGCACTGTCACCCACGGCCGCAATATGGCGGGCGCCCGCGCACTGATGCGCGCATCCGGTGTCGAAGGAAGCGACATCGGCCGCAAGCCGATCATCGCCGTCGCCAACTCGTTCACCGAGTTCGTGCCGGGCCACACGCACCTCGCCCCCGTCGGCCGCATCGTGTCCGAGGCCGTCAGCGCCGCGGGCGGCATCCCCCGCGAGTTCAACACGATCGCCGTCGACGACGGCATCGCAATGGGCCACGACGGCATGCTCTACTCACTGCCTTCGCGCGATCTCATCGCCGACTCGGTCGAGTACATGGCCAATGCGCACTGCGCCGACGCCCTGGTGTGCATCTCCAACTGCGACAAGATCACGCCAGGCATGCTGCTGGCGGCGATGCGGCTCAACATTCCGACCGTCTTCGTCTCGGGTGGCCCGATGGAGTCCGGCCGCGCGACGCTCGTCAACGGCAACCAGCGCACGCTCGACCTCGTCGACGCGATCAGCGAGGCCGTGAACGAAAAGGTCTCGGATGAGGACATCCAGCGCATCGAAGAGGCAGCGTGCCCGACATGCGGCTCGTGCTCCGGCATGTTCACCGCGAACTCGATGAACTGCCTCACCGAGGCGATCGGCCTGTCACTGCCGGGCAACGGCTCGGTGCTGGCCACGCACACCGCGCGCCGCGCGCTGTACGAGAAGGCGGGGTCGCTGGTTGTCGACATCACGCGCCGCTACTACGACGAGGACGACGACTCGGTCCTGCCGCTCAACATCGCCACTCCCGAGGCGTTCGAGAACGCGATGGCGCTCGACATCGCGATGGGCGGCTCGACCAACACGATCCTGCACCTGCTCGCCGCCGCGAGCGAGGCGGGAGTCGACTTCGGCCTCGAGGAGATCGACGCTGTCTCACGTCGTGTGCCGTGCCTCGCGAAGGTCGCCCCGAACGTCGCCAACGGCCGCACCTACTACATGGAGGACGTGCACCGCGCCGGCGGCATCCCCGCGCTGCTCGGTGAGCTGCGCCGCGCCGGCCTGCTCAACGAGGACGTGCACACAGTGCACGCCCAGACCCTCGGCGCCTGGCTCGACGAGTGGGACATCCGCGGCGGCAAGGCGAGCGACGAAGCGAATGCGCTGTGGCACGCGGCGCCGGGAGGCGAGCGCTCGTCGAAGGCGTTCTCGCAGTCGAAGACGTGGGAGTCACTCGACACTGATGCCGCGAACGGCTGCATCCACGACTTCGAGAACGCGTATTCGAAGGACGGCGGCCTCGGCGTGCTGCGAGGCAATATCGCCGTCGACGGCGCCGTGGTGAAGACCGCGGGCGTCGACGAGTCGATCTGGACCTTCTCCGGCCCCGCCGTCGTGTGCGAGTCGCAGGATGAGGCCGTCCGGCGCATCCTCGCCAAGGAAGTGACCGAGGGCGACGTCGTCGTCATCCGATACGAGGGACCGAAGGGCGGGCCCGGCATGCAGGAGATGCTCTATCCGACGTCGTTCCTCAAAGGCCGCGGCCTGGGCAAGGCGTGCGCGCTGATCACCGACGGTCGCTTCTCGGGCGGCACGTCGGGTCTGTCGATCGGGCACGTCTCGCCCGAGGCGGCGGCGGGCGGCACGATCGCCCTGGTCGAGGAGGGCGACATCATCTCGATCGACATCCCCACCCGCAAGCTGCAGCTCGAGGTACCAGATGACGAGCTCGCCCGCCGTCGCGCTGAACTCGAGGCCGCAGGCGGCTACCGGCCGAAGGAGAAGCGCGACCGCAAGGTGACGCCGGCGCTGCGCGCCTACGCCGCGTTCGCGCAGTCAGCCGACAAGGGCGCCGTACGCTTGGTGCCCGAGATCGACTGAGGTCTGCCGCAGAGGCGTTCCGACATACGGCAAAATCCTCGGTTCGCGGCAGAATCCGCCGGATTGTGCCGCGGCTCGGCGATTCTGACGCGGCTCGGGGCAGTGGATCGCGCCTCGGGCCTCGCGGCGAAGCCGGATGGTCAGGCCCCGGCCAGCCTCCGGAAGCGGTCGTGCATCCGGTCGCGGCGGGTCGATGCTCGCTCTGCGGATGCCGTGCCGAGCGATCCGGACGAGGCGACGGCCAGAATCGCCCGTGCGAGCACGTCATCCGGCTGCGTGCGGCGGGCGACGTCGTCAGCCATCATCTCGATCAGCGCGGCGACCTCGGTTTCGGCTCTGGCCGCGATCGGGAACCACGGCAGCGCGCGCCGCCACGCCTTGAACGCCACGAGCAGCACCTCGTGGCGCTGTTCGATGTGGGCGCGCTCGTGCGCCGTGACGGCCGCGAGCTCATCCGGCGCCAGCGCGTCGAGCAGGCCGCGCGAGAGCACGGTGACGGATCCGACGCCGTGCGGAAGACAGTAGGCCACGGGTGCGGCATCGTCGAGAACGCGGGTGCGCGCCCGATCCGGATCAGGCACCGAGAGCAGCTCGACGAGGGCGAGGTGGCGACGGCGCTGCCGGTCGAACGACACGATCGCCGCGACGAGGTGCGCGAGCAGGTACACGGCGAGCGCCATCGCCGGGATGCCCGCGAGCCACGCGCTGGGAACGAACGCCATGGTCACCAGCCAGAGCGCACCGATCATGGTGAGACCGCCCGCTGCGCCGATCGCCTGCCACAGCACGAGCGCGAGCGCCGGATGCCGCGGCGGCCACGCGGAGCGCGACAGCCAGATCGGAACGGGCCATGCCAGCATCACCGCGACGAGCGCACACGCTGCCGCGACGACGAGGTCCCAGGCCTGTGCACTCACCGTTCCAGCGTAGGCCCGCACGCTGCCCGCGAGATACGCAGTCCGGCAGCGGCGCTCAGCTCTCGAGGAGGCGGCGGAGGACGGCCTGGTCCTCTTGGGAGACGCCGCCGACGAAACGGGCGAGCACCGCCGAGCGGTCTCCTGCGACGCCGAGCACCTCGTGCATCAGCTCGGCCATGTGCGCCTCACGCGTGCCGAGTGCGTGATACCGGTGCGGGCGCGCCGTGCGGTCGGAGGCGACGAACCCCTTCTTGTCGAGGCGCGAGAGCACCGTCAGCAACGTGGTCGCCGCAAGATCGCGACCATCGGCCTCGAGCACGTCCTTGACGTCGTACGCGGTCAGCGATCCGTCTGCGTCCCAGATGACGTCCATGACGGCGCGTTCCAGATCACCCAGATGTGCCATCGCCCCTCCTTCCGATCGAAACATTCTACCCGAGATCGAAGAACTTCTACATTGAGTCGAAAAATTTCTTCTACGCGCTGTCAAAATACTTCTACGTGACGTAGAATTCGACACATGGACCCGCTCGACATCGCCAGATGGCAGTTCGGCATCACCACCGTCTATCACTTCCTGATGGTCCCGCTCACGATCGGGCTCGGCCTCACCGTCGCGATCATGCAGACGCGATGGCTGCGCACGGGCGACGAGCGGTGGCTGCGGATGACGAAGTTCTGGGGGAAGCTCTACCTGATCAACTTCATCGTCGGCGTCGCCACCGGCCTCGTGCAGGAGTTCCAGTTCGGCATGGCGTGGAGCGAGTACTCGCGCTTCGTCGGAGACGTCTTCGGTGCCCCGCTCGCACTCGAGGGGCTGCTGGCCTTCTTCGTGGAGTCGACGTTCCTCGGAATCTGGATCTTCGGCTGGGGTCGCATCCGCAAGGGACTGCATCTGACCGCGCTGTGGTGCGCTGTCATCGGCAGCTGGGTGTCGGCGTACTTCATCATCGTCGCCAACTCATGGATGCAGCACCCCGTCGGCGTCGAGCTCGGCGACGACGGCCGCCCCGTGATGACCGACATCTGGGCCGTGCTCAGCAACAGCACGGCGATCTCGGCTTTCACACACGCCGTCATGGGTGCGCTCGTCGTCGCTGGCATGTTCCTGCTCGGCATCAGCTGGTACCACCTCTGGCGTCGGCGGCACGACGGCATCGACACGGTCGACCAGGTCGGCCGCGTCGTCGTCGGCGAGGCACCGGATGTCCCCTCCCGCGACAAGAAGGATCACGGCGTCTGGCTGACGTCGCTGCGCCTCGGCGCCGTCGTCGCGATTATAGGCTTCGCCGGCACTGCGCTCAGCGGCCACAACCAGGGTCAGCTCATGTTCGAGCAGCAGCCGATGAAGATGGCCTCAGCCGAGGCGGCGTGCCACAGCGGCTCCTCCTTCTCGATCCTCTCGCTCGGCGACCCCGGCTCTCGCGACTGCAACGACGTGATCACTCTGATCGAGGTGCCCGGCCTGCTCGGCTTCCTCGCCACGGACGAGTGGGGCCACGAGATGGCCGGCATCAATGAGCTCGAGACGCGATACCAGGATCAGTACGGCGAGGCGATCCCGGATGAGGCCATCTACGGCGAGCATGCAGGCGTCGAAGTGCAGTACGTGCCGCCGATGTGGGTCACCTACTGGGCGTTCAGGCTCATGATCGGCCTGGGCGGCCTCGTCGCGGGAGCCGCCGTGATCGCACTGTGGCTGACGCGACGAGGAACGGTGCCGCGCTCACCGTGGGTGATGCGCCTGGCGATCCTCGGCATAGCCGCGCCCTTCGCGGCCAACATCGCAGGATGGATCTTCACCGAGATCGGACGTCAGCCCTTCGTGGTCGCCCCGAACCCCGATCACACCGGCGTCGACGGCGTGTTCATGTTCACGCAGGCGGCGATGTCGCCAGGCGTGACGGCCGGCGAGCTGCTGTTCTCCACGATCTCGCTCTCGGCGGTGTACGGAGTGCTCGGGATCGTCGAGATCATCCTGCTCGTGAAATACGTGCGGGGCGGGGTCGCCGCCGCCATGCCGGAGCTCTCCCACGAACCCCCGTCATCCGGTTCCGAGGGCCCTGATCCGGATGACCGAGACGATGACCGGCGAGACGACGTGCTCGCCTTCGCCTACTGACCGGAAGGAGCAGGAGTCATGGACGTTCTCCCCGTCGTCTGGTTCGTCGCGATCGCGGCGCTGTGGATCGGCTTCCTCGTGCTCGAGGGCTTCGACCTCGGCGTCGGCATGCGCGTGCTCTTCGCCGCCCGCGACGAGCGGGAGCGCCGCACCATGCTCAACACGATCGGCCCAGTGTGGGACGGCAACGAGGTGTGGCTCATCACCGCGGGAGCCGCGCTCTTCGCGGCTTTCCCCGCCTGGTACGCCTCTCTCTTCTCCGCGCTCTACGTGCCGCTGACGATCACACTGCTGGCCCTGATCGCACGGGCCGTGGCGATCGAGTTCCGCGGCAAGGTGCACGACGACCGCTGGCGCCGCGTCTGGACATGGGCGCTCGGCCTCGGCTCGCTCGTGACCGCGTTCTGCGTCGGTGCGATGCTGGCGATCACCTCGACCGGGCTGCCGATCGACGCGAACGGCGACCGCGTCGGCGGCCCGTTCGTGTGGCTGGGGTGGCCGACCGTGCTCGGCGGCCTCGGCCTGGTCGGCTTCTCGCTCGTGCACAGTGCAACCTTCCTCGCGCTGAAGACCGACGGCCTCATCCGACAGCGCGCCCGCCGCTTCGCCGGCACGTGGGCTCCTGTGCTGCTCGCCCCCGCGGTGGCGTGGGCCGTGTGGGTGCAGCTGGCGCACGACAGCGGATGGATCCCGTGGACGCTGGTCGCTCTCGCCGCAGCGGGTGCGATCGCGGGATGGCTCGCCGCACGGGCCGGACGCGAGGGGCTCTCATTCGCCGGGTACGCCGCGTTCATCGTCTGCGGTGCCGCGTCGATCTTCGTCGGCATGTTCCCCTACGTGCTGCCGTCGACCCTCGACCCCGCACACGGACTCACCGCGTGGAACGCATCGAGCGGCGACTACACGCTGACCGTGATGACCGTTGTTGCGGCCGTCGGCCTCCCCATCGTGATCGCGTACCAGGCGTGGTCCTACTGGATCTTCCGCCAGCGCCTCACGCCGGGCATGATGCCAGAGCCGCACACGTTCCTGCCGGCGATCCTGCGCGAGAAGCCACCGGTATGAGCACCGCGATGATCGCGCGACCGGACCTCGGCCCGGTGCGCCCCATCCGGCTCCTCTGGCTCGGCATCCTCGCCGCGCTGAAGGCGCTCGGTCTCGTGCTCGTCGCCGAGGCCGTCGCGCGCGGCATCGCTGGAGTCGCCGACGGAACCCTCGATGCGACGGCTGTGCTCGCCCTGGGCGTCACCGGCGGTCTGGTCAGGGCGGGCGCCGGATGGGCGACCCAGGTCGCAGCGCGCCGGGTCGCCACCGAGGTCAAGGCCGATCTGCGCGCGAAGCTGTGGCGCCGCATCGCGGCCGGCGGCGGCGGACGCCACGGCGGCACGAGCGTGCTGGCGAGCGAGGGCCTCGACGATCTGGACGACTACTTCACGCAGTCCCTGCCCGCCATGATCGCCGCCGTCGCCGTTCCGTCGCTCGTCGGGCTGCGCATCCTCGGCGCCGACTGGGTGAGCGCCGTCGTCGTCGTGCTCACCGTTCCGCTCGTACCGGTGTTCATGATTCTGATCGGCAGGCACACCCAGGAGCGGACTCAGGAGGCGACGGGTGCTCTGACCCGACTCGCCGATCATCTCGCCGAGCTGGCGCGAGGGCTGCCCGTACTGGTCGGCCTCGGCCGCGTAGAGGAGCAGACCGCGGCGCTGGAGACGATCCAGCGCGAGTATCGCGAACGCACGATGGCGACGCTGCGCACGGCGTTCCTCTCGGCGCTCGCGCTCGAGCTGATCGCGACGCTGTCCGTCGCGGTCGTGGCCGTATTCCTCGGGCTGCGGCTGATGTACGGCACGGTCCCACTCGAGGCCGCGCTGATCGCGCTGATCCTCGCGCCCGAGGTGTACTCCGCGCTGCGCGAGGTGGGAACCGCCTTCCACTCCTCGCAGGCGGGGCTGGCGGCGTTGGCACGAGTGAAGCAGCTGCTTGCGAGACCGACCGCTCCGGATGTCCGTGTTCCGGATGAACGGAGCGGTCATGGCGCGATGGCCGCGGAAGTCACCCACGGCCGGCTCTCGGGCGGTCCCCGCGCCGCTGATCACGAGGCATCGACCGAGATCCGCGTCTCGGGGCTGACGGTGCGCTACGCCGGTCGCGATCGCGCCGTGATCGACGATCTGAGCACCGGCCTGGAAGGGATCACTGCCGTGACCGGGCCGAGCGGATCGGGGAAATCGACCCTGCTGGCCGCATTGGCCGGGGTGCTGCCGGATGATGCGAGCGTGGCTGGTGCGATCACGGGCGTCCGGCACCGCTCTGCCCCCGATGGCGACCCCGGCTCCGCGCCGGAGCGAGGTGCTCACGGCGTGGCCTGGGCACCGCAGGCGCCGCGCGCATTCGCCACGACACCGCGCGACGAGCTCGCGCTGTACGGCGCGGGCGATGCCGAAGCGGCGCTGGATGAGCTCGGCCTGGCGTACGTCGCCGACGCGTCGGTGGCCGAGATCAGTCCCGGGGAGCTGCGCCGGCTCGCCGTCGCCCGCGCGCTGACCCGCGTCGATGCCGGAGCGACCCTGCTGGTGCTCGACGAACCGACGGCCCACCTCGATGCGGCGGCGGCCGAGCTGGTGCGAGCAGCCATCCGTCGCCGCGTCGGCCGAGCCGTCGTCGTGCTCGCCTCGCACGAGCCGGAGACCCTCGCCCTCGCCACCCGCAGAGTCGCCGTCGCCGCTCCGACCGGTCCGATTCCGCGCGCGCCCCACGGCTCCGGCGATGCCAGGAGCACAACGCGGGAAGTCCGCCAGGCGACCCGGCAGGGCACCGGCGATCTCGGCGATCACAGCTCGAATCGACTGCGTTCTGTCACCGCCGACCGCGGCCCGCTCACCGGCCTGCTCCGCTCCGCCGGCTGGCGCTGGGCGGGCGCGGTCGCCCTCGGCCTCGTCGCGACGGCGCTCGGGCTCTCGCTCACCGCGGTGTCGGGGTGGCTCATCGTGCGGGCCAGCACGGAGGAGTACATCGCGGCGCTGATGGTCGCGATCGTCGGTGTGCGCTTCTTCGGGTTGGGCCGATCCGTCGCCCGCTACGCCGAGCGCCTCGCCACGCACTCCGCGGCATTCCGCGTGATCGACGATCTGCGCATCCGGATGTGGCGGGCGATCGCCGCTCGCGGCGCCGGTTCCCGACGGCTGCTGGAGGGCGGATCGCCCGTCGACTACCTCGTCACGCAGGCCGACGAGCTGCGCGACCAGCTCCCGCGCACCCTCCCACCGATTGCGGTCGGCGTGCTCGCGATCGCCGGGGTCACGATCACGACGTGGATCGTGACGCCTCCGCTCGCCCCGCTCGTGGGCGCCGTCCTCGTCGCAGCGGCGGTCATCGGCGCCGTTCTCGCCGTCATCGCGGAGCGGGGTGCGGGCGTCGCGGGCGTCGCCGAACGGGCGGAAGTCGTGCGCGGCACGTCTGCTCTGGCATCAGCGGCAGACGATCTGCGCGGCAACTCCGGCCAGGCCGCCCGCGCCGGCGCTGACCCGTCGTCGGCGGCGCTGTCCATGCTCGACGCCACCGCCGCGCGCCTCGCGACAGCCGAGCGCCGCGCGGCGAGGGGTGCAGGGCTCGGGGCGGCGGTCGCGATGCTCGCCGTCTGTGTGCTCGCCGCCGTCATCGCCCCGCTCGCCGCCTCCTACGGCCTGCCGGCCGAACGGACCGCCGTCGTCGCACTGCTCTCCCTCGCGGCGCTCGAGCCCGTCGCGGGCCTCGTCGCCGCGGCCCAGCGCCTCCCCGCCCTGCGCGCGGCGCTGCGACGCATCGCACCCGTGCTGCGCCCGACCCCGGCAGCGCTCACAGGCGACCGGGACGTGGAGTTCCAGATCCGGACGATCGAGGCAGACGGTCTCACGGCTCGCTACCCCGGCACGGACCAGGACGTGTTCACCGGCATCGACGCGCGCGTCGGCATCGGCGAGTGGCTCGTGATCGACGGCCCCAGCGGTGCGGGCAAGTCCACCATGCTGTCGGTGCTGATGGGCGCGCTGCGGCCCGAGGGCGGCGAGGTGCGCGCGAACGGCGTGCCGCTGCCCGAGCTCTCACCCGAGAACTGGCGCGATCGGGTGGCGTGGTGCCCACAGGATGCGCACGTGTTCGACTCGACGCTGCGCGGCAATCTGCTGCTCGCGCGCCGAGCCGGTGATGCTCCGACCGATGCGGATCTCCGCCGCGCGCTGGGGCGCGCGGGCCTGGCGCGCCTGGTCGCTGAACTTCCCGACGGACTCGACTCCCGCGTCGGACCCGCGGGGACAGCGCTCTCCGGCGGCGAGCGCCAGCGGCTCGCGGTCGCCCGCGCACTGCTCAGCCGAGCCGATGTGCTCCTCCTCGACGAACCGAGCGCGCACCTCGACGCACCGACGGCCGAAGACATGATGGGCGACATCCGGCGCTCCTCGCGCAACCGGGTCACCGTGCTGGTCTCGCACCGTCCGGCGGACCGCCGGGAGGGCGACCGCATCGTCGGCCTGCAGCGACCGGCCGCGGCAACGCAGAAGCCCGGGCGGCTCGCGGAGGTCTGAAGCGCCGGTGTCAGGCTTCGAGCTCCCCGGCTACGCGGTGCTTCAGCTCTTCCTCCGCAGCATCCGAGAGCACGATCAGCCCCTCGAGTTCGTCGCGCACCCTCCGGTACGCGGTCTGGCGCTCAGCAGCCGTCGCCGACTGGTCGACGGCCACGTTGAGCAGCTGCTGCGCGCGGGAGAGGCGCTGGCGCTCTGACTCGGTGAACCCGGTGTCGCGCACGCGGCGCGCCTCCTGTTCGGCGACGTCGAATGCGACCTCGAAGTCGTGCACCGCGTCGCGGTACTCGGCGTAGGTCTCCGCATCGACGCGCTCTTCCGGCGACGCCGGCCGCAGTCCGTCTGCGACCTTCTTGGCTCTCAGGAACGCGGCGGTGCGCGGGTCGCGCCCGTCGCTCATCGTCGGAAAGGCGATGAGCTTCGCCACGTCGAGCTCGTAGTCCAGCCAGCGCCGGGACACCTCGTCGTGCGTGTCCATCAGACGCCGGATGCGGTCGGAGCGGCTCACCGCGTCGGCCTTCTCGACCTCATCCGGGGTGAGTTCCGCGCCTGATGAGATCGCCTGCGCCCGCGCCTTCGCCTCGATCAGCTCGAGTCTGCGCTTGTGGGAGAGCTCCTCCTGCTCGCGCCACCAGCCCTTCGCCGAGCCGACGATGCCGACGATCGGCCCGGCGACGATGAAGCCCAGCCACCAGTAGCTGCCGATGAAGTTGAGCAGGGGTTCCATGCAGACCAGGCTACGACGACCGACCCGAACGGCCTGCGCCCGTGCGAATGACGAGCGCGTTCGCACGGGCGCAGCGGCAGTGCGCCGAGATCAGCGCAGCGGCGTGAAGTCCCGGCTGGCGATGTGCTCGGGGCGCGGCGCCGGTGCGGCGTAGGGCTCCACCAGCGCGTTCTCGACCGAGTTGAACACCATGAACACGTTCGAGCGCGGGAACGGCGTGATGTTGTTGCCCGAGCCGTGCATGATGTTGGAGTCGAACCAGAGCGCCGAGCCCGCAAGCCCCGTGAACTGGTCGATGCCGAACTGATGGGCCATTCCGGTCACTGCGTCTTCGCTCGGAACGCCTACGACCTGCGCCTTCAACGAGGACGCGTGGTTGTTCGACGGCGTCTCACCGACACCGGGCTCGAACGTGCGGTGCGACCCAGGCATCACCATCAGCCCGCCGTTGTACGGGTAGTTGGGTGTGAGTGCGATCGAGCAGCTCACGGCGCGCGGGATCGGCATACCGTCTTCGGCATGCCAGGTCTCGAAGTCCGAGTGCCAGTAGAAGCCGCTGCCGGTGAACCCCGGCATGAAGTTGACCCGCGTCTGGTGCAGATACACATCGGAGCCGAGCAGCTGCCTGGCGCGATCGAGCACCCGAGGGTCGCGGCTGAGGGCGTCGATCGCCTCGCTCAGCCCCGTCACTGCGAAGACCGACCGGACGGCTCCGGTCGATTTCTCCGTGATCAGGCGCGGGTCGCCGCGCAGGCTCTCGTCTGCGGAGAGCCGCCGCAGCTCGGACGAGTACAGCTCGACCTCGTCCTGCGTGATGAAGTCCTCCAAGATGGAGAACCCGCGGTTCGCGTGCGCGTCGAGCGCCGCCTGATCGAACGGGCCGTCCGCGGCATCGCCCCACACGGTCGGGTGGGTGCGCGTCGTCGCCGGCACGTTCTGCTCACCCGTGCGGGTGGGGTACTGATCCTGCTGGATCATTGCGGTGGTCATGGTCAATTCCCTTCTCCCGGCAGAACCGGGTCTCGTGAACTTTCCGCTGCCCGTCGTTTCCGGCGGGCCCACCAGCGCAAGGGACGACCTCGGCGTCCGGATCTCTCCGGACGCCGAGGTCCCCGCCTTGCGTGAGGTCTGTGAACCTGTGGCGCTAAACCGCCGCCGTCTCCTCCGTGACCAGCGGATACACGCCGTTCTCGTCGTGCACCTCCCGGCCGGTGACGGGCGGGTTGAACACGCACACGCACTTGATCTCGGTGCGCGGGCGCACCTTGTGCTTGTCGTGGTCGTTGAGCAGGTAGAGCGAACCGGGCTTCAGCTCGTGCACCTCTCCGGTCGCGAGGTCTTCGATCTCGCCCTCACCGGACGTGATGAACACGGCCTCGATGTGGTTCGCGTACCAGAAGTAGCTCTCGGTGCCCGCGTACAGGGTGGTCTCGTGCACCGAGAAGCCGACGCCCTCCTTCGCGAGGACGATGCGCTTGCTGCGCCAGTTCTCGCTCTTGATGTCGGCTTCGGTGTCGGCGATCTCGTCAAGGGTGCGAACGATCATGGATTATCCCTCTTCGATTGGTTGGTTGGTCAGCGGGCGAGCACGGCTGCGACGGAGTCGGCGATGATGCCGAGGCCACGGGTGAGCTCGTCGTCGGTGACGGTCAGCGGCGGCAGCAGCTTCACGACTTCGTCGACGGGACCGGAGGTCTCGACGAGCAGACCGCGCTCGAAGCACTCGCGCGCCACCTCGCCGGCCTTCTCCGCCTCACCGAACTGCAGGCCGCGCGCCAGGCCGCGACCCTTCGAGATGAGCTCGGCCTCCGGGTACTTCGCAACCAGCGCGTTGAACGCGCTCTCGATCACGAGGCCCTTCTCCAGGGTCGAGCGCTGCAGCTGATCGTCGCTCCAGAACTGGCGGATCGCCTCCGCGCCGGTGACGAACGCCGGCGCGAAGCCGCGGAACGTGCCGTTGTGCTCGCCCGGCTCGAACACGTCGTACTCGGGGCGCACGAGCGTGAGCGCCAGCGGCAGGCCGTATCCGGAGATCGACTTGGACAGCGTGATGATGTCGGGCACGATGCCGGCCTCTTCGAAGCTGAAGAAGCTTCCGGTGCGACCGCAGCCCATCTGGATGTCATCGACGATGAGCAGGATGTCGTGCTTCTTGCACAGCGCGGCGAGCGAACGCAGCCACTCGGCGCGAGCGCTGTTGATTCCGCCCTCTCCCTGCAGCGTCTCGACGATCACGGCGGCCGGCTTGTTGAGTCCTGATCCCTCGTCGTCGAGCATGCGCTCGAAGTAGAGGAAGTCGGTGACATCCTGGTCGAAGTAGTCGTCGTACGGCATCGGCGTCGCGTGCACCAGCGGGATGCCGGCACCGCCGCGCTTCATCGAGTTGCCGGTGACGCTGAGCGCACCGAGCGTCATGCCGTGGAACGCGTTGGTGAAGTTCACGATCGCCTCGCGGCCCGTGATCTTGCGGGCCAGCTTCAAGCCGGCCTCCACCGCGTTCGCGCCGCCCGGTCCGGGGAACATCACCTTGTGGTCGAGGCCGCGCGGCTCAAGGATCTGCTCCTTGAACGTCGTCAGGAACTCGGCGCGCGCCGTCGTGAACATGTCGAGCGAGTGCACGACCTTGTCGCTGGCGAGGTAGTCGATCAGCACCTTCTTGAGCGCGGGGTTGTTGTGCCCGTAGTTGAGCGTTCCGGCGCCAGCGAAGAAGTCGAGGTACTCGGTGCCGTCGGATGCGACCATCGTCGCGCCGTGCGCGGTGTCGAACTCCACCGGCCAGGAACGCGAGTAGCTCCTGACACTGGATTCCAGCTCTGTCGTATCGATCTTCGTAGACATAATCTTGTTCTCCTGGTTTCGATGAAGTGACGTCTTGTGGCCGGACGGCGCGCTCAGCGCGCGCGCATTCCGGTGATCTCGAGGCGCGGTTCGCCCGGGTGCTCGTCCGGGAAGTCCGTCGACAGCACGCCGTCGGTCCAGGCCAGGTCGCCTCCTCGTGCGGCGGCGATCGACGCGAACAGCGCGCGCGACGCGTCGTTGGACTCCTCGACGGTGGCCTCGAGCACCTCGACCTCGTCGAGCGAATCGAGCAGATCGTGGATCATGCGAGCGGCGACCCCATGGCCGCGGGCACGTGACGAGACCCCGACCTGCCACACGAACAGGTGCGACGGCCGCTCCGGCGGGCGATAGCCGAGCACGTAGCCCACCGGCTCGTCGCCGAGCAGGGCGACACGGCACGTCGCCGAGAAATCGGCGGCATAGATCAGGTACGCGTATGAGGAGTTGAGGTCGAGCCCGCAATCACGGGCGAGCGTCCACATGCTCGCTCCATCGGAGACGGAGGTGCTGCGGATCGTGAGAGAAGTATCGGTCGGATGGGCCTGGTCTGCTTCTGTGCTCGACATTGCCCCTTCACGATACCGGCCCTTCCCATGGACCTCCCCGGGCATCCCCGTCGTCTTCCCAGCCATAGCAAGCGACACGCCGAAGCCGGACAAGGTCGAATTTTCGGGACTTTGGCCGGATAATTGCGCCCCGACCGATCCGGTCATCACCGAGCATGGGCAGAACTGCCCTCCGCCGACTTCCGCCAACACCGCGCAAACTCTCGCTATCGCGCACACAACCTGGCATTGTTGGGGAACGACGGGACTCGCACCTTCAGATCGCGGGGCCCGCGGATGACTCGATTACACCGAAGGCAGGTTTCGCCGTGACGAACGACCCCACGGACCCCCAGAACGTTCCAGGGGGCGCACCCGATCCAGGTGCCGTTCCCCCTCCTCCCCCCGGGCAGCAGCCTCCGGTGCCGCCGCAGCAGCCGGTGCCGCCGCAGCAGCCTGGCTACGGCCAGCAGCCTCCGGGATACAACCCGCCGCCGGCCGGCGGCCAGCAGTACCCTCAGCCGGGCTACGGCCAGCCCCAGCCGGGTTATGGCCAGCCCCAGCCGGGCTACGGTCAGCCCTACGGCAACGAGCCGGGCAACATCACCCTCAACCTGTGGCTGAGCGTGTTCTTCTCCTGGATCCCGGCGCTGATCTTCTACCTGGTCGAGAAGGACAAGGTGAACCCGGTCGCCCGCAAGGCCGCCGCCGACAACCTGAACTTCCAGCTGATCAGGATCATCGCGATCGTGGCCTCCGCATTCGTGATCTGGATTCCGATCGCCGGCATCCTCGTCTACTTGGCCGTGGTCATCGGAACCTTCGTGATCGCGATCATCCACGCCGCGAAGGTCCCCGGCGACGTCAATGCCGGCCAGTACGGCAAGTTCATGCTGACGCCGAACTGGATCAAGTAACGCCAGCGTCTCCGTACGACTGAAGCCCTCCGAGTCCCGGCGACTCGGAGGGCTTCAGTCGTACGCGGGAAACGCGATCCGGTCGAGCAGCTCCCGCAGCACGGCACGCTCCGACGCATCAAGCTCGCGCAGCACCTCGTCCTCGACGCCGTGCACGGTGGCGTCGACGTCGGCGTAGAGCCTGGCACCGGCCTGAGTGGCGACGACGACCCTCGCGCGGCGGTCGCGCTCGTCGGTCTCGCGCGAGACGAGCCCGCGCTCCTGCAGCCCGTCGACGAGGGCGACGACCTGGCTCGGGTCGAGGCGAAGGTACTCGGCGATCTCGCGCTGCGACGGCGGTTCGTCGCTCAGCGCCATAGCGAGCACGGAGTACGAACGCGTCTTCAGCCCGAACGGGCGCAGCGCCGCCGTCGCGGCCTGGAGCGAGACCGCGTTGGCGCGTGCGAGAAGGAAGCTCAGATCGTCGATCCTGGCCCTTCCCGCCTGTCCGTTCGCTGCCGTCGCCATGCCGACACTGTACAGCGAACGAGGAAAGATTCAATCATTGACTTTTTCAAGCAAATGCGATCTTATGGTGACGAACGAAGGCGTCCTGTGACAGTGGGGCGTCTCATCCGGACGTCACGCAGGGAGCACGCAATGTCGCTGAACGGCAAAGTAGCCATCGTCACCGGTTCGGGCCGCGGCCTCGGCCTCGCCTACGCCCAGGAGCTCGCGAAGCAGGGCGCGTCCGTCATCGTGAACGATGTCGACGAGGTCGTGGCGAGCGAGGCCGTCGCCTCCATCGAGCAGGCGGGCGGCACCGCATCCGCAGTCGTCGCGCCTGTCGGGCCCACCGAGACGGCGAAGCAGCTCGTCGATGCGGCATACGACCGCTACGGCCGCCTGGACATCCTCGTCACCAATGCCGGAGTGCTGCGCGACAAGGTGACCTGGAAGATGAGCGACGAGGACTTCGATCTCGTCGTGAACGTGCACCTGCGCGGCACCTTCACCTGTGTGCGCGAGGCCGCCACCCGGATGCGCGAGGACGGCACCGCAGGCCGGATCATCTGCATCGGCTCCCCGACCGGCCAGCGCGGCAACTTCGGCCAGGCCAACTACTCGGCCGCCAAGGCAGGCATCGTCGGCATGGTGCGCACCTGGTCGCTGGAGCTGAAGAAGGCCGGCATCACCGCCAACGTCGTCATCCCCGTCGCCGCCACGGCCATGACCAAGACCATCCCGTTCTTCGCCTCCGCCGTCGAGGCCGACGAGCGCGGCGAGGCGATGCCCGAGTTCTTCCGCCACGAGCTGGGCTTCGGCACGGCCGACGACGTCGCGGGCCTGATCGCGTACCTCGCCAGCGACGAGGCCGCCTCCGTCACGGGCCAGGCGATCGGCGTCGGCGGCGACCGGCTGCAGCTGTGGTCGCACCCCGAGGCCGTCGCCACCGCCTATCGCGAGGGCGGCTGGACGTACGACGCCCTGCAGTCCGGCTTCGCCGAGGCCGTCGGAGAACTGCAGTCGGTCGGTGAGAAGATGCCTCAGCTCCCGGATGAGCTGGCACGATGACGCGCTACGAGTCCGCCGTCGATGTGGCGGCCCTCGACGCCATCGACGTGCACGTGCACATCGAGATCGATCAGCACGGCCACCGTTCGATCCCGGATGAGCTGAACGAGGCGGCCAGCAAGTACTTTCGCGCCGACGGGCCACGGCCCGATCTCGACAGCGTCGCCGACTACTACCGCGAGCGCCGCACCGCCGCCGTGGTGTTCACAGTCGACTCGACGACGAACCTCGACCACACCCCGATCTCGAACGACGAGATCATCGACGGCTGCATCCGACACAGCGACATCCTGATCCCATTCGCGTCCGTCGACCCGAACCGTGCCGACGCGGTGGACGAGGCGAAGCGGCTGATCGAGCGCGGCGTGCGCGGCTTCAAGTTCCACCCGACCGTGCAGGGCTTCTCCCCCGACGACGAGCGGTTCTTCCCGCTCTACGAGGTGCTGCAGGCAGCCGGAATGATCGCGCTGTTCCACACCGGCCAGACCGGCATCGGCGCCGGCATGCGCGGCGGCTACGGCTTCGAGCTGGCGCTGTCGAACCCGATGCTGCTCGACACAGTCGCGGCGCACTTCCCCGATCTGCAGATCATCATGGCTCACCCGTCCGTGCCGTGGCAGGACGAGGCGCTGTCAGTGGCGACGCACAAGCACAACACCTGGATCGACCTGTCGGGCTGGAGCCCGAAGTACTTCCCGGCCGAGCTGGTGCGCTACGCCAACCGCATGCTGAAGGACCGCGTGCTGTTCGGCAGCGACTTCCCGCTGCTGACGCCCGACCGCTGGCGCGATGATGCTGACAAGGTCGAGCTGTTCCGCAGCGACGAGATCCGCGCGGGCATCATGCGCGACAACGCGGCGCGCCTGCTGGGACTGGCATGACCGGCCCGTACGACGTCGACCCGGTCGCCGGGCGCCTCGGCTTCGCGCAGCGGCACCTCAGTGCGCCCGCACGCAAGGCGCTCACCGAGATGGACAGGGTCGTCTGCGAGCGGATCAGGCCGCTGATGAACGACGCGTGGGAGCGCGCCGTGATGCCGGATGAGGTGATCGGCGAACTCGCCGCGCTGAACCTGATGGCACCGGACGGAGTCGATCAGGCAGAAGCAGACTCGACCATGTTCAGCGGCTTCCGCAACTTCCATCTGGCCCGTGCCGACGCATCCGTGGCCACCGTCTACAACGGCCAGTCCGGCCTGTTCCGCGCCGTGGTGCGGAACGGCGGTTCGCCGGAGCAGGCCGCCGGGTGGGATCCGCTCGTGCGAAGCTTCGAGATGCGCGGCGCGTTCGCACTCACCGAGCCGGAGCACGGCTCCGACATCGCCGGCGGAATGTCGACGCTCGCCCGTCGCGACGGCGACGAATGGATCATCGACGGAGCGAAGCGCTGGATCGGCGGGGCCGACGCCGCCGATGTGCTCGCGGTGTTCGCGCGCGACGCCGACGACGGATCCGTCAAGTGCTTCCTCGTCGACCGCGACGCTCCAGGTGTCTCGCTCGAGATCATCCGGAGAAAGGTCTCGCTGCGCCCGGTGCAGAACGCCCACATCACGTTCGACGGCGTGCGCGTGAGCGAGGCGCGACGCCTGCAGCGCGTGGACTCCTGGCGCGATGTGGCAGGACTGCTGCGCGGCATGCGCTCCGACGTGGCTTTCATCGCCGCGGGCGTCGCCGCAGGAGCCCTCGATGCCGCCGTTCGCTACGCCCGCGAGCGGAAGCAGTTCGGCAGGGCGATCGGCGGCTTCCAGCTGGTGCAGGAGAAGCTGGCCCGGATGCTCGGAAATGCCACGAGCTCGCTCGCTCTGGCCGTCGAGCTCGCCGCGGCGCAGGACGCCGGCACCTTCAGCGACGAGAACGCCGCGCTGGCGAAGATGGTCACCGCGGAGCGCGCACGCGAGAACGGCCGACTGGCGCGCGAGACGATGGGCGGCAACGGCATTCTGCTCGACAACGACGCCGCTCGATTCTTCGCCGACGCCGAGGCGGTCTACTCCTACGAGGGCACCCACGAGATCAACGCGCTCATCGTGGGGCGCTCGCTGACCGGCGAATCCGCATTCGTCTGAACCACTCCATCCGGAACCTGAGAAAGGGACACCATGTCGAAGAACGTCATCGAGTACTCCGAGATCGCCGGCCTCACCGGCCGCGACCTGGGCTGGACCGACTGGCTGGAGGTCACGCAGGATCGCGTGAACACCTTCGCCGACGCGACCGACGACCACCAGTGGATCCACGTCGACCCCGAGCGCGCCACGGCCGAGAGCCCGTTCGGCGCACCCGTTGCGCACGGCTACCTGTCGCTGTCGCTGACCGTGAAGTTCTGGAGCGAACTGCTCGACGTGAACGAGGTGTCGACCAAGGTCAACTACGGCCTCGACAAGGTGCGCTTCGTCTCACCTGTGAAGGTGGGCGCGAAGGTCCGGATGAACGCGGTCGTCGCCGAGGTCGCCGAGGTCAAGGGCGGCTGGCAGCTGACCGTCGACCAGACCATCGAGATCGATGGCGGCGAGCGGCCGGCCGTAGTGGCGCGAGGGCTCTACCGCTTCTACAAGTAACCCGTTCCATCGAACTCAATGAAGAGGTCATTCAGATGTACGACGAAGGAATCGGCGCCTGGCCCGACAAGCATCGCCTGAAGTCGCCGGACAAGACGGCGCTCGTGTTCGATGCGCGCGAGTTCACCTATGCGCAGTTCGCCGACCGGGCCGACCGGATCGCTGAGCTGCTGCACGTGCGCGACGTCGCGAAGGGCGATCGCGTCGCGTACATGGGGGAGAACAGTCCGGAGTTCCTGATGACGCTGTTCGCGTGCGCGCAGATCGGGGCGGTGTTCGTACCGGTCAACACGCGGCTGGCACCGCCGGAGGTCACACACGTGCTCACCGACAGCGGGGCGCGGGCGATCGTGTACGACATCGAGTACGCCGAGAAGGTGCTGCCGGGCATCGAGGCGGCGGGCATCGCTCATGCGATCCCGACCGAAAGTGGTCTTCCCGGGTTCCCCGGACTGCCCGAGCTGATCGACCGGCCCTCCGGCGGGCGGGTGAGTGTGACGGTCGCCGCGGACGACCCTGCGGCGATCGTGTACACATCCGGCACCACGGGCAAGCCGAAGGGTGCGGTGCTCAGCCACCGCAACCTGACCTTCGTGTCGATCAACGCGGTGCTCGATGTGGGCGTCTCGCGTGACGACGTCGCGCTGCTCATCTCGCCGCTGTTCCACGTCGCCTCTCTCGGCATGGGCGCGCTTCCCACGATCCTCGTCGGCGGCACGATCATCCTCGAGCGCGGCTTCGAGGCGGGCCGCGCGCTCGCGCAGATCGAACGCCACGGTGTGACCATGCTCTCCGGGGTGCCGACGACCTTCCAGCTGATGGCCGATCATCCGGACTGGGCCGGCACCGACTTGTCGACCCTCAAGAAGCTCACCTGCGGCGGATCGGCCGTGCCGATGCGGATTCTGAACGCGTACGAGGAGCGCGGCATGTCGTTCTCGCAGGGGTACGGGATGACCGAGACGTCGCCGGGGGCGACGCAGCTCACGCCGGAGTACACGCGCTCGAAGCAGGGCAGCGTCGGTCTGCCGCAGTTCTTCACGAGCGTGAGGATCACGAACGACCGTGGTGAGGTCGTACCACGCGGCACGATCGGCGAGATCGAGATCCAGGGCCCGAACGTGTTCCTGGGATATCACGGGCTGCCGGAGAAGACAGCGGAGTCGTTCCGCGAGGGCGGCTGGTTCCGATCGGGCGACATGGGCTATCTCGATGACGACGGCTTCCTGTTCATCGCCGACCGGCTGAAGGACATGATCATCTCGGGCGGCGAGAACATCTACCCGGCCGAGATCGAGAACCTGATCTCCGACATCGACGGCGTCACCGGCGTGGCCGTGATCGGCGTACCCAGCGAGAAGTGGGGCGAGGTGCCGTGGGCGATCGTGTCACTGCGCGAGGGCGCCGAACTGAGTTCGGAAGACGTCGTGAACAGCCTGACCGGCCAGATCGCCAGGTACAAGGTGCCGAAGGTGACGCGCGTCGTCGAGCAGTTCCCGCGCACGGCCAGCGGAAAGATCCGCAAGGCCGACCTGCGCGCGATGTTCGCGGGTGAGGCCCGCCAGCAGCACGAGCCCGGCACCGCCGACCCCTGGAAGACGGAGACGGTGCGCACGACCAAGACGTAGGGCGCCGCCCGCTTCTCCACCCCTCGAAGACGAGGAGAACCCATGAGAAGACGCGTCGAGCTTCGCCTGCAAGCCCAGCTCGGGAGGCCCAGGCATCGCCGACTGAGCCGCGGCCGCCGGTGGCCCCGTCGGCTTCCGGCAACCCGGCGACCGGCAGGCACAGACGGCCGGTCTCGCCCCCTCGGGGCGGGGCCGGCCGTTCTGCACTCCCGATCCGAGCGATGCGGAGTGTGCCGTCTCGCGGAGGGGTGCCGCGGCTGGTTTCAGAAGGGTGTGTCGGTGGTCGTCGCGTACGCGTCGGTGAGGGTCGCCCAGGCGTGTGCGGTCTTGGCTTTGTCGCCGGTGCGGAGCACCGCCATGGCGCGACGGGTGCGGGCGCGGGCCTGCGGGTGGTCTTGCTCGGTCGGGCTGGCGCCGTCCGCCGGGCCGCGGCCGTCCGCCGGGCCGTGGCTGCCCGTCGGGCGTGCGTCTTCCGTCGGGGTGGGGTGCTGCGCTGTGCCCCACCGCTTCGGTGGCTCCTGATCCACCCGTGCACCCTGCCGCCCCTGTGGGTGCTCGCTCCTGGCACGTCGGGTATCCTCCGCGTCGACGAATCGCACCACCGGTGCCGGCCGGGTCACGTACTCCAGCCCGGCAGGGCTCTTCCAGGTCACCTCCCCTCCGGGATGCAATGTCGGGGCCCAGGCAGACTGGTGCTTGAGCACGTGATGATGGCGACACACGTGGGCCAGGTTCCCGACGTCGGTGTCCCCGCCGAACGCATAGTCGATGGTGTGGTCGATGTCCGAACCACCCGCGGTGCGGGTGCAGTGCGGGAACCGACATGTCTCGTCCCGCGCCACCAGGAACCGGCGCTGCTCGGCAGTCGGCCTATACCGATCCACGGTGAGCAGGGCACCTGTGTCGGGGTGATGGAACAACCGCACCCAGGCTGCCCCACCTGCCGCCGCTCCGGCGCCCGCCGCCGCCCGGCGTGCGACGCTCGCGGCGACCGGCCCATACCCGGTTAGGTCGGCCGGCTCGTCCTCAAGCCCGGCGAGCGCGGCCACCGGGATGGTCACGTGCACCCTCGCGACGACCGCATCGAGGATGTTCCGCCCGGTCGGATCCGCGACATGATGCGCATCCGGAGCACCGGTGAGGAGAAGATCCGCCGCGACATCCGCACGGATCTGATCGAACGACCTCTCATCGACGACCGGATTCCCATCCGCATCCACCGGCGCGAAACCGTGAGCTGCTGCAGGGTCAGCGCCCGCCGCGAGATCGTCCCCCGCACTGTCACTGCCGTCGCCGTCGCCGTCGCTGTCGCGGGCCGCGGCGATGCGGCGCGCCATCTGCGTCACCCGATCATGCGCCCCGTGCACGGCGATCGCGTCCGAGACGAGGCACAGCTCCGCCATCCCGTCTTCCAGATCCCACACGAACACGCCCCGCTTCCGCCGCGCCTTCTCATGCCGGGTCTCCAGCCCCTCCGGCTCCAGGTCCGCGGCGATCCGCTTCGCGGCCTGCCGTGTCGCATGCACGGTGGACTCTCTCGCGAACGGGAGCACGAGACGCTCGAACTCCGCCCGGACACCATCGTCCGTGAGGCGAGCGCCTTCGGCGAGCATCGCCGAGACCCGGTCTGCGTCGATCTCACCGCGACCGTGCGCTGCCTCGACCTGCGGGAACTGGCTATGCAGCATCCACGCCTCGCTCAGATCCGTCTGCACGGCCCGACGACTCTCATGACAGACCGCGGAGATCTCATTCTGCATCGCCCGCATCGCCGCGTCATCCGCCTCGAACACCGGCACACCATCTCGCGTCTGCCCCACAGACACACCCCTGGCGCGCGCCTGCTGGCCTTGCGCGACCTGCAGCAGCAACCCATCGATCACCGACTGGCTCGCCTGCAGCTGCGCGATCGCCTGACCCGCCATCCGACGCATCTGCAACAGCTGCGCCGTCACCGCCGCCTCCTCCGGCGTCGGATCCCACCCGCGACGACGCGACGACCCTGCCCCCGCACCAGCGCCATCCGACGCGGCCCGAACCGGCCCGACCCCATCAGCCCCGCCCGCGCCCGGCACCGACGACGCTGCCGCCGCCGCGGGATCGAGAATCTGCTGTCTGGTCATGCCCTCACCATCCCACCGACCTCCGACATTCCCGCTCGCCCAGACACCCCAGACCCGCCCACCCACACGGTCGTCACCCAACCGAGACGACCCGCCGGAGCCTCGACCTGAACCGGACGCTCTCAGCTCCGCGACAGCGTCGCCTCCGGCCCGACCGCCCGGCCGGAAGGCCCCGCGGCATCTGTCAGGCTCGCGCGAGAACCCCCGCCAGCCGCACCCGCACCTCGTCGTCCAGTCCGATCAGCGGCCGTGGCAGGCAGGGGCGCCTCACGAGGCCGAACTGCTCGGCGATGGCCGCCATCACGCGCAGGCCGCCGCCGGCCTCGGCGTAGATCTCCCACAGCGGCCCCAGCTCGTCGTTCCCCGTCTGCCACAGCCGCACCGCCTCATCCGGCAGCGTCCCCGCCAGCACCGAGTACCACGCATCGCTCCCGGCCGCCCTCCCCGCTGCGGCGAACGCGTCACCGGACACGCCGATGGTCACATGCTCGGGAACCATGCTCCGGATGCGCGAGACGAGCGCCGCCGCAGCCTCCGGATGCGCGGGAACGCCCGGGATCTTGATCGACGCGATGCCGTCGATCTCGGCAACCCTGGCATACATCTCCGGCGTGAATGCGTAGCCGGTCGTGCGCGGGTTGTCGTACACGACGATCGGCAGCTCGCTCTGCCCCGCTACATCGCGGAACAGCCCGAGCACCTCGTCGTCGCTCAGCGGCTGATACGAGACGGGCGCGAGCAGCACACCGTCTGCGCCGGCCTCGGCGGCATCGGCGACGTGCTCGATCACATGGCGTGTGCGGGTGGCGCCGACTCCGGCGAACACCGGCTTCTCGCCCGAGTTCTCCACCGCGATACGCAGCGCGGCGGCCCGTTCCTCGCGCGACAGATACGCGTACGATCCCGTAGATCCCAGCGCCGTGATCGACGAGACCCCGCTGGCAGCCACCCGTCGCACGATCCCCGCATACGCCTCCTCGTCGATCCGGTCGTCGATGAACGGAGTGAGGGGGAACGCGCTGACACCGGTGAAGGTCATGGTGTCAGCGTACGACCCGCCGAGCGTGCCGCTTGCGTCCGGATGCGAGCGGAGCTCGCTCGACCACAAGGCGTGCGCTCAGATTCCGCCATCCTCGATTCCTGCTTCACTGCCCGAGGAAGGTCGCTCGACGCGCAACGCGTGCGAGGCGCACGAGATCTGCCGAAGCAACGGCGCTGCGCGCGCTTCAACGACTGCGGAACGTCTTGATCACCATCTGAACGGCGATGAAGACGAGGAAGATCGCGAACAGGACGTTGCCCGCGAACGGGTCGACGCGAACGGCCAGCCACGCACCGAACGCCGTCGTCGTGCACGCCGAGACGCCGATGATGCCAGCTGCGACGAGGTCGACGTTGTGCCGGCGCAGGTTCCCGATCGTGCCGGAGACCGCTGCCGGGATCATCATGAGCAGCGATGTGCCCTTCGCGACCAGATCGCTCGTTCCGAAAGCGAGCATGAGCACCGGCACGACGATGATCCCGCCTCCCACCCCGATCAGTCCGGACACCGTGCCGGTGGCCAGGCCGAGCAGCACCAGAAGCGCCGCGGTGAGCCACGTCAGCTCCCATATCGCCTCCCGAGATGGAATCACCACGAAGAGCATCACGATGACGACCGCGAGGAAGGCGACGAAGCACAGGCGCAGAATGCGCTGAGACACCTGCGGAAGCAGCCAGGTGCCGATCTGGGCACCGACGATCGCGCCGCACGCGAGCAGCAGCGCCGGCAACCACGCGACGGACCCGTGGCCGGCGTAGGAGATGACCCCGATCACCGCTATCGGCACGATCGCCGTCAACGAGGTGCCTGCGGCCAGCCGCTGGTCGAAGGACAGCAGCAGAACGAGCAGAGGCACGATGACCGTGCCTCCTCCCACGCCGAACAGTCCGGAGAGCATCCCGGTGAGCAGGCCGATGCCGATGCACCAGAGCACGTAGCCGGGACTCCGACGAACGCCGACGGGAACTGCGTGCATCTGCACTCTCCAGACTGTTGGATCCAATACAAGCATTATAGGATACGAACAACGCGGATCTACCGAGAGGAACGTGAAGCTCCCGACCTGGTTGTGCGCGACTCGCCGACGCGCTGCGCTGACGGGCGGGGCCACACCTCGTCAGCGCCTGCGGATGGTCCGCTGCCAAGGCTCCCATTCCGGATCGTGCGACGGCCACACCACGGTGTCGGCTCGTGCATCGAGCGCCGTCAGACGGTCGACCGCGCGCTGCGCTGCCGCATCGTCGACGGGATCCGCGACGGAACCCGTCGGGGCGCGCTGGTCGATGTTGGCACGCAGGTCGGCGGCGTCGCCTGCCAGCACGATCGACTCGCCCGCGAGGCGGACGACGAACGACTGATGACCAGGAGTGTGGCCGGCCGTGTCGATGGCGTCCACCCCAGGTGCAAGCGACGTGTCCCCGTCCAGCAGACCGATCCGCAGCCTCGGGTGATCGAAATCGGCACGGAAGAGGAACGCTGCGCGCTCCGACGGAGCCTCACAGACGTGCTGCCATTCGCGGCGCTGCAACAGGAGAGGCTGGTCGTCGTCGAGCAGCCGAGCCGCGCCGGTGTGGTCGAAGTGCGCGTGCGAGATCGCGGCGCCGGCGAGGTCGCCCCACTGCAGACCTGCCTCCGCGACCTGATCGACAAGAGGGTCGCCCTGCGGGACGATCGGGGTGTAGCCCTCGTAGTCGAAGGATGCCGCGCGCCTGACCGGATCCCGCACCCGGTCAGGATCGAAGCCGCCGTCGAGAAGAATCCAGCCTTCGTCGTAGACGACAGCGGCTGCCGTCACCGGCTCCATCAGATGGCGGAATGCACTCCCGCCGCGAATCGAGACGTCTTCCCGGATCGGTTCGAACCCGAGAACCATCGGAACGAGCCGCCGAGGCCTGCCGCGCACAGCCAGCGGAGCGGCTCCCGTCCACGCATCGACACGGGTCATACCGCGGCCGCCACAGAATTCCCGCCGGCTTCCAGCAGTTGATCGTTCAGTGCTCGCCCACGCAGATGAGCACCCGTCACCAGCAGGTCGACACCCGACGCGGCGATGCCCTCGGCGAGGTGGGCGAGAGCCCGATCAGCGAACGGCGATCCCGTGAGCATGACCCCGAACGGCAACCCGTCGACGAAGCCGTCGTGATCGCCGACCATCGACACCAACCCCGTCTCTGTGATCCATACGGTTCGTTTCGGAGCGAACACAGCTGCGAGCCCTGGAGCACCGATCTGGTCGCACCTTTCCCATTGAGGATCCACTGTATCTCATTTAGGATCCAATGATGACGCAAACCTACCGCCCCGCCGAGATTCCCGCCACTGAGCTCGAGGCGAAGCCGCTCGCCCTTCCGAGTGCCCGACCGATCTCCGGTGAGATCATCACGCGCTCGAAAGTGGAGTTCATCAATGATGAGCGCACCGTTATCTCCGGCACCTGGGAGAGCGACCTCGGCACATCGCGCTGGGAGTTCCTGACGCGTGCCGAGATCGTGCACATTCTCGAGGGTGCGATGACCGTGCAGCGCGACGGCGAGGAAGCCGTCGAGCTCACCACCGGGAGCGTCGCATACTTCCCGCTCGGCTGGACCGGCGTCTGGACGGTTACGCGACCGGTGCGCAAGTTCTACGTCGTCTACAAGTGAGTGCGCGTGGTGAGGGGCACCGCTCGACGTTCCTCACCACCGTCGCGTGCGCTTGACCGGCAGCAGCTCCCGGGCGGCGACCGCGACGGTCTCGTCCCCCTGCGTCACCCACACCCTGGCCTCCGGCCAGTAATCCGTGATGAGTTCGGCGCACACCCCGCACGGCTCGATGACGTGTGTCGATCCGCCTGGGCGCCTCAGCACGCTCACCGCGGCTATCAGCTCGCCGGAACCACCGGACGCCCGGTGCGCGACGACCCCGGACGCGGCGGCGCCCTCGGCGCACACGCTGCTGCGACGCGCTGAGCCGTCGACGTGCACGCCCAGATGGACGGCACCATCAGCAGTCCGCATCGCCGCCACGACCTCGTGCCGCCCCTCCGCGTACGCGCGGTCGAGCAGGTCGAGCGCCCTCGCCATCAGCTCCGCGTCGTCGTCGCCCATGACGGCAGGGCGGGTCAGAGGTGGTCGTGACATCAGCTCACCCTTCGATCCGCATGATGCGGGCGTAGTTCCCGCCTTCGATGAGCGCGCGATCCGCTTCGTCCGGCACGGCTTTCAATATCTTCATCCGCTCGAGATCGAAGTCCGAACCCGGCCACTCCGATCCCAGCAGGATCTTCTCGGGTCCGACGCGCGCGTACGCGCGCTTGACGTCCGCCATCAGCGTCGCCGACGTCTCGAGGTAGACGTTCGATCGGCGCTCGGCGACGATGATGGCCTCCGGCACGTTCCACACCGCGCCCATGTGCGCGATGATCGTCGGCACGTCCGGGTGCCCCTTCGCGATCTCCTCGATCGCGAACGGTGCGCAGAAGGCATCGTCCAGGGCATTGACGATGACGGCCATACCCAGATCTGCACACAGGCGGAAGACGGGATCGAGCAGGCCGTGATCCGCCACGTGGTAGCCGTGCATGCTGGGGTGCAGCTTCAGTCCGCGGATTCCCGCCTCGCTCATCCGGCGGATCTCGCTCAGCGCATCGTCCGCCTGAGGCATCACCTGACCGAACCCGATGAACCGGTCGGGATGAGCGTCTTGAAGCCCGATGATGAAGTCGTTCTCGATGCGCTGCGCAAGCGAGCAGACCATCGCCATGTCCACCCCGGCCGCATCCATACGGGTGAGGATGCGATTCGGATCGAACGGCGTGTATGCGGGCGGCTCCTCACCAGGGCGCGCACCGGTCAGATAGTCGGAACGACCCCGCACATCCTGGGTCGTGTTGTATGCGTCGATGATCATGCCGTCATCCTTCTGGCTCGCGAACATATGGATCCACTTTCTTGATGTTAGGATACATTCTCAATCACGACTCGAGAGCCTGGCGACGTGCGGCATCATGATCGCGGAAGCGAGCAGGACCTCATTTGGGATACAATCCCAATAGAATCGAATGCAATTTACTTCAACGTCTGGAGGCTGCATGACCGATCCCATCGACATCAACATTCCCATCCACGGCGACATGCTGCACTGGGGGCGCCGACCAACGTACGAGATGGTCGAGCAGATCGCCGATGGGTTCGCCTCCGATGTCTCACGCTGGCTGATCGGTGCCCACACCGGCACGCACGTCGACGCTCCATCCCATTTCGTCCCGGGCGGTGCGACCGTGGATCAGATCGCGTTGGAGAGCGTCGTCGGCCCCGTCCGCGTGCTCGATCTGCGTGCGGTGAGCGAGGAGATCACCGCGGAGGATCTCGAGGCCGCCGGCGCGGAAGGCGCAGAAAGAGTGCTGTTCCGGACGCGCAACTCCACCGACGCGCTCACACGCGCTGAGAAGTCGGAGACCTGGGTGGGGCTCGGCCCCACCGGCGCTCAGTGGCTGGCGGATCGCGGCGTGCGATTCGCCGGGAACGACTACATGACCATCGAGGCCCCGGAACACACTCAGGAGTGGCCGACCCACGTGATTCTCTGCACGGCGGGAATCGTGATCCTGGAGAACGCCGAGCTCTCACGTGTGGAACCGGGGGACTACCTGATGGTCTGCCAGCCGGTGCCGTTCGAAGGGCGCGAGGCCGCGCCTGCTCCGACGATCCTCCTCCCGCTGCCCGCGGAGGACGCGGCCCGACTGCGCTGATCCCGCTTGAAGGAGTGCACGATGCACATCATCCTCGTTCACGGCATGGGCGGCTCCGACTACGACTGGAGCGCTGTCGCCCCGCTCCTCGAGGCGTCGGGCCATCTCGTGGCCGTGGCCGACAACCCGTCCCAATCGCTCGACGACGACGTCGCAGCGGTGCGTGCACTGGTCGATGCCGCAGACGGAGACGTCCTGCTCGTCGGACATTCATACGGCGGCGCGGTCATCACCGACGCCGGACGACACGAACGCGTCCGAGGAGTCGTCTACATCGCCGCCTTCGCGCCGGCCGAGGGCGAGACGGTGAACGGGATCGTCACCGGCTACGAGCCGGCCGAGGTCTCACGGTTCATGACTCGAGGGCCTGACGGAGAGTGGAGCAGCGTCGAGAGCGAAGAGGCGCGCATGGCGCTGTCGTGGGATGTGCCGGAACAGGTGATGCTGGCACGTCGCGAGCGCAGAAGAGCCAGCGCCGATGGCATCTTCACCCGCCCCGCCGGCGAACCCGCGTGGGCGACGAAGCCGGCGTGGTACATGATCGCGACACTCGACAAGCACCTGCGCCCAGAGGCGCAACGCGACATGGCTACGCGCGCTCATGCGACAGTCGAAGAGATCGCGACCAGTCATTCGATCCCGCTGGCTGCGCCGGAGCGCGTCAGCTCCTTCGTCTCCAGCGCTGTCGCTGCGCTCTCACCGAGATGACCTGGCCGGGCCCCGATGCGTTCAGCCAGCTCGACGATCGCGATCGACGACGACCCGGCCCGACTGCACGACCATGCGCATGGCGTCCGGTTCGCACAGTCGGTCGAGCGACGTCAGAGGATCAGTGTCCGTGACGACGAAATCGGCCATCTTGCCTACGGCAACCGATCCGACCCGATCCTCGATTCCCAGTACCCGCGCACCAGCCATCGTGCCGGCGTGCAGGGCGGCCTCGGGAGTCAGCCCTGCTTCGATCAGCCATGCCAGCTCGCCGAGGTTCCGACCGTGGGGCACCACCCCGGCGTCGGTGCCGAGTGCGACGGGAACTCCCGCGGCGATCGCACGGCGAATCGAGTCCATGCCGCGTCGGCGCATGTTCTCGCGCTCATGGCGCCGCTCTGCTGTGACGCCCTGGCCGATGTCGCGCATCAGTGTGCTCAGCGTCGGCACCAGCACCGTGTCGTGCTCGCGCATGAGGTCGATCGTGGCATCCGACAGGTCATAGCCGTGTTCGATCACGCTGGCACCGCCTCGCACGGCGGCACGCGCCGCCGCATCGGTGAGCGCGTGCGCCGTGATGGGCAGGCCCCCGCGCTCGTCAGCGAGCCGACGGATCAGACGGACCTGCTCCTCGGTGATTCCGGTGTCCTCCGGCGCATCCGTCGGCGACCCTGACCCGCCCGACGCCGAGACCTTGATCACATCCGCGCCCATCCGGATCAAGCGGCGCACGGCACGTATGACGTCATCATCCGTGTCGACGACGCCTGGCTCCGGCATCTCCGGGCGTATCGCCCAAGCAGGCATGCTGCCGTTCGGCAGCACGGGGTCGGCGTGCCCGCCCGTCGGCGAGAGCATCGAAACCGCCAGGTGCAGTCGCGGTCCGACAGCCGTCCCGCATTCGATCGCCTGCCGGTACCCCGGAGTGAGGCCGTCGAGATCGCGTGCGGTCGTGACACCTGCCTCGAGAGTCGCACGCAGCTGTGCCGCAACCGCAAGCACCGACTCCTCCGCGAACCATGCGCGCTGCCGTTCGACTGCCGTCGGCACCATCGCGAGGTGCACGTGCACGTCGACGAAGCCTGGCGTCAGCCACGCCCCCGTCAGGTCGACGACGCGCACTCCGTCGTCGATGCTCCCCTCCCGCCGCGGGCCGACGTAGCGCACGACGCCGTCCTGAACCTCCACCTCTGATTCGGGGAGCGGAGCGTCTGTCTCACTGTCGACGAGAGTGGCACCGCGGAAGACCACTCGACCTTCAGCAATCGGGGTGAGCGGCAGTCGAGGTCGTGTCCGACTCATCCTTCAGCTCGCAAGACGGAATCCGGGCGATCCCGGGTCGGCGTCGAGCAGTCGACGGGTGTACCAATGCTGGGGGTCCGCATAGATCCTCTCCACCGGCCCGGCCTCCACGACTTCACCGCGATACAGCACGACGACCTCGTCGCTCACTCGCTGCACCACCGCGAGGTTGTGCGAGATGAACAGCACGGTGATGCCGAGGGACTCCTTGATCTCGGCGAGCAGGTCGAGGATCTGCGCCTGGACGGAGACGTCGAGGGCGGAGGTGATCTCGTCCGCGATCACGACGTCCGGCTCGATCACGAGGCCGCGTGCGATCGCGATGCGCTGTCGCTGTCCGCCGGAGAACTCGTGAGGGTAGCGATGCATCATCTCCGGCTCGAGACCGACCAGACTCAGCCATGACGCGATCTGGTCTTCGTGCGTCTTCACCCGTGCGCGCACCGGATCGATGGCCTCGGCCAGCGTCTGGGCGATCGTGCGACGCGGCGAGAGCGAAGAGTAGGGATCCTGGGGGATCATCTGGGTGCGGCGCCGCTGCCGACGGAGCGTCGTACGGTCGTGCCTGGTCAGATCGTCGCCCCCGACGATCACGCTTCCCGCCGCGGGCCCCACCTCTCCGACGAGCACCTTCGCCAGAGTCGACTTGCCCGATCCCGATTCGCCGACGACCCCGACCGTTCGGCCGCGCTCCACCGCGAGATCCACGCCGTGGAGCACCTGAACCGATCCGAATGCGACGTCCAGTCCGCGTACTTCCACCATCGGTCCGGTCATACGGCCGCCTCTTTCTCTGCGCTGCGATCCGACTGCGACACGACGGGCGTCGCCGCGAGCAGCTTCTTCGTGTACGGATGCACCACCTTCGCGTTCGTCAGATCCTCGGTGTCATCGATCCGCTCGACGATCTCGCCGTCCTTGAGCACGAGCACGCGATCACAGAGCGCGCGCACCACCCCGAGATCGTGCGAGATGAACAGGACTGCCGTGCCCGACTCCGCATTCATCCGCTTGAGCACCGACAGCACTTCGCGCTGCACGGTCACGTCGAGTGCTGTTGTGGGCTCGTCCGCGATGAGCAGATCCGGATCGGGGCTCATGGCGGAGGCGATCATCGCCCGCTGCTTCATGCCGCCTGACAGTTGGTGGGGATACTGACGCAGTCGACCCTCCGGATCCGTCAGACGCACGTCTCGGAACCCCGCCAGCAGCCTGGCTGCTGCGCTTCGGCGCGTCTGCCCGAGCCGCAGCCGCAGTACATCGGTGAGCTGACTGCCCAACAGCAGTGCGGGGTTGAGCGAAGTGCCAGGATCCTGATAGACGAGACCGACGCGGGACGCCAGTTCTCGGTCCGAGACCCGGCCCAGCAGATCGGTCCCGGCCAACTCGAGCCGCCGCGCGGAGGCGGAGAGTCCCTCACTGAGCAGCCGGGCGACCACCGAAGCGGTGAGCGATTTGCCGGAGCCCGACTCTCCCACGATGCCGAGGACCTCCCCGCGGCGAATGGTGAACGACACGTCGGAAACGAGCTCGCGGCCGCTGGACTCGTGCGTCACTGTGATGCCCTCCGCGGCCAGCACGACATCGGACGGGATCGGTGCAGATGACGGCGGCTCGGCGGCACGCACGAACCGCGCCCTGGTGCCGTTGGAACGGGGGTTCGCTGCGGCCGCGAAGCCGTCGCCCAGAAGGAGCGCGGCGAGCGAGGCGAAGGTCAGCGCAACAGCGGGTCCGGCGATGACGACAGGGTTCACCATGATCTTGCTCAGTCCCTCGTTGAGCAGCGTCCCCCAGTCGAAGGCGGGTGACTGCGCCCCGAGACCGAGGAAGGACAGACCCGAGATCTCGACGAGCGTTCCGGCGAATGCTCCGGCGATCAGGATCAGAATCGGTTCCGCCATGTTGGGAAGGACATGGCGGACGGCGAGCCGCGACATCGGCACCCCCATCAGCCGCGCCGTCGTGACGTACTCACTCGACGCGATTCTGGCAGCGAGGTTCGCCGTCAGACGCGCGAAACCCGCTGTGTTCGCGATGGCGATTGCGAGCACGACCTGCACGACGCCCTGGCCGAGGATCGCTGCCATGATGATCGCGACCAGCATGGTCGGATAGCTCACCGCGAACTCGACCGCCCGCAGTCCGAACTCACGCAGCCGACGCGGCGCGAGCCAGATCGCAATGCCCACGGCGATGCCCGCAACGGCGGACAGCCCCGTCGCCACGACCGCCATCAGCACGGTCGGACGCGTGGCGACCAGCGTGCGCGCCAGCATGTCGCGGCCGAGCGTATCCGTGCCGAGCAGATGCTCCGGACTTGAGCCGGAGTTCGGCGAGCTGGTGCCGAGCCCTGTGGCCTGGTCCGCCAGTGTGAAGGGGGCGAGGATGGCCGTGACGGCGATGAGCACGAGCATCACCAGACCGGCGATGAGACCGCCGTTCCACGCAAATGCTCTGGGTCGGTCGGAACCCGCTGTACGCAGCAGCGAAGTGGTCTCACCCACGCTCTTCTCCCAACGTTCGCGGATCGATGATGCCGAGGATCACGTCGATGACAAGCGTGATGACGAGCGAGATCAGGCCGATGACGAACACAGCCGCACGGATCACGGGGTAGTCCTTGTCGATCGCGATCGCCTGGACGATGACGCCGCCGAGACCCGGCCAAGCGAAGACCGCCTCCGTGATGAGAGCCGAGCCCAGCAGTGCGGTCAGGATGATTCCTGAGAGGGTGAGCGCGGTTGTGAGCAGATTCGGGAGCATGTGCTTGACGTACAGCGCAAGAGCCGGCAATCGCCAGCCGCGAGCCGTGCGCATGTAGTCCTGCTCGAGGATCACCGCGGCCTCGCGGCGGACGATTCGAGCGACCGAACAGGCGCCGCCGAGCGTGAGGGAGAGGATCGGCAGGATGGCCGCCTGCCGGAGATCGTAGGCCTGCGAGTAGGCAGGCGGGAGCGCCCCGAGCCATACGGCGAAGATCACGACCAGTGCGGTCGCCTGGACGTACACGGGCACGGAGGAGATCAGTCCGGTCACGACGTTGAACGCCGCTCCCAGGAACCGTCTCCGGTCGCCGCGAGTGGCCACGCCGATCGCCATCCCGCAGGCGATGCCGAGCACCAGGAGCAGCAGCACCGCGGGGATGGTGATGCTCAGCGTGTAGGGCACCGCTGCGAGGACGACATCCAACGCGGGAACGCGGAAGCGGAAGGAATCGCCGAAGTCGCCTCGGACCACGCCGAACAGGTAGTCCGCGAACTGGACGAGGACGGGTTGGTCCAGCCCGAGTTGGGCGCGGACCATCTCCACTTGGGCGAGCGTCGCGTTCTCGCCGGCGATCGCAACCGCCGGGTCGCCGGGAATCAGCTGCACGATCAGGAAGGTGATCACCACGAGCAGTGCGACGTTGATGACCAGCCCGACGGCCCGGCGCAGGAGGAACCTGCGCCATGCGCCTCCGAGGGACGCGGCGCGGGGGCCGCCCGCGTCATCCGGGCCATCCGGAGCAGGGCCATCCGGAACCGCGGTCGCGGAGGGCACGACGGGGACGATGCTCATGTTCGAATCTCCTGTGGGTTCCGGTCAGGACCGCATGTCACAGGTCAGCCCGTGATGCGCATCGCCGTCGGGTCCCAGTATCCGCTGAACACGTGGGCGGCGAAGCCCGGACGAGTGACATACCGGTGCGTGTCGGTGATCAGCGGCATCATGTCGACGCGCTCCAGCACGGTCCTCTGCGCTTCCTCGAACGCGGCGCACTGCGCGTCCTGGTCGGCCGATTCCATGGCTTCCGCCAAGGAGGCGACGCCTTCGGGATTATCGGCGCCCACGACGTTCGTCCCGCCCTGCGAGTACGTCGGGCCGAGGTATCGCGCGATCGAGAGATGGATCAGACCGGGCCCCGCGTTCTCCGCGGCGATGGCCAGATCCCATTTCTGAGGTTCGGAGCGCATCTGGGACGACCACTCCGCCGGGTCGGGAGCGGATACCTCGACGGTGGCGCCCGCCGCTCTGAGGGACTCCGCGAGATAGTCGGCGGCCGGATCCCAGTTGCTCATCAGCAGCAGCCGGATGGTCTGACCCTCGAGCTCAGCAGATGCCGCCGCGGGGTCGTACTCCTGCAGCAGCGAGGGATCCTCCAGCGCGCAGACGTAGCCGGCCGAGTTGACCGTGTACTGCGTCTCCCCGAGCCCGTCCAGCCCGGCGTCGTTGAATCCCTGCGGATCGATCGCCTGCGCAACGGCGACGCGCAGCGCCTTGTTGCCCTCGAACACCGAGCCCGACTCCGGCGCCTGGTTGAACACGAGGTTGTATGCAGAACTGGCGAAGGAGACCGTGCCGTACCCGTCGTCCTCGCTGAAGCGGGACGCATTGGAGTCGTAGAAGCGCGCTCCGTCGATGCCACCGGAGTCCAGCAGGTTGGCGCTCGTGTTGCCGTCAGGCTGCACTGAGAAGTTGAGCGTCTTCGCGGGTGTGCCGTCGACGGATGACCATTCCGGCCATGCGTCGTAGTCATCGCGCAGCGTGTAGGTGACGCTGGTGCCCGGCTGCTGATCCGACAGGACATACGGTCCGGAGAATGCTCCCTCCACGCTGCCCTCGGCGAGCCCTTCTGGGTCGTCGAGGCCTGCGGGGCAGATGACGCCGAGACCGGGCTGAGAGACTCCGGCGAGCAGCTGTGAGTACGGCTCGCTCACCGTGATCCTGAGAGTTCCAGCGCCGTCGTCGGCCGCAAACGTCGGCTCCCCCGAGCCGAACGCCTGGTTCTTCCACGTCACAGCGGCGGCGTCATCGAGGCCGACGAGATACTCGAACGAGTCGGCGACGATGCTCGGGGTGATCGGGGTTCCGTCCGCACAGGTCGCATCATCGCGCAGTGCGAACGTGTAGTCGGACGGTGAAGCGGCTTCCCATTCGACGGCGAGTCCCCCGACCAGCCCGTCCTCGCCGGCGCGGGTCAGCGTGTCGAAACCGAGTCGCGCATCCTGGAGATCTGATGTGGCCGTCGCGAGGGCCGGGTTGAACGTGGCCGGCGCGTACCATAGCTCCAGATTGATCGAGTCGGTCTCGCTCGCTGGTGCGTCCGGACTGCCGCCGGCGCAGCCCGCAACCGCCATGCCTGCGAGGGCGACGAGTGCGACCCCTGTGATCGGGTTCTTCCTGAACATTCTTGTTCCTCTCAAGGACTTCTGGTGCGCCGGACGGGTTCCACGGTCGCTGCCTCGCATGACACAACGCGATCGGATCAGGATCATTATGGATCCAATGTAGTCATTTACGCATCCAATTGTGTTTCCACAGAGTTACGCTCTGGAAACAAACGAGCCGCCCGAACCAGCCGCAGAGCACGCCGAGCAGGCACGGGGATCCGAGCCGGACGATCGCCGCGCATTCCGACTCCACGTCGGGCGCTTCGTGCCGACAGACGACCGCGACATTGCGATGCGATGTGCCATGGTCATACAGAGCGCTCCCTTGCGTTCAGGTCCATCGGCGTGGATCCAATTTACTATATTGTGGATCCGCTAGAATGTCGAGAGGTTTCTCGATCGCGGAGGTACACGCAATGACGTCACCCGAACAGCGCGCCAAGGATCTCGGACTGCGGATCCCCGACTACAGCGACCCGCCGTACGGCGGGCGCTACGGCAGCGGGCTCAAGGCATTCCACCGCGTCGGCAACCTCGTCGAGCTCAGTGGGATCACCCCGGAGGATCGTTCAGGGAGGCAGCTGCATCCCGGAACGGTCGGCGAGGACGTCACCCTGGGCCAGGCGCGTGAGGCGGCACGACTCACGGCCACTCACGCGCTCGGCATGATTCGACTCGCCGTAGGTTCCCTCGACAACGTCGTCGCGCTCTCCCGCGCGCTCTGCTTCGTCCAGTCAGCGTCGTCGTTCGACCTCCTCAACGAGGTCTCGAACGCAGCCACCGAGCTCTTCATCGACGTCCTCGGCCCGGAGGTCGGTGCCGTCGGCCGTGCGTCGATCGGCGTCACGAGCCTCTCGCGCCGCAACTGCTTCGAGCTGTGGCTGAGCTTCGAAGCCGCCGAATCGGCGGTCGCGGGCTGAGCACGGTCCCGCCGACGCGACGGCTGGACCCCGTCAGACGGCGGGACGCCGGTCCACCATGCCGAGCGCTCGCTCGAAGCCGGCCGAGTGCGACAGAAGATCGAGCTCACCGCGATTGCGGCCGACCACTTGCATCCCCACCGGCAGCGCACCGACGAATCCAGCAGGGGTCACTACGGCAGGGTGCGCGGTGACGGTGATGCGATTCGCAAGCATCTGCCAGCGGAAGTAGCGGTCGTACTCGACATCGCCGACCCTTCGCACCCATTCCTCCTCCGTCGGCGGGGCGGCCACAGGCGTGGCCGGGGTGACGATGACGTCGACGTCCTGGAGGAGTCGTTCCGTGCGTCGGTACACGTCCGTGCGAACCGCGAGGGCGTCGGCGAGCTGAGCGGCCGTCACCCGCTCGCCCTGGCGGATGTTGCGCAGCAGGTCGGGACGCAGAAGCTCCGGGTGCGCCGCGGCCTCCTCGCGGTACGAGGCGTAGAAGTTGAACATCTCGATCGTCTCCCAGGCCGCCTCGGCGTCTGCGAGCGGGATATCGATGTCGATGATCTCGTACCCCGCCGATTCGAGCGTCGATCGTGCCTCCCGCATGACGGTCGCGACCTCATCGGAGATCGGCACACCGTCCGCGTCGGCGCTCCACCCCACCCGCACTCCGACGGGGCCGTCGGCCCGAACGTCAGCGAACGGCCCAGGATCCTCGGCGATCGACATCGGCGCCATCGGATCGGGCCCGGCCATTCCTGCCAGCAGGAGCGCAGCATCCTCGCTCGTGCGTGCCATCGGGCCGAGCACGCCGTGCGCCGTCCATCCGTTGCCGAGCCGTCCGCTCGCGACGCGACCGGGCGTGGGACGCAGCCCGACGACGTTGCAGAACGAAGCCGGATATCGCAGACTGCCGCCGCTGTCGGATCCGTCGGCGATGGGAAGCATGCCAGACGCGAGCGCGGCCGCCGCGCCTCCGCTCGAGCCGCCCGCATGCCTGGAGAGGTCCCACGGGTTGCGACACGTGCCCAGCGCCTGGCTGAACGTGAGCGTCCCCAAGCCACCCTCCGGCGTGTTGGTCTTGCCGATCACGATGGCACCGCTGCGCCGCATTCTGCCCACCATCATGGCGTCCGCTGCCGCGGGAGCGGCCCCGGCGTGCACGGAGGAACCGTGCGTGGTGGGCAATCCGGCGACATCGAGCAGATCCTTCACCGCGGTCGGCAGCCCGTGCAGGACGCCGAGACGGTCGCCGCGTACCACTGCCCGGTCCGCCTCGCGAGCGGCCTCGATGGCCTCCGGCTCGGGGATCATCGCCACAACGGCTTTGATCTCGTCGTTGACCTCGTCGATGCGTTCCAAGTGCGCACGCATGACCTCTTCAGCGGAGATCTCACGTGTGCGGATGCCGGCTGCGAGCTCACGGGCGGTCCACCAGTACAGCGGCTGATCGGTCATGGGGTCGGCTCCGTTCGATTCAGGAGTGCCGCCGGTGCGGCGACGAGGACGTCATGCAGACGGTCGTCCGGCACGCCGAGACGCCGGAGAGCGGGAACGACACGGCGCACGACATGGCCGTACCCCATTCCGCCGAACGCGCTGAGCTGCCCCTTCGTCCAGACCGAACAGGTCAGTGTCACCGGAGCATCCGGGCGGGCGTTGAGAAAACGGGCGACGAAATCGAGCCGTTCGGTGTCAGTTGCATCGCGCGCACGATCGCCGAAGTGGTTCTCGCTGCCGAACGCGAACTCGACGACCGCACCGCGATCGCTCAGTTCGCCCACGTAGCCCTCGTCGAGCACCTTGTCCATGTTGCAGAAGAGGATGCGACCAGGCGCCAGCCCCTCCGACCTGAGGATGTCGACGACCTCCGGACCGCGCCGCGCCGCGCCGTCCAGACGAATGCTCACGGCCGCGCCTGCGGAGGCTGCGGCGCGCGCGGCCGCACGCAGAGCGCGCCGTTCTGCTGGCGTGATCTCCGCGCTCGTACCCAGAAGGCCGAGGAGCCCTGCGCGGAACGCGGTACCGGGGACCGCATCGACCAGAGCCGTGGTGAACTCCGCCTCGAGCGCACTCTCGGGCTTCTCGCGCCATGCCTCGGGGATCGTCTTGTCGATGTATGTGCCGTAGGCGGACACGATTCGCACTCCGCTGCGGCGGGAGATATCGGGCAGGCGCGCGTGGCACGGCCCCATCCCCCATGACGTGGCTTCGACGATCGTACCGAGCCCCGACGCGGCTGCGGAGGCGAGCTCGTCGACCGCGGCGTCCTCGTCGTCAAGAGCAAGATTGTCCGCCAGCGACAGATAGTTCCAGCGCAGGTCGCCGAGGATCTCGGTGCGGATCGGTCCCTCGAGCGGTGCGCCGTCGCGGGTGGGCCGCAGAAGATGACGTGAGTCGGTGAGCACATGCTCGTTGCTCGCCACGATTCCCAGCTCGGCGGGCGAGACGGGGCCGAGCACGGTCTCGATCATGCGGACTCCTCGAACACGGTACGGCCTCCCACGTCGGTGCGGCGCACCGTGAGCGTGCGCAGTGCTTCGGTTCCGGCAGTCGTCGGGTCATCCGACCACAGCGCCCAGTCGGCGCACATACCGGCACGGATCGCGCCTCGGTCGTGCTCCGCTCCTGCGGCATACGAGGCACCAGTGGTGTAGGCGGCGAGTGCCTCCTCCGTCGTGATCGCCTCGGCCATATCGAGCGGCTCCTCTTCGCCGGCGACCCGTCGCGTGACGGCCTGCCACATCAGATGACGGGGATCGAACGCGAAGAACGGCCCGTCCGAGCCGAAGGCGACGACGGCACCTGCATCGAGCCAGCTGCGCACCGGGTTCGCTCGCTCCGCCCGCGCACCCAGCTTGGCACGCAGTCCGCGCCCGTTGTGCCAGATGATGGACGGCTGGACGGAGGCGATCGCCCCCGCATCCGCGAGCGACCGGATGGACTCTGCAGCGGGCTCGAGATAGGCGTGGATCGCCTGGAATCGCTCCCGACGCACGGCCTCACCTGCCTGCGCGTATGCCCGTGCCACCAGCGCGACGGCGCCGCCGCCCACGGCGTGCGTGCCCACGCCCCAGCCGTGCTCGCCGCACCACCGCACCAGCCGCGTGAACTCCTCGTCGGAGATGCGCTGCAGTCCGGCATAGCCGTCGTCGTCCCACGGCCGTTCCAGCAGCGCCTGGCCCATGAGCGCCTCTCCGTCGGCGTACACCTTGATCGGCCCGAGCCGCAGCTGATCGTCGCCGAATCCGGTCGAGAGACCCGTGCCGTCGAGATGGGAGATGACGGCGTCCACGTCCGGAGTCGCGCCGGATCCGATCTCGAGATACGGCATCGCCACGGTCCGCATCGTGAGCATGCCCCGGCGGTGCGCCTCCTGGTATCCGCGCATCTCGTCGACGGTGACCGCAGGGTCGATGACACCGGTGAACCCGAGCGCGTGCAGCAGCGGCTGCACGCGCTCGAGAGCGCGGATCCGGTCTTCGAACGGCGGATCCTCCGGACCGTCGTCGTCGAAGCTGTCGCGCATCCGTTCGATGTAGGTCGCCACACTGTCCTCATCGCTGATGTGGTCCAGCGCCTTGAGCCCGGCTCGCTGCATGTGCATGTGCGCGTCGATGAGCCCGGGAAGGACGACCCCGTCGAGTTCCTCGACGGTCGCGCCCGGAACCGCGGCACGCACGTGGTCGACCGTCCCGACCGCGAGGATCCGTCCCCCATGCACGGCGAACGCCTGGGCGGACGGTGTCGCGGGGTCCATCGTCACGATCGGTGCGACGTACGTCCTCGCCTCGGGCAGCGCGGTCATACGATCCTCTCCTGCTCCTGCTCCTGCTCCTGGGCCTCGGTCGAAGCGTCGGCTCGAGTGCGGCTCCCGGCGTGCACGGAGGACGATGCGAGGCGCGCGTCGAGATAGCCGTGCACGTCGTCCGCGACGACGAGGGCGTCGCGCTGAAGATATCTGATGGCGGCGAGCGCGCTGTCGTGCGCTCGCCGCGTCGATCCCGCGACGCAGTCGGCGATGACACGCACGTGATAGTCGTGCTGGTGGGCATCGACGGCGGTGTAGTGGACGCACACGTCCGTGAGCCCTCCGACGAGGAGAACCGTGTCGGCCCTGTACGCCTTGAGCACGATCTCCAGCTCCGTACCGAAGAAGGCCGAATAGCGACGCTTCCGGATCACGAACTCCTCCGGTCGCGGGTCGAGCCACGCAGCGATCTCGGTGCCGTCGTCGCCTTCGATGCAGTGCGGGCCCTCGGCACCGTCCAGCTCCCGTCCGATGTCGATCAGGGATCGCTTGTGCACCTCCTGGATCCACACCACCGGAACGCCGGCTTCACGGCACCGGTCGACGAGGCGCCGGACTCGGAGACGGCGCGCCTCGCGCCCTTCCGTGACGATCGGGATCCCGCCCTCTGTCTGCGGCGCCTGTCCGGTGCCGCCCTGGAGGTCGACGATGATGAGGACGGGCGCACCGACGATGCGTGCCGGGACGGTTTCCGAGAGTTCGGCCATATCCGCACCGGTTCCGGTCCTCTGCCGACCACGTTCGACTGCGTGCACGGCTCAGACCTCCGGAACAGCCATCACGACGCTCTTCGGCTCCAGGAAGCCACGCAGCCCCTCGTCGCCCAGGTCGCGGCCGACGCCGGAGACTCCGACGCCTCCGAACGACAGCGCAGGGTCGAAGACGTTGTAGGTGTTGACCCACACCGTTCCGACGTCGAGCGCCTGCGCCATGCGGTGAGCCCGGCCGAGATCCCTGGTCCATACCCCCGCGGCCAGGCCGTACGGCGTATCGTTCGCGATGCGGACGGCGTCCGCTTCGTCATCGAAGGGGATGACTCCCACGACCGGCCCGAAGATCTCCTCGCGCGCGATCGTCATGTCGTTGGTGACGTCCGTGAACAGCGTCGGCTCCACGTAGTAGCCGGGTGCGCGCGTGCCCCCGCCGACGACGAGCGTCGCGCCCTCGTCGACGCCCGTCCGGATGTAGTCCAGCACACTGTCGCGCTGCTGGGCGGACACGACAGGCCCGACGGTGATGCCGCCGTCGAGACCATCGCCCATCGGCACCTTGCGCACCGCGGCCGCCAGACGCTCGTTGACATCGGCGAGCACCGAGCGCTGCACCAGGAGCCGGCTGCCTGCCGTGCACATCTGCCCCGAGTGCCCGAAGGATGCACGCATGGCCATCACCACAGCGGCATCGAGATCGGCGTCCTCGAAGACGATGTTCGGATTCTTCCCGCCGAGCTCCAGCGTCACCCGCGTGAACTCCTCTGCCGCCGCGTGCGCCACGGTGCGCCCCACCTCGGTCGAGCCGGTGAACGTGATCTTCGCGATGCCAGGGTGCTCGGTGAGCGCCGCACCGATCCGCCTGTCACCCGTCAGCACGCTCACCACGCCCTCCGGCACCCCTGCACGTTCCAGGATGGCCGCCAGCCTGAGGATCGAAAGCGGCGTGTACGAGGCGGGCTTGGCGATCACCGGGCATCCTGCGGCGAGCGCCGGGGCGAGTTTGAACGACGCCGTCATGAACGGGAAGTTCCACGGCAGGATGACGGCCACCGGTCCCACCGGCTCCAGCGTCGTGTAGACGTGGTGCGCACCTCCGTCGATCGGGATCACCGTGCCGCCGATGCGCGAAGGCGCTCCGGCGAAGTGCCGGAAGGTGCGAGCTGCGTTCGCCACGTCTGCGCGAGAGCGCTCAATCGGTTTGCCGTTGTCACGGGTCTCCAGGATCGCGATCTCCTCCAGCTCCTCCTCGATGAGGTCGGCGACCCGTTGGAGGATCCTGGCGCGCTCGAGCGGTGCCATGCCCCGCCACGTGCCGTCTGCGTGCACCTGCGCCGCAACGGCGACGGCACGATCGATGTCGGCGGACGATGCCTGCGCGACGGTGGAGAGCACCTCCCCGGTCGCGGGATCCGTCACCTCATGGGTTTCCCGTCCCTCTTGGGCGATCCACTCTCCGGCGAGGAAGAACGGCTCGTAGTCGGGCAGGGCCTGCACGGTGCCTCTGATGCTCACGGAGTCATCGCCTTTCGGTCAGAAGATGTCGAAGTACTCACGCTGCTCCCAGTCGGAGACATGGCGAAGATAGCGCGCGAACTCGGCTCGCTTGATGGTCGCATACCAGTTGACGACGACCTCCCCCAGCGCGGTGCGGAACGCGGCATCCGCGTCGAGCGCGTCGACGGCGGCACCCAGTGACTGCGGCAAGGCCTGCGCCTGCGCGCCGTAGGGATCATCGGTGGGAGCCGACGGCACCAGTCCCCTCTCCACGCCGTCCATACCGCTGATCAGCTGGGACGCGATGTAGAGGTACGGGTTGGCGGCCGGCTCACCTGAACGGTTCTCAAGGCGAGTCGCGGGGTCGCCGCCACCGCCGACGGCGCGCACCATGGCGCCCTTGTTGTCGATGCCCCAGGCGATGCGGTCCGGCGCAAGCGAGTTCGGCTGAAAGCGCTTGTAGCCGTTCACCGTCGGCGTGGTGAACGCGGCAGCCGCCGGTGCGTGCTCGAGCAGTCCGGCGAGGTAGGACGCTCCCAGCAGCGACATCGAGGTGCCTGGAGCATCGGGGATGAACACGTTCGCCCCCGTGGACAGCTCGGTGAGGGACTGGTGCAGATGCCACCCCGTCGACGCGGCTTCGGCACCCTGCGGACGGGACATGAAGGTCGCATGCAGACCCTGGCCCGAAGCGATGCGTCGAACGGCTGAGCGGCACAGCACGATGGCGTCGGCGATCTCGGCGGCGCTGCCTGCCTCCATCGTGATCTCGAACTGACTCGGACCGAACTCCAGTTCGATGGAACGAAGCGGGAGATCCAGCTGCGTGAGACCGCGGTAGAGCTCGTCCACAAGCGGCTGCATACGATCGAGACCCTCTTCGAGCAGCAGCTGGGACCCTCTGGTCGTCGGGGCGCTGCTCGCCGCTGCGCCGGGCCGCCCCGGAACGCCGATGTGCTCCGCGGAGAGCGGTTCGCCCTCCGTGCGGTAGACGTGGAACTCGAGTTCGGCGCCCACCGTCATCCCATAGCCGCGCGACGCGAGCGTGGTGAGCTCGTTGCGCAGGATCGTGCGCGTGCAGAACGGTACGGGCGGGCCGTCGGGGAAGTGCACGTCGCAGAGGATCCACCCGGTCCGCTGCGCCCATGGCAGCACACGGAAGGTCGTCGGATCCGGGACGAGCACGATGTCGCCGGCTCCCGTGAAGCCGTCGGCGCCGACGCCCGTGTCGGCCGAGAACACCGAGAACACCGACTGCCCCGAGGTGTCCTTCAGCAGAAGAGAGCTGGGTGCGGTCACGCCCGACCTCATCGCCGCAGACAGGCCGCCGCGCGTGATGGTCTTGCCGCGCAGGATGCCGTGCTGATCGACGAAAGAGAAGCGCACCATCTCGATGCCGAGTTCGTCCACGACACGGCGCATCTGCCCCGCCGCCGCGTACTGGGACTCGTCCCACAGACCGTGCCGAGCGACGAAGCCATCACGATCAGTCGCCAGCATGGGACGGGCCGACACGCCTCCGCCGCTCTCCGCGACGGGGCGTTCGTCGACGTTGCGCTCACGCATCGACGGCCTCCTCCGCGCGCATCAGCGGGCCTGCCCACGGCGAGGCCTCGCGGCGCTCGCGCTCGCGCTCCACCCAGCGCGTCTGCCATGCCTCGTTGGCCGCGATCGTGTCCATCGCCATCGGGCCGGTGAGGGCAGCCGCCTCCTCAGCGCTGACCGGGTGCGATGGCGTCTGGCCTCCGGCCGCGAATGCTTCGATCGCCCGCAGCAGGAGGCGGCGGTTGGCCGTGACCGCACGGTCCGAGACGCCGAGACGCTCGACGGTGCGGTCCTGCACCGGCCCCATGCTCTCGACGGCCCACTGGTCGTGCACGTTGATGTCGAGGCCCATGCCCGTGTAGGTGAGCTCGTTCTGCTCCTGCGGGTCGAAGCCCCAGTTGTTGCTGCGATTGCGCACGGGGCGGTAGTCGGGGAGGGACACGCCCTCGAGCCGCTGCTGGAGAAGTGCGTCCTTGTCCGTGGTCTCCGCGAAGTCGTACCAGATCATGTACCAGTAGTGATGTTCGTCGTCGATCGGCACGTGCCACTGGGTGAACACCTTCGAGTTGCCGAACGGCACGACGAAGGCGTTGGGGAAGAGCAGGTTGGTCACTCTGACGTGTTTGACGTCCTCCGTCAGCTGGCGAACGGCGTACACGCGCAGGCCGTGGTCGGCGCTCTCCACTTCGATGTCAGGACGGTAGCTCTCGCCGACGAGCATCGAGAGCTTCTTGCCCGTCCCCTCGACCTCCTCGGCGAACTGCTGGCCGTACATCTCACGCGGGTCCTCCTGGATGAAGCGGTGGAGGAAGGAGACGTGGCTCGGATCGATCCCGCCCTCGAGCCCTTGCAGCCAGTTGCACTCCCAGAGTCCCTTGAAAGCGAACGTGTACTCATCCGGCGCGACGAAGCAGTCGTAGTCGGGGAACGGAGGCGGATCGCCTGCCCCCATGTAGGCGAAGATGAGCCCGTTCTTCTCGACGCACGGATAGTTCGCGATGCGAATCTTGCCCAGGAACTGGCTGTGCTCCGGTTCGGCCGGCTGCTCGACGCAGCGGCCCTCGCCGTCGTAGAGCCAGCCATGGTAGAGGCAACGGATCCCGTTCTCCTCGTGGCGGCCGTAGGAGAGGTCCACGCCGCGATGCGCGCAGTATCGGCTGATCAGCCCCCACCCCTCGCGCTTCCTGAACAGCACGAGATCCTCGCTCATGATGCGCACGGCCTTCACCGGCCGCTCGCCCGGCATCTCCGAGACCAGCGCCACCGGCTGCCAGTACGACCGCAACAGGTTTCCCAGCGGGGTGCCAGGGCCTGAACGGGTGATCTTCTCGTTGTCTTCCTGTTTCAGCATCGTGAATTACCCCTTGGCATCCGATCTTTGTGTGATTGTATCCACATTGACGTCACGCGTCGAGAACAAGCAGCGGACAGGCGGCGCGGGAGACGCACACCATCATGCAGTCCATCCGAGACCGCTCCTGAGCGGTCAGAACGAAGTCACGATGCTCCACATCGCCCTCCAGCACCCGCGTCTCACAGCTGCCGCATATCCCTTCCTCGCAGTCCGTCAGCACGTCCGCACCGGCGGCGCGCATGACCTCGAGCACGGATTGATCCGGCTCGACCGGGAGCTCCGCGCCGCTGCGTGCGAGCCGGATGGTGAAGGCTCCTCCCGGCTCGTACTCGACCTCAGGAGCGGCGAAGTACTCGACGCGCAGGCGCCCCGACTCCTCGGGGAGGAGCTCCCGAAGCTCCGTCAGCATGCGCTCAGGCCCGCACGCATAGACGGATGCGCCGGGGTGCGCGGAGACGATCTCAGGGAGGTTCGCACGCACTCCTTCGTCGCCGGGAAGCACGGAGACCGTACCGCCCTCGATCTGTTCGATCTCGTCGAGGAAGGCCATCCTCCTTCGCTCAGAGCCGAGATAGACCAAGTGCCAGAGGACACCGCTGTCGGAGGCGGCGCGGAGCATGGGAAGAATCGGAGTGATGCCGATCCCTCCGGCGAGGAAGAGGTACTCCTCCGCCGGCTCGAGCGTGAAATGGTTGCGCGGTCCGCGCACAGTGACCACGTCCCCCGGACGCAGTCGCTCGTGCACGCCCTTCGAGCCGCCGCGACTGTGCCCTTCCCGGAGAACCGCAATGCGATAGCGGTCGCTGCCGAGCTCGCCGCTCAGCGAGTACTGCCGGACGGGCGCATCAGGCAGGACGAGATCGATGTGCGCCCCCGCTTCCCATGCACGCGCTGCGCCCCCGACGGCCTCCAGTTCGACAGAGAGCACGTCATCTGCCTCCAGGGTCATCGAGCGCACAAGGGCGGTGAACTCCGCCTCCTCATTCGCGACCATTCTTGGATCCTAACATACGTTTTTTGGATCCAAGATGACGAGATTGTCCACACATGAGTGTGTGTCGCCCTCCTGCGCCTGGCGTTCTGCTATGGTCCGAATCGCATCACGTGACCCGTCCGGGTGGCGGGGAAGGTTAGGCATGGCAAGCGAGGACACGTTCCCTTCCGATATGTCGGGACACGCGCTCGTCGACGGAATCGCCGCGGCGATTCGCGAACGGATCATGTCGGGAACGATTCCCATCGGCTCCCAGCTGCGACAGGCGGAGCTCGCAGGCGACTTCGGTGTGAGCCGGACGCCGATTCGCGAGGCACTGCGCCAGCTGCAGACCGGTGGGCTCATCGAAGTGGTGCCGAATCGCGGCGCCGTGGTGCGGGTGCCGGCGCCGTGGGAGGTGCGCGACGCCTACGAGGTGCGCGCGGAGCTCGAGTCGCTGGCTGCGGCGCGCGCTGTGTCCCGCGTCGCGAAGCCCGACATCGATGAGCTGCGTGTCGCGAACCAGACGATGTACGAGCGTTCCCTGGCAGAGAGCGAGCGCGGCGCCGAAGCCGGTCCGGACAGCCGTCAGGAGAACGACACCTTCCACAGCCGTATCGCTGAGCTGTCGGGCAACTCTCGACTCGCGCGGTCGATCGAGGAGATCAATGACACCTTCCCCCGCAACGTGTCCGCACAGCTGCTGGTGAAAGACGGCCGTCATCGTGAGGAGAACTTCCACGAGCACCAGCGGATCATCGACGCGCTCGAGAGCGGCGAGTCGGAGACGGCGAGGGCGGAGATGCGCGAGCACGTCATCAAGGCCGGAGAACAGATCGCCCGCTGGTACGAACGTCGCTCCTCCACCGTGTTCCGAGGCTGATCGGCGGGTTCAGGACAGCACGACGGCCACCATGAGCAGCATCGATGCGACCATCGCCAGCGGTGCGATTCGGCGCAGCCGGACCGTCGTCGCCTGACGCCCAGCGGTCGGCATCCGCTGCGACGTCCGGAACGCCATCAGCACGCATGCCGCCGCATAGGCGATCGCCGCCCCCGCGACAACCGTCGTCAGGGCTCCGGCCGACACGCCATGGCCGGAGTGCGCACCCGGTGCCTGACCGCTCGTATCGGTCATCAGCAGCACCAGCATGCCCATGACGACGCCGCCCAGAGCATCCATGGCCCGTGCTCCCCGCTCATCGCCCGCGAGGGAGCGACGACCAGGGGCAGCGACGACCGAGAGCAACGATCCCGCAATGAGCGCAGTGCACCACCACACGGGTGCGACGCTCTGCCAGATGACGATGTCGCCCATGGCCAGAAACGAGAGGACGCCGAGCACGAGCTCCCACACTCGCGGCCGCGGTCGGCCGATCGCGGTGCAGCACGCGCCGAGACCGGTCAGCGCGAGGGCACCCGCGTGCAGGAGATCAGCACCGGTCAATGGTCGTGATGCTGACCGTGATCGTGATGCGCATGAGAGGACGCGCTCCCCGACGTATGGCAGCCGGCGCCGCTGTCGGACGGCGGGACGTCCAGTGACGGGTTCCTGGTGAAGAATCCGTCGGGTTCGAGCCGGAAGCCGATGCGTGCGACAGGCATGATCGGCCACTCCTCCGGGCGCGGGTGGTGGTGCGACGCGATGACCGGCCACAGGACGAGCTCGGTTCCGTCGAGCGACCGGTCGGCAGTCAACCAGTCGGTGATGCCCTCTGCTTCGAGCGTCGCCTGATTCGGGTAGTCGCCCGTGATGTACCGCTGCTGCGGGTCGTACGTGCTGGCCCACAGCTGCTTCGACACGAACGGCGCCTTCCGCTCGACGATGCTGCCGGGCTTCGCGAAGAGGCGCGTCGTGTTGGGCATCGTCAACCGGTAGGAGGTCGCCTCGCCGAAGCGGTTCGTCTTCTCAGCGCTCTCGATGCGCCAGTGCACGGCGCGTGACGGGTCGACGCTGCGCCCGCCGTCGCGCTCGGAGGCGACGGTCGTACCCACCATCTTGCAGGCGTTGCCGTACGGATTCAGCTCGTCATCCTCCTCGACTTCTGCGTGCACCTCTACGAGACGGTTGAGCGGACCGTCGACGGCTGTGTCGAGGCGCATGGCGAAGTAGTGCTGATGCGTCGGCGCCTGGACGCGCGGACTCACCATCCGGCCGTATCGAGGAGACTCACCATCCGCGATGCCCGACACCGACAGGATGCCGGTGAGCTTGATCTCCAGCTCGATGGACCCGTCCTGATAGAGGCTCCAGTAGAAGCCGTAGTCATAGTTCGCGACGGTTGCGAAGAACGAGATCACCAGGCGGCGCGACCGGCGCACATCCGCCTCGCCGGTCCTCGTGTTCACGTGCTTCCAGAGGATCGAGTCGTCTTCCTCGTGCATGCAGACACCGTTGGTGATCGTCTTCGCCTGTCCGAACCCGTCCAGCACATGGGCATCGAAGTAGTGGATCTCACCCAGGCAGTCGCATCCGAGTTCCAGGGACGCGGTGAGGGGCCCAGCGCCGTACTCGCCCCAGTCGAAGAAGTTCTTCCGGTACGCGGTCGGGTCGGAGTCGAGATACGGCACGTACATCTCGTTGACCGCGGCACGGCGCAGAACGGGCCGGACGGCTCCGCCGTCGCGGTACTCGATATCGTGCAGGACGAGCCCTTCGCGGTGAGTGAATCCGACCCTGAACGACCAGTTCTGCCACGTCACGTGATGGCCGTCGACCTGAAAGCCAGGACCGTCCGGCTGCGCGATGTCAAGACGCGAAACCTCGCGATCGGGCCCCCAGGTGCCGCTGCGATAGTTGCCGCCCTCATCTGTGAGCGGGATGACGCCGTGGTCCTCGAGCTTCACGAGCTCCAGAGTCTCGAGGTCGAGGATCGGCACCAGACCGGCGATCGGGCGAGCATAGCCGTTGTCATCGACCGACTCGCGGTACCAGACCGAGCCCCACGAGAGTCTGCGATCCTCCATGCCTTCCGGTTCGAAGCCCGTGATCGACTCCGGATCGACCCACACCAGCGAGGAATCTGTGATGCCGCGCTTGGCCAGTGCCTCCTGAAGCGCGGGATGGTTGCGCGCGGCCTGCGCGAACATGCGCGCCTCGTCGGACGAGACTCCCGGACGTTTCGCATCCACCGATGCCCACGACGAGATGGACGCGACGCGATCGGTACCGCTCGTCCAGGCCGTCACCTCCCATGCGGCGTGCGCATCCGGATTCATCACGACGAGGCGCACCGGGCGACCCTGGCCCGGAGCGAGGTTGCGGGCAAGTGCTTCCTCGACGGCGATGCCCCAGAAGCGGGGGTTGTCGCCGATGCGCTCATCCGCCCGCACCTGCTCAGCGATCTCGCCGATCTCTTCCGGAGTGAGTGGGTCGGTCCAGTTCCTGGCGACGGACATAGCGGGTTCTCCTCTGTCTGCGGTAGCGGATGCGAGCCTCGCGGCCCGTATATCAGTCATCTCTCAGCCGATCACTGTGCCGACGCCGTCGGCTCTGGGATCGCTGGCGGCTTCCAGCCCATCGGCGGACAGCCTGACGATCTGCACATGTCCTGCCTCGTCTGCGGGCCCGGGGAACCGGACCACCGGCAGCCCGAGCCTCTCGGCGCGCGCGATCACGTCAGAGGCGACCCCCGGTTCGGCGACGAGGGACAGCTCGGGCTGACCGAGATCGCGATCGCCCACCACCCAGCGCGGCCGGGAGAGGATCTCGGGCAGCCGTCGCTCCGGCATCGTGCCGTCGGGGATCGTCTGCGCCAGGATCCAGGCCTGCGCACGACCGCCCTGGCACCCGGCGACGACCAGCGCGTCCGGCGCGTCGACGATGACGGGGCACAGGGTGTGCGGGGGACGTGAGCCGGCCCGGATCACAGCCGGTGAGGCCGGGTCGACGGAGAATGCACTCCCTCGGTTGTGGAAGATCACGCCCGTGCTCGGATCCAGCAGTCCAGCGCCGAAGGTCTGGTAGACGCTCTGCACGATGGTGACTCCCCAGCCCTCGTCGTCGAGCGCCGTGACCGCGGCGGTGTCGCCGAGGGGGCGAGGCTCGGTGAAGGCGGCGCCGGACCCCGCGGTCTCGAGCGAGAGGAGCCCATCGAGGTCGACCGCGCCCGTGCGGGGGTCTCCGAGCAGCGCGGCGCGCGTCGCGACGCCGCGCAGCACGGCATCGACGAGTCCGCTCCCGGAGGGGATCGAGTCCGCGCCATCGGAAGCGGCGTGTACGACACCGAGCAGCACGGCGCCGATCGATGGCGGCGGAGCGACATACCACGTCGTGGAGCCGATCCGGTGAGTCAGGGCATCCTCGACCTCCGGGACGAAACCGGCGAAATCCTCGAGCGTATGCACTCCGCCAGCAGATCGCAGGGCGTGGACGAGAGATGCCGCGGTGGCACCCGTGTAGAAGTCGTCCGGATCTCCCATGAGCACCCGAAGCGTGCGAGCCAGCGCCGGCTGGCGGAGAAGCTCCCCCTCTGCCAAGAGCTCCCCCGACGCCGTGAAGATGTCGCACAGGCCGGGATCGGAGCGCACCGCATCGGCTCGGGACACGAGCGCCCGGGCGAGCCCGGCGCTGACCGAGGTGCCGTGATCGGCGACTTCCGCGGCCCCCTCGAGGGCAGCGCCGAGTCCATGCTGCGCTCCGAGATCCGCGATCGCACGCCATCCGGCGATGATGCCGGGAACGGTCACGGAGTGCGCGCCCTGGCGCGGCACCTCCGTCCATCCGCCTGCGACCTCGGCGATGGCTGCCGGGGCGGTGCCGGCGGACAGGATCGCGGTCGTCGCACCGTCGGGCGAACGCACCACCGCGATCAGATCACCGCCGAGCGCGCACTGATGCGGGTAGACGACCGTGAGCATGGCGGCGGCGGCGAGAGCCGCATCGAGGGCGTTCCCCCCGGATCGGGCGGCGCGCTCCCCGGCAGCGGCGGCCTCCGGGTGCGGGGCGGCGACGGCGATCGTCATGTCAGAGCTCCCTGCGGGTGGTCGAGATGAAGGCGAGGTCGTCGCGCATGACGCCCGTCGCGATGTCGGCGAGCGCCTCACCGATGGCAGGGCCGAACTTGAACCCGTGGCCGGAGCACGCGGATGCGACGATCACCTGCGGCGCGCGCCGGAGCGGACCGATGATGAAGCGTCTGTCCGCTGTCATCGTATAGAGGCACGCGGCCGACTCGACGGACGTTGTGTCGAGACCTGGGACGAATCCGCCCAGCAGCTCCTGCAGACGGGCCGTCTCCGCATCCGTCTGGGCCTCGACGGGCGTCTCCGGATCCCAGAGCGGCCCCGCATCGATACCGAGCTTCACGCCGTTTCCTGCGGCATCCGGAACGCCGAACACGAGTCCGTCGGGATGATCGACTGAGAACGCTCCGAGGTTCGGCGGTTCCCCGATGGGCTGGTCGGCCGGGACGGTGAGGGTCAGGATGCGCCAGACCTCCAGCAGTGGTGCCAGCTCCGGCACGAGCCCTCCCATCCAGCTTCCCCCCGCGACGATGAGCCGTCGCGCGCGCAGGTCTCCCGCATCGGTGCGCACCGAGACCCCGTCGCCCGTGCTGTCCCACCCGTCGACGACGGTGTTCCAGCGCACGTCCGCGCCGCGTTCCGCGGCCACGCCGTGGAACGCGGCCATCGCCTGTTCCGCCTCGATGACCCCTGCTGATGGATCGTGGACGGCGCGGTATCCGTCGGGAACGGCGAGGCCCGGCATGAGATCCGCCATCTCGGCCGGATCCTCGACGACGACGCATCCGGGCCCCTGAAGCTGCGCCTCTCCTCGATGCGCGTAGAGTCCCCCTGTCCGATGGACGAGCTGCGCTCCTGACTCCTCCTCGAGTGCCCGCCAGCCGTCGAAGGCTCGCAGGACGAGATCGTTCCAGACGGGGTCGGGGTAGGCACGACGGATCATCCGGGTGCGTCCATGTGACGACCCGCGCCGATGACCCGGCGCAAAGCGATCGATCGCGATGACGTCGATGCCCCGACGCGCGAGGGCGGCGGCGGCGGCGCTGCCGTGCACGCCGAGCCCGAGGACGATCACCTCGGCATCGAAAGATCTCACGACGCGCGCACCTCTCCGGCGATGCGCGCGATGCCCTCGACGAGTGCGTCGACATCGCCCTCGTCGTTGTACACGTGCGGTGACGCCCTCACGACTGCGGGAATCCGGCGATCCCCGAGATCCCATTGTCCGTGCGTTGCGGGGACCGAGACCACCCGCACGCCGCTCTCGGAGAGTCGCGACGCTGCATGAGCCGAAGTCATGCCGTCGATCACGAACGTGACGATCGCGGATCGGGAGCCCTCCGGATCGGCCAGGACGACGCCGGGGACCTCACGGACCCGGCGACGGATGTCGTCACCCGCCGCGGTCAGCCATGCCTCCGTCGCCGCCATGCCGCGTTCGTTCGCTTCGCGAAGGGCGACGCCCAGACCGAGCCGGGCGGCGACGCTCGCCTCCCAGGTCTCGAAGCGCCTGGCGAGGCTGGTGGTGTCCCACCCCCCTTCGCTCTGCCATTCGGATCCCCTCACGTCGGGGGCAGTGGGGAGCAGCGCGCTCGCGAAGGAGCGCTTGACGTAGGCGAACGCCGTCCCCCTGGGTGCGCGCAGGAACTTGCGCCCGGTCGTGACGAGGCCGTCGCAGCCGATAGCCGCGACGTCCACCTGCAGATGGCCGACCGACTGCGTGGCATCCAGCAGATACGTCGCGCCGTATCTGCGCGCAAGCTGTCCGATCTCGGCCACGGGCTCGACGAGACCGGAGGACGTCGGAACATGCGAAACCGTGAGGACGGACGGCCGGCCGTCGGCGAGCAGCGCCTCGAGCGCGACCAGATCGACGCGACGCTGTTCGTCGGCAGGGACGATCACGAGTTCGACATCGCGCTCACGGCAGATCGTCATGAGGTGGAGGGCGTGGCTGACATATGTGCTGCGGGAGGCGATGATGCGACTGCCCGCGGCCGGGCGCACGGCGTCGATGAGGACGCGGAGTCCCGTGGAGGCGCTGTCGAAGAGCGCGATCTCATCGGCTGCGCAGCCGAGCAGGTCACCGGCGGCGGCATAGATGCCCTCGACGTCGTCCCTGACGCGGGCCGCCGCTTCGTAGCCGCCCAGTGCCTCTTCGCGATGGAGATGTTCGACGACCGCTTCGACGACCGAACTCGTCGGAAGCGCCGCACCCGCGGCATTGAAGTGGTGCGAGTTGGGCGCGCCGAGAGTTCGGCTGCGCTCGTGGGCGACGTCGATCATTCTCATCGCACGCGAGTCAACCGCCGCGTATGTTGCGGCGACCGCCGCCGGCACCGATCTCATAGAACTCCGAGTCTCTCAAACAGGATCCAAAAGTATCATAAGTGGATCCATACTGTCAGTGCGCGGGAATCGAGGCCGAGGATGTCCAGAATGATCGCCTATGCGGCGGCGTCCGCAGTCACCGCGGCCGACGCATGCGGAACGGCCCGGCTCACGGACTTCGCGGCGCTGGCGGCGATCCACTCCGATGGCTGGGGCACTGCACGATTCGATTCCCGTGACGCACGGCATCCACGCAGCCGGTGGCGTGGACCGGATCGTCGACGGGCATCGATCAGCACGGGTGGACGACCCTCCCGGTCGACAGCGTGACGCACATCAGCGCCGATGGGGTCCACTCGCTGGCGATGTGATCGAGATCCGGCATCGGAGCAGCACGACCCGCCGAGCGTGCACGCGCCGAAACCGATGTGAAAGCGACGTGAAAGCGACGTCCGCCAGACTCATGGCATGACCACACTTCAGCACACAGACGCGCAGCGCGTGGGCACGAGCGGGAACGCCGTCGACGCCCGCGGGCTCGTGAGGGACTTCGGCGACTTCCGCGCCGTGGACGGCGTCGACCTGACGATCCGTCGCGGCGAGGTGTTCGGGCTGCTCGGTCCGAACGGCGCGGGCAAGACCACGATCGTCCAGATGCTCGCGACGCTGCTTCCGATCACCGACGGCGAGGCCGAGATCTTCGGCGTCGATGTGAAGCGCGCACCGCACAAGATCCGACAGCTCGTCGGCGTGACGGGGCAGTACGCGTCGGTCGATGAGAACCTCACCGCGGCGGAGAATCTCTGGCTGTTCGGCCGGCTGCTGGGCTTCAGCTCGCGGCACGCGAAGCAGACCGCCGCAGAACTGCTCGGCAAGTTCGGTCTCGAGGACGCCGCCAAGCGCCAGATCAAGAACTTCTCGGGCGGTATGCGCAGGCGCCTGGATCTCGCAGCGTCACTCATCGCCCGCCCGCCGCTCATCTTCCTCGACGAGCCGACCACCGGCCTGGACCCGCGCACCCGCGGCCAGATGTGGGACACGATCCGCGAGCTCGTGGCATCCGGATCGACCATCCTGCTGACGACGCAGTACCTGGACGAAGCGGACCAGCTGGCCGACCGGATCGCGGTGATCGACCACGGCCGCAAGGTCGCAGAGGGCACTCCGGATGAGCTCAAGCGCTCGGTCGGGACGTCGACGCTGAACCTGCGCCTCACATCCAATGACGACCTCGACGCAGCCCTGCGCGCCGTCGCGGAGGTCGCACGCGAGGAGCCGGTTCCCACCCCGGAATCCGGCGGCCTCAGCGTTCCGCTGCCCGACGCGAACGACGCGGCAGACATCCTCATCCGGCTGCGCGAGGTCGGTCTGTCGATCGCCTCGGCATCCGTGCAGCAGCCGACGCTCGATGAGGTGTTCCTCGCGATCACAGGCCATCCGACCGACGACGCGGACGACGCCGAACGCGCCCAGAGCACTCAGGAGACCAGCGCATGACCACCGTTTCCCTCGACATCCAGCTGTCGTCGCGCCCTCGCCTCGGCGACACCATCAGTCAGACCCTCTCGATGGCATGGCGCGCACTGATGAAGATGCGCCGCAACCCGGAGCAGATGTTCGACGTCGTGCTGCAGCCGCTGCTGTTCACCGCGATGTTCACGTTCATCTTCGGCGGGGCGATCTCCGGATCCGTCGCAGAGTATCTGCCGGTGATCATCCCGGGCATCCTCGCCCAGACGGCGCTGACCGCCTCGATGGCCACCGGCACTCAGCTGCGCGAGGACATGGACAAGGGCGTGTTCGATCGCTTCAAGGCGCTCCCCATCGCGCGCATCTCGCCGCTCGCCGGCCCCATGGTCGCCGACCTCGTGCGCTACGGGCTCGCGGCGACCCTGACGATCCTCACGGGCCTCGCCATGGGATATCGCCCGGACGGCGGGATCCTCGGCGTTCTGGGATGCTGGCTGCTCACGATCGTCGCCGGCTGGTCGCTGGCCTGGATCTTCTGCTGGCTCGGCACGGTCGCACGTTCCGCACAGGCCGTGCAGGGCATCTCGATGATGATCCTGTTCCCCCTGACGTTCCTGTCGAACGCGTTCGTCCCCGCCGAGACGCTGCCGGGCTGGCTGCAGACCTTCGTCGCCGTCAACCCGGTCTCGCACGTCGTCACGGCCTGCCGCGACCTGATCAACGAGGGCCGGATCACCGGCGAGGTCGGCTGGGCGCTGCTCGGCTGCGTCGTGGTGGTCGCGATCTTCGCACCGCTCGCCGTGCGCTCCTACAGCCGGAAGATGTGAGTCACCGATCGGCGGATACTCGCAGGATCGCGGCGCGGGCCTCCTCCAGGAGGTCCGCGCCGCGCCGACCGTCGTACTCGGCCGCGAACCCCGCAAGCGTGCCGGGTGAGGCCCGCTCCGCATCCTCGACGGCGTCCTTCCAGCGCAGCGGCGCACCGAGCCTCGGATAGCCGAACCCCTCGGCGAGCACGAGCAGCCGGATGGCATCCTCCGCGGGAAGAGCCTGCCGCCGCAGAGCCCACAGCCCCAGACCGAACAGCACGAGACCGGTGATCGGGAAGTCGATGGACCCACCGGGGAACATGCCGACGCTGGGTTCGCGACCGACCAGGTATCGCAGGCGGGTCAGGAGAGAGTCGAACAGGTCGCGTCCGGCCTCGCCCTCGGCGTAGCGCGCTTCGGCAACGAGCCCGCTGGATTCGGCGGCGAGGACCCAGGGCGTGACCGCATCGGATCCTGGGCCTGACGCATCCCACGGGTCGACGCGGCTGCGGGCCACCGCTCGGCGGTGCAGCTCAAGGCCTTCGTCGATACGACCCTGTGCGATCGCGAGCTGCGCACGACTCAGCAGCGCAGAGCCCCTGTCGGCGCCGCCGATTTCGCCCGCGATGCCCTCGAGCCGCTCGACGTCGCGCCCCGCCTGCTCGAGATCGCCCTGCTCGATCTCAGCGAGGGCGATCGTCGCCGCGGCATGGACAGAGTCCTCACCCGCGCCGATCCGCTCGAGCAGCGGCAGCGCCTCGCGCGCACATCGCGCGGCCGCGACCGTGTCTCCCTCCTGACCATGCAGGCTGGTGAGCATCGTCAGGGCACTCGCACGCACCCACGGCCCGTCGTCGTCACTCACGTGCTCCAACGCTGTGCGGCATGCCTCCAGTGCTTCAGCCGTGTGCCCCGCGTTCTCCCGCTCCTGCGTCACGTACAGCCAGCCGAGCGCCCGCACGGCCCGATGCGGCGAATCGACGAGCGCGGCGCATCGCTGCTGGGCGGCGAAGCTCCCTGTGGAGGAGAACGACTGCACGAACGCGATCATCGCGTTGAGAAGCGGGGGCTCCGGCTGGTCGCCGAGCGCCACGAGCATGCGCTCCAGGTGCTCAGTGCGCGTCGTGCGGCGCATCAGACTCGCGAACAGCGCGAGGGCGATCGCCGCACGCGTCACGTCGACGAGATCATCCGGCGGCTCCCAGCCGTCGATCACCTCGGCGAACGATTCCGTGATCGCACGGATGCGGGGCATTCCGCCACGGATGCCGCCGAGGCCGCCCAGCGCCGCGAACACCCGCACGACGGACGGCCTGTCACCGTCGCCGAGGGCGCGGTGCAGGGTGTCGGCGAGGTTGGCCTCCTCCGCGGAGAGCGCGTCGATCGCCGCGAGCTGGTCCGGCCCGTAGAGGCGCGGCGACGTGCGATCGGCGAGCGCAACCGCCCACCCGCGCTGTGCCAGCCGGGTCTGCGGCTCCTCGTCCGACTCCCGCAGTCGGATCAGCCCGAACTCGCGCACCGTCTCGAGCATCCGGTATCGCACAGCGCCGTCCGCGTCGGCAACCGTGAGGAGCGACTGTGCCGCGAGCTCCGCCACCGCGTCTGTCGCATCGTCGTCCAGCAGCGCCTGTGCGCCGTCGAGCGCGAAGCCGTCCTGGAAGACCGCCAGCCGGCGCAGGCCTCGCCGTTCGCGCTCGGAGAGGAGGTTCCATGACCAGTCGATGACTGCGAGCAGCGTCTGGTGCCGGTCGGGCGCCGAACGGTCGCCTCCGCGCAGCAGCGCGAACCGGTCGTCCAGGCGCCGAAGGATCTCCTCCGCAGACATCGAGCGGATCCTCGCTGCTGCCAGTTCTATCGCGAGAGGGAGCCCGTCGAGCCTGGTCACGAGCGAGCGCACGACCTCATCGCGCAGAACGGTGCCTGGCCTGGCCGCCGTCGCGCGCTCCGCGAACAGCGCGGCGGCGTCGCCCTGCCCGAGCTGGCCGAGCGGGTACACGCGCTCGGCCGCGATCGCCAGCGGCGCGCGGGACGTGGTGAGGATCGTGAGGCTGGAGGCGGCTGAGACCAGGAACGCCGCGAGCTCCGCGACCGCCTCGACGACGTGCTCGCAGTTGTCGAGCACGAGCAGCGTCGGCGCCTGCGCCAGCTGCTCCGCGATCCGGCCCCTGATGTCCGAGCGCTGGGCAGGAGTGAGCGCATGCCGCGATGACACGGAATCACGCACGCCGATGGCCGATCCGACCGCCGCGACGACCTCATCGGCTGCTGTGACGCCGACGAGCTCCACGACGTGCACGACGGGCTGATCGGCCTCCCGCGCGAGCACATTCGCCAGGCGCGTCTTGCCGAGACCGCCGGGCCCCAGCAGCGTCGTCACCCGCGAGCGCCGCAGCAGCGCCGAGACGGCCTCGATATCGCGCCCTCGCCCGACCAAGGAGCTGGTCTCATAGCGGATGCCGGATCTGACGGGCCGGTCGCGGGCCAGCAGCTCGCGATGCAGTGCCTGCAGCTCTGGGGACGGGTCCACACCCAGTCGATCGGCGAGATCGTCGCGCAGCTGCTCATACCGCGCCAGTGCGGCAGGCACGCCATCGACTGCGGCGACGCTGCGCAGCAGCGCCATCGCATCGGCATCGCCCGCGGCTTCTCGAAGCAGCGGCAGCGCCTCGGCGTACCGACCCTGCGCCTCGAGTGCCCGCCCGAGAACGAAGTCGTCGTCGCGCCCGGCGTCGCGGACGATTCGGGCGGCGCGCTCCGCGGCCTCGGCGTCTCCAGCGGCGAGCGCGCGGCGTGCTGTCTCCGCCGCCGCCTCTGCGCGCCACACGTCGACGTCATCGCGATCGAGCGCGAGCCGATACCCTCCGTCGGTGCGCGCAACGACATCAGCGCTGGTCGCCTTCCTCGCGCGCGATACGACGACCTGCAGGGCTCCGACCGGATTCTCCGGCCGCGCATCCGCCCAGATCTCGTCCGCGAGCCGCTCCTCCGATACGACTCGCCCGCCCGCATCCACCAGCGCGAGCAGCAGGGCCCTGGTGCGCTCCCCTCGGATGGGTGCGTCTGCCCACGCGACGCCGTCGATCAGGCGCAGGCGCGGTTCGGTCACGTCGTCCTCCGGATGTCCAAGCGGCGACGCGGCCGCCGCGACTCCCAGCCTAGGCCGCACGGCCGCCCCCGCGCTCAGCCTCGGCATCCCCCGCCTTGACATCACGACAACCGTTCCTGTGCCGAACATCGACCTCGAACCGGCCTTCAGAAAGTCGATATCCGGCACCGGAGCCGTGGGAAGCGGTCCTACCCGCCCACGCGCCGCGCGATGAAGCCATCGCCACCGCGTGCGCGCAGCCGAGATGCCGGGAGTCCCTTCAACGTGGCTGAGCCGCCCCCTCCCCCGAGTCGACGGCCCGGTGTTCCACTGGCGCATGCTCACGCCGCATCTCTCGGACCAGAACGGCCCGGACACCCAGGATCGTGCGAACGATCAGGCGCTACCGGAATCGTGAGACCGCTTCGGTTCGGGCTGGGGCTGCGTGAAGATCACGACCACGATGACCGCGACGCCCACAACCACGTGCGGCAGCCAGACGTTCACCGCGTTGTCGGCGAAGCCGAACAACCAGGGCGACACCGCAAGGAAGACGCTGGCGACGATGTCGAACACCAGGTGCACAGGCATGGGAATGAGACCGAACGGCCCCCACTCGTAGCGGGTGAACAGGCTGTAGACGATCAGGCCGACGCCGAGCACGATGGGGATGACCACCGCTGCGCCGCCGACGCCTGCGAAGCCGAACAGCCACGGCGCTGCGATCAGCGCGATGCCGACGAGATAGTCCAGAACGCCGTGGACCTTGGTGGGGATGAAACGCATGATTCCTCCTTAGACGGGAGCCGCGATCAACGGCTCACTGCTGATTCGGCACCATCAGGTTCCTGGATTGGAACTGCGCGGCCGCATCGGCGTCCTGCTCCCGCCAAGCGGTACTTCTCGGAGTCTCCCCGTAACGATCTCAGGCGCGCCAGGCGCTCGTCAGACGCCCGATCCCCTCGGCGCGACCGCTTTCCCCACAAGCGAGCCGAACTCCTCGGCGGCCGGGGCGGAGAGCGCGTCCATCCAGGTGCGGAAAGCCTCGACGGTGCACGGGGCGGGCCAGTCGGAGTCGAGGAACTCCTGCGGCAGACGCGGATCGGTGCGCTGCAGCGTGAGCCAGTCGGCCACCAGCGCCGTCTGGTCGACGAGCGGCTGAACCAGCGACGGCTCGCCTCCCCACTCGCGCAGGAACAGCTCATGCTGTGCGCGGATCGCTGCGAGGTCCCACGCGTCGGCGACGGCGGGCGCGACAGGAAAAGCCGTCAGCTCGTGCGCCCGGAAGGCGACGACCGCACCGGCGGGCAGATCCGGCTGCAGCCGCTCCAGGGCGGCGGTGAGATCGACCTCGCCCGGCGCGATCCAGAGCCCGTCGCGAACCGCTCCGAAGCCCTCCCACAGCAGGGCTGCGCGCAGCTTGTGCCTGGTCTGGCGGTGCTTCTCCGACAGCGCGAACGTGACCAGCGTCCAGCCGTCACCGGTCGGCTCGAACGGCCTCGGCCCGTGCACGCGCGCCGACGCGCCCTGGATGACCCGCCTCGCGTGCGGCGTGGGGCGGAAGACGACCTCACGGCCGTCCTTGCGCCGCTCGAGCATGCCGACCACGACCATCCGATCGAGCGCCGCCCGCGCCGCCGCCTGCCCGATTCCTGCGCCGGAGAGCACCTCGAGGAAGGCCGCCGCCCTGACCCATTCGTCGTATCCGTCGACGACGTGGTTACCCAGCAGCGACAGCAGCAGGCGCCTCGGCTTCCGACTCCGCATGGTCACGCCGCTCACGCTGTCGGCCGCACCGCCTCGCCGCGCTTAGCCCGTTGGATCTGCTCGTACACGTGCGTACGCAGCTCTGTGAACCGCGGCAGGGCGCGGGTGGTGATCTGGTCGCGTTCGTCGTCGAGATCGATGCGCAGATCCTCCTGCACCCACGTCGGCGACTTCGACAGCACGATCACACGCTCACCGAGATAGACCGACTCGTCGATGTCGTGCGTGACGAACAGGATCGACATGCCGCGCTCGCGGTGCAGACGCCGCACCAGGTCCTCCAGGTCGGCGCGCGTCTGGGCGTCGACGGCGGCGAACGGCTCATCCATGATGAGCACCTCCGGCTGATACGCCACCGCGCGGGCGATCGCCACGCGCTGCTGCATGCCGCCGGACAGCTGCCACGGGTAGGTGTCGGCCGCGTGGTCGAGACCGACGGCAGTGAGCGCGTCCATCACGAGCTCCCCGCGCGCCTGGCGGGTGAGATCCTTGTGCCGCAGCGGCAGTTCGACGTTGCCGCGCACCGTGAGCCACGGGTACAGGCTGCGGCCGTACTCCTGGAACACGAGCGCCATGTTGGGCGGCGGCGAGACGACCTTCTTGCCGTCGAGCTCGACGGTGCCGGATGTCGGCGCCAGCAGCCCCGAGATGCACTTCAGCAGCGTGGTCTTGCCGCATCCGGACGGCCCGACGATGCAGATCAGCTCGCCGGTGCCCATCTCGAAGCCGATGTCGCCGATCGCCTCGACCGAACCGGTCGCCGACTCGTACACCTTGCGAAGGCTCGAGACCTTCAGAAGCGCTTCAGGCACGCTCCACCTCCTTGAGACCGTGGTACCAGCGCAGCACGCGGCGCTCGGCGAAGCCGAACAGCACCGCGAGCACCACCCCGATCAGGCCGAGCAGCACGATGCCGCTCCACATCTCGGGGATGAGGTAGTTGCGCTGGAAGTACTGGATCCGGTACCCGAATCCGGATGACGAGTTGAACATCTCGCTGATCACCATCAGGATCAGCGCGACCGAGAGCGCCTGGCGGATGCCGGCCATGATGCGCGGGCTCGCGGCGGGCAGCAGCAGGTAGCGCAGCCTCTCCGTCGCGGTCAGCGAGTACGACCGTCCGGTCTCGGTCATCACGGAGTCGACGCTCCGGATGCCGTCGATCGTGTTGAGCAGGATCGGCCAGATCGAGCCCGCGACGATCAGGATCACCTTGCCGGTGTCGAACGGACCGAACAGCAGCGTCACCACCGGGATCAGGACCGGCGGCGGCACGGCGCGGAAGAACTCGAGCACAGGCTCCGACAGCTCCCGCAGCCACCTGACCAGACCGATCACTGTGCCGAGCGCGACGCCGACCACGATGGCGAGGACGATGCCGAGCCCCAGGCGCCAGAGGCTCGGCAGCACGTCCTCGACGAAGGCCGGACCGATCCAGGTGTCGACGAAGGCCTGCGCGATCACGATGGGCGACGGGAAGAACTGCGCAGGCGCCGCCGTGCCCCACACGCCCCAGATCGCCAACAGCAGAATCGGCAGGCCGAGGGCGAAGCCCGCGCTCTCGAAGAACCTGCGGGCCCGCTCGGCACCGCGGCGGGGTGTGACGACGGTCGTCGTGTAGAGCGTCACAGCACTTCCTCCCCTCTTACCGACTGATGCCAGCCGAGCGACCGGCGCTCGATCATCCGGAACACCATGTTGATGATGAGCCCGAGCAGGCCAGTGACGACGATGACCGCGTAGACGCCTGACCAGTCGCCCGACGACTGCAGCACGACGAGCCGGCCGCCCAGCCCCGTCGCGGTGATCAGCATCTCGCCCGTCACCGACAGGATCAGCGCGACGGATGCCGCCAGCCGCAGGCCGGTGAACAGGTAGGGCAGTGCCGTCGGCAGCACGACGCGGAACATCTGCTCGCTGCGGGTGAGGCCGAAGCTGCGCGCCGTGTCGCGGGCGACGGTGTCGACGTCGGCGACGCCGTAGAGCACCTGCACGAAGATCTGCCAGAAGCTGGCGTAGACGATCAGCATCAGCGTGGCCGGCAGCTGGAGCCCGAACACCAGCACGGCGATCGGAATCAGGGCGACCGACGGCACGGGCCGCAGGAACTCGACCGTCGTGTGGGTCGCGCGCCGCAGGAACGGCACCAGGCCGATCAGGGTGCCGAGCACGACCGCCGCGACCGTGGCGATCACCAGGCCGATGATCCAGCCGCGCAGCGTGCGGCCCACGTTGCGCCAGAACTCGAGGTCGAGGGCATCGCCGCCGAGCCTGACGAGAGTGTCCGTGGCATACGGCAGGTACTGCGGGTCGACCAGGCCGACCACGGGCAGCAGCTGCCACGCCACCAGGAACAGCACGACGCCGAGGGTGCCGAGCACGATCTTGCGCGTCTGGCGCACACCGGCTCCTTTCGGTTTGGGGGAGGAGTGCGCGCGCTACTCGGTGACCAGCTCGTTCAGGTCGGGCTCGCCGTCGAGCACGCTGTAGTCGACGGCGAGATCGATCAGCGACTGCAGGTCGGCGGTGTCGATCTCGCTGGTGAACTCCGGCAGCACGATGCCGTCGACGACCTCGGCAGGGATCTCGAGGTTGCTCGCGATCGCCTCGCGCACGGCGTCTTCGTTCTCCGCGGCGAACTGCAGCGCCTCATCCAGCGCAGCCGACCAGTCCTCGATCAGCTCGGGATCGCTGTCGAGCACCTCGGCCGAGGTGACGTTGGTGAGCACAGTCAGACCAGGGATCGTCGCCTGGTACGGGTAGACGAGGTCGGCGCCGCCGGCTTCGACGACCTGGTTTCGGAAGGGGTCGGGCGCCCACGCGGCATCGATGTTGCCCGCGTCGAGCTGGGCAGGAACCTCGGGGAAGGCGACTTCCACGAACTCGATGGTCGACGAGTCGCCGCCCGCGTCGTCGACGGCCTTCATGATGGTGACGTCTCCTGCCGCGCCGAGGGAGTTCACCGAGACGCGCTTGCCGCTGAGGTCCGCGAGGTCGGTGATGCCGGAGTCAGCGCCGGCGACCACCGAGTTGACGTCTTCGCCCTCGGCGTTGCTGTTCGCGTAGTTGCCGATGATCCGGATGGGCAGGTCGGCCAGGTTGGCGCGGAAGGCACCGAAAGGCTGGGCGATCGCGATGTCGATGTCACCGTTCTGCAGCGCGGGGATCGCCTGGGCGCCGCCCTGCGAGGGGATGATCTCCAGCTCGAGACCGTGGTCGGCGAAGATTCCCTCCGTCTCGGCGGCCCAGATGGCGCCGGTCTCGGCGATCGGCAGCGCGGCGACGCGCACGGTGCGCAGCTCGCCCGCGTCACCGCCGTCGCCTGATCCGTTGGATTCGGGATCGGCCGCGGAGTCGGTGCAGCCGGTGAATGCGAGTGCCGCAACGCCCAGGGCGGCGATGACGGGCAGAGTCTTCTTCATGATGCGGGCCTCCATTGGCTCGGGTACACGCTGTTGTGTGAGATTCATCATGCATGTCAGCACGGACCAAAGTCAAAGACTTTCATCCGTGCGTGATGAAAATGTGAAACTTTGATGAGATCCCGCCCGCTTCCAACTCACGGAACTTTCCTCGGACTCCCTCTGGACAATCCCTATGGTCATAGGTATCGTCCTCATTGACGGCCACGCCGCGGTGGCGTCGTTACCCGGAAGGAAACCCTGTGACTGCTCAGGCGAAGCTCATCGACGACTTCTCGCTCGAGATGACCGGCAAGGACGTGCCTGGTCTGCTCGAGGCACAGCACGCCATTCCGCAGGGAACGCGCATCAATGTGACGTTCCTGGGGAACGAAGACCTGGAGATGCGTGTGGCGGCCGCGAAGGCCGTGAAGGAGGCCGGATTCGTGCCGGTCCCGCACATCTCGGCGCGCCGGATCGGTTCTGAAGCTCAGCTGCGCGAGTTCCTCTCCGCCCTGCAGGAGGTCGGAGCCAGCGAGCACGTGTTCGCCGTGGGCGGCGACCCCGCCACTCCCGAGGGCCCCTACGACAGTGCCTACGACCTGATCCGCAGCGGTGTGCTTCCGGAGTACGGCGTGAAGGAGGTGTCGATCTCCGGCTACCCGGAGGGACACCCAGACATCTCGGACGAGCTGCTCTGGGAGCATCTGGAGAAGAAGGCGTCCTCGCTCAAGGAGCAGGGACTGGGTGCGGTCATCCTGACGCAGTTCGGCTTCGACACGGAGCCGGTCGAGAACTGGATCGACCGGGTGCGCGGACTGGGCATCGATGCCACGATCCGCATCGGCACGCCGGGGCCCGCGGGCATCAAACGGCTGCTGAACTTCGCGCGTCGTTTCGGGATCGGAGCGAACGCGATGATCGTGAAGAAGTACGGGTTCTCGCTGACGAACCTGATGGGAACGGCCGGTCCCGACCGCTTCATCACGGATCTGGCCGATCGGAACGCGGCGAACCCGGCCGCGGGCGACGTGAAGCTGCACTTCTACACCTTCGGCGGCCTCAAGGCCACGGCCGAGTGGGCCGAGAAGTTCGCCGCCAAGGTTGCGTAAGGATGGCGTTATGACCGACAACATTCCCCAGCTCATCGACCACGCCTGCCTCGTCGTGGACGGTCCGGATCATCCGGGCATCGTCGAGACGGTCTCCGCCCTGATCAACCGCAACAAGGGCAACATCATCTCGCTGGATCAGCACTCGACCGACCCTCAGGACGGGCACTTCTTCCAGCGCGTGGTGTTCCACCGCGCCGACTTCGTCGCCGCCCAGCCCGACATCGCAGCCGACCTGGCCGCGACTCTGGAACCGTTGGGCATGACGTGGAAGCTGCAGGACATGTCCATCCGGAAGCGGATGGCGATCCTCGCCTCCAAGAGCGACCACTGCCTGCTCGAGCTGCTGTGGCGCCACCGCCGCGGCGAGCTGCCCGTGTCGATCCCGATGGTGATCTCCAACCACACCGACGTCGCCGATGACGTGCGCACCTTCGGCATCCCGTTCTTCCACGTGCCCTCGCAGCAGGGCGCGGACAAGTCGCAGTCCGAGGCCGAGATCCTGCGGCTGCTCGACGGGAACGTCGACTTCGTCGTCCTCGCCCGCTACATGCAGGTCATCTCCGACTCGTTCCTCGAGAAGGTCGGCGTGCCGGTGATCAACATCCACCATTCGTTCCTGCCCGCCTTCATCGGCGCCGGCCCCTACCGCAAGGCCAAGGAACGCGGCGTGAAGCTGATCGGCGCGACCGCGCACTACGTCACGGAAGAACTCGACGAGGGTCCCATCATCGAGCAGGACGTCGCACGCGTCGACCACGCCATGACCGCCCTCGACATGCAGAAGCGCGGCGCCTACGTCGAACGCGCCGTGCTCTCCCGCGCAGTGCAATGGCACGCAGAAGACCGCGTCATCCGACACGGCAACCACACCATCGTCTTCAACTCCTGATCCGAACAAACCACAACGAGATCCACAGAAAGGTTCACCGTGGCACCTCAGAATCTCCAGCAGGCCATCGATGCCGCTGGCAACTCCGTCGAACTGCTCCGCAACTCGCAGATCGGCTCGTACATCTACCCGGTCGTTCCGGCCGACTTCCAGAACTGGATCAAGGAGCAGCAGGCGTGGCGCAACACGGCCGTGCTCTACGACCAGTCGCACCACATGGACAACGTGTTCCTGAAGGGCTCTGACGCGATCAAGCTCATCAGTGACACGGCGATCAACTCCGTGGCGAACTTCGCCGTCGACAAGGCCAAGCAGTACGTGCCGACCACGGCATCCGGCCACGTCATCGGCGACGGCATCCTGTTCCGCGAGGCCGAGGACGAGTACGTCTACGTCGGTCGCGCCCCCGCCTCGAACTGGCTGTGGTACCACGGCGAGACCGGCGACTACAAGAACCTCGAGCTCACGGTCGACCGTCGTTCGCCCTCGCGCCCCTACGGCCACGCCGTCGAGCGCCGCTACTACCGCTTCCAGATCCAGGGCCCGCAGGCCTGGAACGTCATCGAGAAGCTGAACGGCGGCCCGCTCGAGCAGCTGAGGTTCTTCAACATGTCGACGATGACGATCGCCGGCAAGTCGGTCCGCACGCTGCGCCACGGCATGGCCGGCGCTCCCGGCCTCGAGATCTGGGGCCCGTACGAGGACCACGACCTCATCCGCGACACGATCGTCGAGGCAGGCGCCGAGTTCGGCCTGGTTCCCGTCGGCTCGCGCGCCTACCCGTCGAACACGCTCGAGTCGGGCTGGATCCCCTCGCCGTTGCCCGCCGTCTACAGCGGTGAGGCCGAGGCCGGCTACCGCAAGTGGCTCGGCGCCGACAGCTACGAGGCGACCGGGACGCTCGCCGGCTCGTTCGTCTCGGACAACATCGAGGACTACTACCTGACCCCGTGGGAGCTCGGCTACGGCCCGTTCGTGAAGTTCGACCACGACTTCATCGGCCGCGACGCCCTCGAGAAGATCGACCCCGCCACGCAGCGCCGCAAGGTCACGCTGGAGTGGAACGCCGAAGACCTCGGCAAGGTGTGGACGTCGCTGCTGAACGTCGACGGCCCGAACTACAAGTTCTTCGACCTGCCTCTGGCGAACTACGGTTCAGCGAACTACGACTCGGTCGTCGACGCGGACGGCAGCAACGTCGGCTTCTCGATGTTCACCGGCTACAGCTCGAACGAGCGCCGCGGCCTGTCGCTCGCGACGGTCAACCCGGACGTGCCGGAGGGCGCAGAGGTCAAGGTCGTCTGGGGCGAGCCCAACGGCGGCACCAGCAAGGCGTCGGTCGAGAAGCACGAGCAGACCGAGGTCCGCGCGGTCGTCAGCCCCGTTCCGTTCTCGTCGGTCGCCCGCGAGACCTACCACGGCGGATGGCGCACCGGTTACACCAAGTGACGCGGTGAGCTCCGGATGATCGGAAACGGACGTCCGAGTCAATAAGCTCGAGGGGGTCCGGGTGACGCAAGTCGCTCGGGCCCCCTCGCACATCGGTCGGTGCCGCAGCGAAGCGACCGGCAGCAGAAAGGACCCTCTCCCACCCATGAGCCTTCGATACGCTCTTCTCGCGCTGCTCCGCGTCGGGCCGCAGTCGGGGTACGACCTGCAGAAGATGTTCGACACCTCGGTCGGACACCTGTGGCACGCGCCTGACAGCCAGATCTACCCCGAGCTGCGCAAGATGGAGGCGGCGGGTCTCGTCGAGGCCGAGGAGCAGACCCGCGGCGAGCGCGGCAGGCGCCGGATGTACCACGTCACGCCGACGGGGGAGCGCGACTATCTCACCTGGATGAACGGGCCCCTGTCCTACTCCCGCGTGCGCGAGCCCGCGACGCTGAAGGCGTCGTACCTGGAGGCCGCGGATCAAAGCGCGGCCAGGGCGTTCTTCCGCGACCACATCGAGCACTGGAGGGGCGAGCTCGCCCAGTGGGAGGCGGAGCTCGAGCGCGTCCAGGCACGGGCGACGCCGATGCTGCGAGACCGCCTCGAGGTCACCCCTCTGGAGGACCACGCCCGCGTCGTCGCCTTCAAACGCCTCGGCTACGAGAACCTCGTCGCCCGAGCCCGCGCCGAGATCGAATGGGCCTCCAGCGGCCTGGCCCTGCTCGACGACCTCGGCTACGCGCAGTAGTCCGCCGGTCGGCTCACAGCCGCTCGGGCCGCTGATGGGAGATCGTGTCCAGGCGCACTGTCACCACGGCTGATCTGCCCGATTCGACGACGGAGATCGCCTCGCGCAGTGCGGGCTCCAGTTCCTCCATGGCCGTCACCTCGGCGCTCGTCGCATCGCCCGCTGCCGCTGCGATACCGCCGAAGTCGGCGCTCTGCTGCAGGGAGGACCAGTAGGCATCGCCCCTGGCAGCGGCTCCGGCTTCGTACTGCCGCAGCACGTTGCGCTTGGTCGCATTCCAGCCGCCGTTGTCGAGCACGACCGTGAGCACGGGAACGGCGTGCTGTGCGGCGATCCAGTACGTGGACGACGGCACGCTGAAGAAGAACGTGCCGTCGCCGCGTTGATCTCGACGACGGGCGCCCTCGAGCGCGCGGCGTTGTGCACGGCTCCCCGAGATTCGCTGTGCCGACGTCGGTGTGCACGAACACCGCCTGTGCCTCTCCCGTCGCGGCCGCGCAAGCGTGCGCCGCGCTGAGTGCGCTGTACTCGTGCGGGCAGACGATCACCCGCGGCAAGTCGATGCCGTTCTCCCTGTCCCTCGCCAGCGCCTCGATGATCGCCGGATGGTCGCTTCCGAAGCTCGCGGGAACGTCTCAGGGATAAATCGAACCCATCGCGCCCGACCCGGTCCACGGAGGCCGCGACGATATCGACGCAGTTGTTCGAGGGCGAGGCATCCATCGTCGGTGGACGCATGTTCACCAAGTCAGCGCACGCTCACCACCCAGCCGGAGTATGGGGCCGGGTAGTGACGTGGGTGAACCACAGTCTTCGCCGTTTGCCCCGAGTCGCGACGTTGTTGACGGATCTCGCGGGTCATCGTGGAAAGAATCCCCCTCTTTCGAGAGTGGGAGTCGTCGCTTCTGCGGCTGGTAGTCACACGCTGTCGATGAATCGGGGCGCACTATCGCAACTGAACCGCGGCCACGAGAAGCGAACGGACAAGCGTCCTCAGGCGAGCGACCTCATCGTCGTCAAGCATCGCAACGGCCCGTCCGCCGACATCGAGGTCGCGTTCCAGGCGCACTACTTACGCTTCGCCGACATAGCCCCGATCGACTTCGGGGAACAGCACAGATTCGCCGAGCGGCGCCAAACGGAACCGGCGAGTCCGCTCGTGAGCAACTCGGGCCACCGAACGGCTTGCGTCATTCTTCGAAAGCAGTATTGACTTCCTCGAGATTGTCGGAGTGCACACTCAGGACCTCCGTCAAGCTAATCGGCTTCAGCAGATCGAGCTCGTTCGCGGCGGGCAGGCCTTCCGGACCGGACTCGCCGGGCAGCAGTGGGTAGTATCCGAGCTCGGCGGCGGCCTGCTGGGCTTCCGGCGTGAACAGCCACGCCATTAGGAGCTTGGCAGCCTCGGCGTTGGGGGCGTTCTTGAGCTGCGCGACGTAGTGCGGAGAAAGGTGCACGCCTTCCTCGGGGAGGTTCCAGGCCATCGGCGCACCGTTGTCGCGATCACGCAGGTAGAAGGCCATCGGATACGCCGGCTGCACGGCGAACTCTCCGGTTGCGACGGCCGACCCGGCCGCGGGCGTCGAAGCCTGGAAAGTGACCCCTTGGGTCGAATAGTCATCAAGCCATCCGGGCTCGTACCTGCCATCCCAGAGCAAGTGCGAGAGGGTCCCAAGGCCCGCGCCGTTGCGTGTGACGTCGTCCGAGACCATCTGCCCTTCCATCGACGGGTCGAGGAGATCTTCCCATCTCTTCGGTGCTTCATCCTCGCTCAGCAGATTGGTGTTGTAGGCAAATCCGAACGTGGCGGCGGTGGCTGCCCACGCAGTACCGCTCGGCTCGGAGTACGCGACGGGATCCAACTGGCGCGCCAGCACCGGCTCAAACGGTTCGAGCTGGTCAGCAATCAGGTTGCCCGCGATTCCCGCGTCTCCGTTCTGGATCAAGTCGCCAACGTGCTGCCCACTGGCGAACTCCGCTTCGAGCTTGGCAGTAAGGTCGGGACCGAGGATGTAGACAGGGTTGACGGTGATACCGGGAAAGCGCTCAGAGAAGACCTCATACATAGCCTCCTTGTCGCTCTCCCCAGGGCCGTAGACTGTGACGTCCGTCTGCCCTGCTCCTTGTGCAGACGCGTACAGCTCGTCGAGTTGCTTCGCCGCTTCTTCACCGCCGAGTACCTCCACACTGCCATCGGCGCCCGAGCCCTGGTCTGAAGGGTCAGTTGGGGTAGTGCTTGTCCCGCCGCAGGCAGTGAGCAGGAGCGCCGTCGACGCAATCAGGGCGAGCCGGGGGAGTGCATTTCTCATGGTGTCTCGTTCCTCTTCTCTCGTGCGAGGCGACCTGCTTCATCGCAGGTCGCGGGTGAAAACTGCGGCATCAAGCGCGAGGATCCTGCCATCGCGAGTGACCGCGACCGGATTAAGATCGATGCTGTCTAGCTCCGCACCATGCGTGAGCGCGATCTGCGACAGTGCGATCAGAAGTGTGGTGATGCCGTCGGGGTCCGCCGCAGGGTAGCCGCGAGAGCCCTGCAGAAGTGCGGCACCGCGTAGCTCCCCGACCATCTCCCGAGCGTCGGCCGCGGTGATGGGCGCCGCGCGCAGCGCGACGTCCCCGAGCGCCTCCGCCCAGATCCCGCCGAGGCCAAAGGCCAGCACAGGACCGAAGGTCGCATCGTGGTGCACGCCCGCGATCAGCTCGAACGCGACATCGATCATGGGGGCAACGACGACCCCATCGACAGTTGCATCAGGGCGCGCGGCTGCTGTCGACGCGACGATGCTGTCGTATGCGGCCGAGACGGCCTCGGCCGTGTCAAGGCTGAGAATTACACCGCCTACCTCGGTCTTGTGGGCGATCTGGGGGGAGTTGATCTTGAGCACCACGGGATACCCGATTCGCTCGGCCGCGGCGCTCGCCTCCTCGGGCGATCGTGCCAACTCCTGGGCCACAACCGGGACCTCGTGGGTGCTGAGCCACTGCAAGGCATCAAACTCGGACATCGGCTCGAGTCCTTGCTCGCGAATCGGGGGGTCAACGGCTGTCGCGAGGGACGCGAAGCGACGGCGGGCACGAGCGAATCGGCTCAAGCGCTCCACGACCTGGACGGCCTTCCCTGGCGAGGTGAAAGAGACGAACCCATGAGCGCGCTGTCGTGCGCGCGCCGCCGCGGCTTCTTCCCCGGTGAGGAGAAACGGGAAGAATGGCTTCTGATTATGGCGAGCGATGTCGGCGAACCTGTCGGCCGTCTCGAGTCCCTTCGGACCGGTACTGCTGGGCGTGCCGACGATCACGGCGTCGATGTCCGGCTCGGCAAGCGCGATCTCGAGAACGTCGCTCAACGCGTTCCGATGCTCCATCGCCTGAGCCGTCAGATCAAGCGGATTGCTCGCCTCGGGCGAGAACGATGGCAGGTACGGCGCTATCCGCTTCTGTGCTTCGGCCGAGAAGTCCGGCAGTTCCATGTCAAGCTCGTCAGCGCGATCGGCACAGATGACAGTAGCTGCGCCTGAACTCGAGATCGCCGCGATCCGCGTCCCCTCTGGGAATTTGCCTCCGAGAGCCGCTGCGAGCGTGGATCCGAACTCGTCCAAGTCGTCGATCTCTATGACACCGTGCTGTCGAAGAACCGAACTGACCGTTGCGTACTCTCCCGCGAGCGATCCCGTATGGGATGCGGTCATCGCGGTACCCGAGGGTGTGCGCCCGAGCTTCAGTGCTACGACGGGCTTGCCCGCGTCACGCAACCGTCCAACCGCGCGCAGGAAGGCGGGGCCGTCCTTGATGCCCTCGAAGACGGTGGCCACGACCCGGACGTCGTCGTCATCGGCGAAGTTATCGAGCAGATCAGCGACGGAGACATCGGCCTCGTTCCCTGTGGCCACGCCGTAGCCGAGAGGAAGGCCTTCGTCGTTCAGACGATCGCACAGCGCCGCCATTCCAGACCCGCTCTGCGTGACAACTGCAATGCTGCCCGCGTCGGTGGGAGGGCGACGCCCGAACCAGACAAAGCTGAGAGGCAGACCCCGGCGGTAGTCATGGGTGCCAATCGTGTTCGGCCCCAGAAGCAGCATGTCGTGCTCGCGCGCGATCCGGGCCAAGTCGCGCTGCTGGGTCTCGCCTACCTCGCCCAGCTCGGCGAACCCGGCCGTGATGACGATCGCGGCTTTCGTTCCTCGTTTCCCCGCGGCGGCGAGGGTATCGGCGACGGCCGTGGCCGGAGTCAGCACGAGCGCGACGTCAGGGGCACTCGGCACGGACTCGATGTCGGGGTAGCAGGGTAGCCCCGCGATCTCGGATCGACGCGGGTTGACGGGATAGATCTCCACGTCCGCACCGCTGTCGAGCAGGTTCTTGACTGGGCGTCCAGACAGCGACGTCGGTGTGCTCGATGCGCCGATGACCGCGACGCTACGCGGGCGCAGGAGCGGTGCGAGGTTACGCATCGGCTTCCGTCCCACGCGCGTAGGCCCCGAGGCCCGGCTTGAAGGTCTTCTCATCGAGGAACTGCGTCATTCCCTGGCGGCGGCCACCCTCCTTGTCACGGGAGCGGAGCTGAAGCGCCTTTGCCGCAGTGTAGTCCCAGGCCTGGGCGTAATCCATGTCAAGAGAGTGCCGATATGTCTCCTTCGCGGTGCGAAGCACTGCGGGATTCAGCCCTTTGAGGTGCGCGGCGAGCGCGTCAACGCGAGCATCGAGTTCGTCATGGGGCACGGATTCATTGACGAGACCGGTCTCAACGGCGCGTTTTCCATCGAACGGTTCGCCGGTGAGAATGTAGTAGAGCGAGTTGCGATAGCCCATGGCGAGTGCGACGTCGCGCGTGACGAGTCCTGCCGGGATGATGCCCCAGTTGACCTCCGAGAGTCCGAACGTTGCCTCGTCGGCGCTGATTGCCAGATCGCAGGAGGTCAGCGGAGTGAACCCTCCACCAAAGCACCACCCGTTGACCTTCGCGATCGTCACCTGAGGCATTTTGCGCAGGATGTTGTACTGCCACTCCCACGCGATATCACGCACGCGCTCGAACGCGACCGGGTCGCCCTCCGTGTCTCGGAAGTACTCCTTGAGGTCCATTCCGGCGGTGAACGCGTCCCCGGCGCCGGTAAGGACCACGACGCCGATGTCATTGTCGTAGCGGATCTCTCCCAGAGCATCACGCATCTCGTGATTGAGCTGAGGGCTCATCGCGTTCCGCTTCTGCGGGCGGTTGAGTGTGACCGTCGCCACGCCGTCAACGACCGCGACCGCGATGCACTCATAGTTGTCTGTCATCGTCATCGTCCTCGTTCCGTCTCGATTGTTCGTCTGCTGATCTTTCGGAGGTCGAAAGGCAGAAAGTCGGATCTCACCATGCTTCGCTGACGAGCTTTGTGACCAGATAGTCTTCGATGCCTTCCGAACCGCCCTCGGAGCCGTATCCGCTCTCTTTCACTCCGCCGAAAGGCGTCTCCGGGCTGGTCAGCATGAAGTGATTGACGGCAAGCATGCCAGCCTCGATCCGCTCGCCGATCGCGTGAGCTGTGGCTGCTGAGCCGGTGAAGGCGTACGAGGCGAGCCCATATGGCAGGGCATTCGCGCGTACGAGCGCATCGTCGAGATCGGTGAACGGCACGGAGATCGCAACGGGGCCGAACGGTTCTTCGAGCATGATTCGCGCATCGTGGTCGACATCGGCGAGCACGGTTGGCTGCCAGAAGTGGCCGGGGCCGTTGATGGGCTTGCCCCCGACCACTACTCGCGCACCCCGGTCTCGTGCGTCGTCGACGAGAGCCGCGATGGCCGGCGGCCTCCGCTCGTGGGCAAGCGGCCCCATGGTGGTGCCCTCGTCCAGTCCGTTGCCGACCTTCAGCGCGCGCACGTGCTCGGCGAGGGCCGCGGTGAATCTCTCGTACACCGGCTCCTGCACGAGAAACCGCGTAGGAGCAATGCATATCTGGCCCGCATTGCGGAACTTGGATCTCGCGGCCATGGCGGCCGCTGTCTCGATGTCGGCGTCGTCGAACACCAACACGGGTGCGTGCCCGCCGAGTTCGAGAGTGACCCGCTTGACCCCCTCTGCTGCGAGGTGCGCGATCTCGCGGCCGACAGCCGTGGAGCCCGTAAAAGACACCTTCCGGATGCGTGGGTCGCGTATCAGCTGCGTCGAGATCTCCGCCGGTTCTCCCATCACCACGTTCAGCACTCCCGCTGGAAGCCCCGCATCCGCAAGGGCGTGTGCGAGAGCGAGTCCCGTCGCGGGTGTCTCCTCGGCTGGCTTAAACACGACAGTGCAGCCGGCCGCGAGGCCAGCCGCGAGTTTGCGCGCCGGGATCGTGATCGGGAAGTTCCACGGAGTGAAGGCAGCGACAGGCCCGACCGGCTGGTGCAGCACCATGTTGCGGACATCATCGCGCCGTGCAGGCACGATGCGACCGTAGGCCCGCCGCCCCTCCTCTGCGAACCAGTCGAAGATATCGGCGGCGGCCAGCACCTCGGCTGTGGCTTCTGTGACCGGCTTGCCCTGTTCCTGCGTCGTAGCGCGCCCGATATCCGCCGCGCGCTTGCGCAGAAGTTCGCCGGCGTGGCGCAGGATCCGGTACCGGTCGTAGGCGGAGGTGGTCCGCCAGGCTGGGAAGGCCTCAGCGGCGGCGGCTGCCGCGTCGTCCACGTCTCCGCTACTCGCGATGGGGAGCTTGGAGAGTACATCTCCCGTCGCGGGGTTTACGACGGGCCGTGTCTGCCGTCGTTGCCTGCGCATCTCTCCTGCGATGAACTGTGCGAGCGGGGGGTATGGCATCGATCGCTCCTTCGCTTCGAGTTCGAGCGACCTCGTCGTCGCCTTCGGAGGCTATCGGGAGGTGGTGGTCACGCCCTGAGCAACGCGCGCGGAGTTCCGTCCAGCAGAACTTCGAGGGTTGGATGCGGTCGTTTGGACTGGAGAGTGCAGGTACTTCCATCCGCGCGACAGGTAGCGACTGGCGACCTAACCTGAGGGGCGTGGTCGATGAGGGACGACGCCGATTCCTGCCACAGATTCTGTCCTCCGGAAAAAGGGCACACGCATTCGTCTTCTGGGAGGAACGGCGTAGTTACGGTTTAGCGCAACTAGATCAGCGGTCGAGACCGCTACACCGCCCGAGGGGAACGCCATATGACTGATATCGAAGCCGCAGCGCTCACGACCGGCGGCGACGTGGGGTACCTCCGCGTTGCGACAGAGGAGGCCTGGGCCACCCAGGAGATCGTCGACGAGTGGAAGCGGATGATCGAGGCCGGCGAAGGCGGCAGGGGATTCCATAGTCTCGTCGGTCACTACATGACCAGTGACGCAGAGCGGCCTCGGTTCGTCCGTGCGGGTCTTGTGGACTCCGATGAACTGAGGCTGGGGCACATGGACGCTGCTGGCATTGACCATGCGATCCTTGCGCTCACTGCTCCGGGCACGCAGGCACTCGACGGCAGTCGCGGTAGGGCTATCGCGACCAACGCGAACGACATCCTTGCAGAGGCGGTCGAACGCCACCCCACGCGATTCTCCGGCCTCGCGGCGGTGTCCTTGGAGGATGTTCCCAGCGCGGTCGCTGAGCTCGAACGTGCGGTCGCGAAACTGGGGCTGCGAGGGCTGATCGTCAACTCGCACATCCGAGGTCGATATCTGTCGGATCCGGAGTTCTGGCCGATTCTCGAGGCAGTGGAGGCGCTCGACGTACCGTTGTACCTGCACCCGAACACACCCAACGACTCAATGATAGGCACGCTCCACGATTCCGGTTTGGATGGGTCCGTCTTCGGATTCCAGGTCGAGACCTCGATGCATGCGCTCAAGATGATCACGTCCGGTGTCTTCGACCGCTTTCCGGAGCTGCGCCTCGTGTTGGGGCACATGGGAGAGGCGCTGCCTTTCTGGCTGTACCGCTTCGACTATATGCACGCGGGAATGGTGGCGGCTGGGCGTTATCCGGCGATCCGGCCTCTCGAGCGTAAGATTAGCGACTACATCCGGGAGAACGTCTGGATGACGACGAGCGGCATGCCGGCGCCCGAACCGATCCTCTTCAGCCGCAAGGTTCTCGGCAACAATCGGGTCATGTACGCCATGGATTACCCGTACGAGTACGTTCCCGACGAAGTCCGCATGCAGGATGCGCTTCCTCTTACTCCCGCCGAGAAGAAGTCGTTCTTCCAAGACATCGCGATCGACGTCTTCCGACTTGAGGAGAGCAAGCTGCTATCCCGGTGAGCGGTCGCCGCGAAGCGGCGCAATCGATCTCGCACGATCTCGCATCCGGCTCTTGGTCGTGGGCCGTGTTCTCGGAGTTCCGGGAGAGCGCCACCGTTGGAGTGAAGAAGGTGCGAGACGAAGCGCCTTCTCCTCCTCAGTTAGGGCGTTGCAGCACGTGGTACCCCTGCGCCGAGCGTGCCTCCGCCAGAGAGGAGCCCGCGAGCACGGCCTCGAGGATCGCGCTCTCGCGGCTATGGATCGACTCGCAGATCTCCAGCACCTCGTCCTCGATCTCGCGTGCGACGACGAGTACGCCGTCTGCGTCGCCGATGATCGCGTCCCCTGCTCTGACCTGCACGCCACCGATCGTCACGGGCTTCCCTACATCCGCGACCTCGACGCGGTCCTTGCCTGTACGCATGAACCGCCCACGGCTGAAGATCGGGTACTGCAGGTCGAGCGCGCGCTCGACATCGCGGTTGACGCCGTCGATCACGGTGCCGGACACGCCACGGTCGGCCGCCATCGACGTCAGGATGTCGCCCCACACTGTGCAGTCCGTGCGGCTGCCGTTGTCGAGCACCACGACCTCGCCCGGTGCCACATCGTCGAGATAGTCGCCCACCGTGCCGGCGGGCGTGCCAGCTGCGACGTACCGGACCGTGAACGCGCGCCCCGCGAGCCGGGCGCTGTCGACGAGCGGTGCGACGCCGAGCATCGACCCAGCCCGCCCAAGCTTGTCGAGTGCGTCGGAGACCGTAGCCGTGGAGAAGCGGGCGAGCGGGATGTCTTCGGTCATCGGTCCAGGTCCTCCAAGGTCGGGAACTTGCTGTCATGCATCACGTCAGTCACGGGCTCGCCCACATCGACGGCGGTCGCCATGCGCCACTCCCGGGCGGCGATGAGCTCGGCCATCCCGATCACGTCCTCGGCGCGGGCCGCCGGCACGAACACGACCCCATTGCCGTCCGCAATCACCAGATCGCCTGAGTCGACCCGGACTCTTGCGAACTCGATCGTCTGGTCCATGCTGAGCTGGACGATCCTTCCGCGCGCGCTCACTGGCACAACTGCACGGCCGAACACCGGGAAGCCGAGCTCGCGGCTTTCAGCGATGTCGCGGCACGCACCATCGATCACGACGCCACGCACGCCGCGGCGCACCGACGCGCGAGTGAGGATGCCGCCGAAGCAGGACACGTCGAGCCGGCCGTCGTTGGCGATCACGAGGACGTCGGTTTCGCCGGAATCGTCGATCGCCGCCGCCGCGATATGGGCCGCGGACCCGTCGGACGGGCGCGGTCCGGCTTGGATCGTCCGGGCCCGGCCGACTACGACGGATGCGAACCAGAGGGCGCGCACCCCGGTGGTCGCCCCGGGAAGGGACAGCGTGTCGAGAGCGTCGGAGACGGCGCACGTGTCGAGGGCTCGTAGCCGCAGCAGCAGTTTGTCGGCCGTCATCGTCGGATCTCCAGCCCCGCGATCCGCTCGGCCGCGACCCGGATCCGTTCCACGAAGGGATCCGCGGGGTCCTCCGCCGGCCGTGCGCCTCCGCGCAGGATGAGATCGATCGCGTCCTGAAGTGCCGTGCGCAGATCGGGCGGCGACTCCAGCACGCGCCACGCCACCATCCAATCGGGGCGCACGAGGATCGCCCCCGATGAATCGACCTCGCGCACCGCCGCCCACGCGTCCTCGCTGTGGGGGATCGAGACCACGGTGATCGGCAGCGTGGTCTCGACGCCATCCACCGCCCGCCGCCAGGTGTCGCTCGCCTCGTCGCCGACGAAGAGCGTGAACCCTTCGTGCGCGACGAGGTCCACCGTGGATACCGGGTCGGCTTCCGTGCCGCCGTTCGATCGGCGGAGCCACGCGTGGGGGATGTGATGGCCGGGGCGCGACACCGGCTGGAAGACGATTGGCGATTCGTATCCCTCGGGGAGGGGCGAGTTGTCCGGCAAGAGCGCGCCCGCCGAATAGTGGTACCCCGCCTCCACATTGAGCTGGCTGAAGTCGAACGCGTTGGCTGCGACAGCCGTGCGTACCCGCTCCCGCATGGCTTCCGGTTCCGGGCCGGTGCCGAGGAACACGTCGAGGGAACGGTGCTCGTCCTCGACGGTGGCGGCATCCGAGAACCCCAGCGCCTCCGCGATCGGAGGGTGCCGGTTCGCGTTCTCGAGAGAGTGCGCCGTGTAATAGGCCGCGACCGGGCGGCGCTCCTGCTGGTAGCTGTCCAGCAGCGACTCCGGCGCCCTGCCGTCGAGCACGGCACCCAGCTTCCACGCGAGGTTCGCCGCGTCCTGGATGCCACCGTTCAGCCCGAGGCCACCCGTCGGAGGATGCCGGTGAGCGGCATCGCCCGCAAGGAACGCTCGGCCCGCTCGGTACTTCTGCGCGACCGCTCCGTTGTAGGTCCAGGCGTTGATCGAGTGGATCTCGAGCGGGTGGTCGTCCGCCAGATTCAACAGGCGCCGGATCGCGCGGTCATGGGTCGCGTGATCCTCCGGATCGCCTTCCAGCATCCAACCGGCGACGCCCACGAGCCACTCCTCCGAGTCGCGGCTGTAGTTGATCGGCCCGATCGCCTGCATCGTCCCCATCCGGCGGCCATGGCCGGATGGGTGCACGAAGTGGGCAAGGATGGCGTCGGGTTCCGACCACATCGACAAGTCGGAACTGACGTGATACGTCGTGACGTTGCGGATCGCCGTGACACCGTCGAACTCGACCTCCAGCAGATCGTTGCTCGTTCGTCCGCCGTCGGCGAAGATGGCGTACTTCGCGCGTTGCTCGCGGATGGCGCCGGACTCCAGGTCGACGATCGTCACGCTCACGCCGTGCTCGTCTTGACCGATTCCCCGGACCTCCTGACCTCCGCGCAGCCGGCCGGGAAGCGCGGCCGACGCGTGCGCATGGATCAGCGGATCGAGGCGGATCTGGGGGAGATTGGCGTATCTGCGCGGGCTGGCCTGCGCGTACCGCTCGCGGTCGTCACCACCGCCCCACGCCGGAACCTCGCCGATCTTGAGACCCTCGTAGGGCGTGCGGGCATCGACGGAGGTGTACCACGCGACCTTGTGCCAGCGGTCGTGGTCGGGACCCATCCGGTAGATGTCGTCCGCGACGCCCATCGTGTGGAAGATCTCCATAGTGCGCACGTTAAGCAGGTGGGCCCGTGGCAGCCGGAACTCGAAGTCGCGGCGTTCGACGAGAAGCACCTCGACGCCGCGCTGCGCGAGTAGGAGCGCGCACGACATGCCGACGGGACCACCCCCGACGACGATGACGGGTATCTCCTGAGGCCATTCGTCCGGAGCGAGCGGGGGGAGCAGTTGTGGCCGATCGACGGCAGACAGGGGCATGCGTTCTCCTCGTGGAATGAAGCGGCCGCCCTCAGGCGGGCACGCGAGTCGTGATGGTCGACGCCGCGGGTTCGGAGTGGGCGGCGTCCTCGGGCGAAGGAAGGCCGACGAGGCGAGCTGGCGAGATCATGAGCGATACGTCGTTGCCGCTGTTCAAGTCGTCCGGACCGTAGCGATCGAAGTCGCGCTCGTCGATCTGCGTCCGCACCACGCCATTCGCGGTCTCGACGAGCACGCGAAGCGACGTGCCGAGGTAGGTCACGCTGCGAATGCGCCCCGTGATCGCACCCTCAGCGCCCTCGGTTGCCGACGACACCTCCAGATGGCTCGCACGAAAGGCGACGAGGAGCGTGTCCCCTGCCTTACGTGATCCCGGCGCGGACATCTCGATGCGCGCTCCGATCCCGTCGAGTTCCACGACCGCCGTGTGCGAGCCGACGCTGACGACCGTGGCGGGAAGGATGTTCTGGAAGCCCATGAAGTCGGCGACGAACGCGTTCGCCGGCCGCGCATACAGTTCACGCGGCGTGCCCACCTGCTCGACTCGACCGGCGTTCATCACGACAACCCGGTCGGCGAGCGCGATGGCTTCCTCCTGGTCGTGCGTCACGTAGACCGACGTCGTACCGAGCTCATTGTGGAGCTCTCGGATCTGTGTGCGCATGGAATTGCGGAGCTTCACATCGAGGTTCGACAAAGGTTCGTCGAAGAGCACGAGCGAAGAGCGATTCGCCATCGCGCGCGCGAGCGCGACACGCTGCTGCTGCCCGCCCGAGAGCGCGACCGCCTGATCATCCTTCCGGGCGAGCAGGTGCACCCGCTCGAGCATCTCGTCGATGCGACGCTGACGCTCGGCGGCTGGGATCTTCGCGAGCTTGAGCGGGTAGCTCACCGTCTGACCCACGGTCATGTGCGGCCAGAGCGCGTAGCTCTGGAACACCATGCCGATAGCGCGTTTCTCCGGGGGCACGAACTTCGAGCTCGCGGCGGAATAGACGGTACGGCCGCCGATAGTGACCTCACCGTCGGTCGGGACCTCGAGCCCCGCGAGACAGCGCAACGTAGTGGTCTTGCCGCACCCGCTCGGTCCAAGCAGAGTCACGAACTCGCCGTCGGCGATGTCGAGGGACAGATCATCCACCGCTGCTGTCGAGGCGGCTCCGTAGCGCTTCGTCAGGTTCCTCAGTGAGACGGCGCTCATGCGGTGGCCGCCTTCCATGTCATGAAACCCATGCCACACCCCGTGCCGGCCTCGGTCCGGTAAGCGGGCACGTAATCGACCACCTCGGCGCGCAGCCCCGACGCGTTGGCTGCGGCACCCGCAACGATCCAGTTGCGGATCTCGGAGGAGCCCGCCACGAGTACGTCGTCGGGCAGTTCACGCAGAGGGGCGGACTCGGCCTGGGCGAACGCGTCCAGCACCGTGCGGTCCAGGTCCTCGTCGATCACGAAGTGCGAGAGACCGCCCGATCCGACGACACCGACCTTGATATCCTCTGGGTAGCTCGCAATCGCCTCGGCCAGAGCGAGCCCGAAGTCATATGACCTCGCCGCGCTCGGCGGATTGGGGTGCCAGAACGTGTTCACGAAGATCGGCACGATCGGCACGGGAACGTCGCCCTTGAGCACCTGCTGCATGATGAAGCCCCAGCCGTGGGGGATGCCGTGGTCGCCGAACTTCCCTGCGGGGAGCACCTGCGACGCGGCGGGGTCGAAGCCGCTCGACTGCACGGACGCGATCAGGTGGAGTGCGAGGTCGCTGTGGCACTGGCGAGTCGAGCTCACGGCGGGGACGTTCTTCACCTCGGCGATCGCGAGACCCGGCGCCATCGCGTCGAGATCGTCCTGCGTGAGGGGCTCGTGCTGCACCCTGTCACCCCAGTAGATGACGAACGGCGCGAGCTCTTCGTCGTTGAACGTCTCCTTGTGATCGCTGCTGACGATCACAAGCACATCGACCTCGGACGAGCGGACGAAGTCCTCCAGCCGGTCGATCGCGGCACGGCAGCGATCGTGCTTCTCGCGATAGATGTCTACAGCGAGCTCTCCCCCGAAGGCGGAACGTCGAAGCTTGTTCAACTCGTCGTAGGGGTGCGTCTCCCCCCGGAAGGCGAGACTCTGGTTCTTCTTGTCCGCGGCAGCGCGGCCGTCCCAGTTCTCCGGCGGCGTACCGAGCTGCGGGGCGTGCGAAGTCGCGAAGGCCATGGTGAGCGATGCCATATTCTCTGCCTTTCGGGTCAGTTGGCGAAGGCGGACTGGATGATCTCCAGGTTCTCCGCGTTGATGGCGTTGAGGTCTGTCAGGCTGAACGGCTTGAGGAGATCCAGGTCGTCGATGGGCGGGTACCCCGGCACACCGGGCTGCCCCGGAACGAGCGGGTAGTAGCCGATCTCGGCCATCGCCTGCTGCGCCTCGGGGGTGAACAACCAGGTCATGAGGAGCTTGGCGGCCTCAGGGTTCGGCGCACCGTTGACGACGCCGAGGTAGTGGGGAGAGATGTGCACGCCGCCTTCTGTCGGGAAGACGTACTCGACTGGTGCACCCGCCGCTTGGTCTCGTATGTAGAACGGCATCGGGTACCAGCTCTGCAGCGCGTACTCGCCCGTGGCTACGGCGTTTCCGGAGGCGGGCGAGGATGCTTGGAACACGATGTCCTGAGCGGCAAGCCCCTCGATGTACTCGGTGTCGGCTGTGCCATCCCAGAGCAAGTGCGAGAGGGTGCCGAAGCCTGCGCCGTTGCGGGCCACGTCATCGGTAGTGATCCGCCCTGCCAACGCCGGGTCGAGCAGATCCTCCCAGCCTTGCGGGGCGTCCGCCGGGGCGAGTTGCGTGGTGTTGTACATATGGCCGAACGCCGTACCACTCGCGGCCCACACCATGCCGTTCGCGTCGGAGTAGGACGACTGGTCCATCTCGCTCGCGGTGACGGGCCGGAAGGCCTCGTAGTAGTCCTGCGGCAGACCGGGCGAGATGGAAGTGTCACCCGCCTGCACGAGGTCGGCGACGTGCTGGCCGCTGGCGAACTCGCCCTCCAGCCGGGCGGCGTAGTCCGGTCCGAGCAGGTACACGCCGGTGACTGAGATCTCAGGGAACCGAGCCAAGAAGAGCTCATCGTAGATCGACTGCTTGTCGGTCTCGCCTGGGCCGTAGACCGTCACCGTAGTCTGCCCAGCCTCGATCGCGGCCTCGTAGAGCTCGTCAATCGCGTCGACAGCCGCGTCGCCTCCCAAAGCCTGAACGTCGTCCATGGGAGGGACGTCTCCGCCGGGGGTGGCGCCGTCTCCAGGCGCACCGTCGATGCTACAAGCCGACAGCAGGAACGTGAGTGCGAGTAACCCGCTCGCGATCTTGGTCATGGGGCGCATGAAGTCCGTCCTATCTCTTGTTCGTAGGTGCATCGGAAGGGTGCTGCCCGAGGGCGCGCTCGGCACTTCCGGTTCGCACGGGATCGGCGGAGGGCTCTTCGACGGAGTGCCCTTGCCGAGATGACGCTCCGGTGCGCAGGCGCCGTAGCGCGACTGTCACGAGGCGCTGGAGCGCCAAGAGCAGGAGCATGCCGATGGTGAGCGTGCCGAGCAGGAGCACCAGTAGCGCCGCTGCGCGGGATGCGTAGCCCTGTGTGTTCAGGTCGTACACAAGCAACGGGACGGTGGGCGTGAGCGCGGAGGAGAGGAGCACCGGAATCGAGAGATTGCCGGCGATCACGATCGCGACGACGAACCAGGCCGAGAAGAAGCTCGGCGCGATCAGCGGCAGCACGACGCCGAGCACTACGCGCATAGGACGAGCGCCGCTGATGCGCGACGCTTCCTCAAGCTCGCGGTTGATCTGCATCAGCGCTGGCTGAATCGCGCGGGTGGCGATCGGCACCGCCGCGATCACAAGCCCCAGCCCCACGAGAATCATCGAGCCGTACAGTTGCCGCAAGCCCGGAATGCTGACATACGTCCATGACAGACCGAGCGCGAGCACGATGCCCGGCAACGTGAACGGCAGCCAGGTGAGCATCTCGACCACCCGGCGCATCCATGTCTCGTTGTGCGTGACCGCGTACATCGTGAGGAACGCGAGCGCGACAGCAGCGAGGCCGCCCACGATCGCCACGATGATGGTGGAGCGGATCGCTTCGACCGTCATGGGATCACTGAGCAGCGCCTCGTAGTTGGTGAGGGCATAGACGCCGCCGCCGAAGAAAGGCTGGAGGCTGCCCAGCACGAGTTGCGCGATGGGCAGCACGACACCGAAGAGGACGTACAGGGCGATCACGGCAGTGCCGACCCAGCGCCACGCACCGATCTCCCAGGGCGTCGTGTTGTAGCTCTTGCCCGTGACGGTGGTGTAGCGCTTCCCCCCGAGCATGACCCACTGCAGAGCGACCATGAGCAGCACGAGCCCGACGAGGAGGAGGGAGAGCACGCTCGCCCCGCCGTAGTCGGCCGGGGTTTGATCGGAGATATAGCCGTAGATCTCCGTCGAAAAGACGTCGATGCCGGCTGGAGTGCCGAGGAAGAGGGGAACTTCGAAGGCCTCGAGGCCGATGATCAGATTCAGGATCACCACGCCCGAGATAGCGGGCAGCAACACGGCGAGGTCGATGTTGAAGATCGTGCGCAGGCGGCTCGCTCCGGACATCTGCGCGGCTTCCTCGAGACTGCGATCCATCGCGCGGAACGGCCCGAGCAGCAGCAGGTAACAGAACGATGTGCCCTTGAGGATCATCACCGACACCAGGCCAGGCCACGAGTACGCCGAAAAGAGGGGTTCTTCGCCGCCCGTCACGCTCATCCACCACTGGTTGACATAACTGAGCCGTGGATTCCAGAGCATTCCCCAGCTCATCGCATAGAACAGCGGCGGCAGCGCGAGCACAAGCACCGTCACCGGAGTCACGATGCGCCGCAGAGGTGCCGTGCTGCGCACGGCGAAGAACACAAGGACCAGGGCGAGAATCACTGAACAGGCGGCGCACACGACGGCGATCACGACGGAGTCGGCGAAGGTACTGTAGGTGGCCGGATTGGCGAGCGTGCGGCCGAACGCGTCGAACGACCACTGCGCGGCTTGTCCGGGAGGCGCGTTGCGGAACGCGCCGATCACAAGCATGATCACCGGGAGCGCAAACAGGAGAACGGCGATCACCACCAACGGCAACATGCTGCGCGAGGTGCTGAATGCGCCATTGCTCGGCTGTCGACGAATCTTCATCACGTGCGGATTACCTCACTCTTCGTTGAGTCGGTGGCACCCAGAGGGGTGGGAACTATCTGATCGGTGTTCTCCCCACAATGGGAACTCGATCGCCTATTGTTCCGCTGGACGGAATCGGGAAGCGTGGTCCTCTGTGCATAATGTCGGTATGACTGATGACCCTGCAACTCCGCCTCCGCCCGACCTGATCGAGTCGGTAGACCACGCACTCCGTGTTCTGATCCTCCTGGAGACGAATGCGGAACTGCGCGTCTCCGATGTGGCCGAGCAGTTGGGAGTGGCGCGGTCCACGGCGCACCGGCTACTGGCGACGCTGGCGTGGCGGAGGTTCCTCGTGCAGGACCGCGTCACTCGGGCATTCCGCGCCGGTACAGCGCTCATCGAGCTGGGGCTCCGGTCCGTGAGCGAGTACGACCTGCGCCGCGCGGCGGAACCACACATGGACGCGCTCGCGGCGGAGCTAGGCGAGACGGTGAACATCATCGTGCTCGACGAGGGCGATGCACGTTTCATCGGCGGCGTGGAAGGGCCGGGCGTCGTCCGCACTCGTGTCGCGACCGGGCTCGTGCTTCCCGCCTATGCCTCTTCCGGTGGAAAGGTCCTGCTGGCCGCACTAGGGCAGGATGAGATCCGCAAGCTGTACCCGCGCGGCCTCAAGAAGGTGACGGCGCAGACCCGCAAGACGTTTGCTATGTTGCGGGAGGAGCTCGCGTACGTGCAGCTCAAGGGCTATGCGTTCAACGACGAGGAGAGCGCACACGGGCTGCGGGCGATGGCAGTGCCCGTCCGCGACCGGATCGGTCGGACGATCGCCGCGCTTGCGATCTCCTCCCCCGCCTCGCGCATGCCGAAATCGCGGGTGCCGGCGCTCTACGCGGCACTGACCGACACATCCACCCTGATCCGGAACGATCTGCCGTAGCCGCCACCTCAGGGCCGCGCGAATCCGTAGAGGTCCACGCTCGATTCCCCGCGCGCAAGTCGCTCCATGAACTCGATCTCCTTCTGCGCCCGGTCTCGGGCGCGATCAAGCACTCCCGCGAACTCGGCTGCGGGAATCGAAACGATACCGTCCGCGTCGGCGACGATAATGTCGCCGCGCCATACAGTCACACGGTCAAAGCGCACGGGCTGACCGATTGTCCCCGCGTCGCCCTTCGCCGTGCCGTGCAGTGCCAGCCTCGTACTGAACACGGGGAAGCCGCGAGCGCCGAGCCTGATGACATCTCGCACCCCGCCGAGGATGACCAGTCCCGCGACGCCTCGGGTCTGAGCAAATACCGTGAGCACCTCTCCCCAGCACCCGTACGCGGAATCCTGCGCATTTACGACCAGTGCCTCGCCAGACTGGGCCTGCTCTACCGCGAGATGCAGAGCAAGGTTGTCGCCGGCGACGGTACTCACGGGCAACGCCCGGGCGACCAGCACCGCACCGGGCCATGCAGGATGGAGCGAGCTGGGCAGGACGCATTCGAACCCAGCGGCCTCGTACAGTGTCGCCGTGCCGAGTTCCAGCAGCTCCGTACGAAGCTCATCGAGATTCACGTTGTGCTGTCCGGACACGAGCGTCACAGCCTGAAAAGCGCACGGGCGTTCGTCTCGAATACTCGGCTACGATCGTTGTCGCTGAGCCATTCGATGTCGTCGATGAGCAAGTGGATGTCGTCGATCCAGCGCCCGGTCTCGGGGTCGATGTGCGAACCGGTCCCGGGCTTCTCGGATCCGAAAAGCGCACGATCCGTCCCGACAGCACGAATGAGCAACTCGATCGAGTCCTGCGTATACAGGCACGTGTCGTAGTAGAGCTTGCGCATCTGCTCGCGGAACGTCGTGCCCTTGCGCATAGCCGACGGAAAGAAGCGGCCACGCTGGTAGGGTATTGCCCCCCCACCGTGGGAGACGATGACTTTCAGGTCGGGAAAGTCGTCAAATACCGTGGAGTTGATCAGACCGATAACCGAGAGCGTCTCCTCCTGGACGAAGTGGAGAGAGTACGACTCGCGAGCCGGAGGACGACACCCGGCCGAGTGGAGAAGCACCGGCACGTCGAGCTCTACAAGAGTCTCCCAGATCGGGTACCAGAAGGGATCCCCTAGGGCCGGTGGTTGGGCGGCACCCTCGTAAGGGTCCGAGTTGAGCATGACACCGGCGAACCCGAGCTCAGTGACCGCGCGACGCAGTTCCGCTGTCCACCGCCTCGGGTCGGTCTCCATGCTCTGCGGCAGACCGGCCACACCGCGGAACCGATTCGGTTCGAGCGCGACTGAGCGCGCGATGACGTCGTTCGTCTCCTCGGTAAACCACTCGACGAGCTTGGCCTGCTCACTGTGCATCATCTGATATGGCCGCGGCGAGATCAGTTGCAGGTCAATGCCAGCGTTGTCAAGATGTTCGAGGTGAGACACGTTTCCGAAGCTCTTGTTCGGTGCCTCCAACGCGGCGCGGAGAGAACTGTCGGTGGTTCCTGCCCCGCCACGGCCGTGTGCGCCGCGGTGAGACAGAAGGCCTGCCTTGTAGGCGTAGAGGGACTCAGGCGCCGTGACATGCCCATGGATGTCGATCTTCATTGTTCTCCAGCCGATTCGTCGTGACGTGGCAATGCGCGTGCGCACTCTCAATACCGCGCGCATCTATGCTTCCATCGACCCAACTGGCATTGAGCGGCAACCGCAATACATTCACATCGTTGTTCCGTGGGGCGGAACCTCATCCTGCGACAGGAAGTGCGCGCCAGCCATGTTAGGAGCGGCATGGGCCCGGTTGCTGCATCGATCGACCGCTCCAGAACCAGCCTCATGGCCCAGGGACACCGGCCATAAGGCTGGCCTCACTGTTCAGATTGTGAAACGGGGCGGCCCCGGACTCACCGTCACGCCTTCATCGTTCGAGTCCCAGACTGCAGTGCGGTAGATGCAAAAAGTAGTTCTAATCTGGGAATACTGATCCTACTGAGTGAATGACTCTTCGTAGGCAAGGAACACTTGCAAGGTAGAGGACTACCTGCGCCTGCATGCCGACACGGCCCGCGCACCGACCCGGATCGAGCACTGTCGGAATCGCTCTCACCATCCCGGAAGCCACTCGCCAAGCATGATCCCAGCAAGGTGGTCCTTGACGCGGTTCTTGGTCTCACGCTCAGTGGCGACGCGTTCGCAGACGTCGACACGCTCCGCGCGAAGCCGCCTGTCTACGGGCAGGTCGCGTCCGATCCGACGGTCGCGCACGCCCTCCCGGCTCTTGCCGGAGACGTCACCAACGTCAAAGTCGCGATCAGTGCAGCTCGTCGATCCGCGAAGGAAGCACCCTGGTCGCTCGCTGTGCCACCCTCGCCCAACGATACCTGTTTAGCTCGCGACCCAGCTGTCATCGATCTGGATGCGACGTTCATCACGGCGGGGCCTGCTGAAAGTTCGGTTGGCTCCGTTCCCTATGCCGCCAGAGCGACGACCGGTCTCATGATGTCCTGGTACTCCACCGGGGTCAACCTCCCCAGCCGCCGCTGACGACGGCGCTGGTGATAGGTCGCTTCGATCCAGTGGGTACCCGCGAGCCGCAGCTCTGCCATCGTCGCCCACCGACGCGAGTCGAGCACGTTGGTCTGTAGCGTGGAGAAGAAGCTCTCCATCGCCGCGTTGTCGCCCGCCGCGCCAACTCTGCCCATCGACCCGACCAGCCCGTGCCTACGCAGCGCCCTGCGGAAGCGCCTGGCCCGGAATTGGCCGTGGTCGGAATGAACCACGGTCTGACTGGGCTTGCGTGCTTCCACGGCCATATCGAGCGCGTTCAAGACGAGGTCGGTGGTCTGGCGCATGTCGATCGCCCAGCCGACGATCTTCCGCGAGTACACGTCGATGACACAACAGCAGTAGATCTTCCCTTCACGGGTGGGATGCTCGGTGATGTCCGTGCACCACAGCTGGTTTGGAGCGGTCGCGGTGAAGTCCCGGTTGACCAGGTCCTCGGTCGTCACGAGATGTTCGCGATTCACGTACCGTTTGCGGGTGCCAGCCAGCCCTCGCAGGCCCGTGCGTGCCATAACCCGCGCCACCTGGTCCCGACCGACGCGGATGCCCAGTCCGTGCACGAGTTCGGCGTGCACCCGGCGGGCGCCGTAGCAGCCGCGGGAGGCGCGGTGGATGTTCGCAATCGTCTCTGCGAGCATCTCGTGTCGAATCGTGCGCTGGCTCATCGGCCGGTCGCGCCACGCCCGGTAGCCACGCTCAGTGACGCGCAGCACATGGCAGGCGACCTGGGTGCTGATGCCCTGCCCGGTCAGGGCCGCGACGACCGGGAACCGTCTTTTGGGCGAATCCCCTCGTCCTTCAACATTGACGCGGCAAGACGGGTCGCGGAGAGCTCTTCTTCCAGCTCCCGAATACGCCGGCGCGCATCGGTGAGCTCCGCGGCCAACGTGCTGTCAATGCCAGGAATCTCTCCGGCATCGATGCGCTCCTGGCGACGCCATCGATAGATCGTCGCTGAGGCGATCCCGAGCTCTGCGGCCAACTCCCCGGCGTCGCGGCCGTCGTGAACAAGCGCGAGCACACGCTCGCGGAACTGAGATGAGTACTGACGTGGCATGAGGTGAACGGCCTTCTCTGACGAGCCCAGATTCTCACAACAGAGCGGCACGAAACTCAGTACACGTCAAGACGGAACAAAACCCAGGACGGTTCAATCACGCGTCACGTCCAACCAAGTCCTTCCTTATCCGCGTGGATAGCGCGGACAAGGAAGGACTTGTCGATTGGCTCAACAAGATGCGACTGTCATGCTCGATCGGGTTCATGCTCCCGCTCGACGGCCTTGGCGATCCCCGCGCCGCGATCAACACGACCGCACCACGCGGCCCACTATCCGACGCAGGACGCCGTCAAGGAGTTGGCCGCGCGATTCTCGCTTTTCGCGGCCTCGTTCCAGCGCCGCCTCCGCGGCAGTCGCTGACACGGGCGGATGTGACTTTTAGGTTAGGCTCAACTAACCTACCTTCAACGTTGCTCTCCCGACCCGAAGGATCCCGATGACCAACTCCCGCGCGCTGCAGCGCCCTGCAGCGGCCCTCGGCGCCGTCGCCGTCGCCGCGCTTCTGCTGAGCGCCTGCTCTCCGGCCGAGTCCGCCGATTCGACCGAGTCGGAAGGCTCGACGCACGCCGTCACGCATGCGCGCGGCGAGACGAACGTTCCGGATGATCCGCAGCGCGTGGTCGTGCTGGAACCGGTGCAGCTCGACACGGCCGTCGCCCTCGGCGTGACCCCGGTCGGCACAGCGGTCGCCAGCGAGGAGGTCGGTGTGCCTGCGTACCTCGGTGAGGAGGCCGCGGACATCGAGATGGTCGGCACCATCAGCGAGCCGAGCGTCGAGCGCATCGCCGCGCTGGAACCGGATCTCATCATCGGCACGGAATCGCGCCACTCGGCGCTGTACGACCAGCTCGACGACGTCGCGCCGACCGTGTTCATGGCCACGCAGGCCGACCCGTGGCAGGAGAACGCCGCACTGGTGGCCGAGGCGCTCGGCGACTCGGAGGAGCTGGAGTCGCTGCAGGCCGACTACGAGGCCCGATGCGCCGAGATCGCCGACGAGTACGACACCGCGGACACGACGGCGCAGCTGATCCGCCCGCGTGACACCCGGCTGACGCTGTACGGCCCGACCTCCTTCGCCGGCGGCACGCTCGAGTGCGCCGGGTTCACGATCCCCGAGCACGACTGGGAGGACATCTCCCTCGACATCTCGCCCGAGCAGGCGCGCCAGGGTGCGGCAGACCTCGTGCTGGTCACGTCGAACGATCCGGATGATCCCAGTACGGTTCCCGACGCGATCACCGACAACGCCGATGCCTTCGGCAGCATGCACGTAGTCGACTTCGGGTACTGGATCACCGGCGTCGGCTACTACGGAGGCGGGGTCGTTCTCGACGACCTCGAACGCATCCTGCAGGAGGACTGAGCTGACCGCTCTCGTCGGCGGACGCCGGGCGGTCACAGGTGCGGCCGCCCGGCGTTCCCGCGCGTGGATCGCCGGGCTGGCGGCCGTGCTCGCCGTCGTCGCGGCGGCGTCGCTGTTCGTCGGCGCCAATCCGATTCCGCCCGGCGACATATGGGCCGCGCTCACCGGAGCCGGATCGGACGAAGCGCAGTTCGTGGTGTGGGATCAGCGGGCACCGCGCATCGTGGCCGGTGTGATGGTGGGCATGGCGCTCGGCGTGGCCGGAGCGCTGATCCAGGCGTTCACGCGCAACCCGCTGGCCGACCCCGGTGTGCTCGGCGTGAACGCCGGTGCGGCGTTCTTCATCGCAGTCGGCATCGCCTTCCTCGGTGTCACTCGCCCGTCCGAGTACGTCTGGCTCGCCTGCGCGGGGGCGCTCGTGATCACCACCGCCGTGTATCTGCTCGGCTCGTCCCGACGAGGGCCCGCAGACCCGATCCGGATGACGGTGGCAGGTGTCGCCGTAGGCGCCGTGCTGTCCGGGCTGACCACGGGCGTGACTCTCACCCATCCGGATGCCTTCGACAGGATGCGCGGCTGGAATGCGGGCACGCTGCTCGAGCGCGGACCGGACGTGCTGTTCGCAACGGCTCCGCTGCTGCTGATCGGCCTGGTGCTCGCCATGACGGCCGCGCCCGCGCTCAACTCCGTCGCCCTCGGCGCCGACGTCGCACGCTCGCACGGGGTGCGCCTGGCGCGCGTGCAGATCGCAGCCGTGGTCGCCATCACCCTGCTCGCCGGAGCGGCCACGGCGATCGCAGGGCCGATCTCCTTCGTCGGCCTGATGGTTCCGCACGTGGTGCGCTGGTGCGTCGGAACCGATCAGCGGCGCATCTTCGCCGTGTCGATGCTGGCCGCGCCTGCACTGGTCCTGATCGCGGATGTGGCTGGCCGCGTCGCCGTGCCAGGCGAGATGCCGGCAGGAATCGTCACGGCGTTCATCGGTGCCCCCGTGCTGATCGCACTGGTGCGCCGTCGACGGGCGAGCACACTGTGAGCGGCGCGAAGGTCGAGTTCGGGCACCGGCGCGTCGTCCTGGCAGGTGGCGCCGCCGTCGTGCGCGTGCGCTCCGCGGCGGTGACAGCCGTCCTCGCGGTCATCGCCGTGCTGCTCGGCTGCGCCGCGCTCGCACTGGGCGACTACCCGGTGACGGTCGCGCAGATGATCGGCGCGTTCACCGGTGCAACGGACGGTCTCGAGCGCACCGCCGTGCTGGAGTGGCGCCTGCCCAGGGCTGCGTCGGCGCTCGCCTTCGGCGCGGCGCTCGGTGCGGCAGGAGCCGTGTTCCAGACCTTCACACGCAATCCGCTCGCCAGCCCCGACGTGATCGGTCTCGCCAGCGGCTCGTACACCGGCATGATCCTGGTGCTGATAGCGGGAGGCGGATGGGCGGCGCTGACCGCCGGGTCGCTCATCGGCGGCTTCGCCGCGGCCGCCGCGATCCTGCTCCTGGCCTCCAGGGACGGTCTGCAAGGGTTCCGCTTCATCGTCGTCGGCATCGGCGTCTCCGCGATGCTGTCGGCGTTCAACACGTGGCTTCTGCTGCGCGCAGAGCTCGACACCGCACTGTTCGCCGCCGCGTGGGGTGCTGGCACCCTCAACAGCGCCACGGCTGACAACGGCTGGCCTGCCGTCGTCGCCGTGGCGGTGCTGCTCGTGGCCGTGGTGCCGGTTGCGCGCGGCCTCCGGCAGCTCGACCTCGGCGATGACGCCGCCAGAGCGACAGGCGCGAACACCTCCGTGGTGCGCTGGGCCGCCATCGCCCTCGCCGTGGCGCTGGTGAGTGTGACGACCGCGGTGGCCGGCCCGATCTCGTTCATCGCGCTGTCGGCGCCGCAGATCGCCCGTCGCCTCTGCGGCACCGCGACCATCCCGCTGGCAGCCGCAGGTGCCGCCGGAGCGATGCTGCTGATCGCCGCCGACCTGATCGCGCAGCATCTGATTCCCCTCACCGTGCCGGTCGGCGTCGTCACGGTCGTCCTCGGCGGGGCCTACCTCATCTGGCTGCTCGCCCACGAGATCAGGAAGGCGCCATGACCTCACCCGGCACACCTGCGTCCCCTCACCCCGCATCCGCCGCCTCGCCGGATCACGTCCGACTGTCTGCGGAGGGCCTGACACTGCGCTACGACCAGCGCATCATCAGCGAGAGCCTCGGCTTCGATGTGCCGCCCGGCTCGTTCACCGTGATCATCGGCCCGAACGCCTCGGGCAAGTCGACGCTGCTGCGCGCCCTATCCGGGCTGCTGAAGCCCACGGCCGGCTCTGTGGTGCTCGACGGCGCGGACATCGCGAAGCTGTCGCCGAAGCGCATCGCCGCGCGGATCGGTCTGCTGCCGCAGTCGAGTTCGGCCCCGGACGGCATCACCGTCGCCGAACTGGTCTCCCGCGGCCGCTTCGCCCACCAGCGCATGCTGCGGCAGTGGTCGCCGGCTGACGAGGCCGCCGTAGCCGAGGCGCTCAACGAGACGGCGACGCGCGAGCTGTCGGCCCGCAGGGTCGACGAGCTCTCCGGTGGCCAACGGCAGCGTGTGTGGATCGCCATGGTGCTGGCTCAGCAGACGCCGATGATCCTGCTCGACGAACCGACGACCTTCCTCGATGTCGCCCATCAGATCGACGTGCTGAACCTGCTGCACCGGCTCAACTCATCCGGACGCACCGTCGTCGCCGTGCTGCACGATCTCAATCAGGCCGCCCGCTACGCCAGTCACATCGTGGCGATGGCCGATGGGCGCATCGTCGCACAAGGGTCGCCCGGCGAGACGATCACCTCGCAGCTCGTGCATGACGTGTTCTCCCTGCCGAATCTCGTGATCCCCGACCCTGCCACCGGCACGCCGCTGGTCATCCCTCGCGATACTCGCTGAGGCCGACAGGCGGCCGGGCGCGCGCCGCTTCGTGATCAGGGCCTTGGAGCAATGCGCGGCGTATCGGGCTGACGCACGGCGCACCGCGCGGCAATCACCATAGGCTGGGCGGGATGCGAGGGTTCTGGCGCGGGGTGCGGACGCTGTTCGACGGATTCGGGTGGTGGCGACAGGCTCCAGGCGCGATGGCGCTCGGCCTGGTGCCGGCCGTCATCGTCGCGGCGCTCGCCACGGCGGCGATCGTGACGCTGGCGGCGTTCGCGCCGGCGCTCGTGTCCGCGCTGACGCCGTTCGCCGACGGCTGGCATCCGTTCTGGGCGGGGGCGCTCCGCGTCGCGATCGGCCTGGCTCTCGTAGCCGGAACGGCGGTGGCCGCCGCCGTGACGTTCACGGCCGTGACGCTCGCCGTCGGCGAGCCGTTCTACGAGCGGATCTGGCGCTCCGTCGAGTCGGCGGCCGGCGAGGCTCCCGATGCGCGCTACGGCTTCTGGCGTGCGGCCGGCGACGGGCTCTCACTCATCCTGCGCGGCCTGCTCGTCGCCGTCGCCGTCGGCCTGATCGGGCTGATCCCGTTCGTCGGCACCGTGCTCGGCGCGGTCACGGGTGCCGTGCTCTCCGGCCTGCTGCTGACGGACGAACTCGCCTCAAGAGCGCTGACGGCACGCGGGCTCAACCGCCGCGAGCGCCGTCGCCTGCTGCGCACACAGCGGTCGACGGCGCTCGGGTTCGGTGTCGCGACGTACCTGTGCTTCCTGATCCCGCTCGGGGCGGTGCTCGTGATGCCCGCAGCCGTCGCCGGCTCCACGCTGCTGAGCCAGCGCCTCCTTCACTCGACCGGCGACAGCGAGGTCAGCGCGTCGCCGCGACCGCCTCGGCAGGAGCCGCCTTCGCAGGCTTCCCGTCCAGTTCGGTCAGATCGAGGTTCGAACGGTCCTTGCCCGTCATCAGGCCGACCAGACTGATCAGAGCGAATCCGATCCACAGCAGCGACACGAGCCAGAGGCTGCCGCCACCCGCGGCGGCGAGCGCCGTCGCGATCATGGGCGTGAAGCCGGCACCCGCGGTCGCGGCGAACTGATAGGCGACAGAAGCGCCGGAGTTGCGCACGGAGGTCGGGAACTGCTCACCGGCATATGCCCCGTACGGGCCGGCGGAGAAGCCCTGGACGACCGACAGACCCAGGAACACCGCGAAGAAGAACAGCACGACGTTGTCGGTCTGCAGCATCATCATGATCGGGAAGGCCAGCGCGATGCCGAGGATGTTGCCGAACATCAGGATGCGGCGCCTGCCGAAGCGGTCGGACATCCGGGACGCGATGATGATGAACAGGATGGTGGTCACGGCCGCCGAGGCCTTCAGCACCAGCACGAGGCTCTGCTCGTGCGAGGCCTGCTGCACCACGTAGGCCACGGCCCACGCACCCATCAGGCCCTGCGCTCCCTGGCCGGAGATTCCGACGGCGAAGGCGCGAAGCAGCGGGCGCCAATGATGCCGGACGAGCTCGACCAGCGGCGTCTTCCGGTGCTGGGGCGCACGCTCTGCCGCCTCCAGGAACACCTTCGACTCCGTCACCTTCCGACGGATGAACACGGCGATCATCATGAACACCGCAGAGAGGATGAACGGCACTCGCCATCCCCACGACAGGAACTGCTCATCCGGCATAGTCGCCATGCCGGCCAGGATGAGCGTTCCCACCAGCGTGCCCGTCGGCGCCCCCATGTAGGAGAAGGCCGAGGCGAAGCCGCGCGAACGCTTCTTCGCGTTCTCGAAGCCGACGAGGGTGGCGCCGCCCCACTCGCCCCCCACGGCGATGCCCTGCACGACGCGCAGGGTCACCAGCAGCGCTGGCGCCCAGATTCCGATCTGGTCTGTGGCTGGCAGCAGTCCGATCAGCGTCGACGTCACGCCCATCACGACGATCGTCGCCATCAGCACGGTCTTGCGGCCGACCTTGTCGCCGAGGTGGCCGAAGATCACGCCGCCGAGCGGGCGCGCCACGTAGCCGGCCGCCAGTGTGGCGAACGAGAGCACGAGCGCGGCTGTCGGGTCGAGGTTCGTGAAGAAGATGCGGTTGAACACGATCCCGGCAGCCGTGGCGTACAGGATGAAGTCGTAGTACTCCAGCGCCGTGCCGATCAGGCTGGACGCCAGGATTCGGCGCATATCGCGCTTGGACGCGGAATAGGCGGTATCGACCGCCTGGGTCTGGGACGAGTTGGTCATCGTTGACTCCTCAATTCGGATGGTCGGCCGGGGGCCGGATGAGTGCGGGCGGGCTCCAGGCGTCGCCGCTGCTTCTTGTCAGGTCGCGGCACCAGCCGGCTGAGGCAGGCGGGCGAAGCTGAGCGTGTCGAGATCGTCGGGGATCGTCAGCGGGCCGTCGAACGTCTGCTGCGCACCTCGCCACACCTCGGGATGTGCGTGGGACGGCACGAGATGATGCAGGGCGAGGCGTCGCGCCCCGGCGCGCGCCGCGATCCGGCCCGCGTCAGCGGGCGTCGTGTGGGAGCGGCGATGGTGGTCCATCGTCGCCTTGAGCATCTCCGTGTCGGAGTACTGAGCGGCCAGGATGTCGAGGTCGATCGCCTCGTGCAGCAGCAGATCGGTGTCGCGGGCCAGGCGCACCAGATTGTCGCAGGGAGCGGTGTCGCCCGAGATCGTGACCGATCCGTGCTCGGTGTCGAAGCGGTAGGCGAACGCTGGCGCCATGGGGTGATGTGACACGAGTGTGGCCGTCACGGTCACGAGATCGTCGCGGAACACCTCGATCGGCTCCATGTCGGGCGAGACGGCAGTGTCGGGGTCGAACCCCGGCACGTCGCCGAGGTCGATCTCGCGCGCCTCGAACGTGTCGCGCGGGCTCTTGGCGAGCGAATCGAAGATCCGGTCGTTGATGTCGGTCGCGAAGGCGGCGAGCAGCCCGTCGAGCAGGCCCGCCACACCGGGCGTAGGGCTGTGCGGGGCGACCTGCTCCGGTATCGCGCTTGCCTGAGGCGACAACGGGGTCGGCCTTCCCCTGTCGCCGGGGCCCACGATCGGGATCGGCCCCGCAGAGCGGCTCTTCAGCTCGAACGCGCCGAACAGCACGATGCCCGGCAGGTCGACGAGGTGGTCGGAGTGCATATGGGTGAGGAAGATGCCGCCGAGCTTCGGCATCGGCAGACCGACGGCGCTCGCCTGATGTCCCGCTCCGTCTCCGCAGTCGACGAGGTACCAGCGGTCGCCGACGACGACGGCCGTCGCGATGCCGAAGCGCGGTGCGCCGGCATGGTCTGCCCACCAGCGCGGGCCGCCTGCGGTGCCCAGTGTCACGATTCGGGGCTCAGTCGTCATGGTCACGTCGTCGTGTTCCTTCCTTCGGTACGCCTCCATCGTTCTCGCACGCCCTCCATGTGTCCAGCTGATTGTTGTTAACTGTGCTATCAAGTGAGTTAATGGCCGACATCACGCTCCGACAGCTCGAGTACTTCGTGTCGATCGCCGACTCGGGGTCGGTGACCGCCGCGGCCGCGGCGTGCCGGGTCACTCAGGCTGCGGTGAGCACGGCGCTCGCCCAGCTCGAGCGCACCGTCGGGACCCGGCTGGTCATCCGACATCCGGGCCACGGCATCGCGCTGACGACGGAGGGGGTGGCCGTCGCGGCGCACGCACGGAGCGTGATCGACGGCGTCGGTCGAGTGTCGTCGATCGTGTCCGAGACGAGGGGACGCCTCAGCGGGAGACTCTCCATCGGGGTGTACCGGACCCTCTCCCCTCACACGATCCCCGCCCTGATCGAGTGGTTCGGCACCAGGCATCCGGATGTGGACCTGCGATTCATCGAGGGCTCCGGCTCACATGTGCAGGAGGAGGTGATGGCAGGTCGCGCTCAGGTCGCGATCATCTACCGCGCCCAGCTGTCATCCGGATGCGCCGCCACCGTGCTCCGCCGCAGTCGGCGCACGGCCGTGATGAGTCCTGACCACCCGCTCGCCAATCATCCGGATCTGAATCTGCGGGCCCTCGCGGAGCATCCGGCTATCCTGCTCGACGAGGAGCCGGCGCTGAATCGCACCCTGGCGGCCTTCGCCGCAGAGGGCGTCGAGCCGCTCGTGCCGTGGCGGAGTTCGAGCGTCGAGGCGATCCACAACGTCGTCGGCCGAGGGTCGGCCTACTCCATCCTGATGCAGACGCGGTCGCACAGCCCTGAGGGGCGTCCGCTGCTGTTCCGCGAACTCGCGGGGCATGACTTGGACAACCCTGTTGCCGCCGCGCTCCCGCGCGGCCTCACGCCGACCGCGCTCATGGCAGAAGTGCTCACCGCCGTCCGCGAGCACTGGGCCGCGACGGATCAGGCGCTGGGGCGCGGCGACGTCTGAAGGGCCCCCTGCTGCAGCGCCGCGCGAGCGCCGCGCACCACGGACTCCCGAATGGCTGCGAGAGCGGGTGAGGCGATGTTCCACTGCTGCCAGAACAGGGGCTCGGCGATGTCGGGAGCGCCGAGCCGCACGAGCGAGCCGCGCTCCAGCGCCGCGGCCGCCTGCGTCGGCGGGAGCATGCCCCATCCCATGCCGAGCCTGACCGCGGCGGCGTAGTCCTCCGACGCCGGAACGTAGTGCCGCGGCGGCGATTCCGGGTCGACACCGTTCGCGCGCAGCCACTGCGCCTGCAGGTCGTCCGAGCGGTCGAACTCGATCACGGGGGCGGCCGCGATCGAATCGGCCGTCACACCGCGCACGAACCATCTGTCCACGAACCCGGGGGTCGCGAAGGCGACGTACTCCGTCGCCCCGAGCGAGGTGACGGTGCAGCCGGCGATCGGCTGCTCCTGCGAGGTGATGGCGGCCAGCGCCGAACCCGACTCCAGCAGCGCGGCCGTGCGATCCTCGTCCTCACGGAGCAGCTCGAAGGTGACGTCGTGCTCGCGCGTGACGGCCTCCAGCGCCGGCAGCAGCCACAGTGAGAGAGAGTCGGCGTTGACGGCGATCGGCACGTGCATCCGGTCCCGCCGTTCCATGCCCAGCGCGACGGACGCCTCGTGACCGATCACGTCGTACTGCCTGGCCAGCCGCACGATCGTGGTGCCCGCCGAGGTGGGCCGCACGGGGCGCGACCGGATGATCAGAACCCGGCCCAGCTGCGCCTCGAGCGCGCGCAGGCGCTGACTGACGGCAGAGGGCGAGATGCGCAGCCGCCTGGCTGCCGCGTCGAACGACTTCTCATCGACGATCGCGGCCACCGTCTGCGCCAGCTCGGGAGCGATCCACATAAGCGTTGCTTCACCAACTTTCGATTGGCCACATCTGCTTTTGATTCTCGCACGGACGAGCGGAGCATTGCTGGGTGCTCATCGCTCTCCTCGCCGGCTTCGGCCTCTGCCTCTCCCTCATCGTCGCACCCGGCGCGCAGAACGTGTTCCTGCTGCGCGAGGGCATCCGCCATGCGACGAGCAGCCGTCGCCACGCGGTCGTACTGGCGCTGGTGTGCTTCGCCTGCGACATCGTGCTGATCTCGGCGGGCGTCGCCGGCTTCGGCGCCGCGGTCGAAGCGATGCCGTGGCTGTTCGACGCGGCGCGCTGGGCCGGCGTGACGTTCCTCGCCGGCTACGGCCTGTTCGCCGCGTGGCGCGCGGTCCGCGGCGAAGGCGAGGCGATCGACGCGACGGATGGATCGACGCATTCGACCGGCCGTCGATCCGACGGCACCGGCGGGGTTCATCCGGACGGTGTTCAGCACTCGGACGGCGCCCCCACAGCGTCAGGATCGACCGCGACAGCGACGCTCACTGCTGTCGGAACGCGCACGAGCCCGAAGCACGTCCTGCTGCCCGCCGTGCTCACCTGCCTGGCGATCACCTGGCTGAACCCGCACACGTACCTCGACACCGTGCTCATGCTCGGCTCGATCTCGACCGCCTACGGAGACGCGGCCTGGCTGTTCGGTCTCGGAGCGATCGCGGGCAGCGCCGTCTGGTTCGCGTTCCTCACCTTCGCCGCCCGGTTCGCCGCCCGCTGGCTCCGCTCCCCGCGCTCGTGGCGCGTCCTCGACGCGATCATCGCCGTCACCATGCTCGGCCTGGCCTCCGCCCTGGCGCTGGGGTGAGGGCAGACCGTTCCGGCACTGAGGCGACCCTGGTGCTGAACATCACGGTCGTCCGAGTCGGCGATCACAGGGAACGACTCGTCAGCTGAGGTTCGGTCGCGGGCGTCGACGTACGCTGGATGCACCGCCCTCAGAAGGAGTCACCATGCCCCGCACACCGCTGCCCTCCGAGTACCTCGACGCGCTCCGCAAGCCGAACCAGTGCGTCGTCGCGACGATCCGCCCGACCGGCGAGCTGAGCACCGCGGCCACCTGGTACGAGCTCACCGACGACAGCCACATCCTGCTCAACCTCGACGCGACCCGCGCGCGCATGCGGCACATGCGCGAAGACCCGCGCGTCGCGCTGACGATCTTCGCCGCCGACGACTGGTACTCGCACGTGTCGATCTCGGGCGAGGTCGTCGAGTTCCGCAAGGACGAGGGGCTCGTCGACATCGACCGGATCGCCGAGCACTACACCGGCGCTCCATATGCAGACCGCGAGCGCGACAGCTGGAGCGTCGTCATCCGGATCTCGAGCTGGCACGCCTGGCACATGCCGAAGATCTCGGAGTAGCGCGCCGGAGCTCTCGTCTCACGCGGCTCGCTCTTCGCCACCGATCATCCGAATCTCTTCCACTCAGCGCGCCCCGACCTACGGCGTACTCGTCCCCGCCCGGAATCGGACGGCACCGGCATTCCCAGCGGTGCCCGCGTCGAGCGCTGAGACTCAGGCTCCGGTGTCGGAGGTCTCGGCGGCGAACCCCTCCGCGGCGTCGTCACCGAGTTCTTCGCGGATGACCTTTTCGGCAACCCGGAACGCGTCCAGCGCTGCCGGTGCGCCCACGTACATCGCGCACTGCAGGAGAACCTCCTGGATCTCCTCGATGCTCACCCCGTTGCGGAGCGCACCCTTCACGTGCACGCCGAGCTCATGCGACCGACCGAGCGCCGTGAGGATTCCCAGGTTGACCATGCTGCGCTGGCTGCGCTCGAGTCCGGGTCGCGACCAGATCGCCCCCCAGCAGAGCTCCGTGACGTAGTCCTGCACCGGAGCGGAGAAGCCGCTGACCTTGGCCATCGAACGCTCGACGTGCTCGGCGCCGAGCACCTCCTTGCGGATCGCGAGACCCTGTTCGAAGGTCTCTGCGTGGGTTCCTGATGCGAACATGCTGTTCTCCTTCTTCGTTGATCTATCAGCGTGCGTAGAGTTCAGGCCTGCGATCACGCAGGAACGGCCGCTTCCGACGCGCAGCCGCGACTCGATCGAGATCGACATCGGCGATCGCGACGCCCTCGCCGTCATCGATCTGCGCCAACACTTCGCCGTCGGGTCCGTAGATCGCGCTCGTACCGAAGTAGTCCTTCTCGATCTCCTGGCCGGAGCGGTTCGCGCAGACGACGAACATCCCGTTCGCGATGGCGTGCGCCCGAAGCTCGACCTGGAAGACCTCGCGCATGGGCTGACTCGCGCACGCGACGGGAAGGCACAGCACGGCACCGCCATCGAGGGCGACCGTGCGTGCGAGCTCGGGGAAGTGCCGCTCGTAGCAGATGATGGTGCCGATCCGACCCGCCGAGGTGTCCACGGCGGAAGGCGCCTCATCGCCTGGACGGAAGTAGTACTTCTCCGGGAACCCGTTCGAGTACGGCAGGTGCGACTTGCGGTAGACCTGGACCAGCTCACCCCCGGAGTAGGTACACGAGGTGTTGTGGTACACGCCCGGAGTCGTCGAAGCCTCGAAGACGGACGATACGACGGTGATGCCGTGGCGGGCAGCGGCCTCTCTGGCCATCGTGTTCGACGGCCCGTCGAGCGCTTCAGCGAAGGCGAAGTACTCCGGATCGGGCTCCGGCTGCACGAAGGGCACCGCGTACAGCTCGGGAAGGACGACGAGCTCGGCGCCATCGGACGCCGCCACGTCGACCAGCTCCCTCGCTGCGGCGATCGTCTCCTCGACGCTTCGCCCGACGCCGATCTGCACGGCCGCAGCCCTCATGCTGCACCTCCTTCACGGAGCCGCTCATCCGCTGCCCCGATGATCTCGTCGAGGATGCCGAGCGCAAGGTCGACCTCGCCTTCTGTGACGATGAGCGGCGGCGTGAGCCGCAGCACGTTGCTGTTCGCCGACAGATACAGCCCCCTCGCCCAGCCGTCCGCGACGATCCGCTGCATGGGGGCGGCAGCGGGGCCGATCGCGTTGAAGGGAACCAGCGGTGCCTTCGTGTCGCGATCGGCGACGAACTCCACACCGTAGAAGAGGCCCCTGCCGCGCACGTCGCCGATGATCGGATATCGATCGGCGATGGCTCGCAGCCCCGTCTCGAGCTGCGCGCCGCGTTCGCGCACGTTGTCGAGCACACCCTCCTTCTCGATGATCTCGATGGCTGCGACGCCACTCGCGCAGGCCAGCGGATGGCCAGCGTACGTCTGCCCGCCCCAGAACTTGTTCTCGCGCAGCCATTCCGCGGCACGAGAGCCGACGGTCATCGCTCCGAGCGGCACATATCCGGAGTTGAGTCCCTTCGCAGTGCAGAGGATGTCCGGGACGACGTTCCAGTGATCGACGGCGAACCACTCACCGGTCCGCCCGAAACCGGCCATCACTTCGTCGGCGATCAGCATGATCCCGTACCGGTCGCACAGCTCTCGGATCGACGGCAGATATTCGTCCGGCGGCACGAGGAGGCCGTTGGTCCCGGTGATCGGCTCCAAGATGATCGCGGCCACCGTCGACGGATCCTCGTGCTTGAGGATCTCTTCGATGTGAGGCGCGCCTTGGCAGACCGGACACTCAGCCGCGGGCCGCCCGCTCGGCGGCCGATACACGTCAGGGTCCTGCACGCGCACCACGCCGGCGACGTTCTGCCCGCCCGCATTGTGTCTGGGATCACCGGTCACGGCCAGCGCTCCGAGCGTGGCGCCGTGGTACGACCGATACCTGGCGACGACCTTCTGCCGGCCGGTGACGTGCTGGGCGAGCCGAATGGCGTTCTCGTTCGCTTCCGCACCGCCTGTCGTGAACAACGACATGGAGAGGTCACCGGGGGTGACCTCGGCGAGACGTTCGCCGAGCTCGGCCCTCGACCGCACTGCGAAGCCCGGCCCCATGTAGGCCATCTCCCCGACGGCGCGCTGGATGGCCTCGACGAGCCTGGGGTGCTGGTGGCCGAGGTTGAGGTTGACAAGCTGCGACTGGAAGTCGAGATAGCGGGTGCCGTCTGGCGTCCAGAACCACGAGCCTTCGCCTCCCGCGATGGTCGCAGGAGCCGCTTGGCCCTGCTTCGACCAGCTGCGGATCACATGGTCACGGTCGGATGCGAGCGTGCGCTCCGCACTCCAGATGCGATCGATCGCGGGTTCTACGCTGGTGCTCACGACTGCTCCTCTGCAGGGGTATCGATGGTGTACTGATCGGGACGGCGGTCGGCGAGCGGGCGGTTGAAGGGATCGTTGCGACGCGCGGGCCGTGACCCGATCGGATCGATCTCGGCGAGCACCATCCCCACTTCGTCTCCTCCCGTGGCGAGTGGCCAGCCGAAGGGGTCGATGACGATGCTCGAGCCGATGAAGTTCTGCCCGCGCTCCGCACCGACGCGGCTGGCCGCTGCGACATAGAGCTGGTTCTGGTGGGCGCCCGCCATGGTCACGACATGGGCGAGCGGTGGGAGTGCCGGGTCCTGCCGCGGATTCGGCACCCAGTCGCTCGGGGCGAGCACGATGTCCGCCCCGGCGAGCGCGCACGATCGCATGCTCTCCGGGATCCACGCGTCATAGCAGATGATCATCCCCATCCGGCCGAACGGCGTGTCCACGACCGGGAAACCGAGGTCACCGGGGGTGAAGGCATCGGCTTCGGTGTTCCACAGGTGGACCTTGCGGTACAGAGACGCCACTCCGTGCGGGCCGATGAGAACGGAGGAGTTGTACACCTCGCCGTCCTGCCCGAGTTCACTGAACCCTCCGCAGACCCAGACGTCGCGCTCGGCCGCGACCTGCCGCCAAGCGTCGACGGTGGCTCCGCCTTCGAGCGACTGCGCGCTGGCACGCGCCTCGTCCGCGTCGCGGAAGGCCCACCCCGCGGACGCGCACTCCGGGAGGACGACAAGGCTCGCCCCGACATCGGCGGCTTCGGCGACTGCGGTGACTGTCGCGTCCGTGTTGGCCGCGACATCGCCGATCACCGGATCCGTCTGCACACAGGCGACGGTCACCGCAGTCGCCGACATCAGGCCCCGCCCTCGGTGAGCTCGACCTCGGCGCGCCGCCAGTCCGCCCCGACGGTGTCGAGGCCGTCCACGGCGAGCAGCGCAAGCGCCGCCTCGGTGAGGTCGGTGCGGTATCCGTCGGTCGGCTCCTCGGCAAGGACCTCGCCGTCGATCGCGATGTCGATCGTCTGGTCCCACGCCGCCTCGTCCATCACGCCGATCTGATCGCCTGCGGGCCAGATCAGGGCGTTGACCTCATTCATCATCCACTCCTGGTGGGTGGCGCCGAGGGCACTGCCCTGCGCCAGAACGGCCTGAACGCAGGCGTCCGCATCGTCCCGGCAGGAGATCCACCCTTGGTAGGAAGCGGCGAGGAAGCGCGCCGCGATGTCCTCGTTTCCCTCCTCGGCGAGCCATCCGTCTGCGGCGTAGATGCCGTCCTCCAGCGAGGCGAATCCCTCGTCCTGCAGGTTGATGAGGGAGAAGTCGTCCTCCTGATGGAGCTCGCCCGTGTCGGGATCGACGGTCTCCAGGAGCTGGGCGTACTCGTTGTACGTCTTGGCCTGAACGGAGTCGACTTCCCGATTGAGCAGGAGTGACATGTCGAACGGCTGCTGCACGACATCGACGTCCGTGGCCGGGTCCACCCCTGAGGCCTGCAGCGCGGCGTAGAGCACGAGCTCGTTGCCGCTGCCCCAGCTGCCCATGGAGGTGCCCGCGATGTCGTCGAGCGAGTCGATGCCCGTGTCCGCCCAGGCGACCTGGAGATATGCGCCGCGCTCGAAGACCTGGCCGATGTTGACGATATCGGCGCCCTCCGCGCGGGACACCATCGCCTTCGTCACATGGGCGACGGCGAACTCCGCGTTGCCCGAGGCGAGGACTTGCTGTGGAACGACGTTCGTGCCGCCCTCCTGGATGGTCACGTCGAGGCAGCGGTCGGCGTAGTAGCCGTTCTCCTCCGCCGCGTAGTACCCGGCGAACTGTGCCTGCGTGACCCACTGCAGCACGACGGTGACATCGTCGACGGTCTCGCAGCTGTCGTTGATGGCCTCGCCGTCACTCGCGCCGTCCATGCCCACACAGCCTGTGAGCAGGAGCGCGCTGGAGGCAAGGGCCGCGGTCATGCCCCAACTGTGTCGCTTGTGCATGGGAAAGGATCCCCTCTCTTGTCGGGTCGGTCACGACGCTTTGTCGTGACTCCAGGGAGTCGTGAGCCGCTCGATCAGGACCACACCGCCATAGAGCACGAGACCCATCAGGCTGGCGGCGGCGACGGCCGCCCAGGTCTGGTCGAACTGCGATAGGGCGGCGGAGTTGGCGATCAGCACGCCGAGCGCATCGGTCGTGCCTCCGAAGTACTCGGACACGATGATGCCGATCACGGCGAGCGTCGAGCCGATCTTGAGTCCGTCGAACAGGGATGGGAGTGCTCCGGGGATGCGAACCCAGCGCATGGTCTGCATCCCGGCGGCCGAAAGCGAAGTCATCAGCTCGCGGTGCAGCGGATCCACCCGCAGCAGCCCGCGTGCGGTATTCACGAGAACAGGGAAGAACACCATGATGGCGGCCACCGCGATCTTGGACATCAGGTTCGAAGCACCGAACCACTGGTTGAAGATGGGCGCCAGCGCGACGACGGGAGCGCAGCTGAGCACGGCGACGAGTCCGAGCACCGTGAAGGCGGCACGTTCGACGAGGCTGACGAGGAATGCCGCAATCAGACCGAGCACCCCGCCGAGGAGCATTCCACCGAGAACCGAAACACCGGTCATCCGTGCGGCACTGAGGATCACTGCGGCGTCCTCGACGAGCGACCCGCCGATTGCGGTCGGGGCCGGTAGGAGATACGCCGGGATCTCCAGGACGACGACGAAGAGTTGCCAACAGAGCAGGATGACGATGCCGACGACGAGTGGAGGAAGCACCGCCGACCACACCGCTCGTCGCGACGCGCTGACTGCCGAAGCGGAGGTCATGCCGCGGTCCCCTCGGGGGCGAGCACGCCGTGCAGCGCCTCGCGAACGCTCGCCTCGGTGTGGAAGTAGGCGTCCGACATCCGAGTGGCGTCCGTGCGCTCTTCCGGCAGGTCGATGGAGATGCGTTCGGCGATTCGTCCGGGGCGGGGGCTCATCACCACCACTTCGGTGGAGAGAAAGGCGGCTTCGGCGACGGAATGAGTGACGAAGACGATCGTCGTGCCGGTCGAGCGCCAGATGCGCAGCAGTTCGCGCTGCAGGTGCTCACGGTTCATCTCGTCGAGCGCACCGAGGGGCTCGTCCATGAGCAGGACCTGCGGTTGGAACGCGAGCGCCCTGGCGATCGCCACGCGCTGCTGCATTCCCCCGGAGAGCTGGCGAGGGCGGTGATCCTCGAACGCCTCCAGGCGCACGAGCTTGAGCATCTGTCGCGCCCGCTCACTGCGTTCGGCGCGCGACACTCCTTGGACCTGCAGTGGCAGCTCGATGTTGCGGCGCACGGTGCGCCAATCCATCAGCCCTGGCTGTTGGAAGACCATGCCGTACTCCCGGCCCTTCCGCGCCTCGACGGCGGAGTGCCCGTTCACTGCGACGGTTCCGTGTGAAGGCTGGATGAGGTCTCCGATGACGCGCAGCAGCGTGCTCTTGCCGCACCCCGACGGCCCGAGCAGCGAGACGAAGGCGCCCTTGGGGACGTCCAAGTCGATGCCGTCGAGCGCGTGCACGGCGCCGCTGGCGGTGTCGAACACCTGGCTGACGTCGGAGAGTGAGATGGCGGGGGTGGTGGTCATGCGTTCCTCCTGCGCAGCACGATGATCTCGAGCACGGCGATGATCTGGACGAAGAGCACACCGGCGAGCGATGCGACGAGCACCGCGGCGAACAGCGTCTCCGGGGCGTTGGAGTAGAAGTAGGCGGCGCTGAGGATCGCACGGCCGATGCCGCTGCCGGTGCCGGCGGACAGCTCGCCCACGATGGCGCCGATGACCGACGCGGTCGCCGCCAGACGGAGCCCGCTGAACAGCGACGGAACGGCCGCCGGCAGACGCAGCCAGACGAGGGTCTGCCAACGCCTGGCGTTCACCGAGCGCATCAGCTCGACGTGTACGGACTCAGTGGCATTGAGCCCGGTCAGCATGTTCACCGTGACCGGGAAGAATGACAGGTAGGCGGAGATGATCGTCACGGCGACCCAGCTGGGCAGGTCGGCGCGACCGACCCAGATGACGATCACGGGAGCGAGCGCGACGAGCGGGATCGTCTGAGACACGACCAACCACGGCACCACGCCGCGGGCCAGCACGGGGATCTCGCGCAGCGCCACTGCGAGCACGACCCCGATCGCCGCCCCGAGGAGAAGACCATAGCCGGCCTCGCGCATGGTGATACTCGTCTCCTGCAGGAGGTACACGAACAGCGCCTGATCAGAGACAGCCGATGCCGGTGCGCCCAGGGCCTTCAGAATCGACAGGATGTGCGGCATCGCCTGATCGCTCGCAGAGATGGGCAGCGGCAGCCCTGTGCCGGGGATACGGCCGCCGGTGAGCGCGCCGAGAAGCTTGTAGCCCTCCCACAGCAGAGCGGCCGCCAGAACGAATACGACCGTGGCCAGCACGCCGCGCCTGACCGACCGCCAGGTACGAGCGGCACGGCGACGGCGCGGCGCGGGCACTCCAGCGGTCGCCGACAGCGCGGCGGGCCTCGAGCGGACGAGCAGCGTCATGCATCTCCTCGGTTCATCTAGTGAACCGTCGGTTCACTTTTTGGATGAAACGAGTGTGACAAGGAGATGCGTCGAGCACAAGACCGAACCGTTTCGCGCTCGTTACGAGTTCCAGCGCCGTTCGCGCAGCGGCGTCCGACTCTCAGTCGAAGACGGTCTGATTCTGGAGGATCCTGCCGAGACGCTCGGCGGCCGCCGTCAGCGTCGCGACCACGTGGCGTGCATCGAGTTCATCGACACGATAGGTCGGTCCGGAGATCCACAGTGCGTAGCGCACCGCTCCGTCGATCGGAACCGGCACGGCGTACGCTGCCAAGCCGTTCTCCAGTTGGTTGCGCGTGGCGGTGTACCCACGGTCGGCGAGCGCCGCGCGTTCGCGTTCCAGACCCGCCACGTCCAGACCGGGGTCGGTCTCTGCGGCGAGGTGCGCGTGGGCCACGTCGTCCGGGGCGGAGGCGATCAGCACGCGCCCGGTGGACGTCCTGGTGGCGCTGAGCCTCCTCGGGACATCTTTCGGCGCGTGTCCGATGTGATGCGGACCCTGCACCTCACGAAGCACGACGACCCCCGGCGGATCGAGTCTGTCGAGCCCAGCCGTCTCGGAGAGCTCCTTCGCGACGTCGCGGAGCACATCGTCGACGAGCATGCCGATGTCGAGACCGGCGCGGTGCGCACCGATGGTCAGCACGAGGTCGTTGGCCAGGCGAACATGACGCGAGGACGCGTCGGCGGTCAACCATCCCTCGTCTTCGAGCGAACGGATGATCCGGTAGCACGTCGGCTTGGAGATCCCCGTCTCCCTCGCCAGCTCGGACAGGCCGATTCCCTGAGCATGCGCGGCGATCGTGCGCAGAACGTGCACCGTCTTCTGGACGAGCCCGCTCTCTTTTCGCGACTCGGTCACCTCAACCCCTTCGCCACGGCCTCGATCGTACCCAGCTTGTCATCACCGAGCGGGTTCAGCACGGTGACACGGACGCCGGCGCGATGGTAGGCCTCGAGCTGCGCGAGCACATCGTCCGTGGTGCCCGCCGCAGCTACGCGAAGCACGGCCTCATCCGGCACGTGCACCATGGCACGGCTTATGTCGTCCGGAGTGGCCGGCCATCCGGCGACTTCCTGGATCCGCGCCACCACTTCACGGTCGACGCCGGCGTGCTCGGCGATATGCGGCTGCTGCATGAGATACATCGTGAGGAAGTGCCTGCACGCGTCGATCGCCCTGCGCGGGTCCTCATCATCGACCGACACCGCGATCGTCTGGGTGATGTCGATCTCGCCGACGCCGTCCGTCCGCTTGGCGATGCCCTTCCCGATCTGTGCGTTGGCGAAATCGAGATACGACACCGGAAGCAGGAAATCCAGATATACGCCATCCATCACCTCGCCGGCGAGCTCGAGCATGCGCGGGCCGACGGCGCCGGCGTAGATCGGAATGTTCACAGGTGCGTTCTCGGCATACATGCGATCGAAGCGCACTCCGTCCATCTGCACGAACTGGCCGTCGACCGTCACCTCCTCATTGCGGAAGAAGCGCTGCAGCACGTCGACGTACTCGCGCATCGACGCGACGGGCTTGCGCAGCGGTGTGCCGACCTTGCTGGCCAGGGGCTCCCACCAGGCTCCGACACCGAGGATGATCCTCTCCGGAGCGATCTCATCGAGCGTCTTGAAGGTGACCGCCATGAGCGCCGCATTCCGAGACTTGTTGTTCACGACGCCGGAGCCGATCCGCACAGTCTCGGTGCGATCAGCCAGCAGTGCCATGATCGTCGCGGCATCGCGTGTGAGTCGGCCCTCCGCAACCCAGAGGGAGTCGAAGCCGTTCTCCTCTGCGATATCCGCTGCCCGCATCGTCTCGGCCAGAGTGAAACGCTCACCGAGGTGGATACCGAGTTTCAGAGTCATGTGCCGCTCCTTGTACTGGTCGTGTGGGGTGCGCGCCGGGAGCGACGCAGGTAGCGGCCGCGTCCAGGAAGAGCACCGGTCGGTTCACCGTCGACTGCGAGGGTCGTTCCACGTCCCAACACCACGCGGGGCACGCCGGTGACTTCGAGGCCCTCGTAGACGCAGTAGTCCGAGCGGCTGTGCAGAGTGGCGGCCCTCAGCACTCTGGTGGCGTCGGGGTCCCAGATGACGATGTCGGCATCAGATCCTGGAACGATCGCCCCTTTGCCTGTGAGCCCGAAGGTCCGCGCCGGGGCGGCAGAGGTGAGTTCGACGAATCGCGTCATCCGCATTCCGCGGGCCACGACACCATGGTGATGCATGACCATGAGCCGCTCCTCTACGCCGGGCACACCGTTCGGGGTGCGAGTGAAGTCGCCGCCGCCCGCGCCCTTCTGCGGCGGAAGGTCCGGTTGCTCGCCGAGCGTGAAGGCGGCATGATCGGTGCCGATCGTCGAGATCGTGCCGTCCTGGACCGCGCGCCAGAGCGGCTCCTGATTCGCCCTCTCCCTGATCGGCGGAGAACAGACATAGCCGGCAGCGAGCGCTCCCCTGACCTCCGGCGCATCGCTCGCGGCGACGAGGTACTGCGGGCAGGTCTCGGCCACCACCGAGGCCCCTGCGCGCTGATGGTCGCGGAGAACTTCGATCGCCTCCGCGGCCGAGACGTGCACGATGAACAGCGGCGTGCCCGCCTGCCGCGCAAGGCGGATAGCACGGTCGACGGCCTCCGCCTCCGAATCAGCCGGATGCGCGTGCACGTGATCTTCGACCGCTGTGCGGCCGCTCGCAACCAGGCGTTCGGTGGCGTCGGCGACCATGTGGCCGTTCTCCGCGTGCACCATCGGCAGCACGCCCAGCTCGGCGCACCGACGGAAGCCGCGCAGGAGCACTCCGTCGTCGACCATCGAACCCGCATATGCCATGAAGAACTTCCAACTGGCCGCCCCATCGCGCTCCGCGAGCCGCGAAAGCTGGTCGAAGGAATCGTCCTCCCCGGCCCAACTCGGCACCATCGGGTGCAGACCGAAATCAACGGCCATCGCGGACTCAGCACGTTCGCGCCGCTCGAGGAAGGCCTGTTCGATTCCTGTCCCCACGGGTGCGCGGACGAAGTCGACGACGCTTGTCGTCCCGCCGACGGCCGCAGCGACCGATCCGGACGCGAAGTCGTCCGCCGTGCGTGTGGCACGGCTCGCGACGATGTGTTCGAAGTGCGTATGCGTGTCGATACCGCCGGGAATGACGTATGCACCGCCCGCGTCGACGACGTCTGCCCCTTCGGCGTCGATGTCCGTGCCGACGCAGGAAATACGTTCGTCGACGATGAGCACATCGGCTCGGAACTCGTCGGACGCCGACACCACCGTTCCGCCGCGTATGATCTTCCGCACAGGCAGGGCCCCATTTCACTCAGTGGACTGACGGTCCGCTCAGTGTACTCATGTCGGAAAACCGCACATTGCAAGCAGGTTGCGCTCGTGCAACGTGAAGAGCTGCCGAGCAGCCATGCGCGGCGCAGCCCGGTCAGCCACGAGCGAGAGATCCTCGTACTCGGCTCGGATGCCCTCCACCCATCGCCGCAGAACAGGGAGCGTCAGTGCACGTTCTCCATCAGCTCGGTGCCGAGCGTGCGGAAGGCGTGGTGCGCGCGGTCGCGGTGCAGCGGGGACACGTCGTCGAAGCACACCGTGAGCGCATAGGCGAGGCCGAAGCGCGGACCCGCGATCACACCCGCTTCGGCGCGCACGCCGGTGTCGTCGTACGCCGTGCGATTGAGGAACAGCAGGCCGTGCGCGTCGTCGTCGTGGCCGAAGGCACGCAGGTTCGTCGCAGCGCCGACGAGACTCAGATCCTGCCCGATCGTGAGCCATTCCGACACCTGTGCACTGACCGCGGGGTTCACGGCCCGGCCTCCGACGAGGTCGCTCATCAGCGTGGCGTACTCGCGGGTCGTTCCGAGCGATACGTGCGGCGCGTCATCCGGCCCCCGTTCGTCCCGCACGCGGTCGAGGACGGCCGACCTGCGCATGCCGAGATCTACCATTCGCCGCGTGATCGCCTCGATGCCTGTGGCTCCCAGCAGTGCGTTCGTCGCGAACGCATCTCCCTGCGCGGCGGTCAGCACCGCGAGGTCGGCCAACGAAAGCTCTGGAACTGCGAGGTGACGCCAGATTCCAGAGACCGACACCGGCTCGAGGTCGTCGCGCCGCACCAGTCGGGCAGGGTCGAGGGTGCCTGCGTCGAAGCCTGCCGACGTCTCGATGAGGAGCGGGATCACCCCGAGCCCGCCGACCGGCAAGGTCACGAAATCATCGCCGGTCAGGACCGTCGACCCGCGGTCGAGGTCGGCGATGTGCACAGACACCTGCGCACCGGCCACGGCGAGACCCTCCAGCGCGGCGAGGGTGAGCGGAAACCCCGGTCGGCGGTCGGTGCGGCGACGTGACGTGCGAGAGCCCGAGTGGCGCCTCTGGCGGCGAGTGGCGACGATCGACTGGTCGGGGTCGGGGACCACAGGGCTCTCCAGGGCACTCGGAATCGGACAGTGGCGCGCTGGCTCCCCGGGGAGTCTCCTCCCGCCCCTACAACGCGATTGCGCACATCATGCACGCCATCACACAGAGCTACAGCCTAGGCGCCTTCCCTTTGCATGAACAGAGTGCCCGGGCATCCGTCACCAGATCGTCACCCGGTCGACTTCAGGGAGCCACAGCGCATCCCCCTCGGCGACGCCGAACGCCTCGTAGAACGCGTCGATGTTGCGCACGATCTGATTGCAGCGGAACTCATTCGGCGAGTGCGGATCGATCGCCAGCAGTCGGATCGCCTCGGCATCGCGCGATTTCTGCTGCCACACCTGCGCCCACGACAGGAACACGCGCTTCAGGCCGTCGAGGCCATCGATCTCGCCGGGCTCACCAGCCTCACCTTTCTCGACCGCGATCGAGTATGCCTTCAGCGCAATACCGAGACCACCGAGGTCTCCGATGTTCTCACCGATGGTGAGCGCACCGTTGACATGATGCGTCTCGGCATCGAGACCGACGGGTGTGAGGCTGTCGAACTGAGCGATCAGCGATGCGGTGCGCTTCTCGAACGCCTCGCGGTCCGCCTCGGTCCACCAGTTCCGCAGCGCACCCGTGCCGTCGTACTGCGACCCCTGGTCGTCGAACCCATGGCCGATCTCGTGCCCGATCACGGCGCCGATGCCGCCGTAGTTCGCCGCAGGGTCACGCTCCGCATCGAAGAACGGGTACTGCAGGATGGCCGCGGGGAAGACGACCTCGTTCTGCAGCGGGTGGTAGTACGCATTCACTGTCTGCGGGCTCATCAGCCATTCGTCGCGATCGATCGGCTGCCCGATCTTGCGCATCTGCCTATCGTGCTCGAACCTGCCAGCGGCCGCCGCATTGCCCACGAGATCGCCCGCGTCGACCGCAAGCGCCGAGAAGTCGCGCCAGACATCCGGATGGCCGATCTTCGGCGTGAACTGATCGAGCTTCTCGAGTGCACGCTCACGGGTCTCGGGGCTCATCCATTCGAGCGCCGTGATGCTCTGCCGGTACGCCTCGACGAGGTTCTTCACGAGTGTGTCGATCTCGGCCTTCGCCTGCGGCGGGAAGTGGCGTTCGACGTAGATCTTGCCTACGGCCTCGCCCATGGCACCCTCCACGAAGCCGACCCCGCGCTTCCAGCGCTCGCGGATCTGAGGCACACCGGTGAGCACCGTGCCGTAGAAGCCGAAGTTCTCATTCACGAACTCGTCGGTCAGGTACGCCGCCGCTCCGCGCACGACCGCGTAGCGCAGCCATGCCTTCCAGTCGTCGAGCCGCTCCTCGACCAGCATCGACCCCAGACCCGTGACGAACGAGGGCTGGTTCACCACGATCTCGGCGAACGCGTCGGCGTCCGGCACAACCTCGTCGCGCCACGGTTCGAGGTCGGCTCCCGCAAGCTCCTGCACCTCGGCCCAGGTCTTGAGGTTGTACGTCGCCACCGCGTCACGGCTGGCGACGTTGTCCCAGTGGTGCCCGGCCAGCTCGGCCTCGAGCGCCACCAGCCTGTCGGCCTGATCAGCGGCACCGTCGATGCCGGCGAGCGCCAGCATCCGCTCCACGTGGGAACGGAACGCGTCGCGCACCTCGGCGAACTGCTCTTCGCGGTAGTACTGCTCGTCGGGCAGCGACAGGCCGGCCTGCGCGACGAACGGAACAGCGCGCTGCGGGTCGCCGGGATCGGGCTCGACGTACAGGCCGAAGACGCTCGCGACGCCTTCGCGATCGAGCTTGCCGACGAATCGGAGGAACGAGGGGATGTCGGCGAGCTCATCGATCGCCGCGAAGCGCGATCGCAGCGGCTCTGCGCCGAGCGCGTTGATCCGGTCGACGTCCATGAAGCTCGAGTAGAGGTCGCCGATCTTGCGCGCCTGACTGCCGGGCTCCGCCTCGCGCATCTCCTCGACGATCGCGCGCACATCGGCCTCGGCGCGCTCCGCGAGCGCATGGAACGAACCCCACCTCGCCTTGTCGTCGGGGATCTCGGTGCGTTCGATCCATCTGCCGTTCACATGACGGAAGAGGTCGTCCTGCACACGGATATCGGAGTTCAGTTCGTCGACGACGATGCCAGAGGGAAGAGCCATGGACCCATCGTATTGACCCTGTCCGACATCCGGGCGAACGGTCCGGACGTCGGTCGTGCCTGGCACCGTGACCCGTGGTTCACCGCTGGCGCAGAGGAACGACCCGTAGCGTGATCGCAGATCGGAGGCCGCATGATCATCGTCGACGTCATCATCGTCGTGCTGGTGCTGTTCGCCCTGCTCGGCGGGTTCCGGGTCGGACTGTTCGCCAGCATCGGATGGTGGGCGGGGCTGGCCGCAGGCGCGATCGCGGCTCCATGGGTCGTTCCGCTGGTGAGCTCGCTCGTCACGGCGCGCGAGTGGCGCGGGGTCGCCGTCGTCGGCACGGTCGTCGCGCTGCTCGCGATCGGCGCGGGCATCGGCGCCGCCATCGGGTCGATCGTTCGGCGCGGCGCCGACAGGATCAAGCTCCGCTTCTTCGAGCGCCTGACCGGCGGGCTGCTCGCCGCCGCCGCGACCTCGGTCGTGCTCGTCACCGTCGGCTCGGCGATCGCCTCGGCCGGCGTACCCGTCGTCTCCTCCTCCATCGCGTCGTCGACGGTGCTGCGCACGATCGAGCGGTACACGCCGGAACCGGTGATCGAAGCCTTCGCCAAACTGCGCTCGGTGGTCGTCGATGATGCGCTTCCCGCCCTCGGCGGCGTGATCGCAGAGGGCACCGAGGTGCCGACGACCGACATCGATACGGGCAGCGCCGCCCTCGACGAGGCGGCAGCCTCCGTCGCGCGCATCTCCGGCGTCGCCTACTCGTGCGGCACCGGCGCGACCGGGACGGGCTTCGTCGCCGACGACGATCTCATCGTCACCAACGCCCACGTCGTCGCCGGGGCCGACACGGTCATGGTCGAGCTTCCGAACGAGCCGGCCGTCGACGGAGTCGTCGTGTACTTCGACCCGATCGACGACCTCGCACTGATCTCCGCCGACGTCGAGGCCGTACCGCTCGACATCGTCGCCCCCGTCGGCGTCGACGCCGAGGGCGCCGTGCAGGGGTATCCGTACGGCGGGCCGTTCACGGCGTCGCCTTCGACCGTGATGAACGTGGCGGACATGCCCGTCAACGACATCTACGAGGGGCAGCGCAACGCGCGCGAGGTGTACACCCTCGCCGCCGAGGTGCGACCGGGCAACTCCGGCGGGCCGCTGCTCACCGCCGACGGCGATGTCGCAGGGGTCGTCTTCGCCCGCGACGAGGGCAACGATCGCATCGGCTACGCCATGACGACGACCGAGCTCATACCAGCACTCGGCGGCGCGGGCTCCGAGCCCGTCTCGACGGGCGCCTGCACCTCATAGCGGAGACCGGCGGGCGAGAGACCATCCGGATGATTCGGCCGCGACCCACAGCTGGTCCGAGACGAGCAGAACTGCGCGAGATCCGGCCGCATCGGGGCAGATGACCTTCGTACCGGCACGCTCCCCTCACTCCGGTGCACACCGCGTCATCGACCGCCGCAGGCCCCGACGGACGCCGGACGCCCTCACGCCGAATACGCTCGTGGGGTGACCGACTCGCCTCGCACGCTCAACCGCCGCATCCTGGCGCTGGCCGTGCCCGCGCTGGGAGCGCTCATCGCCGAGCCGATCTTCCTCATCGTCGACTCGGCGATGGTCGGGCATCTCGGCATCACACCGCTCGCGGGGCTCGGCATCGGCGGTGCCGTGCTCCAGACCGTGGTCGGGCTGATGGTGTTCCTCGCGTATTCGACGACGCCCGCGGTCGCGCGTCGCGTCGGGGCGGGCGACGTTCCCGGCGCCGTGACGGCCGGCATCAACGGCATGTGGCTGGCGCTGGCGATCGGAGCGGTGCTGTCGGTCGCCGGCTATCTCGCCACTCCGCTGCTGGTGGCGGCGTTCGGTGCGCCGGACGAGGTCGGGGCGTCGGCGGCGACCTACCTCGGCATCTCGATGTGGGGGCTGCCGGCCATGCTGATCGTGTTCGCAGCGACCGGCCTGCTGCGCGGTCTGCAGGACACAGTCACGCCGCTGTGGATCGCGGTGCTGGGCTTCGCCGCGAATGCCGGGCTGAACTGGGTGTTCATGTACGGCCTCGACTGGGGCATCGCGGGATCGGCGATGGGAACGGTCGTCGCACAGTGGGGCATGGTGGCCGTGTACGTCGCCATCGTCGCGCGCCTCGCGCGCAGACACAGCGCCGCGATCGCCCCGCAGCCCGGCGCCGTGCGCAGCTCGGCGCGCTCGGGCGGCTGGCTGTTCCTGCGCACCGTCAGTCTGCGGGCGAGCCTGCTGCTCACGGTCGGGGTGGCGACCATGCTCGGCACCGACGAGCTGGCGGGGTGGCAGATCGTCTTCACGATCTCGTCGACCGCCGCCTTCGCGATGGACGCGCTTGCGATCGCCGCCCAGGCGCTCATCGGCAAGTCCCTCGGCGAAGGCGACGAACGCCATGTGCGACAGGTGGTGCGGCGCACGCTGGCGTGGGGCGCGTGGTTCGGCGTGCTGTGCGGCGCAGTGATCGCTGCGACCAGCGGCGTGATCGGCCTGCTGTTCACCGGAGACGAGGAAGTGGCGCGCCTTCTGGTGCCCGCGCTCGTCCTGATGGGCATCACGCAGCCGCTCGCAGGACTCGTATACGTGCTCGACGGCGTGCTGATGGGTGCGAACGACGCGCGCTATCTCGCCATCGTCGGGGCGATCAATCTGGTCCCCTTCGTGCCGTACCTCGCCCTGCTGGCGTGGCTGATGCCATCCGGATCCTGGGGTCTGGCGGCCCTCGCAGCGGGATTCTTCGTCATCCTGATGGGCATGCGGTTCGTGACGCTGGCGCGGCGCATCAGAGGCCAGGAGTGGCTGCAGCAGGAAGCGTGATCCGCGCTCCGCACAGCGGGTGCCTCCGGCGGGCTACGCCCACCTCCGACACCATTCGTACATGACGACGGCACCGGCGGCCGACGCGTTGATCGAGCGGGTCGAGCCGTACTGCGCGATCTCGATGCGGCTGGTCGCCGCGGCGAGCGCCTCGTCGCTCACGCCAGGCCCCTCCTGTCCGAACAGGAACACACAGCGCTCGGGCAGTTCCGCCACGTCGACCGGAACGGCGTCCCCGACATTGTCGACCGCGACGATCGGCAGTCCCTCGCCCTCACACCACTCACGGAACGAAGCGACATCCGGATGATGGATCACGTGCTGGTAGCGATCGGTGACCATCGCGCCTCGTCGGTTCCAGCGCCTGCGCCCGATGATGTGCACCGTGTCGGCGAGGAACGCATTGGCGCTGCGCACGATCGAGCCGATGTTCATGTCGTGCTGCCAGTTCTCGATGGCGACGTGGAACCCGTGTCGCTTCGTGTCGAGGTCGGCGATGATCGCGTCCATCCGCCAGTACCGGTACCGGTCGACGACATTGCGCGAATCGCCGTCGCGCAACAGCTCGGGATCGTACTGATCGCCGGTCGGCCGCTCCCCCTGCCACGGGCCGACGCCGTGCGTCGGCGTCTCGTTGCCGGGGTCTGAGGCTGCGTCTGTCACCCATCGAGGGTAGCGGGGCGGCGCCGCGCATGGCTCAACAGAAGGCGCGTTCTCGGCCAGACGATGTTCGCCAGTGCGCGATCCGTTATCGCATGCGCGGCACCTCGCACACCGGGCACTCCCGGCATCCGCGCAGACAAACAGATGAACCTCAGTGCAGAAGCAGTTTTTCGGTGCACCTAAAACTCTGGCACACTAGCCGGATGGAGCGCCGCACACACACAGGAAACGCGCGTCTCATCGCACTGCTCGGTCCCGCGCTGGTCGCAGGCGTCGCCTATCTCGACCCCGGCAACGTCGCCGTCAACATGTCGGCCGGTGCCCAGTTCGGGTACCTGCTGGTGTGGGTCGTCGTGCTCGCCAACGGGATGGCGTGGCTGATCCAGTACCTCTCGGCCAAGCTCGGCGTCGTCACCGGGCAGAGCCTCGCGCAGACGCTCGGGAGGCGCATCCGGAACCCGTGGGCCCGCCGTGCGTACTGGCTGCAGGCGGAGCTGATCGCGATGGCCACCGATATCGCCGAGATCATCGGGGGCGCGGTCGCCCTCTGGCTGCTGTTCGACATTCCCCTGCTGGTCGGCGGGCTCATCACGGGCGCCGTATCGATGGTGCTGCTGGCCGTGAAGTCGCGCAGCGGGGCGCGACCCTTCGAGGCGGTGATCATCGCCCTGCTCGCGATCATCTCGCTCGGGTTCACCGTCGGGCTGTTCATCGGGCCGCCCGATCCGGCTGAGGCGGCATCCGGGCTGCTCCCCCGCTTCGAGGGAACGCAGTCGGTGCTGCTGGCGGCGTCGATACTCGGCGCCACTGTGATGCCCCACGCCATCTACGCGCACAGCGCGCTCGCCCGCGATCGCTTCGGCGGCGATGTGGCCGCGGCCCCCGCGTCCACGGCGGTTCCGAGCCGCGGCACAATCCCCGAACCGCGGCAGAATCACCACGAGATCGCCGCATCTCAGCGAAAAGGCCGCGGCTCAGAGACTCCAACGCCGGATGGCCCGGCCGCCGCGCTCGAAGAGCACTCCACAGACCCGCCCCATCGCGCCGGGATCCTCTCTGCCGCCGCCGCGCTCGCCCCTCGGCCCCACCTCATCCGGCGCCTGCTGCGCGCGACCCGCCTCGACGTGACGATCGCGCTTGTGATCGCCGGCACGGTCAACCTCGCGATCCTGCTCCTCGGCGCGGCGAATCTGCCGGGCGTGGAGGGCACCGACTCGCTCGAGGGCGCGCACGCCGCACTGAGCGCGGGGCTCGGCCCGGTGATCGCGACGCTGTTCGCCGTCGGCCTGCTCGCCAGCGGGCTCGCGTCGACCTCTGTCGGCGCATACGCGGGCGCTGAGATCATGCAGGGACTGCTGCGCATCCGACTGCCGCTTCTCGCGCGACGCCTCATCACACTCATCCCGGCGATCGTGATCCTCACCGTCGGCTTCGATCCGACCCAGGCGCTCGTGCTCAGCCAGGTGGTGCTGTCGTTCGGCATCCCATTCGCGCTGATCCCGCTCGTCGTGCTCACCGCGCAGCGGCGCACGCTCGGCGAACACCGCAATCGCTGGTGGACCACCGCACTCGGTTGGGCGTCGAGCGCCTTCCTGATCGCGCTGAACGTCGTACTGCTGGTGCTCACCTTCGCGGGGGCGTGACCGGCGACCGCGTAACCTTGGGGCGTGGCTTCGCCTGCGATCGACGACTATCTCAAGACCATCTACGCGCACACCGAATGGCAGGACGCGTCGATCACGCCGTCGGTGCTGGCCGCGAACCTCGGGGTGGCGCCGTCGAGCGTGACCGAGATGGTCAAGAAGCTCGCCGCGCAGGGCCTCGTCGCGCACGAGCCGTACCGCGCGGTGCGGCTGACCGAGGCGGGCGAACGTCGGGCGCTCGAGATGACGCGCAGGCATCGCCTGATAGAGACGTGGCTCGTGAGCGAGTTCGACTACTCGTGGGACGAAGTGCATGACGAGGCCGAGATCCTCGAGCATTCGATCAGCGACCGGCTGCTCGAGAAGATCGACGAGCGGCTCGGCAGGCCGAGGTTCGACCCGCACGGCGACGCGATTCCGGATGCCGCCGGGCACGTCGAGCGGGTGCCGTTCGTTCTGCTCGCCGACGCCGCCCCCGGTCACACAGGCCGCGTGCTGCGTGTGAGTGACCGCGACCCCGACCTGCTGCGCGCCATCGAGGAGTCGGGGCTCACGGTCGGGGCCGAGCACCGAGCGGGCGACCCCGTGCCGCCCGGCGCTGAGGACGCTGTCTGGCTGAGCGCGTAGGCAGGAGTCCGGTGCTCAGTGGAAAGCCGGGTCGACGTCAGGCCAGTCACTGAGCCACGTGCTGATCTCGCGTCGCCCCTTCGACCGAACCGACCTGTGCGCTGGTCCGATCCCGCGCCACCGTGCGGGCCTGCCCGGGCATCGATCCCGGTCCTAGTACCCAGGTCCGATCCGGATCATCCCGTGGGCCGATGTGCGACGTACGGGCACGCCGTAGCGTCGGAGGCATGATCACAGCAGAGAACCTCACCAAGCGCTTCGGTTCGAAGACGGCGGTCGACCAGGCGACCTTCGTGGCCCGCCCTGGACAGGTCACCGGCTTCCTGGGGCCGAACGGCGCAGGCAAGTCCACCACGATGCGGATGGTCGTCGGACTCGATCGACCCGACGCTGGCAGCGTCACGGTCGCCGGCCGGAAGTTCACCGACTCCCCCGCCCCGATGACGGAAGTCGGCTCGCTCCTCGACGCGAAGGCGCTCCATCCGGGGCGCACGGCTGAATCGCACCTGAAGATGCTCGCCGCGACCCACGGCATCGGCACCAAACGCGTGCACGAGGTGCTCGAGATGACGGGCATGGAGCAGGTGGCGCGCAAGCGGGTCGGCGGCTTCTCGCTCGGCATGCACCAGCGCCTCGGCATCGCGGCCACCATGCTCGGTGACCCGCACACGCTGATCTTCGACGAGCCGGTCAACGGCCTCGACCCGGAGGGCGTGCACTGGGTGCGCCGCTTCGTGCGCTCGCTCGCAGCGGAGGGGCGCACCATCTTCCTCTCCTCCCATCTGATGAGCGAGATGGCGCAGACGGCCGACCACATCATCGTTCTCGGCAAGGGCCGCGTGCTCGCCGACGCACCGGTGAGCGAGTTCATCGGCAGTGCGGGCAGCGAGCGCACCCGTGTTCGCGTCTCGGACGCGGCGCGCCTGGCTCCCCTGCTGGAGGCCGACGGCGTCGCCGTCACGACCACGGGCGCCGACGTCGTCGAGGTCGCAGGGCTCGCCGCCTCGCAGATCGCGCACGCGGCGGTCGGCGCGGGGCTCGAACTGCACGAGCTGACTCCGATGCGCGCCTCGCTCGAAGACGCCTACCTCGCCCTCACCGGCGACGCCACCGAATACCACAGCGACGAGGCCGCGATCGCGGCGTGACCGCGACTTCCTTGGAGAGATGAACATGACTACCGCAACCGCACAGCCCGCAGCTCCCGTCCAGTCCGCCGCGCGCAGCGGCACTCATGCCGACGCGCGCATCACCTTCCCGCACCTCGTCCGTGCACAGTGGATCACGCTGTCGAGCCTGCGAGGCACTCTCGTCTCGCTGTTCCTCGGCGTCGGCCTCACCGTCGGCCTCGCCGGCGCGTTCGGCCTGATGATCTCACTGAGCAATCAGTGGTCAGATGGCGCGGCCCCGCTCCCCGACCTCACGACGATGGGCACGAACACCATCACAGTCGCCATGTGCGTCGCGGTGCTCGTCGCCGTCTCGCACTACGCGAAGGAGCACACGACGGGCGCTCATCGCACGCTGCTCGCCGCCGCTCCCCGCCGCACCGCTCTGATCGGCGCGAAGGCCGTCGTCGTCGCGGTGAGCACCTTCGTCGCCGCGGTCGTCGCACTCGTGCTGTCGTTCGCGGCCGTCTCGATCGTCTACGCGGGGTTCGGCAGCCCCGTGCTGACCGGGTCCTTCCTCGACAGCGTCGTGCTGCCGATCCTCGGAGGAGCGTTCTACGTCGCGGCGTGCGCAGTGTTCGCGCTGGGAGTCTCCGTGCTGCTGCGCAGCGAGACGTGGGGCATCCTGCTCGTGCTCGTGTATCTGCTGATGCTGCCGACGGTGCTGATGCTGCTGCCGTTCGACTGGGCACCGACCACGGCGGAGTACCTGCTCGCGAGCGCAGGCCCGCAGCTGGCCGCGCCCTTCGCAGGCTTCACCGGCGAACTGGCCGCGGACCTCGCGCTCACCGTCGCATGGCCCGTCGCGGCGCTCGGGCTCGGCATGGCCGTCGAGAGCGGCCGCGACGCCTGATCAGGCCCACCGGATGCGTGCGCTCCGCCGACGCCCGAGAGGGATCCGCGGAGCGCACGCATCTGACCGGAGACGAACCAGGCGGCCCGTCCGCGCAGCCTCTAAGGTCGAGGACATGGCGAACCCGAAGCAGACGAAGGCCCCGGATGATCCGGGCGCCGACCTCGCTCTGCCCCGGCCGCCCGGCGCGATCCAGCGCTGGCTCGACCGCCACCCCCGAACGGTCGACTGGACGATCGCGGTCGCCTGCCAGGCTCCGCTGCTGGTCATCGCCATCGTGCTGCCTGCGACCGGAACCGCGGGCGCACTCGACGTCACGTGGACGCTGCTCACCGTGGTCGTCGGCTTCGTCGCCCTGCTTCTCCGCCGACGTCTCCCCCTCGAGGGCACCATCGCCGTCACGGCCCTGCCCGTGATCGGAACCCTCCTGCCGCTGTCGAACGACGTCAACGGCTGGATCGACGTGTACGTGCTGCTGTATTCGCTCGGTGTGCACTCGACGACCCGCCGGATGTGGATCGGCTACGGCATCGCATCACTGGGCGCGATCGCCGCGGCCGTCATCGCCCAGTCCGGCGCCAGCGAGAACCCTCTCATTCCCGCAGCGGTCGGCATCCCGATGCTGGTCTTCTACCTCGTGCCCACCCTGCTCGGCATGTCGGTCGGCGGTCGCCGCCGCTACATCGCCGCGATCATCGCCAGGGCAGAGGACCTCGCCCGCGAACGTGATCAGCGCGCCAGGCTCGCCGTCACCGAGGAGCGCGCCCGCGTCGCGCGAGAGATGCACGACATCGTCTCGCACGGTCTCACGGTGATGGTCACTCTGTCGGAGGGGGCTGCCGCACGAGCCGAAGCCGGTGCGCAGGGCGCTCCGGCCGCCATGCGCAGGGTCGCTTCGGCCGGCAGAGATGCCCTGGCGGACATGCGCCGCCTGCTCGGTCTGCTCCGTGATCCGGATGCACCGGCGGACCTGGCGCCGCAGCCGACGGCGAACGATGTGGACGACTTGATCGAGGGGTTCCGCGAGGCCGGCATGCCGGTTCGCTGGACGCATTCGGGCGCTCCTCTCGCGGCGGACGACGGTGGCCGACCCGACATTCCACTAGCGGCATACAGAATCATGCAGGAGGGCCTGACCAACGTGCTCCGGCACGCGCCAGGCACTTCGCGCGTCGATGTGACCGTCGACAACCGCCACGACGAGCTCGCCATCACGATCGAGAACGGCCGCCCGGATCACAGGAAGACCACTGTGCCGGAGATGCGCGGTGCCGGTCGAGGGCTCATCGGAGCGCGCGAGAGGGCCGCGCTGCACGGCGGCACCATCGAGGCCGGCCCCACGCCGCGCGGTGGCTGGCGCCTGCGCGCCGTACTGAGAAAGGACATGCCGTGAATGACATGGAAGCCCCGTCGAGTCCGATCCGCGTCGCCCTCGCCGACGACCAGGAGCTCATCCGGATGGGCCTGAGAATGGTGCTCGACGTGCATCCGGACATCGAGGTGGTCGCGGAGGCAGAGAACGGTGCAGAGGCGACGCGCCTCGACCCGACAGCGATCGACGTCATCCTGATGGACGTCCGGATGCCCGGCCTGGACGGTATCGCCGCAACGGAGCAGATCGTCGGCCGCCCGGACGCTCCGCGCATACTCGTGCTGACGACTTTCGATCTCGACGAATATGCTTTCGCAGCCATACGCGCGGGAGCCAGCGGGTTCCTGCTCAAGGACGCCCGCCCCGAGGAGCTGCTCAGCGCCATCCGGTCGGTGCATTCCGGCGACGCGGCGCTCGCGCCGAGCGTGACGCGCAAGCTGATGGAGCGCTTCGCAGGCGGGCCTGTCGAACTGGCCGCACAGGTGCGTCAGCACGACGCAGTCGAATCGACGCCGAACACCCCGGATTCGGTCGATTCCGGCCCACAGGGCGCAGATCGACTGCGTTCTGTCCATCAGGGGCTGGATACGCTCACGCCCCGCGAACGGGAGATCCTTGTCGCCATCGCCGAGGGACTGTCGAACGACGAGCTGGCCGAGCGGTTCTTCCTGTCGTCGTCGACGATCAAGACCCACATCGGCCGGTTGCTGCAGAAGCTCGACGCCCGCGACCGCGTGCACCTCGTGATCCTCGCCTACGAGTCCGGTCTGGCGCCCGCATGAGCCGCTCAGGTGGGACGAAGTGCCGCCAAGTCGCAGTGCAAGCGGCGCTTTCCCGCACGGGATTGAGTGAGGACAGAGGACGCTCGGCCCGGGCATCGCCGTCGAACCCACCGGAGACACAGTCGTCGCGCCTGGTCCCGGGCGCGTGGAGTCGATGTTCCCCACCGGTCACGCCATCGGGCTCGCGCTCGACGACGGCACCGAGGTGCTCATCCACGTCGGAATCGACACGGTCGAGATGGCAGGCGACGGCTTCGAGACCCTGGTGGTGCAAGGCGACGTCGTCGACGAAGGCACGCCGCTGGTGAAGGTCGACTTCGCCAAGGTACGAGCTGCCGGACATCCCACCGTGACGCCCATCGTCGTGCTGAACGCCCCGGATGCCGTGATCGGCCTGCGCTGACCCACCTGCTCACCGGCCGTGCCTGACCGGCGCGGCGATGCTGCGGGCCTCAGCTGCCGACGCAGATCTACCGCCGGGAGCGTGCGGCCTTGGCGAACGGCCAGTGCACACCGGTGAGCTCCTCGCACCGCTCCCACACCCGTTCGCGCACCTCGGGGTCGTTCGACGTTCCTGACGGCTTGACCCGTACGGGTGCGCCGCGAGTGAGGAACCTCGGTCCGATGAACTCGCCCCCGGTCACTTCGGGGTCGACCAGTGCCCGCACCGGAGCCCAGGCACCGTGCTGCTTGCTCTGCGCGACGGGCGCCTGCATCGCGTCGCGCAGACGCTTCCATCGGCTCGGCTGATTCACACCGGCGACCATAGGGCTGCGTCCGCCGATCGAGTACCCGGGGTGGGCGAGCACGCTGTCGACCGGGACGCCCGCTTCACGAAGACGAGCATTCGCCTCCAGCGCCAGCGACTGCACCACGACCTTCGACTGCACGTACGCCTTCCAGGCGGCATAGTTCTTCTCGAGCTGGATGTCCTTCGGCTCGTATGCGCCCATCCGAGTCGACATGCTGCCGAGCCACACCATCCGGGCGGTGTGCGATCCGGACGCCGCCTTCGCAAGCGTGGTGAGCAGCTCTCCCGCGAGCACGAAGTGACCGAGCGCGTTCGTCGCGAGCACGAGCTCGCGACCGTCGCGCGTGATCCGACGTCGCTTCGGGGTGTGCACGATGCCAGCGTTCAGCAGCACGCCGTCGAGCTTCTGTCGAGAGAAGACGCCGCCCTTCAGCGACGCGGCCGCCGAACGCACCGATCCGGGGTTGGCGACGTCGAGGATCAGCGTCTCGACGGATGCGCCTGGCACACGAGCCTCGATCGCATCGTGCGCCGCGTGCAGCCTGTTCGGGTGCCGCCCGCTCATCACGACATGCGCGCCCGCGCGGGCCAGCTGCTCGCTCGCGAAGTACCCCAGACCCGCGTTCGCCCCCGTGATGAGGTACGTGCGCCCCTTCAGATCGGGAAGGCGCAACGGATCCCACGATTGGCGCGGGCGAGGGTTCACGCGTTGACCATATCGCCGAATCTCTCGGAATCCCGCCCGGCACGGCGCGCACGCGCATAAAATGAGCGCCGATCGGTCCAGCGGCACGATCTCGCCAGCGGGACCTCCCTTGAGCCCGGTGCCGCCGACCTCAGGATGGTCGAGGTCGGCGGCCTGCACGGAAAGTGCTCTTCTGATCGGGGATGACTGCCCCGTCGCAGAACGCCCGGGCCCGCCACAGGACGCCCGACCCCGTCAGCGGTTCCATCCCGAGAACCGCTGACGGACGTTCTCGATCAATGCGGCTCAGACGCCCTGCGAAGCCCGCCTGGCCGCAAGCTCACGACCGTATGCACGCGCAGACGCCTCCGCGGCTTCCTTGAGTTCGCGTGCAGTGTCGGTGAAGGCGTCAAGCGCCGGGTTCACACCCACCAGAGTGAAGGGGCGCTGCACGACGCGAAGGTCGAGCCCCCAGACGTCTTCGAGCACGCGTCGAAGCCAGCCGGTGGAGTGGTCCCATCCGTCCTTGGGCGTTCCGGCCGCGTAGTTTCCACCGAGCACGGTGACCAGGGTCGCCGGCTTGCCGCGGAGCGCGGTTCCGGTCGGGTCGATGCGCGGATCAGTGTAGGCGAGGTCGAACCAGGTCTTGAAGTGCTGGGAGACGCCGTAGTTGTACAGCGGAACGGCGAAGAGCAACGCGTCGGCGTCGATGAGCTCGTCGGCGAAGCCGCGCGCGAGTGCCAGCGCTTCGCTCTGCCCGGCGGTGCGCTGACCCTCCTCGACGAATCCGGAAGTGACCGCATCCGCCCACGCCGTCGACGGGACCGGATCGGCGGCCAGATCACGACGGGTCACCGCCGAGTCCGGGTGAGAGGCGCGCCACTCCGCTTCGACCAGGTCGGCGAGCGAACGGCTGGAAGACGTCGCAGGCATGATGCTGGCGTCCAGACGGAACAGAGACATGAGTTCACCCTTCTTTTTCGGAGTCACTTTGTTTTTCTTAGTGGCTCGCATCAGCGTAGCACGAGTAGCATGGAGGAATGGCGGACCATGACGCAGAGTTCCGTGCCTGTGACGCAGCGGTCACACTGGCATTCAGCGTTCTAGGCAAGCGTTGGAACGGCATGATCGTCTCCTCGCTCGGCGGGGGTCCTTCGACCTTCGTCGCGCTGCGTCGCGCAGTGGTCGGCATCAGCGACACGGTGCTCTCCGACCGCCTGGCCGAGCTCGGCCAGGCCCGGCTCGTCGCACGCACCGTCGACCCGGGCCCTCCGGTCACCGTGTCCTATGCACTCACCGCAAGGGGCGAGGGGCTGCTGCCGATCCTCGACCAGCTCGGTTCCTGGGCTTCCGCCAATCTCGAGAGCCCGGAACTCTGAGATGCTCACCGCGTGAACGCCCCGCCGAAGCGGCACCTGCGGCACACGGGTCAGACGAGCTGCCTGCACGACCTCTAAGCTGGCCGCATGACGCGACGCGATGACATCGAGTGCTGGCTCACCGACATGGACGGCGTGCTCGTGCACGAGGAATCCGCCATTCCCGGCGCACCAGCGCTGCTCGAGCAGTGGCGCGCGACTGGCACCCCGTTCCTCGTGCTCACCAACAACTCCATCTTCACCCCGCGCGATCTGTCGGCCAGGCTGCGATCATCCGGAATCGACGTGCCGGAGGAGAACATCTGGACCTCGGCGCTGGCCACGGCGGCGTTCCTGAAGCAGCAGAACCCGGGCGGGACGGCGTTCGTGATCGGCGAGGCCGGCATCCTCACGGCACTGCACGAGGCGGGGTTCATCATGACTGAGACGAACCCCGACTACGTCGTCGTCGGCGAGACCCGCAACTACTCGTTCGAAGCGCTCACCAAGGCCGTGCGGCTCATCAATGACGGAGCGAGGTTCATCTCGACGAACCCGGATGCCACCGGCCCGAGCAAGCAAGGTGTGCTGCCGGCGACGGGTGCCATCAACGCGCTGATCACGAAGGCCACCGGCCGCGAGCCCTACATCGTCGGCAAGCCGAACCCGATGATGTTCCGCTCGGCACTGAACCGGATCGGCGCACACAGCGAGACGACGGGGATGATCGGCGACCGGATGGACACCGACATCGTCGCGGGCATCGAGGCCGGACTGCACACCGTGCTGGTGATGACCGGCATCAGCGACGAGTCCTCGATCTCGCGCTACCCGTTCCGACCCGACGAGGTCGTCCCCTCCGTCGCCGAGCTCATAGACGCCGAGACCCAGGGCGAGGGCGAAGCCGAGCTCACCTCGGGAGTCTGATCCGGATGGAGCGCGATCTGGTCTTCGCCGTGGCCGCCCTGTGCATCACCGGTGCGATGGTGGCATTCGCCGTGCAGTGGTGGCGCGGGCGCGGGAAGTGATCCGATGACCGAGGCTCGTCCCATCGCGAAGCGGCTCGCCGTTGCGCTTCCTCTGCTCGGCGCCGCGCTCATTCTGTCGGCACTGCTCCTGCCGACCGGTTTCGCAGCGTTCGGCTGGGCGCTCGGCGGGGTCTGCTTCGCAGTCGCCTTGGTGTGCGCGCTCAACGCCGCACGACGCGCGCAGCCGGCGCAGGGACGTCGCTGAGCACCGACCGTCTCATCCAAGAGGCGGCGTTCACCCGTGCGCGCCGACCATCACAGCGCGAGGGCTGCGGCACCCAGCAGGGGGCCGTCGCCATGCAGCGCGCTGCGCACGATCGATACGCGGCGGGCGTAGTCGAGCGGGGCGCACGAGCGCAGCGACTCCCCCACCAGATCGACGTAGTCGGGCGAGACGTGCGAGAAGCCGCCGCCGACCACGATCGTCTCGAGGTCGAGCAGAGTGGCGGCATCGGCGAACGCACGCCCGACGAGGGTCGCCGATCGCTCGATCGCCGCCGCAGCCGCCTGATCGCCCGCTGCCGCCGAACGCGCAAGGTCTTCGCCCGTCTCGCCGACCCAGCCCCGCGACCGTGCCCAGCGCACGATGTTCGGCCCGGAGGCCAGCTCCTCGACCGTGGCCGCTTCCGCCGGCCCACCGGGCAGGTCATGCGTCGACACGTGAGTCTGCCCGATGTGACCAGCGTTGCCCGATCGGCCGGTGACCGTTCGACCGTCGATCACGATTCCGCCGCCGATGCCGGTCGAGACGACGACGCTCATCGACGCGCGGGAGCCCTGCGCCGCGCCCCAGCGGTCCTCGGCGAGCGCGAGGCACGTGCCGTCAAGTCGCAGCGAGACCTCTGTCCCGGACAGGACCGCGCTGCGCACCAGAGCGACGACCTCGAACCCGTGGGCCCGCCGCATGTTCACCGGGTAGATGGCGCCGGATGAGAAATCGATGGGACCGGCGCTGCCGATGCCGGTCCCGACGAAGCTCACGCCATCGGGCACATGCGCCATCGACGTGCGCACGACCTGCTCGAACGCTGCGGCAAGCGACCCCGGCGTCGAGTCGGGGCCGGTGGGCACCCGGTTGCGGCTGCCTGCGATGATCTCGCCGGACGTGTCGACCAGGGCGCCCTCGAGCTTCGTCCCGCCCAGGTCGAGCGCGAGGGCGCAGGTCTGCGACACCATGACGCCGATTACTGGGGCGCGAGGCCAAGATCGTCGAGATCGACGGCAGCGCGCCACTCGAGACCCTCCGCCTCGATCGCCGCCTGCGCACCCGTCGAGCGATCGACGATCACGGCGACCGCCGCCACCTCTGCACCCGCCTTGCGCAGCGCCTCGACCGCCTTCAGCGCGGACTGACCCGTGGTCGAGGTGTCCTCCAGTACGACGACGCGTCTGCCCTCGACGTCCGCGCCCTCGATCTGGCGGCCGCGACCGTGGTCCTTCGGCTCCTTGCGCACGACGAACGCGTCCAACGGGTCGTCGGTGCCCGCAGATGCGTGCATCACGGCGTTTGCGATCGGGTCGGCGCCCAGAGTGAGGCCCCCGACAGCGACGACTCCATCGATGTCAGCGATGAGGTCGCTCATGATCCGGCCGATCGCCGGGGCCGCCCTGTGGTCGAGCGTGAGCTTGCGCATGTCGACGTAGTACGTGGCCTTCGTGCCACTGGACAGCGTGAAGTCGCCGTGGAAGACGGCCTCGTCCCGGATGAGGGAGATGAGGTTCTGACGGTCGGCTTCGAGCGCCGGCGTGGATGCGGTGGCCATGACTGCCAGCATATGAGAGCCCGCGGCGGCGCGCGAAGCGGCATACGCTGATGCCATGGCACATCAGCCCATCGAGGAATGGCTCGCATCGCACCCGCTGAAGAAGCCGGGGCTCTTCCGCGACGGATATCGCCGCAGCGCCGTCGACGAAGTGACCGACAAGGTGGTCGAAAGACTCCGGACGAATCGCCAGTACGCCGACCTGATCCGGAAGCTCGACTTCCCCGCCGCTCCGCGTGCCGAGGCCTACGACCGACAGGCCGTCGACGACCTCTTCGACAATCTGAAGTGGGGCTCAGATCCTCGCAGTTAGGCTGGTTCCATGCGGTTGGCGACGTGGAATGTGAACTCTGTCAGGGCTCGGGTGGACCGGATCGTCGGCTTCGCGGAGCGCGCCGACGTCGACGTGCTCGCCATGCAGGAGATCAAGTGCAAGCCGGAGCAGTTCCCCTACGCGGCGTTCGAGGCAGCCGGCTACCACGTCGAAGCGCACGGGCTGAATCAGTGGAACGGCGTCGCCATCGCCAGCCGCGAGCCGATCGAGGACATCGAATATTCTTTCACCGGAATGCCTGGGTTCAAGAAGGGGTATGAGGGCGACGACGCCCCGCTCGAAGCCCGCGCGATCGGCGCGACCGTGAACGGCGTCAAGGTATGGAGTCTGTACGTGCCGAACGGCCGCTCGCTCGACGATCCCCACTACGCGTACAAGCTGCGCTGGCTCGAGGCGCTGCGGCAGCACACGGCAGACGCCCTCGCCGCACAGCCCGACCTGTCGATCGCTCTCGTCGGCGACTTCAACATCATCCCGACCGATGCCGACAACGGCGACCCCGACATCGTCGAGGGCGTCTCCACGCACGTCTCCCCCGCAGAGCGCGAAGCGTTCCAAGCACTGCTGGGCGCCGGCGTCACCGACACGGTGCGACCGCTGATCCCAACCGGCTACACCTACTGGGACTACCAGCGACTCAAGTTCCCGAAGGACCAGGGCATCCGGATCGACTTCATCCTGGGGTCGAAGGCCTTCGCCGACGCGGTCTCCGGCGCCAGCATCGAGCGCGATGAACGCAAGGGCGAGCAGCCCAGCGACCACGTACCCGTCGTGGTCGACCTCGATGTCGCCGACGAGGACGAGGACATCCCGATGATCTTCGGCTGACGCCGCGCGAGGTTCTCCGCCTCACGGCGGAGGCGCCAGCGCGGAGTGCGACGTAACGTGGCGGTATGAGCACGCGAGCAGCCCAGGCGGATCTCCGTGGCGGGCCCGCCACCCAGGGCGCCCGCGACGCGGCTGCCCGCCCCGGTACCGGTGGCGAGCTCGCCCCGGTACAAGCGAGCCTCTCCCCCACCCGTGCCGCGCCGACGCGGCGCGAGCTGCGCCAGGACTGCTTGCTCGCCGCCGCGCTGTTCGTCGCGGCGATGATCAGCGGGGCGCTGTCATCGATCACCCAGTTCTACGGCGAGCAGACGGCGGACCTCGTCTGGGTGCTGCCCCTGGCGGTCGGCACCACGTGGCCGCTCGCCGTTCGACGGAGGTATCCGATCGCGTCCGCGGTCATCGTCTGCGCCTCGTACTTCTGCGGCGTGACCCTGCACGTTCCGGAGGCCTTCGTCTCGAACGTGTCGATATTCATCGCCATCTATACGATCGGTGCGTGGATGAACGACCGCCGTCGCGCTGTCCTCGGCCGCTCGTTCCTCGTGGTCGCCATGATGATCTGGCTGCTGATCTCCACCTACTTCGCGATCGGCAACGCGGCAGACGAGGCAGACGTCATCGCCGGCGCGATGTCGCCGCTGGTCGCCTACATGCTCATCCAGTGGCTGATCAATATCGCCTACTTCGGCGGCGCCTACTACTTGGGCGATCACGCCTACAGGGCGGCGCTGAACCGGCAGGACCTGCGCGGCCTCGCGGAGCAGCTGGAGGAGGAGCGCGAGCTCTCCGCGGCGCAGGCCGTCGCGCTCGATCGAGTGCGCATCGCGCGCGAGCTGCACGACGTCGTCGGCCACCACGTGTCGGCGATGGGAGTTCAGGCCGGTGCCGCGCGCACGGTCATGGCGACGGATCCGCATGCCGCCGGCGACGTTCTCAGGGAGGTCGAGCAGGGCGCACGCACCGCGATCGACGAGCTGCATCACCTGCTCGACACGCTGCGCGACCCCGGCGAGAACCAGGAGGCTCCTTCCGCGCTGAAGCTGCATGACCTAGAGCAGCTGGTGCGGCAGGTCACCGCCGCCGGCACACCGACGACCTTCACCGTGATCGGTGACGCCGTGCCGCTTCCGCCCCTCGTCGAGACCAATCTGTACCGGATCGCGCAGGAGGCGCTCACCAATGCGCGTCGGCACGCTGGACCTGATGCACGAGCGGACATCCGGCTGCGCTACCGCCACGACTGGGTCGAACTGGAGGTCACGAACACCGGCAGAGTGCGCGCGGGCGCCCGCCCCGGAGTGGGCCAGCTCGGGATGAGGGAACGCGCGACCTCGATCGGGGGACTGCTCCACTTCGGGAACCGAGAAGCGGATGCAGATGGTTCAGTGGAGCGCCCCGGGTACCTGGTACGCATCAGCGTGCCCCTGCGGGAGAATCAGACATTCGAGGAGACCGACGCGTGAACGAACCGATCAGCGTGCTGCTCGTCGACGACCATGCCACGATGCGGATGGGGTTCCGGATGATCCTGGAGGCCTCAGGCATCGTGGTCACCGGTGAGGCCGGGACGGGGGAGGAGGCGATACATTCCGTTCGCGGCATGCGACCGGATGTCGTCTTCATGGACGTGCAGATGCCCGACCTCGACGGTATCGAGGCGACCCGCCGCATCCGGGCCGAACTCGGGGACAGCGGTCCGCGCATCGTCATCGTGACGACCTTCGATCGCGACGACTACCTGTTCTCGGCGCTCGAGGCCGGTGCGAGCGGGTTCCTGCTCAAGAACGCAGGACCGGAGGAACTGGTCAACGCCGCGAACGTCGCCGCATCGGGGGAGGCGCTGCTCGCACCGGAGGTCACACGGCGGGTCATCGAACGGTTCGCCGCGCAGAACCGGGCCGACGCCGACTCGAGTCCGGTGCGGTCACCGTCGTCACCCGCGCACACCGGTGTCGCCCTGACCGAGCGGGAGGGCGACGTGCTGCGCCTGCTCGCCCGTGCGATGAGCAACGCCGAGATCGCCGCCGAGCTCTACATCGGCGATGCCACAGTGAAGACCCACGTCTCGAACGTGCTGCTCAAGCTCGGCGCCCGCGACCGCGTCGCCGCGGTGGTCTGGGCGCATCGACACGGATACGCGTAGTCGAGAGCTCGCATGCGCCTTGGCCCGTCGAAGCAGAACCGAGGCGCATGCCGCAGTCAGAATGCTCAGGCTGCGTAGGCCTTCTGGACCCGGGCGATGAGGCCGAGGAAGGTGTCGAGGTAGGACTGCAGGAACGCCTTCGTGCCCTCGTTGGTGATGTCACTGTCGCCGTCGATGAGGCCCGGAGTGACCTGCACGAAGCCCTCCGGCTGACCCATCACGATCGCGTTCGCGTGGCTGAGCACGGCCTTGAGGTGCTGCTGGGCAGCTGCCGTGCCGATCGCTCCGGGCGAGCCGCCCAGCACAGCGACCGGCTTGCCGCCGAACGAGAAGTTGCCGTACGGCCGGCTGGCCCATTCGATCGCGTTCTTCAGCACACCAGGGATCGAGCGGTTGTACTCGGGCGTGACGATGACGATGCCGTCGACATTCTCGATGTGCTTCTTGAAGTCCAGCCCGACCTGCGGGAACTCGGCGTCGTAGTCGGGGGAGTAGAACGGAAGGTCCTTGATGGCGATCTCTTCGAACTCGACGCCCTCCGGTGCGAGCTTCGCGAGAGCCTCGGCGAGTGCGCGGTTGAGCGAGGTGCTCGAGATGCTGCCGACGATGTAGCCGATGGTGGGCACGGATGATCTCCTTCAGGGGTGGTGGCCGCTGCGGCCGTTCTTGCGTACGAGCGTGGGAACGCTCGCCCGTCGGATCGTATTCCATGCGGATGCATACATGCTGTGCGCCCAGCGCGTCCCCCAGCGCCATCTCCGCACAACGGCGGAGTGCGAAGATCCGTCATGCGGGGGAGGCACGCGGCACAGTCTGCTTCGTAGTGTGGAAGCACACACCGAGAAAGGGAACCCGCCGATGCTGCGACTGAGCGGAATCACGAAGAACTACGGCGAACGCCGCGCCCTCGACGGCGTCACGTTCGATGTCGCCCCCGGCCGTCTGACAGGCTTCGTCGGCGGAAACGGGGCGGGGAAGACCACCACGATGCGCATCATCCTGGGGCTGCTCGCACCGGACGGCGGCACCGTTACGCTCGACCGGCAGGAGCTCACGACAGACGATCGTCGTCGCTTCGGCTACATGCCGGAAGAGCGCGGCCTCTACCCGAAGATGAAGGTGCTCGACCACATCGTCTACCTGGCCCGTCTGCACGGATTCAGCCGCGCAGACGCAACAGAGCGCGCCACCGCGATCCTTGACAGGCTCGGGCTGGGCGAACGACTCGCCGACAACATCGAGGCGCTCTCGCTCGGCAATCAGCAGCGAGCCCAGATCGCCGCAGCTCTCGTGCACGACCCCGAGGTGCTGATCCTCGATGAGCCGTTCAGCGGCCTCGACCCGCTCGCCGTCGAGGTGGTCGCCGGTGTGCTGCAGGATCGTGCCGCTGCCGGTGCCAGCGTGCTGTTCTCCTCTCACCAGCTCGACGTGGTCGAGCGCCTCTGCGACGATCTGGTGATCATCGCCGCAGGAGAGGTGCGCACCTCCGGCTCCCGCGAGCGGCTGCGCGAGGAGCACGCCACCAGCCGTTTCGAACTCACTGCGGCGAAGGACGTCGGCTGGGTGCGCGAGGAGCCGGGCATCCAGGTGATCGACTTCGACGGCGGATACGCCCTCTTCGACGCCGACGACGCCGCTGCCGCACAGCGCGTGCTGCAGCGCGCGGTCTCGTACGGCGAGGTCACTCGCTTCGCCCCCCAGCAGCCATCCCTCGCCCAGATCTTCAAGGAGGTCATCCGATGACTCTCGCAGCCGATGCGCGCTCGATCTCAACCGCTCAGGCCACATGGCTCGTCGCCGAGCGCGACATCCTCTCTCGCCTGCGCAGCAAGGCGTTCATCATCTCGACGCTGATTCTGGTGCTGATCGCGGTGGGCGGCATCGTCTGGATGGGGATCTCGAGCGCAACGACATCCGGAACGCCCGTCGCCGTCACCGCGGACTCAGCAGATGTGCTCCCCGACACCGAGGACCTCGAGGTCACCGAGGTCGCCGACGCCGCGGCGGGAGAGGCGCTGGTCCGCGACGGCACAGTCGATGCGCTCGTGCTGCCCAGCGCCGGTTCCGTGACCGGCGTCGAAGTCGTCGCGTTCGACGAGGCGCCTGACGACGTGATGTCGCTTCTCGCCGTGCACCCCGAGGTGACGCTGCTCGAAGACCCGGCCGTGCCGTTCTTCCTGCGCTACATACTGGGGCTGATCTTCGGTGTGCTGTTCATGGGCATCACGCTCACCTTCGCGATGCCGATCGCCACAGCAGTGGTGGAGGAGAAGCAGACCCGCGTCGTCGAGATCCTGATCTCCACGGTCTCGGCCCGTGCGCTCCTGGCAGGAAAGGTGCTGGGGAACCTGATCCTCGCGCTCGGCCAGATCGCGGTGCTGGCCACCGCTTCGATCATCGGCCTCGCGGTGACGGGTCAGAGCGACTACGTGACCGACTTCGGTGCACCGATCGCCTGGTTCGCGGTGTTCTTCGCGCTGGGCTTCCTGCTGCTGTCGGCGATGTTCGCCGCAGCCGGGTCGATGGTCTCACGCCAGGAGGACATCTCGCCGACGGTGATGCCCGTGATGTATCTGGTGATGCTGCCGTACTTCCTCGTCATCCTGTTCGGCAACAACCCGATCGTGATGAACGTGATGAGCTATGTGCCGTTCTCAGCGCCGACCGCGATGCCGGTGCGCCTCTACTTCAACGAGGCGGCGTGGTGGGAGCCGGTGCTCTCACTCGGGATCCTGGCCGTCTCCTGCGTCCTCATCATCGCCATCGGGGCGCGGATCTACGAGAGCTCGCTGCTGAAGATGGGCGCCAGAGTCAAGGTGCGCGAAGCGCTGAAGGGCTGAGGGCTCCGGATGCACGAAGGCGGGCCGTGGGGTTGCACTCCCGGCCCGCCTTCGTGTTCTCGCTTCAGTCGACCGTGAGCTCGCGCATGGACTCGATCTCGTCGGAGATGTTGTCCAGACCGCACGACACGTAGGCGTGCATCGTCGTGCCCGTGTCGGCGAAGGTGCGCCAGTACCAGCGCTCCTTCGTCACGGACACAGTGTCATCGGTCCAGTCGAGATCGACGTTGTATGCCTGGAACTCGATTGTGCCGGCCGACGACTCGAGCGCGACCGTCCCGGCCTCCTCGATCGTCTGGCTGTCGATGGAGGGGTCGTTCGCCTCGAGAGAGTCGAGATAGGCGTTGAAGTCGGCCGCGGACGCCTCGGTGTCGCTCGCCGCGTCGCTCGGGCCGTCGGGAAGGTTGAGCTCTGCAGCAGGTGCGGTGTACCCGACGAACGAGCACGTCTGGCCTTCCTTCGACGATTCGAAGGCGGTGGCGTCCTGCCGGGAGAATTCCCACTCACCACTCGTCACACCGTCTGTGTTCCACGCGTAGGCGATGTCGGTGGGCCCCGCATCGCTCAGCGCGAAGTCCGCACCCTCTGCCGTCTCCTCGCCCCGCCCGTCGAACAGGTGCATCGAGTCGGCGATGAACCAGCCGCCAGCCAGAATGACGACCAGGCCGCCGCCGATGGCCCAGCCGATCCAACCGCGCTTGCGCTTGGGCGGCTGCTGCGGGCCTGGCAGAAAACCGGGCTGAGGGGCGTAGCCCGGCTGCTGTCCGTACCCCGGCTGACCGCCGATCTGACCATAGCCCTGCTGCGCACCAGCGGGAGGCTGCTGCGCAGCGTACGGATCCGCCCCTGCCTGAGCAGTCTGAGCAGCGCGAGCCGCGTACGGATCGACGGGCTGTGCCGGCTGCTGCGCGCTCGGCGCTCCCGGATACGAGTTCTGCGGGGCGGCATCCGGTGTGCCGGTGTACGGGTTCGGCTGCTGCGCCGCCGGGTCGCCGGGAGCCGCGGCCGGGTGCTGTGGTGCGTCGCCGCCCTCCTCCCAGGGCAGCGGCGGCAGCTTCGGCGCAGGTGGAAGGCCGGAGTCCGGCGGCGACTGGTCGCCCTGATTCGATCGGTCGTCGCTGTTGCCGCTCATGGCGGACTCCTCCCCCTGGGAAAATTCTCAGATAAAGCGTACCCGGATCCGATGACGTCGCCACGCCCTGTGTCGGGCCTACTGCATCCGGAGCTGCCCGACGCTCTGCTCGACCATGTCGGCCGTCGGCTCCTGATCGCAGATGAGCTGCACGTACATCCTCGTCTCCGCCTCGGCGAAGCTGCGCCAGTACCATCGCTCCGTCGCCCGGAGATCGGCGTCGACGTCGACGATGACATCGACGCCGAGGAACTCCACCGCTCCGCCGTCGAACGGCACGGCGAGCGACGAGACCTGCTCTGACCCGGCTTCCTTTCCGTCTTCGGCGTACGCCTCGATCTCGTCCGCGAGGTCGCGCTGTGTCGCCGTGGCGTCATCCGACGCGCCATCCGACGTGTACCGAGAAAAGGAGAACGCCGTGACGCCGCAGAAGTGCTCGCCGTCGTCCCAGAAGCCGACGACGCTCTCCGGGGAGTCGTAGTACACCTCCCAGTCGCCGCCTGGCTCGACCGCGAGCCAGCCCAGCTCAAGGTCTGTTGGCACCGACTCGTCGAGCGCGATCGCCCCCTCCGGCACACCGCCGGTGTCTGACGCATCCTCACTCGCACCCGCATCCGGGTCGTCCTGCGCCTGGTCGTCATCCGCCCCGCCGCCCTCGACGGGAGCGGACCGGTCATCGGCGGGCCCGCTCGCGCTCAAGCTCGGCAGCAGACTGATCACATAGCCGACGATCAGCACCGCCGCGATCAGCACGACCACGCCGACGCCGATCAGCCATCCGGCCCATGCGGGAAAGCCGCGCTTGCCCTGGTGCACCGCGGCAGGCGCGCCGCCGTAGGGAAGAGTCCCTGGTGCAGCGCCTTCCTGCCGGCCGTAAGCAGCCGTGCTCCCGTAGGCACCCGAGGGAGCGGCATACCCCTGCGGCGCAGGATTCGCGCCATCAGGGACGGGGGACGCGTACGCCTGCGGCGCCTGGCCGCTCGACGGCGCGGCATACGCCTGACCACCGAGCGGACCGTACCCCTGCGCGCCAGGCCCCGGATACCCCTGAGCGCCGGATGCGTATCCCTGGTCCGGAGCGCCGTATGCGTGACCGTACGGAGGCTGCTGGCTCTGCGGCGCGGCGCGTGGAGGCAGCCGCTGCGGTTCGCCAGCACCCTGCGGAGCACCGGAGCTCTGGGCCTCGGGCGGCTGGAACAGGGGAGTGCTCGCCAAACGCGGCGGGCGCGACCCAGGAGCGGGAGCCGTGGGCGGCTGCACCGCTCCTGGCGCTGGCAGGCCGTGCACGCCATCCGGTTCCTGCTCCCAGGGCAGCGGAGGAAGCGCGGGCGGCTGAATCGCCTCGGGCGGCCGCCATCCGTTCCCGCCAGGTCCGTCCGCGCCGCTGCCGCTCATCCCGGCCCCCTCCCCGTACCGCGTGTGCTCACGTCGAGGCTACCGCCCGGCACGCTCCGCGCGACAACTATTCGGCGGAGGCCGAGTCGATCTGCAGCTGGGAGGCGTCGGGGGAGGCGGAGACGCGGACGGTGTCGCCGTCGCGCACGCCACCCGCGAGGATCGCCTTAGCGAGACGATCCTGGATCTCGTGCTGGATGAGCCTCCGCAGCGGGCGGGCGCCGTACGCGGGGTCGTAGCCGCGCTCGGCCAGCCAGGCTCGCGCGTCCGGCGTGACCGCCAGCGTGAGGCGGCGGTCAGACAGTCGACGCTGCAGCTGGTCGACCTGCAGCTCGACGATCTGCGCCAGCTCGTCCTGCCCGAGCGCGTGGAACACCACGATGTCATCGAGGCGGTTCACGAACTCCGGCTTGAACGACGCCTGCACCAGCTGCATCACCCGCTCGCGCTTGTCGTCAGCGCCGACGGTCGGGTCGATCAGGATCGGCGAACCGATGTTGCTGGTCAGGATCAGGATGACGTTCTTGAAATCGACCGTGCGGCCCTGGCCATCGGTGAGGCGGCCGTCGTCCATCACCTGCAGCAGCACGTCGAAGACCTCGGGATGCGCCTTCTCGACCTCGTCGAGCAGGACGACGGAGTACGGACGACGCCGCACGGCTTCGGTGAGCTGGCCGCCCTGGTCGTATCCGACGTACCCCGGAGGGGCGCCGACCAGCCGCGAGACGGAGTGCTTCTCACCGTACTCCGACATGTCGACGCGCACCATGGCCTGTTCATCGTCGAAGAGGAACTCCGCCAGCGCCTTGGCCAGCTCCGTCTTGCCGACGCCGGTCGGGCCGAGGAACAGGAACGATCCGGTCGGCCGGTTCGGGTCGCTGATGCCCGCGCGCGAACGGCGCACGGCGTCGCTGACAGCGGTGACGGCCTCCTTCTGGCCGATCAGCCGACGACCGAGCTCGCTCTCCAGGTGCAGCAGCTTCTCGGTCTCGCCCTGCAGCAGCCTGCCCACGGGAATGCCGGTCCACACCGCGATCACCTCGGCGATCGCCTCATCGGTGACCTGGTCGCCGACCATCCGCTCGTCCTGCTGATCCGCTTTCTCGGCCTCGGCGACCTGCTGCTCGAGATCCGGGATCTCGCCGTACAGCAGTCGCGAAGCGCGCTCGAGCTTGCCCTCGCGCTGGGCGCGCTCCGCCTCGCTCCTTGCCGCATCGAGGCGCGACTTCAGGTCGCCGACGCGGTTCAGCGAACTGCGCTCAGCCTCCCACCGTTCCTGCATGGCGGTCAGCTCCGCCCCCTGATCGGCGAGGTTCTCGCGCAGCGCGGCGAGGCGCTCCTTGCTGGCGGGGTCCTTCTCCTTCTTCAGCGCGAGCTCCTCGAGCTTCAGCCGATCGACGCGACGACGCAGCTCGTCGATCTCCATCGGCGCGGAATCGATCTCCATCCTCAGCCGACTCGCCGCCTCATCGATCAGGTCGATCGCCTTGTCCGGCAGCTGGCGCGACGGGATATAGCGGTGCGAGAGGGAGGCGGCAGCGACGAGCGCGCCGTCGGAGATCGTCACCTTGTGGTGCGCCTCGTAGCGCTCCTTCAGACCGCGAAGGATCGCGATGGTGTCTTCGACGCTCGGCTCGCCGACGTACACCTGCTGGAACCGGCGCTCGAGCGCGGCGTCCTTCTCGATGAACTCGCGGTACTCGTTCAGCGTCGTCGCACCGATCATCCGCAGCTCGCCGCGGGCCAGCATCGGCTTGAGCATGTTCGCCGCAGCCACTGAGCCCTCGCCGCCGCCTGCGCCCATCAGCACGTGCAGTTCGTCGATGAAGGTGATCACGCGGCCCTCCGACTCGGTGATCTCCTTCAGCACGTTCTTGAGCCGCTCCTCGAACTGGCCGCGGTACATCGCGCCGGCGACGAGCGCCGAGATGTCGAGGGTGATCAGCTCACGCCCCTTCAGCGACTCGGCCACGTCACCGGCGACGATGCGCTGCGCGAGCCCTTCTGCCACGGCGGTCTTGCCGACACCCGGCTCGCCGATCAGCACGGGGTTGTTCTTCGTGCGCCTGGTGAGCACCTGGCTCACGCGACGGATCTCGCTGTCGCGCCCGATCACCGGGTCGAGCTTTCCGCTGCGAGCGAGCTCGGTCAGGTTGATGCCGAACTCCTCCAGCGCACTCTTCTGTTCCTCTTGATCTGCCATGAGCCCTCCCGCGCCCTTCTCCCGCAACTCCGGACAACACATCCGAATGAAAACTTGAGTCTTACAAGCTCAAGTTTAGCAGGATACGCGTGCGCGCGGAAGCAGATGACGGCATCGGCACCACCTGATCTGCTGTCACGAGCACATCGACGGCGTCGACATGACCCGGATTCTGCATCGGCGCATCGACCTGATGCGGCATCTGCGAGCGAGGACGCCTCACCTCACAGCGCGCGGGTCAGGCCAGCCTGCTGTGCCTCGTAGCCGTGCTGGCGGTAGAACGCCAGCGCCCGACCGTAGCGGTCGTCGATCACCACCTGCGCTATGGCCGCACCGTGTCGGCGGCCGTGCTCGTGCGCCCAGGCGAGCATCCCGGCGCCCAGGCCCTGCGAGCGCTCGTCCTCCGCAACGCGGAAGCCCTCGATCTGCAACCGTGTGACGCCGCCTCTGGCGAGCGCCGGCATCACCGACAGCTGCATCGTTCCCACGACGGAATCGTCCTCGGCCCGCACGACCGCCAGGAAGTGCGAGCCCTCACGCGAGACGAGGTCGTAGGCGCGCTCGTAGCGCTCGATCTCGGCGCTCTCCGTCGCACCGCCGACCTCATCGTCGCCCAGCAGCGCCATGATCACGCCCACGTCCGCGCGCACGGCCCGCTGCACGCGGAACACGCTCTCGTCGATCCGGATGCTCGTGCTCACCGACGACCGCGCGATCGAACGCATCCTGGCCACGAGCGCGTCGAGCCATGCGCCCACATGGCGCCGTGCGGCCATGGTGTCGGGGTAGCGGCAGCGCAGGTGCATGCCCTGCTCGTCGAGGATGAACCACAGCATCACCCCGTCGGTCCGGATCGAGGCGCCGACGTACTGCGCTTCGAGGCCGGCGGCGTCGATGCGCACGGGGAGCCGCCGCAGGTCGAGCCACGAGATCGCGAAGATCCCTGGCGCCTCCGGCATGCCGCCCCAGGGCCGCAGCACCTCCTCGAGCGGCCACGACCCCAGCCTGACCGCTTCTCGCACGGCAGCCGAGGCGGCTTTCGGGCTCGGATCGGATGACTCCAGCACGGAGTTCGTGATGAACCAGCCGACCGCGTCGTGCCATGTCTCGTCGTGCCTGCTGTGCACGGGGAACAACGCGCGCAGCGGCTGATCGGCGACCTCGCGCGTGACCGCCGTCATCACCGAGACCGCCAGCGACAGCGTCGACACACCCTCCTCACGGGCCTGCGCAGCGAAGGCGGCGCTGTCGTCGAGGCCGAGCACGTCGCGCACCTCCACCCGCTCCGGCTGCGCCGTGTCGTCGCCGAGCGGCAGCGGGAACCGCGGCATCACGCCGCCGCTGGCCCGCAGCACCTCCGCCCACCTCGTGCGCACCTCATCCGGCACCTCGGTGCGCTCGCGCAGCGCGCGGGTGTGCTCGGCGAAAGCAGGTGCGGAGGGCAGATCGGGGTCGGCTCCCGCCTTCGCCCTCTCCAGCGCGGTGAGCAGATCACGGGCGATCACCAGCATCGACCACATGTCGACGTGGGCGTGGTCGGCGGCGATCACGATCGTCGTCGCCTCGGCGGTCTCGAGCAGGCACAGCCGGTGCGACGGCGCCGTGTACGGGGAGCATGCGCGGTCGAGCACCTCCCGGATGGCGTCGCCGGATGACTGGCCTGGGCCGACCGGATGCTCGGCCCAACCGCCGGGGCCGAGACGGATCTCGTGCAGCCGCGGTCCGTTCTCGCCGGGGTCGAACGCGGTGCGCAGCGTGCCATGGCGCGCGATGACGGCCAACCATGCCGTCTCGAGAGCATCGAGCGGCACCGCGCCGTCGATCCGGAACGACAGCGCCATCCACGAACCCGGCCTGTTCCCCTCGACCACGTGCCTGCGCTGATCGAACGACACCGGCAGCGTCTCGCCGCGCCCGAGCACCGACGTGTCGTATCCCAGCAGCCGCCCGAACGGCAGCCGGAGGTGCGCAATGTTGGTCAGCCGCATGGCGGTACTGTATCCGGCGGGTGTTTCTGGACAGTGGCAGCCGCGTTGCACACGGCGGACCGGTGCCGGGATGCGTCAGAACTGCGTCTGCTCGGCAGGTGCTTCCGGCGGATCGTCCCGCGTCAGAATCCGCATGAAGCTTGTGTTGATGAACAGCCGATCGCGCCCGATCTTCAGGTCTGCCAGGGTGCCGTTGTCGACGAGCGCGTTCAGCCATGCCGTCGCTGTTGGGCGAGACACCGCACACCTCTCCATCACGCTTCCGATCCGCGCGTACGGGTTCTCGAGGAGCACATCGAGCAGGTCGGAGTTGCTGCCCGCGGTGGTGTGGCGCTTGATCTCGGCCCGCATGGCTTCCTGCAGTTCGTGTATGCGATCGATCTTGCGCAGCGTCGTCGTCGCCGTCTCATACAGTCCTCGCAGCACGAAGGAGATCCACTCCTCCCAGGCCCCGTCCCTCGTGACGGCCAGCAGCAGCCGGTAGTACTCGTCCTTGTTCCGGATGATGAATCGGGACAGATACAGAATGGGGGCGCTCAGCAGCCCCGCCTCGACGAGCTGCAAGACGTTGATGATGCGACCGGTCCGACCGTTGCCGTCCTCGAAGGGATGGATCGCCTCGAGCTGGTAGTGCGCGATCGCCATGACGATGAGCGGATCGATCTCGCCGGCGGAGTGGATGAAGTCTGCCCAGTTGTCGAGCTTGTCACGGATGAGCGCCTCTCCTGTCGGCGGCGTATAGACCGCCTTGCCCGTCTGTGGGTCGCCGATGAATGTGCCCGGAAGCTGACGGACGCCCATCTCGCGACGATGGATGTTCGTGCACACCTCCACCGCGGTGCTCACTGACAGCGGCCGGCTGCGGATCGCTTCAAGCCCGGAGAAGAGGGCTGCCCGGTAGCGCAGGGTCTCCTTCGTCTCAGCGCTGGCCGAGTCGGACGGATCGTACGCATAGCGGAACAGGTCATCTGTCGTCGTGACGATGTTCTCGATTTCGGAGCTCGCCTGCGCTTCCAGCAGCGACAGGGAGTGCACCAGCACCATGGGGTTCTGCATTCGTTTCGCGGCCTGGTCGAGTGCCGCGAGGGCAGCCCGCGCCCGGATCGCCTGGCGAAGCACCGCCTTCGTCTCAAAATCAACGCCCGGAGGGAGCGGCGGCAACTCGTTGTACGGTTCGTCCGGCGACCATGGCATATGCAAAGTGTAGTTGCACGTCACTCAAACATGTAAAAAATGAGACACTTTTTTTACATGTTTGAGGGCTCATCGCATTTGAGCGTGTAGGAGGGGACTAGGCTGCGTCCGCCAGAGCGGTGTATCGATAGCGCGGTGATCGTGTCGTCGAAGACGGCGACGATCACATCGCTGAGCATCTGTCTGCTGTTCAGCACGTCTCCGTACCGAGTCAAGCGCCGCAACCTGCGTCTGGGGACGCGCTCGAAGTCGCACCTTCGCGACGCGGTGTCCGCGCGAACCAGCTCCTCGGGGCCACGCCCGGATTCGTCGCATCCGGTCACAGCCAACCCTCCAGAGAGCCCATGAACGCGTCGAGGTCGTCGCGGTGGATGTTATGGCCGGCACCGTCGAGGACGCGCACCTCGAAGCCGCGCTCACGCGCGTCCGACTCCAGCGTGGGCGTGCGGATGAAACTGTCCCCGCCGAGCTGGACCAGCGATGGCACGCTCGCTGAGTCGGGCATCCGGTCGACGCTATGCAGATCCTCGATGGCGTCGAGCGTGTCGAGATCCCACTGCACCAGGGACTCGATGTCGGTGTGCACGTCCAGGTCGCTCCAGCGCGGGCTGCGAGCGCGGATATCTGCCTCTGTACTGTTCTTGAACCCGGCGAAGAACTCCCGGGCGCCGGGCCCGGCCGGGTCGCCCCGCCACGCGGGATCCGAGTAGACGGCACGGGCCGGTTGCAGTCGGTCTATGATGCCGCTGAGCACCACCGCCCCCAGCGAATGGCCGATGGCGAGGCCCAACCGAGCGGGTGCGACCGAGAGCACATCCTGTTCCCAAGCCTGGAGGCTGTACGGGCCACGGTGGCTGAGCCCGTGCCCGCCCAGATCCAGTGCCGTGACCCGATACCCATGTGCAGCGAGGCGGGGCGCGACGGAATGCCAGGTATCGGCGCTGGACATGATGCCGTGGACCAGCAGCGCCTGCCGGGGGCCGTCACCCCACGTGCGGGTGTGCACTCCTGTCCTCGTCTGGCGGAAGGTCATCGCACTCCTCTGACAGGGAGGATCGCGACGGCGCCGAGCAGGGCGAACACGGCCGCAGCGACGAACAGCGCGGGGTAGCCACCGAGAGCACCGATCACCAGTGACGCCAACATGGGGGCGAGCGCTTGCGGCGCGGCGCTGGCGATGTTCAGCACCCCCATATCGCGAGCGGCATGCTCCTTGCTGGGGAGGACGAGTGTGGCGATCGCGGTGTCCACCGCCATGAACGCGCCGAACCCGATCCCCACAAGAGCGCCGAACAGCAGCATGCCGGTCCAGTTCGGCATGAGCAGTGGCATCAGCAGTGCTACGCCGGAGGTCACGGCGGAAGCGAACACGAACACCTTGCGGCGCTGGAACCTGTCCGACATCCAACCGGCAGCCAAGGTCGATACGACCGTCGCCACACCCGTGATCGGCGTGACGATCGCCGTCGCCGCCACTGCTGGCAGGTCTGCTGGCAGGTCGATGTAGTCCATCAGGATGTACAGCTGGAAGTTCACCACCGAGAAGTAGCCGAGGATCAGCAACGCTCGGGAAACGAACGCCCAACGGAAATCATGGGTCCGCAGTGCCTGTGCGAACCCCGTCACCTGCTCCCGCAGCGGGATCGCCTCAGCGGCTATCCGCCTTTCGCGCGTCATCACGGTATACAGCACCGCAGCGCAGACGATCACGATGCCGAAGATCGTGTAACCGGTGCCCAGCTGTGCGGCATAGCTGGACGCCACCGCCACACCCACAGTGATGCCGACCGGCAACCCGAGGCCAAATAGTGCTGACGCCGTGCCACGGTTCTCCGGCGCGATCCGATCCGGGACCACCGCCGTCACCGCCGCCTGGTACACGTTCAGCGCGATCTGCGCAGCAGCCCACCCGATCGTGATCCATAGCAGCGTCGTCGCGTTCGAGGCGACCACGAAAACCAGCAACGCCGCCACCGCACCTCCGATGATCCACGGTTTGCGCCGACCTGACCGGTCCGATAGGGACCCAACGATCGGCTGCGTCAACGTCGCCACGACCGCCCCGATGCCTGTGACCAGCCCGAGAGTCGTCGTCTTCCCTTCGGGGTCATTCATCGCAATCTGCGTCGGCAGCAGCACCCCGGCCACACCGATATTGACGGTGTAGACCACCGCATTCGCGATCAGCAGCGAGATCATCAGACGAGCACGCTCGCCGCCGCGTGCGTAGGCAGGTCGCGCGGCGATCGCGGTCTGGTCGGCGTTCATCTCCTGCTCGTCTCTGCCGCGGGGAACGTGTGCATCTTGCGTGTCATCTTTGACCTCCGTCGAACTTCGCTCACACGTGTGAGCGAAGTTGACAGTAGCACGTGTGAGCGATACTTGTCACATGTCTTCTTTCACCACAGGCACTGCACGCGACTCATCGACGCGTCCGGTGACAAGTGCGGACGTAGGTCGCGCTGCGGGTGTATCGCGTTCGACCGTTTCCCTGGTGTTGAACGAGGTGCCAGGTCACAGCATCCCCGAGGCGACTCGTCGGCGCGTTCGTGAGGTTGCCGCTCGGCTCGGGTACGTCCCCAACACGCAGGCGGCATCGTTGCGGCGCGGGCGCAGCGACGCCATCCTCATCCCGAGCCCGCCCGGGCAGATGGGTGCTCTCGTCTCACGCTGGATCGATGAAGTCGAGAACGCCCTCGAATCACACGGCTACACCGTTGTGCTTTACGGCGACAGATACTCTGGCGGAGTCGAAGCGGTGCGGAAATGGATCAGTGCTCGGCCACTGGCCGTGCTGACGCTCGGCGGACGCGATCTCAGCGACGACGCTATCGAAGCCCTCCACCGCGGCGGCATCCGCAGCGTGATCATGACTGACGAGACCGCCCGTGCAGGCGCGCACGTCTTTCGCATGGATCATGCCGCAATCGGAAGGCTCTCCGTCTCCCACCTTGCCACCGCCGGAAGACAGCGGATTGGTCTCGTCACCCCCCGTGACCCGCTCTTGCGCGCCATCAGCGACCGTCGGTGGGCGTACGAGCTGCAGACCGGTACGCACTCGCATATCGCACAGCTCGACGTGGACCTCTCGTCGTCCGAGACCGAACGCATCGCAGCATGGGCCACAACGGAAGGACTCGACGGTATTTCCGCCTTCAACGACGACTACGCGATGCTCACTCTCGCCGGCCTCATCGACGCAGGCATCCACGTGCCGGACGACGTTGCCATCATCGGCGCAGACAACCAAACCCAAAGCTCCTTCTCGCGCCCCGCGATCACAAGCATCGACATCACACTGCCCTCCCCGGAAGACATCCTCAGCCTGCTCGCAGATTCAGCAGTCGAACAGGGCGAGTCACTCCACGAGCTGCCGCCGCCCCAGATCGTACGACGCGCAACAAGCTAGTCGAGGCGGGACTATCTGGGTGAGTCGAGCCGGTCGACACGTCGCAGACAGGACAGCCACCACGCGGTGGCGTCAGAAGAGCCGTGAGTCAGACCCGCCCACCAGACCAACCGATCCACAACATCCATAGTGAAGAGCCACTTTGAGTGGTGTGCAAAGCACGCTTCGATGTTTCGCGGCCCCGCCTCGCACCTCGCCGACGTCAGCCCGCAGCGAGCGCGTCGGCCAGCCGCCGCAGTGCCGGGAGGCCGATCAGCTCGACGCGCGTGATCGGTGCGCCCAGGTCGAGCGATGCCAGCTGCTCGTCCTCGCGCTCGCGACGTGCCGAGAGCAGATCGGCGGGGGAGAGGCGGTTGGCCACGACGCCGAGCAGCCCGACGCCGAGCGCGTCCAGCTGAGCGGCCACATCGCGGCTCTCGGCGATCGGCATCGGCTCGGCGACGGTGACCAGCACGAACCCCGTCCGCTCCGGGTCCGTGATGGCGTCTCGCATCAGCGCGAACCGCGCTCGCCGCTTGAGCAGCACCCTCCGCAGCTCGGCGTCGCGGTCGCTGGTGTCCTTGGTGCCGCCGAGCGCGCCGTACGCCACGGCATACCTCTCCGACCTGTCGCGATTGGTGAGCAGCGTCTCCGTCCATCCGGTCATCCGGTCGGGCATGGCGAGCAGGTGCAGGGTGTGCCCGGATGGTGCGGTGTCGAACACGACGAGGTCGTAGCGGTCCAGCCCGGTCTCGAGCGTCTCGGCGACTCGCTCGAGCACGGCGGACTCGTGCGTGCCGGGCGCATCGCGCGCGGATTCGAGGTGCTCGCGCGCGGCGCGATGCAGCCGCTCCGGCAGCAGCCGCTGCATGGTTCCTCGCACGGCCCGCAGGTGCTCGTCGACCGTGCGGGCCGGGTCGATCTCTACGCCGTCGACCAGGCCCGCCCGCGGCCCGGCATCCGGATTGCTGCCTGCCGCACGTGCGTCATCCGGCTCATCTGCGCTGCCTCCGCGGGTGCGCCCATCCGGATGCCCGGCCTCCGACGCCGACCACAGCGCCGTCACGTCGTCACCGACAGCCAGCTCCCAGAGGTGCCCGAGATTGTGCGCGGGGTCGGTGGAGACCACCAGCACCCGCGCCCCCTGCCGGGCGCGGGCCAGCGCGAGGGAGGAGGCGATCGATGTCTTGCCGACGCCGCCCTTGCCTCCCACGAAGACGACTCGTCGCGCGGAGACGTCGTTCAGCAGCATGAGATACGGCGTGCTCGGCGAAATCGCCTCACACCCACGTTCGATGACGAGGCCGCCCGCCCTGCCGCAGCCTTCGTCCCACGCACCCGCCCGAGACAACTCGCGCCGCGCCCGCTACCGTTGGCATCATGACGACCCCGCAGCAGCCGAACCAGCCGCCGCACTCGCCCCAGGGCCAGCCGCAGCAGCCGTATCCGCAGCAGTACAGCGCGCCGCTTCAGGCCTCCGGTTATCCGATGCAGACTCCGCAGGCTCGCCCGTCATCCGGGGGCAAGGGGCTCGCCTGGACAGCGATCGTTCTGGCCGCATCGACCGTGCTGGTCAGCCCCTTCATCACCCTGGGCAACGTCCTCGCCCAAGGCGGAGACCCCAACGCCGTGGCCAGAATGACGCTTCTCGGGGCGCTGGCGGTGTGGCTGCCGCTGCTGTTCTCGCTCCTCGGCGGCGTGCTCGCAGGCATCGCTCTGCGCGGCCCATCGAAGGCCCTCGCGGGTGCAGGCCTCGGCGCGAATGCGCTCGTCCTGCTGTCGGTGCTCGTCGGGTCACTGCTGATGCCGGCCCTGTTCGGTGTGCTGCTCTGACACGAGAGCGGCGCACGGTGCTGAGTGCGCAGAGCGGTGCACGCTCAACCGCGAGGTTCTGCTGCGACTGACCGCGGACAGCAGCATCCTGATGCCGCTGTTCTACGGGTTGGTCCGACCCAGCACCCGCTCGTACAGCGCGATCATCTCCGCCGTGCGAGTCGACTGGCGGAAGCGCTCCCGGATGTCCGGGCTCGGCACGGGCGCCGAGCCCGACCGGATGTCCTCAGCAGCGGTGCGCAGGGCGCTCGCGAGCGCGTCGACGGATGGATCGGGGTCCGGCCCTGGGGAGACCTGCCACACGCCGGAGCCGACCTCGTCGGCGATGTCGGGGTCGCTCATCACGCTGGGGGTGCCGAGAGCCGCCGCCTCGAACGGTGTCATCCCCTGCGTCTCGAACCCGATCGACGTCTGCACGAGCGCGTCGGCGCGAGCGATCCGCTCCAGCGTCAGCTCATACGGCAGCCCGCCGAGGAAGGTCACTCGAGCGTCGATCCCTCGGTCGGCGACCATCCGGCGCGCCCGGCGCATCTGCGCGCCGCCGCCGATCACCTCGACCCGCATGTCGACGCCCGACTGCGCGACCGCGTCGAGGAAAGGCAGCAGGCGCTTCTCCGGGCTCATCCGGCCGATCCACACGAACCGCGGCGGTCCGTCCACACGCTCAGCCGGTACGGCTGCGACGACGCGTTCCAATGCCTCGTCGTCCATGCCGTTCCACATCGCCTCGACCCTCGGGAGCACACCGTGCTGCTCCAATCTGCGGGCGAAGTGCGTCGACGGCGCGGTCACCACCGCGGCGCCGCGCGACAGTTCGCGCAGGTAGTCCCAACCGTCTCTTCCGCGCCGCGAGCCCGCCACGGACATCCGGCGCCAGGCGTTCAGAGCCCGCATCACCAGACCGGGGAACGGCGCAGTCGCCCTGATACCGGTCTCGACCCTGTTGTGCATCGTGTGCACGACGGGCAGACCGTGGCGGTGCGCGAAACGGTATCCGAGGAACGCACCCCAGAAGTCGGCCTGCACGTGCACGATGTCTGCCGCTGGGCGATCGCACATGCGCCGATCGAGGACCCGGTCGGCACCGGATCCCGGCCAGATCAATGAGTACTCGCGATCCGGCGTCATCGGGATCGACGGCAAGTCGATGTACGCGGTGTCGCCGCCGTTCACGCGCGCACGCGGGCCGTACCTACGCGGCGCGACGACGGTCACGGTGTGACCCGCGCGCTCCAGGTAGAGGCGCTGCAGGCGCGTCGACACCTGCGCCCCGCCCAGCGTCTCGACGTGCTGATCAGCGAACATCACGATGTGCATGCCGGCCTCCGCTCTCCCCGCTCGACGCTACCGCGCCGACCTATGACGGCTCGCAACCCTTCATTTCTGGCACATCTCCGGTGGTGCGCCCACCCGGAGATGTGCCAGAAATGAAGAGATACCGCGGGGACGGGGACGCGGGGGATGTCGCCGGGACGCTCAGTCGCCCTGGATGGGGGCGGGGCCGAGCTCGTCGATCAGCTTCTGCATCGCGACGTAGGCCCTGTTGCGGTAGGCGATCAGCTCGGGTGTGCGCTCGGCGGGGACGTCGAGGTAGCCGGCGCCCGACTTGGTGCCGAACTTGCCCGCGTCGACGAGCTCCTTCAGCGAGCCCGGCGTCGCGAAGCGCTCGGGCCAACGGGTCTGCAGCGAGGCGTAGCAGGCCGCGTACACATCGAGCCCCGCCATGTCGGCGATCGCGAACGGGCCGAAGAACGGCAACCGGAAACCGAAGGTCGTGCGCACGATCGTGTCGATGTCGGAGGCCGTCGCGATGCCCTCCTCGACGATCTGCGACGCCTCGTGGAACAGCGCGTACTGCAGCCGGTTGAGCGCGAACCCCACGGCGTCGCCGACACGAGCGGTGAGCTTGCCGGTCGAACGCACGATCTCCTCGACCACCGGAATGATCTCCTCGGATGTGCCGTCGTGCGTGATCAGCTCCACACCGGGGATGAAGGGGGCAGGGTTCGAGAAGTGCACGCCGATGAAGCGCTCCGGATTCGCGACGGCCTCGGCGAGCTCGCCGATGAGGATCGTCGACGTGTTCGAGCCGATGATCGCGTCGGGACCGGCGGCGGCCGAGATGCGCGCGAGCGTGGCGTGCTTGATCTCGATCTTCTCCGGCACGGCCTCCTCGATGACGTCCGCGTCCTTCACTGCGTCCTCGATGGTCTCGGCGGCCGTGACGTTCTCCCGGATCCGCGTGACCGCGTCGTCCGGGAACAGCCCGTCCGCGACGAACTGGCCGGCCTCGGTCAGGAGGCGGTCGAGGTTCGACGCGGCGATCTCCGCCGAGACATCGGCGATCTGCACGGTGTGACCGGCCAGGGCGAGCACCTGTGCGATGCCGCCTCCCATGTAGCCGGAGCCGACGACGGCGATCTTGTAAACAGTCATTGTCTCGCCTTTCATTCCTTGGGGAGGAGGCTGCGGAGGTATTTCTGGTTGGTCGCGCAGACGCCGAGGCTGTCGCCGCCGTACTGCTCCATCAGAAAGATGCCGTCGAAGCCGCCGGCCACCGCATCGCGGACCACCTGACGGTAGTTGATCAGACCGGCCTCCATCGTGGTGGGCACCGAGGTGTACCAGGATCCGTCGCCAGCCTCGTCGCGGGCGTAGTTCTTCACATGCCAGTAGTTCGTGTAGGGCAACGTCTTCGCGAACGCTTCGCGCCAGTCCTCGACCGGACGGTGGAGCCGGATGAGGTTGCCGATGTCGGGGTTGATGCCGACGTTGTCGAGGCCGATCTCCTCGACGAGGCGGACCGCGCTGTCGGCCGAACCGACGTAGGTGTCCTCGTACATCTCGAGGGACATCCTGAGGCCGACCTCTGCCGCGTGCCGACCGAGCTCGCGCAGCCGGGTGACGGCCTTCGCCCATACCTCGGGGTCGTCCGGGTCCTTGGGCCCCTGCGCCGTCCAGAACCACAGCGCCCTGCGCTGCACCTCGTTGAACGGCTGGTGAAGGCCGGTCGAGAACACCTCCATGCCGCACTCGGCGGCCGCGTCGATCGTGCGGTGCGCATACTCGAGGTTGCGCTCCTCGTGGCCCGGCATGATCACGCTCTGACGCTGAAGGTGCACGCTCGGGATTCGGATGCCGTGTGAGGCGACGATGGACAAGAGCTCGTCGCGGCGCGAAGGCTCGAGGTCGGCGGGCCGGATGTGACTGTCGGCCAGTTCGACGAGCGAGAAGTCGACGTCCTCGATCTGCCCGAAGACGTCGTCCCACACCTCGGGCGCCGCGTCGTGCAGCGCGGTGCCGTCGGGGTCGACAGTGGGGAAGCCGTGCAGACACGCGGCGATCGGCCAGGTCTCGGCAGTGTAGGGAGACGTCTTCGTCATGGCAGCTCCAGTGCGCATCGGTGGATCCGCGAACAATATCCTATAGGATACATGAAAATCGATGCCTCACGAGTCACAGAGGCCCGATGACGGACAGCCGGCCGCACGGCACAGCGTCAGCTGTCGCTCAGCGAACGCCCTCGCACGTTCTCGATGTGGACTATGAGCGCCGCGATGCCCGCCTCGGCTCCGTCCGCGAACGCAGCCACGATCGCCTCGTGCTCGTCGACCGCCTCGCGCACATCCTCCGGTCCGCGCAGTGCGGCCTGGCGCATCCGGTGCGTGAGCGCGCCGAGATCCTCGTACATCCCAGTGAGGTAGCGGTTGTCCGCATGCTCGAAGAACACTCGGTGCACGGCATGATCGGCATCGAAGTACCGCTGGGTGAGGTTCAGCGGAACCCCGCGCCGCTCGCGGTGCGCCGACAGCACCGATTCGGTCACCCTGGTGTGCTCCGCCTGCGCGGCCGCAAGGTCGGCCACCAGCCGGTCTCCGCCGTGCTGCGCCGCGAGGCGCGCCGCGGCGACCTCGAGCGCGAGGCGCGCGTCGAACAGCTCGCCGAGCTGCACGGCGTCCAGCGGCGAGGCGACGCGGTAGCCCTTGAGCGCCTCGCGCGTGACGAGCCCCGTGCGCTCGAGGTGCACCAGGGCCTCCCTGACGGGCGTCGGCGATACCTTGAGCTCGCGCGCCATCGTGTCGATCGACACGCGCTCGCCCGCGAACAGCTCGCCGACGAGGAGCATCTGCAGAATCCGGTCGTAGACCTCATCGCGAAGAGCACGACGTGAGATGTCGCCACCAGCCATGCCGCACCCCCGCTCTCGGCGCCGTGTCATCACACCTTATCGGTCACGACGAGCGCCACGGTCGGCAGGTCGGAGGCCATCACCTCCATCGTCGCGATCGACGCGACGACGAATCTGCGGGGCGGCGCCCGCCGTCCGGAACCGATCCGACGCCACCGCCCCGAGCTGTGCCCGCCGACAAGTCTTCATTTCTGGCACATCTCCGGTGGTGTGCCCACCCGGAGATGTGCCAGAAATGAAGAGATACTGCGGGGCGTTCGCGAACCGCGGCTGTGCCGGGTCAGCCCCGGTACAGACTCTCGAACGTATCGAGTGTGCGTCGGATGTCGTGCGGCTCGACCATGTCGAGCGATTCCTGCTGCATCGCGCGCCGCTCATCCGGTGTCTGGGCGAGCACGTCGGTCAGGCGCGCCGCCAGTTCATCCGCATCCCCCGGCGTGAAGAGGTAGCCGTTCTCGCCGTGATGCACCAGATGCGGCAGCGCGACCGCGTCAGCCGCGACGACCGGGAGCCCCGACGCCATCGCCTCCATCGTCGCGATCGACTGCAGCTCTGCGATCGACGCGATCGCGAAGACGCTCGCGCGGGTGAGTGCGGCACGAAGGTCCTCGTCACTCGTGCGACCGTGGAACGTGATCCGCTCGCGCACACCGAGCTCGTCCGCGAGCCGCTCCAGCGCGGGTCGCTGATCGCCGTCGCCGACGAGGTCCAGGACGGCGTTCAGCGCCGGGTCGAGCTTCGCCAGCGCCCGCACGATCACATCGATCTGCTTCTCCGCCGTGATGCGCCCGACGAACACGATCCGATTGTCGGTGCGGGGCGAGAGATCCGGCGTATAGCTCGCCTTGTCGATTCCACAGCTGATCGGGACGACGCCGGCGATGTCGATCGTCTGCTCGAGGAAGTCCGCTGCCCTGCGGGTCGGCGTGGTGACGGCGCTGGTGAGCGCGAACGTGCGCTTCGCGTCGGCCCAGGCGAGCCTCACCGCGAGACTGTTCATCGACTTGGGCAGCATCGTGAAGTCGACGATGTTCTCCGGCATCACGTGGTTGGTCGCCACGATCGGGATTCCCCTCCCGCGCGCGATGCGCGACAGGCCCCGTCCGATCACGATGTGCGACTGGATGTGCACGACATCCGGCTGCACCTCGGCCATGACCTTCCGCGCGTAGTGCTTCGAGCGCCACGGCCACACGAACCGCAGCCACTCGTGCTTGGGCCACTTCACCGACGGCAGCCGATGCACGGTCATGGGCTGGCCCTCGACGATCTCGATCGCCGGCGCCTTCTTGCGGTACTCGGTGTTCGGGGCCACGATGTGCACCTCATGGCCCCGCTCGACGAGCCCGGCAGCGAGGCGCTCGGCGAAGCGCGCCGCGCCGTTGATGTCCGGCGTGAACGTGTCGCAGCCGATGAGGATCTTCAACGGCCGGTTCGGCGTGTGGGTATGCACGAGAGTCGACGCTACCGGCGCGATCTGAGATATCCACCAACACCGGAGCATTTGGCGGGAAAACGGGGGTTAGCCAGAGAAACCGAGCCCGGATGTCCGGATGGGGCCGTCACTCCTGCTCGGCCCACCACTGCCGCAGCCGGTGCTCGGCCTCCTCCTCGCCGAGAGCGCCCTCGTCGAGGCGCAGGTCGAGCAGGAACTTGTACGCCTTGCCGACCGCAGGGCCCGGCGCGATGGCAAGCACCTCCTGGATGCGGTTCCCGTCGATCTCCGGCCGGATGGCGTCGATCTCCTCCTGCTCGCGCAGCACACTGATGCGATCCTCGATGTCGTCGTATGCGGCGCGCAGGCGCGCGGCCTTCCGCTTGTTCCGCGTCGTGACGTCGGCGCGCGTGATGATGTGCAGGCGCTCGAGCTGGTCGCCCGCATCGCGCACGTAGCGACGCACCGCGGAGTCGCTCCACGCGCCCTCGGAGTACCCGAAGAACCGCAGGTGCAGTTCGACCAGCTTCGTCACGCCCGTGATCGTCTCGGAGCTGAACCGCAGCGCCTGCAGCCGCTTGCGGGCCATCCGGGCGCCGACCACGTCGTGATGGTGGAAGGTGACGGCGCCGCCCGGCTCGAGCCTGCGCGTGCGCGGCTTGCCGATGTCGTGCAGCAGCGCGGCGAGGCGCAGCACGATGTCAGGCTCTGCGTCGGGCGTGCGGGCCCGCTCGAGCTCGATCGCCTGCAGCAGCACGGTGAGGGAGTGCTCGTAGACGTCCTTGTGGTGGTGGTGTTCGTCGACCTCGAGGCGGAGGCCGGAGATCTCGGGCAGGAACTCGTCCATCAGGCCGGAGTCGACCAGTTCCCGGATGCCGGTGGTGGGGTCGGGCGTGCCGAGCAGCCGGATGAGTTCGCCCTGGATCCGCTCGGGGCTCACGATGTTCAGGCTCTCGCGCAGGCGCGCCATGGCCTCACGGGTCGGCTCGGCGAGTTCGAAGCCCAGCTGCGAGGCGAAGCGTGCGGCGCGGAGCATGCGCAGCGGGTCATCGCCGAAGCTGACATCCGGATCGATCGGCGTGCGCAGGACGCCGGCGATCATGTCCTCGACGCCGCCGGTCGGATCGACGAGGGTCGTCTCGGGAACTCGGAGCGCCATGGCGTTGACCGTGAAGTCGCGGCGAATCAGATCGGCCTCGAGCGTGTCGCCGAACTCCACGGACGGTCTGCGGGTCTCGCCGTCGTAGCTGTCGGCGCGATACGTGGTGATCTCGACCTGCTCGCCTCGGATCCGCGCACCGATCGTGCCGAACTCGCGCCCGATGTCCCAGTGCGCGCTCGCGATCGGCTTCACGACGCACAGGATGTCGTCGGGCCTGGCGTCGGTGGTGAAGTCGAGGTCGTGCGTCTCGCGCCCCAGCAGTGCATCGCGCACCGGGCCGCCGACGATCGCGAGGTCGAAGCCGGCCTCGGCGAACGCGCGGGCGAGCTGGGCGACGACTCCGGATGCGGCGAGGTCACCGAGGCGTGCGATACCGGCGGCCATGTTGAGCATTACTCGAGGGTATCTTTTCCCGCTCCGAGCCGACTTCCGGTGCGCAGGATCGCGCCAGGACTCGAACGATCGCGCAGTTCGGCACACCGGAGGCACCCGAGGCGCCGCATCACGCCGCGGCGAACACCCCGTCGAGCACTTCGAAGGCCTCGGTCCAGCCGTCGAAGACGCCGTGCTCCGCGCCTCGGCCATCCGGATGGCCGACCAGATGGAAGGTCATCTCGGTGCACCCGCCGGGGGCCTCAGCGAGGTCGACTGTGATGACGGGCACATCGGAACCGCGCGGGTCATCCGGCCCCCCCAGGTGAATCGGAGCCGCTCGGGCTCGCGCACCTCGAGATAGATGCCTGCTGTCGGCCACTCGCCGCCGGTCGGGTCGATCATCAGGTACTCGTACGCCCCGCCTTCGCGCGGGTCGATCCGCACGGATTCTGCCGGCACGGTGACCTCGTGCGGGTGCCACCACTGCGCGGCGATGCAACCAGTTGTGATCCGGCGCACCGGAGCCGCCGCCGACACCCGGGTCGAGCGGCTCGACGCACCGGAGGCGGCAGGAACCCTGGTCGGACGTCAGTCCGCGAAGGCGAGGAAGCCGTCGAGCAGGAGCTCCCGGATGGCGGGGAGCAGCCCGGCACGGAGCGCAGCGGGGTCGCTCTCCAGCAGCTGGGCGATCGCATCGATGATCACTCCGGCCGACAGCTCCCCGTCGCAGGCGCCGATCAGCCCCGCCAGCGCGGGGTCGGCCTGCACGGAGCGCCCGAAGCCGCCGCCCTGGCGCAGCTCGATCACGCTCGGCGCCTCCTCACCCGGGGTATGGTGACGGGCCTCGGTGACGTCGGGAGCGGTCACGAACCTCGCCGCGGCGAGCGCATCCTCGTCGAGCGCGGCGGCCCTGTCGTGCTGCGCGAGAGCCCCCGCAAGGTGCGTGCCCAGCGCACCCTCCGAAGGGATCGGCTGCGCCAGCCGCTCGAACCGCCGCAGCCTCGGTCGCCCCTCGGCTCGGCGCAGCAGCACATAGCCGAACCCCACGGCCGTGACCCCGCGCGCGTCGAAGTCGTCGAGCCACGCGCTCAGCAGGGCATCGAACTCCGCACTGCCCGGCACGGTGCCTCCGTCGCGGATCCATGTCTCGGCGTACCTGATCGGGTCGAGCTCCTCGCGCTCGACGACCCATGCGTCCAGCGGCACGGGGGACGCGTCCGCCCACGCGCGCACCCGGTCGAGCCCTGGCACGCCGTCGCGGGTCTCCCAGTTGCCGAGCATCTGCGCGACGCCGCCGAGCACGAGGTGCTCGCCGACGCCTGCGAACACCTGCTCGACGAGCGCATCGCCGACAAGCCCGCCGTCGCGGTACTCGTACGCCGGAACGCCCGTCGCCCTCGGTGTGATCACGAACGGCGGGTTCGACACGATCCGGTCGAATGTCTCGCCTGCGACGGGGTCGAACAGCGACCCGTGCCGCAGCTCGACCCCGTCTGTGCCGTCGATGACGAGGTTCAGCCGGGCGAAGTCGAGCGCCCTGGCCGACAGGTCGGTCGCGACCACGGCATCCGCATACCGCCTCGCACGCAGCGCCTGGATGCCGCATCCGGTGCCGAGGTCGAGCACGCGCCGCGCGGGCGTCGGCAGCTGCAGACCGGCGAGAGTGAGTGAGGCTCCGCCCACGCCGAGCACGTGGTCCTCGGCGAGCGCCCCGCCGCCGAGAGCGATCTCGTCGAGATCGCTCGCCACCCACCACTCACCGGGCCCTCGGTCATCGTGGAACGACTGGGGGCGCAGCACGGCCTCCGGATGCACGAGGCCGTCACGGAGAGACGCCAGACCGAGTGCGACCAGGCCGGCGGAACTCAGAGCGGGCAGCGCCCGGTCGACATCGTCCACCGGCTGGGCGACTCCGAAGATCAGCAGCCGCGCGAGCACGGCCTGCGCGTCGGCGCGACCGTCCAGCCCGCGCAGGGCGGGACGGCGAAGGCTGCGCCCGATGGCGTCGTCCGCCTCAACGCCCCACGCTGCACGCAGCGACTCGGAACGGAAGCGCGCCGCCCGCAGGTCAGAGGCCAGATCGGAGACGAGAGCGGTGTCGGTTTGCGGCGTCACGCCTCCATTCTGATCGATGCGCACCCACAGCACCCCGCCGAGATGTATCGCCGACCCGGGCGATGCACCCAGGAAGAAACAAGCCGGGTTCGTAGGATGGGCACGGCATGTCACTGCTCCGTCGCCATATCAGCACGACCGCGCGCAGGCGGCGAATCTTCGCCCCCCTCCCCGCGGCGCTCGTCGTGCTCGCCGCGTTCGGCTGTGTCGTCGGCTCCGCGACCGCCGCATCCGCGTCCTCAGGGCCCGTCGTGCATGCGGCCGCGGAGGAGGAGCAGATGCCGAAGCTCGACCTGACACTGCCAGGCCACGGCCTCATCTCCGCCGAGTTCACGGCGACCGTCACCATCGACTACCCGTCGGACGGCAACCCGCTCACCGCCGACGTCGGCGACCCGCTGCCGTCCGGAAGAGTCGTCCTGGAACGCGCCGCGTCGCCGCTGGAGGACGCCGATGCCCTCGACGACTGGTACGGTGGCGCGGCCACCGGCAGCATGGTCCAGCTCGCGTACGTGAACACCGAGGAGATCACTCCTGGGCAGACCCTCTCCGTCGACATCACGGCCGACGTCTCGGACGATGACGACGGCGTCTATCCTGTCGTGGCCCGCTTCGAGCCCGACACAGCCGGCTTCGCGCAGGAGCTCACCGATTCGGCCGTGCTCACGCGTGCGGACGACGACCCCGCGGTCACGGTCGTCGTGCCGATCACCGCACCCGCATCGTCGCGGGGCCTGCTCACATCCGACCAGCTCGAGGCCCTCACCTCTTCCGACGGCAGCCTGCGCAATCAGCTGGACGCCGTCGACGGGAACAGCGCGGCCCTTGCCGTCGATCCGGCCGTTCCCGCAGCGATCCGGGTGCTGGGAAGCGCGGCGCCGGCCTCGGCGACGGAGTGGCTGGAAGATCTGATGGCGCTGCCGAACGACCGGTTCGCGCTGCAGTTCGGCGACGCGGATGTCGCGACCCAGATCGCCGCGAGCGAAGAGAAGCTGCTCGCCCCGACGAGCCTGGCTCCCTACATCGCGGGCGCCGGTGACGTCGACGACGCGGGAGTCGGCGGAGACGGCGCCGAGCCCGACCCGAGCCCGACACCGAGCGTCGACCCCGTCGACATGTCGCTCGACGAGCTTCTCGACATCGGCGACGCCACCGATGACATCTACTGGCCGAACCCGGATCTTGCAGGTGCCGTGACGATCGAGCGCATCGACGCGATGGACGGCACGTCGCTCGTGCCATCGACCACGACCAAGGCCGGCGCGAACGGCGCACCGGTCGCAGCGAACGCCGGAGAAGCGCTCGTCTATGACTCGGGCCTCTCCGCCGAGATCAGCGAAGCAGCGACGGTCGAAGACGGCGCGGCGCGCGCCGATGCGCTCGAGAAGGCCGTGGCGTCGCTGTGGCTCTCCTCCGATGAGCTCGACGGTGCGAACCTGTTGGTCGCCCTCGAGCGGACGGGGGGAGTCCTCGTGGACGAGGACGAGGATGCGCCGGCCGCCCCACGGCCGGCCGCAGCGGTCTCGGATGTCGTCAACACGATCGCCGACGTGTCGAACACCACGCTGCGCTCCCTGACGAAGAGCACTCGTCACGATGCGACGTACGTCGGCGCGGGAAGCCCGCTGCGGGTCGACATGAGCGCCGCGCTGGCCGAGTACGGCTCTCCCCTCGAGGAGATCAGCTCGGTGCTCAGCGATCCGCAGCTGCTGTTGGGGCGCACCCGCGCCGAACGGCTGCAGCTGCTCTCGGTCGCCTGGGAAGCGCATCCGGATGCCTGGCGCGAGTCGTTCGATTCGCATCTGACGTCGCTCGGCGCCTTGAGCGACGCGGTCGGCCTGGTGCCGCCCAGCGACGTGAACCTGCTCAGCAGCGAAGCACCGCTTCCCGTGTGGGTGCGCAACGACCTGCCGTACCCGGTCACGGTCACGGTCTTCAGCTACCCCGACGACGTGCGCCTGAGCATGGACACCTCCACCGAGGTCGTGGCGCAGGCCTCCAGCAACACCAGGGTGCAGCTGCCGGTAGAGGCGACCCTCGGTTCGGGAGACGTCGACATCCGGATCTCGTTGCAGAGCCCGACGGGCGTGCTCATCGGGCCGGAGGAGTCGATGCACGTCACGGTGCGAGCCGACTGGGAGCGCTACGGCGTCGCCGGGCTCGCGGCGCTGATCGTCGGCCTCGTCGTGTTCGGCACGATTCGCACCATCCGGCGTCGTGCCAAGAGAACTGCGCCGGATGATCCGGTGCCGGATGAGCATCCAGACGACGTCGCTCACGCAGAAGAGGAACCAGATGGCCAGTCTCGGTAGGTCGAGCGCCCTGATCGCGGCGGGAACGTTCGCCTCCCGAATCACGGGTCTGCTGCGAACGATCGTGCTCGTCACCCTGATCGGTTCGCTGAACACACGTGCAGGCGATGCGTTCGCGAACGCGAATCAGCTCCCTAACAACATCTACATCGTCATCTCGACGGGCATCCTGACCGCAGTGATCGTGCCGCAGATCGTACGGGTATCGCAGCGCGACGCCGATGGGGGCGCGGCGTTCATCTCGAAGCTGTTCACGCTCGCGACCGTGGTGCTGCTCGGCGCGACCGTCCTGGCGATGTTCGCCGCCCCTGGCCTGATCTGGCTGTACGCGCCGAAGTTCACCCCGGAGCAGCTCGCACTGGCGACGGCGTTCGCGTACTGGTGCCTGCCGCAGATCCTGTTCTACGGCCTGTACGCGCTTGTGGGGGAGACATTGAACGCCCGCGGCATCTTCGGGCCGTTCGCGTGGGCGCCGGTGGTGAACAACCTCGTGTCGATCGCAGGCTTCGGCGCCATGATCATGATGTTCGGCAGCGATCTCACGGCAGTCGCGCTGTGGACGCCCGGCATGATCGCGGGGATCGGGGGCACCGCTACCGCCGGCATCGTCGTGCAGGCGCTCGTGCTCGTGCTGTTCTGGCGCAAGACGGGGCTGTCCATCCGGCCCGATTTCCGCTGGCGCGGCGTCGGGCTGCGCGCCATCGGCAAGCTCGCCGGCTGGACGTTCCTGATGATGCTCGTGACTCAGGTCGCCGGCCTGCTCCAGTCGCAGGTGATCTCGGATGCCTCCGGCGACGGAGGCGCGGCGACCTTCGCCATGCAGAACGCATGGCTGATCTTCATGGTGCCGTACTCGACCATCGCGATCGCGATCGGCACCCCCTACTTCACGCAGATGTCGAGTCACGCCGCGGCGGGCCGCGACGACGAGGTGCGCGCCGACATCGGCAAGGCGGTGCGCACGCTGGGCCTGTTCCTCGTCTTCGGCACGGCCGCGCTGATGGCCGCATCCGGGCCGGTCTCCCGTCTGTTCACCAACAGCCCCGACCAGGCGCACGATGCGGCGCTCGTGCTCATCTCGTTCCTGGTCTGCCTCGTGCCGCTTTCGGTGCTGTACGTGCTGCAGCGCACGTTCTACGCATACAACGACACCCGGACGCCGTTCGTCTTCACCGCGATCCAGGCGGCGCTCGTGGTCGTGACCGCGTACATCGCCTACGCCGTGCTGCCGCTGCAGTACCTCACGGCCGGCGTCGCGCTCGGTCAGGCGATCTCGTCGACGATCCAGGCGATCATCGCCGGCGTGCTGCTGCGCCGCAGACTCGGGCCGTACGGCATCGGCAAGGCGGTGCTGGCGCTCGGGCGGTTCGCCCTCGCCGCAGCACCCGCCGGGCTGGTGGCGTGGGGCGCGTACCTGCTGATGGGCGGCGATTCGGGCTGGATGCTCGACAACAAGTTCACCGGCGCCGTCGGCACCTGCGTGATCGGAACGATCGCCCTCATCGTCTACGTGGGCATCCTCGCCGCGTTCCGCACCCCCGAGCTGAAGGTCGGCCTGGGAATGCTGCGCCGCGTCGTCAAGCGGTAGGGCGGTTCATCGTGCTGGTCGTGGTCGTGGTCGGCCTGATCGGCTGATCAGGCGTCCAGCGGATGAACCTCGGCTTTCGCGGGGAGGAATCCCGGGGCGTGCGGAATGCATCGCGGATACGATGTGTTGACGCAGCTAAAGGGAGGCTCTCACGTGCGACAGCTCATCATCATCGGTTCAGGCCCCGCGGGGTTCACCGCAGCCATCTACGCGGCGCGCGCGAACCTCGCCCCGCTCGTCATCGCCAGCTCGGTCGAGATCGGCGGTGACCTGATGCAGACGACCGAGGTCGAGAACTTCCCCGGCTTCCCCGAAGCCGTCATGGGTCCCGACCTGATGGCCAAGATGCAGCAGCAGGCCGAGCGCTTCGGCGCCGAGATCGTGTACGACGATGCGACGGAACTGGAGCTGGACGGCCCGATCAAGCGCGTTCACCTCGGCAACGGCGGCGTCGAGGAGGCGCAGTCGCTGATCTTCGCGACCGGTTCCGCGTACCGCAAGCTCGGCGTTCCCGGCGAGGACACCCTCTCCGGTCACGGTGTCTCGTGGTGCGCAACCTGCGACGGCTTCTTCTTCCGCGACAAGACCGTCGCCGTGATCGGCGGCGGCGACTCGGCGCTCGAGGAGGCCACCTTCCTCACCAAGTTCGCGTCGAAGGTGATCGTCGTTCACCGCCGCGACGAGCTGCGCGCGTCCAAGGCGCTGCAGGACCGCGCCTTCGCGAACGACAAGGTCGAGTTCATCTGGAACGCCGAGGTCGTCGAGATGCTGGGAGCATCCGGTCTTACCGGTGCCACGCTGCGCGACACCGTCAGCGGAGAGACCCGTGAGCTCGCCCTCGACGGCCTGTTCGTCGCGGTCGGCTCCGACCCCCGCGTGCACCTCGTGCACAACAAGCTCGACCTCACGGCCGACGGCGTCGTGCGCGTCGACGGTCGTTCCTCGCGCACTTCTCAGCCCGGCGTCTTCGCCGCGGGCGACGTGATCGACCCGACGTACCGGCAGGCCGTCACCGCAGCCGGCTCAGGAACGGTCGCCGCCCTGGATGCCGAGCACTTCCTGGCCGACCTGGCTGACGCCGAGAAGGCGGCGGAAGAGGCCGCGGCACTCACGACCGCCTAGGGGAATTTTCGCGACATCCGGATGTTGACCCAGACACAGGGTGAAACCTCCGCAACCCGCAATGAAGGAGACAGACATGACCGCCAAGGCCACCACATCGGCGACGTTCGAGCAGGACGTTCTCAAGGCTGACGGGCCCGTGCTCGTCGACTTCTGGGCTGAATGGTGCGGACCGTGCCGCATGGTTTCGCCCGTTCTCGACCAGATCCAGCAGGAGAACGCAGATAAGATCACGGTCGTCAAGCTGAATGTCGACGAGAACCCGGATCTGGCCATGCAGTACCAGATCACGTCGATTCCGGCGATGAAGGTGTTCAAGGATGGCGAGGTCGCCACGACCATCATCGGCGCCAAGCCGAAGCCGGCGCTGGAGCAGGATCTCGCTGCGTTCCTGAAGTAGATCCTTCCCAGCTGCGACGCGGGCCCGGCACTCGAGGTGAGTGCCGGGCCCGCGTCGTCGTAGGGACGGGCCAGTTCCGCCCTTCACGGCCGCTGAGAGGCCGTGGATTCGTCGGACGACATGGGAGGCGCATCCGACGTCCCAAGCCGTCACAACGGCCCCAGAGCGCGTATGCGGCGCCCTCAGACAGCTCCAGGACCCCGGAAGATCGTCAGAGCGTGTGGAGTTTGCGTTTCGCTCTGCACAAACGCGTACGGAGTCCAGCAGGAACGGCTCAGGATCCGAGCACGCGCACGACCGCGTCCCATCGGCGGTGCGTGTTCTCCTGTCCTATCAGGCGCCACACGGCGCGCGTGAGCTCCGGATACTCATTGGCGATCATCCGGAGCACCCGCTGATTCCGCGCGGCGGTCGGGCGGAGTCCGCCGTCCGCTTCGATGTGCTCCGCGCGGAGCAGGAACACAACGAGCTCGTCGATGGTCGGCAGGTCGTCCATGAACTCCCACGGATCCTCGCCAGCGCGAACTCGCTCCTCGATGAGGGAGTCACGCTCGTCCTCGGCCTCCGCGCGGAGCACTTCGACGCTGGCGCGGCGCTGGGGCGAGTCGTTCTGCATCACCTGCTCAAGCGTACGCGCGTGGCCCGCCGCCCGGGTGGGATTCGCCGAGTGCGAAGAAGGGCATCCGGATGCCGTTCCGATATATCGTTACGACGTCTCCCAGCGCATTCAGTCCTGGTATCCCTGTTCGCCGATCTCGGCGAGGATGCGGTTGAGATCCTGGATCGTGGCGAAGTCGATCGTGACCTGGCCCTTGCGCGCGCCGAGGCCGATCTTCACGCGGGTGTTCAGCCGATCCCCGAGACGCGAGGCCACATCGTCGAGGTACGCACGACGTGCACCGGCCTTCGGACGGGGGGAGGGGGCCGTCGTCTCACCGGCCGCCGCAACAGCCTTGGCCGCGGTCTCTGCGGCGCGGACCGAGAGGTCTTCGTTCACGATCTTGTCGGCGAGCCGCGCCATCAGGTCTTCGCTCTCGAGGGACAGGATCGCCCGCGCGTGTCCCGCGCTCAGCACACCGGCCGCGACCCGCTGCTGAACGGGAACCGGGAGGCGGAGGAGGCGGATCGTGTTGCTGATCTGCGGCCGTGAGCGCCCGATTCTGCGCGCGAGCTCGTCCTGCGTCGTGCCGAAGTCCTCGAGCAGCTGCTGGTACGCCGATGCCTCTTCGAGCGGGTTGAGCTCGGCACGGTGCAGGTTCTCGAGCAGCGCGTCGCGGAGGAGGTCCTCGTCTGCCGTGTCGCGCACGATAGCGGGGATCACGTCGAGGCCGGCCTCACGGGCCGCACGGGTGCGCCGCTCACCCATGATGAGCTCGTACGCGCCGTCGCGGGTCTCACGCACCACCACCGGCTGGAGCAGCCCGAACTCGCGCACGCTGTGCACAAGCTCGGCCAGGGAGTCCGGATCGAACTCACGACGAGGCTGACGCGGGTTCGGCACGATCGCATGCGGATCGATGTGGATCAGCCGTGCACCGGGAACCTCGACGAGTTCTTCGATGGCGGCCGAGTCGGCTGCCTCCGCCGACTCAGCCTGCTTCTCCGCCGATGCGGTGCTCCCCGTCGATGTCGAACGACGCTTCGAGGCTGCGGTCCTCTTCGCGGTCGCCGACTTCTCGTCCTCCGGAGCCGGAGGAGCAAGAACCGTCTCCGCGCTCTCCTTCGGCTGCTCGGACTTCGGAGCGTTGGGGAAGAACACGTCGACGGGACGCGTGTTCGTGTTCTCCGTGGTGGGAATGAGAGAGCCGATTCCCCGGCCCAGACCCGTTCGCTTCGCCATCACGACGCTCCTTCGTTGTTGCCTGCCACGCGGTTGGTGATCTCGACCGCCGCTTCTTTGTATGCCACGGCGCCGGCGGAGCCGCCGTCGTACGAGATGACGGTCTGCCCGAAGCTCGGCGCCTCCGACACACGCACGGATCGGGGGATCACCGCGTCCAGCGTCTCGTTGGGGAAGTGCTCTCGAACCTCGTCCGCGACCTGCTGCGCGAGACGTGTTCGTGCGTCGTACATGGTCAGCAGGATCGTTGACACCCGGATCTGGGGGTTCAGATGCTTCTGGATCATCTTGATGTTCGCCAGCAGCTGGCTGAGCCCCTCGAGGGCGTAGTACTCCGCCTGGATCGGGAGGAGCACCTCATCCGTCGCCGTGAAGGCGTTGATCGTCAGCAGACCGAGCGACGGCGGGCAGTCGATCAGGATGAAGTCGAACGGCTTCTCCTGCGATGAGCGGAACTCCTCCAGCGCCGTCTTGAGGCGATGCTCGCGGGCGACCTGCGACACCAGTTCTATTTCAGCGCCCGCAAGGTGAATCGTGCTGGGGACGCAGAAGAGGTTGTCATGCTCGGCTGTCTCCTGGATGACATCGGCGATGGCGAACTCATCGATGAGGACATCGTAGATGCTGGGAGTGTCGGCACTGTGCGGCACTCCCAGCGCCGTTGACGCGTTCCCCTGCGGATCCAGGTCGATCACGAGCACGCGGCCGCCGAGCGTGGCGAGTGCCGCTGCGATGTTGACAGTCGTCGTGGTCTTTCCCACGCCGCCCTTCTGGTTCGACACCGTCATCACGCGCGTCTGACCGGTGAAGGTGACCGTCGTATCCGCCAGACGGCGCTTGCGGGCACTGAGATCCGCGAGTTCGCGCGCCAGGGGAGTGTCGTCGGGAAGCGAGAAGGTGCTCTCGTTCTCGGACTGTTTCACGTGAAACACACTCTTTCGTTCGCCGTCGGGGAGGGTACTGAACAACTCTAACCCCGCCCTCGCCTCATATCGGGCGAAGGGCCCTGAACACACCGTGTCCGGCAGGTGTTTCACGTGAAACACACCAACATGCGGGCAGAAACGATTGCACCGCCGATACGTCTCGAGGGGAAGAGCGGCGGATGACACGAGGGGGCGAGCACCGCATCGCGGCGACGCGACCTGCAGAAGCAGGTGCAGAACGACATCGACAACCACACACCAGAGCACCGCAAGACGGGAGAACAATACGTATTCACCAGCAGGGAGGACCGTGAGGAGACGGCTGCGCACCTCCCGCGCGCCGACCCACCCGCACCCACGAGGGGGAGTGCGCCGGGTTGCGCCCGACCGAACAGAGACCGTGAGCCCACGCTGGCAGCAGTCATGCTGCAAGAGAACAAGAGCAACAAGCGCCAGTCTCCTCAACGCGGCTGGCAGAGAGAGTCGGGCCGACTCACCGACGACCCGACGACAGCGCACGGCACGGCACCCTCACCCACCCACACAACCACTCCACTCACGTATGCCAGCAGGAGACGGCACATTTCGCCGATCTGCTCCAGCGAACACGGAGGTGAGAGATTCCCGGCTGGCACTCGTGATCGTGCCGGGAGCAACGGCCGCTCTGCTGCTGGGTCGGTCATCTGTTCGCATCACATCAGAGAGCGCGGTGGTTTCACGTGAAACTAGTCGAGCCACCGAGGCGCCGACTCTCCAACACCCGCGTCGGCGCGTCAGCCCCGCCGGACCGATCACACCGCACTCACAGTCGCTTGCGCGTCACACGAACCGAGCCGGTCAAACGGCGCACGCTCGAAGTCTCGAACCGGTGCAGGAAGTGTCGTAGACCGTACGGGCCCACCCGACTGCATGCCCGTCTCCTCTCGTAGCAGCAGTCTTCACATCGGTCGCCACCGTAGAAGAGAACCGCAGCTACCGGCCTGAGGTTTCACGTGAAACATCAGGCACAGCGAGCTCCGCAGCTCGAGTGCGTTCGATACGACGAGCCACGTACTGTACGACCGATTGGGCAACCCACTGCAGAGATCTCAGCGTCGGAAGCCGACAAATCAAGCGCAACTCCTCCCGCCTCTCAACTGGACTCACACACATGTGGCGTCGCAAGCACAGCGTCCGTATCCCAGAGCTTCGGACTCCTGTCGATCGTTGTTCTCCGAGCGGAAGCGAACGCCAACGCAGTGCTCTCCGATCGCGCGCGCTGACCAGGTGATCCAACCAGTGAGCTGCAGGGAAGGCCGGCTCTGGATGCGGACGGCGTGAGGCGGAACAGCGTGTTTCACGTGAAACACCGTTCGCTGGCGACTGGAGTCACAGCCCACGAGCACCGCTGACACACACTCCGTGGGTGAGACCACGACATTGTCCGAATGCTTGCGAACCGGGCGACCATCGGGACGCCGTCGCGTCACAGTTCACGAAGGTTCGCCCGTCCTGACAGGCAGCGAGACCTGCACAAGTGGCAAGGAGTGTCGCGCAATCCACGTCATCGACGCGCTCTGCAGCACGGCAGGCACGAGGCACCGACGAAACGGCACTCCCTGAGCACCCCGAGCAACGCCTCGAGCAACCGTCACAGGCCAAGGAACCCTCGAGATCAGCACGTACCAGCAGATCAACTGCCGACCGCTGGCGGACCACCGATCCTCCGCGTCCGCGCGATGTGCCAGCCGAACAGACCTCACCCTCACACGTTCGTCTCGCTCAGCCGCACCCCCCGCCGTTCGCCAAGAAGCAGATCCGAGGAGTGACGGGAGCGTTTCACGTGAAACACGGACGAAGACACCCGAGCCCAGTCGCTATCGTTCACCCCGACGTCACGACACCGCTCTCCTCCCGGTGCCACAATGGAACCACCCGAGGAGGAACACTCATGGCGCGCGAACCCTTCGTCCCACCGCGTTTCGTCATCAAGACCGCGTGGGGCATCCACCGATGGCTCGCGAGACGAGGAACAGGGCGGGGACTGTGGAAGCCCGGTCAGAGGAACGCGTGGGGAGCGCTTGCGCTCACGACGACTGGCCGCAGCAGCGGAGAGCCGCGAACGGCCATCATCGCCTATCTGCCGGATGGCGCCGATCGCGTGCACGCACTCGCGATGAACGGCTGGATGGAAGGGCACCCCGGGTGGTGGCTGAACCTGAAAGCAGACCCGAGAGCATCCGCCCTCTTCGCCGACGGCGATCGCCGTGCGGTGAGCGCGACAGCAGCCGAGGGCGACGAGCGGGAGCGTCTATGGGCGGTCTGGGAGGAGAACGAACCCGGCCTGAACGACCTCGCCTCACGACGACGCACCCCCACGGAGATCGTCGTCCTCGAGCTCGCGGACTGACCGAAACCAAGAACAGGAAACCGGCCCGGATCGACGCAGCAGCCGCGACGAACAGCGCCGCGGCCGGCGCACTCACGACGCGCGGACGACCGCCCGCACCACGCGCGTGGGCTCATCCAGCAGACCCTCGCCGAGAACCTCCACACGCACATCGGTCACCCGATGCCTGCGCAGCACCTTCTGAGCCGCGTCGATCTCGGCATCGACCGACCGTCCTTTGAGCAGAATCAGCTCACCATCGTCACGAACCAGGGGAGCGGTCCACGGGATCAGTGTGCGCATCGCCGACACTGCCCGCGCCGTGACCGCGTCGAGCATTCCCTCGACCGCGGCCTCATCGGCCCGCGCACGATGCACCGTCACGTTGTCCAGTCCCAGAGCGGAGACCTGCTCGTCGAGCCAGACCACACGTCGCTCCATCGGCTCGATCAGCTCCCACGTGACATCCGGGCGCGCAATCGCCAGGACGATACCGGGCAGCCCGGCCCCTGACCCGACGTCACCGACACGGCCACCAGCTGGGAACAGCGGAGCAGCGATCGCACAGTTGAGCACATGGCGCGTCCAGATCCGCGAAGCCTCCTGCGGCCCGATCAGACCGCGCTCTTCGCCGTGCTCCACCAGAGCGCGCACGAACTGGCGAGCGAGATCGATGCGATCACCGAACAGCTCGCCAGCCGCCGCCGGCTCATGCTCGACGACGTTCCCGGACGTTCCACCATCCACCACGACCAGCTCCTTCGTCGATCCGACCTGAAAATATAGCCCTGACCAGGGATTCCCTGTCGATTCCGAGAGAAAGTGCGTCAGGCGCGGCGGAGCACCGTGTGGCGCTGCGACGCCTCGCCGTACGACTCGGAGACCAGATCTCGATCGGCTGCGATGTCGTGCACCAACTTGCGCTCATACGACGACATCGACGGAAGCGACGCCTGACTCGCACCCTCGTCGAGCTTCGCGACAGCCGCATCGACCAGCTTCTCGAGCTGCTGACGACGCACATCGCGCGAACCACCGACATCGAGGATGAGACGCGAGAAGCGACCCGTCTGGTTCTGCACCGCGAGCCGCGTGAGCTCCTGCAGCGCCTGCACCGTGTCAGGGTCCGAAACCGCCCTCAGTGACGCGTCCTCCGACTCCACCGACACATAGGCACGCCCCTGACGCACATCGAGGTCGAGGTCGCCGTCGATATCGGCGATGTCGAGCAGGCCTTCCAGGAAATCTGCCGCGACATCACCTTCGCGCTCAAGATCCTCGACCGTCGGCTCAGACACGGCAGCGGGGTCAGTACTGGTCATCGTGATTCCTCGTTCATCGGGTCGTTTCGAACCAACCGCGGGAAGCCCGGGCCGGTCAGGAGGCGCTCTCGCCGCCCTTGTTCTTCTGGGCCTGCTTCTTCGCCCGCTGCTTGCTCATCGGCTGCTGGCGCTTGGCGCGCTGCTGCCGCTCGGCCTCAGCCTGGCGCAGCAGCTCCTCCTGCTCGCGCTCGTACTCCTCGATCGTGACGACCTTGCCCTTGGTGTCGAGAGTCTTGCCCTTCTTCTCCAGGCGAGCGGTACGAGCACGCCATGCCTCAGAACCGGGGGAGGGCAGCTCGCGGATCACGAGGAACTGCTGACCCATCGTCCAGAGGTTGTTGAAGAACCAGTAGGTCACAACGCCGAGCGGGAAGAAGACGCCGGAGAAGATCATCGCGAACGGGATGATGTACAGCATGATGCGCTGCATCTGGTACGCCTGGCCTGTCTTGGCCTCGTCCGAGAGGTTCTTCGACACGATCAGCAGCTGCGTGAAGAACTGCGAAGCGATCATCAGCGCCACGAGGATGATGCTGAGAACGATCGCGATCGAAGACGTGGCGACCGGATTGTTGAAGTGGTCGGTCAGAGTCATGCTGAGCGGTGCCACGCCGAACAGCTTCGAACTCTCGAACTGCTCGACAAGGTCATTCGTGAAGATGTGCGGGAACCAGTCGGCCCGTGCACTCCAACCGCCGATGCCCTCGACCTGCCACGTCTGGATGTCACGCAGCGTCCAGAACAGGGAGAAGAAGATCGGCATCTGAATCAGGATCGGCAGGCAGCCTCCGACCGGCGACGTGCCGTGCTTCTTGTACAGGGCCATCGTCTCGCGGCTCATCGCCTCGCGGGAGAGCTGATCCTTCTTGCCCTTGTACTTCGCCTGGACCTTGCGCATCTCCGGCGCAATCTCCATCATCTTGCGCTGGCTCTTGATCTGCTTCACCGTGAGCGGGAAGATCGCCAACCGCACCACGATCACCACGCCGGCGATCGCCAGCACCCAGGCCAGACCGCTGTCATCGTTCAGGCCGATGTGCGTGAACACCCAGTGCCACGCAACGAGGATGATCTCGATCACGAACCGGATCGGAACGAGAATGCTGCCCAGGATGTCCAAGGGTCAGTCCTTTCGCCGCGGCACGACGAAGCCGCGGGGTGTCAGGTCGTAGCGGAAGTTCTGATGGGGCCGCACGTCGTCGACGCCGCCTTCGGCCCACGGGTGGCATCGCGCGATGCGCGCGAGCGCCTGAACCGATCCTCTCACGAGGCCGTGCTGCTGCACTGCGCCCACGGCATACGCGGAGCAGGAGGGGAAGTACCTACACACATCGCCGTACATGCGGGAGATCGTGGCGCGGTACACGATCAGCAGCGCAATCCCCGCATTGCGCGGGAGCAGCGGAACGGCACGCAGACCGCCGGACGCGAGATGTGCTGTGCCGTAGCTGGTGGCGGGGAGGACGCTCACGAGGCAGGCTCCGGTCGGCCTCCGGGTGAGACGGCCTCGAAAGCGCCTCGACGTTTCAAACCGCGCAGCACCTGTGACCGCAGCTCGGCGAAAGGAGCCCTCGCAGACGACGGAAGGGCGCGGATCACGATGTCCGCGCCCTCTCGCACATCGGGCAGCGCCTCCGCGCAGATCGCCTTGAGGCGGCGCCTCACCGTGTTGCGGCGCACAGCGTCTCCCACAGCCCTGGTGACGATGAATCCGAATCGTGCCGGCCGAGGCTCGTCGGTGAACTCGATGTGCGTCACCAGATGGGGCCCGGCGCTGCGCAGCCCCCGACGGGAGACGCGTCGATAGTCGGCCCCGCGGGTGAGACGATTCGCCTTCGCGAGCACGTCGGGACTGGCGAAGTGCTTACGCCGAGAGCTCGGTGCGGCCCTTGCCGCGACGAGCGGCGAGGATCGCGCGACCGGCGCGGGTGCGCATGCGGGCGCGGAAGCCGTGCTTCTTGGCACGACGACGGTTGTTGGGCTGGAACGTGCGCTTGCTCATAGGTTCTCTCCGGATGAAGGTGTCACCGGATCGTATGAACAGCCGGAGACATCGTTACGGGTGCCCGAAACGGGCATAAGTCAACCGCCATAGATTACGCCCGGTCACACGTCCAAAGCAAATGCGACGGCGAACCTGACAGTATCTCCACAGCCTCGGGCCCGACCCGACAGGAACACGCCCGGCACCTCGAAACGCGGCGCGCGACGGGGTGAAAAAGGTTTGCTCTCTCGCGCTTCGCTGGCTAGCCTAGGGCAAGTTATCCACAGGCGGAGGCCGATGCTCGTGTGACGTTCCAGAACCGGATCCGCCGCCTGTCATCCGGCGGACGCATGTGCGATCCGCCTGCGGCGTCTGCGCCGCGGTCACATCAGTTCCAGGGGGAGAAATGACGACGCAGGAGGTGCCGGACGTACCGGTCTGGAGCCGGGTTCTGGCCGAGCTGCAGACAGATGATCGCGTCACGCCCCAGATGCACGGCTTCCTCAGCCTCGCGATCCCGCAGGGAGTCATGGGCGGCACCGTCTACGTCGAGGTCCCCAATGACCTCACCGCCGCGCAGATCAACAAGCGCATGCGCGCGCCGATCATGGAGGCTCTCTCCACCGTGGGCGAACAGGTGCACACCTTCCGCGTCGCGGTGAACCCCGAGATCATCGACACGTACGACGAACCGCACCCGACGCCGCAGCAGACCGAGACAGCACCGCGACCGGTCGCCGACAATCCGACACCGCCATCCGGGTCCGCGCCAGCTGCACCGTCGACGGCGAGCCGCGGCGAGACTCGACTGAACCCCCGTTATACGTTCGACAACTTCGTCATCGGCCAATCCAACCGCTTCGCGCACGCCGCGGCGGTCGCAGTCTCCGAGGCGCCGGCGAAGGCGTACAACCCGCTCTTCATCTACGGCGACTCCGGGCTCGGCAAGACGCACCTGCTGCACGCGATCGGCGACTATGCCCTCGGCATGTTCGAGGGCATGCGGGTGCGGTACGTGTCGAGCGAGGAGTTCACGAACGACTTCATCAACTCGATCGCCAACAACCGCGGCGCAGCGTTCAACGCCCGCTACCGCGAGGTCGACATCCTGCTCATCGACGACATCCAGTTCCTGCAGGGCCGCGCCGAGACGCAGGAGGCGTTCTTCCACACCTTCAACACGCTGCACGATCACGACAAGCAGGTCGTGATCACCAGCGACGTGGCTCCTCGTCTGCTCACCGGCTTCGAGGACCGGATGCGCAGCCGGTTCGAATGGGGCCTGATCACCGACGTGCAGGCGCCCGACCTCGAGACGCGCATCGCGATCCTCCGCAAAAAGGCGCAGGCCGAGCGGCTCTCAGTACCGGATGACGTGGTCGAGTACATCGCGAAGAACGTCTCGACCAACATCCGCGAGCTCGAGGGTGCGCTGATCAGGGTCACCGCGTTCGCGAACCTGAACCGCTCGGAGGTGGACGTACCTCTCGCGCAGACGGTGCTGCGCGACATCGTCGACCAGGCCGAGGACAACGTCGTCTCACCGACGGACATCATCACGACCACGGCGGACTACTTCAAGCTCACGGTCGACGACCTCTACGGCTCATCCCGCTCGCAGTCCATCGCCCAGGCGCGTCAGATCGCCATGTACCTGTGCCGCGAACGCACGAATCTCTCGCTGCCGAAGATCGGCCAGCTGTTCGGCGGCCGCGACCACACCACGGTGATGTACGCGTGCCGCAAGATCGCCGACCTCATGAAGGAGCGCCGCTCCATCTACAACCAGGTCTCCGAGATCACCACCCAGCTCAGCAAGCGATAGGCACCGCGCTCCTCCGGACCGGTCGCAGGGACGCGCCCGACCACAGGGCGGGGGAAGCCGTGCATCCGAGAGCGCGACGCCGCTCATGGGGCTCAGAATCGCGCACAGCGGGCGTTCTCGGCGTTCCTGGAACTTTCCACAGGCGTTTCCGCCACGATGCGGCGGCGGAAACGTGCGCGCAGAGGGCGTCCGGGGCTGAGACGGCCTCTGAAAGCGATTCTGGGTCTGTCACGCGCTGCGTGGGCCCTCACTCGGCCTGCGCTCCGAAGACCCGCCCCGGGGACACGTGCGGCGAACGGCATGTGACGTATGCCGGAACTCAACCTTGACAGGGGATGACGCTCAGCCGTATAAACCGCTCTCCCCAGTGTGGAAAGCCTGTGGATAACTGTGGAGACACGCGAATCGGCCTGTGAGTGACACGCTGAGCGAGTGTGGACCGCGCTGTGACATCCGATTCCGCGCATATGGCGACGCTCACGAATCATCCGCAGCCGCTCCACAGCTCACACAGATGTAGTTCCTTACTCGCAACCGGCCTCCACAGAGTTATCCACATTATCCACAGCTGTGAGGATCACTACAGAGAAGTTCTCTTAGAGGGGCTCAATCCGATGACCTCGTCGATCCGAACCCGAATCACACGAATCGGCTGTTCGCACTAGCATGGGATTCCCACGCAGGCCGAGGCACGGCAGACCCCAAGCGTGGGAGCGAAGGGATACCCAGTGAAGTTCCACGTGAACCGCGACGTGTTCAGCGACGCTGTCTCGTTCGTCGTCAAGCTTCTGCCCCAGCGGAACCCCCAGCCGATCCTCGCCGGTGTGCTCATCGAGGCAACAGAGAACGGCGAACTCTCGCTGTCGGCTTTCGACTACGAGGCTTCCGCCCGAACAACCATCAGCGCCACCATCGACGAGCCAGGCACGATCCTCGTGCACGGCCGGCTGCTGAGCGACATCGCCAGCCGGCTGCCCAACGCGCCGATCCAGATCTCGACGGAGGAGGACGGCGGCGTCTCCCTCACCTGCGGCTCCGCCAGCTTCGCGCTCGCATCCATGCCCGTCGAGGAATACCCCGCTATCCCGGAGGTCACAGGCGAATCGGGCCTGGTGCCCGGCGAGGACTTCGCCACTGCCATCGCGCAGGTGGGCTTCGCCGCATCGAAGGACGACGTCACTCCGGTGCTCACGGGTGTGCAGCTCGAGGTGAAGGAGAACCAGCTCAGCCTCGTCGCCACCGATCGGTACCGCGTCGCGCTGCGTGACATCGACTGGGACGGCGGACAACAGGATCAGGCCGCTCTGGTACCCGCCCGCACCCTGCAGGAGGTCGGAAAGACCTTCTCGCACGGCGAGAACATCTCGATCGCCTTCTCGGGGACTGGTGACCGGGAGATCATCGCGTTCACGTCGGGCAACCGCACCGTCACGTCGCTGCTGATCAAGGGCAACTTCCCGCCGGTCCGTCGGCTGTTCCCCGAGCAGACGGAGCACTACGCCGTGGTGAACACTGCCGACTTCGTCGAGGCGGTGCGCCGCGTCGCTCTCGTGCTCGACCGTTCCGCACCGCTGCGTTTCACGTTCGCCGACCAGTCGGTGACGATGGACGCATCGGGCGGCGACCAGGCCCGCGCATCCGAGACGGTCGACGCGCACCTGCAGGGCGAGGATGTGACGATCGGGCTCAACCCGCAGTATCTGCTCGAGTCGCTCGGCGCCGTGAAGAGCCCGTTCGTGCGCGTGACGTTCACGTCGAGCGACAACGCGAACAAGCTCAGTCCCATCCTCGTCACCAGTCAGACCTCGGTCGACGAGGCGGCGAAGGACTCCTTCAAGTACCTTCTCCAACCGAACCTGTTGCTTCGCTGAGCCGGCTGCGCTTGTCGTCGGCACGTACTCATGACCGTGCTCGCTCGACTCAGTTCAGCGAGTCGGATGTCGGGTGTCATCGTTAGGGTTACCGCGTGATCGTCGAGCACCTCAGCCTGAAGGACTTCCGCAACTATGCGGAGGCCGAGCTGGCGCTCGGGGCGGGGCCGAATGTGCTCGTGGGGCGGAACGGTCAGGGCAAGACGAACCTCGCCGAGGCGATCGCGTATCTCGCCACGCTGGGTTCGCATCGGGTCTCCGCCGATGCCCCGCTCGTGCGGGAGGGACAGGACGCCGCATTCGTACGGGCCAGGCTGCGCCACGGGGTGCGGACGGTGACGCTCGAGCTGCAGATCAACAAGCAGGGCGCGAACAAGGCACGGATCGGCGGCACGTCGGTGCGCCCCGGGGAGCTGCCGCGCTATGCGCAGGTCGTGCTGTTCGCCCCGGAGGATCTGCAGATCGTGCGGGGTAACCCGTCGGAGCGGCGCAAGTTCGCCGATCAGCTGCTGATCCAGCGCACGCCGCGCATGGCGGCGGTGCTGTCGGACTACGACCGCACGCTGAAGCAGCGCACGACGCTGCTGAAGTCGGCCAGGGCCCGCGGCATGAAGGCATCCGCTCTCCCCACGCTCGACGTATGGGACGACAAGCTCGTCGCTCTCGGCTCGGAGATCATCGACGCGAGGGTGAAGATGGCCGAGGATCTGCAGGCGCCGCTCGCGCGCGCATACGAGGGTGTCGCCGGCGCCGATCACCGGCCGGAGCTGTCGTGGACGCTCTCGATCCACGGCGCCGATCCGGAGGAGGGCGACGACGCCGAAGGCGAAGCGGAGGGACCGACCGCTGCGCAGTTCCGAGCGGCGCTCGCTCAGAGGCGCTCCGCCGAGTTCGAACGTGGGCTGAGCCTGGTCGGTCCGCACCGCGACGATCTGCTGCTGCGAGTGCGAGGGCTGCCCGTGAAGGGATACGCGTCGCACGGCGAGAGCTGGTCGATGTCGTTGGCGCTGCGCCTGGCCGCATCCGATCTGCTGCGCCGGGAGTCGCAGGGCGGCGATCCGATCCTGATCCTCGACGATGTGTTCGCCGAACTCGACGCCGATCGCCGTGCCAGGCTGGCGGGAGTCGTCGCCGACTACGAGCAGGTCGTCGTGACGGCAGCTGTCGCCGGCGACGTGCCCGAGCCGCTGCGCGGCAGCGCCATCCGGATCGATCACGGTCGCGTTCTCGGCCCGCTCGTCGATGATCCCCCCGCCGAAACGGCGGACGCGACGCATCCGGCTGACAGGGGCGGCGACGATGGCTGACACGCCCGAGCTTCCAGAAACGCTGGCGACCTACCTGAGGCTGCGGGGTCTGGAGCCGTCGAAGTACGCCAAACGGTCGCGGCGCCGAAAGCGCAGCACCGAGGACGACGGCAACCAGCCGTTCATGGCCGGGCGCGACCCGAAGCCCCTCGGCGACGCCCTCGACAAGCTGACGCAGCAGTCGGGCTGGAGCGGGCAGCTGGCAAAGGAGGATCTGGTGAGGCGCTGGGAGGACGTGGCTGGCACCGAGACCGCGCAGCACTCCGAGCCGACATCCCTCATGAACGGCACCCTCACGATCCAGTGCGACTCGACGGCGTGGGCGAAGAATCTGCAGTTCATGCGAGCGCACATCCTGACCCAGATCAGCACGCGGTTCCCCGAGGCAGGCGTCGACGCGGTCCGCTTCGTCGGCCCCGACGCGCCGAGTTGGAAGTGGGGCCCGCGCACGGTGCCCGGCCGCGGCCCGAGGGACACATACGGGTGAGAGACCTCGTCGCGAACGGCGGGGGTGATCCGGATTGCTCTGCGGGCCTGTAGCGGCGATAAGGGGCCGGTGAACCATCGGGGCCCGGGGAGCGCGGTTTTTCTCGCGCCTAAGGGCCCGTCTGTGCCCTGTGGAAGCCATCCACCAGGTAAGCTGGACCTCGGTTCCCACCGAGATCGGAGTACCTATTCATGACGAGCGACACCCCGCAGAGCGAGCCCGAAAACGCTGCAGGGGGTGACGCCGCCCCGGCGGACGCCGGCCAGCACGAGTACGGGGCCGACAGCATCCAGGTGCTCGAAGGGCTGGAAGCCGTTCGCAAGCGGCCCGGCATGTACATCGGGTCGACAGGGCCGCGCGGTCTGCACCACCTGGTGTACGAGATCGTCGACAACTCCGTCGACGAGGCGCTTGCCGGATACTGCGACGTCATCACCGTGACGATTCTCGAGGACGGCGGCGTGCGCGTCGTCGACAACGGACGAGGAATCCCGGTCGACAAGCACAAGACCGAGAACAAGTCGACGCTCGAGGTCGTGCTGACGGTGCTGCACGCCGGCGGCAAGTTCGGCGGCGGCGGGTACGCGGTCTCCGGCGGCCTGCACGGCGTGGGCTCGTCGGTCGTGAACGCGCTGTCGAGCCGGCTCGACGCGGTCGTGAAGACCAAGGGCAACGTCTACCGGCAATCGTTCTCGGGCGGCGGGTTCCCCGAAGGGGAAGTCGCCAAGGGCGAGGAGACGAGTGAGACCGGCACAACGATCACGTTCTGGCCGGATCCGGAGATCTTCACCGAGACCGTCGAGTTCGAGTACGAGGTGCTGCGCACGCGGTTCCAGCAGATGGCGTTCCTGAACAAGGGACTGCGCATCGAACTGTACGACGAGCGGCCGGAGTCGACCGAAGAGGTCGAGACCGAGGAGGGCGCGCCGGAGTCTCAGCAGCGCCACGACGTGTTCATGTACGAGCGCGGGCTGATGGACTACGTCGACTACATCAACACGTCCAAGAAGGTCGAGCGCGTCCACGAGGACATCATCGACTTCGAGTCGGAGGACACCGAGCGACACATCGCGCTCGAGGTCGCGATGCAGTGGACGACGTCGTACAGCGAGAATGTGCACACGTACGCCAACACGATCAACACGCACGAGGGCGGCACGCACGAGGAGGGCTTCCGTGCGGCGCTGACGTCGCTGGTGAACCGATACGCTCGCGCGAACAGCCTGCTCAAGGAGAAGGACGACAACCTCACCGGAGACGACGTGCGAGAAGGGCTCACCGCAGTCATCTCGGTGAAGCTCTCCGAGCCGCAGTTCGAGGGGCAGACGAAGACGAAGCTCGGCAACACCGAGGCGAAGACGTTCGTGCACCGCATCGTGAACGAGCAGCTCGCCGACTGGTTCGAGCGCAACCCCCAGCAGGCGAAGAACGTGATCCGCAAGGCGATCGACGCGGCGAGTGCCCGTCTCGCCGCACGCAAGGCGCGCGAGACGGCCAGGCGCAAGAGCGTCTTCGAGTCGGCCGCGATGCCGGACAAGCTGAAGGACTGCACGAGCAAGGACCCATCGATCAGCGAGATCTTCCTCGTCGAGGGTGACTCGGCCGGCGGCTCGGCTGTCGATGGCCGCAACCCCACCACGCAGGCGATCCTGTCGCTGCGCGGCAAGATCCTGAACGTCGAGCGGGCGCGCATCGACAAGGCACTGGGCAACAAGGAAGTCCAGGCGATGATCCAGGCCTTCGGCACGGGCATCGGCCCCGAGTTCGACATCGGGCGGGCCAGGTATCACAAGATCGTGCTGATGACCGACGCCGACGTCGATGGCCAGCACATCACGACGCTGCTGCTGACGCTGCTGTTCCGCTACATGCGCGGACTGATCGAGGCGGGCTACGTCTTCCTGGCGATGCCACCGCTGTACCGCCTGAAATGGACGAACGCCGATCACGAGTACGTGTACTCGGATCGGGAGCGCGATGCGTTCATCGAGGAGGGCCAGGCGCGCGGATGGCGTCTGCCGAAGAGCAACGAGGGCGGCGTCCAGCGATACAAGGGTCTCGGCGAGATGAACGCCTCGGAGCTGTGGGAGACCACGATGGACCCGGAGACCCGCACGCTGCGTCGGGTGACGATCGAGGATGCGGCGGGAGCCGACGAGATCTTCTCCGTGCTGATGGGCGACGACGTCGAGTCGCGCCGCGGATTCATCCAGCGCAATGCCAAGGACGTCCGGTTCCTCGACATCTGATCGACGGCCGGTAGCGAAGAGAGACAGAACACATGAGCGACGAAACGCGCCCTGACCCGAACGCGGGCCACAACCACGGCCGCATCGATCAGGTCGACCTGCAGTCGGAGATGCAGCGCAGCTACCTCGACTACGCGATGAGCGTCATCATCGGGCGAGCGCTGCCCGATGTCCGCGACGGCCTGAAGCCGGTGCATCGCCGTGTCATCTACGGCATGTACGACGGCGGGTACCGGCCTGACAAGTCGTTCTCGAAGTGCGCTCGCGTCGTCGGCGAGGTTATGGGCCAGTACCACCCGCACGGTGACAGTGCGATCTACGACACCCTTGTGCGTCTGGTGCAGCCCTGGGCGATGCGCTATCCGATGGCGACGGGGCAGGGGAACTTCGGCACGCCGGGCAACCAGGGAGCAGCGGCGCCCAGGTACACCGAGACGAAGATGGCCCCGCTCGCGCTCGAGATGGTGCGCGACATCGACGAGGACACCGTCGACTTCGAGGACAACTACGACGGCCGAGCGCAGGAGCCGACCGTGCTGCCAGCGCGGATACCGAACCTGCTGGTGAATGGGTCTGTCGGCATCGCCGTCGGCATGGCGACGAACATCCCGCCGCACAACCTGCGCGAGGTCGCAGACGGGGCCCTCTGGGTGCTCGAGAACCCCGACCTGCCGCGTGAGGAGCTCCTTGCGGGCGTGATGCAGCGGATCCCGGGGCCTGATTTCCCGACGAAGGCCCACATTCTGGGCACGAAGGGCATCCAGGAGGCCTACCGCACCGGACGCGGCTCCATCACGATGCGCGCTGTCGTGAACGTCGAGGAGATCCAGGGGCGCACCTGCCTCGTGGTCACCGAACTTCCGTACCAGGTCAACCCCGACAACCTCGCCGTGAAGATCGGCGAGCTCGCGCGCGAGGGGCGCGTGCAGGGCATCGCGGACATCCGGGATGAGACATCCGGGCGTACCGGCCAGCGCCTCGTGGTCGTGCTCAAGCGCGACGCCGTGGCGAAGGTCGTGCTGAACAACCTCTACAAGCACACGGACCTGCAGACGAACTTCAGCGCGAACATGCTCGCGATCGTCGACGGCGTGCCGCGCACGCTCCCGCTGGATCGCTTCATCACGCTGTGGATCGCGCACCAGCTCGAGGTCATCGTGCGCCGCACGCAGTTCCGCCTGCGCAAGGCGGAGGAGCGCATGCATGTGCTGCGGGGATACCTCAAGGCGCTCGACGCGCTCGACGAGGTGATCGCGCTCATCCGGCGCTCGCCGACCGTCGATGAAGCGCGCGAGGGGCTGAGGGACCTGCTCGACATCGACGACGTCCAGGCCGATGCGATCCTGTCGATGCAGCTGCGTCGGCTGGCGGCGCTGGAGCGGCAGAAGATCATCGACGAGGCGAACGAGCTCGAGGCGAAGATCGCCGACTTCAAGGCCATCATCGCAAGTGATGCACGCCAGCGCGAGATCGTCAAGATCGAGCTGACGGGCATCGTCGACAAGTACGGAGACGAGCGTCGCACCCAGATCCTGATGGGCTTCGACGGCGACGTGTCGATGGAGGACCTCATCGCGGAGGAGGAGGTCGTCGTCACGATCACCCGCGAGGGCTACGTCAAGCGCACGCGCAGCGACAACTACCGCTCGCAGCATCGCGGCGGCAAGGGCGTGCGCGGTGCGCAGCTGAGGGCCGACGACGTGGTGGAGCACTTCTTCGTCAGCACGACGCACCACTGGCTGCTGTTCTTCACCAACACCGGTCGCGTGTATCGAGTGAAGGCGTACGAGCTGCCGGAGGCCGGGCGCGACGCCAAGGGCCTGCACGTGGCGAACCTGCTGGCCATGCAGCCGGATGAGCAGATCGCCGAAGTCATCGAGATGCGCAGCTATGAGGATGCCGAGTACCTGGCACTCGCCACGCGCAACGGCCTAGTGAAGAAGACCCGCCTGAGCGAGTACGACTCGAACCGCCAGGGCGGCATCATCGCCATCAACCTGCGCGAGGGCGACGAACTCGTCGATGCGATGCTGGTGAACGGTGACGACCACATTCTGCTGATCACGGAGCGGGGCATGTCGCTGCGGTTCGACGCGAGCGATGAGTCCATCCGGCCCCTGGGGCGGGCGACGAGCGGTGTGAAGGGCATCTCGTTCCGCGACGGCGACAACCTGCTTTCGGCATCCGTGGCAAGAGACGACACGTACGTGTTCACGGTGACGGACGGCGGCTACGCCAAGCGCACCGGCATCGACGACTACCGCCTGCAGGGCAGAGGCGGCATCGGCATCAAGGCGCTGAAGATGAACGACGATCGCGGGCTTCTCGCCGGCGGCCTGGTCGTGCAGGAGACGGACGAGGTTCTGGTGGTTCTCGCCAAGGGCAAGGTGGTACGCTCGGCCGTTGCCGAGGTCCCCGTGAAGGGGCGTGACACGATGGGCGTGCTGTTCGCACGGCCTGACAAGAACGACAAGATCCTGGGAATCGCCCGCAACAGCGAGCGCGGACTGGGTGAAGACGACGAGGCGGCGGACGAAGATCCGGATGCCGCTGAGACCTCAGCTCCCGAGACCACCGAAGAGAGCACGGACGAATGAGCACGGTAGCCGACAAGCTGGCACAGAAGAGCTCGCGCAAGCCGCGATCGAAGCAGGTGCGCCTGCGCCTGGTGTACATCGACTTCTGGTCGGCCATCAAGCTGTCGTTCCTGGCAGCGATCGTGGTCGCGATCGTGACCGTGGTGTCGTTCTTCCTGATCTACATGATCATCGACACGATGCACATCATCGACCAGCTCGACGAATTCATCGCGGGCTTTGCGGACATCCAGATCGCGTCGTTCATCGGCCTGCCGCAGGTGATGGCGTTCGCCGGCGTCCTCGCCATCCTGAACCTCATCGTGGTGACCGTTCTCGGCGCCGTGATGGCCGGAATCTACAATCTCGCAGTCAAGGTCTCCGGCGGTCTGCTGGTCGGATTCACCTCCAACTGATCCTCGCTGCGCGGTGCGACACGGCCGGGAGGCGCACGATTCGCACCGCGCAGGATCATTGGGTAAACTCTTGTAGGTTGATCGGTGAGAGCCGAGACGCCATCACTACGGGGCTATAGCTCAGGCGGTTAGAGCGCTTCACTGATAATGAAGAGGTCCCAGGTTCAAGTCCTGGTAGCCCCACCCTCCAATTTCATACCCGCACGGGGCCTTAGCTCAGTTGGTAGAGCGCCTGCTTTGCAAGCAGGATGTCAGGAGTTCGAATCTCCTAGGCTCCACTCGAGGACTTTGAGACAGTGACTCGTAAGGAAGGCCCCGCGTCACGCGGGGCTTTCTGCTGTGCGGGGCACGTGTCTGGTCGCCGGCGTGCACGAAGCGTCCGCAGCAGCCACGAGCCTGCCATGACAGAACCCGGCCGGGCCGCACAGATCTCAGACGATCTCGCACTTGAGGGCGAGATCGAACCCATGGTCGTCGTGGTGATGGGCGACGGCGACACCCCGAACGCTTAGAAGGAGGTGCTCGGCAGCCCGATCGCGCAACGACTCCGACGCCCTGGGTCCACGACTGCTGCACAGCTCGGACGTCCGGCAGAAGTCGCTGATCGACTTGCTGCCGAACCTGTTCGTCTCGGGAACGGTTCCTCGTTCACTCCCTAGCGGCCGTTGACGGGAAACCCGGTCGACTCGCGCCGAATGATTCTGTAGTCGGGTTTGACGGTGCGGGGTCGCTGGCCGTGCGCCTTGTTCTCGATCCGCTCGATGAGCATGTCGACGGCGTCGGTCGCGATCTGATCGCGGCCGACGTCGACGCTCGACATCGACGGAACGGTGAACTGCGCCTCGTCGATGTTGTCGAAGCCGATCACCGCGACGTCCTCGGGCGTGCGCAGCCCGGCTTCGCCGAGCGCGCGGAGAGCGCCGAGCCCCAGCGAGTCGTTGAGCGCGAAGACCGCGTCGAACCCGATGCCGTCGCGGAGCAGGTCTCGGATCGACATCGCACCTGTGTCCCGACTCCAGTGCGATCCGTGGCGAATGAGGTCCGGATCGACCGGGATGTTCGCGCCTTCGAGCGCCTGGAGATAGCCCGCAACCCTGAGCCTGGCGGAACTCGCCTCGTCGTCCGCATCGTGTTCCGCTCCGATGACGGCGATCCGGCGTCTTCCGATGTCGATCAGGTGCTCGACCGCCGCGCGAGCGGACGAGGTGTTGTGCATGGCGACGTGGTCGGTCGGTCCGCCGAAGATGCGCTCGCCGAGCAGTACCAGGGGAAACGCCGTATCGAGGAGAGGGGCGTCCGATTGCCCCAACGCGACCGGGCTGAAGAGCAGTCCGTCGGTGAGACGAGCCCGTTTGTCGGTGAGGACCTCGATCTCGCGGTCACGCTCGCCGCTGGTCTGTTCGACGAGCACGCTCAGCCCATGACGGTCGGCCGCTCGGATGACCGCATCGGCGAGCTCGGCGAAATAGTTCTCGCGAAGGGCCGGCACGGCGAGGCCGATCACACCGGTGCGGCCTGATCGGAGGCCGCGGGCGGACATGTTCGGGCGGTAGCCCAGTTCGTCGATCGCCGCGCGAACGCGTTCTCGTGTGGAGGGGCGGACGTGCGGGTGCTCATGGATGACGTTCGAGACAGTCTTCATCGACACGCCCGCGAGCTGCGCGACGTCCTGCATTGTCGATGCCATCACGCTCCCGTTGCCGTCTCCACCGCGTTCCGCTTCGCTTCCGACCACTCTAGCCATCGGAGATCCGGGATCGCTTCTTACAACGTTGATCCACATTTCGGAGAGGGGAAGGATTCGCTGACATCCCACTGTATCAGCGAGAAACTGGCATGCTCTTGCGTCCGCATTTACAGCGCTGTAATGTGAACTCCGGCAATGATGCCGACTCCCTCACCCAGGAAGCTGCAATGAAGCGACTGCTCTATTCGAAGAAGGCCGCTCCGTATCTCTTCGTGCTGCCGTTCATCATCACGCTGCTCGTGTTCTGGGCGGTCCCGGTCGGTCGCTCCTTCTTCATGAGCTTCCACGAGGTGCTGTACGGCCAGGAGTCTTTCGTCGGCGTCGCGAACTACGAGCGGATGGTCGGCGACCGCGTGTTCTGGCAGGCGATGTGGAACAGCTTCCGCTACATGATGCTGACGATGGTGCTTCTGGTGCCGATTCCGATGGTGCTCGCCGCGATTCTCAACTCGAAGATCGGCAGCGACCGGGTCAAGTCGTTCTTCAAGGCGTCGCTGTTCGTCCCTGCGCTGACCTCCCTTGTGGTCGCCGGTCTCGTGTTCCGTCTCATGTTCTCGGAGAGCGAGACGGCCGTCATCAACCAGGTGTTCGGCGCGATCGGCCTCGATCCGGTGCGCTGGCTGCGCGAGGACGTGCCGGGGCTCGTCGTGCTCCTGATTCTGGCGCTCTGGAGATGGACCGGCGTGAACACGATGTACTTCCTCGCCGGGATGCAGTCGATTCCGCGGGAGTACTACGAGGCGGCATCGATCGACGGGGCCGGACGGGTCGCTCAGTTCTTCCAGATCACCGTGCCGAATCTGCGTCCGACGATCGTGTACGTGGTCACGATCAGCATCTACGGGGGCCTGGCGATGTTCACCGAGAGCTTCATGCTCTACGCCGGCAACCAGTCGCCCAACAATCAGGGTCTGACGATCGTCGGATACCTGTACCGACAGGGCATCCAGCAGAACGACATGGGCTTCGCCGCGGCCGTGGGCGTCGTCCTGCTCGCCGTGGTGCTCACCATCAACATCACGCAGCTCGCGCTGACGGGCACCTTCCGGAAGGAGGAAGCGCGATGAGCGAGACGCGCACGAGCATCCCGATCGTCGGGAACGAACGGCCGAAACCACCCTGGCCGATCCGCTGGGCGGGGGCTATCCAGTCCGCCTTCCTGATCGTGATGGCGGCCATCGCGCTGATACCCATCATCGCGATCTTCCTCGGCACCTTCCAGGACGGCGGAACGCTGCTGCGCAGCGGCGTCACCTTCGCCATCGACTTCGCGTCGTTCGACCTCGACAGCTATCGCGTGCTCTTGACCGAGTCCGGCGACTACTTCATCTGGTTCTGGAACAGCCTGTGGCTGACCGCCGTGCAGGTCGTGCTCACGCTTCTGGTCAGCTCCTTCGTCTCGTACGGCATCGCGATGTACGAGTTCCGCGGGAAGCAGGCCGTCTTCATCGCCGTGCTGATCGTGATGACGGTGCCGTTCGAGATGATCATGCTGCCGCTGTACGTGCAGGTGAACGACTTCGGGCTCGCCGACACCTTCACGGTGATCTTCCTGCCCTTCCTCGCCCACGCGATGACCATCTTCTTCTTCCGTCAGTACTTCCTGGGCGTGCCGTACGAGCTCGTGGAGGCCGGCCGGGTCGACGGGGTGTCCGAGTTCGGGATCTTCTTCCGGCTCGTGCTCCCGATCGCCAAGCCAGCCGTCGCGGCCATGGCGATCCTTAACGGCATGCTGTGCTGGAACAACTTCCTCTGGCCGCTGCTGGTGCTGCGCAGCTCCGAGAAGTTCATCCTCCCGATCGGTCTGAACGCACTGCTCACACCGCACGGAAACAACTACGACCTGTTGATCGTCGGCGCCTTCTTCTCGCTGATTCCCGTCCTTCTGCTCTTCCTCGCCTTCCAGCGCTACTTCATCGAAGGCATGACCGCCGGCGCGGTCAAGGGGTGAGCGGCCCCCGTTCGTTCCTCACAGTTCATGATCAAAGGAGACCAATATGAACAGGCGCAGGATTCATCTGACGACCGCGGTGCTCGCCATCGCGGGCATCTCGCTCGTCGGGTGCAGCGGCGGTGCCGAGGAGCCCGTCGTCAACGAAGACGGTTCGACCGTCGTCGACATGTGGGTGTTCGCCGAGGTCCACGCGGCGTTCTACGAGGCCATGGCCGATGCGTGGAACGAGGCGAATCCCGAACAGGAGATCGATCTGCAGATCACCATCTACCCCTATGAGGAGATGCACAACAAGCTTCAACTCGGCCTGAATGCGGGGGAGGGCCTCCCCGACGTCGTCGACATCGAGGTGAACAAGTTCGCGAACTTCGTGCAGGGAGACAACCCGCCGCTCGTCGATCTGACCGAAGCGGCGGGTCCGTATGCCGACGATGTCGTGCAGGCGCGTCTCGACCTCTACTCGAAGGACGGCTCGGTCTACGCGTTCCCCACGCACGTCGGTGCGTTCGTCGCGTTCTACAACGCGGAGCTGCTCGAAGGGGCAGGGATCGACTACACGACCATCGAGACGTGGGACGACTTCCGCGAGGCGGGTGCGAGCTATCACGACAGCACAGGGAAGGAATTCGGCGTCGCGGAGACGGGCGTCAACTTCGTCGAGCCGCTCATCACCGCACAACTGGGCGGTGAGTGGATGGACGCGGACGGCAAGCCTCAGGTGAACAGCCCGGAGGCCGTCGAGACCATCGAGATGATGCAGGAGATGCAGGAGGCCGGTGCGATCTCGACGATCCCCGGCGGCAGTCCGGATGACGAGGAGGCCTTCGGCGTGATCAACAGCGGCGACTACGCCGCGGTCGTGTATCCCGCCTGGTACACCTCGCGGTTCGTCGACTACATGCCCGATCTCGCGGGCAAGATCGCGATCGTACCCGCCCCGGTCATCGAAGGTTCCGACGTTCGGACCATCGGCGGCGGCGGCACGGGAACGGCCGCGCTCGCCGGGTCGCCGGTCGCCGACTTCGCATCCGAATGGCTCGCCTTCGCCAAGCTCTCGCCTGAGGCGAACGTGGCGGTGTGGGAGGAGCTCGGCTTCGACCCCGTGAACATGTCGGTGTGGGAGGACGAAGCCGTCACGCACAACCCCGAGAACAAGTTCAACGAGTACTTCCAGACGAACCTGTTCGACGTGCTGAACGAGGTCTCCGGCGGCATCGGCCACTGGGAGTCGTTCACGGCGCCTGACTGGCCATCGGTCGATAACCTCTTCCGCACGGTGACGCTCAACGAGGCGTTCGAGAACGGCGTGCCCGCCCAGGAGGTGCTCGACCAGACGCAGATCATCTCTCCCATCGGCTTCGCGCCGACTCCTACCGAAAGGAACCCTCCATGCTGACAGCCTCCGTCACGGTCGACCCCGCCTTCGTCGTCGGCCCTGTGCGTCCGCGCACCTTCGGCTCGTTCGTCGAGCACCTCGGCCGCTGCGTGTACACCGGAATCTACGAGCCAGGGCACCCCTCCGCGGACGCCGACGGCTTCCGCGGCGACGTCATCGATCTCCTGCGTGAGCTCGGGGTGACGACCGTGCGGTACCCGGGCGGCAACTTCGTGTCGGGGTACCGATGGGAGGACGGCGTGGGACCGGTGGACGAACGACCTCGGCGTCCGGATCTCGCGTGGCATTCCACCGATCCGAATCTGGTCGGCGTCGACGAGTTCATCACCTGGTGCCGTTCGGCCGGCGTCGAGCCGATGATGGCGGTGAACCTCGGAACACGTGGTGTGCAGGAGGCGCTCGACCTGCTCGAGTACTGCAACGGCACCGGCGATACGCACTTCGCGAATCTGCGCCGTGCGAACGGAGCCCAGGAGCCGTATGGCATCCGGATGTGGTGTCTCGGGAACGAGATGGACGGGCCGTGGCAGATCGGGCACAAGACGGCCGAGGAGTACGGGAGGCTCGCGGTCGAGACGGCGCGCGCGATGCGCATGATGGATCCGGATCTCATCCTTGTCGCGTGCGGATCATCCGGATCCGGTATGCCGACTTTCGGCGAGTGGGAGCGGATCGTCTTGAGCGAGTCGTACGAGCAGGTGGACATGGTGTCCGCGCACGCCTACTACTACGAAGAGGACGGCGACCTCGGGTCGTTCCTTGCCTCGGCGATCGACATGGATCACTTCATCGAGTCCGTCGCCGCCACTGCGGATGCGGTTCGCGCTTCGGGGAAGCACGACAAGCGGATCGCCATCTCGTTCGACGAGTGGAACGTCTGGTACCAGAACCGGGCGGAATCGAAGGTCCCAGAAGGCGACGACTGGCCGGTCGCCCCCGTGCTCCTCGAAGACAAGTACAACGTGGCGGACGCGGTCGTGGTCGGCAATCTGCTGATCTCGCTGCTTCGACACACCGACAGGGTGCACTCGGCATCGCTCGCCCAGCTGGTCAACGTGATCGCGCCGATCATGACCGAACCGGGCGGGCGCAGCTGGCGTCAGACGACCTTTCATCCCTTCTCCCTGACCGCCCGACACGCGGCGGGACAGGTTCTTCGGGTTGCGATCGACGCGCCCACGTACGACACAGCGAAGTTCGGTGCGTCCCCGGTGCTCGACGCTGTCGCGACCCACGACCCGGAGACGGGCGATGTCGTGGTGTTCGCCGTGAACCGCTCCACAGACGAAGAGCTCGATCTCACGGTGGACGTGCGCGGCGCAGGTGAGCTTCGCCTCGCGGAGGCCATCACGCTCGCGCATCCCGATCCGATGCGGCAGGCGACGGCCGACGATCCGGATTCTGTGGTACCGCGTGCGAACGACAGTGCGTCCGTCGAGGGCGAGACCGTGAGCGTCGTGCTGCCGCCCGTGTCGTGGGCGATGCTGCGGCTGACGAGGGGGTGAGCGCGCCGCGGCACAGCTGGGGAGTGTCTGCGGAGGTGGGCGGTCAGCTGAGCTTGCGCACGGCAGCACCCATTGCGGCGACGGTCGCACGCAGGATCGGGCGCGGCATCGCGAAGTTGAACCGGATGGCGGTCTCGTAGCCGTCGCCGCACATCGAACCGTCGGTCGTGACGACCTCGGCGTGCTCAGCGAAGAAATCGGCAGGCGAGCCCTCGATGCCCAGGGGACCGCACTCCAACCATGCGAGGTAGGTGCCCTCCGGGGCGGTGTACTCGACTCCCGGCAGGTGCTCGTCCAGGAGGTCGGCGAGCAGGTGCCGATTGCCGTCCAGGTAGGAGAGCACCCCGTCCAGCCACTGTCCGCCTGCCGAGTATGCGGCGGTGTTCGCGATCACCCCGAGATTCGCCACTCCATGGCCGAAGCTGCGACCGTGCTCGGCCCAGTACGCGCGATCCGCCTCGTTGGACAGCACGACCTGTGCGCACTTCATGCCGGGAAGATTCCACGCCTTCGAGGCTGAAGTGGCGGTGATCGTGTGACCGGCATTGACATCGTTCACCGCGGCGTACGGGACGTGCGCGGCGCCGTCGTACACGAGCGGCGCGTGGATCTCGTCGGAGAACACTCGAGCACCGTGGCGTTCGACGACGTCGCCGATCGCGACCATCTCGTCGTGACGCAGCACGCGACCGATCGGGTTGTGCGGGTTGCACAGGATCAGCAGCCCTCCTCCATCGGAGAACGCGCGGTCGATTCCGGCGAGGTCGTACTCCCAACCGTCCTGCGTACGGATCATCGGGACCTGGATGATCCGACGGTCATGCGCCTCCGGCACGGTGAGGAACGGCATGTAGGCCGGGGTGGGAAGCACGACGGCGGATCCGGGAGCGGAGAAGTGATCGATCGCGAGTTCCAGGGCGGCGATGACATCCGGCATCGGCTTCACGTCGTCGGGTGACACGCGCCACCCGTAGCGGGAGGCTGCCCAGTCGACGAAGGAATCGCTCATCGCGGTGGCTGACGCGGGGGGCAGATAGCCGAAGGCGCCGACATCCACCGCGGTGTGCAGCGCTCGTGTGATCGGTGGCGCGATTCCGAAGTCCATCTCCGCGACGAACGCCGGGGTCTTCCCCGGGAACATCGTCCACTTCAGACTTCCGGTCGCGCGCAGGTCTTCAGCCGAGATGGAGTCGAAGGTGCTTGTGTCGAAGAGGGCGGTGGTCATCGTGAAGCTCGCTTTCGTTTGGAGGACGGCTCGTCTCCGGCCTGTGCGTCCTGGTCGTCTAGTTCGTTCAGATAGTTGTAGATCGTGAATCGGGTCACTCCCAGTGACGTCGCGATCATCTCGACCGCATCCCGCAGCATGAACATGCCGCGCTGCTTCAGCGCTTGCACGACGGCCAGCTTGTGCTCCTTGCGCATCAACTCGACGGGGGCGCTCTGCTCGTGGATCGCCTGATGGATCAGGTGCGCTGCAAGCTCGTCGACATCCCGAGGGAAGACCTCTTCAGATGCCGTTCGAGGCTCGCCGGCCGACTCCGGGTCCGCACGAGACCGTGGCACGTCGGGCACCGGCGACAGCACGCCGCCCATGTCTTCGGCTATGCGTGCGACTCGGTGCCACACGGAGACATCCGCGTTGAGGCAGAGCGCGGCGATGGGCTCGCCTGAACTGTCCTTCAGAATCATGGTCGTCGACCGCAGCGAGCGGCCATCGGGAAGCTGGGTCGAGTATCCGACGGCGTGCGAGAAGTCTCCTGCCGCGACGCGCTGGAGCAGCAGGTCGGTTGCCGGATCTCCCACTCTTCGGCCGGTCACGTCGCCGTGCACCGCCACGATCGAGTTGGGCAGCTTGGCGAGATCGTGCAAGACCACCTCGACCGACGAGGGCAGTGAATGCCCGAGGGGGTCGACCAGTTCGGAGAAGATGCGGATCAGATAGTCGCGTTCTTCCTGCTTTCCGGCGCGAGCGATGCCTTTCCGGCCGCTCGGGGTGGTCTCTGTCATCGGCTCTCCTTGGGTCATAACCAGCATGTACCGGTTCGTGTTTCAAGTGTGTCAACACAGTGTTGCAGATTTCAACAGTCTATTGCATGGCTCAACTCTGATTGGTAGCGTCACACGCCAAGTCGAAGTTTCGTATGCAGTGCCCTTGCCTCGGGAGGCCATCATGGCAGTACGTCGCTACCTTGTTTCCGCCGTTGCGATCACGGGAGCGCTTGCTCTCGCGGGGTGTGCCGGGGGAGGCGACAGCGGAGGCGGAGGCGCATCCGCCGGGCCTCCCGTCGAGGGCGGGGACGCAGTCTTCGCCGTAGACAGCGCCTTCTTCGGATTCGATCCCAATGTCACACCTGCGGCGCAAGACGCCCGTGTGCTGCGGCAGATGTTCGATTCGCTGCTGTATCTCGACGAGTCGGGAGAGCTGCAACCGTGGCTTGCGGAGGAATGGGGCGTCAGCGACGACGGACTCACGTACGAGTTCGAGCTGCGTGACGACGTCACCTTCTGGGATGAAACGCCATGGGACGCCGAGGCGCTGTGCTTCAATCTCGACCGGATCGTCGACCCTGAAGCCGGTTCCATCTACGCGGTCGGGCTGGTCGGGCCATACGAATCGTGTGAGGCGACGGACGAGTTCAGCGCAACCGTGACGCTGTCCGCTCCGTTCTCGGCGTTCCTCAACAATCTGACGTCGCCGTTCCTGGGAATGAACTCTCCAGAGGCGGCCGCCGCGGCAGATCCCGCCGACTATCTGCTGAACCCCACCGGCTCAGGGCCGTTCGTGTTCGACAGCTACACGCCGCAGGATCGCGTCGTGCTCACCAAGAACGAGGACTACGCGTGGGCGCCGGGCAACGCTGAGCATCAGGGTTCCGCGTACCTCGACACGCTGACATTCCAGATCATCTCGGATGCCACTGTGCGCGTGGGATCCGTCAGATCGGGGGAGGTGCAGGGCATCGGGAATGTTCCCGAGACGGAAGTCGCGAGCATCAAGGGCGACCAGGGGCTGACCTACATCGCGCAGCAGCAGTCGGGCGCGCCGTACCAGCTGCACTTCAACGCCGACGGAGTGTTCGCGGATCAGGCCGTGCGCGAGGCGGCACGGGCAGCGCTCGACATCGATGCCGCCGTGCAGTCGCTCTATCTCGGAACATACGACCGAGCGTGGGGACCGCTTGCTCCCACGACCATCGGATACGACGATTCGGTCGAGGGTTCTTTCGACTTCGATTCCGCCGCCGCCGGGCAGCTGCTCGAGGACGCGGGTTGGGAGCTCGGCGCGGATGGAGTGCGCACCAAGGAGGGCGAGAAGCTGTCGATCACCTACTTCGAGAGCAGCCCGAATCGCGAGAAGCGGCAGGACCTCGCGACTCTCTTCCAGGCGAATCTGGAAGACGTCGGATTCGCGGTCGAGCTCGCGTTTCTCGCTCAGGCGGAAGGTCAGTCGCTGCTTCAGAGCGGTGACTTCGACATCGCTGGTCTGTCGCTCGTCGCGGTCGACCCCAACGTGCTCTACCAGATGTACGACCCGAGGTTCATTCCGACCCCGGGTCTGACCGGGTTCAACTTCAGCCATACCGATGTCCCCGAGATGACGGATCTGGCGGCTGAAAGCCAGTCATCCCTGGCCGACGAGCGTCTCGAGATCGTATCGCAGCTGCAACAGGACGTGGTCGACAATGCACGCTCCGTCGGCATCTACGTGCCGACGTACACACTGGTGCTGAATGGTATGGCCGGCCTGAGGTTCGATGCTGAGGGCTATCCGATCTTCTTCGACGCATACCTGGTGAGCTGACCGATGCTCCGAGTCGTCCTGTCGCGAATCGGCGCAGCGATTCCCACGCTGCTGGGAGTGATGGTGATCATATTCATCACTCTGCGGATGCTTCCTGGTGATCCGATAGCCACGATCCTCGGCGGCGCAGATGCTTCACCGGAGACGGTTGCGAACCTGCGCGCGCAGTTCGGTCTTGATGGCTCCATGATCGAACAGTTCTGGATCTTCTTCCGTGACGTGGTGACGTTCGACTTCGGCACCTCCTATGCCACGCGACAGCCGGTTTCCGCGACGATCGCCCAGCAGCTGCCGCACACACTGCAGCTCGCGCTCGCCGCGGCGGCAGTTTCGGCGAGCGTGGGAATCCTGCTCGGTGTGGCCGCCGCAATCCAACGGGGAGGCATCGCCGACGCCCTGATCCGGGTGCTGAGTCTCATCAACACGTCGATGCCCTCGTTCTGGCTCGGCCTTCTGCTGATCATGGCCTTCTCCTTCGGACTCGGCTGGTTTCCCGCGACCGGATCGGGCTCGTTCGCTCAGCTCGTCCTGCCGGCCATCACGCTGGGCCTGTCCGCCGCAGGGACCGTCACCCGCGTCGTGCGCAACAGTGTCATCGAGGTGCTCGGTGAGAACTACGTCACGGCGCTGTTCGCGAAAGGCCTGCGTCGGCGAGCCGTCGTCGGCATCCACGTGCTCCGCAACGCCGTGATCCCGACGGTGACCGTCGTCGGGCTGCAGCTCGGCGCTCTCCTTGCGGGTGCGGTCATCGTCGAGGCCGTGTTCTCACGACAGGGCATCGGTCAGAGTCTCGTCCAAGCCATCAACGGGCAGGACTACCCGATGGTGCAGGGCGTGGTGTTCGTGATCGCCGTCCTCTACGTCGTCATCAATCTCATTGTCGATATCTCGTACGCGTACATCGATCCGCGCGTGCGCGCCGTCGTCGGAAAGGCATAGACATGCGCATCATCACTGCCAGGAGAGTCCTGGTCGGAGCAGGTCTCGACACGCTCGAGAACGGAGGCGTGGTCATCGATGGCGACCGCGTCGTATGGGTGGGACCCGCGTCAGAACTGCCGGGAGAGTTCGCCGGGGGCGATGTGACTGCATTGGGCGATGTCACCGTGCTTCCCGGTCTGATCGATGCGCACGTCCATCTCGGTTTCGACGGCGGGCCGAACCCCGTCGACCGGATGATGGCCGAGAACGATGCGAGGCAGGTCGCAACAATGCTGCGCAGCGCTCGTGAGCTGCTGAGCTGCGGAGTCACGACGGCGCGCGACCTCGGCTCGCGAGACCTCCTCGGGGTCGCCGTGCGCGATGCCATCCTCGACGGCACGGCCGACGGACCGCGGATGCTGGTCGCTGGCCCCGCGATCACCGTCACGGGTGGGCACTGCTGGTTCATGAACGGCGAGGTGGACTCGCCGGAGGACATGCGTCGCATGGTTCGGACCCTTCACAAGGGAACGGTCGACTGCTTCAAGGTGATGTCGACGGGCGGAAACATGACCTCGGGTTCCGCCCCATGGCACGCGCAGTTCCCGCAGGACGACCTCGCCATCGCCGTCGACGAGGCTCACCGCCTCGGCAAGACGATTGCCGCGCATGCGCACGGGGTCGAAGGCATTCGGAGGGCGCTGGCTGCGGGCGTCGACACGATCGAGCACTGCTCCTTCCAGACGGAGGATGGATCGGACGGGTACGACGAGGAGCTGGGTGCGCAGATCGCCGCATCCGCCACCGCCGTGTCGCCCACCTGCTCAGCCCGGATGAAGGACTTCATGCGGCTGCTGCCGGGGCGCAGGTGGGCGCTGGGAGACCTGTATCGTGCCGGAGCGACCATCATCGCGTCGACGGACTCGGGGATCGACCACAATCCGCACTGGGCCTTCGTCTCGGCACTCGAGTCGATGGTGGCCGCGGGAATGACACCCCGCGACGTGCTGCTGTCGGCGACGTCGGTGTCGGCACGAGTTCTGGGCATCGACGACGCTGCGGGGCGCATCGACGCCGGGCTCGCAGCCGACCTGATCGCCGTGCACGGCGACCCTCGTGACGATATCGCCGCGCTGCACGATCTGAGATTCGTGATGGCGCGCGGCGCAGAGTTCACCCCTGATCCTGTCCCGGTGTTCGCCCCGCTCGACCCTGACGATCTTCCCGACATGCTCGTTCGCATGATCGAAGCGCAGGAATCGGCGCATGCGAAGTCGGAGCCCGAGCCCGTGGAGGTGGGGTGATGACCGCCGTCGCCAACCCGTTGACCGCTGCTCGCGGTGGGATCCTCGCGCGGTCCCGCCTGCGCATCACGCCCGACCTCGTGACGCTGTGGATCGCGCTCGCATGGCTCGTCGTCGTGCTGATCGCGGCAGTCGTGCCGCAGGCGTTCTCGACGGCGGATCCGACCGCGCTCGATCCCGCCGGTGCGATGCGGGCTCCGGGCGTCGCCGGCCATCCGTTCGGCACCGACCACTTCGGACGCGATATCGCGACCCTGCTGGCCTACGGTGCGCGTACGGCCATGGTCATCGGGATCTCGGCGACGGTCGTCGGGTTCGTGATCGGCACCCTGCTGGGCCTTGTCGCCGGCTACGCGGGCGGCTGGGTCGACATGATCGTCGGGCGCTTCATCGACATGCTGATGTGCTTCCCTGGGGTGCTTCTGGCGATGATCATCGCGGCCGGGCTCGGTGCATCCATGCAGAATCTCATCGTCGCCGTGGGGATCTCGGCGGTGCCGGGCTTCGCCCGGATCATGCGTGGTCAGGCGATGACCGTGCGCTCACGGCTGTTCATCGAGGCGGCGGACTCAGTGGGGTTCGGGCCCTGGCGAATCCTGTGGCGCCACCTGCTGCCGAATGCGCTGGCACCATCGATCGTCATGGCCACCGTCACGGTGGGCGTCTCGATTGTGGCCGCCGCATCACTCAGTTTCCTCGGGCTGGGTGCGCGAGCGGACGTCCCCGACTGGGGTGAGCTGCTCGCGCTGGGACAACCGTATCTGGCGTCTGCCTGGTGGATCACCACCTTTCCGGGGATTGTTCTCACGCTCACGGTGATCGCCGTGAGCTTGGCCGGTGACTGGTTGAGGGACAGGTTCAATGTCGACTGATGTGACGACCATGGAGAAGCGCGTGACAGCTGGGCAGACCGACGCTGACAGGCTGCTGCGGATCGAGGATCTCGGCGTGACCGTGCAGAAGCAAGCGGGGCCGCTCTCTCTCGTCCGTGATGCGAGCTTCGAGGTGAGGGAGGGCGAGATCGTCTGCCTCGTGGGCGAATCGGGCTCGGGCAAGTCGGTCACGGCTCGCACGATCATGGGGCTGACTCAGCTCGACGATGCAATGGACGTGACCGGAAGGATCGAGCTCGCGGGCGAGGAACTCACCGATCTCTCCGCCGAACGTGTGCGACGACTGCGCGGGCGCGAGCTGACGATGGTGTTCCAGGAGCCGCTCAGCTCGCTGGATCCCGTGTACTCGATCGAGTTCCAACTGCGAGAGGCGCTGCGCAGGCGCGAGCGTCTGACGCGTCGAGCCGAACATGAGCGCCTTGTGGAGGCGCTCGCCGAGGTGGGTGTCCACGATGGTCCTCGCGTGCTCGGAAGCTATCCGCATCAGCTGTCCGGCGGCATGTGCCAGCGGGTGATGATCGCGATGGCCTTGCTCGCCAGGCCCCGCCTGCTGATCGCCGACGAGCCCACCACGGCCCTCGACGTCACGGTGCAGGCACAGATTCTGAATCTGATCGATCGACTTCGCCGCGAAGAGGGCATGGCGGTGCTGCTGGTGACGCACGACCTGGGGGTGGCCGCGGACCTTGCGGACCGGGTCGTCGTCATGTACGCGGGCCAGGTCGTCGAGGACGCGGCGCCGAAGGACATCTTTGCGCGGCCCTCGCACCCCTACACGGCCGGCCTGCTTGCTTCGATTCCGCCGCTGACGGGCGAACGACCGACGCGCCTGCCGGCGATCCGCGGATCGGTGCCGGATCCGTCGGCGCTGCCGACCGGCTGCGCCTTCCACCCGCGCTGCGCTTTCGCGACCGAGCGCTGTGCGAATGAGGCGCCCCCCGCGCGAGACGTCGGTGGAAGCCGGGTCGCGTGCTGGAACCCGATGACGACGAAGGGTGCAGCATGACCACCTCGTCCGCACAGTCCATCCTGCGGCTGCAGAATGTGACCAAGGAGTTCTCCGTCAAGTCCGGGAAGAAGCCGTTCGGGGACCGAGCCGTCCTGCGGGCGGTCGACGGCGCGTCGCTCGAGATCGGTCGCGGCGAGACATTCGCACTCGTGGGCGAGTCGGGTTCGGGCAAGTCAACGCTCGGGCGGCTCGCGGTGGGCCTGCTGCCCGTGACTGAGGGCAACGTGCAGTTCGAAGGCGAGGAGCTCACGACGATGCCTCGTCGGCAGCTGCGGGCACGTCGGCGACGCATGCAGGTCGTGTTCCAGGATCCGTTGGGTTCGCTCAATCCCCGAATGTCCGTCGGTGACATCGTGGCGGAGCCGCTCAAGGTTATCGAGAGGCTGCGCGGACGAGATCTCGACGAGCGAGTGACGGAGCTGTTCGAACAGGTCGGCCTGAATCCGGGCAGGCGCACTGCGCGTCCTCGCTCTCTCTCGGGCGGTCAGCGACAGCGCGTCGGCATCGCGAGGGCGATCGCGATGAATCCGTCGCTCGTTCTGGCCGACGAGGCGGTCTCGGCACTCGACGTGTCGGTGCAGGCGCAGATCACGAACCTGATGGTGGACCTGCGTGAGCGACTCGGGCTGTCGTACCTCTTCATCGCGCACGGCCTGCCGATCGTGCGCCACATCGCGCAGCGCGTGGGGGTGATGTATCTGGGGCGACTCGTCGAGGTGGGGCCGACTGAGAGCATCTTCTCGGATCCGCAGCACCCATACACCCGCGCTCTGCTGGCGGCATCGCCGGTGCCCGATCCCGAGAAGCGACGAGAGCGCATCCTGTTGCACGGGGAGCCGCCATCGGCGATGAATCTGCCGTCGGGATGTCGTTTCCGCACGCGGTGCCCGATCGCGCAGGAAGTGTGCGCCGAGGTCGCCCCGCCCCGCCACGCTTCGGCCGGCCGGGAGGTCGAATGCCACTTCCCGGGGACGGATGCGCCGGTGCCCGTGTCGACCGAGTCGCGAGAGAGGACAACGATATGAGTACGGATCCGAAGCCCGTGTCCGCGCGGCTTCGCACCGGGGCACCCGAGATGCACGCGGCTTTCGCGGCGTTCAACCAGGCCGTGCTGGGCAGCGACACCGCGCTCGACAGAAGGACCAAGGAGCTGATCGCCGTCGCCGTGGCGCTCACAACCCAGTGCCCGGGCTGTCTGGATGCGCATTCGGCCGCCGCTGCGGAGGCGGGTGCGACGCACGAAGAGCTCGCGGAGGTCGTGCACGTCGCCGCGGCCCTGCGAGCCGGCGGAGCGATTTATCACGGCGCAGCGCATACGATGCGAGCAGTGCGCGAGTCGGAGCACTGAGCCTGGAGGTGCGAACCAGGCCGGAACGGGAGATGACATGACAGTGCACGCCACACCGCCGGTTGCGCTCGCACGTACGCGGATCGGGGTGCTGATCGCCTCGAATCTGCTCGGTGGCGTCGGTGTGGCATCGAGCATCGCGGTTGCGGGGCTCATGGCCGAGAATCTGGCCGGCACGGAGTTCGCGGGCTTCGCACAGGCGATGAGCGTGCTCGGCGCTGCCGTCGCCGCGATTCCGCTGGCCACCCTTGCTGCGAAAGCGGGGAGGCGGGCGGCGCTGGCTGTCGGATATGTGATCGCCCTGCTCGGTGCCGTCACCGTCATCACGGCGGCGTTGATCGAACAGTTCATCCTGCTGCTGATCGGCCTGGCGATGTTCGGCACGGCTCAGGCCGTGAATCTGCAGTCGCGCTACGCTGCGGGCGAGAACGCTTCCGCAGCCGCGCGCGGACGTGTGATGTCGCTCGTCATCTGGTCCACGACCATCGGATCTGTTGCGGGGCCCAACCTGACCAACCTCGGCAATGAACTCGGCTTCTCCCTCGGTCTGCCCGAGCTGGCCGGGCCGTACGTGTTCTCAGCGATCGCGATCGCGTGCGCCGCGATGGTCATCGTGATCTTCTACGGCGGCCACCGGGTGCGCAAGCTCACCGATGGCGTCGCTGCGGCGCGGGGCTCGGGAGATGCCGTCGCTCCCGTGGGCGACGAGCCGCCTGTGGCGGCTGCTTCCGCCACAGGGGCTGCCCGCATCTCTGCCATGGCGGCGCTGCGCTGGGCGTTCGCGCACCCACACGCCCGAATGGCGGTTGTGCTGACCGCGTGCGCGCATTCCGTGATGGTGATGGTCATGGTGATGACTCCCGTGCACATGCAGCACCACGGTGACTCGCTCACGGTCGTCGGCGTCGTCATCAGCCTGCACGTGCTGGGGATGTACGCGCTCAGCCCCCTGTTCGGCTGGTGCGTCGATCGGATCGGGGCGGTTCGCACGGCAGCGGGTGGCGTTGTGCTCCTGCTCACGGCGTTGGTGCTCGGTCTTGTCGCCGCATCGCTCGGCGGAGGCTGGACGCCGGCTGCTCTCGTGGTGCTCGGCATCGGCTGGTCGGCGTGCATCATCTCGTCGTCCACCGTGCTCGCATCGAATCCTGACGTCAGCGTCAAGCTGCCGTTGCAGGGCGTGACCGATGCCGGGATGAACTATGCCGGCGCCGGTGCGGCGGCGCTGGCTGGCCCGATTCTCGCGTGGGGCGGGTTCCATGTGGTCAACACCGTGGCGCTTGTGCTGCTCGCACCCGCCGCGGCGCTGGTCGTTGTTCAGCTGGTTCGGGCAGAACGGTGACGCAGCCGCTGATCGCGCTCACCTGCCGGGTCGCGGTCGTTGCGCGGCACCGCTGAAGGCTGCGCCCTGTGCAGTTCGCGGCGTGGGCTCGTTCGCGTCGACGCTGAGGCGCTGCCGATAGATCGTCGCTGATGCGATGCCCAACTCCACCGCTGGCCCGCTGGCATCGCGGCCCTCGTGGACAAGCGCGAGCACACGCTCAGGGAACTGGGATGAGTACTGACGAGGCACTGCTGGTCCTCTCTGACGAGACCGGATCCTCACAACGGAGCGGAACGAGACTCAGGGCACGTCAAGAATGGAACAGAAGCCAGGGCGGCTCGCGCGACTGGTCCGCCTGCATAGCCCAACGGCGCTAACCGGGCGCTCGAACACAACCTTGGATCAGCCGACGGTGGACATCGGACCAGGAGAGTCGGTGGTAGCGGGGATCATGGAACAGTGAGCTCCTCCCCACACGAACCATCCGTCGTGCTCCTGCACGGTTGGCCTGTCACGCAAGCGCACTGGCGGAACCTGCTGCCGCTTCTGAGCAGCTCGGGGTTCACGCCGATCCCGATCACCCTGCCCGGACTCGGCGCTGTGCCAGAAGGCATCCACAGCTTCAGGAAGAGCGAACTTGCCGCACAGCTGCGGGAACAGCTCATCGAACAACGACTCACGCGGTTCGCGGTCATAGGTCACGACTGGGGAGGAACCGTCGCAATCCTCCTGGCCGCTGCGATGCCCGATGCTGTGACCGCACTAGTGGTCGAGGAAGAGATCCTGCCCGGCATCAGCGTGGACATCCCCACACCGGGCGCAGAGCAGTACCCGTCTTGGCACGGCCCGTTCAACCGTGTGCCGGGTCTTGCCGAGCAACTCGTATCGGGACGAGAGGACGCCTACTACGGCACCTTCCTGCACCAGAGCGCCGGACCGGCAGGGCTTGACCCTGCCGTCCTTCGCTCCTACATCGACGCGTATGAGGCGGACGGAGTGCTCGAAGCGGGCCTCGGCTACTACCGCACGCGGAGCGATGACATCGTCGACGTCGGGAGGATCCGAGACGACCAGATCCGCACCCCCGTGCTCGCGATAGGTGGCCGCTACGCAATGGGCTCCGCCGTCGCAGAAGGGCTGCATCCGTTGGCAGCAGATGTCAGCAGCCTCGTCATGGAACGCTCCGGACACTACCCCGTCGAGCAGGAACCTGAGCTGGCGGCCCACGCCATCATCGAGTTCCTCGAACGGTACCACCTCGGCCGATAGAGCCCGCACTCAATAACGCACGCTCGCCGACAGGGCCGTGCGCTGCGCGCGTACCTCACCCCCCGAGACCGCCCCTGGCGTGGCGGCCTCGGGGGAGGTGCCCGTCGTGGTGATGACTCTCCTGGTCATGTCATCCGGCAAGGGGTATGAGCACATACTGAGATCGGTCGTCGCCGGTGACGGGGACTGCGAGAGGAGCGGGCCACTGACCCGACACCACGCCGACTCTGCGGGGCCCTTCGCCTTCTGGCTCGGCTGCCTAGCGGTGCGTCCCCTGTCGTTCCAGCTGCGCAGCAGCCGCAGTAGTGTGAAAGTGTGCCGAAGCCTGCAACACCCCGCGAACCGCTGAAGGACCAGCTCTTCAACCGCGAGAAGGTGTCAGCCATCGCCGCCGAGATCCGCTCGGCGCACGATGAGTTCGATGCGGAGGCCTTCACCGAGGCGGTAGTGGCGCGGCTGCCGGAACTGGAGCTGAAGCAGCGCATCAGCTGGATCGCCACGTGCCTGCGAGAACGGCTCCCCGCCGATTTCACCGAAGCACTGCGCGTGCTCGTCAGCGCGCTGCCCGAGCAGGCGGACCCGACCCTCGGCGACGGCGACTTCGGTGACTTCATCTATGCGCCGTACGGCGAGTTCGTGGCGGCCTACGGTTGCAGCGGCGAGCATCTGGATCGCTCGCTCGAAGCGCTCAGGCAGATCACGACCAGATTCTCCGCCGAGTACGCGATCCGTGCGTTCCTGAATCAGTTCCCGGATGAAACTTACGCGGCGCTCGAGCAATGGAGCCGTGACGAGCACTATCACGTGCGCCGGCTGTGCTCGGAAGGCACCAGGCCCCGCCTTCCATGGGGGCATGGGCTCACTTCGGGTCCGTTGCGCGCGCTCGGTCTGCTCGACGAGCTGCACGCCGATCCGACGCGATTCGTGACCCGCTCGGTCGCCAATCACGTCAACGACTTGTCCAAGTCCGATCCTGACCTCGTGCTCCAGACGCTGAAGCGCTGGCAGGTGGAGCAGAGGCAGGAACCCCGGGAGCTGGCGTTCGTCGTGCGGCACGCCACCCGCACCCTGGTGAAAGCTGGGCATCCTGGTGCGATGGAGTTGGTCGGAATCGCTCCAGGACAGACCATCGAACTGATCGATGTCGACGTGCCCTCGTCGGTCGCGCTGGGTGAGAGCCTCGACTTCCGGGTTCAGATCAGGTCGCCGCACGACGCTGAGGCCATCGTCGACTACGCGATGCACTCACCGCGTGCCGACGGCGGCATGAGTCGCAGGGTGTTCAAGCTGGGCCGGACCATGCTGCCCGCGGGGGAGACTGTGGCCCTGACCAAGTCTCAGCTGCTGCGGCAGAACATGACGACGCGCACGATCCGCCCCGGCACACACGGGCTCGAGGTCATCGTGAACGGCCTCAGCCATCCGGTGCGGGACTTCGACGTCACCGAGTGACGGGTGCCGGTTACGCGACCACGATCCCCCGATTCCGCGGCAGGCGTCCGCGCAGGGTGAACGGCACCGCATCGGCGCGATCCGGGTCCGGCCGGTCGATCGCCTGCAGATGCAGATGGGGCTCCGTGCTGTTGCCCGAGTTCCCGCAGCGTCCGACCTCTTCACCGACGTGCACCTGTGCTCCGACGTGAACCCGGGTGCTGCCGCGCTGCAGATGACAGAGGGCGACGACCGCGCCGTCGATCCGGATCAGCACGTGGTTGCCCGCCAGGTGCTGCCAGCCGCGATCAGCCCGACGGGACTGAGTGAGCGCGTAGCCGACGGACGGGAAGCCACGGTGCGCTGCGTGGTCGGGTTCGGCGTCATGGACCGAGACCACGGTCCCGTCGGCCGGGGCCAGCACCGGGCGACCGAATCCGACGAAGTGCTCAGGCGGTTCGGGCCGAAGCAGCGAAGCGAGGGAGAATCGAGCGCCGCGCCCTTCAGCGTCAACCGGTACGAAGTCGATCGCGTGGGAGCTGGCGAACCGTGTCGTGCCATGGCTGGGCACTCGATCGGCCGGGCTGTTCTGCGTCAGCCAGCGCCCGGTGAACGGGAAGGCGAGGTCGAGCACAGCGGGCTCCTTCGATCTTGGTCGCGGTCAGTCTGCCAGCGCGACGGGCGCGTGCGGCCCATCCGGAGCTACTCGATCGTGATCTCGGCGGTCTCGCCATAGGCGAAGAGTGTGCCGGATCCACCGAAACAAGGGCGATTCCTGCTCGCGATCGGATGGGCTTTCTGCGGTTCGGCATCATCACGCGGCCATCGTATCGGCCACATGCGACGGGTGAGCTCGGCGGCCGCGCGAGTCCGGTGCCGAAGACGGCGCGAGACATCCTGGGTTGTCAGGCGGGCTGCGTATGCTCGGCCACACGCACGACTGGTGCGCGTTGCGTGCGAGGGACTCGATGCCTCGAGGCGAGTGCCCCGTCGTCAGTCCGTCGCAGATCCCACGGAGGAATGGCCGCATGAACCACGACATCTTCTCACGCAGGCGGGCGTTCGCTCTTCCCGCCGCCGTGCTCGCCGTCGCCGCGCTCGCACTTTCCGGATGCGCCGCGGCGTCGGATGCCGAGCCGGCCACCACCGACGGCAAGACGTCCGACAGCGTGCTCCTCACAGACCACGACCTGGACGGCCTCGACGCCGCACAGGTGATCGAACGGCTCGACACGATGCCGGTCGCCGAGCGCCCTGCCGGTCTGATCGCGTCGGTGCTGCCAGACGAACTGGTGCTCACCGACGATCAGGACCGTGAGGTCCGGATGCCGATGCCCGAGGACGAGGTCTACGTCGCCGTCGCCCCCTACCGCGAGCAGACTCATGAGTGTCACTTCCACAGCTTGACGACGTGCCTCGGTGAGCTTCGCGACGCCGATCTTCTGGTCACGCTGACCGACGAATCGGGCGACGTGCTCGTCGACGAGACCCGATCGTCGTACGACAACGGCTTCGTCGGGTTCTGGGTGCCGCGCGGCGTCGAAGCGACTGTGACGGTGACATACGAGGGCAGCACAGGAAGCGCGACGATCAGCACATCGGAACCGGATGATGCGACGTGCATCACGGGTCTGCAGCTGACCTGAGGGCGGATGCTGTCGCGGTGCCCGCGCGCGGCCCGCGAGATGCGCACTCTTTCGACGAAACCACGTTCAAACGTGCGCATCTCGACGAAAGGTGCGCATCTCGGCAGCGGGATGCGGGGCCGGGGTTCTCGGTGATGGCGGTGCGCGCGGGATTCCCGTGCGCACCGCGTAGGCTCTGTGTCGTCACGAGAAGGAGGGGAACCCTATGGCGCTGACGCTGGACCTCCTCGGGGTGTTCTTCTTCGCGCTGTCAGGGTCGCTGCTCGCGGCGCGGCGGGGCTTCGACATCGTCGGCTCGCTGCTCCTCGGCTCCCTCACCGGGCTGGGCGGCGGCGTCATCCGGGACCTCGTGCTCGGTGTGCCGCCGACGGCGTTCGACCAGCCGATCTTCCTTCTGCCTCCGCTGTTGGCAGCGGCGATCGTGTACGTGCTGCACAGCCACATGCGCCGATTCACACGCCCGCTGCTGGTGTGCGACGCCGCGGGGCTCGGACTGTTCTGCACGACGGGAGCGGTGAAGGCGCTCGAGCACGGCATGAACCCGGTGGCCGCAGCGCTCATCGGCGTGACCACCGGTGTCGGCGGCGGTCTGCTGCGCGACGTCGTCGCCAACCGCGACCCGCAGCTGTTCGACCCACGCGACCTCTACGCGCTGCCCGCGATGTTCGGCGCCGCCCTCGTCACGGTGATGTGGACCGCCGACTGGCACTTCGGATGGGTCAGTCTCGCTGTCGCGGCACTCGTGTTCGTGCTGCGCCTTCTCTCCCTCTGGCTCCGCTGGCGCGTCCCGCACGCCGTGCGCAAGCCGATCACCGACGACAGGTGATGGTCACCGGACGGTCTCCCTCCGCCCTCATCCGGTAGCGTTTCATCATGTTCACCACGACAGCGGCGCTCTACCTCGCGGTGGCGCTCGCCGCGGGTCTGGCGGCCGTGCTGCTGCGGCTGCCGCCGCTGATCGGGTTCCTTGCGACAGGGTTCGCGCTCTCCGCGGCAGGCGTCGCGGAACTGCCGGTGATCGAGGAAGCGGCGGATCTCGGCGTGACGCTGCTCCTGTTCACCATCGGTCTGAAGCTCGACCTGCGCACGCTGCTGCGCAAGGAGGTCTGGCTGACCAACGCCGTGCACATGGTGGTCTCGACAGCGATCGGCGTCGGCTTCGTCGGCCTCATCGCCTCGTTCGGCCTCGGGATGCTCACGGGCACCGGAGCGGGCACATGGGCCGTGATCGGGTTCGCGCTGTCGTTCGCGTCGACGGTGTTCGTCGTGAAGGTGCTCGACGATCGCTCGGACTCCACGGCACTGTACGGGCGCATCGCCATCGGCGTGCTGATCATGCAGGACATCGCCGCGGTTGTCTTCCTCAGCATCGCGGAGGGGACCGCGCCGAGCCCGTGGGCCGTCGCGCTGGTCGCACTGATCCCCGGAACCTGGCTGCTGAGGAGGGCGTGGGACCGGATAGAGCCGCCCGAGCTGCAGGTTCTGTTCGGGCTGTTCGCCGCGCTCGTGCCCGGCTACGTGCTGTTCGAGGCAGTCGGCCTCAAAGGCGACCTCGGTGCGCTCGTGATGGGTGTGCTGCTGGCGAGCCACTCCCGTGCGAGCGATCTCTCGCACCGTCTGCTCAGCGTGAAGGACCTTCTCCTGGTCGCCTTCTTCGTGAACATCGGGCTCGGGGGCGTCCCCACTCTCGAGCACCTCGCCATCGCCGGGCTGCTCCTGCTCCTGCTTCCGCTTCAGACGGTCATGTACGTGGGCCTGCTGTGGTGGACGGGCATGCGACACCGCACCTCATGGCTGACCGCGCTGTCGATGGCGAACTACTCCGAGTTCGGCCTGATCGTCGCCGTCACGGGCGCCTCCGTCGGCCTGATCTCCGAGGAGTGGCTCACCGTGCTCGCCGTCGCCGTCGCCTGCAGCTTCGTCGTGTCCGCCGTGCTCAACCGCAAGGGTGCGGTGATCGCGGAATGGTTCGCCGCTCGGATGCCCAGACAGGATCCGTCGAAGCTGCATCCGGATGATCGTCCCATCGACGTCGGAGACGCCGAGGTGGTCGTTCTCGGCATGGGCCGCGTCGGTCGCGCAGCCCTGCTCAGGCTCCACGACGAGCACGGTCTGGAGGCGCTCGGCGTCGAGCACGACGCAGTGCGCGTGGAGGTGCTGCGCGATGAAGGGCTCGAGGTGGTGCAGGCCGACGCGACCGACTCCGATTTCTGGGGCAGGGTCGTTCGCAGCGGAGAGGTGCGCCTCGCCGTGCTCGCGATGCCGTTCCACCATTCCAACCTCGAGGCGCTGGAGCTGCTCAGAAACAGCGGGTTCGCTGGTTCCGTCGCCGCGATCGCCCGCTACGAGCATGACGTCGACGAGCTCCGAGCGCACGGAGCGAACACCGTGTTCCACCTCTATGGCAGCGCGGGCATCGCGCTCGCCGACGCCGGCGCGGAGGATCTCGCCGAAAGCTGACCAGCCATCCCCTCGCCGCTCCGGTGTCGGAACGGCTGCGCGCGGCCGCGGGGGTGGGAAGGCGGTCAGGGAAGCAGCCCGATGCGCCTGGCGGCGGTGACGGCGGAGTGACGCGTGTTCGCGTCGAGCTTCGACATCGCAGAGCCCAGATAGGCCTTGACCGTGCTCTCCCTGAGACTGAGCTGGCCGGCGATCTCCGCGTTCGTCGAGCCGAGGGCGACGCACGCGAGTACGTCGGTTTCGCGCGGTGAGAGGCGCACATCGGTGCGGGGCGCAGTCGGGGCGCTCGCACCGGAGAGCGAGGCGAGGTGGCGCTCGACCTCGTGCAGTCGCTGGCGCAGCCCGGCGTCGTCGATCTCGGACGAGATGCGTCGCAGTTCCGCGTAGCTCTCGCGCAGCGCTTCCTGCTGCACGGTCGACAGTCCTGGCTCCGGACGCGCTTCAGGCGTCGACCTGATCTGCTCGAGCGCCCGCTCTCGCTCTGCGAGTTCGCGTGCGCCGTCCTGCCCGGCGAGGTCGTGAGCGAGCCGCTCTGCGATCTGCACGGCCGGTGCGGCCGCGACTCCGCCGATGCTCCAGCTGCCGTGCACGCCGCCGTAGAGCACACCGCGAGGGGCGCCGCCGACGATGATCGGCACGGCCAGCAGCGTGCCGATGCCCTCGCCCAGGATGTACGTGTCGTAGTCGTGCGTGATCTGCTTGGCGGAGGCGTAGTCGCGCGCCATGCGCGGGCGCAGCTCCGTCACCGCCCTGCCGCCGAGTCCGCGATCGCGCTCCACAGAAAGCCCGTAGAGGGAGGGTGTGCGGTTGCCGCGGAACGCGGTGACCCTCGTCACGCCGGAGCCGTCGATCAGTCCGCCGAAGGCCACGGGCAGGTGCGTGCGGCGTGCGAGTTCGTCGACGGCGCCGGCGAGAAGTCGTGACTCGGTCACGGTGCGCTCCTTTGCATGCTCGCGTCGCCACCGACTTTCGGATGTGGCGCGATCCTCGACCCGCTGTGCGTCAGCCGTCCTTGGTGCTGCTGTCGATGTAGACGATGAAGCCCCCTGTCGAGATGTGCGCCGACTTGTCGCGCAGCAGCAGATCCTTCAGCTCGTCGACCGTCTTGTTGTTGCGTTCGGCGACGAAGTCGATCTTGTCGCCGAGGGCGTCGATGGCCTCTTGGCCGTTCATCCTCTCGGGAAGGACCTTGTTCGTGCCGGTCACCTCGCCGGGTTCGGTCGTGGCGGCATCCTCGCCGCTGGTGTCGGTCGAGTCGCTGCCGTCGTCCGTGCTCACGTCGTCTCCTTCGTCCTCCGGATCGGCAGTGGCGGTCTCCGTCGGCATCGTCGTTCCGTCGGAACCGGTCGGATCCGCATCGTCGTCATTCGCCCACAGCTGCGACACGGCGAACACGATCACCGCGAGAACGGCGACTGCGACGATGACCACGGTGATGATCATGCCTCTGCGGCTGCCCTCAGCGTTCTCGGTCATATCAGCCCCCTCTGATCGGTCTCCCGCCCGAACGGGCGAGAGGTCTGGGTGCCGGATGGGTGTTTCATGATACCGGCAGAACCCCATATACAGGTGTGGGGGCGGGAGTCGCCTTCGCGATTCCCGCCCCCACGTGTGCAGGCCGTGGCCTACAGAACTGCTGCGATCAGCTGTTCATCGCCAGCTTGCGCTGGCGAATGGCGAACGCTGCGGTGCCAGCGCCGATGACGAGCAGGCCTGCCGCCAGGAGCGCGAACGGAGTGACGTTGAAGTCGCTGCCGGTCACGGCCAGGTCGGTGTCGTCGCTGCTGTCCGTGCCGTCGGCGGAACCGTCCGTCGAACCGTCGGTGGAACCATCCGTGCTGCCGTCCGTCGAACCGTCCGTGCCGCCGTCGGTTCCGTTGTCCGGCGCCTCGACCATGAAGGTCACGGCGGCCGACTCGTCGCTGGTCACACCGTTGATGGTCTGGACGGCCGTTGCCGTGTACTCGCCGTCGGCGAGCTCCGGAAGGGTGGCCTCCCAGTTGCCATCGGCGTCGACCGCGGCGGTGACCGTCGGGTTCACCGTGACCGTGACCTCGGCGCCGGGGATGCCGGTGCCCGTGACGGTCGGGGTGGTGTCGTCGGTCGTCGAGCCGTCGGTCGGGTTCTGGATGACCGGGGCCTCGACGGGAGCGACGACCGTGACCGAGTCGGTCTCGGGGACGTCGATTCCCTCAACGGTCTGCGATGCGGTGATGCTCGTCTCGCCGTAGTCGTTGGCGGTGACGGTCGCAGTCCAGGCACCGCTGTCGTCGGCCGTGGCCGACGCAGCGATTCCGCTTCCGTTGTCGCTGGCGACAGTCAGGTCGACCTCGGCACCCGGGGTCGCGGTACCGGATACCTCCACGTCGGAGCCGCCGGTGACCTCGCTGCCGTCGGCAGGCGTGTCGATCACGATCGGGTCGGCCTCGAACGGAGCGGCTTCACCCGTCAGGGTGAAGTTGCCGAGGCTGCCGTAGTCGCTGTAGCCGCCTGCGTTGTCGGCGGTGGCGGTGCTCGGGTCGCCGAAGCCGACGCCCTCGACGGACAGGTAGTACGTGCCGGCGTTCAGATCATCGACCGAGACGGAGGCGCCGAGGCCGCTGGCGGCATCTGCGGAGTCGCGTGTGGCGTCAGGGTCGTTGTCGGCGAGCACCTCTCCTGCCTCGTTGCTCAGCGTGAGCTTCGCGTCGAGGTTCGGGTGCAGGTCTGCGACCTCGACCTCGGCGGAGACAGTGCCGCCGATGGTGGTCACGCTGTAGACGTCGACATCGTCGGTGGTCTCGATGACACTCGCGGCCTCGAAGGTGCCGTCGGCGTTGTCGAGGACCGTCGCGTCGTCCATGCTGTCGCCCACTTCGTCGGCCGCGTAGTCCGCGCGGTCGGTGTAGGTGAAGGTTGCGAAGTACTCGTCATCGCCGCATTCACCGCTGCCGTCAACGGGGAAGATCGAGTCGCCGGGCTGCGGGTTCTCCGGGTCCATGCCAGGGTCGCTGGGGCAGGCATTGCCGCCCTCGAAGACCTCGCCGGCGTCGTTCTGCCAGCCCAGGAACGTTTCTCCGCTCGCGGAGCGGTCGGTGATGGTTGCCAGATCATCCTGATCGTGGATGGCGCCGTCGTAGCTGCGGTCGGTCCACTGGCTGAGGGGCACCTCGTAGGTGGCGCCCATGATCGGGCCCCACACGCCGTCGGTCGGGTAGTAGTACTCGTCCGAGCTGTGCCCCGCGTGCTCGAGTGCGAAGTTGTGGCCGGCCTCGTGCGAGGCGGTGTCGGCAACGCTGCGCGCGGTCGCATTGGCCGGGTCGCCGCCGCCGACGCCGGTTGTGAAGACGAGGGCGCCAGTGAGGTACTCGGAGCCGACTGCGTCGAGCCATGCGAGCCCGGAAGACGTGGTCGCGCCCGGAATCTCATCGGGGTACGAATCAGTGATGATGACGTGCACGCCGTACTGGTCGTCATCTGCCGACGTCTTGTAGAGGGCGTCGTCGCTCGGCCGCGTGGTGGTGACGTTCACGTTGAACGGCGCGTAGTCCTCGGCGACACCGGCCCAGACCTCATCGGCCTGCGCTGCGATGGCGGCTGGCCCCAGGGTCAGCGTCTCCTGACCGGATTCCGTGTTCCAGTGCGTGTCCTCGAGAGTCTCACCCTCGAAGTCGAGGTAGATCGTCAAGGGTGCGTCGGGGCGCGAGCCGTCGGTCGGGGTGCCGGGGATGGCGGCGCCGCCATTCTCGAATGCGGCGGCGCTCCGAAGGTTCGGTACCGTCGCGGCCTTCGGGTCGACCTGGAGAAGGAAGCCCTTGGTGGAGACCTCGATCTCCGTGGTCTCCTCGAGCTGCTTCACTTCTTCGGCAGTTGTTTCTTTGCCAGTGGAAGCCTCAAGTCGCTGAGCAGCGAGTTCGTACTTGTCGGTCTGGACTTCGAGGGTCGTGATGTCTTCTGCTGGCGACTCTTCGGCGGCGGCGGGAAGAACCGCACCACCGAAGGCCAGCGCACCCGCGCCGACTGTCGCCGCAGTGGCCGTGAGCCACTTACGGTGTGTTGATTTCACTTCACTGATTCCTGTGTGTCGGTGGAAAGAACATGGACAATCCAAATGGACGATATCAGTTCGTTGTAATCGGCAAAACTACCCAAGTACCCATGGGCAGCAGGGTGGGCAGTCAGTCAGAATGATTCATTCGAATGCAACATTCTCTGGCGCTGATGGCGTCTCTGCTCCGCAGATGCGCGGGTCACGCGGAAGAGATGATGAATCCCGATTCACGTTGATGCGTGCAATGTGAACCGAACTCGTCTCAATCTCTGCGACGTCGTGCCGTGCAATCCTCACGCGGTGGGTAGTACTGCCCACATTTTTCTCCGAACGCGCGAGAAATTTCTTCAGAATCCCGGCTGGCTGCCCACGACTGACGGCCAGGACGACGTCTGATCGTGTGTCAGTCGTCTCCTGCGAGCCACTGCACGATGTCCGCGGCCGATCCGGCGCGCGCCGAGCGCCAGCCCGTGCCCGCCCACAGATGCAGCCGATCGGTATCGCCAGCCGCGGCCGCCGCCCTCCGAAGCGACTTCGTCAGGTGGTGCACCGCGGGGTAGGCGGCGATCTGCGCGTCGTGGTGGCGGTCGATGAAGCCGTTGCGCAGCGCGCGCGCCGGGCGCCCCGTGAACACGCGTGTGATGGTCGTCTCCGTGAAGGAAGGGTCGGCGAGCGCCCGTCGGTGCGCGTCGGAGGTTCCGGCCTCGTCGGTGCGCAGCAGCAGCGTTCCGACCGACACAGCTTCCGCGCCCGCTTCGAGAAGATGTGCCACGGCATCCGGGCCGTCGACGCCGCCTGCCGCGATAACGGGAGCCTCGAGTTCGTGCTTCACACGGCGGACGAGCTCAGCGGTGTCGAGCGGGCGCGGGTCGCGTGCGGGGTCGAAGGCCGCGCTGTGACCGCCCGCGGACGAGCCCTGCACCACGAGGCCGTTCACTCCGGAGTCAACTGCCTGCCTCGCCTCGTCCGTTGTGGTGACAGTGGCGAGCACCGTAGTTCCCACCGACTGCAGCGCGCGCAGAGCGGAGGCGCCGGGGAGCCCGAACGTGAACGACACGACGGGAGCCGGCGTATCCACGAGCATGGCTACTTTGTCGTCGAGCCGGTCGTCGTCGCTGACCGGTTCCGGGCTGAGCACGATGTCGTATCGCGCAGCTTCCTCCGCGATCTCGTCGACGAAGGCCTCGAAGGCGTCCTCGTCGATCTCGGTCGGCGCAGGCGCGAACAGGTTCACACCGAAACCGCCGCCGATCGACCGCGCCTGCGCGATCTGCTCGGCCAGGGCATCCGGACTCTGGTAGCCGCCGGCGAGGAAGGGGAACCCTCCCGCCTCGGCGACCGCGCGTGCCAACGCGATGGTGGAAGGACCGCCCGCCATCGGAGCGGCGACGAGGGGAAGTCGGGAATCCAGGATCGGCATGAACGTCTCCTCCTCACGTGCGCGCAGTACTGCTGCCTGTCCCAAGAGCGTACGCCGCGAAAGCGCGGGATGCGGCGACGACTAGAATCACCTGGTGCCGGAGATCGACGTGCTCACCCTCGTCCTTCTGCTCGTCGCGGCGCTCGCTGCCGGATGGGTCGATGCGGTCGTGGGCGGGGGAGGGCTCATCCAGCTGCCCGCCCTGATGCTCGCGCCGGGCATCGCGCCGCTGCAGGCGCTGGCGACCAACAAGCTCTCCAGCCTGATGGGAACGGCGGTCGCGGCGACCACGTACTCGCGCAGGATGAAGCCCGACCCGCGCACGGCGGTGCCGCTGGCGCTCGCCGCGCTCGCCGGTGCCGTCTTCGGCGCCGCGTTGGCGACGCTGATCCCTGCGGAGGCGTTCGACCCGATCATCCTCGTCGTGCTCATCGGCGTCGGCGCCTTCACCGTCTTCAAGCCGAAGATGGGTGTGCACACGAATCGCCGTTGGCACGGCTGGAAGCACGTAGCCGCCGCGACCATGGTCGGGTTCTTCGTCGGCACCTACGATGGCGCGCTCGGGCCGGGAACCGGCTCCTTCTTCGTGATTCTCTTCGTCAGCGTGCTCGGCTATGCCTTCATGCCTGCTTCGGCCTTCGCCAAGATCGCGAACCTGTGCACGAACATCGGGGCGCTGGCGTTCTTCATCCCAGCGGGGCACGTGCTCTGGGGGCTCGGCCTCGCCATGGGCGCGGCGAACCTCGTCGGTGCCTACATCGGCGCGCGGATGGCGCTGTCGAAGGGATCGAAGTTCGTGCGCGTGGTGTTCATCTTCGTGATCGCGGCGCTGATCGCGAAGATCTCGTGGGACATGATCACGGGCGGATGAGCGGACCGCGCGGCCCGCTCATCCGGACCCGTCACAGGCCCAGGAGCCAGGTCGCCATCAGGAAGTAGATGATGAGGCTGGTGGCGTCGCAGAAGGTCGCGATGAACGGCGTCGAGAACACGGCGGGGTCGGCGCGAACGGCGCGCGCGATCAGCGGCATGGCGCCGCCGACCGTCGCGGCGAGCGTGCACACGCACAGCAGCGTGATGCCGATCACTTCGCCGAACTCGAGCCCGAAGACCAGGCTCGCCGCCGCGAACCCGATCGTGCCAAGCAGCGCGCCGAGCATCAGGCCGACCCGCACCTCCCGCCACATCACGAGCAGGATGTCGCGGGGTCTGACCTCGCCGAGAGCGAGAGCACGGGTGACGGTCACCGCGGCCTGTGATCCGGTGTTGCCCGCGGTTCCGGTCAGCAGCGGCACGAACAGTGCCAGGGTGACGACCTGGTCGAGCGTGTGCTGGAAGATGTTGAGCACCTGCACCGTCAGCACGGCCGACACGGCCAGCACGAGCAGCCACACCACGCGCGAGCGCACCAGTCCCCACATCGGTGCGGTCAGGTAGGGGCGGCGCAGCGGCTCGGCACCACCCTGCCTGGCGGCCCGGCGATCCTCGCTGCGCTCGACGATCGCGTGCGCGTCGTCGCTGGTGAGCAGACCGAGCAGGCGATCCTCGCTGTCGAGCACCGGCGCGGCGAGCAGCTGCGCGTCGATCAGTTCGCGCGCCGCATACTCCGCGTCGTCGGTCGCGTGCACGAACACCGGATCGCGCATATGGTCCTTCACCAGCGCGCTCGGGTCGCCCATCACGAGCCGTCGCAGGCTGATCACGCCGAGCAGGCGGCGATGCGGCGAGGTGACGGGAAGCTGGTAGATCGTCTCAGCCCCGAGCCCGCGATGCCGCACGTGCGTGAGCGCATCGCCCAGGGTCATCTCGTCGTTCAGGCGCACGTACTCCGTGCTCATGTAGCGTCCGATGCTGTCGGCGTCGAAGCCGAGCATCGGCGCCGTCAGGGCGCGCTCGGTCGGCGACAGGCCCTTCATGAGCGACGTGGCGACGCCCGCCGGGAGTTCGTCGAGGAGCTGGGCCCTGTCATCCGGATCGATCTCTTCGAACACACGCGCGACGTCCTCGTCCTGCAGGCCCAGGATCAGCTCGCTTCGCATCTCCGGTTCGAGCAGCTCGAAGACCTCGAGGGCCCTGGTGCGCGGCAGCAGCCGGTAGATGATCGCTCGGTCGTCGGTGTCCTCGCGCTCCAGCAGGCGCGCGATGTCGTGCGGATCCTGCTCGGTGAGGGTGGCTTGGATGGCGGTCAGCGATCTTTCTCGGAGAGCCTCATTCATCCGCTCGATGAGTTCGTCGAACTCCTCGTCCATCGCGCACCTCCCCTGCTCCAAGTGGCCAACATGCGATTCTCGCCCGCCAGGATGAATGCTCGCCGACAGCCGCGCAAACACCTCGTGACACCCCACCCGAGCGTAGCCCGCCGCGTCCCGCCACCGAACTGCCTGGGGTTTGTCGAAATGCCCCGTCATCGGCGCCGAAATGAACCAAACCCGCCCATCTCGCGACTCCCCGCGCGGGCAGGGCGACCACGGTGCCCTGGCTGGCGGTGCGCGACTCCTCGCACGGGCGGGACGACCTCGGCCGATGACGGCGCCGAGACCCCTCGCCGTGGTGAGCCGACCGGCTACGCTCGACGCATGGATACGCGCAGCGGATGGGCCGACGAGGCCGTGCGGCTGCTGGAGGCGGATGCGAACCGCAGCGCGGACACCCACCTGCACGTGTTTCCGCTGCCGCCGGAGTGGGGCATAGACCTGTACCTCAAGGACGAGTCGGTGCACCCGACGGGCTCGCTCAAGCATCGCCTCGCCCGATCGCTCATCCTCTACGGTCTCGTCAACGGCCGTATCGGCCGCGATACGACGCTCATCGAAGCGTCGAGCGGATCGACGGCCGTCAGCGAGGCGTACTTCGCCCGGATGCTGGGGCTCGAGTTCGTCACCGTGGTTCCGCGTTCGACCAGCACGGAGAAGATCGAGCTGATCGAGTACTACGGCGGTCGCTGCCACTACGTCGACCACCCGCCCGAGATGTACTCGGAGGCCGAGCGGCTCGCTGCCGAGTGCGGCGGGCACTACCTCGATCAGTTCACCTACGCCGAGCGCGCGACGGACTGGCGCGGCAACAACAACATCGCCGAGAGCGTGTTCCAGCAGCTCGCCCTCGAGCGCTTCCCCGTGCCGAGCTGGATCGTCGTCGGGGCGGGCACCGGCGGAACCAGCGCGACGTTCGGCCGGTACGTGCGCTACCGCCGCCACAGCACTCGCGTGGCGGTGGTCGATCCGGAGAATTCGGCGTTCTACGGTGGCTGGGAGACCGGTGCGGCCGACTACGGCACGGGAATGCCCAGCCGGATCGAGGGGATCGGCAGGCCCCGAATGGAGCCGTCGTTCATTCCCAGCGTGATCGACCACATGATCCGGGTTCCCGACGCGGCATCGATCGCCGCCATCCGGATGCTGCGAGAGCGGTCACGACACTGGGCGGGCGGGTCGACGGGCACCAATCTGTGCGGCGCATTCGAGCTGATCGCCGGCATGCTGGAGCGGGGCGAGCGCGGCAGCGTCGTCACGCTGATCTGCGACGGCGGCGAGCGGTACGAGAAGACGTACTACGACGATGCGTGGGTCGCCGAGCACGGACTGGACCCCGCCCCGCACCGCGAGCGGATCGAGGGATTCCTGGCTACCGGGACGTGGTGACCCCGCTTCAGAGCATGATGGCGTTGTGCAGTGCCCCGTTGCACAACTGCTGTGGGGTCATGTGATCGGGCCGCTCTGATCAGGGCTTCAGTCGTTCCATGCGGCGCGTCACGACGAATGTCGCCGGTCGCACGTACCGTGACGCCATGACGAACCTGATCCCGGATGACTATGCGGCCACGCTCGAGGAGGTCAAGAGGCAGGTCCATACCGCGCGGTTCCGGGCGCAGCGGAAGGCCAACGCCGAACTTCTGCAGTTGTGGTGGCGAATCGGCCGTACGATCCTCGACCGGCAGACTGAGCAGGGTTGGGGTTCGAGGGTCCTCGCGCGGCTCGCTGCCGATCTGCGTGCTGAGTTTCCGTCCATCAAGGGGTTCTCCCGCGCGAATCTCTTCTACATGCGCGGATTCGCGGAGGCATGGCCGGACCCCACGGCAATTGTCCAACGACCTGTTGGACAATTGCCGTGGGGTCATGTGATCGTGTTGCTCGACAAGCTCGACGACCAGGCACTGCGCGACTGGTACGCCGCCAAGGACGCTCACTTCGGCTGGAGCCGAGCCGTGCTCGCGCACCAGATCGCGACACGCCTTCACGAGCGCGAAGCGGCCGCGCCGACCAACTTTCCCGGTGCACTTGGTCGGTCGGACTCCGAGCAAGCGCAGGAGCTCACGAAGGACCCATACGCCCTCGACTTCCTCGCCGTCGATGGTGACGCTTCGGAGCGAGAGCTCGAGCAGCGAATGGTCGACCGGATTCTCGACACTATGCGTGAACTCGGCGCAGGGTTCGCGTTCGTCGGCCGCCAGATGCACTTCGACATCGACGGTGAGGACTTCTACGTCGACCTGCTGTTCTTCCACATCGAGCAGCTGCGCTATGTTGTCGTCGAGCTCAAGTCCACCACGTTCGCACCGGCCGACGCGGGACAACTCGGTTTCTACGTCACCATCGTCGACGATCGGCTCCGCAACCACGACAAGCATCGACCCACGGTCGGGATTCTCCTCGTCGCGGGCAAGAACGACACAGTCGTCCGATACGCGCTCGCGTCGACCGCCCAACCTGTTGCTGTCAGTCGCTACCAGCTCGAGCAAGAAGCTGACGCAGCACTCCCGGACGAGCGCACGCTCGTCGAAGCCTTCACCCACGAGCTCACTCGAGCCGACGACGGATAGTCCGCACGTGTGAGCGCGCTCCACTGTCCGGGAATGGACCCCGCCCCGCACCGCGAGCGGATCGAGGGATTCCTGGCTACCGGGACGTGGTGACGACCCGCGTCAGAGCGGAGGCGCCGGGTCGGTCGAGCGACGTCCACGCGAACCATGCGATCGCCCCCCACACGGGGAACGCGATGACCGCAACGGCCCAGGACCATCGGATGAGGGGCGGCAACTCGTTGTCGCGGAGCGCCTGTGCGATGGCCAGTGCCATGCCCACCAGGAGTGCCGCAGCCGCGACGACGCAGGCGGCGAGCAACGCGACGAAGAGCGGATCGGTCGGCATCTCACCAGGCTAGCGGCGCTCCGGATGCCGAACAAGAGCGATAGCCTGAACCGAGCGACGCGGCGGCGAAGGGACAGTGGTGTGAACAAGCGGATCCTCCTGGTGAACGGGCCGAACCTCAACCTGCTCGGCACGCGGGAGCCGGCGACCTACGGCCACGACACGCTCGACGACGTCGTCGCGCTCGCCTCCCGTGCGGCTGGCGAGCTCGGCTTCGAGGTGCGTGCGGTGCAGAGCAACCACGAGGGCGAGCTGATCGATGCGATCCACGCCGCCCGGGAGGACTGCGACGCAGTCGTGATCAATCCCGGCGCCTTCACCCACACCTCGATCGCGCTGCGCGACGCCCTCTCCGGCGTCGCCCTGCCGTTCGCCGAAGTGCACATCTCGAACGTGCACGCCCGCGAGGAGTTCCGGCACCACTCCTACCTCTCCGGCATCGCCTCGTGCGTCTTCGTGGGAGCCGGCACCCGCGGCTACGAGTTCGCAGTGCGCCGGATGATCGAGGTCGTCAGCGCGTAGGCGGGGCTCCGAGCGCGCGGGAGATCGCATGGCCGGTCATCGTGAGCGCGGGCAGCACCGACTGCGGGTCGACGCTGCCGCGGCGCAGTGCCACGCCGACGGCCGCGACCACGCGGTTGCGGCGGTCGCGCACGGGCACGGCGAGGGCGACGGCACCGACCGTGATGGACTCGTCGACGAAGGAGTGTCCGCTGCTGCGCACATCCGACAGGGTGCTGCGCAGTCGCTCGGGGTCCGTGATCGTACGCGCGGTGTAGGCCTGCAGGGGCTCGGCGAGGATGTGCTCGCGGAGCTCGTCCGGCGCGTGCGCGAGCAGGATCAGACCCGTCGCGGTCGCATGCAGCGGCCAGCGTCCGCCGAGGCGAGTGAGCACGGGCGCGCCGTGGCGGGAGCGGAGTGACTCGACGTAGACGACGTCGGTGCCCGCCATGACAGAGAGGTGCACATCGCTGTCGACTGCCGAGTGCAGATCTCCGAGGTACGGCAGCGCCGCCTCCCGAAGCTGCAGTCCCTTCGGCTCGAGCGAGCCCAACTCGAGGATCCGCATGCCGATCGCGTAGTACCCGTCCGCCCTGCGCTCGAGCGCTCCCCAATCGCGCAGTTCGCGCACGAGGCGATGCGCGGTGGACAGCGTCAGCCCGGCGCGGCGGGAGATGTCTGTCAGCGACAGCACCAGGTGTCCGGCGTCGAAGGCGTCGAGCACCGCGAGCACCCTGCCGGCGGCGGTGGGCCGGCCGTCGCCGGACGGAGCTTCGGTCGGCGTGCCTGAACCAGGCTCGTCGGGCGCGGAATCACCGGCTCCGCGTGCCGAGGGGGAGGACGCGTCCGCCATGATCGACCTCGCTCTGATGTGGTGACCCCATTGTGTGCCACCTCCGCTCCCAGCGCGAGGCGCCGTTCTCGCACCACGGAGCCGTCACGCCTCCTGTTCCCGCGCGGCAGGCCGCTGAAGACGGCTCGAAGAAGAGGAGATCACGTGGCGCGCATGGCGCGGGCGATCGTCTCGGCGACGAGCACGGCGGATGCGGCGGGGCCGCGGGCGGGGGCGGTCGGCAGCAGCGAGGTGTCGGCGATGCGCAGGCCGTCGATGCCGAGCACGCGGCCGGCGCCGTCTGCCACCGTGCCCATCGGGGCGGTGGCGCAGGTGTGCACGGTGGTGCCGATGCGAGACGCGATCCAGGCATCGAGGGCGCCGTCGTCGGTGAGCAGCCGAGTGTCGGGGGCATCGTCGTTCTCCACGACAACCGCGAACTCGCGCGATCGGATGAGGTCGGCCGCGATGCGCACGGCATGCCGTGCGATCGCACGGTCGCGTTCCTCGGCGAGGTAGTCGTACCGGATGAGCGGCGGCACGGCCGGATCGTCCGACTGCAGCGTGATCGAACCCCGTCCGGTCGAGGGAAGGTTCACCATCACGGGCAGCGCGCTCGGCGCCCCGATGCCGGGAACGATCTCGTCGAGCGGTCGCGCCCCGACGAGCAGCTCGAACGGCTCCCCGGTGGGCGCCGACGTATGCAGTGCGGTGGGGAACGGCGACCCCTCTGGGGCAGGCGGCGCCGTGCGAGCAATCATCGAGAGCGTGATGCTCGCGTGGTCGGAGAGCGCCTCGCCGACGGGAAGGTCGGCGACGCACCGGATGCCGTGGGCACGCAGATCGTCTGCGGGGCCGATGCCTGACAGCTGCAGCAGCTGCGGCGTCGCGATCGCACCCGCGGCCAGCACGATCTCCCCGCCCGTTATGACCTCGAAACTCCGACGCGCCGAGGCCTGGACGCCGACCGCACGGCCGCCGCGCACGATGATTCGCGTCACCGTGACCCCGCCGCGCACCTCGAGGTTCTCGCGGTTCAGCGCCGGCAGCAGGTACTGCATCGCGGGGCTGCGACGCACCCCGTCTGTGACGTTCTGCGGTACCGGCCCGACACCGCTTCCCCCTGGCGCGTTCTTGTCCGGATCGCTCGCAAAGCCGGCTGCCAGGCACGACGCCTCGAATGCCTGCGATACCGGATGTCCGTCCGCTCGGCGTACGGGGATCGGGCCGGATCCGCCGTGAAGCGCGGTCTCGCCGTAGTCGACGTCGGACTCCATTGCGCGCAGCAGCGGCAGCGCATTCTCCGTCGACCATGCGTCGCCGCCCGCTGCGACCCACTCGGCGTGGTCGGTGGGTCGAGGGCGGATGAAGTATCCGCCGTTGATCGCGCCGCTGCCGCCGATGAGGCGCCCCCTGACCACATCGTATTCCCGCTGAGGCATGCGCATGCCGTGTGCGGCATCCCGGGTCAGCAGAGAGCCCCGGTACGTCCAGCCCAGCGCGTGCCCCGGTACGGACGCCGCCACCGTCGTGCCGTCGAGCACGGCATCCGGCATCTCCGCCTGCGTGCGCGGGGCAGGGCCCGCCTCGAGCAGCAGCACTCGCCGAGCGGGATCCTCGCTGAGCCTGGCCGCCAGCACCGCGCCGGCGGAGCCCCCGCCGACGATCACGATGTCGAAGCCGCGGCGAGCGTCGGAGGAACGCGCGGCAGGCGACGGATCGTGAGACACGGGCTACCTGTCGCCGCCTCGGTGATCCGGAGCGTCGCCGAAAACGGCGCTCATCTCGTCGAATCCCTCGCGGATGAGATCGGTGAGCACCGCGTCGGGATCGCCGAGCCACTGCTGATAGGCGGCCAGCGAGATGCCGAGGCAAGCGCGTGCCAGTGCCTCGGCGCCGACAGAGCGCGGCGGAAGGTCGAGACGCTCCGCGACGAAGTCGGCGACGACTCGGCGCCACGACTCGTAGCGCAGAGCCGAGTGGGCGACGAGTGTCGGCGTCTCGAGCAGCACCGCCATCCGGAGCCTGTGCTGCGGCAGGGTGTCGACCGGGAACGAGTTGAACTCGACGACGGCCTCACGCAGGGCGACGGCCAGCGGTGCGTCGCGGGGCACCTCGGCCAAGTGCGTCCGCATCCGCTGGAGCAACGCGTCGAAGTCGCCCCACGGCAGGTCGTTCTTCGACGAGAAGTAGCGGAAGAACGTGCGTCGGCCGATGCCGGCCGCCGCGGCGATGTCATCGACCGTGACGGTGTCGAAGCCGCGCTCGAGGATCAGCGACAGCCCGATCTCGCCGAGCTCGGCGGCGCTCGTGGCGCGCGCCCTGCCGGGGCGCGCGGCGACGGATGGCATCGAATTCATGCGACCCCTCTTCCCATTCGGCACCCAGTGCCATTAGCATCGCGAGCACGGTCCGACGTGATCGCTAGCACCGACAGTAGCCCTCATCGGCACGAGTCGATCGGCGATTCGGTCAGGACGCAACGGATCTCCGCCGACGAGGGCGGGCTGAGGTCGCCAATGGGGGCGACGAAGGAGGAACACCATGACCACTGTTCGCAAGTTCCGTGACAACGCGCCGGAGGAGACGGAGGTCGTCGAGGCGGAGTCTCTCGTCGAAGAGGTCTCCATCGACGGCATGTGCGGCGTGTACTGATCATGACCGCGTTCGACGCCGACCGGCCGTGGCGCCTGCATCCGCAGGTCGCCGTGCGCCCTGAGTCGTTCGGTGCGCTGCTGTACCACTTCGGAACGCGCAAGCTGTCGTTCCTGAAGGACCGCACGCTGCTCGACGTGGTCAGGGCGCTGGGCGATCACGCCAGCGTCCGCGAGGCCATCGAGGCCCAGGGCGTGCCAGCGGCGTCGACCGCGCCGTACGTCGGCGCGGTGCGGACTCTTGCCGATTCGAACATGATTCAGGAGCGTGACGCATGACACTTGTGGACGCAGCACCGACATCCGGAGCCGAATCCCCGCCGAAGCCGATGCGGCTCGTCGACCACTTCGAGTACGGCCTCGACGCACCGATCTGCCTCACCTGGGAGCTCACGTACGCCTGCAACCTGTCGTGTCTGCACTGCCTGTCGAGCTCGGGTCGTCGTGATCCGCGTGAGCTGTCGACCGAGGAGTGCAAGGAGATCATCGACGAGCTCGAGCGGATGCAGGTGTTCTACGTGAACATCGGCGGCGGCGAGCCCACCGTCCGGCCCGACTTCTGGGAACTCATCGACTACGCCACCTCTCACAGCGTCGGCGTGAAGTTCTCGACGAACGGTGTGAAGATCACACCGGATCGCGCGGCCGAGCTGGCGAAGAACGACTACGTCGACGTGCAGGTATCGCTCGACGGAGCCACGGCCGAGGTGAATGACTGGATCCGAGGGCCGAACTCCTACGAGATGGCGCTGCAGGCGATGGCGAACATGCAGGCGGCCGGGATGAAGAACTTCAAGCTCTCGGTGGTGTGCACCAGGCAGAACATCCCGCAGCTCGATGAGTTCAAGGAGATCGCCGACCGCTACGGCGCCCAGCTGCGACTGACTCGCTTGCGTCCCTCCGGCCGCGCGGCTGACGTGTGGGACGAGCTGCATCCGCTGCCCGAGCAGCAGAAGGAGCTGTTCGACTGGCTGGTCGCCCACGACGGCGAGGTGCTCACGGGCGACTCGTTCTTCCACCTCGCCGCGTACGGCCAGGAGCTCGAGGGCCTCAACCTGTGCGGCGCCGGCCGTGTCGTGTGCCTGATCGACCCGATCGGCGACGTGTACGCCTGTCCGTTCGCGATCCACGACGAGTTCCTCGCGGGAAGTGTGCGCGAGCCGGGCGGATTCAAGGAGGTCTGGCAGCAGTCCGAGCTGTTCGCCCGACTGCGCGAGCCGCAGTCTGGCGGGGCGTGCTCTTCGTGTCAGTTCTTCGACTCATGCAAGGGCGGGTGCATGGCGGCGAAGTTCTTCACCGGACTGCCGCTGGACGGCCCTGATCCCGAATGCGTGGTCGGGCACGGCGAGACCGCACTCAGGGACATGAAGGGAGACAAGCCCAAGCCCAGCGGCGACCACTCGCACCGCACGACGCCGCCGCGCCCCCGTCAGGGGGCCGCTCCGAGCGGTATGGGGCCGGTGCGCGTGACGCTCTCGGCCACGCGGCCGGACGCTCCGCCGAGATCGGCATGTGACGAGAGCCCTGTTGCGGGTCTCAGACCCGCGCGTCTGTCAGGGCGGCGCTCCGGCGGTCCGCAGGCGCCGCCGGTATCGGACTGCGATGAGAGCCCGCTCGCCGGGTTCGCCGCGGAGTTCGCGGCGCGTGCGGGGGCGGAGCAACCCGGATCCGGGGGGCGAGCCGGAGTATCCGGATGCGGGTGCGGTGCCGCCGATGAGGGGGGCTGCTGCTCGACAGGATGAGCACGGAAGGGCGTCGCGTGAGCGGCGCCCTTCCTGCGTTTCCCGGGCCGGAAGGCCCGCCGAACGGGGAGGAACAACCGATGCGCCGGGACCCCGGCGCCATGCGCGCGACGACTGGCACCGCACAAGGCTGCGGTGAAGCACCTGACCGCCTCAGGCGCCGGAGGATCGGTGAGCATCCGAGAAAGGAGGGCCATCATGGCCGGAAGAGTTGAGGGAAAGGTCGCATTCATCACGGGCGCGGCGCGCGGGCAGGGACGCTCGCACGCGGTCCGGCTCGCGCAGGAGGGAGCCGACATCATCGCGGTCGACGTCTGCGAGGAGATTCCGTACAACGCGCACACCGGTGCGACGGAAGCGGATCTCGCCGAGACCGTGCGCCGGGTCGAGGCGCTGGACAGGAGGATCATCGCCAAGAAGGCGGATGTGCGCGACTTCGCCGCGCTGAAGGCGGCTGTCGACGAAGGCGTCGCCGAGCTCGGTCGGCTCGACATCGTCAGCGCGAACGCCGGTGTCGCGGGGACTCCGAACCGCACGGAGGACATGCCGGAGGACGAATGGACGACGATGATCGACATCAACCTGTCGGGCGTCTGGCACAGCGTGAAGGCGGCGATTCCGCACATCAAGGCGGGTGGGAACGGCGGCTCGATCGTGCTGACCAGCTCGGAGGCGGGCATCCGCGGCTACGCGAACATGGCGCACTACGTCTCGGCGAAGCACGGGCTCGTCGGCATGATGCGCACGCTCGCCATGGAGCTGGCGCCGGACAGCATCCGGGTCAACAGCATCCACCCGACACAGGTCGACACCGACATGATTCAGAACCAGACGATCTACAAGCTGTTCACCGGGAAGGAGGACGCGACGAAGGAGGAGTTCGCAGAGTCATCCGGTCGCGTCATCCCGCTGCCCATCCCGTGGGTCGAGTCGATCGACATCTCCAACGCGCTGCTCTTCCTCGCCTCCGACGAGGCGCGCTACATCACCGGCGTTCCGCTGCCCGTCGACGCGGGGAACCAGTTGACGTGACGATCGCAGGAGAGAGCACGAGGGACGCCAGGGAGCGGATCGCCGCGCACCTCGTCGGCCGCGGGCGGGAACTGGAGCTCACGCTCGCGGCCGTGGCGGCCGGCCGCGACCTCGTGCTGGAGGGCCCGCCCGGAACCAGCAAGACGACGATCCTGCAGGCGATCACCGCTGAATGGGGTATACCGCTGGTGTTCGTCGAGGGCAATGCCGACCTGACACCCGCCAAGCTCGTCGGCCACCACAACCCGGCACGCGTGCTCCGCGAGGACTACAGCGCCGACAACTTCGTCGAAGGTCCGCTGGTGGAGGCGATGCGCGCGGGCGGCTTCCTCTACATCGAGGAGTTCAACCGCGCGCCAGAGGACACGCTCAACACGCTGCTCACCGCGATGGCCGACCGATCGATCGCGGTGCCGCGGGTCGGCACCGTCACGGCGCTGCCGACCTTCCGAGTGGTCGCATCGATGAACCCGTACGACAGCGTCGGCACGACGCGCCTGTCGACCAGCATGCACGACCGGCTCAATCGTCTTGCGGTCGACTACCAGGACGAGCACGCCGAGCTCGGCATCGTCACGCTGCGCACCCGGGCGGAGGGGGAGCTCGGCGAGCGGCTCATCGCCGACGCCGTGGCGGTCACCCGCGCGAGCAGGAGGCATCCGGATGTGCGCCAGGGCTCGAGCGTGCGCGGAGCGATCGACTGCACCCTGGTCGCGTCGGAGCTGGCTGGTCTGCGCGGCATCGCCGCCGCTGACGCCGAGGAGTACCCGGAGCTCGTGCACGACGCGATGATCCTGTCGCTGTCTGGCCGCATCCACGTCGACGAGGCTGCCGAGACGACGCCGGAGCGCGTGCTGCGTGAGATCTGGGAGGACCGCTTCATCCTGGAGCCGCGCGCTGCCGCACCCGGATGAAGAGAGGCTGATGCGGACTCTCCGCTGCGGCGCGAGTCGGCGCGTCAGAGCCCCACGCGCACGTTGCGGCGCAAGCCGAAGCAGCTCGATGAGGCGCCCATCGTGTTCGAAGCGGTCGGCGGCGGCGCGGGCTCGACCCTGCGTGCGACCGGGGGAGGGGATCCGTCGCACGCAGCACCACGAGGAGCGGGCGGCGACGGACGCGACTTCACGGATGAGGAGGGCGCGATCGTCGGCGCCGAGGCCGAGACGGTCGAGCCCGATCCGGAGGTTCGGTCGCGCGCCCAGCAGATCGCGGCCAGGCTGTCGATACCGCGCCCCCGCATCGACGTCTCGGCGCCCCGCGGCGCCGGCCGGCTCGTCAGTCTGCCGTACCAGGGCGGAAGCGACGACATCGACCTCGACCGCACGCTGGAGGTGCTCACCGCACGGCCGGTGCCGGATGACGAGGACATCGTGGTGCGCGACCGGATGCGCACCAGGCGCAGCGCGGTGCTCGCCCTCGACGTGTCGGGCTCCATGCGAGGCGAACGGGTGCGCACGGCGGCGGCGACCGTCGGCGCGCTCGCCGGGGAGCTGGCGCACGATGCGCTCGCCGTGATCGCGTTCTGGTCCGATGCGGCGATCGTCCACCGCCTCGGCGATCTGGTGCGGCCGTCCGAGATCCTCGACAGGGTGCTCCGGCTGCCCGCACAGGGCCTCACCAACGTCGCCTTCCCGCTGGAACTCGCCGCGCGCCAGCTCGAACGCGCACCGGCGCGGGAATCGCGTGTGCTCCTGCTGTCCGACTGCGTGCACAATGCAGGTCCCGATCCTCGTCCGCTCGCCGCACGGCTGCCCCGGCTCGACGTGCTCCTCGACGCCGATGGCGAGAACGACCTCGAGCTCGGTCGCGAGCTGGCGGCATCCGGACGCGGCCGACTGCGGGTCATCCGGAATCATCGCGACGTCGCCCCGTCGCTGGGTGCGGTGTTCGGCGAGTGACGGGGCGGGGTGCTTCCGCACGCCGACCGTCGCGTCGTGGGACCGGCCGCGAGAGTGCAGACTGAGGGGATGACGACGAGCGGCGGCACTCGCCACCTCCTCGCGGAGTGCACGAGCCGCGAGGTAGGGGCGGCACGACCGATGCTGATCGTGCCGCTGGGGGCGGTAGAGCAGCACGGCCCGCATCTGCCGCTCGACACCGATACCCGCATTGCGATGGCCGTCGCGCTCGCCGCAGCCGAGTCGCTGCGGAAACAGGGGCACGGGGTCGTCACCGCGCCCGCCATCTCGTACGGGGCATCGGGCGAGCACGAGGGGTTCGCCGGCACGGTGTCGATCGGCACCGAGGCGCTGGAGCGCCTGCTCATCGAGTACGGCAGGTCAGCATCCGGATGGGCCGAGCGCATCGTGTTCGTCAACGGGCACGGCGGCAACGTGCAGGCAGCGCGTGCGGCCGTCGATCGCCTCGAATACGAGGGGCGCAGTGCGGGATGGGTGCCGTGCGCACCGTGGGAGGGCGAAACCGGACTGCCGGCAGCCGATGCCCACGCCGGTCGGATCGAGACCTCGCTGCTGCTCCACCTCGCCCCTGACCTCGTGCGGCGCGAGCTCGCAGAGCAGGGAGACACCCGCCCGCTGCGCGACGTGCTGCCGGAGCTGCGCGAGGCGGGGGTCGCCGGCGTGTCGCCGAACGGGGTGCTGGGCGACCCGACCGGGGCGACGGCGGCCGAGGGCGCCAGGCTGCTCGAGGCGATCGTACGGGCCGTGGTCGCGCGCATCACGGGTGAGGACGCATGATGGAGTTCATGCGCTCATCGAGGCTGCGGCGATCAGCATCGCACGAGGGTCCCGGACGACGGCGCACGACTCGCGGCGTGCGCACGGCGCAGTCGCGCATCGGTCGGGGCGCGTGCGGACCGGCACGGCTCGAACGTCGGCGCAGGAGACTCTCGGAGGGCGACGCATGAGACGCGGTACGAGCATGGCGGATCGCATTGCGGCGGCGCCGAGGCCGGCCCCGGCGCGCGCCCTTCCTGACGGCGCGGTCGTGCGGCTCGGCGCGCGCACCCGCCTCGCCGAAGGCGGCGCCGTGCTGGTGGGCGGCGTGCCGACGCGGGCGACCAGGCTCAAGCGCGCCGCCCGCGGGCTGCTCCGCGACGGTGCGCTCGAGGTCACAGATCGCACGTCCCGCTCGCTCGCCGCGCACCTCGTCGAGGCCGGACATGCCGATCCGGACCCCGACACCCTGCCGCCCCCCGACACGGGCGAGGTCACCGTCGTGATCCCCGCGTACGGACGCCCGCGCCAGCTGAAGCGTCTGCTCGGCAGCATCAGGGCCGATCTCGGCGCCATCCGGATCATCGTGGTCGACGACGGATCGGCTGCTCGGGATGCGGGGGAGATCGTGCGCATCGCGGGTGAGCACGGCGCCGAGGTCGTCGCGCTGGAGAGCAACAGCGGCCCCGCAGAGGCGCGCAACGCCGGCCTGAGGATGGTCGATACCGAGTTCGTGGTGTTCTGCGACATCGACGTCGTGCTCGGCCGCGGCGCCGTCGCTCGCGTGCTCCGCCACTTCGTCGATCCCGCGCTCGCGCTCGCCGCACCACGAGTGCGAGCCCTGCGCAGCGAGCGCAAGTGGGAGGGCCCGAAGGACTCGTGGGTGCTCCGCTACGAGGAGGCTCGCTCGTCGCTCGACCACGGCCCCCGCCCCTCGCTCGTGCGCCCGCAGTCGCCGATGGCGTGGGTGTCGTCGACGTGCCTCGTCGGTCGTGTGGCCGCACTGCGCGGCCCGGATGGGCGGGGCGGCTTCGGCGCGGGCATGCGCGTCGCGGAGGATGTCGACCTGGTCTGGCGACTGACCGAGGCCGGATGGCGCGTGCGATACGAACCCCGTGCGAGGGTCGCGCATGAGCACCGAGGCACGGTTCGGACCTGGCTCGAGCGCAAGTTCGTCTACGGCACCGGTGCGGCCGCCCTGGCGCGGCGGCACCCGGGCTTCGCCGCCCCGGCCGTCCTGGCACCGTGGACTGCCGGCGTGATCGCCGTGCTCGCCGCAGGGAAGCGGTGGTCGCTGCCGGGGGCCTGCGCCATCACGGCAGGTGCTGCGGTGCACATCGCCCGCAGACTGCCGCGCGGCGCGGCGGCGGACGACCCCGGCTCGCGGGCCCGCGAGACGACCGGCCGCGGAGTCCTCGCCGCCGAGCTGGCGGGCAAGGGCGTCGTCTCGGCGCTCGAACAGGGGTCGGCGCTCTTGGTGCGGCACTGGTGGCCGGCGTTCGCGATCGCCGGTCTGTTCTCCAAACGGGTGCGCCGTCTCGTCGCGCTCGCCGCCGTGGGAGACGCGGCCGTCGAGTACCTGCGCCTGCGCCCCCGCCTCGACTTCCCCCGCTTCTTCATCGCGCGCCGCCTCGACGACCTCGCCTACGGCGCAGGCGTCTGGTGGGGCGCCGCCCGCGCAAAGGACCCCTCCGCGCTGCTCCCGGTCATCCGGATCGGTCGCTCCCGTGTGGCAGATCGCACCAGAGATTGAAGCTCGGTGCACTTCGCCGCCCCGGATTGAGCGAGGCCGGGCCCGGAACTGCGATCCGCCGCACCGGAGGGGTGGGCTTCCGGCGGATGGAAGAGGCGGTTCCGGGTGGGGCGCACGGCGGCTAGCTTCTGAGTATCCGCGGAGCCGGATGCCGCGGGCGAGGAGGAACCGATGACGATCGATCAGAGCCAGATCGACGCGCTGCGGGGTTCGCTGGAGGCCGACGACTACCATCTGTCGCTCGACGTCGCGGACGAGGCGGCGAAGGCGGTCATCACGGCGGGACCGGACGCGTGTGCCGAGTGCCTCGTGCCGAAGGAGCTGATGCGCCAGATGCTGTCACCGATGATCGGCGTTCCAGCCGACAGCATCGAGATGACCTACCCCGTCGAGGTGCACGCAGGCGAGTAGGCGGTTCTCGGACTCGCCCGGAGCACGCCGCTGGGCACACTGAGAGCGGGCCCACAGCCGCCTCACGGCCAGCCCCGGTCGACCCCACAGCAACGCGCCGATACGCTCTAGCCATGGGCAGGGAACACCACGCGCGCAGGGTCTTCGAAGGCGTCAAGCGCGCCTTCGTCACCGACCCGGCCAAGCGGCGGATGACCGAGGCGATCCCGATCGTCGACGACGCCCTGGCCTACCGCATCATCGACCTCGCCATGCGAATCGGCGCGGCGATGCTGTCGATCGGTGCGTCGGCGCGGGAGGTCGCACAGGCGACCCTGCGCATCACTCGTGCGTTCGGGTTGAAGAAGGCGCACGTCGACGTGACGTTCACGTCGATCACGGTCTCCGACCACCGCGACGGCGCAGGCTCGCCGGTCACGCTGATGCAGGTGGTGCAGTCGATCGGCGCCGACCATCAGAAGCTGCAGCGGCTGCAGGCCCTCGTCGATCAGATCGAGCGCGGCATGGAGCTGCACGATGCGGTGACGGAGTTCCATCGCGTCCGGCGCATTCCCTTCATGTACCGCGAGGGAATCGTCGTGGTCGTCTCCGGGCTGCTCGCCGTCGCCGTCGCCCTGATGTTCCACGCGAGCTGGGTGGTGCTGCTGTCAGCCGGCTTCGCCGCCCTGGTCGTCGCCGCGGCGCAGATGGGGCTCGGCAGGGCGCGTGTGCCCGTCTTCTTCAGCCAGGTCGCCGGCGGCATCGTGCTCACGGCCGTGACCGCACTGGTCGCCTGGCTCGGCCGGATGGGTGTCGAGCCGTTCGTCGACGTGCGAGCGAACCTGGTGGTCGCCGCCGGCATCGTGCTGATGCTGGCCGGTGTCGCCGTGGTCGGAGCGGCGCAGGACGCGATCGACGGCTTCTCGCTGACGGCGACCGGCCGCATCCTCGATCTCACCATCATGACGATGGGGCTGGTCGTCGGGATCCTCGTCGGACTGCAGGTCGCCGAGAGCCTCGGGGTCGGCATCCCCGTTCCCAGCAACGAGATCATGATGGGCCCGTGGCCGTTCCAGCTGGTCGGCGCACTCGTCATCGCCTCCGCCGTCGCCGTCATCAACGGAGGAGGCCCCCGCATCATCGGGGTCAGCACGCTGCTGGGGGCACTGGCGTGGGTGGGCTCGTTCGCGTTCGAGCGACTCGTCGACCTGCCCTCGGCCTCCGGAGCCTTCGGCGGCGCGCTGCTGGCGAGCCTGGTGGGTTCGGTGCTCGCAGTGAAGCTGCACGTGCCGTCCGTTGCGGTGACAACGGCTGCGATCATCCCGCTCGTGCCTGGTGCCGCACTGTTCAGGGCGCTCCTCAGCATCGTGCAGTCCGGCTCAGAGGCCGATCACCTGCTCGTCGCGTTCGGCGGGCTGCTCGACGTCATCATGATCGGCATCGCGCTCGCCGCCGGCGCCACGCTCGGCATCTTCCTCGGCGCGCCGCTCCGAGTGCGCCTGTCCGACCGCAAGATGCGGTTCCTCCCCGCAGCCCGGCCGACCTCCGGCGCGGGCACGGCACCGCTGGAGATCGTTCCGGCCGAGCCGCGCGAGATCCCGACCGAGCCCCTTCCCGATCCGGTCGCTGAGCCCGCGGGCGCCGAGGAACCGCCGATCACCCGCCCGTTCGACGTGTCGGATCTCCGCGACGAGCGGTGAGAGTGCCGCGTACGATCAGATCGCGTCGGTGATGTCGGCGATCGTCGCGTCGAGGGCATCGATCAGGGCGTCGGCGTCGACGTAGAGCGCCTTGCCGTGGGAGCCTGCTCCCATCGAGACGTGCTTGCCCCGCATGCGCTCATCGGCATATACGGGCCACGCCGTCGTGGAGCCGAGCGGAACGATCGTCCCGCGCTCGAACCCGGTGGCCTCCAGTGCCAGCTCGGCCTCCGGCAGCCGCAGCTTGTTGACTCCGACGACGCCGCGCAGCTTCGGCCACGAGATCGATCGGTCGCCGGGGACGAGGGCGAAATAGTAGGAGTCGCCCTTTCCCTTCACGACCAACGACTTCACGATGTCGGCCGGGGTGATTCCGCGCAGCCGCGCCGCCTCCTCGAGAGATGTCGCACGCGGAGTCTGCTCGATCCGCACGTCGAGACCCAGCGACTCGGCGGCCGCGCGCACGCGATCGGAACGATCGGTCATCCGATTCCCCTCTTATCGGCCGGTGCGATCACGGATGCCGTGCGGGCATCCGGCGTACGAGAAGCCCCACCGTCGCGGCGAGCCGCTCGACGGTGGGGCTTTCGAAGCGTCTTATGCGTCTGGGGCCGACAGCGGGTCGTCGGCGACCCACAGCTCGTCATCGGCGCGGAGCGTCTGCCACGCGACGAACGCGATGCCGAACGCGGCGGCGAGGCCCAGAAGAACGGCGAGTACAGGGCCTGCCTTGCGCTTCTTCTTCGGCGGCTCGACGACCACAGCGCGGCCGCTGGCCTGGCGCGCCGCGTCCCATGCACCGGCCGCACGGCCGACGAGGGAACCGACGGCGGGGACGACGCGGCTGTCGAGAGTCCTCTTGGACGCCGCGTAGCCGCGTTCCGCGTAGGGGCGGGCCTTCTCGACGTAGGGGGAGAGGTATGCTTCGTACTTCTCCTGAGCGGCCGGAGCCAGCCGTTCGCGCCCGAAGCGCTTGGCCTGCTTCCCCGCGACGCGTGCCAGGGCAGCGGCATCGCCGGCGACGACCTGCTGCTTCTCCCACAGCTCTGCTGCCGACTTCTGGAGCTTCTTGAGCTCCTTCTTCTGCTTCTTGCTCGGGCTGAGGCTCACAGTGCCCTCCCTGATCGCTGACGGAACCGGTCAATCCATATCCTGCCACGGGAAGCGTCACCGCGCCGGGATAGTGACGAATCTCGCAGGGATCAGAGCAACCCCATAGTCGGAACCTGAGAGAATGGGCGACATGGCTCTTCACACCGCAGTTGCAACCCTCCACACGAACCACGGCGACATCGTCGTCAACCTCTACGGCGACCACGCGCCGAAGACGGTGAAGAACTTCACGGGCCTCGCGGACGGCTCGCAGGAGTGGACCGACCCCCGCACGGGCGAGAAGGGCGAAGGCCCCCTCTACAAGGACGTCATCTTCCACCGGATCATCTCGGGCTTCATGATCCAGGGCGGCGACCCGCTCGGTCAGGGCATCGGCGGTCCCGGCTACAACTTCGATGACGAGATCCACCCGGAACTGGGCTTCAACGAGCCCTACGTGCTCGCCATGGCGAACGCAGGCAAGCGCCCCGACGCGTTCGGCAAGCTCTCCGGTACGAACGGCTCGCAGTTCTTCATCACGACCGGCCCGACGCCGCACCTGCACGGCAAGCACACCGTCTTCGGTGCGGTGGCCGATGACGACTCGAAGCGCGTCGTCGACGCCATCTCGGCAGTGCCCACCGGTGCGCAGGACCGTCCGACCTCGGACGTCGTGATCACCTCGGTCGACGTCGTCGCGGTCTGATCGCGAGCGCTGACCGCACGTGAGCACGGGAGACTTCGCGAGCAACCGCGACAACTACTGCTACCGGCATCCGAAGCGCCAGAGCTTCGTGCTGTGCCAGCGGTGCGCGCGGACCATCTGCGGCGAATGTCAGACCCAGGCGTCGGTCGGCTTCATCTGCCCCGAGTGCATCAAGGAGCAGCGCAGGAACCGCAGCCCCGCCGTCAAGCGCGCCCAGCGCCGATGGCGGGGCAGCGGCGGCGGGGTCGCGGCGCTGACGGGCGGCGGCACCCGCGGGATGATGTGGATCTTCATCCTCACCGCTGTGCTGTTCCTCGTCGACTGGGCCGGCTCGGCGGGCGGGCTGTCGATCAAGCGGTTCCTGATGTTCGATGCCCCGGACATCTATCCCACGATTCCCGCGCTCGTCGGCATGGCCCCGGAGCTGGGACCGTTCCAGCCGTGGCGGATCCTCACCGTGGCGCTCACGCACGGCTCCTTCATGCACCTGCTGCTGAACATGCTCGCGCTGTGGATGATCGGTCGGCAGCTCGAGCCGCTGCTCGGCACTGGGCGCTTCGTGACGACGTATCTGCTGAGCACGGCCGGCGGTTCGGCCGCAGCAGCCCTCCTGGCGATCACGACGCCCGTCGTCGGGGCATCCGGGGCGATCTTCGGCCTGTTCGGCTGTCTGCTGGTGATCGGCAGGCACCTGGGTGCCAACATGACGGGCATGATCGTCGTGCTCGGCATCAACCTCGTGCTCGGCTTCATCCCGGGGATGAACGTGTCGTGGCAGTCGCACGTCGGCGGTCTCGCGGTCGGTGCGCTCTGCGGCCTCGTATTCACTCGCACGCGCCGGCGTGACCAGCGTTCGAAGCAGTACCTCGGACTCGGCGCCATCGGGCTCGGCCTCGTCGCCCTGTTCTGCCTGCAGCCCGTCCTCGGCTACGTTGCGCTGACCTGAGGCGATCCGCTGGGGCGCCGCTGATCCGCTGCAACGGCCGGATCAGCGGCGGGTGCCGCGCGTTCGGACGGCGTCGTAGGTATGCCGGATCGCTGACACGGCGGCATCGTAGTCGGCCTGGACGACGCCGATGAAGATGCAGTCGACGACCATCAGCTGGGCGATCCGGCTGCCCAGCGCACCGGAGCGGAAGGCCGTCTCGCGGGCGGACGTGTGCAGGACGACGTCCGCCTCGTTCGACAGCGGAGATGTCAGGATGTTGGTGATCGCCACGGTGGATGCTCCGCGCTCACGTGCGAGGCGCAGGAACTCGACGGTGTCGTGTGTGGCTCCCGAATGTGAGACGGCGACGGCGACGTCGGTGGGCTCGAGCACGGCGGCAGCCGTCCACGCGGCGTGCGCGTCCGGCCAGTCCATCGCTATCCGACCGATGCGGCTCAGTTTGCGCTGCAGGTCCATGCTCACGATCGCGCTGGCACCCACCCCGAACACGTCGATGCGGCGCGCTCCGGCGAGTTCGGCGACCGCCTTGCCGAGCGCGGAGATATCGATCAGTTCGGCGGTGTCGCCGATCGACAGCGCTTCGTCACGGGCGACTTTGGCGACCACCTGATCAAGCGCGTCGTCTCGAGCGATGTCGCTGGCTTCAGAGGGGACCTCGCCAGCCGACAGACGCTCTCGCAGCGCCTCTTCGGTCAGGTCGTGACGTAGATCCTTGTACCTGGTGTAGCCGATGCGGGTGTAGAAGCGCACGACCGTCGTCGTCGAGGTGCGAGCGAGCTCTGCCGTCTCGCTGATGGAACTGCGTGCGAAACGTTCCGGCTCCTTCAGCAGCAGCTCGCCGATGCGCCGCTCGGCGGGCGTGAGCGTGGGCAGGGCGCCGCGCACGGTCGAGAGCAGCGTGCCGGGGGCAGGGGGCGAAGGAGTCACCATGATGGCTCCACGTTATGGGAAGGGTTCGCGAGCATCGTCCAGTGGGCCGCAAGAAAGTTATTTACTTTGCGGAACATCTGTGAGTAAATAATTGACTAAGTCGCACCACCCAGACCTTCGCAGCACCAGAGCGTGCGTCACGGCACGCTCCTCATCACAGCAGATCAGGAGTTGTTCCATGTTTCGACACAATCGGGGCCGCACGGTCACGGGGGCCCTCGCCATCGGCGCGGCCGGTCTCGTCGCCCTCTCCGCGTGCGGCTCGCCCGCGGGATCCGGCGATCCGACCGGCGATGCGCCCCAGAACCTCGTCGTCGGTGTGACGACCGACGTCGACACGCTGCTGCCGTGGACGGCGACGCAGTTCCAGGCCATCAACGTGCTGCAGAACCTCTACGGCACGCTGACCGAGTTCGACGACGACCTCGCGGTCGTCCCCGGTCTCGCCGAGAACTGGGAGACCAGTGACGACGGGACGACGGTCACCTTCCATCTGCGCGAGGGCGTCACCTTCGCGGACGGCTCGGACTTCGACGCCGAGGACGTCATCGCCTCCTACACCGCGATCAAGGACGAGGCGACCGCTGCCGTCTCCGCCGCCAATCTCGCCGCGGTCGAGGAGATGACGGCCGTCGACGATCACACCGTGGAGTTCTCCCTGTCCGCGCCGGACGCGGCGCTGTTCTCCAAGCTCGCCGTGGTGACCACCGCGATCCTTCCCTCAGACGCCGATCTCGACGCACTCGAGTCGGAGCCGAACGGAACCGGAGCGTTCGTGTTCGACGATCGCGCCGCGAACGAGTCACTCACACTGTCTGCGAACCCCGACCACTGGGGCGGGGAGCCAGAGGTGGACGCAGTCGAGTTCCGAGTCATCCCCGACCAGTCGGCGATCGTCTCCGCTCTTCAGGCGGGCAGCGTTCAGATGGCCGTGTTCGACGACCAGCTCGTCTCCGACACCATCGGTGGAACCGTCCAGGTGGCCGAGACCCCGCAGCTGAGCTACCACGCGCTGCAGATCAACGCCAGAACGGCCCCGCTCGACGACGCGGACGTGCGCCTGGCGATCGCCTGCGCCATCGACCGGCAGGAGGTCCTCGACACCGCAGCCCTCGGCGCCGGGGAGGTCACCGGCCCCATCACATCGCCGGCATTCAAGTCGGATCCAGCGGCACGCCCCTGCCCCGAGGCGGACATCGACGCGGCGAAGCAGCACCTCGCCGATGCGGGCTACGAAGACGGTCTCACGCTGCACGCCATCGTGATGCAGGACGGCTACTCCACCGCAGTCGCGGAGGCCGAGAACATCCAGGCACAGCTCGCGGAAGTCGGCATCACCCTTGAGATCGAGCCATTGGAGTCGGGCACCTACGTCGATCGCTGGGTCGCCGCCGACTACGAGCTGGCTGTCGCGCTCAACGGCGGCCAGCCCGATCCCGATGCCATGTACGGGCGCTACTTCACCAGCGGCGGCAATCTGAACACCGTCGCCGGCTACAGCTCGGACAGCCTCGACGACCTGTTCGCGCAGGGCAAGGCGGAGCAGGATCCGGATGCGCGGGTCGCGATCTACGACGAGATCGCAGCCGAGCTGGAGGACCAGGCAGCCTGGGTATGGCTGTTCACCAGCTACAACTACACGGCGACAGCCGAGAACGTCGCCGGGTTCACACCGATGGCGAACGGTTCGCTGCAGAACCTGCGCAACGTCACCATCCAGTAGCCGAGCCTTCCGGCCGCCGGGCCTCGAGCCCGGCGGCCGGAGAGAAGGACATCATGAGAAGACTCCTCTCCTCGCCGCCGTTGCGGCGACTCGGCGGCGCCGTGATGACGCTCGCCGGCGTCGCCGCGGCGGTGTTCCTCATGCTCCGGGCGATTCCCGGTGACCAGATCACCGCCGCCTACGGCACCGAGGCCGCCGCACTGTCACCGGAGCAGCGCGCGGCCCTCGAGGCCTACTACGGAATGGACCAGCCGCTGATCGCCCAGTTCTTCACCTGGATCGGAGCGATCTTCACCGGGAACCTGGGCTACTCGTCCAGGGCGCAGCAGAGCGTGCTCGACATGACGCTGCAGGCACTCCCCGTCACGCTCGAACTGGCGATCCTCGCCATCGTCATCGCGCTGGTGGTCGGCATCCCGATCGGCATGCTCGCCGCCAGCAGAACCGATTCCATCCGAGACTGGTTCGGGCAGGGCGTCGGGCTCGCCGGGCTCGGCATCCCGGCCTTCCTGCTGGCGACCACGCTGCTCGGCATCGCCGCACAGGCCTGGGCGTTCAACCCCAACGGCCTCGGCTACGCCAGGCTCTGGGAGGACCCGCTGCTCAACCTGCAGCAGATGCTGATGCCAGCCGTCGTGCTCGGCTTCGGCATCGCCGCCCCGATCATGCGCACCACACGCACAGCCGTGCTCGAAGTGAGCGGACTCGACTTCATCCGCACTGCGAAGGCGAAGGGAGTGCCGCCGCGCCGACTGCAGCGGCGGCATATCCTGCGCAACGCGCTGGTGCCCATCGTCACCATGACGGGGATGCAGTTCGGCTACCTGCTCGGCGGTGCCGTCGTGGTCGAGCAGATCTTCTCGCTGCCCGGCGTCGGGCGACAGGTGCTGCTGGGCATCAACCAGAAGGAGTACGCCGTCGTGCAGAGCACCGTGCTGGTCATCGCACTGCTGTTCGTCGTGGTGAATCTGCTCACCGACCTGCTCTACCGCCGGATCGACCCGAGGGTGCGTGCCGCATGAGTTTGACAACCGCTTCCGCCCCCGCGGCCGCACGTGTCGGTCGCGGCATCGCCGGTGCGCTGCTGCGCAGCCCCAGCGGGCTGGCAGGGCTCATCATCATCGTTCTGCTCGTCGTGCTCGCGCTCGCCTCCTCCCTCGGACTGCTGCCCTACGACTCCGCCGCGCAGGATCCGACTGCGCGACTTCTCCCGCCGGGAGGGGAGCACGTGTTCGGCACCGATCAGTTCGGCCGCGACGTGCTCGCGCGCGTGGCAGCCGGTGTGGCGAACTCCGCCGTGGTCGCCCTGGTGGCCGTGCTGTTCTCCGCCGTCGTCGGGACGGTCGGCGGCATCGTCTCCGGATACCTGCGCGGCGCATCCGACACCCTGATCGGCGGTCTGACGAACGTGCTGTTCGCCTTCCCGCCGCTGCTGCTCGCGCTCACCCTCGCTTCAGTCTTCGAACGCACCTGGTTCACCGTTGCGGTCGCCATCGCCGTCGTGTACACGCCGATCTTCGTGCGCGTCACCCGAGGGCCGGTGCTGTCGCTGCGCGAGATCGACTACGTCAGCGCGGCGCGCGCGACCGGCATGAACTCCGCGTCCATCATGCTGCGCCACATCCTGCCCAACATCACCGGCATCCTGATCGTGCAGATCACGCTGTCGCTGTCGTGGGCGGTGCTGACGGAAGCGTCGCTGAGCTTCCTCGGCTTCGGCACTCCGCCGCCCGCCGCCTCACTCGGCTCGATGGTGTTCGACGCCCAGACGCTCGTCGTGGCCGCACCGTGGACCATGTTCGCGCCAGGTGCCGTGCTCATCCTGCTCATCATCGGGCTCAACCTTCTCGGCGACGGGCTGCGCGACGCCCTCGACCCGAACCGCAAAGGACGGTAGGGAATGATTCTCGACGAACCAGCCACGGAATCGGCCGATCCGCGTTTCGCGAACATCGACGCGATGGACGTCGCCGATCTCGCGGTTCTGATGAACGAAGCCGATCAGACCGTGCCGCTCGCCGTGCGCGACGAGCTGCCGCGCATCTCGGCGGCGATCGAGCAGGTCAGCGAGCGGATGTCGCGCGGAGGCCGACTGCTCTACGTCGGTGCCGGGACGCCCGGGCGCATCGGGGTGCTCGACGCGTCGGAGATACCGCCGACCTTCTCCACGCACGACCTGGTCGTCGGCATCATCGCCGGCGGGCCGCGCGCGCTCGTCGACGCGATCGAGGGCGCAGAGGACGACGAGGCCGCGGGCGCCGCGGCGATGGACGACGCCGGCGTCGGGCCGTTGGACTCGGTGGTCGGGGTCGCCGCATCCGGGCGCACGCCCTTCGTTATCGGTGCGGTGAGTCGCGCTCGCGAGCTGGGCGCTCTGAGCGTCGGCCTGTCGTGCAACGCGGATGTCCCGCTCAGCGCCAGCGTCGATCACGCCATCGAAGTGGTGGTGGGGCCTGAGGTCGTCAGCGGGTCCACCAGGCTGAAGGCGGGGACGGCGCAGAAGCTCGTGCTGAACATGTTCTCGACGATCGTGATGGTGCGGCTTGGCAAGACCTACGGCAATCTGATGATCGATGTCAGCGCCTCCAACGACAAGCTCCGCGAGCGGGCGGCACGCATGGTGATGCGCGTTGCCGAGGTCGATCACGACGCGGCGGTCGCCGCGCTCCGGGCCGCCGACTACGCCGTGCCGGTCGCGATCCTGTCGCTGATGCGCGGGCTTCGGGTCGACGAGGCGAGGCAGGAGCTCTCCTCCGCCGGAGGCCGACTGCGGCAGGCACTGACCGGGAAGGATCGGCGATGAGGGTACTCGGGCTGATCTCGGGAACATCGCACGACGGCATCGACAGCGCCGTCGTCGACTTCGACGCGCTGTCGTCTGCTGATGCGGAGCACGGACTGTCGGCATCGGTGAGGCATCACGCATCAGCGCCTTATGACGCCCCTCTGCGGGAACGACTGGTCGGGGCGCTTCCACCGGCCCAGACCACGCTGGCGGAGGTGGCCCGTCTCGACACCGAGATCGGGCAGGCCTTCGCGGATGCCGCCGTCACGGCGATCGAGGCCGCGGGCCCCGTCGATCTCGTGGTGTCGCACGGCCAGACCGTGTTCCACTGGGTCTCGGACGCTGAGGTGCTCGGCACCCTGCAACTCGGTCAGGCGGCATGGATCGCCGAGCGGACCGGGGCTCCCGTGCTGTCGGACGTCCGGATCAGGGACATCGCCGCCGGCGGGCAGGGTGCGCCGCTGGCGTCCACGATCGACGCGCTGCTGCTTGCAGGGCGGGGTTCTGCCGGGGCGCTGAACCTCGGCGGCATCTCGAACGTCACGGTCGTCTCGGGCGCTGTCGACCCGGGCTCGGCGCGGGCGTGGGACATCGGCCCGGCCAACGCCCTCATCGACGCCGTCGTCGTCGATCGGGGTCTGCACCCCGACGGATATGACGCAGGCGGCGCGATCGCCGCCTCGGGCACCGTCGACGAGGAGCTGCTCTCCGCCCTGCTAGCCGACCCCTACTACCGGCTTTCGCCGCCCAAGAGCACCGGCAAGGAGCTGTTCCACCTGCGGTACGTGCAGGACGCGCTCGGTGGACGCGAGCCCTCCGACGCCGATCTGGTGGCCACCCTCACCGAACTCACCGTGCGCACTGTCGTCGAGGCACTGCGTCCGGAACGTCTCGACGAGCTGTTCGTCTCCGGGGGCGGGGTGCACAACGACATCTTGATGTCAGGGCTGGCGAAGGGGCTGCCAGGCACCCGCGTGGGTCGCACCGACGACCTGGGCATCGGCGCAGACGAGAAGGAGGCGGTGCTGATGGCACTGCTCGGGCATCTCACCTGGCACGGAGCGGCGGGAAACGTCCCCAGTGCCACAGGAGCTGCGGCGCCGAGAACGCTGGGCACCCTCACTCCGGGTGCAGAACCGCTGCGGCTCCCTGAGCCGATGGCGGCGCCGACCTTCCTGCGTGTGCGGACGGAACGGACATGACCCGCATCGCCGCCCTGCGCGCGCATCGTGTGCGCCTGCCGCTGAGGCACCCCTTCGTGACGGCGGTGCGGCGGGCGGATGCGCTCGACACGGTCCTCGTGAGCGCGTCGGACGACGAAGGCCGCACCGGATGGGGAGAGGTCGCGCTGAGCTGGCGGGTCACCGGAACCGGCGCTGCCGGTGCGGAAGCAGCGATCACCGGCCCGCTGCAGGACGCGGTCAGTGGGTTCGAGCTCCGCGATCGCGATGCCTGGGGAGCAGCGGCGGAGACCGCGCTGATCGGCAATGCCGCGGTACGGGCGGCCGTGGACTGCGCCCTCTGGGATCTTCTGGCGCAGCACGAAGGCATGCCGCTGCACCGCCTGCTCTCGACAGGGAGCTCCGCCGCCGTCGTCACCGACATGACGCTGTCCGCCGCTCGGGAGGCCGACGTGCTCGCCGCGGCGGCCGAGCACGTCGGCGACGGCTTCACGACGCTGAAGGTCAAGCTCGGCACCGACCCCGACCGCGATGATCGAGTGCTGCGCGCGCTCAGATCCGGCCCGGCCGCAGAGGTGGCGCTGCGCGTCGACGCGAACCAGGGATGGAGTGCGGCAGACGCCATCCGGCTGCTCAACGGCTGGGAGGAGGACGGCCTGGGAGTCGAGCTGGTCGAGCAGCCCACGCCCGCCGGTGACATCGAGGCGCTCGCGGAGGTGACCGCCGCGGTGCGCACTCCGGTGCTCGTCGACGAGAGCTGCTGGAACGAGCGCGATCTGCGGGAGCTGATCCGGATGGGCGCGGCCGACCTCGTCAACATCAAGCTCGCCAAGTCCGGCGGAATCACACCGGCCCTCCGGATGATGGAGCTCGCCACGGCGTCGGGCACCGGGGTGCTGGTCGGCTGCATGCTGGAGTCGGTGGTCGGCGTGACAGCCGCGGCGCACCTCGCCGTCACGCTTCCGGACGCCGTGCACGATCTCGACGGAGGTCTGTGGACGGATGGCGCTCCGCTCGCCGGCGGCGCAAGGTACGACGGCGCGACGATCCGGCTGCCGATCACTGCGGGTCTGGGCCTCGGCCGCCTCCTCGAGGAGGCGGCATGAGCGACCCGGTTCGGAGGACGCCCCGGAAGAGCGCCTTGCTGCAGCCGGTGGCGGATGGGCTGATCGCGCCGCGATCCGATTCACGCTCCGCGCCCGAGGGAGCCGTGTTCGCGATCGTCGAAGGCGGTGATGGGGAGACGGCCGCGTCGGGCGTGGCCGATCTGCGCTCGGGTGAGCACGCGAGAGTCGATCACGTGCAGGACACCGCCTCTGTGGGCAAGACGCTGACGACTCTGGCCGCACAGGCGCTGATCTCGCGGGGCGAGCTCCACGCGGACGACGCACTCGGCAGGCTGCTGGGCGGACGTGCCGGTGTTCACGCCGATGCCACCGTCGACGAGCTTCTCCGGCATCGCGGCGGAGTCGCGCCGTGGTGGCCGGTCTATCTGCTTCCCGATGCCGGTGCCGACCCGCTTGCGGCCGCGCTGCGGGTGGCGCCGGGCTCGCCGCGCGACCAGCGACGTGCGTATTCCGATCTCGGCATGCAGGCCGTCGGCGGGGTCGTGTCCGCGGTGACCGGTCTGTCCTTCGCCGACGCCGTCCGCGCGCTGGTTCTCGATCCGCTCGGCGCGGAGACCGTCGTCGCCGCAGGCCCGCTCTCCGGCCGCGCCGCGTTCGCCGGAGCGGACGGCGACGCGATCGAGGAGGATATGGTGCGCAGCGGCGATCCCTATCCGATCGCCGCCGATGCGAACGACGCGGTCACGGCGGCTGCGGACGCCTTCGGATGGCGTCGCGGCGTCGTCCGCGACGAGATCGGCGACGGCAACGCCTTCCATGCCTATCGCGGCGCCGCAGGCCATGCGGGATGGTTCGCGGACGCCGACGGCCTGCTGCGAGTCGCCGACGCGCTGGCGGAACCGGCGCGGCTGGGGATCGACGCTCCCACCGCCGCTGCGATGACGATCGAGCACGACCCCGGACAGGGCAGAGGCATGCGCACCTATCTGCTGCCATGGCGCGGACGCCGCCGGCTGTTCGTCGGCCATCCGGGGTTCACCGGTGCGTTCGTCGCCGCGGCGGCGGCCGAGCACGGTGATCCACCGGTCCGCGTGGCCATGCTCACCAACCGACTGCACGGCGATCCGGTCCCTGAACGCACAAGACTGGCACCTGTGGAGCAGATGTGGCGCGACGCGATGGCCGCCGCCGATCACATCCTCCATCCGACGACGGGAGCACGACGATGACCGAACCGCAGACGGCGGCGACCCAGCCCCTGCTCTCCGTGAGGAACCTGCAGGTCTCCTTCGACACTCCTGCCGGCCCGTTCTCGGCCGTGCGGGACGTGAGCTTCGACGTGGCGCCTGGAGAGACGGTCGCCATCGTCGGAGAGTCGGGATCCGGCAAGTCCACCGTCGCCGCGTCGATCAACCGGCTGCTGGCGGCCAACGGCAGCGTATCGGGCGGGAGCATCCGGTTCGAGGCGAGGGAGCTGACCGCGCTCTCCGAACGGGAGATGATCGCACTGCGCGGCGCCGGGATCGGGCTGGTGCCTCAGGACCCGATGTCGAACCTGAACCCTGTGCACACCGTCGGTGCGCAGATCCTCGAGGCGCTGAGCGTGCACGGTCGGGGCGCCGACGGTCGCGCGAGGGTGCTGGAGCTCCTCGAGCGGGTCGGCATCCCCGACCCGGAGCAGCGCTATCAGCAGTATCCGCACGAGTTCTCCGGCGGGATGCGCCAGCGCGTGCTGATCGCCATGGGGCTGGCGTGCGAGCCGCGACTGCTGATCGCCGACGAGCCGACCAGCGCGCTCGACGTGACGGTGCAGCGGCGCATCCTCGACACCATGACGGAGCTCACCGACCGCACCGGCACCGCCGTGGTGCTGATCACGCACGACCTCGCTCTTGCGGCCGAGCGCGCGGATCGCGTTCTGGTGATGTACCGAGGCGAGCTCGTCGAGCAGGGGCCGGCCGGGAGCATCCTCGAGCACCCTCAGCACGAGTACACCCGCCGGCTCGTCTCCGCGGCCCCCAGCCTGGCGACCGAGCCGCTGGTGGCCGAGCCGGACGAAGAGCCGTCGGGTGAAGCGCTGGTCACCGTGTCGGGTGTGGGGCGCCGCTACGCGCTGCGCGGCAGGGCCCGCGGACAGGAGTTCTGGGCGGCACGCGATGTGTCGTTCCGGATCCCGCGCGGCCGCACCGTGTCGATCGTGGGGGAATCGGGTTCGGGCAAGTCGACCACCGCGAAGATCCTGCTCGGCCTGGAGACTCCGAGCGAGGGCACCATCGAGATCGGCGGCAGCGACCTCGCATCGCTTCGCGGCCGCCGACTGCTCGCCATGCGCCGACGCGTGCAGCCGGTGTTCCAGAACCCCTTCGCCTCGCTCGACCCGCGGTACACCGTCGCCGAGTCGATCACCGAACCGCTGCGCGTGCATCGGGTCGGCGACCGCCGATCTCGCCGAGCCAGGGCGCTGGAGCTGCTCGAGCACGTCGCGCTGCCCGCCGAGGTGCTCGACCGGCTGCCGCATGAGCTGTCAGGCGGCCAGCGCCAGCGCGTCGCGATCGCCAGGGCGATCGCCCTGGAGCCCGAGCTGGTCGTGCTGGACGAGGCGGTGTCGGCGCTCGATGTGCTGGTGCAGGCGCAGATCCTCGATCTGCTCGTCGATCTGCAGCAGCGACTCGGGCTGAGCTATCTGTTCATCAGCCACGATCTCGCCGTGGTGCAGATGATCTCCCACGAGGTGCATGTGATGCAGCGCGGACGGGTGGTCGAGTCGGGCACACCCGCCCGGATCTTCAGCGCACCCCAGCAGGACTACACTCGGGAACTGCTCGCCGCCATTCCCGGCGCATCTCTGGAGGTGTGATGACCGCCATGGATATCGCGGCGATCGACCCGCAGGTCGCGGCGACCGTCGCGGAATCGGAAAGAGTGCGCACGCGCGCGATCGATCGCGCAGCCTATGCAGGCGACGCCTCGCACTACCTGCTCACGCCGTCGGCCGTCGTGGTCGCGGCCGACGCCGCAGAGGTCGCCGCGCTGCTGTCGGCGGCGAGCAGGAGGAGGACACCGGTGACGTTCCGCTCCGGCGGCACCAGCCTCTCGGGTCAGGCCTCGGGCTCCGGGATCATGGTCGACACGCGGCAGCGGTTCCGTCGCATCGACGTGCTCGACGACGGGCGCCGCGTCCGCGTGCAGCCCGGTGCCACGGTGGCGCAGGTGAACGCTCGCCTTCTCCGCCACGGTCGTCGGCTCGGGCCCGATCCGGCGAGCGAGGCGGCGTGCACCATCGGCGGAGTGATCGCCAACAACTCCAGCGGCATGGCCTGCGGCGTCGTCGAGAACGCCTATCGCACGCTGGAGTCGATGGTGGTCGTGCTTCCCTCAGGCACGACGATCGACACAGCAGACCCCGATGCCGAACGCCAGCTCCGCGACCGCGAACCCGAGTTGGCCGAAGGCCTCATGCGGCTGCGGCGGCGCGTGCTCTCCGATCCGGATTCCGTGACGCGCATCGAACGGCAGTTCGCTCTGAAGAACACCATGGGCTACGGCGTCAACTCCTTCCTGGACCATGAGTCGCCGACGCAGCTTCTCGCCCACCTGGTGATCGGTTCCGAAGGCACGCTCGCGTTCGTCGCAGAGGCGACCTTCCGCACGGTTCGCGTGCAGAAGCGGGTGTCGACCGCGCTGGCCGTGTTCTCCGACCTCGACGGCGCGACCAGAGGGCTTCCCGAGCTGGTCGTCTCCGGCGCGGCCACTCTGGAGCTGATGGACTCCGCGTCGCTCGCCGTCGGCCAGCGACTGGCGGGGGCACCGGATGAGATCCTCGGCTTCGATCCGGGATCGCAGGCGGCCCTGCTGGTCGAGTACCGCGCCGATCACGAGGACGAGTTGACGGAGCTGACGAAGGCCGGTGCCGAACTGCTGAACGGGTCGGGACTGCGCACGCCCGTGAGCTTCCGCTCCGACCCGGTGGCACGGGGAAGGGCCTGGAGCTTCCGGAAGGGACTGTACGCCTCGGTGGCGGAGGCGAGACCGACAGGGACGACGGCTCTGCTGGAAGACGTCGTGGTGCCCGCGGACCGCCTCGCCGACACCTGCGAGGGGCTTCAGGACATGCTCGACCGCTACGGCTACGACGACTCGGTGATCTTCGGCCATGCCAAGGACGGCAACATCCATTTCATGCTCACCGATCGTTTCGAGGGCGAAGACGCGCTGAGCAGGTACACCGGCTTCACCGACGGGATGGTCGATCTCGTGCTCGAGGCCGGCGGCAATCTGAAGGCCGAGCACGGCACGGGAAGGGCGATGGCGCCCTTCGTGCGACGACAGTACGGCGACGAGCTGTACGAGGTGATGCGCGAGATCAAGCGGCTGTTCGATCCGGCCGGCGTGATGAATCCCGGGGTGCTGATCGAGGACGACCCTGACGCGCACATGCGGAACATCAAGCTGAATCCGTCGGTCGAGCAGGAGGTCGACCGCTGCGTGGAGTGCGGCTACTGCGAGCCGGTGTGCCCGAGCCGTGACATCACGCTGACCCCGCGGCAGCGGATCGTGGTGCGCAGGGCGGCGGAGTCGGCGCGGCAGCGCGGCGACGAGGAGACGGCGCGCGAGCTGGAGCGCGACTACGAGTTCGCCGGGGTGCAGACGTGCGCCGTCGACGGAATGTGCCGGACGGCATGCCCGGTGCAGATCGACACCGGCGATCTGGTCAGGCGACTGCGGCGCGAGAAGCCGGATCCGGTGGGCGGCACGGTCTGGCGCGCCGCGGCGGCGGCCTGGGGGCCGGTGACCCGTGCCGGGTCGGCTGCGCTGAGCGCTGCTGCGCGGCTGCCAGCACCGGCGGTGACAGCCGTGACCACGGCCGGTCGCGCGGTGCTGGGTGATGATGCGGTTCCCCGCTACGACGCGGGTCTGCCAGGCGGCGGGCCATCGAGGCGGCGCCTCGGCCGTCGCGTCGGGGCGGAGAGCGTCGAGCCGTCCGGCGTGTACGTTCCCGCCTGCGTCAACAGCATGTTCGGCCCCGAGGGCGAAGGGACGGGAGTCACGGACGCCTTCGTCACGCTGCTGGAGCGGGCGGGGCTGGCGATGATCGTGCCCGACGGCGTGGAGGGCACCTGCTGCGGAACGCCCTGGTCGTCGAAGGGTCACAGCGCCGGCTACCGGATCAACCGGCGCCGCACCGTCGACCGGATAGTGCAGGCGGTGTCGCAGAGCGGGCTGCCGGTGGTCAGCGATGCATCGAGCTGCACCGAGGGCTTCGGCAGACTCCTCGCGGAGGCGGGCGTCCGCGTCGAGGATGCGGTCGCCTTCGCCGCTCAGGAGGTGCTTCCTCGCGTGAGCCCCGCGCGCCGCGTCGGAACCCTGGTGCTGCATCCCACCTGCTCGTCGCGGCAGACCGGCTTGGACGACGACCTGGTGCGCATCGCCGAAGCGGTGGCAGGCGAGGTGAGGGTCCCCGATGCGTGGGGGTGCTGCGGCTTCGCCGGCGACAGGGGCATGCTCCATCCGGAGCTGACCGCATCGGCCACAGCAGCCGAAGCGGCTGAGGTGGTCGAGCTGGGCGCCGACGCGCACGCTTCGTGCAACCGCACGTGCGAGATCGGCATGACACGAGCCACCGGTGAGCGCTACCGCCACGTGCTCGAGCTGCTCGCCGAGGCGACAGCCTGACGGACAGAGGGCAGGAACGATGAGGCGCCTGTTCGTCGTCTTCGCGGCGATGGGTGCGGCGACGGCGTCGATTCCGGCGGGGCTGCCGATGGTCGCAGCGACGGCGGGAGAGAGCGTTGAGGGGTATCTCGCCGCCGTGCCGGCTCTGTTCTTCGGGCTGCTGGCGGGAGTGATCCTCAGCTCGATGCTCGGCAGCCGGGTGAGTTCTGCCGTGATGATTCGCATCGGTGCGCTCATCCAAGCCGTCGCGTTCGCAGCAATGGCCGGCCTTTCGACGCAGCCGCTCAGCTTCGTGCTGGCGGCGGCGTCGGCGGGAATCGGGTTCGGGCTGACGGAAGCGGGGGCGACGATCCGCGCGCGGGAGGCAGCGGCGGCGGGCACGCCGCAGCTGCTGTCTGCGCTCACCGGGACGGTGGCGGCCGTCGCCGCGCTGACGCCGCTTCTGTTCCTGACGCCGCTGCGCGGGATGCCGTGGCTGATATACGCCGGGATCGCCGTGGTGCACATCATCCTGGCGTGCACGACGGTCGGGAACGGAATCAAGGGTTCGTTCGCTTCGACGAACACAGCAGGAGGAGCGGCATCTGCGCTGCTGCCCGCGGCGATCGCCCTGTTCCTCTACGTCGGTGTGGAGACGGTGTTCGCCGGCTGGTCGTCGATACTCCCCATGGATCTGGTCGACGTCGATCCGGAGTGGGCGGCGCTGGGGACGTCGGCGTTCTGGATTCTGCTGTCGGCGGGCCGCTATGCGGCGACCGGACTCATCGGCGCGGGTATCACCGCCGTCGCCTGCCTGCGCGGATTCGGCGTGATCGCAGCGACGGCGTTCGCAACCGCGGCACTCGCGTCTGCTCTGCCGGTCCTCGTGGTTGCTGCGCTCTGCGTGGGCGTGATGGCGCTGGGACCCTGCTATGCGCTGATCATCGGCATCGGTCTGGCGCGTGTGGACGCGTACGCCGCGCGGAAGGCCACGGGGCTCCTCGTCGCCTGCGGTTCCGGCGGCGGCGCCGCGATCCCGGCACTGCTCCTCCTCACCAGCGGAGGAACGGGTGCGTCGGTGTTCGCGACGGCGGCAGGGCTGATTCTCGTCGCAGCAGGCACGGCGACCGTGGTGCTCTCGCGCGGAGCCGCTGCAGACGCTCATGCCAGATGATGCGGTACGTCCGGTATCCACCGGTTCTCCACGGAACGGCGAGGATTGTCCACCGGTGCGTGCGGACTTGTCCACCGTCTGCGATGGTTCTCCCCGAAGTTATCCACAGGATTCTCCCCATCTGGGGAGAATCACACGCGTGTTATTCACCCCTGGGGAGAGGGCTGTGGATGAATCACACGGATGTAGTTCGTTCAGGTGCTGTGGACTGGTTGGTGCCGAGATGACGCGCCCTTCGGCACGAAGCACGAAAAAACCCCGCCACAGCGGGCGGGGTCAGTTCGAAGCGCGTGTCAGCGCCAGCGCGTCGTCATCAGGAAGCCGATGAAGGCGATGCCGAAACCGATCATGAGGTTCCACGCGCCGATGTCGGGGATGGGGAACTGCTGGTCGGTGAGGTAGAACACGATGATCCATACGAGCCCCAGCAGCATGAACCCCACCATGATGGGCTTGAACCACACGGGGTTGGGGGCGCCGGCGCCAGCGGGGCGCTCTGGTGTCTCGTCGGTCTCGCGTGCCATGCCGACAGTCTACTGGGGGATGCGTCCGCCGCGGAACCGGAAGGTCGCCGTGGCGGAACCGCAGAGGTTGAGCACCCTAAGATGGTGACCATGACCGACCAGCCGCTGTCGCGCGTCACGGTGCGCCAGCAGAGGAAGCCGCGTCGCAGGGTGAGCGTGATCGGCGTGATCGGCGAACTGTTCATCACGGCAGGCGTCGTGCTGCTGCTGTTCGTGGCCTGGCAGCTCTGGATCGGCGACATGATCTACGGCGCCGAGCGCAATCAGCAGGGGCAGGAGCTCTCGCAGCAGTGGGCGCAGGAGGAGCCGTCGTCCGACGACGACGCCGGTGCTGCCGACGGCGAGGGGGGCGATGCAGAACCGCCCACGGTCGCTCCTCCCGGTGAGGGCGAACGCTTCGGCGTGATGTATGTGCCCCGCTGGGGAGACGACTACGCCATGCCGATGGCGGGCGGCACGACGCGGCCCATCACGCTCGATCCGATCGGCATCGGGCACTACAACGACACCGAGATGCCAGGTGAGGTCGGCAACTTCGCGCTCGCCGGTCATCGCACCACCTTCGGCAAGCCGTTCGCGGAGATCGCCACGCTGCACGCAGGTGATGCGATCGTCGTCGAGACCAAAGCCGGCTGGTACACCTATCGCTTCCGCACCCTCGAGTACGTGCGTCCGGACGAGACCGACGTGCTGCTCGACGTGCCGCAGAGCCCCGAGGTGCCTGCGAACGAGCGCTACATCACGCTGACGGCGTGCTCACCCAAGTACTCGCTCGCCGAGCGCATCGTCGCCTACGGTGTGTTCGACTCGTTCCAGCCGCGCTCGGAAGGCGAGCCGGAATCGCTGACGGAAGGTACGGGCTGATGTACGGTGCGCTGTGGCGTGTGCTTCCCGGTCCGTGGTGGGTGCGGCTGCTGATCCTGCTCCTTCTGATCGCTGCGGTGCTGTACGGGCTGTTCTTCTATGCGTTCCCGTGGATCGCCTCGAACTACGTGCCGGACAACGGCGTGATCGACGAGGCCTCCGCGGTCATCTCCGGGTATCTGACTTAGGGCGTCCACGGGGCCCATGCGCACCTCGGCTGTCTCAGCACGTGATCGGCGTCGACGACGCGCAGCGCCGACTGCCGGGGAGTCCGCTCATGCGGCCCGGATCCTGAGCCGCCACCGGCGCTATTCGCCCGAGCAGTAGCGCAGGCTGATCTCCGAAGCGATCTTCGTGTCTCCGGGGCTGATCGACTGCGCGACGACGGTCGTCGGGTCGGCGGCAGCGCACGAGTCGTCGGCGGTCGCTGTGACGGTGAGCCCGAGGGCCTCCAGGTCGCTGGTGGCGCTGTCGACGGTGAAGCCGGTGTAGTCGTTGATCGCCACCTCACCCGTGGCCACGACGAGGTTGACCGCCGAACCGATCAGCACCTCATCACCTGCGCCGAAGCTTGCCGAGAGCACTTGGCCCTTCTCCGCCTCGGGGTCGTTGCGCGGAGAGACGATGCCGACCTTCAGCCCGGCGTCCTTCAGCTCCTGCTGGGCGGCCTTCTGCGATATGCCGACCAGCTCGGGCACGGCCACGACCTCGTGGCCGCCCGAGACGACGACCGTGACGCGGGTGCCCGGCCGCAGCGAGGTGCCTGCGACAGGGTCGGTGCGGATGACGAAGCCCTCCTCGACTTCTCGACTCGGCTCCGCCACCGCCGCGACGGCGAGGCCGAGCTCGCCGAGCTCGTCGACGGCCTCATCGCGCTGCATCTCGACGAGCTCGGGCACGACCACGGCGTTGGTGGGCTCCGCGGAGAACGGCTGCAGGCTGATCACCCAGATCAACATCGAGATCACGATCACCGCGATGAACGCCACGGCGGCCCAGACCCAGGCCACCGGCGGGCCGGACTGGGTGCGGACCATGGTGGTATCGGAGGAGAGCTGGCGCAGAGAGCGCTGCGTCTCCTGCGCATGCCGCGGATTCGCACCGTACAGCGCGTCGGTGAGCTTGCCGATCGCACGCTTGGACGGTTCGCGCCCTGCGGCGGCCGCGTCGAGGGCCTCGCGGAACGATGCGGCGTCGGGAAAGCGCTGGAACGGGTCCTTCGCGAGTGCGCGCAGCACTACGGCGTCGAGCGCACCGGGTGAGTCCGGGCTCTCGTGGCTCGGTACGGCCGGAGTCTCGCTGACGTGCTGGTAGGCGACCGCCACCGGGGATTCGCCCTGGAACGGCGGATGGCCCGTGAGCAGTTCGTAGAGCACGACGCCGACCGAATAGATATCGGTGCGAGCGTCGACGGTCTCGCTCTTGGCCTGTTCCGGTGAGAAGTAGTTCGCGGTGCCGAGCACGGCGGCCGCCTCGGCGACCGTCGCCGCGTTGTCCGAGACAGCGCGCGAGATGCCGAAGTCCATCACCTTCACGCCGGAGTCGGTGACCATGATGTTCGCGGGCTTGACGTCGCGGTGCACGACGCCGGCGCGGTGCGCGTAGGCGAGCGCCTCGAGAACACCGTCGACATAGGTCACGGCATCCGCGCTGGGAACGGGGCCCCGGGCGATCACATCCGACAGCCGCGTTCCCTGCACGTACTCCATGACGATGAAGGGCGTGGTGACGTCGCGCGATCCGATCCGTTCGGTGACCTCTCCGGTGTCATAGACGCGGACGATCGACGGATGAGCCATGCGCGAGGCTGACTGGGCCTCCAGGCGGAAGCGGTGGCGGAACACCTTGTCACCGGCGTGCTCGCGCTTCAGGATCTTGATCGCGACGGTCCGGCCGAGCTTCTCATCCGTGCCGCGGTGGACTGTGGCCATCCCGCCCTCGCCGATGACGTCTTCGACGCGGTAACGACCGGCGAGAACACGATTCTCAGGCGACACAGAAGGCTCCCCCCTTCGACGACCAGCTCACAGACTAACCGAGCGCACGCGACTGCCCCTGTGAGAGTGCAGGGGGAGAGGACCCGTCAGGGTCACAGCCCGAGATCGTCGCCATCCGTGTCGGTATCGGCCGGAGCGACGATGTCGGCGCGGCTGCTCGGCGAGGAACCGGACTCCCTCTCCTCGAAGACGGCGACGTACGAGACCTCGATGCTGCGCCCGGCGGAGCCCGTGACGGTGAAGTCCGCGCTCAGCTCGCCTGGGTCGAAGCTCTGGGTCGACTGCCCGTTGCTGAACTGGGCGTTCGTCAGCGTCACGATGTACCCGGTCAGGGTGGCGCCATCCGGACGGTACTCCGTCCAGCTGACCGTTCCGGTCTCGCCGTTCTCGAACTGAGTCGCGCTCAGCGCCGGCGCGTTCGCCGGCGCGCCGAGGTCCACGACCTCGACATCGTCGTACACCGTCGCCTGAACGGTCGTTCCCGTCGGCACGCTGCCGCTCTCGGAGAGCCGGTAGACGTTCCCGACCTCGCTCTCCTCGCTCGCCGGATCACCGGTGGCGCAGGTCAGCGTGATGCCTGCGTCCTCGGCGATCCCGGTGGCTGCGTCGCAGGACTGACCGACCAGGCCCAGCGCGTCGACGTCCACGGTCGCCATCTCGCCGTACACCGTTGCTTCGACCTGCGATCCGGCCGGCACGCTGCCGTCGTCGGAGAGCTGGTAGATGGTGCCCGCCTGGCCCTCTTCGGTCGCTGCGTCGCCTGTCGTGCACGTCAGCTCGATATCGGCTTCCTCGACTTCGATGATGCCGGTGGCCTCATCGCACGTCTTGCCGATCAGATCCAGAGCGGCCACGTCGACGTCGGGCGGAGTCGTCTCGGTCGTCGTGGCGCTCGGCGATGTCGGTGCGGGGTCCGCGTTCAGCGCGTTCGACACCAGCGCCCAGATCGTGCCGCCGACTGCGATGACCAGCAGCGCGATCAGCGCGATCAGCGGCCACGTCCACGGGCTGCGCTTCTTCTTCGGCTCCTCCGACTCGTCTTCGTCCTCGGCACCCTCGTCCTCGGCGCCGTTCACGGGCGCGGGCAGCGGGTTGGTCGCCGGGAGCAGCTGGGTCTTCTCGCCGTCCGACGTGTCGAGCAGCTGCGTGAAGCTGTCGTCGTCCAGCGCCGCGGAGTCTGCGATCGCCGGAACGGCGGCCGCAGCCGCGGAGATGTCGCCTCTGCGCAGAGCCGTGCAGGCGCGTGAGACGGCGGCCGCCGACGACGGACGATCCTCCGGCTTCTTGGCGATCATCGCGAAGATGAGGTTCCTCACCGGCTGCGGGATCTCCGCAGGCAGCGGCGGCGCCTGGTCGTTGATCTGCGCCATCGCGATGGCGACCTGCGACTCGCCGGTGAACGGGCGCTTGCCCGCCACCGACTCGTACGCGACGATGCCGAGCGAGTAGATGTCCGTCGCCGGGCTCGCCGGATGCCCCGACGCCTGCTCGGGCGAGAGGTACTGCACGGTGCCCATCACCTGACCGGTCGCGGTCAGCGGCACCTGATCGGCGATGCGAGCGATGCCGAAGTCGGTGATCTTGACCCGGCCGTCCGGGGTGATCAGAAGATTGCCCGGCTTGATGTCGCGGTGCACGAGGCCCGCCGCGTGCGCGGCCTGCAGGGCGGAAGCGGTCTGTGCGATGACGTCGAGCGCGCGATTCGGCTCGATCGACGTCTCGCGCTCGAGAATCGTCGAGAGAGCCTCACCGGGCACAAGTTCCATCACCAGGAACGCGGAGCCGTCCTCCTCGCCGTAGTCGAACACACTCGCGATGCCCTCGTGGTTGACGAGTGCGGCGTGCCTGGCTTCGGCGCGGAAGCGCTCGAGGAAGCCGGGATCCCCCATGTACTCGTCTTTGAGGATCTTGATCGCCACGGTGCGCCCGATGACGTGATCGGTCGCCTCCCAGACTTCGCCCATGCCGCCGATCGCGACGCGCGAGCTCAGTTCATAGCGACCGCCGAACGTCACACCCTGTGTTGGCCTCATCTGCCCAGCACCGCCTCCATGACCTGTTTCGCGATAGGCGCCGCGATCGCATTTCCTGAACCTGATTGCCCCTGACCGCCGCCGTCTTCGACAACGACCGCGACTGCAACCTCCGGGTCGTCCGATGGCGCGAATCCGGTGAACCACAGACTGTACGGCTCGCCTTCGCCGTTCTCCGCAGTGCCCGTCTTACCGCCCACGTCGACCCCGTCTATTCTTGCATTCGAAGCGACGCCGCTGCTCACGTTCGCCGTCATCATCTCCACCATCTCCGCGGCGAGGTCCGGAGCGAGCGCCTCGCCGAACTCCGTCGGCTGCGTCGTCTGCTGCGCGGACAGGTCCGGGCCGACGACCTCGTCGACCAACGTCGGGTTCATGACCTTCCCCTCGTTCGCGATGCCCGCCGTGACCATCGCGATCTGCAGCGGCGTCGCGCTCACGTCGCGCTGGCCGTAGCCCGTCTGCGCCGTGCGGTCGGGGCTGAGGTCCTCGGTCGAGTACACCGACGGCGTCACTGCGAGCGGGATCTCGAAGTCGGCATTGAAGCCGAACTTCTCCGCCTGCTCCCGGATCGCCTCATCGCCCAGCTTCGCGGCGAGCTCGGCCATCGGGATGTTGCAGCTCAGCCGCAGCGCGTCGGCGATCGTCACCTTGTCGCCTGGACCGCACGTTCCGCGGCTGGCGTTGCTGATCGTCGTCGACGTGCCAGGAAGCTCGTAGGACGCCGGGTTCGGCAGCTTCGAGTCCGGCGTGTAGTCGCCGGAGGCGAGCGCCGCCGAGGCGATCACGAGCTTGAATGTCGATCCGGGCGGGTTCAGATCGCCGCCGATGGCCCGGTTGAGCAGGGGACGCGACGGATCTTCGACGAGCGCGTCGTACGCCTCGTTCGTCGCCGCGTCGTCGTGCACGGCCAGCTGGTTCGCGTCGTACCCCGGCGTCGACACCATCGCGAGAACGCGGCCGGTGTCCGGTTCGATCGCAACGACGCCGCCCGTGTACCCGGCGTTCGTCATCGCGTCGTACGCTGCGCGCTGCGCGGCGGGGTCGAGGCTCAGCTTGATGGACGAGCCCCGCGGGTCCTGCCCGGTGAGCACGCGCTCCAAACGGGCGAAAGCCGCCGATGCGCCGGTTCCGGAGAGCTCCTGCGTCATCGCGCTCTCGAGACCCGTCGCCGAGCGCAGCACCGGGTTGAGATACCCCGTGGCCGTCGACCACATCTGCGACTGCTCGTACCGGCGCTGCCATGCGTACAGATCGTCGCTGGGCACGGACGAGGCGATCTCCTCGCCTCCCGCGATGATCGACCCTCGCTGCACCTCGAAGCTGTCGTAGAGCGTGCGCTTGTTCTCCGAGTGAGCGGCGAGGCTGTCGGATGTGACCGCCTGGATCACGCTGGTCGACACGAACAGCGTGATGAACATCAGGATCACGATGGTCGTGAGGCGGCGGAGTTCCTTGGTCATGCAGTCGCCTCCATCCGGATCGTCGTTCGACGCATCACCCGATCACCGCTTTCGGCTGTTGGCGTACGGCATCGCTGATGCGCAGGATCAGCGCCAGGATGATCCAGTTCGCCAGCAGCGACGAACCGCCGGCCGCGAGGAACGGCGTCGTCAGACCGGTCAGCGGCAGGACGCGCGTGACGCCGCCGACCATGATGAACACCTGCAGCGCCAGTGTGAAGGAAAGTGCCGTGGTGAGGAGCTTGCCGAAGTCATCCTGCCCGGCGATGCCGATGCGCAGGCCCCTGCCGACCAGCACGAGGTACATGGACAGGATCGCGAAGATGCCCACCAGGCCCAGTTCCTCGCCCAGCGACGGGATGATGTAGTCGCTCTGCGAAACCGGCGTCAGCCATGGGCGGCCCTGGCCGAGGCCGGTGCCGAAGAAGCCGCCGTGCGCGAGACCGAAGATGCCCTGCACGAGCTGATAGCTGCCGCCCTCGCGGTCGTAGATCTCCTGGTCGAACGCGTTCAGCCAGTTGTCGAAGCGCCAGCCGACGTACGTCATGAATCGCGAGGCGACGAACGCGCCGCCGAAGGCGAGGAAGACACCGATCAGCATCCATCCGGTCTTGCCCGTCGCGACGTACAGGGTGGCGACGAACATGCCGAAGATCAGGATGCCCGTGCCGAGGTCGCGCTGGATCACGATGATGCCGAGCGAGACGAGCCAGATCACGAGCACGGGTCCCAGCTCTCGGGCACGGGGGAACGTGAAGCCCAGTACGCGCCTGCCCGTCGTGGCGAGGCTCTCGCGGGTGCGCACCAGGTAGCCGGCGAAGAAGATCGCGAGGCAGATCTTCGCGATCTCTCCCGGCTGGAAGTTGACGCCCGCGATCGAGATCCACACCTTGGCGTTGCCGCCGCCGTTGAGGAAGGGGATGAACGGCAGCAGCAGGAGAACGATGCCGGCCAGGCCGAACAGGTAGGTGTAGCGGAACAGGAGGCGGTAGTTCGACAGCAGCCAGACGAGCGCCCCCGCGAGCACCATCGAGACGGCCGCGTAGACGATCTGACTGGTGCCGGCGCTCGGGTTCGTGCCCGAGAGGCTGATGCGGTAGATCTCTGCGATGCCCAGACCCGTGAGCAGGAATGCGATCGGCAGCACGAGCGGATCGGCGTTGGAGGCTTTGATGCGCAGCACCACGTGCAGAGCGAGCGCCAGCAGCCCGAGCAGGCCGGAGAGGATGAGCTCGCCGTACACCAGCTCGCCGAGCGCACCCAGCTGAACCAGCGCCATCGCTCCGGTGGAGAGCACGATCGAGAACAGCAGCAGGAGCAGCTCCCGGTTGCGGCGCGGCGCCGGCCTGCGTACGCGGCGCAGGGCCTTCAGCACGGCCGTGTCGGCGGCGACGTCTTCGCTCATTCGTCCTCACCTCCCGGGGTCTCGGTCGGTTCGGGCGTCGAGCTGCCATCCGGATCCGGTGTGTCGTTCGGCTCCGGATCCACTTCGGCGGAGTCGTCGTCGGCCGGCAGGTTCGCGCGCAGGCGTTCGACGATCTCCTCCGCGTGCTCGAGCGAGTGCGCCGTGATCGTCTGCTCGACGATGCGCAGGTTCGCCGGGGAGAGCCCGTCAAGCGGCACGTCGGTGTCTTCGTACGTCGAGGAGAACGAGATCGGGCCGGCGGTGGCCTGGATGCCCTGGTAGATCACGACGCTGTTCTCGTCGGTTCCGACGTAGTAGCGCGTCTGCGTCCACTGGGTGAAGCCCCAGAACGCCACGGCGATGGCGGCCGCGATCAGTACGATCGCCGAGACGCCGACGATGCGCCGACGCCTGGCGCGGCGCTTGTCCTCCTCGATGAGCTCCTCGAGATAGTCGGAGTCGGGCTCGAAGTGGCTCGGCTCGTTCGCCGCCTGGCTGCGAGGGTGCAGCCATCCGGTGCCGATCGTCGGGCGGCGAGCGGACGGCACCTTGATTCCCTGCGGATTCGAGGCGGAGCCGACGACGGATGGGGCGCCCATGAGCACCGGATGGCGCCCGCCGACGTCGACGATCACGACCGTGACGTTGTCCGGCGCGCCGCCGTCGAGTGCCTGTTTGAGCAGGGCGTCCGCCGTGCGGCCAGGGGTGTCGTCGCGCCGCAGCGTGCGGTTGATATGCGGTTCGTCGACGACGCCGGAGAGGCCGTCCGAGCACAGCACGAACCTGTCGCCCTGCTGGGTCGGCATGATGATCGTGTCGACCTCTGGGTGGGCATCCATGTCGCCGAGCACGCGCATCAGCACCGAGCGGCGCGGGTGGTAGCGCGCCTCTTCCGGAGTGATCCGACCGGAGTCGACCAGGCGCTGCACGAAGCTGTGGTCGGTGGTCACCTGGGTGAGGGAGTCGTTGCGCCACAGGTAGATGCGCGAGTCGCCGATGTGCGCGATCACGGCGTAGTCGTCGACCATCGCGATCGCGCTGACCGTGGTGCCCAGACCCGCGAGCTCAGGGCGGCGCTTGGCGATCTCGATCAGGTCGCCCGCCGTGGAGGCGACGGTCTCGCGCAGGGCGATCTCGGCCTGCTGGGGCGACTCGTAGGCGTGGTCGAGGGGCTCGAGCTTGTGCACGGCGACGCTCGAGGCGACGTCGCCGCCCGCGTGCCCGCCCATGCCGTCGGCGACGACGAAGAGGTTGGACCCGGAATAGCCGGAGTCCTGATTGTTCGACCTGACCTTGCCCGTGTGGGAGATCGCGGCGCTGGAGCCCTCGAAGACCATGCGGGTGGGGCTACTTCCGCAACTCGAAGGTTGTCGCCCCGACCTTGATCGGCGCACCCGTCTGCACCGCAACGGGCGCAGACGACGCCACTCGCACACCGTCGTGCATGGTGCCGTTCGTCGAATCGAGGTCCTGGATCATCCACTGCTCGCCCCACAGCACGAGCCGCGCGTGGTGACCCGAGGTGTAGTCGTCGCGGATGACCAGTCCGGCCTCGCTCGATCGGCCGATCGTGAGAGGGTCGGTTCCGAGGGGAACCTCGAGGCCCGCCTTCGGGCCGGAGGTGATCACGATGCGGCTGACCGTCGATGTCGTGGCAGGGCCGGACGTCGCCACACTGGGTGTCGGAGTCGGGGGAGTGGACGGCGCGGCGGGCGCCGCCGCGCGCGCCGCCTGCGGCTCCGGGAGCTTTCGGGCGCGGGATCCGAACAGATCGGCGCGCAGTGCGAACACCACAGCCAGCACGAACAGCCACATGACGAGCAGGAAGCCGCCGCGCAGCAGGAGGAGGGTGAGGTCGCTCATGTCGATGGCCGCTCCTGTGCGTCGAATATCCGGGTCGCCGCGTCGTGCGCAGATCGGCGAGGGGAAGCTGCGCGGGGGACCACACGGAAGACGATATCGGTGCGACCGATGCGAATGACAGACCCGGATGCCAGCGGAGCCTTCTTCACAGGCGCCCCGTCGAGCTTCGAGCCGTTCGTCGAGCCGAGATCGCGCACCATTGCGCTGGTGCCGTCCCAGAGGATCTCGACATGCTTGCGGCTCGTTCCGGTGTCGGCGATCGTGATGTCGGCATCGCTGCCGCGCCCGATCACGGTGCGGGCGGCGGTGAGCACGTGCTGGCGGCCGGCGATCTCGACTACGGCCTGCCACGACACCTGCGCGCCCTCGGCGGTCCCCGACTCGATCCGGATCGTGCCCGCGGGGATGTCGTCATCCGGCCGGATCGCGATGCGCACGGGACCTGCGAAGCTGTAGCCCTGCTTGGCCGCGTGCTTGCTGACGATCTCGTCGAGTTCGCTGTTCAGCGCGGGGCCGACGCGGTTCATCCGGTCGGCGTCCGTCGGGTTGAGGCAGACGGTGAGGTCGTTCGGCGCGAGAATGCGGTCGCGACTGACCACGGCAGCACTGCTGTCGAGCTCGCCGCGCAGAGCGGAAGCGATCTCAACGGGCTGAACGCCGCTGCGGAAGGTCTTCGCGAATGCGCCGTTGACGGCGCGTTCGAGCCCCTTCTCAAAGCTGTCCAGAAGTCCCAAGCGCTTTCTCCTTCGTCGGGCCGCGTTTGGCCCATCGTAGCCATGGCCGGTGTCAACCAGCCTGAAGAGGCGCAGATCGCTGCGCGCGCAGGCCGCGGCAGCGATCCTGGTGGCGCCTTCGGGGCGCTGAGTCGCGGCAGAATCTCCGAGGCGCTGCGTTTCCGCGCCGATTCTGCAGTGCCCCGGGGATTCTGCAGTGCCTCGGAGGCCGATCTCCGAGCGCCGCGTCCTCGCCGGTGACCTGTGGGCTCCGAGCCACCGCGGCGGAGGTGTCCCGTACGACGCGGCGGTTTCGTTCGCAGACCTCGCGCCGTGTTAGGATCTTCAGGTTGAGAACGAGCGCATGCGCTCGGCTCGCGCGAGTGGCGGAATTGGTAGACGCGCTGGCTTCAGGTGCCAGTGTCCTTACGGACGTGGGGGTTCAAGTCCCCCCTCGCGCACAGGAATGAAGAAGGGCCCGGCCGAATGGTCGGGCCCTTCTTCGCGTGTTCGCCGGACGCGGTGCGGACGCGATCGATCGTTCCTGTACCGGGTCGGAGGGGGCGGCGAGGAAGGCGTCACGTTCGGGCGGCATCTGCTGTCAGAACCGCAGAACCCGATTGTCGGCGTCTCGTTCGTGTCGCCGATCCGGGACGGCGAGGCGTCCTCGGGGTCGCTTACTGAATCGGATTCAGTAAGCTTCTCGTGAGGTTCGCCGAACCGAGAACGACCCTGCCGATCGCTGGAGGAGCCCACCTATGACCGCACCCGATGCGAACTCGAGCGGCGTATCAGCCCCCTATATGGATGCACGACTGGACGTCGATGCGCGCGTCGAGGATCTGGTGGGGCGACTCTCCCTCGAAGAGAAGGCCGGATTGATGTTCCAGAGGGTGACACCTGTCCCCTCGAGCGGCTCGATGAGCGACGACACGCCTCGCGACGGGCAGCATGGAATCGAGGAGATCCTCGGCGACAAGTACGTGAACCATCTCAACGTCCACGTGCTGCCCGACCCGGCGCAGACGGCAGCCTGGGTCAATGAGGTCCAGCAGTATGCGCGGACGCGGACACCGCATGGCATTCCCGTCACGATTGCAACAGACCCGCGGCATTCGTTCGCGGAGAACTTCGGCGCGTCGTTCACTGCCGACAACTTCTCCGCCTGGCCGGAGCCGTTGGGGTTCGCGGCCCTCGGCGATGAGGACGTGGTGCGCGTCTTCGCGCGGATCGCCAGGGATGAGTACCGGGCGGTGGGCCTGCGTGCTGCGCTGCATCCGACGATCGATCTCGCGACGGAGCCTCGGTGGGCCCGACAGTATGGGACGTTCGGACAGGACGCCGACCTCACGGCGCGTCTCGCCAAGGCCTACCTCGACGGCTTCGAAGGGGCGGAGCTCGGCTCCGAGTCGGTTGCCTGCATGGCGAAGCACTTCCCAGGCGGTGGCCCCCAGCGCGACGGCGAGGACCCCCACTATCCCTATGGCCGAGAGCAGGTCTACCCCGGCGGCGCATTCGAGGAGCATCTGCGTCCCTTCCGGGAGATCATCCGGAGAGGAGTCAGCGCGATCATGCCGTACTACGGCATGCCGATCGGACTGGTGCGCAACGGCGAGTCGGTCGAATCGGTCGGCTTCGGATTCAACAGGCAGATCATCACCGGCATCTTGCGGGAGGAGCTCGGCTATGACGGCGTCGTCTGCACGGATTGGGGGCTGATCACCGAGTCGCACCTCGCGGGACGGTCGCTCCCTGCACGCGCCTGGGGCGTCGAGCACCTCTCGAAGAAGGAGCGGATGGCGAAGGTCGTCGAAGCGGGCTGCGATCAGTTCGGCGGTGAGGAGAGCCCTGAGGTGATCGTGGAGCTCGTCAGAGAAGGGACGATCAGGGAGGAGCGGATCGACCAGTCTGTGCGCCGCCTCCTGCGGGTGAAGTTCGCGCTCGGGCTGTTCGACGATCCGTTCGTCGACGAGGCGCGAGCGGACGCTCGAGTCGGGACGGATGAGGCCCGCGCCCTCGGACGCCGCACGCAGGCGCGTTCCGTCACGGTGCTCGAGAACGACGGCGCAGCCGCGGGACGGGATGCCCTGCTGCCGCTTCGGCCGGAGACCTCCGTGTTCGCAGAGGGGATCAGCGAAGACGACATCGAGGCTGCGGGCCTCCGCGCAGTCTCATCGCCGGAGGCCGCCGACGTCGTTCTTGTCCGCCTGTCCGCGCCCTATCAGCCGCGCGACCAGTACATGCTGGAAGCGAGCTTCCACGCCGGCTCGCTGGAGTTCGACGAGGCGGTGATTCTCCGACTCGCTGACCTCGCCGCCTTCGCGCCTGTCGTGGTGGCGGTCCATCTGGATCGACCGGCGGTGCTGACTCCACTGGTTCCTCTCGCCAGCGCATTGGTGGGCGTCTACGGCACCTCGGACGCGGCCCTGCTCGAGGCGCTCACCGGCCGGATCATGCCGGAGGGGCGCCTGCCGTTCGACCTGCCGCGAAGCATGGCGGACGTTGAGGCCTCGATGCCCGATGTCGCAGGCGGTTTCGAGAAGCTCTACGGGTTCGGACACCGCGTGCCCCTGAGGAACGGCGCGGAGGAGGAGCCGATGTCGCGATGACGCGCGGACCCCGCCGTCGGAGGGGCGAGTCGCAGGAGCGCATCCTCGACATCGCCCTGGAAGTCGTGTCGACGAAGAGATTCGGTGCCACGACCCTGATCGACATCGCCGCCGCGGTGCAGATGACCCCAGCGGGTCTCCTGCACCATTTCGGGTCGAAGGAGAGGCTCTACGTCGAGATACTGCGCCGACGTGATGCCATCGATGCGAACCATGTGGGCTCCCCGGGGGAGGGGGAGCTGCCTGGGGTGCTGATCCTCGCCCGTCACAACCAGAGCGTTCCGGGCCTCGTGCACCTGTACGTGAATCTCGCCGCGGCTGCGACTGAGCCCGCGCACCCGGCGCACGAGTACTTTCGCCAGCGCAACGCACAGGTGCGCCAGCGAGTCGCCCGCGACATCGCCGTAAGGCAGGCGGAAGGCGGGTTCGCGCCGACCGCTGATGCAGACACCGTGGCGGACATGCTTATCGCCCTCCTCGACGGTCTCCAAGTGCGCTGGGACGTCGACCCGACCTCGGTGAACATGTTCGACACGGTCGCGGCGTTCTGGGAGATGGCTGGCGGTCGCCCGCTCGCGAGCGCGGACCGCATGGGATCAGCGCAGTGCGCTGAGGGCGAGCACGATCACCGCACCATGCACTGAGGGCGGTCGCGCATGCAGGTCCGGTGCCTCCGCCTCATGCGCGTGTCGTGGTTCTCCGTGCGGCGCAGATGCTCCGGCACCTCCGGTCCCGCTGGCGTGAGCACGGTGGGACGATGTCGGACACGCGGACGACGTCGGTGCGCGCGTGCGATTCGTCGCGCACCCCCGTTGTCCTGCGTGCGACGGCCTTGATCGATCGTCGCTGCGTCGGTACTACTAGTCACATAGTCCAGCCCGACAAAGGTGCAGCAGTGTCCCGTGTTCAGTACGGTACTAATCACATAGTGGTATTCGTCGATCTCGAGCTTCCGGTCTCCCGGCGAGATCGGGTGAGTGCACTGCTTCGAAGATGAGGAGAGCGCAATGGCAAACATCTTGTTCATCACTGCCGACGACATGGAGGGCACGACCCCTGGTGCGTTCGGGGGCCCGTCAGGAGTGACGCCCTCCCTCGACGGCCTTGCGGAGGAAGGCGCCGTCTTCGGTCGTGCTCACGTCGCCGTTGCGGTCTGCCAACCCAGCCGATCCGCCATCATGACGGGGCTCTGGCCGCATCGGAACGGGGCCGAGGGCTTCGAACCGATCGACGACTCCGTCACTCTTCTCACGACGCTGCTCGCCGACGCGGGGTACGTGACGGGCATCTTCGGCAAAGTGAAGCACCTGCAGCCGATCGAGCGGTTCGGCTGGGACACTGCGGTGGATATGGCGGCTCTCGGGATGGGACGCGACCCACAGCGATACGCACAGGAGACGGCGGCCTTCCTCGCCGATGCGGGCGAGCGGCCGTGGTTCCTGATGGTGAACGCGCACGACCCGCACCGGCCGTTTCACGGCGCGGACAGCGCTGGGCGGTACTTCGACGAGGAGCAGGCCGCGACCATCCCCGCTCCTTCGCGGGTGTACTCGGCGGATGACGCAGGCCCGGTCCCGGGCTTCCTGCCGGATCTTCCCGACGTGCGCCGTGAGTACGCGGAGTACCTCAGCTCGTCGCGGCGGTGCGACGACGTGGTGAGGGCGGTGCTCGGGGAGCTGGAAGCATCCGGGGCGGCGGAATCGACGCTCGTCGTCTTCCTCTCGGACAACGGCATGGCGTTCCCCTTCGCGAAGGCGAACTGCTACCTGCAGTCGACGCACACCCCGCTCATCGTGCGATGGCCGGGGGAGGTGCGCCCCGGCATCCGGCTCGACGCGCCCTTCGTGTCCTCGCTCGACCTCTTCCCGACTTTCTGCGATGCCGCCGGAATCGACAGCGGCGAAGTGGACGGCAGAAGCCTTCTTCCGCTCCTTCGCGAAGGCGATGAGCCGGCGCGCGATCACATCGTGACCGTCTTCCACGAGACCGCCGGAAAGCGTCGGTACGAGATGCGCTGCGTCCAGGACGATCGCTTCGGATACATCTGGAACGGATGGGCGGAGTCCGGGGAGTCGTACCGGGCCGAGAACATGCTCGGTCGCACCTGGCCCGCGATGCTCGAGGCTGCGGGAAGCGACCCCGTGATGGCTGCGCGCACGGACTTCTACGAGCACCGTGCCCAGGAGGAGCTCTACGATCTCCGCCTCGATCCGCACAGCCTCGAGAACCTGGCGGGTGAGTCCGGCTTCGGCGGGGAGCTCGATGCCAAGCGGAAGGCGCTGGCGGAGTGGATGCGCGAGACCGGGGACCCGCGAATCGAGGCGTTCGAGGCGATGCTCGCGAGCCGCAACGCACGAATCTGAGTCACAGAGGAGGCCAAACGGTCGATCCATCGTGCGCCGGGTTGATAACTTACTAAGTGGTTGGTAAGTTTTCGGCATCCGTTCTCAATGATGAGGAGCACTGCCGACTATGACCAGTCACAGCACACACCACCGCGCAGCGATCTTTCTGGCGGGACTGACAGCCCTTGCCCTGGGAGTCACAGGCTGCGCGTCCGCCGTTCAGCAGCAGAACGAGACCGAGAGCGCGGCCGAGCCCGTCGCTGGGGGAATCCTGACCGTCGCGCAGGCGCAGGACGCCCAGCCGAACAACCTCCAGGCGGGTCGGCAGGGCAACGCCTCGTGGGCGGCGAACGTCTTCGAGACGCTGACGGCCTATGACGAGAACCGCGAGCCGCAGCCGCTCCTCGCCGAGGACTGGACGATCGCCGATGACGGGCTCTCGATCGACATCGTGCTGCGCGACGACGTCACCTTTCACAGCGGAAGGGCGCTGACGGCCGAGGATGTGAAGTACTCACTGGAGTACAACGCGGCGTCCAGCTCCCAGGTCGCGTTCGTCTCGGAGGGCATCTCGGCCATCGAGGTGACCGGCGACACGACTCTCACGCTGACGTTCGATGAGCCCAGCCCGAGCCTGTTCGACCTGTTCGAGTACGCGTTCATCATGGACAGCGAGACTGCGGAGTCGGGTCTCGACGACGGCTCGGCCGTCATCGGAACCGGACCCTTCACGTTCGAGAACTGGTCGCCCGGTTCTGAGATCACCCTGAAGCGCTACGAAGACTACTGGGGTGAGCCGGCATACGTCGACGGAATCGACATCTCCGTCATCACCGACAGCACCGCGATGCTGAACGCCGTCCGCAGCGAGCGCAGCCAGCTCGCCATCGGCATGAACACTCAGGACGTGCGCACGATGTCGTCGAACGCCGGGTTCACGACCACGCCGACCAGCGGAGCGGTGTATCCCCTCGGGTTGAACATCGATGAGGCGCCGTTCGAATCCAAGGACGTGCGCCAGGCGGTTCAGTTCGCGATCGATCGTGAACGGATCGCCGATCAGGTCTTCGGCGGCTCTGCCACCCCGACCAACCTCTTCTGGGCTCCGGACACACCCGGATATCCGGAGGAGTTCGACGACGCGTACGCGTATGACCCAGACAAGGCGACCGAGATGATCGAGTCCGCTGGGGCGAAGGGAGCGACGGTCGAGATCACCGTGATCTCGCTTCCCGCCAACACGAGCGTTGCCGAGGTCGTGCGCAGCAACCTTGAAGAGGTCGGGCTGAAGCCTTCGATCAACGTGGTCGAGAACGCGGCGTTCGGCGAGCAGCAGATCGCGGGGGAGCTCGGCGCGGCTTTCCTTCCTCTCCACGGCCTCAACGGACTGAGCCCCGTGTCGCTGATCAACGTCCTGCCGTCGCTGCGCGAGGGCAACTCCTCGCACTTCTGGACCGATGAGTATGCGCAGCTTCGCGATGCGCTCGCGGACGCTCAGGACGACGAGGCGCGATCGGGCGCCCTGCTGGAGCTGACCGAGTACATGGTCGACGAGGCGTTCACGGCGAATCTCGTGCGCGTCGACGGCGAGAACGTGGTCTCGACCGATGTTCACGACCTCGAATGGTCCAACCGTGCATATCTCCGCGCGGGCACTGCCTTCCTCTCCGAGTGACATATCGGGGCAGTTGCTCTTCGCGGCCGCCCCGATTCAAGAAAGGACCCCTCGTGGCCCGCACTGCTGACGTGCTGCTCCTGCCTGTCGACGGCCGCCGTTCCGCCGGTCGACGTCGCATCGTGCACAGCCGAGGACGTGATCGATCGTGATCAGATTCCTGCTCCGCAAGCTGCCATCCGTCATCCTCGTCCTGTTCGCGACTTCGGTCATCGCCTTCCTCCTGCCCCGCTTCGTACCAGGCGACCCCGCGTCCACGATCGCGGGGCCGGACGCCAGTGCCGAGCAGATCGACGAGGTCAGGGAGCGGCTGGGTCTCAACCAGCATCCGGTCATGCAGTACTTGACGTGGTTCGGCGGTCTCCTCCGCGGAGACCTCGGCATGTCGTACATCTTCAACCGTCCGGTCGGTGAGCTCATTCTGGCCAGGGCCGAGAGCACGATCGAGCTCGCACTGCTCGCCGCCCTCTTCATGGTCGTCATCGGTCTCGGTCTCGGCATCCTCGGCGGATCGGTTCGTTCGAAGGTCGGGCGCTTCGCGGTCGACTCGACGAACACCCTGCTGATAGCAACGCCCGCATTCCTGGCGGGTCTGCTGCTCATCGTGCTCTTCGGCGTCGCATGGCGCATCCTGCCAGTCAGCGGCGAGGTCGGACTGCTCGAAGACTTCGGCATCGGCCTTCAGTACCTCCTGCTTCCGGCGTTCGCCCTCGGGCTCACCCAGGCCCCGGGGATCGCGCGCCTTCTCCAGACGACGCTGCTGACCACTCGTGGTGAGGAGTTCGTCGATCTGGCCCGCGCCAAGGGCGCGTCCTCCCAGCGGATCACCTACCGGCACGTGCTGCGGACGAGCCTGGGTGCCGCGGTCGTGGCCATCGGCGTCCGCATCGGTGATCTCCTGGGCGGCTCCGTGATCATCGAGGCGATCTTCGCCCGCGATGGGCTGGGCCAGCTCGCCCTCCAAGCCGTCAACAGCCGTGACTATCAGCTCCTTCAGGTGCTGATCATCGGTGCGGTGCTCATCGCCGTGATCTCGCAGCTCGTCACGGAGATGGTGCTCGCTGCCCTCGATCCGCGAGTCAGATTGGACGCGTGACATGTCAGAGCTTCCTCCCCGCCTCCGCAAGACGGAGAAGTCGACCGTTCCGTCGACGCACGCCGTCCGCACGATCGAGGGACTCCAACGACGACTGACCCCGAATGCGACTCTGCGTCGCTACCTCGCCGGGTTCCGCTCGCCACGCGGGATGAGCGGACTCATCGTCTTGGCCCTTCTCGCCGCCCTGGCTCTGCTTGCTCCGCTGATCTTTCCCGATGGGTACGACCAGCAGAGCGCGAACTCGCTCGCAGGCCCGAGCCTGGCGCACGCTTTCGGCACCGATGATCTCGGTCGCGATCTGCTCGTGCGCACGATCTACGGTCTTCGCACCGACTTCACCATCATCCTCGTGGCCGTGCCGCTGAGCATGGTCCTGGGGACGACGCTGGGGCTCATCGGCGCCCTGTCGAGGCTGGCCGGATCGCTCGTGCAGCGTCTGCTCGACATCATCCTCGGTTTCCCCGGCATCGTGCTCGGAATCTGCATCGCGCTGATCATGGGGGCCGGCTGGGGTGCGCTGGTCGTCGCGATCACGATCGGGGGGCTGCCGTTCTTCGGGCGCCAGGCGCGCGCGGCGCTGCTGGAGCAGATGAACCGCGAGTACGTCATCGCGGCCCGAGCGCTCGGCATTCGCAAGGGCACGATCCTGGTGCGTCACATCCTGCCCAACTCCATCGACCCGATCCTGGTGAGTGGGGCACTGTTCGTCGTCGTCGCGATCTTCATAGAGTCGGGCCTCAGCATCATCGGTCTGGGTATCCAGCCACCAGAGCCCTCGCTCGGCTCGCTTCTGAACGTCGGGATGCGCTTCATCGAACAGGCGCCGATGTACATCCTGGGTCCGACGATCGTGCTCATCCTGCTGGCGATGTCGTTCAGTCTCATATCCGACGCACTCAATGAAACGGTGAACCGCAAATGAGCAATGAGAGCAGCGCCGCGCCGATTCTCGTCGTCGATGACCTTCAGGTGACCTTCGACCTGCCCTCCGGCACCCTTCTTGCGGTCGATGGCGTCTCGTTCGAGCTCCGACCCGGTCAGATCCTCGGCATCGTCGGAGAGTCCGGATCCGGCAAGTCCGTCACGTCCCGCGCGATCATGCGGATGGTCCGGCACCCCGGACGCGTCTCCCGCGGACGGATCGAGCTCGCTGGACGCGATGTCGTGTCGCTGCCCGACAAGGAGATGCAGACCATCCGCGGGACACGCGTCGCGATGATCTTCCAGGACCCTCAATCGGCGCTGAATCCGGTTCTCCGGGTCAAGGAGCAGGTCGCCGAGGCGATGCGCATCCACGGCGTCAGCCGAGCGGATGCCGAAAGGCGCGCCATCGAGCTGCTCCACAAGGTGGGGATCCCCGACCCGGAAGCAGCAGCGGAGAGGTATCCGCACCAGTTCTCCGGTGGGATGCGCCAGCGGGTCGTGATCGCGATCGCACTTGCCAACGATCCAGAGATCCTGATCGCCGACGAGCCGACCACGGCGCTGGATGTGACGGTCCAAGCCCAGATACTGGACCTGCTGCGCGACCTCCGCGATGACCTCGGAATCGGCATCGTCTTCATCACGCACGACATGGGCGTCGTGGCCGAGCTGTGCGACGACGTCGTGGTCATGTACCGAGGCCGCATCGTCGAGCGCGGTCCGGTCGCCCAGGTGCTGAGGAGGCCCGCCGACCCGTACACTGTCGGGCTCATGGCGGCGATCCCCAAGATGGATGCTCCGCTGCGGGACGACAGCCCCGAACCGGCGACGACCTCGGTCCTCGAGGTGCGGGATCTGCGGGTCGACGTCAGCACGCAGCGACGGGGGCTGCTCCGACGCGCCACTGCGTTCTATGCCGTCGACGGCGTCTCGTTGCGGATCGGGGAGGGCGAGACTCTGGCGCTCGTGGGAGAGTCGGGCTGCGGAAAGTCCACGTTGTCGCGCACGATCGTCGGTATCAACGATCTCGCCGAGGGCGACATCCTGATTTCTGGTCGTTCGATCCTGAATGTGGGCTCGGAGCAGCGGAACGAGAACATCCGCGCTGTGCAGTACGTCTTCCAGGACCCGTACTCGTCCCTGAATCCGCGTCGAACCGCCGGCCAGTCGATCGAGGAAGCGCTGCAGGTCGCCGGGGTGCCGCGGAAGGACCTGCGTGGGCGCGCCGTCGAGCTGCTCGAGCGCGTCAGCCTCGGAGCGGAGTACCTGGACCGCTACCCGTGGGCCTTCTCAGGTGGGCAGCGCCAGCGCATCGGGATCGCGCGGGCTCTCGCCACCGATCCGCAGCTGCTGATCCTCGACGAGCCCGTCTCCGCCCTCGACGTGTCCATCCAGGCGCAGATCCTGGAGCTGCTGAAGGAGCTGCAGCGCGACTTGAAGCTCGCCTACCTCTTCATCTCGCACGACCTCGCCGTGGTGCGAGAGATCAGCCATCGCGTCGCGGTCATGCACAAGGGCCGCCTCGTCGAGCAGGGCACGGCCGCTCAGGTGTTCGGCTCTCCGAGCGACGAGTACACTCGGACGTTGCTGGCTGCGACGCCGGATCTGGACAAGGCCATCGCATGATTCCTCCCGCCCAGAAAACCTCGAAAGGGGCCTCGATGAGTCAGCCAGGTACGAGCGGACGCGCGCCGCAGGCTCGCGGCGTCGCACGTCGCAAGGAGATCCTCGACGTCGCGGCCGAACTGTTCGCCGGTGGGGGCTTCAACAGTGTGAGTCTGGCCGACATCGCCGCGACGGTCGGTATCACTCAGGCCGGCATCTTCCACTACTTCCCGACGAAGGCCGCGCTCCTGATCGCGGTGCTGCAGGAGCGGGAGGCGGGCAACGAGCGGTTGAGCGCGGCTGGCCGTGCGAACGGCGTCGACGGTCTGTCGGCGTACTTCCGAACGCTCGAGCTCAACGACGACAACCCCGCCCTCGTCCAGCTCTTCGTGATTCTGTCGGCGGAGGCTCTGGCGGAGGACCATCCGGGCCACGACTGGTTCGTGCAGCGGAACAAGTCGCTCGTCGAGCGCATGATCGGCTACGTCACCGAGGTCGTCGACGTGGATCGGCTGCCCGAGGGGCTGGACGCGGAGACCCTCGCCAGATGGATCATGGCGCTCTCGCACGGGTTGGGTGCGCAGTGGCTCATCGACACCTCGGCGTTCTCACGACACGAGGCGGTGTCGAAGATCATGATCCTGCTTCGGCCGTATCTGAGAGACGATCTTCGAGAAGAGGGCCTCTCATGACGAAGCCCAATGTGATCGTCATACTCGCAGATGACCTCGGGTACTCCGACATCGCGCCGTTCGGGGGCGAGATGGACACCCCCAACCTCGACCGCCTGGCCTCGCGCGGCGTCCGCATGAGCTCGTTCTACGTCACCCCGCGCTGCAGCCCGTCACGTGCGGCGCTGCTGACCGGCCGCCACCCGCATTCGGTCGGGATCGGCGTCCTGACGACCGATCATCGGCCGAACGGCTACCGGGGCTCGCTGTCGCTCGATGCTCCCACGCTCGCCGAGCGGCTGTCGGAGCACGGCTACATCAACGGCCTGTTCGGCAAGTGGCACCTGTCGAGCGAGCACCGTACGCCCTCAGACACCTGGCCCACGCGCCGGGGCTTCGACCGATTCCGCGGAATCCTGCCCGGAGCATCGAGCTTCTACCAGCCACCGCTGGTGGAACAGGAGACCCGCCTCTCCGGGGACGAACTCGGGGAGGGGTACTACTTCACCGACGACATCACCGCGAGCGGTGAGCAGTTCATCCGCGAGCACGCGTCGCAGTCGCCGTTCTTCCTCTACATGGCCTATACGGCTCCGCACTGGCCGCTGCAGGCACGAGAGGAGGAGATCGCGCAGTACCGCGACCGATTCCGCAAGGGGTGGACTGCGCTTCGGACGGAGCGTCTCCGGAGGCTCGACGAGCTCGGACTCGTCTCCGGCGTCGACCGGCTCCCCCCGGGTCACCCGACGCCGGACTGGTCGGACGACGAGGCTGATTGGCAGGTCGAGCGGATGGCCGTGTACGCCGCGCAGGTCGCCTCGCTCGACCAGGGGGTAGGACGCCTTCTCGACGCACTGGACGAGACGGGTGCCGCCGACGACACGATCGTCCTGTTCCTCTCCGACAACGGCGGGTGCGCCGAAGAGCTGCCTCCTGGCCTTGACAGGTTCTCGGAGCTCGTCTGCCCGCGCACCACACCGGACGGGCGCGAGATCGTCATCGGCAACGACCCGGCGGTCATGCCAGGCTCGGACACGACCTACCAGAGCTACGGCCGCGACTGGGCGACGGTCTCGAACACTCCGTTCCGCATGTGGAAGAGGTGGGTGCACGAGGGCGGCATCTCGACGCCGTTCATCGCCAGCTGGCCCGGCGGGGGCATCCCCGCGGGCGGTGCGATCAGCCACTCGGCCGGGCACGTCATCGACGTCGTCGCTACGGTCATGGACGCTGTGGGCGGCACGCACGACACAGACGGCGAGTCGCTCCTCAGCGCGTGGCGTCACCCGTCCGTGGTCGATCACGACCGCACGCTGTTCTGGGAGCACATCGGCAACGCCGCGGTGCGGCGCGGCTCGTACAAGCTGGTCAGGGAGTGGGGCAGCGCCTGGGAGCTGTACGACATCTCAACGGACCGGAGCGAGAGCGAGGATCTGGCGGACGGGCGGCCGGAGATGGTGGAGGAGCTCGCCGAGCTGTGGGAGGCATGGGCCCGTGAGCACGGGGTCATTCCATGGGAGGACTTCCTCAGGGACCTCGACGCCCGCGGCATCTCCCGTGCCCGCGCTGTGGGCTGAATCACCACCCCCACCGTCGCCTGATACGCCACACTGGGAGGGAGCCTCTTCCGGATCTCCGCGATCCGACTCAGCATCATGCTACGAAGGGAGACGGCATGACCGCCGCCGAGAACCCCATGCACGACTACGACCTGATCGTCATCGGCGGCGGCGCCGTCGGAGAGAACGTCGCCGACTACGCGACCCGACGCGGTTTACGGGTCGCCATCGTCGAGTCCGACCTCGTCGGAGGAGAATGCTCCTACTGGGCGTGCATGCCCTCCAAAGCGCTTCTCCGCTCAGGGCAGGCCGTCCGCGCGGCTCGTCGGCTCCCCGGCGCACGCGAGGCAGTCTCCGGAACTTTCGATCCTTCCGCGGTCCTCGCTCGGCGGACGGCGTTCACCAGCGATTGGAACGATGAGGCGCAGGCCGCCTGGGTCGAATCCGCCGGCATCGATCTGATCCGCGGCCGGGGCAGACTGGTCGGCCGCGGCCTTGTGCAGGTCGACGACCGCGTTCACTCGGCGAGAGCCGTCGCGCTGGCGACCGGTTCCGTCCCCGTTCTCCCGAACATCGCGGGACTCGCCGATGCCGCTCCGTGGGGCACCCGCGAGGCGACATCGGCCGACCACGTCCCGTCTCGGATCGTCATCATCGGGGGTGGCGTTGCAGGCACCGAGATGGCTTTCGCATTCTCCTCGCTCGGTTCGCGCGTCTCGCTGCTCTCTCGCGGTGCCATCCTGAATCACGAGGAGGCCTTCGCCGGCGAGCTCGTCGCGACGGCGTTGGCCGACGAAGGAGTGGACGTGCGCACGGGAACCGTGCCGACTCGCGTCGACCGCGACCAGGAAGGGATCGTCACCGTCGTGCTCGATGACGGCACCGAGCTCGTCGCCGAGGAGATCCTGGTCGCCACCGGACGCCGCCCCGCCGTCGACTCCATCGGCCTCGACACGATCGGGGTCGGCACGGAGCTGTCGGTCGATGACACGATGCGCGTCGACGGCACCGACTGGCTATACGCCGTCGGCGACGTGAACCAGCGGGCGCTGCTGACCCACCAGGGCAAGTATCAGGCACGCGCCGCAGGCGAGGCGATCGCGGCCCGGCTGAACGGCGACCCCGTCTCCGATGCCCCGTGGGGGAAGCACGTCGCCACGGCCGACCGCAGCGCCGTGCCGCGCGTCGTGTTCACCGATCCCGAGATCGCAGCCGTCGGGCGCACCGAGGCTCAGGCGCGCGAGGAGGGTTTCCGCGTCCGCGCAGTCGAGTACGAACTCGGCCAGGTGGCAGGCGCCAGCCTCCACGCCGACGGCTACACGGGACGGGCGAAGCTCGTCGTCGATGAAGGGCGCCATGTCGTGGTCGGCGCGACATTCGTCGGTCAGGACGTCGCCGAACTCGTGCACGCCGCGACCGTCGCGATCGTGGGCGAGGTCACCATCGATCGGCTCTGGCACGCCGTTCCCGCCTACCCGACGATCAGCGAGATATGGCTCCGCCTTCTCGAGACGTACGGCCGACCGCAATAGGGTCGCCAGGATGTCCGGATCGGTCGACCGCATCAGCATCGACTGACCGGCGCGGTTCGCAGCGCCTGCAGCGTTCGGATGCAGGCGCTGCGACGTGCCTCATCTGTTCGGGGAACGAGCGTTCCGAGTAGAGTGGCCGCACCCGATGCGGTTGGAGGTGAGAGCGGTGCTGGTTTCGCTGTGGCTTGCTCTTCACTTCATCGCGCTGACGCTCACGGTCGCGTTCGGTTCGCACCTCCCGTCGTCGCCGTTCCAGGCGCTGCTCCTCCTCGCCGTCGGTGCCCTCATCGTCGCGGTCGTCGTTCCGCGGACTGTACTCCGCACGCTGACCCGCGCGCTGCTGATCGCCCCGAATGCGCCGCCGAGCGGCCTGCGCGTTCGCACAGCTCCCGTCCGTCGGTACCCCGGCGAGCCTGGCACGCGCGGCACCGCCATGGTGCGCGCGCCGTCGTTCGTCGTTCACGCCTCGGCCTGAGCGACGACCTCCCCTGCTGATCTCAGCAGGGAATGCTCTCCCGCACGCCGCGGGTGGGTTCGTCGTTCTCACGAGGCGATCAATCGATCGACATCCCTCAGAACGAGACGAGAACGACATGGACATCTACGAATTCCCACCCATCCGAATCCTGATCAGCGCCGCGTACTGGCTGGTCACCCGGCTCAGCGAGCTGCTCGAACCGCTGGCCGGCACCGGGAGCGCGGCGGCCGCGGTCATCCTGCTCACGATCGCGGTGCGCATCGTGCTGATACCCGTCGGCCGGTCGCAGGTCAGGGCAGGCATCATCCGGCAGCGACTCGCCCCGCAGCTCGCAGAGCTCCAGAGACGGCACAAGAAGAACCCCGAGCTGCTCCAGCGCAAGACGATGGAGCTCTATGCGGCGGAGAAGTCGTCGCCGTTCGCCGGCTGTCTGCCCGTGCTCGCGCAGACGCCGCTGCTGATGGCCGTATACGGGCTGTTCATCCGGCAGACCATCGATGGGCATGCCAACGAGCTGCTGACGCATACCTTCCTGGGCATCCCGCTGGACGCAGGGCTCATCGGGCAGATCGCCGCAGGTACCGCCGATTGGGGGTCCGCTGCCGTGTTCGTCGCGATCATGGTGCTGATCGCGATCGTCGCGCAGGCCTCGCGCCGTCTGCTCATGCCGACGACCCCGGCCGAGCGCCCGGAGGGAGCGCCCGACCTGTCCCGGATGATGCGCGTGCTGAGCTTCATGCCCTTCATCACGGCAGCGGTCGCCGCGTTCGTACCGCTTGCCGCCGCCCTCTACCTGCTCACGACGACGACCTGGACCCTGGGGGAGAGGATCATCCTGCGGCGGGTGCTGGGTGGTTCGCCCGGAGCCGGCGAGGCGGTGGCGGTGGCGGTGTGACGCGCCTTGCTGAAGCTCCGGCTCCGCCCCGACTCTCGTCACGTTGAGCGGTCCCGTCGGGGTGCTGCCGGGACGCATGGGATCGTTCCCCTCGCGGGCAGTCTGAACTCCAACTCCTCTACGGTGCCGAGGATGCGTCTGCAAGCCGCTCGGGGCATCCGGAATCAGCGGCGTCAGGTCGCAGTTCGAAATGCCAGATCTCATTGGCGTAGATCTGGCAGAGTCCGTATCGCGCGCCCTTGCGAGACAGCCATTCGGCCGCGTTGTAGGGGCCGACATCGACCGCATCCCCCGTCACATGCGCCGACGACTCGACCGAATCGACCCATTTCGAGGCCTCGTCCTCCGAGCCGTACTCGGCGATCGCCTCGTCGTGCAACCGCGCTTGATAACCCGCCGAACGCCACCCGCTGTTGATCAACAGTGAGATGCCGTCCGTCTCGGCGTCGCGCGCCGCCTGCTGCACTGCGGACAACAGACCCGGATCGAGTTTCGCCAGCGCGGTCACGCCTGTCTCCGACGGCGTGACGCTCTCGAGCAGCTCCCCGGATTCCGGACCTGCCGCCGGACCATCCGCCCCTGCTCCGGTCTGTTCGCGTTCGCTCGGACCATCCGACTCATCTTCGCCGAGATCGATGCTCTCGCCGCTCGATGCGGCGCCTGGCTCCGAGGGTGCGCATGATGCTGCCGCACAGAGCGTGCCGGCTGCCGTGACACCGAGCGTGACGATCAGCACCACCAGGCTGACCACGCCGAGGGCGAATGCACTGCGCGCGACGATGACTCCCATCCGGTTCTTGGAGCGAGCGGCGTCAGTGCTCTGGAAGGTGCTTCTCGATGTTCTCGGGCGATCTGGTCTGTTCATGCACTCCAGCCAAGGCGGATGCACGTTGTCATGACGTATGAGTTCTTCGATACGCAGGCGATATGCCCAGGCGCATACTCTGACGTCTATGAGAGTGCTGATCGTGGACGACGAGGCCTATCTGGCGGAGGCGATTCGCGACGGGCTGCGTCTGGAGGCCATCGCGGCCGATATCGCCGGCGACGGCGACACCGCTCTCGAGCTGTTGTCTGTGAACTCCTACGACCTCGCGGTGCTCGATCGCGACATCCCCGGCCCGTCAGGTGATGAAGTTGCCGCATGGATCGTGACCTCAGGCAGCGGCATCCCGATCCTGATGCTGACTGCGGCCGACCGCCTCGACGACAAGGCGAGCGGTTTCGAACTGGGAGCCGACGATTACCTCACCAAACCCTTCGAACTGCGCGAGCTGGTGATGCGGCTGCGCGCGCTCGACCGGCGCCGCACTCCCACTCGCCCACCGGTGCGGGAGCTCGCGGGGCTGCGCGTCGATCCGTTCCGGCGCGAGGTGTTCCGCGACGGCCGGTATGTCGCGCTCACCCGCAAGCAGTTCGCGGTGCTCGAGGTGCTCGTCGGAGCCGGCGGCGGAGTGGTCAGCGCCGAGGAGCTGCTTGAGCGTGCCTGGGATGAGAACGCCGACCCGTTCACGAACGCCGTGCGCATCACAGTGTCGACCCTGCGCAAGCGACTGGGCGAGCCGTGGGTGATCGCCACTGTCCCCGGCGTGGGCTATCGGATCGAGACGGAAGCGGATGCTGCCCCGTAGGCCGCGCGGACTCAGTGCGCGCATGAGACTGACACTGAGCTATGCAGGGGTGGTCGTGCTCACCGGCGGCTTGCTGCTTGCCGTGGTGTCGTTGTTCCTTCTTCGGTATGTACCCGATGTCAGCATCCCGTCGACGTTCTTCGTCCCGAACCGAAACGATCTGCTGCGCGCGTTCGTACCGCGGGCGGCGGCCGCCATGATCGCGCTGATCGTATGCGGCCTTGCGGGCGGCTGGCTCCTCGCCGGGCGGATGCTCGCACCGCTGAACCGCATAGGCGAGGCCGCGCGGCTCGCTGCACAGGGCTCGCTCTCATACCGCGTGGCGCTCGAAGGGCGCAGCGATGAGTTCAGGGACCTCGCCGACGTGTTCGATGTCATGCTCGCGCAGTTGGAAGCACATGTCGCCGAGCAGCAGAGGTTCGCCGCGAACGCCTCGCACGAACTGCGCACCCCGCTGGCGATCTCACAGACTCTTCTCGAGGTGGCACGGGCAGACCCGGAGCGCGATGTCGACGACCTCATCGAAAGGCTGCAGCACGTCAACAGCCGCGCGATCGAACTCACCGAGGCCCTGTTGCTGCTGACTCGCGCCGACGGCAGGACCTTCGAACGGAATCCGGTCGACCTCCTGCTGCTCGCGGAGGAGGCTGCTGAGAACCTGCTCCCCCTGGCCGAGAGCCACAGCGTCGCATTGCGCGTAACAGGTGAGGCGGTGCCGACGATCGGGTCTCCCACACTGCTGCAGCAGATGATCGCGAACCTTGTGCACAACGGCATCGTGCACAACCTCCGGCACGGCGGCACGGTGTCGGTGCACTTGTCGCGGCAGGCCGACGCCCTCGTGCTGATCGTCTCGAACACCGGCGAGGCGATCGCCCCTGAGGTGCTCGAGACGATCGTCGAGCCGTTCCAGCGCGCGTCGACACGCACGCACAGCGGAGATCATGCCGGAGTCGGACTGGGGCTTGCGATCGTGCAGAGCATCGCACGCGCCCATGACGCGACGCTGCTCCTCACCTCACGGCATGGCGGCGGACTCGTCGCCGAGGTGCGGTTCCGTCTCGATGAACGGTGACGAGGGGCCCGTTCGGCGGGCTGAGGAGCGCTCACCGGTCGGTCTGGATCAGTCCACGACAGCGAGGGCGTCGATCTCGACCAGCATCTCCTCATGGGGCAGCCCGACGAATACGGTGGTGCGGCCGGGGAGAACACCGTCGCCCACGTGGCGCTCGACGAAGTCGCCGTACGCCTCGTTCATGGCGGCGAAGTCGCCGCGGTCGGTGAGGTAGACCCGGAACATCACCACGTCGCCGACGCTCGCGCCGCCGGCTTCGAGAATCGCGCGCACGTTCTCGAGGGTGCGAAGGGTCTGCGCGTGCACGTCACCCGCCGCGATGTAGCGCTTCGTCTCCGGGTCCATCGGACCCTGACCGGAGACCTGCAGCACGTTGCCGTGCCTGACCCCCTGGGAGAAGGTGTGCGCGGCAGCGGGGGCGGTGTCGGTCCGGATGGCGGTGCGTGGCATCAGTGTTCCTCTCAGGAGCGGGCGTGACGATGCTAAGGCAAAGTGCAGGAATCACAAATCCTGTTGCATCACACGCAACACGCCCCTTGTCGTCCCTCGCCCGACCCCGGTCGCACCGCCCGTTCCGGTGTCCCGAACTGCGCCACCATCGTGAGTTCGGCGCACTCCGTCACGCCGGAGCCGACCGGCGAGAGCGGCGACCACACTTCGGCCCACCGAAAGCCCCTTGAGAACGCGTGGGCACTCGTGTGGCGCCCTACCCCAGGTCCCGCGAGACCTGTCCTGCGGTTTCGAGCAGATCGTCGAGGTGCGTGCGCAGGTCGTCGAGGTCGTGCAGCGCCTTCAGCGATGTGAGCGAGATCGCGCCGACGACGGTGCCGTCCGAGTTGGACACAGGTGCGGCGATGCAGTTCGTGAAGCCCTCGAACTCGCTGTCGTCGACGGCCCAGCCGCGCCGGGCGATCCGGTCGAGCTCGGCGTCGAGGCTCTTCCGGTCGGTCAGCGTGGTGTCTGTGTAGGCCTGCCATTCGACGCCGGCGAGCACGGCGTCGCGGCGCGCGGTGGGCAGCTGCGCGAGGATCGCCTTGCCGACCCCCGTCGCCTGCGGCAGCACGGTTCTGCCGACGCGAGAGTACATCCGCACACCGCTGGTGTCCTCGATCTTGTCGACGTAGACGATGCTGTTCTCCATCAGCTGCGCGAGGTGCACCGTGCAGCCGGCACGGGTCTGCAGCCGGATGAGGTGGTCGTGCGCGATGCGGCGCAGATCGATGCGTTCCAGCGCGTGCTGAGCGATCGAGATGATGCGCGAACCGATCGCGTAGCGGCCGTCCGACCGGTGCACGAGGAAGCCGGCGCGCTCGAGCGTCTGCAGCTGGCGGAACACCGTCGAGCGATGCACATCGAACTTCTCCGCCGCCTCGGCGAGGGTGCGCGGGTCCTCCGCGATGAACTCGATGAGCTCCGTCGCGCGTTGCACGGTCTGCGACACTGTGTCTCCCGAAATAGGCCTGAGCGATGCGCTCATGCTGTCACAGTGCGCGAACCGGGACCGAGCACCTCGCCGAGCGACTCTCGCGGGCGTTGCGTGCACAGCGCAGTCGGTCCGCTGGACTGTGCGAGCGAGAAGCGCGGACTGCCGCGGATGGTGCCGGAGGCATCCGGCGTATCGACTGCGTTGTGTCGGGCGGGTCGGCCTTGACGTCGTTCCCGACGCGAACCTATGCTCAATGTACATCGAATATCGCAACAGATTGTGCAAATAATGCAACACTCCGGATCAAGGCGGTGAGCGCCGCGGAACCTGCCGATGTGCTCTGCCTCGGCGAGAGCATGGTTCTCATCGCCTCGGTGGGCGAGGGGCTGCGCAGTGCCGAGACGGCCGAGCTGCATGTTGCGGGAGCCGAGTCGAACGTCGCGGTCGGGCTGACTCATCTCGGCCGTCGCGCGGAGTGGTTCAGCAGAGTCGGCGCCGATCCGTTCGGCAGCCGGATCCTCGATTCGCTGCGCCTCCGCGGCGTCGAGGTCTCTGGCGTCGTCGAAGACGACGCCAGGCAGACAGGGGTCTACTTCAAGGACGTCGTCGACGGCCGCAGCGATGTGCTCTACTACCGCGCGCACTCCGCCGCGTCGGCGATGAGCCCTGCCGATCTCGTGGGCCTGCGTCTGGCCGAGCGCCACGTGTGCCATCTGTCCGGCATCACGGCCGCACTGTCGGAATCGTGCAACGACGTCGTCGACGCCGTGCTGTCCGGCCGGTCGGGCGACGTCATGACGACCTTCGACGTGAACTTCCGCCCCCGACTCTGGGCGGTGGAGCGAGCAGCACCCGTGTTGCTCGAGCACGCCCGCCGTGCCGACATCGTCTTCGTCGGCCGCGACGAGGCGGCAGAGCTGTGGGGAGCGGGAACGGCGGACGAGGTGCGCGAGCTGCTGCCGGATGTCGGCTCGCTCGTCGTCAAGGACGCCGACGTCGGCGCGACGAGCTTCGTCGGCACCGAACGCGTGCACGTTCCCGCCCCCACGGTCGACGTGGTGGAGCCGATCGGAGCGGGAGACGCGTTCGCCGCCGGCTACCTGGACGGCCGATTGGGCGGCGCGGACGAGCGCACCTGCCTGCGTCGCGGTCACGTGATGGCGGCGCATGCGCTGCGGCACCGCGGAGACACCCCGGATCCGGGGCCCGCACAGCGGCTCAGAGAACTCGCCGCGATCGGCGAAGAGGAATGGAACGCGCTGCGCTTCGCGGCGCGGGAGGAGACGGTGCGATGGTGACGTTCGACGAGCTGTTCGACGGGCAGCGGTTCATGGCGATCCTGCGCGGAATGGCCCCGGCCGAGGCCGTCACGCTGGCGACCCGGGCATGGGATCTCGGCATCGGGCTCGTCGAGGTGCCGATCCAGACGCCGGATGCCGTTCCGTCGCTCGAGGCGGTCGTCGCAGCAGGCAGGGAACGGGGAAGAGGGGTCGGATCCGGCACGGTCGTCACCCTCGAGCAGGTCGAGGCCAGCGCGAGCGCCGGCGCCGCCTTCACCGTTGCGCCGGGTACCGACGGCAGCGTGCTCGACGCGAGCCGACGTCGCGAGATGCCGCACCTGCCGGGTGTCGCCACGGCGACCGAAGTGCAGCGCGCGCAGGCGCTCGGCGTCGGCTGGGTGAAGGCCTTTCCGGCTGCCACGCTCGGCGCCTCGTGGTTCCGCACGATGCGCGGCCCGTTTCCGGGCATCCGGTTCGTCGCCACCGGCGGCATGGACGCGCACAACGCCGACGAGTTCCTCGCCGCGGGGGTCTCGGTCGTGGCCGTCGGCTCTGCGCTGAGCGATCCGCGCCAGATCGACCTGCTCGCCCAGCGCGTGTCCTCATGACACGCACCGTCATCCGGGGAGGCGTCGTCGTCGACGAGCGCGCCGAGGCGGGAACGCGCGCTGACGTCGCGATCGCCGACGGCCGGATCTCGGAGGTCGGGCGCATCGATCCACGAACCGGCGATGAGGCGATCGACGCCGGAGGGCGCCTCGTGCTGCCAGGCTTCATCGACGCGCACTCCCACGCCGACGGTCGGGTGTTCGACCCGGAGGTGCAGCTCGCGCTCCTGCGCCAGGGCGTCACAACGGTGATCGCAGGCCAGGACGGCGTCTCCTACGCGCCCGGCGACGGGCGCTGGGCGAGCGACTACTTCGCCGCGATCAACGGCAGGCATCCGCAGTTCCGCGGGGGAGGCACAGCCGACCTGCTGGCGACGTACGACGACGCGACGCCCGTGAACGTCGGCTTCCTCGTGCCGGCAGGCACCGTGCGCCACGAAGTGATGGGAATGTCCGCCGACCTGGCGGACGACGAGCAGCTGCGGCGGATGCAGACGCTGGTCGCAGACGGCCTGCGCGACGGCGCGCTCGGGTTGTCGACCGGTCTCGACTACGTGCCGGGCCTGTTCGCCGATACCGCCGAGATCGCGAAGCTGACCGAGCCCGTTGCCGCGGCCGACGCGCTGTACGTGACGCACATGAGGGGCGGATACGAGCGAGGCTCGGACGTCGGGGTGCGCGAGATCGCCGCGATCTGCGCGCACAGCGGCGTCGCAGCTCACATCTCGCACTTCCACCTCGATGCCGAGCGCGGCTGGCGTCTCATGAGCGAACTCGCCGACGGCGGGGCGGATGCGAGCTTCGACATGTACCCGTACACGCGCGGTGCCTCGCTGCTGTCGATGCCGACGCTGCCGCCCGAGTACAGCGCGCTCGCCGCGGGCGATGCGACGGCGCGGCTGCAGAATCCGGATGAGGTCACCAGACTGCGCACCGACTGGTTCCCTCGCGTGGCCGAGCACCCGAGTCTCGGGCCCGACTGGCCGGGCATGATCACGATCTCCTCGATGCCGAACAGTGAGTGGGCCTGGTGCGTCGGGCTGACGCTCGCGGAGGTCGCGCGGCGGCTCGGCGTCGACGCGGCGGAGGCGACCATCCGGATGCTCGTCGCCGGTGACATGCGCGTCGGCGCCGTGATGGCCGTGCTCGACGAGCGGCCGATGGACAACCTGACCAGGCTGTTCTCCCATCCGGGCTTCATGGGCGGGTCGGACGGCATCTTCGTCGGACAGGCGCCGCATCCCCGGGCGTACGGCGCCTTCGCACGGCTGCTCGCGATGGCCGCCGACGGCAGGTGGACATGGCAGCAGGCGGTGACCCGCCTGTCGGAGCGCCCCGCCGCGCGGATGGGGCTGGGGCGGCGCGGCGCCGTGCGGGCCGGGTTCCACGCCGACCTCGTGCTCGTCGATCCGGCCGCGGTCGCCGACAGGGCGGACTACGCGAACCCGCTCCGTCTCGCGGAGGGCATCGACGACGTGCTCGTGGCCGGCGTCCCGGTCCTCGCGGGCGGTGCGCTGACGGGCAGGACTCCCGGCCGCGGTCTGCGTCGGGACGTGTCATCGTTGACGGCGGAAGCATCGCAGGACCGTGCAGGAACGGAGAGAGCATGACGGAGACGATCTCGGCGCCGTGGGCGACGAAGGGGCTGTGGCCGGGCGGCGGGGACGGCAGGACGCTCTTCGACGACAGCGTCTCGTTCCCCGTGATGGTCCTGCGCGAGCGCGCGCTCGAGCGAAACATCCGGTCTCTGGCCGACTTCTGCGCACGGCACGATCTGAGCTTCGCGCCGCACGGCAAGACCACGATGTCGCCGCAGCTGTTCGCCAGACAGCTCGCTGCCGGCGCGTGGGGGATCACCGTCGCGATGGGGCATCAGGCGCGTGCGGCGCGCGGCTTCGGTGCGTCGCGCATCCTGATCGCGAACGAGGTGCTCGACCCGGCGACGCTGAGATGGATCGCGGACGAGGCCGCAGGGGGAAAGGGCGAGATCCTGTTCCTCGTCGACTCGGACGAGGGCGTCGCCGCGGCTGCGCGCGAGGGCGTGCGCGCCGGCGTCGAGCTCCCGGTGCTAGTCGACATCGGCCACGCCGGAGGCCGCACGGGCGTGCGTGAGCCGGATGAGGCGTCGCGGCTGGCGCACATCGTGCACCGCAGCGAGGGCGTACGGCTCGCCGGAGTCTCCTCGTACGAGGGAGGGCTGCACAGCGTTGCCGAGGTGACCGCCTACTTCGACGGCGTCAGAGCGATCACCCGACGGCTCCGCCTGGAGGGCGTGCTTCCGGAGCGGCCGATCGTGACGGCCGGCGGCAGTGCGTACTTCGACAGGGTGGCGGTCGAGCTCGGCGAGGCGCTCGCCGACGAGGCGCAGGTGATCCTGCGCAGCGGGGCGTACGTGTCGCACGACGACGGCGTGTACGTGGGAAAGACCGCGTTCAACCGGATTCCGGAGGAGGGGCGTCTCGACGCCGCGCTGGAGATCTGGGCGCACGTGGTGTCTGTGCCCGAGCCGGGGCACGCGATCATCGGAATGGGCAAGCGAGACGCGCCGTATGACGAGGGCATGCCCGTTCCGCTCCGACTGCGCACCGCCGACGGCGTCGTCTCCGAGATCGCCGACGGAGCAGCGGTGACGAAGATGGACGACCAGCACGCCTACCTGAGCTGCGAGGACGGCTTCGCGCCGCGACCGGGCGACCTGGTCTGCTTCGGCATCTCCCACCCCTGCACCGCGTTCGACAAGTGGCGCAGGATCCCTGTCGCCGACGACCACGACCGCATCACCGAGATCATCGACACGTACTTCTGATCCGGGCCGATGCCGAGATGCGCACCTTTCGTCGAGATGCGCCGTTTTTGACGCCCGGATGTCGAAAAGGTGCGCATCTCGGCAGCTCGGTCACGGCCGCAGCAGCACCTTGCCCGCGCGTCCTGGGCGGTTGTGGGCGGCGACGGCGTCGGCGATCCGGTCGAACGAGAAGATCTCCTTGACCGGAAGCGTGATGTCGCCGGCGACGGCGCGTTCGACGACTTCCCGGATGAGCGAGGCGCGTTCGACCGGATCCATGGCGGACATGACCTTGGATCCCCAGAAGCCTTCGATCGTGACCTGACGGAAGATGATGTGGCGGCTCGCCGCCTCGATCCGCGCCGAGCCCATGGCGCCGAACAGCACGACCCGGCCGCCGTCGGCGACGAGCTCGAGCATGTCGCCTACGGCGGGCCCGCCGACTGAGTCGACGCCGACGGCGACAGGCGCGCCGCCGGTGATCTCGGCCGCCGCGGCGCGCCAGTCGTCGCGGTCGGTCGCCACGACGCGATCGATTCCTGCGGCGGCGAGCTCGGCAACGCCCTCGCTGCGGCGCACGAGTCCGAGCACGTTCACGCCGCGGCTGCGGGCGAACTGTGCGATGAGCCTGCCCACCGCTCCGCCCGCGGCGTTCTGCGCGATCCAGTCGCCCTCGCTCACGCCGAGCGCGTTCAGCAGCGCCAGTGCGCTTGCCGGCATCGAGATGAGCTGCGCGGCCGATTCGTCATCCAGAGCATCCGGCACCGGAACGAGGCCCGCCGCGTTCGCGACGAACTTCTCCGCCCACGCACCGAACGTGCCGCCCGAGACCCGCTGGCCGACCTGCAGTGAGTCGACGCCCTCGCCGAGGGCTTCGACGACTCCGGTCGCCTCCGTGCCCGACGGCGCGGGAAGCGGCGGCACGAAGCCGTAGTCCCCCGACACCGTGAGCACATCGTGGTTGTGAATCGGCGAGAGCGTGGTGCGCACGAGCACCTGGCCGGGGGCGGGAACTGGATCGGGAACCTCCTGCACGTGGAGCTGCTGGGCGGGGTCGCCGAAGGTGTTGTGGATGAGCGCGCGCATAGTCGGCTTTCTGTTGGGGATGGTCACCGAGTTACAGCGCGAAAGGACGTCGTTTCATTCCGTCGACACGGTCAGGAAGCACCTGCGTCTGCCCGGGCAGTTCAGTGCTCGTGTCCCCCGAATGGGGGACACTGCCGTATACTGTGACAAGACGTCCTCTCTCGGTCGTCCGGCCCCCGCTGTTTCCCCCCAACGGCGGGGGCCGTTTTATGCCTTCGCGGGGAAGATTCCTGTGAATCCGAAGCAGATTCCCTCGCGCTCTATCGCCAGAGCGATCGAACGGTTAGCGTGGGAACTGGCCGACACGCAATCTGAGTCGGCTTCATCTCTATAGAACGGCAATACATGAGCACGCAGGGTACCGTCAAGTGGTTCAACTCGGAGAAGGGCTACGGCTTCATCTCTCCCGACGAGGGCGGCTCTGACGTCTTCGCGCACTACACCGCCATCGATTCGCAGGGCTACCGCTCGCTGGAAGAGAACCAGCGCGTGGAGTTCGAGATCGCACAGGGCCCGAAGGGCCTGCAGGCGGAGAGCATCCGGCCGCTGTAGTCCGGCAGATCTCACGAAGGCCTCGTTCGCATTCTGCGAACGAGGCCTTCGTCGTTGCGTTGGAGAGTCGGCGCCGGAGCTGACGCGAGTGGCCCCCTTGTGCCCGAGCGGACTCCTTCTGCCTGTGAACAACGGATCCGCTCAGAGGCAAGCGGTGCGCTCGCGGGTCGGAGCCGGTCAGCGGGCGCGCACGGCCTCGCCCATGGCCCGGATGGCCTGCTCCATGATCGGGCGCGGGGTCGCGAAGTTGAAGCGGACCGCGTGCGCGTTGCCGTCGCCGCAGAGCGCGCCGTCGGTCGGGACGACGTCGGCTGAGTCGGCGAAGAACTCCGCGGGCGAGCCGGGAAGCTCCAGCGCCGAGCAGTCCAGCCAGCCGAGGTACGTGCCCTCGGGTGCGGTGTAGCGCACTCCCGGCAGGTGCTCGGCCACGAGCTCGCCGAGCAGGCGGCGGTTGCCGTCGAGATACTCCAGCACTTCGGCGAGCCATGCGCCGCCGCCGGTGTAGGCCGCGGTGTTCGCGACGACGCCGAGGTTCGAGGCTTCGAAGTGCAGCGCACGGGCGTTGTCCGACCAGTACTTCCGATCGGCGTCGTTCGACAGCACGACCTGTGCGGCCTTCAACCCCGGAAGGTTGAACGCCTTCGAAGCGCTCGTCGCCGTGAGCGTGTGACCGGCGTTGACCTCGTTCACCGAGGCGTACGGCACGTGCCGCTGGTCTGCGTAGACCAGCGGGGCGTGGATCTCGTCGGAGAACACGCGCGCACCGCGGCGTTCGACGACCTCGCCGATGGCGGCCATCTCGTCGCGGCGCAGCACCCGCCCGATCGGGTTGTGCGGGTTGCACAGAATCAGCATCCCGCCGCCGTCGGCGAAGGCACGGTCGAGCGCGTCGAGGTCGTACTCCCATCCGGTCTCCGTGCGGAGCATCGGCACCTGGATGATCCTGCGATTCATCACAGCAGGCACGGTGAGGAACGGCATGTACGCAGGCGTGGGCAGCACGATCGCCGAACCCGGCTCGCTGAAATGCTCGATCGCGACCTGGAACGCCTGAATGACGTCGGAGATCTGCTTCACGTCATCCGGGTCGACCTGCCAGTCGTAGCGATCTGCTGCCCATCCGGTGAACGCCTCGCGCAGGGCCAGGTCGGTTGCGGGCGGCAGGTACCCGAACGCCCCGTTGTCGACCGCGTCGTGCAGCGCCTGCGTGATCGGCGGCGCGATCCCGAAGTCCATCTCGGCCACGAATGCGGGAGTCTTGCCTGGGAAGAGCGACCACTTCACGCTGCCGACATCGCGGAGCTGAGCGGGCGTAATGGAATCGAAGCTCACCCTGTAGAGCGTATCCTCCGCGGAGGACAGAGGCGCCGCGGAGTCGCGTCGCGCGCCCACGAGTCGTCTCCGGGCGGGCCCTTTGCGTTCGAGTGGCGCTTTGCACCCGGATGGGGCCCGCCCGGCGCGAAAGGGTGCGCTCGCGCGACCGCGAGTGCGGCCTGCGCGGGCCTACGCCGCGGCGAGGGAAGGCAGGCTGGCGCGGAGCAGCTCGCGCAGGGCGGCGGGGGTGTCGACTGTGGCGATCGACCCTGCCTCCTCGCCGGGGCTGCCGAAGCCCCACCTGGCGTAGACGACGGGGACACCGTGCTCCGCGGCGCCGTCGACGTCGTGGTGCCGGTCTCCGATCAGCACGGGCGATGACGTGTCGGCGCCGGCCGCGCGGAGCCGCTCGAGGGCCTTGCCGACGACCACGGCCTTGGTGTCGTTGATCTCCGCGTCGGAGCGCGCGCCGGCGATCGCCGTGAACGCGTCGTCGAGGCCGTAGTGCTCGAGGATGGCCCTCACCTGGTTCTCGGGCTTGGTGCTCGCCGTCGAGATCGGCACACCGGCCGCGCTCACCTCGCGCACCAGCTCGGGGATGTCGTCGTACAGCCTGACCGACGTGGCGTAGCCGCCGCGGGAGGCCAGCTCGCGGTACATGCCGACCGCCGTGATGGCCTCATCCGGATCGAGCCCTGCCCGCACCTGGAACGATTCGAGCATCGGAGGTCCGATCCAGGCGCGCAGATCCTCGAAGGTGGGCACCGGATGTCCGAGCTCGGTGAGCACCTGCTGCACGCGCGGCATGATGCCGGCCGTCGCGTCGGCGATCACCCCGTCGACATCCCACAGAACACACGTGAACTCGCGCACATCAGCCATGCACCCAGCCTATCGACCTCCGGATGGGGACCTTTCCGCGCGCGATGCCCCGTGCCGAGCCGCCGAGGTGCGCACTTTTCCGACGAAATCACGTCAAAACCGGCGCATCTCGACGAGAAGTGCGCATCTCGGCAGCGTCAGAACAGGCGGGGGACGCCCGACTCGATGCCCTTCATGTCGTCGTAGTCGAGCACGAGGCACTCGATGCCGCGGTCTTCGGCGAGCGTGCGGGCCTGCGGCTTGATCTCCTGGGCGGCGAATACGCCCCGAATGCCCGTCAGCAGCGGGTCGCGGCCGAGCAGGTCGAGATAGCGCGTGAGCTGCTCGACGCCGTCGATGTCGCCGCGGCGCTTGATCTCGACGGCGATGTGCTGGCCGTCGGCGCCGCGCACCATCAGGTCGACGGGGCCGATCGCCGTGGGGAACTCGCGCCGCACGAGCGCCGCTCCCTCGGAGACGCGGTCGACCTGCTCGGCCAGGAGGCGCTGCAGGTCGGACTCGACGCCGTCCTTGATCAGGCCGGGGTCGACACCGAGGTCATGGGAGGAGTCCGAGATGATCTCGTGGATGCGGACCGTGAGCGCGTCGCCCGACTTCTGGTGCGTCACCTTCCACACCTCGACGACGCCTGCCGAGGCGAGTTCCTCATCCGGCTCCGACACGTCCGTGCGGCACGGCGGGCTCATCCAGTTCAACGGCTTGTACGAGCCGCCGTCGGAATGGATGAGGACGCTGCCGTCGCCTTTGCGCATCAGCACACGCTTCGCGAGCGGCAGGTGGGCGTTGAGGCGGCCGGTGTAGTCGACGGAGCATTCGGCAATGACGAGGCGCACCGAACCAACCTAACCGCACAATCCTAGTCCGAGCGCATCCGGGCCGGCTCAGCCCCAGCCCGATAGTCTTGATGCGGCCCCACGACATACCGGATCACACCCGCCGCCTGTGCACCCGCGCCGGCCAGACGACGAGGAGGCGCCATGCTCGCGATCCTCGCCGTGTTCGCGGCGCTGTCGTTCGCCGTCGTTCCACTCGCGCGTCTTCTCGGCTCGAGGGTGTTCTACCTGGCGGCGCTGCTGCCCATCGCCGGCTTCGCGCACGCGCTGCTGCAGGCCCCGGCCGTCGTCGCCGGTCGCATGCCGCACGAGGCATACGAGTGGATCCGTCCGCTCGACGTCGTCATCTCGATGCGGATGGACGCTCTCAGCTGGGCGCTCACACTGGTCGTCACCGGAGTCGGCGCGATCGTGCTGATCTACTGCGCCACCTACTTCCGCGGTCACGGGGCGGGCAGAGGACGGTTCGCCGGCGAGCTGCTCGGCTTCGCCGGAACGATGTACGGCCTGGTGCTCACCGACGACATCATCATGCTCGTCATCTTCTGGGAGATCACGAGCATCCTGTCGTACCTGCTCATCGGCCACTACTTCAATCGTGCCGCCAGCCGCCGCGCGGCGCTGCAGTCACTGCTGACGACCACGCTCGGCGGGCTCGTGATGTTCGTCGGTGCGGTGATCCTGGCTGTGCAGGTCGGCTCGAACTCGATCAGCACGATTCTGAACGATCCGCCGTCCGGGGCGCTGACGAACGTCGCCCTGGTCTGCCTGCTGATCGGCGCGTTCAGCAAGTCGGCGATCTTCCCGTTCCATTACTGGCTGCCTGGTGCGATGGCCGCCCCGACTCCCGTGAGTGCGTATCTGCACGCCGCGGCGATGGTCAAGGCGGGCATCTATCTGCTCGCGCGCTTCGCGCCGACCTTCGCAGAGGCGGAGCCGTGGCGCCCTCTGGTGGTGTCGCTCGGCGTGTTCACGATGCTGCTCGGCGGCTTCCAGGCGCTCCGCGAGGTCGACCTCAAGCGACTTCTCGCCTACGGCACCGTGAGCCAGCTCGGTTTCATCACGGTCGTGATCGGCTTCGGCACGCGTGACACCGCGCTCGCGGGACTCACGCTGCTGCTGGCGCACTCACTGTTCAAAGCGGCGCTGTTCCTCGTGGTCGGCATCATCGACCGCCAGCTCGCCACGCGTGACATCGGCGACCTCAGCGGCGTGGGCAGACAGGCGCCCACTCTCGCCGCGATCTCGATCGTGTCCGTCGCATCGATGGCGGGGCTGCCGCCGCTGCTCGGATTCGTGGCGAAGGAGACGGCTCTGACGGCGATGCTCGACGAGGCGCTCGCGGGCAGCGTGTGGGGTTGGGCGGCGCTCGGCGGAATCGTTCTCGGCTCTGCGCTCACCGCCGCGTACGGGCTGCGCTTCGTGTGGGGTGCGTTCTGGACCAAGCGCGACGAGAACGGCGGCGTGCGTTCGCGCACGTCGTGGCCGGATCCTCCTCTCGACTTCATCGCCAGCCCGCTGCTGCTCGCGGTGCTCACCGTCGCCTGCGGCGTCGCGGTCCCCGTGCTCGACCCCGTGCTCGGGGCGTACGCCGACTCCGCTCAGGGCGGAAGCGGCATTCATCTCGCGCTCTGGCACGGGCTCGAGCCGGCGCTCGCCCTGTCCGCCGCTTCGTTCGCTGTCGGCATCGGCGTGTTCTGGGCGTCGCGGCGGCTCGAACGGTACCGCCGTCGGCGCTTGCTCCCGCTGCCCGCATCCGACGTCTACTACCTCGTCACTCGCGAGATCGATCGACTCGCCGTCATGGTGACGCGTGCCATCCAGCGCGGCTCGCTGCCGACGTACGTCGCGCTCGCGTTCGTCGTGCTGGTCGCGGCCGAGGCGGCGGTTCTCGTCGCGCACGGCGAATGGACGATGCTGCTGGAGCCGTGGCACCATCCGGCGCAGCCCGTCGCTGCTGTGCTGATGATCGCCGTGGGAATCCTGGCCGTCGGGGCGACGAAGCGGTTCACGGGTGTCGTGCTGGTGTCGGTGACGGGCCTCGGAATGGTCACCCTGTTCGCCCTCTCCGGCGCCCCGGATCTCGCGATCACGCAGGTGCTCATCGAGACCGTCACGCTGGTGGTGTTCACCCTCGTGCTGCGGCGCGTCCCGGCGCGCATGGGCAGCCATCACGGGTCGAGCAGACCCGTCGTGCGTGCGCTCATCGGTGCGGCGGTCGGCGTCACGATGGCGGTCGTCGCGGTCATCGCCTCGAGCGCGCGGATCGCCGAGCCGGTCTCCGTCGCCTGGGAGGACCTGGCATACGAGATCGGGCACGGCAGCAACATCGTCAACGTCGCGCTCGTCGACCTGCGCGGCTGGGACACGATGGGGGAGCTCAGCGTGCTCGTGCTGGCTGCGACGGGCGTCACATCGCTCGTGTTCGTCACGGCTCGCAGCGACCGGATGACTCAGATGCGCCGCGAGCTGCGGAAGAAGACCACGTTCGGGCAGCGGCTGCGCGCTGGGCGCACTCCCGTGGTCGAGACGACCGGCGGCATCCGGCTGCAGGACGACGGCAACCGCGGTGCGCGCCGTGCGTGGCTCCTCGGCGGCGCGAGCATGAGTGCGGCTTCGCGCTCGCTCATCCTCGAGGTCGTCGTGCGCATCCTGTTCCACACGATCATCGTCATCTCCATCTACCTGCTCTTCGCCGGTCACAACCTCCCCGGCGGCGGGTTCGCGGGCGGACTGGTCGCAGGCCTGGCCCTCGTGATGCGCTACGTCGCCGGTGGCAGGTACGAACTCGGCATCGCGGCACCGACCGACGCCGGCTACATGCTGGGATCCGGAATGGTGCTCGCCGTCGGCACGGCCGTTGCGCCGATGCTGTTCGGCCTGGATCCGCTCACGCGCGCGGTCTGGGAGGCCGAGCTGCCGCTGGTCGGTCACATCGAGTTCGTCACGTCGACGGTGTTCGACATCGGTGTGTACCTCGTGGTCGTCGGCCTGGTGCTCGACGTGCTCCGCTCGCTCGGCGGCGAGGTCGATCGACAGATCATGGAGGACGGCGGTCGCCGATTCGTCCCGGCCGCGGGCGACGACGCCGCCACCCCGACGGGGGCCGTGTCCGAGCCGGAGAGGAGAGGATCGTCGTGAGCGTCTCCCTCTCTCTCGTGGTCGTGATGGCCGTGCTGTACGCCGCAGGAGTGTTCGCCATGATGGAGCGCAGCCTGACCCGTGTGCTCATCGGATTCCTGCTGCTCGGCAACGCCACCAATCTGCTGCTGCTCATCGCGATGGGGTTCCCCGGTGTCTCGCCGTTCCACGGGAACGCAGGTGAGCAGTCCGACCCGCTGCCGCAGGCGCTTATGCTGACGGCGATCGTCATCACCTTCGCCGTCAGCGCCTTCCTGCTCGCGCTGATCTACCGATCGTGGCAGCTGGGCCAGGAGGACACGGTGCGGGACGATGAAGAGGACATCGCGCTGCGCGAGCGGGCGTCCGAGACGGTCGTCGCGCTCGACGACGAGGAGGACGCCGCCGAGGTGGAGGACTCCGAGCGGACCGACTTCTCCGATGACGAGGTGGGGCCTGTCACGACGGCGAGCATCGTCCTTCCGGATGAGCGACGTCGGCGGAACGGAGGCGCAGAATGAGCCTGCTCGTTCCGCTGTTCGTGGCGCTGCCGCTGCTTGGCGCCGCCTTCACGCTGCTGCTCGGCCGTCACCGTCGCATGCAGATCGGCGTCTCCGTGGTCACCCTCAGCGCGACGTTCCTGCTCGCGGCGGTCATGCTCGTCGCGGTCGACCTCGGAACGCCGCTGGCCGTGTCAGTCGGCGGATGGCCGCTCCCGTTCGGCATCGTGCTCTACGTCGATCGCCTCGCCGCGCTGCTGGTGGCGGTGTCGAGCATCGTGCTGCTCGCCGTGCTGCTGTTCTCCGTCGGGCAGGGCTCGGCAGACCGCGATCAGGACACCCCGGTGTCGATCTTCCACCCGACCTACCTGATCCTGGCGGCCGGGATCTTCAACTCGTTCATCGCGGGGGACCTGTTCAATCTCTACGTCGGGTTCGAGATCCTGCTGGTCGCCTCATACGTGCTGATCACGCTGGGATCGACCAAGGAGCGCATCAGGACCGGCACCGTCTACATCGTGGTCTCGCTGGTGTCGAGCATCATCTTCCTCTCCGCGATCGCCGTGATCTACGGCGCGCTCGGCACGGTGAACATGGCGCAGATCGCGGAGCGGATGGGGGAGCTGCCTGACGGCGTGCAGATGCTGCTGCACATCATGCTGCTGCTGGGCTTCGCCGTGAAAGCGGCGATCTTCCCGCTGTCGTTCTGGCTTCCCGACTCGTACCCGACGGCTCCTGCGCCGGTCACCGCAGTGTTCGCCGGACTGCTGACCAAGGTCGGCGTCTATGCGATCATCCGGACCGAGCTGCAGATGTTCCCCGACAGCGATCTCGATCTGGTGCTGGCGATCGCGGCCGTGGCGACGATGATCGTCGGGATTCTGGGTGCCGTCGCGCAGGCGGAGCTCAAGCGGATCCTCTCGTTCACGCTCGTCAGCCACGTCGGCTACATGCTCTTCGGCCTCGCGATACACACCGACGCGGCAGTCGGCGCCACGGTGTACTACATGGTGCACCACATCGTGGTGCAGACGACGCTCTTCCTCGCAGTGGGGCTGATCGAGCGCTACGCGGGCTCGACCTCGATCCTGCGAGTGAAGGGACTGGTCACGGCCGCGCCGCTGATCGCCGCGCTGTACTTCATCCCCGCGATGAACCTGGGCGGGCTGCCGCCGTTCTCCGGCTTCATCGGCAAGTTCGCGCTGTTCGACGCGGCCGCGAGTGTCGGCACGCCCATCATGTGGGTGTCGATCGCGGCAGGCGTGGTGACCTCGCTGCTGACGCTCTACGCGCTGATGCGCGCGTGGAACATGTCGTTCTGGCGCGGACACGAGGAGGAGGCGACGGACGCGGATGCCCGTTTCAAGCACCTGGAGCAGGCACCGGCAGCGGACAGCCAATCGGAGCGCCGCGAGAGCCCCAGCATCATGACGGGCGCGACGATCGGCATGGTCGCGGTCACGCTTTCGCTGACCGTGTTCGCCGGCCCGATCTACGACGTGTGCGAACGCATCGGGGAGTCTCTGCTGCAACCCATCTCGCTGGTCGAGCTCGAGGGGGTGGAGCAGGGATCATGACGCTGAAGCGCTTGTGGAACCAGCTGCCGTTCTTCGCCTGGCTCGTGCTGCTGTGGATGCTGCTCTGGGGGCAGTTCACGTGGCTCGCCGCCGTCTCGGGCGTCGTGGTGGCGGTCGTGGTGACACGCCTGTTCCGGCTGCCGCCCGCCGATCTGACAGGCCGCGTCAGCCTGTTCTGGCTCCTCATCTTCGGCCTGCAGTTCATCTGGGAAGTGATTCTGGGCGCACTGCAGGTCGCCTGGCAGGCCGTCGGGCCCGGCACACCGTCCGCAGCGATCGTGAAGGCGCCGCTGCGCGTCGACGATGATCTGATCATGACTCATGTCGCCGTGGCTACGTCGCTCGTGCCGGGAACAACCGTCATCGAGGCCGATCGTGCGCGGCGGGTGCTGTACCTGCACGCCATCGGTGTGCGCACCGATGCCGATCTCGACGCCGTGCGCCGCCACGCGCTCACCTGGGAGAAGCGAATCGTACGGGCCGTCGGGTCGCGCGCGGAGCTGAGGACCTGCCGCGCGGGAGACGCACCGTACATCGAGCGCCGCTCGGCCGAGTCGGGAAGCGAGGCACGATGATCATCTCGGTGCTCGTGACCGCGATCGCGGCCGTCTTCGCAGTCGCGGCCGTCCTCGCCATCATCCGGATGGTCAAAGGGCCGTCGATCCTGGATCGTGCGCTGGCCAGCGACGTGCTGCTGACGATGGTGCTGTGCGTCCTGGGTGCGGAGGCGGCGATCAACCGTCGCACCGACACGCTTCCGATCATGCTGATGATCGCGGCGACGGGCGTGCTCGGCACGGTGGCGGTCTCTCGCTTCGTCGCCCGCCGTGAAGGGCGCGACGGCCGCGAGACACGCGGACCGAGCGACCGGGCGCCCGGCGACGGCGGGGAGGCGGGGCAGTGATCCTCTACGTCGTCGCGCTCTCGCTCGTGCTGTTCGGCGCACTGCTGTGTCTGACGGCCGCAATCGGTCTGCTGCGGTTCCGCGACGTGCCGGGTCGGATCCATGCGGCTACGAAGCCGCAGGTGCTCGGGCTCATCCTGATAGCGGTCGGCGTCGCCGTCTCGCTCGAGTCGTGGGCCGCCGTCGGCTTCCTCGTGCCGGTCGTGGTCATTCAGCTCGCGACCGCTCCGCTCTCCGCGCATATGGCGGGGCGCCAGGCGTACCGCAACGGCACGCTCGACGCGAAGCACCTGGTGCGGGACGAGTTGGATCGGGATCGGGAGGTCATCGAGGACGAGGGCTGACGGGGGCGTGAGCCTGCCGCGGACGATGTCGGGATGTTCACCCCGTCGAGTTGCGGCGGATCGCGGTCACAAGCGGAGTCGCCGCAGCGACCGCGAGCTGCACGAGGAGGAGCCCGGCGACGAACGTCGCGGCGATGACGGCGAGCGCAGCCGGCGCGAAGAGCACGGTCGCTCCGATGAGCGGCAGGCTCAGCCCTCCTCCGATGAGCGCGCCACCGAGCGCAGCCCATCGCAGCGGCACCATGACCGCCAGGCGGCGCGCGCGTTGCAGCTCATGCGCAGGCACCCCGAGCTTGTCCAGTCCGACGATGAGGTCGCGGTCCTCCAGAACCGAGGCCGCTTGCGTCACGCCCACCGAACACGCTACGAGGACGAACGCTGCGCCGAGGGTCACGAGGACGCCGGTCCTGATGTCCGCGAAGAGGATCGAGATGGCGGCGTCCCCGTCGTCGGCGAGGGTCGCGAGACTCATTCCCGCGCCGCCGACAACGGCGATGAAAGAGATCATCGCGATTCCCGACACACGCCTCCACGCCGCACCGGCATGTGCGGCGAGCTCGCGACCGGCGATGAGGCGCGCTGCGTCGGGCGCGCGGCGCGCGAGCCGGCGCCCGCGCGCCGCGAGGAGCGGCGTGCCGATCAGGTTGAGGAGAGCGAGTGCTCCTGCGAAGGCGCCGAGGAGCGCTCCGATGAAGACGATCGGACCGAGCAGCTGTCCGATCGCCGATGCGTTGAGAACGATCAGCGTGAGGAAGGCGAGCGCAACGGCCCCGATCACGAGAGATCGGAACCGACGCGAAGGTGCGTCGGTTCGGCGTCGCACGCCGAGGGGCGTCAGTCGCACGCGTCGCAGGCTCGCGGCGGCGCTCACGGTCGCGAGGAGCGTGAGCGCCAGACACGCGATCCCGACGAGCGGCCACCCCGCCCACGCGGAAGCCGTCCCGATGGGGGCCCCGAAGAAGGGCAGGAGACCGACGAGCGGGAGGAAGGCGCCGTAGAGACCGACGCCGATGACGGCTCCGACGAATGCCGTCGCGCTCGCTTCGATGACGGTGATCGCACCGACTTCGCCACTCGTCGCGCCGAGGAGCCTGAGCGTTGCCAGGCGGTCGTTCCTGCGACGGCTCGAAAGGCGCGCCGCCGCGGCGCCGAGCGTCGCGAGCGGAACGGTGATGAGGAGAAGGGCGAGCATGCTGAGGATGGCATAGAACATCTCGAACTCGCCCTGTGCCTGCGGGGCGGTGAGGAACATCCGCGTCCCACCCGTCACGACGAGCAGGAGCGCCGTCGTCACCGCGAAGGCGACGACGGGGAGGACGATGGCGGCGCGCCCCTGCCGGGACGGGCGCGCGAGCAGGGTCGTGAGGGTCGCGACCCGTCGGATCGGGCCGCGGACACGACCTGTCGTCGGGGGCAGGATGCTCGCGCTCATCGGCGGATCTCTCCGCCGTGCTCGACGTGCGGCTGCGCGGCATCCTGCGATGTGCCTCCCCCGCGCGTCGGCTCGTTCTCGACGATGCGTCCGTCCCGCATCCGGAGGACGCGGCTGCAGCGGGCGGCGACGTCCCTGTCGTGCGTCACGACGACAAGGCTTCGCCCCTGCCCCGTCGTCGCGTGAAGCAGTGCGCTCATCACTTCGCTCGACGTCGTGGAGTCGAGGGCGCCTGTCGGCTCGTCGGCGAACACGATCGAGGCACCCGTGACCTGGGCGCGGGCGATCGCGACACGCTGCGCCTGTCCGCCGGAGAGCTGGCCGATTCGTCGTTCCTCCATGCCCGCGAGACCGAGCGCCGCGAGCCATCCCCGCGCGAGCTCCTCCGCCTCACGGCGAGGCCGTCCGAGGACGAGCAGCGGGAGGGCGGCGTTCTCGAGGGCCGTGAGCTCGGGCAGCAGCAGGTGCTCTTGGAAGACGAAGCCGAGATGTGAGCGGCGGACGGCGGAGCGCTGATCCTCGCTCATCCCGACGATCTCGACGGGGGTGCTGTCTGCACCACTGATCACGATCGAACCTTCATCGGGTGGCAGAACCGCCGCGAGGCAGTGCAGGAGGGTCGTCTTGCCCGACCCTGAGGCGCCCATGATCGCGACAGACTCTCCCGTGCCGATCGAGACGTCCACTCCGGCGAGAGCCGTGAGGGGCCCGTACCTCTTGACGAGGCCACGAGCGACGAGAGCGGGTGCCGGCGTCGAATATGTCATGCCTCAAGTGTCCTCGGAGCCGCGCTGAGAATCGTCGGTCGCAGGGATGACCGGGGTCATTCGAGCGGATGATGCGCACGAGGCCCATCCGGTGCGTTGTCGCATATCGCGTGGCGGTCGGCGCCGTTCAGGCCGAGAGAGTCCGCGCGACTGCGGGGTTCGTGATCTCGCCGGCGCGGGTGTTGAGGCCGAGGGCGAGGGCGGGGTCGGCGGCCGCCGCATCCCAGCCGAGGTCCGCGATGCGTGAGGCGTACGGCAGCGTCGCATTCGTGAGTGCGTGCGTCGACGTGGCGGGGACGGCGCCGGGGATGTTGGCGACGCAGTAGAACAGGGTGTCGTGCACCGCGAACGTCGGGGCGTCGTGGGTCGTCGGGCGCGAGCCGGCGAAGCAGCCTCCCTGATCGATGGCGATGTCGACGAGCACGGTGCCCGGATTCATCGCCTGCACCATCTCGTCCGTGACCAGCTTGGGTGCTGCGGCACCGGGGATCAGGACGGAGCCGATGACGAGGTCGGCGTCATCGATCTCCTCGGCGATCGCGTAGCGAGTCGAGTGCCGTGTGATCAGCCCGTTCCCGTAGCGCGCCTCGAGCTCGCTGAGACGTCGCACGTTCACGTCGAGCACGGTCACCCTGGCGCCCAGGCCGAGTGCGTTTGCGGCGGCGTTCTCACCGGCGACGCCGCCGCCGATCACGACGACCTTCGCCCGTGGCACGCCGGGAACTCCGCCCAGAAGCGCTCCCCGGCCTCCCTGGGAGCGCATCAGATGGTACGCGCCGACCGTGGTCGACAGGCGGCCGGCGACCTCGCTCATCGGGGTGAGCAACGGGAGCGAGCCGTCGTCGAGCTGCACGGTCTCGTAGGCGACGGCAGTCGTGCCCGCCCGCACGAGGGCCTCTGCGAGTGGGCGGTTCGCCGCGAGGTGAAGATAGGCGAACAGCGTGAGGTCGTTCCGCAGGAAGCCGTACTCGGACTCGACGGGTTCCTTCACCTTGAGCAGCAGATCCCCCGCGGCCCACGTCTCGTCCGCGTCGGACGTGACCACTGCGCCTGCCGCGGCATACGCGCCATCCGCGATCCGGGATCCCTCTCCGGCACCAGCCTGCACGAACACCTCGTGGCCGCGCTGCACGAGCTCGTCCACCCCGGCCGGGGTCACGGCGACGCGATTCTCATTGTTCTTGACCTCAGTGGGAACGGCGATCCTCATGGTGATCTCCTCGTTTCTGGGGAAGGGACTTGTACCAGAGTTGCAGCAGATTCGGTGATCGCGATCTGACGTCACAGATGCTTCGGCAGATTGAGACGATCAGTTAACATGCTTCGCATGAAAGCTGCGGATTCCGACCTCCATCCGAAGGATCTTCCGACTGTTCAGCTCGACGAGCTCGACCGGAGGATCGTCCGGATCCTCAGCGGCGACGGCCGCATCACGAATGCCGATCTCGCCGCCGCGCTCGACATCGCCGCGTCGACGGCGCATGCGCGCACTCGATCTCTCATCGACCGTGGTGTGATCCGCGGATTCCACGCGAGCGTCGATCACCGGCGACTCGGGCGCGGTCTGCAGGCGATGATCGGTGTGACGCTGCGCGGAGGCACTCGGCACGACGGCATCGTCACGTTCATCGACGAGGTCAGACAGCTGCCACAGGTGCTGCAGCTGTTCTTCCTCGGCGGACCGGACGACTTCATGGTGCACATCGCGGTCGCCGATTCGAGTGACGTGCGCCAGTTCGTCGTCGAGAACCTCTCGACCGAGCCGTTCGTCGCGTCCACTCGCACGAGCATCATCTTCGAGTACCACCGCCGCGGCGTGGCGGCAGGGTTCCGATAGGTCGCGAGCCCGCGCGGACCTACGATGTCGTCATGTCGAAGGGCAAGAAGGGCAAGAAGGGCAAGAAGCTCGTGCCCAAGAAGAAGTGCTGCAAGTCGACGCCTCGATGCAAGCGCTGCCCGATCCGGATGCTCGCGGACGGCCGACTCGATCCGGCAGACGCGAAGGAGATCTTCCAGAAGGCCCGCAACCGCAAACAGGCGAAGAAGGCACACCTCGACGTGCCGAAGGAATGAGTGCGGGCTGTGGAATGATCGCAGGCATGTCGATCCTCACGCACAACGTCCTCGTCTTCCAGCAGACGAAGAACTTCTCGAAGAACGACTTCGCGATCATGGACGCTCAGGGGCAGCAGGTCGCCCACGTCGAGACGGGCGGCAGTGCGCTCGGGCGAGCATTCATGGGTGCTCGCGAGCTGACGGTGTTCGACGGTCCGGACAATCCGCTCATCCAGGTCAAAGACACGGTGACCTTCGGGCGCGACCGCATGGAGATCCTCGACGGCGCAGGGAACCCACTGGCGAGTCTCGTGAAGCGGATCACCTTCTTCAAAACGCGCGTGACGATCGAGCTGCAGGGCGAACAGCTCGATCTCCAGGGAAACTTCATCGGTTTCGAGTTCGAGCTGGTGGGCCCTCTCGGTGTGATGGCGACCGTCTCGCGTGAATGGTCGGGCATGGGCAACGCGTTCATGGGGAAATCGACCTATGCGGTCCGACTCGCGGAGAACCTCACGCCTCCGCAGCGGCAGGCGGTCATCGGCTCGGTCCTCGCCCTCGACCTGATCAGGGAGAAGGAGAGCCGGAACTGACCCAACGGACCTCAGCGCCCGCCGACTGATCGATGAACGAGGTGGGCGTTCTGTGCGTCCACGCCCGCCTCCATCGGAGACGATCGCTGTGTCGGCGACCGCCCGGTCGGTCTCCGCAGCCCGAAACCTGGCCGTTCAGTCCGCGCTACTGGCCGGATTCTCCACCCTCGAGCATCCACACGATGCCGTAGGAATCGACGACCTGGCCGAAGTAGGCACCCCACGGCGACGCCTCGAACGGCATCTGCACATCGCCGCCCTGCTGCAGTCGCGTGTGGAACTGCTCGAGCTGAGAGGCGTCGTCGCCCCAGACGCAGATGGCCACGTTGCCCGGCCCGTGCGGCACCTGGCTGTCGGAAGCGAAGAAGGTGACGCCGTTGTCGAGAGTGAGGGAGCCGTGCATCACCCACTCCGGATCGCCCTCCATGCCCTCCATTGGCATGTCCTTGTAGCGCATGACCTCGAGCGTGCCGCCGAAGACATCGTGGTAGAAATCCAACGCCTCGGACGCCTGCCCGCTGAACTGCATGTAGGGAGTTGCCTGGAAAGTCATGGTCGTGCCCTCTCGATCGCGTGCGAGCGAGCAACTGCCCGCTCTTGCGAGAGAGCATGCCACGGACCGCAGACATCCGAAACGGGCGAGGGCACCGTTCACCCGACGTTCGCTGCGAGGCGGGCGCAGGCGCGTGGGCACGCGGCGTTCGCGCTGCGTCGTGGGCTCAGGACGCCGTCGGCGTCGCCCGGTTCTCCCCGCTCAGTCCGTGCCGGTGTCGAAGGCCGCGGCCTCGCCGACGCTGTCGAGTGCTTCGGCGGCCTCGGAGTCGAACGGCTGCGCGTGCGAGGTGATCGCCGCAGCGCCCCCTGCCTCGAGCGAACCGATCAGCTCGCCCGTCGTGCCGCCGATCATGCCGCGCTGCACGTAGCCCTCGAGGCGTGCGCGGGAGTCGGCGATGTCGAGGTTGCGCATCGTCATCTGGCCGATGCGGTCGATGGGGCCGAACGCTGCATCGCCGACGCGCTCCATCGACAGCTTCTCGCCCGCGTACGACAGCGAGGGGCCCGTCGTGTCGAGGATCGTGTAGTCCTCGCCGCGACGCAGCCGGATGGCGACCGTTCCGGTGATCGTGGAGCCGACCCACTTCTGGATCGACTCGCGCAGCATCAGCGACTGCGGCTCGAGCCAGCGGCCCTCGTACATCAGCCGACCCAGGCGGCGGCCCTGCTCGTGGTACGTGGCGAGGGTGTCCTCGTTCACGATCGCGTTGACGAGGCGCTCGTAGGCGACGAACAGCAGCGCCATGCCGGGCGCCTCGTAGATGCCGCGGCTCTTGGCCTCGATGATGCGGTTCTCGATCTGGTCGTTCATGCCGAGACCGTGGCGTCCGCCGATCGTGTTGGCCTCGCGCACCAGCTCGACCGCGTCGGTGAACTCGCGTCCGTTGATCGCGACGGGGCGGCCCTGCTCGAAAGTGACCGTGACGTCTTCGCTGGGCACCTCGACGGACGGGTCCCAGTACTTCACGCCCATGATCGGCTCGACGGTCTCGAGCGAGACGTTCAGGTCTTCGAGGGTCTTCGCCTCGTGGGTCGCGCCCCAGATGTTCGCATCGGTGGAGTACGCCTTCTCCGCCGAGTCTCGGTACGGGTAGCCGTGTTCGATGAGCCACTCGCTCATCTCCTGCCGGCCGCCCAGCTGCGAGACGAAGTCGGCGTCCAGCCACGGCTTGTAGATCTGCAGCGCGGGGTGGGCGAGCAGGCCATAGCGGTAGAAGCGCTCGATGTCGTTGCCCTTGTAGGTCGACCCGTCGCCCCAGATGTTGACGCCGTCCTCCTTCATGGCGCGCACCAGCAGCGTGCCGGTGACGGCGCGCCCGATCGGCGTGGTGTTGAAGTAGGTGCGACCTGCCGACCGGATGTGGAAGGCGCCGCACGCGAGTGCGGACAGGCCCTCTTCCACCAGCAGCGGCTTGCAGTCGATGAGGCGCGATCTCTCTGCGCCGTACTCGAGCGCGCGCTGCGGAACCGTGTCGATGTCATCCTCGTCGTACTGGCCGAGATCGCCGGTGTAGGTGAAGGGCACCGCACCGGCATCCTTCATCCAGGCGACGGCGCAAGAGGTGTCAAGACCACCGGAAAAGGCGATGCCGACGCGCTCGCCGACGGGGAGGGACTGCAGGACCTTCGACATGCTGTCCATCCTACGCCGGTGAGTCGGCGCTCCGATGCGGGGCCTGCTGGAACGGGTGCGCAACGGTTCCGGTCGGTTCCGGATGCGCGCATGTCGACTCCGGTGAGTCCGTCCGAGTCGTGCAGACACCACCGTGGGGGCAAGCCGCGCCGTGTTGCCTGCACGTCAGCGGACTGAGCCTGGCGTGCGCCCCATTCTGCGAGCGCACCGGAGGGGCGCTCATTGAGTGAACAAAGATTCGATTCGGGCGAAGGGTTCGTCTGAGCTGTCGTGTCGAAGGCCGGATGCGCAGTCCTGTAAAGATGGGCTGAACTCTGGACAGAATCGAACAAAGATACTAAACTACAGACATGACGACGATGCCAGCTCTCGACTCTCGCGGGGACGCTCTCGCAAGAGTCGAGGCTGCCGTGGGCGAGATCTCCGGGCTCGTTGATGCGGTGTCAGGCCTGTCGGATCGTGACGTGGTCGCGTTCACGGGCGAGACCGAGGCGCTGGGTCGCCTTGTCGACGCGCTCCGGGTGCGTGCGGCGGGGGAGATCGACGTGCGCTCGCGGATGCCAGAGCGTGAGCCGAAGCGGCAGGTCTCGACGAAGCTCGGCTGCCGCAACGCGGTCGAGGCGCTCGAGCGGATCGCCGGCGTATCGGATCAGACGGCTCAGCAGCGGACCAGGCTCGACCGGAGCACCCGCCCTCGCGCGACGCTGGCGGGTGAGGAGCTTCCCGCTCCGTTCCCCGCAGTGTCGGCGGTGTTCCGCTCCGGCGCGCTCGGCGAGGAGGCTGCGCGGTACGTGACCACCCAGCTCTCCAGGGTGGCCAGACGCGGCGTCGCGGCGCGCAACGAGATCGCGACGGCTGAGTTCGAGCTGGTCGCCGGCGTCGTCGACCCCGACGAGCGCCCAGATCTGGAGCGGCTGGCTGATGAGATCCCCGAGCTCGAAGGGCATCGCCCGTTCGACTCCGAGCGCCCCACCGAGACGTACGGGCAGCTCAAGGTGATGACCGACACCTGGGTGCGCTTCCTTGAGCGCGACGGCTTCGACCCGGATGCGGAGGTCGCGTCGCGCTGCCGCGGCCTCACGCTCGGCCGCGAGAAGCGCGGTCTGATTCCGATCTTCGGCAGCCTTGTGCCCGAGACAGCGGCGGGTCTGAAGCGCCTGTTCGACGCGCATGCCGCGTCGCGGGTCGCCTTCCAGCCGACGGAAGATGTTCGCCTGGCCGAGGAGAAGACCGAGGAGGACCAGTGGGTGGATGCCGACGTCGTCCGTGATCCGCGCACGCCCGCGCAGCGTCGGCACGACGTGCTCACGTCGATCGTGCAGACGGCGGCGGCCTCTGCAGACGCGCCCTCACTGGGAGGAGCGGCACCCACGCTGGTCGTGACCACGACCGCGAGCGACCTCGACGGCGGCATCGCCCGCATCGACGGCATCGACATTCCGGTTCCCGCCAGCGTTGCGAATCGCATCGCCTGCACCGGCGCCGTGCAGAAGATGGTCTTCGACGATCGCGGCCGCCTCATCCGGCTCGGTGCCCGCGAGCGACTGTTCAACGCCCACCAGCGTCGCGCGATCACTGCGCGCGACGGCGGCTGCGTCATCCCCGGCTGCTCGATCCCCGCCGCTTGGTGCGAGATCCATCATGTTGAGGAGCACTCGCACGGCGGCCCCACTCACACCGACAACGGCGTGCTGCTGTGCTGGTGGCACCACCACTACCTCGAGGATTCCGGATGGCGCATCCAGATGCGCCGCGGCGTTCCCCACGTCGCGGCCCCGGGGTGGATCGATCGACACCGACGATTCCGCCCCGCCTGCAATCGCTCCCGCGGTACGCCTCGTCGGAACGGGAAGGCCTCGGCGAGCACGTACGCGGGTGGGCAGGCGTCCGGCCGTCCGGCTGAGCGAAGCTGAGTGCGCGGGCGGCGGTTCCGCGGCAGCGATCGGCCAGTGGGGCGCTATGGCGCCGGGTTCTCCTCCAGCGCTTTCTCGAACGCGTCGCGATCGGCCTCACTGAGCAGCTGGGTGCCGTAGAACATCAGCTGCACGCCCTCCATCGGGGTGCCGTTCTTCGCGTTCTCCGCCTCTTGCTGCTTCGTCCAGCGGCCGGTGTCGTCGTGTGTGAGGTCGATCATCTCGGCGTAGAACAGCGGCGACTCCGGCGCCGCTGTTCCGAAGCCCGGTTCGGCCAGCTCCGTGTAGTACGACCACCGCACCTGCTCTGCCGGGTCGGCGCTGCCGTACAGCTGCTCGAGGCTGTCGTCCGAGATGCCGTCGTACGGCTCGTTGAGCGGATACAGCGAGTAGTACACGCCCTCCTCGCGCAGCACGTCGTCGATCGCGCTCATCACGTCGAGCTTGTCGCCGTAGCCGTGCACCGGCTGCTGGGTCGCCCACACCGGTGCGGTGTACTGCTGCAGCATCGACTCGCCGCCGTATCCGTTGCGCTCGTTGCGCTGCAGCGGGTCGGAGACCTTCACCCAGGTGAAGCCGAACTCGTCGCTCAGCTCGGCCCTGATCCTCGTCGACAGCTCGTCCATCCGGCTCTGCGTCGCTTCGAGCGACGGCGCCTGCAGAATCGCGTTCTCGTCGACGTCCTTGATCCCCGGATAGGCGTGCCCCGGCTGCTCGTGCCCCGGCTGGTCGCCGTAGTCGCCGGCCGCCGAGGTGCGCAGTGCGCTCATCGCCCCGACGGTCCCCACATTGAGCACCAGCACGATCGCGAGTGCCCACGACCCGAGCACCCGCGATGGCGCGATCACCACGGCGGCCACGACGACCGCTGCGACGATGAGCTGCACCGCGAGCATCGTGGCGCCGTAGATCGCATCGGTCGCACCCATCGCGAGCGCCACGAGCAGCACGAGCGCGAAGACCGCGGCGACGGCGACCGCCGACCAGCCGAACGGATGCCGCAGTCGGCGGTTCGTCGGCCTCGTCGCCTGGGGCTCCGGAGGCTCAGGAGCCCCCACTGGTACGGCGAACGGCGACGACGGGAAGCGCCTGGGGTGCTGATAGCCCTCGGGCGGCGGCGTCGGCGGCGCTCCGTCATGGCGCGACAGGAACGGCAGGCTCGAGTGCTTGCGCTGCTGGGGGTCGTCGGCGCCGTTCACCATGGCTTGTCCGTTCCGAAACCGCTGCCGTCCTCGTCGCCGTCGGCGCCCTGGTCCTGGCGCTCCTGGTCGCCGTCCTGCAGCTTCTCCTCGATCTCGTCGAGCTTGTCCTGCTGCTCCTGCTGCTGCTCGCTCGGTTCCTCCTCTTCGCCGCCGTCCTGCGGCTCCTCGTCCTGCGGCTCCTGCTGCTGTTTCTGCTGGAGTCGCTCCTGCTGATCGTCGAGCGTCTCCTCGTTCGAGCGCTCGGGATCCGGCGACTGCTCGTCGGCCTCCTCGCTGCGGCACTCCTCCGGCGTGGCCAGGTTGATCTCCAGCGCCTCCGCATACAGGTCGCCGGCCGACTCCGGAACGTCCGTGCGCGCCTGGTCCGCCATCATCTCGACGACGAGGCCGAGGTTGATGTGCACGGGGCAGGCCTTCAGACCGCTCACGAGCGGCAGCGCCTGCTCGAACTCCGCCCGCGCTTCGGGAAGCCGGTCGTAGGAGGCCAGTCCGACGCCCACGTTGTACGGCGCCAGATAGGGCTCGAACCAGTTCAGCGGCTCCTGGCCCTCGGCGGCCGCAACTGTGCGCGCCGGATCGCCCGAGACGTGACTGGTCACAGCCTGGTGCGCGAAGGCGTACATCGACAGGATCTTCACCACGATCACCAGGCCTGCGATCGCGATGGGGGAGAAGCCGAGCAGCAGCCATCTGCGCAGTCGTCGCCGAGACCGGACGATGTCGTCGCGGTTCCGGATGTCGGATGCGGGCTGAGCGCTCATCGTGCTTCCTTCCGCGCCTCGGGAGACCGGGTCAGGCGCAGCGTTCGCCCGACGCGCGCCGTGGCCACTCCGATCTCGACCGCGAGCAGCGCCGCGACCACGAGTGCGACGATCCAGCTCAGCTCCTCGCGGGCACCGGGCGTCTCCTCTCCGGCGACCGTGGTCGTCTCGGCCGGCGCCTCGGGCAACGCCGCCTCGGTGTCGCCGGTGCGGAGCTGGTAGCCGACGCCGAGCTCGCCTGCGATCCGCTCGAGCGCCGCCTCGTCGACGGTCGACAGCGCGGGCTCACCGGTCGACGGGTCTTCGATGTATCCTCCTGCCGCGCCGGTGCCCGCCTCGACGCGCTTCATCCGCCCGCCCTCCGTCGTGCCGTACCCGAGCACTCCGCCGCCGTCGATGTACGATGCGCTCGCATCGAACGACTGCGGCTCACCCGAGGCGGTCTGCTCGCCGTCGCCGAGGTAGAACACGAGCCTGGCTCTGTCCTCCGCCGATGCGGCCTTCTCGAGCGTTCCGGCGAGTGCGTCTGCCGCGACCCCGATCGAGCTGCCGCTCGAGTTGTCGGTCGGCGGAGGCGCCATCACCTCGAGCGACGACATCAGCGCCGACGTGTCGGTCGTCAGCGGCAGGCGCACCTGTGCGCTGTTGTCGAACGCGATCAGCGCGAACCGTGCCCCCGGATACGCCTCGATCAGCGTGCGCACGTCGGCCCTGACCCCGTCGATCCGGCGCCCCGGCTCGTCGGCGGCACCGTCGTCATCCGGGTCCGTCCAGTCCTCGGCGAGCATGCTCGTGGTGTTGTCGAGCGCGATGATCACGTCGACGTTCGTCGCCACGGACTTCGAGGCGCCGTCGGGAACGCCGGGACGGAAGGCGAGCAGGGCGCAGGCTGCGACCAGCAGCACCCGCACGACCCAGATCAGGCGGGTGGAACCGGTGCGCGCCCTGACGAGCGCCCAGGCGGCCACGCCCAGGCCTGCAAGCGTCAGGGGGACCAGCAGCAGCGGATGCAGCACGGGGAGGAAGCTCATAGTCTCACCCGCCACATCACGACGACGGCGACCAGCACGAACACGAACAGGATGACGATCCACACGGTCGGCTCGTCGGTCTGCACGACCCGGATCTCGCCCTGCAGAGCGCTCGCTTCCTGCTGCTGGACCTCGTCCACGATGTCGGCGACCGTCGTGGTGCCCCGCAGCGCGTACGCCTCGCCGCCCGTCGACTGCGCGGCCCGCACCAGGCTCTCTCCCACCTCGCTGGCGCCCTGGATCGGGTTCAGCGCATACACCCGGATATCGCGGGAAGCGGAGTAGCCGGCCGCCTCCTCGACACTGAGCACCTCGGCGCCGGCCGGCTCGTTGTCGGTGGCCAGGATGATCGAACGCGACCGGTCGAGGTCGCTGTGGTCGAAGCGCAGCGCGCACGCGGCGAGCCCGTCGCCGATCAGGGAGGCGCCCGGCCCGTCGAGCGTGCCGATCCAATGCTCAGGGGTGACGTCGGTGTACTCGAAGCTGTCGCGGAGCGAGGCGAGATGTTCGCGCACGAACTCGTAGTCGTCGGTGAGGGGGAACAGCTGCACGGGCGACGCGTTGAAGATCGTGAGCCCGATGCGCTCTCCCTCGAAGCCGTCGACCAGCTCGATGAACAGATCGAGGACCTCTTTGTCGGTGTCGGCCATCGAACCGGACACGTCGAGGCAGAGCATGATGTCGCGACTGCTGTTCTCCGGCACGATCGTCTGCTCCGCCATCGGGCGCGCGGACACGACGCTGCTCGCGCCGGCGGCGATGGCGCCGACGAGCACGATCGCCGCCAGCGCGATGGCGCGTCTGCGGGTGGCACGGCGCACGGACGGCAGCTGCCGCACCCGCTCGGCGCGGGCGACGAGCGCCCCGTCGCCGGGGTCGGCGCGGTCGCCGCGGCGGCTCCACCAGATGCCGATCACGATCGCGACGCCGACGGCCGCGGCCACAGCGGCGAAGGGCCAGAGCTGGGTCAGTGCCATGCTGTCACCACCTCGCGTGCAGCGGCGATGCCGGGGCCGGGGTCGGTCGGGGCGTCCTCGCCGAAGATGCTCGGGTAGTAGTACCGGTTGAGGGCTTCGACCAGGGCGGGATGCACGTCCTGGTGCTCGAGCTCCTCCAGGCTCATCACCGGGGTGGCGACGCCCGTGTACTCGTTCACGAAGCGGCGCGTGATCGCGCTGAGCTCCGCGTTCACGCCGCGCGCGTCGAGCGTGCCGGTCGCGTGCGCCTGCTCGACGAGATCGATGCGGTGCAGATAACCGGCGCGCAGCTGCTCGAGCTGCTCCACCGGAGTGCCCCGCTGCACCGGAACGGGCTGGGCGGGCGGCGGCTTCGGCGGTCGGGTGAGCACGATGATCAGCACGACGACCAGGATGAGAACCACGATGATGCCGAGCGCGAGCAGCAGCCACCAACCGGAGTACTGCGCAGGCGGGTACAGCTCTTCCGGGCCGATGCCCTCCGCCGTCTCGACGAGGAGAGCGGCGCCGACGTCAGCGGCGGGCATGGGCGGCCTTCCTGCGATGCAGCATGCTCAGCAGCGCCGGCACGACGTCGTCGTGCGTCGACACGGTCGCGCTGCTGATCTCGAGCGTCGAGAGCACCTCGCGCCGCCGAGCGGCAGCGGCTTCCCGTGCCTCGCTCAGCTCGGCGACGACGTCATCGTGACCGTGCAGGAACGCCGGCACCGCCCATCCGGTCTCGGCGTCGCGCCGCGCAGCGCGCGATGGCCGATCGAGTACCGGGTCGGCGTCGCGCACCGTGATCCAGAGCACGTCGTGCTGCACGCGCAGGCGCCGCAGACCCTGCTCATCGGCATCGGTCAGCGGCGCTTCGTCGGTGACGATCACCAGCAGCGCGCGCTTCGACACAGTGCGCGTCACGGTCGTCAGCAGCTGCTGACGATCGCTCGGCGCCGCGTCCGGTGCTGACGCTCGCTGAATCGCCCGCAGCGCGTGCTCGAGCGCGCCCTCCGAACGGCGCGGCGGTGTGCGGCCGATGCCCGCGGCATCGCCGTAGAGCACGCTGACCTCATCGCCGTGCCTGGTGGAGAGCACGCCGAGGGCGCCGACCGCCATGATCGCCAGCTCGCTCTTCGGCCGTTCGTTCGGCGCAAGCGCCGCCATGTCGCGACCGGTGTCGACTGCGAACACGACGGAGTGCATCCGGCTCGCGCGCGAGCGCTTGACGAGCAGCGCCGACAGGCGTGCCGTGGCGCGCCAGTCGATGTCGCGGATGTCGTCGCCGTGCTCGTACCGGCGCAGGTCCTCGAAGTCGAGGCTGCGGCCGTGGAACAGCGACGCGTATGCGCCCTCGAGCGCGTGCGCCGACTTGCGCCGCGAATGGATGAAGAGTCTGCCCTTCACCCTCGTGAGCAGGGTGGACGTCATGGCGGGCTACGGCGTCGGAACCGACTGGAAGATCGCGTCGATCAGCTCTTCGCTGCGCACGCCGTCGGCCTCGGCCTCGAATGTGAGCAGCAGGCGGTGGCGGAGCACGAGGTGGCGCAGCTCGCGGATGTCTTCGGGGATCACATGCGAGCGGCGGTTCAGCAGAGCGAGGGCGCGTGCGCACTGCAGGAACGCGATCGACGCGCGGGGGCTGGCCCCGTACTTGATGTAGCGGGCGCGCTCCTCGCCGATGTACGGGGCGGGATTGCGCGTGACGTAGCTGAGCCCGACGATGTAGTTCCGGATGGCGGGCGAGACGTGGATGCGCCCAGCGACGTCCTGCATCAGGAGGACGTCGCCGAGGCTCGCGGTGCTGTCGAGGTGCCGATCGGGGTCGAGCAGGCCCGTGTCGATGCGCGCCAGCACCTCGAACTCCTCCTGCGGGCTCGGGTACTCGACGATCTCCTTCATCAGGAAGCGGTCGAGCTGAGCCTCCGGCAGCTCGTAGGTGCCCTCCTGTTCGACCGGATTCTGCGTCGCGATGACGAGGAACGGCTTGGGCAGATGGTGCACCTGCCCGCCGATCGTCGTCTGGTGCTCCTGCATCGCCTCGAGCATGGCCGACTGGGTCTTCGCGCTGGAGCGGTTGATCTCGTCGAGCAGCACGAAGTTCGCGTGCACTGGCCCGAGCACTGTGCGGAACGAGCCCTTCGAAGCGTCGTAGACCTGGTTGCCCGTGATGTCGCTCGGCAGCAGATCCGGCGTGCACTGGATGCGCTTGAAGTCAGCGGCGACGGTGTCGGCGAGCGTCGAGGCCGCCGTGGTCTTCGCCAGGCCTGGCACCGACTCGAGAAGAATGTGACCACCAGCGATCAGGGCGACAAGCAGGCTCGTCCTGAGGCGCTCCTGCCCCACCATGCGCACCGAGTACGCCGCGGCGATGTGGTCGAGCACCTGACCGGCGCGCGCCAGCTCCTGCTCCGTCGGTACGGTCTGCGATGCCATGTCAGCGGCTCTCCTTCGTTGGCTCCGTCAAGACTACGGGTCACCGTCGACGTTGCGCGCTGGGCAGAGGTGCCCGCACTACGGCACTTCCTGCTCGGCGGCATCCGGATCGCGCAGCACCTCGATGACGAAGATCACGGCGGCGGCCGCCGGACGCGCGAACTGCCAGGCCGCAACGGCGTGACCGGAGCGGGGCCGGTGCGCGACTGCACCCGTCGCAGCGGCGCGGACATGCAGTCAGCGTATGACGCGCTTCGCCGGATGTCGGCGGGCAGCGGTAGCGTGACGGCATGACCGAGGCGAGCGAGGCGCACGACGGCGTAGTGGTGCGGAGCGTCGCACGATCGTTCGGCAGCGTGCACGCGGTGCGCGATGTCAGCTTCGATGCGCGACCAGGACGGATCACGGGCCTGGTCGGCCCGAACGGCGCAGGCAAGACGACGCTGCTGCTGATGCTCGCATCCCTGCTCGCACCCGACGCCGGCTCGATCCGGCCGCACGGATCGCGCTGCGAGCGCACCTGCGCCGCCTCGCCGACGAGGGCGCTGCCGTGCTGGTCTCGAGTCATGTGCTCTCTGAGCTCGAGGAGATGGTCGACGATGCCGTGTTCATGTCGGCGGGCGCCACGGTCGAGCATCGGCCGGATCTCGCAGCACCCGGTCGCCTGCGCGACTGGCGGCTGCGCGTGGCCGGAACCAGGCAGACGGGGCCGGAACCGTGGCGCGAGGCCGTGGAACGTGCGCTCGACGGCGTGAGCGTGCGCGTCGAACGACGTGATCTCGTGGCCGGTTTCGCGGACGAGCAGCGGGCGGCGGACGGCCTGCGCGCGCTCGTCGCGGCGGAGATCCCGGTCGCGGAGTTCGCTCCGGCGTCCGGAGATCTGGAGAGCGCGTTCCTCGATCTGAAGAACCTTCCGGGCCCGCCATCTGATCCGACCGGGGGAGGGAGCGCACGATGAACCCCACTCGCATCGGCGTGCTCGTCGGTCTCGACCTACGCCAGAGAGCGCGGCGCCCCGGCTTCTACGTGCTGCTCGGCGTGTTCTTCGTCGTGGTGTGCGCGATCACCTGGCTCGGCTCGCTCGTGTTCTCCGGCTCTGCGTCGATCGGCTCGGGCATGTTCTCGGTTGCGATCTACGGCGTGCTGCTGATGGCCGTCCTCGTCACTCCGACTTTCACCGGCAACGCGATCAACGGCGACCGCGACGGCGCCACCCTGGCGCCCGTGCAGGTCACACTCGCGACGACCAGCGAGATCCTCGCAGCGAAGCTGCTGGCGGGCTGGGCGACGGGGCTGGTGTACCTCGTCGTCGCGCTGCCCGCGCTCGTCATCGCTCTGATCCAGGGATACGCCAGTCCGCCTGAGACGGTGTTCTACGCCTCTGAGACCGTGCCGCCGCACCCGGCGACGCTCATCGTCTCCGTACTGGTGCTCGCCGTCGAGATCGGCGTCGTGGCGGCGATCGGCGTGGGGCTGAGCGCCGTGATCGCACGCCCGCTGTTCTCGGTCGCTGCCACCTACCTCGTCGTGATGCTGCTGGTGCTCGGCACGCTGATCGCGTTCGGCCTCGGCACGTTCGCCGTGCGCTCTTCGACGTCGACGCTCACCGAGAGCCCCAGCGAGATGTACGGGCAGGTGCAGTCGTGCGACGTCAGCGCGGAGCCGTGCACCGTGCCGCGCCCCGACGTCTCGGCCGAGTGCATCGAGGTGCGCGGCACCGGCGAGACGGTGCGCTACGACCGCGTGTGGTGGGTGCTCGCATCGAACCCGTTCGTCGTGCTCGCCGATGCGACGCCGACGACGTACGACGCAAACGGCAACCCTGTCGACCTGTTCGGTCAGATCAAGCTCGGCATGCGCTCGGCTCAGCACGAGCCGGAGTTCGAGAGGCGGGACTGGAACGACCCGTGCGACGGGCGGCCTGCGATCGAGGGGGGCATGTACCCGCCCGACGAGCACCCGACTGCGCGCGAGCAGATCGAATCGAGCGTGCCGAGCTGGTTCGTCGGGCTCGGCCTGCAGCTGCTGATCGCAGTCGGCCTGATGCTCTGGGGCGCTGCCCGTACCCGTGCGCCGGCCAGGCGCACACCGCCCGGCAGTCGCATCGCGTGATGTGTTCGGGGTTCCTCATCCGACCGGGCGCGCATCAGAAGCACTCAGGCCGAACTCGAGACGTACGGCACGCTTCGCCGGATGTCGGTGGCACGCCGTAGGATCGCAAGGTACGTAACCCATCGAATAAGGGGGACGAATGCCAGGCATCGTCATCGTTGGCGTCCAGTGGGGCGATGAGGGCAAGGGCAAGGCCACTGACCTTCTCGGCGACCGAACCGATTGGGTGGTGAAGTTCAACGGCGGGAACAACGCGGGCCACACGGTCGTCATCGGCGACGAGAAGTACGCGCTGCACCTGCTGCCCAGCGGCATCCTGTCGCCGGGCGTGACGCCTGTGATCGGCAACGGCGTCGTCGTCGACCTCGAGGTGCTGTTCGAGGAGCTCGACGCGCTGAACGCGCGCGGCATCGACACGTCGAAGCTCAAGATCTCGGCGAACGCGCACATCATCACGCACTACCACCGCACGCTCGACAAGGTGCAGGAGCGCTTCCTCGGCAAGCGCCAGATCGGCACGACGGGCCGCGGCATCGGCCCCAGCTACGCCGACAAGATCAACCGGATGGGCATCCGGATGCAGGATCTGTTCGACGAGTCGATCCTGCGGCAGAAGGTGGAGGGGGCGCTCGACCAGAAGAACCACCTGCTGCTGAAGGTCTTCAACCGCCGCGCGATCACGGTCGACGAGGTCGTCGAAGACCTGCTCTCGTACGTCGAGCGCGTTCGTCCCATGGTGTGTGACACCGGGCTGCTGCTCGACAGAGCGCTCGACCGCGACGAGGTCGTGGTGTTCGAGGGCGGTCAGGCGACCATGCTCGATGTCGACCACGGCACCTACCCGTTCGTGACGAGCTCGACCGCAACAGCGGCGGGCGCAGCGAGCGGTTCGGGCGTCGGGCCGGGGCGCCTCGACCGCATCGTCGGCATCGTGAAGGCGTACACCACGCGTGTCGGGGCTGGTCCCTTCCCGACCGAGCTGTTCGACACGGATGGCGACGGCAACTGGCTGCGCACGACAGGTCACGAGTTCGGCACGACGACGGGCCGCGAGCGCCGCGTCGGCTGGTACGACGCTCCGATCACGCGCTATGCGACGCGTGTGAACGGCATCACCGACCTCGTGCTGACCAAGCTCGATGTGCTGACGGGGCGTCCGACCATCCCCGTGTGCGTCGCCTACGACGTGAACGGCGAGCGCTGCGACGAAGTGCCGGTCAGCCAGAGCGACTTCCACCACGCGACGCCGATCCTGGAGGAGTACCCGGGATGGAGCGAGGACATCTCGGGCTGCCGCACCTTCGAGGAGCTGCCGCAGAACGCGCAGGACTACGTGCTCGCGCTCGAGCGCATCAGCGGAACGCGCATCTCGGTGATCGGCGTCGGCCCCGCCCGCGATGCGGTGATCGTGCGCCACGACCTGACCTGACCGTTCGCCGCTGCGCGCGTGTCAATCCGCAGGTCGCTCCTTCGTCCTCGAGCGGCCCCGTTGTCTGCGTGTGCAAGGAGGTCATTCGGTGCGAAAGGGACCGCCCGATGGCAGACTGATGCGCTGAGGAGGTTCCACAGATGAGCACCACCCGCGCACTGCTCGGCCGTACTGCCGAGAACCGATCGCACGTCGGCCCCGTCGAGCTGTTCTTCGATCTCGTCTACGTCTTCGCCATCATCCAGCTGTCACACCTGCTGATCGAGCACCTCGACTGGGTGGGAGCTGCGCAGACGGTCATCGTCTTCGCCGCAGTCTGGTGGGGGTGGAACTACACCGCGTGGGCGATGAACTGGCTCGACCCCTCGCGCACGCCGGTGCAGCTGCTCAGCGCAGTGCTGATGTTCGCGGCTCTCGGCATGTCCGTCGCGATCCCTTACGCATTCGGCGATGGCGCGCTGCTGTTCGTCGGGTGCTATCTGTTCATGGGCATCGCACGCCCCGTGTTCATGATGGTCACCTTCCGCGGTCAGCAGCTGGCGCACAACTACCGGATGCTGCTGATCTGGACGCTCGGAGCCGGGGTGCTGTGGGTGGCGGGTGCGTTCCTGGAGCCGCAATGGCGTCTCGTGCTGTGGATCGCGGCCGTGCTCGTCGACTATCTCGCACCCATGGTGCACTTCCGGGTTCCGGGTGTCGGCGCCGCCCCGATGCATCTGTGGGACACCGATGCCGAGCACCTCGCGGAGCGCAACCGGCTCGTGTTCATCATCGCCCTCGGCGAGTCGATCCTGCTGATGGGCGGCACGGTGGTCGACCACGGTGAGCTCACGGCGCCGCTCGCGCTGAGCCTGCTGGTCGGCTTCGCGTCGCTGTTCGTGCTGTGGTGGAACTACTTCGCCCTCAACGGTGAGGACACCGGCGGAGACGGCTCGACCGCTGCGCTGCGGTCGGCGTACGCCTATGCGCACGCCTTCATGGTGCTCGGCGCGATCCTCGTGGCGGTGTCGATCGAGCTGCGCCTCTCGCACGACCACCTCACGCCGGCGATCGTGGCGGTCACCGTCGCGGGCCCCGTGGTGTATCTCATCGGCAACGTGCTGTTCCTGCGCTCGCGCCGCGGCGTGCTCGCTGTCTCGCGCTTCGTCGCCATGGCGGTGCTGCTGGCGATCGGCGTCGTCGCGCTCCTGGTCGGCGAGACGTTCCCGATCCTGTGGCTCAGCATCGCACTGCTCGCGGTCACGGCTGCGCTCGCCGCACTCACCGTGCGGCAGCGCCGCCGCGCCTGACCGCTCTCCCCGTGGCACGGTATCGTCGAGCCGTGGCGGATGAGATGAACGAGGACCCGATGCAGGCGCTGCTGCGCCTGCGCGCCAGCATCGACAACATCGACGCGGCGCTCGTGCACATACTCGCGGAGCGATTCCGCGCGACGAAGCAGGTCGGGCACCTGAAGGCGAACCACGATCTGCCCGCCTCCGACCCGGAGCGGGAGAAGCAGCAGGTGGCGCGCCTGCGCGCGCTCGCCGAAGACGCCCATCTCGACCCGGAGTTCGCGGAGAAGTGGTTCAACTTCGTCGTCGCCGAGGTCATCCGGCACCACGTCGATGCCGGTGCAGAGGAGAACGAGCGGTCGTAGACTCACTCAGGTGCGGCGAACTGCCGTTATCGCTGAGACGCAGCGGCACTTCGCCGCACCTGAGCAGCGCGGCGCGGGCCACAAGTCCGGGCGGGATCGACGGAAGGGGCGGGGATGACAGTGACCCACCAGGTACGGACGCACCGCAGCGAGGAAGAGCTGCCGCGCGCGCATCAGCTCGCCCACCGGATCGCGCAGGTTGCGGCAGACCCGGTCGCCGTCGATGACGAGGTCGTCGACATGGTGATCAACCGCGTGATCGACAACGCTGCGGTCGCCGCGGCCTCGCTCACCCGGGCACCCGTGGCATCCGCACGTGCGCAGGCCCTGGACCATCCGGTCTCCCGCGGCGGCGATGGAGCGACCGTGTTCGGCTGCGATCAGGCCGTTCGGACCAGCCCGGAGTGGGCAGCGTGGGCGAACGGCGTCGCGGTGCGCGAGCTCGACTACCACGACACCTTCCTCGCTGCGGAGTACTCGCACCCCGGCGACAACATCCCGCCGATCACCGCCGTCGCCCAGCACGTCGGTGCCGACGGCGCGGTGCTCGTGCGCGGCATCGCGACAGGCTACGAGATCCAGATGGATCTGGTGCGCGCGATCAGCCTGCACAAGCACAAGATCGACCATGTCGCGCATCTCGGCCCATCGGCGGCGGCCGGCATCGGCACGCTGCTCGGCCTCGACGCCGATGTGATCGCGCAGGCGGTGTCGCAGGCGCTGCACACCACGACCGCGACCCGGCAGTCGCGCAAGGGCGAGATCTCGACGTGGAAGGCGCACGCCCCTGCGTTCGCCGGCAAGATGGCGATCGAGGCCGTCGACAGGGCGATGCGCGGGCAGACCAGCCCCGCCCCGATCTACGAGGGCGAGGACGGCGTGATCGCGTGGCTGCTCGACGGGCCGGACGCCCGCTACGAGGTGCCGCTGCCCGCGCCGGGTGAGCCCAAGCGCGCGATCCTCGACTCCTACACGAAGGAGCATTCGGCCGAGTACCAGGCGCAGGCGTGGATCGATCTCGCCCGCCGCCTCGGCACCGAGCGCCCCGAGCTGCGCGACCCGGCGAACGTCGAAGCGATCGTGCTGCACACCAGCCACCACACCCACGTGGTGATCGGCTCGGGCTCCGGCGACCCGCAGAAGTACTCCCCTGATGCCTCCCGAGAGACGCTCGACCACTCCATCCCGTACATCTTCGCCGTGGCTCTGCAGGACGGCGGCTGGCACCACGTCGACTCGTATGCGCCGGAGCGCGCCCGCCGCGCAGACACCGTCGCGCTGTGGCACAGGGTGACCACGGCGCTCGACGAGGAGTGGACGCGCCGCTACCACTCGGAGGATCCGGACGAGAAGGCCTTCGGCGGCCGGGCGGAGATCCGGATGACCGATGGCTCGGTGATCGAGCAGGAGATCGGCGTGGCCGACGCGCATCCGCTGGGCGCCCGGCCGTTCTCCCGCCCGGACTACGTAGCGAAGTTCCGCCTGCTCGCCGAGCCCGTGCTCGAGCCGGGCGAGATCGAGCGCTTCCTCGACCTCGCCCAGCGTCTGCCGGAGCTGACCCCGGACGAGGTGCGCGAGCTGACGATCGTCGCCCGCCCCGGAATGCTCGAGTCCGTGCCGATGCCGATGGGGCTGTTCTGATGCTGTATTCGCAGGTTCCGGCTCACGAGAAGCGGCGGGCGTTCCGCGAGCGGCTCGACTCGGGCGAGCTGCTGCGGCTTCCCGGGGCGTTCAACCCGCTGTCGGCAAGGCTGATCGAGTGCAAGGGCTTCGACGGCGTCTACGTGTCGGGTGCCGTGCTCTCGGCCGACCTCGGCCTGCCCGACATCGGCCTCACCACGCTCACCGAGGTCGCCGCGCGCGCCGGTCAGATCGCGCGTGTGACCGACCTGCCGACCATCGTCGACGCCGATACCGGCTTCGGCGAGCCGATGAACGTCGCCCGCACGGTCCAGACGCTCGAGGACGCCGGTGTCGTCGGCTGCCACATCGAGGACCAGGTCAACCCGAAGCGGTGCGGCCATCTCGACGGCAAGGAGGTGGTCGACGAGCCGACCGCGCTGCAGCGCATCCGGGCGGCGGTCGACGGCCGCCGCGACCCGAACTTCCTCATCATGGCGCGCACCGACATCCGGGCCGTCGCGGGGCTCGACGCGGCGATCGACAGAATCCGCAAGCTCGTTGAAGCAGGTGCAGACGCGATCTTTCCCGAGGCGATGCGCGACCTCGACGAGTTCCGTGCCGTGGCGGAGGCCGTCGATGTGCCGGTGCTGGCCAATATGACCGAGTTCGGCAAGAGCGATCTGTTCACGACCGACCAGCTGCGCGACGCGGGGATCCGCTTGGTGATCTGGCCGGTCTCCCTGCTGCGGATGGCGATGGGCGCCGCCGAGCGTGCTCTCGATACGCTGAACGACGAGGGGCGCCTCACCGCTCGACTCGACGAGATGCAGCACAGGGCCGACCTGTACGACCTCATCGATTACCAGGGATACAGCAGGTTCGACGAGGCGGTCTTCGACTTCCAGATCGACAGATAGGCCCCACAAGGGCGAACAGTGCAAGGGAGCACCGGATGACGGATGAGATTCACAAGGGCCTTGCCGGCGTCGTCGTCGACACGACGGCGATCAGCAAGGTGAACCCCGACACGAACAGCCTGCTGTACCGCGGCTACCCCGTGCAGGAGCTCGCGGCCACGCAGCCGTTCGAGGCCGTCGCGCATCTGCTGTGGCACGGTGAGCTGCCGACGGAAGAGCAGCTGGCGGAGTTCGAAGAGTTCGAACGCTCGCTGCGCCCGCTCGACGAGCGCACACTCGCACTGCTGGAGACGATCCCTGTCTCGGCACATCCGATGGACATCGTTCGCACGGTCGTGAGCCAGCTCGGCACCTTCGACGACACGCTGCACCGGCCGGGCGGGTGGACTGATCGCGAACTCGACCTCGGACGAGCCGTCTATCTGTTCGCGCAGCTGCCGACGATCGTGGCGGCCGCGCAGCGCCGACAGCGCGGGCTCGACCCGATCCCGCCGCGCGACGATCTCGACTACTCGCGCAACTTCCTCTGGATGACCTTCGGCGAGGAACCGGATCCCGTCGTCGCAGACGCCTTCAACCGGTCGATGGTGCTGTACGCCGAGCACTCCTTCAACGCCTCGACGTTCACGGCGCGGGTCATCGCCTCCACCACCTCCGACCTCTACTCCGCCGTCGTCGGCGCGATCGGCGCGCTCAAGGGCCCGCTGCACGGCGGTGCCAACGAGGCGGTGATGCACCTCTTCGACGAGATCGGCTCCGCCGCCGACGTCGTGCCGTGGCTGGAGACGGCGCTCGCGGAGAAGCGCAAGATCATGGGCTTCGGACACCGCGTCTACAAGCACGGAGACTCGCGCGTTCCGACCATGAGGGCTGCTCTCGAGACGCTGGTCGAGCACTACGACCGTCCGGATGTTCTCGACCTCTACACGGCGCTGGAGAGCGAGTTCGTCGAGCGCAAGGGCATCTACCCGAACCTCGACTACCCGTCTGGCCCGGCGTACAACCTGATGGGGTTCGACACCACCATCTTCACGCCGTTGTTCGTCGCGGCCAGGATCACCGGATGGACGGCGCACATCCTGGAGCAGCAGGCGTCGAACGCGCTCATCCGGCCGCTGTCTCAGTACGACGGGCCGGACGAGCGGCACGTGGCGTAGGGCGCGCGGCAGCGGGAGCCGGGGAAACCGAGAACCTCGGTTCCGCAACCCTTCGTTCATAAAGCCTTTGATTCTGGTACCGGCAGTCTCGTAATCGGGCGTTACCTCGGGTCGCTTCCATGGGAGTCGTCTTCCCTCCCGACCCGAAAGGTTCCCTCCATGCGATCCCGCCTGCCTCTCGCCCTCGCTGCGCTCACCGCCGGCTCCGCTCTGCTGCTCACCGGGTGCGCGTCGTCCTCAGACGCCGACGCGGCCTCCGATGACGACGTCATCCGGTTCGCCACCCTCCCGCTCTCCGAAGACCCTGACGCGGAGACGCCGATCGACGAGATCGTCCGTCTCCTCGAGGATGAGACGGGAATGACCGTTGAGGTCACCGACGTCCCGAACTACTCCGCCGTGATCGAAGCCGTGCGCGCCGGCCATGAGGACATCGGCATCATGAGCGCTTTTCCGTCCGCGCTCGCCGTCAACACGGGTGAAGTCGATTCGCTCGTCGCCTGGCCGGGCCTCGACGAGCCGGTATCGACCTGCCTCGTGCTCGATGACTCGCCGCTTCGGACTCTCGAGGACATCACACCGGAGACCACCATCGCGTTCGCCGACCCGAACTCGTCCAGCGGCTACTACATGCCGACCTATATGCTCAGCGAGCTCGGGCTGCGGGCAGACGAAGGCGACTTCGGGGAGCTGATGTCCGGAGGCCACGACCGGAGCTTCATCGCATTGCAGGAGGGTCAGGCCGACGTGGCGTGCACCTCGACGATCTTCCCGAAGATGGCCGGACAGGGCGACCCGATGTTCCCCTTCGAAGAGGGCGAGACGCGATCCATCGGGGAGAGCATCGATATGTCGGTCTCCATGTCGGTGCTCGGCAGCCAGCACATGAGCGATGCGAAGCGGGATGCGCTCGTCGAGGCGATTCCGCAGGTGTTCAGCGACGAGAACCGCGACGTGATCGGGATGTACATGGAGGGCATGCCGGAAGGCGTCGAGCCGATCCTGGAACCGGGTGCCGACGTCTTCCAGCCCGTCGTCGATGTCGCGGCCGCTGCAGGCGTCGACATCTCCGATCTGGGCTGAGCGATGATGGCGATGAGTGCCGTTGTGACGACGCACCCGCCTCGTTCCTCCGTCGACACGCCGTCGTCCGACGGCGAGGCGCTTGCCCGCATCCGGGATCTCAGAGTGCGGTACGCGCAGGACGCGCCGGTTGTGCTCGACGGGGTCGATCTCGACCTGTTCGCGGGGGAGACCGTCGCGCTGCTTGGGTCATCCGGATCGGGAAAGTCGACGCTGATGAAGGCCATCACCGGTTTCGCGCCGATCGAGTCCGGCACCGTCCTCGCGAGCGGATTCGATGTCGCGCACCTGAAGCGGGGCGAGCTGCGTCGTCTGCGCTCGCACGTCGGTCAGGTCTTCCAGCAGTTCAACCTGATCGGCCGGCTGAGCGCGCTCACCAACGTGCTGACGGGCGCGCTGTACGGCGCCGGGCCGGTGAACATGCTCGGCACGTTCCGCAGCGCGGACCGCAGACGCGCTCTCGAACTCCTCGACCGAGTGGGCATCGCTCACAAGGCAGGAGAGGAGGCGCGCTCGCTCTCCGGCGGCCAGCAGCAGCGCGTCGCCATTGCGCGGGCGCTGATGCAGAACCCGCGCGTCATCCTCGCAGACGAGCCGGTCGCCTCACTCGACCCCAGGATGAGCCGGACCGTGCTCGAGCTTCTGCAGTCGATCGCCCGTGAAGAGGGCATTCCCGTGCTGGTGAGTCTGCACGTGCTGCCGCTGGCGCTCGCGCACTCGGACCGCATCGTCGGCCTGCGCCACGGAGAGATCGTCGTGTCCGGTCGCACCGCTGAGCTCGACGCGGAGAAGCTCGGCTGCGTGTACGACATCGAAGAAGAGGAGGACGAGGACTGATGGCCGGTGCAGAAGTGAGAACGCCCGCGAAGCCTCGCAAGTCGTCGCGCGACGGGCGCACCTCCTCGCCGTCGCTCGACTCACGCGCGCGTGAGCGCATGGAGCGGGCCTTCCGGATCCCGCGCGCGCGGTTCATCGTCGGTGCGGTCATCGCCGTTGCGATCTTCGTGTGGTCGGCGAACGGCGCGCAGTTCGATTTCCTCAAGCTCGGCGAGGGCGCGGCGAACATGGGCGAGTTCGTGCTCCGGATGTTCCCTCCCGACTTCTCGCAGATCGGTCTCATCATCGAGCTGCTCATCGAGACGCTGCAGATGGCGGTCGTCGGCACCGTGATCGGCGCAGCGCTCTCGCTCGTCATGGCCTTCGGAGCTGCCAGCAACGTCGCGCCGCGGTGGCTGTACTACGCGTGCCGTTGGACGATGAACGTCATCCGCGCGCTGCCCGACCTGGTCATCGCGCTGATGTTCGTCTCTGCCGTGGGCCTCGGGCCGTTCGCCGGCATCCTGGCGATGACGATCGGTTCCATCGGCTCGATCGGGAAGATCTTCGCCGAGGCGATGGAGGCCGTCGATCGCGGGCCGATCATCGCAATGGAATCGGTCGGCGCGTCCAAGCGCCAGATCATCCAGTACGCGATCGTTCCGCAGGCGCTTCCGATGCTGATCAGCTACACCCTGCTGCTGTTCGAGGGGAATGTGCGCGGAGCGACCATTCTCGGACTCGTCGGGGCCGGGGGCATCGGTCTCGAACTGACGACCGCTATGAACCGATACGACTACGGACACCTGTTCGCCATGGTCATCTGCATCATCGTGCTCGTCACGATCATCGACCAGGTGAGCGCCATCATCAGGAAGAGGATCACATGACTCTGGACGCTCTCGACATCGCGCTCTCCGCCCCAGTGAATCTGCGCGACCTCGGCGGGACGCCGGTCGCGGACGGGGTGATGCGGACGGGGTTCGCGATCCGCGCCGATGACCTGTCGACGGCCGACGCCGATTCGGCCGCCGATCTGGTCGATGGCGGCCTCGCCGCGGTGATCGACCTGCGCTCGCACGCCGAGGTGAGCCTGACAGGCCGCGGGCCGCTCGCCGCGATGCCCGTGACGTTCCACCACGTGCCGTTCCTGACGTCGATCGGCGACGCCGCGGAGAACGCGTTCGACCAGTCATCGTTCGAGCGACTGTACGTGCGGATGTTCGAGAGCGCCGCTCCGCGGATCGTGCAGGCCCTCGCCGTGATCGCGACCTCCCGGGGCGCTGCTGCCTTCCACTGCGCGGCAGGGCAGGACCGCACCGGGGTGCTCGCCGCATCGCTCCTGCTCGTGCTCGGGGCATCGGAGGACGTGATCGTCGAGGACTACGCGCGCACCGGGCAGAACTCGCGAGCGATCATGGAGCGGATCGCCCCGATGATGCGCCCGCTCATGGCCGAGCACGGCATGGACCTCGAGGCGGCGGCCACGGCCGCCACCCGCCGCGAGTTCTCGCCTGCTCCGATACGAGGGCTGCTCGCCCACCTCGGCCGTGCCTATGCGCATCCGCTCGAGCCGCTGCGTGCCGCAGGTCTGACCGACGGGATCGTCGACACACTGCGGGAGCGAGCCGTCGCGTGAGCTTCGAGGCAGCCGGACGGGCCGACGCAGCGCCGGGTCAGGGGGATGAGAACACCGGCGAGTACTTCGCCCGCGGCCCGGGGCGCCCTCGTGCGGAGGGATACGACGAGCGCGTCCTCGACGCGGTCGTCGGCCTGATCGACGCGGGAGAGCGCGTCTCGGTGAGTGCGGTGGTCGGCGCGAGCGGCGTCTCTCGTGCCGCCGTCTACCGGCGCTGGTCGAGCATCGCCGAGCTCGTGGCCGATGCTCTGGATCGTGGTCGAGCAGCGATCGAGTTCGATCTGTCCGGCGACGTCCGGGACACGATCGTCGCTGTGCTGTTCGGCGGATCGCGCACGGCCCGCGGTGCGGGCTACAGCGATCGGCGTTTCCGCACGCGTCTGGTGCTCACACTGCAGAACCCCGAGCTGCAGCGCGCCTACTGGCAGTCGCACGTGAGGCGTCGCCGCGTCGCCATGCGCGACGCGCTCAACGAGGCCGTGCGGCGCGGTGAGCTGCGCGACGACCTCGACGTCGACGCATGCATCGACCTCATCAACGGCGTGTTCTACTACCAGTTCGTCGTGCGCGGGGCGAGGTGGGAGGAGCCGGAGACGATGGCGCGGTGCCGCGAGGCCTTCGACGTCGTCTGGCGCGGCATGTCGGCTCGCTGAGACGCACGAGTGCGGTGCGGCGAGACCAGAGCCTCTCCCGCACCGCACTGCACTGCCCTGCGTGCGTGCTCCTACACCGTTGCGCGCCGCAGCGTCGCGTATGCGCCGACGGCGAGCAGCGCCGTGACGGCGAGGCCGCCGAGGGTGAGCATGAACGCCCCGGTGTCGACGAACCAGCCGATGAGCGACGGCCACGATTCGGTGCGGGTGACGATGAGGATCGCAACGACGACGGCGAGGCCGATCGTGATGCCGACCGCGGCGACCGCGAAGGTGCCGAAGCGCTTCCAGATCGTCGCCATCCAGAACCCGATCACGAACAGGAAGATCGTGAACGTGAAGTAGCTGAGCCATGCGGAGAGCCAGCCCGGCGCGAAGAGGTAGTCGAGGTAGGCGACCCAGCCGTTGACGCCGTAGCCGTCGGTCAGCTGCTCGATGCCCGCCAGCACGATGAACAGCGTGGCCATCATCGCTGCGCCGATCGCTCCGATGACGAGCGTGCCGACGAAGAACTCGCGTCGCGTGATGCTCATCGCCTGCGAGAACGGGAACGTGAGGGTCATCGCCTGAATGCCCAGCGCCGCGAAGTACCACAGCGGCGCGTTCGCCGCTCCTGCGATCTTGACGTCATCGCCGGGGATCATCGCGAAGATGAGGATCGAGAGGATCGCGGCCCCCGCCAGGATGATCAGCGGAACCCAGACGAACGACTGCGTGTTGATCAGCTGCAGGCGCACGACGTTGAGGGTGCGGCTGCTCTGCCGGCGCTCCGCCGGCGTTGCGGTGATGGAGGTCATCGCTTGGCTCCTTCTGTCTGTGCGGTGGTCGAGCCGCCTGCAGCGCCCGAGCCGGTCGGCTCGCGCTGCGTCATCCGGACGATCAGCTGCTGCAGCGGCACAGGTGCGAGGTCGAGGCCCGCCGCTTCGACTTCGCGGCGCTCGTCGGGGGAGAGCCGACCGAGGAAGGTGACGCTGGCGACTCGACCGAGGCCCTCGCGGTGCAGCACCTCGCGGCCCCGGACGAACAGCTCGAGCAGATCGGCATCCCCGACGATGTTGGTGGCCTGTCCGCGCGCATCCTCTGCGGACTGGTCCATGATGATCCGGCCGTTGTCGATCACCAGCACGCGTTCGATCAGGTTCGCGATCTCGTCGATGAGATGGCTCGACAGCAGAATCGTGCGCGGATGCTCCGCGTAGTCCTCGAGCAGCCGATCGTAGAAGGTCTGCCGCGCGACCGCGTCGAGGCCGAGGTACGGCTCGTCGAAGAAGGTGATCTCGGCGCGCGAGGCGAGACCGATGATCACACCGACCGCTGAGAGCTGACCCCGTGAGAGCTTCTTGATCGGCGTCTTCAGCGGCAGCTGGAAGTCTCCGATCAGCCGCTCGCACAGCTGCTGGTCCCAGTGCGGGAAGAACAGGCGTGCCGAGCGGAATGCGATCGTGGCGTTCGCCTCATCCGGATACTTCTGGCTCTCGCGCACGAAGCACATCCGGTTCAGCACGCGCGGATTCTCGTACGGATCCTCTCCGAAGACGCGGACCGTGCCTGACGTGGCGAAGTTCTGCGCGGTGAGGATCGACATCGCTGTCGTCTTGCCGGCGCCGTTGCGACCGAGGAAGCCGTAGATGGCATTCCGTTCGACCTGGAAGCTGACGCCGTCGAGGGCGAGGGTGTCCTTGTAGCGCTTGGTGAGGTCGTGCACCTCGATGACGGGGTCCATTGCGGAACCTTTCATTTGGCAGGCTGGGTCTTCGCGTGCTCGGTGAGGAGCGCGCGGACGTCTTCTGGGGCGAGGCCGATGCGGCCGGCCTCGGCGAGCAGGGGGGCGACGTAGTCGATGACGAACGCTTCGCGGCGTTCGCGCAGGAGCACATCGCGGGCGCCGTCGGCGACGAACATGCCGATGCCGCGGCGCTTGTAGAGCACTCCCTTGTCGACGAGCATGCTGATCCCCTTCGCTGCGGTTGCGGGATTGATGCGGTGGAAGACGGCCAGCTCGTTGGTGGACGGCGCCTTCGTCTCCTCGGCGAGGCTGCCGTCGATGATCTGCTCCTCCACGCTCTCGGCGATCTGGAGGAACAGCGGCCGGTCGTCTTCGAGCACGTCGCTCCCGATTGGTTAGATGGTTAGTTACTCGACTAATGAACCATAGAACTTGGGTGTCGTCAAGACCGGATGTCGGAGGGGCGTGGCATGCTGTCCGCATGATGACGACTCAGCCGGGGACGCCGGGAGGCACGGGAGAGCGGCCGGCGGTGTTCTTCCGCGATGCCGCGGAGTTCCGCGCATGGCTGGAGCGGAATCACGACACCGAGACCGAGCTGTGGATGGGTCTGCACCTCGCGCACGTGCCCGATCGCGGCCTGACCTGGGCCGACGCGGTGATCGAGGCGCTGTGCTTCGGATGGATCGACTCGGTCTCGCAGCGGATCGACGAGGATTCGCGCAGACAGCGCTGGACGCCGCGCAGAGCCAGGAGCACGTGGTCGCGCGTGAACATCGCGCATGTCGAGCGACTGTCCGCCGAGGGTCGTATGCATCCTGCCGGGACGGCGGCGTTCGAGCGGCGGTCGGAGATGAGGTCGGGGACGTACTCGCACGAGAACCCCGAGGCCGAGTTGTCGCCCGCGCTGCAGCAGAGCGTCGATGCGTCAGCGGCAACGGTCGCCTTCCTCGCCGAGGCGACGCCCGGCTACCGCAAGGCGGTGCGGCACTGGATCATGTCGGCGCAGCAGGAGGCCACCCGCGAGCGCCGCGCGCACCAGCTCGTCGCCGACTGCGAGGCAGGCCGTCTGGTGCCGCCGCAGCGCCCGGGGAAGACCCCGGCGTGGCTGGAACGGGCGGCCGCTGCGGCGAGGGAGGCGCGGGATATGCCCGGGTGAGGCGCTCAGCCCTCGCAGTTGCTGCAGACGCCGGTGGAGGGTAGCTCGAGGAAGCAGGTCATGCACACGGGCTTGGGCTTCTCCGGTGTCGCGGGTGCCTTGCGCGACGGTCGCTTCGCCGATGAGCCGGCCGTTCGCGCGGAGCGAGCGGTCGACTTTCCGCCGTCGACCGGATGGTCGATGCCCCACGCGCCGTGGAAGCGGCGGCTGGGCCAGCGCGGCACGCTGTCGCCGGCGCGGCGGGTGACGTCCTGCTCGGTGCGGAAGCCGTTGGTGTAGCCGGGGTGCACCTCGAGGGCGGGATAGCCACCGCGGCGCTTGATCTGGAAGTAGTCGCCGAAGCCCACGATGCCGTCGACGTCGGTGCTGTCGTAGATCGCTCGGATCAGGTCTCGGTTCGCCATCGGCGTCGCGTATCGGTCGAACGCCTCGTCGAGGTCGGCCAGGCGCATCGCGCGAGCCCCCGCGTTCTTGCGCTTGCTTCGGCTGCTGTCTGCTGTTTCACGGGTCACAGTGCTCACTCCATCAATTCTCGCTGTTCGACGGAAGTCCGAGCGACATACGGCGCGCCGTCGGGATGCGCGACGCCTGTACGAATCGCGCCCGCTCGCTCGAGGCTCGGCCCGGTCGCACTCGTCTCGGGGGTGCGGCGCCGCGACGTCAGCCGAACAGCAGGGCGAACGCGCTCGCGCCGCCGCCCGTAACCAGGAGCGCGATGATGGCCGTCCACGCGACGGCCCGGATGCGTCGATTGCGGCGCTCTGAGTAGAGCTCGCTGGCTTCGCCATCCGGCTCGAGTTCCGAGTGATTGATCTGCGACATCCGGGTCGGGTCTCCTGACACGTCTCTACGCGACGGGTTCGGCGATGGTCTCGCCGAAGTGCTTCTGCAGGGTGGCCGACGACAGCTCGCGCAGCTCATCGGCGGAGAAGGTGAACACGTCCTGCACTTCGAGATCGGCGACCGAGTCGGTCACGCCGATGCGGGCGACGGGGTAGCCGCGGCCGGTGCACAGGCCGCGGAACTTCACATCGTCTTCGCGCGGCACCGACACGATCACGCGGCCGGTCGACTCAGAGAACAGGGCAGTGGCGGCGTCGACGCCGTCGCGCTGCATGATCTCGGTGAGCCAGACGCGCGCGCCGACGCCGAAGCGCAGCACGCTGTCGGTGAGCGCCTGTGCGAGGCCGCCGGTCGACAGGTCGTGCGCGCTGGCGATGAGCCACTCGTCGTTCGCGGCGGCGAGCAGGCCGGCGAGGCGCTTCTCGGCGTCGAGGTCGACCTTCGGCGGGCGCCCGCCGAGGTGCGAGTGCACGACATCGGCCCACGCCGAGCCGTCGAGCTCTGTTGATGTGGTGCCGAGCAGATAGATGTTGTGCCCGGGGTCCTGCCAGCCGCTCGGCACGCGGCGCGAGACGTCGTCGATGATGCCGAGCACACCGACCACCGGGGTCGGGTGGATCGGGGTGTCACCGGTCTGGTTGTAGAACGACACGTTGCCGCCCGTGACCGGAACGCCGAGTTCCTTGCAGGCGTCGGACAGGCCGTCGACGGCCTGCGAGAACTGCCACATCACCTCGGGGTTCTCCGGGCTGCCGAAGTTCAGGCAGTCTGTGACCGCGGTCGGCTTCGCGCCGGTGACGGCGACATTGCGGTACGCCTCGGCGAGAGCCAGCTGCGCACCCTGGTTCGGGTCGAGCTGGCAGTAGCGGCCGTTGCAGTCCGTCGCAATCGAGAAGCCCAGACCCGACTCCTCATCGACCCGGATCATGCCGGCATCGTCGGGGAACGACAGCGCCGTGTTGCCGAGCACGTAGTAGTCGTACTGGTTGGTGATCCAGCTGGTGTCGGCCAGGTTCGGGCTCGAGACGAGACTCGCGAACTGCTGCTTGAGGACATCCGGATCGTTCGAGCGCTCGAGCGTCGCGGCGCTGTCGGCCTGCAGCGCGTCGATCCACGTCGGGTAGGCGACCGGACGGTCGTAGACCGGGCCGTCGACCGCGACCGTCGAGGGGTCGACGTCGACGATAGTCTCGCCGTTCCAGGTGATGATGAGGCGGCCGTCGCCGGTGACCTCGCCGAGCACGCTGGTCTCGACGTCCCACTTGTCCACGACGGCGAGGAAGGCGTCGAGCTTCTCCGGCGCGACGATCGCCATCATCCGCTCCTGCGACTCGCTCATCAGGATCTCTTCTGCGGTGAGCGAGGGGTCGCGCAGCAGCACCTCGGTGAGTTCGACGTTCATGCCGCTGCCGCCGTTGGCCGCCAGCTCGCTGGTGGCGCAGGAGATGCCCGCGGCGCCGAGATCCTGGATCGCCTCGACCAGGTCGTCGCGGTACAGCTCGAGGCAGCACTCGATGAGCACCTTCTCGGCGAACGGGTCGCCGACCTGCACGGCGGGGCGCTTGGTCGGGCCGCCGTCGTCGAACGAGTCGGAGGCGAGGATCGACGCGCCGCCGATGCCGTCGCCGCCCGTGCGGGCGCCGAACAGCACGACCTTGTTGCCTGCGCCGGTGGCGTTGGCGAGCCGGATGTCCTCGTGACGCATCACGCCGACCGCCAGCGCGTTGACGAGCGGGTTGGCCTGGTAGACCGAGTCGAACACGGTCTCGCCGCCGATGTTGGGAAGGCCGAGGCTGTTGCCGTACGAGGAGATGCCGGAGACCACGCCGTGCACGACGCGGGCGGTGTCCGGATGATCGATGGCGCCGAAGCGCAGCTGGTCCATGATCGCGACGGGACGCGCGCCCATCGAGATGATGTCGCGCACGATGCCGCCGACGCCGGTGGCTGCGCCCTGGAACGGCTCGATGTAGGAGGGATGGTTGTGGCTCTCGACCTTGAACGTGACCGCCCAGCCCTCGCCGACGTCGACGACGCCTGCGTTCTGGCCCATGCCGACCATGAGGCGCTCGCGCATCTCATCGGTCACTTTCTCGCCGAAGCGGCGCAAGTACTTCTTGCTCGACTTGTAGGAGCAGTGCTCGCTCCACATCACCGAGTACATCGCCAGCTCGCCGCTGGTGGGGCGGCGGCCCAGGATCTCGCGGATCTGGTCGTACTCGTCGCTCTTCAGCCCGAGAGCGCCGTACGGCTGCTCCTTCTCGGGCGTTGCGGCGGCGTTCTCGACGGTGTCAGCGACGTGTTCTGTGGTCACGCGTGGGGCTCCTGAGGCGGGGGCGGGCCGGGGTGGGTCAAGTCTATCCGGATGGGGTTGATGGGAGCCGGGGCGGCGGGGGCAGGGGAAGTACGGGTGAGGACAAAGTGAAGGCGGAAGGCTCCGACGGCGGGTAAAGTACCTGATCAGCAAGTGTGCTCCCCGCATCCGCGGGGATGATCCCCGTTCGGCGAGGGAGGGGTCGTCATCAGTCCAGTGCTCCCCGCATCCGCGGGGATGATCCCCAGATCTCGCCGGACGGAGTGGTGTTGGTACTGTGCTCCCCGCATCCGCGGGGATGATCCGCTTGCGCACGGTCCGCCACCTCCCTGATGGCAGTGCTCCCCGCATCCGCGGGGATGATCCCGACACCTCCGTCGCGCCGAGGAAGCCCGAGCCGTGCTCCCCGCATCCGCGGGGATGATCCGGCGGACCCGCTGCACGCGAGGGACTCGAGCAGGTGCTCCCCGCATCCGCGGGGATGATCCCGACTGGTACCGCTCGATGGCAGCCTTCGTGGCGTGCTCCCCGCATCCGCGGGGATGATCCCCGGAGCCGTCCGAGGACTGGCCCGCGCTGATCGTGCTCCCCGCATCCGCGGGGATGATCCCGGCAAGAGTGTGTGCGGACGAAGTAGCGGTTCGTGCTCCCCGCATCCGCGGGGATGATCCCCGAGAGTGAAGTCTGATGACACGAGTCGATGAGTGCTCCCCGCATCCGCGGGGATGATCCCGCCCGGGATCACCCGGGGGAACACATACGGGCGTGCTCCCCGCATCCGCGGGGATGATCCCTCGTCGCCCTCGCGGACCGCATCCGCCAGGGCGTGCTCCCCGCATCCGCGGGGATGATCCCGTCGCTCGGATCGAATGCGCCGTCCACTGGTTGTGCTCCCCGCATCCGCGGGGATGATCCGCTCGCGTCGTCCCCAGGGCAGACACAGACGGTGTGCTCCCCGCATCCGCGGGGATGATCCCGCCAAGTTTCTGAAGGGCTAGGGAACCCACATGTGCTCCCCGCATCCGCGGGGATGATCCCCAGGAGCCAGAGCGAGAAGAGCAGCACCACTGGTGCTCCCCGCATCCGCGGGGATGATCCCGGATCGACGTTCTCGGGCAACGCGCACACGCGGTGCTCCCCGCATCCGCGGGGATGATCCCCGAGGGCCAGCAGGCCGCCACGCAGGGATTCGGTGCTCCCCGCATCCGCGGGGATGATCCCTATCCGCGATGAGGAGCGGTATGCGCGCGTTCGTGCTCCCCGCATCCGCGGGGATGATCCCGGATCGACGTTCTCGGGCAACGCGCACACGCGGTGCTCCCCGCATCCGCGGGGATGATCCGGCGCGCTGCTCCCGCTGCGCCGTGCTGGGCCGGTGCTCCCCGCATCCGCGGGGATGATCCCTGGGGCTGCTCCGCACCGGGATTGATAACGACGTGCTCCCCGCATCCGCGGGGATGATCCCGGGGCGATTACACCTCTCTCATTCGGGGAGACGTGCTCCCCGCATCCGCGGGGATGATCCCACGGGCAGCCTGATCGTGCTGCGCGAGGGCCAGTGCTCCCCGCATCCGCGGGGATGATCCCGCTGGTGGCGCTGAGCGGTCGCGGCTTCTTCTGTGCTCCCCGCATCCGCGGGGATGATCCCGCGAAGCTGGTCGTCATCGCGCACAACGACTTGTGCTCCCCGCATCCGCGGGGATGATCCCTCAGAGCAAGCACCCCTGGCGCGCGTCTCTGCGTGCTCCCCGCATCCGCGGGGATGATCCCGATGGTCGAAAGATCGCCGCCCGGATCAGGGAGTGCTCCCCGCATCCGCGGGGATGATCCCTGGTCCTCGGTCAGCTTCGCAAAGCCGCCGTCGTGCTCCCCGCATCCGCGGGGATGATCCCATGGACACCACCAGGCTCGCTCTGCAGTTCGAGTGCTCCCCGCATCCGCGGGGATGATCCCATGGACACCACCAGGCTCGCTCTGCAGTTCGAGTGCTCCCCGCATCCGCGGGGATGATCCGTGGTGTTCCTGATGCGGGATGTGCCGATGCGGGTGCTCCCCGCATCCGCGGGGATGATCCCAAGAGCCGCGACTACGCCGCGCAGGCGCTCGAGTGCTCCCCGCATCCGCGGGGATGATCCCGCGCGGGCGCGCCATTCCAGCCACGTGGCTTCGTGCTCCCCGCATCCGCGGGGATGATCCGTCAGCCGAGTCGCGGCGCCCGTCGAACTTGCGGTGCTCCCCGCATCCGCGGGGATGATCCTGTCGAGGATCTGCGGGTGGAGGCGCTGCCGGTGTGCTCCCCGCATCCGCGGGGATGATCCCGACACCGAATCGACCTGCTCCGCCCCGAACCAGTGCTCCCCGCATCCGCGGGGATGATCCCTGCTCCCAGTTCGTGGGATCCCGCTCAGCGTCGTGCTCCCCGCATCCGCGGGGATGATCCGTCGACTGCACTCACGTCACTCGCCCCGCAGGTGTGCTCCCCGCATCCGCGGGGATGATCCCTGCCCCAGCACAGCGGCGACTTCCTCGGCGGCGTGCTCCCCGCATCCGCGGGGATGATCCCAGACGATCGCCAAAGCCGTAGCGCGGCTCATCGTGCTCCCCGCATCCGCGGGGATGATCCCATCCACTTGCGGCGGGTGATGGTGTCGAGGTCGTGCTCCCCGCATCCGCGGGGATGATCCCCCGGCGTCGCCTCGCCCGTCAGCAGCAGCGACGTGCTCCCCGCATCCGCGGGGATGATCCCCATGCCACGCGCGAGGTGAAGCGTTTCGTGGTGTGCTCCTCGCATCCGCGGGGATGATCCTGGGTGAATCGGGCGGTCATCCGGATCGAGTTCGGTGCTCCCTGCATCCGCGGGGATGATCCCCGCCTGCCATGACAGGGCCGACGTCGACGATGTGCTCCCCGCATCCCCGTCACCTCGCATTCGCGAGGGCCTCAGTTGAGGCGTCTCAACTCTGAAGTGATTTTACTTCGCGGTATAGCAGGGCAATTCGCCGATTGCGGCGGATTGAGGCGCTCTGAAGACGGTCCTACCGCGCCCGCCGGCGAGCCGCCTTGCTCCATCCGGTGCGTGGCGGTCTTCCCTCGCCGCCGGCGATTGCGTCGTCGCGCCGTGCCGACCGTTTCGAGCGCGTTTCCGCCGGCCTCAGCATCAGCGTGATGCCGTCGATGTCAACAGGTTCCCAGTGATGACCGTGCACAAGGAAAGAGAGCCCCTGCTCATTCCGTGCAGAGAACACCATGATGGCGCGCCCGGTACTGACCATCTCAATCGTGCGTTCCCACATCAGCGTCCGGACCCGCTTGGAGACTTTCCCGACGAAGACGCCGGCCGAGATCTCCAGCAGCCAGCGCGTCAGATAGCCCCGCAGTCCAGGCGGGCACGCAGACAGTACGAGCACGACCATCACGTGTCCTCGTCGTACGAGGTGCCGCCTGCCACGGTCCGTCGGGATCCGTCCCAGAGGCTCACCACGTTCTCGCTCATCCCTGCCTCCAGTGCGTCGGCGGTCTCATCGGGCAGCAGCAGATGCCGGATGTCGCGTACGCATCGATCGAGGAACGCCCCACCGTGAAAGTGATCGCGGAGGGCATGTCGTGCGGCGGCGGCGATGTCGAACGGTTCCTCCGCAGCCAGATCGAATGCGAGCGGGATCGTGAGGTCAGCCTTGTAGAGGTCGGCCACGTCGTATACGAAAGAACGGACGTGTCCTGTGTGGACGAACCCTAGCCCAGGCGAGCAGCCGAGCGCGACGATCACCGAGTGCACGACGCCGTAGAGACTCGTGTTCGCCGCGGACAGTGCCTTGTTCACCGGATCGCTCGATTCGAAGTCGTCGACGTCGTAGTCGCGCCGGGTCCACCGGATTCCTGTCCGCTGCGAGTGCTCCCGGTAGGCGCGGCGCACGCGCGCGCCCTCCCTGCCGCGCAGCTGCTGCATGGTGAGGCCGGAAGTGTCCTCCCCAGGGAAGCGCATCGTGTACATCTCCCTGGCAACAGCGAGGCGACGGCTTTGGTTGGTGACGAGCTTGGCCTGTGCCTCGAGTAGGCGGGAGGAATGCGCGAGGGAGCGCCCATGCGCGTAATAGCGCACGCCTTCCTCGCCGACCCACACCACGGTCGACCCGCTCTCAGCCATGAGCAGCATTGCCTGCTGCGAGACGGTGGTTCCTGGACCGAGCAGGAGAGCACCGAGTGCCGCAGCCGGAATGTGCACCGTGCCGCGGTCATCGGTGGAAGTGATGGCGTTCGCGTCGCGATGAATATGACAGCGTTCCAGGTAAACGAAGGTGAGCCGATCCTGCACCCGGACCAGGTCGGGAAGGTCAGGTGGCCGTGCGCCAGTGGCCATGATTCACATCACCGGTGCAACCGTGAGCAGGCCGCAGCCGTATCCCTTCGCCCGTCCGATGCCGAGGCACAGCGAAGCGACGAAGGCCTCGCGATCTGTGACGGTGAGAGTGCCTTCATAGGATGCGGTTCGCAACGTCACCTTCGTCTCGCGACGATGGAAGACCAGGAGCTTCCTGTCCCGCACGACGACGTCGTATTCGCTGCGATCGGATCCTGAGCCGGGGAGTTCCGAGATGGCGAAGCCATGACGCTCTTGACGATCGAGAAGCCACTTCTCCTGCTGAGCGACCGTGACATGTCCGCGGGGCTTGCCGCGTTGTCCATCCGGTCGCCGCTCATTGTGCACGGGGTTCGCGGTGAGACGGAAGCGGTACCGCTGATCGTTCGCAACGCGGTCGAGCAGCTTCTCGTACGGTTTCGAGCCCCACGAGTCGGGCAGCGTGGGCCATCCGCCCTGCTCGGCGAGATGCGTGAGATCCGGCTGCGTCGGACTGACGATGAACAGTTTCGCGACGTGCGCGCTGTTGTCCAGCCGCCACAGCACGCGACCGTTCATCGTGGCCGACGGATCCGGGAACCCGGCGAGCACAGCAGCATGCAGTGCATGCGGAGACGAAAGCAGACGTTGCGCTCCGCGCCGGGCGGGGTTGAACTGGAAATGCGAGAAGAACATTCAGACCTCTTCGTCGGCCAGGAGGATCTCTGGGTCGTGGTCGGTGGGCTCTCCGAGCAGCTGGTCGCCGTGGCGTCGAACTGGCGGTTCACTGTGCGACTCCGGCGCTGACTGAGCAGGCGGGTCCGGATGATCGATCTCGATCGTCTCGACGACGACGTCCCTCGCGGAGTACTCCCGGCGGCGAGGATCGAAGCTCACCGGGACATCGTCGCGCGAGTGATCCGGTGCTTCGTTCTGCTTGGCATCGCGGACCACTTCGACCTCCACCCGAGTTCCGTGTGTGCGGTTGCGGGTACGGGCACGTGCTCGCCAAGGGTGCGTCTGCAGAGCCGCTTCAAGCGGCTCCTCCACCAGGACCGTGTGGATCGGCCCCGACGGCGGAAACGCCCTGCGCCCCAGGTAGAGCGGGTACTGCGGACGGCGGATGGCGGTTGCGTACGCATTCAGCTCTTCGGACGGCCCATCCAGGGCTGCGACGAACACAGCGTCAGCGAGATAGTAGCGGTGCGACAGCGGGAACGAGGTCGATCCGTCGAAAGACCTGGCGGTCTGGAAGTCACGTTCGACTCGTCCCGGCTGATCGATGCGCACGCCGAATCGAAGCCCGACGAAACGGTCCAGGGGATCGGATCGTTCCATGCCGAGCGCCGCGGCGATGAGTCCGATCACTCCGCTTTTGGTTGGTGCGAGCTCGGTCGCCCGTGACGCGAAACGGCTGCGAGACCCCCATGACTGCTGTGGCGCGGCGAGTTCGAGCAGCAGCGTGGTCACGGTGTGTCCGTGAGGCGTTCGGCGACGGCACGGCCGAGCTGTGCGACGGCGTCGTCGAGTCCGACGCGCTCGCCGAGGGAATCGAGGGGCGCCGCCGCGTCGGATACGCGCACGACCCACCCGGAGACGGGAGCAGTCCCGTAGGCGCCGTCGACGCTCTGGGCATACTCCGCCAGCCGTCGAGCACCCTCGGCGATGCGGTGAGTGCCCGCGACGGGCTCTTCGAACGCGCCGACGAGATTGACGGGCTGACTGTCGCGCACCGAGATCACGACGGCGTCGGGGAGAGTGCGGTTCGCGAAGGTGTTCTGCTTGCCGCTCGGCAGGCTCCGCACGAAGCTCTCGACGAAGGCCTCCACCGCGCGCTGCGTCGCCGACGCGCCATCCGACGCATCGCCGAGGTTGCGGCGCAGCGCATCGACGTCCACCGTCGCGTAGCGGTAGAGCGTTGACGAATTGAACTCGACTGTGCCGATCATGCCCGCACCCGCATCCTCCTCGTCATCTGCGCTCTTGTGGTCGTCGACCGCGGTGTAGTAGTCGAACTCGTTCTCGACCGGGTGGATGCTCAATGCATGCGCGACCTGTGCCGCGGCATCGACATTGAGATCCGTGGCCTCGGCGACCATCCGACCGAAGAGTGAGATGTCGACGGAATGCTCCAGATCGAGCAGAGTCTTGACCTTGGCGGCCTTGATCGAGGCGGCGGCATCCTCTGATGCTTCTGCGTCGACCGCGACCTCCGCGAGCCTCTCGATCTGCCGCGCGCTCAGGAAGAGCAGATAGCCGGCCTCCGGGGGGAGTGATTCCTCATCCTTCGACTTGCGTGGTGCCGTGAGCTTGATCCCCGCTGCCTTGAAGACCAACTCCGCAAGTTCCTGGGCGCGATCGGCGTCGACGGCCGGGTTCCGTTTCGTGATCGCGTCGGCGAGCAGTTCGGCCACGCGCTTGGTGCGGGTTCCGAGATCCGAGGTGTCGAGGCGCTCGCTGAAGTCGAGTCGTGCGGCCCGCTTCCAGGCCTGGCTCGAGACCCTGGCGCGCCGGACGCCGCCATAGACCGCGGTCTTCGGGCTGCCGGTGTCATCGCGATTGATGTTCGACGGGGGAACGGTCTGGAGGACGCTGATGTCGACGATGGTGCGTGTCATGATGCTGTCTTTCTGCCGAAGTCGGCGGTCAGTCGGTTGATGTCTCGGTCGAGGCATCCGAATCGTCTTCTGGATGATGCAGGCGGTAGAAGTCGCGCCCCCAGGTCATCCGCACGCGGTCTCCGGATCCGACGTGGAGATCGAAGAGGTCGCGTGCGAAGCGCCCGTAGTCGAGCGGGATGGTGTGCTGGCGGAGCTGCTGAATGAGGCCGCGTGCATGCTGCACGGTCTCGTCCCACGTGGTGGCGGTGCCGAGGGCAGTGAAGCGCTGACGTACCGAGTCCCGATCCACCTTGCGGGCGAGTAGGCGTGTCGATCGGCCGATGGAGTAGCCGCGGTGGTGCATCGATGCGTCTCGTCGCGACTGCTGGTGCAGGGCGAAGAGAGTGATCGCCGTGAAAGCAGCCCTCTCTTCGGGCAGCGGGTCGTCTTCGGCCCACTGCGACGGATCGACGATGTCGACATCCGGGCCTGCCAAGGCGATGCCGAGGAGTTCGATGTCTGCGTCGACGCGTCTGCCGACTCCTCTGCGGAGCTTTGCGAGCTCCGCGACCTCCTTGCTGTGATTGCCGCGGTAGCCGTTCAGGAGCGAACGTACGCGCTGCTCCGTGAACTCCTCCACCCTGTCGGCTCGTTCGCGGTGGCTGGTCATGTGAGGACCTCCTTGATCTGATGCGGCGCGGGAGCGCCGAATGCGGTGCGCAGCGCTCTGAGGAACCAGGCCTCGGCGCGCGGTGTAGTGATGAACTCTGTGCCTCTCGGAGTCGAGACCTCGCGGCCCGCCCACGCGGCAGGGCCGGCGTCTCGGATGAGCTCCGTGCCGAGGCCCCGGATGACCCGGTACGCCGTCGCCTTCCATGCGCCGATCGCGTCGATGGGATCGGTCGTGTCGTCGAGCCCGGCGAGCCATTTGCGGTAGTGGCCGTCGAGAGCCGCGTAGGCGGTCTCGTCGGCGCGTGACCACGGCGCCTCCCCGTCGCCTCCCGCTGCGCGATCGAGATTCTGCGCGAGGCGTTTGAGGGCGAGAACGCCGCCCTCGGCGAGCGAGACGGCGTTCTCCGCCTCGGCCGCGAGCGCGGCGTTCTTCTCGCGCAGCAGGGCGGTCGAGAAGCTGAGCTGGTCGTCGACGATGTCGTCGACGACCGAGTTGTTGCTGCCGTAGACGACGCCGACGGCGCGCACCCGTATGAGGAGGTCCTTCGCGAGCAGACCGTCGTTCTGCCTGCGTGCCAGTGCATTGACCGTCGCCGGGGGCTTCGACCTTCCACCAGCGTCGTGCTGGGGGAGCAGGGCACCGATGCCGCGCCAGAACGCCCGTTCCGGGCGATGCTCCCGCGGCATGTATGTGGTCGCTCCCGCCTTCTTCGACTGCGGCTCGCTGTACCGCCACGCGGTCATGGTCTCGTGGGAGAACTGGTTCTGTGGCGTGAGGGCGTCGCCATTGGCGAGTACGCATCCGATGATCCTGTCACCGTCTGCGACGAGCCGGATGCGGCGTGACTGCCAGGTGAACAGCCGCACCGGGCCCGCGGGATGCCCGCCGCGCTCTGCTGCCGTGTCGGGGTCGTCTTGTTCCCACACGGGCAGGTCGCCCAGACGGGAGAAGGAGAGTTCATCGCCCTCATCCGGCATCACGAGGTTGAGTAGCAGAGTCTGCGCGAGCGAGCCTCCCTCGAGTTGGATGCCGCCGAGCAGACCCGACCATGCGACGCCGATCGGATACCCCTTGCCGCCCTTGACGCGGTCGTCGCCGAGCGCCCCCGATTTGATCCCGGATGGGTCGAAGGCCTGCGCGTTCACGAGCCAGCGAGCCGCCTCCGCGAACGGAAGTCGAAGCGACTCGACGCCCGCTCTGGTCGTGAACAGGCGATTGTTGCTCGGCAGGTCCATGATGAGGGAGATGGTGTCTTTGACTTCGCCTTTCGCCGTGGCGAGGCCCGCCACTTGGAAGAACGGACGTTCAGGATCGAGCAGCCAGAATCGGCCGGAGACCTCATCCAGATACTCGTCGATGAGATCGAGCGGCAGGCCGTCTTCCCAGTCCTCCTGCCACGCGTCGCGGCTCCAGCCGGGCTCCACGTCACTGACCGTGGCACGGTAGAAGATCGCGAGCAGCAGTCGGAGAATCGCGAACGACTGCGTGGGCAGCTCTCCTCCGATATCGCGGATCTGGGCGGCGTCGTGGAACGCTGTACGCAGCGATACGTCGCAGGAATGTCCGTCGAGGTAGCGGACGGCGATCCACGGTTCGTTGATCAGGTTGAAGCGGCGTGAGGGGTCACTCACCAGCGGGCCTCGCTCTCGGCAGGGATGGATGCGGGCGTTCTCGAGTATGAGAAGCCGTTTTCTGGGTCATAGCGGACGATGTCGTCGCCGAGGCGTCCGGAGCGGTCGGCGTCGAGGGGGAGGACCAGCTCACCGCGCAGCGCATGACTGCCGTGCCACGCCTGGATCGGGTACTGCGATTCGAGGTCGGCGATCTGCGCGTCGATCCGACCCGGATGGCACATTGCGGCGGGAAGGCGAAGAGCGCAGCCGAGCACGATGCGCGTCAGCCGGCCATCCGGCGGCTCATTGTCAGGAAGCTGGATGTTCCCGTCTTCGCCGTCGAGCCAGTCGGGAGTCACCCACACGCCGTCCTTCTGCTGAATGACGAGCACTTCGAGGGTCTCCTCGCCGTCGCGAACGGCGGCCTGGGCCTCGGAATCCGAAGCGGCGTCTCCTGCCGAGGCATCGATCCAGCCGATCAGGCTCCCCTCGGCGCCGTCGGCGGCGAGCTGGAAGGTCTCGGCGCGGCGGCGCTTGTCCTCCTGGAGTGCGCCGAACTCGGCTCGCGCGGACTGCGCCTTCTCATTCCAGGACAGCGGATGGATTTCATCAGGCCCATACACCTTCTGCACCAGCACGGGGATGTCATCGGGCAGGGCGATGCGTTCGCGACCCTCCAGCGCGGCGAGCGTGCGCAGCAGGATGTGCTGGCCGTAGACCGCGATGCTCCCTCGTACGGGAGCGGGCGGGGTCTCCTCCCAGTCGACTCCGGCGAGGACGAGCCGCGGCTCGCGCAGCCGCTCAGGTCGGGTGCGGAAGCCGTGGCGGTGCAGGCGGCCCGCGCGCTGGAGAATGAGATCGACAGGGGCGACGTCGGTGACCATGAGGTCGAAGTCGATGTCGAGCGACTGCTCGACGACCTGAGACGCGACCACGATCATCCGGTCTGGTCGCTCGCCTTCCTTGCCGAAAAGGTCGAGCAGTTCCCGGTCTTTTCTCGCGCGGTCTCGGGCGAGGAAGCGGGAGTGTGTGACGACGACGGGGATGTCGTCGCGCTGCGCGCGCAGGAAGGCGGCGGTCTCCTGCACGCGAGTCACGGTGTTGCGGATGACGACCGCGGTTCCGCCCCCTTCGAGCGCCGTGAAGAGTGTGTCGGCCAGGACGGAGAGGTCGTCGGGGACCCGTTCGACGGCGACTTCCTTCGGCTTGCTGGAAGGCGACGGTGTGACGATTCTGGGTGGGCCCGTCGGGGACGACGCCGTGATGACCGGATAGCCGATATTCCCGTCGAGCATGGCGAGCGGGTCTGCGGTTGCGACGGCTCTCCGGCCGGCCGCTCCCCTAGTGCCTCTGCGGGGTGGAGCGTCGGCGACCCTGCCCTGCTCGTAGGCGGCGATGAAGGCCTTGCGCTTTTCGGATGGAAGCGTCGCGGACAGCATGATGACGGGGACTCCGTACGAGCCGAGCCAGTTCAGGATGCGCTCGATATACGTGTCTGTGAAAGCGTCGAAGGAATGTATCTCATCGAAGATCACCACCTTTCCCGCAAGTGCGAGATGCCGGAGCATGACGTGCTTGCTGCGCAGCGCACCGACGAGCGCCTGATCGATCGTGCCGATGACGAGATCGGCGAGCGGGCCTCGCTTCGGGCTGCTGAACCAGTTATGAGCGACGACGAGCTCCCCCCAGGTATCGCGAGATCTGCGAGTGGTGTGGCGGTCGCCGATGCTTCGAAAGCGGGCATCTTGCTGTCGCTTGTCGAAGTCGGAGTTGAGAGACGCTTTGGCGTGTGCGAGGAAGACGTTGAGTGGGGTCTCGAGTCCGAGATGATCGGCCCACGTCATCGCCCGGGAGAACATGCCGTCGGCAGTGGCCCGAGTCGGCAGCCCGATGAATACGCCGCTCAGGCCGAAGCGCGACGCCAGGATCTCCGCGGCGGCGAGCGCGGCCTCGGTCTTGCCCGCCCCCATGTTCTCCTCGACGATGAACAGAGAAGGCGTCTCACATGTGCGGGCGAGTTCCATCACCGCCGACTGCATGGGGCGCGGGGAGGGAAGCTCGAAGCGATGGTCGAAGAGTTCGTCGTCGTCATCCGGCGACCGCGCCTTCCACGGAGCCGGAAGATCGATCTCGGTCCACGCGCGCTCGACGCGACCATGCGTTTCGACATCGCTCTGCCTGAGTTCTGCGAGCGGGAACAGGTGGTCGTTGCTGGCGACCCAGTCGGTGACGATGACGAAGGCGCTGAGCAGTACGAGAGCGTGCCGGGGGAGCGGGGAGCGTTCCCAGGATGCGATGTCTTCCGGCGCGGTCACCGACGCCGTGATCGTGTCGAGCAGATCCTCGCGTACGTCGGCCCAGAGCCCGTCGCCGACAAGGCGCGTCTGGCCGTCGGCGTCGGCAACGGCGGCCTCGCTCGGCGGTCGGCCGTGGTGCGCTGCGATCACGCTCGCGATCTTCTTCGCCTGCCGACTGTCGAATCCCCAGCGCTCGACGAGCCATGCTCGAACTGCGAGGTAGCCGACGAGTTCGTGACGTGCCTTCCTGCGTTCTTCTGTGTCGGCCAGTGACGCGTCCATGCGCAGTCCCTGCGCGGTCATGTGCTTCGCGAGGGGGCGCACCTGCACGGCGAATGCCGGGGATGCCTTTCCGACGTCGTGCGCCCCGGCGAGCCAGACCGCGAGCGTGCGCGCCGACTCGGGCGACCCCACGGCTTTCGCGAGGAGTTCCTTCACATGCGGAGCGAGCCAGTGATCCCAGAGTCGGGTTGCGATGCCAGCAGTGTCGAGAAGATGCCGATGCAGCGGGAGCCACCGCTCGATCTCTCCATCGATGCACGGGTTCGGCCAGCTCTTCGCCCACACCGACCGTGCGGCCGCACTGAGGTGTGCGACGTCAGCGTCGTGGATGTCGGTGGTCACTGAGAGGCTCCGTTGCAGACGTAGATATGGCGGCTGATCAGGATGACGGTATACGAACCAGGCAAGAAGAGTCAAGCCTGAGAACCAGATGCGTAACCGCCAGCGTTACTGATGCTCTTGCATGAGCATGCATGCCAGGGTAGTGTCGGAGTAAATCCCTGCTCAGGCAGGGAAAACTGAGATGCGTATCCGCCAGCTGGATCATCCCTGCGATGCAGGGCGTGACCAGGGTAGCGGCCCGGTCTGTGAGAGGAGGTGGACACCATGAAGACAAGCCAGACTGACGAGACAGGTCTTGATCAGCTCGATCCTGCGGTGACTCCCGCGCGTGACGCGACGCACTTCCGGCGCATCATCGCCGCTCAGAAGGCCGCCCGTGAAGCGGAGGAAGAGCTGCGCACCGCGGTCGCGGACGCGCGCGCCGCAGGTGACTCCTGGACGGTCATCGGAGCGGCGCTCGACACCACCAGGCAAGCCGCCTACCAGCGGTTCGGCAAGCACGGGTAGATCGGGGGGCGGGGCGACGGAACCGCCGCTCGCCCGCAGCTGCCCCCGAGGTCCCGGCACTGCGCGCCCAGCGGGCGCAGGGCATAATCGCCCGATGGCTTCTTCTCCGCTTCCCTCCCTCGACGGCCGTGTGTTCCGGATGGTGTCGTCGACGACGTCGCGCGTCGATCCCGTCTCTCCCACGGTCTTCCGGTACTCAGAACGGGACGGTGCGATCTGGGGTGAGTACGAGGGCGACACGGTGACGTTCGGCCGCTTCGTCGGTGTTCGTGAGCCGCGCGCAGTTCGCGTGTCCTTTGTTCACGTGCTCCGTGAGGGCGGCTCCGTCGTGGCAGGAGAGGGCAACAGCGACATCGAGGAGCACGACGGACTGCTGCGGCTCGTCGAGCATTACGAGATGCACGGCGCAGCGCAGCGCAGTGTCTGCGAGGAGCTGCGCGAGGCGTGAAGCCGGCGGCGTGACCTGGGAGCGTCTGAGAGTTCCCAGCGTCGCGCTGTATCCGACGCTTTCTCGACTGCGCCCCTCCTATCCGCCCTCCGACCTCATCGACGCGCGCCCCTCCGCGGCGGGCGTCCAGCGGGTCATTCCCAACTGTGATGCGCCCTCGCGCTCGGGCAGATCCGTCGGCAGCACGTAGGGCCTGCGGACGACCTCGTCGAGCACGACCACGCTGACGATGGTGCGCACCTCCGGCAGTGTGGCGATGACGGCCGTCGTCAGCGTGTGGATGCCGCCGACATCGGTTGCGCGCACGAGCAGCATCGCATCGTGCTCCCCGGTCGTGATCGCGCAGTACTCGATGTCGGGCAGCTCGGTGATCCTGTCGCGGAAGGACGCCCACGACTGCGGCAGCACCGTGACGAAGACGAGCGCGCACACCGACAGGCCTGCGCGCGACGCGTCGATCTGTGCCGAGAATCCGGTGATCACACCGGTCTGCATGAGGTTCTCGACCCGCGTATAGGCGCTCGAACGCGAGATCCCGACCTGCTCAGCGAGAGCGGCGATGGAGATTCTGCCGTTGGTGCGCAGCGAATCGAGGATCTGATAGGAGATCTCGTCGAGCGCGGCATTTCGTCCGGCGAGACGTGAATCATTGCGGCTTGAGTTGGACATTCTGCAGATCATCTCCCGAGCATGTGACGACTGTGTTTCATTCGCACGATCTTGATGGACAAATAGTCGCACATCGTGTCATTCTGATCGCTGTTGTCCACAGCGCTCATGGAGTTGCTGCCTCTTCGTCCCCAGGAGTCCCTCATGATCCCTCGCACGCTCCGGCTTCCCGCCGTCGCCCTCGGCACCGCCGCGGTCATCGCCCTTGCCGGATGCTCGGGCGGGAACTCCGCCGACGACTCGGGCGATGCCGGAGGCGAGGGCGGGGGATCGCTCGTCATCGACGCCGCGTTCTCGATCGAGACGGCTGACCCCGGTCACAGCTACGACCCCACGGGCAACATGATCGCGAAGGCCCTCTACGAGACGCTGGTGACCTTCGAGGGCGCCGACGTCGCGGACCCGCAGCCCGGGCTCGCGAGCTGGGAGCAGAACGACGACGCGACCGAGTTCGTCTTCACGCTGGATGAGGAGCGCACCTTCTCCGACGGCACCGAGGTCACCGCAGACGACGTCGTCTTCACGCTGCAGCGCATTCAGAGCCTGGAGGCGGCCAAGCCGCACTTCCTGCTCGAGGGCATGACGATCGAGAAGGTCGACGACAGCACGATCCGCTTCACGACCGAGACGCCCAGCCTGCAGCTGCCGGCGATCCTCGCCAACCCGGCTCTCGGCATCCTGAACCAGGAGGTCGTCGAGGAGAACGGCGGCGCGACGGACGGCTCCGACTCGGCTCAGGAGTTCCTCGACGGCGAATCGGCGGGGTCGGGCCCGTACGTTCTCGACACGCTCGATCTGACCTCGCAGGTCGTGCTGACGAAGAACCCCGACTACACGGGTGACGAGAACGTCGCATACGACCGCGTCGTCGTGCGCAACGTGACCGAGAGCGCCACCCAGCTGATCAATCTGCAGGGCGGTGACACCATGGCGGCGCTGGATCTCAACGGCGACCAGGTCAGCGGCCTGGGCGACGGCGACGGTCTGTCGGTGAACCCCGTGGCGTCCGCGCAGACGATCTTCCTGCTCTTCAACCAGAACGACGAGGTCGCCGGCGACATGGCGAACACCGACATCGCCGAGGCCGTGCGGTATGCGCTCGACTACGACGGTCTGCTCGAGCTCGCCGGCGAAGGCGCGCTCCAGGCGACAGGCGTCATCCCTCCGGGTTTCGAGGGCGCGCTCGACGCGGGCGTCGAGCAGGACCTCGACCGCGCGCAGGACGCCCTCGACGCCGCGGGCTACGAGGGGCAGACGCTGACGCTGCAGTATCCGAACGACTACCCGGTCGGCGGCGTCGAGTTCACGCCGCTCGCCGAGCGCATCCAGGCACAGCTGGGCGAAGCGGGCATCGACGTCGAGCTGGCGGGTCAGCCGTTCGCAACGGAGCTCGATCTGTACACCGGCGGCCAGGAAGGCTTCGGGCTGTGGTTCTGGGGCCCCGACTACGCGGACTCGGCGAACTTCCTGCCCTTCGGTCCGGGTCTCACCGTCGGTGAACGTGCCGGCTGGAGCGAAGACGCCGCGCCTGAGATCGCCGATCTCGCCACGGAAGCGAGCACGGCGACTGATCCGGATGAGCGGACCGCGGCCTTCACCGAGTTCACCGAGCGGATGCAGGAGGAGGGGCCGTTCGTGCCGCTCATCGTGCCGGGGAAGAACTTCGCAACGACCGATGAGATCACCGGCGCCGTGTACAACCCCGTGTGGGAGCTGAACATCGCCGAGATCCAGCCGGCGAGCTGAGGGCCCGGCTCATCCGGCCGCGCTCCGCATCGATGGCATCTGACACCCCCACGCGCAATCGCCCGGCGAGGTCGCCCCTCGCCGGGTACCTGCTCCGTCGTGCCGGAACGTCCGTCCTGCTTCTCATCGGCGTCACGGTCGTCACGTTCCTGCTGACCAACCTCGTTCCCGGCGATCCCGTCGCCGCCGCCCTCGGCGAGGGAGCATCGCAGAACGACGCCACTCGCGAGGCGTTCATCCGCGAGCACGGGCTCGATCAGCCGCTCGTCGTGCAGTACTTCCTCTACATGGCCAAGGTGTTCCAGGGCGACCTCGGTACGTCGCTCGTGACGGGGCAGCCGGTCGTGGAGGACCTCGCGACCGCCGTGCCGGCGACCATCGAGATCGCCGTGGCCGCCATCATCGTCAGCCTGGCGGTGAGCATCGTGCTCGGCACGCTCGCCGCGTATCGACGGGGTCTCGTCACCGACCAGATCGTGCGGGTCATCACGCTGATCGGACTGAGCGTTCCGACGTTCTGGCTCGCGCTGGTCAGCTTCTACGTCTTCTTCCTCCGATTGGGCATCGCTCCCGGTTCCGGTCGTGTCTCGCCCGACATCGTGCCGCCGCCGAACGTCACAGGATTCTTCACGGTCGATTACCTCCTGAACGGCGACGCTGTGGGCTTCTTCGATGCGGCGGCGCACATGGCGCTGCCCGTGCTGGTGCTGTCGCTGGTCACGATCGGGCTGCTGACCCGGTTCATCCGGACCTCGGTGCTGGAGGTGCTCGCGAGCGACTACGTGCGAACAGCGCGCGCGAAGGGTCTCAGCGGCGCCAGGGTCGTGCTCGACTACGTGCTGCGCGGGGCCGCGCTGCCCATCCTGACCGTCGTCGGCATCGCCTTCGGGGCGCTGCTGTCCGGCACCGTGCTGGTCGAGGCGGTGTTCGCGTGGCCGGGACTGGGCACCTACGCCTACGGCTCGGCGTCGAACCTCGACCTGCCCGGCGTGATGGGGGTCGGCCTCGTCGTCGGCGTCATCTACCTCGTGATCAACTTCGTCGTCGACGTGCTCTATGGCGTGCTCGACCCGAGAGTGAGACTCGCATGAGCCCGGATGCACGCAGGAACGGCACGACAGCCGCGAGCGCTCTCGAATCGGCGCGCCCCTGGTGGCGACCGCGCATGCGCCTGCCGCGCGCGTGGCGCACCCCGCTCGGCATCGTCGGCACCGTGCTCGCCCTCGCCTGGGTGGCCGTCGGCTTCACGGCGCAGTGGTGGGTGCCGCACGACCCGCTCGCCCAATCCCTGCCCCGACTGCAGGAGCCGGGCGGCGAGGCAGTGCTCGGCACCGACGGCAACGGCCGCGACATCTTCTCGCGGCTCATGTCCGGCGCGACCGTGACGCTTCCGCTCGCCCTCGCTCTCGTGGTCGCAGCGACCGTGATCGGGACGATCATCGGCGCCGTCGCCGGATACGTCGGCCGCTGGGTCGACGAGGCGCTGATGCGGCTGACGGATCTGTTCATGGCGTTCCCGACGGTCATCCTGGCGATGGTCGTGGCGGCATCGCTCGGGCCGTCGCTGTTCAACGCCGTGATCGCGGCTGTCGTCGTCTCATGGCCCCAGTACGCGCGCGTCGTCCGGAGCCTCGTGATCAGTCTGCGCACGCAGAACTACGTCGTCTCGGGCCGGCTGCTGGGATACTCGCCCCTGCGTACGCTCACCGTCGACATCCTGCCCAACATCGCCGGCCCCGTGATCGTGCTCGCAACGCTCGACGTCGGAGCGGCCATCCTGCTGCTGTCGGGCCTGTCCTTCCTCGGGCTCGGCGCGCAGCCGCCGACGCCGGAATGGGGCTCGATGATCTCCGCCGCGATGCAGAACTTCGACGCCTGGTGGCTCGGGGTGTTCCCCGGAATGGCCATCCTGACCGTCGTGATGGCGTTCAACTTCCTCGGCGATGCGCTGCGCGACGTGCTCGACCCGGCATCGGATGCCGTGCGCGCGGAGCCTGCGCAGGGGGCGGCCGCAGAAGACGAGCCGGCGAACGGAGCCGCGTCATGAGTGCGCTCAGCATCGCCGACCTGCACATCTCGATCGGGCGACCCCTCGTGCACGGCATCTCGCTGGAGCTGTCGGCGGGGCGCGTGCAGGGACTGGCCGGAGAGTCCGGGTCGGGCAAGACGCTCACCTCGCTCGCCGTGCTGGGCCTGCTGCCGCGGCAGGCGCAGGCCAGCGGATCGGTCCGACTGGGCGACACCGAACTGCTCGGCATGAAGCGGCGCGCTCTCAACCGGGTGCGCGGCAATCGCGTCGCTATGGTGTTCCAGGATCCGTCGTCCGCGCTGCACCCGCAGCTCACCGTCGGCCATCAGCTCACGGATCATGTGCGCACGCATCTCGGGTTCGACCGGAAGAAGGCCAGGGAGCATGCGGCCGAGCTGCTCGAGCGTGTGAGTGTGCCGGATGCGGAGGACGCGCTCACTCGCTATCCCCACCAGTTCTCCGGCGGCCAGCGCCAGCGCATCGCGATCGCCATCGCGCTGGCGTGCGACCCGGAGGTGCTGCTCGCCGACGAGCCGACCACGGCGCTCGACGTCACAGTGCAGGCGGGCATTCTGCGCCTGCTGCGCGATCTCGCCATCGAGCGCGAGCTCGCGGTGCTGCTGGTCACGCATGACCTCGGTGTGATGAGTGCGATCGCCGACGACGTCGCGGTGATGCGCGGCGGCCGCATCGTGGAGAGCTCATCGCGCGAAGAGCTGTTCGCGAACCCGCGGCACGAGTACACGCGGAGCCTGCTGGCCGCGCTGCCTGGCTCGCACATCGCCGACCATGGGGGTGCCGTGTGAGCGCCGAAGCCGCATCACCGCGTTCGACGGTGCTCGAAGCGCGCGACCTGGTCGTCCGCTATGGTCGGCGCATGCCGCTCACGGCCGTCGACGAGGTGTCATTCGACATCCACGAGGGCGAGACGGTCGCGCTGGTCGGGGAGAGCGGCAGCGGCAAGTCGAGCGTCGCCCGCGCGGTCGCCGGCATCGAGAAGCTCGCACAGGGCACCGCGGAGTTCGTCGGGTCCCCCGTGACTCCGCTCCGGCTGCGCCGGCGTCGCGCCGAGCTGACGGGCATTCAGATGGTGTTCCAGGATCCGTCGACATCGCTCAACCCCCGCCGCAGGATCGGCGGTCAGATCGCGGACGGGGCCTCCGCAGCGCGTGCGCGAGGTCTGGAGGGCTCGGATCCGCGGGAGTGGCTCGAGCGCGTCGGCCTCGACCCCGCTGCGGTCACCCGCTTCCCGCATGAGTTCTCCGGCGGGCAGAAGCAGCGCATCGCGATCGCCAGAGCGCTCGCCGCGAGGCCGAGGCTGCTGGTCGCCGACGAGCCGATCTCGGCACTCGACGCCTCGACGCAGACATCCGTCGCCGCGCTCATGCGCGATCTCGTCTCGGAGGCCGGAGCCGGGATGCTGTTCATCTCGCACGATCTCGCGGTGGTGCGCAGAATCGCCGACCGGACACTGGTGATGTACGGCGGTCGGGTCCTCGAAGCGGGTGGCACCGCGCGCGTGTGGGCCGACCCGCAGCACCCCTACACCCGGTCGCTGTTGGGCGCGATTCCCGAACCGGATGGCCTCGGCAGAATCCCGCTGGCGCCGTCGGCCGAGGAGCGCGCGTCGTGGTCGACGCACCCTCCCGTCATCGATTGAGAGGGTGCCCCTCCCGCCCACCGGTAGGGGCACTCCCGCGTCGCCCGACATCTGGGCTAACCTCCGGGCAGACCCGATGACGGGTCCGAGGCATTCTGAGGAGGAGCGGCATGAGCGATGCGGTGAACGGAACTCCGGTGCGGGCGGCGGTGTTCGAGAAGGTCGGTGAGCCCCTCGTCATTCGAGATCTGGTGCTCGAGGAGCCCCGTGCCAATGAGGTGCAGGTGCGGATGGTCGCCACCGGCGTCTGCCACACTGATGCGGTCGTGCGCGACGGGTGGATGCCGACGGAGCCGAACCTCGTGCTCGGGCATGAAGGTGCCGGCGTCGTGGAGAAGATCGGGCCGGGCGTCACGCACGTCGCCCCGGGCGACCACGTGGTGCTCACTGTGAACAGCTGCGGTGCGTGCCAGAACTGCTGGAGCGGGCATCCGGCCCACTGCACCGACCTCTTCATCCACAACTTCGCCGGCGGCCGTCCGGACGGGTCGACGGCCTTCGCCGACGCCGAGGGCAGCCCCGTGCGTTCGCACTTCTTCGGGCAGTCGTCGTTCGCCACGCTGACCAATGCGGCTTCGCGCAGTGTGGTGAAGATCCCGGATGACTTCCCGCTCGAGATCGCAGGTCCCCTCGGCTGCGGCGTGCAGACTGGCGCGGGCGCTGTGCTCAACGTTCTCCAGCCCCGACCGGGCGGCACCTTCGTGGTCTTCGGGGCGGGCGCCGTGGGTCTGTCAGCGCTGATGGCCGCCGTGGCGAACCGCGCAGGAACCGTCATCGCCGTCGACATGGTCGACTCGCGGCTCGAGCTGGCAACCGAGCTCGGCGCGACGCACGTGATCAACCCGAGTCGCGAGGACTCAGTCGCCCGCATCCACGAGATCACCGGCGGCGGCGTGCAGACCGCGCTCGACACCACGGGCAACGACCGCGTGTTCGCGCAGATGATCGACTCGCTCGCCGTCGCGGGCCATGCCGGTGCACTCGGCGCTGCCAAGGCCGAGGCAAAGGGCGTGATCGACCTGCCATCCGCCCTCGCCCGCGGCATCCGGCTCACGTGGATCGTCGAGGGCGACGCGATGCCGCAGACATTCATTCCGGAGCTGATCGCGCTGAACCGCGCCGGCCAGTTCCCCTTCGAACGGCTGGTGCGCTCCTACACGTTCGACGAGCTGACGACCGCGTTCGCCGACTCCGAATCCGGTGAGGTGCTCAAACCCGTCGTCACGTTCTGAGGCGGGAAACGGCCTGCCCGCCCCTCCTCCCGGAGCGGGCGGCACCGCCATAGACTGGTGCCCCACCTGTTCCCTCGATGAGGAAGGGACACCATGTCGTCGTGGCTCGTGCCCGCCAGCGGATCGATTGAACGTGAAGAGCTCGAGCGCGCGTACGGCGCGCTCCTGGCAGGTGACGATGCGGCGTCGGGGCTGGAGCGCGTGCGCCCCGTGGTGCGCGAGTCGTGGGCTCGCTCCGTCGATCGCAGGGTGCGTGCCGAGGGGCTGCCGGAGCTCGAACTGAGCGGCGACGCGCTCGAGGCCTACCGCGCGGGGCATCCGCTCTCGGCCACATTGTCGCTCATCCGGACCCTGCTGCTGCCGGGCGCGAGCGACGACGCCGGCGTGGTCGTGGCGGTCGGCGACGCTGCGGGCCGTCTGCTGTGGATCGAAGGCGACCGGACGCTGCGTACGCGGGTGAGCGACATGGGGTTCGTCGAAGGGGCGAACTGGTCGGAGGAGCGCGTCGGCACCGCAGCTCCCGGCACGGCCCTTGCACTGGGCCGGTCGGTGCAGGTGCGCGGAGCCGAGCATTTCAACCGGCACGTGCTGCCGTGGTCCTGCACCGCCGCGCCGGTGCGCGACCCGGAGACGGGGCGCCTGCTCGGCGTGATCGACGTCACCGGCGGGAACGAGGCCGCCAGTGCGCCCGCCCAGATGCTGGTGGACGCGACCGCACGAGCGGTTGAGGGAGAGCTGCTCGTCGCACGCCTGCGCGAGGGTCCCGCGGGGAGGAGAACCGGTGCGCGGGTGCCCTCGACGCTGTGCGCCACGCTGAGCGTGCTCGGGCGCGACCGTGCACTCCTGACCGTTCCGAGCGGCGGCGCAGAGCACAGCATCGAGCTCGGGCTGCGCCATGCCGAGATCGTGCTGATGCTCGCCACGCATCGTCAGGGGCTCACCGCGGAGCGCCTGGCGGAGCTCGTCTACGGCGACCCGGCAGCGGTCGCGACGCTGCGCCCCGAGATGGTGCGGCTGCGCCGGCTGCTGGCAGCATCGGCTCCCGATCTCGTGCCGGAGTCGCGCCCGTACCGGATCTCCGCCGTCGAGACCGACGCGCAGCAGATCCTCGCCCTGCTCGACCGAGGCGCCCACCGCGTCGCGCTCGCCGCCTTCCGCGGCGACGCGCTGCCCGACTCGGTCGCCCCCGGCGTCGAGGAGCTGCGCGAGCGCGTGCGCGCCTCGCTGCGCGAGACGCTGCTCGGCGAAGCCGGAGCCGACGTGCTGCTGACCTACCTCGACACCGACGTCGGTGCCGACGACGCCGACGCGATGCGGCAGGTTCTCCGGATGCTGCCGCCGCGCTCCCCGCGCCGCGCCGGGCTCGTCGCCAGGCTCGAGAACCTCGACCGCGACGCCTGAGTGCGCGGCGCTGGCCATCCGGCGCAATCCGGCGCAATCCGATGCAACCTGCGCAGCCGTAGCGTTGCGGTGTCCGACGCGGGTACGCCCCGCGAATGTCGCGCAGTCGAAGGAGACAGCCATGACCGTGTACACCCCGCCTGGACAGGACGGAGCCGTTGCGAGCTTCCGTTCGCGCTACGGCCACTTCATCGGGGGCGAGTTCGTCGACCCGGTGAAGGGCGAGTACTTCGAGAACATCACCCCCGTCACAGGGAAGCCGTTCACCGAGATCGGTCGAGGCACGCCTGAGGACATCGACCGTGCAGTCGACACGGCGTGGAAGGCGTTCGCGTCGTGGAAACGCACCAGCGCCGCCGAGCGCGCCGTGCTGCTGAACCGGATCGCCGACCGGATGGAGGAGAACCTCGAGAAGATCGCGGTCGCCGAATGCTGGGAGAACGGCAAGCCGGTGCGTGAGACGCTCGCCGCCGACATTCCGCTTGCCATCGACCACTTCCGCTACTTCGCGGGGGCGCTGCGCGCTCAGGAGGGCGGCATCAGTCAGCTCGACGAGGACACCGTTGCCTACCACTTCCACGAGCCGCTCGGCGTCGTGGGCCAGATCATCCCGTGGAACTTCCCGATCCTGATGGCCGTGTGGAAGCTGGCACCCGCGCTCGCCGCAGGCAACTGCGTGGTGCTCAAGCCTGCCGAGCAGACACCCGCATCGATCCTGTTCCTGTTCGACATCATCGGCGACCTGCTGCCGGCCGGCGTGGTGAACATCGTGAACGGCTTCGGCATCGAGGCCGGCGCTCCGCTCGCCTCGCATCCTCGCATCCGGAAGATCGCCTTCACCGGTGAGACCACCACCGGTCGTCTGATCATGCAGTACGCATCGCAGAACCTCATCCCCGTCACGCTCGAGCTCGGCGGCAAGAGCCCGAACGTCTTCTTCGAGGACGTCGCATCAGCCAGAGATGCGTATTACGAGAAGGCCATGGAGGGCTTCGCGATGTTCGCGCTCAATCAGGGCGAGGTCTGCACCTGCCCGTCGCGCGCGCTCATCCAGCGGTCGATCTACGACGACTTCCTCGGCGACGGGCTCGCCCGCGTCGGCAGGATCGTGCAGGGCGACCCGCTCGACACGGAAACGATGGTGGGCGCACAGGCCTCCAACGACCAGCTCGAGAAGATCCTGTCGTACATCGACATCGGCAGGGAGGAGGGCGCCAAGGTGCTCGCCGGCGGCGAGCGAGCCGACCTCGGCGGCGACCTCTCCGGCGGCTACTACGTCACGCCGACGGTGTTCGAGGGCTCGAACAGCATGCGCATCTTCCAGGAGGAGATCTTCGGCCCGGTGCTCTCGGTGGCCGCGTTCGACGACTACGACGATGCGATCGCGACGGCCAACGACACGCTCTACGGTCTCGGCGCCGGTGTGTGGAGCCGAAGCGCCGACACCTGCTACCGCGCGGGCCGGGCGATCGAGGCCGGCCGGGTGTGGACGAACACCTATCACCAGTACCCGGCGCATGCAGCGTTCGGCGGGTACAAGCAGTCGGGCATCGGCCGCGAGAACCACCGGATGATGCTCGACCACTATCAGCAGACCAAGAACCTCCTGGTCTCGTACGCGGAGGGGCCGATGGGCTTCTTCTGATCCGGATGACGACAGCGGGGCGGCCGCGGTCGCCCCGCTGTCGCTCCGGTCCGTATTGCGGGACGATGAGAGAGAACCAGCGAAGGAGGTGCGGGATGGCCGACCAGCTGAGCAGGGTCGCCGTGACCGACGAGGCCGCAGTGCTGCTGCGCACGCTCACCGAACAGCACGGGCCGCTGATGTTCCATCAGTCGGGCGGATGCTGCGACGGCTCTTCGCCGATGTGCTATCCGGTGGGGATGTTCGCCACCGGAACCGGCGACGTGCTGCTGGGTGAGATCGATGCGGGCATCGAACGCCCCATCGAGGTGTACATGTCGCGGGCGCAGTTCGAGTACTGGAAGTACACCCACCTGACGATCGATGTCGTCGCGGGGCGCGGCGGCGGGTTCAGCGTGGAGGCGCCGACGGGCAAGAGGTTCCTCATCCGCTCGCGGCTGCTCGACGAGGAGGAGCTGGAGCACTTCGGTCTTCTGCCATCCGGCGCGCACGCCGGGGCCTGAGTCCCCAGCGTCACACGTCAGGTCGCCGTCAGCTGCGCCCGCCTCCGAGCCGACGAGAGACGGCGCGGGCCGCCATCGACAGCGCGGGCAGCACCGACTCCGGCGGGCAGCTGCCGCGGCGGATCGTCGCGCCGATAGCCGAGACCACGCGGTCGGCTTGCCCGAAGATGGGAACCGCGATGGCGACCGCGCCCGTGGTGATCGCCTCGTCGACGATCGTGTACCCCGCGCCGCGGATGTCGCCGAGCCTGCGCCGCAGGTCGCCGCCGTCGGTGCACGTCTTCGCCGTGAACCGTCGCAGATCGCTGCCGAGCACCTTGTTCTGCACTTCGAGGGGCGCGTGCGCGAGAAGCACCTGCCCCGTCGCCGTGGCGTGCATGGGCCACCGCCCGCCGAACCTGGTCAGCACGGGTGCTCCGCGGCGCGAGCGCAGCGACTCGACGTAGACGATGTCCGTGCCGTCGCGGACGGACAGCATCACGTCAGCGGCGATCGCCGAGTGCAGGTCGCTGAGATACGGCAGCGCCACCGTGCGCAGGCGCAGCCCCTGCGGCTCGAGCGAGCCGAGCTCCAGCACGCGCAGCCCGATGGTGTACTTGCCGTCGTCGCGCCGGTCGAGAGCCCCCCATTCCTTGAGCTCTCCCACCAGCCGATGCGTCGTCGACAGGCTCAGCCCCGCTCGGCGAGAGATCTCGCTGAGGGTGAGCACGAGATGCTCCTGATCGAACACATCGAGCACCGACAGCACGCGCTGGGCCGCGGTCGGTCGCTCCACGTGCCGCGATCGTGCACGGGATTCGGACGGCCTCATGCCCATCGACATCGTCGGGTCGGAGACCTTCGGGGCGTCCAGGGTCATGGTCTTCATCGACCAGCCTCCTCAGCATGGGGAGCACGGCGGCGTGCTCCTGATTCAACATTACGGCACTGGGTGCCAGAAGCGGCGTGACGCACACGCTAGCGATCCCACGGCGAAGCCGCAATGCTCGTTCGCCGAACCCGCGCCGCGATCCGCAGAACCGCGCGGCACGAGCACGCCGCTGACTTCCGTCACGCGGAAGAACGTGGCACGTGCGAACCGCTGCGGCGGATATTTGCACGTGCGCCGCGGGGCAGGATGCCGCGGCGCGGCACTATCGGGAACGGCGACTGAGATGAGAGAGGTGACGGCATGGCGACCGACAACTGGGCGGCGCAGACGACGGCGGATGAGTTGGCGACGACCGACGGCATCCGGATGGACGGAAAGGTCGCCCTCGTAGCCGGCGGCGGACTGAGCGGGCCGCTCGGCGGCGTCGGCTTCTCCATCGCATGGCTCTGCGCCGCAGCCGGGGCTCGCGTGGCCGTCGTCGACCTCGACGGCGAGGCAGGGCGGCGAGCCGTCGATGCGATCCGCGAAGCGGGCGGCGAGGCCGAGTGGTTCCCCGCCGACGTCACCGACTCCGCCTCCGTCTCTGAGACGGTCGGCAGAGTCGTAGACCGGTTCGGAGGGCTCGACATCGTCGCCGACTCGATCGGCGGAGGCGGCGCAGTCCCCGCGTTCGACATCGACGACGACGAGTTCGACCGAGTGCTGCAGCTGAACTTCCTCTCGGCATGGCGTCTGATCAAGTTCGCCAGGCCCCATCTGCGTACCGGCGGATCGATCGTGACCGTCTCGTCCGGAGCCACGGAGGGCCGCGGCCCGACGATGCCGTACACGATCGCGAAGACCGCGCTCGAGAAGCTCACCGTGAGCGCCGCCTCCACGTTCGCGCCGGAGGGCATCCGGGTCAACGGCGTGCGCGTCGGCATGATCTGGGGAGCTTTCGCCGCCCGCGGCATGAGTGAGGAGCAGCGCGAACTGCGCAGGCAGAACGTCGCGCTGCAGACCGAGGGCAACGTGTGGGACATCGCCTCCGCGGCGTTCTTCCTGCTCAGCGACCGCGCCCGCTGGGTCTCCGGTCAGGTGCTCGCCGTCGACGGCGGCGGCTTCGCGATGAAGGCGGGCACCGGCGCGGCGGGTTCTGCGCCCGCGAAGAAGTAGGCGACCGGTAGGGCGGGTGACTCGGGCTCTGAGCCGCGGCAGAATCGTCGAGATGAGGCACGATCCGGCTGATCGTGCCGCGGTTCGGTGATTATGCCGCGGTTCGGGGCGGCGCTCGCCGCGACCTGCGCCGGGCGTTCAGGCGCCTCCGCGCACATCCACCCCGTACTGCGGTGACGGGCGTTCGCTCTCGGCGCGGTAGGCCGTGCTGTCGGTGAGGAAGGGGATGGCCCTGGCGCGGTCCTCGCTGATCGGCTCGTCGGGGAAGGCGTTCTCGATCGCGCGGTGGCGGTCGATCACCCCCGCCTTGAACTCCGGATGCGTGAGCAGGAACATGTCGCCGCGCAGCACGCCCTGCAGCACCCGCTCGCCCGCCTCGCGTGCAGACATGTACGGCTGCTCGCGATCGAAGCCGGGCCGCGAGAGATCGGGCGTCGGGTAGCCGGACTCGCCGTAGCGGGACGGCCTGCGTGCCGCGCCCGCGCCGATGTTGCTGTGCACGGGTCCAGGGCAGTACGCGGAGACGCCGATGCCGTCGCCTGCCAGCTCGATGCTCATCGATTCGCTGAGCGCGATGATCGCGGCCTTCGACATCGAGTAGAGCCCGGCCACGATCGGCATCAGCCCGCCCATCGACGCCGTGTTCACGATGTGGCCGCCCCGCCCGTGTGCGCGCATCTGCGGCAGGAACGCGAGGATGCCGTTGCCGACGCCCCGCACGTTCACGTCGACGATCCAGTCCCAGTCGGCGGCCGTCGCCGTTGCGACGGGGCCGGTCAGACCGAGGCCCGCGTTGTTGATCAGGATGTCGGCCCCGCCGCGGCGCTCGTCGATCTCGTCGGCGAGGCGCTGCATCGCGTCCCTGTCGGTCACGTCGACGCTCGCGAGCTCGACGGGCAGCCGCTCTGCCGCGAACTCCCGCTCCGTCTCGGCGAGATGCTCCTCCTTCCGCCCTGTGACGGTGACGAGTGCCCCTGCGCGCGCGAACGCGAGGGCGATTCCGCGGCCGATGCCGCTCGAGCCGCCGGTGACGACGACCACTTTGTTCTGCACATCCTTCATGAGGGCATCCGACCGCGTCTGCGACCGTCATCCCACTTCTCTTCCGTCCGGCAGAAGGGACGCGCCGGACGGAACGCGAGGGCTCCACCGTGGAACCAACACGCGATGGAGCGGCCCGGACGACGACGTCCGAAGCTCCCCAGGCCGAGGAGAGGTTCGATGAGCATCACTGCAGAGGCGCCGGCGACGGTCGCCGCAGAGCCGAAATCGATGACGACCCGCGCGGTCGTCTGCTACGAGGGCGGCCAGCCGTGGCAGCTCACGGAGCTCGAGCTCGACCCGCCCGGGCCCTACGAGGTCCGCGTGAAGATGATCGCGGCAGGCATGTGCCACTCGGACGACCACATCCAGAAGGGCGACGCCCCGATGCGGATGCCCGTCGTCGGCGGCCATGAGGGCGCGGGAATCGTCGAGTCGGTCGGCGCGGGCGTGACGCGTACCAAGGTCGGCGATCACGTGGTGTTCTCGTTCATCCCCGCATGCGGCAAGTGCCGCTACTGCTCCACCGGCAGGCAGAACCTCTGCGACGAGGGCAAGAACGCCGGCACGGGCCAGTTCCCCGACGGCACCTTCCGCTTCCACAAGGACGGCGTCGACTACGGGGGGCTCTGCGTGCTCGGCACCTTCTCCGAGTACACGGTCGTCTCCGAGCACTCCGTGATTCCGATTCCGGATGAGATCCCCTTCGAAGTCGCGTGCCTGACCGGGTGCGCAGTGCCGACCGGGTGGGGGACGGCCGTGCACGCGGCGGGCGTTCGCGCCGGCCAGACGGTCGTCATCTACGGCGCCGGCGGCGTCGGCAGCAATGCCGTGCAGGGCGCCGCGCTCGCCGGAGCCGAACGCGTGATCGTCGTCGACCCCGTCGAGTTCAAGCGCGAGATGGCGATGGTCTTCGGCGCCACTCACACCTTCGCCACCGCCGAGGAGGCTCAGGAGTTCATCGTCGGCATCACCTGGGGCAACCTCGCCGACCACGCCATCATCACGGTCAGCCAGCTGCACGACGAGGTGATCGCCAGCGCGATCCAAGCGGTCGGAAAGACCGGCCAGGTCACGATCACCGCGGTCGGCCCGGGGAAGATCAGCGAGAACCCCGGCGCACTGATCGGCTTCCAGCGCCGCATCCAGGGCGCGATATTCGGCGGCTGCAACCCCCTGTTCGACGTGCCCCGTCTGATCAGCCTCTACCAGTCGGGAAAGCTCAAGCTCGACGAGCTGGTCACGAACACCTACACCCTCGAGACCGTGAACGAGGGGTACCAGGACATGCTCGACGGCAAGAACATCCGCGGCGTCGTCAAGATCGCCGAGGCGTGAGAGAGGAACCCCATGACCATCATCGACACGGAGACCGTCGCCCCCTCCACGCTCGTCGTCGACGGCGCGCAGCTCATCGGCGGCGAGTGGCTGCCGTCGCACACCGGCCGCGCCATCGACGTCACCAACCCCGCGAACGGCGAGGTGATCGCACGCATCCCGCGCAGCGACGCGGAGGACGTCGAGCAGGCGGTGCAGGCGGGCGAGCGCGCGTTCCCCGCCTGGCGCGACATGAACGCCACCGCCCGAGGTCGGCTGCTGTTCCGCTGGGCCGACCTGATCGAGCAGCACAGCGCGGCTCTCGACAGCCTCGAATCCCAGGAGGTCGGCCGCCCCAGCTGGGGGCCGCCGCCGATGGCCGGCCAGCTGCGCTTCATCGCGGGCCAGGCCGACAAGGTCCAGGGCGTCTCGCTTCCGACCTACTCGCCCGATGTCGTCGGCTATACGCTGCGCGAGCCGTTCGGCGTCGTCGGCGGCGTCATCCCGTGGAACGCGCCGGGCCCGATGTTCGCCAGTGAGGTGGGCGCCGCGATCGCCGCTGGCAACACCATCGTGATGAAGCCGGCGGAGGACGCCCCTCTCACACCGCTCGCGCTGGCGAAGCTGTCGATCGAGGCGGGCATTCCGGCCGGCGTGATCAACGTCGTCACGGGCTACGGTGCTGAGGCGGGCGCCGCGATCCCGGCACATCCCCGCATCCGCCGGATGGGCTTCACGGGTTCGCCGCAGACCGGCCGCTCCATCATGGAGGCCTGCTCGCGCAACCTCACCCCACTCCACCTCGAGCTCGGCGGCAAGTCACCCCAGGTGGTCTTCCCCGATGCCGACCTCGACGTCGCCACCGCCGCGATCGCCACGGGCGTCACGCTCAACACCGGACAGATCTGCGCCGCTGGCACCCGCGTCGTCGTCGATCGCAGCATCCATTCCGAGGTCGTGGACAAGCTCGCGACCGCGATGGCGAAGGTCTCGGTCGGGCCGTGGCATCAGAAGGTGCAGATGGGGCCGCTCATCAACGGCAAGCAGCACGAGCGCGTCTGCGGCTACATCGACATCGGCAAGGAGCAGGGCGCGACGCTCGTCACCGGCGGCGGGCGCCCGTCCGGCGCCGACTTCGACGGAGGCTGGTTCGTCGAGCCGACGCTGTTCGACGATGTGACCCCCGATATGCGCATCGCACAGGAGGAGATCTTCGGTCCAGTGCTCTCGGTCATCCCGGTCGACGGCGAAGCCGAGGCGATCGAAGTCGCCAACGGGGTCGACTACGGCCTGGTCGCCTCTGTCTGGACGCGCGACGTCGGAACGGCGGTCCGGATGACCAGAGCGCTGCAGGCGGGCCAGGTCGGCGTGAACAACGCCCTCGGCGCCGGCGTCATCGGCGGGCCGTTCGGCGGCTACAAGAACAGCGGCTTCGGCCGCACCATGGGCGCCGACTCGGTCCTCGAGTGGACCCAGGTCAAGACCGTCTCGATGCGGGAAGCCCCGCTGCCCCGCTTCTGAGGAGAACCGATATGGCAACCATCACCACCACCGCTGCGGTCGCGCATCAGGCCCACACCGGCTGGGAGCTCACGCAGCTCCAGCTCGACGACCCGAAGGAGCACGAGGTCCGAATCAAGTTCGCCGCATCCGGTCTGTGCCATTCCGACGACCACATCACCCGCGGCGACGCCAAGGTCCGGATGCCCGTGGTCGGCGGGCACGAGGGCGCGGGCATCGTCGAGTCGGTCGGTGAGAACGTCACCCGCGTGAAGCCGGGCGACCGCGTCGTCTGCTCGTACATCCCGGCGTGCGGCGCCTGCCGACCGTGCTCGCTCGGGCACCAGAACATGTGCGTCAAGGGCCTCAACGCCGGAACGGGCATGTTCCTCGACGGCACGTTCCGCTTCCACAAGGACGGCGAGGACTACGGCGGGTTCTGCTCGCTCGGCACATTCTCGGAGTATGCGGTCGTCTCCGAATGGGCCGTCGTGCCGCTCGACGACGACATCCCGTTCGAGATCGCGTGCCTCGTCGGCTGCGGCGTGCCGACCGGATGGGGCTCCGCCGTGTACGCGGCGGGCGTGAAGCCGGGCGATACGGTCGTCGTCTTCGGTGCGGGCGGCGTCGGCAGCAACGCCGTGCAGGGCGCGCGGTACGCCGGTGCGAAGAATGTCGTGGTCGTCGATCCCGTGCAGTTCAAGCGCGACAGCGCGCTCGGCCTCGGCGCGACCGAGACCTTCGCGACCGCCGAGGAGGCGCACGAGTACGTCAACGCCGTGACCTGGGGCCAGCTGGCCGACCACTGCATCCTGACACCGGATGCCGTCACGGAGGAGATCGTCACGGCTGCCGTCCTGATGACGGGCAAGGGCGGCAAGACCACGATCACCGCGGTCGGCCACGCGGAGGAGAAGGCCGTGACGCTGCCCGGCGGCTTCCTGATCAGCTATCAGCGGCAGATCCGCGGCGCCCTGTTCGGCGACTGCAACCCGCTGTACGACATCCCGAAGCTGCTCGGTCTGTACCGCTCAGGCGACATCAAGATCAAGGAGCTCATCACGAACCGCTACTCGCTCGACGAGGTCAACAGGGCCTACGACGACCTGCATGCGGGCAAGAACATCCGCAGCGTCATCCTGCATGACGCGTGATCGAGGAGTGAACGCACGATGGTGAACCCGATTCTCGACCCCACAGGGCAGGTCAAGCAGAAGACCGAGGGCGGCCTCGCGCATCGGCGCCCGCTCGTCGGCGCCCGCATCGGGCTGCTCGACAACACCAAGCACAACGCCATGCTGTTCCTGCAGGAGGTGGGGCGCCTCCTCGTCGAGGAGGCCGGTGCCGAGCAGGTCACCATCGTCGAGACGAAGAAGAGCTTCTCCGTGCCCGTCGACGACGAGATCGTCGGGCGCTACCGGGGCGTCGCCGACGTCGTGGTGACGGGGATCGGCGACTGCGGCTCGTGCAGCGCGGCGGCGGTGGCCGACGGCATCAACTTCGAGAAGGCGGGGCTGCCTGCCGCCGTCGTGCTCACCGACGCGTTCACGACCACGGGTCGAACCATGGCGGGCGTGCAAGGCAACCCCGACTACGAGTGGATCACCACCGAGCACCCAGTCGCAGTGCTCGCCGAGGACGAGGTGCTCGAGAGGGCGAGGGCTCTGCTGCCGGAGATCGTGCGCACGCTCACGGAGGAGAGTCGGTGACCGCGCCGGACCCGGATGTCGCGCAGGAGGCGATCGAGTACGCCTACGAACAGGGCTGGTCGGACGGACTGCCCCTGGTGCCGGTGAGCGAGCCGCTGCTCGAGCGCTTCCTGGCGCAGACCGCACGGCAGCCGGATGAGGTCATCGGCCACATGCCGCAGGTCGATCGGGAGGTCACGGTGCGCACAGCGGCCGTCAACGCCGCCATGGCGGGGTGTCTCCCCGAGTACTTCCCCGTCGTGCTCGCCGCGTGGGAGGCGCTCATGCTGGAGCGCACCACGAAGGGCGGGGGCTGGCAGTCCACCTCAGGACCCGCGCCGCTGATCGTCGTGAACGGCGCTGTGCGGGAGCGGATCGGACTCAACTCGACGGGCGGTGTGTTCGGGCCGGGCTTCCGCGCGAACGCGACCATTCCGCGCGCGATCGGCCTGATCGTCCGGAACGCCTTCGGTGTGAAGCCCCATGAGCTCGAACAGTCGACCCAGGGAATCCCGGGCCGCTGGCAGATCTGCTTCGGTGAGAACGAGGAGGACAGCCCGTGGGGCCCGCTCGCAGGCGAGCGCGGCGTGGAGGGCGACGCCGTCACGACCGTGCTGCTGCGCACGAGCGAGTTCGTCGACAACCGGCACACGAAGGACGCCGAGCAGCTGCTCGGCGACTTCGCCGATTCGATCGGTCGCACGGGGCCATGGATCTTCGCCAACGCGCAGGTCGGGCTCGTGCTGTGTCCCGAGCACGCCGAGCGACTGGCTGACGGCGGTTTCGACCGGCAGGCGATCCGGACCTGGCTCGCCGAGCGCTCCGGTCGCACGGCCGGCCAGCTCGCCGCGGTCGGCAAGGCGCGCGGCGAAGGCGGGGTGCGCTCGGCGTCGCTCGTCGGCGACCCCGACGAGTTCCAGCCCACGATCTCCGATCCCGATTCGATGCTGATCGCCGTGGCGGGCGCTCGGACCGCAGGCATCTCGATGGTGGTGCGCTACTTCGCCGACTGGTCCGGCACGTCCGTGCCGGTCCGCTGATTCAGACACAAGGAGACGCAGAGATGGCAGAGATGGTTCGCGCCGCGGTGCAGACCGGCCCGCGGAAGATCGAGATGCGCGAGTTCGAGAAACCCAGAATCAGTGCCGACGACGGGCTGCTGCGCGTCGAGGCGAACGGCATCTGCGGCAGCGACGTCGAGATCTTCGCCGGTCACATCGGCGACCCGAACCGGTCGCCGTTCATTCCCGGGCACGAGCCGATGGGCATCGTCGAGGAGATCGGCGAACTCGCCGCAGAGCGGTGGGGCGTGCAGGTCGGCGACCGCGTCGCACTCGAGGTGATCGTGCCGTGCCGCGCGTGCAACGACTGCCTCACGGGGCGGTATCAGGCATGCAGGTTCCGCAAGTACGGTCACGGCGTGACCGACGTCGACGTCGCCCCACACCTGTGGGGCGGGTTCGCCGAGCGGATGTACCTCTCGCCGACATCGGTGATGCACCGCGTCTCCAACGACCTCACCCCGGAGGTCGCCGCCATGTACAACCCGCTCGGCGCCGGTGTGCGCTGGGCCGCCCAGCTCGGCGAGATCGGCCTGGGCGACACGGTCGTCATCCTCGGATCGGGCCAGCGGGGCATCTGCGCCGCCGCGGCGGCGAAGGCCGCGGGCGCCGGCACCGTCATCATCACTGGCCTCGAGACCGACGGACACAAGCTCGAGCTCGCGCGCGAATTCGGCGCCGACCACACCGTCGTCGTCGACGGCGCAGACGGCCGCGACATCGTCGACGCGGTGAAGCAGATCACGAACGGTGAGATGGCCGACGTCGCGCTCGACGTCACACCGATGGCGGCAGGTCCGGTCAGCGACGCGCTCCATGTCGTCCGGTTCGGCGGTCTCGTGGTGCTCGCCGGACTCAAGGGCGGCAGGGAGATCCCGCTCATCACCGACCACATCATCCAACGCGGTCTGCGTGTCAAAGGTGCGTTCGGCGTCGACGCCGACGCGAACAAGGCGGCCATCGCACTGCTCGAATCCGGAAGGTTCCCGTTCGCCGAGCTGCACACGCACACCTTCGGGCTCGATGAGGTCGGTCTCGCGATCGACACGCTCGCGGGCACCGCCGGAGACGGTTCCGCTGTGCACGTTTCGGTGCACCCGAACGGCTGAGCGGTCCGACACCGACCGCACCTGACGTCCATCCGGAGGCGACATCCGGAACACCCGCGACCGTGCCGAAGGAGCCACCGTGATCGTCGACGCCCACGCCCATTTCCTGCCGGGAGACTACCCATCAGGCGCCCCTGAGTGCTTCCCTCACATGGAGCCGATCGACGGGTCGGACAGCCGCCTGCTCGTCTTCGACAAGATGCGCTTCCCCGCCAAGAGCGTCTTCTTCGAGGCAGAGAAGCGCATCGAGGCCCAGGAGGCGTCAGGCACGAGCGTCGAGGTGATCAGCCCGATGCCGCCGCTGCTGCGGTACGACCTGCCGGATGTCGACGGCCTCGCGCTGGCGCAGCACGTGAACGACTTCGCCGCGACGATGCAGCAGTACGACCCGAACCGCCTGATCGCGCTCGGCATGGTGCCGATGCAGAACCCGGATGCCGCAGCAGGCGAGCTCACGGCGATCAAGGAGCGGGGGCTGGCGGGAGTCGAGATCGCGTCGAACATCCAGGGGCGTTCGATCGGCGACGAGTGCTTCCTGCCGTTCTTCCAGGAGGCGGAACGGCTCGACCTGGCCGTCTTCGTGCACGCGATGCCGTCGCCGACCGATCGGCTGCCCGCCAGTGCGATGGGCACCTTCGTCGTCGGGGTCGAGGGAATGTACGCGGCGGGTTCGCTGATCCTGGGCGGTACGGCCGCAGCCTGCCCGAACCTGCGCGTCTCGTTCAGCCACGCTGCAGGCGGCTTCGCGATGGCGCTGCCGCGCGCGAACTACTTCTGGGGCGGTTCGTGGAACGAGGAGCCGCGCGACCTCGAGCGCGCCGTGATGCCCGATGACGGCCCGAGCCCGATCGAGTACGCCAGACGCTTCTACTACGACTCGATGGTCTTCGACCGGCGCGCCATCCGGTATCTGGTCGATCTGCTCGGCGCCGACCGGCTGTTGGTCGGCAGCGATTTCCCCGCGATGCTGCGCGAGGACCCCATCACCCGCACTCTGCGCTCCACCGGCCTCGACGACGAGCAGTGGCGTCTGATCGCGGCCGAGAACGCCTACCGGTGGCTCGGGCTCGAACAGCCCGTCTGACCGCGCCCGGTCCCTCCCGCCTCATGGAAGAGGCGTGGCCTGCAGCTTCGGCAATCGGGAGACTTCCCACACAAGTCGCCTCGGGCTCTGCCCGCGGCACCCGAGCTCAAAGGAGAGCATCGAGATGGTCAGAACACGCACAGCACCTGTCAGGAGAGGGCGCGCCGTCGGCGTCCTCGCCCTCGCCGTCGGGGCGACGCTCGCGCTTGCCGCGTGCGTCGGCGACGGGGGAGGGACCGCCGACGGAAGCGGCGGGGGAAGCGGCGAACCGCAGGCGGGCGGTGATCTCACCGTGCTGCTCGATGCGGGCTTCTCCGGCGCCTGGGCGACCGGGCTCGACCCCGCGACCAGCAACTCCACCGGCGCGAACCTGCCGCAGAACGGCAGCATCTTCGGCGGCCTGTTCACGGTCGAGGCCGAGTCGGACGGCTCGAACGCGCAGCTCGTGCCGAACCAGGCCGAGAGCTATGAGTGGTCGGACGACGGCCTCAGCGTCACGATCACACTGCGCGACGGAATCGAGTTCAGCGACGGCACCCCGATGGATGCCGAAGCGGTGCTGTGGAACTGGATCAGGGTGATGAACTCCGGCTCTACCGGAGCACCCACGGTCGACTTCGACACGTCGATCGAACCGCAGGAGCACAGCGAGGACTTCATGGACAGCCTCTGGGCGGCGCTCCCGGACGACGTGGACAAGGACGACGTGATGGGCGACCTCGGAGCGTTCCAGACCGTCGACGACAAGACGCTCACGGTCTCGCTGAAGGCGGTGAACGGATCGTTCATGAACGCCTTCCCCGGTTCCGCGCTGAACCTGGTCGCCTCGCCGACCGCCTATGCCGAGATGGGCCCGCAGGAGTTCAGCGTCGCGCCGGTGGCCGCAGGACCCTTCACGGTGAAGGAGAACCGCCAGAACGAGCGGCTCGTGCTGGAGAAGAACGAGAACTACTTCAAGGACGGCCTGCCGTACCTCGACTCCCTCACCTTCCAGTCGATCACCGGCGAGCAGGTGCTCTACCAGACACTGACCTCCGGCCAGGCCGACGTCGTCGAGGGGATGAGCAGCACCACGATCATCAGCGAGGCCGAGAGCAACTCGAACCTCGAGGTGCACTTCGGGGTGCCGACGTCGCCGTACGTGGTCCAGCTCAACAGCCGCGCCGAGCCGTTCGACGAGAAGAAGGCGCGTGAGGCGATCTACTACGCCACCGACTTCGACGCCATCAACGAGGGGCTTTTCAAGGGGAACGGCGAGCCTTCCCAGTCGTTCACGGCATCCGGGGGTCTGTTCCATCAGCCGGAGGTCGAGGGGTATCGCGAGTACGACCTCGACAAGGCGAAGGAGATCGTCGACGAGCTCGGCGGCCTCGAGCTCGAACTCGGTACGACCGACACGGGTGTCGCCAAGGAGGTCGCAACGGCGCTGCAGACGCAGTGGCAGGAGGCCGGGATGGACGTCGACCTGGACGCGAAGCCCCTCGGCGACGTGATCACCAAGTTCACATCCGGGGAGTGGGAGTCGATGCTGCAGACGGCGGGCGCCTGGGACCCGTCGACCGGGATCGGCGTGCAGGTGCGCTTCGGGTCGACGTCGCCCTACAGCGGCACACCGCTGCCTGAGGGAGCCTCGAGCGCGAAGGACGCTCTCGACAAGGGTCTGCAGAGCCCGATCGACGAGCTCCTCGCCAAGTCGGTCGCAACGGTCGATGAGGACGAGCGCACCGCCGCCTACGCGGAGGTCGCGAAGATGATCTCGGATGAGGCCTACGGTCCGTTCGGAACGGCGTTCGCCCCGGCGCAGCTGATGCGCTCAGGCGTGCACGGCCCTGGACTCGACGAGCCCATCCCCGCGTTCGTCGTGAACACCGCCGTGCTCTACGACAGGGTGTGGGTTGAGCAGTGACCGCAGCACAAGCGCCAGCAGTGGCACCGGCTGAGGAGCGCTCAGGCCTCCTCAGCCGGGTCGCAGGCTCCCCCTTCGTGAGGCTGATCGTCAAACGCATCCTGGTGGCCGTTCCGATGCTCGTCGCGGTGAGCGTCCTGGTCTTCCTCCTCCTGGAGCTGATGCCCGGCGACCCCGCCCGCAATCAAGCGGGTATGGATGCCACAGAGGCGGAGGTCGAGGCGGTCCGCAGATCGCTCGGGCTCGACCAGCCGTGGTACGTGCGCTACTTCGGCTGGCTCGGAGCGGCGCTGACGGGCGACTTCGGCACCTCGTCCGTGAGCGGTCGGGCAGTCGTCGACCTGCTGGCCGAGCGCACACCGGTCACGGTGGAGCTCGTCGTGCTGGCGTTCGTCGTCTCGCTCGGCATCGCGATCCCGGTCGCCGTGCTCGCGGCCCGCAAGCCCGGCGGCTTCTTCGACCGTCTCGTCATGGTGATGGCGATGACGATCCTGGCCGTGCCGAACTTCGTGATGGCGCTGCTGCTCATCCTGGTGTTCGCCGTGGCGCTGCGGATGCTGCCGTCGATCGGTTTCGTGCCCTTCGGCGACGATCCCGTCGCGAACATCCGGAGCGTGATCATGCCGGTTCTGGCGCTGGCCGTGCCGTTGTCGTGCTTCTATGCAAGGTTCCTGCGCAGCGACCTCGTCGAGCAGCTGAACTCCGCCGACTACATCGACACCGCGCGCGCCAAGGGTGCGGGGCCGTGGAAGGTGCTGTGGGGCCACGCGTTCCGCAACTCTTCTTTCGGGCTGCTCACGATTGTCGGGCTGAACATCGGCGGGCTCGTCGGAGGCACGGTGATCATCGAGCAGATCTTCGCGATGCCCGGCCTCGGCGTGATGATGCTCGAGGGGGTCACCTCGCGCGACACCGCCGCCGTGCAGATGTGCGTCTTCATCTTCGCTGCCGTGGCGATCGCCGCCAACCTTGTCGTCGACGTGCTCTACGCCGTCCTGGACCCGAGGATCCGCTATGGCAATCACTGACACCGCCTCGACGCCGACGGCGACGCTGCTCACCCCGGCCACCCAGAGCGAGAGCAGCCTGCGCTGGGCCCGTCTGCGCCGGAAGCTCCTGGTCTGGGTCCCCGCCGGCGTCGTCGTCGCGCTCATCCTGGTCTGCTTCGTCGCCCCCGTGCTGTTCCCGGTGCCGAAGCCGGTCGGCGGCAGCGTGCTCGACAGCATGCTGCCGCCCGGAAGCGATGGGCACCCGCTCGGCACCGACGTGAACGGCAACGACGTGCTCTCGCGCGTCCTCTACGGCGGTCAGGCATCGCTGATCGTCGCGATCTCGGTCAACGCGATCGGCATCATCGTCGGCGGCTCGCTCGGCGCCCTGTCCGGCGCGCTCGGCGGCCGTGCCGACACGGTGATCATGCGCATTCTCGACGTGCTGATCGCGTTCCCGTCGCTCGTGCTGACGATCGCGATCGCGCAGGTGCTCGGTCCGAGCCTGGTGAACACCATCATCGCGATGTGCGCGTTCAGCATCCCGAGCATCGCGCGCGTGGCGCGTTCGGCCGCGCTGCGTGTGGTGAGCATGCCGTTCTTCCAGGCCGCGGAGCTGGCCGGCTCGTCGCGCTGGCGCATCCTTACGCGCCATGTCGCGCCGAACGTCGCCCCGCAGCTGCTGAACTTCGCGCTGCTCGGCATGGGCATCGTGATCGTCACGGAGGGTGCGCTGAGCTTCCTCGGCCTCGGCATTCCTGCTCCGGAACCCAGCTGGGGCAACATGATCTACGACGGCCAGCAGGCGCTCACCGGCGCGCCGCTGCTCGTGCTGTGGCCCAGCCTTGCGCTGCTGGTGACGGTGCTGTCGTTCAACCTGCTGGGTGAGAACCTGCGAGACGAGATGAGCGGACGATGATGTCTGACACAGAGCGACTGGTGGACGGGCCCGTCGGCACGGCCGTGGAGGAACCGGATGTGGTGCTCACGGCGGAGGGCCTGCAGGTCACCTTCCGGCGAGGCGGGAGGGTCGTGCACGCCGTCAAGGGCGTCGACTTCGAGGTGCGTCGGGGGCGGACGCTTGCGATCATCGGCGAATCCGGGTCAGGCAAGTCGGTCTCGGTGCGCGCGCTGATGGGGCTGCTCCCGCCGAGCGCGCAGATGTCCGGCTCGGCGCGGCTCGGGTCGACGCAGCTGCTCGGGCTCGCAGAGCCCGACATGCGCCGCATCAGGGGCAAGGAGATCGCGATGGTGTTCCAGAACCCCGCCACGTCGCTGAATCCGACGATGAGCATCGGCAAGCAGGTCGTCGAGGCCATCCGCATGCACAGCCGGATGGAGAAGAAGACCGCGAGGGACCGGGCGATCGAGCTGCTGACGCTGGTGCGGCTGAACGACCCGGAGATGCGTTTCGAGCAGTACCCGCACCAGCTCTCGGGCGGCATGCGCCAGCGCGTCGTGATCGCGATGGCGCTCGCCTCCGATCCGGCAGTGCTGATCGCCGACGAGGCCACGACCGCGCTGGACGTGACCACGCAGGCGAAGATCATGGACCTGCTGTGCGACCTGCAGGACCGGCTCGGCATGGCCATCATCCTGATCAGCCACGACCTGGCGCTCGCGGCGAGCTACGCCGACGATGTGATGGTGATGCGCCATGGAGCGGTCGTCGAGCACGTGCATCCCGACGAACTGTTCGACGAGGATCGCGAGCCGTACACGAAGGAGCTGCTCGGCGCGTTCTCGACTCTGCCGACAGAGCGCGGCGCGCCCGTGATCGAGGCGGGAGTCGAACCGCTTCTGCACGTGGAGGGTCTCGTGCAGGAGTTCGTCACGCGTGGTGCCGGCGGCGTGAAGACGGGCGTCGTGCGCGCGGTGGACGATGTGTCGTTCGACCTGGCGCCCGGCACCACGATGGGGATCGTCGGTGAGACCGGGTCGGGCAAGTCGACGATCGCACGCGCCGTGCTGCAGGTCGAGCGGGCGAAAGCGGGCACGGTGACGTTCCGCGGCCAGACGCTGACGGGGCTGAAGCGCCGCGCGATGCAGAAGGTGTACGGCGATCTGCAGATGATCTACCAGGACCCGTTCGGCTCGCTGAACCCGCGTTGGCGGGTTTCCGAGGTGATCGCGGAGCCGCTGCGCGGGCACACTGCGATGAACGAGAAGGCCAGGCGTTCGCGAGTGGACGAGCTGCTCGACCTCGTCGGTCTGCCTGCGGACGAGTACCGCTCGCGGCGGCCGCAGGAGCTCTCGGGCGGCCAGGCCCAGCGCGTCGCGATCGCGCGCGCGGTGTCGTTGGAGCCGTCGCTGATCATCTGCGACGAGGCCACCAGTGCGCTCGATGTGCTGATCCAGGCGCAGGTGCTCGACCTGCTGGTGCGGCTGCAGCGCGAACTCGGGCTGGCGTACCTGTTCATCGGACACGACCTCAACGTCGTCAGGTACGTCTCGGACACGATCGGCGTGATGCACCACGGCGAGATGGTCGAGTACGGACCGAGCGAGCAGATCTTCACCGACCCGCAGCACGAGTACACGCGCGAACTGCTCACCGCGATCCCGCGCGCCGATCCCTCGGCCCGGCGCGTGCGGAGGGGGTGAGCCGGAGGGCCGGCTCTGGTGCCGGGTCGCAGACGCAGCGCGGGGACCGCGTATCGTCGTCGGCATGGAGTGGATGCGCGAGACGGCGGCCGGCGACTGGATCCGGGATCGGCTCGACACGTCGACGGCGACGGGAACGTATGTGCCGGGAGGCTTCGAGGCCTACGCACGTGTGTTCCATCCGGTGTTCCGCGAGCGGCCCGTCGGGGCGGCGTGGCCGGAGCCGGGCGACGAGGCGGCGTGGGCGCAGTTCGCGGTCGCCGGCCACGAGATCGACACCGAGTCGGTCACATGGCGGCAGGCGGCCGATGCGCTCGGCATGCGATTCGATGCGCGCGACTCCTGGGGCTCTCTCAGCGGGGCACGGGATCACGACGATGTGCGCGACGGCTCGGGCTGGCGCTACCAGGATCCAGGCGAGGGCGCTCTCGATCCCGACGTCCTCACGGCCGTCGCCCGCGTGCTCGCCGCGCACACCGAGACGCCGGATGACGGCTTCGCAGCGGTCTGGGACGGGTGGGGCGGCCTGGTCGGCGGTCGCGCGGCCCCGAGCGGCGTGCCGGCCGTGTACTCGGACTCGGGCGTGCCTGAGCACAGCGCCGTGCTGCGCGCCAGCTTCAAGGACGCGTTCAACGCGCCCTTCCGCAAGGCCGCGTGGCGGCCGGGCGTGCTCAGCGACGAGATCTCACGCGGCCCACGTTTCGAGCTGCCGACGCGTTCGCACGTGCTGTTCCGTGCCGCGCCGATGATGTGGGCGGATGACGCGTGGCCGGAAGAGGTGCCATGGAACGAGCCAGGCGCGCCGTGGGTGCATTCGCCGAGCCTGATCTGGCCGGACGACCGTGCCTGGGTGCTCGTCACGGAGGTCGACGCAGACTCGACGATCGTCGGCGGCACCGCCGAACTGATCGCCGCGCTCACCGCGGCCGACGGCGTCGAGGCGAGCGGGGTGCCGGAGGGCGCGGGGCTCGAGCCCGAGCCGGGCAGGTAGCGCGGCGCCTCTGCTCTGGGCCGATCTGCTCCCGGCAGAACGCGGTCACGGGTGCCGCGATCCGGGACATCGTGGTTCCATGACCGAATCACCGAAGGCGCCGCTGTTCGACGAACGGACCAGGCGCGAGTTCTACGAACGGCGGGTGCTCGTCCTGGACGGCGTCCTCGACGACGACAACGGCACGCTGCTGGCCACGCAGCTGATCACTCTGGCGGCGGAGGACGCCGACCGGGACATCGCACTGTGGATCCACTCGCCCGGCGGCTCCGTGCCGGCGATGCTCGCCATCCGGGATGTGATGAGGCTGATCCCGAACGACGTCTCCACGCAGGTGTTCGGGATCGCCTGCAGCGCGGGGCAGTTCCTGCTCTCCGCCGGCACGCCGGGCAAGCGCAGGGCGCTTCCGCACTCGCGCGTGCTGATGCATCAGGGCTCGGCGGGGATCGGCGGAACGGCCGTCGACATCGCGCTCCAGGCCGACGACCTGCGGCACACCAGGGACACGGTGCTCGGACTCATCGCGGACGACACCGGGCAGCCGGTGGGGCGCATCTTCGAGGATTCGCTGCACGACCACTGGTACACCGCAGAGGAGGCGCTGCAGTACGGATTCGTCGATGCCATCGTGGATTCGTTCGACGACCTCCGCACGGGAGGAGGAGCCTCCGCCGGCTTCCGCGCGGCCGACGGGGAGGTGCGGCGATGAGCTCGTACACGATTCCGAACGTCATCGCCACTCACCCCCGCGGCGAGCGGATCATGGACGTCTACTCCCACCTGCTGACCCAGCGGATCGTCTACCTCGGCACGTCGATCGACGCGGGCGTCGCCAACGCGATGATCGCGCAGCTGCTGCACCTGGAGTCGAGCAATCCGGATGAAGAGGTGCAGCTCTACATCAACTGCGACGGCGGTGACCCGAGCGCGATGCTGGCGATCTACGACACGATGCAGTTCATCCGGCCCCAGGTCGCGACGACCTGCGTCGGCCAGGCGATCTCGGTCGGCGCCGTGCTGCTCGCCGCGGGCGCGCCGGGCAAGCGCTCAGCGCTGCCGCATGCCAGGATCGTGCTGCACCAGCCGGCCGCTCAAGGCAGGGGTGCGATTCCGGATCTCGTGCTGCAGGCCGACGAGGTCGTGCGCATCCGGTCGGACATGGAAGGCGCTCTCTCTCGCCACACCGGTCAGAGCGTCGAGAAGCTGCGTGCCGACACCGATCACGACCGCGTGTTCACAACCGCATCGGCACGCGAGTACGGGCTGATCGACCACGTCATCGCCGAGCGCTGACGCCGGGCAGATCGGGTCACGCCGCGAGAGCGAAGGCCGAGGCGTGCTCGACCTGCTGCGTCCGTCGGTCTTCCAAGGTCTCGGCGACGGACGCGGTCAGCTCGAGCAGGGTCAGTCCGAGCGCACCCCCGATCGCCGCGATCATCTCGCTCGACGGCTCCTTGCGGCCGCGCTCGACCTCGGAGAGGTACTGCGGCGACACCCCGGCGCGGTCGGCGACGTCGGTCAGCGTCTCGCCGCGCTCGTGCCTGATGGTGCGGAGCCGGTCACCGACGAGGTTCCGCCACAGCGGCTCCCAGGGGTTCCGACCCGGATCCTCGCGCTGGGGCGGGCGGTCGGTCGAATCCTGATCGGGTGCGACGGCGCTCATGCGACTCAGCGTAGGAGCGGCAGCGAGCGCGCGGAACGGATTCTGCTCAGAGCAGAAGCGTCACAGCTCGACGTCGGAGCCGGAGGGCTCGCCCCACTTCGGGGCGGGCGGCTGCCAATCGTGCAGGGCGCGCAGCAGGTGCTGCGGCTCCTCGGCGACGATCAGGCTGCTGCGGAAGTCTCTGCTGATGAAGCCCTCGTGCACGAGCCTGTCGATCATCTCGAGCAGAGGCTGCCAGAACCCGTTCACGTCGAGCAGCGCGATCGGCTTGCGGTGGAAACCGAGCTGCTGCCAGGTCCACGCCTCGAAGAACTCCTCGAGTGTGCCGACGCCGCCCGGCAGCATCACGAACGCGTCGCAGAGCGCCGCCATGCGCTGCTTGCGCTCGTGCATGTCCTCGACGACCTCGAGACGGGTGAGGTCGGTGTGCGCGACCTCCTTGTTCACGAGCGCGCTCGGAATCACGCCGATGACCTCGCCGCCTGCCTCGCGTCCGGCCGTCGCGACTGCACCCATCAGCCCGACGTCGCCTCCGCCGTAGACGATGCCCTTGCCCGCCTCGGCGAGGGTCGTGCCGACCGCGCGGGCGAGTGCGATGTATGACGGATCGGCACCTGGCGACGAACCGGTGAACACGGTGACACGAGCGATCTGCGGCATGCCTCCAGCGTATGGGTTCGCGGCCCGCCGCCGGTTCGCCGGTCGACTCACCCGATGGCGCTGATCGCGTTCCACGCCACGAGCCACAGCGCGGCGACCACCAGAACTCCGACGATCCATGCCCACCACGACGCATTCCGGCTGAGCCTGCGCCCCGGCTGCGCCACGCCCTTCCTGCGTCGCGCGTGCGGTGGCGGCACCTGCTGGTCGTTGCGGAACGGCAGCGGCTCTCCTGCGCTCGGCAGAGCGTGAGGCCGTGCTGTCTGCGCCAAGAGCCGGTCGTCGCGCCACCGCTCCCATCGCTGCAGCTTGTCCATCAGTGCCGAGAGGACGGAGAACAGCCAGCCCCACGTGCGCGGGTCGAGCGTGACGAGGTCGCGCCTGGCATAGAGGAACAGCCAGTCGTCGACGATCTCGATGTCGAGCTTCGCCGCGTTGTCTATGAACCGCGCCATGATGTCAGGGGTGAACAGGTACAGTGCATCGGTCTCGTAGCCTCGCGGGCAGTACAGCGTGAAGTACTCGTCGAAGTTCCCCTCGAGGCCGAGCCGCTGCTCGCGGTCGAAGCTGGCAGGCAGGTTCGACCCGAACAGGCCGTTGTTGCCCTTCGCGTCGAGCACGATGTGCGGCAATGGGGTGTCGAGGCGGATGGCGACGTACCCCCATCGGTGGGTTGTGCTGTTCTTCCCGGAGCCCGTCGTGTACCGATAATTCGCGAACTCGACGAATCGCGGTTGCGTGCCGCGCACACGGCGGATGGCCCGCCGCGAGCGGCCCTGGTTGAAGATGAGTCCTGGCAGTCGAGGATCGACGATGTGCGGGAGGTAGGCCATGCCGTTGGCCGCGGCGAAGCTGTGCAGGCGGTAGTGATTCCTCCTGTCGTGGTGCAGCACTGCGCGGGCGACCAGTGCGGTCGCTGCCGCGATGGCGACCAGGAGCACGATGACGGTGACGAAGACATCGGTGCCGCTGACCTCGATCACGCTGAGGACGAGGGGTATCAGCACGGCCCCCGCCACCACGCCGACGAAGACCCACGCGAGGATCGTCTCGGTGGTGCTCGACGCGGAGAAGCCGCCCCGGCGCATCTCGTCGGCGAGCCGCTTCACCGCCCTGCGGTCGACGCGGCCGGTCAGCCACCGGGCGTCGAATCCCGTCACTGTTCGTCCTCCGCCATGGTGAAGTCCGCGAAGTCGAACCCGGGGGAGACCATGCAGCTGGCGAGCGCGTCGTGATCGGAGACGAGTGTGCGCTGCCAGCGTCCGCCCGCAACGACCGCCTGCGAGGCGCTGCCGGATGCCGCGTCGCCCAGCACGGTGATCTCACCTGGCACAGGGACTGCTCCGTCGCCGCCGTCCTGCAGTGCGATCTCTCCCATGCCGCTCCAGATCCACACTTCGTCGTTCGCCACCAGATGCCATGCCGATGCCTCGCCGGCCGGCAGCAGGAACAGGATCATGGTGGCCGCGGGGCGAGCCCCGGATGGGGTGGTCACGGCGGCGCTTCCGGTCCAGGTGCGTCGATACCACCCGCCCTCCGGGTGCGGCTCGAGGCCCAGCCGCGTTGCGGCATCCGGGCGCTCGACGCGTTCGATCAGCTCACCGGTCACCGTGCGGCGCTCCACCATCTCACCCATGGGGTCCATCTTCTCGCACAGCCGGCCGAATCATCCGGTGGCCGCACAGGTTCTCATCCGGTAGACTCGGCTGGTTGTGTGCCGCAGGGCTCCCGCCCGACGCTCGCAACGCGCAGCACACCCTCCTGCTGTCGGGAAATGCCCGGCAGCCGACGAGTCCGAAGGAGGTGGGTAAGTGACGCACCAGTACGAACTCATGGTCATCGTGCAGCCTGAGATCGACGAGCGCCAGATCCCCACGATTCTCGACAAGTACCTCAAGGTCATCACAGATGCCGAGGGCACCATCGAGAACATCGACATCTGGGGCAAGCGCCGTCTGGCATACGAGATCCAGAAGAAGAACGAGGGCATCTACGCCGTCGTGAACTTCACCGCGACGAGCGAGGCGACCGACGAGCTCGACCGCCAGCTGAAGCTGAGTGAGCAGATCATGCGCACCAAGGTTCTGCGTGCCGAGGACGCCATCGCGATGGTCGCAGCCGAGGCGAAGCGGGCAGAGGCGAAGGCCGCGCGCAAGACGGCGGCAAAGGCCTAAGGTAATCGCATGGCAGGCGAAACCGTTATCACCGTCGTGGGCAACCTGACCGCCGACCCCGAGCTGCGCTACACGCAGAACGGTGTGCCGGTCGCAAACTTCACGATCGCCTCGACTCCGCGGACATTCGACCGTGCGTCGGGGGAGTGGAAGGACGGCGAGGCTCTCTTCCTGCGCTCCAGCGTGTGGCGTGACTACGCCGAGCACGTGGCCGGATCGCTGACGAAGGGTATGCGCGTCGTCGCACAGGGCCGCCTGCGCCAGCGCTCCTACGAGACGCGCGAGGGCGAGAAGCGCACGACGATCGAGCTCGAGATCGATGAGATCGGGCCGAGTCTGCGCTACGCCACCGCACAGGTCACCCGCATCCAGGGCGGCGGTGGCGGCGGAGCGCCGCGCCAGGCCGTCGGCGGCGGTGCCCCGAAGTCGGAAGAGCCGTGGTCGACGCCCGGTTCGCAGTCCGGCGCGGACGCGTGGAGCACACCGGGGTCGTTCAGCGACGATACCCCGTTCTAGAACTCACTCACTCAGATAGAGGAAACCATGGCTGGAAAGTCGAGCGGCGACCGCCGCAAGCCGCGGAAGGGCGCGAAGAACGCTGCCCCCGCGAAGTCCATCCGGGTCGGCGTCATTGACTACAAGGACGTCGCAACCCTTCGCAAGTTCATCTCGGAGCGCGGCAAGATCCGCGCCCGTCGTATCACCGGTGTGTCGGTGCAGGAGCAGCGTCTGATCGCCAAGGCGATCAAGAACGCACGCGAGATGGCGCTCCTGCCTTACTCCGGCGCAGGCCGGTAAGGAGCACCCATGTCGAAGCTGATTCTCACGAACGAGGTCGACGGCCTGGGCAGTGCCGGCGATGTGGTCGAGGTTCGCGACGGGTACGCCCGCAACTACCTCATCCCCCAGGGCTACGCGGTTGCGTGGACCCGTGGCGGCGAGAAGCAGGTCGCGTCGATTCGCGCGGCCCGCGAGGCTCGTGCCATTGCGACGCATGACGAGGCCGCGGCGCTGAAGGCGAAGCTCGAGGCCGGCAAGGTCAAGCTCGCCGTCAAGGCGGGTGCCGAGGGGCGCCTGTTCGGTTCGGTCCGCGCCGCGGATGTCGCCACGGCGGTTGCCGCGGCCGGCCTCGGTGAGCTGGACAAGCGCAGGATCACCCTGCCGTCGGCGATCAAGTCGACCGGCGACCACGAGGCCGTCGTGCGCCTGCTCGACGACGTCGTCGCAACCATCCCGCTGCAGGTCGTCGCACTCAAGAAGTAGGCAACGCCCAGCGCTGAAACGGCGCGGATCCGCAAGCGGGTCCGCGCCGTTTTTCGCGCCGTTGAGCCGGGGTCGCTGGGAATATCAGTGCACGAGGCTTGTGGAGAGTTTTCTCGGTGCTGTCAACCTTCAACCGGAGCTTTAATAACACCCCCTCCACAGGGTGTGAGTCGGTGAAATACCTGGTCATAGTGAATAAAAAATCTTGATCATGCCATCACCTCGGCGATTCTCCACAGGCCGCGTCCACACGCTCGTCGGCGTTTTACCCAGACTCTCCACACAGTTATCCACAGGCAGTATTGCACGCGCGAGTCGGCGCCCCTACCGTGATCACGCAGGGCCTCCCAGCCGCGTCGGCGCACTCGTGAGCACGCGAATGTCGGAGGTCCGTGATCCGATGTCAGTGCCGCATGGCCGACTACACGAATGATCTGGGGGAGGGCGCGTGTCCATCGCTGACATCTCGGAGGAACGGCTCGGCAGGTCGCGCGAATCAGAGCGCACGCCGCCGCACGACCTTCTCGCCGAGCAGAGTGCGCTCGGCGGCATGCTCCTCTCGAAGGACGCCGTCGCCGACGTGATCGAGACGCTGCGCGGCGTCGACTTCTACGCCCCAAAGCACGAACTGATCTTCAACGCCGTGCTCTCGCTCTACTCGCAGGGCGAGCCGACCGACGTCGTGGCGGTCACCGACGAGCTGATCAAGACGGGCGACCTGCAGCGGGCTGGCGGCGCCGACTACCTGCACACGCTCACATCGATCGTTCCCACGGCGGCGAACGCCGGGTACTACGCCGGCATCGTGCAGGAGAAGGCGATGCTGCGCCGCCTCGTGGACGCCGGTACGCGCATCGTGCAGATGGGATACCAGGGCCAGGGCGATGCGACCGAGCTCGTGAACGCGTCTCAGGCCGAGATCTACTCGGTCACGGGCGCGGAGCAGGCAGAAGACTATGTGCCGCTCACCGTCGCCGTCGACGCGGCCGTCGAGGAGATCGAAGCCGCCCGCGGCCGCGACGGGCAGATGACGGGCATCCCGACGGGCTTCGCCGACCTCGACCGGCTCACGAACGGTCTGCACGGCGGTCAGATGATCGTCGTGGCGGCGCGCCCCGCCATGGGTAAGTCGACACTGGCGCTCGACTTCGCGCGAGCCTCGGCCATCAAGCACGAACAGCCCACGATCTTCTTCTCCCTCGAGATGGGGCGCAGCGAGATCGCGATGCGCCTGCTCAGCGCTGAGGGCGCTGTGCCGCTGCAGAACCTGCGCAAGGGCACGCTCGACTCCCGCGACTGGACGACTCTCGCCCAGACCCGCGGGCGGATCAACGAGGCGCCGCTGTACATCGACGACAGCCCGAACATGACGCTCGTCGAGATCCGGGCGAAGTGCCGTCGCCTCAAGCAGCGCTCCGGTCTGAAGATGGTCGTGATCGACTATCTGCAGCTGATGACGAGCGGCAAGCGCGTCGAGTCGCGCCAGCAGGAGGTCAGCGAGTTCTCGCGTGCGCTGAAGCTGCTCGCGAAGGAGCTGCAGGTTCCCGTGATCGCACTCTCGCAGCTGAACCGAGGTGCGGAGCAGCGCACGGACAAGCGCCCCCAGGTGAGCGACCTTCGCGAATCCGGTTCGATCGAGCAGGACGCCGACATGGTGATTCTGCTGCACCGCGATTCCGTGTACGACAAGGAGGCCCGCCCGGGCGAGGCCGATCTGATCGTCGCCAAGCACCGCAACGGTCCCACTGCCGACCTCGAGGTCGCCTTCCAGGGGCACTTCTCCCGCTTCGCCGACATGGCACCTGCTGGGTTCGGGGACGAGCAGTAGAGATCGCGCGGGTGTTGTAGGTTTTTTGAAGTTGTCCATTTCGCCGATGAAATGTCCACGCGGTGTCCAAATGGACATTTCGTAGGCCGTGGACCTCGCCAGAAGTTGGCGCCTCGACAATGGCGAATTAGATCGCTCGAGCTCCGCGTGGTGCCGCAGGCGTCAACCGGATGTCGTCCTCACTTGGGAAACGGAACTCCGGGGCGATGCACTCGCCTGGCACGCGAGATCAGAAACGTCCAGAGCTCACTATCAACACCGTCAGGTGGAGCGGGCGGCTTCCACATTCTTGAGTCAGCGTTGCTTCTGCCGTTCCACTGCACGGGGAATTCTTGGTCGCGCATGCCGAGGTGTCCACGGTGCTCGAGTCCGTAGCCCGTCACTGCCCACTCGGCATTTACCCATTCCGACAACGCGCCCTTCAACCATGCATCGGGGTCCTTGCGCCGGCCGGCGATCGCCTCATCCAAAGCCGTTCGGAGATTCGAGAACAGGGAGACGTCAACGTGAGCCGCTTGATCGGCCAGTCCCGCAGCAGTCAAATCGCGACGCAACTCGTCCAAGACGGCATCGGCTTCTGTCTCGGCCCCCCAATGGACCGCAACAGGACGGGTGGTTGGGCCCGGGGACACATACGCCACTTCGATGAGTGGTGTCAGTTCGTCGTCGCTGCGCACCCGATGGAGAGGAATCGCCGCGGACGCACTAAGCCGAAATACGAAACGCGGGAGATTGGGAGTGCCGTTTCCAACCGGGACCGTGAGCTCATCGTGCAAGATGGCGCCGAGCTCTTGGGCGAGTGACAACGCAGCGTGGACGGTTTGGAAAGAGATCTCATCATCGAGACGATGCACCACTTGGTCCTGCATCTGCCGCTCTTCTGAGACGCGCGTGTTCAGACGTTCTTGGATGTCGTCCAGACGCCGAGAGAGGCTGCTTTGTGAGGCCGCAAGTTCACGTGTTTCCTTGACTGCTGTCGCTCGTGCGGTTTCCCGGACCTCGCTCCTGATGTGCGCGGTGAATCGGCGCTCGAGGAACCAGAAGACGGCTACCAGCAGGATGGCAGTGCCAACGTTAGTCAGGGTGGACGAGAGCAGGCCCTCCCACTCCCCAAAATCATCGCCTTGCCACCACACCAATGCAAACGGTGCAGCCGTCACAAGGAGGCCCAAAACTGTAACACCCGCGATCAGCCCCCATCGCACGCGCACCTCAGGTCCCGGATCCTCGGAAGACTCAGTAGTACTCACGCACGTACCCCAGCGCTTTCTCGAACACGTCGTTGTCGCGGATCTTGAACTGCACGTAAAGCGTCTGCCGCAATGCCTTCCGCACTTCCTGGTCGCCGGCGATCGTGGACTGCCAGCCGTCGAATCGCACAGCCCTAACGACCTCATCGATGCGGTCGACGACGTTCGACACGATGATCGGCGTCTCGTCGCCCTTGAGCGCCTCGAAAAGCTCAGTGAGCGCTGCTTTGCCCTTCTCCTCGCGCGGAATCTCGTTCTCGACCTTCTCGGCCGCCACGGTGTCCTTCGCGAGCTCGAGCAGGTCGCGGAGGAAATCAAGGCTGGACTGCTGGATGTCGGCATACTTCTCGCGCAGTGTGTTGAGGCGCTGGCCGAGTTCGATGAAGACGGGGTTGTTCAGATGGCGGGCGATGCGTGCGGTGATCTGCGTCTCGATTTCTTCCGGTGATACGTCCTTGCGTTTACCGGTCATCAGGTCTTCGATCGTCTGCGCGTCGAGGACGATCGTCTCGTCACCCTGCGGGAGCTCCACGCGGACGCTCTCGTTGATCAACTCGATCGTCTTCGCCCCGAGCGCGTGCCACACGAGTCGGCCGGTGATGTCAGCCGGTCGTACCGACTCGTACACGTCCGTGAGCCACTTGTAGTCGTCGCGGAAGCCCTTGAGCATCGGGTCGGGGCTGAGAGCCTCCCACAGTTGCGAGACGACGCTGTAGACGAGGCCGAATGCGTCTTTTGCCCCATCGCCTGCTATCGCAGTCTGCGCCTGAATGAGTCCTTCGTAGCCTCCGACCGATCGATCCACCCCGGGGAAGAACGAGAGCGCTGCCGCCATGGCCGGTGCTAGGTCCGACTTTAGTTCCTCGATGTTGGAGATCACTTGTTGGACAGCGGCTTCATCGAATGCCAGCGACTTGGCTACATCGTCGAAGATGCCGAGGTAATCGACGATCAGCCCATGTGTTTTGCTCGGCGGGTGCACCCGGTTGGTGCGTGTGATCGCCTGGAGGAGCGTGTGCTCCTTGAGCGGCTTGTCGAGGTACTGCGTCTGGAGGATCGGCGCATCGAAGCCCGTGAGCAGCTTCGCCGTGACGATGATGATCTTCAGCGGATCGGCCGGGTCGTTGAAGCGGGCGACGACTTGCTCCAGCTCGTCGGCACCGGGTGTCCACTGTGCCCATGATGCGGGGTCGGTGCGTGCCTTCGACATCACGATGGTCGATGCCTCGGGTGGCAGCATTGTGTCGAGCGCTTCCTTATACGCGATGCAGGATGCTTTATCGTAGGCGACAAGCTGCGCTTTGAATCCCTCCGGCTCGACCTTCTCGGTGAAGTGCGTGACAACGTCATCCGCGATCTGGCGGATGCGTTCGGGGGCCTTGATGAGCACCTCGATGGATGCCGCCTTCTTCGACAGCGTGATCTTCTCGCCCTCGGTGAGATTGCGCTCCGCGGCGAGCTCCTCGAACGCAGCGTCGATCTTCTCCTGGTCGAGGTGTATCTCGCTCAACCGCGGCTCGAAGTGCAGCGGAAGGGTCGCCCCGTCGCGGATCGAATCCTGGAACGAGTACCGGGACAAGTACCCGCCTTCGTCATCAGGCGACCCAAACCACATGAACGTGTTGTGGTCGCGCTTGTTGATGGGCGTACCGGTGAGCCCGAACAGGAACGCGTTCGGCAGTGCCTCGCGCATTCTCTGGCCATAGTCGCCCTCCTGCGAGCGGTGGGCCTCGTCGACCATCGCGATGATGTTGTGCCGATCGTCAAGCACACCGTCGATCTCGCCGAACTTGTGGATCGTCGTGATGATGATCTTCCGCGCACCCTGACTGAGCAGGGTCTGCAGTTCCTTGCGCGAATCCGTTGAGACTAGACCCGGTACATCCGATGCATTGAACGTGCCCGTGATCTGCATGTCGAGATCGACGCGGTCGACGACGATGAGAATCGTCGGATTGGTCAGCTCGGCCATCGCGCGCAACTTGAGCGCTGAGAAGACCATGAGCAGCGACTTGCCTGAGCCCTGGAAGTGCCAGATGAGGCCCTGCTTGACGCGCCCGCGCAGCACTCGCTCGACGATGAGGTTCGTGGCCTGGAACTGCTGGTAGCGCGCGATGACCTTGATCTTGCGGTGCTTCGCGTCGGTCGCGAACACCGTGAAGAACCGCAGAAAGTCGAGCACGGATGCCGGAGCCAGCACCCCTCGCACGGCATCGCCAACCACCTCGAGGTCGACCTTCGCCGGCACGGTCGGATCGGACGCTTCCTCGCGCCACGGCCCCCACAGCTCGACCGGCATGCCGACGGAGCCATAGCGGAAATCCTTGCCCTCGGTCGCAAACGACAGCACGTTCGGCACGAAGAACTGCGGAACGCTCGCCTCGTAGTCGTCATGGATCTGCGCGGCCGCGTCGATCCAGGTGTACGCCGCTCGGATCGGCGTCTTCGCCTCTCCCACCACGAGCGGGAAGCCGTTGCACCACAGCACGAGGTCGAACCGCTTGCCCAGCGTGCCGAGCTGGAACGTCACCTCGGTGGACACGACCCACTGGTTAGATGAGTCGTCGTCAGGCTGATCGAAGTCGATCAGACGCACCGTGGTGTGCTCACCGTTCGGTCCGAACGGCATCGACTTCTGCCCGGTCAGCCACGCCATGAACTCTTCGTTCGCAACCACCGGATGCGGGCTGTTGCGCGCCGAGATCAGGATTGCGCGCAGCACATGGATGACCTCGTCAGCCTTGCGCCGATCGGCGGCGATCTCAGGGTTCAGCCTGATCAGCGCGTCCGTGACGAGCCCCTCGAGCAGCACCTCGTCGGCGCGGCGCGGCAGCTCACTGCCCGGCAGGAACTGCACGTCGGGCGATGTGATCAGATCGCGAACGAAGTCACGTACCGAGTTTGCCTCGTTGAACTGGGCCATCATTTGCCTCCGAAAACTGTCGAGAAGATGGTGCCAGCCAGTTCCTTGAGCGAGCGCGCTTCGACGTTGGCTGCGGTTATGCCGGAATCGAAAGCATCAACCTCAGCAAGGAGCATCGCTTGGTCGGACAGAGGTGGCACGACGAGTTTGTGCCCCTTGATGTCTTTGCCGTTGATCTTCCAGATGCCGTTGGTCGACTTCGCGTTCTCGAGTAGTGCCGCGTGAACACGAGCGCTGTTCCATTGTTCGGCCGCAAAACGCGGCAGCACCCGCGAGGGGTTGAACCGAAGTCGGATGAGCAGATCGGGATAGATACACCCGCTCGGAAGTCCGCCAGCGACAAGCCCGCCACGGCCCGTCAGTTGACGATTGCCGTTGCCCCGAACGACCAAGAAGTCGTCGTCCTCGAGCAGGAACGCTGAGACGGTGGCGGGGTCGACATCAATGTACTTGACGGAGTTCCCCCCAGCCACGAGGCCGCCACGAACGGCACTGATACTGAGAGTTGGAACTCCGCGATTCTCGTCGTTCGAGGGAGCCGACTTGCCGTTCGTCGGCCCCCTATCCACCAGGGAGGTGACCGGGTCAAGAACCCAGCCCTTCTTTTCAACTCCACGCGCTAGCCGGTCAGCAAGCATCGTCGACTTTGCCGCCGTAGCGGCCTGCGCGAGTTGCGATGCGGCGAGGCGTTGCCGCTCGACCGTCCAGAGAAGTTCGGCGATGCGCTTCTGCTCGTCTATCGGCGGAAGGTCGAACTGCTGGATTCGGAGATCACGCCAGTTGACCGTCGGCGACAGAGACCCGACCGAGATCTCGACAGCGCGGTCGAGAAAGTAGGCACTAGAGAGGAACACGGGGAGGAACGTGGGGTCGATGCGCCCTGGTCGAGCGCGCAAGACCAGTGCGTGCGCCGAGCAGATGCCCTCGAACTCCGCGAGAGCGACCTTCTTCTGGTAGGCACGTCGGCGACCGAAGATCACGTCGCCCGGTCGGAACCGCAACTTCTGCGCCTCGACTTTGTCGGGCGCATCCCAGCGTCGGACCGTCATAACGCCCGGGTCGAGGTGCTCAAGTCCGACGTAGCGGTCGACTCCGGCCTTTGATGGGTCATCAACACGGTCGGTGACGCTGTCGATCACATCGCCGAAGGCGACCCGTTGCCACGTGGACTTGTCGAGGTTGAGGCTCACGCGTCGACCTCCGCGCGGAGCAGCGCTATCACGTCCGCAATCGCGTTGTCCGAGGCATCCGCTGCGTGTCGCCAGTCGTCCACCGCGTCGACCGCGTCGACCTGCTCGCCTGCGTCTACCGCCTTTGCGCCGGCCACGTACAGCGGAATCGCGAGGCTGTACGCCTTGTCGGCGATCTGGCTGACGGGCGCTACTGTGGCGAACTGCGGCACGTCGGCGAAGCCGTGGTACGCGTCGAGGATCTTCGTCTGGTGCGAGTCGCGCAGGAAGGACTGCGCCTGTTCGCGCGCGACCTCGTTGACCGCGTTGATGAACAGCACCTTGCCGCGGTGCTCCGCATGCTTGTTGGCGCGAAGGGTGACGACGACGGCCTCCATGGGTGAGTTGTAGAAGAGTCCCGCGCCGAGTCCGAGCACGCACTCGATCAAGTCCGACTTCACAAGCGCTTCGCGCAGCGCGGCCTCTTCGCGACGGAACAGCACACCGTGCGGGACTAGGATCGCCGCGCGGCCGGTCTG
>NZ_KZ984051.1:182759-435768 GCF_003569805.1 Microbacterium halotolerans | reverse complement strand
GTAGAAGAGTCCCGCGCCGAGTCCGAGCACGCACTCGATCAAGTCCGACTTCACAAGCGCTTCGCGCAGCGCGGCCTCTTCGCGACGGAACAGCACACCGTGCGGGAATAGGATCGCCGCGCGGCCGGTCTTGGGGTCGAGGCTCTTGGCGATGTGCTGGAAGAACGCGTAGTCGGCGCGTCCCTGCGGCGGCACGCCCCACATGTTGCGGCCGTATGGGTCTTTCGCGAAGGCATCCCGGTTCCAGGCCTTGATCGAGTACGGCGGGTTGGCGAGTACGACGTCGAACGTGCGCAGGCCACCCTTCTCGCTCAGGAATGCGGGTCGGGCGAGCGTGTCGCCGTGGGCGACCTGTCCGTCGGCGATGCCGTGCAGGAAGAGGTTCATGCGGGCGATCGCCGAGGTTCCGTAGTTGAGCTCTTGCCCGTAGAGCTTGAGGTTGCGCCACTCCTTTCCCTGGCGCTTCACCTCGGCCGCCGTAGAGATGAGCATACCGCCGGTACCGCATGTCGGGTCGTACACCGACTCGCCGGGCTGGGGCTCGAGCATGAGGGTCATCAGGTGGACGAGGGTGCGGTTTGTATAGAACTCCTGCGCGGTGTGCCCGGAGTCGTCGGCAAACTTCTTGATGAGGTACTCGTAGCCGTTGCCCAGTTCATCCTCGGGCAAATTCGCGATCGACAGGGTCTGCGTCGATAAGTGTTCGATCAGGTCAGCGAGCGTGGAGTCGGGCAGTAGGTTCTTGTTGCCCCAGTCCCCGTCGCCGAAGACCCCGGGCAGGGTGTCGGGGTTGGCGGACTCGATCGCCCGCATCGCCCGCAACACCGTCGCGCCGATGTTCACGGTAACCGCGCGAACGTCGCGCCAGTGGCATCCGTCCGGAATCGCGAAGCGATGATTCTCGGGCAGATCGGCGAACTCTTCGTCACCGTACGTGTCGAGGGCCGCGGCGCGCTCTTCGTCGTACACGTCCGAGATGCGCATAAGGAACACCAGCGGGAAGATGTACTGCTTGTAGTCGCCAGCGTCGATGAGTCCGCGAAGGATGACGGCGGCGCCCCAGAGGTAGTTCTCGAGCTCGCGCTGGCTGATCCGGCCGGTCATGCGCTCAAGCCCCACTTCGCGAGCTCTGCTTCGAGGGCCGCGCGCGTCTCTTTCGCTCGCTCGTGCGCGGCCTCCAGGTTCGCCAGCGCGTCGGCGAGCGTGATCTTCTCGCCCGCCTCTGCCGAAGTCACGTACAGCGGGATGTTGAGGTTGAAGCCGTGGCCCTCGATCTCGGCGAGGTCGGCGACGTGAGCCCGGCCCGGGATGTCGGCGAACCCGCGGTAGGCGTCGAACAGCTCGTCCGCGTGCTCGGGTTCGAGGGTGTTCTGGTTGCGGCCCTTCTTCATGAGGTCTTCGCCGTTGATGAACAGCACCTTGTCCTCTTGGTCGGCGGGTCTCTGGTGGCGCAGGATCAGCACACAGGCTGCGAGGCCCGTGCCGTAGAACAGGTTCGGGGCAAGACCGATGACGGCTTCGATCTTCTTCGCCTTCAGGATGTGGGTGCGGATGCGCGCCTCGGCCCCTTGGCGGAAGAGCGCACCCTGGGGCAGCACGACTGCTACCCGGCCCGTGTTCGGGTTGGCCGACGTGAGCATGTGCTGCACCCACGCCCAATCCGCGTAGCCCTTCGGCGGGACTCCACCGAGTTGGTTCCGGCCCCACCGGTCGGACGCCCACTCGACGTCGCCCCACGCCTTCAGGGAGAACGGCGGGTTCGCAACGACGTTGTCGAATCGCGCGAGCCGGTTGCCCGTGTAGAACGCGGGATTGCGCAGGGTGTCCTCTCGGACGACCTTGAAGTCCTCAACGCCATGAAGGAGAAGGTTCATGCGCGCGATCGCCGAGGTCGCGAGCACCTTCTCCTGACCGTAAAGCTTGCCCCACAACGTCTTCGGGCTCCCGCCGGCATCCTTCACGTGCTCGATGACCTCGATCAGCATGCCGCCCGTCCCGGATGCGGGATCGTAGACGCTCTCGCCCTCCTGGGGGTCGAGGATGTTCACGAGCAGTCGCACCACGGAACGCGGGGTGTAGTACTCGCCGGCCTTCTTGTTCGACTGGTCGGCGAACCGCTTGATGAGGTACTCGTAGGCGTTGCCGAAGACGTCCGGCGCGACGTTCGCGTTGCTGAGCGTCTTGGTGGAGAAGTGCTCGATGAGGTCGGCGAGCTTGCGGTCGGGAAGCTTGCCCTTGTTGGTCCAGTTGGCGTTGCCGAAGATGCCGTAAAGGGTCTCGGGGTTTGCCTTCTCGATCTCGCGGAACGCGGTCTGCAGAGCGGTACCGATGTTCTCCGTCTTGTCGCGCACGTCCGACCAGAGATTGCCATCAGGGACCGCGAAGCGGTGATTCTCGGCGAACGCGGCGAACTCGTGGTCGCCGCCAGACTCCTCGAGTGCCTGCTCGAACTCCTCGAGATAGACGTCGCTGATCCGCTTGAAGAACATCAACGGGAAGATGTAAGCCTTGAAGTCAGCCTGGTCGATGCTGCCACGGAGGAGGTCGGCGGCGCGCGCGAGGTATTGTTCCAGCTCGGTCAGCGTGAGCTGTTCCGTCATTGGGTGGTTCCTTCGGTGGTGTTGCTGGTCAGGGAGGCGCTATGACGGACAGCGTTAAGAATCGCTGTCGTCAGGCTATCGGCGGCCTCGGCGGCTTGCTTCGCAAGTCGCTTCGCTTCGCGTGCCCTGTCGATGGTGGCGTGGATGGCCCGCTGCTCGGGCAGCGAGGGGACCGGAATCTCAATCTCTCGCACTGGGATGCGCTGGATGCCGCTGCCTGCCGCGAACCGCGAGTTCCACTCGCCAGCGAGAACGTCGGCAAGGTAATGAGGATCTAGCTTTGTGCGATCGACGATCCGGATGCGGAAGATGCTCCCGACAGGCAAGTGGCCGCCCTCGTCATCGACGAGCGCTCGAACCTTGTCCACGGTTGTCAGCAGCACGTCGCAGGGCTGGGTGAGCGGCCCATGCTCGTCGGACGCGATGGGCGTGACCTGCACCAAGTTGCGAGTCCGCACCGCGGTGGCATCGACGCGTCGATCCTCGAACTCGGGGTCTCCTTGTCGCGGCGGCCTTGCTGGGGCGACTTCGATCGCGCCCGCTTCGACGAGCGCCGCGACAGTCAGCACCGGCGGTTCGCTGGCGATGCGCGGCGGCTCTAGGTGCCGCACCGTGGCGGGCAGATCAGTGGAGGCCTGGAGTAGCCTGGCGGATGCCCGATCGAAGTCCGCCACCAATCGCGCGCTGTCGACCTCTTCTGCCAGCATCCATCGCGCAGGGCTGAGATCGGCGTTGCCGGCCGCCAGTTCGTCAATGGGCACACGCGCGTGGGGCACGTCGGCGAGCGAAGCCTCGTCTGCGAGCCACCTGGCAACCTCGCCCTCAGGTGCGTCGACCTTGGACGCATCGATGAGGAGCACGCTCCCGCGCGCAGACGGCTTCGATTCGCCAAGAACCCAGAGAACCGGTGCGATCGACGTCTGTGGCAGCATCTTGCCGGTGAGTGCCACTACTGCTCGCACCCATCCACCGAGTAGGAGGTTTCTCCGGATCTTCGCCTCTGCGCCGCCGCGGAATAGTGTTCCAGGTGACGTGAGGACGTAGCCGACCCCGCTCGGCGCGAGGTGCGCCACTACATGCTGTAGCCAGTAGGAGTCGCTACTGGAACGCGGCGGGATCCCGAATCTCAGGCGGGGGTCGAGCAGGCTGGTCTCGGGGTCTACTCGCAGACCATACGGAGGCTCGGCAATGATCACGTCCGCGCGCAGGTCGGGATCAGGGTCGCTCCGGAGCACGTCGGTGATGCGCAGCTTGAGGTCTACACCGCGCAACGCAGCGCGGCCGAGGGTGATCTCCGCTGCGGTCGCGCTGATCTCGTCGCCAACGAGGCGATCTGGAGTTGCCCCCAAATCGAGGGCTTGCAACAGCGCAACGCCGATGCCGCACGCGGGGTCATACAAGGTTCCACTGTCGACATCGGCCGAAAGGGACGCGAGCAGTGTGCTGGTGCGTGATCCCACGAACCCGGTCTCGCCACCAGCCTTACCAAGAGCGCGGGACGTGCGTTCGAGTAGTCCATCGATCGCTGCGGGGAGATCCTCTCGCGGGATACTTTCGAGTGCATCGCGCAGTTCGTCCACTGATCGTTGACTGACGTTGCGCGACGCGAGAGATGGTTGTCCATCAAGAAACTCGACCGCGGTACGGAGGACGAGGCCTCCGAAGTCATGCACGTCGACATGTCCCCGGAAGAGATTCGCGACACCCCAGAGGCGTGACTCCCACGCCCTCGTGCTCGAGTCCGCGGAGTTATCCGGCTTCCGCTTGTCGGGATGAGCCGTGAGCCAGGCCTCGACATCCTTCGCAGCGAAAAGCGGCTTGCTGGCACTGCCCTCCGCAGGTTCCGGAAAGTCGCTCATTCGCTTCCGCCAGTTGCTGACAGCGGCGCGCGAGACGCCGGCGAGGTCGGCGATGTCGCTCGGGGCGAGGAGCCCCTCGTGCGCGGGCATGTTCACGCTGCCTCCATGGATGCACTCGGATCGAAGTCGATATGAAGGACGCTTTTCGCTGCCATTCGAAGACGGCGCGAACACGCATCCGGCCGCGTCACAACGGTGACCTCGGTTCCACTCGTCATGGCCAAGCGGGAGATGGTGCCCGCAAAGATCCCATCCCCCGACACCAGCACTACCTCAGCGAACCTCTCCCCGACGTGCTCGGTCTCGAGGACATCGAGGAGTTCCAGATCAGCGCCGTCGACTCCGCTGCGGAACCTGAGGCGGTGAGGGCCTGCCCACTCGAAGCCGACGATGCCGACACTGAAGCGCCCGCACGCGAGCACAAGCTGGTCGTCGGCGCGAGGGCTGACGACCATCTCGATCGCGGTCTGGGCAGCACGAACTTGGGTTGCCATTGAGATTCCACCTCCCACGATGTTCTCGATGTCTACGAGGACGAGGCGACGGTTGCGCGCCTCCGTTAATGTGTACATGCTATCAGCCAATCTGTCTGTGAATCGGATCCCCACTTCCTAATCGGGGTTTGACTTACTGTAGGGCAGATTGCGACCGGGTGCAAGTGAATCCTATTCACACAAGTCCTTGTCTTATGTGCGATTCACAACAGTGGCTGAGGTCTCGCGTGTTACTCCTCGTCGAGGATGATGCCGAGCCGCTCCGCCACCTCGGACAGCGGTGTGCTCGGGCCGGCGGTGGAGCGGACCCGGACAATGGCCGCGATTTCCTCCTCTTCGCGGCGGAGGTCTTCGAGTCAGGCGTCGACGAGAGTCATCTGGATTGGTGCGAATGCGAAGGCATCAACCCCGACGTGGAACTGGTGCCCAACCGGGCCGTTCTCGCGATCGTGCGTGTGGCCGTGCAGCAGAGGGAGCCCGTGGTCGATAGGCCGATGCGCAACGTGGCGATCCTCGCCTTGGGTGTCTCTGGAGTAGGGGTAGTGCGACGCGAGCATGCGGCTCCCCGCGCGGGTGCCGGACACGACTTCGGGGAAGATCGTCCAGCCGGCCTCCTCGTACAGCGGGGCGAACCGCTCAATGGCCCGGTTGGTCTGCGTCGCCGTCGATACACGATCGTGGTTGCCGGGAACGAGGAAGCGACGGCCGTGTAGCTGCGCGGTGAGCGGGAGTGAATCGGCGATCGGTCCGAGCGCGAGATCGCCGAGGTGCAGGACGATATCGTTGGGACCGACGGTCTCGTTCCACCGTAGGATGATCTCGGCATCCATCTCGTCGAGTGTTGTGAACGGCCGGCCAGCGAGCTCGATGATGCGCGCATGGCTGAAGTGGGTATGGCCTACTCCGTATGGCAACCTGATCTGGCCATCCTTCTACGGGCCGATGAGGCGACTGCGCTCCCGCGCAGGGTGCGCTGAAACCAAGCCCCCCGTGGGCGAGTGCATCCCTGTGAGAAAGGGTCGCCCGTTTGCGAAGCCGGCTACGTACTTGTCGCCGACCCCGACGAACATTCGCCACGTGCCCAATAGAATTCAAGAGCGACAGCTCCTCGGGCGGGTCGCAGTTGACCGCGGGCTTGCGCTGAAGCGTGTGCCTTCCATCCGAAGGGAGCGTCGTCGGTCAATTCGGGACGGCGAGAGTGAGGGTCAGTTGAGCAGGTTCCACGTCAGTCAGATCGAGACCTACGTCCGCGGGTTGTATGAAGCAGAGCATTGGATTGCCAGCCTCGACGACGTGAATAACCTTTCACGACTCCTCGCCCGCTGGGCCATCGAGTTGATACCTGGCGACGCGGACGAATCGGCTTCCACGGTCGAGGTGACGGATGGTGGCGAGGACCGGGGGATCGATGCGGTGGGCGTGAACACTACCGCGAAGGAAGTCGTATTCGTCCAGTCCAAGTGGCGACAGGACGGAACAGGCTCGATGGCGCTCGGTGATGTCCTGAAGTTTCTTCAGGGTGTCCGTTCATTGCTCGGCATGCGAGTCGACAACGAACCCGTCCATGCGAGCGGGGGTATGCGGATGGCAATCCAGTCGCTCCTCAAGACGCCCGGAGCTCGCATCCGCCTCGTGACGGTGACGACTGCATCCGAACCGCTCAGCGACGAGGTCTCGCAACCAATCGTCGAGCTTCTCGAGTCCCTCAACGACCTCCCCGGTACGGAACCGATGGCGCATCACAAGCACCTCGGGCAGTCCGAACTCTTCAACGCAATCGCGGAGCGCGACCGGCCGTCAGTTGACATTGAGCTTAATATTCTCGACTGGGGCAAGTCAGCTGAGCCGCAGAAGATGTTCTACGGCAGGGTCAGCGCAGCGCAGGTAGCCGATTGGTTCAGCGAGCACGGCGCTGATCTCTTCGCTGAGAACATCCGCGTTGTGATTCCGCGTTCCGACATCAACGATGGGATCCTGCAGACGATTCGGAATGAGCCGGAGAACTTCGCCTACTACAACAACGGAATTACGATCCTCGCACGTCGAATCGAGTTGGCGCTTGGCGGCAGCCTTAGCCGCGATGTCGGCTACTTCAAGCTGAGCGGCGCAAGCATCGTCAACGGTGCACAGACGGTCTCCACCCTCGGGGCGGTTCGCGGGACCGAGTCTGAAGCGAACCTCGGGACCGCGAACGTGATCGTGCGTTGCATTGAGGTGCCCGAGAGCGAAGAGGGACTCGGCCAGAGCATCACCCGCTACGCGAACACTCAGAACGAGGTGTCTAGCCAGGACTTCGCATTCCTGGATGAGCAGCAGCATCGCCTCGCGCGCGAACTCCAGGTCCTCGGCTACGAGTACATCGTTCGCTCCGCCGAGATTCCGCGCTCGAGCGATCGCAGCAAGGTCATCGAGATCCGCGACGCGGCAGTGGCTCTCGCTTGCGCAAACCCGAAGATCAACTACGCAATCATCGCCAAGCGCGAAGTATCTCGCCTCTTCTCGGAAGGGCCGGTCTACGCAGCTTTGTTCAATGCGACGACCGACCCACTGCTGCTCTATCGCGCAGTCGCCATCACAGCAGAAGTCGATCGGGTTCTCGACTCGCATCAGGCCGATGCTGACGGGGTTGAAGCAGGGGTGGCGATTCACGCGCGCCGCGTGATCGCCCACCTAATCATGCAAAGAGTCGGCGCGAAGAAGCTCGCGTATCCTTCGACGGACTTCGCCGAAGTGCTGTCAAGTGTGGAATCGCAGGCGACGCTGCTCCTGGCTGCTTTGACGGCCGTCTTTCCGGATAACGCTTATCCGGGCAACGTGTTTAAGAACCAGGCACGGGTCCAGCAGCTGCTCGACGATGCTGGCGCGGCGCTTGCGAAGAGTCAGAACTCCTGAAGCGAGCCACCTCGGCGGTCGACCACGAAGTGGACAAACGGTGCCGTGCCCAGCGTGTCGTGTTGTGGACATTTCCGGGGGACATCCGTGTGTAGGAGGAGGGGTCGTGGACATCTCTGAGCGGTTCCTACAGACCGACCGTGCCCATGATCGCCGCTGCCAGCCACGGGCCGACGCCCTGCTCCTCTTCGGCTCCGGTGTCGTCGAGCACTTCCGCCAGTGCAGCATCTGGGTGCGGCTGACCGTTGATGAGCGCGGTGAGCTCGAGGTAGCGGCCGTGGGTGGCGCGATAGCCGTCGTGGTCGAGTGCGCCCTCGGTGAGCGGCGCGACATCGCGGTATCGGTCCGCAAGGCGCGTGCGCAGAACGTCGTCGACGGAGGTGCCGCTCGGTGCGGCCGCCTGTCTGACGAACTCGTCGGCGAGCGCCGTTGCGGCGGGGTCGTCGGATGGCAGCCCGGCTTCGCGCGCTGCCATCAGCTTGGCCATGAGGCCGCCGCCCGTCGACGCGATGAACTCCTGCACCGCAGGCTTCGACATCTCTCTGCCGACATCCGAGCCGTACGTCTCGAGCATGTACTCCCTGGTCTGATCGCGGAACTGCTCACTCGCGAGCAGTTCGGACAGCGTGATCCACGCGTCGAGCTGCTCCGCAGTCGGGTCCGCCGGCAGCTGGGGGCGAAGCGCGCTCGCGTGATCCGGAATCCCGGCGGGCAGGCCCGACGCGACGCTCTCCCAGAAGTCATCGATCAGTCGTCGGCGGTCGACGTCGGACATCGTCGCGAGTCGCCGCAGCACGCGTGCGCGTTCCAGCCCGCTCCGGTTCCGGACGAGGGCGCGCAGCACCGCTCGCTGTTCCTGGAGCAGCGCGGCGCGACCTTCGAGCACGTCGAGATGGGCGGCGAGAACGTCCGACAGCGAGGTCGTCCCGTCGAGGGCCTCGCGAACCTGCGCGAGACCGGCGTCGAGGTCGCGCAGGGTGCGGATGTACTCGAATCGCGCCACGGCGTCGAGGTCGTAGAGCCGGTGCCCCGCATCCGTCTCATCCGTCGGCGCGACCAGCCCCTCATCCGAGTAGTACCGGATGGCGCTGACGCTGAGTCCTGTGCGGCGCGCGACGTCGCCGATGAGCAGCAGTGCGTCGTCTGTGTTCGTCATGTCACCCACCCTGGCGCCTCAAGCCGCTTGAGGTGCAACCCTCGTTTCGCCGAGCGCACCCCTTCGGATCGAGTGCCGTTTCCGTGCGCACGCAAGGGGCACGCTCGGCGCAGAAGGGACCGCTCGCGGGGCGGAGGAGAGCGTTACGCAGCTGAAACGTGGGGTAACACCGGGGACATCGGGCGACGCCATACTCGACCTATATCTATCGAACGATAGATATAGGTCGAGTATGGGAGCACCATGTGCGTACGAGTCCCGGAAGGCGCACGACGATGACCGCGGCATCGGAGCGCGTGACGGACACTGTGGCGAACTCTCGGGCGGATGCACGGGCGCGGGGCGCCCTCGTGAGCGACTGGATGCCGCACCTGCCAGCCGTGTCTTCGCCGTTCGCGCCGGAGGGCGTCGACCCCGCAGGACTGACCTGGGCGGAGACCGTCGCACCCGGCGGCTACACGCACAGAGTGATCGCCCGAGGCACGCGGGTGCGGCTCGATGACGTCACGGGCGACGCCAATGCGCATGTGCTGCTCTTCAATGCGCTCGAACCGTGGGAACGGCTGAACGTCGCGGACACCGTGAAGATCCCCTGGCAGGCGTACCTCTCGACGGGGCACCCGCTGCTCTCGGGTGATGGTCGCGTGCTGGCGACGGTCGCAGACGACACGACCGGCAGACACGATGCGCTGTGCGGCACGTCGACGGATGCCCTCAACGCTGCGAAGTACGGCGATGCTCGCCCCGAGGGGCCGTCGCCGTCCGGGCGCTCACTGTTCGTCAAGGCGGCAGCCAAGCGCGGGCTCGGGCCGGGTGATCTCCCGCCGAGCATCTCGTTCTTCCAGGGCGTGCGGGTCGGACCGGACGGCGGGTTCGAATGGCAGGGGTCTGGCGGTCCAGGTGGCGCCGTCACACTCATCGCAGAGCTGCCGCTGATCGTGCTCATCGCGAACGTGGCGCATCCCATCGACCCCCGGACCGACTACATCGTCGGCCCGCTCCGGGTGCACGCGTGGCGCGGTGAACCCACGGGGCAAGGGTCACCGCAGTTCGACGCATCGCCCGAGTCCCACCGGGCCTACCTGAACACCATCGACTACGCGGAGGCGCGGGGACTGTGAGCACCACCAGGACATTCTCGACGGACCGAGGCGAACTCGGCAGCACGGTTCCCGTCGGAGCGGTCGCGGCCGCGGACTCCGTGCTCTCCTGGACGGGCGGTGCCGTCGAAGGAGAGACTCTGCTCGACGAGCGCGTGGGGTCGAACGCCTCGTGGTCGGCGGTCGTCTCCGCCGGCACCGTGCTGACGATCGTCGACGTCGGTGGAAACCAATCCGCCGACTTCCTCGCCTTCGATGCCCACGACCACGCGCATCGCTACAGCGCACCGGACACTCTCGTCGCACAGCAGAACGCCTACATCCGGGTCGGCACCGTGCTGCGCTCGAATGAGTCGCTGCCGCTGATGACCGTCGTCGCCAATGAGATCGACCGGCACGACACGATCGGCGGAGCGTGCTCGAAGGAATCGAACACGCTCCGCTACGGCCACCACGTGGCGTACGAGCACGGCTGCCGTGAGAACTTCCTCACGGAGGGCGCCAAGCACGATCTGGGCGCGCGCGACCTGGTGTCGAACATCAACTGGTTCATGAACGTGCCCGTCGAAGCAGACGGCAGCCTCGGCATAGTCGACGGTATGAGCGCGCCGGGCAAGCGCGTCGCGCTGCGCGCCGAGCGCGACGTGCTCGTCATCGTCTCCAACTGCCCCCAGATGAACAACCCGTGCAACGACTTCAACCCCACACCGCTGCGGATGGTGGTCTCCCGGCCTGCCTCCGCCGGGACGGATGAGGCCGCAGCATGAACGAGCCGTCGATGAACACGGTTCTGATCGCGAACCGCGGCGAGATCGCGCGTCGGATCATCCGGTCCGCGAAGGGACTCGGCATGCGGACCGTCGCAGTGTACTCCGACGCCGACCGCGCCGCCGCGCACGTCCGCGAAGCGGATGAGGCCGTCAGGCTCGGAGCCGCGCCGCCAGCCGAGTCGTACCTGCGTGCGGAGACCGTGATCGATGCCGCAGTGCGCACCGGCGCTGGCCTGATCCATCCGGGGTACGGATTCCTCTCCGAGAGCCTGTCCTTCGCCGAGGCGGTCGAATCCGCCGGCTTGCGATTCGTCGGGCCTTCGGCGCGGCAGATCGCCGACTTCGGCGAGAAGCACACGGCTCGCGAACTCGCCGCACGGGCGGGCGTGCCGATGCTGCAGGGCACAGGCCTGCTCGCCGACGAGGACGAGGCCGTGGCGGAGGCCGAGCGGATCGGGCTGCCGGTGATGCTGAAGGCGACAGGCGGCGGCGGCGGGATCGGCATGCAGGCGTGCTTCACTCCCGGCGAGGTGCGCGAGGCGTTCGGTCGCGTCGCCGCGCTCGCGTCGGCCAACTTCGGCTCGGCCGGGATCTTCCTGGAGCGGTTCGTGAGCCAGGCCAGGCATGTCGAGGTGCAGATCTTCGGCGACGGCGAGGGGCGGATCGCGGTGTTCGGCGACCGCGACTGCTCTCTGCAGCGCCGGAATCAGAAGGTGATCGAAGAGGCGCCTGCGCCCGCCCTTCCCGACGAGGTGCGCGCGCTGCTGCACCGCTCCGCTCGTCGGCTGGCCGAGTCCGTCGACTACCGCAGCGCCGGCACGGTCGAGTTCGTCTACGACCCCGTGCGCGAGGAGCCCGCCTTCCTCGAGGTCAACACGCGCCTCCAGGTCGAGCATCCCGTGACCGAGGAGGTGTTCGGCGTCGACCTCGTCGAGATGATGCTGCGCCTGGCCGGCAACGGCGCATCCGGGCTGGCGGACGACGTGTTCACGAGGCGCTGGGAGCCGAACGGAGTCGCGTTCGAATCGCGCGTGTACGCCGAGGACCCGGCGAAGAACGCACTGCCGTCGACGGGGCTCGTCACCCGAGCGGTCTTCCCCGGATACGGCTCGGCCCCGATCGACGGGATCCGGATCGACGGATGGGTCGAGACCGGCACGGATGTCACGGCGCACTACGACCCGATGCTCGCGAAGGTGATCGCCCGCGCGTCGGATCGTTCGTCCGCCCTCGATCTGCTCGCCGAAGCGCTCGACGCCAGTCGCGTCGACGGCATCGTCACCAACCTCGGGCTGCTGCGGCAGCTCGCCGAGGATGTGCCATTGCGCGAGGCATCGCACAGTACATCCACGCTCGATGCGACTCACGACCCGGAGCCGCGCATCGACATCACCGCGCCCGGCACGATGACCACGGTGCAGGATCTGCCCGGCCGTGTCGGCTACTGGCAGATCGGTGTGCCGCCCAGTGGCCCCTTCGACGACGTCTCCTTCGCAGAGGCGAACCTGGCCGTCGGCAACGATGCAGCGGTGCCGGGGCTCGAGATCACGCTCACCGGTCCGACGCTGTGCTTCTCGCACGCTGCGGTGATCGCGGTGTGCGGTGCCGAGGTCGACATCACCGTCGATGGGGTGCGCGCGAACCTGTGGGAGCCGATCGAGGTGGCGGCCGGAGCCGTCGTCGCTGTGGGAGCGATACGCGGGCCCGGCCTGCGAAGCTATCTCGCCGTCCGCGGCGGCGTCGACGTGCCCGCGTACCTCGGCAGCGCGTCGACGTTCACGCTCGGCGGCTTCGGAGGGCACGGCGGGCGTGCGCTGCTGGCCGGCGACGTGCTCCGGATCGGCGCGGCAGCCGAACCCGACGCGGGCCCGGTGCGGCCGACGCCGGTGCACCGCAGGCCGGCGCTCACCGGTGCATGGCAGATCGCAGTGACCGAGGGTCCTCACGGCGCACCGGAGTTCTTCACCAGACAGGACATGGACACCTTCTACTCGACCGACTACGAGGTGCACCTCAACTCGGCGCGCACCGGCGTTCGTCTCATCGGACCGAAGCCCGGCTGGGCACGCACCGACGGCGGCGAGGCCGGTCTGCACCCGTCGAATATTCACGACACGGCATACGCTGTCGGTGCGATCGACTTCACCGGGGACACTCCGATCATCCTCGGTCCGGACGGCCCGTCCCTCGGCGGTTTCGTCTGCCCCGCCGTCGTCGCGAGCGGAGACCGTTGGAAGCTCGGTCAGCTGCGTCCGGGCGACATCGTGCGCTTCGTCCCGGTCAGGGAGGCCGATGCCGTCGTGCTGAACGCACACCGCGCCAGCCTCACCGTGATCACCTCGGGCGGCGACGGCGACGACGGGGTGCTCGCCCGATCCGATGCCACGGATGAGCGACCGGATGCGACCTATCGTCGTGACGGAGACAGCAGCGTCCTCGTCGAATACGGCCCGATGCAGCTGGACCTGGCGATGAGGATGCGCGTGCACGCACTGCAGCAGACGCTCGTCGAGCATGCTCCGGACGGCATACTCGATGTCACTCCGGGCATCCGGTCGCTCCAGGTGCACACCGATCCGGAGAAGATCACCGCATCGCGGATGGCGGAGATCCTGCGGGAGCTCGAGCACGAGGTGCCGCCGACGAACGAGCTGGTGGTGCCTTCGCGCACCGTGCGGCTGCCGCTGAGCTGGGACGACCCGGCCACGCGACTGGCGATCGAGCGGTATATGAACGGCGTGCGCGACGACGCCCCGTGGACTCCGTGGAACATCGAGTTCATCCGCCGGATCAACGGACTCGACTCGGCCGACGACGTCTATCGCACCGTGTTCGACGCGAGCTACCTCGTCATGGGCCTCGGCGACGTGTACCTGGGCGCGCCGGTGGCGACGCCGCTGGACCCGCGGCACCGGCTGGTGACGACCAAGTACAACCCCGCACGGACGTGGACAGCCGAGAACTCGGTCGGCATCGGCGGCGCCTACATGTGCATCTACGGCATGGAGGGCCCAGGCGGCTATCAGTTCGTGGGCCGCACGGTGCAGATCTGGAACCGCTTCCGCCGCGGCGGTCTGTTCCAGGAGAATCCGTGGGCGCTGCGCTTCTTCGATCGCATCGAGTGGTACCCGGTCACCGCGGACGAGCTGCTCGAGCTGCGTGCGGAGACCGACGCGGGGCGCGGTGAGTTCGCGACCGAGGACGGCACCTTCTCCATCGCCGAGTACAACCGCTTCCTCGATGCGAACGCGACCTCCATCGACGAGTTCCGCGGTCACCAGGCGGCCGCGTTCGAGGCGGAGAAGGAGCGGTGGCGACTGGCCGGAGAGTTCGACAGGACCGACGACCCCGCGCCTGTTCCGACATCTGAGGAGGTCGTGATCCCGGATGGGGCTGAGGCGGTCTACGCGCCGCTCGCCTCGACGGTGTGGCAGGTGTCGGTTGAGCCGGGTCGTGCGGTCACCGCCGGTGACCCGATCCTGTCCGTCGAGGCGATGAAGATGGAGTCGAAGGTGCTCGCGCCCGTCGACGGTCGCATCGTCGAACTTTATGTCGCGCCGGGGCAGCAGGTCGCCCCCGGCCAGATCCTCGCTGCGATCGGAGCCTGAACATGAACGCCTCTCCTGCTCGTCACGCCGTTGACAACGCCCTGAACCGGATCGAGCAGATCGACCGACCCGAGATCTGGATCGCGCTTCGCGGCGCCGAAGAACTGCACCGCGAGGCGGATGAGATCGATCGCCGCTGCGCGGCCGGTGACGCCCTTCCGCTTGCGGGGCGGCTGGTCGCGGTGAAGGACAACATCGATGTGGCGGGGCTGCCGACCACGGCCGGGTCGGAATCGTACGCCTACCGGCCGGACGCCGACGCCACCGCCGTCGCGCGGCTTCGCGCGGCAGGCGCGATCGTGGTGGGCAAGACCAACCTCGATCAGTTCGCCACCGGCCTGGTCGGCACGAGATCGCCGTACGGTGCGGTCCGCAACGCCTGGGACCCGACACGGATCTCCGGCGGATCCTCATCCGGATCGGCCGTTGCCGTGGCTCTCGGTGTCGTCGATCTCGCGCTCGGCACCGACACCGCCGGATCCGGACGGGTGCCGGCCGCGCTCAACGGCATCGTCGGCGTGAAACCCACCAAGGGCACCGTTCCGGCCACCGGCGTCGTGCCGGCGTGCCGGACCCTGGACACCGTCACGGTCTTCGCCCGCGCCCTCACGCTGGCGCGGCAGGCGACCGAGCTGATGGAGGAGCCAGACGGGATCGACCCGCTGGCTCGTGAGGCGGTGCCGTCGGCGGCGTCTCCCGCCTCCGCCACGATCGCCGTGCCGCTTCCCGAGCAGCTCGACGGGCTGGCGGCGGGATGGAGGGAGGCGTTCGAGTCGGCGGTCGCGCGTGCAGCGCATGCCGGCTTCGTGATCGTGGAGCGCGACGTGTCGCCGCTGCTGGAGGCTGCGCAGCTGCTCTACGGCGGCGCGTTCGTCGCCGAGCGGTACAGCGCCGTCGGCGCCCACATCGCCGCGCACGCGGATCTGATCGGCACCGACCTGGACGTCACGGTCGCTCGGATCATCCTCGACGGCGCAGAGCCGACGGCGCACGCGCTGTTCGACGACATGCAGCGGCTCGACGAGCTCCGACTGCGCGGTGATGCTGCTCTGGACGGCTGCGCCGCGCTGCTGACGCCGACCACGACGTGGCATCCCACGCTCGACGAGGTCGCCGCCGAACCCATCGCTGCGAACAGTCGGATGGGAAAGTACACGAACTTCGCGAACCTGCTGGACAAGGCGTCGCTCGCGGTCCCCGCGGGCTTCGTCGACGGTCTTCCCTTCGGCGTCATGCTCACCGGCCCGGCCTTCGCCGACCAGGCGATCGCCGAGATCGCTCGTCGAATCGACGACGCGCCGCGCAGACTCTTCGTCGTCGGGGCGCACCTGACCGGTGAGCCGCTGAACAGTCAGCTGGTCGCCGCGGGAGGCGTGTGCATCGGTGAGGCGGAGTCGGATGAGAGGTATCGGCTGTACGCGCTGCCGACCGAACCGCCCAAGCCGGGACTCGTTCTCGACGAGACGAGCGGGGAGGGCGCGCGGATCGCCGGTGAGCTCTGGGAGCTTCCGGCCGCGGGCTTCGCAGAAGTGGTGTCCGTCGTGCCGCGGCCGCTCGCCATCGGCTCCGTGCAGCTGTCGCACGGCGGTCGCGTGCCCGGCTTCCTGGCGACCCCTGAGGCGCTGTCCGGAGCCGCGGAGATCACCGCGCACGGCGGATGGCGCGCCTACCGCGACACCCTCTGACCGGCCGTCACCGCCCCCCCGATCCACCACAAGGAGACCGCCATGCCGGAGCCCATGGACCCGAGATCGCTGCATTTCTCCCGCGTCGTGCTCGGTGAGGCGCTCCTGTGCGTGACCGTCACCGGATGGCAGCGGCTCGTGCGTGCGTGCCGACGCATCCGGTGCGATCCTCGCGACCTCGGCCGTCGCCGTCCGGAACGTGTTCCGCGTGCGTCGGAGCGAAACCAGCGACCGTGACCCGCTGCTGCGCTGGACGCGCGCGGCGATGATCCCGATCGTGGCGATCGGTGCGCTGCTCGCGATCCGGATCAGCCAGACCGGCGTGCTGCTCACGCTCGATCGGGCGGCCGAGGTCGAGGACGAGCGCGAGGTGGTCGAGGGTCTGCGGCGCGAGCAGGAGCAGCCGACGGAGGCCGTCAGCGTGCGCGTGTAGCGGGATCCTGCGGCTCGACCAGCCGCAGGCACGCCGCGGCGATCCGTTCGGGAAGATCGCCGAGGTCCTCACCGTCCTGACGGAAGCGGATGACGAGCTCGACCAGCTGAATGCAGCAGCTGCCGGCGAAGTGTGCGTCGAGCTCCGGATTGACGCGCTGCGCGAGGGAGCCGTAGATGCGCGTCAGCTCCTCGCGCATCGCCCGGAACGGGGCGAACACCGTGCCGCTGATCTCCGGCGAGAGATACATGGTGCCGATGTTGTGCGGCTCGGCGAGCAGCGTCTCGACATCCGCGGATGCGAGGTCATGCAGAGCCGTCCGGGGATCCTCGCGGGCGAGATGCTCGGCCGCTCGATCGAGCGTGGGCTTCACAGTCGCGGTGAGCAGCTCGAGCAGGATCTGCTCTTTGTCCTTGAAGTGGTAGTAGAGGCTGGCCTGCTTGACTCCGACACGATCGGCGATCTGCCGTGTGCTGGTCGCCGCATAGCCGTGTTCGGCGAAGAGGGAGGCGGCGGCCTCGAGGATCTCCTGGCGCGGTTCGACTTCCGCCCGCCCCGGCCGAAGGCGGGGTCGTCCAGGCGCTGCTCTGCTCACGCTCTCCATGATGCCTGGTTCGACTGAGCGGCACCCAACCCGGCACATCCCGCCGAGCGCGAAGGGCAGAGCCTCAGTCCGCCGCGCGCCGGTGCACCAGCTTGCGCAGCAGGATCTCGTCGTGGCCGCGCCAGCCCCTCAGCGCGGAAGCCGCATAGTTCGGCTCGGCCTGGGCGGCGATCCGGTGGGCCGCGTCAGATCGTGAGCGTCCCGTGCTCTGCCCGACTACGCGTGATCGCCGCCGCGCAGCGATCGGACCATGCTCTGCAGGATCCGGAGCGCATCCGCCTGATCGCCCGCGGTCAGGTCGGCCAGCATATCGTCCTCGACGGCGCGGACGGCGCGGCTCGCCTTCTCGAGCTGTTGCCGGCCGAGCGGGGTGAGACGGGCTGGGAGCACCTTCCCGACAGCGGCCTGTGCCGGTCGGGTCACGTGCCCCTCGCTCTCGAGGCTGCGCAGCAGCACGTTCATCGACTGCCGTGTCACGAACGCACCTCGCGCGAGCTCGGAGTTCGACAGGCCGGGGCGCTGCGAGAGCAGCTCCAGACACGCATAGTGCGTCACGCTCATGCCCAGCGGCCGCAGCACCTCGTCCATGCGCGTGCGAAGTGCGCTCGCCGCCTCCTTGAGCAGGTAGCCCAGTGACTTGTCCAGATCGACGCCGTTGCCGGGTTGACTCATGTCAGCATTCTGACATAGTATTTCTGTGTCAGAAAACTGACAAATATCGGAAGGGTTTCATCATGGCTGTCACCGGTCCCGACTTCGTCTCGCTGCAGGCGAGCGACCTCGACGCGACGCATGCGTTCTACGCGAACTACCTCGGCCTGGTCCGTTCGCCGGCCGGGCCGCCGCACGCTGTCGTCTTCGACACGAAGCCGATCGCGTTCGCCCTGCGCGAGGTCGTTCCCGGAACGGATCTCGCCGCTGCACCGCAGCCGGGCATCGGAGTCGCGCTCTGGCTGCACGCGACGAACGTGCAGGAGATCCACGATGCGCTGGTCGCCGACGGGCACTCCATCGTGTCGGAACCTGTCGACGGCCCGTTCGGTCGCACCTTCGCCTTCACCGACCCGAACGGGTACACCATCACGCTGCACGATCGCGCGTAGCAAGCGACCATCCGGCGCACTCGCGGAGCGTACCCCTTCGGAGCGAGTGGACCCGTGTGAGCGGCGGCACAATCGGCATAAAGGGGGTGCGCTCGCGAGGCTGTGAGCCGGAGCGCGCTATGCGCTCTGCTTCGTCGGCGACTCGCCGCCCTCGCTGAACGACGGCCGCTTGCCGATCATCCGGCCGATGGCGAGCACTGCGGCCACGATGAACAGTCCCCACGCGAGCCCGGCGAGGCCAGAGGCGAGCGTCTCGCCGGTCCACGCGACGACGGCCCCCGCCGGCTCGAGCGCGTGGGCGATGCCGTGCAGCAGGTCGGAGAAGAACGTCAGTCCGACCTCGCCGAGGTTGCCGAGCAGCAGGTGACCGCCGACCCAGAGCATCGCGATCGTGCCGATCACGCTGATCACGCGGAACACCGCCGGCATCGACAGCACGATGCGGGTGCCGAGGTGTCGCCAGCGGCGCGTGTCGCCTCCGGCCATGGCGATGCCGACGTCGTCGATCTTCACCAGCAGCGCCACGGCGCCGTAGACGATGCCCGTCATCATCAGCGCGATCACGGCGAGCACGAGCACCGTCATCCACAGGCTGAGCCCAGGGTCGAGGTTCGACAGAGAGATCAGCATGATCTCAGTCGACAGGATGAGATCGGTGCGCACCGCCCCGAGGATCAGCTGGCGCTCATTGCGCGCACCCTCCTCAGCGTGACCGTGATGCAGCCCGAACCACTCGAGCACCTTCTCCGCACCCTCGAAGCACAGATAGCTGCCGCCGACGATCAGCAGATACGGCAGCACCCACGGGGCGAAGGCGGTGAGCAGCAGGGCGAGCGGGATGATGACCACGAACTTGTTCACCAGCGAGCCGACGGTGATCCAGCCGACGACGGGCAGCTCACGTGCGGGGCGGATGCCGCGCACGTACTGCGGCGTCACGGCGGCGTCGTCGATCACGACGCCCGCCGACTTCGCCGATGCCTTCAGCGCGGCGCTGAGAATGTCGTCGACGACGGCGAGCAGACCAACCGACATGAGACCCCCTGTGTTCGGATGCGGATCTCACACTACCGAGAACCGGTTCCGCGCCGTGGATCGAGAGCCACCCGGGGAGTTCTGCCCCTGCACACGACGCGGGAGATCTCATAGGATCGTGGCGTTCCTGCGAGCGCGCTGAAAGGTGCGGCGCATTTTCGATCGGCACGGTCGCGTGCCGCACCCGGGGAGTGACCACCATGGCTCGGCAGAAGAGCAACAGCAGCATCCTGACGAATATCGGCGTCATCCTGATCGCGATCGCCGTGATCCTGCTCGTGCGCAACATCGCATCGGTGATCCAGACCATCGGTATGTCCAATCTGCAGCTGTTCCTGCCGGTGTTCTTCGACACGCGCTTCGAAGGGCTGCCAGAGTGGCTCGGCGTCCTCCAGGTGTACGGGCCGTTCCCGCTGCTGCTGATCGGCATCCCGCTGCTGATCGCGGGGCGCGGGAAGGACAAACAGAAGGCCGCAGAGCTCGCCGCCCAGGTGCAGCAGCAGTACGGCCAGGCTCCGCAGGCGGACGGCTACGCGCAGTCCGGCCAGGTTCCGCAGGCGAACCCGTACGTCCAGCCGGGGCAGCAGTCGCATCAGACCCAGCCTCCGCACGGCCAGGTGCCGCCGCTGAGCTGACGCACCACCGCACGAGAAGCGCGCCGGACAGGGCATTCCCGTCCGGCGCGCTTCTCGCATCCGGGGCCTTGTGCGTGTGCTCTAGAACCGCCCGGCGACCTCGATGCCGAGCGAGGCGAGCACTGCGAACAGCACGCCCCACAGAATGATCGAGATGATCTGCCAGAAGATCACCTTGTTGCGCGGGGCGCCGAAGCTGACGATGAGGGCCGACGTGATCTGGCTGGGAAGCACGGCCTGACCGAGCAGGCTGACTCCCGCGACGCCGTAGCGGTCGAACCGCGCCTTGAGCTTCTCGCGCCGCGGCGAGAGCTCCTTCTGCTCGCGGTTCTTGGTGGCCGCCGTCCGGATGCCATGGGCCGTGACGACGAAGATCAGCATCGAGACGACATTGCCGACGACCGCGGCGGCGACCGCGATCACCGGGTGCACGCCGATGACGACGCCGATGAGCGACGAGAAGTAGCTTTCGACGAACGGAATGGCGCCGAGGAGGATGAGCCCGAGCCACTGGACGGCGTCGGGGAGGGTTTCGGTGAAGGTGCGGAGCGCGTCGATCATGACTACAGTCCACCGGAAGATCCGCACGGCCACATCCGCCGCATGGATGAACTCCGGTCTCGTTCGAAAGGATGAGGCGGCTGTCGCCGCGGGTTCACCTGACACCAGATGTCCCTTCGGTGACCGATATGCAGCAGAACGCGTCAGGTGAGCTTCCCGGGGACGCTCAGTCGGCGTCACTAGAATGGGGGAGTACACGCCCCTGCTTCCCGAGGTCGCCCATGTCTTCCGCACCCGCCGCGCCGTTCACTTCGCGGCACGTTCAGCTGGTGCGCGCGCTGATGGCGGCCGCAGCGGCCGCGATGGTGACGTTCTCGTCCGATAAGTCGTACGTGATCGGGCTGACCGTGTTCTCCGGCTTCGTCGTCACCACGGCACTCGTGCTCGCACTCGCCGCGTTCCTCGTGGGTGACCGCACCCGCAGGCCGGGTTTCCTCCTGCTGGCCGGGCTCGATCTCGCGGCGGGCATGGTGGCGTCGATCCAGCCGCTGCGATCCGTTCTGCTGCTGTTCGTGCTGCTGATCGTGTGGGCGGCGGCGACGGGCATCGCCGAGTTCTTCGTCGGCTTCGCCGACCGCAGGGCGGGGCGCGACCGGCTGATCGCCCGCGACGCCATGTTCGTCGGCGTACTCGGCGTCGTGCTCGCCGTCGCCGTAGCGTTCGTCTCGCCGAACTACAGCCTCGACTACTTCATCGAGGAGGCAGGGCAGAGCTTCACCCTCTCGGGGCAGATCATCATGGTCGGCCTCTTCGGCGGGTACACCGCGATCCTCGCGGTCTACCTCGCGATCGCCGGGTTCACCCCGCGCCGCGTCGAACCGGCCGTCGAGGCCGAGAATCCCACCTCTACGCACCACGAGAAGGACCACGCGTGACCGACAAGACCCGCCGCCGCGACCTGATGCGCCCCGCCCAGCTGCTGGGCATCGCATTCGTGTGTGCGGCGTTCGCCGGCATCATCACGGCTATGGCGATGGGCGCATTCGAATCCGTCCCCGTCGAGCACCGGCTGCGCGCGTGGTCGGTGGCCGGCATCGTCGCCGGCATCGCCTTCATCGTGGTGCTGCTGTGCGTGTCGCTGCTGCTGCTCGCGGTCGATCCGGCCGATGTCGAGAAGGACGTGGACCGCCCCGTGCTCCTCGGCCACGACGATCAGGTGCCGGATGAGGACGAGGCCCGGGATGCGGACGGGCTGAGCACGCCGGAGAAGTAGCGGCCGACGCGCCACCGTTCGCGGGACGCTTAGTATACTGCGCGCGCGGATAGAATGCCCCTTGGCGAGACCTGCGTTCGCAGGTCTCAACCGATTCCGCCGACGGGCGGAGTGCGTTCAGGGGGAGACATGTCGAACGATACCGGAGAAATCGAGCGGTCCACTGTGCCTGCCGAACCGGGCCGAGCCCGGCCGCTGCGCATCGAGTTCGCGGGCGAGTGGGTCGAGGTGCAGCCGGACACCTCCTTCACGATCGGGCGCGATGCCGACCTCGAGATCGACGACAACCAGTATCTGCACCGGGTGTTCCTCGAGCTGAACTTCCGCGACAGCCTGTGGTGGCTGTCGAATGTGGGCTCGCGACTGTCGGCGACCGTGTCGAGCGCGGGCGGAGCCGTGCAGTCGTGGCTGTCGCCAGGGGCGAGCATCCCGGTCGTCTTCGAGCAGTCGACGATCGTGTTCACGGCGGGGCCGACGACCTACGAGATCAGCATGCACGCGTCGGAGCCGCAGTTCTCCGTCTCGTCGCAGGTGAAGAATCAGACCAGCGGCGAGACCACGGTCATGCCCGTCAGCTTCACCCCGCTGCAGAAGCAGCTGATCGTCGCGCTCGCGGAGCCGATGCTGCGCCGCGACGGCGTCAGCATGAGCGAGCTGCCGTCGTCGACGCTCGCCGCAGAGCGGCTCGGCTGGACGATGAGCAAGTTCAACCGCAAGCTCGACAACGTCTGCGACAAGCTCGACCGGATGGGCGTGCAGGGTCTGCGAGGAGGTCCTGGCAAGCTCGCCACCAACCGCCGCGCGCGCCTGGTCGAGTACGCCGTCTCGTCGAACCTCGTCACCCGTGCCGATCTGGCGCTTCTCGACGAAGGCGTCATCCTCGACGACGACTGACCCTGCGGCCCGCGGGCACGGCCATGGCGGCGTTCTCCTCTGCAGACGGCCGCTCCGGTGCGGCGACGTGTCCTTCTCCGACGCCCGCGGCTGATCCGGAGCGCCGAAGTGCGCCACTGCCTGAAGCCTGGCGCGATCCGGCACGCCTGAGCGGTGCCGTCAGAGGTGTGTGCGGGTGATCTGCTCGGCCAGGCCGGTGTAGGTGTCGGGGGTGAGTGCGAGCAGGCGCTCCCTTGCGTCATCGCCGATGTCGAGGCCGCTGACGAACTCGGCCAGCTCGGCGCCGCCGACGCGGTGGCCGCGGGTGAGCTCCTTCAGCAGCGCATAGGGGTCGGAGATCCGGCTGCGACCCGCCACCACCTCGGCGCGAACGACCGTCTGGATCGCCTCGCCGAGGATCTCCCAGTTGCCGTCGAGGTCGGCCAGCAGCGTCTCGCGCGAGAGCGCGATCTGGTCGAGCCCGCCCGACAGGTTGCTCAGCGCGAGCAGGGAGTGGCCGAACGCGACGCCGATGTTGCGCTGCGTCGTCGAATCGGTCAGGTCGCGCTGCAGGCGCGAGGTCACGAGCGTCTGCGCGAGCGTGGCGAACAGGCCGCCGGCGATCTCGAAGTTCGCCTCGGCGTTCTCGAACTTGATCGGGTTGATCTTGTGCGGCATCGTCGACGATCCGGTCGCACCGGCGACGGGGATCTGCGTGAAGTAGCCGAGCGAGATGTACGTCCAGACGTCCTGGGCGAGGTTGTGCAGGATGCCGCCGGCGTGCTTGGCCGCGTCGTACAGCTCGACCTGCCAGTCGTGCGACTCGATCTGTGTCGTGACCGGGTTGAAGTCGAGCCCGAGACCTTCGACGAACCCGCGTGAGACGGCGGGCCAGTCGGTTTCGGGGGAGGCGACGGTGTGCGCCGACCAGGTGCCGGTCGCGCCGGAGAACTTGCCGAGGTACTCGACGTTCTCGATCCGGCGCACCACGCGCTCCACGCGCCACACGAACACGCCCAGCTCCTTGCCCATCGTGGAGGGCGTGGCGGGCTGGCCGTGGGTGCGCGACAGCATCGGAGCGTCGGCGAGCTCGAGCGAGAGGGCGCGCAGTTTGTCCAGCATGGCGCGCAGTGCGGGCAGCCACACGTCGGTCACCGCACGCTTGACCGTGAGCGCGTACGCGAGCGAGTTGATGTCCTCACTCGTGCAGCCGAAGTGGGTGAGCTCGGCGATGGAGTCGAGCCCGAGGCGCGAGAGCCTGTCGCGCACCAGATACTCGACGGCTTTCACGTCGTGCCTGGTGACGGCCTCCTTGGCCGCGAGCCAGTCGATCGACTCCTGGTCGAATGCGGTATACAGCTCGCGCAGCTTGAACTGCGTCGCCTCGTCGAGGGGCTGCGTGCCGAACAGCGAGCGGTTCGTCAGGGCGATGATCCACTCGACCTCGACCTCGACGCGAGCGCGGTTCAGGCCCGCTTCGGAGAGGAACTCCCCCAGGGGCGAGACGGCCGCCTGGTAGCGGCCATCGAGCGGGCTCAGGGGCTGGGTCGGGAAAGCGCTCAGGATGTCCTCCAGGTCGGTGCGGAAGCGGGCGTGCGCCGCGGAAGCGATTCTACTTCGCAAGCGTCGTTTCCCCCACAGCCCCCGATGCCGGTGCATATCCGTCCCCAACCGCCCGTCGGGGCTGGTCGCCGGGGCCGGATGCCGGAACGCTGAAGACATGCTGCAGACATCCTTCTCTCCGCTCACCTACGCGACGACGCGCCTCGCCGCGGTGCGGAGCGAGTGCGACGCGATCAGCCTCGCACTGCTCGCGACGGCGAGCAGCGTGCAGTGGGAGTCCGAGGCCGCCGGGCACTTCCACGCCCAGGTGTGGAACCGAATCAGCGAGATCTCCGCCGTCGGCGAGCTGGCGACGCAGGTGATGCACAGCCTGATGGCGCAGACGGAGGAGGGCTCCTCGTGACGATCGAGGTCTCGAGCGGCTCCGTCATCGCCGTCGATCCCGACTCGCTCCGTTCGGCGGCATCCGGTGTCTCCGAGGCGTCGGAACGGATGAGGGAGATCGCGGCGCTGGCACAGGAGGCGGCGATCGTGATCGGCGCCGTGCCGGATGCTGCCGATGGCAGGGCGATGGATGTGCACAGCGACGCGATCGGTGCGGCAGGGCGTCTCGACCTGCTTGCGCGTCATCTTCGCGACGCGGCCGACGCGTACGAGTTCGTCGAGCTGCGATTCCGCTGGACCATGATCACGTGCACCGCCCTGCCCGGCGCGCCGGTCGCAGGCGGGGTGAGGCTCGGACCGCAGGCGACTGCCGAACGGGACGCGGCTCTCGACGGGATCCGCACCAGGTGGCAGGAACTCGCCGAGGGCAATCCGGCGGCTCTCACGCAGGCGAACCGGCACTGGAACGCGTGGCGCGCACACACGGGGCAGGCGGCGGCCGACGAGTGGGGGAGCGCGGCGAACGGGCTGCTGCCCCCGGTGTGGACGGGGCTGCCGGAGCCCGACATGCGCGATGCCATGGGCGACGCGAGGGGGCTCATCGCGGCGATGGGGGTCGGTGTCGTGCCGATGGGAGCCAGGTTGATCGGGAAGGGGGATCCCGTGCACGTGAAGCCGATGCAGCAGTCGGAGGCGACGCAGGCGCCCGTCACGCTTGCGGAGGCGGCGAAGCGGATTCCGGATGGCGATACCGACGCGCGCATCCGAGTGGAGACCTATGAGCTGCCAGAGGGCGGCAGGGAGCACGTGGTCTACCTCGCCGGCACCAAAGGCGGCGGGCCCGACGCATGGGACTGGGGTTCGAATCTCGATCTGTACCTGGGCAGGCGTTCCGCGTCGTACAGCGCCCTCGAGCAGGCCCTCGCCGACGCGGGGGTGCGCGAGGGCGAGACCGTGCACGAGCTCGGCTTCAGCCAGGGCGCCATGGTCGGAGCGAGGCTCGCCGCCGAGGGCGGCTTCGACGTGAAGAGCCTGGTCAGCTTCGGTTCGCCCGTCGACCTCGCTGGGGCAGACGACCTGCTGCAGGTGTCGGTGCGGCACACGGACGACGTCGTGCCGATGCTCGCCGACGGCGGCAACCCCGCGGACGGCGTCGTGGTCGAGAAGGACTTCGACCCTGTCGGCGGCATCCACGACCTCGTCCTGCCGGCCCACCGCCTCGATGCCTACGCCGAGACCGCCGGAGAGATCGACGCCAGCAGCGACCCGCGACTCGACGCCCTCGACGAGCTGTTCGCGAGGCTCGGCACCGCCGAGGATGCGACCTTCGTCGAGTTCAGCGCTCAGCGACCCGTGAAGAAGTGACCAGCGCCGCTCGGCGCGGGCGCGCCGCTCAGCGCTTCTTCTTGCGCTGCGGGCGCAGGATGACGCCGAAGACGGCGTTGATGATCGAGATCAGGATGGCGGCGGCGACGCCTCGCCAGAAGTCCTCCACGGCCAGGCCCCAGCCGAACCCGCTCGTGATCCATGCCGTCAGCCAGAGCAGGAAGCCGTTCACGACGAAGGTGATCAGCCCGAGCGTGAGCAGGTAGATCGGGAACGCGACGATCTTGATCACGGTGCCGACCACCGTGTTCACGATCGCGAAGATGGCGGCGACAGCCGCCAGCGTGAGCAGCAGCTCGACGGTGCCCCCGTCACCGAACGGGGTCACAGTGACGCGCAGGAACCCGATCAGGCTCACCACCCACAGGGCGAACGCATTGACGACGATACGGATGATGAATCCCATCACACCAATGTCGCACGGTCATCGCGCAGGCGCATCCGGGGAACTGCCAGACACGCTGGCGTCGTAGGCTTGAATGCGTGACCGAGCCCGTTCTTCCCCGCCTCCGCCCCGAGATCGAACAGCTTCCGCCGTACCGGCAGGGGCGCCAGGCCGACCCGAGCGGGTTCAAGCTGTCGAGCAACGAGAACGCGTTCGAACCGCTGCCCGGCGTGCTCGAGGCGCTGCGCGGCGCCTCGGCGATCAACCGCTATCCGGACGCGACGGCGGGGCGACTGTGCGCGGCGCTCGCCGAACGGCACGGCGTCGAGCGCGAGCAGGTGCTCGCCGGCGCGGGCAGCGTCTCGCTGCTGGCCGCATTCATCCAGGCCGCTGCGGGCGCAGGCGACGAGGTCGTGCACGCATGGCGCTCGTTCGAGGCGTACCCCGGCCTCGTCCTCGTGGCCGGGGCGAAGGGCGTGCAGGTGCCGAACCTGCCGGACGGTCGGCACGACCTCGACGCGATGGCCGAGGCCGTCACCGATCGCACTCGCGTCGTGCTGCTGTGCACGCCGAACAATCCCACCGGATCGATCATCACCTCTGACGAATTCGAGCGCTTCGTCGAGAGGGTGCCGAAGGATGTGCTGATTCTGCTCGACGAGGCCTACGCCGAATTCGTCACCGACGATGCGGCGGTCGGCGGCCTCGCCGAGCGCGTGTTCGAGCGGAATCCGAACGTGGTGGTGCTGCGCACCTTCTCGAAGGCGTACGGCCTCGCCGCCCTGCGCATCGGCTATGCGATCGGCCATGCGCGCGTGCTCGACGCGGCACGGGCGACGATCATCCCGCTGTCGGTGACGGCGCAGGCGGAGACCGCCGCGCTCGCGAGCCTCGAGCACGAGGACGAGCTGCTCGAGCGCGTCGCCGAGATCGCCGCGCGCCGGGAGCGGCTCGTCGCCGGTCTGCGGGATGCCGGGTGGCCTGTCCCGGATGCGCAGGGCAACTTCGCCTGGCTTGACACGGCGGACCCCGCCGTCGCCGCGGCCTTCGACGAGGCCGCGCTGATGGTGCGCGCGTTCCCCGACGGCATCCGGATCTCGGTCGGCGAGGCGGAGTCGATCGACCGGGTGATCGACGTCGCCCGACGGCTCCGCGACTGACGCCCTCGCGACACCCGGTCACCATGCGCGGTCGCGCATAGGTGTGTGGATCGGCGCCTATGGATCAGGAAATGCGTTGTCGAGGATGTCACACCGTCGTTTCGGTCCCGCGGACATAGCGTGGAGGAGTGACTTCAGCGCATGACGACACCGGACCAGACGACGGCCTCATTCGCGTCCTCGACGCGAGCGGCCGGGTCGCGCCGACGGAGCAGGCCGAGCGGTACCTTCCCCTGATCGAGGCACTCGGCGACGCCGAACTCGAGCAGTTCTACCGCGACATGGTGGTGGTGCGCGCCTTCGATACCCAGGCCACCATGCTGCAGCGGCAGGGCCAGCTCGCCCTGTGGCCGCCGTCGCGGGGTCAGGAGGCCGCGCAGGTCGGTTCCGTGCGCGCGGCGAGGGCGCAGGACACACTCTTCCCGTCGTACCGCGAGCACGTCGTCGCGACCGTCCGCGGCGTCGACCCGATCGGGATCATCCGGCTCATGCGCGGCGTCAGCCACGGCGGCTGGGATCCGACGGACCCCGCCAACGGCAATGTGCGCAACTACACGCTCGTGCTCGGCTCGCAGACGCTGCACGCCACGGGGCTTGCGATGGCGAAGACCCTCGACGGCGCCGTCGGTACGGGCGATCCCGAGTCCGATCAGGCCGTGATGGTCTATTACGGGGACGGGGCATCGAGTCAGGGCGACGTGCACGAGGCGATGGTGTTCGCCGCAAGCTACCGCACGCCGCAGGTGTTCTTCCTGCAGAACAACCAGTGGGCGATCTCCGTGCCGGTCGAGGTGCAGTCGCGCGTTCCGCTGGCGCAGCGCGCTGCCGGCTACGGCATGGAGCCGCTGCGGATCGACGGCAACGATGTGCTCGCCAGCTACGCGGTCACCCGCACGGCACTCGACGAGGCACGGGCGGGGAGCGGGCCGCGCGCGATCGAGGCCGTGACCTACCGGCTCGGCGCGCACACCACGAGCGACGACCCGACCAAGTACCGCACCAGGAGCGAAGAGGAGTCGTGGATCGCCCGCGACCCCATCGACCGGATGCGCGCCTACCTCGCCTCGCGCGGTGCGGCTGACGCCTTCTTCGACGAGGTCGACGCCGAGGCCGCCGCCTATGCCGACGACGTGCGAGTCCGCACAGTCGAGCTCGAACCCCCCGCGAAGGAGACGATGTTCCAGCACGTGTACTCGGACCCGCATCCGCTGATGGACGAACAGGCCCGCTGGCTCGCCGACTACGAGGCGTCGTTCGAGGGAGGCGAGGCGTGAGCGCGATCGAAACGGGCACCATGCCGTTCGTGAAGGCGCTGAACGCCGGTCTTCGGAAGGCGATGACCGACGACGAGCGCGTCCTGATGATGGGTGAGGACATCGGCCCGCTCGGCGGCGTCTTCCGCGTCACCGAGGGCCTGCACGCCGAGTTCGGCGAGAAGCGTGTGCTCGACACACCGCTGGCCGAGTCCGGCATCGTCGGCACGGCGATCGGGCTTGCGATGGGCGGGTATCGTCCCGTCGTCGAGATCCAGTTCGACGGTTTCGTGTTCCCCGGCTTCGACCAGATCACGACGCAGCTGGCCAAGCTCACCAACCGCTACGAGAGCAGGCTCAGCCTGCCCGTGGTCATCCGGATCCCGTACGGCGGGCACATCGGAGCGGTCGAGCACCATCAGGAGAGCCCTGAAGCGTACTTCACGCATACGCCGGGGCTGCGCGTGGTGAGCCCGTCGACACCGAACGACGCGTACTGGATGATCCAGGATGCGATCCGCTCGTCCGACCCGGTGATCTTCCTCGAGCCGAAGTCGCGCTACTGGCAGAAGGGCGAGGTCGACGCAGCCGAGCGCGCGCTGTCGCTGCACGCGAGCCGCGTGGTGCGCAAGGGCACCGATGTCACTCTCGTCGGCCACGGCGCGATGGTGGCGACCCTGTTGCAGGCTGCGGCGCTCGCCGAGGGCGAGGGCGTCAGCTGCGAGGTCGTCGACGTGCGGTCGCTGTCGCCCGTCGACTACGACCCGATCCTGACATCGGTGCGCTCGACGGGCCGGATGGTCTACGCCCAAGAGGCTCCTGGCTTCACGAGCCTGGGCAGCGAAGTCGCCGCGACCGTGACCGAGCGCGCCTTCTATTCGCTCGAGGCGCCGGTTCTGCGCGTTTCGGGTTTCGATACTCCGTTCCCACCCGCCAAGCTGGAGGGTGCGTACCTGCCGGACGCCGACCGCATTCTCGAAGCCGTCGACCGCGCGATGGCGTACTAGCCACGACGAGAGGATCTGCGCATGCAGACGTACAACCTTCCGGATGTCGGTGAAGGGCTGACCGAGGCCGAGATCGTGCAGTGGCACGTGGCGCCCGGCGACACCATCGCCGTCAACGACGTCGTCGCCGAGATCGAGACCGCCAAGTCGCTCGTCGAGCTGCCGTCGCCGTACGCCGGTGAGGTCTCGGAGCTGCTGGTGGGCGAGGGCGACACCGTCGAGGTGGGCACCCCGATCCTGCATGTCGCAGGCGCAGGTGAGCCCGAGGAGAAGGCCCCGGACGCCGCTGCCCCAGCGGACGACTCCGGTTCGGGCTCGGTGCTGGTCGGGTACGGATCGGGTGCCGACGTGCAGACCCGCAGGCGCAAGACGAAGCGCGAGAGCCCGGTCGCATCGGCAGTCGGCGTCGTCGCGAAGCCCCCAGTGCGCAAACTCGCGCGCGACCTCGGCGTCGACCTGAACGACGTGAACCCGTCCGGTCCCTCCGGAGAGGTCACGCGCGACGACGTCGTGGGGCACGCTGATCAGGCGAAGGTGTTCCGCAACATCGAGACGCCGGAGTGGCCGGCGGAGCGCGAGCGCTCGATTCCGATCGCCGCGAAGCCTGCCGACGACCGCTATGAGGCGATCCCGGTCAAGGGCGTCCGCAAGGCGACCGCATCAGGGGTCGTGAAGTCGGCGTACACGGCGCCGCACGTGTCGGTGTGGACGGACGTCGATGCGAGCCGCACGATGGACTTCGTGAAGCGGCTGAAGGCGCAGCCGCAGTTCGCCGATGTGCGGGTATCGCCGCTGCTGGTGTTCGCGAAGGCGCTGATCTGGGCGGTGCAGCGCACACCCGAGGTGAACTCGGCGTGGGTCGATACCGAATCGGGTGCCGAGATCCAGGTGCGCGGCTACGTGAATCTGGGCATCGCGGCGGCCACGCCGCGGGGGCTCATCGTGCCGAACATCAAGAACGCGCACGAGCTCAGCCTGCGTGAGCTCGCCGTGGCGCTGCAGAATCTGACGCTCACGGCGCGGGAGGGCAAGACGACCCCGGCCGATCAGCAGGCCGGCACCATCACGATCACCAACATCGGCGTCTTCGGCATGGACGCGGGCACCCCGATCATCAACCAGGGCGAGGCGGGCATCGTCGCGATGGGCGCGATCCGTCAGAAGCCGTGGGTCGTCGACGGCGAGGTGCGCCCGGCATGGGTCACGACGGTGTCGGGCTCCTTCGACCACCGCATCGTCGACGGCGACAAGATCAGCCGCTTCCTGGCCGACATCGCCGCCGTGCTCGAGGAGCCCGCCCTGCTGCTGGACTGATCGGACTCAGCCGAGCAGCTCGCGGTAGTCCTCGGCGGTGAAGGGGGTCGCTCCCGTGCCGGAGAGGACATCGTCGAACAGGCGGCGCTTCTTGGACTGCAGATCGAGCACCTTCTGCTCGATGGTGCCGGCGGCGATGAGCCGGTAGACCATGACGGGGCGGGACTGGCCGATGCGATGGGTGCGGTCGATGGCCTGCTCCTCCGCGGCGGGGTTCCACCACGGGTCGAGCAGGATGCAGTAGTCGGCCGCGGTGAGGTTCAGGCCGGTGCCGCCCGCCTTCAGCGAGATGAAGAACGCCGGGTCGTCGCCGTTCTCGAAGCGGTCGACCATCCGCTGTCTGTTCCGCTGGGTCGTGGATCCGTCGAGGTAGGAGTAGCGGATGCCGCGGTCGTCGGCGACCTCGGCCGCCAGCCCGAGGAACTCGGTGAACTGGCTGAACACCAGAGCCCTGTGCCCGTCGGCGACGATCTCTTCGAGCAGCTCGCCGAGGGCCTCGAGCTTGGCGGACGGGCCGGAGCCGCCGCCGAAACCGGGGTGCAGCGCCTCGCGGCGCAGCCGCGTGAGCGATGCGAGGATCTGCACCTGATTCTGGTTCACGTCGTCGAGCAGGCCGAGCAGCTTCTGCTGCTCGCGGCGGAAGCGACGCTCGTAGGCGCGCTGGTGCGTGGGGTGCAGCGGGATCTCGAGCACCTGCTCCGTCTTCGGCGGCAGCTCGGGTGCGACCTCCTCCTTGGTGCGGCGCAGCAGGAAGGGTCGCACTCTGGCGCGCAGCCGCTGGAGTCTGTCGTCGTCGTGATCGCGCTCGATCGATCGCTGGAAGTGCTCGCGAAAGTGGGATCGCGTGCCGAACAGGCCGGGAGCTGCCAGCGTGGTGAGGGCGAACAGCTCGAGGAGGTTGTTCTCCAGCGGCGTGCCCGTGACCACGAACGTCGTGGCCGCGCCGAGCATCCGGGCGGCCGCATAGCCCTTCGACGATGAGTTCTTCACCTGCTGCGCCTCATCGAGCACCACGATGCGGAACCCCGCATCGTGGAACTGCTCGGCGTCGAGACGCAGGATCGCATAGCTCGTGACGACGAGCGCTGCGTCGCCCATCGCCTCGGTGACAGGTGTGCCGCGCTTGCCGCTGGTCTCCCCGATCGCGGCGGCGGTCAGCTCGGGGACGAAGCGTTCGGCCTCGGCGACCCAGTGCCCGACCACGCTCGTCGGTGCCACGACGAGGAAGCGTGCTCCCGGCTCGTCGATGCGGGCCTTCTCGAGCGCGGCGAGCACCTGCACCGTCTTGCCGAGACCCATGTCGTCGGCGAGCAGACCGCCGAGGCGGTGCCTGCGCAGGAAGTCGAGCCAGCTGAACCCGTCGAGCTGGTAGTCGCGCAGCGTCGCTCGGAAGCTCGCCGGCGGGTCGCGCCGCTCGACCCGATCGTCGCCCAGCTCGCGCATCGCGGCGAACCAATCGGCGGTCTGCCGGTCGAGCAGGCCGACCTCCGCCAGTTCCTGCCACAGGTCGAGCTGGGTGCGCGGCAGCTGCGGATGCTCCGGTGGGCTGTCGGTGAGGGCCTTCGCCTCGGTGAGCACATCGCGCAGTCGGGCGAAGCGCTCATCGGTCAGCGGGAACACCGTGCCGCTGAGCAGCCGGAAGTACGTCTGCCCGCGCGAGAGCGCCGTGAGCAGCGCGCTGCTGGAGACCGGCTCGCCCTGGATCGTGACCACGATGTTCAGCTCGAACCAGTCCTCACCCGACGGGTCGGCGCCGATCGAGATCTGCGGCTCCTCCGTGGCGAACGAGTAGGCGGGAACCTCGTCATGCGCCTCGATGCGCAGGCCCTCGACGCCCCGGATGGCCGGCAGCACGTGCGCGAGGAACTCGACGGTCTCGTCGCGGTCGAGGTCGCGCGCGGGGAACACACGGTCGGCCCGCCTGCGCGCGAGCAGGTGCGCGAAGGCGCCAGCCGCCTGCTCGACGCGATCCATCAGGTCGCGCTCGGCGGCACGATTGCGCCGCTCGTCCGGTGCGTACTCCCACTCCCAGAACAGCCGGGCCATCGGATCCGCATGCCTGACGGCGAGCACGAGCTCGGGCAGCGGCGGCTCGGGAACGTCGAAGGTGCCGTCGCTCGAGACGAGCGGAGCGACCTCGCGCAGCTGCGGCAGGAAATCGCGCTCGAAGTCCGGGATGCGCGCGGCGGGGATCGTGAGATGGCCGGACGCGTACAGGCGGTCGAACTCCGGCGTCGTGGGCTGCTCGAGCGGGAGCAGCTCCGCGATGGCGTCATCGCGGCCCGCGCTGCGAGCGACCGCGACGGTGGGCGCGCCGATCGGAAGGAAACGGCTGCGCTCATCCGGGTCGCTCCGGTCGATGATCGTCGGATCGGCCCAGAGGCGACCGCCGACGATGCGCAGGTCGATCACGGCGCGGGAGGCGACCTGTGACACTGCGACGGGCTCCTGCCCTCCGGAGGCCGAGACGAACTCGACGCCGGCGTCGTACGCCGCCTGCAGCGCATCCCACAGTCCGCGCGACGGCGCGGCATCGAGCCTGACCCACGTGGGGGAGTTCCATGAAGACGCAGGCAGCATGCCGTGCGCGGTGGCCCTGCGCAGTCGATCGGCTGATGCGGCGAAGTTGTGCCGGCCGGAATGGATGCCCTCGATGTCGGCCAGTGCGCGCCAGCGCGGGTCGGGATCGTCGGACTCGGCGATGTGCGCCCACGAGATGCCGCCGCGCACCCAGGCACCGCTGGACCCGCGGATCGCCGGACGGATCGCGATGCCTCGCCCCTTCGGTGCGTCGGGCTCATGGCCCCTGATGTCGAACAGCAGCGCCAGCTCGCCAGGTGGGTCCGCCCGGCCAGGGTCGGTCGGCGGTGGGAGCACACCGCGCAGCGTGCGCTCCCACGGCTCGCCCTCCGGCGCACGGCGCGGGTGCTCCGGCCGGCCGACGGCGCCGACGCCGAACGGTTCGTCGTGCTCGGCGAGCACCGCGACCGCCGCGGCGCCGTGCGCGCACCCTCCGGCGCCGCAGTGCCCGCACCACAGCTCGACGCCGCCTGAGGCGTGCATCTCTACCTCGACGTTCAGTGCGCCGACAGCGACAAGCGCCGCCGAGAACTCGCGCCCCGTCTCCGCGCGCAGCACCCGCACCGGCACGCGCGATGCGAGTGCGCGCCCGTCGTCCGCGTCCTCCTCGGTGAACAGCGCATCCACATGCGCGTCGGTGAGGAGGATGTTCGTCATACCGTCGAGGCTACGGCGAGCCGCCGACATTCCCGCATCCGCGGAATCGGGCTGTGGAGAACACGGGCGAGGTCGAGCGCGTCGACGAGATCGATGTGCCCTACGCCGTCGCCCAGGTCGGGAAAGGGTCGGAGATCGTACGCCGGACGGCCGGGCCTGCTGCGAACTCGGTGCCGGTCATGCATGCGTCGTCGAGCGCCCGCGTCTATGTCATCAACAAGCAGAACCCGCGCTTCAAGGGGCGGCAGGGTTAGGTTGCTGTGCAGTTCGGAGTGCGACGGCCTCGAATTCGGCTCGCGGGCGGTCATCGTGCCGTGCGGGTGTCGTCGGTCTGATTAGGAGAACGATTATCGATAGGCGTATGATGGGGGCATGACACGTCGCACTCTCCCTGTCCTCTCCCTCGTCGCCGTCTCCGGGCTTGCGCTCGCCGGCTGCGCAGCATCCGGTGATTCGGAAGCGAGCGAGAGCGCGAGCGGCATCTCGATCGTCGCGTCCACCAGCGTCTACGCCGACCTGGCGTCCAGCATCGTGGGCGATGCCGCAGATGTCAGTGCGATCGTCGACTCGCCGACGGTCGACCCGCACGACTACGAGGCGACGGCGCAGGATCAGCTCGCGGTGACCGAAGCCGATCTGGCGATCTTCAACGGCGGCGGCTACGACCACTACATGGAGGAGCTCGTCGAATCAGGCGAGGTCGAGCACTCGATCATGGCCGTCGAGCACAACCACGACTACCCGGGCGGGGACGGTCACGCCGAAGGCGACGACGAGGATCATGCTGGAGCTGAGCATGATCACGCCGACGATCACCACGACCATGCGGACGACGAAGCGCACGGCGAGCACGATCACAACCACGTCGAGGGCTTCAACGAGCATGTCTGGTACGACCCGCACACGGTGATCCACGTCGTCGAGGCGATCGCCGAGGAGGCGGGCGAGCTGATCCCGGATGAAGCGGATGCGTTCTCGGCGAACGCCGACGAGCTGATCGCTCAGCTCGAGGGCCTCGAAGGCGAGCTCGAGACCATCGCCGCTGACCACGAGGGGCAGACGGCTGCGTTCACCGAGCCGGTCGGCGGGTACCTCACCGCGGCGGCGGGCCTCGAGGATGTCACGGCCGACGGGTTCGCCGAGGCCGTCGAGCATGGCCAGGAGGTGGCGCCCGCCACGCTGCTCAAGGCGACGACGGCGCTGGAGGACGGTGACGTCGATGTGCTGGTGCTGAACCCGCAGACCGCCGGGCCCGAGACCTCGGCCGTGCAGGACGCTGCTGAATCCGGCGGTGTGCCGATCGTGGAGTACGCCGAAACGCTGCCGGAGGGCGAGAGCTTCGTGGTCTGGATGCAGGCCAACATCGACGCGCTCGCCGCCGCACTCGACGACTGACGACCAGTACGGGCCGCCGGATGACCTTCCCGCACAGGGGCATCCGGCGGCCTGCATTCGGATGAAAACTGTTATCAGGATCAGAGGTAGAATCGTTCTCATGTCTTCACGCGCCCCCGTCCTCGACGTGCGAGGGGCCGGGTTGGAGCTCCGAGGGCGCGAGTTGTGGGCGGGCCTCGATCTGCAGGTCGACCCCGGCGAGTTCATCGCCGTGCTCGGTCCATCGGGGTCGGGCAAGACCACGCTGCTGCGCGCCATCCTCGGCCTGCAGCGCCTCAGCGAGGGCGAGATCCGCGTCTCGGGCGAGCGGGTGCGCCGCGGCAATCCGCGCGTCGGATACGTTCCGCAGCAGCGCCCGTTCCCGCTCGAGACGAACCTGCGCGGCCGCGACCTCGTGGCCCTCGGCGTGAACGGGGCCAGGTTCGGGCTTCCGATCCCGCGGCGGGGAACGCGGGCGCGCGTCGATGAGCTGCTCGATGCCGTCGGCGCCACAGGCTACGCCGACAGCCCGGTCGGCCGTCTCTCCGGAGGAGAGCAGCAGCGCCTGCGCATCGGTCAGGCGCTCGCCGACAGCCCCGACCTGCTGCTGTGCGACGAGCCGCTGTCGAGCCTCGACCTCGCCAATCAGCGTGCGGTCACTTCGATCATCAATCGGGAGCGGCGCGAGCGCGGGGCGAGCGTGGTGTTCGTCACGCACGACGTCAACCCGATCCTCGATCATGTCGACCGCATCCTGTACATCGCAGGCGGGCGCTTCACGCTCGGCACCCCGAAGGAGGTGCTGCGCAGCGACGTGCTCACCGATCTGTACGGCGCTCCGGTGTTCGTGATGCAGGCTGGCGATCGTCTGGTGGTCGTCGGCATTCCGGATGCGGATGCGCACCACGATCACGAGTTCGCGGCCGAGCACAACCACGAGGACGAGGCATGATCAGTCGCGTTGTTCCGTCGCTGGAGTGGGGCGATGTGCTGTCCTTCGAGAACTACGGCGCCCTGCTCCAGCTCGTCTCGAACGCGATCATCGCCGCCGGCGTGCTCGGCATCGTAGGCGGGCTGATCGGTGTGTTCATCATGCAGCGCGACATGGCCTTCGCCGTGCACGGCGTCAGCGAGCTGGCATTCGCGGGGGCGGCGATCGCTCTGCTCGCCGGAGCATCCGTCGTGGCGGGATCACTGGTCGGTGCCGTCGCAGCTGCTCTGCTGATCGGACTGCTGGGGTCCAAGGCCAGAGACCGCAACTCGATCGTCGGCGTGCTGATGCCCTTCGGCCTCGGCATCGGCATCCTGTGTCTGTCGCTGTACGAAGGGCGCAGCGCCAACCGCTTCAGCCTGCTCACCGGACAGATCGTGTCGGTGACGACGCCTGATCTCGGGTGGCTGATCGGCATCTCCGCCGCCGTGCTCGTGGTGCTGATGCTGGTGTGGAACCCGCTGCGCTTCGACTCGCTCGACCCGGCCTCCGCCGCGGCGCGCGGCGTCCCGTCGACGGCGATCAGCATGATCTTCATGCTGCTGATGGGCCTGGTCGTCTCGGTCGCCGTGCACATCATCGGCGCGCTGCTGGTGATGGCGCTGCTGGTCACGCCCGCTGCTGCCGCGATGAAGGTCATGCACGGTCCGCTCGCGGTGCCGCTGCTGTCAGCGCTGTTCGGCTTCGTCTCCGCCGTCGGCGGCATCATGCTGGCCATCGCGGGCACGCTCCCCGTGAGCCCCTACATCACGACGATCTCGTTCCTGATCTACGTCGTGTGCCGTGTCGTCGCCTGGCGCCGCGACCGCGCCATCCGGAACCGCCACCGCGCCGAGCAGCCCGTCACGGCCTGAGCCGCGCGTTCCCCGCGCCGCGAGCGTGCCACATGTGACCGAGCGTGCCGCTTGCATACGCACGCAAGCGGCACGCTCGGTCAAAAGGGTGCGTTCGACGGTGTCAGCCGTTGCGGCGGCGACGGACGAGGCCTGCTGCCATGGCTGCGGCGCCGAGGGTGAGCAGCAGCAGGGCGGTCGTCAAGACGGGAGCCGGGTCTGTGCCGGTGGCGGCGAGATCGCCGGGTCCCGTCGGTTCTGACCGACCCTCCTCAACAGCTCCGGTCGCGACCACGCGGAAGTCGGCGCTCACCGTCCCGGAATCGGTGCCGGCGAGCGTGACGGTGTGCATCCCTGCAGCCGTGTCACTCGGAATCGTCCAGGCGAACGAGACCGTGCCATCGGCGTCGGCCGTCTCCTCGCCCAGCTCCAACGGATCCGAGTTCATCACTCCTGTCACGGTCTCGCCGGGTGCGAAGCCGTTGCCGGTGACCGACTGCTGCTGGCCGGGCATCCGCTGCGCGTGCGTCAGCGCCGCCGTCGGAGCCGTATCGTCAGTGTCGGTGCCAGGGCCGTCAGGATCGCTGGGGTCGGTGCCCGGATCGTCAGGATCGCCGGGGTCGGTCATGCACTCCTCGTAGGCTTCCGCGTCGGGGGAGAACCGAAGCCAGTCGAAGCTCGCCGTGATCTCGGCGGTCGTCGCCGAGCCGCGGAAGGCGAACGGGCCGATGTGCGTGAAGCGGGGGACGCCAGGTGAGGTCTCGGCACCGAACGGCGATCCCAAACGATCGAACGTCGTGCCGTCGGACGACACCGAGCCCTCGATCTGCTTCCCGTCGCTGGTCAGCCGCAACCACAACTCGGAGCCGTCGTAGCGCTGCTGCGTCGTGAACGAGGGGCTTCCTGCCGACACCAGCTCGGTCACCCGGCCGGGCCCGGCCCGGCCCATGTCGAGTTTGACGTAGTCGGTGTCGGAGGCATACAGCAGCAGGCCCGCCTGCTGGTACTTCTGGCTCGGGTCGAGGCTCACCGTGGTGGTCACCTGCCATGCGCCGGTGGGGAGGGGCTGCTGCAGCAGCGGGGCGGCGGCGACGCCGCCCTCGTATGTGGGAATGGTCAGGGCGCCATCCGTCGTCTCGTGACGGGCGAGCTCTTCACGGATCGTGCGCTGCCAATCGTCGCCGAGCGCGCTCTCGAACTCGTCGGAGCCCGGCGCCGCGCAGGTGGCGAACACCGGGTTGTCCTCGTCGGCGGGGAACCCGCCGAACGGCGGCTCGACGACGGTGTCGGCACCGTCCTTCGCCCAGGCGATCGTGCCGCCCAGGCGATCGCCCGACTCGTAGAAGAGATAGGTCTCGTCGCCGTCCTCGACGATCTCCGGCGCGGCCACACGGCCGACGTCGGTGCCCAGACCGCTGGCCTCATGCAACACGATCGGCAGATCGCCGACGTCCCGCAGCGTCGGGTCGATCGTCCGTGCGTAGCTCTTCCCGCTCGAGGCGTGGTAGATGACGTAGAGCTGTCCGTCGTGTTCCCAGATGTTCGCAGCCGACACGTTCGCGCCCTCTTCGACCCCCGGCTCCACGACGGGTGCCGGGTCGACGACCCAGGTGCGGGCATCCACCGACTCTGCGAGGCGGATGCGACGGATGCCCCGGAGCCCGCCGTCGACAGGTGCGTCGTCATTGGCCATGTAGAACATCGCGTACTCGTACTCCGAGTCCGGATCGGGGTGGTCGAAGACGCGCGCGTAGCTGGACTCCGTGACCTTCGGCGTTCCGGGTGCATCGCCCATCGCATTGGTGACCGCCTCGCCGCCGTATTCGAAGGTGACGCCGTCGTCGCTGGTGGCGTACCGGGTGACGGAGTTGTCGCCGTGGAAGTAGAGGAACAGCTTCCCCTCCTCGGCGTTCCAGAACGCGTCGGGTGACGAGACATGTCGCGCGCCCGGCCTGCCGTCTTCGAGGTTGTAGTGCGGCTCCCAGACGCGCGAGATCAGCGGGTTGCCCTGGTGCTCCGTCCACGGCCCTTCCGGGCTGTCGGCGTACATCAGGATGATGCCGCCGGGATCATCGTGCGGCGCCGTGTACAGATACCACTCGCCGAGCGGATCCTCGAGATGCGCGCCGGCATGGAACACGCTCGGGAAGATGTACTCGTTCGCACCGAAGTCCATCTCGGGCTTGTCGGTGACGATGCCCTGGTAGCCGAACTCTGGCCAGTCATCGGGCGGCGGAGCCACTTCTGAGGCGGTGACGGCGCCGGATGCCGGGGCCGCCGTTGTCGCGGAGGCCGGCAGCACTCCGGTCGAGGCGACGGTCGCCGCCGCGGCGACTGCGGTGACCGTCAGCGCGGCTCTGCGCAGACGTCTGATGGTGGATCTCATTCCTGCTCCTTTTCGGTGGGCGCCCGGATCCGGGCGTGACGAGTACCGGGCACCTCGTATCCGGTGCCCGCATGGAGAGCCGCGACTCAGCCCTTCAGACCGGTCTGGGCGAGGCCCTGCACGAACTGCTTCTGGGCGAAGAGGAACACCACCAGCACAGGAACGACCGTGAGGGTCGTCGCGGCCAGCTGCACGTTCCACATCGGGCCGCCGTAGGCGTCGACGTACTGCGTGAGCGCCTGCGGCAGAGTGAACATCTCCTTGCTCGACAGGTAGACGATCGGTTCGAGATAGAGGTTCCACGACTTCAGGAAGGTGAAGATCGCCACGGCCGCGAGCGCGGGGCGCGACAGCGGGAACGCGATCCGCCAGAAGATTCCCCACCTGCCGAGGCCGTCCATCCGGCCAGCCTCCTCCAACTCGCCCGGCAGACTGATGAAGAACTGCCGCATGATGAACACGCTCAGCACGGCGGGAGCACCGAAGATCGGGATGATGATCAGCGGCCAGTGCGTGTCGATCAGGCCCAAGCCGTTGACCAGCCGGAACAGCGGCACGATCGTCACCTCGCTCGGAACGAGCAGGCCGATCAGCACGATCAGGAACAGCGCATTCGCGCCGGGGAACCGGATGCGGGCGAACGCGTAGCCCGCCATCGCCGCGACCAATATGGTGCCGACGGTCACGATGACGGCGATGTAGAGGCTGTTCCAGTACTGCTGCGCGAACGGCTGCAGCCGGAACACCTCGCCGTACGCATCGAAGCTCGGGTTCTCCGGCCACAGCGTCGGAACGCTGCGCAGGATCTCGCTCATCGGCTTCAGACTGGAGGTCGCCATCCACCACGTCGGGAAGACGAACGGGATGCTCAGCACGGCCAGCAGGGCGACGAGACCGACGGTGGTCCATCTCCGCTTGGTGCGGGAGCTCCCCGCACGCGCCGGGCGAGGCGGGGCGGTCGAGCCGGTGACGACGGATGTGGTGTCGGCCGGATCGACGTCGGCCAGCGGAGCGTCAGTTCTCATGGAAGACCCACCTCTTTCGCGTCTGCCACTGGATCAGGGTCAGCACCAGGACGATCAGGAACAGCAGGACGGAGACGCCGCTGGCGTAGCCGAAGTCGTTGAAGCGGAACGCCTGCTGATACAGGTAGTAGACGAGCACGGTGGTCGAGTTGCCCGGTCCGCCGCCGGTGAGCACCGCGATCTGCGCGAACACCTCGAGCGATCCGACGATGGTCAGGATCGACGTGAGCAGGATCGTCGGGCTGATCATCGGAAGGGTGATCGAGCGGAACCGGCGCCACGCGCGTGCGCCATCGATGCGCGCGGCCTCCATGATCTCCTCCGGCACGCCCTGCAGGGCGGCCAGGAACAGGATCATGTTCATGCCGACGTTCTTGAACACCTGCACCACGATCACCGAGATCATCGCCGTGACGTCGTGCCGCAGCCAGTTCGGCCCTTCTGCGCCGATGAGGGCGAGGAAGCTGTTCACGCCTCCGTCTGCCTGCAGCAGGAAGCTCCATACGATCGTCCAAGCCACCAGCGACACGACGACGGGGGAGAAGAAGAAGGTGCGGAAAGTCGTCGTGCCAGGCAGCTTCTGGTTCAGCAGCACCGCGAGGAACAGGGCGAGCGTGATGTTGAGCACGACGAGCCCGATGGAGAACCAGAGGCTCGCCAGCAGGGAGTCGTGCAGCCCCTGGTCGGTCAGCATCCGCTCGTAGTTCTCGGCGCCCGAGAAGACGAAGGTGTTCGCCAGCACGTTCCAGTCGTGCAGCGAGAACCAGAACACGGCGACCAGCGGTGCGATGACGAAGGCTAACGCGCCGAGCACGGCTGGTGCGACCATCGTGTACCCCACGATCCAGTCGCTCCGTCTGGCCGCGGACACGCGTCTGCGCCCACCCGCGGGGCGGGAAGCGCGCCCCGCGCCTCCCCGCCCCACGGCTTCGACCGCTCCGGGTGCGGCTGTGGTGGTCATCCGGTATCAGCCCTCCAACAGGGGCGCGATCGCATCGCAGGTGTCGCTGAGGACGCCCTCGACGTCGGCATCCGCGCTCCACATCGCGTCGAGCTCGGAGCGCACGGTGTCCTGCAGCTTCGCGAAGTTCGCGTGCGTCGGCTTGGTCACGGCGTCCTGGATGCCGTCGACGACGACCGCCTGCAGTTGGTCCTCGCCGAGCTTCGGGTTCGCCGCTGCGAGCGTCTCGGAGTTCAGCAGCGACTCGCGCGGCGGCGGGAAGTACGTCGCCAGCTTCTCGGCGTTCTCAGGGTTGGTGAAGTGCGCGAGGAAGTCCGCGGCGATGGCGGGGTGCTCGGCATTGGCGAACACGCCGATACCGGCCTGGCCGATCACGTTCTGCTGGCCTGCAGGTCCCGCGGGCATCGGCACGAGGCTCCATCCGAAGGAGTCGTCCAGCGCGGATGCGCGGCTGATCTGCGTGATTGTCATCGCGGCGTCACCTGCGAAGAAGTCCGCGGTGGTGCCGGGCTGCGGCATCGCGTCGTCATCGAAGGTCGCATCGTGGATCCACGTCATCGCGTCGACCATCTCCTGGTCGGCGAGCGTGCACTGCGCGCCGTCCTCGCTCCACGGGGCAGCGCCCCAGCCGTTCCACACCGTGGCGAGGTTCTCCCACGCCTGGTAGTCGAAGTCGCGCACGACGAGGCCCTGCTTGCCGGAGGCGGCAGCGGCAGCGGCGGACATGTCGCGGGCCGCGTCGAAGGTCCACTCCCCGGATGCGACCAGGTCTGCCGGATCGTCCTGGCCGGCGGCCGAGAGCTGGTCGGTGTTCACGAACATCGCGAACGGGCTGTTCGAGAACGGATAGGCGAACAGGCCGTCGTCCTGCTGCCAGAGAGCGAGCGACGACTCCAACAGGTCGTCGTAGGCGTACCCATCGGTCTCCTGCAGCGTGGGCGCGAGGTCGACCAGCGCCCCGCTCTGCACGAACTCCGGAGCGTAGCTCTCCAGGATCCAGCCCAGATCCGGTGCGTTGCCTCCGGCGAGCTGCGTGGTCAGCGACGTGGTGTACTCCTCGAACGGAATGGCCTCGAAGGTCACCTCCGATACGAGATCCGGGTTCTCGGCGACGTAGGAGTCTGCGATGTCCTGGAACAGGCCGAGCTGCGTCTCGTCCGCCGTCCACACGGTCATGCGCAGCTCCACCGGCTCGTCGGGAGTCTGCGTCTCGGTGGGGGAGCTGCTGCAGCCGGCCAGTGTGAGCGCGGCAGCCGCGACGCCGCCTGCGACCGCGAGCGGCGCGCGCCTGCGGCGCGATTGCGGATGGATCATGATGTTCTCCTCTTCGTTGAGAGTTCTCGGGTGTGCGTGGGACTCAGTAGGGGTACACGCGACCGTCAGGCCAGTGCCGCTCGACGCCCGCCGCGTCGAGTTCGCCCTGATAGGCGGTCAGCTGTGCGGGGTCGGAGTGCACGGTGTGCGGCGCGGTGCCCTCCGCCGCGCAGAACGCCGCGAGGTGCCCGGCCGCTTCGCCGATGTTCCACTCGACGGGGTGCAGCCGGTAGCAGCCGTTCGTGATGTGCGTGGTGCCGATGTTCTTGTTCGCGGCCAGCAGGTTGGTCACCCGCTGCGGGATGAGCGCGCCGAGCGGGATCTCGAACGGCGTGGACGCCACGTCGATGTACGTGTCGCCGCCGGTGGAGGGATGCAGATCGATCCGGTACATGCCTACCCCGACCGACTCCTCGTAGCGCGTCGCGCCCGCGTCGCCGCGCACGGCGTAGGAGACGTCGTTCTCGGTGATCGTCGTCAGGGCCCTGATCCGGCGGGACTCGCGGTGGTACGGTGCCTGCGCGAGCCCGTCGTCCGAACCCATCACATCCGGTCGCAGCCGCAGGCCGGGGAATCCGGCGCCGCCGTCGGGGCGAGGCGCCTCGGTCTGCATCCAGTAGAGCATCGAGAGGCTGAGCCGTCTGGCGGCGTCGTAGCGTTCGAGCTCCGTCTCGCGCGGCACGTCGAGCGCCGGCGCGACGAAGTAGTCGATGCTCGGCCAGTTCACCAGGCAGATGTCGCTGGCGTAGAACCCGTCCGCGAACAGGTCGCGCGCGGCGATTCGGCGGAACAGCCACAGGTTGTGATCGCCCGCGCTGCGGGACTGGTCGGCGTCGACGGCGAGCACGTCGTCGCCGGGATTCGGGTCGAACTCGCGGGTGCTCATCTCGAGCGTGCGCGGGTTCGGAGCCGTCCACGACAGCATCCGCTCGCCCTGCCACGCATCGGGCGCGTACTCCCGCCAGAAGTCGTAGTCGGCAGGCCGCTCGATGGTGTGATCGCCGTCGACGTGCTCGACCACGAAGCACACGCTCAGCGCCTGAACGTTGTCCGGCTGGGCGGTCTCCGGTGCGTTCGGCTCGCCCGTCTCGGCACGTGACTCGAACCCGGTGACGTACTCCGTGCCGGTCAGCGGCAGCAGTTCGCCCGTCTCTGTGGCATCGATCACCCAGTCGGCGGTGACCGTGACGTGCTCGCCGTCGGTGACCGATTCGAGGGTGACGCCCGTCACGCGGTCGCCGTCCGTCGTCGCCGCAATCGCGTGGGTTCGCTCGAGCAATCGGATGCGTCCCGACGACCGGTGCGGCGCGAGCATCTCCTCCAGAACGCCGACGGCCACGCGAGGCTCGTGGCAGAGCTTCGAGACCCATCCGGCGCCGGGGTTGAGGTCGGCCCTGCTGCGGGCGGCATCCGTGAGGGGATAGCGGCGGCGGTACACGTCCCTGATGCCGTCGCGCAGCGCGCGGTAGCGGGCAGTGACGCCGAACTCCTCCACCCACGGGTGCTCGTCAGGCGGCACCGCCTGCGATGTCAGCTGCCCTCCGATCCACGGGAACTCCTCGGTCAGGATGACGCTCGCACCGCGGTCTGCGGCGGCGAGTGCGGCGGCGACGCCGCCGAGCCCGGCTCCGACGACGAGGATGTCGGTGGTCAGTTCACGCGTGGTCACGAATGGTTCCTTCTTCGTTGTCTGAGGTGGTCGCCACGGCGAGGGTCTCGCCGTCGACGTCGGGGCAGTCGAGCATCTGGTGGAAGTCGTCGTCATCGAGTGCCGGCGCATTCTGCATCCGCCCATCGGGAGAGCGGGGCGTGGGGGACTCCTGGTCGACGATCCGAGACAGCAGCACGAGGGCGCGTGCGCCCATCTCCTCGCGCGGGATCGCGAAGCCCGACCAGTTGCGACCGCCGTGCCGAGGGTGCAGCGGTTGCCCGAGCAGCAGCATCGACACGTCCTGCGGTACGTTCAGTCCCCGCGCCAGGAGCTCGTCTGCGAGCTCCTCCGGGTAGTTCTCCGGGGCGACCAGGATCGCGGTGAGGCGGCGCTCGGCGATCTCCTCCGCGGCACCCGTGACGTCGTGCACGTCGACGAAGCGCAGCGGCAGGCCATGGGCGCGCATCGCGTTCCGGTATCCCTCGACGCGGTCGAGCGTGGGCTGGTCGGCCGACTGCGGCCCGGCATACCCGATGCGGGTGTGCCCTGCCGCGAGCATCCGTTCCACCTGGCGCGAGGTGGCGGTGATGTAGTCGGCGCCGACGTACGGCAGCTTCCGCCCCTCGCTGACCCGCTTTCCGATGAACACGAACGGATAGTTGGTGTCGAGCAGATGCTGCAGCTCGCCGCGGTCCTCATGCTGGCCGAGCAGCAGACAGCCGTCGGCGATGCCGAGGCGCTGCCAGCCGTCGCGAGCGAGCTGCCGCCGCCCGTCGACGACCCGCGCGGAGGTGAACAGCAGCATGTCGACGCCGAGCTTCTCCGCCGCGTGCTCGATGCCCACGAGGAAGGCGCCGTAGAAGTCACGGCCGCCGTGGGGAAACGTCGCCTCATAGGTGAAGACGCCGAGGATCTGGTTGCGGCCGCCCGCGAGGCGCTTGGCGACGGGGTTCGCGGAGTAGCCGGTGATCCGGATGGCGTCGAGCACGCGGCTGCGGGTCTCTTCCGAGATGCGCACACCGGCCGGGGCGCTGCCGTTGAGTACGAAGCTCACCGTTGACTGGCTGACGCCGGCCATCGCGGCGACATCGGCCTGAGTGAAACGATGGCGCGGCATCCGATCCTCCTCGATCTGTGAGCGCTGGGGCGATGAGACAGAAGTCTGCGGGGCGACGAGTGCGTAGTCAACGAGATAATGCGCATTATTTGCACCGGTCGCACCACCCTGATTCCGGTGATCTGTCAACAAATCCGCATTATCTCGATGACCTCCGCCACCCCTCGCTGGTCCCGACGCTTGCGAACGTGCCCTTTGCTCTCGAGCGTGCCTCTTGCGTCCGCACACAAGCTGGCCGCTTCAGCACGAAGGTGCACGTTCGGCGGGCATGCGCCGCTGGCACCAGCCGCATCTGAGCTGGGCGCCGTAGACTCTCTCCATGGCTCAGAGGAACACGTGGCAGCGCGAGCGCGTGCGGAGCGCGCTCGGCGAGGTTGAGGGTTTCGTGAGCGCGCAGACGCTGCACCAGGTGCTGCGCGACGCCGAGACGGGCATCGGCCTGGCCACCGTGTACCGCACGCTGGCAGGGCTCACCGCCAGCGGCGAAGCCGACTCGCTGCAGAGCCCGGAGGGCGAGGCGCTCTACCGCGCGTGTGAGAGCAGCGGGCACCATCACCACCTGATCTGCCGCTCCTGCGGCACGGCCGTGGAGATCGAGGCGAGGGCTGTGGAGCGATGGGCCCGTGACACGGCGGCGAAGAACGGCTTCAGCGAGGCCGAGCATGTCATCGACATCTTCGGCCTGTGCGCGGCATGCGCCGCGGCGCGCGACACTCGATGACCCAGCTCGCCGAGCGTTCCCGCACGCGTCGTTGGCAGGGCCCGGTCGTCGGCATCGTCGCCGTCGCCTGCCTCGTCGGGATCTCGGTGTTCGCGCCCGGCATCTTCTCCGACCCGCTGCCGACCAGGCTGCAGGACGGGCTGACCCTCTCGCTCAGCGTGCTGATCGAGGCGCTGCCGTTCGTCATGCTCGGCGTCGTGCTCTCGATCGTGATGCAGGTGTGGGTGCCGTCAGGGGTGATCGAACGCATCATGCCCCGTGCGGCATGGGCCCGCCGAGCGGTGCTCTCACTTGTCGGAATGGTCATCCCGGTGTGCGAGTGCGGCAACGTCCCGTTCGCGCGCGGACTGATGATGCGGGGCGTCGGTCCTGCCGACACCCTTGCGTTCCTCGTGGCGGCGCCGATCGTGAACCCGATCGTGATCATCACCACGCATCAGGCCTTCGGCTTCGACGACGGCATCCTGATCGCCAGGCTGGCCGGCGGCTACCTGATCGCCAACCTCGTCGGCTGGCTGTACAGCAGGCATCCGGATCCGCAGGCGCTGCTCACCGGCCGCTTCGCCCAGACCTGCGAGACCGCATCGCACGACCACGGCTCCCGCGCGGCGCGCACGATCGCCCAGTTCGTCGTCGAGCTGCGGGCCGTGATGCCAGCCCTCGTGATCGGGTCGGCCATCGCGGGCGCCGTGCAGGTGCTGGTGCCGCGCAGCCTGCTCGTCGCGATCGGCTCGAACCCCGTGCTGTCGATCGTCGCCATGGTGCTGCTGGCCATCACGGTTGCGATCTGCTCGAACGTCGACGCCTTCTTCGCGCTCTCGTTCGCCGCGACCTTCTCGCCCGGCTCCCTCGTCGCCTTCCTGCTGGTGGGGCCGGTCGTCGACCTGAAGATGATGGCGCTGATGCGCACGACGTACACGACTCGCGTGATCGCCGGCATCGTCGCCGTGGTCATCCTCGCGGCCGTCGCGATCGGAATCGGGGTGAACCTTGTCGTCTGAACGCATCGGCTCCATCGGCGTGCGCTGGCTCGGCGTCGGGCTCACCTCGGCGCTCGCGGTGTTCACCCTGGTGCTCGTCGTGACCGACCGTCTCGCGCTGTTCATCAATCCCGCGCAGACGCCGTTCGCGGTCGCGATGGCGCTGATCGCCCTCGTCGGCGCCGTATGCTCCTTCGCGCTGCCGCTGGGGGCTGAGGCCGACCACGGCCACGACCACGGCGATCCGGATGATCATGAGCATGCCGCACCCAGCGCGCGCGAGAAAGGGGCAAGGGTCGCGGCGATCGCAGGAGGCGTCGTGGCGACGGCGGTGGTCGCGGGGGCCGTGCTGCTTCCGCCGCGCTCTCTGTCGGTCGAGCTGGCACTGGAGCGCGACACGGGAACGGCGCCCCTGTTCGCCGGGGCCGACGAGGTGACGTTCGCCGCCTCCGTCGACACCGATTCCTTCGGCGTCGGCGGCTGGGCCGCTGCGTTCGCCCGGTCGACCAACCCCGACACCTTCGACGGTGCGCCCGTCACGCTGACCGGTTTCGTCACCCCGGGCGATGACGGGTTCCGCTTGGGGCGCCTGGTCATCACACACTGCGTGATCGACGCCCAGCCCGCCTATGTGCCCATCGACGCGGATGAGAGCTTCGAGCAGGGGCAGTGGGTGGAGGTCACCGGCACGGTGACGGCGACCGGTCAGGGCGCACTCACCGTCGACCCGGATGAGATCACACCGATAGATGAGCCGGATGAGCCGTATGAGTACTGAGCGTTCGGCCGGGCGCCGAGAGGCACGCATGCGAAAGGGCCGGCGCCGGTTCGCCGCGGCGTTCGCCGTCGTGGTCGGCGTGCTCGTCGCGGCGGTGGCGGCCGGATCCGTCGTCAGCCTCACCCAGGGCCCTCGCGTGAGCAGCGTGGTCGTCGACCCCCAGGCTGCAGCGGAATCGTCTGGCAGCAGGGTCATCCTGACCGCGAACCAGGCGCTCGCGGAGGTCTCGCACGATCAGGTGGAGGTGACGCCTGCCGTGCCCTTCACCGTCGACGCGGCGGGGCGGGAGATCGGCGTGCGCTTCACCGCCCCACTCGACGACGACACCGAGTACCGGATCTCAGTGCCCGGCGTGCGTGCGGTGGGCGGGGGCCCTGCCGCGACGCTCGAAACCGACTTCCGCACCCCGCCGACCAGTGTGCTCCTGCTCGAGCGCACGGAGGGCGACGACGCGATCTACCGCACCGAGCTCGACGGTGCCGACCGCGAAACGGTGTTCGCCTCGCCGGAGATCGACGACTTCCGCTCGGCGGCCGGCATGATCGTCGCATCCATCCGCGATCCGGACGGCAGCGCGTCCCTCATCCGGATGAACGACGACGGCTCAGGCGCTGAGGAGTTCGCCCTGCCGGGTGACGGCACGATCCGGAACCTGCAGCTCTCGGAGCGCGGTGGTCGCATCGGCTACACCTACACCGATCTGCCGGCGAGTCAGGGCGAGGCGCCGGAGCGGGAGGCGCAGCTGTTCACGGCGTCGCTGCGCGCACCGGGCGATGAGCCCGTTGCGGTTGCCGTCGCGGGAGAGGTCCCCAGTGTCGACAAGTGGCAGTTCGTGCCCGATTCGTCTGCCATCCTGCTGATCGACTTCACCGGTGAGCTGGTGCTCGTCGAACCGGGTTCCGACTCAGAGCCCGGCGTGCTCGGGTCGGCGATCGACATCGATGCCGTCGCGCGCGGCACCTACACGGCGATCGTGGAGCGACTCGAAGACGGCATGGTGTGGATCGACCTCGCCACGGGCGACGAGAAGCCGCTCGTCGCGCCTGACCCCGAACCCGGTCTGCTCGGAAACGTGCTTCCGATGCCCTCGGCGGCGGGCGATGCGGGCGGAGTCGACTCGGTGCGACAGTACACGGTGCTCGGCGACGACGGGGTGCCGACTTCGCAGCAGGTGACCTTCGTCGCTGCGGACGGCGCGGCCCGCGAGGTGCTCACCGTCGACATGCCGGAGGCGCTGCTGCAGACCTGCCTGTCGCCGAGCGCGCGCTATGTCGCCGCGACCGTGGCTGCGGATCTGGCATCCAATCCGTACGACACCATGTCGCTGCCGATGCCTGCCCAGGTCGACACGCTCGTCTACGACATCGACTCGGGAGAGCAGGTCGCGACGCTGCCCGGCTTCGACGTCTCCTGGTGCGCCGCCGGGCCTTAGCCGCTGACCGGCCCCAGCGGCCGGTCGTCACTGCGCTGTCACAGAAAGTTCTCACAAAGGTCTTCCAAAGAATGCCTGTACCCCAATATGGTGGTTCGGGACGGTGGGAACGGCCCGCCGCCTGAGGAAGGAAACTTCATGGACATCATCAGTGGTCTTCTCGAGACGATCCTCGGCCTGATCGGCAGCATCCTCGGCGGAGTGCTCTGACATCACCTTCCCGCAGCTGCGGGACCCGGCGGGGGAGGGCTTCGGCTCTCCCCCGCCTTCTGCGTGTGCGCGTCGCAGAGGGCATCCCCGTGCGGGGTTCGCGAGCAGATGCCGGACGTGCTAAGATCGATGTTTGGCTGTGCGCACTCCTGTGTGCAGTCCGCTCATCCTCATCCGGACACAGCCCGATCAGGGTCGGATGATGGGTGCGCAGGCAAGAGATCTTGGGTGGCTCCGTCCGGAGCCACGGTACTGAAGGAGAGAACCATGGCAGCTGTGTGCCAGGTGACCGGCGCCGTTCCAGGCTTCGGTCACAACGTCTCGCATTCGCAGCGGAAGACGAAGCGCCGCTTCGACCCGAATGTGCAGAAGAAGACGTACTTTGTTCCGTCGCTGGGCCGCAAGGTCACGCTGAATGTCTCCGCCAAGGGCATCAAGGTGATTGACGTCCGCGGCATCGACTCGGTCGTGAAGGACCTGATCGCGAAGGGTGTGAAGCTCTGATGGCGAAGAAGGCACAGGACATTCGTCCGATCATCAAGATGCGTTCGACTGCGGGCACGGGGTACACCTACGTGACCAAGAAGAACCGTCGCAACAACCCCGACCGTCTCGTGCTCAAGAAGTACGACCCGGTCGTCCGCAAGCACGTCGAGTTCCGCGAGGAGCGTTAATCATGGCCAAGAAGAGCAAAATCGCGCGCAACAAGCAGCGCGCAGAGATCGTGGCTCGCTACGCCGAGAAGCGGGCTCAGCTGAAGAAGACTCTCGTCGACCCGACTGCGAGCGACGACGAGCGAGAGGCCGCCCGCGTCGGCCTGCAGAAGCTTCCCCGCGACGCTTCGCCGGTGCGCGTGCGCTCGCGCGACGTCATCGACGGCCGCCCGCGCGGTGTGCTGACGAAGTTCGGCATCTCGCGTGTGCGCTTCCGTGGTATGGCGCACCGCGGCGAGCTGCCCGGCGTGACCAAGTCGAGCTGGTAAGCACTCAGTCGTAGGCTCAGCACGAGCCGACGTCAAGGACCCGAGCCCGGATCAGCCGGTGCTCGGGTCCTTTCTGCTGTCTCGCGCTTACCTATTGACATAGCTCTACCTGTGTAGGTATATCCTGATCCGGGAACGCATTGAAGCTTCCGGACCGATCACCCGACGAAGGGCTTCGCCCCCCATGACAACCGCCACAGCCTTCGCACGCGACCTGCGCTCTCATCTCGAGCATTCGCCGATGTCCGTCTACCAGTGGGCCATCGTCGCCTGCGCCGTGCTCCTCAACGCCAACGACGGCTTCGACGTCGCCGCGATGTCGTTCGTGTCGCTCAACGTCGAGAACGAATTCGGCCTCTCCGGGTCGGTGCTCGGCACCGTCATCAGTGCGACGCTGGTCGGCATGGCCATCGGAGCGGTCGTCATCGGCAGGCTCGCCGACGTTCTGGGCAGGCGCTGGACGGTCGTCGGATCGGCCGCGCTGTCGACGATCGGGATGTTCCTCGCAGCGTCGTCCCAGGACGTCGTGCAGCTCGGCGTATGGCGCGTGCTCACCGGCCTCGGCGTCGGCGGCATTCTCGCGAGCATCACGGTGATCACGTCCGAGTACTCGTCCGCACGCTGGCGCGGCCTTGCGATCGGCGTGTACTCGGCCGGCTACGGCGTCGGCGCCTTCCTCGGCGGCCTCGCCGCCAACGGGCTGCAGGCCGAGTTCGGCTGGCGGGCGGTCTTCTTCGTCGGCGCCAGCGTCAGCGTGCTGATCGTGATCGCCCTCGCGCTCATCACTCCGGAGTCGGTGCAGTTCCTCGTCACCCGTCGGCCGAAGTACGCGGACAGGGCGCTGGGTCGCATCGCCGCGCGCGTCGGATACGACCCGGCACGGGCGACGCTCGCGCAGCAGGTCGACGAGTCCGCCCCGTCTGTCGGGAAGTCCGGCCTGTCCGAGCTGTTCAGCCGCAAGGTGATCGTGGCCACCGTGCTGCTGTGGGTGGCGTTCTTCACCGTCATGTTCGGGTTCTACTTCGTCAACTCCTGGACGCCCCGTCTGATGACCGAGGCGGGCATGACCCAGGAGCAGGGCGTCTACATCGGGATGGCGCTGGCGATCGGCGGCACGATCGGATCCGTGCTCTACGGAATCATCGCCGCCCGCGTCGAGCGCGAGAAGCTGCTGCTGGCGTTCCTGCTGATCTCGGCCGCCACGATCATCGTGTTCGTGCTGTCGACGGCGCTGCTGACGATCGCGATGGTGCTCGGCGTGCTCGTCGGTCTGCTGGTGAACGGCTGCATCGCCGGTATGTACTCGGTCGCCCCCACCCGCTACTCGACATCCGCCAGGGGCACCGGTGTCGGCGCCGCCCTCGCCGTCGGTCGAGTCGGCGCCATCCTCGCCCCGATCATGGGCGGCGCGATGCTCGATTCGGGCTGGACGCTGGTCATGCTCTACTCGAGTGCGGCGATCATGCTCGTCGTCGGTGCCGTCGCGGTGGTCTTCCTGCGCCGCATTCCGGAGCCCGACGAGGCCAGCTGAAGCGGTCACAATCGTCACAATCGTCACACCGAGGCGCGACACGCCACGGGAAAACGGCCAAAACGAGCGAAAATCCGCGGAATTCCGCGGTGCGTTGGTACTGTCAAACCGGTCCCAAAGACCAACCGGGGGCAATCGCCCTCGGCTCGAACCACCACATCTGCGGCGCCGAGAGCCGCTGGAGGATGACATGGCCGACAAGTCCATCAACAAGACCGAGCTCGTTGCGAGCATCGCCAGCGCGACCGGCCAGAGCCAGGCTGCGGTTTCGGGCGTGCTCGACGCCTTCTTCACCACGGTTTCGGAGTCCGTCGCCAAGGGTGCGAAGGTCTCGATCCCCGGTTGGATCGCCTTCGAGCAGGTCGACACGGCCGCTCGCACGGGTCGCAACCCGCAGACCGGCGCCGAGATCAAGATCCCGGCGGGCAAGCGCGTCAAGGTGACCGCCGGCTCGAAGCTCAAGGCTGCCGTCAAGTAACAGGCTTCCTTTCAGCGGCGCCCCGCAGGCTTCGGCCTGCGGGGCGCCGCTGTGCGCGGCCGACACGCTCCTTCCGGTGTGCCGTTCTGCGCCACCTGCGGCCATCCGGCTGCTCCGGTACCCGGAACTGCGGTTGCGCGGCGTGGGACGCGCGATTCGGGGCACCTGAACCGTCGACGTGCGTCGGATGCTGCGGTTCGGACGGCTTGCAGGTGCGGGTGCCTAGGCTGGTCGAGTGAATCCGCGCGTGCTGCGGGCCGTCGGGCCGGCACTTCTCATCGTCTCGGCCCTTGCCGTAGCCGTGTGGGCGCTGGTGTTCGGCGGCGCGACCGACGCCACGGAGCTCGCGGACGCGGGGCCAGTCGTGAGGTGGAGCCTGCCGCTGGCGAAGCTCGGAGTGAATCTCTCGGCCGCCGTGATGCTGGGCTCTCTCGTGCTGGCGCTGTTCGCCCTGCGGCAGGGTGAGCGCGAATGGGACGTCGCGCTCGATACCGCGTCGATCGGCGCCGCCGTGTTCACCGTCGCATCCGGCGCCGTCACCTTCCTGACCTTCCTCGACACATTCACGCCGCAGATCAGCGCCGGGCAGGAGTTCGGGGCGCAGTTCGGCCGTTATCTCGTCGAGCTCGAACTCGGCAGGGCCTGGATGATCACGACGATCCTCGGCGCGGGACTCACCGTGCTCGCGTTCGCGGTGCGCGGCTGGGTTCCGACGCTGATCACCGCAGGCGTCGCCGCAGTCGCACTGATCCCGATGGCGACGCAGGGCCACTCTGGTGATCTCGCCGACCACAACATCGTCGTGACGGCGCTGGCCATTCACATCGTCGGCGCGGCCGTGTGGGTCGGTGGGCTGTTCCTGGTCGTGATCGTGCGGCCGTGGCTGGCTGCGGACAGCCGCGTCGACCGCGTCCGACCGGTGCTCGAGCGCTACTCGTCACTCGCGCTGATCGCGTTCCTGCTGGTGGTGTTCTCGGGCATCCTGCGCTCGTTCGCATCGATCTCGCGCATCGAGCAGCTGTTCACCACCACCTACGGCTTCATCCTGCTGGTGAAGATCGTCGCTCTGCTGCTGATGGGCGCGCTCGGCGCCTGGTACCGTGCCAAGCTCATCGCCACCCAGCGCAACGGTGCGTTCTGGATCATGGTGACGCTCGAGCTCGCGCTGATGGGGGTCGCATCCGGTGCCGCCGCGGCGCTGGCCCGCTCCGTGCCGCCGCTCAACGAGCAGCCGCCGGCGCTGGAGACCCCGGCGGAGTTCCTGACTGAGGCCGCCCTGCCGCCGGAGCTCACGCCCATCCGGCTCCTGACCGAATGGGAGATCGACCCGCTCTGGCTCGTCGTCGGTGTGCTGGGCATCGCCTTCTATCTCGCCGGCGTGCTGCGTCTGCGCCGTCGGGGTGATGCGTGGCCGATCTACCGCACGGTGCTGTGGGTGATCGGCATGCTGCTGCTGATCTGGGTCACCAGCGGCGCGCTGAACGCCTACGGGCACTACCTGTTCAGCGCGCACATGATGCTGCACATGCTGCTGGCGATGGCGATTCCGCTGCTGCTCGTGCCGGGAGCCCCCGTCACGCTCGCCGCCCGCGCGATCCGCAAGCGCGATGACGGCACGCGCGGCGGCCGGGAGTGGATCCTCTGGGTCGTGCACAACCCGGTCGCCAAGGTGCTCACGCATCCGCTGGTCGCCGCAGGCATCTTCGTGGGCTCGCTCTGGCTGTTCTACTTCACCGACCTGTTCCGCTGGGCGCTGTACGACCATCTCGGCCATGAGTGGATGGTCGTGCACTTCCTCGTCTCCGGCTACCTGTTCGTGATGTCGCTGACGGGCATCGACCCGATCCCGTACCGGATGCCGCATGCGGGGCGGCTCGTGACGCTGATCGTGACGATGGCGATGCACGCCTTCTTCGGCATCGCGATCATGAGCCAGTCCGGCCTGATGGTGGCGGAGTGGTTCGGCGCGATGGGGCGCACCTGGGGTGCGACACCGATGGAGGACCAGTACACAGGCGGCGGCATCGCGTGGTCGATCGGAGAGATCCCGACGGTGATCACGGCGATCGTGGTCGCCATCCAGTGGAGCCGCAGCGACGAGAAGCAGCAGCGCCGATCCGACCGCCACGCCGACCGCACTGGTGAGGCGGAGCTCGCCGCCTACAACGCGAGGCTCGAGGCGATCGCGAAGCGCGATGCCGAACGTGAGGGCCGGTAGGCCGCCGCGACGCGCACCGTGCCGAAGGTGTCCCTCTGCGCCGAGCGTGCCGGTTCTGCACGCACACAAGCAGCACGCTCGGACGGAAGCCGCCCGCTCGCGACGGGGAGCCTACCTGAGCAGCGGGGCGCCGATCTGGATCCGGGCTGACCCGTCTTCCAGCAGATCGACCGTGCCGTCGATCTGGAAGGGGACGTCTTCGGAGACGTGGCTGATCGAGCCGTCGACGTACGACTGCACATCGACCTCGATGTGCGCGATGCCGTCGGCGGGTCGGATGCTCCACCACGGGCCGTCCGGCACGAGGTCGATCTCGGGATACTCGACGATCGTCCATTCCGGCTGCGTGCCAGGAGCGATGAGATTGTCGAGCCGGTATCCGTACGGGCAGTCCTCGGGCAGGAGCACGTTCCGCGAGCCGCACTCCTCGCTCAGCCACGACTCGGCCTTCTCGTCGATGACGTCCTGGAACTCGTCGGACGGCGCGGCATCGACTGCCGCCTTCGTGGCGGTCAGCGGCTCCGTCACGGCGACGTGCACGGCGTCCGCCTCTGTGGTCGCGGTGTCGACGGCGACGTCGTACGCACCGGGTGCGAACGCGAGCATCGCGATCGAGTCGTCGGGCTCCGCCTCGAGGCCGGCCGGCGACACCTGCCTCTTGTCGAGCTCGAATCCGTTCACCTGGAAGCGCCACGACCCGTGCACGTCGACATCGATGACGGCGAGGGGGCTCTCGGCGAACTGCCATGTCGGGACGAGGCCGCTCCATCCGGTCTGCGCCACGCGGAACGTCGTCTCATGGGTCTCGCCGTTCATCCGGTACTCGAGCGTCACGTCGACGACGCCGTCGTCGGCAGCGAGCTCCGACACGGACCGGATGCCGGTGACGTCGTTCGAAACCGTGGAGGAGCGCAGCAGGGCGTCGTGGGCGAAGCCCGGCAGCCCCGCCGACTTGAGCTCCTCGCTGTCGACGCCGACACCGCTGACGGTGAGCGCGTCAGCCGCGCGCCCGTCGGCGATCAGGTGCACATATCGCTCGGCGAACGCGCTCGGACCCCAGTACTGGCGGTACAGCGATGCAAGAGCCGCCCCGATGGCCCCGACCAGCAGCGCACCGACCACGATGAACCCGACGACCTCGAGCGCACGCGAGCGGCGGGGCTCGCCGACGCGGGACGAGGAGACGTCGGCCTGATGCATGCCGACCAGTCTAGGGACGGCGTTTTCCATATCGCCTGGGGACGTCCGGAGGATGCCGAAACGTGAGGTGCGGTGAGGGTGCCCGAGGGACGCCCTAGCATGGAGGGATGACCGCGCCCGCTCTGTCCGCGGAGCAGGAGAGCCTGTTCCGGCTGATCGAGGACACTCGGGAGCACGTCTTCATCACGGGTCGCGCCGGAACGGGAAAGTCGACGCTGCTGCGTCACCTGACCGCGAACACCGGCAAGCAGATCGCGGTCTGCGCGCCGACCGGCGTCGCCGCGCTCAACGTCGAGGGCCAGACGATCCACTCGCTCTTCCGTCTGCCGGTCGGGCTGATCGCCGACACCGATCTCGAACAGAACGGCACGACGCGGAAGATCCTGAACGCGATCGACACTCTGGTGATCGACGAGGTGTCGATGGTCAACGCCGATCTGATGGACGGCATCGACCGTGCGCTGCGGCAGGCGCGCGCCCGTCGTGCCGAGCCGTTCGGCGGCGTGCAGGTGATCATGTTCGGCGACCCGTACCAGCTCGCGCCTGTGCCGCCCCGGGGCGACGAAGCGCGTTACATCAACGACCACTACCGCTCGTTCTGGTTCTTCGACGCGCACGTGTGGGCGGGCCACGCCGCGCAGGACGGCGTGCTCGAGGTCGGACGCCACGGCGCCGACCTGCACATCAGGGAGCTCACGCACATCCACAGGCAGTCGGACGACGGCTTCAAGACGATGCTCAACGCCGTGCGCTACGGTCGCGTCACGAAGGAGATAGCCGACGCCCTCAACAGCGCAGGCGCCCGCACGCCGCCGGACGACCCCCGCGACCCGGTGATCACCCTCGCCACGCGCAACGACAGGGTGAACGCGATCAACTCCCGCCACCTCACCCAGCTGCCCGGCCGCGAACAGATCGCGAGAGCCGACGTCTCGGGCGACTTCGGCCGAGGGGATCAGTATCCGGCCGACGAGAAGCTCAAGCTGAAAGTCGGCGCCCAGGTGATGTTCCTGCGCAACGACGCCGGTTCGGGCGGGGAGCCTCCGCGCTATGTGAACGGCACGATCGGCACGGTCACGAAGATCGTCGGCGACACCGTGCGGGTCGAGGTCGACGGCGAGGAGTTCGACGTCGAGCCAGTGGTGTGGGAGAAGTACCGATACGCGTACGACCAGCACACGCGCAAGATCAGCCGCGACGTCGTCGCCGAGTTCACGCAGTTCCCGCTGCGGCTGGCCTGGGCCGTGACGATCCACAAATCACAGGGGAAGACGTACGACAGGGCCGTCGTCGATCTCGGCTCCGGCGCGTTCGCGCCTGGTCAGACCTACGTGGCGCTGTCGCGGCTGACCTCGCTCGACGGGCTGCATCTGTCTCGGCCGCTCCGGCCGAGCGACATCCGGGTCGACGAGGACGTGCGCCGATTCATGCGCGCGGTGTGGGAGACGCAGGGCGACCGGATGAGGGTGAGCGGATGACGCGGAGCGCGTCGGGTGCGCTCCCAGGCGGCTCAGGGGCGACCGCATAGACTCGTTGGGGTTTCCAGCACAGGGAGTGAGATGCGAGGCAGAACGACACGGCGCGGCGCGGCCGCCATCGCGGCCATCGTCGCGTTCGGGGCGGTCCTCACCGGTTGCAGCGGTGGCGCGGACGTCGTCGAGCTGCCGGAGCAGGCATCGGCCGAGCTTCCGGCGGAGATGACCGAGCAGATCGATGCCGCCGTCACCAAGGCGATGCAGGCGTCGGGCGCGACCGGAGGGATCGTCGGCGTGTGGGCGCCGTGGGGCGGCGAGTACGTCGCAGGCCTCGGGTCGACCGCGATCGAGGGCGGCGAAGACGTCACCGCCGACATGACCTTCCGGATCGGCGACGTCACCCGCGCGATGACGTGCGACGTGCTGTACGGCCTCGCGGCGGACGGGCAGCTGGAGGTCACCGATTCGGTCACCCAGTACGTGCAGAACCTGGCGGGTTCCGAGGACATCACCCTGCAGCAGCTGTGCGACAGCACGAGCGGGATCGGCAGCTCCGAGGCGAAGGTGCTGATCAACTGGGTGCGCACGCCGGAGCGGGAGTGGGACCCGCGCGAGCTCGCCGCCCGGGGCCTCATCGCGGCTGGCGGAACGCCGGGCGCGAAGTTCCGCGATTCCGATGCCGGCTACCTGCTGCTCGGCGAGGCGCTGCGCCACGCGACGGGCGAGGCGCCTGCAGATCTGCTCGACGAGTACGTGACTGAGCCGTACGGTCTCGGCAGCACCTTCCTGCCGTCCCCGACGGCCGCGACGCCCGGCACGAACTATCTTCCCGGGTACCGGTCGAGCACCGAAGACGCCGAGAACGGCTGCACGGCTCCGACGGAGTTCTCGAAGGCGTCGAGCAGCGTCGGCTACACCGACTCAGGGGTGGTCTCGACGATCGAGGACCTCGGACGGTACGGACAGCTCCTCGCGCTCGGTGCCGCGGAGGACGACGAGGGTCGTTTCGACCACGCGCTCCCGGTCTACTCGGACGGTGCCAGTTGGTATCAGTACGGCGGCGGTGTCTATCAGGCGGGTCCGCTCATCGGCCAGGAAGGGGCGACGCTCGGCTACGCCACGAGCGTGTGGGCCGATCCGTCATCGGGCCTGACCGTCGCGGTCGTGCTGAACAACTCCCGCAGCGACTCCGCGGCGGCGAAGGTGGGGCGTCAGATCGCAGCGATCGCCTCGCGTGCTCCCGCCGCCGACGGATTCGAACAGCCGGAGATCGGCCTGCCCTGGTCGGCGGAGGGGTACGACAAGCAGATCACCGACGACGCGATCTGCCCGATCGGCGGATAGCAGCCCGCGACGGCGCCCCGGCACGCGACGCGAGGATCGCCGGAGTCGGCCCAGCAGATGGCGGGCGCCCGCGTCGCTCTTCAGCGGCGGCCCCGATGGCGGTGCCGCCTGGATGGGATGCGCTGCGCGAAACACACTGCTCACACAGCGAAACCCTTCCGAAATCTCGGCGCACCACAGTTGATCCATGCGGCGCTCCCCGACGGTGTGGAACCGTGCCGCGAGGACATCGAGGAAGGGCTGTGCGCGCATGCACATTTCCAGAGGATCGGCGCCGTCGTGCCGCCGCTGCCGCGATCGGCGTCGTGACCGCGGTCGGCGCCGTACTGTTGGGCGCCGCCCCGGCGCTCGCCGCGCCCGCGCAGGTCGGAGCCGTCGAACTCAGCGCACCGGAGACGGGCGAGGTCGGCGACGTGATCGAGGTGGCCGTCGCGGCGACGGACGCCGCCGACGTGTACGCCGCTCAGTTCGAGCTGGGCTACGACGACGAGGCGCTGAGGTATGTGACGGACTCAGCGGCGTTCCTGGACGGCGGCTACGGCACGGTGAGCGAGGAGACGGGGGCGGCGCAGCTCGCCTACACCCGTCTCGGCAGTTCACCCGGCATCTCCGGCGACGTCACCGTGGTGACGGTGTCGTTCGAGGTGCTGCGCGCCGGTGAGGCGACTGTGTCGATCGACGACGGCGCCCTTATCGGCACCGAGGGAGAGCAGGGGCCGTTCGGGGCCGTCGATCCCGTGACGATCTCGGTCGCCGATGACGCCGATGCCGACCCGACGAACCCGGATGAATCGGATGACTCCGGCGACGACCAGGCGGCGACCGATGGAGCCGACGGGACGAACGACCCGACGACGACGGACGGCTCGGGTGACACCGCAGCGGACGGCGGCGAAGGTGACGGCGAGCTCGCCGTCACCGGCGGAACGATCGTCGGCGCTGGCTTCGTCGTCGTACTCGCGGCAGGGGCGATCGTCGCGGGCATCGTGATGGTGCGCCGCCGCAGGGAGGGGCTCGGATGATGCCGGAGCACGCGAACACGCGCAGCAGAACGCGCGAGGAGAGGAAGACGATGACGAGTGCGCGCCGATATGCGGTCGCGGCTGTCGTGGCGGTGCCGGCGATCCTGGCGGGAACGCTGACCGGCGGCATCGCCACCGCGGCGACCTCGGACGAGGCCTCAGCCCCGATCCTGATGCCGTACTACACCGAGCTCGACCTGACGGGAGACGAGCAGGTCACGACGGCGGATCTCGAACGGGTCGGCGAGCTGCTCGGCACCGCTGAGGGCGACGCCGGATGGGGTGAGGCCGCAGCAGCGGATGTCGACGACGACGGCGTCATCACGGTCGCAGACCTCGCGGAGATCTCGAGCCGCATGGTCTACGACGACGGCCCGTTCGAGCTCGTGGAGGCGAGCGTGGTCGACATGCAGGCGGCGATGAACGCGGGCGCCACGACCGCTGTCGAGATCACCCAGGCCTACGTCGATCGCATCGGCGAGTACGACCGTGAGGTCGTCGAGCAGGGCGGCAGGCCGCTGAACTCGATCATCACGGTGAGCGACACGGCACTCGAGGCCGCTGCGGCGGCGGACGCGCAGCGTGCCGAGAGCGGTATGACGAGTCTGCTGCTGGGCGTTCCCATCGCGGTGAAGGACAACTACGACACCGTCGGCATGCCGACCACGGCCGGCTGCGGCTGCTGGGACGACAACTGGACCGCCGATGACGCCGCCATGGTGTCGGGGCTGCGCTCCGACGGTGCGGTGATGCTGGCCAAGGCGAGCATGGACGAGTTCGCATACGGATTTGCCTCGGAGTTCTCCGCCGGCCAGGCGGCGGGCGAGTCGCTTCTGGTCGCGAGCCCGTATGCGACCGACCGGACCGCTGGCGGCTCCAGCGGCGGTACGGGGGCGGCGATCGCCGCCAACCTCGCGGGCATCGGCTTCGGCACCGACACGGGAGGGTCCATCCGGGTTCCCTCCTCGTACAACCAGCTGGTCGGTGTGCGCCCGACGATCGGCCTGGCCAGCCGCGACGGCATCGTGCCGCTCGCGCTGTCGCAGGACACGGGCGGGCCGATGGGGCGCAGCGTCGTCGACGCAGCGGCAGCGCTCGACGCGGTCGTCGGCGTCGACGAGGCCGACCCCGTGACCTCGGCACAGGAGGGGCGGGTGCCGCGGTCGTACACCGAGGAGCTCGAGGACGTGGCGCTCGATGGCACCCGGGTCGGGTTCGTCCCCTCGATGCTCGGCAGCAACCCCACAACGCTGCGGCTGTGGGAAGAGGCGAAGCAGTCGCTCGAGGCGCGCGGAGCGACCGTCGTGGAGATCGACGAGCCGGGCTGGTTCGCCGACGTGCTCGGCGAGGGCAGCGGCAGCACGAACGAGTTCCGTCACGACCTCGACGCCTACGTCGAGGCGCACCTCGATCCCGGCGTCGAAGCACGGTCGCTGGAACAGGTGCTCGAGTCGGGGAAGTACGTTCCGAGCCGTCAGCGCACCTACGAGCAGCGCGCGCAGATCACCGAGCAGCAGTACCTCGAATGGGCGGGCCCGGAGGGCACGCACACGCAGGCTCTCGCGGAGTTCAAGGTCAGCGTGACGGGCCTGCTCGATGACCTCGACCTCGACACGATGGTGTATCCCAGCACTGACCCGTACTCTCCGCTTGGACGGAACATGCGTCTCAGCCCGAACACGGGCATGCCGGCGGTCACCGTGCCGATGGGCCAGGCGATCGAGGCCGACGGCACGATCGCGGGCGCGGGGGTCAACCTCGAGTTCCTCGGCCGCGACTTCGCCGAGGCCGACCTGCTCGGCTACGCGTACGCGTTCGAGCAGGAGGTGGGTGCCCGCACCAGCCCCGAGCTGTACGGCTGACCGACCGCGGGGGTGCGGCGTGCACCCCCGCGGTCCTCGGCGGGTCAGGCAACCGCAGAAACTCGGAGAATGCGCAGATCCTCGGTGGAGACCCCGCAGATCCTCCTAGGAGATGCGCGATCTCCTGGCTTCTGCCGCAGGCGCGGGTGATTTGTGGTTAAGGTCTGGTGCACCTTAACCTGGGGGCACACTTCGTGTCGATCTGACCCTAACTCCATGAGGAGTCGCCATGCCCGCCACCAGGATCACCCTCACACCGCTCGACGCTTCGGTCGCGCGCGAGATCGAGCTCATCGCCGAGGGGTCCTCCAGCGGATCGGTGTGCTCGAACGACCTCGCCGACGCACCGTGGTCGTTCGATCAGGTCCCCGGCTACGGGCCGGGATCGTCGATGGGCGATGTGATCCCGACGGACGCGCCGCGCCAGGGCGAGCTGCCGCGCGAGTACCGCGAGGCGGGCGAGGCCGAACTGGCCGAGCGCATCCGGGCGGCGAAGCAGACGCTCGGGGAGAAGGCCGTCGTGCTCGGCCACTTCTACCAGCGAGACGAGATCATCGAGCATGCCGACTACGTCGGAGACTCGTTCCAGCTCGCCAAGGCCGCTACACAGCATCCGGAGGCGGAGGCGATCGTGTTCTGCGGCGTGCACTTCATGGCCGAGACGGCCGATCTGCTCTCCCGACCCGACCAGCACGTCGTGCTGCCGAACCTGGCATCCGGATGTTCGATGGCCGATATGGCCGACATCGACGAGGTCGAGGACTGCTGGGAGCAGCTCTCCGACGTGCTCGGCCCGCTCGACCAGCCGGATGCTCACGGACGCGTGCCGGTCGTTCCCGTCACGTACATGAACTCGTCTGCCGCGATCAAGGGCTTCGTCGGCCGGCACGGCGGCATCGTGTGCACCTCGTCGAACGCGCGCACCGTGCTCGAGTGGGCATTCGAGCGCGGCCGCCGCGTGCTGTTCTTCCCTGACCAGCATCTGGGGCGCAACACCGCCCGCGCTATGGGCGTACCGCTCGACGAGATGCCGATGTGGAACCCTCACCGTGAACTCGGCGGCTCCAGCCGTGACGACCTCATCGGCTCGCGCGTCATCCTGTGGCACGGCTTCTGCTCGGTGCACCGCCGCTTCACGGTCGACCAGATCGCGCAGGCCCGCGACGAGCACCCCGGCGTGCGCGTGATCGTGCACCCCGAGTGCCCGCTGCCCGTGGTCGAGGCCGCAGACGAATCCGGCTCGACCGACCACATCCGGCGCGCGATCGAGGCGGCCGCCGAGCCGACCACGTTCGCGATCGGCACCGAGATCAACCTGGTGCGCCGGCTGCAGGCGCAGCACCCGCAGCACACCATCTTCTGCCTCGACCCGGTCGTGTGCCCGTGCTCGACGATGTATCGCATCCACCCCGGCTACCTCGCCTGGGTGCTGGAGCGGCTCGTCGCAGGAGAGACCGTGAACCGGATCAGCGTGACCGGCGATGTCGCCGAACCGGCCAGAGTCGCACTGGACCGGATGCTGCAGGCGCTGCCGCGATGACGCGCGTCGTCGTTGTGGGCAGCGGCATCGCGGGGCTGACCGCGGCGCTGGAGGCGCGGGAGGGCGGGGCGGACGTCGAGGTGCTGACCAAGGCAGCATCCGACGCGTCGAACACGCGGTATGCGCAGGGCGGCATCGCGTCCGTCGTGAGTTCAGACGATTCCGCTGAGGCCCACGCGGAGGACACGCTGCGCGCGTCCGGCGGGCTGGCCGACCCGGAAGCCGTGCGGGCACTCGTCGCAGGCGGGCCCATCGCGATCGCGGCCCTGGAGGTGCGGGGCGTCGGCTTCGACCGCGGCGCAGACGGGGCGCGGCTGCTCGGGCGCGAGGCAGTGCACTCCGCACCGCGCATCCTGCATGCAGGAGGCGATGCGACCGGCGCGGAGATCCAGCGTGGGCTGCTCGCGGAGTGTCGCGCGCGCGGCGTGCGGGTGCGCGAAGGGGTGTTCGCCGCGGACGTCGTGGTCTCGGGCGGCGGAGTCGTCGGCATCCGGATGATCGACGGCGGGTCGATCGCGGAGGAGTCGGCAGATGCGGTCGTGCTCGCCACCGGTGGTGTCGGGCAGATGTATGCGGTGACGACCAACCCGCAGGTCGCGACCGGCGACGGCGTCGCGATCGCGCTCCGAGCGGGCGCCGCGGTGCGCGATATGGAGTTCGTGCAGTTCCACCCGACGGTGCTCGCGGTCGGGGAGCCGTTCTTGGTGTCCGAGGCGGTGCGCGGCGAGGGCGCCGTGCTGCTCGACGAGGCGGGGGAACGGTTCGCACTCGAAGCCCACCCGGACGGCGAGCTCGCCCCGCGCGACGTCGTCGCCCGCGCGATCGCCCGCGCCATGGCGCGCCAGGACGGCAGGCCCGTGCTGCTGGATGCGACCGCACTCGGCGCGGCGCACCTGGCGCGTCGGTTCCCCACCATCGACCGCGTCGTGCGCGAGCGCGGGCTGGACTGGTCGCGCGCACCGATCCCGGTCTCGCCCGCAGCGCACTACGCGATGGGCGGCGCGGTCACCGATCTCGACGGGCGCACCACCGTGCCAGGACTGTATGCCGCGGGCGAGACCGCGCGCACCGGTGTGCACGGTGCGAACCGGCTCGCGTCGAACTCGCTGCTGGAAGGCGCGGTGTTCGGCGCGCGGGCGGGGAGGACCGCGGCGGCGATCGGACGCGGCGACACCGTCTCCGCAGGGGTGCTCGCGCGACGTGCGGCGGCTGCCTCAGCGGATGGCGCGAGCGGAGCCCAGTCCGTCGCCGCGCCGCTGCCGACTCCGGATGATGCAGGCAGGGGGTCCTGCATCCCGCAGCAGGACCAGCGGGGGCCAGACGCCACGGGCGCAGGCGATCCGCATGGACGCATCGTCGATGACACGACGACGGTGGGTGGCGACGGCATCTCGATCCCGCCGACTGTTCGTCCGGCGCACCGCACCACCGCCTCTCGCGACGCGGGGAACGTCGTTCTTCCGATCGAGATGGCGCAGCCTTTCTCCCGCGGTGCGCTGCAAGAGCTGATGTGGCGCTGCGCCGGGCTCTCGCGCGATGCGAAGGGCCTGGCTGAGGCGGCCGTCGCGATCGCACGGTGGCGTGCGGCCTTCCCGATGCCGCGCACCGCGCGCGAGCACGAGGACCGCAACCTGCTCGACGTCGCCGCCGAGATCGTGCGTGCGGCGTCCGCACGCACCGAGTCCGTCGGCGCGCACTGGCGCTCCGACGATGCGGCAGACCTCGGCCAGCCGGAGCCTGCGCTGGAGGCGGCATGCTGACCGGGAGCGCGATCGAACGCGTCGTCGCGGCGGCACTCGACGAGGACGCTCCGTGGGGCGACATCACCAGCGAGGTGCTCATCCCCTCAGACGCGGTCGCCGATGCGCAGCTGGTCGCACGTGAGTCCGGGGTGTTCAGCGGAGGGGAGGTGTTCGCCTCGGCATTCGAGCAGTTGGATCCGGACGCGAGGGTCGAGCTCACCGTCGCCGACGGTGACGCCTTCGCGCCCGGCGCGCAGCTCGCGCGGGTGACTGGTCGGGCCCGAGCCGTGCTCACCGCTGAGCGCGTCGCGCTGAACCTGACGCAGCGGATGTGCGGCGTTGCGACGCTGACCTCCCGCTACGTCGCCGCGGTGGCCGGAACCGGAACTCGCATCGCCGACACTCGCAAGACCACCCCGGGGCTGCGCGCACTGGAGCGTCACGCCGTGCGCTGCGGCGGCGGGCACAACCACCGCTTCTCGCTCTCGGACGCCGTGATGGCCAAGGACAACCATCTCGCGGTGATCCGCGAGCGCACGGGCATGACGACGACCGGGGCGCTCCGGCAGGCATCCGCCGCGCTGCCGCACACCATCCACGTGGAAGTGGAGGTGGACCGGCTCGACCAGATCGACGACGCGCTCGCCGCGGGCGTGGGCACGATCATGCTCGACAACTTCTCGCTGGAAGACCTGCGCACGGGCGTCGTGCACATCGCCGGGAGGGCGATCGTCGAAGCATCCGGCGGCGTCACGCTCGACACGGTCGGAGACATCGCCAGCACCGGAGTGGATGTGATCTCGGTCGGTGCGCTCACGCACTCGGCGCGCGCGATCGATCTCGGGCTCGACATCGAGGCATCGTGAGTCTCTTCCTCGACCACGCCGCGACGACATCCGTGCGCCGCGAGGTGCTCGAGGCGATCACTCCGATCCTCACGGGGGAGCCGGGAAACCCGTCGAGCACGCACGCGGCGGGGGAGCGGGCGCGGGCCGCGCTCGGGGCCGCGCGCGGCCGGGTCGCTCGGGCATTGGGGGTTCGCAGCACGGACGTCGTGTTCACCTCAGGCGGCACCGAGGCGAACAACCTCGCATTGCAGGGAATCGGCGTCGCGGCCGCCCGCGCGCGCGGGGCTCGGCACCTGGTGACCACACCGATCGAGCACTCCTCGGTGCGCGAGACGGCGCATTTCCTGGCCAGAGTGCACGACTTCGACGTCACCGAGGTCCGCGTCGACGGGCACGGTCTGGTCGATCCGGATGATCTCGCCGGCGCGCTCCGCGATGACACCGCGCTTGTCGCCGTCGGGCTGGCGAACAACGAGATCGGCACGGTGCAGCCGGTCGCCGAGCTCGCGGAGGCGTGCCGAGCGCGCGGGGTTCCGCTGCACGTCGATGCGGTGCAGGCGGCCGGATGGCTGCCGCTGGCGGGCATCGGAGCCGACGCGATCGCCATCTCAGGGCACAAGCTCGGCGGATTGCCAGGCACCGGCGCCCTTGCGGTGCGCGGTCGGGTTCCGCTGGAGCCGGTGCTGCACGGCGGCGGTCAGGAGCGCGGCAGGCGCTCGGGCACGGAGAACGTCGCAGGCGCCGTCGCGCTGGGCGTCGCCTCCGAGCTAGCGGAGCGGGAGCGGGACGAGGCCGCTGCGCGCGTGACGCGCATTCGTGACGCGTTCGTCGCCGAGGTGCTCTCGCGCATTCCAAATGCCTCGCTCACGGGCCATCCCCAGCGGCGGCTGCCGTCGATCGCGAGCTTCGTGATCGACGGGGTCAACGGCGAGTCGGTGCTGCTCGAGTTGGAGCGCAGCGGCGTGCTCGCCTCCAGCGGGTCGGCATGCCGAGCCGGCAGCACGGAGCCGTCGCACGTGCTGCTGGCGGCCGGGATAGACCCGGACACCGCGCGCACGGCCATCCGGTTCTCGTTCCCGCGCGGCCTGGACGCGGATCTCGCGCCGGTCGCGCGGGCGCTGGCAGCCGCCGTGACGGCGCTCGGGAACTCCTGACCGCCGAAACGAGACGGGCCGTCGCACTCGAGATCATCGAGTGCGACGGCCCGCGGGGTGCGTCCGCCGATATCGGCGGTGCAGGAGCTGCCTACCAGCGGCTCTGGTTCTTCCGCTCGCTGGCCTGGCCGTTGGCCGCGTCCTCCATGACCTGGCGGCCCATCTCCTGGAGGATCTGCTTCATCTCGGCCAGTGCGCTGTTCCACTGTGCCTTGGCGCGGAGGTATGCCTCCGAGGCCTCACCCGTCCAGTCCGCCTGCAGCGGCTTGAGGGCCTCCTCCATCTCGGACAGCTTGGTGTCGATGTTGCCTGCGCTCGTGCCGAGGTCGGAGCCGGCCATCTCGACGGCTCCGAACTGCATCTTGTAGTTCATGGTGTCGCTTCCCTCCGGTGTCAGCCGAGGCGGCCGAGGAACTTCTTCTGGGCCTGTGCCGACGTGTCGTCGGTGCTGGTGTATGACGTCTGCGAGTCGATCAGGTTCTGCTCGAACTGGTCGAGCGCGTTCGTGATCCGGCGCGACTTGTCCTGCCAGGCGCTGAACGACTGCTGGAACGCGTTCGAACCCGACCCCTGCCATGCAGCGTTGATCCCCGACAGCTTGCTACGGATCGCGTTCAGCTCCTGGACGATGCTGCCCTTGGACTCATTGACGATGCTGGCGCCACGCTGAAGGGCACCATCCGCTGCTGAGACTGCGTCTCCCACGGTCACCTCCTGGATATGAGGGCTGGTCGGCCCCGAGTACTTTCAGCCCTGAGGGCCGTGACGCCGATGCCCGGCGACAGAGAACACCCTACGGATCGGAGCAGGGAATGCCTATGGGTAGCTCTGCCCACGCGTGCTTCCCTCCCCTCTGCGAGGTGACGAGCCTACAGCGGCGACGGCGGTGTATGGGCGAGCTGCATGATCTCCAGACCGCGCTCGCGGGTGATCACCTTCGCCCTGCCGGGAAGCGCGGGAGTCGCCTTGACGTTGCCGATCAGCGGACCCTCGTCCGGGCTGCCCGAGAGCAGGATTCCGGGGGTCGCGAGGTCCCGCAGGGTCTGCATCACCGGTTCGAAGGAGGCGCGTGAGGCGCCGCCGGAACGACGGGTGAGGGTGAGGTGCAGCCCGACGTCAGCGGCCTGTGCCAGCAGAGGCTGCAGCACAGCGATCGGATTGCCGGACTGAGTGTTCACCAGGTCGTAGTCGTCCACCAGGATGAAGACCTCGGCGCCCGACCACCACGACCGGTCGCGCAGCTGCTGCGGTGTGACGTCGGGGCCGGGCAGGCGGCCGCGCAGGTACTCCACGAGGCCGGAGAGCTCCTCCGCGGCCTGCTCCGCCACGGTGTAGTACCCGGCGAGGTAGTCGTCCGGGATCTCGGAGAGCAGCGCCCTGCGGTAGTCGACGACGAAGAACTGCGCCTGAGAGGGAGACATCGTGCGCATCACCTCGCGCGCGAAGCCGCGCAGGAAGCCGGACTTTCCCGACTCGCTGTCGCCGAACAGGTAAAGATGAGGATTGCGCCGGACGTCGAAAGCCGTGGGCGCGAGTCTCGCCTCGTCGACGCCGAGGAGCACCTGCTTCTCGGCCGGCGTGCCGATAGCCTGGTGGCGCAGGTCGTCGAGGTCGAGCATCTCCGGGAGCAGGCGCAGCTTGGGGCCCTGCGGCCCCTTCCACGCCCGGTTCACCCGGTCGATCAGGTCATCGACGCCCTCGCTCAGGGTGTCGGGGTCGCCGGAGCCGTCCACTCGGGGCAGCGCGGTGAGCATATGGTGCTTCGACGGCGCGAGGCCCCGGCCCGGGCGCCCCTGCGGAACGTTCACGGCGACCTTGCGGTCGATCTCCGAATCGCTGGTGTCGCCGAGGCGCAGCTCGAGCTTCGATCCGAACGTGTCCCGGATGGCGTTGCGGAAGTCCATCCAGCGCGCAGTCGTGACGATCAGGTGCACTCCGAAGGTGAGGGCGCGCCCGGCCAGCGCCTGGATCTCGAACTCCATGTCGTCGAACTCGGAGCGGATCGTAGGCCAGCCGTCGATGATCAGGAACACGTCGCCGTATCCGTCGTCGGCTTTGCCCTGGGCGCGCAGACGTCGGTAGGTGTCGATCGAGTCGATGCCGTGCTCGGTGAAGTACCGCTCCCGGTCGTCCACGATCCCGGCGATCTCCTGGAACATGCGCCGGAGGACGTCGGGCTGATTCCTGCCTGCGACGCCGGCGACGTGCGCCATCTTCCCGAACGGCACGAAGGTGCCGCCGCCGAAGTCCATGATGTAGAACTGCACTTCGAGCGGCGTATGCGTGAGCGCGATGCCCGTCAGCACGCTGCGTGCAAGTGTGCTCTTGCCGGTGCGGGCGCCGCCGACGATCGCGAGGTGCCCGCCGGCGCCGATGAGGCTCATCACCAGGCTGTCGCGGCGCTGCTCGAGCGGTCGATCCACGATGCCCAGCGGCAGCGTGAGCGGTCCCGCCTTGCGCCAGCGCGGCGAGATCAGTCCGAGCTGCGGATCCTCAGCGAGGTCGCCGAGCATGTCATCGAACGTCGGTGGGACGTCGAGCGGTGGCAGCCACACCTGATGGGCCGGCAGGCTCTTGCCCTTCATCAGGGAGACCGCGATGTCGAAGGTCACCCGCTTCTCCTCGGGCTCACCGCTGTGCACCTCGGGCGTCGGCTCCTCCGGCTGGGCGGGCTCCTCCGGCACGGCGACCGGCGCGGCCGTGAAGGCCTTGGCCTCGATCGCGCGGATCGGCTTCTCAGGGCCGGGAGCCTGTGCTGATGCTCCCGCTCTCCGCCTGCGGGTCCTCGGCGGCGCGGAGACATAGGCGGCACGGAACTGAGTGAGCGTCTCGGCGTCCGACTTCAGGATGCCGTGGCCGCCGCCTCCCGGGAGGGTGAAGGCGTCTGGGACGCCGATGACGGTGCGCGAGTCCGCACCCGAGAACGTCTTCAGACCGATGCGGTACGACAGGTGCGATTCGAGGCCGCGGAGCTTTCCCTCTTCCAGCCGCTGCGTCGACAGCAGCAGGTGCACCTGCAGCGATCGGCCGAGTCGGCCGATCGCGACGAACAGCTCGGTGAAGTCCGGCTTGGCCGCCAGAAGCTCCGAGAACTCATCCGCCACGATCAGCAGTGCTGGCAACGGCTCGAGGTCGGTCCTGCCGCCCTTGCGCGCAGCCTCGTAGTCTCCGACGTTGGCGAAGTTCCCCGCGTCGCGCAGCAGTTCTTGGCGCCGTGTCATCTCGCCCTGGATGGCATCCTGCATGCGGTCCACGAGCGTCAGGTCGTCGCCGAGGTTGGTGATCACCGCCGACACGTGCGGCATCTCGGCCATGCCGGCGAACGTCGCACCGCCCTTGAAGTCGATCAGCACGAAGTTCAGCGCCTCTGACGAATGCGTCATCGCCAGTGAGAGCACCAGGGTGCGCAGCACCTCGGACTTGCCCGAGCCGGTTGCACCGATCAGCATGCCGTGGGGCCCCATGCCCTGCTGGGCCGACTCCTTGATATCGAGGATCATGGGATGCCCGGTCGAGGTGAGACCGATCGGCACCCTGAGCCTGTCGCGTGCTGAGCGGGGCTTCCATGCGAGCTCCGGATCGAAGTCGCGCACGTCGGGCAGGCCGAGCAGGTCGGTCAGCTCTGCGGAGATCGTGCGGGGACCGCCGCCTGACTCGTCCTCCTCGGCGGCCTCGACCATTCCGATCAGTCGCCGCGCCACGGCCTCTGCCGAGGCGATGCCGAGGAAATCCGGTGTCCCGCGCACCGCAGCCGCGCCGCGGCGGGCGACCGTGATCCCCTGGCCCTCATCCTCATCCTCGTCGATCGCGAGCCGAACGGTGAACGGATCGGTCAGCTCATCCCACTCCCGTGGGATGTCGATCACGGTGACGCCGTCGACGCCGCCCTCCGCCTGGATCGGATGGTCGGCCGGGAACCGGGCGCCGTCCGTGATCACCACGAGATGCGGCACCGTGCCGCTCACTCCGCCTGCGGGGCCGCGGGAGCGGACGTCCACGACGAGGCCCTCGATGTCGGACCACGACGCCCCGATGCGGCGGGCACCGCCCACCGCATCCGTGACGGTGTCGGACTGGGCGTGCGGCAGCCACTTCGCCCATTCCCAGTACGGCAGTTCGGCAGGTGATGCGACCACTGCGATCTGCAGGTCCTCCGGGGCGGCGAAGGTCGCCAGATGCGAGACGAGGGCACGCACGAGCCCCCGAGCGCGCACGGTCTCGCCCGCGACCTCGAGCCGCGCGCAGGCGCCGATGTTCAGCCCGAAGGGCAGATCAGGCACCTGGTCGTGGGTGAGAACGAACCGGTGCGCCGCCGACGCGCTGACGGGATCGAGCTGCGCCAGGGCGGGGATAGGGGCCTCCTCCAGCGTCATCGCAAGAGGCTGGCTGGCCGTGCCGATCCTGGCGACCAGGAAGTCCTTGTCGTTGTTGGTCCGCTCCCATACTCGGGAGCCCTCTTCGACGATGAAGGGCAGCGTCTCGGGCATCGGGAGCATCCACTCCTCGTACCTGCGCTGGCGAGAGGCGACCTCCCTGACGGCATCGCGGGTCTCAGCCAGATAGGCGAGGTACTCGCGCCGAGTGTTCTCGACGTTCGTGGAATGCTGCGACTTCTGGCGCCACATCTGCCCGCCCACCATGGACAGCGCCATGAACAGGAACATTCCGCCCATGATGTAGGTGCGGGTGGAGTCGCCGCCCTGAGAGAGCGAGAGAACGGCGACCGCTCCGAGGCTGCCGACCATCGGCAGCGCCATCATCAGCGTGTTCGAGGCGCCCTCGGGTTTGGGGAGCTCCGGTGCCTGCTGCAGGGTGAGTTGCCCGCCGGCCGGGGGCTTCGGCGCGCGACGGGTACTGGTGTTGCTCACGACGGGCCCTCCTCGAGTCGCCTACCATTGTGGCAGGGTGCGGGTACGAAACGGTGTCGTGTCGAGGATCATCGAGGGGCTGGGAGTGTCAGCGAAGGCAATTCGGCTCACTGTCGCGGACGCCCGCAGCCGACACGATCTCGTCGTCCGCGGCGATTCGACCGTGGCCGAGCTGCTCGCCGTCGGCGGCGTCGACCTGAAGCGGTACGTCGGAACGACCACGTCGGGAACCGCCATCGACCTCGACAGCGAGGTGTCGGTCTCACCGGGGGACGGCGGGGTGATCTGGCTGTTCGACCGCACGGCCGTCCCGTCTGCCCGTTCCTCCGACTCGGGCCGGGAGGCCGCCAGATCCGGGCTGTCTCGTCCCCGCTGGACCGTGCTGGCGCTGCTGCTGGTGGTCGCGCTCGGGATGCTGTTCGGCACGGTCTCCGCGCCGTCGCCGGTTTCCGTCGCCGTCTCGGTCTCCGTGCTGGCAGTCGGTGCGGTCATCCTGCTGGCGCAGCCCGTGTGCGAGCGGACCATCTACGTCGCCTTCCTCGCCCCCGCGTTGGCCGCAGCGGCGGGTGCGCTGGCTCTCTCGCCGTTCTCGGACGCCGGCGCGATGATCGCGGCGGGAACCGTCGCGGGAGCGACCGCCGCGTGCGCGCGACACGCGAGCGCCAGGGTGCGCGGAGAGGTGGCGGCCAGCACGACGGGTGTCATCGCGGCGCTGTGGGCGGTCTTCGCCGTGCTCAATGCGGCCGCGTTCCTCTCCGAGATCCCGGTTGCCGCCGTCGCCGCGGTGCAGGCCGCCTGCGCGGCCCCGATCTTCCACTACATGCGCGGTGCGGCCCTCGACGTCGCAGCCGACGAGCTGATCGACACCCCGTTCGTGATCCGTGATGCTCAGGGCATCCGCGCCAGACCCGCGTCCGAACCCTCTCCGGTGCGCGCCGACCGTGCCGCACATCAGACCCTGCTGGCGCGTCGTCGTTCCGAGGCGGGAGCGGTGACCGCGTGCTCGATCGCCCTGCTGTCCTCACTCTGCGCACTTCTCGCTTTCACCGACCGGACGATCGAGACGTGGTGCGTGCTGGGCGGAACGCTCGGCGTCGGATGCTACTTCCTGCTGACATCGCGCAGTCTGCGCGGTGGCCTGTCCCGCGGCGCCGCCATGGCGACCGGAGGCCTCGTGAGCGCGGCCGCGGCCGCGGCACTGCTGAACGCGCTGCAGGTCGGTCCTCTCCCGATCGCGCTCGGGCTGGTGCTCCTCGGAGGAATCGCAGCCTGCTTGGCCGTGCCGCTGGCCCAGGACTGGCGTTCCCTGGGCTGGTCGCGCACGGGCGACATCGTCCAAGCTGTTCTCCTCGCGCTCGCCCCGGCCGCACTCCTGTACGGCTCAGGGATAGCCGGACAGATCCTGGAGGTCTTCTCATGACCCTCACTCCGCCTGCCCCGTCGCATGCGCGGCCGACGCCCTCGCGCGAGGATTCGACACCGGGTCGGCGCGCGTCGGCTGGAAAGCGGGCGGGTGCGTATCTGATCGACATCGCGATCGTCGGAGCGATCGGCACGCTCGTCTGGCTGGTGACGGGGTCGTCTCCGCTGCTCGCGGTGACGCTGATCGAACTGTGGGTGATCGGCTGGATCTGGGAGGGGCATACGGGGGCGACGCCGGGAAACCTGGCCATGGGCATCCGCACGGTCCGACGCGACGCCGGCGTCAGCGTGGGCGCCGCAGGCATGCTTCCGCGCAGCGCACTGATGGGGCTGGCGCACGTGATCCCGGTGCTGCTGCCGGTCGGGCTCGCGGCATCCGGCGTGCTCGACGGCGTCGCCGGAGCGCGCGTGCTGGATGTCCGCAGCACGGGGAGAGCCGCCGCGGATCTCGGGGACGCGCCGATGCCCGACGGTCCGATGCTCGACGCTCGCGTGGTCGGAGACCGGTCGGGGCGTGCGCTGGACGCGCCGGATGACGTCGGCGCACCTCCTCCGCCGCCGCCCGCAGTGCCGAAGGAACAGGCGCCCGCTCCTCCCGTCGCGGCTCCTGGTGGGAACACGGTTCCCGTGTTCGAACTGGCCGACGGCACGGTGATCCACGTGACGGGTCTCGGCTTCATCGGCCGCGCGCCGCGTGCACCGGAGTCGATCCCGGATGCAATCTTGGTGCGTGTTCCGGACGGTGCGCGTTCGCTGTCGCGCACGCATGCCTCGTTCGGCATAGACGAGGAGCGGCTGTGGGTGCAGGATCTCGGCTCGACGAACGGCGTCTCCGTGCGTCATCCCGACGGAGGGATCACACCCCTCACCCCGCATATGCCGACCTTCCTCGTCCCGGGGGACGCGCTGATGCTCGGCGGTGACGCCGAGCTCCTGCACCGCAGGATCGCGGACCCGGACGCTGCGCCGATTCCGGCGCAGGAGGAGGCCCCGGCGCCGACCGCAGCGGCCCCGTCCCCACCGCAGCCCGTCGTGCAGGTGGCTCCGCACGGGCAGGCCTCGCCCGCCGCGGATCCGCCCGCGGAGCGGGAATCGGCGCCGTCCGCGCCAGTGCCGAACGCAGCGACGACCGTCGCCCTGCAGTTCCACGACGGGACGATCGTGCCGATCCGCGGCATCGGCTACATCGGCCGTGCGCCCAGGGTTCCCGAGGGCGAGCGGCCGGATGCCGCGCTCGTCGCCGTGCCCGACGGGGACCGGTCCGTGTCCCGCACGCACGGTCGGTTCGGCATCGTCGACGGCGAGGCGTGGTTCGAGGATCTCGGCTCCGGCAACGGCTCGTCTCTGCGCACAGGTGACGGCCGGACGGGTCCGATGACGCCGCACCAGCGCTTCGGCCTCGTGCCGGGGCTCGTGCTCGAACTCGGCGACTGCGTCGTGCGTGTCGTCTCGGTCTGACCGGGCGTCACCGACGCGCGGGCGGCGAAGTCGAGGGCCTCTCCCGCTCGAACTGCAGGCGGGAGAGGCCCTCGGCAGGAAACCCCTGCTACCAGCCGAGCTCTTCCCTGCCCTCGGACTCGGCGCGTCCGGCAGCGCCGGCGTCGCCCAGGTCGGGGGACGTCTCACCCTCATCGCCGACGTCGAAGGCGGCCAGATCCTGGCCTCGCCTGCGGTTCTTCTTGTCGCTGCCGGCCCCGGCCGCACCGCCCATGCCGCCGGCCATCATGCCGCGGCCGCCTGCTGCTCCTGACTGAGCGTTCGCGCTTCCGCCGACGTCAGCCGCCGTGCCGGACGCGCTGCCGATGCCGCCGATGCTGCCGACGCCGGTGCCGCCGACGCGGCGCGCCGCTCCTCCGGCCACGCCACCGGCGATGCCGCCGGCGACACCTCCGGATATGCCGCCGACGCTTCCGCCGACGCCGCCTCCGACGGCGCTGCCCCCGACACCACCCGCGCCGCCTCCTCCACCGGTACCGGGGATGACGCCGCCGGTGATGCCGTCGATGCGAGGGTCGTCGAAGCGCGGCGGGTCGCCGACGAGCGGCGGATCGCCGACGTAGTCGGGTCGCCACGGGGGGTTCGTGCCCGGATCGTGGATACTGGGGCCGTCGTAGCCGCCGTCTCCATCGGAGCCGCTCCCTCCTGAGCCTCCCCCGCCGGAGCCGGGGTCGTTCACGAGAGTGCCGCCGCCGGACCCTCCGCCGGAGCCGCCTCCGGGGCTGGTGCCGCCGCCGTCGATCCCCGGGCTGTTGACGGTGGGACTGTCGCCCGAACCGCCTCCGGGGTAGCCGCCGCCACTGGTACCCGGGTCGTACACGGAGGGAGATCCGCCGGTGCCGTCAGCGCCGGGGCCGCCCGATGCGCGCGCGTCCGGGTCGTACTCCGACTTCGGCAGCCCATCGATGATCTCCTGGAGCCGCAGGTCGAGCTGGGCGTTGAGCTGGCGGGCGGCCTCTTCCCGAGCCGCCTCGGCCTGGTCGAGATAGTGCTGGCGCGCCTGGTCGGGCGTGAGCGTCACGCCCGGGGAAACGTGCACGGGGCTGTCTGTCCCGGCTGCTGTGCCGATCGTGCTCTGCTGCTCCGGCGTCAGCTCGACGTCGGGAACGGCCTTGCCGCGGCTCGCGGTGTCGTCCATCGCCTGGTTTGCGGCGTTGATCGAGATGCTGAGGTCCTTCTGGTAGTCGGCGAACCGCTCGAGGGTTGCGCGGATCTTGAGCAGCGTGTCCTCGATGGACTCACCGAGTTTGCCCTCGAACCCCTTCAGGCCTGCCGCCTTGCTGACCCCCAACGTCGTCGTGTCCACAGCGTCTGCCATCGACCTCCGTTGGTCGGCGTGCACACTTCGGACGACGTCGAGATAGAGATGAGAACGGTTCTGCTGAAGCCGTTCGAGCCGTTCTTGTTGCTGTCCCATGATCCGGTTCCGCTCAGATCGCCTTCGGGTATTTCAGTGGGTTCGGCCCCATCAGCTTGCTGAGCCGACGATCGTAGTCGGCCTTCTGCTGCTCATTCAGCTCTTTGGTCTCGGCAATGGCGGTCCTGAGGTTCGTCTTCGCGTCGTCGAGGCGCGTACACAGGTCATTGAGCCAAGGGCCGGCAACGCGATACTTTTCCTTGAGCATGGCAGTGAGTTCAACCGCTTTCCCGTCTGCGGTCCAGACCTCAGGGGTCTGCCCCTTCTCGAGGAAAGCAGCCGAGTCTATACAAGCGTTCAACTCGTCGTAGCACTCGGTGATGAGTTCCACCTGCCGGTCGGCCAACTCCTCATCGTAGACGAGTTCGTCTTTCCCCATCGGCCAGTCCCTCCCGAATCGGTTTACGCGACGATCCTATTCTGCGTGTTCGGCCCGGTCCATGGGGAGCGGTCCCCATATCGCACGTGACTACGAGCGTGAATCGCAACCTATCGTGGCGTCGTATCCGACCTGCGTCGCGAGGTCACGCTCCGGCCCGGTCACGTCGTTGCTGGCTGCGAGGGTTTGCAGAGCCTCATCGGACAGGTCCGAATCGTAGTAGTGCTGGCCCACACATGTGAAGAACCCAGGCACGTCGTCGTACTCGACGAAGCCTGCGCTGTGGAGTACTGCTTGGAGTCCCTCGCCGATCGCTTCGGGTGACGGGCGCCCGTCCTCGCCATCATCGCCCGCGGACGGCGCCTCTTCCGGTTCCTCGGTCGGCTCCTCCGTTGGCTCTTCGGTCACCGTCGGCACCGGCTCCTGTGACGGCTGGTAGTCGTCCAGCGCCTCCGTGACCCCCCACCACAGCACGGATGCGAACACGATGCTGCCGAGGATGCCGCCCAGGACCGACAGGATGATGCCCGTGACCGACGGCCACTTCGTGGTGCCCTTCTGGAACACCGCGACCAGCGACATCACGAAGGCGGCCAGCAGCAGCACGAGGCCGATCGGGAACGTCACCGCTGTCGGAATGAAGGCCAGCACCGTTCCGAGCACCGCCAGTCCCAGGCCAACGAATCCCAGAACCGAGGATCGCCGTGGGCCGGCGGTCTCCGGTGCATGGCCCGGCGACGCCGGGTGGGCGTAGGGCGTGCCGGCCGGCGCTGATGGTGCCCCGTGTGCGGCGGTCGGTGATCCGTCGGCTCCGGCGCCGTGATGTCCGGGAGGTGCGAACTGATCGGTCCACCGTTCGCCGTCCCACCAGCGCTGTCGCCCTGAACCGTCGTCGTACCATCCGGCCGGAGTGCCCATCCGTGTCCTCCTCGTCGTCACCGTGTGCGCCGGCGCGCAGTTCCCCGCGGCGCGACCCTACGTGTATACCAGGCGCGCGCGACGCGTTCCCTGATGCTGACCGGTCATGCCGCCGGAACGTCGACGTCCTCGGTCGCGAACGCCGTGAGCAGCTCGAGATCCACGACGGTCACGAACCGGGCGCCGACGGCGATCTCCGCCAGGCGGGAGCGCTGTGCGTCGCCGAGCCGCGCATCGGCACTCCGCCGCAGACCGCGCACGCCTTTTCGAGAGAGCTTGTCGCACAGGCGGCCCAGCCGCCGCTCGAGCTTCTCCGGTGTCCACCCCAACCGCGCTGCGACCTCGTCGGTCGTCCTCATCCTGGCCGAGCCGGCGTCTCCATCGCGCAGCAGCGGCTCCGCAAGTGCGGTCAGCAGGATGCGCTGCATGGGCGAGAGCAGCTCCGCCGCGTTCTCGGCATCGCCTGCGCCGCGCCATCCGGCCGGCTCCTCGTAGACCGGGGACTCGAGCGTCAGGGAGAACTCGTACATCGTCGAGCCGCCGGTGAACATCACCGCCGTCGTGCGGAACACCAGCGGCATCGACTGGCCGGGCGCCAGCCACGACTGGGCCGCGCCTTCGGCTGAGGACACGGAGGCCGTGAGCGCCGATCCGATGTTCGTGAGCCACCAGACGCCGTCGCGCTGCGCCACTTCGAGGAAGCGTCGGTGCACGTAGGGGTTGTCGCCGATCGATAGGTCGGCCCCGCGGCCGATGACGAACGCTGTGCCCGCGGCGATGCGTTCGCTGCGCTCGCCGAAGCCGAGCACCACAGAGCCTCCGTGCTCGGCCGCCGACTCCGGCTGGTCGGGCGCGGTCATCATCAGGCCGTGTGGCGCGGCCATGCGCCGCCGGGGAACGCCGCGGCCGAGCTCAGCTCATTGGTCACGGTCGTCATGAACGAGGACGCCGCCTGGTTGGCCGCCAGGATGATGCTGATGAGATTGATGACGTCCAGGATGAAGAAACCGACCTCGGCGATGATCGTCGCGACACCGGTGGGGGCGCCCCAGACCGAGACGATCTGGGCGATCCCGAGCCCGACGCCGATCGCGGTCGTGATCGTCGCGATCGAGAACGACACCCAGAAGTCCACGATCGCGTCGGCGAACTTGTTCAGCTCATCGTCGACCATCACGCACTTGCCGTAGACGTCCTCCGCGGCGGGCTGCTGCAGATCGACGCGTGCGGTGTACGCATCGTGAGCCGCACCCGTCCAGTTCCCTGTGCTGGGCAGTGCCGAGGGGATGATCGCCGCCGTCGCCTCGGTGGCGGGCGCGCCCACGCTGTCGACCCAGCTCCGACCGGCCTGCCGCAGCGCGGCCGGGTTGCCGACGAAGGCGAAGACGTCGGTGGTCTGCTGGATGGCCTCGTTGACCTTCTCGAACATCCTGCGGATCAGCTCGTTGATCCGGTCGATCAGATCGCCGATGAGCGGGATGTGGCTGGCGAGTTCGAGGACGCCGTTGATGATGTCGATGACCGAGTTCGCGCCGTCGACGACCTCCTGGAACTTCGTCTTCGACCTGTCGACATCCGGTCCGTTGTCGCGTCCGCTGCCGGCCGAGCCGCTCCCGTGCGGGCGGCTCGAGGAACCGGTGTTTCCGAACGCGCTGTCCGAGCGGCCGGGAGAACCAGAAGGAGAGGAGGATCCGTTCGGAACGCGCGGGGGCCTGACGCGTGGTGTCATGATGTCGTCTGCTTTCCGTCGAGAGAGCTGAGGTCAGCTGTTGAGTCGGGACTGCCACGCGGGAGCTGACGCGGGCTGCGAAGGCACGGCCGGGCCAGCGACGTCCGGCTGGGCAGGAGTCGGTTGGATGTCGACGTCCGGTCGGCCGTCGATCGTCTCGGGGCCGCCGATGAGGTCATCGGGTGTCGATTCCCCATCGCCGAGGCCGGCGCTGTCGCCGTCGGGCTGCGGGGTCGACGCACCGTCGCCAGGGGCATCTCCCTCGGCGCGCGGGCCCGATCCGTCGCCGTCTGCGTCGTCTGCGGACCCGTCCGTCGCACCGTCCGGGTTGTCCGTCGCCGTGTCGGGATCGCCGGTCTCGCCCTCGGCGTCCGCGGCGGCTCCGTCTGAGTCGTCCGTCGGAGCGTCGCCGTCCGTCTCCGTTTGGCCGTCGGTGCCGTCAGCGCTGTCGGTCTGCGGGGTCGGCTCTCCTTCGACATCACCGTCCGCAGTCGGGTCGGAACCGTCTGCGGCGTCGCCCGAGGAATCGGCCGCCTCGCCGTCGGCGCCGTCACCGGCTGCCTGATCCCGCAGCTCGGCCGCCTGCTCGCGCAGGTCTGCCGCCTTGTCACGCAGTTCCGCGGCATCCTCACGGGCATCCGCGACCTCTTCGGCGGCACCGTCGCGGTCGGCCTCGAGCTCTTCGATCTGTTCGCGGATCTCCGCGGCCTCGGCACGCTGCGCAGAGGCCTCCGCGCGCAGTGCGGCCGAATCCGTGCGGCTCTGCAGCGCCCCGGCGGAGTCGCCGGCCTGCAGCTGCTGTTCGGCCTTCAGATCGAGCTCGGTCGCACGACGCTCGAGATCGGTGGCGCTGCTGTCGAGCTCGGCAGCACGCTCCTGGAGCGCGTCGATCTGCTCGTCGAGTGCGTCGACCTGTTCCTGCGCCTGCTCGGCGTGCCTGTCGGCCTGATCGGCCTGTCGGTCGAGCGCGCTGGCGCGAGTGTCGAGCTGGTCCGCCTCAGCATCCAGCCGGGCGTCCTCGGCCGCGTCGCCCGCGTCGCCGTCGATCGAGCCGTCGACCTGCGGGCTCTCGCCGCCGGTCCCGCCGCCGCTGCCTCCGCCGGTCCCGCTGCCGCCGCCGGTCCCGCCGCTGGGGCCGCCACCAGGGCCGCCACCCGGGACGTCGCAGTTGACGTTGTCGGCGTCCGGATTGTGTCCGCCCGCGATGTCCTCGTCGTTCTCGTCGTACTCGTCGGCCGTCAGCCGGAGGGAGTCGGCGAAGCCGCTGTGCGCTTCGGGCGCGGTGCCCAGCAGGGCCACCATGGTGGCCTGAAATGTGCCGTACGCGTTCGCGGCCTGGCCGCCGATGAAGGAGAAGGCGGCGGGGTCGATGGTCAGGCCTTCCGCGGCCGTTGTGATGGTGCCGTAGGAGCCCCCCGCGGCTTCCCAGAGACTGGCATCCCTGCGGAGGTACGAGGTGTCGACCTCGACCTCGCCGTCGCCGACGAACGACGACGCCGCGGGCTGCGGCGGGGGCGTCGGAAAGGCTGATTGGCCCGCTGGCTGGCCGGTCGAGGGCGTCGCCGGGGGCGCTCCGCCTCCGTGCGGTTCCTTCGGGACGACGCCGGGGCCGAACGGGGGGGCGACGGGGCCGACGGGCAGATCGATATCCTGCAGGGCCTCGTTCACACCTGTCACGATCCGGTAGCCCTCGTCGACGGGGGTGGCCGCATCCAGAACGTTGGCCAATGCGCCGAGCCCATCGCCCTCCTGGATGTTCTCGTTGAAGTCTCGGATCTCGTCGATCGGATTCACCAGATCGACGACGTCGTCCAGAATGCCCATGTCTCAGACTCCCTGTCTCACCGGATGGCGCCCATGCGGCGCATCAGCTCACGGGGGTTGTGTCCGATCTCAGCGAGCTGCGCGATCGCCGGGAACCCCTCGTACTTGTTCTCTCGGTCGTGCGCGGCCATCGCCATCACGCCGTTGAGCGCGCTGACGATCTCGCGCTCGATCACCGAGTCGTTGGTGTTCCGCACCCACCGCTCATCGAGCGTCACCGAGGTGATGGTGTCGCCTTCGCGCGTGACGGTGACGGTCTTGGCGGAGTTCACGCCATCGCGCTCCTCGCGCGCCCGACGCCTGTGGTGCGCAAGGAACTTCTCCTGCTCGGCGTTCGCGGCATCGAACATCTCCCGCAGCTGCTCACGGCCCTCCGCACCCCAGGCGGAGCTCGGATCGCCCAGTTCCACGGGCTCGGGCTCCGGCACGGCAGCGTCCGGGTCGGCGGCGTCCTTCTCCGCGTTCTCCGAGTACGCTTCCATCCACTGCGCGGCGCGCTGCTCGATCGCGCGCTGATAGCAGGAGCTCACGGCGAGCCCGAGTGTCTCCTCGCCGATCTTGTCGCGCCAGTCCTCGTCGAGAGCCAGCGTCTCGACGGCGCCGCTGGCGGCCAGTGTCAGCTTGACGGCCTTCTTCTCATCCTCCACCGTGACCGGGGTGAGTTCCTTCGACGCGTCGCCCAGCGCACGCAGTTCGTGCTGCAGTTCCGCCGCAGTCTGCCGCAGCTCTGCCATCAGCCGGTTGGCGTCCGCCATGTCCAGGTTCACGATGGGCTCCTCCTGTTGTGCACCGTCGAGGCCATCCTACGGAGCGGCGCAGAACGGCCATAGGGGTAGGACTACCCATCGACGGCTCGGGCAGCGCAGGGCGGAACTCGTCCCGCGCACCTTCTCAGTCCCTCGCGCGTCGAGCCCGGCTCCGTGCCAGCAGGAGAACGATCGTCGAGATCGTCGCGCCGGCGCCCAGCATCCAGCCGACTGCTGTGCGCGCCGGTTCCAGCGGGTCGGGCACCGGCTCGGTCGAGATGATCCGCTCCTCGGCGGGTGCGGGCGTCGGGGCCGGATGCGCCGGTGACTCGGGGCCGGGGAGGGTGCCGTCGTCGGCCAGAGCGAGCGCAGCGGCGGGTCGGACTTCGCCCCACCCGACGGTGTCGCTGCGCTCCGCAGGCGAGACGCGCATCGCCGACTGCATCAGCCGGAAGGCCCACTGGTCGGGCGACTCATCGGGAAAGCGGGCGGCGACGAGTGCCGCGGCACCCGACACCACGGCCGTGGCGTAGCTCGATGACGCGGAGTCGCTGTTGAAGACGCAGTCGCCGCCAGAGATGTAGGCCGACGGCATCGACTGGCCGGGAGCCGCGAGATCGACGTGCTCACCGGCATACGAGGAGTCCGGATCCCAGGAGCCGTCGCGCAGCACCCCCGCCACGGCGAGAGCGCCGTCGAGCTCGCCCGGATAGAAGTGCACCGGATCCGGACCGTTCGGGTCGGCCGTGTTGCGGTTGCCTGCGCTGGCGATGACGAGCGCGCCGAGTTCACGGGCGCGGGCGACGGCGCTGCGGTACTGCTCGAGCGAGCCGTCGTCGGAGAGCGAGACGTTGATGATCTGCGCACCGTGCTCGGCCGCCCACCGGATCCCCTCAGAGACGGAGCCCGCGGAGGGCGGAGCGAGATCACTCGACGACTGTCCGTCCTCCGGTGCTGCTTCGAAGGCGCGCACCGGCATGACCTTCGCCTCAGGGGCGACGCCGACGACCCCCGAGCCGTCCACCTGTCGTCCGGCGATGAGGCCGGCGATGGCCGTGCCGTGACCGAAGCGGTCGTCGTCGGCCGGGGCGCTCCCGTCGCCGAAGGTGCTGCGGCCCTGCGCCAGCGCACCGTCGAGGTGCACGTTGCCCGCTTCCACTCCGGAGTCGACGACCGCCACCGTCACACCGTTGCCGCGGCTGAGCGTCCAGGCCTCCTCGAGCCCGAGGCGTTCTACCAGATAGCTGGGGCCGGGGGCGAGGACGCGCTGGTCCGGCGTGCACTGCTGTGCGGTCGCGTCGATCGCAGGCGACTGCGCGGAGGCGGTCGTGTCCGCCTGCGGGGCAGAAGGAGGAACGCTGTTCGCACCTCCCGCGCCGAGCAGTGCGAGCAGCCCGATCGCCGTCACCGCACCGCGCAGGCCGCCGCGCCCCATCACTCGCCCAGTCCCTGCGCCGTCCTCTGCGCGATCTCCCGGCTGAGGGCCGGTCCTTGCTCGAGCAGCTGGGTCCATGCCGCAGGGACGGGCACCGCCTGGTCGGGCTCGTACCCGAGGCGCTCGAGATCTGCGGCCGTCTCGACCGGGAAGTGCACACCGGCTTCCGAGACGAAGCCGTACGTGCTGCCCTCACCCGAGCCGTGCGTCGTCACGGCCGCGCCCGTTCCCGGCGTGACCTGCGTCCCTGGCTCGACATCACTCGGCGCCGCTGCAACGGAGACGCCGCCGTCCGGGATCATCTGCAGGCACGTCGCGCCGGCGTCCTCGGCGTCGACGGGGACATCGGAGGGCCAGTCGCCTGGGACGGCGTCCGAGTTCACGTTCCGCAGGTCCGTCGCCTCGGCGACGGTCATGGTGACGGGCTCGACGCCGACGTACGCGGTCAGCAGCGTGCGCGCGAAGGGCGTGGCCGGAACGAGCGCGCCCTTCCCATCGACGACGTACTCGGCGACGGTCTGTCCGTTCGACTGCGTGCGCACGGTCTGCCCCACGACCAGACCTGCGGCCCCCGCATCCGATCCCAGATCGCCGCCGAGGTCCATTGCGAGCGGTGTGCCAGGCGTGACGAGGTTCAGCCAGAGGGCCGAGGCGGTGGGCACTGCGTCGATGTCGTCGATCCCCAGGAAGACGCTGGCCACGACGGCGACGTTGTCGGGGTGCAGGGCGTAGCGGTATGCGCCTTGGATGAACCAGTACCCGCCGTCGCCGTCTTTCACGAGTGCCGCTCGATCCTCCGGGCCGGACGAATCGCCCAGCATGCGCGTGGAGAGCTCGAGCGGGCGGGAAGCGTCGATGCAGCTCAGCCAGGCTCCGGTGTACTGCCGGTCGGGGGCGGGGAGCTGATCAGGGGCGCCGTCGATTCCCACCGGCGACGGATTGCGCTCGATGCCGTCGAGCTTCGACGCAGGCACCGACGTGACCTCGGTCGTCTCCACCAGCAGATGTGCGCTGGCGAGGTTCTTGACGGGATACAGTGTGTCGCCCAGTGCGACGTACCGGGTGCCCTCGCCGCTGACCACGATGATCGAGCCATCGCCCCAGTCCTTGGGCAGGGTGCCGGTGAACGTGCCGATCAGCAGCGATACGATCACCGTCAGGATCCCGAGTGCGACGCTGACGACCACACCGCGCAGCGGCTTGCCAGGGGGCAGCTCGCGTCCGCCAGGTGCTCCGCTCGTGAACGCGGTCCGCAGCCGCCGACGATTGAACGCCTGTGCCTGAAGAAGCTCGGCTTTGGACGCCATGGGTCAGAACCAGCCTCCGGCGATGATGGCCAGCGGCAGCAGCAGGGCGATCGTCGCCCATTCGGCGAAATCGGCGAAGCGCGTCAGGCCGATCCGCGATCTGCTGCTGAGCAGCACCACGACGATCACGCACACCGCGGCAGCGGACAGGCCGATGACGAGCCCGGTGATCCACTCCGGGTGGGTGATGATGGCCGTGACGACGCCGAGCAGCACTCCTGAGAGCACGCCGGAGGAGACTGCGACGATGTCGAACCGTGAGTACACCTGTCTGGCGCCGAGGAACATGCCGCCGTACGTCATCGCGGACAGCACCAGCCCCCATATTCCGGAAGCGACGACGGGCGGGGTCGCGATCAGCACGACGATGCAGACGGCGATCCGCAGGGAGACCTGGTAGCGGTGCGCCCGGGCGTAGAGCTTCGCGACCTGCTCCGGCGCGATGCGAGTCGGGGCGTCGTAGACCTCGGAGTCGTCGCGGGCGGAGACCACGCGCAGCGGCACAGAAGCCAGGGCGATCCATGGCGTTGCGAGTCCCGCGATGCCGGCGAGCGCCATCACCGCCGCCAGAGTCCCGGCAACGGGTACGGCCGGCCAGATGGTCACGGCGCCGACGGCGAGCAGCACACCGCCGAGGACCACGGGGACGAGTCCGTACTCGCGCAGCCGCTTCAGCGCCAGCATCGTCACGACGCCGAACACGAGCATCGCCCCCGCACCGAAGAGCAGCGGCGCCGCCCATGCGCCGTCCGAGGGCAGCGCCGTGTATCCGGCGACGCCCGCGTACACCGATGACACCACGGCGAGCGCCATGGCGGCCTGCTGCGGAGCGCGCGTGCGGTCCATCACGATGGCGCACGTCATCAGAACGACTGCGGCCGCACCGGCGCCGACCGGGGTGACCACCGTTCCGGTGCCGGCCCACGACCACACAGCAGGGGCCAGACCGAGCAGCAGCAGGACCGATGACACCACGGTCGCAGTCGTGACCGAATTCTGCGCCGACCATGCCGGAGCGTCCTTCTCCACCACGTCGGCGACGGCTTCGACGAGATCGTCGTAGCGCTTCGCGGATGCCGCAGTCGTCCCCTGCTCCAGGATGAGCAGATCGCCGTCGTCCACGCTCTGAGAGGCGAGGGAGCGGTCCCCGCCGAGTACGGTTCCGTCGGCCTGGACCAGACGGAACCCGGACGACGCGGAGATGTTGTCGAGGATGCGGAGGCGTCGGGCGAGTGACGGGAGCACTTCGGCGACCGGAACGCCTCCAGGGACACTGACATCGATGCGCTGGGACTCCCACTGCACAGAGAGGCGCAGCAGCTGCGCCGGCGCGACAGTCGTCTGAGGCGACATGGAATCCCCGCTTTCCTTCAACACGCGCTTTTCAGACTATCCTGCGGGCGCATCCGGAACTCTGCCACACGCTGAACCGCGGCACGTGCGCGTCGTCGACGTCGGGTGACGCTCGGTCGCCGCCATGCGCCCGAGCCGGACGCAGGCACTGCGTGCGCATTCCGATGGAGCCGCTGCCCGTCCGGCTGATCAGAACAGCGTCGGCTGCGGCGTGGGTTCCAGCGACACCATCTGTGCGGCCGAACGGGCCAGGCGGCGCGCCTCAGGCTGATCCTCATCCTCGCGCGGATCGAGGCCGTGGCGGCGCAGCAGCGGGCGCATCCTCGCCGAGAGCTGCTGACGGTACGCCTTCGGCGCGTATGAGGCCGTCCCGTAGAAGCGCCGGTAGCCGGCTTCGAGCTCCGGATGTTCCCTGGCGATCCACTCGAGGAACCACTCCTTCGCACCGGGCCGCAGGTGCAGCGCGCCGAAGACGACGCGGTGCGCGCCGACCGCGGCGATCTGCGAGACGGCGTGCTCCAGATGCTCCGGATGATCGGTGAGCCACGGCATGATCGGCATCAGGAACACGGTCACGCGGAACCCGAGCTCGGCGGCGGCTCTCACCGTGGCCAGCCGGGCACGGGTGCTGGGCGTTCCCGGCTCGATCGCCTTCTGCAGATCATCGTCGAACACCGCGATCGACATCGCGATGTCGACGGGCACGTGCTCCGCCATCCGGCTCAGCAGCGGCAGGTCCCGGCGCAGCAGCGTGCCCTTGGTGAGGATGGACGTCGGGGTGCCGCTCTCTCCCAACGCCCGGATGATGCCCGGCATCAGCTCGTAGCGCCCCTCCGCCCGCTGATACGGGTCGGTGTTGGTGCCGAGCGCCACCAGCTCCCGACGCCACGACCGCCGGCCGACCTCCGCGCGCAGCACATCCGGAGCATTCACTTTGACGATGATCTGCCGGTCGAAGTCGTCGCCCGCGTCGAGCTCCAGATAGCGGTGGGTGCTGCGGGCGAAACAGTACACGCACTGATGACCGCATCCCCGATACGGGTTGACGGTCCACTCGAACGGCATCGAGCTCGATGCCGGAACGCGGTTGAGGGCGGATCTGGCGGTCACCTCGTGGAACGTGACTCCGGCGAAATCCGGGGTCTGCACGCTGCGGACGAGGCCCGGCATGCCGAGCAGCGTCGGCTTCTCAGCCGACGCCTGGTCGATTCTCTGTCCACTCCACCGCATGGATACATTAGAACAAATGTTCCCATTCTGGTCAACATCGGCACGCGGCCATTCGGAGTGCGCGACGAGGGGCGCGCCCCGCAGAACGCGCCCCTCGGTGGATCGACCGCTCGGCTATGCGGTCGGGGTCGAATCCTTCTTCTCGGCCTTCTCGCCCAGTCTGTCGAGTGACCGCGCTGCGGCGTCGCGGCCGCCGAGCCCGAACGCGAGGGCGGCAGCCAGAGCACCGCCGACGACGATGGAGCCGAAAGCGAGGGTGATGATCGAATCGGCGATGCCCATGTACTGCAGGCCCATCGCCGCGAACAGCACCAGCGTGGCGTAGCGGATGACGGTGCTCGCCGTGCCGGATCCGATGGCGTTGCTGAGCAGCTTCGCGACCAGGAACCCGGCCGCGATGATCGCGCCGCCGAACAGCACTCGTCCGCCGAGCGAGAGCACCTCGTTGAGGATGCCGGTGATCTCCGGGAAGTTCAGGGCGCGTGCCGCCATGATGCCGAAGAAGACCATGATCGCGACCCTGGCGATCGCCGTGATGATCGCCGACGCGCTCCTGCCCTCCGGCACGACGCCCACACTCGCGATGGCCCTGTCGGTGCCGATTCCGACCAGCGTGCCTTCGAGGAGATCGCCGACGAACTTCGCGATCAGGTAGCCGAGGCCCAGGATGAGCAGCGCCGCGATGATCGAGGGAATCGCCCCGAGGATCAGGTTGAGCATCTGCACGGCCGGTTCGGAGATCGCCGTGATGTTGAGGATCTGCAGGGCAGCCACGGCGACCACGATCAGGATGACCGCGAACACGAGGTTGCTGGCGATGGATGCGATGCGGGTGCCCGCGCTCGGCTGTGACGGCTGGTCGGGTGATGCCTCCTGCGGCGGGGGAGCGGCTTCCTCGCCCGTGATCGTATCGGCGGCACGCTGCGGTGACGCCTTGCGCATCAGGCGGTCGAGGTTCGCGGCGTTCAGCGCCACGCTCACGAGCTGGCTGACGATCTTCGCGATCACGAAGCCGATGAAGAAGATGAAGCCGGCGCCGATGATGTTCGGCAGGTACTGCAGGATGCCGTCGAGCATGCTCTGAATCGGAGCGAGCACCTGCTCCAGCGCGAACACCTGCAGTACGGCGACGAGGCCGAACAGCCACACGAGCAGCGATGCGACCTGTCCGATCGAATCACCGACGGGCTTGCCGTCGCTGCCCTGCTTCTGCAGGAACCCGATCCTGCCGACGAGTTTGCTGATCCCCCATTTCACCAGCCAGGCGATCAGCCAGGTGACGAGGATGATGACGATGGCGAGGCCGATCTTCACCAACATGTCGCCCCAGTTGAAACTGCTCATAAAGCCGTCCATTGCTTGCCTCCTCGGCGCGTCTCGGTGCGGACACTCTCTCGGTCCGCTCCTCGAATGTGTGCGACTTGGTCATCATAGGGCAGGTGACCCGTTGCAGAATGGTAACAATTCGCGATTGACCATTGCATTCTGCTCGTTCTGCGAGAATCACCTCAGGATGGCATGGTATTAGAGCATCGATTCTCGCCGTCGCACTGCTTGCGGACGTGCCGGAGCTCGGCCGTCGGCTCGGCATGTTCGAGTCCGCCCTCGTCGGCATCCTGATCCTGGTGCTGATCACCTGCGCGGCGATCTGGTGGCTGTGGGGGTGGCCGTGCTCGTCTCGTCTCTGAGGTCGAGGTGTCGGGCTATATTGGGTAGGCTTGCCTAACCTAAACGAGTGATCTGCGCTTCGAGGGCGAGTGGTTCTCAGAAGCCGTCGAACGCAGTGACAGATCCGGTATCGGGCGCAGCAGCCGCCCTCTGCCGGCACGCCCGTGCTCGACCGCCCCTCACCTGTAGGAACCCGATGCCATGCGCACCCACGTCCGCCGCACTGCCGCAGGCAGCTCGCCCTCACCGCATCCGGTCTCGTCGCCGCACCGGCACGCTTCGGCAGCACCGGCGAATTCGTCGAGGAGAGCGGGCAGAGCGATGAGCGCACGGCTCAGGGCGACGATCGCCGCGATCGCGCTCGCCGGCGTCTTCGCGCTCGCCGCGTGCGGACCGGATGCCGAAGGTTCGGGCGAGCAGTCCGCGGATGCGGCGCCGGCCGATCTGCCCCCGCTGTCGGAGCTGGACGTTCTCGACGACCCTCGTGATCACGTCGGGGAGTCCACTGCCGCACTGCAGGACGTCGCGATCTCGCCGGTGGTCGACGACCCGCAGCAGAGCCTGCCGGCGACCGTGACCTCGCACGACGCGAACGGCGAGGTCGCAGTCGAGGTCACCGACACCTCCCGCGTCGTCGCAATCGATCTCGCCGGGTCCCTCGCGGCGACGGTATGGGGTCTCGGATTCGGCGACACGCTCGTCGGTCGAGACCAGGCGACGACGTTCCCCGGCACCCAGGACCTGGAGCAGGTCACCAGCGGAGGCCACACGGTCAACGCCGAGGCGGTCATCGCTCTCGAGCCGGATGTCGTCATCACGGATGGCACGGTGGGGCCCGTCGACGTGGTCGAACAGCTGCGCGACGTTGGCATCACCGTCGTGTTCGTCGAGAACGAGCCGTCCTTCGACGGTGCGGCTTCGCTCGCGGAACAGGTCGCCGCCGTGTTCGGTGCGCCGGAGGCAGGCGATCTCCTCGCCGAGAGCATCCGCACGGGCGTCGACGAGACGATCGCCGACATCGCCGAGATCGCCCCTTCCGGAGACGAACGGCTGCGGGTCGTCTTCCTCTACCTGCGCGGATCGGCTGGGGTCTACTACCTGTTCGGCTCCGAGTCCGGAGCGGACCAGCTCATCGATGCTCTCGGCGGCATCGACGTCGTCAGCGAGCTGGGTTGGGAGGGCATGCAGCCGATGACGGATGAAGCGCTCGTCGCGGCGGATCCGGATCTCATCCTGGTGATGAGCGATGGCATCGAATCCGTCGGAGGGGTCGAGGGCCTCCTCGCCGAGAAGCCTGCCGTGGCGCTGACCACGGCAGGAGAGAACCGGCGGTTCGTCGACATGGATGACGGCACCATCCTGTCCTTCGGACCGCGGTCCTCCCTGGTGCTGGACGCGCTCGCCCGCGCGATCTACGCGCCGGAGGACGACGCCGGATGACGCAGGTCCGTCCGCACGCCACCGACGCGACCCGCGCACGACTCGGAGCCAGACGCATCGTCCTGTATGCCGCGCTCGCGGCGTTGGTCGTCGTCGGCGTCGTGCTCTCGGCGGGGCTGGGGCAGCTGCCGATCGGCCCGGCGGAGGTCGCGGGATCGGTGCTGCGCGGCCTCGGAGTCGACAACCCATGGGCACCGACCGACGATCTGCTGGAGAAGACCCTCTGGCAGATCCGCTTCCCGCGCGTGGCGATGTCGCTGCTCGTCGGCGCGCTGCTGGCCGTCGCCGGCGCCGTCATGCAGGCGATCTTCGGCAACCCGCTCGCGGAGCCCGGTGTGGTCGGCGTCTCGTCGGGCGCGGCTCTCGGCGCCGCGGTCACGATCACCTTCGGGCTGACGGCATTCGGCGCGTGGACGACCGCCGTCGCCGCCTTCATCGGCGGTCTCGCGGCCGTCCTCGTCGTCTATTCGACGGCCCGCGCACAGGGCCGCACCGAGCTGGTCACGCTCCTGCTCACCGGTATCGCCGTGAACGCGTTCGGCGGCGCGGGGCTCGCGCTGCTGATGTTCACCGGCAGCACCGCCAGTCGTGAGCAGATCGTGTTCTGGCAGCTGGGGTCGATGAACGGCTCGAACTGGCGCGAGGTGCTCGTCGTCGCCGTCGTCGCGGTGCCGTCGGTCGCGGTGGTCGTGCTGTTCGCGCGCCGCTACGATCTGCTCGCCCTCGGTGACCGCACCGCGGCGCACCTCGGCGTGCGGGTGGAGCGACTGCGCCTGGTGTCGGTCGTGCTCGTGGCGCTGATCACCGGCGTCGCCGTCGCCTTCGTCGGCATCATCGCGTTCGTGGGGCTGGTCATCCCGCACCTGGTGCGGATGATTCTGGGCCCTGCCCATCGCTCGCTGATCCTCGCCTCGCTCCTCGGCGGCGCGGCGCTGATGGTCTACGCGGATCTGGCAGCCCGCACGATCGTGCCCTCAGCAGATCTCCCGATCGGTCTGCTCACCTCGCTGATCGGCGGCCCGTTCTTCTACTGGCTCATCCGGCGCAACCGGCGCAGGGCGGGAGGCTGGACGTGACGGATGTCGCCTTCCGCCTCGCCGGCGTCGACTGCGAGCTCGGCGGGCGCCCCATCCTCTCGGACGTCACCCTCGACATCCGATACTCGAATGTGCTCGCGCTGGTCGGCCCGAACGGGGCGGGGAAGTCGACGCTGCTGGGCGTGCTGACCGGTGACGTCCGTCCGTCGGCGGGGGAGGTGCTGCTGGCGGACAGACCGCTCGACGCCTGGGAACCGCGCGAGCTGTCGCGCACGAGGGCGGTGCTGCTGCAGGACAACGCGGTCGCCTTCTCGTTCACGGCCAGGCAGGTGGTGGAGATGGGCAGGGCGCCGTGGATCGGCGCGGCAGATGCCGAAGACGACGAGCGGGCGATCGTCGCAGCGATGCGCAGCGCGGACGTGATCCCTCTCGCTTCCCGGTCCTTCCCCGCGCTCTCCGGCGGAGAGAGGGCGCGCACGTCGCTGGCGCGCGTGCTCGCGCAGGACACCGACATCCTGCTGCTCGACGAGCCGACGGCTGCGCTGGACCTGCGCCATCAGGAGGAGGTCATGCGGCTCGCGCGGCGATTGGCGCGCGGCGGCCGGGCCGTGGTCGTCGTGCTGCACGATCTGTCGCTCGCCGGTGCCTATGCGGACGAGGTCGCCGTGCTCGACGGCGGTACGCTGCGCGCGCACGGGGTCCCGGATGAGGTGCTCGACGCCGCGCTGATCGAGTCGGTCTACGGCACTCCGGTGCGCGTCATCCCCGACCCGGGCACCGGCCGACCGATCGTGCTGCCGCGGCGCGAGGGATGAGTGCGGCCAGGGACGCGCACGGCCCCGCGCTCTGCGTTCTGACCGCTCGGTGTCGGAGGCGGTCGGCATGATGGGCGAATGAACTCGAAGCCGACCCTGCACGCCTGGGTCGACGAGTCCATGCATACGGCGACCCCGGCGATGCATGAGGGGATCTATCTGCTCGCAGCGACGGCTGCTGATCCGGAGGAGTGCGAGCCCGTTCGGGGCCTGCGCTGAGGATCCGTCGACTTCGTGAGCGCGAGAAGGGCCCAGGCAGCACATTGAACGCGGATGGTTCTGTCTCGGTGGAGGGGATGACGGGAATCGAACCCGCGCTGTCTGCTTGGGAAGCAGAAGTTCTACCATTGAACTACATCCCCGCGCGTACGCGTAGGAACGATCCTAACAGTCATCCGGCGGCGCTCTTGCCGCCCTCGGGTCGCCCGTCAGCCCTCGGAGTGCAGGGCCCACACGTTCTCGGAGAGCTGTGTTCCCGACTCCGGTGGCGTGCCGCCGCCGGGAACCGCCTCGAAACGTCCGGCCATGCCTCCCACACCGACAGGTCCATCGGACCCGCCGCAGCCAACCACCCATGCCGACTCATCCGCATACGTGATCAGGCAGATGCCGTCCTCGAGCGAGCGGGCGAGCCAGAGGTCGGTGCCGTCGTGTTCGTCGATGTACCGTGCGGTGTCTCTGTCGACGATGCGCAGTTCGGAATCGGACAGGGGGATCTCGTCGGCCGGCGACGGATCGCGTTCCAGATCGGCGAAGCCTCCGGTGCCCGAGCAGCCGACCAGAGCTGCGCCGAGCCACACGAGCCCGATCGCCGCTGCTGTCGTATGCCGCATGACTCCGTCATATCACGGCGGCTCCGCCCGCGGGATAGGCTCACTGCGTGGCCAGCGTCGAGAGATACACCAGCACGTACAGCTCGACGCCCGAGCACCTGACGCGACCGTACGTGATTCCCCCCATCGAGACCGATCCGCACTTCCTCGGGCGCAGGGCGCGCAGCGGCCGGCGTGAGCAGGCGAGTGTGGACGGCGTCGCGGGGCGCACGGCCGTCACCCGGGAGATGTCGGCGGGCAACAGCGCAGCAGAGCGTCGGGCGGCGCAGGCCGCCAGGGCGCAGAGCGCGGCTGCGGCATCCGCTGAACGGCGACGGACCAGGGCTGCCGCGAGCCGCGGCGGTTCCGCCCCGATGCAGGCACAAGCGGGGACGACTGCTGTGCCAGGCAGCCCGCAGCGGCGCTCCGCGGTCTCCGCCCAGCGTTCCGGCGGCGCACAGCAGTACGCGGCCTCCGCGTCGCAGGGCCCAGGCGGTCATCAGAGGAAGAGGACATCGCTGCTCGGTCGGATCGTGCCGATCATCGTGTTCCTCGTCATCGCCGGGGCGGTGCTGCGCCCCGTCATCTCCGACCTCATCGACGACTTCTCCGATGACTCGAACCCGACCGACGGCGGTGGATCCTCCCAGCCGGTCGAGCCGCCCGCCGAGCTGGCCGCCGAGCCGACGACCGACGACATCATCGGTGTGCTGAACAACCGCGACGCCTTCATCGGGCAGGAGTTCTCCGCGTACGCCGTGATCGTCGATCAGACCAGAGACGGCGGCGCCATCACCTACTACGTCGAGCTCGCGGGCTACCACCCGTTCTCATCGGGCGACACCGACTACGAGGCCACGGCCGAGCTCGTCGTGACCGGCGGCGAGACCGTCGCGGTCGGCCAGCTCATTCAGGGCACGTTCGCGGTCGCTGAGGACAACACCACGTACTACCCGACGCTCGAGGCGACGGACTGGTCCGAGATCGAGTTCTACGACCTCGCGCAGGACATCGTCATAGAGGAGACGGGGCTCGCCGACGGGTATGTCACGTACGAGGCGACGATCACCAACACGTCCGACCGGGAAGCGGCGTACTCGGCGGAGATCACGATCACCCCCTCGGAAGCTCAGAGCGCGTCGGAGGGCTTCGACTTCCTCTGGACGGATCTGATCCAGCCAGGCGAGAGCATCGTCGAAGAGTACGAGAAGTACATGGGGACCGACGTCGATGGACCCCTCGAGTTCTCCATCGGCGACGGCAACCGCTTCTGATTCTCCCGGTCTCCGCGCCATCCGGACGAGACATGCGCAGTCCGTGAGCTCGACATCTCGCGAACGTGTCTCTTGTGATCGAGCGGACCCTTCAGCACCGGATCCAAGGCGCCCGCTCGGTATGAAAGGGCCCGCTCGCGAGGCTGCGCGGCGTGCGGGACGCGGGGCAGTCATTAGGCTGTAGTCGTGCTGCTCTCGGATCGCGACATCAAGGCCCAGCTGAATGACGGCCGGATCGGGCTGGACCCGCTCGACGAGGCGATGATCCAACCGTCGAGCGTCGACGTGCGGCTCGACCGGTACTTCCGGCTGTTCGACAACCACAAGTACCCGTTCATCGACCCTTCGGAGAACCAGCCCGACCTCACGCACCTGGTCGAGGTCGATCCCGACGAGCCGTTCATCCTGCACCCCGGCGAGTTCGTGCTCGGGTCGACGTTCGAGCGCGTGACGCTGCCGGCTGACGTGGCCGCGCGACTCGAGGGGAAGTCGTCGCTCGGACGTCTGGGGCTGCTGACCCACTCGACGGCGGGGTTCATCGATCCGGGATTCTCCGGCCACGTCACCCTCGAACTGTCCAACGTCGCCACGCTGCCGATCAAGCTGTGGCCGGGGATGAAGATCGGCCAGCTGTGCTTCTTCCGGCTCACCTCGCCCGCCGAGAACACCTACGGCTCCGGTCCCTACGGCAATCGCTACCAGGGCCAGCGCGGCCCGACGGCGAGCCGCTCAGCCAAGAACTTCGAGCGCACCGACGTCTCCTCCACCGACGCGGGAGCCGCCGGGAACTGAGCCCGGCGGCCGACGGCGCCCGCGTCGTCGCTCAGGTGCGACAAAGTGCCGCTGTCCTGCGTCGACAGCGGCGTTCTGCCGCACCTGAGCGACGGGACGCGGGGGCTCAGGCGACGCTGGTCTCGACCCCGCGGTCGGCGTCGAGCTGCTCGAACACCTCGGTGTTGAAGCGATACGCGAGCAGCACCTCGTCGATCACGCGCTCGTGTTCGTCCTCGCTCCACGGGGCCGCGTCGAGCTGAGACCGGTAGACGTTCTTGAACTCCGCGGGGTCGGCGACTGCTTCGAAGACGTAGAACCCCGAGCCGTTGGTGTCGAACCCGAACTGGCGCCGGATGACCCGGCCGATATGGATGCCGCCGGACAGGTCGCCCAGGTAGCGGGTGTAGTGGTGCGCGACGAACCCTCCGGCCCAGGTGGAGCCGACCTGGTCGATGCGCTCGGCGTAGCGCGCAGTCGCTGGCAGCGGTGAGATCTGCTCCCGCCAGTCGGGCCCGATCAGGAAAGCGAGGTCGGCCTCGAGCGCCGGCAGTCGGGTGAGCCGGTCGCTGATGAACGTCGACGCGACCGGATCACGGCGCATCCGGTCGGTTGCCGCTTCGAGCGCCCGGTAGATGAAGTAGTGCTGGGCCACCAGGGCGATGTAGTCGTCGCGCGTGCGCTGACCCTTCAGCAGGGACGACATGAACCCCGAGCCCTCGCTGTCCGAGTGCGCCGCCTGAGAGCGCTCGCGGATCTTCGTCGACAGGGGGATGGGAGTGTTTCTGGGCATGGTGTCGGTGTCCTCACCGCCGCGATGGGCGCGGCACGTCGTTGCGATTCGTGAGCGTCAGTGCGGTCGAGGTTCGATGCCGAGTCTCGCGCACGCGTCGTCGTACAGGGCGACGACCTCGCGGCGCACGGCGGGGCGTTCGGCGATCGAACCGCCCGGCCAGGCGATGCGCACCGGATGCACGGTGCCGTCGGGGGAGACGACGTCCCAGTCGCCGCCGTCGCCGTTGAAGCCGGTCATCACAGCCGAGACAGCGTCCGGATCCCAGAAGGCGCGGGCGATCAGGGCGCTGTCGTCGACGTGATCGGCGTTCATGTGGCGGAGCACGGCGGCGACCACGTCATCCGGGAACTGGTGCGTCATCGGGTGGGCCTGCCTCTGCTTTCCTCGTGGAGCTTAGGGGAGCCTAAGTGTCGTCCTCTCAGCTTAACCACTCGGAGGTCGCGTGCCTACCCGTGGAACCGAACCGTACCCGGCTGCGAACGATCCAGCGTCGGAGCTCGACGTTCTTCTCACGCGCACAGAAGCGGGGCGCCGGAGTTCTCTCCGGCGCCCCGCGGTCCTGCGTCGACCCGGGTCAGCCCAGGTTCAACGCGATCTCACCGGGTGCGGCGGGCAGGGCCGGGCCCTCCGTGAGGATCTCGCCGGTGGCGAGGTCGACCGACACGATGCGGCTGTTCGCCACGTCGGCGACGTACCCGACCTCGCCATCGGTGACCAGTGCGGGGTGCTCGTCCTGCCATTCGGCGGGGCTCTCCCACTCGTCGATCACCGGGTAGGAGGCGGTCAGCTCGCCGGTGCCAGGGTCGAGCACGTGGATGGCGCCGTCGCTGCCGAGGACGTACGCGTCATCGTTCGGGCCGCGCACGGCACCGCGCCAGGTGTATTCCACGTCGCCGAGGTTCTGCACCTTGTAGGTCTCCGCCTCCGTGTCGATCAGCGCGACGTCGTTCAGGAAGTAGCCCTCGGCATCCGGATCCTTCTTGTAGTCGCCCACGATGATGGGGCTCGTCTCGGAGACATACGCGTTGCCCATCCGGCCGTACTCGTCCGGAGCGTCGAACTTCGAGAACGCACCGTCCTTGTACAGCAGGGCGCCGTCGGCGCATCCGAAGACGACGGCCTCGCCCTGCGCCGTTCCCTCACCGTGGATGTCATTGCACTCGTCGCTGGAGGCGATCTCGTCGTAGTGGTCGTCGTGCGGCTCAAGCGCGAGCGCGCTCGAACGCGCCGTATCGTCGCCGACGGTGGTGAGCAGGGTTCCGTCCGCCAGCACGATCGAGACGCCGTGGTGGGCGTCAGGAGCCTGGTAGGTCTCGACCTCGGGCAGAGCGCCCTCCGAATCGACCAGCGCGTCGGTGTCGAAGATCGTCGTCTCGCCGGTTCCGTCGGCGAACAGGACCGTCTTGCCGTGGTGGCGCACCACGTGCCCGGCGGCGTCGGCATCGAACACGGTGTCCGTCAGCTCGGGTGCCGCGGTGTCGAGCACCTGGAAGCCCTCGCTCGTGGTGACCAGCACATTGCGGGCGTCGCCGACAGGGTTCACACGGGTGAACTCCTCGCTGTCGAACTCGTCGACGACCTCGAGCGTGTCGGAATCGAGAACGAGGACCTTGTCGGCGATCGACACGGCAAGGCGGTCGCCTGCTGCGACGTCTGCCGCGGCCTCGCCGGAGCCTGAGGTGTTCGCTGGATCGTCCGCGGCGCCGGATGCGCAGCCTGCGGCGAGCACCGCGACGGCCGCGAGCGAGGCGAGGGTCGCGCTCGTGCGCCAGCGTGGGTTCGTCGTCATGTGAGTGTTTCCTTTCAGATGCGGCCTCATCGAGTGAGGCCCTGGGCGATGCGGTCGGTGTTGACGCGCATCATGTCGAGGTAGGTCGGTGCTTCTCCCTCGGGCTCGGTAAGCGATTCGGAGAACAGCTCGACGACTGCGACATCGATGCCGACCTCGTCGGCGAGCACCTGGACGAGGCGATCGGGCTGGCTCGACTCCGCGAAGATCGCCGGTACACCGGCGCTCTCGATGGCCGTCGCGAGTGATTCGAGGTCTGCGGCCGACGGCGAGGCGAGGGTCGTGCCGCTCGGGATCACGGCGCCGACTGTGTCGAAGCCGAACCTGTCGGCGAGGTAGCCGAACACGTGATGGTTCGTCACGAGCGCCCTGCGATCATCCGGAATCGCCTCGAATGCGGCCGTCATCTCCGCCTCGAGGGCGTCGATCTCCTCGAGGTACGCGCTCGTGTGCTCTTCGATCGCGGACACGTCGACTCCGGGGAGCCCTGCGATCTCGTCGCCGAGTGCCATGACGACGTCGGCCATTCTGTCGGGGTCCGTCCAGAAGTGGGGATCGTCGCCAGCGCCGACGCCCGAGGAGAAGCTCAGCGGGGTGATGTGATCGCCTGCGACGAAGCGCGCCGCGCCGGAGCCGGCCGCCGTGGCGAGATGCTGCTCGACGTTCTCCTCGAGCCCGAGCCCGTTCGACACGAGAAGATCGGCCTCGGCGAGCCCGGCGGCCTCCTGGGCGGAGATCTCGAACGAGTGCGGGTCGGCGTTCGGCTTCATCAGGGTGGTCACACCGGCCTCGTCGCCGGCGATCTGCCTGACGACGTCGCCGAGGATGTTCGTGGTCGCGACGATGTGCGCGCCGTTTCCGGATGCCGGTGCGCAGCCGACCAGCGCTGCAGCAGCCGTCGCACCGACGAACGCGAGCAGCGCGGTGCGACGGATGGGGCGGGTCATCGGCCCAGCTCCGTGGCGAGGAAAGGCGTGGTGGGTGTGGTGAGCTCGCGTGCCACACGGGCGCCGTCGGCGTAGTCGATCTCGTGCACCACGCCGCCGGCGGGGTCGGACAGGTAGGCGCGCTGCGTGTCGACGACGAGATCGACGATGCCGCCGGAGTTCAAGCTCTCCGCCACGAGCGGCTCGCTGGCCGAGAGCTCCGTGCCCTCCGAGTCGTACACCCGCACGCGGCCGTCGGCGTCGAGCGCGACGACGTGACCGTCCGCATCGTCCGCGGCGACGACGTCGACGAGCGAGGCGTCGACCGATGCGTGGGTCCAGGCGCGGGCGCGCGTGTCGAGCAGCCAGAAGCCGCTCTCACCGGAGAGCGCGGCCACGGTCGGCCGGTTCTTCCGGCCGTCGAACTCCTTTGCGCGCTCGGCCGCTCCATCCGGGTAGGGGATCTGCTCGATGTCGAGCGCGTCGATGCGACCGGTGGCGAGGATCGCACCGTCTGCGCAGCCGACGACGGTGCCGACGCGGGTCGTGATCGCACCGGACGGTGCCTCGCACTCGATTTCGCCGATCCGCTCGCCTGCCGCGTCGTAGACAGCGGCCTCGTCGGTCGTCGCCACGATGGCACCCGTGTCGACGGGCGCGACGACGCCGCTCTCCGCGCCTGTGGCGATCCGGAACGACTCGACGATCTCGCCGTCGCCGAGCGCCTCGTTGTCGAGAAGCACGGCGTCGCCCGAGCCGGAGAAGAACACACCGGTGCCGCCGGCCGTCGCCAGCGGCGCGCCCGTCACGGCGGCGGGGCCGACGCCCGGCACCGCGCCGAGGAGGGCGGGGTCGGCGCGGTAGTAGTGGAAGTGGTCGCCGTGATCCCAGCTCCAGCGCCCACCGTCGACGATGGTGAGACCGTCGGCCGTCGTCACGAACGCATAGCGGCCATCGGAGGCGACGGCATCGGGCGCGGCGATCTCGCCGAGCTGTGTGGTCTCATCCGTGAGCAGGTCGTGCAGGCCGACGCTGCCGGCCTCATCGATCGAGATGAGCAGCGGCTGTGCTTCGGCGACCTGCTCCGCTCCGGCGACCGAGCCGTGGCCCGACTCGGATTCCTGCGCGGGCTCCTCGGCTGCGGTGGCGCATCCGGCGAGGATGAGCGCGAGCGCGACTGGTGCGATGAGGGAGTGGAGGCGTTTCATCAATTGCTTTCCGTGCGGGGTGCGGCGGAGGTGATGGCCTCTGCCGGCAGCGGGATGGGTGCGGGTGCGGCCGGATGAGCCGGAACGTGGCGGGCGTTCCTCGTCCGCGTGCGGTGGACGGCGGTCGACGTGAGCGCGGAGGCGGCGGCGAGGACGATCGCCGTGCACGCGATCGTGGGACCGGCTGCGGTGGCTGCGTGCCATGACACGGTCAGGCCGATCACGACGGCGGCGATGCCGAATGCTGCGGCCAGCGCCATGGTCGTGGGGATCGACCTCGTCCAGCGGCCGGCGGCGACCGCCGGGGCGAGCAGCATTCCGACCACGAGCAGGGTGCCGACGCTCTGATACGAGGCGATGACCGCAACGGTGACCAGTGTCGTGAGCAGCGTGTGCGCGAGGTGGGGGCGCAGACCCAGGGTGTGCGCGATGCGCGGATCGAACGTGGCGGCGACGAAGGACCGGTGGAACACGGCTGCGATCGTCGCGACGACGGCGAGCGTCGTTGCGAGGATCAGGACGTCCGACCATCCGACGGCGAGGATGTCTCCGAAGAGCATTGTGGTCGCATCGGTGGCGAAGCTGCGTGAGTGCGAAACGATGATGACGCCGAGCGAGAGCATCCCGACGAACAGCAGTCCGATGCTGGTGTCGTACGAGAGCCTGCCTCGCCGCTGCAGCAGACCGATGGCCGCGCTCATCGCCGCGCCGCTGACGGCGGCTCCCCACAGGGGCGGAATGCCGAGCAGGGTCGCGATGGCGACGCCTGGCAGCATGCCGTGGCTGATCGCCTCTCCGAGGAAGGCCATGCCGCGCACGACCACCCAGGTGCCGACGACGGCGCAGACGGCGGCGACGAGAGTGCCGCCGACGAGAGCGCGCACCATGAACTCGGAGGTGAAGGGGAGAAGCAGCGTCATGACTGATCAACCCTATAGCAAACAGTAATCATTCTCATCTAGTATGGAGGCATGAGACCACCCGGACTGCGGGCGATCGGCATCTGCTTCGCCTATGACGACGTCGACGTGCTGCACGAGATAGACGCGGAACTGCGCGCCTGCGCGATCACCGCGATCGTCGGAGCGAACGGCACAGGCAAGTCGACCCTGATGGAGATCATGGCGGGCACGCGCACGCCGCGGGCCGGGCGTGTCGAACGTTCGGAGGAGATCGCGCTCGTCGTGCAGCGCACCGCGATCGTCGACACGCTGCCGCTCTCGGTCCGCGACATCGTGGCGATGGGCACGTGGGGGCGGGAGGCTCGCGGGCGCTCGAGGCGGGAGCTGCGCGTCGCCGTAGACGACGCGCTGGAACGCGTAGGAATCGCGCGACTCGCACGTCGTTCGATCCACGAGGTGTCAGGTGGTCAGCGTCAGCGAGCCCTTATCGCTCAGGCGCTTGCGCGCTTCTCAGGGCCGGGCGGCATTCTGCTGCTCGACGAGCCCAGCGCGGGGCTCGATGCCGACAGCCGGGACGGCATCAGAGCGATCCTGGCGGAGGAAGCTGCGAAGGGCCGAGCGATCGGATGGGTCACGCACGACCACGAGGATGTCGCGTGGGCGGATGAGGTGATCGATCTCACGCGGAAGTGCCGCCGCGGCGCGGAAGCGGCGTGATGCGAACGCCGTCGCCGTGTCGCTCCGCTACGATGCGCCCCTCGTCGCTGCGTGCGTCGAGCGGATCGGCAGGATGAGCACCAGCCCGATGGCCAGCACCAGCACGATGCCGAGGATGCCGAACCTCGTCGAGCTGAAGGCCACGACGAGGATGGTCCACGCGGCGGAGGACATCCAGCTCGTGACGCGGCCGGTGGTCGCGTAGAGGCCGAAGATCTCGCCCTCGTGGCCTGCGGGAGTGACGCGGGCGAGGAACGATCGCGACGCCGACTGGGCGGGCCCGACGCAGGCGGTGAGCATGAGGCCGAAGATCCAGAACACGAGCTTGCCCTGATCGATCAGCGCGAACGTGGCGGCGCCTGCGACGATCATCACGCTCAGCGAGGCGATGATCACTGCCTTGGGCCCGAAGCGGTCGTCCCAGCGGCCGACGATCACGGTCGAGAGCCCTGCGACGAGGTTCGCCGCGAGGCCGAAGGCCGCCAGCTCGAGGAACTCGAAGCCGAACACGGTGCCGGCGATGATGGCTCCGAAGGTGAAGACGCCGCTCAGCCCGTCGCGGAACACGGCGCTCGCGATGAGGAACCAGAACGTGCTGCGGGTCGCGCGGTTGCGGTAGAGCGCCACGACGTCCCGGATGAGCACGGCGTACGCGGCGAAGAAGTTCCTCCGGCGCTCCGGGCGTCCCAACGGCTTGGGTTCGGGCACGGCGAGGAACACGGGGATCGTGAACGCGATGCCCCAGACAGCGCAGCCGACGGCGACGAGGCGGAACGGGAGACCGGCGTCCTCCGGGAGGCCGAACCAGCTCATCGCGTAGAAGACGATGACGAGGGTGAGGGCGATGACGCCGCCGAGATAGCCGAAGCCCCAGCCGAGGCCGGAGATGCGGCCGATGTTCTTCGGCGTTGCGATGCTGATCAGCATGGCGTTGGAGTTGACCGTGCCGATCTCGCTGGCGACGGAGCCGAGACCTAGCAGGGCGACACCGAGCCAGAACAGCCCTGGGCCCGGCTCGACGAACCAGAGTCCGAAGGAGCAGGCGATCACGCCGGCGGTGCCGATGCCGAGCCACAGCTTCTGCTTGCCCGCGGCGTCCGCCTGCTGCCCGAGCACGGGCGCCAGCAGCAGGATCAGCAGTCCGGCGATGGTCGTTCCGATGCCGAGCCCGCTGGTGAGCTCGGCGATCGCGGCATCCCTGGCTGCGCCATCCGGGAGCGACTGCTGCTCCGGTGTGAGAAAGAAGTCGGTCGTGAGGTACAGCGGCGTGAAGATGAAGGTGAGCAGCACCGTGTGGAACGGCTGCAGCCCCCAGTCCCAGAACGCCCACGCGATCACCTTGGAGCGCTTGACCGGCTTATCGCCGAGCTTGTCGCCCAGGCCCATCACCGGCAGAGCAGCGCTGTCGGCGGTGGCTTTCGGGCGCGGGGTGTCGGTCACGTCATCTCTTCCTGCTGCAGGCTCCGCCGGCACCGCCGACGCTTCGCCTGGACGCTACGGGGCCCCGGTTAACGAACGGTGCCGTGTCGTTCCGGTTCACCATAGCGGTGCGGGAGCGGTGGCGGGAGGGTACAGCGCGGATACGTCTACAGGCCGGGCCGCGGTCGGGCTCACCCAGGTGGATCGGATGATGCAGTCGCCACGCTCGCCCCTCGCACAGTCGGCCCGCAGAGCGTTGCGCGCCCGTACACGCAGGATCTGACGGAGACGATCTCGTGCGCGCTGCGCTCCGCCCGGTTCGTGTAGTCGGGGACCGACTCCTTCCGGCCCTCGGAAAACGAGTGGTGATGGGGCTCTGGGTCCGCGAGTCTCGGATCCGACGCCTCGAGGGAGAGTCGTGATCCGAAGGAGCTGAAGATGGCCCGCAGGACTTCTCGTTCATCGCGCACGGTGCGCCGGATGGTCATTGTCGCAGCAGCAGTCGCGGCCGCGGCGCAGACCACGGGACGGCTCGGGCTCTGCGCCGACTCGGCGGAGTCGTCGTCGCGGGAGCAGCGCTCCGCCCGAAGCCGACGGTCCCCGCACTCGAACGATGACGACAGGAGGAGCGGACGATGAAACTCACCGATGAGGAAAAGGTCATGCGCGACGGTGGCGAGGGCGAAGCCACTGCGGCGGCGATGGATCTGCTGATCCGGTACGGCGATGCGCTCGGCGCCGAGCACCTCTGCCGGGTGCGGAATGTGGCGGGAACCATGACGCAGCCGTCGCCGATCAAGCACCAGCTGGTGAAGGAGGGCGGCTGGGCGAAGTCGTTCGCGGTGATCAACCTCGACACCGACGAGGACGTGGACATTCCTCGGATGAAGGTTCCCACATGCCAGCTGCAGAGCGGGTTCGGGCCCGACTCCGTCGGGATCGCGACGTACCCGTCGGAGAACGTCGAGCTGCAGACGACGGGTGAGTCCTTCTTCGGAGCGCACGGCGTCAACATCCTGTCCACCTGCACGCCCTACCAAGTCGGGAACCTGCCGGTGAGAGGCGAGCATGTCGCGTGGATGGAATCGTCAGCGGTCGTCTACGCCAACTCGGTCCTCGGAGCACGCACCAACTGCGAAGGGACGGCGTCGACCGGGTCGGCCAGCCTCACCGGACGCCTCCCGTGCTGGGGCAACCACAAGGACGAGAACCGGTACGGCGACACGCTCTTCCAGGTTGACGCGCCAGTCGAGTCGTTCCAGGACTGGGGGCTGTTGGGCTACTACGTCGGCGACGTGGTGCAGGAGGGGCGGCCCGTCCTCACGGGCGATGGCATCGGCCTGCCGGAGCTGGCCGACCTGAAGCACTTCGGCGCGGCGACGGCGACGGCAGGCGGCGTCGAGCTCTTCCACATACCGGGGCTGACGCCGGAGGCGCCGACCATCGAGGCTGCCTTCGGCGGAAAGTCGGTGCCCGAGGCGGTTCACTTCGGCGAGCGTGAGAGGCGCTGGGCGTACGAGACGCTGAACAGCCAGGGCGAGTCGGATGAGGTGGACTTCATCCTGCTCGGATGCCCGCACGCGTCGCTCGACCAGTTGCAGCGGATCGCCGCCGCGCTCGACGGCAAGCGGCTGAACGCCGATACGGAGATGTGGATCATGACGCCGCGGGCGCTGCGCACGATCGCCGACGCCTCCGGCTGCACCGAGGTCATCGAGCGCGCCGGCGCCCACATCCTGACCGACTCGTGTCCCGCGATGTCGAAGGCCGCGCCTGACGGAACACGCGTGTTCGCGAGCGATTCCGCCAAGCAGGTGCACTACCTGCCGGCGATTCTCGGCATCGAGGGCTGGTTCGGCACGCTCGAGGACTGCGTCGACGCGGCGGTCACGGGCCGTTGGAGAGGAGAGCTGCGATGACGAAGGAACTGATCGGGCGCGGCCTGGTGCCAGGCGTCGTCGAGGGAGAGGCGCTGGTCTCGCACGAGACGATCTCCGGATGGGGCGGTATCGACCCCGCCCGCGGCGTCATCATCGAGCGCAGGCACGAGCTGTTCGACGTGAGCTTCGCGGGGAAGATCCTCGTCTTCCCCGGAGCGAAGGGCTCATCCGGCTGGTCGGGGTTCTTCCAGAGCACCAGGCTGATGGGCACCGCGCCGCTCGCGATGGTCTTCACCGCGATGACGACGAAGGCCGTGCTCGGCGCCGTCGTCACCCGCGTTCCGACGGTGTCAGAGTTCGGCGAGGTCGATCCTGTCGGAGAGATCGCCACGGGCGACATCGTGCGCGTGGACGGTGATCGCGGCGTGGCCACGATCGTGCAGCGGGCGGCCGGTCCGGCAGCGGTGTCGAGATGAACACCGCGTGACCTCTGGGGCGATTCCGGGCTGAACCGGTCGCCCCTGGGCACAGGGTGCGCCTAGTCTGGTGTCATGACCTCCTCGACGCAATCGAGGGGTGTGGCGATGAGGGCGCTCCTCTCTCTCGCCATCGGCAGCTTCGGCATCGGCATGACCGAGTTCGTGTCCATGGGCCTGCTGCCGGGCCTCGCGGCCGATCTGCTGCCCGGTGTCTACGCGACCTCGCCCGAAGAAGCGATCGCGCAGGCGGGCATCCTGATCAGCATGTATGCACTCGGCGTCGTGGTCGGCGCCCCGACGATCGCCGGGTTCGTCTCGCGATACCCGCGCCATCGGGTGCTCGTGGGGCTCGTCATCGCCCTGCTGGTGTTCAACGCGCTCACGTTCCTGATGCCGAACTTCGGTCTCGTCGCCGCATCACGATTCCTCTCCGGCCTGCCGCACGGCGCGTACTTCGGAATCTCCGCCATCGTCGCCTCCGAGCTGTTCGGGCCTGCCAAGCGCGGCAGCGCGATCGCGATCGTGATGGGCGGGCTGTCCGTCGCCAACCTCATCGGTGTGCCAGGCGGCACTCTGCTCGGCCAGATGCTGGGGTGGCGTGCAGCCTATGTCGTCGTCGCCTTCGTCTTCGTCGTCGCGCTCGTGCTGATCATCCGGTTCGTGCCCGCTCAGCCGGGCGACCCAGGCCGCACCTTCCGTCAGGAGCTCGGCATCTTCCGGATGCCGCAGGTGTGGCTTACCGTGGCGATCGGCGGGGTCGGATTCGGCGCGTACTTCGCCATCTACAGCTACATCGCGACATTCGTGACAGAGGCGGCCGGATCGCCGGAATGGGTGGTGCCCGTCACGCTGGTCGTCGTCGGGGCCGGCATGGTCGCTGGCAACTTCCTCGGCGGTGCGCTCGCCGACATCAGCGTGCGCCGCACCCTGGTCTACGGCCTGTTCTGCCTGGTGGTCACCGCCGCACTGGTCGGGATCCTCTCGCACCACACCGTGCCGCTGATCATCGCGCTGTTCGTGTTCGCGCTGACCTCGGCGACCGCCGTGCCGACTGTGCAGCTGCGACTTCTCGACGTCGCCAGCGGCCACCGTTCGATCGGCGCGGCTCTGAACCACTCGGCGCTCAACATCGGCAACAGCCTGGGCGCCGCGCTCGGTGGGGCCGTGATCGCCACCGGATGGGGCTACGTCGCCCCGGCGTGGGTGGCGGCGGCACTGGCCCTCGTCGGCGGAGCGATCGCACTCACCGCATTCACCGCCGAGCGCCGTGCAACCGACCGGCACCTGCGCGAGCTGGAGCCGGAGTTCCAGGATCGCACCGTCGGAACGGACACCATCCCTACAGTGTGAGGCGGGCCTCAGGGGCGAAGATCGCGCGAGGAGAGAACCGCCGCGCGCTCCGGACGGCCGATGAGACGGTACGCGTTCGTCCAGACATCCGGGTCGGCGATGGGGAGGCCGAGCCACGTCGTGCTCGTGCGCACGGGAAAACGCTCGATGCGGTCGCCGTCCCACGCCGCGAAGCCCACCAGCACGTCGATCTCGTGGTCGCCGGCATCGACGACGTACCGCGCATCCGTCGCGAACGGGCGGCCGGCGCTCGGCGGCGCAGTCCAGGTCAGCCCGAGCACATCGAGAGCCTGGGCGATCTCATCCGGATCGCCCTCGCACGTCACATCCCAGTCGCGCACGCGGTCGACCAGGCCGAGCGAGGCGAGCACCGCGGAGCCGCCGACGGCGACCGGGAACCCGTGTTCGGCGAGCGCTGCGACGATGGCCGCGACGGTCTCGGTCGGCGGGTGGGCGATTCTGTGTGAGGGGTGCACATCACCCATTCTTTCGTGTGCGAGGCCGCGGCGTGTTTCTTTCGTGTGCGAGGCCGCGGCGTGTGACGCAGGCCACGGCGCCGACGTGCGGTTCGTCGACACCGGTTCCCGGTGCTCGGACTGCCGCGTCGGCGAATGGCACATCCAAAACTTGAGCCGACTCGTATCAAGTAAATTTGACTCCTTCAGACTCAGGTTCTACACTTGAGTCATCACGACTGAGGTTTCGTGAGCAGACTTCTGACACTCTGACGAGAAGGAGCAAGACATGGCACGTGCTGTGGGTATCGACCTCGGAACGACCAACTCGGTCGTCTCCGTCCTCGAGGGCGGCGAACCGAAGGTCATCGCCAACGCCGAGGGCGCCAGGACCACCCCGTCGGTGGTCGCATTCACGAAGGACGGCGAAGTGCTCGTCGGCGAGACCGCCAAGCGCCAGGCCGTGACCAACGTCGACCGCACCCTCGCGTCGGTCAAGCGTCACATGGGCACCGACTGGAAGACGCAGGAGGTCGACGGCAAGGCGTACACGCCGCAGGAGATCTCGGCGCGCATCCTGCAGAAGCTCAAGCGCGACGCGGAGGAGTACCTCGGCGACACTGTCACCGACGCGGTCATCACCGTTCCTGCTTACTTCAACGACGCTGAGCGTCAGGCCACGAAGGAGGCCGGTGAGATCTCCGGCCTCAACGTGCTCCGCATCATCAACGAGCCGACAGCGGCAGCCCTCGCCTACGGCCTCGACAAGGGCCAGGAGGACGAGCTCATCCTGGTCTTCGACCTCGGCGGCGGCACGTTCGACGTCTCGCTGCTCGAGGTGGGCAAGGACGACGACTTCTCGACGATCCAGGTGCGCGCGACCAGCGGTGACAACCGTCTCGGCGGCGACGACTGGGATCAGCGCATCGTCGATCACCTGATCAAGCAGTTCAAGAACGAGACGGGCGTCGACGTCGCAGGCGACAAGATCGCGCTGCAGCGCCTCAAGGAGGCCGCGGAGCAGGCGAAGAAGGAGCTGTCGAGCTCGACGTCCACGTCGATCTCGCTGCCGTACCTCTCGCTCACCGAGAACGGCCCGGTCTCGCTCAGTGAGACGCTCTCTCGCGCGAAGTTCGAGGAGCTCACCAGTGATCTGCTCGAGCGCACCAAGAAGCCGTTCCACGACGTGATGGCCGAGGCCGGCGTCAAGATGAGCGACATCGCGCACGTCGTGCTCGTCGGCGGTTCGACCCGCATGCCTGCAGTCGCCGAGTTCGTCAAGGGCGAGACGGGCAAGGACGCGAACAAGAGCGTGAACCCTGACGAGGTCGTCGCCGTGGGCGCAGCCCTGCAGGCCGGCGTGCTGAAGGGCGAGCGCAAGGACGTTCTGCTCATCGACGTCACCCCGCTGTCGCTCGGCATCGAGACCAAGGGCGGCCGGATGACGAAGCTCATCGAGCGCAACACCGCCATCCCGACCAAGCGCAGCGAGACGTTCACGACGGCGGACGACAACCAGCCGTCGGTCGCGATCCAGGTGTTCCAGGGCGAGCGCGAGTTCACCCGCGACAACAAGCCGCTCGGCACCTTCGAGCTGACCGGCATCGCCCCCGCACCGCGCGGCGTGCCGCAGGTGGAGGTCACCTTCGACATCGACGCGAACGGCATCGTGCACGTCTCGGCGAAGGACAAGGGCACGGGCACCGAGCAGTCGATGACCATCACGGGCGGCTCCTCGCTTCCCAAGGAGGACATCGACCGGATGGTGCGCGAGGCCGAGGAGAACGCCGCGGAGGACAAGAAGCGCGCGGAGGCGCTCGAGCAGCGCAACCAGGCGGAGTCGCTCGTCTACTCGATCGAGAAGCTCATCTCGGAGAACGACGACAAGCTGCCTGAAGACGTCAAGACCGAGGTGCAGGGCGACGTCGACGCGCTCAAGACGGCGCTCGCCGGTGAGGACGAGGATGCGGTCAAGACCGCGCTCGACAAGCTGAACGCGTCGCAGACGAAGCTCGGCGAGGCGATCTACAGCCAGGCGCAGGCGGACGGCGCCGCGGCCGGTGAGGCGGGCGCCGACGGCGCTTCGGCCGAGTCGGACGAGGACGTCGTGGACGCCGAGGTCGTCGACGACGAGGACGAGGACGAGAAGAAGTAATGACGGGCAAGGACTTCGACGACAACGACGAGGTCCGCCCTGACGCCGAGGGGTCGGAGGCAGCTGCTTCCGACCCCGAAGCGCAGGCGGGCGACCAGGCTCCGGATGAGGCAGGGCACGCTGATTCCGGCGATGGCGAGTCGGGCACGGGCGAGCAGATCGAGGACGCCGGTCTGACGATCGACGACATCCTCGACACCGAGCAGACCGACGAGGCGTCAGAGGCGGAGCACAGCGACTACGAGACGCAGCTGCTGCACGACCTGAAGCGACTGCAGGCGGAGTACGCGAACTACCGTCGCCGTACCGAGGAGCAGCGCCAGATCGAGATCGACCGCGCCAAGGGGTCGGTCGCGAAGAGCATGCTGTCAGTGCTCGACGATCTGCATCGCGCGCAGAAGCACGGCGACCTCGAAGAGGGGTCGGCGTTCGCGCTCGTCGCCGAGAAGATGCGCGCCGTGGCGGAGAACGTCGGGCTCGTGTCGTACGGCGAGGCGGGAGACGCATTCGACCCGCAGCAGCACGAGGCCGTCTTCCAGCAGCCGACTCCCGGCCAGACCGAGTCGACGATCCTCGAGGTCGTCGAGGTCGGCTATCGCCTGGGCGATGTGGAGCTGCGGCCGGCGAAGGTCGTCGTCGCGGTTCCTGCTGAGTAATCCCATCCGGACGGTGCTGCCGCATCCTCTGAGAATGCGGCAGCACCATCCGGTCGATCGAAAAGGGTCATAAGTTGGCTAGCCAGGACTGGTTCGACAAGGACTTCTACGCGACGCTCGGGGTGTCGAAGGACACCTCGGACGCCGAGCTGAAGAAGGTCTATCGCAAGCTCGCCCGCACGTATCACCCGGATTCGAACCCGGGCGATGAGAAGGCCGAGGCGAAGTTCAAGGAGATCAGCGAGGCGTACTCGGTGCTCTCCGACCCGGATCAGCGCCGTGAGTACGACGAGATCCGCGCTATGGGGTCCGGCGCGCGCTTCACAGCCGGCGGGCCGGGCGGCGGCGGTTTCGACGACGTGTTCAGCCACTTCGGCGGAGCGAACACCGGTGGCGGCGGCTTCGAGGACATCTTCTCGATGTTCGGCCAGGGCGCAGGCGGCGGTCGCCGTGCCGGGTTCGGCATGCCGACGAAAGGTCAGGACCTGCGCGCCAGGACGACGCTCGATTTCCTGCGTGCGGCGAACGGCGACACCCTCACGCTGCAGAGCGAAGACGGCACCTCGTTCAAGGTCAAGGTGCCGGCGGGCGTCGCCGACGGGCAGAAGATCCGATTGCGCGGGCGCGGCCGCCCCTCGCCGAACGGAGGCGAGAACGGCGACATCGTCGTGGACGTGACTGTGCGCCCGCATCCGGTGTTCAGTCGCGACGGGCTCAACCTGCGGGTCACGGTGCCGGTGACGTTCACGGAGGCGACGCTCGGTGCGACGGTCGAGGTGCCGACACTGGACGGTGACACTGTGAGGCTGAAGGTCGCCGCGGGAACGCCGTCCGGCCGCGTGCTGCGAGTGAAGGGCAGGGGCATCGCGTCGAAGAAGGGTACGGGGGACCTGCTCGCCGAGGTGCAGATCGTGGTTCCAAGCCACCTCAGCGACGCCCAGCGCGAGGCCCTCGAGCACTTCCGCGACGTAGAGCCGCATGACAACCCCCGCGACGAGTGGCTCCACCGAGCCCGCGCGTCGTCCTGACTCCGGCACAAATCTTCATTTCTGGCACATCTCATGGGGTGCACAGCATCGGAAATGTGCCAGAAATGAAGAGTTGACGGGGTGATGGGCACGTAGCCTGGAGAGCAGCGAGGAGGTGCACCGGATGCAGCAGTTCGACGACGTCGACGAGGACGACCCGATTCTGCGGATCGGGCCCGCGGCCGAGCTCGCCGGGATGCACCCGCAGACCCTGCGTCAGTACGACCGGATCGGGCTCGTCGTCCCTGGCCGCACCCAGGGCGGATCCCGCAGGTATTCTCTGCGGAACATTCGGCAGCTGCGCCAGGTCCAGGAGCTGTCGAACGACGGCATCAGCCTGCCGGCGATCGCCCGCATCCTCGACCTCGAGGACGAGGTGACCGACCTGCGTCGCTGCGTCGTGCAGCTGCGGAGCGAACTCCGCGCCGAGCGTGAGAACCGCCCGGGCGCACGGGTGTTCGCGGCTGAGGCATCGGGCGCCGTCGTCACCCTGACGAGCGGCACCCGCGTGCGCCGCCGCACCGACGTGGTGCTGTGGCGGCCGCAGGGGCGGTAGTGCGGCGATCTGCTGCCGCGCGCCCCGCGCCGATCGTCGAGCCGGACCGTTCTCGCCGAAATGCGCCGATCTGGTCGCCCTCCTGTGCAGTGTCGGCGCATCTCGCCGGTGGGCGGGGCCTTGCGTCGCGCGCGCCGGGCTCCGAACGATGCGTCGTGAGAGCCGGCCGTCTCCGGATGTACCCTGTTGACAGTCAACGAAACGTGAGGGGGTGCTGTGCGCGACACGGTGGAACGCGGGGTGTCACTTGGTGAGCAGGTGGCGGACATCCTCCGTCGGCGGATCGTGCGCGGCGAACTCGCGCAGGGCGATCGGCTGACAGAGGAAGGCGTCGCCGAGGAGTTCGGCGTGAGCCGCGGGCCCGTCCGCGACGCCGTCTCTCTGCTCGTCTACGAGGGGCTCGTCGAGACGCGCCGTCCGCGCGGCATCTATATCCGGGGGCTCACGCTCGACGATATCGAGCAGCTGTACAGCCTGCGCGGCGCGCTCGAGCAGCTCGCCGTGCGGCGCGCGCTGGGTGGTGACGAGAAGACATGGCAGCCCGTCGAGCGGCTTGTCCAGCGGATGGAACGAGCAGCGGACGCGCGCGATCACGCAGACTTCTACCGCGCCGACGTCGACTTCCACTCGTCCTTCTACGAGCTGGCGGACCATCCCCGACTGCTGGCGACCTGGCGGCAGTACGAGCCGACGTTCATGGCGCTGCTCGAGGTCACGATCAATCACGACGAGGATCTGCACGAATCGGCGCACTCGCACCGCGTGCTGTTCGATCTGATCCGCGCAGGCGATGCCGAGCCCGTCGCCGCCGAGCTGGCCGACCACCTTGCGCGCGCTGAGGAACGGATGCGGCTGGAACTCGACGCTCGCTGACGCCGCGCCCGGCCAGTTTCCTCCGCACCAGTGTTCGTTCTCAGGGCCGGCGTCGTTCCTGCGACCGTCGAGCGCCCGTCCCAGGCGCACAACCGTCCGCTGTCGTTGCTCGATCCGCTGTCGTTGCTCGATCCGGTGTCGCAGATCGACCGCTGCGTACCGAGCCGGGGCCGATCCCGGGCATCGAAGGGCGAGCGGATAGAGGCCGTTGACTGTTAACAGTAAACGTGGCATGATCGGTGCAGCCGGCGAAGCCGTCGGTCCCTGCACCGAGGAGGAGCAACGATGCCCCGTTTCATTCGCACCACCGCCGCTGTCGCGGGAATCGGCCTCGTGGCTGCCGCGCTGGCCGCATGCACACCGGTCTCCGAAGAGAGTGCCGCCGAGTACCCGAGCGACGACATCCGGCTCATCATCCAGGCCGACGCCGGCGGCGGCAGCGACCTCTCATCGCGCGCGCTCGCCGCGGAGCTTGAGAAGACCCTCGGCGTCAGCGTCATCCCGGAGAACATGCCGGGCGCATCGGGCGCGAAGGCCATGGAGTACGTCGCCGATCAGGAACCGGACGGGTACACGATCGGCTTCGCTCCGGTCGAGATCGCGATGCTGAACACGACGCAGAACGCCGATGTGCTGCCAGAGAACTACGACTTCCTCGGCCAGATCATGAACGCGCCGGGCGTCATCGCCGTCGGTGCCGACAGCGGGATCGAGTCCGTCGATGACCTGATCGCGGCGGCCGAGGACGGTGAAGTCACGGTGTCGAACTCGGGCGCCGGATCGATCTGGGAGGCAGCTTCGCTCGGGTTCGCCGATGCCGCGGGGATCGATGTGACGCCGGTTCCCTACGACGGCGGCGCGCCCGCCGTGAGCGCTGCGGCCTCCGGCGAGGTCGTCGCCTCGGTCTCGGGCGTCGGCGAGGCGCTGGCACAGCAGGACTCGGTGCGGATCCTCGCCGTCATGGATGAGGAAGCGCACCCAGATCTTCCCGATGTTCCGACCGCGAACGAGGCGCTCGGAACCGACGGCGTCGTCTTCGGCGGGTGGGGCGGCATGTACGCACCCGAGGGGCTGCCGGATGAGGTGCACGACACCCTCGAGAGCGCTGTGAAGGACGCCGTCGAGAGCGACTCGTACACCCAGTTCCAGGCCGACGCAGGCAACCTCGTCGTCTACCGCTCCGCCGACGAGCACCAGGCATTCGTCGAGGAGCAGTTCGACCGCTTCGCGGAGCTGCTCGGTTGAGCGAGGCGGCACAGCATGCCGTGACGGGCGAGGTCACACGGCCTCGCCCGTCACGGGCGCTCGAGGTCACGGCGGCTGTGGTCGCCGTCGCGTTCACGGCCGGCTACCTCGGACTGGCCACGCAGATCGCGCTGCGCGACGAGTCAGCGGTCGCCGCGATGGACGCGCGCACCTGGCCGACCGTGCTCGGCGCGGCCGGCCTCGCTGTCTCGATCGTGCTGCTCGTCATCGCCGTCGCGAGGCCCGCGCCCCGGCGCGACGACCTGGAGAGCGTCGCAAAGGGCGGTCCGCTCCGCGTCGTCCTGACTCTCGTGATCTCCGGTGCCTTCGTGGCGGTGTGGAGCGTGCAGTCGGTGATCCTGGCCGGATACCGGATCCAGCTTTTCCCGATCATCGCGGCGCTCTACCTGCTGTCGCTGCTGCTCCTGTTCGGCCACCGACGCTGGATCGGCCTCATCGCCTATCCGGTGGGCCTGACGGCCTTCATCTACATTCTGTTCGGCATCGTTCTGAGGATCCCGCTGTGAACGCCATCGTCGACGGCCTCGGCGCCCTGCTCGAAGTGTCCGTCGTGCTGTACATGCTCGTCGGGCTCGCGCTCGGCTTCCTGGTCGGTGCCTTCCCCGGCATCACCGCGACAATGGCGGTCGCGCTCGCCGCCGGGTTCACGATGACCCTCGAGCCCGTGCAGGGCCTCGCCGTGCTGCTGACGATCTACGTCGCGGCGAACTTCGGCGACCGCGTTCCGGCGATCCTCGTGAACACGCCGGGCACACCGGCGTCGGTGGCCACGACGTTCGATGGATACCCGATGGCGAAACAGGGCAGGGCCGGCCTCGCGCTCACGCTCTCCGCGATCGTGAGCGCCGTCGGAATCCTCGCCTCGGTCGTGCTGTTCGCCGTCCTCGCCGTGCCGGTGGCGACCCTGGCGCGCGACTGGTTCCGGTCGCCCGAGCTGTTCGCCCTGGTGGTGTTCGGCATCGCGATCATGATCGGCATCTCGTCGAAGTCGATGCTCAAGGGAATCCTCGCCGGCGTGATCGGGCTGATGCTCGGAACCGTCGGTCTGTACAGCGCGACCAACGACGAGCGCTTCACCTTCGGCCTGCTCGAACTCGTCGACGGCCTCGACTTCATCGCGGTCATCATCGGGCTGTTCGGCATCGCTGAGCTGCTCGACCAGCTGCTGACGCACCGCCAGAACCGGACGCGACCCATCTCGTCGCTCGGGCGCTGGCTCCCGAACCGCAAGGAGTTCAAGCAGTCGGGGCGTGCGGTCGCCGTCTCCGGCGGCATCGGGCTCGGCGTCGGTCTCATCCCGGCGGCCGGCGGCGACATCGCAGGACTGATCGGATGGGACAGGGCGCGCAGCGTCTCGAAGCATCCGGAGGAGTTCGGCAAGGGCTCGATCGAGGGCGTCGCCGCGAGCGACACGGCATCCAGCGCCACGCTCGGCGGATCGCTGACGACCACGATGGCGCTGGGCATCCCCGGCGACTCCGTGATGGCCGTGATGATCGGGTCGATGATCATCTGGGGCATCGCACCCGGCCCGACGCTGTTCACCGATCGACCGGATCTCGTCGTGTCGATCACCGCGATCATGATCGTCGCGACCCTGCTCGCCCTCGTGCTCAGCCTCGTCCGGATGAAGGGGATCGTGAAGCTGCTCGATCTGCCTCGCCCGTACCTGTGGGGCGGCATCCTCATCTTCTGCATCATCGGCACCTACGCCACGTCCAACAGCGTCAGCACCGTGATCCAGATGCTGGTGTTCGGCGTGATCGGGCTCGCGCTCAAACGCCTCGAGATCCCGGCGGGGCCGATCGTGCTGGGGCTGATCCTGGGCCCGCTCGCCGAGGAGAACCTCGCGCGCACGCTGCAGATCCTTCCGACCCAGCCGTTCTTCTCCGTCGTCAGCCCGATCGCTCTGATCCTGCTCGCGCTCGCTGTGGCATCCGTTGTGCTGCCGGCCATCCGGAATGCGTGCAAGCCCAAGGACAAGCGGGGGTCGTTGGCCGACTCCGTGCTGAGCGACGACACGTTCGCCGAGATCGAGCAGGCGCACGAGTCGATGCGCGACGAGCCGGGCATGCTCACCTCCACCATCCGCAACGAAGACAAGCCGCGCACATCGCGGCGCAGCACCGACAAGAAGGGGTCAGACACGTGACCAGGCGCGACATCCTCACAGCCATTCCGACGGCGTTCCGGGAGGACGGCTCGCTTGACATCGACGGCAGCCGCGCGATCTTCCGCCACGTCGCCAAGTCGGGGAACGAGGGAGCGTTCGTGCTGGGCACGACGGGCGAGTTCCCCGCCGTCGACGAAGCCGAGTTCGCGCAGATCGTCGAGGCCGCGCTGGATGAGCTGTCGGACGCGATGCGCGTGGTCGTGCACGTCGGTGCGGCGAGCACCTTCGAGGCCGTGCGGCTCGTGCAGAAGGCACGCGAACTCGGTGCGCGCGAGTTCGCCGCCGTCACGCCGTACTACCTGCCCGCCTCTGACGAGGGCATGTATGCGTACTACGAGGCGCTGTCCGCCGCGGTCGGTGACGGGCAGCTGTACGTGTACGCCTTCCCGAACCGCACAGGGAACGCGGTCTCGCCCGAGCTGCTGGCGCGGCTCGCGGCGCTCCCGAACGTCGTAGGAGTCAAGGCCAGCGAGCTCACCCTCGACGACATCGCGGCCTACCGCGAGGCGACGCCGGAAGGCTTCGTCGTCTACACCGGTGCCGACCGCGATCTCGTCGCCGCGGGGGAGCGCGGCGCCGACGGTGTCGTCTCCGGCGTCTCGTCCGTGCTGCCGAAGCCGTTCCGCGCGCTGGCGGCGGCAGCCGACTCGGGCGAGGTGGACCGCATCGCCCGAGCTCAGGCAGATGTCGATGACCTCGTCTCGGTCATCGGCGGCGACATGCCCCGGATGAAGGAGGCTCTGCGCCGGATGGGCGTCGTCGACGCCCGAAGCCGTATGGCGTTGGACGAGCCGGATGAGACGGCCGTCGCCGAGATCGTCCGGGTCGTCGAGGCCTACGCCTGAGCCCCGTCCGCCACTCAACGAGGAGCCGAACATGACCTACGCATTCCCCGCACCCGTCGAGCGCCCCGCGCTCGCGCCGAACACCGCCTACCTGATCGCGAGCGGCGACCTGCGCGAATCCGCCAACACCGCAGGATGGGAGACGCAGCGCGCCGTCGAGGCCGGCGTCACCGCGTCCGTCGAGAAACTCGGCTGGAGCGTGACGCGCGCCTTCGGCGTCGACCCCGCCACCGGGCACGGCTTCATCTCGAGCCAGCGCATGGGGCTCGAGGTGTTCAAAGGCATCCCGACCGACGCCCCGCTGATCGTCGCGATCGCGAACTGGCAGTACTCGCACCACGTGCTCGCGGGGCTGCGCTCGCACCGCGGCCCCATCCTCACCGTGGCGAACTTCGCCGGCGACTGGCCGGGGTTGGTCGGACTGCTCGGGCTGAACGGCTCCATGACGAAGGCGGGCATCGCCCACTCGACCATCTGGTCGGTCGACTTCACCGACGAGTGGTTCGCCAGCGGCATCCGGGAATGGATCGAGACCGGCTCGATCACGCACGACGCCTCGCACGTGCGCGCCCTTCCCGAGCTGCCTGCCGGCGACGAGCGCGAGCTCGGACGAGCCCTGGCCGAGCAGCTGCTCGAGGAGAAGGCCATCATCGGCGTGCTCGACGAGGGCTGCATGGGCATGTACAACGCGATCATCGACGACGAGCTGCTCAACCCGATCGGCATCTACAAGGAGCGGCTGAGCCAGTCGGCGCTGTACGCGGAGATGCAGCAGGTCTCGGATGACGAAGCCGACGCGATCGGCCAGTGGCTGATCGAGAAGGGCATGACCTTCAGGCTCGGCACGGACGAGACCACCGAGCTCACCGAGCGGCAGCTGCGCGAGCAGTACAGGATGTACATCGCCGCGCTTCGGATCGCCGACGACTTCGGCCTCGACGCGATCGGCATCCAGTACCAGCAGGGTCTGAAGGATCTCGCGCCCGCCTCCGACCTGCCAGAAGGCCTGCTCAACTCGACCGAGCGCCCGCCCGCCTTCTCTCGCGACGGCGCCCGCGAACTGTTCGCGGGTCGTGCCGTGCCGCACTTCAACGAGGTCGACGAGGGCGTCGCCGTCGACGCGCTGGTCACCGACCGCGTGTGGCGCGCGATGGGGCTCGTGCCGGACAACACTCTGCACGACGTGCGCTGGGGCGAGGAACACGACGGCGAGTACGTGTGGGTGTATGAGATCTCCGGCTCTGTGCCCGGCTCGCACCTCGGCGGCTGGGACAAGGCGGAGGGCTGGCGCCAGGGGCACGTGTTCTTCCCCGCCGGCGGTGCCACGATCAACGGCGTCTCCAAGCCCGGCGAGGTCGTGCTCTCGCGGGTGTTCATCGAGGACGGCGTGCTGCAGGTCGACATCTTCCGAGGCACGGTGGTCGAGCTGCCGGATGAGGAGACCCAGCGACGCAAGAACGCCACGAACCCGGAGTGGCCGATCGCGAACGTCGTGCTGCACGGCGTGACCCGCGACCAGTTCATGGCCCGCCACAGGGCGAACCACGCGCAGACCGTCTACGCACCGGATGCGGCCACGGCCGACAAGGCGCTGCTGGCCAAGGCGGCGATGTTCGACCGGCTCGGTGTGAGGGTGAACCTGGTCGGCGACGTCGCGGTGTGATCGGTTCGCGGAGCCACGCGCGTTCCTGAGCGTGTTGGCGGGTGCGCTCGGCACGGACTAAAGTCAGTGGTGAATTGTTAACTGTGATACCGACTGGGAGGCTTCGATGGGTCTTCGTCCGCTCGCTATGGGGGAGCAGATCGCGCATCAGCTGAGAGTCGCCATCATCACAGGAACGATCGCAGACGGGACGCACCTCACCGAGGACGCGCTCGCCACGCGATTCGACGTCAGTCGTGGGCCGATCCGGGACGCGTTGCGGCAGCTGCAGAGTGAGGGCCTGCTGGAGAGCCGACGCAAGCGGTTGTACGCCCGTGCTCTGGGAATCGAAGGGATCGAGGAGCTCTACGAGCTGAGGGAAGCGCTCGAGACTCTCGCAATCCGTCTTGCGATCGCCCGCGCGAGCTCTAAGGAATGGGACGGTCTTCAGGTCATCGTCGACCAGATGCGCGCCGCCGGTGAGGTCGGCGACTTCAACGCGTTCGCAAGCGCTGACATGGACTTCCACACGGCGTTCTACGACCTCTCGCGGAACAAGCGGCTGCGTGAGGCATGGCGGCCCTATCAGCAGACGTTCTCGATCCTGTTCGAACTGAGTGACACTCCCGACATCCCGGCCGCAACTGCCGATCACCAGGGATTCCTCGACGTCGTGCGCACGGGCGACGCTGATGCGGCAGTGAAGCGGCTGCACCTGCATCTCACTCTCGCGAAGGGGCACGTCCGCGACGTCATGCGGGAACAGGAGCCGGCGGAGGGCTGACGGCCCGACTGGTCAACCGGGTCTTCGACGGAGTCGCGTGCCCGGCGCCGCCTCCGGTGTTCGGTCGGTGAAGCCGCCCGCCTTCTGCGGTGGAGGCTGTGCACGCCGAGATCGGCTCGGCTCAGCTCGGTGAAGCCCGCGAACGCGCGTTCTGCCGCGTGATCGCGGCGATCGGCAGGCCAACCGGGTCGCACGTCGGTGCCGCGGTGCGAGCTGCGAGTTGCAGGCCTCGCTAACTTGGCATATGTTGATTGTTAACAAATCACCTTTAGTCGACGGCGACGTGATCCACTCCAGCGCTGTCAAGAGAGGCAGCGGAATGAGCGGGACGACGGCACCGATCGGATCGGGGCGAACGGTCATCGTGGGTCCGGTGCGATACGCGGAACTGTGCGGCCGAGGGCGCCGACTGCTGTTGGACAACGGCTTCACTCTCATCGAGAACGAAACAACCGTTCCCTGGGAAGCCGAGCAGCTGAATGCCGTGGTCGGGTCGGCCGACGCCGCTGTGGTCGGTGTGGAGGTCTTCGACGAAGCGGCTCTGCGTCGCGCGGACTCGCTCCGCATCCTTTCTCGCCTGGGCGTCGGGCTCGACAACATCGATCTGGAGTTCGCCCGTGAGCGCGGAGTGGATGTCGTGAATGTCCCCGGTGGGAACGCCGCGGCCGTCGCTGAGCTCGCGCTCGGCCTGATGCTGAGCTCTCTGCGGAGCATCACCCGGATGGACCGTGCCGTGCGAGACGGGCGATGGGATCGCTACGTCGGCAGAGAGCTCGCAGGCAAGACGATCTGTCTGTTGGGATTCGGCGCGACCGCGCAGGTGACCGCCCGCCGTCTCTCCGGGTTCGGCGTCACCATTCGCGCATACGACCCGTACGGCGACGCCGGGATCGCGGCAGACCTCGGCGTCGAGCTGGTGTCTCTCCACGCGGCCGTTGCGGAGGCCGATATCGTCAGCGTTCACGTTCCGCACCTGCCGTCTACCCATCACCTGGTCGACGACGCGCTCATCGCCAGTATGCGAACGGGCGTCGTCGTCATCAACACCAGCCGTGGTGGAACGGTCGATGAGGCGGCGCTGCTGCGCGGCCTCGACTCCGGAAGGATCGCGGGTGCGGGGCTCGACGTGTTCGAGACGGAACCGGTGGACTCTCGCAACCCCCTCTTCTCACACGAATCCGTCATCACGTCCCCGCACGCGGCGGCCGACACGCTCGAAGCCTATGAGCGAATCGGCTGGGCAACCGCCCAGGCGATCGTCGATGTCTTCTCGGGCAGACGCCCCGAGAACATCGCCAACTGAACCCAGCGACGAAACACCACACAGATAGGACAACGATGTTCATCAGCACTCCCAAGCGGCGCCTTGCGGTCGTCGCCCCTGCCGTCGGCGCACTGGTGCTCGGCCTCGCCGCGTGCGGCGGCGAAGGCGACTCCGACGAGCTCACCGTCATCGCGGCGAACAGCCCGTGGGTCGAGGGGCTCAAAGAACTCGCAGCGACGTACGAGGACGAGACCGGCGTCACAGTCAACATCGAGGCGTACGGCAACGAGCAGCTCAACGACACGTTCAAGGTGAAGCTGAACGCACAGTCGTCCGACTTCGACATCATGGCCTACCAGGTGCAGGACGTGATGCGCGAGTTCTCGCGCAACGGCTGGCTTGCGGACATGACCGACTACGTCGAAGAGGACGCCGACTGGAACTGGGAGGACTTCCAGTCGGCCGCTCGCGACGCGGTGCAGCTCGACGGCACCGTGTACGGCGTGCCCGTGATGACTGAGCGTCACATCATGTACTACCGTTCGGACCTCCTCGACGAGGCGGGAATCGAGGTTCCGCAGACGCTCGACGAGCTCGAGGACGCGGCAGCGGAGCTCAACGACCCGGACAACGGCTTCTACGGGATCGCGATGAGGGGCGCCCGAGTGCCGGTGGTGACGCAGCTGTCATCGTTCATCTACAGCTTCGGCGGTGACTTCCAAGACGAGGACGGCAACGCCGCCATCGACACTCCCGAAGCGATTGCGGGCTACGAGTTCTATGGTGACCTGCTGCGCGACTACGGCCCTCCCGGCTCGACGAACATGGGGTGGGTCGAGGCGTCCGCGATCTTCGCGCAGGGGAACGCCGCCTTCTACCTCGACGCCGACAGCCAGGCGTATACGTTCCTCGATGAGGACAACTCGGCCGTCGTCGACACGGTCGGCTTCGGGCGGTTCCCTGAAGGGCCGGCCGGCTCGAACTTCTACAACATCGTTCCGCAGACCGTCGGGATCAACGAGTTCTCCGAGAACAAGGACGCCGCGTGGGAGTTCATCAAGTGGGCGTCGAACGAGGAGAACACGAAGCGGCTGCTCTCCGAGGCGACCGTCCCGGTCGCCCGTGAGTCGGCGTGGGCGGATGAGAGCGCCACATCGGGTTTCCCCGCCGGGTTGGTAGACATCGTCCGCGACCTCGGTGACGGCGCGGTCGGTCATGACCGTCCAGCTCTTGAGCAGGTCGCGGCCGCCCGTGAGATCGTCGGCGGCCCTGCGATCACGGCGATCGAGGGCGGAGACGTCGAGTCGGCGGCGGAGCAGGCCGACGAAGAGTTCCAGGGACTTCTGGACTCCGAGGACTGATGCGTCGGGCCCTCGGATGAATTTCCGAGGGCCCGACGTCGAGGAGAACAATGATGTCTCACACGAGCTACGCGCGCACGACGGCGAAGGTGAATCGGCGAAAGCCGATCGACTGGGTCGACGCGAACCTCAAGTGGATCCTGATCGCACCCCCGGTCGTGTTCATCACGCTGCTGATCGCCTTTCCGATCGGGTACACGATCTTCCTTTCGCTGACGGACGCGCAGGGCGCGGTCACACGACCATTCGACTTCGTCGGGTTCGACAACTACGCGTACTGGCTGCAGGATGCGAACCGATTCTGGCCGGCGGTGTGGCGCACCGCGTACTTCACCGGCATGGCGCTGCTGCTCGAACTCGTGATCGGACTCGCGATCGCGATGCTGCTGCGCAAGACGTTCCGCGGGCAGGGCCTCGTCCGGGTCCTCATCCTCTTGCCGCTCGTTGCGACACCGGTAGCGGTCGGCATGATGTGGCTGCTGCTGTTCGAGCCGACCATCGGATTCGTGAACGTGCTCATGGATGCCATCGGGCTGCCGCGTCAGGGCTGGCTGTCCGACAAGGACATGGCGCTCAACACGGTGCTCTTCGTGGAAGTGTGGCAGTGGACCCCGATGATCGTGCTGATTCTGCTGGCGGGGCTCTCCACCCTTCCCAACGAACCGGACGAGGCCGCGAGGGTCGACGGTGCCAATGCCTGGCAGCGGTTCTGGCACATCACCCTCCCGCTGCTGACGCCCGTCATCGCAGCGGCTGCGCTGCTTCGAGCAATCGACGCGCTCAAGACGTTCGACATCATCTACGCGACGAAAGGCCGAGGCGGCGGTTCCAGCCATGAGGCCGAGACGTTGAACATCCTCGCCTACAGCGACGCGTTCGAGTACTCCAACTACGGGCGGGCGTCGGCGCTGCTGATGCTGTTCTTCATGTTCATCGTCATCGTGCTCTCGGTCCTCGCCATCATGCGTAAGAAGGAGGTCGCCTCGTGAGCGCCGTCACCGTAAGCTCCGCGCGCGGTCGCAGTCGCCGACGCCCGGTTCAGATCGTCGGGGGAGCAGCACGCGCGATCGGCATCGTGCTCGTCGTGTGCGCGTTCATCGCGCCGCTGCTCTGGATGCTCCTTGCGAGCCTGAAGACGAATCTCGAGATCGTCGACCCGAGCAAGACGTTCGACTTCACGCCCACGCTCGACAACTTCGGCACGGTGTTCGGCGCGCAGGCGTTCGGCTCCTTCATCCTGAACAGCGTTGTCGTCGGCACCGGGGCGACGCTCATCGCTCTGGTGCTCGGGATCCCCGCCGCGTACGGTATCGCGCGGTTCAGAGTGAAGAGAGCCACCACGTTCCTGCTGATGGCCCGCATCATTCCCGGTGTGAGCCTGCTGGTGCCGTGGTACTTCCTGTTCTCCCAGATCCAGCTGGTCGGCACCTATACGGTTCTGATCCTCACCCACATCTTCGTGACGATGCCGCTGGTGGTGGCGATCATGTCGAGCTTCTTCGAGGGCATTCCCGAGGAGCTCGAGGAAGCCGCCCAGATCGACGGGTCGAGCAGGATCGGTGCGTTCCTGCGGGTCGTGCTGCCGCTTTCCGTTCCGGGAATCGCGACGGCGACGATCCTGGCGTTCATCTTCAGCTGGAACAACTTCCTGTTCGCGCTGGTGCTCTCGAATCAGGACACACGAACGCTTCCGGTGGCGATCGTGAACTTCACCAGCTACGCGTCGGTCGACTGGGGCGGTCTCATGGCGGCCGCTGTCGTGATCACGCTGCCGGTGATGGTGATCGCGCTGATCGCGCAGAAGTACGTCGTCAGCGGCCTCACCGCTGGCGCGACGAAGGGATGATCCGGGATGAAGACCGTGACGGTGCAGCCGGTTCCGACGATGAGGGGGAGGTCTCCGCTGTGACGACAGGGGCGGCCTGGGTGATCGGCGGCGGCTCGGGAATCGGAAGAGGCGTCGCGATCGCGTTGGCCGCTTCCGCCGAGCACGTGATCGTCTCGGGCAGACGTGAGAGCGAGCTGGAGTCGACCGTCCAGGCGATTCGAGAGGCCGGCGGGCGCGCTTCGGCGCTTGCTCTCGATGTCGGCGACGCAGGTCTGGTCGTCGCGGCGGCGCAGGAGATCATCCGACGGCATGGGGCGGTGCGCACGCTGGTCTACAGCGCCGGCACGAATGTCCCGAATCGGTTCTGGAGCGACGGCGCACCGGAAGACTACGAGCGCGTGCTCGACGTCAATCTGACCGGCGCGGTGCGGGCGGTGCACGCCGTGCTGCCGGGGATGCGCTCCGGTCGAGACGGCCTGATAGTGCTCGTATCCTCCTGGGCCGGATGGAAGTTCGCACCCACCGCTGGCGCTGCCTACTCGACGAGCAAGACCGCATTGGGCGCCCTCGCCGAAACGATCAACGCCCAGGAACGACTGAACGGCGTCAGGGCAACGCACTTCTGTCCGGGCGAGGTCGCGACCGAGATTCTGGACACACGCCCGAATCCCCCGAGCCGGGCCGAGCGGGATCTCATGCTGAACGCCGAGGACGTCGGCGAGGCGATCCGGTGGATCGCCGACCTGCCTGCTCGCGTCTGCGTCAACGAGATGGTCATCACCCCGACGTCCAACACGTCCTACGCCTGATCGGTGACGACATGAGGGCGCCTCCGACGTGCCTACGCCGCATGCTCAGCGATGTACTGCTCGAGCTGTTCGCGTGCGATCGTCGCCCCTCCGCTTCTGCGGGTCCCGTGCTCAGCACGTCGCACGGGTGCCCTTCCGCGCGAGAGACGCCGGATGTACAGTCGCAGGACACGGGCGATCGAGGAGGCGACATGATCGGCAATGGTCACTGGGCCACGACCTACGGCCCGAAGAACACACAGCTCTTCCTCGACGAGATCGCGATGCAGGCTGAGCTCCGGCGGGAGCGCTCGCTCCGCTGGCATGAGTTCTGCGGGTACTGGCTGCGCCGGATGAGAGACGCAGACGCGCGACACCGTCGGTGACGCGCCGTGTGTCCGGCGCTGCGGTGCTCTCGCTGATGTGCCGGTCCGCCGCCGCTTCCAGCGCCCGTCCCGCTCTCACCGCACCGAGAACACTCGGTCGGCAAGGGAGCGGGTGGCGCGGATCAGCTGTGCGTTGAGCTCGTCGCTGCCGGTGGCGCGCTCCAGCGCTTCCGCGCGGCCGCGGCCGAAGCGCTCGTGGCGGGCGATGAGACGCTCGACGCGGGTGTCGTCGCCCGGGTCGAGGAACCACGCCTCGTCGAGCAGATCGCGCACGCCCTCCCAGCCGTCGGCATCGTGCAGCAGGTAGTTCCCCTCCACGATCACGACGGGAACGTCTGCGCGCACCGGCACGCAGCTGCCGATCGGCTCGTCCAGCTCGCGGTCGAAGTACGGCGCGTACAGCTCGCCGTCATCCGGGCCCTGCGCCCTGATGCGCTCGAGCAGTGAGACGAAGCCGTCGACGTCGAAGGTGTGCGGGGCGCCCTTGCGATCATGCAGGCCGCGCGCGTGCAGCAGTCGGTCGGCGAAGTGGTAGCCGTCCATCCCGACGAGCACCGAGACGCCGTCGGCGACCAGCGCTTCGGCGACCGTGGACTTCCCCGCCCCGGGCGCACCGGTGATCCCGATGATGCGTCGGATGCCGGTGGCCGCGAGATCGCGCACCCGAGCGCGCAGATCATCGATCGTCGCAACCTCGGCTGCCGGGCCATCCGGAGCCGCGTCTGACGCACCCCCGGCATCAGCCGTCGTCCGTCCTGCCTCGCTCATGCCGGCACCACCTGCACCTTGCGCCCGCGCCCCGCGCGGAACAGCTCGAGCGCGTCGCCGTACTGGGCCAGCGGCACCCTGTCGCTGATGAACACCTCGGGCGGAATCACCCCTGTCGCGAACAGATCGGCGGCGCGGTCGTACGAGTTCAGCGTCGCCATCGACCCGGTGATCGTGATCTCGTGCCTGAAGATCCGGTACGGCTCGATCGTGGCGCGCGCGTCATACGAGGCCACACCGAACTGCAGGAACGTGCCGCCGCGGTCCACGCGCCCCAGCCCGTCCTGGATCGCGTGCTGGTTGCCCGTCGCGTCCACGACGAGCTCCCAGCCGTACGGCCGATCGAGCTCATCGGCGCTGGTCACCGCGGCGTCGCAGCCGAGCTGCCGCGCCACCTCGAGCTTGGCCGGGTTGAGATCGACGACCTCGACGCTCGCGACGCCCGCGCGCTTGGCGAGCTGCAGCATCATCAGACCCATCGTGCCCGCACCGTAGATCAGCGCGCGGTTGCCCATCTGTGTCTTCAGCACGTCATAGCCCCTGATGGCGCACGAGAGCGGTTCGATCAGGGTCGCGTCGCGCACGTCGACGTGGTCGGGCAGCTTCACCAGGTGACGCTGGTCGACGGCGCAGAACTCGGCGGCGCCGCCGTTCCAGCTCGTGCCGTAGCCGCCGGCGACCTCGCAGAGGTTCGTCAGCCCCTTCTTGCAGTACCGGCACTCGTGGCAGATGTTCGACGGGTTCACCCCGACGCGGTCACCCGGCCTCACATGCGTGACCTCGCCGCCCACCTCGAGCACGGTGCCGGCGAACTCGTGACCGGGCACCACCGGGAAGGTGTCGCTGAACTCGCCCTCCAGGATGTGCAGGTCGGTGCCGCAGATTCCGGATGCCGCGACCTCGATGAGCGCATCGCGCGGGCCCGGCGTCGGGTCGGGGATCGTCTGGTACTCGAACTCGCCTGGCTGGGTGAAGACGACTGCCTTCATGAGATCACCCCACAGAGTCTGGTCACCTCTCGGGCGACGGCGTCGCGCCCCGGCGCAAGATATCTTCGGGGGTCGACCAGTCGCTCGTCCGAGGCGAGGGCTTCGCGAACGGCCGCGGTCATGATCGAGTTCAGGTGCGTGGACACGTTGATCTTGCGCATGCCCGCGTCGATCGCACGTCGGATGTCGGCATCCGCGACGCCGCTGGAGCCGTGCAGCACCAGCGGAACGGGAACGGCCTCGCGCAGCGCGGCGATCAGGTCGAGATCGAGCGCGGCGTCGCGCGAGGTCATGGCGTGGGAGCTGCCGACGGCGACGGCCAGCGCGTCGACTCCGGTCGCCTCCACGAAGGCGACCGCCTCATCCGGGTCGGTGCGCACGCCCGGAGCGTGGGCGCCGTCCTTGCCGCCGATCTCACCGAGCTCCGCCTCGACCCATGCCCCGTGCTCGTGCGCCTCTGCGACGATCTGTGCGGTGCGCGAGACGTTCTCGTCGTACGGCGACGTCGCCGCGTCGAACATCACCGACGTGAACCCGAGTCGCAGCGCCTCCCTCACGAGCGCCTCGTGCTCGGCGTGGTCGAGGTGCAGCGCGACATCGACCTGTGCGGACTCCGCGATGCGGCGACTGGCGAGCGCGATGGGCGCAAGCGACCCGTGGTACTTCGCGGCGTTCTCCGAGATCTGCAGCACCACGGGTGACGACGCACCCTCTGCGCCGACGACGATCGCCTCCGCATGCTCGAGCTGGATCACGTTGAACGCCGGAACGACCCGGCGGCCAGCGAGGATGCGGTCGGTGGTGACGAGGGGCATGTCTCTCCGTTGAGGTGGTCGTGTGGAATCAGGCGAGGATCAGCTCGGGGCCTGCGGCCCTGATCTCGTCGGCGATATCGGGGGGAGCGGCGGAATCGGTGACGACGACGTCGAACTCGTCGAGATCGGCGTAGCGGCAGAACGACTCGCGGCCGAGCTTCGACGACGTCACCGCCAGCACCCTGAAACGTGCGGACCTCACCAGGGCCGACTTCAGCGCCGCTTCCTCTGGCACCGTCGTCGTCGCGCCGTGCGACGTCACGCCGTTGGCGCCGACGACCGCCACGTCGCCGCGCAGCTTGGTGAGACGCTGCCAACCCCACAGATCGACGGCGCCGTGAGTGACGTGGCGGACGCGCCCAGGCAGCGCGAACACCGACAGCCGCGGCCGTTCGGCCAGCAGCGAGATCGCCGGGATGTTGTTGGTCACGACGGTGAGATCCCTGTCGGGGAACACCTCGGCGAGCACGTGCGTCGTCGACCCGGAGTCCATCATCACGACCCCGTCGTCCGGCAGCAGCTCGATGATGCGCGCGGCGATCGACAGCTTCGCGTCGCGTTCGCGCTCGTTGCGGCTGCCGATCGCCGCCTCGAACGGTTCGGGCTCGCGCAGCACCGCGCCGCCGCGGTGCCGGTGCAGGATTCCCTGCCGTTCGAGCACGGAGAGGTCGCGTCGGATGGTCTCCGCCGTGACGTCGAGGTGATCGGTGAGCGAGGAGATCGTCACGCTGCCGTCGCCTGTGCGCGCGAGACGGACGATCTCGCTCTGGCGCTCGGCGGGGTACATGTCGCTCCTTCGCGATGCGGGCCGGGCTCCCGATGTCGGGCGCCCTCTTGAATTGTGGCCCGCCGCGGCCGCAATCGCAACACAAACACACATCCGGATGTGGCGATTCCGTCACAAACTCACATCTGGTCTTGTGGTTTTCCTCGCGATCGGGCATCGTTTAGTTCGCTCAGCGGTCGGAACCACACATCCGACCGTGCCATCGGGTCAACGAAGACGAAAGGGCACATCATGACACAGCACACAGGCCGCCGACGCATCGTCGCAGGGGTCGGCCTTCTCGCAAGCGGCGCGCTGCTGGCCAGCTGCGCCGGCGCGGGCGGGGGCGGAGGTGGCGGCGGTGAGGACGGCGTCACGACGCTGACCCTCGCGACCGTGAACAACCCCCAGATGGTCGACATGCAGGAGCTCGCGGACGCCTTCCACGAGGAGCACGAGGACATCAGGGTCGAGTTCGTGCAGATGGAGGAGAACGACCTCCGCGACAAGGTCACCACCGACATCTCGACGGGCGGTGGCCAGTACGACATCATGACGATCGGATCGTACGAGGTGCCGATCTGGGCCGAGAACGGCTGGCTCGCCGACCTCACCGAGTACTCGTCGGCCGAGGAGTACGACGTCGACGACCTGATGCCGCCCGTGCGCGATGCGCTGACGGTCGACGACAGTCTCTACGCCGTGCCGTTCTACGCCGAGTCGTCGTTCCTGATGTACAACAAGGAGATCCTCGATGAGGCGGGCCTCGAGGTGCCTGAGCACCCGACCTGGCAGGAGATCGCCGACATGGCGCGCGAGGTCGACGACGATGACACCACGGGCATCTGCCTGCGCGGCAAGCCGGGATGGGGCGAGCTGTTCGCGCCGCTGACCACAGTCGTGCAGACCTTCGGCGGCAACTGGTACGACGAGGACTGGAACGCACAGGTCGACGGCGAGGGCTTCACCGAGGCCGTGCAGTTCTACACCGACCTCGTCTCGGACGCCGGTGAGTCCGACCCCGTCTCCTACGGCTTCACCGAGTGCCTGAACCTGTTCACACAGGGCGACGCGGCGTTCTGGTACGACGCCACGAGCGCGGCAGGCTCCGTCGAGTCAGCCGAACTGAGCGATGTCGCCGGCAAGATCGGCTACGCACACGCGCCGACGGTCGAGACGGATGAGTCCGGCTGGCTGTGGGCGTGGAACCTCGCGATCCCGGAGTCCTCGGAGAAGAAGGACGCCGCGTGGGAGTTCATGCAGTGGGCCACGAGCAAGGAGTACGTCGAACTGGTCGGCAACGAGCTCGGCTGGAGCCGCGTGCCCCCGGGGTCGCGCCAGTCGACGTACGAGCTCGCTGAGTACCAGGAGGAGGCGGGAGCCTTCGCCGACCTCACGTACGACATCATGACGGCAGTCGACCCGACGCAGCCTGGCGTCGACCCGCAGCCGTGGACCGGCATCCAGTACGTGACGATTCCGGAGTTCCAGGACGTCGGCAACCAGGTCTCGCAGGAGATCGCCGAGGTCTTCGCCGGGCGGGCCAGCGTCGAGGACGCACTCGCCGCAGGACAGAAGATCGCGCAGGACGCGGGAGACGCGCAGAAGTAGCGCCCTCCGCGGGTCGGGCCGGAGACGGCCCGGCCCGCACCCCGCCGTCACAGCGACGGATACGACCCACCATCCCCTCCCGAGGAGTCCGCAATGGCAATCGCCGATTCGACTCGCCTCGTGGTGACCGCCCCTGAAGCGAAAGCACGCAGCAAGCGCAAGGCACCTAAGGTGCCGATGACGCCGCGCGAGCGGAAGAACCTCCGTCTCGCCCGCGCTCTGCTGTGGCCAGCGCTCGCCGTCGCGATCGTCATCACGCAGGTGCCGTTCCTCATCACGATCTACTACTCGTTCCAGACGTGGAACCTGCAGCGCCCGGGCGACCGCGGCTTCGCGGGTTTCGACAACTACGCCAGGGTGCTCGCGAACGGCGAGTTCTTCAGCTCGCTGTGGGCGACCGTCCTCATCGTCGGCGTCAGCGCGATCGTGTCGCTCGTCGTCGGCATGCTGCTGGCGATGCTGCTCGACCGGAAGTTCTTCGGCCAGGGCCTTGCGCGCACCCTGCTCATCACGCCGTTCCTGATGATGCCGGCCGCGTCGGCGCTCATCTGGAAGTGGTCGATGCTCGACAACGATGCCGGGTTCGTGAACTGGGCGCTCGGATTCATCGGCATCGATCCGGTCGCGTGGAACACCAGCTTCCCCGTCGCCACCGTGATCATCGCGCTGGCATGGCAGTACACGCCGTTCATGATGCTGATCCTGCTGGCCGGGCTGCAGAGCCAGCCGCAGGATGTGATCGAGGCAGCGTCGGTCGACGGCGCCGGGCCCCTGCGCACGTTCGTATCGATGACGCTGCCGCACCTGCGCCAGTACGTCGAACTCGCCGTGCTGCTCGGCGTCATCCTGATGCTGCAGGTGTTCGACCCGATCGCGATCATGACGAAGGGCACCGGCGGCACGAAGACCATGGCCTACCTGCTGTACGAGCGCGCGTTCATCGGGCTCGACATCGGGGAAGCCGCAGCGTACGGCGTGCTGACGGTGATCGTCACGATCATCGTGGCCACGATCGCGCTGCGCACGCTGTTCAAGATGTTCAAGGTGGAAGGAGACCTGAGATGAGCACTGCAGTCGTCCCCCCTGGGGGTCGCGCGCGCAAGCGCGTCATCGGCGGTGTGCTCACCGTCGTCACCTGGGTCGTCACACTCGGGTTCTTCTTCCCGGTCGCGTGGATGGTGTTCACAGCGTTCAAGCCGGAGCGCGCGGCGTCGACGAACCCGCCGACGTTCATCACCGAGCTCACGTTCGACAACTTCGTGCGGGTGTTCGACTCCGGGTTCTCCGCGTACCTGATCAACTCGTTCTCGGCATCCGTGATGTCGACGATCATCGTGATGGTGCTCGCGTTCCCCGCCGCCTACGGGCTCTCGGTGCGGCCGATCGTGAGATCCACCGACGCGCTGTTCTTCTTCATCTCGACGAAGTTCCTGCCGCTGGCGGCGGCGATCATCCCGATCTATCTGCTGCTGCAGAACTTCGGAATGCTCGACAACGTCAGCGCCCTGACGATTCTGTACCTCGGCATGAACCTGCCGCTCGCGGTCTGGATGATGCGTTCGTTCCTGATGGAGGTGCCGCGCGAGATCATCGAGGCGGCACAGGTCGACGGCGCCAAGTTCAGCACCGAGATGCTGCGGATCGTGCTGCCGCTGGTCGCACCCGGCATCGCAGCGGCCGCGCTGATCTGCTTCATCTTCGCCTGGAACGAGTACTTCCTGGCGAATCTGCTCACGTCCACGGTCGCCCGTACGGCCCCGCCGGCGCTGGGCAGCTTCGTCTCGGGTCGCGGGCAGTTCCTCGCGGTGCTGAGCGCCGCGGCGACGGTGGCCGTGCTGCCGGTGATCATCGCGGGGTGGGTGGCGCAGAAGCGCCTCGTGCGCGGCCTCGCGATGGGTGCCATCAAGTAGTCGATATGACTGGTCCTCTCTTCCTCGGCATCGACGCAGGCCAGACGACGGTGAAGGCGGTCGTACACGACGACCGCCTTCACCCCGTCGCGACCGGGCGACGATCGAGCCCCGTGCACCACCCGCGGCCGCGGTTCGCCGAGCGCACGCAGGATGAGCTCTGGGCGAGTGCGGCCGGAGCGATCGCCGACGCCGTCTCGCAGGTGGATGCGAGCCGGATCGCCGCGATCGGCATCAGCGGCCACGGAGACGGGCTGCACCTCGTCGACGATGACGGCGGGCCCGTCTCGCCCGCGATCACGGCGATGGACGGGCGCGCGTTCCGCGAGTGGCAGCGGATCACCGGCGTCGCCGACAGAGCGAAGACGATCCTCGAGGTGTCGGGGCAGCAGGCGCCGCTCGGCGGTGCCGGACCGCTGCTCGCCTGGATGCGGGAGAATGATCCGGATGCCACGGAGCGCGCCGCGCATCTGATCTGGTGCAAGGACGTGCTGCGGCTGCGCCTGATCGGAGGGCGGCCGGAGACCGATCTCTCCGACGCGACGGCGTCGTTCCTCGACATGCGTCGCGGTGAATGGAGCCGGGAGGTGCTGGAGGCGTACGACCTCGGGTGGGCCGAGCGACTGCTGCCGCCGCTGCGCCGCTCCGCCGACATCGCGGGAGCCGTCACCGCGGATGCCGTCGCAGCGACCGGGCTGGCGGAGGGGACTCCCGTCGTCGTCGGGCTGCACGACGTGCAGGCGTCGGCGATCGGATCCGCGGCGCTCGTGCCCGGTCGGCTCTCGCTCATCGCCGGATCGTTCAGCACCAACGGTGTGACGACGACGGGCGATGAGGTCGATCCCCGCTGGCAGTGCCGCGTCTCCATCCGGCCCGATCTGCGGGTGGCGATGTCGACGTCGCCGACCGCGTCGCCCGCTCTCGAATGGGCGGTGCGGGTATTCGGAGGCGAGGCGGACGACGCCCGCGATGCGCTGTTCGCCGAGGCGGCGGCGCTCGAGCCCGACGCCGACACCCCCGCGATGCTCCCGTATCTGCTCGGATCACCGCTGGGTGATGCGCCGACGGCGGCGTTCGCAGGAATCGGCGCGGGGCACGGTCGCGGGCACGTGTTCCGCGGCGTGCTCGAGGGCATCGTCTGCATGCACGTGTGGCACACCCGCGCGCTGGCGACGAGCTACGACTGGAGCGGACCCATCCGGCTCGGCGGCGGCATCTCGCGCTCGCCGCTGTACGTGCAGATGGTGGCGGATGCGATGGGACAGCCGGTCAGCGTCGTGCGCGGAGACGAGGTGGGCGCTTTCGGAGCTGCCGCCGTCGCGGCGCTCGGCGTCGGGCACTTCGCGTCGATCGACGAAGCGCAGGAACTCGTCGAACTCGCAGATCCCGTCGTGCCCCGCGTCGAACTCGCCGGGCACTGGCAGCGTATCGTCGCGCGCTTCGACGCTCTGAACGATAGCCTCGCTCCGTGGTGGAACGAGAACGCCTGATGTCGGCGAAGCAGGGCGGAACGGCGATGAGGCACGAGGGCATCCTCGCCCAGCTGGCGCGGCAGCAGCGCGTGCACGTGTCGGACCTGGCCGCGCGCTTCGACGTCTCGGAGGAGACGATCCGGCGCGATCTGGTCGCCCTCGAGCACAGCGGCGACGCTGTGCGCGTGCACGGCGGCGCGATCGTGCCGACGGCGGCGGTCGAGCCGGGACAGATCAGACCGGCGGTCGATGACGACGGAGTCGTCGGTGCCGTGCTCGGGCTGCTGCCGGCATCAGGAAGCGTCTACCTCGCCTCGGGGCCGGTCTCGCACGCCGTTGCGGAGGCGCTGCCCGACGCCGCCGACCGCACGCTCATCACCTCGTCGATCGAGATCGCACTGCTCGCCGCCATCAAGCCGGCGACGGTCGTCTACAACCTCGGGGGGAGGGTGCGCGGCGACGTGCGCTCGGGGGACGCGCAGTTCGGTCCGTGGACGAACGAACTGCTCGCCGAGCTGCGGATCGGGACCGCCGTGATCGAGGTCGGTGCCATGGGCCAGGACGGAGCGGTGCTGGCGCAGACGCCGCAGCAGGCGGAGCAGGTGGAGCAGGCGCTCGAGATCGCGGAGCGGCGAGTGCTCGTGGTGACGGGCCGCGGCAGTGAACCGGGTCTGGCAGTCGCCGCGGGACTGGCCGATTTCGACGACATCGTCTCGGTCGCGCAGCTTCCCCGCGATCTCGCAGCGCGGGCGGCCGAAGCCGATATCCGGGTCGTGGTGCCGGAGGCGGCGGGGGCTGCGGCATGAGCGGTCCAGGCGACGCGTCCTGCGCGACTCGACGAAATGATCCGTCGGCGCAGCGTGCGGAGAGGGCATCCGGATGAGCGGAATCGTGACCGTGACGCTCGCCCCGGCGATCGACCTGACGTATCGGGCGGACGCCGTGGTTCCCGGGGCCGTGAACCGCGCCAGCGCGTGGACCCGGGAACTCAGCGGCAAGGGCGTCAACGTCTCGCACGCTGTGGCGCTGTCTGGCACGCGCACCGTCGCCGTGCTGCCGATGGCAGAGGCGGATGCGCGTGAAGCGGAAGCGGAATGGCTGCGGCCGGTCGCGGCCCGTGAGCGCACGCGCGTGAACGTGACGATGGTCACCGCCGACGGCGTGACGACGAAGCTGAACGCTCCGACGAGCCCGCTGACGCACGGCGAGGTGGAGGCGGTGCTCGCCGAGACCGTCAGCCGGGTGCGGGCGATCGGCGCGGACTGGATCGTGCTGGCAGGCTCGGTGCCCCCGCTCGCCGCGGAGGGAGAAGGCGCGCCGGGCGGCGGCTCTGTCGACCTGTGCCGTCTGATCGATGCGCTCTCTGCGGAGACCGATGCGCGAATCGCGGTCGATACCAGCGGTGGCGCGCTCGAGGGCGTGTTCGCGCGCTCTCTCGCACGGGTCGCGCTGGTGAAGCCGAACACGCACGAGCTCGCCGCGGCGACGAGTCTTCCGCTGCGCACGCTCGGCGAGGTGCGCAGCGCCGCGCTCCGGTTGGTCGAGCGCGGCTGCGAGACCGTGTACGTCTCGATGGGCGAGGACGGCGCACTCGCCGTCACACGCGACGGCTCGTGGTGGGCCCGCGCCGCCCCCGCCGCGATCATCAACTCCACCGGCGCGGGCGATGCCTCGCTCGCCGGCTTCCTCGTACACGCTCTCGCCGCCGCGCCAGGCTCGCGAGATGCGCACCTTTCGTCGAGATGCGCCGATATTGACGCCGATCTGTCGAAAAAGTGCGCATCTCGCGAGCCGGATGAGCCGGATGCGCCGCGCGCAGGCATCGATGTGGCGGCCGCTATCGCGGGCGCCGCCAGCTTCGGGGCGCTCTCCGTGTCTCAGTCGGGAACCCTGCTGCGCGACCCGGCCTCGGCACCGCAGGCCACCGTCATCGCAGACCCCGACGGCGACATCCGGCTGGCCGACCCGGCGGGGTAGGCGAATCGCGAACGTACCTGTTGTGATCGAGCGTATGCCTCAGAACCGGACGCAAGGGGCATAACCGGTCACAACGGGTACGCCCTGCGCGGCGCGGGTGTGCTGTCCCGCACGGTCAGGTGCATCGGGATGAGCGGATGTTCGCGGGCCGGTTCGGCGGGGGACTCGAAGCGCTCGAGCGCCCGCTCTGCGGCGCGGCGACCGAGCTCGGCGGGGTCCTGCGCCATCACGGTGACCGCGGGGGTCAGCGCGTGCGCCATCGGGAAGTCGCCGATGCCGACGAATGCCCACCCTCCGTGCTTCAGCGACTCGAAGGCCCTCATCGTGACGCGGGCGTTCGCCGTGACCGCCGCGGTCGGCGGATCGGGCAGTGCCCGCATCCGCGCGATCGCCGCCGCGGCCGATTCGGGATCGGTCGCCTCGATCGAGACGAGTTCGTGCCGCGGATGATCGGAGTCGTCGGTCGCGTGCGCTGCGACATCCGTCGGCTCGATCCCCGCATCGCGCAGGCCGAGCCGCCACCCGTCTCGGCGGCGCTGGGTGCTCGGCGGATGCACACTGTCTGCCAGGAACGCGATGCGCCGGTGGCCGCGTGAGACCAGGTGCTCGACGGCCCGTCGCGCACCGTCGAGGTCGTCCTCGCGCAGCTCCTCCGCCTCGACGCCCTGCGCCGGGCGGTCGACGAACTCGATCGGCGTGTGCTCCAGCCACGGCTCAAGCCACGACTGGTCCTGCGCGACCGGCGCGAGGATCAGCCCCATCAGCTGCGCCTTCAGCAGAGCCTCGATCACATCGCGCTCCCGCTCCGGATCGTCGCCGATGCTGGCGACCAGCGTGGTGACGCCGGCCGGCGCGCACACGGTCTCGACCGCCCGCACGATCGCGGCGAAGAACGGGTCGCCGACATCCGGAATCGCCACGCCGACCGACTGCGACCGCCCGTGCCGGAATGTGCGCGCGAGCACGTTCGGCACGTAGCCGGTCTCACGCATGGCGCGCTCGACGCGGTCGCGGGTCTCCGGCCGCACGTGCGGGTCGGCGTTGAACACGCGCGACACCGTCTTCGCGCTCACCCCCGCGTGCGAGGCCACATCCTGCATCGTCGACATATTGCGCTTACCCTATCCGGCGCTTCGTGTCGCGCGTGGACCGCTCGCTCCGGAACGTGTCGTGCAGGCGGTCGAGAGAAGCGCATTCGCCGACGCATGCGTCCTTGCTGCTGTCTGCGGGCTGCGTCGTCTGGGGCTCTCTGCGATCTGGATGCCGTCGCAACCTACGGCGCCGGATTCCTCACTTGTCTGGTTCATCAGTCGATGCGCACAATCCTGTGAGGCCATGACGGTGCGTCAATGCCCCTCGAACGCATAAATGTCCAGTTCATCAGTGGTTTCTCCGAGAATCTGAGATTCGAGGGATTTCTGCTCACTTGTCTCTACTGCAGGTACAAGTTGCCCGCCACGATAGGTACAAGCCGCCGACAGCACAGTCGCTGTCCGTAGATTCTCAGGCGGTTTCGTATCGATGGAGAGACGAAGCTGTGACATTGCCGATTCCCGAGCTCGACCGTGCATCCGGCGCACCGATCTGGTTTCAGATCATGCGTGCGATCGAGCGGTCGATCGCCGAAGGCGTATGGCATGAGGGCGATAAGCTGCCGAGCGAGCACGCGTTGTGCGCGCACTACGACGTGTCGCGAACCACTGTGCGAGAGGCGCTCTCCCACCTGACGACCGCGGGGATCGTGACGCGCAGACAGGGCAAGGGCGCCTTTGTCGCGCACCTGCCCGGCCCCTCTGCGTGGACGCTGCCTTCCGCCCCCAGCCTGCTCGGGGAGTACAGCGAGGACGGCAAGAGCGCCCTCACCTCGACGATTCTTCGCTCCGGCATCGAACCGCTGCCATCGTGGGCGGCTGCCGTCGTCGGCCGCGGGGATGCGGGAGAACCGGACGGATACGGCTTCGTCCTCGAGCGCGTTCGCGCCATCGGCGCCCGTACGGCGGTGCACGTGGTCAACTACATGCCGCGTCGTTTCGCGGGGCTCGTTCCCGACCTGCGGGAGCCTCGAGCGAGTCTGTACAACGTGGTGACCCGTGTCGCCGGGGTGCGCATCGCTCGCATGCACAGGACGATCGAGGCGGCGATCGCCGATCGCACGCTTGCACCGCTCCTGGAAGTGGAGATCGGGCATCCGATCGTCGTCGTCGAAGCAGTGGCGTACGACAGCGACGGCGCGCCCATCGACTTCTCCCGCGCCTCCGTGCGCACAGACCGTCTGCGCGTGAGCGTCGACACGGGGTTCGACTCCACCGGCATGTCCGGTGCGGATGCGGCCGGTCACTATCCCTCGGCACGCGCATCGGCTCGAGGTCGGCCGCGGCGCGTGCAGCCGACCTCAGCGAACCCAGCGAACCCCTCGAAGGAGCAGAAATCGTGACGAAGAACCGGATCCTCATCATCGGCGACAGCTATATGAACGCTGAGACGTTCCGCGTCGCATTCGACGCGCGCGGGCTCGACGCCGACGTCGAGACGGTCGGCCCGCAGGCGGCGTCGACCGACGTATCGGCGATTCGTGAGTTCGAGGGCGATCCGGCGCAGGTGGCACGACTCATCGCCGGTTACGAGGTCGTCGCTCTGCATGCGGCTCCCATCACCGCCGATGTGCTCGATGCCGCCGCGGAGCTGCGTCTGGTCGGATGCGCCCGTGGCGGCCCGGTGAACGTCGACATCGCGGCAGCGAAGGCCCGCGGCGTTCGAGTGACGACGACGCCGGGCAAGAACGCCGATGCCGTCGCGGACCTCACGATCGGGTTTCTCGTCTCGCTCCTGCGCAACGTGCCCGCCTCGCTCCGGGAGGTCGACGATCGCGTCAGGACAGGGCGGCAGCTCGCCGAGTCGACTTTCGAAGGCGCCCGTTGGTTCGGCCGGGAGCTGAGCACGACCACTCTCGGCCTCGTCGGCTACGGCAACGTCGCACGCCTCGTGTCACAGCGGGCACGTGCGCTTGGCACCCGGGTGATCGCATACGACCCGTTCGTCGACCCGGCCTCCGTGCCGGAGATCGAGGTCGTGGCCGAGCTGAACGATCTGTTCGCCCGTTCCGAGGTCGTCAGCGTGCACGCTCGCGCAACGGAGGACAACCGCGGCATGGTGGGCGCCGAGCAGTTCGGCGCGATGCGGCAGGGGAGCCTGTTCATCAACACCGCTCGTGAGTCCCTCGTCGACGAGCAGGACCTTCTCGAGGCGCTGACCTCGGGGCATCTCGGTGGAGCAGCACTGGACGTGAACGAGCCCGACGGCCCATGGCGGGAGCTCGTTGCGCAGTCGAACCTCGTGCTGACGCCGCATCTCGCGGGGGCGACCTACGAGACTCTCCAGCGCGGCGCGGAGATGCTCGCTTCCGAGGTCGACGCCTTCCTGGCCGGCGACGAACTGCGGTGGGAACGATGACGACTCCCGTCTTCCTCGCGATCGATGCGGGCACCGGATCCGCTCGAGCGCTGGCCTTCGACGCGGACGGACGGCTCGTCGCGCACGCCCATCGCGAGTGGTCGCACGCGGCCGTCGAGGGGCATCCAGGCGGCACCGTGTTCGACACGGACGAGGGGTGGCACGCGGTATCCGGTGCCGTACGAGATGTCGCAGATGCCCTCGCCGGCGCATACTCCGTCGCGAGCGTCGCCGCATCAAGCATGCGTGAGGGGTTCGTGCTCTACGACCGCGCGGGAGTCGAGCTCTGGGCCTGCCCCAACACCGACGGGCGAGCGCGTCGTGAAGCCGACGAACTGGTCGTCGACGGAACGGCGGACGACATATACCGCATCGCCGGCGACTGGGTCTCGATCACCGCGCCCGCGCGCATTCGCTGGATCGCACGCCATGAGCCGGAGCTGCTCACGCGCGCCGCGCATCTCGGCATGCTCAGCGACTGGGTCGCGACGCGGCTGACCGGTGAGTTCACCACGGAGCCGACCTGTGGCTCCAGCTCCGCACTGTTCGACCTGTCGGAGCGCGACTGGTCGGGCGCGCTCGCCGACCGCGTCGGCATCGACTCGGCGATACTGCCGGACGTCGTCGAGTGCGGGGAGCGCATCGGCTCGGTCACACCGACGGCGGCCGCGGCGACCGGGCTCCCCGTCGGAACGCCCGTCGTCGCGGGCGGTGCGGACACGCAGCTCGCCCTGCACGGCATCGGGGCGCAGCGAGGTCGCCCCACGATCGTCGGCGGCACCTTCTGGCAGACGACGAGCGTGATCGACAGACCGCTCGTCGACCCTGAACGTCGTCTGCGCACACTGTGCCACGTCGAACCGGGGCAGTGGATGATCGAGGGCATCGGCTTCCTCAGCGGGCTGGCCATGCGATGGTTCAGGGACGCCTTCTGCGGCGACGCCGTCGCCGCGGCGCGCGACGGAGAGGCATCGGCGTTCGCCGTGATGGAGGAGTGGGCCGCAGAGATCCCGCCTGGTGCGAACGGCGTGCTCGCACTTCTCGCCGACACGATGCAGGCGGATGCCTGGCACCACACCGCCCCCACGTTCACCGGGTTCGACATCACCGATCAGGGCGCAACCGGTCGCGGCGCGTTCATCCGAGCCATCGAAGAGGCTGCGGCGTACATCGCCCGCGACCACGTGCGGATCCTCTCCGAGATCACGTCCGGCGCGGCAACGGCAACGGGTGAGGTCACGTTCACCGGGGGATCGAGCGCCGGACGACTATGGCCTGAGATCATCGCAGGCACCACAGGACTCGACGTGCGGGTGACGCCTGCGCCGGAAGCGACGTCGTACGGCGCCGCACGTCTCGCGGCCAGGGGCGTCGGGGCCGATCTCGCACCGATGTCGACGCCTCAGCGCACGATCACCGCGAGCGAGTACGACATCGCCCAGTACAACCGTGCCTCCGCGAAATGGCGGCGCGCCTACGACGCATCCCGAGGGATCTCCTCGGCCGGCGTCGACCCCCTGTTCGTGCCGCCGGGCGCCGCCCGAGCGGCGGGAGCGACCCGCTCCGCAACAACCATCGTCGGCGCAGGACGCTGACAGCTACGGAAGGAGACCCGTCTCATGGCTGACCTCGAAGGAAACCGCGACGCGAAGACGTTCGCCCCACAGACCCCGCTCGCGACGTTCTCTCACGCCGTGCGCGGCGCATCGAACCTCGACTGGGGGATGCAGCACCGGCTCTCTCGGATCCTGAGTCCCGATACCGGACGCACCGTGATGCTCGCATTCGACCACGGATACTTCCAGGGTCCGACCCGCGGTCTCGAGCGCGTCGACCTCAACATCGCGCCGCTCGAAGCACAAGCGGACGCGCTGATGTGCACGCGCGGTGCGCTGCGCACATCGATCCCGCCCGCAACCCAGGCGGGTCTCGTGCTCCGCGCATCCGGCGGCCCGTCGATCCTGAAGGAGCTATCCGACGAGCACCCTGCGATGTCGATGCGCGACGCGATCCGCGTCGACGCCGATGCAGTCGCCGTGCAGGTGTTCATCGGCGGAGAACACGAATCTCGCAGCGTGAAGAACCTCACCTCTCTCGTGGATTCCGGATACGACGCGGGCATCCCCGTACTCGGCGTCACGGCCGTCGGCAAGGAGCTCACTCGCGACGCTCGCTACCTGGGCCTCGCGACACGCATCATCGCGGAGCTGGGCGCGCAGATCGTGAAGACCTATTACTGCGAGGAGGATTTCGAAGACGTCGTGGCCGGCTGTCCCGTGCCCGTCATCATGGCCGGGGGCAAGAAGCTTCCCGAGCTGGAGGCGCTGACGATGGCGAGCCGCGCAGTCCGCGCTGGTGCCGCCGGAGTCGACATGGGGAGGAACATCTTCCAGAGCAGCAGCCCGTCGGCGATGCTGGCCGCAGTGCGCGCCGTTGTGCACAGCGACGCGCAACCGGAGGAAGCATACGAGATCTTCCGCGAAGCCGCAGGAGATGCATCATGACGGCGGAGGTGCTGCGACCCGCTGACGCCGAACTGCGCTTCGGCGAGTGGGGCCCTGCGTATCTGTCGAAGGCCGAAGCCGCGGCGTTCGGCACGGTGGTGCTCAGACCGGGCGACGCATTCGACAATCACCTGCATGAGCGGCACACCGAGTCGTTCGTCGCACTCGAGGGAGAAGCAGAGGTGTGGATAGACCGCACCCGCCGCGCAACGCTGCGCGCGGGTGAGGTGCTGCACGCAGAACCCGGCGAAGAGCACTTCCTGCGGAACGTCGCGGGGCAGCTGTTCCGAGCCGTGTTCGTCAAGACCCCCTGGGTCGACGGCGACAAGGTCGAGCGCCCGTGGCAGCCGGAGGACGACTGATGAGCGGGACGACGGGAACATCGCTGACTGCGCGTGTCACGACGCAGCGCAGCCGGGCGGAGAGAGGCGGGAGGCTGCGGTCGCAGCTGGTGCTCCTCGCTCCGATCGTCGCGCTCCTCGTCCTGATCGTGTTCTTCGCGATCACCACGCCGACGTTCCTCACCGCGGCGAACTTCCAGAACCTCGTCAGGCAGATGGCCGTGCTGCTCGTCGTCGCCCTCGGCGCAACATACGTCGTGCTCATCGGCAGCATCGATCTGTCGATCGGGTCGATCGTGACGCTCACGGGCGTGAGCGCCGCGATGCTGACGACCGCGTTGGGGCCGTGGGGTGCCGTTCTCGGATTCGTCGTCGGCCTGTTGTGCGGCCTCGTCAACGGTGTTGTGCACGTGCACCTGAAGGTGCCGAGCTTCATCGTCACTCTCGGGACGATGTTCGTCTTCGCCGGCCTCGCCCTCATCGTGACCGGCGGGCGGCCGCAGGCACTGCGCTCGCCGGAGCTCGGCGCACTCTTCGGAGGCACGCTGTTCGGCGTGGTGCCGAAGATCGCACTGTGGGCGCTACTTGCGCTCGTCGTGGCCGTGGTCGTCGAACGACTGCTCGTCTTCGGGTATCGGGCGCGCGCCGTCGGCGACAACGAGACGGTCGCGAAGCTGTCGGGCATAGACGTGCAACGGGTGAAGCTGCTCGCTTTCGTGCTCTCCGGGGTGTTCGCCTCGTTCGCCGGACTGCTCCTCATGGTCCGCACGAACTCGGCATCGGGCAGCATGGGCGAGCCCTTCCTGATGGAGGCGCTCGCGGCGATCCTGCTCGGCGGAACATCCCTGATGGGCGGAGTGGGCGGTCCGTCGCGCACCGTGCTCGGCGTGCTCGTCATCTCCGTGCTCAGCAACGGAATGAACCTCGCCAGCGTCGATCCGTTCCTGCAGCAGACGATCAAGGGCGCCGTGCTCATCGCGGCCGTCGCCGTCACTCTCAACCGTCGCGAGCTCTCGAGCGTCAAATAGACCGTCGCCTCTGAGCGGCAGAGTTCGCTTTCCCCTCCCTCACTCGCACACAAGGAAGTGTCATATGAACAAGTCATTCCGTCGTACCGCCGTCGCACTCGCTGCGGCCGCCGCTCTGACGACTTCGATCGTCGGCTGCGCGTCCGATGGCTCAGAACCCGCGGCCGATCCCGATGCGCCGACCGTCATGATCCAGGTGCCGTCGCTCGACAACTCGTACTGGGCAGATGTCATCAAGGGCGCAGAGGCCGCCGCTGACGAGCTCGGTATCAATTCGGACGTGCAGGTCTACGGCCAGTCCATCGACACCCAGCTCAGCCAGATCCAGCAGGCCGGCTCGAAGGGCATCGACATGGCGATGGTCTTCGCTCAGGACCAGGCATCGTCGCCGACGCTCATCCGAGCGGCGACGGATCAGGGCGTCTACATCACGAACGTCTTCTCGAACCAGCCGTGGTCCACTCCGCGCGAAGCGGAGTACGACGATCACTACGTCGGCTACTTCCTGCCGGACAACGTGCAGGACTCGTACAACATGGCTGCGTCGGTGCTCGATCAGATCGGCGGAGAAGGCGAAGTCCTGCACATCACCGGAACGCCGGGCAACACCACCTCAGATGAACGGCAGCTGGGTGTCGACCGTGCGCTCGCGGAGTTCCCGGATGTCGAACTCGTCGGGCGGGAGAGCGGCGGAGAGAGCCGTGTGGATACACAGCCCGTGATCGAGGACCTGCTGACGGCGCACCCGGATGTGAAGGCCGTCATCTGCCACAACGACGACTCGGCGATCGCCGTCATCAACGCGCTGCGCGAACGGAGCATGTCCGAGGTCAAGGTCGGCGGCATCGACGCCATCGAGGAGTTCCTCGATGACATGAGCGCGGGTGGAAATGCGGCTGCGACGGTTGCGATCCACGGCGCCTGGTTCGGAGGCTACAACGTGGTCCGCCTGTACGACGCGTTCGAGGGGGCCGAATACTCCGCATCCGAGTCGATGATGTTCCAGGACTCGCTGACGATCGATACCGGCGACGCGGCGGACGAGTACCAGTCGGTGGTGTACGACGCCGACCCGCTTCCGTTCGACTGGGCGGCGATGTCGCGCGCTGTCTCCGGTGACGACTGGGACACGCAGCTCCCGCTGCGGCCGATCGATCCGGACGAGTACTGGGGCCGGATCGACCAGCCCGCACCGGACGGGTATGCGCTTCCGGATGATCTCGGATCGGAGCTCGCCGACGGTTCGATCGAGTCGGTCGCAGGGGCGCATCTCGAACATGCGGTGTCGAATCCGCTGGGCAGCGCGATCGGGCTGACGCGCGCCGGCGAGTCCTCGTTCGGTCAGAAGTAGGGACGCGTCATGCCTCGCTTGGAGACCACTGCGCACGCAGCGCGAGAGCCTCGTCTGTCGACGGCCGGCGTCGGGAAGGTGTTCGATACGACGCGAGTGCTCGACGACGTCTCGATCGATGTGTCCGCGGGCGAGATCGTCGGGCTCATCGGCGAGAACGGCGCGGGGAAGTCGACCCTCATGGACATCATGTGCGGCGTGCTCAAGCCCACCGATGGCGTCCTGCGGGTCGACGGCGACGACGTCGAGCTCGAGACGCTCGTCGATGGCGCTGTGCGAGGCATCTTCCGCGTCTTCCAGGAGCAGAGCCTCGTTGCGCGACTCCCCGTTGCAGTGAACCTGTGTCTGGGAGCCGAGGACCGGTTCAGCACCGCAGGCGTGTTCCGCGCTTCACGCGCACGGGAGCATGCCCGTTCGCTGCTGACCGAACTGGGGCTCGAGTACGACGTCGATCGACCAGTGGGCGACTACTCGTTCGGCGAACGACAGCTCCTCGAGATCGCCCGCGCCGTCTCGTTGTCGCGCATCTTCCGCACGTCGCATCCGGTGATCCTCATGGACGAGCCGACGGCCGCGCTGTCGGGCGCCGAACTCGAGATCTTCTTCGAGCTGCTCGTCCGTCTCCGCGCGGCGGGCGCGGGATTCGTGTTCGTCTCGCATCGGCTTCCCGAGTTGCTGAAGTACTCCGATCGGCTGTACGTGCTCAAAGACGGCGCGTTGGTCGACGAGGTGTCGCCCGAGACGTCTGAGGCCGAACTGCACAGGCTGATGGTGGGGCGCGAGCGCGCGGACGACGTGTACCAGAAGTCGCGCCAGACCGGCCCGTCCGGCGCCGTGCGGCTGGCTGCTTCCGGGGTAGCCGCGGCAGGCCTGCAGCCGACGGACCTGCGTGTGCACGCCGGTGAGATCGTCGGCGTCGGCGGGCTGCTCGGATCGGGCAAGAACCAACTCGCAGCGGCCCTGTTCGGCGCCGCTGAGTCGACGGGCTCGATTGCGGTCGACGGTGCCGAGGTGCGTCGCAGCGTCGCTTCGCGTGTGAGATCGCGAATGGGCTACATCCCTCTGCACCGTCATGCGGAGGGGGCGAGCCTCGGTCTGTCGATCGCCGAGAACGTCAACGAGGTGAGCCTCGGTCGCCGACCTGGTCTCGGGGTTCGTCATCGTCAGCGGGAGATCGCCGAAGCGCGCGCATGGGCCGAGAGGCTTCGTGTGCGGATGCGGTCCGTGGAGCAGCGTGTGCGGACTCTGTCCGGCGGCAATCAGCAGAAAGTCGTCTTCGCCAAATGGCTGTCGCAGGGAGCCGAGGTGATCCTGGCGGACAACCCCACCCGAGGCGTCGACGCAGGAGCGAAGGAAGAGATCTACGGGCTCCTCCGAGATCTCACCGATCAGGGTGCAGCCGTTCTGCTCGTCAGCGACGACCTGCTCGAGCTGATCGGCCTGTCCGACCGGATCCTTCTCATGCACGACGGAGCGGTCACCGGTGAGATCCCTTCACCCAAAGAGCACCCTGCCAGCGAAGAAGCCGTTGTAGCCCTCATGGTCTGAACGCCATCACCCCACTCGACAAGGAGAGAAAATGACCGAAAGCACCGAATCGAAGCACACCATCAGCCAGATCTGCATCGTCGTACGCGACCTCGAGCGATCGATGAAGGAGTACAGCGAGCGTCTGGGTTGGGGCCCGTGGAAGGTCTTCGAATACAAGGCGCCGTTCCTTCACCACACGCACCTGCGCGGCGAAGATGCGGAGTTCACGATGATCGCGGCCGAGACGATGGTCGGCGATCTCGGATTCGAACTGATCCAGCCGACGGGAGGAGCATCGATCTACCAGGAGTTCCTCGACGAGCACGGCGAGGGTGTGCAGCACATCGCCGTCATGAAGCACGATGCGAGCGAAGCCGAGGAACTGGTCGAGGAGCTCGGCGCACCGAAGGTGATGGGCGGACGCACCGCCGACAGCATCGAGTTCTACTACCTCGATGCCCGGCCGGAGCTCGGCGTCGTCATCGAGAGCGGAAGCGGGCATGCGATCGACATCGAGCCGACTCGCGTCGTCGATCACCGGAAAGGGTGAGAGCGCCGACAGGCGCAGGTCTCACCGAGCACAATGAAAGGACACATGATGGCTGCGCAACGAAGCAGGTCGTCGCGTCGCATGATCACCGCCTCCGTGATCGCTGCGGGCGTCATCGTCACCGCGGGATGCTCCGGAACTCCATCGGGGAGCGAAGGAGCGGGCACCCTCAGCGTGCTCATCGCGGCTCCCCAGGAAGGGGCGGGAAAGATCCTGGAGAAGGAGTTCGAAGCGACGCATGACGTCGACGTCGAGGTCGAGGTCGTGCCGTACGACCAGATCCAGTCGAAGGTCACCCTCGACGTGCAGTCCGGCACGAGCGCCTATGACGTCATCCAGTACTGGTACCCGACGGTCGGCGCGCTCGCCGAAGCCGGAGCGCTGGCGGACATCACGGACTGGGTGTCGGAGAGCGAGGACATCGATCAGGCTGACTTCATCGACGCCGTCTACCAGCCGTACACGCAGTACGACGGCGGCACGTACGGTGTCCCGATCGACGGCGATACGCACGTGCTGTTCTACAACAAGGAGATCTTCGAGCGGAACGATGTCCAGCCCCCCGCCACCTGGGAGGAGTACGTCGACGTCGCTCGCACCATCACGGAGAACGAGAGCGGCGACGGCGTGTACGGCACGGCGCTGCTCGGATCGAAGAGCGCGTTCAACATCGGGTCGTCGTTCTTCAATCGGATGGCGACGATGGCGGGCAACCCCATCGACCCGGCGCTGCCGCAGCTGGACGGCGATGTCGCCGTCCAGGCAGCGCAGGCGATGCTCGACGTCTCCGAGTACGCCCTGCCGAGTCCGCTGGAGATCGGTTTCGAACAGGCACTGCCGCAGTTCCTGTCGGGAAAGGTCGGCATGATCGAGTTCTGGACCGATCTCGGCGTGTTCGCGCAGGATCCCGAGCAGTCGCAGATCGTCGACGGGTGGGGCGTGGCCCCGCTGCCCGTCGGGCCGGAGGGCTCAGTCTCGGGTGCGCTGAACGCCGGATGGGCGATGGGGATCAGCCCGAACGCCGCGGACGAGGATCTCGCGAAGGAGTTCGTGGCATTCGCCTCGTCGGCGGAGACGAATGAGATGCTCATCACCACCACCGGGTCCGGTATCGACCCCACGCGCACGTCGACTCTCGAGAGCGAGGACTACGCGGAACTCGTTCCCGAAGTGGCCGACGTGAACGAACAGGTGCTGCCGAACGCGCAGTCCTGGCCGACGAGCCCATCGGCGCCGGAGATGATCCAGGTGCTCGGCGACAACCTCGCGCTGATGCTGCAGGGAAACGTCAGCGCTGAGGATGCCGTCTCCGATACCTGGGACGCGTGGCAGCCGTTGGCAGGCTGAGGCCTCGACTCCGGGAGTGCTCATGACTGCGATCACCCGACAGGTCGTCCGGCGACGCACGAGCCGGACGGCCTGGACGGGGCGGGCGATGCTCGTCCCGGCCGTTGCCGCCGTCTGCGTCATCGCGCTGTATCCGCTGATCTTCAGCGTGGCCGCGTCGTTCTCCGAGTCGGATCTGGGCAGGCAGTTCACCGAATGGGTCGGTGGTGCGAACTACGGCGCCATGTTCGCCGACGGTGTCACCGTGCCATCGCTCGCGCGATCCGTGGTGTTCGCGCTCGCATCGGCGATGCTCGCACTCGTCGGCGGCGCCGTCGTCGCATTGTGTCTTGACGTGGCAGTGAGATCGGGACGCGTTCTGAGAGTCCTGCTCCTGCTGCCGCTGATGACACCTCCCGTGATGGCGGGCGTGATCTGGCGTCTCATGCTGGCACCCACCGGCGGTCTGTTCAACAACATCCTCCAGGCCGTCGCCCCGGACGCCGAGCCCGTCCTGTTCCTCGGATCGAGTCCGGCAGCGATGGTCTCGGTGATCGTCGTCGACGCGTGGCAGTGGGCTCCGTTCTGCGCGCTGCTGGTCTTCGCCGCGCTGCAGACCCTTCCATCGGAGGTCTACGAAGCCGCGCAGGTGGACGGTGCCGGTGTGCTGCAGGTCTTCCGCCGCATCACCTTCCCGCTCATCCTGCCGTCTCTGCTCACGACGCTGCTGCTGAAAGCGGTGCTCTCATTCAAGGTCTTCGACCTCGTGTTCCTGATGACCGGAGGCGGTCCCGGATTCGACACCACGGTGTCGAGCTACGAGATCTACCGGACGGGGTTCCAGACATTCGACATCGGGGCGGCCGCCGCGCAGACCGTCGTGTTCCTCGTCCTCGTGACCATTGTGATCGTCCCGCTCAACGCGGCGCGGCGGCATGCGGAGAAAGGTGCATCGTGACCTCTGTCATCGGAACAGCCGATCGTCCGGATGCGACGCGCGCGGTCGTCCTTCCCGGATCGCGACCGTCGACCGCGCGTACTCGGAGCGGTTCGACGCGTTCGACCGCCGCGATCAAGTGGGCCGTGCTCGTCATCGCCGTCGCGGTCGCCGTCGCGCCGATTCTGTACCTCCTCGCGACATCGTTCAAGTCCCCGGACGACATACTGTCGACGCGGATGCTCCCGGCCCGCCTGGCCGTGGAGAACTGGGTCTCCGCGATGGCGAACTGGCCGATCTTCACCTACCTCGGCAACTCTCTGCTCGTGGCCGCCGTCGCCGTCGTGGTCGCGCTCGTCATCGCGGTGCCCGCGAACTACGCGATCGCCCGGCTCGGCGTCGGCGGAAGTCAGACGCTGCTGCTCATCGTGTCGGCGTACATCGCGCCGCCCGTCGTCGCGATCGTTCCCCTCTTCCTTCTGGTGCGAACGGCCGGGCTGATGAACTCGCCGCTCGGTCTCGGTCTTGTCGAGGGGCTGATGCTGACACCGGTCGCCGTGTGGCTCCTCGACGGCTTCTTCCGGGCCATCCCGGAGGAGATCGACGAAGCAGCGCAGCTCGACGGCTGCGGCCCCGTGAGAACACTGGTGTCCGTTCTCATGCCGCTCATCGTTCCAGGACTGGTCGCCGTCGGCATCATCGTCTTCATCCTGGTCTACAATGACTTCCTCGTCCCGCTGCTGCTCACGCAGAGCGGCGACGCGCAGACCCTGCCGGTCGGCATCGCGCTCATGCAGGGCGGTCGTGAGGTGATGTTCGGCCAGATGGCGGCGGCGAGTCTGACGGGCATGGTCCCCGTCTATCTGCTGGCGCTTTTCGCACAGCGCTGGCTGATCGGCGGCCTCACGCAGGGCAGTGTGAAGTGACGTCTCCGCTCGCGTCACCCCGTCACCGCGCCGCCAGCTCCTCGTCGATCACCTCGGCCAGCTCTGCGGCGCGCACGGCGGCGACGCCGGTGAGTCGCTGCTCGCGCTCGTCGGCCGACGTCGACAGGCAGTCCTTCCACAGCGAGCGACCGGCCATCGCGCCCGCGCTGCCGTGGCGGACGGCGGTGCGCACCTGCCCGACGAAGGTGGCGTGATCGACGCCGGCCGACAGCACCGCCCACGGCACGCCCTGCGCGGCTGCATGCACGGCATCCGACGCCTCGGCCGACCCGGGGTACGGGATCTTCAGCACCTTCACGCCCTGCTCGACGCAGATCCTCGTCGCCTGCTCGATCAGCCCGCCGAACGCAGCGGCGTACTCGTCCTCGCTCTCACCGGGCAGTCGGTAGGTGAGGATCTCGACGATCAGCAGCACGCCCTCGTCGTTCGCGGCGGCGACGAGATCCCGGATGGCCGTGATGACCTCGTCCTCAGCGGCGCCCTGGTCGGGGCGAAGGTAGAAGAGCATCTTGGCCGCGTCGCCGCCGAGTTCGCGCACGCGCCGCGGTGACATGCCGTCGATGTAGCGGGTGCGGCGCAGCCCCTCGTCCGTCTCGGCGAATCCGCTCGCGTCGAGCGCGACGACCAGGCCGGTCTCCGGCGCGATCACGCCGTCGTCGACGATCTCGGGCAGCGCAGTCTCAGGATCGAGCAGGATCGCCGGTGCCCGGTTGCCGAGATGGCTCACCAGATCGGCCTTGGCGGCGGCGAGGCCCGCCCGGTCGACCGTCTGCGGGTCGTCGGTCATCACCTTCTTCATGCTGTTGCGCTGGTCGGCGGCGACGATCAGCATGCCGCCGCCCGGCGTGGTCAACCTGCTCAGTGCGCGGCGTTCCAGTGTGGTCAGCTCGTTCATGGGGCTCCTTCTCATGGGGTGGTTCGGGCGAGTCCGGATGTGCGGTGCACGTGGGTCGTCAAGGTGTGAGGGTTGATCGGAGGGCTCGAGCGGCGGTCAGCGCCGCTCCGTATGCGGTGTCCTGTTCGCGCTCGCTCACGCGCAGATCAGGCAGAACGGCGCTGCGGGCGCGACGCACGCTGCGCATCGATGACCAGCCGCCGGTGAGCAGCGCCGACGTCGCCGGCTGCACCTCCCGGTCGATCGCGTCGATGAGCAGCCGGATCTCGTCGTTGCTGTGGCGCAGGATCGCCTCGAACACGGCCGCCGGCGCGGCGTCGTCGGCGAGCACGCTCAGGCGCAGAGCGCCGTCGTCGTTGCGCGCACCCGAGACGTCGACGGCAGGCAGGTCGCCGTCGATGCGCATCACCTCGGCGTCGAGCGCGTCGCGGGCCTGCGTGCCCGCAACGCCGAACAGCCGCAGCGCGCGGCGCAGCAGCAGCCCCGTCTTGACACCGGCGACCAGCGCCCATCGGCCGGGGATCACGTGCGGGACGACGTTGATCAGGCGCTCGGCGAGCCGAGCGCGCGCCGTCAGATCGAGTGGAGTGTCGAGCACGCGCAGCAGCACTTCGGCTGTGCCGAGCGACACGTCGTAGCGGTCATCGGCGACACCCGCACCGGCGGAGGCGACGAGGTGATCGTGCCCCGCCACCGTGACGACCGCGTCGCGGAAAGCAGCGGGCACCCACGCGGCCCCCGCTGCGCCGGATGGTGTGCCGGCGTCGACGACGGGCGGGATCAGCGACTCATCCGTGCCGAGGTGTGCGAGCATCTCCGGCCACGCGCGACCGGTGTCCTGGTCGATCAGTCCGGTCCGGCCGAGCAGCGAGCGCTCGGCGACGAGCTCTCCGCCGAGCAGGTGCGCCGCCCACTCCGGCACACTCGAGAAGCGCGCACCGGCGAGCGGGATCCCCTCGTCGCGGCGAACGGCGATCTTGGTCGTGGTCACCTGAACCCCGAGGGGGATGCCGCATCTGCCGGCGAACTCCGCTGCGATCGTGGCGGGCACGCGGTCGAGCTGCTCGGCTCCGCGCGGGTCGAACCACGCCGGCGCCGGCGCAAGGGGTGCGCCGGCGGGTCCGACCAGGAACCCGGACTCGCCCATTCCCGTCGCTGCGATCGCGTCGACGCGCTCGCCTGGGCGCAGCTCGGCGAGACGGGCTGACGCGCGCCTCAGCAGCTCCTCGAGCGCGGCGTGCAGGGCTATCGGCTCCAGATCGGTCGTGCCGTCCGGCCCGGGCGCCCACGGCGTCGGAACCTGCTCGCGCAGCACCTCGTCATCCGGCGCATCCGCCGTGGTGACGAGCACCTTGATGCCGGTGCTGCCGATGTCGAGACCGGCGACGAGGCTCACGGGATCACCATCGATCCGGATGCATCGGCACGGGCGGAGCTCAGGTATGTCATCGATGACATGCGGGCAGAAGCGAGCGAGTCGCGGGTCAGCATCGCTCAGATGTCCTGGTCGGTGGGCAGGATCACGACGTCGCGCAGAGTGACGTGACGCGGCCGGGTGAGCATGTACTCGATCGCGTCGGCGACGTCGTCGCTGGTGATGCCCGTGCGATCGGCGACCTTCTCCGCGACGCGGTCGGTCTCGCTCTCCTGATAGCCCCACAGCTCGTTGAGCACGACGCCCGGCGCGATCGCGCCCATCCGGACTCCCGTGCCGACGAGCTGCTGGCGCACTGCGTGGGTGAACGCCTGCACGGCGTGCTTTGTCGGGGAGTACACCGGCTCCCACTGCACGTCGATGTGGCCGGCGACCGAGCTGGTGACGACGACGTCGCCCGTGCCCTGGGCGACGAGGTGAGGCAGCGCCCCGCGCACGGTGGTCATCACACCGGTGACGTTCGCCTGCACGGTTGCGGCGATCTCGTCGTAGCCCGCGGTGAGGAAGTCGCCGCCGAGGTACAGGCCGGCGTTGGCGAGCACGATGTCGAGGCGGCCGAACCGCTCGGTGGCGGTGCGGACCGCGAGTTCGATCGCGGCGCCGTCTGCGACATCGCCCTCGATGACCACCGACTCGGATGCGAGGGAGGCCGCGACCGATTCGAGGCGTGCGGCCGAGCGGCCGACCAGAACCGTGCGCACGCCGCGGTCCGCGAGCCGGCGCGCGGTGGCGCGCCCGATGCCAGAACCGGCGCCGGTGATGATCGCGACCTGTTCGTCGGTCGTCATGGCTTCTCCTTCGAAGTGAGGTGGGCCCGGTGGGCGCCGCGCGAGGCGCAGGCGACGCCCACCGGAGTCGGAACGATCAGCAGCTCGACTGGTAGACGGCCTCGCCGCCTTCGCCATCGATGTTGTCCTGCGTGATGACGGTGAAGCCGGTCTGGATCTCCGCCGTCGTGTCCTCGCCGTTGAGAGCGGCGACGGCCTGCTCGACGGCCTGCTCGCCGATCGATGCGGGCTCCTGGGCGACGAGCGCCTGCACGATGCCGTCGCGCAGCTGCTCCACCTGGGCGGGGCCCGCGTCGAAGCCGACGACGGTGACATCATCGCGGCCGGCCTGCTGCACACCGGTCGCCGTGCCCTCGGCCGCGAACAGGTTCGCGGCGAAGATGCCGACGAGGTCCTTGTCCCGCTGCAGCGCGGCCGTCACGATGCGGGCGGCCTCATCAGGCTGATTGTGGCTGTACTCGATCCCGACCGACTCGAACTTGTCGTTCTCGGCGACCGCGGCCTCGAAGCCCTCGGCACGAGCGTCCGATGTGGTGATGCCGGGGTCGATGGAGACGACGAGCACCTTTCCGCCCTCGGGATGGGCCTCCTCGATCGCCTCGAAGGCGGCCTCGCCCCCGCCGTAGTTGTCGCTCGCGATGGCGGACGCCGCGAACGACGGGTCCTCCACCGTGGTGTCGACGAGCACGACCTCGATGCCCGAGTTCGCCGCAGCTTCGATGGGCGCCTGCATGGCCGACTGGTCCGTCGCGGCGATGAGCAGCGCGTCGGGGCTCGATGCCACGACCGAATCTACGAGCGGCTTCTGCAGGGCGGGGTCGAACTGCTTCGCGCCCTGCGTCTTGACCGAGACGCCGAGCTCTTCGGCCTTGGCCTCGATGCCGCACTGCATCGAGATGTAGAACTCGTCGCCGGCGACGCCTTGTACGAAGGCGAGGCTGTAGTCGCCATCGCCGGATCCGCCGGATCCGCCGGAGTCGCCGCCGGATCCGCCGTCGCCCGACGAACATCCGGCGAGGGCGAGAGCGCCGACCGCCCCGATGGCTGTGATGGACAGTGCCTTGGACCACTTCATCGTGTCCTCCTTGTTGGTGAAAGGTGAGGGATATGGGCTGTTGGTGTCTGTGGCGGGCGGACGCGTTCGCGGCGACCGCTCCGCTCGGCTCATCCGCGTCTGCGGGCGAACAGGTGCTTCCAGACGCTGACGTCACCGCCGCGGGATGCCTGGGCACGGCGCACCTGGTCGACGTACACGGCGACGATGAGCACGGCGCCGACGGCGACCTGCTGCCAGAACGGCTGCACGCCGAGGATGACGAAGCCGTTCTGCAGCACGGCGGGGATGAACAGGCCGACGATCGAACCGATGATCGTGCCGATGCCGCCGAACAGCGAGGTGCCTCCGATGACCACCGCGGTGATCACGTTCAGGTTGGTCTCGGTCTGGCCGGCGATCGCCGTCGTGGAGAACTGCGCCAGCGACATGATCCCGGCCAGGCCCGCGAGGCCACCGGTGAGGGCGTACACCGCGATCAGCCGACGGTCGACCTTGACGCCGACCCGCCTGGCCGACTCCTCGTTCGAGCCGACGGCATAGGTGTGCAGGCCGAATCGCGTCCGATGCAGCACGATTGCGCCGATGACGATCACGACGAGTGCGATGACCGAGATGATCGGGATCGTGCCGAACACGTTTCCGTAGCCGATGGAGTTCGTGAGCACCTCAGGCACCTCTCGGATGTCGACCCCGCCGGTGAGGATCTGCGCGAGGCCGAGCGCGATCCCCATCGTGCCGAGCGTCACGATCAGCGGCGGCACCTTCAGCTTCGCGATCACGAAGCCGTTGAAGAAGCCCCAGAACAGGCCGGCGGCGATTGAGACCACGATCCCGACGATGGCGGTTCCCCAGCCGTCGCCGCCGATCGTGCGCATGGCGATCGCCGCGGCGACGCCGGAGAAGACCAGGACGGAGCCGATCGACAGGTCGATGCCGCTGGTGATGATCACGAACGTGATCCCGACGGCGAGGACCGCGAGGATCGACGCATTCTGGATGATCAGGCGCACATTGCCCCAGTGCGGGAACGTGTCGGGCGCCATGACCGAGAAGACCGCGACGATCGCGATCAGCACGATCAGGATCTGCAGCCACTGGGTGCGGGCGAGCCGCGCGAACAGGGTCTCCTTCGCATCGACCTCGGCGATCGCGGTGGTCTCCGGGCCCATCTTCGGTGTTCTGGCGTCGATGCTCATGCTGCCGCGTCTCCCACGTTCGCGCCGGTCATCAGGCCGACGAGCTCCTCCATGCTGGTCTTCTCGGCGTCGAGTGTGGCGACGCGATGTCCGAGACGGAGCACCTGCACCCGGTCAGCCACGTCGATCACGTGCGGCATCGAGTGGCTGATGAAGACGACGGCGATGCCGGTGTCGCTGACGCGCCGGATGAGGTCGAGCACGTTCTTCGTCTGACGCACGCCGAGCGCCGCGGTCGGCTCATCGAGGAAGACGAGCTTCTTCGCCCAGTGCACGGCGCGCGCGATCGCGATCGCCTGGCGCTGGCCGCCCGACATCGACCCGACCTGACTGGTCATCGAGCGCACCGTGGCGCCGAGGTCGTCGAACGCACGGCGCGACTGGCGCCGCATCTCCCCGTCGTTCATGAACCCGAGAGCGCCGGCCAGCCCGCTGCGCATCACCTCGCGGCCCAGATACATGTTCTGCACTGGATTCAGATGAGGGGCGAGCGCGAGGTCCTGATGCACCGTCTCCATGCCGAGCTCGCTCGCGGCGGCAGGAGTGGAAAGATCTATGGGGCGTCCCTCGAACTCGATCGTGCCGCTGTCGACGGCGAGGTTCCCGCTGAGGGCCTTCACGAGCGTGGACTTGCCCGCTCCGTTGTCGCCGATGAGGGCGGTGACCTCGCCGGGATACACCTCGAAGTCGGCATCGTCGAGCGCGCGCACGTGACCGAACTGACGGTTCAGGCCGCGTGCTTTCAGGATGGGGGTCGTCATGGGTTCCTTCCGATCAGGCGACGTCGCTGTCGCCGAGTGTCTGGGGCCATCCGGAGCCCGGTCGATGCACGATGAGGTTCGCCTCGGTGCCTTCGGTCCGCCACGGGCCGAAGGCCGCGGGCACCGCGAGCACGTCTCCGCGTGCTGCGGAGACCGTCTCGCCGCTGGCGCCGTGCAGCACTGTGTCGGCCAGAGCCAGGACGACGGCGAATCCAGCGTCGAACTCGGCTCCTGCACCGGCTCGGTCGAGCCGGAAGTAGGCGTCTGCCGTCGGCGGGAGCAGGCGGGCGGCACCGGATGCCGGGGAATCGAGGTCGTTCGAGCGCACAAGAGCGTCGATGTCGGTGAGGGCGGAGGTGCTCACGGCGCCCATCGCGGTATCGAAGCCGAGATCGAGGTGCGATTCGTCACGCGTCGACGTCGTGACCGACCACTCCAGCAGCAGCGAGAAGTCGGTGGGCTCCTGCACTTCGGCGACGAAGATACCGGCATCGACGGCGTGCACCGTGCCTGCCGGAACCAGCACGCCCATGCCGCGTCGCGCCTCGAAGCGGTTCATGCGGGCGAGCATCCATTCGGAGTCCTGTGCGTCGCGCCGACGGTCGAGCTCATCCGGATCGACGGCCTCGCTCCACCCGAGGTGGAAGGCCGAACCCGGTTCGGCGTCGAGCACGAGCCACGACTCGGTCTTGCCGTAGGGGCAGTCGAGATGCGACAGCGCGAATGCACGGGCGGGGTGCACGTGAACGGGGAGTCGCTGGCGTGCGTCGAGGAGCTTCACGAGCACGCCGGTGTCGCTGGGCCGGGCAGCCAGCGAGTGGCCGGGGCCGATCCAGGCCTCTGGATCGGCGGCGACGAGGTCGCGCAGCAGTTCGCCGTCGGTCGTGCTGGCCAGACCGATCTCGCCTTCGCCTGCGCGCGGCACGGTCGCCGCCAGCCATTCCTCCGGCTGGAACGGGTTCGACTGCTCGATCCCGCGCAGCGCCGCGATCCTGTCGCCGCCACGGTAGAAGTGGTCGATCAGGTTCGGCGCCATCGTGCGCGGGTGCAGCTGTGGGTCCACGTTCGTCTCCGGTCATGACATCGATGTCATCTGGAAGGGCCTCTCTGCCTTTCCGACTTCTGATGACCAAGCATGGGCGCATCAGACAACGTTGTCAAGACCATATCGGGGGCAATCTGAGATGAGGTGCTCCGAACGTCCGCAGGAGTCAGGGCCGTACGAGTTCGGAGGCGGCATCTATTCAGTCATAAAAACTGAGTGAATCACGCAGTTCTGATGACAACAATGTTGTGAATGCGCAATATGGGGGCACAGCGGTTCCGCTCATAGGAGGACCGCCCAGACGAGGCCCTCTCGGCCGGAAGGACAAGGCCCCAATTGCGCACGAGCAACGTGACCGAACGTGAGATTCTGAGCCAGCCTGCGGTGTGGCGGCAGGCGCTGGAACTCGACATCAGCATCCCCGCCTTCGGAAGGCGGGGAGAGCGCGTGCTCTTCCTCGGGTGCGGTACCAGCGCCTACGTGTCCGAGTCGATTGCGATGCTGCGCGAGACCGCGGGGCACGGGGTGACCGACGCGGGATACGCATCGGAATGGCTGCCGGGGCGCACCTACGACCGGATCGTCGTGATCAGCAGGTCCGGCACGACGAGCGAAGTGCTCGCCGTGCTCGACCAGGTGCCGTCGGGGACGGCGACCACTGCGATCGTCGGCGTCGAGGGCTCACCCGTCGCAGCCGCCGTCGATCAGGCGCTGGTTCTCGACTTCGCCGACGAGAGCTCCGTCGTGCAGACCCGATTCCCGAGCACCGTGCTGGTGCTCGCGCGCCGCGCATTCGGCGAGGAGCTCACGGATCTGGCCGCGCAGTGCGAGGCCGCGCTGGCGCGCCCGCTGCCCGTGCGCGTCGCCGATCACTCGCACTTCGTCTTCCTCGGTCGCGCGTGGACCAGAGGGCTGGCGCAGGAAGCGGCGCTGAAGATCCGTGAGGCGGCGCAGGCGTGGTCGGAAGCCTACCCCGCGCTCGACTACCGTCACGGCCCGATCGCCGTCGCCGGTACGGGGTCGCTCGTCACGCTCTTCGGCGACCTCGACTCCGCGCTCGCGGACGACGTGCGGCGCACGGGCGCCGAGGTCCTGCACCACGACGTCGACCCCTTGATCCAACTGGCTCTCGCCCAGACCCTCGCCATCCGCTTGGCCGAGGAGCGGGGGCTCGACCCCGATTCGCCCCGACACCTGACGCGATCCGTCGTTCTGAGCTGAGATGAGACTCTGACGGCGGGAGCTCCGGCGACCCGCCGCAGACCGGTCGATGAGCAGTCCGCAGAGGAAGCACAACCCGCAGAGGAAGCAATCATGATTCGCCACCACCACAGCGCATTCCGTCACAGCCGCACGATCCGCCGCCGTACCGCGGCCGTCGCGATCGCCGCATCCGCCGCCCTGGGACTCGCCGCCTGCTCATCCGGAGCGCAGCCGGCGACGAGCCTCGATCCGGATGCCGACGTCACCCTGACATGGTGGACGGGGCAGGCGGATCAGGCCCAGACGATCCTGGAGGGCCTCGCGGACGAATTCGAGCAGGAGCACCCGAACGTCACGATCGAGATGTCCTCGGGCGCTCCGTCGACCGAAGATCTGCTGCAGAAGCTGTCGTCGTCGTTCGCGGGAGGCACCTACCCAGACATCTCGTACGCGTTCGGATCGTGGGCGAGCGAACTCGCCGGCTCCGACCGGACCCTCGACATCACGGACCGGCTGAGTGAGGACTCCGAGGTGGGATGGGAGGAGTTCTCCGGTGCGGCACAGGCGACCGCTCAGCCGGAGGGCGGCGCCACGATCGGCTTCCCCGCCGTCGTGGACAACATCTCCCTGATCTACAACAAGACGGTCTTCGACGCTGCGGGCGTCGACTACCCGACCGAGGACTGGACGTGGCAGGACTTCCGCGAGGCCGCGGCCGAGCTCACCGACCCCGCCACCAAGACCTACGGGTACGGATACTCCGTGTCGGGTTCCGAGGAGACGACGTGGCAGTTCTGGCCCCACCTGTGGCAGCGAGGCGGACAGATCCTCGACGACGCCGAGGCGACGTTCGACTCTCAGGAGGGCGTCGACGCGCTCACCTTCCTGCAGGAGATGGCCGTCGACGACGAATCCGTGTACCTGGATCAGACCGACACGAAGTTCGGGCAGTTCTTCGCCAGCGACCAGATCGGCATGATCACGTCGGGACCGTGGACGCTCTACGACCTGCAGACCGCGGGCACGGACTACGGCGTCGTTCCGCTGCCCGGCACGGACGGTGACCACACCACGATCTCCGGTGCGGACATCTGGGTGATGTTCGACCACGAGGACCCGAACCGCGAGCACTGGTCGTACGAGTTCATGAAGTGGCTGACGGCTGCGGAGCAGGATGTGCGCTGGAACGTGGTCTACGGGAACCTGCCGCTGCGCGAGAGCGAGACGGAGACTCCGGAGTTCCAGGAGCAGGTCGAACAGATGCCCGGTCTCGACGTGATGGCTGCGAACAGCGAGAACGCGACGATTCCGCGGCCGACCGTCCCCGGCTACGTCAACCTGTCCGAGGCGATCGGCACGGCGATCTCGCAGGTCCTGCAGGGGCAGGCAGAGCCTCAGCAGGCTCTGGAAGACGCAGCGGATGACGCCACCGCCGCTCTGGAGGACGAATGACGGTGAGCGCCCCAGCGCGGCGGCCGGGCATCCGGCTGCGCCGCGCGCGCGACACCGCGACGGGCTGGGGGTTCGTCGGGCCGGCGACCCTGATCGTGCTCGGCCTGTCGATCTTCCCCGCAGTGTGGGCGTTCCTGCTGTCGCTGCAGGAGTGGAACGGATTCTCCGAACCCGAGTGGGTGGGCGGCGGAAACTACGCCGACATGGCCGCAGACGCCGATCTCGGTGCCGCCGTGATGCACACGCTCGTGTACTCGGCGATGTTCGTGCCGGCCTCCGTGCTGCTCGGCCTCGGCCTGGCCGTCGCGCTGAACCGACGGATCATCCTCGTCGGGCTGTATCGCACGCTCATCTTCCTGCCCTTCGTCGTGTCGGCCGCTGCGACGGGAATCCTCACCACCTACCTGTTCAACCCCCAGTTCGGGCTCGTCAACAACCTGCTCAGGACCCTCGGGCTCCCGCAGCAGGGATGGCTCGAAGACCCGGCGCAGGCGATGCTCGTCATCGCGATCATGTCGGTGTGGGGCCAGGCGGCGCTGACGACGGTGATCTACCTCGCGGCGCTGCAGGATATCCCCGCCGAGCTGTCGGAGGCGGCCAGGGTCGACGGTGCGAGTCGCTGGCAGACGTTCTGGCGCGTGATCTTCCCGCAGCTCGCTCCCGTCACCGTCTTCGTCACGATCTGGCAGGGCATCCAGGCGATCCAGCTCTTCGACGTCGTGTACACGACCACCCGCGGCGGCCCGCTCGGCGCGACGGAGACCATCGTCTACTACCTCTGGAACGCCGCGTTCCGGGAGCTCGAGTTCGGATACGCGTCGGCCGTCGCATATGGCCTGTTCGCGCTGACGCTCGGCATCACACTCATCGTGGTCATCGCGCAGCGGCGCACGGCGAAGGGAGAGTCCGTATGACGACGCTCATCGACAGAGGTCTGCCGCAGAGCTCGAGCCCGAGCACGGCTCCGACGACGACGCGCGCGGTCATCGTGCAGAGGAAGCGTCGCCGTCGCCGTTCCTGGGCGCACCTGCTGCTCATCCCGGTCTCGCTCGTCTTCGCGATTCCGTTCCTTCAGATGTTCATCACATCTCTCACGCCCGAATCCGAGATCAACCGGTTCCCGCCGAGCTTCATCCCTTCGGCGCTGACGTTCGACGGCTATGCGAAGCTGTTCCAGCAGTCGGACATCCTGCTGTGGCTGGGCAACTCCGTGATCGTCTCCGCCGCCGGAATCGCCTCGCACATCGTGCTCTGCTCCCTGGCGGGGTACGGGTTCGCTCGACTGCGATTCGCCGGCCGAGACGTGAGCTTCATGATGATCGTGGCGACGATCATGATCCCGACGCAGCTGCTGATGGTCCCCACCTACGTGATGTTCGCCTCCGTGGGCATCATCGACACACTGATGGCCGCGATCGTGCCGTGGCTGGCGACGACCTTCGGCATCTTCCTGATGCGGCAGTTCTTCCTATCGCTGCCGGCGGAGCTCGAGGAGGCCGCGCTGCTGGACGGCTGCTCGAAGTTCGGCACGTTCTGGCGGATCATCTTTCCGCTGGCGCGGCCGGCCCTCGCCACTCTCGCGATCTTCACGCTGCTGGGGTCGTGGAACGATCTGGTGTGGCCGCTCATCGCGATCAACGACCCCGGCGCGTTCACCGTGCAGCTGGGCATCACGAACTTCCAGGGAGCGCGGCGCACCGACTGGTCGCTGCTGATGGCGGCGAACGTGGTCGCCACGCTCCCACTCATCGTCTTCTTCGTGGTCGCACAGCGACAGTTCATCGCGACCATGTCGTTCTCGGGGGTGAAGGGATGAGCCGTTCGACTCCGGACGCGCGTCCGATCCTCGTCGTCGGGGATGCGAACGTCGACCTGGTGCTCCGCGGCGATGTCGTGCCGCGGTTCGGCCAGGCCGAGCAGCTGCTCGATCGTGCGGACCTGGTGCTGGGAGGGTCTGCCAGCATCGTCGCCAGCGGCACGGCGAGACTCGGAGCGCCGACTGCCCTGATGGCGCGAGTGGGGGACGACGCCTTCGGCAGATTCGCTCTCGATGCGCTTCGCGGAAACGGAGTCGACGTGGCAGGGGTCGCCGCCACGGCCACCGCTGCGACGGGAGTGTCGGTCATCCTGTCCGCGCCGGAGGATCGCGCGATCCTGACGGCGCCCGGTGCGATCCCGCTGCTCGCCGCGGACGATGTGATCTCCGGCCTCGAAGCGTGGCGAGGGGCGCCGGGCATCCTGCACGTCGCGAGCTACTTCCTGCAGCCGTCTCTGGCGGTCGAACTGCCTTCTGTGCTCGCAGCCGCACGCGCCGCCGGATGGACGACATCCCTCGATACCAACTGGGATCCGAGCGAGAACTGGCACGGTGTCGAACGCGCACTGCCTCACCTCGATCTGCTGCTGCCCAATCGGAACGAGCTGCAGGCGATCGCTCGGTCGCTCGGCGACACGGGCGAGCGCGACGAGGACCTCGCACGCAGGATCTCGCACCGCGGGCCGCGGGTCGTCGTGAAGGACGGCGCCCGTGGAGGCTGGTCCGTGCGCGCCGACGAGGCGCGGGAGAGCGCACCGGGCCTCACCGTCCAGGTCGTCGACACGACGGGAGCGGGGGACAGCTTCGACGCGGGATATCTGGCGGCGCTCGCGCACGGCGTCGAACTCGAGCGCGACCGGCTGCGCTGGGCGACGACGGCCGGATCGATGTCGACGGGACGACCGGGCGGAACCGCCGGACAAGCGGACCTGGCCGAGCTGCGCGCGGCGGTGGCATCGTGATCACTGCGCTCGCGCTGAGTCCGGCGCTCGACGTGACCTATGTCGTCGACCGCCTGCAGGGGATCCAGCGCCCCCGCGAAGTGGTGAGGGTCGCCGGTGGGAAGTCGCTCAACGCTGCGCGCGCGGCCGTGGCACTCGGCGCACGGGACGTCGCCGCCGTCGCCGTCCTCGCCGGCGGAGCAGGCGCGGACGTGGCGGATGCCGCTCGCGGCGACGGCGTCTCACTGACCGCGATCGACGGGGCGACGCCGACGCGCACCTGCGTGTCGATCTTCGATGTCGGCGCGGGCGAGCTCACCGAGATCTACGAGAGGCCGGTCGCGGTATCCGCCGCCGAGGTCGACCTCGTGCTGGACACCGCTCTGGGAGGGCGGGATGCGGCCGGCGACTGGTTCCTGCTCTCCGGAGGCCTTCCGCAGAACCTCGCCCCTGAGACGGTCGCCGAAGTGGTGCGGCGCGTGCGCGGCGCCGGCGGCCGGATCGCACTCGACACCCACGGGCCCGCCCTGCGAGCGGGTGCAGAGGCAGGGCCCGATCTCGTCAAGGTGAACCGTGCCGAAGCGGTGGAGCTGCTCGGCTGCGCCCCTGACGCTCCGGGTGACCTTCTGGTCTCCCGTCTGCACGGGTTCGTCTCCGGCGTGGGGCGCTCATCGTGCGTCGTGGTCACGGACGGCGAGGACGGGGCATGGGGATCCGACGGGGGAGAGGTGCTCAGGGCGCGCAGAAGCGGCCCTGTGGGAGCATTCCCCGTCGGCAGCGGCGACTCCTTCCTCGGCGGGCTGATGGTCGCATTCGAAGCGTCGCTCTCGCTGCGGGAAGCGCTCCCGTTGGGCACAGCCGCCGGTGCGGCCAACGCTCAGCTCCCCGGCGCCGCGCGGCTGGACGCCGCCATGGCGCGCCGGCTCGCGGCGGACATCCGGGTGGACTCGTTCTCCGGCGCGTCCGCGCTGACGGATCAGCCTTCCTGCGCGTCCGCCACGACCTGAACATCGACGCCGGCCGCCGCGATGGCCTCGAGCTCGCGCTGGTCGGCGGACGAGTCGGTGACGAGCACATCGATCTCCGACAGCTCTGCGACCTTCGCCAGCGTCGCCCGCCCGATCTTCGACCCGTCCGCCACCACCACGACCCGATCGGCCTGCGTCACCATCGCATGATTGGTGCGCGCCTCGGTCTCGTTGTGCGTGGTCGCACCGCCACGGGCGCTGATGCCGTCCGTGCCGAGGAACGCGGTACCGACGTTGATCGCCGAGAACGTCTTCTCCGCGAGCACCCCGACGGCCTCCAGCGAGCTGGACCGGACGAACCCGCCGGTCATGATGACCGTCAGTCTGCTGCGGGAGGCCAGCTCCGTCGCCGTGGTGAGTGCGTTGGTCGCGACGGAGAGATCGTCACGCACCGTCAGCGCTCTGGCGACCGCTGCGGCCGTCGTGCCGCCGCTGATCGCGACGGAGTACTGGCCGTCGGGAAGCAGGCGTGCCGCGTGCTCCGCGATGCGCAGCTTGGCCTCCCTGAAACGGGAGTCGCGCAGCTGGACGGGGACCTCGGTTGCCGGGTCGAGGGCGCGCGCGCCGCCGTGCGAACGGATCAGCAGGCCCTGCTCGTCCATGTCGGTGAGGTCGCGGCGCATGGTCGCCGTCGACACGGCGAGGGCGTCCGCGATCTCCGTGAGTCGTGCGGACCCGCGTTCGTTCACATAGCTGAGGATCCGGGCCATCCGGTCGGAGCGCCGACGAGACGTCGCGTGCGGTGCCTGCGCCTGTGCGATGGACATGTCGACGCCTCCTGTGTTCGTGCCTCAGCGATGCATACAATCGAAACAGTCAAAAAAATGAGCGAATCACGCAAACTGTGCCTTGATTATTGCACGTTACGTGCGTACTCGAGGATGATCGACGCATGGTCAACATCGCATTCATCGGCGCGGGAAGCGTCGTGTTCACCCGGCAGCTCGTCGCGGACATCCTGCGCTTCCCCGAGCTCGCCGATGCGCGCTTCGTGCTGCACGACATCGATCCGGCGAGGCTCTCCGTGGCGGAGGCGACGGTGAGCCACGTCAGCGACCGGCTCGGCGCGCGCGCCGTCGTCGTCGGAACCACCGACAGGCGTGCCGCGCTGGACGGAGCCGACTTCGTCATCAACATGATCCAGGTCGGCGGCATCGACGCGACGCTCGCCGATCTGGAGATCCCGGCACGGCATGGGCTGCGCCAGACGATCGGCGACACGACGGGCATCGGCGGAGTCTTCCGTGCGCTGCGCACGTTCCCCGTGCTGAGCGATCTGGCCGCGGATATGCGCGATCTCTGCCCTGACGCCTGGCTGCTCAACTACACGAACCCGATGGCCATGAACGTCTGGTGGCTGTCCGTCACCGCCCCGGACATCAAGGTCGCAGGCCTCTGCCACAGCGTGCACTGGACCGCGCACGACCTCGCCGAACTCATCGGCGTCCCGTTCGAGGAGACCCGATACCGTGCGGCAGGAGTCAACCACCAGGCGTGGCTGCTCGAGTGGACGCACCACGGGCAGGACCTCTATCCGCGGCTGAGCGAGCGCATCCGCGGCGACGACGAACTCGCCCGCCGGGTGCGGGTCGAGATGTTCCGCCGCCTCGGCCGGTATCCGACGGAGACGAGCGAGCACTCGGCGGAGTACCTTTCGTGGTTCCTGCGGTCGGACGAGCAGGTCGAGCGCTTCCGCCTGCAGCCCCTCGAATACGTCGACATCAGCCGTGAGAACGTCGCGGAGTTCGAAGCGACGCGCGACGCGCTCGCTGCGGGGCGCGATCTCGAGCTCCCGGACGGGGCGAGCGAGTACGCTCCGCAGATCATCCATTCCCTCGTCACCGGCACGCCGAGCGAGGTGCACGTGAACGTGCCCAACCGCGGTCTGATCGACAATCTGCCTGATGACTGCGTCGTGGAAGTGCCGGCGACGGTCGACGGAACCGGCGTCTCGCCCGTGCCGATGGGCTCCCTGCCCGTGCAGTGCGCCGCGGTGAATCAGCCGTACGTGTCGGTCGGGCGCCTGACCGTCGAGGCCGCTCGCACCGGAGACCCCTCCCTCGTCAGGCAGGCCGTGCTGATGGACCCGAATGCGCAGTCGACGCTGACCCCGGAGCAGATCTGGCGGCTCTGCGACGAGCTGACCGAGGCCCACGGGCTGCTGCTCCCTCCGGCTCTGCGTGCCGGCGTGCGGACGAGCGCACTGTGAGTCTCGCGGATACCGGGGCACTCGTCGATGCGGCCGTGCGCGACGGCGGCGCCGTGCTGGCGTTCAACGTGATCGGCCTCGAGCATGCAGAAGGGATCGTGGCCGGGCTCGAGCGGGCGGGCGCGCCGGGCATTCTGCAGATCAGCGAGAACGCCGTGCGCCATCGTGGCGGCCTGCACGGCCCTCTCGTCGCGGCCTGCCGCGAACTCGCTGCGGCGTCGTCGTGCTCGGTGTCGATCCATCTCGATCATGTGCAGGACGCCGGTCTCGCGCACACCGTCATCGCCGAAGCGCGGCAGCGCGGAACATCCTCGATCATGGTGGATGCGGCGCATCTCGACTACGACGACAACGTGCGCACCACTGCGGCGCTCGCGCACGAGGCCCACGGCGCATCGCTGTGGGTGGAGGCGGAACTCGGCGAGATCGGCGGGAAGGACGGCGCGCATGCGCCAGGCGTGAGGACGGACCCGCGCGAGGCGGCGGCGTTCGTGGCGTCGACGGGCGTCGACGGACTCGCCGTCGCGGTCGGCAGCACCCACGCGATGACCTCGGCGACCGCGCAGCTCGACCTCGACCTGATCGGGCGCATCGCCGCCGAAGTGACGGTGCCCCTCGTGCTGCACGGATCATCCGGCGTTCCTATCGAGACGCTGCGCACCGCCGTTGCGCGCGGGATCCGCAAGATCAACATCGGCACGGCGCTCAACGTCGACTTCACCCGCCGCGTGCGGGAGACGCTGGAGGCGGATCTCGCCGTGACCGATCCGCGCACCTACCTGGCGCCGGCGCGCGACGCCGTCGCCGAGTCCGTCGCCGCCGTGAGCACCTCGGTGCTGTCGCGGTGACGGCCCGCACGAAGGAACGACGACGTAGGAGAGGCAGAGGGATGAACAGGACGATGATTCTTGCGGGGGCGGCCGTCGCCATGGCCGCTGTGTCGGCGTGCGCCTCAGCACCGCAGAGCGGCGAACCGGCCGATGATCCGATCCCGGCAGCGACTGACATGGCGCTGCCGCCGACGAGCGGCGTGTTCGACTATCAGCTCGGCGGTGCGTACGACGAGCTCGACCTGGGGGACGGGCCGGTCGGGATCGACGTCGTCGTGCGCGATTCGACGGCGGAACCGCTGGCCGGCGCCTACAGCGTCTGCTACGTCAACGGTTTCCAGACGCAGCCGGATGATGCCGATCTGTGGTCGGAGCACGAGGAGCTTCTGCTCCACGACTCGGACGGCGAGCTCATCATCGATCCGGAGTGGCCGGATGAGTTCGTCCTCGATCCCGGTACGAGCGGGCAGCGCGACGGCATCATCGGCATCATCGGCCCGGTGATCGACGGCTGTGCGGCGGACGGCTTCGACGCCGTCGAGATCGACAACCTCGACACCTGGACGCGCTTCGACGAGATCGATGCGGACGGTGCCCATGCGCTCGCCGCCGCGTACGTCTCCCGTGCGCACGACGCGGGGATGGCGATCGCCCAGAAGAACGCCGCGGAGATCACGGAGTTCGCGCACGATGACCTCGGGTTCGACTTCGCCGTGACGGAGGAATGCGGGGTGTGGCAGGAATGCGCGTCGTACACCGACGTGTACGGCGACCATGTGCTCCAGATCGAGTACCCGGGCGCGCTGGAGGAAGAGGGCATGACGTTCGACGGCGTCTGCGCGCTTCCGGATCGCGCGCCGCTGACGATCCTGCGCGACCTCGACCTTGTCGCGGCGGGCGAGGACGACTATGTGTATCGAGCATGCTAGGGCGAAGCGACGACTCGGATCCGGTGAACCGCCATGCATGATCCGCTCATCGACGGTGGGGAGGACCTCCCGCCCGTGCTGAGCCTGAAGCTGGCCGATTGGCAGCCCCGCGCGCAGCTGGAGCTGCCGACGACGGCGGTGGAACGACCGGCCGCACCCGCGATCGATGTGCACAACCATCTCGGCAGGTGGCTCACCGACGATTGGTGTGCGCCGGATGTCGGTGCGCTCATCGACCTGATGGACGAGACGGCTGTCGGGACGATCGTCAACCTCGACGGGCGCTGGGAAGAGGAGCTCGAAGCGAACCTCGACCGATACGACCGTGCGCATCCGGACCGATTCCTCACCTTCTGCCAGCTGGACTGGGATCTGCTCGGCACGTCGGGCGGCGCGGCCGTGCTGGAGCGCCAGCTGCGCGAATCGGCGGACCGGGGCGCGCGCGGCGTGAAGGTGTGGAAGAACCTCGGGCTCTCCGTTCGTGGGCGTGACGATGCACTCGTGCGACCGGACGCCCCCGAGGTGGTGGACATCCTCGGAGCGGCGGGGGAGCTCGGCCTTCCCGTGCTGATCCACGTCGCCGACCCCAGGGCGTTCTTCGAACCGCTCGATCACCGCAACGAACGGTTCGACGAGCTGTCGGAGCAGCCGCAGTGGTCGTTCGCCGACCGCTCGAGGTTCCCCTCCTTCGACGACCTGCTCACGTCGTTCGAACGGCTGCTTGCGGCGACCCCTCGCACGCAGTACATCGGTGCGCACATGGGCTGCGTCGCGGAGGATCTCGATCGCGTCGAGCGGATGCTGGATGCGGCGCCGAACCTGTCGATCGACATCGCGGGGCGCCTCGCCGAGCTCGGCCGTCAGCCTCGTCGGTTCCGACGGCTCGTTGAGCGGCATCCGGACCGGGTGCTGTTCGGCACCGATGCGTTCCCGCTGCACAGGGGCGACCTGACAACCCACTTCCGCTTCCTCGAGACCGACGACGAGAGCTTCGACTACGCACCGGGGTCCGACGTGCCGCCGCAGGGCCGCTGGTCGATCTCGGCCGCCGATCTGCCGCGACGCCTGCTGCCCGGCGTGTACGCAGACAACGCCCGTCGTGTGCTGGGGCTGTGCGATGCGGGCGGGCCGAGTGCCGCGCCGCCTCCGCCTCGGTGACTTGACAACCACGAGCCGCGCGGGGATCGTGCAGAGCTATGACACACGAACACTCCGCCAGCGTCGTTCTCGTGGCCGGCCCCGCGGGAAGCGGCAAATCGACGTTGGGGGGAGCGCTGGCCGCCGATCTCGGCGCCGCGCTGCTCGACCTCGACGTCGTGACGAACCCGGTGCTCGATCGACTGCAGGCGGAAAGACTGTTCGGGGACAGGCACTGGAACGACGCATCGCTGCGGCCGCTGCTCCGCCCGGCCAGATACGCGGCGCTGCGCGACACCATGGCTGCGCAGACCGTGTCGACCGTGGCGGTCGCGCCGTGGACGGCCGAGCTCGCAGGCGGCGAGGAATGGCGCGTGCTCGTCGATTCGCTGGGCGGCGAACCGTTCGTCGTGTGGCTGAGAGCAGGCAGCGAGCTGCTCGCCAGGCGGCGCGAGAACCGCGGACTCGACCGTGACGCGCACATCGTCGACGGCGGTTCGTCGCCCGCGGTCGCGCACATCGCCGTGGACGCCGCAGCCCCCACGGCCGATCAGGTGCGGTTCGTGGTGGAGCGGCTCACTTCGCAGTCGCGCTGAGCCTCGCCCTGTCGCTCGCCCTGGTGCGTCGGGCGAGTCCGACCGCGCAGGAGCCGCCCGTTTCGGCGCGGACCGTGCGCGCCTCTGCCGGTCGTGCGCGCCTCGGAAAAGGGGAGGCGTCTCCCGTGCCGCAAGGCACAGGAACCGCGGACTTGCGCCCGGCATGTCATCGATGTCATTGTGAGTGCGGACGACTCGCGAAGACGCGGGCGAAGAGAGGGCGGCGGCTGATGGCTGGATTCGACGGGCGCACGGTTCTCGTGACGGGAGCGTCGGGAGGCATCGGCGGCACGACGGTGCGACGGCTGGTGCGTGACGGCGCCACGGTGCTCGCCGGTGGACGCGACCTCGATGAGCTGGCCGCACTTGCCGAAGAGACCGGCGCGACGCCGCTGGCCTTCGACCTCACCAGCGAGGAAGAGGTGCGCACCGCGATCGAGGGGCGCGATATCTGGGGCGTGGTGAACTGCGGCGGATGGGGCGGCGCGATCGAGACGCCGCAGGAAGCCGACATCGACGTGTTCGACAAGGTCATGGCGATCAACACACGCGGCTCGCTGCTCGTGACGAAGTACGCCTCGCGCGAGATGATCCGGCTCGGCGGCGGCGCGATCGTGAACGTCTCCAGCCAGGCCAGCCTCGTCGCCCTGCACGGTCACATCGCCTACGGCTCGTCGAAGGCGGCGCTCGACAACATCACTCGCGTCTCGGCACTCGAACTCGGGCCGCACGGCATCCGGGTCAACAGCGTGCACCCGACCGTGGTGATGACCGAGATGTCCGCCTGGTACTGGGGGCGTCCGGATGTCGAGGGCCCGTTCCTGAAGGCGATGCCCCTGGGGCGGTGGGCGACCGAGGACGAGATCGCCGGCCCCATCGCGTTCCTGCTCAGCGACGATGCCAGCATGATCTCCGGCGCGCATCTCCCGATCGACGGCGGCTACACGGCGCAGTAGCCACTCGGGTTGACGGCATGCACAACGCAGTCGGCCCGTACTCTGCGGCTCGGCCGACCCGCGCGGATCGGCGGCGGATACCGACGTGCGGTGCGAGATCGACTGCGTTGTGCAAGGGCGGTCACTCTGAGACGGCCCGGGTCACACCGCCTCGAAGGCGTCGGAATCGTTCGACGCGATGGCCGCGGCGTAGATCGCATGGGTGCGGGCCGCCTCATCCGGGCGCACGGCGCCGAAGCGCTCACCCAGCACGCCCTCGCGCTCGGCGAGGAACGCCGCCCACATCTGCAGGATCGCATCGGAGAACCCGGCCTCGAAGATCCCGCCCGTCACGGTCGGCCACACCGACTGACTGCCCGCGTCGATGGTGGCCCACGCCTGTTCGCGGCCGATGCCCGGAACATCCGGCATCTGGAACACCTCGATCGCCTTCGGGTTCTTCGTCGAGAACCGCACGCCGCCCGACATGCCGATCGCCTCGAAGAACCACGTGTTCTTCTGGCCAGGCGCGATGCGCTTCGTCTCGATCGCGAGCGGGAAGTCGGCCCCGCCCTGCTGCGCGATGCGCGCGTGCACGACCGCGTTGTCCCAGGTGTCGCACGGCACGGGCGTCCCGTCCGGGCCCGGTCGTTCTGTGACGATGTTCTGCAGCATGCCGAGCACACGATCCGGGTTCCAGCCCAGCCGCAGCGGCACGTGCCACGCGTGCAGACCGAGATCGTTCATCACGCCCGCCTCGCCGCAGAAGCGCGCCTGCCGCTTCCAGTTGACGGGCTTGGAGCGATCGGTGTCACTGGCGTGCAGGAAGCCGCACCGCGCCTCGACGATCTCGCCCAGTGCGCCGGAACGCACGTGGTCGATCGCGGCCTGAGCGCCTGGCAGGAACGGCATCTCGCTCGAACAGCGCACGAACGACTCCGGATGCTCGGAGACGGCCGCCATGATCTCGTCGGACGCGGAGCCGTCGATCCCGAACGGCTTCTCGGCGAACAGCGACTTGCCCGCCCTGATCACATCGGAGTAGATCTGCGCGTGCAGGTCGTGCCGCACGGCCACGTAGACCACGTCGACGCGGTCGTCCGCGAGCAGGTCGCGGTAGTCGGTCGTGGTCAGCTCGACGGTGGGCAGCTCGGAGAACCAGCCAAGGGCGTCAGGGTTGATGTCGCACACGGCACGCACCTCCGGTGTGACCGGGTGATCGATGAGCGCGGGCCAGCGGGCGATCGCGGCGGCCATCTCGCGGCCCATCAGGCCGCCGCCGATGATCGCGACGCCGACCCGCTTCTGCGCGGTCACGAGCGCACCTCGTCGACGAGCTTCAGCGCCTCGTCGACGCCGACGCCGCGGTGCAGCACGGCCATCAGCGCCGCCGTGATGCCGTAGGGGTTGCGGTGCTGCACGACGTTGCGGCCGTAGACGATGCCGGCGGCGCCCGCGTCGAGCACCGCAACGGTGCGTTCGAGCAAGGTGCGGTCGTCGACGCGTCCGCCGCCGCGCACCAGCACGGGCACGGAGCCGGCGACCCTGATCACGCGGTGGTACTCGCTCGGGTCGTCGCAGGGGTCGGCCTTGATCAGATCGGCGCCGAGCTCGACGCCCTGGCGAACGAGGGCCATGATCTTGTCGAGGTCGCCGTCGACCATGTAGCCGCCGGCGACCGAGTTGTCCTGCATCACGAGCGGCTCGACCATCAGCGGCATGCCGTACTTCGTCGCCTGCTCGCGCAGGGCGAGGATCGACCGGATGTTCTCGCCCCTGATGCCGGGATGGCCAGGCAGCTGCATCAGGTTGACGCATATCGCGACGGCGTCCAGGCGCACGGCCTCTTCGACCGCGAACGGCACGTGGTGACTGTAGAGCTCCTCGTCGAGGGGGGAGTTGTAGACGTTGGCGACGTCGGTGCGCATCACCAGCCCCGGCTTATGCTTGCCCGGCACCTCCTGCAGGTGGTGCGCCTGGCCCAGTGTCATCTGAACGGCGTCGGGGCCGGCATCGACCAGCGTCTGCACCGATGCACGGATGTCCTCGATACCGTCGAGGAAGCTGCGCTCGCCGAAGAATCCGTGGTCGATCGCCACGTCGAGGGCCTTGCCGGAATCGGGGTCGAAGAGTCGGTTGAGGCGGTACGGATGCATGGCGCTGCTCCTTTGCTTCGCTTGTGCGTGTCGTCGCGTGGTGTTCGGCGCTGTGCGCCTGCGACCTTCGATCGTTCGTCTCAAGAACGCAGGCGTTGTTGTGACTCACTCAATCAGGTGCTCGGCGCTGTGCGCCTACGACCTTCAATCGTTCGTCTCAAGAACGCAGGCGTTATTGTGACTCACTCAATCAGGTGCCAGGATAGGGGGATAAAGACAACGTTGTCTAATGTCGGTCGAAGAGGACCGCGAGAGGAGCATCATGCAGGTTCGCGGGGTGGGCGACGTTCTGGTCGCCGGGCATGTATGCGTCGACCTCGTTCCGGACTTCCCCGGCGAGGCGCGGGTCGAACCCGGCGCGCTGTTCAACGTCGGAGCGCTCGGCATGCGCGTCGGCGGCAGCATCGCCAACACCGGATCCGCGCTGGCCGGTCTCGGGATTCCCGTGCGGGCGCACGGACTGGTCGGCGACGACGCGCTCGGTGCGATCGCGCGCGACCGGCTCTCCGCGATCGACGGGGTGCGGGCGGATCTGGTCACGACGCGGGATCACGCCACCTCGTACTCGATCGTCGTGCAGCCGCGCGGCGAGGACCGTTCGTTCTGGCACCACACCGGCGCCAACGACGCCTTCGACGGCACGACGCTCGACCCCGCGGGTGCACGGCTCGTGCATCTGGGCTACCCACCGCTGCTGCCGGGCATCGCGGCCGACGGCGGAGCCCCGCTGGCGGCGACCCTCGCAAGGGTCAAGGACGCGAATGCGACCACGTCGCTCGATCTGGCGGTCGTCGATGAGGCGTCCCCCGCGGGCGGATACGACTGGAATGCGATTCTGACCGAGGTGCTGCCGCACACCGACGTGCTGACTCCGTCGCTCGACGACCTCACCTCGGCGCTGCGACTCGCACCGCGCACAGGCCTCGCCGATGAGCTCGCGGAGGATCTGCTCGCCCGCGGGGCGGGCATCGTCGCGATCTCGGCAGGAGAGGAAGGGCTGCTCCTGCGCGCTGCGGGAGCCGAGCGGCTGGCGCGGGGCGGGCCGGTGCTGCGCGCACTCGGTGCTGAATGGGCCCACGCGCGAGTGCGCGTCGAACCCGTGCCCGTCGACCGACTCGGTACGACCAACGGTGCGGGGGATGCGGCGACTGCGGGGCTTCTGGCGGGGCTGCTGCGGGCTGCTCCGCCCGGCGACGCGGTGAGGCTCGCCGCTTGGGCGGCGGCTGACTGGATCGAGTCGTCCTCGTGCAGCGGCGCCCGCATCGCGGCGCGAGCGGCGGGGGTCGCACCGTGGGCGCGGGGATGAGTTCGGAGCTGCTGTCGCTCAGGGACGGCTGGCCGCTCGCCTCCTGGCAGCGAAGGCTGGCCGGTGCACCAGAAACGGGGGAGCAGGGCACTGGGCTCGACTCGTGCGCATCGGCGAGCCGGCCCGCCAGAAAGCGCGGACAACGGGATAAGGACCGTCCGGTGAGCGCGCGGACGCGGGGCCGCGCATGGTTCCCACCGGAGGAGCACCGTGACCGCCAATGGGCACGCGAAGGAGACGGCTCGACCGACCATGCCGATATGGGAATATTGACGCGGGAGGGGTCATGAGCGAGACCGGAGCGGCCGCGGACGAGCGGGCAGGGCGCGTGCCGACGATGCGCGACGTCGCCGAGCGCGCGGATGTGGGGCTCAAGACCGTCTCGCGCTTCGTCAACGGTGAGACCAACATCCGGCCGCAGCTCGCCGATCGCATCGCACGGGCCATCGCAGACCTCGGGTATCGGCGAAATCTGGCGGCCGCGAGCATCCGACCGGGTCAGCAGTCGCGCGTTCTCGGGCTGATCATCGGCGACCTGGGCAACCCGTTCTGGTCGGGGATGGCGCGCGCAGCTGAGCGGGTCTGCGCCGAGCGGCGCTGGCTTCTGCTCACGGCGAGCAGCGAGGAGGATCCGGATCGCTTCGCGCGACTGATCGACCGCCTGGTCGAGCAGCGCGTCGACGCGCTCATGGTCGTGCGACCGCCCGGCGAGGAGCTTCCGGCTCTCGATCGGGCGGCGGGCGACGTGCCCGTCGTGGCCATCGACCGCCCGAGCGAGCATGCGGCATGCAACGTGCTCTACGACAACGCCCACGGCGCTCGGGCGGCGGTCGAGATCCTGCGGGAGCACGGCAGGGTGGGGTATGTCGGCGACACGACGGGAATGTGGACGATGAGCGAGCGGTTCCGCGGCTACGCGGAGGCCGTCGGTGCAGTCGATGAGGAGATCGTGCGGCACAGCGCGCACACCATGGAGGATGCTCAGACCGCCGCGGCCGAGCTGCTCGACGCAGGTGTCGACGCCCTGTTCACGGCCAATAACCGCGCGTCCGTCGGCGCGCTGCTGGCGTTCGCCGCCGCAGGGCGGCGAGTGCCCATGATCGGCTTCGACGAGTTCGAGGCCGCGAAGCTCGCAAGCCCGCCCGTCTCCGTTGCGAACGCCGCACCGGCGGTGCTCGGCCGCGCCGCCGCCGAAGCGGCCTTCTCTCTGCTCGACGGCGTCACGCCACCCGACGTGCTCCTCGAGCCCGACCTCGTCCTCCGCGGCAGCGAGGCACGCTGACCCGCGCCGACCTGCCCTATCTCTTCATTTCTGGCACATCTCCGGTGGGGTGCCCACCCGGAGATGTGCCAGAAATGAAGAACTGACGGCTATGAGGCGTCGAGGAGGGCTCGGGCCGTCACCGTGTCGGTGATGAGCGAGGTGATCAGGCCGCCGAGCAGGGCGGCCCGGATCGCTTCGACCTTCGTCGCGCCGCCGGCGACGCCGATGACCTCAGGCACACGGCGCAGCTCGTCCGCCGTGATGGCCAGCGAACGGTGATCGAGGGTCGAATCGACGGTGCCGTTGCGGTCGTACAGTGTGGCGACGACCTCTCCGACGACGCCGCGATCGACGAGTTCCTGAGCGATCGCGCCCTGATTCGCCGAGTCGTACAGCTGCGAGTCCGGCGGGTTCCAGCTGCCGATCGCGACGACGCCCTTCGTGACCTGCCCGAAGCGCGAATAGGCGTCCCGGATGAGCGGATCGGCCTTCAGCGCCTCGGCCGTCGCGTCGTCCTGCACGAGCAGCGGGGCGAAGATCGGATAGCTCTCGCCGCCAGAGGCTCGCGCGACGCGGCGGACGATCTCGATGCCGTGCTCTCGAACCGGCCCGGCGATGCCGCCGAGCGCTACGACGTCGCAGTGGGGGAGATCGACGAGCAGCTTGGTCGCCTCGTCGAGGGTGCGCCCCGCCGTGAACCCCAGCGTGTCGGCCGGTGTCACGATCTCCTGCAGCAGGGTGGCCGTCGCCTCTCCGAGCGCCTGCCGAATGGCCTCTGGCGTCTGACTCGGCGAGGTCACGGCGATCGAGTGGACGAGCCCGAACTCGTTCTTCAGGCCGATGGAGAGCTCGGGATCGATCGCGTCGGGCAGCTGCACATCGATGGTGACGATGGCGAGCTCTCGCGCCTTCTCGAGCATCCGGGCGACCTTGAACCGCGACACGCCCAGTTCGGCTGCGATGTCGACCCTGCTGCGGTCCTGCAGATAGTACCGGCGTGCCGCGTGTGCGATCCGGATGAGTTCGTCTGGGCCCATGATCATCTTCGCTTCCTCGTGCCGCGCTCCCGTGCGCAACCGTGCACCCACCGTACAGCATCGCCGCTCATCTGAGCGCCCCATATGCACACAAGAGCGATTTCATGTACAGTCGATCCGTCGATCTGAGCACGCACCGTGCGCGTGCTCGCGGAAGGACCAGTTGTGGCAACGATGCAGACGACGCCCGTGCCGTCGGGCGCGACCGAAGCTCCGGTCGCGCTCGAGGTGCGTGACATCTACAAGGGGTTCGGCGGGGTGCCGGTGCTGAAGGGAATCAGCCTCGCGCTCGAACCGGGCACGATCACGGCCCTCGCCGGGGAGAACGGCGCGGGAAAGTCGACGCTGATGAAGATCGCGTCGGGGCAGTACAAGGCAGACAGCGGCATCGTGCTCGCGCGCGGCGCCGAGCTGCCGACGGGAAGCACACAGGCCGCGGCCAAGGCGGGAGTGGCGATCGTTCCGCAGGAGCTCGCGTCGCTGCCCGACATGACGGTCTACGAGAACATCTTCATCGGCCGCGAGCTGCGCGGACCGATGGGGCTTCGCCGACGCGAGATGATCGAGGAGGCCCGCAGGAACCTTGCGGAGTTCGATCTGACGATCGACCCGAGCACCCGGATGGGCACGCTCCCCGTCGGCGTCAGGCAGATGATCGAGATCATCAAGGCCACCAACACCGGCGCCCGCGCGATTCTGCTCGACGAGCCGTCGAGCGCGATCGCCGCGCGCGAGGTCGCTCGCCTGGTCGAGGTGATGCGCAAGCTGCGCGACCAGGGCGTGGCGCTGCTGTTCACGACGCACAAGATGGAGGAGATGCGCGAGCTCGCCGACAAAGTGGTCGTGCTCCGCGACGGCGGTCTCGTGATGGACGCGCCGATGCGCGACGTCTCCGACGACGACATCGTCACGGCGATGATCGGTCGTGAGCTCGAGGACCTCTTCCCGGATGTCGCAGAGCCGGCAGACGAGGTCGTGCTCGAGGTGACGAAGCTTCAGATCGAGGACGCGCACAACACCGTCGACCTCTCGGTGCGCCGGGGCGAGATCGTCGGCCTGTCCGGCCTCGTCGGCGCGGGGCGCTCCGAGCTGATGGAGGGCATCTTCGGCATCCGCAGGGTCGAGTCGGGCGAGGTGCGCATCGCCGGCAAGAAGGTGCGCCGCAACGACCCCGGCGCGTCGATCGTCGCGAACGTCGCCTTCGTGCCGGAGGACCGCAAGGGCGCGGGCGGGGTGCTGCAGATGGACGTGCTCGACAACGCCACGCTGCCGCGGATCGAGCAGTTCAACATCGCCGGATGGCTGCGCCAGCGCAAGCGCCGTGAGGACGTCGGGGCGGCGACGGAGTCGGTGCGCCTGAAGAGCCGCGGACTGAACCAGCCGATGGAGACGCTCTCGGGCGGCAACCAGCAGAAGGTCGTATTCGCGCGCTGGCTCGTCGGCGACGTCGATGTGCTGCTGCTCGATGAGCCGACCCGCGGCGTGGACGTCGGGGCGCGCAGCGAGATCTACCGGATCATCGTCGACCTCGCGGCCAAGGGAATGGCCGTGCTGATGGCCTCCAGCGACATGCCGGAGATCCTCAGTCTCTCGCACCGCGCGCTGGTGATGCGCGACGGCGGCGTGGTCGCCGAACTCAGCAAGGAAGAACTTCAGCAGGAGGATGCGCAGGACCGCATCTTCCGCTATGCGAGTGGCCTCCTGGAGGGCACCGCCACCACCGCAGAAACCCAGGAGGAAACGGAACGATGAGCACCGACACCGCCGTCGAGAAGCGGCGCGCATTCAGCGCCAAGTGGCTGCAGGACATGGCGATCCGCTACGCCATGGTTCTCGTGCTGATCGTCGTGATCGCATTCTTCGCCTACCGCAGCGCGCGATTCGCCACGCCGGACAACGTGGTCACGATCCTGATCGCCGCCGCACCGTTCGCCCTGATCGCGCTCGGGCAGACCCTCGTCATCCTGACCGGTGGCATCGACCTCTCGGTCGGCAGCGTCATCGCCCTCAGCGCGATGGCCGGTGCCTACACTGCGAAGTCGCTGCCCGATCAGCTGTTCCTCGCACTCGCCGTCGCGATCCTGGTCGGAGCAGTGGCGGGAGCAGTGAACGGCTTCGTGGTCTCAGTGCTCGACGTTCCACCGTTCATCGCCACGCTGGGAATGCTGACACTGGCATCCGGACTCGCCTATGTGATCGGCGGCGGCGCCCCGATCAACGGCCTGCCCCAGAACTTCAGCCAGTTCGCGAACACCGAGGTCCTCGGCCTCACCATCCCGGTCATCCTGATGATCATCGGCATCGTCGGCTTCGGCATCATGATGCGCCGCACCAAGTTCGGCATGCACGTGTACGCCGTCGGCGGCAACGAGCAGGCCTCACGCATCGCCGGCATCAAGACCGGGCGCGTGAAGTTCCTCGTCTACACGATCAGCGGCGCGCTCGCAGGCGTCTCCGGCATCATGCTGGCCTCGCGCACGATCAACGGCTCGCCCAGCCTCGGCGTCGGGTACGAGCTCGACGCGATCGCAGCCGTCGTGATCGGCGGCGCCAGCCTGATGGGCGGCCGCGGCACCATCTGGGGCACGGCGCTCGGCCTGCTGATGATCCAGACGCTGAACAACGGCCTCGACATCCTCACCGTACCCGCCTACTGGCAGGACGTCGTCAAGGGTCTGCTGATCGTCGCGGCCGTCTCCGTCGACGTCTGGGCAGCGAAACGCAGAAGCTGACCACCCCTCCCTTCACCTGACCCGCAACCAAGGAGAAACACAATGAAGTTCCGCAGCCTCATCCGTGGCACCATCGGCGTCGGCGCCGTGGCCACCACCGCCGTCGCACTCACCGCCTGCGGCGCAGGAGACCCGAACGCCGGTGGCGACGACACCATCACGATCGGCGTCAGCGTCTACGAGATGTCCTCGTTCATCACCGAGGGCAAGGAGGGCATCGACCGCTACGCCGAGGAGAACGACATCGAGATCCTCTGGAACTCGGCGTCGATGGACGTGCCGACCCAGGCCGACCAGATCGACCAGTACATCAACGCAGGCGTCGACGCCATCGTGGTCGTTCCCGTGCAGCAGGACACCCTGCAGCCGCAGGTCACTGCAGCGGCAGCCGCCGAGATCCCGCTTCTCGACGTCAACGCGACGCTGAACAACGACGAGGTCGCCGGTTCCGTGCAGCCGGATGACGTGGCCGCCGGCGCCCAGGAGGCGCAGATGATGGTCGACGAGCTCGGCGGCGAGGGCAACGTGGTCGTGCTGCAGGGTCCGCTCGGCGGCTCGGGCGAGATCAACCGCGGCGCCGGCATCGACCAGGTGCTCGAGGAGAACCCCGACATGGAGGTGCTCGCCAAGGACACCGCCAACTGGAGCCGTGAAGAGGCCATCAACAAGATGAGCAACTGGATCTCGGCCTTCGGCGACGACATCGACGGCGTCATCTCGCAGAACGACGACATGGGGATCGGCGCCAAGCAGGCACTCGACGAGGCCGGCATGGGCGACGTTCCGGTCGTCGGCATCGACGGCATCGAGGACGGCCTGAACGCCGTCAAGAACGGTGACTTCATCGGCACCTCGCTGCAGAACGGCACCGTGCAGCTCGCCGCAGGCGTCGCACTGGCCGGCAAGATCGCCCGCGGCGACGACGTCGCGGACAACCACCTCGTCTACACGATGCCCGCCGTCACGACCGAGAACGTCGATGACGCGATCGGCCACGTCGTCACCGAGCGCGACGCGTTCCTCGACGGCCTCACCGAGCTGACCGAGCGGAACCTCGAGTCCGGCGACGTCGCCTACGAAGGCCTGCCCGGACAGGAGTGACCACGCGCCTCGCTGCGTTGTCGTCAGTCGCCGTACGCAGTACGACTCCCTCCTCCGCCTTGCGAGGCACGCACTCACTCCTGTCCGGAACGGGTGAGCTGAGCGCGGTGCGCTGGGAGTGAGTACGCGCCTCGCTGCGGCCCAGCGCGTCCCCGCGGCGCAAGCGTTGCCTGGGCCGGATCCGCAGTGCGGGTTCGGCCCGGGCCACGGACACCAGAAGCCCCTCCTCATACAGGACGTGATGTGACCCACCCCACCGCACCCGCCCGCGAGCTCGTCGCGGGCGTGGACTCCTCGACGCAGTCGTGCAAGGTAGAGCTGTGCGACGCGGCGACGGGCGAGTTCGTCGCGACCGGTTCGGCGGCGCACCCGCCCGTGACACCGCCGGCGAGCGAGCAGGACCCGCGGGCATGGTGGGACGCGTTCGTCGCGGCGTTCCGCGAGGCGCGCTCGGACGCGGCGCCCGGCGATCGCGTCATCGCGATCTCGATCGCGGCGCAGTGCCACGGCCTCGTTGCGCTCGACGATGCGGGCGAGCCCGTGCGAGCCGCCAAGCTCTGGAACGACACCACGAGTGCCGAGCAGATGACGCGCCTGCTCGACACCATAGGGCGCGAGCGCTTCGTGCGCGCGACGGGCACGCTGCCGACGGCCGCCTTCACGATCAGCAAGCTGGCCTGGCTCGCCGAGCACGAGCCGGAGAACTTCGCGCGCACCAGCACCGTGCTGCTGCCGCACGACTATCTGACCTTCCGCCTGACCGGCGAGCGCGTCACAGACCGCTCCGAGGCCTCGGGCACCGGCTACTTCGACGCCGCCCACGGACGATACCTGCCCGAGTTCCTCGCGCACATCGATCCGGATCGTGCGTGGGATGCCATGCTTCCGCGCGTCGCCCATCCGGATGAAGCCGTGGGCACCGTGCACGCGCAGGCACTCGAGGCACTCGGCATCGCCGGCCCCGTCTCCGTCGGCTCCGGCGGCGGCGATCAGCACGCCGCAGCCCTCGGGCTCGGGCTCCAGCCCGGCGACGTCGCCTACTCGTTCGGCACATCCGGGGTCGTCTCGGCGCTCAGCGCCGACCCCACCTTCGACCTGTCGGGCGACGTCGACGGCGTCTCCGACATGACCGGCGGCTACCTGCCGATCTCCTCGACGCTCAACGCCGCGAAGGTCACCGACGCCTTCGCCCGCATCCTCGGTGTCGGTCACGCGGAGCTCGACGAGCTCGCGATGTCGGCCCCGCTCGACCGCAGCGGCCCCGTGCTGGCGGCGTACCTCGACGGCGAGCGCACCCCGAATCTGCCGAACGCGGTCGGCATCCTCGGCGGCATCCGCACCGACTCGACCCGTGAGGAGGTCGCGCGCGCCGCGTACGAGGGCGTCGTGCTCGGCCTCATCGCCGCCCATCGCGCCATCGCACGCGAGGGCGTCGACACCTCGGCCGACGTGATCGCGCTCGGCGGAGGAGCCCGCTCCGCGTCGTACCCGCAGCTCCTCGCCGACCTTCTCGGCCGTCCTGTGCATCGCACCGATGCCGGCGAGGCCACGGCGCGCGGCGCGGCCGTGCAGGCAGCCGCCGTCGCGACGGGTCGCTCGGTCGCAGAGGTGCGCACCGCGTGGGCACCGGCCCGCGAGATCATCGCCTCGCCGCGCGAGATCGACCGAGATCCGGCCGCCGCCTACGCCGCAACCGCGGCCATCCGGACGCTGGACGACGCGTGAGCGCCGTCCGCCCGGCCGAAGCCGTGGAGATCGCAGAGTGGGCCGTCGCGATCTCCGCTGACGCGCCCGACGGACCTCGTGCATCGGGGAGCCTCTATGCGGTTGCTCCCGCCGAGCGTGCGGCCGCTGCATCGGCGCTCGCCGCCCGAGGGCTGCACGTGCACGTCGACGTGGTCATCGATCCGACCGGCCGCCACCGCGGGCTCACACCGGATGAGATGCGCGCCGCGCGCGAGGCCGCACCGGATGCGCGGCTCGAGGTGCACCTGATCGTCGACGGCGCAGAGATCGACGCCTGTGCCGATCGCGCAGTCGGCGAGACGATCGCCGCGGCGATCGAGACGCGAGCGGCCGTCGTCATGCTGCCGCCCGAGCTGTGGGCCGAGCCCGGTGCCCTCGTGACGGCGTTGCGGAGCACCGGCATCGCCGTGTGGGCTGCGATCGGTCCGCACGATGCGGCCGTCGTGCCCGCCGATGCAGACGGTGCCCTTGTGATGCTGATCGAACCGGGCACAATCGATATCGCGGACCCCGCTCTCGTCGACCGGGTCGCCGAGCTGAGCGGGCGTCGCGCCGTCGGCGTCGACGGAGGCGTGACGGAAGAGCTCGCCGAGCGGTGCATCGCCGCCGGCGCCACCACCATCGTTGCGGGGCGAGCGCTGTTCGCCGCCGCACGCACAGGAGAGGAACAGTCATGACCACCGCACTGCCAGACACCATGCGCGCCAGCGTGCTCACCGGCACGCAGTCGCTCGAGATCCAGGAGCGCCCAGTTCCCCAGGCCGGCCACGGCGACGTCGTCGTCGAGGTCGCAGCTGTCGGCGTGTGCGGTTCCGACACGCACTATTTCCGACACGGCCGCATCGGCGACTTCGTCGTCACCGACCCGCTCGTTCTCGGGCACGAACTGTCGGGGCGCATCGTCGCGGTCGGCGACGGCGTCGACCCCGCCCGCGTCGGCCAGCGCGTCGCGGTCGAGCCGCAGAAGCCGTGCCACACCTGCCGCGAGTGCCTCGCAGGCCGCTACAACCTCTGCCCGCACATGGAGTTCTACGCGACGCCGCCGATCGACGGTGCCTTCTGCGGCTACGTGACGATCGAGTCGATCTTCGCCCATGCGATTCCGGATGAGATCTCCGACGAGGCTGCCGCGCTGCTCGAGCCGCTGTCGGTCGCCATCACCACGGCCCGCAAGGCGCACATCGTGCCGGGCTCGCGCGTGCTCATCGCCGGTGCCGGGCCCATCGGCATCATCTGCGCGCAGATCGCGCGGGCGTTCGGCGCGACCGAGATCATCATCAGCGACCTCGTCGCCGAGCGGCGCGAGCGCGCACTCGGCTACGGGGCGACGAAGACGATCGACCCGACCCAGGTCGACATCGCGAACGCGGGCCTCGAGGTCGACGCGTTCATCGACGCCAGCGGCGCACCCCGCGCGGTGTTCGACGGCATCAAGGCGATCCGTCCTGCCGGATACGCCGTGCTGGTCGGCCTCGGCAACTCCGAGATGAACCTGCCCGTAGAGCACATCCAGAACCTCGAGATCTCGGTGACGGGCATCTTCCGCTACACCGACACCTGGCGCGTCGGCATCGAGCTGGTGGCGAGCGGTCAGGTCGACCTCGACTCACTCGTGACCGGACGATTCGACCTCGAGCACGCCGCCGAGGCGCTCGACAGCGACAAGGACCCCAACAGCCTCAAGGCCGTCGTCTACCCGAACGCACGGAAGGAAATCGCATGACACAGATGTTCAGCCTCTCCGGACTCACCGCCGTGGTCACCGGAGGGAATCAGGGTCTCGGCAGGGCGTTCGCGCTGGCGCTCGCTGAGAACGGCGCACGCGTGGCGATCGTCGCACGCAACGCCGAGCGCAACGAGAAGATGGTCGCCGAGGCTCGTGAGGCCGGTCACGAGATCTTCGCGATCACGGCCGACATCACCGACGATGAGCAGGTGGCACGGATGACAGCGGAGGCCGTAGAAGGCCTCGGCGGTCGCGTCGACATCCTTGTCAACAACGCGGGAACCTGTTATCACAATGAGTCGTGGGACGTCACGGACAGCGAGTGGGACGACGTCTGGCAGCTCAACGTGCGCGCACTGTGGAAGGCGTCGCTCGCCTTCGGCGCGCACATGCGCGAGAACGGCAGCGGCTCGGTCGTGAACATCGGCAGCATGTCGGGGCTGATCGTGAACCGCCCGCAGATGCAGCCGGCGTACAACGCCTCCAAGGCGGCGGTGCACCACCTCACCAAGTCGCTCGCCGTCGAGTGGGCGCCCCTGGGCATCCGGGTCAACGCCGTCGCCCCCGGCTACGTGAAGACCGAGATGGCGCCGGTCGACAAGCCGGAGTTCCAGCGGTACTGGGTCGAGGACACCCCGCAGCAGCGGTTCGCCCTTCCCGAGGAGATCGCCCCCAGCGTGGTGTTCCTCGCCGGCCCCGCGTCGTCCTTCATCACCGGCTCGGTCCTCGTCGCAGACGGCGGCTACACCGCCGTCTGAGCCCCGCGCCCAGCTGCCGAGATGCGCACATTTCGTCGAAATGCGCCAGTTTTGACGCCGATCTGAACGAAAAGTGCGCATCTCGCGAGCGGTTGTCGCACCAGAATCACCAGGGAGAACATCATGAAGGAGATCAGGAGAATCCTTGTCGAGGGCATCGACGAGGTCTCGGTCGAGACGGTTCCTGCGCCGGTGCCCGCGGCGGGCGAGGTGCTGGTTCGCAGCACGGTCGTCGGCATCTGCGGCTCCGACGTGCACGCGGCCCACGGCCGCCATCCGTTCATCGACCTTCCGTTCCGGCCGGGCCACGAGATCGTGGGCGTCGTCGCCGGTGCAGGCGAGGGAGTCGATCCGGATGTCATCGGCAAGCGGGTCGTGATCGAGCCGAACCTCGCGTGCGGTGAGTGCGAACCGTGCCGCGAGGGGCGCTACAACATCTGCGCGACGCTCGACGTGTTCGGGTGCCAGACGCCCGGCGGCCTGGCCGATGAGTTCGTAATCGGCGCAGACCGCGTGATCGAGCTGCCGGACGACCTCGACGACGCCTGGGCCGCGCTCATCGAGCCGCTCGCGACGCCGGTGCACGCCGTGCGTCGCGCCGGCGATCTGGCCGGCCGCCGCGTCGTCGTGTTCGGTGCGGGCCCGATCGGGCTGTTCCTCGCCATCGCGGCGAAGGACGCGGGCGCCGAGGCCGTTGTGGTGGCCGACCTGGTCGCGAGCAAGCGCGAGCGCGCGGAGCGGCTCGGGGCGACGGGCACATTCGATCCGACATCGCCGACGGCGGCCGCCGACGCGAAGGCCGCGCTGGGCGGCGACGCGCACGTGGTGTTCGACGGCGTCTCGCGCGAGTCGACGGTGGCGCTCGGCATCGACCTGCTCTACAAGGGCGGCAGGCTGATGATCGTGGGCGTTCCGGCCGGCGGAACGCTCGTGCCGCTCGACCTCATCCAGGACCATGAGATCGAGCTGATCGGCAACCTGATGTACGTGCGCGAGGACGTCGACCACGCCATCGCCCTGCTGCGCCGCAAGACATTCGCGATCGACGAGCTGGTCACGGCGACCTTCCCGCTTGCGCAGACGGGCGACGCGTTCCGCGCCTCGGACGATCCGGAACAGGTGAAGGTTCTCGTCACCGTGCCGTAGTCCGTTCGCCGAGATGCGCCGTTGTCGTCCGAAACGACGGCGAGAACGGCGCATCTCGGCGACAACGGGGCACTTCGCGAACAGGGCGCGCGGCGCTGGCGTCAGGCGGGGTCGATGCGCAGCGTGTTCGACTCGCCGACGGTCTCGTCCCCCGCGATCCGGATGGTGCGAGCCAGATCGTCGAGGGGTGCGAGCACCGTGCCGAACCGCTCGCGGTCGGAGCACATCGCGCTCAGCGTGATCAGGTGCGTGCCCGTGTCCCAGGTGTAGGTCGCCGTCGGCGGCTGGTTGCGGTCGCTCGGCAGATCGAGCACCAGCTTCTCGCCCGTTCCGAGGAACGGACTATGGAAGTCCTCGGTGTCGTCGTACTCCATCGGTGCCATGGCACGAGCCGCGCGCAGGTTCGGCGTCATCTCCTGTGTCTGCGCGATCGCCACGAGCAGCTCCGCGTCGTCGCGCCACACCCATGCGAGCATCCGGCCGTCGGCCTTCTTCAGCAGGGCGGGCGCGGCCTGGCTGAGCAGCCACGCTCCGAACTTCCCCGCTTTCCCCTCGAGCCCGAGCTGTCTGCGCGTCTGGGTCATCAGCATCCGGATGGCCGCCTTGCGGTGCCTGCGTCCAGCGAACCCCATGGAGCCCGTGACGGGCACCCAGTGCGTCTCGTCGGCGATGGCGGTCAGTCTCATGCCCTCAGCTTAGAGCCCGCGCGAACCGGCTCGCGAGATGCGCACTTATTCGACGGATCGGCGTCCGAAGCGGCGCATCTCGACGAGAAGTGCGCATCTCGGCAGCGGGCGCGGAGGGTAATCTGGCGGGGTGACGAACGCCGCGCTGGAACGTGCCGAATCGCTGATCGCCCAGATCCCGGACTACCCGGAGGCGGGGGTGCTGTTCCGCGACATCTCGCCGCTGATCGCTGACGGCGGAGCCATGCGCGCCGTGTGCGACGCGATCGTCGAACCGTTCCGCGGGTCGTTCGACATCGTCGCGGGCATCGAGGCGCGCGGCTTCCTGATCGCCGGATACATCGCGGCGCAGACAGGCGTCGGCATGCTGCCGATCCGCAAAGCCGGCAAGCTCCCGCGTCCCGCCGCCGCGGTGTCGTACTCCCTCGAATACGGCACGGCCACGATCGAGGGCCCTGACGTCCTGAAGCCCGGAGAGCGCGTGCTCCTGCTCGACGACGTGCTCGCCACGGGCGGCACCCTCGCCGCGGCGCAGCAGCTGGTGAGCGATCTCGGCGCCGTCGTGGCAGGAACCGGCGTCATCCTCGAGCTCACCGGCCTCAGCGGCCGCGAGCACGCCGGCGACGTGCGCACGGTGTTCACAGCGCCCGCATTCTGAACTCAGCGGGGCCCGGGTAGCGTGGTGCCGTGAGCTCGCAGGTCTATCCAGCCGTCGTCGCGATCATGCTCGGTGTCGGGCTGGCCGCCGTCCTGTTCATCCCGTTCGTCGCAGTGCAGTACCGCCGCACGGGGCGGCTGTCGCTCGTGCAGATCCTCGTCTGGGTGGGCTTCCTGATCTACGGGCTCGCGCTGTGGACCTACACGCTCCTCCCGCTGCCGAGCCCCGAGGCGATCAGATGCGTCAGCGCGCAGACGACGCCGTTCCAGTTCGTCGACGACATCCTGAGCTACCCGGTCGGATCGCTCGGCGCGATCGCGCGCAACCCCGCGGTGATGCAGTTCGTGCTCAACGTGGCGCTGTTCGTCCCGCTGGGCTTCTTCCTCCGGATGGTGTGGCGTCGCGGGATCGTCGTCACGACGGCCGCCGGGCTGGCGATCTCGTTCCTCATCGAATGCACGCAGTACACCGGTGTGTGGGGCATCTACTCGTGCGGGTACCGGCTCTTCGACGTCGACGACCTGATCGCGAACACGGCAGGAGCACTCGCCGGTGGTGTGCTCTCGCTCGCGCTGAGACCGATCTTGGCGCGCCGAGACGCGGCGTACGAGCCGCCGACGGCGCGCCCTGTGACGTTCTGGCGCCGGATGCTCGGCATGCTGTGCGATGCGCTTGCGTACTGGCTGGTCGGCACTGTCGCCGGTGTCGCAGTGAACGGCTTCCTGCTCTTCGTGCTGGGCCGTGACCTCGACGGTGGGTCGAGGTTGGCAGATATCGCCTTCACGGCGGTTCCGCTGGTCCTGTTCGGTCTGATCACCCTGATCACCGGCCGCACCATCGGCGATGCTGCCATCGCCATCCGGTGGCAGGGCGGAGCGCGCCCCGCGGTCGTGCGCAACCTGCTGCGCTATCTGGGAGGAGTCGGCGGGTGGCAGCTCGTGATGGCGTTCGCGCCGGGCTTCGACGCTCTGTTCGTGCTCGCCGTGGTGATCGCGCTGATCGCGACGCCGGGCCGCGGCGGCCTGCCCGGCCTGGTCTCCGGTGCCCGCCCCGTCGACTCACGTGCCGAGCCCGCCCGCACCGACAAGCCATCCGGTCTCACACCTGACTCGCGCCCCGCGCATCCGGCGCAGCCCTTCAAACCGGAGGCTTGAAGAAAAGAGCCTGCATCAGACGCCGAGCAGGGCGCTGATCGGATCGATCGTGAAGTAGATCACGAAGAGGGCGCCCACCACCCACATCAGCGGGTGGATCTCGCGCGCCCTGCCGCGGGCGAGCTTCACGATGATGTACGCGACGAAGCCCGCGCCGATGCCGTCTGCGATCGAGTAGGTGAACGGCATGATCGCGATCGTGAGGAATGCGGGCAGCGACACGTCGATCGACTTCCAGTCGATGCCCGACACCTGCGTCAGCATCAGGAACCCGACCAGCACCAGCGCTGGCGCCGCGGCCTCGTAGGGCACCAGCGCGACGAGCGGGGCGAACAGCGTCGACAGCAGGAAGGCGATGCCCGTCACGATGGCGGCGAGGCCCGTGCGCGCGCCTTCTGCGACACCGGCGGTCGACTCGACGAAGGCGGTGTTCGACGACACCGAACCGGCGCCTCCGGCGATCGCGCCGACCGAGTCGACGATCAGGATCTGCTTCGTGCGCGGCGGGTTGCCGTTCTTGTCGAGCAGCTTCGCCTCACCGCCGATGGCGACCATCGTTCCCATCGTGTCGAAGAAGTCGGCGAGCATCACCGTGAACACGAGCAGGATCAGCGCGACCGGCCCGATGTGCACGAAGGCCCCGACGATGTCGAACTGGCCGAGCAGCGAGAAGTCGGGCAGCGCGAACACCCCGTCGAAGGTCGGCGGGGAGTTGAAGCCGCCGGGGTTGTCCTCGCCGCGGCCCCCGATGTGCATGGTGTTCTCGAGGATCACCGCGAGCACGGTCGCCGCGAGGATCGAGATCAGGATGGCGCCGCGCACCTTGCGCACGTGCAGCACGATCGCGAGAACCAGGCCGAACACGAACACCAGGATCGGCCACGTGCCGAGATCGCCCAGGGAGAGGATCGTACCGCCGTCACCGACCACGAAGCCGGCGTTGGTGAGCCCGATCAGTGTGATGAACAGACCGATGCCTACGCCGATCGCGGTCTTCAGCGGCGCCGGCACCGCGCGGAAGACCGCGGTCCGGAACCCGGTGAGCACCAGGATCAGGATGAGCACTCCCTCGATCACGATGACGCCCATCGCATCCGCCCAGGTCACATCCGGCATCGTGGCGATCGAGTACGCCACGATCGCGTTGATGCCGAGGCCCGCGGCCATCGCCAGCGGAAAGTTGGCGAGCAGGCCCATCAGGATGGACATCACGCCGGCGATGAGCGCCGTCGCCGAGGCGATCATGCCGAGGTTCGGGGCGTCGCCGCCGCCGAGGAAGGCGCCCGTGCTGTCGGGTGAGGTGCCGATGATGAGCGGGTTCAGCACGATGATGTAGCTCATCGCGAAGAAGGTGACGAGACCGCCGCGGATCTCAGTTCCGATCGTGGAGCCGCGCTCCGAGATTCTGAAGAAGCGATCGATTGCGTTCGGGCGCGTTGAGGTCGTCGTCATGAGGTCATCGTTCCATCGGTGAGGGAGAACCGCGAGAGGAATGCGCGGAACAGAGGCCGGATCTCCGCGCCGGGCGTAGCATGAGGAGAAGAAGAATCATGCGTTCGCATGAAGTTCAGACGCGGGAAACCGGAGGTTCAATTATGGCATTCGAAGGCAGGGTCGCACTCGTGACCGGCGGAGGATCGGGCATCGGCGAGGCCACGGCGAAGGAACTCGCCTCGCACGGTGCGAAGGTCGTCGTCACCGACATCAAGCTCGCCTCCGCACAGCGCGTGGTCGACGAGATCCGGGAGGCAGGCGGTGAGGCTTCGGCGTTCGAGGGGAACACCGCTGTCGCCTCTGACAGTGAGAAGGCCGTCGCCTTCGCGGTCGACACCTACGGCAAGCTCAACTACGCCGTCAACAACGCCGGCATCGGGGGCGCCAGCGCACCGGTCGGCGAGATGGACCTCGACAGCTGGGACACGGTCGTCGGCATCAACCTCAACGGCGTCGCCTACGGCATGCGCCACCAGATCCCCGCCATGCTCGCCGCGGGTGCCGAGGAGTCGGCGATTGTGAACATGGCGTCGATCCACGGCACGGTCGCCGCTCCCGGCAATGCCGCGTACACGGCGACGAAGCACGCCGTCGTCGGCGTGACGAAGAACGCCGCAGCGGAGTACGGCCCGCAGGGTCTGCGCGTCAACGCGATCGGCCCCGGCTACATCGACACCCCTCTGCTGGCCGGCGCTCCGGATGAGGTGAAGCAGGGTCTGGTCGCCAAGCACCCGCTCGGTCGCCTCGGCCGCCCGGAGGAGATCGCCACGGTCATCCGGTTCCTGCTCTCCGACGACGCCTCGTTCGTCACCGGTTCGTACTACCTGATCGACGGCGGCTACACCGCGGTGTGACGACGAGGCACTCGTCAGCCGCCCAGCACCACGTTGGCCGGCGCCTCGCCGCGTGCGAGGCGCCCGGCCTGTGCGGCGACGAGCCGGGCGATGCGCGTGAACATGGCGCGGCTGATGCCGCCGGCGTGCGGAGCGACGATCGAGCCGGGCAGCGACCACAGCGGGTGGCCGGTCGGCAGCGGCTCCGGATCGAAGACGTCGCTGGCGGACCGGATGCGGCCCCGATGCACGTGGTCGACGAGCGCCTCGGTGTCGACGCTGGTGCCGCGGCCGACGTTGACCACGAGCGCGTCGTCGGGGAGGGCGCTGAGCACGGAGTCGTCGATGACGTGTCGGGTCGCGTCGCCCCCTGGCAGGGCGTTGACGAGGATCTCTGCGGTGGGCGCGAGGTCGCCCAGCTCGGCGAGCGCGTGCACCTGCACTCCGTCCTCGACGCGGGCGGAGGATGCCACGGGAACGACCTCGACCTCGAACGGCGCGAGCCTTGAGGCGATCGCCTTGCCCACGCCGCCGTAGCCGAGCAGCAGCACGCGGCGGTCGGCGAGGCCGCGCGACCACGACTTGGTCCACTCCGCGCGGTCCTGCTGGCGCACGAAGTCGGCGAGCTGGCGCTGCGCCATCAGGATGAGACCGATCGCCAGCTCGGCGGTCGCCGTCTCGTGCACGCTCGACGCGTTCGCGAACGGCAGCCCGTCCGGCAGGTATTCGTGCACGTCGTCGTACCCGATCGACTGCCCCTGCACCAGGCGCGGCGCGAGTGCGGCGAGGTGCTCCGTCATCGTGTCGGGCTTCGCCATGTACGGCATCACGACCATGTCGGCACGCTCCACGGGCGGTGCGTCGTCCGGGTTCCACAGCACGACGTCGACGTCGAGGCTCGGATCCAGCTCGCGGCGCACGTCCGCGACGAGGTGCTCGGTGGGGACGGTGACGACGACGTGCTCAGCCATGTCTCCACGCTAGACCACCGCCCAGCGCCCGCGCGTTCGGCAGCAGATCGCGCGTTCCGCAACACGGAGTCCGGATGCTCGTGTGCGGGAACGCGCGATCTGCTGCGCTATGCGCGAGGCTGGCCCAGCCGCCGCCGTCGCGCGACGAACCACGCGCCGAGCGCGAGCAGCGCCAGGCCCGCAAGGCTGAGCGCCCCGACGGCGATCGCGCTTCCCGTTGCGGGGAGGGAGTCTCCGGATGCCCCGGTGCCGGAACCGTCGCCCGATCCGTCCGTGACGGTGCTGTCTCCGTCAGCACCGTCGCCGCCGTCGTCGCCCGATCCGCCTCCGCTGCCGTCGGTCCCGCCGTCGCCACCCGTCCCGTCACCGTCACCTGTGCCGTCCGAGTCATCGGCGGCGACCACCTCGATCGCCGCGTCTGCGCTGACATCACCGGACGCGGCCCGCAGCACGTACGCGCCGGGCGAGGTGCCGGCGGGGATGGTCAGCCCACCCGTGGCCTCGCCGTCCGCGTCGGCGGTCAGCACCCCGAGCGGAGCGCTCGCCGCGAAGGCCGCGGCGACCATAGCCCGCGTCTGGACGCCGTCGGGCGAGACGAGGGCGAAGTCGATCTCCGCACCAGCGGGGAATCCCGTCACGCTCACCCGCACCGATTCTCCCGCTGCCACCCGCTCGGCGCCGATTGCGAGCTCCGGCGTCTGCGGCTGATCCGGATCTTCGCCCTCGACGAGCGCGAAGGTCTGCACGGCCGAGTCGTCGACCCCGCCGTGCTCGTCGCTGGTGTGCACGTACCAGCCGTAGTCGCCAGGCTCCTGCAGCGACCACACCGCGGTCGCGACGTCTCCCGCCGCCACGCCGTGGTCCGCACCGATCTCCGTCGACTCCAGCACCTCCGCCGTGAACGACTCCGTCTCGAGCTGCTTGTCGCTCGGCGTGATGCCCAACTCGGCATAGGAGACCACGAAGTCCTGGTATGCGTAGGGATCGTCGTCCGTGCCCAGCAGCGACTCGTCCTCCGAGTTGTACTGCTCGAGCGACGGCGAGTACGTGCGCACCCGCATCCGCTCGCCGTCGTTGTCGAACTGCAGCATGCGCAGGAAGCCCTGGCCGCCCTCCGGCAGGCCCTGGTAGTCGAACAGCATCGAGTGCACCGTGCGGTCGGGCGTGCCGTCGCCGTCGTCGTCGAACTCGTCGACCCTGGTGAAGGCGTCGTGGTAGTGACCGCTGAAGACCATCTTCACGTTCGGGTTCGTCGCGACGACCTCGTCCATGATCTGCTGCGGCACCGGGCCGAGCCCGCCCGTGGTCAGCATGAACTCGTGCAGGTTCACGATCGCGACGCGCTCCGGGTAGCGGGCGAGCACGTCGTTCATCCAGTCGATCGCGTTCTGCTGCGGGTCCCACCCCATGTACACCGTGATGAAGTCGATGCCGCCCGCCGTGAACAGGTCGTAGTGCCCGCGGTTGTTCTCGAAGCTCTCGCCGTACCATGGGTTGCCCGCGTAGCGGTCCTCCCCGAAGAACTCGCCGTACTTCGAGTAGTCGCTGGCGCCGCTGCCCACATCGTGGTTGCCCGCCAGCACCCCGTACGGCAGGCCTGCGTCGTCGAGCCTCTGGTACTGCGGGTCGGCGTTGGCCCACTGGTACGGCTGGTCGTAGTCGTCGACGATGTCGCCCGTGTGGATCAGATACTGGATGTTCTGCTCTTCGCGCTGATCCAGCACGTAGTCGTGGATCGCGACCTGGTGGTCGTAGAACTCCTCGTTGTAGTACTGGGTGTCGGACTCCCACGCGATCGAGAAGTCGTACTCCGAGCGCGGAGTGTCGTCCGGATGGGCCGGTGTCACCTCGCTCTCACGGGTCGAGAGATCCTCACCGGCGAAGCCCTCCGAGTGCTGCACGAGCGCCGTGATCGTGCCGTCGACGGCGTGCTCGGCCAGCGCGGCCGTGCCGGACAGCTCGAACTCTTCGCCGTCTCCGGTGGTGCGGAACCGGTCGAGCTCGACCCACTCCTCGCCATCCGCGCGCAGCGCGTAGAGGATCACCTGCGCATCCGCGTCGGCCGACCCCTGCCACGTCACGCGAGCGGCGGCATCCGGATCGTCGAGCTCCGGCAGGTCGACCTCGAACAGCTGGTACGGCAGGCCGTTCTCGGCGACGACCGGCTCCAGACCGTCCGTCGTGGCCAGCTCGGTGTCGGCGGCCAGCAGCGCGTCGGCGTCTGTTGTGGTGCCACCGCCCGCGCGCACGCCCTCATCGCCCAGGCGCGTCACGCTGCCGCGGCGGAACGAGGCGTCGAGCACGTCGTTCGTCGGGTCGCTCAGCGTCGCCTGCAGTACGACGTCGCCCGCCTCGACCTCTGCACCGTCGTCGGGCGAGAACCCGTTGGAACCGGGCTGCTCCTCCGGCACCAGGAACGTCACCTCTTCCTCAGCGGAGTTTCCGACGGCGTCGTTCGCGACCACGCGGAAGGAGTGCTCGCCCGCTTCGAGCTCCGTCGAGCTGGTGCTGTGCCCGAGCTCGATGCGCTCGTCGTCGAGGAACGCCAGCGCCTCCACCGGCGAGGCGTCGATGATCTCGGCGTCGAGCGAGAATTCGCCCTGGTAGGCCTCGCCGTCGGCGACGGAGGGCGCGATCGACGGCGCGGTGTTGTCGACGATCGCCTCGGCCGTCGCCTCGTGCTGCCCGTCGGTCGCGGCGATCTCGTGCGCGCCATCCGGAACCTCCGTCGTGTCCCAGTCGTTCGCGACCGCCGTGAACGCATCATCAGGCAGCGAGAACGTCGAGTCGAAGTAGTCGTGCTTGCCTGAGCTGTCGCCCATCGCCACGATCTCGGTCGGGTCGTCGTATCCGGCGGGGCGCAGCGTGCGGCCGTCCGGCAGCACCAGGCGCATTCCGGAGATCACGAAGTCGTCGTTGTTCTCGTCCTCGTCGATCCACGGCCCGGCCTTCGTGCCCGCCCAGATGCTCACCGTCACGGGTTCGCGCTCGTCGATGTGCCCGAGGGGCACGGGCACGGCGATCGTCTCGGTGCGCTCGTACGTGCCCTCGTCGAAGATGTGCAGCACCTCCTCGCCGATGCGCACGCCGTTGCGGAAGTAGAAGTCGGTCTGCGAGGTCTCGAACACGAACTGCGGCTCGCTCTCGAGCGACGGGTAGGAGTCGACCGCTGTGCCGTCGATCGTCAGTTCGAGCGGCGAGGGGTGGGCGTCGCCGCTCGCCGAGACGGTGGCGGTGCCGCCGACGAGGTCGCCGTCGGCCAGGTTGAGGCGCACCGGATCGCGGTCGGCACCGGCGACGGTCGCCCGGCGGGGATCCGTGGTCACCTCGTGGGTGCCGTCGCTGGCCGTGATCGTGTACTCGTACCAGCCCTTGCCCGTGAGATCTGCGGCAGCCACGGAATGCTCGTAGACGTCGTCGCCTGCGTGCAGCAGGTTCACCGTCTGCGCGGACCCGTCGATGTCGTTGCGCAGCTCGACCCTGACGGTGCTGATCCGGATGTCGTCGGTCACGCCGAGCGAGATGCGGAAGTCCTCGGCCGGGTCGATCTCGGCCGCCGTGCGGTCGTCGATCACCGGCTCCGCCTCATCCGGAGCGGGCACGACGAGGCCGTCGCCGACCTGATCCACCTGCACCCGGCCGGGAGTGGCGGGGAACGACTCGACCTGGTCCTGCAGCTTCTCATCGTCGGTGGGGGCATACCGGATGCCCTGATCCGGGTTCGTGTCGTCGGCACCTTCCATGTTGTAGTACGCGCGGTTGACGTCGAAGCCCGTGTTCGTGCGGATCGCGAGGCCGCGCGCCGAACCGTTCGCCATTCCGGCCGCGTGGATCTCGACGAGGTCTTCGCCGAGCGTCAGGTCGCTGGAGAACTGCGCGTTGAAGTCGGTGTCGGTGAGGGCGTCGTTGGGGCCGTTCTTGATCCACAGCACCAGCGTCTCGCCCGCGCGGATGGTGACGTCAGCCGGGTCGGCGGGCCAGAGCGCCTCGTTCGTGTTGGTCTCGTAGTCCTGCGGATACAGGTAGCTGATCGCGTACTCGCCGAAGTCGACATCGTGAGCGGAGGCGTTGAACACTTCGATGAATTCGTAGCCGTCGCTGCCGCCGACGTTCGTCGAATCCGGCAGCACCTCGGTGACCTGCAGCTCGGCACCCGATGCGTCGGGGTTCGGCTCGAGCGTGCCGATGTCCTCAGGCATGTCGTCATCCGGTGCGTCGCCGGGGACCAGCTGCTCCGCGTCGACGGTGCCGGGTGAATACGGCGCCTGCTCTCGATACACCGCCGAGGCGGCGCCCGCACCCTCCGGCACGTGGAAGTCGACACCGGCATCCGCGGAGGCGGAGTCTGCGGGGTAGTGCGACCAGGTCAGGTTTCCCGACGCGTCGTTCACGCGCACGGTGCGGGAGCCGCCGTTGGCGAAGCCGTTCTGACCGGTCACACGCACGACCTGGGTCTCAGCGGCCGCGCCCGTGAACTCGCGGAAGTCGTCTGCCGTGTGCGCGAAGGAGTCGACCGTGCTGGTCGTGTAGCTCAGCCAGAGCACGACCGATTCGCCTGCGGCCAGTGTCACGTCGTGCTCCACGGCGAGCGGGATCTGGCTGCCGGTGTCGCCGGAGTCGTCGTACGCGTACGAGAACTCGATGCCGTCCTCGGCGAGCGAAACGGGTGCATCCGAGGCGTTCGTCACCTCGAAGTACTCGAAGTCGTCGTAGCCGGGGTTGTCCGGCACGATCTCCGAGACGAACACCGCAGGCGCCTCGGCCGCGGCGGCGGGCGAGGCGAAGCCGATGATGGGAACGAGAACTGCAGCGGCGGTCGCGAGGGCGGCGAACCGTGCCGCTCCTCGCCGTGACGTGTGGGGCATGGCGTCTTCCGGTGGCTCTGGTGCCGCGACAGCGGCCTGACCCTGAGCACGCTATGAGCACCGCGTAGCGCTCGGGTGAACGACGAGTAGCCGGATGGAACGGCGCGGCGCGCGTTCGGCAACAGGATGCGCGTTCGACAACACCGGTTCCGGATGACGGTGTGTGGGAAGGCGCGATCTGTTGCGTTGTGCGCGGAGGCGGGCGCCGCGCACGGCCTACTCGGGTCGAGGGCGCGCGGTCGACGAGCGCACCACGAGCTCGAAGGGCAGCAGCGTGTCGATCGGTTCGTGCGTCTCCGGTTCGAGCTCGGCCAGCAGCGACTCGGCGGCGAGGGCGCCCTGGTCAGAGGGGAACTGCGCGATCGTGGTGAGTCCGAAGAACTCGGCGAGATCGTGGTCGTCGACACCGATCACCGACAGGTCGTGCGGTACGACGAGTCCGAGATCCCTGGCCGCGAGGACGGCGCCGATCGCCATCTCGTCCGATGCGGCGAAGATCGCCGTGGGCCGGTGCCCGGCCGGAGCGCCGAGCAGCTGCTTCGCGGCGCGATAGCCACCGGGGAGTGTGAAGTCCGCCGCCGCGAGCAGTGCGTGATCCGGGGTCGCGCCTGCGGAGACGAGCGCATCCTCGTACCCCTGGCGGCGCTTGGTGGGCAGATGGAAGTCGAGGTCGTTGGCATCGTCGCCGCCGATGTGCGCGATGCGGGTGTGACCGAGCCCGATCAGGTGCTCGGTGGCGAGGCGGGCGGCGAGCACGTCGTCGATGGCCAACGTACGCACCCCCTCGATCGGCCCGCCGACGCCGACGAGTGGTTTGTCGAGTGCGTGCAGGCGCTCGATCTCGTCGTCGGTGAGCTCCAGCGACACCGCGATCACCGCATCGACGCGGCGGCGCAGCAGGAAGTTCTCGAACACCTCGCGCCGTTCGAAGCCGCGGCCGGCGAGGTTGTACAGCGTCACGTCGTAGCCGGCGCGCATCAGGCGCTCCTGGGCGCCGGCGAGCACCTGGGTGAAGAACCACTTGTCGAGGAACGGCAGCACCAGACCGACATTGCGGTTGCGGCCGCTGGCAAGGGTCGATGCCGCCTGCGAGACGACGTAGCCCAGCTCGGCCGCGGCCTGCAGCACCCGCTCACGCGTCTTGGGCGAGACCGAACCGCGGCCGGACAGCGCACGTGAGACGGTGGCGTTCGACACCCCGGCCGCGCGGGCCACCTCGGCGATGTTCACGATCGCATCCTCTCAGGCCGTCGCGGTGGTCGTCACACTGACACAACGCAGTCGATTCTGGCCGACACCGCTTCGTCCTGTCGGAATCCCGCCGACCGCCGGGTCCGCGGGTGCCGGGATGACTGCGCTGTGTCAGCAAGCAGACCGCTCCACCGTTCGGCGGGCCGTGCCACCGGCTTTCGGTTACGCCCCGCGCAGCCAGACCGCGGTGTCGGTGGGCACGGCGCCGCCGTCGAGCTCGCCGCTGGCGACCAGCACCTCCGCGCCCTCCGGCAGCGGCACCGCCTGCTCGCCCAGGTTGGCGATCACCGTGACCTCGCCCACGCGGAGCGCGACCACGTCGTCCTGTGCCGCTTCCGCCCACTCCAGCTCGCCGGTTGCGAGTCCGAGCTCGCGGCGGAGGCGGAGCAGCGTGCGGTACAGCTCCAGAGTAGATCCCTCGACCCCCGCCTGACGGTCGCGTGCGTACTCGGCCCAGTCATCCGGCTGCGGCAGCCACGCCTCTCCCGTCTGGCTGAACCCGTACGCCGGCAGATCGGCTTCCCACGGAATCGGCACGCGGCATCCGTCGCGCCCGTATCGCTCGCCGTTGTGCCGGAACCAGGTCGGATCCTGCCGCGCGTCATCCGGAAGGTCGATCGCCTCAGGCAGGCCGAGCTCCTCGCCCTGGTAGAGGTACGCGGAGCCGGGCAGCGCGAGCATCAGCGTCGTGGCAGCGCGTCCGCGGCGGAGGCCGACCGCCGTGTCGGGGAGATCCGGGGTCTTGGGACCGATGCCGTGGCCCTGCGGCACATCGGCGGGCAGGGCGAGGCGCGTGGTGTGCCGGATCACGTCGTGGTTCGACAGCACCCAGGTCGACGGCGCCCCCACTGCGGAGAACGCGCGCAGCGAGTCCACGATGACCTCGCGCAGATCGGCCGGGTTCCACCTCGTCATCGCGTAGGCGAAGTTGAACGCCTGGTGCATCTCGTCGTCGCGCACCCACAGGGCGATCTCGTCGACGGTCGGCATCCACGCCTCAGCGCACAGCACGCGCTCGCCGTCGTACTCGTCCAGCACCCTCCGCCAGTCGCGGTACACGTCGTGCACGCCGTCCTGGCCGAAGTACGGGGCGGGCTCGATGCCGCCCATCGAATCGCCGTCCTCCGGTGGGGTGTAGTCGGGAAGGCCCTCGCGCTTGACCAGACCGTGCGCCACGTCGACACGGAAGCCGTCCACGCCGCGGTCGAGCCAGAACCGCAGAATGCGGCGGAACTCCGCACGCACCTCCTCGTTCGACCAGTCGAAGTCGGGCTGCGACGCGTCGAACAGGTGCAGGTACCACTGGCCAGGCGCGCCGTCGGCTTCGGTCACCCGCGTCCAGGCAGGGCCGCCGAAGATCGACTTCCAGTTGTTCGGAGGCGCCTCACCGTTCTCGCCCCTGCCCGCACGGAACAGGTAGCGGGAGCGCTCGGCGCTGCCCGGCATCGAGGCGAGCGCCTTCTGGAACCACGGATGCTGATCGGAGGAGTGGTTCGGCACCAGGTCGACGATCACCCGCAGATCGAGCTGCTTGGCACGCGCCAGCATCGCGTCGAAGTCTGCGAGCGTGCCGAAGATCGGGTCGACGTCGCAGTAGTCGGCGATGTCGTAGCCGGCGTCCTTCTGCGGCGAGGTCATGAACGGCGAGAGCCATACGACGTCGACGCCGAGGTCGCGCAGCGAATCGAGCCGATTCGTGATGCCGATGAGATCGCCGACGCCGTCGCCTGAAGCATCGGCGAAGGATCGCGGATAGATCTGATAGATCACGGCAGAGCGCCACCATCGGCTTGTCATGGCATCAGAGTACGGGATGATCACGAAAAGTGGAAACGTTTGCATTCCATTCCGAATGTGTGCATGCTTGTGACTCAGACCCGGATGGAGAGAGCGAGCAAAGTGCGCGCGCCTTCTTCGAGGCAGATACGGAAACGTTTTCATTTTCGGTGCCGTCTACAGGGATGTCGGCACCGGAGCCTTCACTTCGGACAGCGGCGAGGAGCTGCTGCCGGGGTGGAAGGTCGCCGTCGGCCTGGAGAGCTTCGTCAAGGCGGTCACCGACACCAGACTCGCCGGCCCGCTCGTCTTCGTCACGCTGTGGACGTTCGCGTTCGCCCTGATCACCGTGGGCGCCACGTTCGCCGTCGGGCTGTTCCTGGCGATCACGTTCAACAACGCCAGGATGCGCGGGCGCCGCATCTACCGCTCGCTGCTGATCCTGCCGTACGCGATCCCGTCGTTCCTGTCGGCGCTGGTGTGGGCCGGCATGATGAACCAGAGCTTCGGATTCCTGAACGAGGTGATCTTCGGCGGGGCCGAGATCCCCTGGCTGACGGATCCGTGGATGGCGAAGGTCTCCGTGCTGATCGTGAACATCTGGCTCGGCTTCCCGTACATGTTCCTCGTCTGCACGGGCGCACTGCAGTCGATTCCGGATGAGCTGCAGGAAGCGGCGACCGTCGACGGCGCGAAGCCGTTCCAGGTGCTCCGGCTGATCAAGCTGCCGCTGCTGTTCCTGTTCCTGCAGAAGTACATCGTCGGCGGCTTCACCGCCGGCGCGGTGAAGTAGCCCTGCGCCCACTCCGCGAGGTATCTCTTCATTTCTGGCACGAATCTGGTGTGCACAGCATCGGAGATGTGCCAGAAATGAAGAATTCAGAGGACATCCGCGTTTCGTGACGTTGCATGCACTGCGTCCTTGCGTGTCCTGATCTCTTGTGCACGATGGGTCGACGACATATCGTTGAGTATCGTTCATCGATACAGGAGGTCAACATGCACGGATCGCATTCGGCCGGCTCCTTCGGAACAGGTCACACGGACGGACTCTGGCGGGCGATGGAGCAGCTGCGCGGCTCCTTCGACCCGCGGATGGGCGGGCCGCGCAAGGCGCGAGGCGATGTCCGTGCCGCGGTGCTCGTGCTGCTCGCGGAGGAGCCGATGCACGGCTACCAGATCATCCGCGAGATCGAATCGCGCAGCGGCGGCGTGTGGAAGCCGAGCGCAGGGTCGGTGTACCCGACGCTGCAGCTGTTCGCCGATGAGGGCCTCGTCAGCGTCGAGGAGTCGGGTGGGCGCAAGGTCTACGCGCTGACCGATGCCGGTCGCGAGGAGGCGGAGCGCGCCGACGTGCCGTGGGACGATGCCGCGGCGGGCGACGGGGGGCGGATCCCCGCGCTGGCGAAGGCGGGAATCGACCTGGCAGGAGCCGTCGGCCAGGTTGCGCGCACAGGCACCCCGGAGCAGGCGGAGCGCGTCGTCACCGTGCTCTCCGACGCGCGCAAGCGCGTCTACGCGATCCTCGCCGAGGACTGAGCAGGTGGCGTCGACAGGTCGCGCTCCGGGCGGCGCGAAGGACTCGCGCGCGAGGTATCGACGCATCGTGCGTTTCGCCGCACGGCAGCTCGCGAACGAGTGGTGGCACGAGATCCTGCTGCCCAAGGTCGGTCTGGGGCGCATCACGGAACGGACGAGAGCGCGTCGGATGACGCGCTTCGCGCGCGGGTTCCGTGAGATGGCGATCGGCCTCGGCGGCCTGATGATCAAGGTCGGGCAGTTCATGTCGTCGCGTCTGGACGTGCTCCCGCCCGAGCTGACCCGTGAGCTCGAGGGGCTGCAGGACGAGGTGCCCGCCGAGTCCTTCGACGACATCCGGGCTCTTGCTGAGGCGGAGCTGGGCATGCCGCTCGAGCGGGCGTACGCGGGGATGGACGAGACTCCGGTCGCCGCGGCATCCCTCGGGCAGGCGCATCGCGCGCGACTGAGGCCCCAGGACGCGGAGGCGGCGGGCTTCGCGGACGTCGTCGTGAAGGTCCAGCGGCCGGGCATCGACGGCATCGTCGAAACCGACCTGAGGGCGCTGCGGAAGGTGGCGGGATGGCTGAACCGGTTCAGGGCCGTGTCCGATCGGGTCGATCCGCCTGCCCTCGTCGACGAGTTCGCCCAGGTGTGCCGCGACGAGATCGACTACCTGCACGAGGCCGCCGGATGCGAGCGCTTCGCTGAGGAGCTCGCCGACGACGAACGGGTCGGCGTGCCGGAGATCGCCTGGGAGCGCACGACCCGTCGCGTCCTCACTCTGGAGGACGTCACAGCGATCAAGATCACGGATGTCGACGCTCTGCGGTCGGCGGGCATCGACCCGACCGAGGTCGCGCCCGTGTTCGCGGCCGTGATGTTCGACCAGCTGTTCTCCCACGGCTACTTCCACGCAGATCCGCACCCCGGCAACATCTTCGTCGTTCCGGGCGACGGCGGATCCTGGCGACTGATGTTCGTCGACTTCGGGATGATGGGCGAGGTGCCCCAGGCGACACGCAGGGGGCTGCGGCGGCTCGTCATCGCGATGGCGGCGCGCGACGGCTCTGGCCTCGTCGCGGCGGCGAGGGAGATCGGAGTGCTGCTGCCGACCGCCGACACCACGGAGCTGGAGCGGGCGCTCGCGAGGCTCTTCGACCGCTTCGGCGGGATGGGGTTCTCCGAACTGCGCGACGTCGACCCGCGGGAGTTCCGCGAGTTCGCGAACGAGTTCGGCGAAGTGGTGCGCACCCTGCCGATCCAGCTCCCCGAGCACCTGCTGCTGGTCATCCGGGCCGCTTCGCTCACGTCGGGCGTCGCAACCGCGCTCGATCCGGAATTCAACATCTGGGACTCCGTCGAGCCGTACGCGGACAGGCTCGTGCGTGATGAGAGCGCGGGGTTCGCGCGGGACCTCCTGAGCGACGGTCTCGACAGCCTGAGGATCGCGTGGCGGATGCCGAAGCGGCTGGACGCGCTGATCGGCCGGATCGAGGACGGCGACGTCGCGGTGTCGACGCCGCAGGTCGAGCGCCGGCTGTCGCGTCTCGAGTCCGCTGTCAGGCGCACGATATCGGCGGTGCTGTTCGCCGGGCTGCTGGTGGGCGGCGCCGTGCTGCAGGCGGTGGAACCCGTGCCGGGCATCGTGCTGATGTCGGCCTCGGCCCTCCCGCTCCTGCACGCGCTCTTCGCCCGGCGCCGCTGAACGCTGCGTCCATGGCGCGACGTTCTATCCCGCACGCTCGTCTGCGTCGTCGTCGGCGATAGTGCGGCGAACGCTGCGCACTGCACAGACGAACGACTTGCGTCGTTCCATCCGGGTGCTTTTCGAGGTCGTCGCAGTCGGGGGGGGGGGGGGGGTGACTGCGGTCTGAACCCACTGGCTGGCTCGACTGCGGGGATCAGTTCTGCCGTGTCGGACGGATGGTGAGATCGCCGATCTCGACGTCCTCGGGCGTGTCGATGGCGAATGCGATGGCTCGGGCGACCGCTTCAGCAGGGATCCCCATTTCGGCCATGCGCCGCTGCGCCTCTTCTCGTGTGGCATCGTCGGCGACGTTGTCCACGAGTTCGGTCTGCACGAATCCAGGCGAGATCGTGGTCGTGCGCAGGGTTCCGTCGGTGGATTCCTGGCGCAGTGCTTCGAGGGTGGTCCGGACGGCGTTCTTCGTGCCCGCATAGACCGCCTGGGTCGGAACGATCTTGAGCCCTGAGGTCGAGACTGTGGTGACCACGTGACCGTGTCCTTGGGTGCGAAACAACGGCAGCGCTGCAGCGATGCCGTTGAGAACCCCACGCAGGTTGACATCGATCATGGCGTCCCACCCCTCGACGTCGAGATCGCTCATCGGGCCGATACGACTGATCCCGGCATTGGAGATCAAGACGTCCAGAGCCCCGAACTCCTCTACGGCGCGCCTGACGAAGCGCTGCATGTCCTCGCCTCGCGTGACATCCACCTCGCACGCCAACGCGCGCCCGCCCGCCTGCGTGATCTCCTCGGCGATCGTCGCCAGTCTCTCTGTACGGCGCGCTCCGAGCGCCACCGCTGCACCTTGGTGGGCGAGCAGCCGAGCGGTTGCCTCCCCGATCCCACTGCTGGCACCGGTGATTGCGACTGTCTTTCCCTTGATCACGCTTCCTCCTCCAGTAAAGTGGACAGTTGTCCGAAAGAAACGGTAGCAGACAACTGTCCGTTTAGCCGACTGGGAAGGATGCCTCGATGTCTCCACGCGCAGACGCCGCACAGAATCGCGAACGCATATTGGTCGCCGCCCGCGCTGCACTTGCGTCGGACGAGGAGGTGCGCCTCAGTGCGATCGCCCGCGAGGCCGGCGTCGGGCAGGGCACGCTCTATCGACACTTCCCGACACGCGAAGACGTGCTGGCCGCGGCCTACGCACGCGAGGTCGACGAACTGGCATCTGCTGCGCCACGGCTGATCGAGGGCCACGCGCCGCTCGCCGCCCTGCGGCTGTGGCTGGGTGAGGTGGCAGACTACGCACGAGTCAAGCGAGGACTCATCGCCGCCGTCGAGACGACCGTGTGGCGTGAACTCACCGACGCCAGCATCACCCGCATCACCTCAGCCATCGACGAGCTGCTGCAGGCGGGTCGTCATGCGGGAGAGGTGCGCGACGACGTGGACGCTCGCGATGTGACGCTGCTCATCGGCTATCTCGCGCGCATCGATGAGGAAGAGTGGGACGCGCGCGCCCGACATCTGCTCGACCTGATCCTCGACGGGCTGCGTCGACGCTGACCAGCCGTCAGCACGCGACCTCCCACGCCTTGACTGCGAAGCGGACCTTTCGCATCGCACCGGATGCTGCGGCATGCGCCCTACGTGGCGGCGAGCGTGGCGCTGATGGCGCTGGTGAAGAACGCCAGGCCGTCGACGCCGGAGCGCATCGCGGCGGGGGTTCCAGGTCCGAAGCCGGGCTCGACGGCGTGCTCGGGGTGCGGCATCAGGCCGACGACGTTGCCGGCCTCGTTGGAGACGCCAGCGATGTCGTTCAGCGAACCGTTCGGGTTCACGCCCACGTAGCGGAACGCCACGCGACTGTCGCCCTCGAGCCGCTTCAGCGTCTCGGCATCCGCGGTGTAGCCGCCGTCGGCGTTCTTCAGCGGGATGATGATCTCCTGACCGGCGGAGAACTCGCTCGTCCACGCGGTCGACGCGTTCTCGATGCGCAGCTTCTGGTCGCGCCGGATGAACTGCTGGTGCGCGTTGCGGATCAGGCCTCCGGGCAGCAGGTGCGCCTCGACGAGCATCTGGAACCCGTTGCAGATGCCGAGCACCGGCACACCCTTCGCGGCGGCGTCCTTCACCTCGGCCATGATCGGCGCGTGCGCGGCGATCGCGCCGGCGCGCAGGTAGTCGCCGTACGAGAATCCGCCCGGCAGGATCACGGCGTCGACCCCGTCGAGGTCGTGCGATCCGTGCCACAGCGCGACCGGCTCGGCTCCCGCGGCGCGCACGGCGCGGCGTGCATCGCCGTCGTCGAGCGAGCCGGGGAAGGTGATGACGCCGATCCGGGTCATTCGACGACCTCGATGCCCACAACGTCCTCGATCACCTGGTTCGACAGCACGTCCTCCGCGACCTGCTTCGCCTCGGCGAGCACCTCGTCGGTGACCTCGCCTTCGACAGTCAGTTCGACCCGCTTGCCGATGCGGACGTTCTGGAACGATCCGTGCCCGAGACGGGCGAGGGAACCGGTGACCGCTTTGCCCTGGGGGTCCAGGAGCTCGGCCTTGGGCATGACGTCGACGACGATGGTGGGCATTGAGGAGCTCCGGATGTCGCGGGCAGGGTGTGCGGGTTCATTCTATCCGCGCGACCGTGGCTGTCGTGACGCGTCGCCGCGGAACGCCGGTACGATATGCGGCATGTACGTCGTCCTGACCGCCGTCGCCTTCGTCTTCTTCGTGATCACACTCGTCGACGTCATCCGGCGCCCCGAACCCCAGGTGAAGTTCCTGCCGAAGATCGCCTGGGTGTTCGTCGTCATCCTGATCCCGCTGCTCGGCAGCGTGCTCTGGTGGGCGGTGGGACGCGACTACTCGGTGGCGGAACCGGCATCGAGTGCGTTCCCCACCCGCGTCGTGGACCGCACCAGGCCCGCTCCGCCGCCTTCGCGCCGTCGCTCGACCGAGCAGCAGCTCGCCGATCTCGAGCGCGAGGAGAAGGAGGAGCGCCTGCGCGCCGAGATCGACCGCAGGCGCCGTGAGAAGGGGCTGGAGGCGTAGCTCTGCCGCTCGGTCGCTGTCGGACGCGTGCTCGGACAAGAGTGCGACCGCCGGGGTGAGTGGGTTCTTCGCCCTGTTGACCGGATGGTCGGATCTCGTCCGGTCGCAATCGTCTCACGAGGTTGGCGTTGAGTCGGCGCGTGTTCGGGGCCGCGGGTGAGAAGGAACGGTGTGAGCACGCCGTCCGCACGGATGGTCAGGTCCGCGCGATGGCCCGGCCCCGCGAAGGGAGCGGGCCATCGCGCAGAGGTCGGGCGTTACGGCAGGCTGACGAACACCTCGTCGGCGAGGAAGCCGGGAGCGATGCGGAGCAGGCCGCCATCCAGATCGGCTGGCACGAGCAGTGTGACCGTGCCCGTTGTGGTGCCGCCGTCGTAGAGCTCGGCAGCGCTGTCGAAGGAATCGTCCAGTACGGCGATCGAGTCATAGCCGTTGGTGACTGTGCCGTCTGCGCTCACGAACGCGAACTGGAGCTCCGCCGCGAGGCCGGAGTCGGAGCCGTGGTATGTGGCGGTGGGAGTAACGGTGATCCACACTTCGCCATCACCCGGTTCATCGTTGAAGGGATTGCCATCGGCAACCTCAGCGTTCGCATCCGGGTTGAAGTCGGCGAGCGTGATGGTCCAGTCGTTGTTCTCGATAGTGGCGTCGAACGACACCGGGTTCTCACGGGTGCCCTTCTCCGCCTCCGCGGCGTCGCCGTCGTCCTCGGTCGCGGCGGGCTCCTCCTCTGAGGTGCTTTCGTCTTCGGTGATCACGGTGTCGCCCCCGGATGCCTCGTCGAAGGCGTCGTCCACCGCCGTGGCGACCACGGTGAAGAACACGATCGCGCCGACGATCGAACCGACGACCGACAGGATGAGGCCGACGAGACCGGCCCACCTGCTCTTCCCGCGCAGGCAGAGCGCGACGATGCCCAGGACGAACGCGATGGGAAGCAGCAGCCAGCCTACGATGAGCGCGCCGGGGATGCAGGCGAAGACGAAGCCGGCGACGCCGACGACGAGTGCGATCAGACCGACGGTGTTCTTCTGCTTGGGGGCGGGCGGCACCGGTGCCGGCGCCATCGGGGACGTGGGAGGGGTGGCGTTCTGAGACATGCTGTGCTTTCTGTGCGAGTGGGCGTGCGACACGGCGCCGCGCGCCCACGGACGAAGACCGAAGGGTGGGCGCAGAGTGCGGCATCGCCGCTCGAATCTCGCCGAATATCGGTTCTTCACAAAGTGTCCGGCACATCCGAGGTTCGCAGAATCCTCATATTCGATCGTCCGTGTCCTCGAATTCGAGGGGTGCTCCCGACGAACCGATGATTCGGACGTCGCAGGTGTCGAATAGCCTCATGGCGTGCAGCCGTCCGGAGCCAGCCCGTCGCGCGTCGTCGTGATCACCGCATCGATCGTCGGCACGATCGTGCTGTTCGCGTTCGGATGGTTCGTCGGGTTCATTGAACTCTTCAACGTGCCAGGCGCCGTCACAAGCACCCAGCAGCTCACGGGTCTCGGAGCGCTCGGAGGCGTCGTCATCACGGCGGCATGGGTCACGGTGTTCTGGCGGCACCGTGTGCCGGTCCTGGTGCTCGCGGCTGGCGCGGTTCTCACCGTGCTCGGCTCGGAGTACCTGCTTCTGCTGATCGGCGGCTTCGCCGTGGCCACGCGCCGGCCCGGTCGGCTCGTGCGGTGGGTGCGCTGGGGCGTGCCGGCGGCCGTGGTCGGTTTCGCGCTGCGTGAGGCCTTCGGCCCGTGGGGCGGCGCCGTGGTGTGGGCGCTGGCTGACAACCGTGAGTCACCGGTGCTCGAGGTCGTCGCCCCATTCGTGATCGCGACCCTCTCGCTCGGCGCGTACTACGGCGCTCTTGCCCTCTCACGTGCGTATCGCCGCACCGACACCGCCACCCATCGGGCGGAGCACGAGCGCGCCAGGGCCGACATGCTGGGCGACGAGCTCGAGCGCACCAGGGTGCGCGAACAGGTCGCGCGCGAGCTGCATGATTCCCTCGGGCAGAGGCTCACGATGATCTCCTTCCGCAGCGATGAGATCGAGACGGCCGCCGCCGCGGGCGATCCGCGCGTCGTCGACTTCGCTCGCTCGCTGCGCGCCGAGACGGTGCGTGCGGCCGACGATCTCGGCGCACTCGTCAACGATCTGCGCACTCCGCTGGGGCATGCGCCGTCCGCCCCTGCGCCCACGATGCGCGGCATCGCCGACATCGTGCGCTCCCACCGCGCGGCCGGCGTGCGGCTCGAGACGATGATCCTGCTCGAGGGGCTCGACGGTGCGAGCGATCTGCTGCACCAGAACGTGTACCGCCTTGTGCAGGAGGGGCTGAGCAATGCGGTCAGGCATGCGCCGGGGTGCGTCATCCGGATCTTCCTCGATGGCACACCGATCGACGGCGTGCGACTGCGCATCGAGAACGATCTCGCCGCAGCACCCGGCGCGCTGTCCACGCACGGCGCGGGCCTCGGGGCGACGGGAATGCGCGAGCGCGTGGATCAGATCGGCGGTGAGATCTGGATCGGCGAACACGAGGGGCGGTTCATCGTCGATGCGACGCTGCCATGGCTGACGCCTGATGCGAGCTGACCAGTGTGCAGCGCCGCGGCTGCGCGGCGGACGCCCGGATGGCGCGGACTTCGTGCATCGAAGCGGGGATGCATCGAGGCGCGAGCGACCCGGTTGCGACCGGCGGCGCCGTGGGAGCGGATCCCTCGGTGACTCGACGTCGGAGGCGGTTCGTAGACTGACGACGTGACCGACCAGACCGCGCGCCCGATACGGGTGGTGATCGCCGACGACGAGGTGATGGTCCGTGGGTTCATCGCAGACAAGCTGGCGCATGCCGACGGCATCGAGGTCGTGGCCGAGGCGGGCAACGGTCGGGAGGCGGTGGAGGCCGCCCGCGCGTACGCTCCCGACGTGCTGCTCATGGACGTGAGGATGCCGGAGCTCGACGGCATCCGTGCCACGCGTGAGGTCGCCAGAGTCGCGCCCGACGTGCGGGTCGTCGCGATGACGGGGCTCGCAGTCGACGAGTACGTCGGCAGCATGGTCGAAGCGGGTGCGCTGGGGTTCCTGCCCAAGGTGAGGGTCGCGGACGAGATCGAGCAGACGATCCGGATCGCCGCAGCAGGGGAGAGCTTCGTCGGCCCGCGTGCCGAGGTCACCCGGATGATCGCCGAATCGGCGAGTGGTGCGGCGAACGATGAACAGACGGCGGCCCGCCGGTTGTATGAGCGGCTCAGCCCGCGCGAGAGCGAGGTGGCGCAGCAATTGGCGCTGGGGCTCAAACTTCCCGAGATCGCCGATCTGCTCGATATCAGCGTCACGACGGTGCGCAGCCATCAGGGCGAGGTGCTCGCGAAGCTCGGCGCGAACAACCGCACGATCGCGGCGCAGATCATCGCCAAAGCAGGGTTCGGCCCCGACCTGTTCCCCGGCCGTTAGCACCGGGCGCACCCGAATCGGGGCCGACCCGATCTCGATCCGCCGACTCCCTTGACAATCATGGGAGCGCTCCCATAACGTGGTGCCTCAGCAGTGGGAGCGCTCCCACGCCGCGCCGGACCTCCCGACGCACCCTCCCAACACCACAGAAGACGCGGCTCCGGATGCCCGGAGCCGCGGAAACCACCACGAAGGAGTGGAAACGTGATCACACCTGCAACCCGCCGCGCCGCCAGTGGCGTGGCCGTTCTCGCGGCCGGAGCCCTTGCGCTCAGTGCCTGCGGAAGCGACGACGGCGGATCGAATGCCGATTCGGATGGCCCGATCGAGCTCAGCATCGCCACCTTCAACGACTTCGGGTACAGCGACGAGCTGCTCGCCGAGTACGAGGCCGAGCACGACGTGAAGATCGTGCACAACAAGGCGGCGACGACCGACGACGCTCGCGCCAACTTCTTCCAGAAGCTCGGCAGCGGCGGGCTCAGCGACATCGAGGCGATCGAGGTCGACTGGCTGCCCGAGGTGATGGAGTACTCCGACATGCTCACCCCGGTGCCGGATGGCCTCAAGGGCCGCTGGCTCGACTGGAAGGAAGCGGCTGCAACCGACGCCGACGACAACCTGATCGCCTACGGCACCGACATCGGGCCGGAGGCCGTCTGCTACCGCGAAGGCCTCTTCGCCGATGCAGGTCTGCCGACCGACCCGGATGAGGTCGCCGGTCTCTTCGGCACCTGGGACGACCTGTTCCAGACCGGTCAGGAATACGTCGACGCGACGGGCGAGCCGTTCCTCGACTCGGCCAGCTCCGTGTTCCAGGCGCTGATCAATCAGCAGGAGAAGACCTTCGAGGACACCGACAACTCGATCATCGCCACCGACAACCCGGCGGTGCGCGAAGTGTTCGACACCACGGTCGAGAACGCCAACGACATCGCGGCCTACCCTGACCAGTGGAGCGAGGACTGGTATGCGGCCATGGCCAACGGCGAGTTCGCCGCGATGATGTGCCCGCCGTGGATGCTCGGCATCATCGAGGGTGAGGCACCGGATGTCGACGACTGGCGGATCGCGAACGCATTCCCCGGTGGCGGCGGCAACTGGGGTGGGTCGTACCTGACCGTGCCCACCCAGGGCGAGAACGTCGAGGCGGCCCAGGAGCTCGCCGACTGGCTGACTTCGCCTGAGACCCAGATCAAGGCGTTCAAGAACGCCGGCACCTTCCCGAGCCAGCCAGACGCCTACGAGTCGGACGAGCTGCTCGGCTACACGAACGACTACTTCGGCGGCGCTGCGCTCGGCGAGATCGGCATCGAACGTGCCGAGGCTGTGAGCGTCGAGCCGTACAAGGGGTCGAACTACTTCCAGATCCGCGACGCACTCAACGACGCGGTCACCCGGGTGTTCAACGGCACCGAGTCCGCTGACAAGGCATGGGACACCTGGGCCAACGAGGTCTCGTCGATCGGATGACCATTCAGTCCACTCGGCCGGGAGGGCGCTCGTCGTCCTCCCGGCCGCCCAAGCCCGAGCGCCCCGTCAGGGTGATCTCGTTCTCGCACAAGCTCAGCCGGTGGGATCTGAAGTTCTCGCCGTACCTGTACGTCTCGCCGTTCTTCATCATCTTCGCGCTCGTCGGGCTGTTCCCGATCGGCTACACGGCCGTGATCTCGTTCATGGACTGGGATCAGGTCCGCGGTTCCGGCGAGTTCATCGGCTTCGACCAGTACGTGTGGATCCTCGGTCAGGCGAAGTTCTGGATCGCGCTGCGCAACACCTTCAGCATCTTCCTGCTGTCGGCGATCCCGCAGATGATCCTGGCGATGTACGTCGCGGCCGCGCTCGATCGGAACATCCGGGCCAAGACGTTCTGGCGGATGAGCACCCTGCTGCCCTACGTGGTGGCGCCCGTCGCGGTCGGCCTGATCTTCAACGCGCTCTTCGCCGACAAGTCGGGAGTCATCAATCAGGTGATCACCTTCGTCGGCCTGCCGGAGATCCGGTGGCACGTCGACGCATTCTGGAGCCACGTCGCCATCGCCACGATGGTGAACTACCGCTGGATGGGCTACAACGCGCTCATCCTGCTCGCCGCGATGCAGGCGATTCCGCGCGACTACTACGAGGCCGCGCGCGTCGACGGTGCGGGGGCGTTCCGGCAGTTCTGGAGCATCACGCTGCCCTCGCTGAAGCCCACGCTGATCTTCGTGATCATCACGGCCACGATCGGCGGGCTGCAGGTCTTCGAGGAACCCCGGATGTTCGACCAGTACGGGCAGGGCGGCCCAGGTGCGCAGTGGCTCACCATCACCCTGTACCTGTACGAGATCGGCTGGGGGCAGTGGAACTTCGGGCGGGCATCCGCTCTGGCATGGCTGCTGTTCATCATCATCCTGGTCATCGGTCTGATCAACCTGTTCGTCACCCGCTCGCTCGTGAGAGACGAAGGTGCCAGAGGCGCGCAGCCGACGCGCGCCCAGCGGCGGGCGAAGCAGAAGGCGGCACGAAAGGAGGCGCGGCGATGACGGCGACGATCGACACCCACACCCTCACCACGAAGCCCGGCCGTCGCGGTGGGCGCGCCACGCGCATCAGGGGCACTCGCCCCGGGATCTGGACGTACGCGTCGCTCGGGGTCGTGCTCGCGGCGAGCCTGTTCCCGCTGTACTTCTCCTTCCTGATCGGCTCGGGAGACTCGACCACGCTGCGCGACCCGAACAAGTCGTGGATACCCGGCGCGAACTTCGTCGACAACGCGATCTCGGTCATCAGCGATCCGTCGGTGAACTTCTGGCCGGCACTGTGGAACAGTGTGTGGAGCTCGACGCTCATCGCGATCAGCGTCGTGGTGTTCTCCACCCTGGCAGGCTGGGCGTTCGCGAAGCTTCGCTTCCGCGGCTCCGGCGTGCTGCTGGCCTTCGTGGTGGCGACCATGGCCGTGCCGCAGCAGCTCGGCGTCGTGCCGCTGTACATCCTGTTCTCCGAGGTGGGCTGGACGGGCAAGGTCGGTGCGGTCATCGTGCCGATGCTCGTCACGGCGTTCGGAGTGTTCTGGATGACGCAGTACCTGCGCCAGGCGGTTCCGGATGAGCTCATCGAGGCGGCGCGAGTGGACGGTGCCAGCATGATCCGCACCTTCTGGACGGTCGGCGTCACCGCCGCCCGCCCTGCTGCGGCGATGCTGTTCCTGTTCACCTTCGTGACCGCGTGGAACAACTTCTTCTGGCCGTTCATCGTGCTCGACAGGCAGAACCCGACGCTTCCGGTCGCGCTGAGCCTGCTGCAGTCCAACTATTTCGTCGACTACTCGATCGTTCTCGCCGGCGTCGTGCTCGCGACCCTGCCCCTGCTGCTGCTGTTCGTGGTGGCGGGCAAGCAGCTGGTCAGCGGCATCATGGCCGGTGCGGTGAAGGGATGAGCATGACCCGTTCGTTTCCGTCCGACTTCCTCTTCGGTGCGGCCACTGCGGCCTACCAGGTCGAGGGCGCCGCATTCGAGGACGGACGCACTGCCTCGATCTGGGACGCCTTCAGCCGGCATCCGGGTGCGGTGATCAACGCAGACAACGGCGACGTCGCCTGCGACCACTATCACCGCTACCGCGACGACGTCGCGCTGATGCGCGAGCTGGGCCTCGGGAGCTACCGGTTCTCGACGTCGTGGTCGCGGGTGCGCCCCGACGGCGGGGCGGTGAACCCTGCCGGCGTCGACTTCTACTCCCGCCTTGTCGACGAGCTGCTCGCTTCGGGCATCACGCCGTGGCTGACCCTGTACCACTGGGACCTGCCGCAGGCGCTTGAGGAGCGCGGCGGCTGGACGAACCGCGACACCGTGGCGCGCTTCGTGGAGTATGCCGCGACCATGCACGACGCGCTCGGTGACAGGGTGAACATCTGGACGACGCTGAACGAGCCGTGGTGCTCGTCATTTCTGTCGTACACAGCGGGCGCTCACGCGCCGGGGCGTCAGCGTGTGGACGAGGGCATCCTCGCCGGTCACCACCTGCTGCTCGCCCACGGTGAGACGGTGCGCGAGCTGCGGCGGCGCGATGCGTCGCTGCAGCTGGGCGTGACGCTCAACCTCACGGTGGCCGATGCCGTCGATCCGGATGACCCGGCCGACGCCGACGCCGCACGCCGCATCGACGGTCAGTTCAACCGCTGGTTCCTCGACCCGATCGCGAAGGGCGCGTACCCAGAGGACATCGTGGCCGACTTCGCCGCGGTCGACGCCGGTGCGGTCGCGGACTTCGAGGATGCGGTGCATCCTGGGGATCTGGAGACGATCTCCGCGAGGCTCGACTTCCTCGGCGTGAACTACTACCACGGCGAGTACGTCGCGGGGCGCGAGCCCGAGGTCCCCGTGCCGGGCGGGCACGCCCCCACGGACAGGGCGACCTCGTCGCCGTTCCCGTCGCACCAGAACATCCACTGGCACGATCGCGGTCTGGCGCGCACCAACATGGGGTGGGAGGTGCAACCGGATGGACTGACGCGTCTGCTCGAGCGCGTCGCAGGGGATTGCCCGGGCGTTCCGCTGTACGTCACCGAGAACGGCATGGCGGCAGACGACGAGCTCGTCGCGGGGGAGGTCGACGACGTCGATCGCGCAGAATACCTGCGCGGCCACCTCGGCGCCGTGCTCGACGCGATCGGGAACGGCGTCGACGTGCGCGGGTACTTCTACTGGTCGCTGTTCGACAACTTCGAGTGGGCGTGGGGGTACGAGAAGCGGTTCGGCATGGTGCACGTCGACTACGGCACCCAGGTGCGCACGGTCAAGGCCAGCGGGCGCGAGTACCAGCGGATCATCCGGGACCGCGCGCTCGCCGCTGTGCCTCGAGTGCCGGTCGCGGCAGGCGAAGCGGGCATACTGAAGGCGGATGAACGTGACGGACCGGACGGCCGCTGACGGCACGCGAGCAGCGCAGGCAACGATCGAACAGGTCGCTGCCCGTGCCGGCGTGTCCAGATCGACGGTCTCGCGCGTGCTCGGCGGCGGCTCCCGGGTGAGTCCCGCGGCGCTCGACGCTGTGCACGAGGCGATCGAGGAGCTCAGCTACGTGCCCAATCGGGCTGCGCGATCGCTCGCCACGAAGCAGACGCATGCGATCGCTCTGGTCGTTCCCGAGGACACCACGCGGTTCTTCGGCGACCCGTTCTTCGCCGCCATCGTGTCGGGCATCAACGCGAGGCTGTCGACGACGGATCACGTGCTGAACCTGTTCATCGCATCCGACGATGTCGGTGACAAGACGACCAGGTACCTCAGGGCGGGGAATGTCGACGGTGCGATCGTCGTATCGCACCACACCAGCGACTCGTACATCGACCGGATCGCGGAGGCCGTGCCGCTGGTGTTCGGCGGCAGGCCCGTGGTTTCACGCTCCGACGACTACTACATCGACGTCGACAACGTCGCGGGAGGAAGGGGCGCGACGACGCACCTGATCTCGCGCGGCGCGCGCCGCATCGCGATGATCGCGGGCCCCCGCGACATGCCGGCGGGCATCGACCGTCTGGAGGGCTTCCGCAGCGCCATCGCGGCAGCGGGGCTGGAACCGGGCCCCGTCGTCGAGGGCGACTTCACGCTCGCCGGCGGCGGAGACGCGGCCAGGCGGCTGCTGGCACTGGGCGAGGATTTCGACGCGCTGTTCGTCGCAAGCGACCTGATGGCCAGGGGAACGATCGGCGTCTTCCGCGAGGCCGGCCTGCGCGTGCCGGACGACCTGAAGCTGATCGGCTTCGACGACTCGCCCATGGCCACGAGCGCGACCCCGCACCTGACCACGGTGCGCCAGCCCTCGCACCTGCAGGGCGTGACGATGACCGACGTGCTGCTCGCCCGCCTGCGCGGCGAGGACCCGCCCCGCGTGACCACGCTGCCCACCGAGCTCGTGGTGCGCGACTCGACGTAGCGGCGCGCCGTCAGTGCGCGCATCCTCATCGCCTATCGCTGCTACTGGCGCCCAGCAGCGGCAGGTCGAGTTCGAGCGCCAGCACGATCGCGGCGGCTCTGCAGACGTCCGAAGTCGCGATGCCACGTCTCGGGCTGCGTCATATGCACCGAGCAGGCTCGCCGCGTGCGAAACATGAACGCGGCGCGAACTGCGGGTGAAGAGTCTGCGACGTGTGGTCGGACGGATGATGTCTTCGAAGCGCGAGCATTGCGCCAGGCTTCACTCTTCGTTCAGTGAGAGGTGCGCACTGGCCTGGCCCCGCGTTCACCGCCGAACGTGAAGCTTGTGGTGTTCCGCGACCCCGACCCTGGAGATCACACCGATGTCTCGTTCCCTTCGACCGTTCCTGTTCGTCGGCCTCGGCGCAGCGGCACTCGCGCTCACCGCCTGCGCGGCGCCTTCCGCGAGCACCGAAGCAGCCGATGCCGGTCCCATCGACTCCACGACCTGCACGCCCGAAGACGGTGCTCTGCGCATCTACCTCAACCCCTACGGCGAGACGCTCAGCAGCGCCTTCTCCGCAGACACCGGCATCGAGACGGAGATCGCCGATCTGGGCGGAGGCGAGATCCTCGCGCGGATCGCCGCGGAGGCCAACAACCCGCAGTGGGATGTCGTGGTCTTCGACGGGCACGGAAGCCTGCAGGCCCTGGCCGACCAGGGCCAGCTCCTCACGGGGCAGGAGCCGGCGGGGCTCGCGAACCTCAGCACAGAGGGCCTCGCGCTGACGCCGTCCGATCGCTCGTGGATCCCGTTCAGCGAACACGCTGCAGCGCTCATCGCGTACAACACCGACGCGATCTCCGAGGCAGAAGCGCCGACATCCTGGGGCGACCTCACGGATGCCTCCTACGCACCCGTCGGCATGGCCGATCCCGCGGTCGCTGCACCGGCATACCCGATCGTCTCGTCGTTCTTCCAGGATCTCGGACAGGAGGCCGCAGAGGACTACTTCTCGACCCTCTACGGCAATGGTCTCAACGCCTATGCGAAGAACGGCCCGGTCGGCGAGGCGCTCGTCTCCGGCGAGGTCCCAGTCGCAGCGCTGCAGGAGCAGAACGTGTACGGCCTCATCGAGGCAGGAGAGCCGGTGAGCTTCGTCTGGCCAGAAGACGGAGCGCCCGGTGTGGTGCGTGCGATGGCGATCAGCGCCGAGTCGCCGCGTCCGTGTGCTGCGCTCAAGCTCATCGATTGGATGCTCGACGCCGAGAACGTCGCGCACCTGATGGCTGAGGGCGGCGACGACGGCATCATCACACCGTTCGTCGAGGGCGTCGACACGTCGTCGCTGCCGGCCGACCGCCCTGCTGACGGGGAGCTCCTCCTGACCGACGCCGATTTCGCGGCTGAGAACGAAGCGCCGATCAAGGACTGGTTCGCCAACCTGATGGCGGGGTGAGGCACCAGGACATGGCGACGACGACAAGGTATGCGACGCCTGCGCGATCGCGCCCCCTGCATGCCGTCACGGCTGGAGATGTGCTCGGATGGGCACTTGTGGGGGTGCTCGCCGTACTCATCGGTCTGCCGCTGGTCCTGGTGCTGCTTCAGTCGGTGTTCCCGGGTGTCGGACTGTCGGCGACGTGGGGATTCCAGCCGGAGCTCCTGGGCGAGATATTCGATCGACCGCTCTGGCAGCGCTCCCTCGTGAATTCGCTCGAGCTCGCGTTCGGCTCGATGCTGCTCGGCGGCGGACTCGGATTCGTGCTCGCGGTGCTCCGGCACAGCGTCGCATTTCCGGGAGCGCGGCTGCTCGACCTCTCGGCATGGACGCTCCTGGTCACACCATCGTTCATCCTCGCTCAGGGATGGGTGCTCTTCGGCTCGCCGTCGGGTATCGCCGCCAACACGTTCGGCATGGCGTGGGTGGGTGACGTCGTCTTCAGCCCGGTCGGCCTCATCGTCATCATGAGCCTCATCCAGTACCCGCTCGCCTACCTTGCGGTGAGCGCAGCGCTCCATTGGGACGACCCCGTCTATCGGCAGGCGGCGGCACTCAGCGGAGCACGCGGATGGACCGTTCTGCGCACCATCCGGATGCCGCTGCTGCTGCCGGCCGCGGCATCCGGTGCGGTCCTGGTGTTCGTCGACGTGATCGGCGACTTCGGTCTGCCCGCGGCGCTCTCGGCTTCGTACTCCTTCCCCACCCTGCCGTATTCGATCTACGCCTCTGTGCGCCAGAGTCCCGTGAGCTTCGAACTCGGTGGCGTGCTGTCGTTCTACCTCGTGGTGATACTCGCCGTGGCGGTCTTCTTCTACCTGCGGCTCCTGCGGCGCAACAAGTACGACTTCCTCACCGCGCAGGCGACGCTCGCTCCACGGCCGCGCGCGAAGCAGCCGTGGCTGTGGGCCGCAGTGTCACTCGCCACGGTGCTGTTCACCATCGGCCTACCGCTCGGGGCGTCCCTCCAAGTTTCGGTGTCGAAGTCGCTCTCCGGCGGGCTCACGGGAACGAACCTCACGCTCGAGCACTATGCTGCGATCCTCGCTTCGGGCTCAGCGATGCTCGAGGGAGCAGCCAACAGCCTCGTCATCGCCCTTGTCGTCGCGCTGATGACAACCGCGCTCGGGTTCCTCATCGCGTTCGTGCTGACTTTCACGCGCTTCCGAGCGAGAGCGCTGTTGGATGCCACGGGTGTGGTCGCCCTTGCAGTGCCGGGCATCGTGCTCGCTGTCGGCTACATCTTCGTCTGGAATCAGCCCGTGCTGGCTCAGTGGGGCGTCGCGCTCTACGGCAAGCCAGCGCTCCTTGTGCTCGCCGGCGTCGCGACGGCGCTGCCGGTTGCCGTGCGTCTGCAGATGGGCGCACTCGCACAGGTGCCCGCAGCCTTCCTGCACTCGGCGGCGCTGTCCGGCGCGGGCCTCGCGGTGAGGCTGCGCACCATCCTGCTGCCGATCGTCGCACCAGCGGTGCTCTCCGCCCTGATCGCGGTATTCGCATCAGGGGTCTTCGACCTCGCGGCTACGACCATGCTCGCGCCGCCGAGCTTCGCAACGCTGCCCGTGGAGATCCTTCTCGAGTACGAACGCGGCGACTACGGGTACGCAACCGCCGGGGCGATGCTCACCGCTGTGGTCGTCATCGTGATCGCGTCCATCGGCACCGTCGTCGGGCGCCACCTCATCCGCCGTTCCTACGAACAGCGAGCATCCGTCCCACCTTCGGAGGTCTCACCATGACCATGCAAGCGACTCCGCCGCGACCTGCCGACGCCGCGCGCCCAGCAGCTGTGGCCAGGAGCGGGCTCACGATCGACCGTGTGACGTGCCGCTACGAGGGCTCGCGCCGGCCAGCGTTGAACGAGCTCTCCGTCGAGGTGCAGCACGGTGAGACGCTCGCCGTGCTCGGCCCGTCGGGCTGCGGCAAGTCGACCCTCCTGCGGGCCGTCGCCGGCATCGAGCCCATCTCCGGGGGCGGTATCCGCCTGGGAGATCGTGAGCTCTCCCGCTCCGGCTTCACACTCGACGCGGATCGTCGCGACGTGGGGATGGTATTCCAGAACTACGCGCTGTGGCCGCACCTCCGGGTGTACGACATCATCGGGTACGGGCTGGCGCACGGTCGTCATCGCACGAGTCGAGCCCGCCGCGAGGCACGCGTCGCCGAACTCGTGGCGATGCTGCAGCTGGAGGGGCTCGAACAGCGTCGACCGGCCGAGCTGTCGGGCGGGCAGCAGCAACGTGTCGCGATCGCGCGCGCCCTCGCCACGGAACCCTCCGTGCTGCTCTTCGACGAGCCGCTGTCGAACCTCGACGTGCAGTTGCGGACGACGATGCTCCCCGAACTCGCGTCGCTGCTCCGCAGGCTCGACACCACCGCCGTCTATGTCACACATGACGTCTCCGAGGCGCTCGCACTCGCCGACAGCGTGCTCGTGCTGGACTCGGGCGTCGCGGTTCAGCATGCATCGCCTCGCGAGATCTCGGAGCTCCCCGCGACGCCCTGGGTCGCCATGATGGCCGGATACCGCACCCGCATCGCACCGGATTCGGCATCGCAAGATGCCGGCCGTGCTCGGATACGTGTCGACGGATTCGAACTCGAGGGACGCGCCTCGGGCGACCGTGATGCAGCGTTGGCGGCCTACATCCATCCCGATTCGGTGCGGATGACCATGTGCGACGCTGCCACCAGCGACGAGTCGCGCATCGCAGGCAGGGTGCTGGGAAGCACCTTCGAGGGGCGCGGATACCGATTGAGAGTTCAGCTGCCAGGCAACGGTGAGGTCGCCGTGCGATCGACCGAGTGGGTTCGCGACGGTCAGACCGTCTCACTCGCCGTCGACCCCACAGGCGTCGTGGTCTTCGGTGCCCGAGACAGGGCCGCATCGTGAGCAGCATCGTGATGCTCTTCGTGGGAGACGGCTGGGGCAAGAGCGCCGCGGCTCTCGGATACGCGACCAGAAGCGCTGGACGCGGCTGGTCGACTCTCGTGGTGCAGTTCCTCAAGGGGAGTGCTTGGAACACCGCCGACTCAACGGCCGGTCGCCGACTCGGGATCGAATGGCCGTCGTTCACGCGTTCGCTGACCTGGGCGCAGGGCGACCCGGTGCGTCTGGCCGGTGAAGCGTGGACAGTCGCGAGCGACGCGATGGTCTCAGCGCAGTACGGCCTCATCGTGCTCGACGAGATCACGCACGCCGTGGCATCCGGCTGGCTCGACGAGCGAGCCGTCGTGAGCGGGATCGCCGCACGCGCACCCGAAACGAGCGTGATCATGACCGGTCGAGGCGCGACTCGGCGAGTCCGCTCCGTGGCCGACACCATCACCCGGTTCGACCGAGTGAAGCATGCGGGAAAGAAGGGCATCCTTGGCTGAGCGGCCACTTGTGCTCGCAGCGGGAGGGGTGGTTCTGCGCCACGGAGCAGAAGGCTGCGAGGCAGTCATCATCCATCGACCCCGGCACGCGGACTGGTCGTTCCCGAAGGGCAAAGTCGACCTCGGCGAGACGCTCGCCGAGACCGCACTGCGTGAGGTGTGGGAGGAGACCGCACTGCGCTGCGCGCTCGGCGTCGACCTGGGAGACGTCGAGTACGAGCTCCCGGAAGGCGGTCTCAAGCGCACGCGGTACTGGACCATGCGAGTCGTCATCGAGGAGGAGTTCGTTCCGGGTGACGAGGTCGACGGAGTGCGCTGGGTGCCGGTCGCGGCGCTCGCAGGCGAACTCACGAGCCCCATCGATCGCGCCCTCGCCGTTCGGCTGACGGCTGAGCTGGCGGAACCGACGAAGCCGCGATGCTCGAGCAGTGTGCGGTCAGATGCTCGTTGACGGTGGTGGAGAGCGCTGACGTCGCGGCGTGCGGGCGATCGAGGTCGACGGAGTCTCTCTGTTCCGAACGGCCTGACCTCCTGAAGGAAGCCGGACCGTCGCGCCGATCAGATCGCGGTGTAGCCGCCGTCGATGATGATGCTCTGCGCCGTGAGATAGCTCGAGGCGTCGCTGGCAAGGTAGACCGCGAGGCCGTGCAGGTCCTCTGGCGTGGCCATTCGACCCATCGGGATGCGGCTGATCCACTCGTTCGCCAGCACGGGGTCGGCCTCGATGACCTCCTTGGTGAGGTCCGTGGCGACGTATCCGGGGGCGATCGTGTTCACGCGCACGCCTTCGGCGGCCCACTCGACTCCGAGCGAGGCGGCCAGCTGGTGCACGGCGGCCTTCGACGCGTTGTACGCGGCCTGACGCTGCGGCACGTTCACAGCGAAGCCCGACATCGAAGAGATCAGGACGGCGGACGCCGGACGGCCGGCCTTCAGCGCGCGCTTGGCGAACGACTGGGTCGTGTAGAAGACGCCGTCGACGTTCACACCCATGACGGTGCGCCACTTCGACTGCGGGTAGTCGACGCTGTCGCCGATGATCGTCAGCCCCGCCGCGGCGAGCAGCACGGTGGGCGTGCCGAGCTCTGCGTCGACGGCGACGAAGGCGGCCTCGACGTTGTCAGGGTCGGTGACGTCCACGACCTGTCCCGTGGTCTTCACGCCGTAGTCCGCCGCGAGCTTCGCTGCGGACTCTGCGACGCTCGGCGACAGATCGAGCAGCGCGACGTTCATGCCCTGATCGGCATATGCGGTCGCGATCGAGTAGCCGATTCCTCCGGCGCCTCCTGTGACGACGGCCACACGGCCCTTGAGATCTTCGAACACGTTGCTCCTCCATCGGTTCGTGGTCCGGCGCATCGCCGTAGCCTCCGGGTCGATCGTATCTTCTGCGCGATAGGCAGCGGTCACATCGTGGCGCGAAGGCGCGCCATCTGTTCTTCGACGTCGAATTCAGCCCGCGGCCACTGCGGATCGATGTCCTCGAGAGTCTCGATCAGGATCGCCTGAACCGCGAGCCGTGCGTACCACTTGCGATCGGCGGGAACGACGAACCAGGGTGCCTCGTCGGTTGAGGTGCGCTGGATCGCCTCTTGATACGCGTACTGGTAGGCGGGCCAGATCGCCCGCTCGTCCACGTCTGCGGAATTGAACTTCCAATGCTTGTCCGGCCGCTCGAGGCGCTCCATGAGGCGCTCGCCCTGCTCCTCGTACGACATGTGCAGCATCACCTTCACCACGCGGGTGCCCTGCGCGACGAGCCGTCGCTCGAAGTCGACGATCGCACCATAGCGGCGCTCGAGCTCATCCGGTTCTGCGAGTTCTCGTACGCGCCCGATCAGCACGTCCTCGTAGTGCGACCGGTCGAACACGCCGATGAAGCCGGGCCTCGGCACCCGCTTCTGCACGCGCCAGAGGAAGTCGTGCGCGAGCTCCTCCTCAGTCGGCGCCTTGAACGCCGCCAGCTCGACGCCCTGCGGATCGACGCCGCCCACGACATGGCGCACGATGCCGCCCTTGCCTGCCGAGTCCATCGCCTGCAGCACGAGCAGAACCGAGTCCTGCGCACCCTTCTGCCCCGCCGCGAACAGCCGCTCCTGGAACTCGGAGAGCTCGGCGAGGCCCGCGATGAGGTCGGCAGCACCGGACTCCTTGTCGCCGTCGTAGCCCGGCGTCGACCGCGGATCGACGCTCGGCAGCACCAGGTCGCTGTGGGCGCGCAGGTGGTCGCGCGCGTCGGTGATTCCGTGGTTGTGGTGTTCGCCGGCCATCCGATCATTCAATAGGCAGCGTCTCTTTCGCACAAGCCGGAGGCAGACGCCGTTGCGATGGCGCGGGGCGGCGATGCGGAAGGACCGCGATACACAACGCAGTCGATCCGCGCTCCGCACCGCGTGGGCCGCCCGAGCCATCGCGGGAGAGCTGCCCCGACTCTTCCAGATCGACTGCGTTGTGTCGTGGGCCGCACGTCCTGTCGACTGGTCCGGCTCATCCGGATCGACTGCGCTGTGTCGCAGCTGCACGTCCAGTCCCCAGCCCCGGCCGCTCCGGTACCGTGTGCTCATGGCGACGATCGACGTGAACTCCGACATGGGCGAGAGCTTCGGTCGCTGGCGGCTCGGCGACGATGAGGCGATGCTCGACATCGTCACGAGCGCGAACGTCGCGTGCGGATTCCATGCCGGAGACCCGGTCACCCTGCTCGACACGGTGCGCGCCGCGGCCGAGCGCGGCGTCGTGGTGGGCGCGCAGCCCGGCTACCGCGACCTGGCGGGATTCGGCAGGCGCCCGCTCGGGGCATCCGGTCGCGAAGTCTACGGTGACGTGCTCTACCAGCTCGGTGCGCTCGACGCGATCGCGCGGTCGGTCGGCGCGCGCATCCGGTACGTGAAGCCGCACGGCGCCCTCTACAGCACGGTCGCCAGCGACGACGAGCACGCTCCGGCCGTGATCGACGCGGTCGGCGACTTCGATGAGACGCTGGCCGTCGTGGGGCTCGCCCGTTCGCGGTTCGTGCAGCGGGCGGAGGAGGCGGGCCTGCGCACCATCGGCGAGGCATTCGCCGACCGTGCGTACACGCCGTCGGGAACGCTGGTCGATAGGCGCGAGCCCGGTGCTGTGCTGACCGATCCGCAGGAGATCGCCGACCGGATGCTGCGGCTGATCACGGACCGCGAGATCGTCGCGGTCAACGGGCGCATCGTGATGTGCGAGGCCGATTCCATCTGCGTGCACGGCGACACCCCCGGCGCCGTCGAGATGGCCCGCACCGTGCGCGCCACCGTCGAGGGCGCAGGCGTCGAGGTGCGGGCGTTCGCCCATTAGGCGGTGCCGGATGAGTGGCGCGGGGCGCGGGGCGCTATCGGCTCCGAGACACGGCGGAGTTGCTGAGATGCGGCAGAGTCAGGTGGGTTCTTCAGTGTCTCGGGGAGAATGCCGCGGCTGGGGTCGCCTTGGTGAGGGTGGCGGGCGTGGTGCGCGGTCAGCGGCGGCGCAGCGCAAGGCTCCGAGACACGGCGGAACCGCTGAGATGCGGCAGAATCGGGTGCTTTCTGCAGTGACTCGGGGAAGATGCCGCGTCTCGGAGCACTGTGAGCCGAGGGCGACCCGCCGGCGCACGGGGGAGCCGGGCGGTTCACCCACAGCGGGCGATGCGGGGTCATGATGCGGTTCCTGCCCTGTGGTGACGACGCGGTGCTGGTCGAGCTGCCCGACCTCGCCGCGGCGGTCGCGCTCGCACGGTCCCTTGCGGCGCGGCCCGTGCCCGGCATGATCGACGCCGTGCCCGGCGCGCGCACCGTGCTCGTGCAGCTCGCACCGCACGCCGACCGCGACGCGGTGCACGGCGACCTGCTCACCCGCGCCGGATCGACCCACGCACCGGACGACGCGGAGACCGTCGAGGTCGGGGTCCTCTACGACGGCGAGGACCTCGACGAGGTCGCCGAGCTGACCGGCCTCACTCCCGCGGAGGTCGTCGAACGCCACGCCGCGGCCGTCTACGAGGTGGCGTTCACCGGCTTCGCACCGGGGTTCGCGTACCTGTCGGGTCTCGATCCGGCACTGCACGTGCCGCGCCGAGAGACGCCTCGCCAGCGCATTCCGGCAGGGGCTGTCGCGATCGCCGGCGAGTTCTCCGGCGTCTACCCGCGTTCGAGCCCCGGCGGATGGCGCCTGCTGGGCCGCACTCCCGACGCGATGTGGGACATCGACCGCACCCCGCCCGCGCTGCTCCGCCCCGGTATGCGCGTGCGCTTCCTGCCGCTGGCTCCGGATGACGGGGGCGAGATCCCAGTGCGCGGTGATCGTGCCGCCGCAGCTGACGCGGGTCACAGCGGTGACGGCGCCGTCGTGTCGGGGTCCGAGACTGACGTCCACGATGCCGAAGCTGCTCCGGATGAGGCAGGAGACGCGAGCACACCGGATCGAGTTCAAGGCACGACTTCCCCGCGGCGGACACAGGCCGACGCGCGACTCGGAGCGCCGGCGGCTCGGCGGATCGATGGGATCGCACCGGATGCACGCGCCGGGCGCGAGAGACGGCGGGGATCGACGCCGTGTCCGGACGGGAGCACCCGCGCGGACCACGAGCACGCCGCGTCAGGCGCTGGGGCGGCGCCAGCGGGGAGTCCCGGGGGCGAAGCGCCGGAACCGTCCCGCGCCCCTGCCGTCGAAATCGTCTCCGTCGGGCCGCACGCGCTGATCGAGGACCTCGGGCGCCCGGGACACGCGGACCTCGGGGTCGCCCCGTCTGGCGCGATGGATCGCGGCGCGCTCCGCCGAGCGAACGGGTTCGTCGGCGATCCCACCGACGCCGCCGTGATCGAGACGGCGCTCGGCGGCCTGCGTCTTCTCGCCCATGGGCACCTCACGCTCGCGGTTGCCGGGGCGCCAGTGCCGCTGACGATCATCCGGAGCGACGAGGAACGCGCGGCGACGTTCGACGCCCCGTTCGCGCTGTCGGACGGAGAAGAACTTGTCGTCGGCGCGGCTGAGCGCGGCGTCTACTCGTACGTCGCCGTCCGCGGCGGGCTCGAAGCGGATGTGGTTCTCGGCAGCTCTTCACGCGACGTGCTTGCAGGCCTCGGACCCGAACCGCTTGCCGCGGGGAGCATCCTGCCCGTCGGTTCGCGGATCGCCGGCGCCGTCGATCCGTGGGCCGCCCCTGCTGTTCCGCTGGCGACATCCGGCGACGACGTCTGGCTCGACGTCGTTCCCGGCCCGCGCGAGGACTGGTTCTCAGCAGCCGCTCTCGCCGCGTTCTGCGATCAGGACTGGCTCGTCTCCGCTCGCTCGAACCGCGTCGGGCTGCGGCTCGAGGGCGAGCAGCGGCTCGAACGGGTGCGTGAGGGCGAGCTGCCCAGCGAGGGCACCGTCACGGGTGCGCTGCAGGTACCGCCCGACGGCCAGCCGATCCTGTTCACCGCTGACCGACCGCTCACGGGCGGCTACCCGGTCGTCGGCGTCGTCACTCGCGCGCACCTCGGTCGGGCGGCGCAGGCACCACCGGGCGCCCGCATCCGGTTCCGGTTCGTCTGAACCGGCGCGGTGTCGGATGCCCGTGGCACGCTGGCTCACAGAGAGGAGCGGCGATGAGCACACCAGATGTACGGCCGGTGGGCGACCTCCCGAACGAGATGGGCAAGACTGCGCCAAGGGAGCTGCAGTCCGCCGGCATCGACTCGCTGTCGAAGGTCAGCGAGCACACGGAGAAGGAGCTGCTCGCCATTCACGGCGTCGGGCCGAAAGCGGTTCGCATCCTGGCTGCGGCGCTGGCCGAACGGGGCATGTCGTTCCGGGGCGGAGACTGACCCGCGACGACGCCTATGCCGTCATCGTCTCCAGCAGCTCGCGGTAGCGGGCGACGGTGCGGTCGACGATTTCGACGGGAAGCTGCGGAGGAGTGCCCTGCTTGTTCCAGTTGTCGGCGAGCCAGTTGCGCACGATCTGCTTGTCGAAGCTCGCCATCCGCTCAGTCGGCGTCGTGCCGGTCTCCCACGCGGTGCGATCCCAGTAGCGCGAGGAATCGCTGGTGAGCACCTCGTCCGCCAGGCGCATCACCCCGTCTTCGTCGAGGCCGAACTCGAACTTCGTGTCGGCGAGGATCAGTCCCTTGGCCTCGGCGGTCGCCGCGGCGCGGGAGTAGATCGCCAGTGACTGGTCGCGCAGCTGGGCCGCGCGCGCGGCGCCGATGAGCTCGACCGTGCGCTCGTACGAGATGTTCTCGTCGTGCTCGCCGAGCGGCGCCTTGTAGGCGGGCGTGTAGATCGGCTCGGGCAGCCGGTCGCCGTCGTGCAGGCCGGCGGGCAGCGCGATGTCGCACACCGTGCCGCGCTCGGAGTACTCCAGCCACCCGGAACCCGTGAGGTAGCCGCGCACGACCGCTTCGATCGGCAGCATGTCGAGGCTGCGCACCACCATTGCGCGGCCGGTGACCTCGGCCGGCGGTTCCTCACCTGTGAGGTGGTTCGGTACGGCGGGTCCGCCGTCTGCACCCGCGAGCTGATCGAACCACCACATGCTCAGCTCGGTGAGCAGCGTGCCCTTGCCGGTGATCGCAGGCTCCAGCACGAAGTCGAACGCGCTCACCCGATCCGAGGCGACGACGAGCATCTTCTCGTTGGTGCCGTCAGCCGGGCGGTACAGATTGCGCACCTTGCCAGAGTAGAAGTGCGTCCAGCCGGGGATCTGTGGGGCGTCGCTCATGCCCTCATTATCGCGGCACGGATCCGGTGCGCCGAATGCGCCTTCCGGATGGCGGTGGTCGGGTCGGGCGCGGCGGGCGCCGATGCGGGCGTGGCGCATCGCGGTTCCGTGCGAGAGGCGGAGCGGTTTCGCACACCGGAGTGGCCCGGATGCAGGCAATGGCGCAGTTCGGCAGACCGGAAGGGGAAGGGGCAGAGCGAGCAAGCAGCCCCGTCGGGATGGCGCCCAGGCAACGGCACCGCCGGTGTCAGTGCACGGTCGCGCTGCCGGTGTAGCCGGCGCCGGGGACGGAGCGGAATCCGAACGCCTCGGCGAGGCGCGAACGGCCGCCGTCGCGATCCAGCTTTCGCTCGATGCGCTGCACGCTGGCGCGGGTCGGGAAGACGTACAGCCCGAGCAGTACGAGAGAGACCGCGCCGCCGATCAGGTACGGAATCATGCTGGGCGTTTCAGCGATGAACACGGCAGCCAGACCGACGAGCGCTGGAACCTCGGCGAACGCAAGCCGGATGAAGAAGCTGCTCCGGAAGCCGGCCACGCCCCTCGCGGTGGCCGTCTCGGCTGGCGTGGCCTGCGGGATCGCAGGTACGTTGTGCCCCACGGTTGCGATGGCACCCGCCGCCGCGACGCCCACGACGACCGGGAGGGCGAGCCCCGCAGCGCCGGGCAGTTCGAACCAGCTGCCGCTCGGCACGATGAACGAGACTACGAGCCCGAACAGCACGACGGCTGTCGTCAAAGCGCCGGCGATCATGCGAAGCGCGGCCAGCTGGCCCTGATGCGGTGAGGTCGGTGAGTTCGCGCTCATGTCTCCGATTGTGGCGAATGCGGCCGGAGCAGGCAACTGGCAGAACTCCCCATCATCCGCCCGCGTGCGCCGTCGATCGTCCGGCGTCGGACGACGCGGACCGGCGGGCTTCAGGAGTGCACGAATCGGATCAGCGCGAACCGGTCGGCCTTGACAGTTGCGAACCGGAACGCGTGCGCGAACTGCACCTGCCCATCCGGACGCTGCCACGAGCCCCAGGTCGCGCCCTCCCTGCCGTGCGTGAGGGCTGCCTCTACGGCACCTCCGGTGAGCTCGTCCCGGATGTCGCGGAGCCGGTCGAGAACGTCGGAGCCGGTCGTCGCGTCGAGTGCTCCCCGCGAGGCGACCTCGAGCCGCGTCTCGTCGGTGAGCATCGCGGCGACCTCGTCCCACTCGCCGAGCGCGAGCGAATGCTCCCACCGCGCGAGCCGCAGGTTCTTCGGAGAGTTGCCGCAGTCTTCCACGCCGGTGAATTCCATGGCCGTCAGCGTACGCCGGATCTCCATCCGGCGGCGCTGCGCGGCCTTCGCCGCGATATCGGTGCGGAAGCGACCGCGTTCGAGCACGAGGCGGCTGATCGCGTCGTGGGTGCGGTGCTATGCGGCCTTCGCCGCGATGTCGGTGCGGAACTGACCGCCCTCGAGCCCGATGCGCTCCATCGCCTCGTACGCGCGGGCGCGGGCCTGGGCGATGTCGGCGCCGCGGGCGACCACGTTCAGCACTCGGCCGCCGGTGGCGGTCAGCGCGCCGTCGCGCTCGGCCGTCGCCGCGTGCGCGATATGCACTCCCTCGACAGCCTCGGCATCGGCGAGGCCGGTGATCTCGCGCCCCTTCACGGGCGCCTCCGGGTAGCCCTCACTGGCCAGCACGACCGTGACGGCGACCTCGTCGGAGAACGTCGGCGCCGGCTGGTCCTCGAGCGTGCCGTTGGCAGCGGCGAGCAGCAGCTGCGACAGCGGCGTCTCAAGGCGCGGCAGCACGATCTGGGTCTCGGGGTCGCCGAAGCGCGCGTTGAACTCGATGACCTTCACGCCGTCGTCGGTGATGATCAGGCCCGCGTACAGCAGGCCGATGAAGGGCGTGCCCTCCGCGTCGAGCTGCCGGATGACCGGCATCGCGATCGTGTTCGTCACCTCGTCGACGAACGCGGCCTCGTCGCCGAAGCTGTCGGCGAGCCATGGCAGCGGCGAGTAGGCGCCCATGCCGCCGGTGTTGGGGCCCTCGTCGCCGTCGAGCGCACGCTTGAAGTCCTGCGCGGGGCTGAGCGCGCGCACCGTGTCGCCGTCGCTGAGGAAGAACAGCGACACCTCCGGGCCGGAGAGGAACTCTTCGATCAGCACGGGGCCGCCTGGCAGGTACTCCTCGGCGTGCGCGAGGGCGGCCGCGCGGTCCTCGGTCACGATGACGCCCTTGCCTGCGGCGAGCCCGTCGGCCTTGACCACGTAGGGCGCGCCGAACTCATCGAGCGCCGCGGCGACCTCATCGGCGCTCGCCGCACGGGCCGCGCGGCCCGTGGGCACGTTCGCCTCGTCCATGATGCGCTTGGCGAAGCCCTTCGAACCCTCGAGCTGCGCGGCAGCCTTCCCAGGACCGAACACCGGGATGCCGCGTTCGCGCAGCTCATCGGCGACGCCCGCGACCAGCGGCGCCTCGGGCCCGATGACCACGAGGCCGATGCCGTTCTCATTCGCGAACGAGGACACGGCCGCACCGTCGAGCATGTCGACGTCGACGATCGTCGCGTCGCGCGCGATGCCGGCGTTGCCGGAAGCGGCGAACACCTCGTGGCCTGCGCCTTCGCCTGCGAGGGCAAGGATGATGGCGTGCTCGCGTGCACCGGAGCCGAGAACCAGGATCTTCACGCCTCCCAGGGTACTTCCCGCCACGGGCACCTAACACTCCTGAGCGCAACGCAGGAGAATCGGCGGGTCAGCGACTCGGTTCCTGCGGAATGCCGTGGGTCGGCTGCGGTCAGCATCCGGATCGACTGCGTTGTGTTCGGGGCGTTGCGGTGCCAGCTGGCCGTAGCGTCGGCGACGTGTCGGGCATCCCGTCTCGGCACCGAGCACAACGCAGGAGGGGCAGCGGGACAGGTAGCCGAGAGGGGCGAGAAGCCGCGCCTCGGAGAATCCGTGCACGCGGATCGACTGCGTTGTGTCAGGACGCCCGGATGCCCGTCCGTGCGAAAATCGCTGTATGGCAGACGTCGGCGTGATCCACAGCTCCCACTGGGGCGCGTTCCGCGCGCGCGTCGAGGACGGCAGGTTCGTCGAGGCCGTGCCCTTCGAAGCAGACGGGCTCCCGGCCGATCTGCTGGAGAACATGCCGGGCGCCGTGCACGCGGACAACCGCGTGCTGCGGCCGGCGGTCCGGCGCGGCTGGCTCGAGGGCCGCTCCCGAGACGAGGCTCCGCGCGGCGACGACGAGTTCGTCGAGGTCGACTGGAACACCGCGACAGACCTGGTCGCCCGCGAGATCGCCCGCGTGCACGACGAGCACGGCCCGGCGTCGGTGTACGGCGGCAGCTACGGCTGGTCGAGCGCCGGGCGCTTCCACCACGCGCAGAGCCAGCTGAAGCGCCTGCTCGCAGCGAGCGGCGGGTACACGGGATCGACCGGAACGTACAGCCACGGCGCTTCGAGCGTGATCCTGCCGCGGGTGATCGGCTATGACGCCAACGTCGCCGATTCGCACACCTGGGACGAGATCGCCGAGAACACCGAGACCTGGCTGATGCTCGGCGGCGTGCCGACGCGCAGCATGAAGGTCGAGTCGGGCGGCATGGGCGCCCACCGCGGCGTCCCCGGCTTCGAGAAGGTGCTCCGCTCCGGCGTGCGTGCGATCAGCGTCAACCCGATCAGAGGCGAATCCCCCGGCGGCGACGCAGTCGAGTGGCTGCCGATCCGGCCGGGAACCGATACCGCTCTCCTCATCGGCCTCGCGCACACACTGCTCGACGAAGAGCGCGCCGACCGTGCCTTCCTCGACGCCCACACCGTCGGCTTCGACCGGTTCGCCGCATACCTGCGCGGCGAGACAGACGGGGAAGAGAAGACCGCCGATTGGGCGAGCGCGATCACCGGCGTGCCGGCCGATGACATTCGGGCACTTGCGCGTGATCTCGCCGGAACGCGCACGCTCATCACCGCGACCTGGTCGCTGCAGCGCGCGGAGCACGGCGAGCAGCCGCACTGGATGACGGTCGTCCTCGCCTCGATGCTCGGTCGTCTCGGGCGCCCCGGCGAGGGCTTCGGCATCGGATTCGGGTCGGAGGACGGCGTCGGGTCGACGCGCCAGCCCTTCGCCGTGCCGCAGGCGCCGAAGCTGCGCAATCCGCTCGCCGGGAAGGAGATCCCGGTCGCCCGCATCGTCGACGCACTGGAGAACCCCGGTGCCGAATACGACTTCAACGGCGAGCGGCGCACCTATCCGGACATCCGCCTCATCTACTGGGCGGGCGGCAACCCCTTCCACCATCATCAGGACCTGACGCGCATGCAGGCCGCGTGGCAGCGGCCCGACACCGTGATCGTGCAGGAGCCGTGGTGGACGTCGACGGCGAAGCGCGCTGACATCGTGCTTCCCGCGACGACCTCACTCGAGCGCGACGACATCGGTGCGAAGTCGAACGACACCTGGATCCTCGCGATGAAGCGAGCCATCGACCCGGTCGGCGAGGCGCTCGACGATCGGGATATCCTGCACCGGATCGCGTCGAGGCTCGGGTGCGCTGACGTGTTCGACGAGGGTGCGACGCTGCGGAGCGTATACGAGACGTCGCGCGCCGACGCCGATGCGCACGGCATCGAGCTTCCCGACTTCGACGCGTTCTGGGAGCAGGGGTACGCACGCGTTCCCGTTCGCCCGCCGCGCAGCCTGATGCGCGAGTTCGTCGAGGGCGCGCCGCTGCCCACGCCGAGCGGGAGGATCGAGATCTTCTCCGAGACCATCGACTCGTTCGGCTACGACGACTGCATCGGGCATCCGGCCTGGTTCGACAAGCACGAGGACGTCGCAGGCGCCGCATACCCGCTGCACCTGATCTCGCACCAGCCGTCGACGCGGCTGCACTCCCAGATGGACGTCGGTGCGCTCAGCCGTGCCGCGAAGGTCGCCGGGCGCGAAGCGTGTCGCATGAACCCGGATGACGCTGCCGCGCGCGGCATCGCCGACGGCGATGTCATCCGGCTGTTCAACGATCGCGGCGCCTGTCTGGCGGGCGTCGTCGTCACCGCTGATGTGATGCCTGGCGTCGTCGCGCTGCCGACCGGCGCATGGCTCGACCTCGACGGAGATTCGGGGTTGGAGCGGCACGGCAACCCGAACGTGCTCACCGCCGACCGCGGCACTTCGAAGCTCGCACAGGGCCCCACAGCGCAGACCGCGCGCGTCGAGGTCGAGCGCTACGCCGCCGAACCCCCGCGCGTCGAGGCGTTCGACCTGCCGCGGCTGTCCTCCTGACCGCCGAGCGTGTCACGTGCCGCTGAGCGTGCCACTTGTTCGCGACAACAACTCGGCACGCTCGGATACGAGGTGCACGCTCACGCGCCGCGTGACTGAGGAAAGGGGCATCGGATGGTGCGGAAGATCCAGATGGGGGAGGGGCGCGCGGGAGTCGACGCCGTGCGCGGCGGCGGAGCAGGCAGAGCGGAGACCGCGACGGCGGTTCGCTATCTGCTGCAGCTGCTCGAGGAGCGCGCGCCGGGCAAGAGCGTCGAGGTGAGGGTGCCGCCGTTCGGCGCCGTGCAGGTGGTGCAGGGCCCGCAGCACACCAGAGGCACCCCGCCCAACGTCATCGAGACCGACGCCGAGACCTGGGTCGCGCTCGCCACGGGCGAGCTCGGCTGGGACGAGGCCGTCGCATCCGGCGCCGTCAGCGTTTCGGGCACCAGGGCCGACCTGTCCCCCCTCCTCCCGCTTCGCCCCTGACCAGCGGTGCCCACGGCAGCATCCGGTCGTCGATCTCCCAGCCGCACGGTGCTTCAATGGGGATATGGATTCCCCCACGCCCGAGTCGCGTTCTGACGAATCCGTCGTCCGCGCGCGGCGGGCTCCCAGGTACGGCGTCTTCGCCGCGCTCGGGGCGATGGCGGGCATCGTCGCCGCGCTCGTCCTCACGACGGTCTTCAACGGCACGGATGAGCCCAGTCGCTACACCGAGGTCGAGTACTCGACCAGCCAGGTGTTCGGGTTCGTGCTGCTCTGGTGCGTGCCGGCCGGGATCGCCCTCGGCATGCTCGTCGCGCTCGTCCTCGACCGCACGATCGGTCGCAGGACCCAGCAGATCAGGGCCGTGCACGAGGTCACGGAGGATCCGGAGGACTGAACTCCGGATGACCGGACCGTCCCGCGAGCGACGAAGACGGACCTCCACGTGAGAGCGGCTGCCTGACCGTCCTGCCCGGCACGATGTCCGCACCGCCAGGCAGGCGACGTCGCCGACCGGAGCGCGACCGAGCCCTCAGAACACGTCGGCGACGACGGGCCGGATGGCGGCGCCGAATGCGACGACGTCTCCTCGCAGCCCGTCGGAGACGGCGATCGTGAGTCGGCCGATCCACCACGCGCCCCGCTGGGCGAACGGGAGGATCTGCACCCGCAGCAGGAACGGACTCGCCGCACGGCCCCTGCGCTGCTCCTCGGCCTGCACCGCGTTGGTCCAGGTCAGGTCGGTCGCCTGATCCGCCGCTTGCAGCCGTCGCTGGGTGCGTTCGACGAACGCGAGCACGTCCGCGGCGAGCGGTGCGGACGCACGGCGCAGCACCTCCGCCGTGCGGGGCAGCGCGATGAGCGTGCCGAAGCCGTCGACCAGGTCGAGCGGCACGTCGGCGGGATGCGCCTCCGGCTCCACCGTCATCTGCCAGAACTGGTGCCACTGCGCTTCGAGCTCCTCGCCCGCGGGTTCCATCGACGTCGGCGCCTCACGCAGCGGCGGCAGCTCGGGTGGAACCCGAATGCCCAGAGCGGAACGCAGATAGAGCGCGGCGAGCACCGCGGAGTCCGTCCCCTCGTCGACCCGCCAGGAGCCTGCCGTGTGCATGTCTCTACTCTATGCGCGCGCTGTTCGAGCGCGGCGTCAGGCGCGAGAACGACGACCGGACGGCGTCCCAGCGGTGGTGCGGCGCTGCGGTGGTGGTGACGTAAGCTGTTCTGGTGGAACCCGAGCCCACCAGCCAGCGCACCAGCGCCAGTAGTTCGACGTACTCGGCGGCCGGCGTCGACACCGCGGCGGGCGACCTCGCGGTCGAGCTGATGAAGTCGTCGGTGAAGGCGACCCACGGACCAGAGGTCATGGGCGGAGTCGGCGGTTTCGCCGGCCTGCACGACGCGAGCTTCCTGCTGGACTACCGGCGTCCGCTGCTGGCGACGAGCACCGACGGCGTCGGCACGAAGGTCGCGATCGCACAGGCGATCGACAAGCACGACACAATCGGCCAGGATCTGGTCGGCATGGTCGTCGACGACATCGCCGTGGTGGGCGCGAAGCCGCTCTTCATGACCGACTACATCGCCTGCGGCAAGGTCGTCCCGAACCGCATCGCCGACATCGTGCGCGGCATCGCCGACGCATGCTCGGCGACGGGCACCGCACTCGTCGGCGGCGAGACCGCGGAGCACCCCGGCCTGCTGGGCGTCGACGACTACGACGTCGCCGGAGCGGCGACCGGAGTCGTCGAGGCGGACGGCGTGCTCGGCGCCGAGCTGGTGCGCGACGGCGACGTCGTGCTGGCGCTCGGCTCATCCGGTCTGCACTCCAACGGCTACTCGCTGGTGCGGCACATCCTCTCCGGTGCCGGCCTCGGCTACGGCGACCGCTCCGAGGATCTCGGCGCCACATGGGGTGAGGCGCTGCTCGAGCCCACGCGCCTGTACACCGCTCCGCTGCTGCGACTCGTCGAGAGGCTGCCAGGCGGCGTGCACTCGCTCAGCCACGTGACCGGCGGCGGCATCGCGGCGAACCTCGCGCGTGTGCTGCCCGTCGGCAGCTGGAGCGAGATCGACCGCTCGACATGGAGCCCTTCCCCCGTGTTCCGCGTGCTGAACGACATCGCGGGCACGTCGCTGGAGTCGAGCGAGGGCACCTGGAACCTCGGCATCGGATTCCTCGCGGTCGTGTCACCGGATGTCGCGGGCGAGGCGATCGCGACGCTCGCGGAAGACGGCATCCCGGCCTGGCAGGTCGGAACGGTCGGCACGGGCTCACGCCCATCCGGAGACTTCGAATCCGGCGCCAAGGGCGTCGACGGCGGCGCGGTCCGCCTCATCGGCACATATCGAGACGGAGCGAAATAACCACCCCATGTGCGGCATCGTCGGAATGGTCGGAAGCGGTCCGGTCAACCAGGGGATCTACGACTCCCTCCTCCTTCTGCAGCATCGCGGTCAGGACGCGACGGGCATCGCCACGGTGGAACCGAGCGGCGTCATGCACATGCACAAAGCGGGCGGCATGGTGCGCGAGGCGTTCCGCACCCGCGATATGCGCTCGCTGCTCGGAAACGTCGGGCTCGGCCACGTGCGCTACGCGACCAAGGGCACCGCGTCGAGCGAGGAAGAGGCCCAGCCCTTCTACGTGAACGCGCCATACGGCATCACGCTGATCCACAACGGCAACCTCACCAATACGCGCGAGCTCACCGGTGACATGGCCAAGCGCGACAGGCGCCACCTGAACTCGTCGTCCGACACCGAGCTGCTCGTGAACGTGCTCGCCAACGAGCTCCAGTCCACCCGCTCGAGCGTCGACCTCGAGCCGGATCGCGTCTTCGACGCCGTGGCACGCGTGCACGAGCGCGTCGAGGGCGCCTATGCCGCGATCGCGCTGATCGCCGGCTACGGCCTGCTCGCCTTCCGTGACCCGTTCGGCGTGCGCCCCCTGATCCTCGGGCACCGGACGAGCAGGGACGGCACCGACGAGTGGGTGGTCGCGAGCGAATCGCTCGTGCTCGAGAACGCCGACTACGACGTCGTCCGCGACGTCGAACCGGGCGAGGCCGTGTTCATCGCGGGCGACGGCACCCTGCACACGCGGCAGTGCGCCGCAGACCCGCGGCTGCGCCCGTGCTCGTTCGAGTACGTCTACCTCGCGCGCCCCGACTCGGTGATGAACGGCATCTCCGTCTACGAGTCGCGGCTCCGGATGGGGGAGAAGCTCGCCAGGACGATCGCCAAGCACACGCGGGAGGGCTCGATCGACGTGGTCATGCCGATCCCGGATTCGGCGCGGCCCTCGGCGATGGAGGTCGCGCGCGTGCTCGGTATCGAGTACCGCGAGGGCTTCTACAAGAACCGCTACGTCGGCCGCACCTTCATCATGCCCGGCCAGGCCGTGCGCAAGAAGAGCGTGCGTCAGAAGCTCAACGCGATGTCGAGCGAGTTCCAGGGCAAGAACGTGCTGCTGATCGATGACTCGATCGTGCGCGGCACGACGAGCCGTCAGATCATCGAGATGGCACGCGCGGCCGGCGCCAAGAGCGTGACGTTCGCCTCCGCAGCGCCCCCCGTGCGCTACCCGCACGTGTACGGCATCAACATGCCCTCCCGCCACGAGCTCATCGCCCATGGCCGCACGATCCCCGAGATCGCCGAGGAGCTCGGCTGCGACCGCCTGGTGTACCAAGAGGTCGAGGACCTCCGCGACGCCATCCTCGAGGGGTGCAAGTCCGACGAGGAGCGCGCCCGCTTCGACGACATGGACCTGAGCTGCTTCAACGGCGAGTACGTCACCGAGACGGTGACGCAGGAGTACCTCGCCTGGGTAGAAGCCTCCCAGGAGTCCTGACCCGCGGGCCCCGAGCGCGCACCTGGCGGCGTTGTCGTCAGGCGGGGCACATTCGGTGCCCCTTCCTCCTCCGCCTTGCCATGCACGCACCCGGCACCCGCGGGCGGCACCTGGCGGCGTTGTCGTCAGTCGGGGCACATTCGGTGCCCCTCCTTCCTTCGCCTTGCCATGCACGCACCCGGCACCCGCGGGCGGCACCTGGCGGCGTTGTCGTCAGGCCCGGCATCGCGGCCATCTGCAGGCTCGCGTTCATCGAACTTGCGGGGTATCTCCAGCGCGCGGATCGCCTCGGCATGCTGTCATGGAAGTGTGACCACCACCGCGCAGGGCGTGTCAGACGCCGAGATCGACGAGCTGGAGCGCGCGGCCCGTCACCGCACGCACCGATTCCGGACATGGCTGGCCAGGCGCCATCCGGTCATCCGGATCGCCTATCGCGTGCTGATCGCGCTGCTCGGCGCCGTCGTCATCGTGATCGGGCTGATCATCGTGCCGCTTCCAGGGCCGGGATGGCTGATCGTCTTCGGCGGGCTCGCCATCCTCGCCACGGAATTCGCGTGGGCGAAGCGTCTGGCGCGCTGGTTGAGACGTCAGCTCGCCAAGGCGTGGGCGTGGTGGAGGAGATCTCGCGCGCGCAGGCGCGAGGCGAAGTCCGCCCGTCAGCGGCCGTAGCGCCAGCAGCCGGGTGCGCGCATCGGCGGGGCGGTCTCCGCGAAACCGGCGCCGCGGATGAGCGCGCGCAGCTCATCGGGAACCGGCGGCAGCACGGGGCGATCGCTTGCCGCGCTGAGCGACATGGTGTGCACGGCGGCCATCAGCGTCAGCGGACCGCGCGCCGACCTGATGCCGATGCGGGCGTAGTCGCTGTCGGTTCGGATGGTCAGGCGCGACACTTCGTGCCACGGATGCTCGAGCCGATCGGTGCCGTCGGTGATCGCGATGCCCGCTTGCGAGAACTCGACGCGACGCACCCGCCCGCTGCGGCGGAACAGCAGGATGAACACGAACGCCGCGACGACGCCGAACCCGTACAGCACGAGAACCAGCACGCGTCGATGCGCCGTGAGCACGTCGACCAGATCGAGCAGGATCAGCAGCACCGTCGGCACCGCGGCGGCGATCAGGATGACACCGATGATCCCCAGTGTCAGCCGGGCCATCGACATCCGGATGCTCGTGAACTCGATGGCGAAACCGGTCCCGGTGGGGGTCCATTCCGACGTCTGCGCGCTCACGTCACCATCCTGGCACGCGGGCGGCTGTCGACCGCCGCGCGGCATCACCACGGCCCGGCGCTGGCTGGTCGGATCTTCGAGCGTCGTCAGGGCAAAGCGGACGATGCGCTTGCGCTGATGCCGGTCGGCTGCGGACATCCGGGTCGGATCCGGTGGCGTTCGTCAGCAGGCGGATGGGCACACGAAATGGCCGCGGGGCGAACCCCGCGGCCATAAGGCGAAGTCTCAGGCGTAGTTGGCCTTGGAGTCCTCGTCTTCGTCTTCGTCCGCGTACTCATCTGCCCAGCGGTCGACGTACAGATCATCGTCGTTCTTGCTGGCGAGCTCGCGCTCGAGCGCGTCGTAGTCCACGGAAGGGCTATACGACTTGAGTTCGCGGGCGATCTTTGTGTGCTTCGCCTTCTGACGGCCACGCCCCATGCGCGAGACCCCCTCTATCAAGCTGACGGGTTACTGTCCCGATGCGTTCACGTTACCCAGCGTATGCCGCCGGAAAGAGTAGGCTTCAGGATACCACGAGGGCGGGAAGCACCGGCCTGACGGGCGACCTGAAGGAGGCGAATCAGATGTCGGAGAACTCTGCACAAGGGGGCGAGCAGCCCCAGAACTCCGCGGAAGACGCGGCACTTGCCGGGGCGGTTGTCGTCGGCGCGACACCCGGGCAGAATCCGCGTGTGGTGAAGGAAGCGGCGCATTATGCGCGCCTTCTCGGAGCCACGCTCGTGGTCGTGCATGTCGATGTGACACGGTTCGTGACGTATGAGGATCCGGATGGATACGTGCATTCCGCGCCGATCGACATCAACGTCGACGCGGGCGCCGAGGAGTTCGACGTCGTCAAGCGCGAGGCGGCGGAGATGCTCGTCGGTTCCGGCGTCACCTGGGAAGCCCGCCAGCTCGTCGGCGATCCGGCGCTCGCGCTCAAGCACTTCACGGAGAAGGTCGATGCGAAGCTGATCGTCGTCGGCACGCGCAACCGCGGCTTCGGTGAGTCGATCCGCGAGTTCTTCACCGGCTCGGTGGCGGCGCGCCTCTCGCATCGGCAGAACCTGCCCCTGCTGGTCGTGCCGCAGGGCGAGCCGCTCGACGACGCCGACGAGTTCCCCGAGGACTGAGCCTCAGATCCTCTCCGCCGGCTCGAGTGCCCCGGTCGCCGAGGCCGCCGCGGCGTCGAGTGCGGCGGAGAGGTCGTCGACGACGAGCGGCGACAGCTCGCCCCCACGGGCGACATGCGTGCGCAGCTCCGCTCGCATGCGGCCGCGGAACTCCGCGATGACGGCCTCTGCGCGCTGAAGCTGCTCGCGCGAGACGATGTGCGAGTCCTGATTGCGCGGCTGGCGAGGTGCCCTGTTCTCCGCGGCGGTGGCCGCGGCGAGGTCGGCGCGCAGGCTCTTCATCGCGGCCTGCACGTTGGAACGGACCTCGTCGGCGATCAGCCGGACGGAATCGGACAGGCCTCGTTCGATGGCTGCGACGTCGTCGGCACGCCCGTGCACCTCGGCGCGCCCGGCATCCGTGACCGCATACACGCTCTTGCGGCCGTCCGCCGTCTTCGTCACGAGGCCCTCATCGGCGAGCTTCGCCAGGCGTGGGTAGATCGTGCCGGCGCTGGGGGTGTACGTGCCACCCGTGCGTTCGGACAGCGCCTGCATGATGTCGTAGCCGTGGCGCGGCGACTCGTCGAGCAGGTGGAGCAGATACAGTCGCAGGTCGCCGTGCGAGAAGACGGGTGGCATCAGCGCGCTCCCTTCTCATCGGAGGAACCGGATGTCGTATCGGCGTCACCGGCCGCGCTGTCCGCCGCAGCACCGGCATCGGCGCTCCTGGTCGGTTCGGGAGCGAAGCCGCTGCGCCGCAGCACGGTGATGTCACCGGCGACCGTGCGGACCTTCACATCGACGAATGAGCCGGACAGCGTTCCGGCTGATCCGGCGTAGCTCGACGGCCCGTGTCCGCCGCGCGAGACGCCGTCGACGACCATGTTCCCGCTCACCGAACGCAGTGCGTAGTTCGCCGGGTAGCCGTCGTCGAGCCGGAACGTCGCGGCGCCGGAGACGCCGTTGTGCGAGATGGACTCGACAGGGCCGGAAGCGTCGATGAACGTCGTGCTCGACACCGTGTCGACGTCGGTGCGCACCAGATCGCCGGCAACCGTCAGGTCGCCGGAGACGGTGTTGGCCGAGAGGCTGCCGGCGAGCCCGCGCACCTGCACATCGCCCGAGACGGCGTTCGCCTTCAGGTCGCCGACGTGGCCGTCGACGAGCAGGTCGCCGGAAACGGTGTTCACGGTCGCGTCGCGGTGGAAACCGGCGACCAGCGCACCCGCGCTGACCACTCCGAGTGTGACGAGGACGTCACGGGGAGCGGCAATGCTCACTTCGGCGCGCGGCCCGCCGGAGCCGAAGTTGCGGAACACCTCGAGGAAGTTGTCCCAGCCGAGTTGGGCGTGGTCGATCTCGAGCGTGCCGCCGGCCATCTCGATCCGGAGGTCCTTCACGGTCACGCCGCGCACCTCGACCCTTGTCTCCGGGTCATCGTGCGCGATCAGATCGACCTGTCCGCCCACGAGCCCGACCTTGAGGGAGAGCACGCCCTCGACATCGATCACCCTCGTGTCGCCGGGGTGGATGAGCCACTTCTCCACTGCCATGTTCTCTCCCATCGTCTTCGTGATCCGGTTCGACCGGATCACGCGAAATTCGAGATATATCTCGATATGAACGAGTGAAACACGATATAGCGCGAGATGCAACACTGCTCAGAAAGCTCGCAGGAAGGAATCGCAGTTGGAGGTTGACCTTGACGTTGCGTCAACATTTAGCGTTGTCTTCACCTGAGGGAAAGAGGAGAGGAGCAGTCATGGAGTGGTCGATCCAGCAGATCGCGAGAGCCGCGGGCACGACGAGCCGCGCGCTTCGTCACTACGGCGACGAGGGGCTGCTTCCCGCCACCCGTATCGGAAGCAACGGCTATCGGTACTACGACGAGTCGGCGCTCGTGCGTCTGCAGCGCATTCTGCTGCTGCGCGAGCTCGGGCTGTCGCTTCCGCGCATCCGCGACGTTCTCGAGAACGAGGCGGATGAGAAGCGGGCGCTGAAGGCGCATCTCGGGTGGCTGGAGCAGGAGCGCGACCGGATCGGGCGGCAGATCGCCGCCGTGGAGACGACAATCCAGGCGCGCGAGAAAGGAGAGGAACTCATGGCAGACAAGATGTTCGACGGCTTCGACCACACGCAGTATCGCGACGAGGTCGAGTCGCGCTGGGGAGCCGACGCGTACGCCGCGGGCGACCGCTGGTGGCGCGGGATGTCGGCCGAAGACAAGGCGGCTTGGCAGGAGCGCATCGCGCGGCTCGGCCGCGACTGGGCGTCCGCCGCTGAGGCGGGCATCGACTCGAGCTCTGCGGAGGCGCAGGCGCTCGCGCGACGCCACGTCGAGTGGCTGACCGGCGTGCCCGGAACGCCCGCCGCACACGGCGGAGACGTGAAGGGCTACGTGATCGGCCTCGGTGACATGTACGTCGCCGACGACCGCTTCGCCGCGAACTACGGCGGCACCGCCGGCGCGACGTTCGTGCGCGATGCCCTGCGCATCTACGCGGAGGCGAACCTGTAGAGCGAACGAGGGCGGGGTCGGATGTACAGGCCCCGCCCTCGTGCCGTGCTGCTGGTGCGAGAGCGCCGGCGACGGGCGGGGGCTCTGCCGCCCACGAGGCGGCAAAGCCTCGAACCGGCTACTGCAGTCCGCGGAGCGCGGCGGCGACGATCGGGTGCGCGAGGTCCTGCGGGTCGTCGAGCGGATCGTCGCTGTAGGCGGCCTGGAGCGCTTCGAACAGCGCCGCGCCCGTGAGCAGGCGGGCGATGGCGATGGAGTCCGTGCTCTCCCGGATGCGACCGGCTGCGAGCTCTCCGTCGATGTACCGCTGCACGATCTGCGCCGGCACGTCCGGACCGCTGCCGAGACGCCCGACGCTCTCCCGGTGCGCCGCGCGCAGGGAGGCGCTGCCCAGCATCGAGGCGGCGATCGGGAAGCTCTCGCGGTAGAACGCGATGAGCTCGGCGACCATGGACGTGAGGTTCGCGGCGACCGTCGCCTCGCCGATGAGGGCATCCGGTGCGCTCAGGCGCGGCATCCGCTCCTTCAGCACGGCGGTGAAGATGTGCTGCTTGTCGCTGAAGTTCTTATAGAGCAGGGCTTCGGAGCAGCCCGCTTCCTGAGCGATCGCGCGCGTCGTCGTCTCGGCCAGGCCTCTCGTCCGCATGAGCTCGGCCGCCGCGTCCAGGATTCGTTCCCTCGCACTCACGCGCACCACCTTCGGGTTGACAACACATCGGGTGAGCATCAGTCTATGGGTAAGTAAACGCTCACTCACCCTGAAAGGTCGACCGTGTCACCCATCGAGCTCCTGCGCTACTCCCTGATCTTCGTCCACATCATCGGCCTGGCGGCGATCATCGGCTCCTACATCCTGCAGATGCCGTGGCGGCGCGGGTTCGACTTCCGTCCGCTCCTGATCGGGTCGATCGTCTCGCTCGTGAGCGGGTTCGCCCTCGTCGCCGTGCGCGAGGTCGGCGACCTCGACGTCGACCGATGGAAGTTCACCGTCAAGCTCTCGATCGCTGTCATCGTGCTCGCGCTCGCCGCCGTGGGCTGGGGACGCTCGCGTTCGCTCACCAGGAAGGGGCAGGACGACGCGTCGCTCAGGCCGATTCTGCTGGTCACCGGCATCGTGGCCATGGCCAACGTCGCGGTGGCGCTGTTCTGGCGCTAGACGCGTCGCGCGCCGACGGTGCCAGTGGTTCCGCGCGCGTGCAGGTGTCGATCGTGCTCGCCGTGCCGCGGGCGGCCGGCGAGCAGCGCAGACGGGGTCCGCCCTGCGCGGTAGCGTTGCCGTCGTGACCGTGCGATTCGAGCGAACCCCGATCCGCTGGGGGCTGCTTCCGCTCATCGTGCTCGGCGGCGCGATCGGCGCCCTCGCGCGCGGGCTGCTGACGCTGCCGTTCGACCCGCCCGATGCGTCCGTCTCCGGGCTGGTCATGCTGCTGTCGGTCAACACCCTCGGCAGCGCACTGCTCGGCCTCGTCAACGGCGCCGTCGGCGACCGTGTGCGCCTTCGCGCGTTCCTCGGCACAGGCATGCTCGGCGGCTTCACCTCGTACAGCGCGCTGGCGCCGCTGCTCGGCGTCTGGCCGCTGAGGGCGGCCGGTGACTCACCCGGGGCGGCGGCGTTCACCGGCCTGATCGGGCTGATCGTGGTGATCGCTCTGCCGTTCGCGGCGGCGCTCGCAGGGGTGCTGCTCGGGCGCCGGATATCCCGCGAACGAGGAGGCCGGGAGTGACCGTGTGGGCGATCGTGTGCGTTGCCGTCGGCGGGGGCATCGGCGCCGGTGTGCGATGGATCGTCGATCAGTCGCTGCGGACCCCGCGCGGGTTCCCCTGGGCGATCATGCTCGTCAACGTCACCGGGTGCTTCGCGATGGCGCTGGTGCACGCGCTGGTCGAACCCGTCGCTCCGTTCGCGGCGATGGCGTCCGCCGGATTCCTCGGTGGGTATACGACGTTCAGCACGGTGAACGCCGACGCGGTGGGGCTGTGGCTCGCCGGCCGGCGCGGCGGCGCGATCGGCAACGCCGTCGGCACGCTTGCGGCGTGCGTGGCCGCGTCGATGCTCGGGTACCTCGTAGCGGGAGCGCCGCCGGTGCCGTGACGCGAGGGTCGCGTGGGAGTCCCGCTGCGCCCGCGATCCGGGGGAAAGCCACAGGGTGGCGTGCGCCCTGGTATGCCAGACTGAGAGCGCTGGATACAAGACTGTATTGGTTCGTTCCGGCTTCTTCGCACCCCGACCGAGAGCTCTTTCTGTGTCGAAACTTGCCGTCCTCAGCCTGAAGAACCGCGCCCTGATCGCGCTCATCACCATCTGTGCCGCCATCTTCGGCGGCTTGAGCCTGACCAACCTCAAGCAGGAGCTGATCCCTTCGATCGAGCTGCCTTCCCTGATGGTCACCACGACCTATCCAGGCGCATCGCCCGACGTCGTGGAGGAAGACATCTCGACGCCGATCGAGGAGGCGCTCCAGGCAGTCGACGGCATCGACGCGACCAGCGCCACCAGTTCGACCAATGCGTCGACGGTGCAGGCGATGTTCGATTACGGCACGAACATGGCCACAGCCGAGCAGGATGTGCAGCGGGCGATCAACGGCATCGCAGACACCCTGCCGCAAGACGTCGATCCGCGCGTGCTGGCGATCTCGATCGACGATCTGCCCGTCGTGCAGGTCGCCATCAGCGGCTACGACGACGACGGCACGATCCAGGACCGCCTCGACACCATCGTGATCCCCGAGATCGAGGACGTCGACGGCGTCGCATCGGCCTCGCTCGTCGGTGCGACGGGCGAACGGATCACGATCACTCCGGATGCCGACGAACTCGCTTCGAGCGGATACAGCCAGCAGGCCATCACCGACGCGCTGCAGCAGAACGGTTCGCTGTTTCCCGGCGGCGAGATCACGCAGGACGGTGAGACGCTCACCGTGCAGACCGGCGACCGTCTCACATCGGTCGACGCCATCAGGGCGCTGCCGCTGGTCGGCCAGCCGCAGACCGACCCGCTCACGGGCGAGCAGACGGCACCGGATGCCAGGACGATCGGCGACGTCGCCGACGTGGCACTCGAGAACGATCCCGTCTCATCTGTCTCGCGCGTCAACGGCGAGGACGCGATCTCGATCTCGATCACGAAGCTCCCCGACGGCAACACGGTTGATGTGTCCGACGGTGTGACGGCGGCTCTCGATGACGTGATCAGTCAGATTCCCGGAGCGGAATATACGGTCGTCTTCGACCAGGCCCCGTTCATCACCGACTCGATCGAGACCCTCGCTGTCGAGGGACTGCTCGGCCTCGTGTTCGCGGTGCTGGTCATCCTGGTGTTCCTGCTCTCGATCCGCTCCACCCTCGTCACGGCGATCTCGATCCCGACGAGCGTGCTGATCTCGTTCGCGAGCATGCAGGCCTTCGGCTACTCGCTCAACATGCTGACGCTCGGCGCGCTCACGATCTCGATCGGCCGCGTCGTCGACGACTCGATCGTGGTGATCGAGAACATCAAGCGCCACTACGTCCAAGGTGCGGACAAGGGCGCGGCGATCCGGCTCGCGGTCAAGGAGGTGGCAGGCGCGATCACCGCATCGACGATCACCACCGTGGCCGTCTTCCTCCCGATCGCCTTCGTCGGCGACATGGTGGGCGAGCTGTTCCGGCCGTTCGCGATGACGGTGACGATCGCGATGCTCGCCTCGCTGCTGGTCGCGCTCACGATCGTGCCGGTGCTCGCGTACTGGTTCATGAAGCCGGGCAGACCGCTCCTCGACGAGCACGGCCGCGCGATCGACCCGGAGGATCCGGCTGCGCCGCCGTCGCGACTGCAGAAGGCATACGCGCCGATCCTGCGGTGGACGCTGCGGCACTCGTGGTCGACGCTCGGCCTCGCCGCGATCGTGATGATCGGCACCGTGATGCTCGCTCCGATGATGAAGATCTCGTTCCTCGGCGACTCCGGCCAGAACACGCTGACGGTTTCGCAGGAGGTCGGCGACGCCGCCAGCCTCGATGAGCAGGATGCCGCCGCGCAGCAGGTCGAGGAGCAGCTGCAGACCGTCGACGGCGTCGACGACGTGCAGGTGTCGATCGGTTCGAGCGGCTCGCCCCTGATGGGAGGCGGCGGCATCACGTTCTCGGTGATGACCGATCCGGATGCCGACCAGGAGCAGCTGCGCGACGACGTGCAGACCGCGCTCGACGAGCTCGGCGACGATGCGGGAGAGCTCACCGTCGCGGCCTCCGCTGGCATGGGGTCGTCCGATATCACCGTCGAGGTCTCCGCCGGTACGTCGGACGAGGTGCGCGAGGCGACCGAGACCCTCGTCGGGGAGATCGACGGCAAGGACGGAATCGGCGAGGTCACCCACAACCTCCAGGCGGCGCTGCCGTTCATCCAGGTGCAGGTCGACCGCGAAGCGGCAGCCGAGCGCGGGCTGAGCGAGGCCGCCGTCGGCAACCTGGTCGACCAGGCGATGCAGCCTCAGCAGGCAGGCACGATCGAGCTCGACGACCGATCCGTCACGATCTACCTCGCCAGCGACGAGCCGCCGATGACGATCTCCGAGCTGCAGGAGCTCGACGTGCCCACGGCGACTGGCGTCATCGCGCTGGACGACATCGCAGAGGTGACCGAGAGCTCCTCGCCCGCGTCGATCACGACCGTCGAGGGGCGGCTGACCGCGACGATCACGGTGCCGCCGTCCAGCGACGACCTCACCGTTGCGACGACGTCGGTGCAGCAGGCGATCGACGCGGCCGACCTGCCGGAGGGCGCCAGCGCCGACATCGGCGGTGTCGCCACCGAGCAGCAGGACTCGTTCACACAGCTCGGCATCGCGATGCTCGCGGCGATCCTGATCATCTACGTCGTGATGGTGGCGACCTTCAAGTCGCTGCGCCAGCCGCTGCTGCTGCTGGTCTCCGTGCCGTTCGCGGCGACGGGCGCCATCATCCTGCAGGTGGTCACCGGCGTGCCGCTCGGTGTCGCCTCGCTCATCGGCGTGCTGATGCTGATCGGCATCGTGGTCACCAACGCGATCGTGCTCGTCGACCTCGTCAACCAGTACCGCGACCGGCACGGGCTGAGCGCTCACGACGCCACGCTCGCCGGGTCGTCGATGCGTCTGCGCCCCATTCTGATGACGGCGCTGGCGACGATCTTCGCCCTCACACCGATGGCGCTCGGGATCACCGGTCACGGCGGATTCATCTCGCAGCCCCTCGCGATCGTGGTGATCGGCGGCCTCGTCTCGTCGACGTTCCTGACACTGATCGTGCTGCCCACGCTGTACAACCTCGTCGAGGGCGCGCGCGAGCGTCGCCGGGCCCGACGCGGCGAGGGGCCGGATGGCGGAGGCAGCCAGGCTCCGGATGCACCTAGCGGCGGCCATGGCGGGCACGGCATCAGCCAGGACGACGACCGCGCGGAGCCCGCAGGCCCCGCGGACGCCCAGATCCCTGTGCTCTCCGGCGGCGATGCGGCGTCAGGCGACGGCCGTGCCGCAGGTGACGGCGCCTCACCGGGCACCATCGGCTCCGGGGCGGGCGGGAGTCGCAGCACCGGGGGAGATGCGCATACGACCCGTCCGGGTACGGACGTCGAACGCACGACCGGCACGGTCGTGACGCCGACGGAGCCGATGACCCGCGCGCAGCAGCGCGGCCAGACGGTCGTCGACGTGCATCGCCCGGGCGCTGTGCCGGGCGAGACCCCGATCGTGACGGTCACCGTGCAGCATCCGGACGACCAGGAGTCGGCGCACGCCCTCCCCGCGGCCTCACCCGTCCAGACCCGCCGCGCCCGCCACCAGAACTGACCCGCGCCCAGCTGCCGAGATGCGCACCTTTCGCCGAGATGCGCCGCTTTGGTCGCCCCGGATGTCGAAAAAGTGCGCATCTCGGCAGCCCGGTGGTGCGGGGCAGGCGGGGTGTGGCGACCGCGCCGGCGGCCGTTCAGCGGGTCAGGGTTCCGTGACGATGGCGGTGTAGGAGACCATGGTGTCTTCGTCACCGGAGCCTTCGACGATGCCGACCGTGACCGACAGTGTTTCGTCGAGCGTGTATATCCCCGTCACCATCTCGCCCATGTCGCTCCACACGGTCTCCTCCCAGTCCGCAAAATCCGTCTTGACCTGCTGCGCGAGCTCGTCGACGCTGCGGGAGTCGGACACCATCACCATCGTGCCCGTGCCGTCATCCGAATTGATCGACATGCCCTGCACGACGGTGTCCGAGACGAGCGTGATCTCATCGGGGAAGTCGTCGGGGATGTCGCCGAACTCGACGTCGGTCTCGCCTTCCGTGATGCCCTCGACGATCTTCTCCGCGCCGCCCTGGGCGAGGCCCTCCGACATGTCGTCGAGCGGGTTGCTGAAGCACCCGGTGAGCGCGCAGACGGCTGCGGCTCCGAGTGCGATGCCTGTGATTCGTGCGAACACGGGTGTGCGGCGCATGTCCTAGTCCTTCTTCACGTGCGGAACGTCATCGATCGAGGGGAGCCGCCGACGTCTCACGAGGCGGCCCACTTCTCGGCGATCTTCCCGATCACCGGCAGCCGGTAGTGGACGAGCCCGTAGCCCTTGACGGCCAGCACGATCCAGAGCACCAGACCGCCGACGGCGGCAAGCGCATAGAGGACGCCGACGGCCAGGCCCAGTGCCCAGAAGATCAGCCCGGCGATGAACTGAAGGACTCCGATCACCAGGTAGATCGCGAACAGCGCGATGTTGAACAGAATCGACTGGGCCCCGTGGAACCGGACCTCAGAGTGCTTCTGGGTGAGCAGCATGATGAGCCCACCGATCCACGTGAAGTATGCGAGCAGGCCGCCGACCTTGGGATCGATGCCCGCAGCCTGCGGGGCGGACCCTTCCTGCTGTGGTGACGCGTAGTCGGTCATTGTTCTCTCCTTCGTGCACGATTTCGATGCCTGCCGCCGCGTTCGGTGATGCGACGGCGGCGGAGCGCCGAACGCCGACGCATCCGAGGGCGGAAGCGCGGTCTCACGCTAGGCTGAGCCGAACACTCGGCTCCATAGTGAGAAAAGCACTATGCAGCCCTCACCGACCGCAGTGAATCGTTGCGAGGAGGCAGGGAGGCACGGCCATGGGGTGGACCGTCGGACCGATGGGGAGCGAGCAGCTGCTCGACCTGTTGGATGAGCAGCACGCTGCGGCCGGACGCGGGCTTCTTGTCACGGGCGCGCACGGTGCAGGGAAGAGCCGGATGCTGCGCGCCGCCAGCGCCAAGCTGCAGCGGCGCGGCTCGACGGCCCCGGTGCTCGCAGCCCACAGCGTCGGCGGCGACGTGCCGCTGGGACTGTTCCTCGGCGTCGCCGAGCTCGCCGTCACCATGCCGAGCAGCCCCGCCGGGATCATCGATGCGTTCGCCCGTCGGCGCTCGACCAGCGCGCTGCTGGTCGACGGCGTCGAGCACGTCGATCCTGCCTCCCTGTTCGTGATCCTCAAGCTGGTGCAGACCACCAGGCTCCCCGCGATCCTCACCGCCACCGACATCGCGGCTGTGCCCGACGGCGTGCGCGCGCTCTGCGACAGCGGTGACCTGGCCCCGGTCAGCGTGCTTCCGCTGACGAGTGCCGAGGCCGCCGAGATCATCGAACGCGAACTCGGCGGCCCGGCGACGCCCGCGGCCGTATCGAAACTCGCGCTCGCGAGCGGAGGCAGTCCGCTGCAGCTGACCGAGCTCATCGCCGGATCGCGCGACTCCGACCGGCTCGTAGAATCCGAGCACGGATGGGAGCTGCGCGACGCCCCGATGCCGACACCGCGCCTGGCCGAGCGGGCGGAGGCGAAGCTCGCCGCTCTGGACCTGTCGGCCGTCGAAGCCGTCACGTGCGCTGCGCTCGCCGGCGAGTATCCGTCGGCGGCCATCGCCCCCGCTGATCGCCGTGCGCTCGCACATGCGGGGCTCATCGAACCGACGGCATCCGGATGGATTCGCCTGATCCACCCGCTCGACGTCGAGCACCTCCGAACTCGCGGGTCGGCTGCTCTGCGGCGGGAACTGGCCGGAGAGTCGATCAGGGCGCTTCGTGATGCGTCCGCGAGCGGCAGCCCGGATGCTGCGCGCCGTGCCGATGCGCTCGCCGTCCGGTACGGATACGAGATCGACCCCGACGCGGCGGTCGGGCTCGCCGAGCACGCGTTGGGAGCGTTCGACGAGCCCCTGGCGCTTCTGGCCGCGAAGGCGGCGCTCGCCGGCGACCCGACGAACCCGGCGGCCCACCGCGTGGTGGGGTCGGCGGCCTCCGCTCTCGGCGAGACATCCGAGGCGGATGCGGCCTTCCGCGCCGCGCAGATGCACGTCCGCACCGATGCCGAGCGCGTGTCGGTCGCGCTCGCCATGGCGCAGCATCTCGGGGTCCGTCGGCATGACGCGGCTGCGGCGCTCGCGGTGCTCACGGACGCGGCGGCCGTCGTCGACGACGACACCGCAGCTGCGCATCTGGCACGGGCTCGGATGCGGTGGGCCTCCGTGGCCGGAACGCAGAGCGAGCGCGTCGAAGCGAGCCCTGTGGCGGACGTCGGCGCTATGGGTGCCGAGACCGCGCTGGGGCTGATCACGACGGCGATGGGCGGGCTCATCTCCGGGCCGCTCGGCGAAGCGGAACGGCTGCTGCCCGATCTGCGGCGCATTCCGGATGAGGTGCTCGCCCTGGTTCCTGGCGGCGCCTCGCTGATCGATCTCGCCGAGGTGATGGCGCTGTCGTACAGCGGCGACGTGCTCGCGACGCGCCGCCGGATCCGCGAGGCGATCGCCTCGGCCGGCTCCCGGACGCCGGAGAGTCTCGGGGCCTGGGAGTATGCGCTCGGCGTGCTCGAGCTGTTCTCCGCCGGCGCGGATGCCGCGCTTCGGGCGGCGCAGTCCGCGACCGCTCATCTCGACTGGCGGGATACGGCAGGGCTCCTTCCCGCCGCACACGCGCTCACCGGGGCGGCGGCATCGGCCGCAGGCCGCGCCGCACAGTCGGCGCAGGCGTTCGAACAGGTTCCGGATGCCGCGGTCGACGACCCGAAGGTGGTGATGCTGGGCGGCTGGGTCCGTGCGCGCGGTTCGTACCTCGAGGGGCGCCGCGGTGAGGCGGGGGAGACGCTTCTGGCGACCGCCGAAGGGCTGCTGGCCGCGCAGCACACGTACTTCGGCGGCATGCTGGCTCATTGCGCCGCGAGGCTCGGACACGACGTGCCTGCCGCCGCGGCCGTGCTGCGGCATGCGGCGTCGCTGGCCGGGGGCGGCATGCTCGAGCTGTTCGTCCAGCACGCTGAGGCAGTGATGTCAGGGGATGCGGACGCGCTCGATGCGCTCGCCGAGGAGGCCGCCGAACTCGGGCTCGTCTCAACGGCCGCCGACATCTGGATGGGGCTGTCCATCCGGCCGACGCAGGACGCGACAGCGGAGCTGCAGGCGAGGAGGTGCTCGGTGCGCGCGGCGGAGCTGCTGACGGGTGCGCCGGGGATGCCGTTGTGGGCGGGGCAGCCCGATCGTTCGGCGCAGCTGACCGAACGGGAGCGCGAGGTCGCTCGACTGGCCGCTGAACGCTTCACGACGAAGGAGATCGCCGAGCGGCACGGCGTATCGCCCCACACGGTGAACAACCAGCTGGCCGCCATCTACCGCAAGCTCGGCGTCACCCGCCGCGCCGAACTGCGCGAGGTTCTCCGCCCCCGCTGACGCATGCCCTGCTGCCGAGATGCGCACTCTTCGCCGAGATGCGCCGTTCTGGACGCCCGGATGTCGAAGACGTGCGCATCTCGCGAGCAGTGGAAGCGCTCCGAGCCCCGCGCGTCAGGCGGTGCGGACCACGCCCCACTCGAACGTCAGCTCTTCGCCCGGGGCGAGGCTGCGCAGCCCGCGGCCCGAGTTGAGCGCATCGGCCGGGGCGCTCATCGGCTCGATCGCGACCGCGTGGCTGCGGCCGGGGTAGCCGTCTGTGATGAAGATGTGGGTGTAGTCGAGCCCTTCGCCCTGCCACAGCGTGGTGGCCCGGCCGTCCGGGGCCGTCAGCGTCGTGCGCGCGAGCCCGTCGGCATCGCGGGTGAGGTTCGCGTAGCAGCGGTCCATGAACCCCGCGCCGAGCGCGCGCCCCGCGCGGAGGTCGGTCGCCTCGCCCACGGGGTGCTCGGCGATCGGCAGCATGCGCTCATCGGTCTCGAGCCAGGTCGTTCCGGTGCCGGTCACGGTGACCTCCGCAGGATCGGCGTCGCCGACTGCGAGGTAGGGGTGCGCGCCGACGGCGACCGGTGCCGGATCGGCGCCGATGTTCCGGATGGAGTGGGTCACCCGGATGCCGTCATCCGTCAGCGCGTACGTGACCGCGGTGTCGAGCGCGAACGGGTACCCGTTCTGCGGGAAGATCCGCGCGCGCAGCGTCGCCGCGGCATCGGTCTGCTCGATGTCGTACGGGGTGAAGCGCAGCAGGCCGTGGCTGGCGTTGCGGAACTTCGGCTCGCTGATCGGCAGCTGCTGCTCCGCCCCGTCATGGTTCCATCGCCCGTCGCGCACGCGGTTCGGCCACGGCACGAGCACGATCCCGGATGCCCCTGGCGCCTTGACGCCGTCGGGGTAGCCGGCGACGAGGTCGGCGCCGTCGACGGTGAGCCCGCGCAGCGCCGCACCCACCTGGGCGATGCGGGCGGTCACGGCTCCGCGGGAGAGCCTGATCTGCTGGCCGGTGGGATCGACCGGGGCGTGCGTCGACATGACGTCCTCCTTCGTGAGCTCTGCTGTCTCCATCTTGGCGTACGGTGCGGATCCGGATGGGGCAGAGACGTTTCTCAGGGCGGGGCGGTATCCTGAAGGGTCGGCTTTGGGATGCCGTGCACGGTGCACGGGTGTGGTTGTGGTCCGCATGAGGCCGCAGAACACCTGGAAGGTGCTGATTCAGCATGCCTAAGAACAAGAAGCCCGCAGGCGGGCGCCCCGCGAAGAACTTCGATCCGCGCTACGCGAAGAAGTCCTCGCACCGCGGCCAGTCGACCGAGCGTCCCGGCGCGCGCAAGCAGCGCTGGACGGACGAGGACCGCGCCGGTCGTGACAATGCCCGCGCCTTCTCCCGCGACAACGGCGGGTCGAGTCGCCCCGTGCGCGGCGGCCGTGACGAGTCGCGCCCGTCTTCGCGGGATGGCGGCGGCCGATCATTCGACGGAGACCGTCGCGGCGGGCGCGCCGGCGACCGCTTCGGCGGCCGTGGGAACGATCGGTTCGGCGACGACCGTCGCGGCGCCCGCGGTGCGGAGCGCGACGACCGCGGGCATCGCGGGAACGACCGCGACGCACGCGGAGGCGACCGGTTCGAGCGCGGCGGGCGCTCCTTCGACGGAGACCGCCGCGGGAACGACACCCGCCACGGCAGCCGTTTCGACGCCGACAACCGCGACCGTCGCCAGGGCGATGACCGCCGCGGCGGACGCACCTTCGGCGACGAGCGTCGGGGCGACCGTGCTGAGCGCGGAGGGAACTCCTTCGACCGTGACCGTCGGGGCGGGAACGGCCGCTTCGAGGCCGATCGCCGCGGCGCGGACCGGGATGCACGTCGTCGCGATGCGGACCGCGCTGATCGCGGCTTCGACGGCGGCGGCCGCGGGCACCGCGACGACCGTTCCGCCGGGGAGCGTCGCTTCGGCGATGCCCGCGGGGCCGACCGCTTCCAGCGCGGCCGCGCATCGAACGATGACCGTCGCCGTGACACCCGCGGCGACGCAGACCGCGGCGGATACGGGCACCGCGACAGCCGGTTCGGCGGAGAGGGGCGCTCCGGCGACCGTCGCCCCGATCGCGGAGGCGAGCGCTCGTTCGGCCGCGACGACCGTCGATCCGGATCGCGCTTCGGTCGCGATGACCGAAGCGCCGCCTCGCGCGACGACCGCGGAGCAGGCTCGCGCTTCGACCGCGACGACCGTCGCCCCGGCACGCGCGACGACCGCGGGTCACGATCATCCGGTGCCCGCTCCGACCGCAGCGATAACGCATCCGGCCGCACCGAGCACGCGGGCGAGCGGGCATGGCGCGAGAACCGCGAGCAGCAGCAGGCGCCGCGCACCCGTGCGCAGGAGGACCGCATCGACGTCGTGCATGAGAAGCTCACCGCGCAGGCGGTCGACGCCGGCGAGGTCGCCGAGGCGACCTTCGCCGACCTCGGCCTGGGCGACAACATCGTGCGGGTGCTCACCGAGATGGGAGCGACTGCTCCGTTCCCGATCCAGGCGTCGACGGCCCCGTCGATCCTCGACGGTCGCGATGTGCTCGCCCGAGGCCGCACCGGCTCCGGCAAGACGATCGCGTTCGGCGCACCGCTGGTCGAGCGCATCCTGCGCGCGCAGAAGGGCACCAAGCGCGAGTTCGGCCGCGCACCCGTCGCCCTCATCCTGGCTCCGACCCGCGAGCTGGCGCTGCAGATCGACCGCACTGTGCAGCCGATCGCCCGCGCCGTGGGCCTGTTCACGACGCAGATCTACGGCGGCGTTCCGCAGGGGCGTCAGGTCGGCGCGCTGAAGAAGGGCGTCGACATCGTGATCGGAACGCCCGGCCGGATCGAGGATCTGCACAAGCAGCGCAAACTCGACCTGTCGAGCATCACCACCAGCGTGATCGACGAGGCCGACCACATGTGCGAGCTCGGCTTCCTCGAGCCGGTGCAGCGCATCCTGCGCCTGACCTCCGACGGCGGCCAGAAGCTGCTGTTCTCCGCGACCCTCGACCGCGAGGTCGCCTCGCTCGTCGACGAGTTCCTCACCGAGCCCGCCGTCTACGAGGTCGCCGGCGAGACGCAGGAGACCGGCACGATCGACCACCGCGTGATCGTGGTCGAGCACCGCCGCAAGGCCGAGATCCTCGAGCAGCTCGTCAATCGCGACGGCAAGACGCTCGTGTTCACCCGCACCCGCGCCTACGCCGAGATGCTCGCCGAGCAGTTCGACGACGCGGGGCTGCGCGCGATCGCGCTGCACGGCGACCTGAACCAGGCCAAGCGCACGCGCAACATCGAGCGCTTCTCGAAGGGCAAGGCGCAGGTGCTCGTCGCCACAGATGTCGCCGCGCGCGGCATCCACGTCGACGACGTCGACCTGGTCGTGCAGGCCGATGCTCCGGATGAGTTCAAGACGTACCTGCACAGGGCGGGCCGCACCGGCCGCGCGGGCAACGAGGGGCGTGTCGTCACGCTGATCCCGCGTCAGCGCCGCCGCCGGATGACCGAGCTGCTCGGTCGCGCCGAGATCGAGGCGCCGTT
>NZ_KZ984051.1:180107-182647 GCF_003569805.1 Microbacterium halotolerans | reverse complement strand
CGGGGGCCCCCCCCCCCCACCTCTCCGACATCCGGATGCCGCGCAGCGCACTGCCCAGCGTGCAGACCCGTCGCCGGATACCGACGCGTTCCCCGGGGCCTCACATCCGGTGCGACACAATGGAAGCGATGAGGTTCTCGATGGTGACGGCGCGCACGCCGCTGGCGCAGCATCGCGCCGCGCCGCGCCATCGGAGTGCGCTCGGGATGCTGATGGTGCTCCTGGTCGTGGTGGGCGGCACGGCCGGCGCCGCGATCGGGCACATGACCGCAGCGACTGCCCAGGCGCCGGCAGCGCAGACAGTGCAGGAGCCCGCCGGGCCGGCGACCGCCACCGCGCTGCCCGCGCCCGACATCGACGCGGTCACGGCCGCGGCCCCGTGCGAGAACGCGAAGGTCGCCCAGGCTCTCGAAGCGGGTGATCCGGACGCCGTGATCGAGGCGGTCGGAGGAGCGGAGGCGTTCCGCGGGCACGTGGCGACCGGTTCCGCGCCCTGCATCGTGCTCAGCGACGGACGCTGGCCGTGGCTCGTGGTGAACAAGCACCTCACGCTCGACCCGATCGACTACGTGCCGGAGAACCTCACCGCGCCCGACCGTCGCGTCACGACGTCGAGCGTGCTGCGCGCCGAGGTGACCGACGCCGTGAACCGGCTGATCGCCGACGCGGCCGCCGAGGGCGTCGGCGACATCGCGGTGACCAGCGGCTACCGCTCGTACGGGCTGCAGGAGACGCTCTTCAGCGGCTACGTCAACAGCTCCGGTCTGGAGGCAGCTGAGGCGACGTCTGCGCATGCGGGGCACAGCGAGCATCAGACCGGGCTTGCCGTCGATGTGGTGCCGTGCTCCAGCGGCTGCGGCACGATGGACGACTTCGGCGCGTCGGCGCAGGGGCAGTGGACCGCCGAGAACGCGTGGAAGTACGGTCTCATCGTGCGCTACGAAGAGGGGCGCACCGACACCACCGGCTACTCGCCGGAGCCGTGGCACCTGCGCTACATCGGCACGGAGCTCGCGGCCGCGTACCACGAGGGCGAGTTCCACACGCTCGAGGACTTCTTCGGCCTCGAGGCGGCGCCGGACTACGAGTAGACGGGCCGTCGCCGCATCGATGGCGCTGCAGCATGTTGCGGACAGCGCCGGGTTCCGGCCTCGGCGATGCGTATGCGGAGGTGTTCGTGGTGAGCATCGATCCTGAATGGGACGCGGTGATGGCAGACGACTGCACCTGCCGCCGTGACCCGCCTCAGGCGGACAGCATCGCGCCTGCGGTGAAGACGGCCGCGGTGACCACAAGTCCTACGGCGACAGCGACGGTGTCGGGTGTGCGCCAGTGTGGCGGGTGGCGTTCGGTGCGGGTGGGGAAGGCGCCGAACGCGCGGGCGTCCATGGCGAGGGCCACACGTTCGGCGTGCCGGATGGCGCTGGCCAGCAGCGGCACGATCGCGGCGAAACCGCGCGAGACGGGGTTTCCTCCGGTGCCGCGCACGCGGTGCGCCGAGCGGATCACTTCGAGTTCGCGCCGGAAGCGCGGCACGAAGCGGTAGGCGGCGAGGGCGGCGTAGCCGATGCGATATGGCACCCGCAGGTGTGCGACGACTGAGCGGACGAACGCGGTGCCCTCCATGCTCAGCCCGGGGATCAGTGCGAGCGCGAGCAGCGCGGTCAGTCGCAGCCCGGTGGCGGCGCCGGTGGCCGCGTCGCTCCAGAGCGTGAAGCCGCCCGCGATGGCGAGCGCCATCACCGGCAGGATGCCGCAGAGCCAGACGGCCAGCGCGCGGGTCTTCGGAGCGCCGATCAGCACGACGGCGTACGCGACGGCGACGGCGAGCGCCGGTGTGGCGACATCGCGCGTGAACACGAGCCCGATCATCGCCGGCAGCACTGCCGTGAGCAGCGCCAGCGGATCGAGTCGCTCGAGCGGTGCGCGGCGCGGCGCGGGTCGGGGCTGCGCATCCGGCAGCTCATCGGCGGTATCAGCGGTGTCCGATGCCGATGGGGCCGCGGCGGCCGGGCGGTCGGGTTCGGGCGTTGTGTCGGGGGCCGGATGCCGGAGCCGGGCCGGTGCGGTCGGCTCGGCAGCGGCTGGCACGGGTGGGGCTGCGGAAGCCGGATGATCGCGGTCGAGTGTCGTGTCGGGGCCCGGATGCCCGGTAGGCACCTGCGTGGTCGTGTCGGCATCCGGACGCCAGAACGCGGGCTCGCGCACGAGCGGGAGCACCTCGTCGGCGGGGCCGAAGGCGGCCAGCCGCCCGTCCCGCACGGCGGCGATGTGCGTCGCGTGGCGGGCGACGAGATCCGGATCGTGGGTGACGACGATGACCGTGGTACCGCCCCGGTGCAGTTCGTCGAGGAGCGCGAGCAGCGCGTCGGCGCGGGCGCGATCCTGGCCGAACGTGGGCTCGTCGAGCACCAGCACTCCGCCAGGTCGGTCGGCGCCGCCGATCAGCGCGGTGCCGACCGAGAGGCGGCGCTTCTGCCCGCCGGACAGGCGGAACGGGTGCCGGTCGGCGTGAGATCGCAGGTCGAAGCGATCCAGCA
>NZ_KZ984051.1:154547-180070 GCF_003569805.1 Microbacterium halotolerans | reverse complement strand
TCGCGGTCGGCGGGGGAGAGGCGGCGCACACCGTGCGCGAGTTCGTCGCGCACGGTGTGCGCCACGAACTGATGCTCGGGGTTCTGGAACACGAAGCCGACCTGCGCGGCCAGCTCGCGTGGCCTGGCGCGCGCCGGGTCGAGCGGTGCCGCGCCGTCGCGCGCGATCAGCACCTGCCCGCGCGGGGGAGGCACGACCCCGGCGATCGCCTGCGCGAGCGTGGTCTTGCCCGCCCCGTTCGGCCCGATGATTGCGGTGAACGCCCCCCGCGGAACCTCGAGAGTGACATCCCGCAGCAGCGTCACGGCGCCCCGCCCGCGCCCCCGCGCCACGCTCAGAGCCCGCACCACCACTGCCGAATCGCCTGGAGTTCGTCGAGATGCCCCGCTTTGGTCGCCCATTTGGTCGATATGTGTGCGTCTCGCGGGCCGGGTCTCGTCGCCGTGATCGGGCGAGACGCCGGATGGGGCGGAGGCGGCGGGCGGCAGTGTGCGCTCGGTGATGGTTGTGGGCGGGGGTGTGCCTTCGGCCTCGTTCGGCGGCCTGTGCTCGGCGGTGGTTTCGCCGGGCTCGTCCGGGCCTACCCCGAGTTCCCGCAGCAGCTGCGCGTGCTCGACGAGCACCTCATCCGGGGCACCGTCGATCGCGACCGCGCCGTCGTGGTCGAGCACGATCACCCGGGTCGCGAGCCCCCGCACGGCGTCGAGGTCGTGCTCCACGAGCAGCACCGCGGGCGCGCCCACCCCGGCAGCCGAGTCGTGCACCTGCCGCTGAGCCGCGCTGCCGCGCACCAGCTCCCGCACTGCGGCGTACACGTCGGTGCGCCCCGCGGGGTCGAGGTTCGCCGTCGGCTCGTCGAGCACCAGCAGCCGCGGTTCCGGCGCGATCGCGCACGCGACGGCGAGGCGCTGCCTGCCGCCGCCTGACAGCACGCTCGGGTCGTCGCCGCGCCTCTCCCACAGGCCGACCGTGCGCAGCGCGCGCTCGGCACGAGCGAGCACCTCGCCCGCGGGAAGGAGCAGATTCTCCAGGGCGAACGCGACCTCGTCGAGCACCGATCCGGTGACGATCTGCGCATCCGGGTCCTGGAACACCATGCCGACGTGCCGGCTCAGCTCGGCCGGCGTCGCCTCCGCCGTGTCGAACCCTGCAACTCTCACGCGCCCGGTCAGTTCGGCGTCGTGCGCGTGAGGGATCAGGCCGTTCAGGGTCATCGCGAGGGTCGACTTGCCGCATCCGCTCGGGCCCACCAGCAGCACGACTTCACCGGGGAGCACTCGGAACGAGACGTTCCTCGGTGTCGGCTCATCGGCATCCGGATGAGTAACGCTCACGTCCTCGAGGGCGACCAGGGGTGTCGCAACGGGAGCGGTCATGTCGCGCGGTGAGGCCCGTGCGCTGCCGCCGCACCTGTGGGTTCGCGAGATGCCCCAAGAAGGTTCAGAACCCCGCCAATGCCGCGGCATCTCGACAAAACCCAGGCACTTCGCGAGGGTGTGGTGAGGCGGTGGGGCACGGCGGGTCAGCTCCGGACCACGCGGCGGCGGGGCGCCGCGCCGGCGCGTTCGAGGGCCTTGCCGATCTGGATGCCGACGACGGTCCACGCGACAGGGCCGAGCAGCGACAGGCACAGATACGCTGCCTGCGCCCACCCGGGCAGCGCGGCGAGGTCGGCGGCGAACCACACGGCCACCGCGACGACGGCGCCGATGATCAGCGCCGAGATCAGATAGCGCCACCAGCTCCACGCGCGGTAGCGGAACAGCGCCGCCACGCCCTCCTGGATCAGCCCGAACATCAGCGCGGTGCCGAGGAACTGCGGGATGTACACGGGCGCGATCGCCGACCCGACCAGCCCCGCCAGCACGTGGGTGAGCAGCGCGACGCCCGGCAACCGGAACAGCTCCTGCGCCACGATGCCCGGCAGCGCGTGCACGCCGAGCAGGAACCCGTAGAGGAAGGGCACCGCGGCGATCACGGGAACGGAGAGCCAACCCTCAGCGCCGCCCAGCGCGCCGGTGACGACGGCGATCGCGGCGCACACGAGGAGCACTCGCGTCGACATGCCCTGCTTGCTCACTCGACGAGTTTATCGGGATTCAGCTGAGGCAAGCCTTAGTACGCGATGATCCGCCCTTTCAGCCGCGTGTCGGCCACTCCACAACGGCGCCCGGAACGTCGTTCTCGCGCAGGTACTTCTCGATGAACGGGCACAGCGGCATGATGGTGTCGCCGCGGGCGACCACGTCGGCCAGTGCCTCCGCCGCGAGAACCCTGCCCAGACCGCGACCCTTGAACGCGGGGTCGGTCTCGGTGTGCACGAACCGCGTCTTGTTGGTGCCCAGCGTGAACCGGGTGAAGCCGGCGAGCGTCTCGGACCCTGTGATGTCGTCGAGCAGAAAGACCTCGTAGCGGCGCTCTTCATCGTTGCGCACGACCCTCGTGGTAGCCATGTGCCGACGCTACGCCAGACCCCCGACATCCGGGAAGGCCGACGACGGGGCCCGAAGGTTCTCCACAGGCGCGCCGCGCGGGCGTCGGATGTCGCAGGCGCCGCCTACGCTGGTGGAGTGACTACGAGCGAGCCCTACGCGCACCCGGAGGACGAGTGGGTTCCGCCCGAGGAGCCGCTCGACGACGAGTACGGAGACCCCTACGCGGGCCACGGCGACCCCTACGCCGAGCAGTCGTATCAGGGTGGTGCGATCGAGTGGGCCGGCCCCGGGGTGCAGATCGACCGCTCCGGCACCGGTGCACAGCCGTCATCCGGATCTGCCGCGCCCAGCGGACCCGGGTCGGCGTCATCCGGCGCCCGCGCCGCCGCGCCCTCGCGCTACGCGACAGCGCTCGAGGCGCTCGGCACGGTCTACGGCTACGAGTCCTTCCGCGGAGACCAGGCAGACGCCGTCGACCAGGTGATCTCAGGCGGAGACGCCGTCGTGCTGATGCCGACCGGCGGCGGCAAGAGCCTCTGCTATCAGATTCCGGCTCTCGTGCGCGAGGGCACAGGGCTGGTCGTCTCGCCGCTGATCGCGCTGATGCACGACCAGGTCGATGCGCTGCGCCAGAACGGCGTGAACGCCGCCTACCTCAACTCCACGCAGAACCCCGACGAGCGGCGTCGCGTCGAGGGCGAGTTCCTCGCGGGCGAGCTCGACATCCTCTACGTCGCGCCGGAGCGGCTCGGCAACCCGCAGACGGTGAGCTTCCTGCAGCGCGGCACTCTGAGCGTGATCGCGATCGACGAGGCGCACTGCGTCAGCCAGTGGGGCCACGACTTCCGCCCCGACTATCTGGCGCTCGGCGAGCTCGGCGAGAAGTTCCCCGGCGTGCCTCGCCTCGCGCTCACCGCAACGGCCACCCCCGAGACGCACCGTGAGATCACCGAACGGCTGGCGCTGCCTGAGGCGAAGCACTTCGTCGCCAGCTTCGACCGCCCGAACATCCGGTACCGCATCGAGGCCAAGGCGGAGCCGCGCAAGCAGCTGCTCGCGTTCATCCAGTCGCAGCCGGAGGGCTCGGCTGGCATCGTCTACGCCCTCAGCCGCAAGTCGGTGGAGCAGACAGCGGCGTTCCTCGCGGGCAAGGGCATCGACGCGATTCCGTATCACGCGGGTCTCGACGCGGGCACCCGCGCGAAGCACCAGGGGCGCTTCCTGCGCGAGGACGGCGTGGTCGTGGTCGCCACGATCGCGTTCGGCATGGGCATCGACAAGCCGGATGTCCGCTTCGTCGCGCACGTCGACCTGCCGAAGTCGGTCGAGGGCTACTACCAGGAGACTGGTCGCGCCGGTCGCGACGGCGACCCGAGCGTCGCGTGGATGGCGTACGGACTGGGCGACGTCGTGCAGCAGCGCCGGATGATCCAGCAGAGCGACGGAGACAGGGCGATCCAGCAGCGTCAGCAGCAGCACCTCGACGCCATGCTCGCGCTGTGCGAGACGGTGTCGTGCCGGCGGCAGAACCTGCTCGACTACTTCGGCGAGGCGTCGGGGCCGTGCGGCAACTGCGACACCTGCCTCGAACCGCCCGAGACGTGGGACGGCCTGGTCGCCTCGCAGAAGCTGATGTCGACGATCGTGCGCCTGAAGCGCGAGCGCAACCAGGCGTTCGGCGCAGGCCAGCTCATCGACATCCTGCGGGGAGCCTCGACCGAGCGCATCCGCCGGATGAAGCACGACCAGCTCGCGACCTTCGGCATCGGCCAGGATCTCTCCGAACAGGACTGGCGCAGCGTGATCCGACAGCTCCTCGCCCGCGGGCTGCTCAGCGCCGTGGGCGAGTACGGCACGCTCGCCGTGAACGACGCATCGGGCGGCGTGCTGCGCGGCGAGACACAGGTGCCGCTGCGACGCGACGTGATCGGACGGGTGTCCCGCGGCGGTGGGGGCGGCGCGAAGAAGGCGTCGGCGGCGGACCAGCTGGCTCCGGATGACCGGCCGCTGTTCGAGGCGCTGCGCGCGTGGCGCACGGCGCAGGCGAGCGAGCAGGGTGTTCCGGCCTACATCGTGTTCGGCGATGCGACGCTGCGCGCTCTCGCGGAGCATCGCCCGCGCTCGATCGAGCAGCTCGACGGCATCAGCGGCGTCGGAGCGAAGAAGCGCGACGCGTACGGCAAGGCGGTGCTCGGGGTCATCGCCGAAGCGGCGTAGCCCGCGCAGAGGCCGCACCGAGACATTTCTCAACCGACTTTCAGGCACGAACCGCGGAATCACGCGGAAGTTGTCTGAGTCGTTATCTTCTCGTTACCAATTCCGGTGGACAAGCGTCCTGGAATACCGATTGGATGGGTGTCGAGTCTGTCGGCTTGGTGCGGTCCGTACCGTGCCATCGCGAGCGGGCAGTACCGACCATCGTGGACATTTCTGGGGAGATGCACTGCATGTCAGTTGAAGAACAGAAGCGGCCTGGGGGGCTGCGGCGCGTCGGGCGCCGAGCGCTTGCCCCGGCCGCAATCGGAACGGCCGCCCTTCTGGGCGCTGCCGCGCTGGGCGGGTTGCCCGCGCTTGCGGCACCGGACGATGACTCGGAAGCACTGGGTCAGATCCTTGACTCGTCGCTGCTGACGGGTGAGCTCCTTGACGCCGTAGAGGCGCAGGCGGGAGACCCGAGCGGACCGGCGGAGGACGTCACGCCGCTGAACCTCAGCGCACTCGGCATCGCCGATGTGGACCTGGGCGGCGGCATCTCGTTGCCCGTGATCAGCGAGCCGGGCGACGGCGGGCTCATCGAGCTCGGAAACCTCGGTCTGCTGAACGCATACGCTGCGACTCCGTCAGCCACGCAGGCGAAGGCGAGCGCCGGTGTCGTGGGCGAGGACGGCGCGATCAACGTCGACCCAGACAACCCCGGCGCCCTCGAGAACTCGAAGATCGACCTGACCAATCTGTTCGGCCAGCTCGACGTGGATGTCATCACTGACGGCGTCATCAACGAGTTCGCACTCGAGCTCGGCGCGGTCGCGTCGGCTGCGATGGAGGACGCGGGCGCAGTCAGCAGCGAGTACGTGCTCGCGGACGCGAAGCTCGACATCTCGTCGCCGCTGCTCGGTGCTCTCTCAACCGAGCTCGACTCGGCGATCGGCGGCGTCGGCACGACCGTCGACGGTCTGCTCGCCAGCGACGGCGCGGTCGGCTCGCTGCTCGGCGACTTGGACATCGACCTGAACGTGCTCGGGACCGGCGTCAGCGTCTCGAGCGGCACGATCGGCGTCGACGGTCTGGACGCGGCGCTCACCGGGCTGAGCAACACGATCATCAACGAGCCGCTCACCGACCCGAACGAGATCGTGTCGATCGACCTGAACAACGGCACTATCGCCGTGGACGTGGCTGCGGCGACCGATGGCGGGTCGCTGAACGGGCTCGACCCGAACACGGAGCTGCTCGACAGCACCACGATCGGCAGCATCACCACGGCGATCTCGGATGCACTCGGAACGGTCACGACCAAGGTCACTGACGGCGTGACCGACGTGCTGAACAACACGGCCGTGACGCTGAACCTTTCGGCGGAACTCTCGGTTGTCGGCGTGAGCGCTGTGGCTGCCGAGATCATCATCGACACGACTCTCGGTCAGCTTGCCGGCACGGCGGCAGGTGACCCGACCGTGCAGGTCAACGCCGATTCGGATCTCATCGATGCGATTCTGGGTGTCCTGAACTTGGTTCCTGGTGTTGATCTGAGCTCGGATGAGCTGTTGGGCGCTATCGGCGAGGCGGTCGTCGCACCGGTTGTCAACGTTCTGCAGACGACGCTGAGCACCTCGCTCAGCACGATCGGCACCAACCTGTCGCCGATCATCACCGGCTTGCTGGACCCGGTCCTCAACGGCCTTCAGCCGCTGTTCGACGTGCTGAACCAGGTCGTATCGGTCACGATCAACGACCAGCCGACCGAGGAAGACCCGGCGCAGCCTGGCAAGCTCGGTGCTGAGTCCTTCACAGTCTCGGCCGTGAGCCTCGCGCTCGTGGGCGGGGACATCGCACAGGTCGACCTGGCTTCCTCAACGGTTCGCGCGGCCGATGAGGACGTTGACGTGACGGATGCGGATGTGACTGACGCTGACGTGACGGACGCTGACGTGACTGATGCCGATGTGACCGATGCTGATGTGACGGACGCTGATGTGACGGACGCTGATGTGACGGACGCTGATGTGACGGACGCTGATGTGACGGATGCCGATGTGACTGACGCTGACGTGACGGACGCTGATGTGACTGACGCTGATGTGACGGACGCTGACGTGACTGACGCTGATGTGACGGACGCTGACGTGACTGACGCTGACGTGACTGACGCTGACGTGACTGACGCAGATGTCACCGACGCGGATGTGACCGATGCTGACGTGACTGACGCAGATGTCACCGACGCTGATGTGACTGACGCTGACGTGACTGACGCAGATGTCACCGACGCGGATGTGACCGATGCCGACGTGACTGACGCAGATGTCACCGACGCGGATGTCACCGACGCGGATGTGACGGATGCTGACGCAACGGATGCTGACGCGACGGACGCTGACGCGACCGATGCTGACGCGACCGATGCTGACGCGACGGACGCTGACGCGACCGATGCTGACGCGACGGATGCTGACGCGACGGATGCAGATGCGACGGATGCTGACGCAACGGATGCAGATGCCACGGATGCTGACGCAACGGACAGCGACGCTGCTGACGCCGACGCGACCGACGCTGACGCCGACGGCGGCGACAACAACGGCGAGATCTCGATGGGCCTGGAGCACGACGTGCGCATGGTCGGTCAAGAGCAGGTCGCCTACGGCTACGGCTTCGAGCCGGGTGAGACGGTGAAGGGCACGATGTTCTCCGACCCGTTCGCTCTCGGCTCTCAGGTCGCCGACGACAAGGGTGAGGTCACCTTCACCTGGGACGTCCCGGCCGGTACGTCGATCGAGGCTCACACCGTCGAGCTGGAGGGCGCGCTCTCGGGAACAGTCTCCGCCGAGTTCGACGTCGTGGCCTCCGCCACCGGAACCGACGATGGCGACTCCGATGGTGGGCTCGCGGTGACGGGCGCTGACATCGGCGGGTTCCTGCCGATCGCCGGCATCCTGCTGCTGGCCGGAGCGGGTCTGCTTGTCGCGACTCGCCGGAAGTCAACCGTCTAAGGTTCGATAGTCGCAACCACGATGGAGGTGGCCCACCGCGTGTGGGTCACCTCCATCGTCCGCGTACGCAGGGCGCACAACGAAGGGTTCCGGTGGGCAGAGAATCTCAGCCACGGCCGCTGAAGGCATCGGTGAAGGCGACGGGCATCGTCGCCACGGTCGTCATGTTCGTCGTCATGTTGGGCACGGTGCTCGTGGTGTCTCCCGACGGCACCCCGCTGCGGTCTGAGGTCCGTTCGGCGGCGCTGCCGTACTTCGGGCAGACGTGGCGCGTCTTCGCCCCGAACATCATGAAGGTGAACCGCACCTTCGAGATCCGCTCGCAGTGGCGCGACGACGACGGCGAGCTCGTCACTTCCGGATGGGTCTCGATCACCGATATCGAGCAGACCGGCGTCGGCGGAAACCTCGTTCCGTCGAACATCCGCAAGAGCAGCTGGAACGTCTCCGGCACGTACCTGCAGCGCTACAACAAACTCGACGCCGCGCAGCGTGAGCGCGTGCGCGACACGTTCATCGAGCCCCATGACGGCGGCTTCCGCCCGATCCCCGTGGAAGACCTCATCGATGACATCGGCAGGGACGAGGCAGACGTGGTCCTGTACCTGCGTATGGACTACATGCTGATGCGCTACGCGACCTACTACGCCACCGCAGGGTTCGGCACGAACATCGAGCGAGTGCAGTGGCGCATCATCCGGGAGCGCCCCAACGACTTCACCCACCGCTTCGACGACGAGCCTCAGAACAGTCCGACGATCACCACCTTCGGCTGGCGACAGTCGAACGTGGGCATCGAACCGGAGATCCTGAAGGAGTACCGAGCGGTCATCGAGCGCTTCGGTGCACGCGGTGACTTCCAGGAGGCCGCGAATGCTGCCGAGTAGACCCATCGAGCGCTGGCTGGGCTGGCTCACCGCTGCGCAGCACAATCTGCGCAGCTTCGCTGCACTGCGCATCCTCTACGGCATAGGACTGCTGGCCTTCCTCGTCCCGAGCATCTCGGAGCGCTCCATGCTCTGGGGGCCGGCATCGTTCTGGGTCGACCCCGAGGCGAAGCGCCGAGGATACTTCACGTTCGATCTGCTCGTGACCAAGAGCGACGAGTTCCTGTTCGATCTGGCGTTCTTCGGCCTGATCGCACTCGTGGTGCTGTTCACCATCGGGTTCCAGACACGGATCGTGTCGATCCTGATGCTCGTGATGCTCGTCTCGCTGCAGTCGAACAACAACTACGTGCTCAACGGCGGCGACACGCTCTACCGGATCACGCTGCTGTTCGTGGTGTTCGCGAACCTCGGCGCGCACTTCTCCGTGGACTCGTGGCTCGCGCGGCGCAGGGCGAGCCGTCGGGGCAAGCCCGGGCGGCGACTGATCCCCGAGCACATCGTCAACGCCGCCCACAACACGGCGCTCGTGCTGTGCTGCTTCCAGATCGTCGTCGTGTACACCGTCTCCGGCATCTGGAAGCTCTTGGGCGACGAGTGGCCGGGCGGCACGGCGCTGTTCTACTCGCTGCGGATCGACACGTTCATCGCGTATCCGATGCTCAACGAGCTGCTGTGGCAGTCGTCGCTGCTGATCTACGTGGCGACGTTCATCGCCCTGTGGACGCAGACCCTGTTCGCGCTGGCCGTGCTCTGGCGCCCCACTCGCATCTTCACGCTGATCAGCCTGGTCTTCATGCACACCGGCATCGGTCTGCTGCTGGGGCTGTGGCCCTTCTCGCTCGCGATGATCGCGCTCGATATGCTCTTCATCCGCGACTCGACGTGGCAGAAGGTGCTGACCGCCGTGGCATCCACGCGGGCATGGCGTCGAGTGATGGCAGCCGCGGAGCCGATCAGAGCACGTGTCACCGGCGCCGCAGGCTCCCGCAGCGGAGAGCGGGCGGCGAGTACCCACAGCGCCGCTCAGCAGGAGGCGGACGCAGGCGTGCGGGACCAACAGAACGGCGGCACCGTGTCGGCGACTCGGAGCGCACACCGGGGAACGCCGTCTGCGAGGAGCGACGCGGCTGGATCGGCGTGAGCGCAGCGGGCTCCGAGTCCGAGAACGGGCACGAGAACCAGCCGTCGCGCTCGTCCCGCGCCCCGCGTTCTGCGCGCATCGCAGCGGGCGTCGCCGCGGCGTTCCTCGCGATCCACATCTTCTTCACCGCCGTCTACAACACCCCGTACCCGCACATCCGCGACGAAGTGCTGCCGGGCGCTGCGGCAACCGCCTACATCGAGCCGTACCTGCAGCAGGACTACCGGATCTTCGCGCCGAACCCGGCGAACTCCGATCGGAACCTGTGGCTGCGGGCGTGGGTGGAGACTCCGGATGGCGAACGAGTGATCACCGAGTGGGTCGACGCCACCGCGATCGAGCTCGTCGAGCCGGCGCGCCGCGTGCTGCGCAAGCAGTTCACCGTGCAGGCGTCGCTGCGCCTGATCGGCACCTACTTCGATATGTCGGAGGGACAGCGAGAGGTCGCCGCCCAGAACTTCTCCGAGAGCGACGATCTCACACCTCTCCAAGACGAACTGCTGGCGGCGGACGCCGACAAGGCCGACGAAGTGCACGCGTTCATCCGGGCCACGAACTTCGCCACGTCCTACGCGACGCAGGCCGCGCAAGCGCTGTGGGGTGATGAGGGGGAGGTCGTGGCCGTGCAGACCCGCGCGGTGACGACGCCGATCGTGCGCTGGGAGCACCGATTCGACGACGGCGCCGTCGCGCCCGGCGCGAGCTACAGCGACACCGGCTGGCTGCCGCCGATGGAGTGGAGCGAACAGAGCACGCCTGGCTTCGCCGCCAGCTTCCTGACGTGGGCGGAGAAGGCCGGCGTATCCACCGAGCTGCCGGATGATGCACGACCTGCTGACATCGATGATCCGGATGCCGACGGCATCGGGCCGGGGCAGGAGGACGGATGACCACGATCACCGACCTCTGGAACCGGCTCTGCCACTGGCTGCTCGATGCGCATCGCGGCAGCTACGGCATCGCCGTGATGCGCATCGGCTTCGGTCTGATGACCATCGCGCTCATCCTGATGTTCCTTCCGGACATGTCGTACTCGTTCGGTGAGGGCTCGCGCTGGGGCGAGGCGTACTACCGCACATCGCGCGCCGACGGCTACATCTGGCCGATCTCCGACCTGTTCACGCGAAGCGACAGCGACGCGGCGACGCTGGCGAAGACGTTCGTGCTCGTGGCGATCGCCGTCGCCTACACGCTCGGCTGGCGGATGCGCGTCGTCTCACCGCTGTTCGTCGTGATGGTGCTCGGCTTCGCCTCCACCAACCCGCAGCTGTTCGCGACGGGCCACCACCAGACCCTGCGCGTGATGCTGATCTTCCTGCTGCTCGCCGACACGTCGCGGGTGTGGTCGCTCGACGCCCGCCGACGCCGACGATACGGCGATCCGCGGCCGTTCGGCATCGGCGACATCCGGGTGCCCGACTGGTTCCCCGTGCTGGCCAACAACGTCGCCGTCGTGCTCATCGGCGCGCAGCTCTGCATCGCCTACCTGACCAGTTCGATGTGGAAGCTGCAGGGCAAGATGTGGGGCGAGGGCATGGCGGTGTACTACGCGCTGCGTCTGGACGAGCTCGCACTGTTCCCAGCGCTCAACGACCTGATCTGGCCGATGACTCCGCTCGTCATCGTCGCGACGTTCGCAGCGGTGTACGGGCAGCTGGTGTTCCCGGTGCTGCTGCTGAACCGCTGGACGCGGATCTTCGGACTCGTGCTCGTGACCGGCATGCACGCGATGATCGCGATTCTGCTCGCACTGCCGTGGTTCTCGCTCGTGATGATCCTGGGCGACATGATCTTCGTGCGCACCGTGAGCTGGCGCTGGCTCGCCGACCGGGTGCGGCCGCCTGTGGAACGGCTGTGGCTGCGGGCGACGGCGTGGCTGCCGCGACGCGACCCGGACGCTCCGGATCGGCGCGAGCCGGATGGTGGAGCAGTCGAGGGCGCGGCGCCGGGGATCCCGGTCGGAGGGGCGACGTGCGCGCGGGGAGCCCCGGATGCCACCGCGTCGGGCGCCGAAGGTGCTCCAGATGCCGCAATGGCTGCGACCGGGGAAGATCCGGATGCCGCGGTACCGGGCGAGAGCGGCGACGAGGTGCATCCGCTGACACGGCGTGAGCGACGCGAGCAGGCCAGCGGCAGCGCGCGCTGAGCGCCGCAGAAGCTCGGAGGATGCGCGAAAGCTCGGAGGGATTCGAGGATCTGCTCCGAGGTTCTGCTTGTTCTCCTAGGTTTTGCTCGGAGCTCGCGCTGAAGGCAGGCTCTGCGGATTGAGAGGCAGACCGGCAGAAGCTCGGAGGATGCGCGAAAGCTCGGAGGGATTCGAGGATCTGCTCCGTGGGACTGCTCGGTCTCCGAGGTTATGCGCGGGGTACAAGGGCGAGCCGTACCGTTCGCGCGGCGAACTGTCGAACAGGTACAACGCTTTGCCTCTGGTTTCGTCGACAGGCATAACGTGAAGTCATACGGATGGCCCGTGCACCCCAGAGCGCGGGCCACTCGCGCGCATCGAAGCGCACAAGGAGGCTTACGCATGACCGACATCGCCACCAAGCACGCCGAAACCGACGAGCTCGAGGCCCGTATCGACATTCCTGTCGTCACCGACGCTCTGCTCGGCACGTGGGCCGACATCCGGCGCGAGGCGCGCGAGATGATCAAGGACTCCGCCTTCTGGCGCATCGAGGGCCAGGCGATCCCTGAGCACCGTGAGCGCACGCTCTCGCAGCTGCACCTGCTGGTGAAGGCAGGGGCGAACTCCCGCGCGAACCCGAAGGAGTACGGCGGGCAGGAGAACCAGGGCGGCAACCTCGCCGGCTTCGAGGAGCTCGTGGCCGCCGACCCGAGCCTGCAGATCAAGTCGGGCGTGCAGTGGGGGCTGTTCGGGTCGGCGATCCTGCAGCTCGGCACCAAGCCGCACCACGACGCCTGGCTGCGCGACGCCGCCGATATGCGTCTGCCCGGCGCGTTCGCGATGACCGAGACGGGTCACGGCTCGGACGTGCAGGCGATCGGCACGACGGCGACCTACGATCCCGAGACGGCGGAGTTCGTCGTGAACACCCCGTTCCGCGGTGCGTGGAAGGACTACCTCGGCAACGCCGGCCAGCACGCGAAGGCCGCGACGGTGTTCGCGCAGCTCGTCACGGGGGGCGTGAACTACGGCGTGCACTGCTTCCTGGTGCCGATCCGTGACGATGACGGCGCATTCCTGCCGGGTGTCGGGGGAGAGGACGACGGCCCCAAGGGCGGCCTGAACGGTGTCGACAACGGCCGCCTGCACTTCGACCACGTGCGCGTGCCCCGCGAGAACCTGCTCAACCGCTACGGCGACGTCGCAGCGGACGGCACGTACTCGAGCCCGATCGCCAGCCCCGGCCGCCGCTTCTTCACAATGCTCGGTGCGCTCGTGCAGGGCCGCGTCTCGCTCGACGGCGCAGCCACCTGGGCGTCGGCGCTGGCGATGACGATCGCCGTCACCTACGGCAACCAGCGCCGTCAGTTCGACAATGGCGGCGCAGGCGAGACCGTGCTGCTCGACTACGGTCGCCACCAGCGTCGGCTGATGCCGCGCCTGGCGACGGTGTACGCGCAGGCGTTCGCGCACGACGAGCTGCTGCAGAAGTTCGACGCCGTCTTCAGCGGCTCGGCCGACACCGACGACAACCGGCAGGATCTGGAGACCCTCGCCGCGGCGCTGAAGCCGCTGTCGACGTGGAACGCGCTCGACATCGTGCAGGAGGCGCGTGAGGCCTGCGGCGGGGCGGGCTTCCTCGCTGAGAACAGGCTCACCGGCCTGCGCAGCGACCTCGACGTGTACGTCACCTTCGAGGGCGACAACAACGTGCTGCTGCAGCTGGTCGGCAAGCGGCTGCTGGGCGACTACGCCAAGCAGTTCGCGGGCAAGCCGGCCGATGTGGCGAGGTTCGTCGCCGGGCAGACGGCCGGTCGCATCTACAACGGCGCAGGGCTGCGTCGGCTCGGCCAGGCGGTCACCGACTTCGGTTCGACCGCACGCTCGGTCGAACTCGGCCTGCGCGCCGACCACCAGCACGAGCTCCTCACCGGGCGCGTGGAGCAGATGGTCGCGGATGTTGCCGCGAAGCTGCGCCCCGCAGCCAAGATGTCGCCGGCCGACAGCGCCGCGGTGTTCAACGAGAACCAGAACGACCTGATCGCTGCGGCGCGCGCGCATGGGGAGCTGCTGCAGTGGGAGGCGTTCACCGACGCCCTCGATCGCATCGACGATGAGGACAGCCGCATCGTGCTGACCTGGGTGCGCGACCTGTTCGGCCTTCAGCTGATCGAGTCGCACCTGTCGTGGTACCTCATCACCGGTCGCCTCTCGACGCAGCGCGCTGCTGCCGTGTCGAGCTACATCGACCGTCTCTGCGCCCGCCTGCGCCCGCACGCGCAGGATCTCGTCGACGCGTTCGCGTACGAGCCGGAGCACGTGCGCGCACCCATCGCCTCGGGTGCGGAGCGCGACCGCCAGGAGGAGGCCGCGCAGTTCTACGCCGATCTCGCAGCCAGCGGCAGCGCCCCCGAGAAGGAGCCGAAGCCGAAGAAGCGGTGATGCCGCGGCCTGGGGGAGGGGAGTTCTCCCCATGGCTCGCCTGTGAATCCGGCCCGCTCACCCACTAAGCTCTGTGCGAAGGGCACCGCTGTGCCCTGCCGCCGTACCGGAGAGCGGCCAGGGGGAGATACATGTCGATGCTGTCGTGGCTGAGGGGTCGGCGCCGGACGATGGCCGGCGGTGCAATAGTGGGTGCTGCCGCCGTGGCCGTGACGACGCTCGCGTTCGCGCATGACGGGAACCCCACCACCGAGCTCGATCTGCACGACGGCAGCGTCTGGCTCACGAACGCCTCGCTGCTCGCGGCCGGTCACTTCAATGATTCCTCCCGTCAGCTCGACGGCTCCATCCGGGCCACGAGCCCCGAGTTCGACGTGCGCCAGCAGGGCAGCGATGTGCTGCTCTTCGATCAGCAGACCTCCTCCGTGGCGGCGATCGATGTCGCGACGATGTCGATGTCGACCCCGGCAGAGGTGATGCCGGCGGCCGACGTCGAGATGGGCGGGCAGTCCACCGCCGTGCTGGACCCCGAACACGGCGAACTGTACGTGGTGCCGACGCAGGCGGTGGGCAGCTTCGACCGCGCCGAGGAGGAACCGCTGCTCGAACTCGGCGCGGGCGCCGAGGTCACCGTCGGGCATGACGGCACCGTGTACGCCGTCTCCCCGGCCACAGCCTCGGTGTTCACGATCGCGACCGACGCCAACGGTCAGCCTGCGGAACCCGACCGGCGGTCCCTCGAGATGCTCGGGCCCGATGACAGCGTCGACATCGCCGCCGTGGGAGCGACGGTCGTCGTCTTCGACAGGACCACCGGCGAGATCGTCACGCCAGACGGGATCGTCGCGGAGCTCTCGCGAGGGGAGGCGCAGGGTGCGCGCCTGCAGCAGACCTCCGCGGACGGCGACAGCGTGCTCGTGGCAACGGAATCGGAGCTCCACCAGTTCCCTCTCGCCGGGGGTGAGGCGAACGTGTCGCCCTCCGGAGCCGGCGACGGCGTGCCGGCACAGCCGGTCTGGCTGAACGGATGCGCGTACGCCGCATGGGCGTCCAGCGGCATGTTCGTGCGCGACTGTGCGGGCGAGCAGAACGACACCTCAGTCGAACTGCCGTCCGGCGGCGGCACCACAGACCTGCGCTTCCGAGTGAACCGCGACGTGATCGTGCTCAATGACGTCGCCGATGGTGCGGCCTGGCAGGTCGTCGATCAGGTGCGCAAGGTCGACAACTGGGACGACCTCACCCCGCCGAAGGGTGAGGAGAGCGAGGAAGAGGACGACACCACCGACGAGACGATCGAGGTGCAGCCGCCGGAGCGCTCCGAGGAGAACCAGGACCCGATCGCGAACGACGACGAGTTCGGCGTGCGCGCCGGCCGTTCGACCGTGCTGAAGGTGCTCGACAACGACTCCGACGCCGACGGCGACATCCTCACCGTCGATGCGCCAGACGGCGGGCCGCGCATCGGGGAGATATCCACGGTCGAGGGCGGCTCGTCGTTCCAGATCGCCGTGCAGCCCGGCGTCAGCGGCAGCGGCACCTTCAGCTACGAAGTCGACGACGGCAGAGGCGGCACGGACACGGCCACGGTCACCGTGGAGATCCATCCGGAGCGCGAGAACTCGCCCCCTGAGTCGAAGCGGGAGCCCGTGGTGCCGATCGAAGTCGGCGGCACGGTCAGCTACAACGTGCTGCAGGACTGGCGCGACCCCGATGGGGACGACATCTTCCTCACAGCGGTGGAGCCGCTCCCGGGCGACGGCGTCGACTTCACTCCGGACGGTCAGGTCACCTACCGCGCGACCAGCGGCACGCAGGGCCCGCACGACATCCCGATCAGCGTCTCCGACGGCGAGGCGAGCACAGCAGGCGTGCTGAAGCTCGACATCCGGCCCGTCGGCTCCACCGAGCCGATCGCGAACAACGACCACGTCGTGGTGCGTGCGGGCGAGACCGCGACGGTCGCGCCGCTCGCCAACGACGTGAACCCCACGAGCGAGTCGCTGCGGCTGACCAACGTCGGCGAGCTCGACGGAGCGGCGATCGTGCCCGACTTCGCGAACAAGACCTTCACCTTCCGCAGCGACATCGTCGGCACCGAGTACGTCGAGTATATGACGGCGGCCGGCGCGAACTCCGCAGTCGGATACGTGCGCGTCGACGTGATCCCGGACGAGACCGTCGACCTGCCGCCGGTCGCTGTGCGCGACGTCGCGCTGCTCCCCGCCGGAGGCGAGGCGCTCGTGAACGTGCTCGGCAACGACGAGGATCCCACCGGCGGGGTGCTCGTGCTGCAGTCGGTGCAGGTGCCGGATGACGTCAGCGGCATCAGCGTGTCGGTGCTGAACCACGAGACCCTGCGCGTGACCGATACCGGCACGCTCGCGGAGTCCGTCACCGTCACCTACAGCGTCTCGAACGGCCCGTACTCGGCCACGGGCGAGGTCGTGATCATCCCGATCCCCGCGCCCACGAACATCCGGCCGCCCGTCGCCAATGACGACGAGGCCACGGTGCGCGTCGGCGACGTCATGACGGTGGACGTGCTGGCCAACGACTTCCACCCCAACGACGACGAGATGACGGTGCTGCCCGCGCTCGTCGAACCGCTGCCCGAACCGGAGCAGGGCGAGGCCTTCGTCTCGCAGGACACTGTGCGCTTCAAAGCGGGCGACGAACCGGGCACGGCGTACATCACCTACGAGGTGGAGGACTCCCGCGGTCAGCGCGACTCGGCCCTCGTCACCGTGAACATCCTCGAACTCGACGAGGACCGCAACCAGGCCCCGCGGCCGGAGGACCTCGAGGCGCGCGCATTGGCGGGCACGCAGGCGCAGATCGCGGTGCCGCTGGACGGCATCGATCCCGACGGCGACTCGGTCGAGCTGATGGGAATCGACTCCGCCCCGGAGAAGGGCAAAGTGGTCTCCGTCGAGAAGGACCACTTCGTCTACGAGGCCTTTCCCGACTCCGTGGGCGTCGACACCTTCTCCTACCGCGTGCGAGACCGGCTCGGCGCCGAGTCGACTGCGACGATCCGCGTCGGGATCGCGGCGGCCGAGGACGTCAACCAGTCGCCGTATGCCGTGACCGACTCGCTGTTCGTGCGGCCAGGCCGCGAAGTCGCCGTGCCCGTGCTCGCCAACGACTCCGACCCCGACGGCGACCAGATCGGCCTCGTCGGCGACGGGCTCGTCCTGCCGGACGATGTGCGGGACATGTCGGCCGAGGTGCTGGGCGACCGGATCATCGTGACGGCGCCGAACGACGAGCAGGAGACCTCCCTGCAGTACACGATCGCCGATGCGAAGGGCGCGCGCTCGACGGGTCTGCTGATGGTCACGGTCGACGAGGACGTTCCGCTGCAGTCGCCGATCGCGCGCGACGACACCGTGCTCGCCGACGACGTCACCGACGAGCTGACGGCCGACGTGGAGGTGCTCGCCAACGACGAGGACCCTGACGGCACGGTCGACGCCCTCGACATCGAACCGGAGCAGGGCGAGCTCGTCGGCGACGGCATGGTCCGCGTCGAGGTCACCGACCAGCGCCAGATCATCACCTACACGATCACCGACGAGGACGGACAGGACGCCTCGGCGTTCATCCACGTGCCGGCGGTCGGCGACCTCGCGCCGCGGCTGATCGACACGACGGGGATCGAGGTGGAAAGCGGCGAGACGGTCGACGTGCCGCTTTCCGACCACGTCACGGTGCAGGGCGGCGGCGGTGTGCGCATCACACAGGCAGACCGCGTCTCCGCCGTGCACGCCAACGGCGACGCGCTCGTGAAGGACACCGGAACCCTGGTCTACACCTCGCAGGAGGGCTACCACGGCCCAGACGCGATCACCTTCGAGGTGACCGACGGCGAGGGGCCCGACGACCCGGAGGGCCGCACGTCGACCCTCACGATCCCCGTCACAGTGCTCCCTCCCGACAACGTCAGCCCCGAGTTCACCGATGGTGCGCTCGAGGTCGGCGCGGGCGACGGACCGCAGTCCGCCGATCTCGCCTCCCTCACCACGGACGCCGATCCGGATGACCTGGCAGGCATGTCGTATCGGATCACGGGCGGCGAGAACCGGGCCATCGACACCAGGATCGACGGACAGACGCTCGTCGCCGAGGCCGGCCCCGACGCCAAGGGCGAGCAGGCCGCGATCGCGCTGGAGATCTCGGACGGCGAGAGCGAACCGGTGACCGGCACGGTGCACGTCACGGTGACCGCGACCGGCCGCGCGATGCCCGTGGCGAATGACGACGTGCTCGACGACGCGTACCAGGGCGAGACGTACGACGTCTCGGTGCTGGAGAACGACTTCAACCCGTTCCCGGACGAGGACCTCACCGTCGTCGACGCCAGGGTCGACGCAGGCACCGGCAGCGTCTCGCACGACGATTCGCGCGTGCAGGTGACGCCGGGCGCCGACTTCCACGGCACCATGACCGTGATGTACCGCGTGCAGGATGCCACGGGCGACCCCGACCGGCAGGCGCAGGCGCGGGTCGAGCTCACGGTGAAGGGCAGGCCGGACGCCCCGACCGAGGTGACAGGCAGCCAGGAGATGAACCGCTCGGCGATCATCAGCTGGCGCCCGCCGCCGAACAACGGCGAGCAGATCACCCACTACACGGTGACGAGCGCGCAGGGCCCTGCCGTGTCGCAGGAGTGCCAGGCGACGACCTGCACGATCACGGGCCTGACCAACGGGCAGGACTACCGATTCGTCGTGACCGCGACGAACGCGGTCGGCGAGTCGGAGGCGTCGCTGGCGTCGCCTGTCGTCACACCCGACGTGAAGCCGGAACGCCCCGACGCGCCTCGCATCTCAGACTTCGGCGACCGCTCGCTCGATGTGGTGTGGACGCCGCCGGCGAACGAGGGCACGCCGATCGACAGCTACACGCTGTTCATCTCGCCCGCCGCCCCCGACGGCACGAGCCAGAAGGAGTTCCCCGCAGGCACGCTGGCGCACACCTGGACGGGCCTGAAGAACGGCCAGAACTACACCTTCTCGGTGCTCGCCCGCAACAGCGCGAAGGACCCGTCGGACACCAGCCGCGAGTCGGTTCCCGACTTCCCCGCCGCCCCGCCGAACGCGCCGGGCAAGCCGACGATCGCGAGCGCGCAGCCGGTCGGCAGCGAGTCGCAGATGACGATCAACTGGAACGAGGTCACCGGCGGCGACACCAACGGCGACCCGGCATCGCACTACCAGGTGCAGCGCGCGGGCGGCGGAGCAGGTACGAAGACACTCGGAGAGTTGAGTGCCCCTGCGACTTCGCAGACGGTAAAGGTGCCGATCTCGACCGAGAACTACACGTACAAGGTGCGGGTGAAGAACAAGGCGGGCTGGAGCCCGTGGAGCCCCGCCACCGATCCGCAGCGCGCCGCGGCACCTCCTGGCGCGGCGACCAACGTGAAGGCGACGCCGACCAACACCGGTGGCTCCGGCGGTCAGGCGAAGGTGACGTGGAATGCGCCGAGCAACCTGAACGGCGCCAGGCCGGATGAGGTCTCCTATCAGGTGTCGTGGTCGGGTGGGAGCAGGACGGTCACCGGAACCTCGCTGACCGTGACCGGGCTGAACAACGGTTCGTCGTACGCGTTCCAGGTGCGCACCCGCACCGCGGGCGACGGGTTCTCGTACGAGAGCGCGAAGGCGGCGTCTTCGAGCACCATCGTGCCGTGGGGGAAGCCGAGCCCGTCGGGCAACCAGAGCGTCTCCAAGAGCGGCGAGCAGCGGCTGGAGTTCAGTGCTTCCCGGCCGGGATCGAGCAACGGCCGCGACCTGGTGCGCATGGAGGTCAAGTACAACACCGGCACCGGCGGCGGGGGCGGCAGCTCAGCGTCGACGACGAACGGATCGTGGAAGAAGACGGTGAACGTCGGCTACGACAAGACTCGATGCGTGCAGAAGCGTGTGCAGAACTCTGAGGGCGCGTGGAGCAACTGGAGCGGTCTCACCTGCGGCACCAGCGACCCGAAGCCGGAGCCCCGGGTCTGGTTGAGCAAGGGACCGCGGACGGGCGACCCAGGCTGCACCATGCACGGAGAGGGGCCGGGAACGTGCCGCTATGTCGTGGTGAACACCGAGAACTTCGGAGACTACGGCGGCAACCGTACGGTGAAGCTGTATGACAGTGTCAACGGACACCTCACGACATACACGCTCAGTCTGCCGGCCAACGGATCGAAGCAGCTGACGTATTGGTCAGGCTTCCAACGCCAGATGTGGGTGAACATCTCCGGCTACGGCGATTCCGAGCGAATCAACTGGTGATCGCACCACACGACGCAACACGAAGGAACAACACCACGATGACGATGAGCACCGAGCAGGCCGCATGGTTCCAGAGCACCTTCACGCGCCTGGTCGACAACGTCGATCAGGCGCTGATGGGCAAGCACGAGGTGGTCGGCCTGGTGGTCGCGACGATGCTCGCCGAGGGGCACGTGCTCCTCGAGGACGCCCCGGGAACGGGTAAGACGAGCCTCGCCCGCGCGCTGGCCGCGACGGTGAAGGGCACATCGAGCCGCATCCAGTTCACGCCCGACCTGCTGCCAAGCGACGTCACCGGTGTGACGATCTACGACCAGAACGCGCACTCCTTCGACTTCCACCACGGCCCGATCTTCGCGTCCATCGTGCTCGCCGACGAGATCAACCGCGCATCGCCGAAGACGCAGTCGGCGCTGCTGGAGGTGATGGAGGAGTCGAAGGTCACCGTCGACGGCACCACGCACGATGTCGGCCGTCCGTTCCTGGTGATCGCGACGCAGAACCCGATCGAGCAGGCGGGCACCTACCGCCTGCCCGAGGCGCAGCTGGACCGCTTCCTGATCAAGACGTCGATCGGCTACCCGACGCTCGAGGTGACCGAGCGCATCCTCGCCGGCTCCGCTGAGCGCAACACGGCGGCCTCGCTCACCCCGATCATCACCACGAGCGCGATCGCCGACATGGCCGATCTCGCCGCGACCTGCCACGTCGACCAGGCCGTGCTGCGCTACGTCGCCGAGCTGGCGGAGGCGACGCGAACCGACACCGGGACGCGGGTCGGCGTCTCGGTGCGCGGCGCGATCTCGATGGTGCGCCTGGCGAAGGTGTGGGCAGCGGCGAACGGACGCCACTACGTGACCCCCGACGACGTCAAACTGCTGGCCCCGCACGTGTGGACGCACCGGCTCGTGATCGACGCCGAGGCCGAGTTCGCCGGCACGACGGCCGACACCGTGATCGAGCGAGTGCTCGGCGCCGTCGCAGCGCCCTTGAACCGCGCCTGACCGCACCGCCGCACGACCCGGAAGAGCCGATGCCGACCGACCAGACCGCCGCAGCCGTCCTGCCCGACAGAACGGCCAGGCAGAACGCGCCGACCGAGCGCGGGGCGGCGGGCTACGGCGCCGTAGCCCTGCACACGCTGCGCGTCGCCGGTGCATGGGCGCGGCGCGTGGCGGCTGTGGTGCGCCCGACGGGGTGGATCCTCATCGGCATCGCGGTGGCGGCGTGGGCGACCGGCCTCTGGTGGGGGTGGCGGGAGATCATTCTCACGGCCGTGATCCTCACCGCCGTGATCGCCCTGAGCGCAGTGTTCCTGATCGGCAGAAGCACCTACGACGTCGAACTCGACCTCAGCAGGTCACGGGTCGTCGTCGGCGAGAAGGCGCACGGCGCGCTGCTGCTGCGCAACACCGGAGCCCGCGCGATTCTGCCCTCGCGGGTGGTGCTGCCGGTCGGCAGCGGGCGCGGGGTGTTCGGCGTCGGCCGGATGGCGCCAGGCGAAGAGGTCGAGGAGCTGTTCGCGATTCCGACGCTGCGTCGTCAGGTGCTCAGCGTGGGCCCGGTCTCGATCGTGCGCGGCGATCCGTTCGGCCTGTTCGAACGCACCGACTCCCGCAACGAGCCGGTCGAGCTCTACGTGCACCCGAAGACGACCATGCTCGTCGGGCAGTCGCTCGGCCACATCCGGGATCTCGAGGGCCTCACCTCGACCGTGATCGCGCGCGACGACATCGCGTTCCACGCGCTCACCGAGTACCAGCCGGGCGATGACCTGCGCCACGTGCACTGGCGGTCGACCGCGCGCACCGGCACGCTGATGATGCGCACGTACGAGGAGACCAGGAGGTCGCACTTCGTGCTCGGACTCTCTACGGCGTCGGCCGAGTACGCGTCGCCCGACGAGTTCGAGCTGGCCGTATCGATGGTGGGGTCGGTCGGCGTGCGCGCGCTGCGCGACGCGTTCGCCGTCGACCTGCGGGCCCCGGAGCTCGACACCGCGCCTCCGAACGCGCGACGCCTGCTCGACTCGCTCTCCGGCGTGGAGGGCACGCGCAGCCGCGCCGGGGACGTCGCGGCCCTCGGGCAGCGGATCAGCGCCGACCTGCCGCTGGCGAGCGTCGTGGTGCTCGTCTGCGGCGGACGGGTGACGACAGCACAGCTGCGGGAGGCGTGCGTGCGGATTCCGCACGGGGCGCGGTGCCTGGTCATCATGGCCAGCGAGGGCGCGGAACCCGCGCTGCGGCGCATCGGCGACGCCGACGTCGTGACGGTCGGAACGCTCGACGACCTGGCCCCGACCGTGAGGAGGGTGCTGTCGTGACGCTCTCCCCGCGACGATGGGCAGTCGACCTCTCGGCCGTGTTCCTGTTCGTCGCCATCACACTGGTGGGCTGGTGGCCCACCTTCGCCGGCCCCGGCTACCTCGTGGCGGGGGCGGGAGCAACGGTGCTCGGGCTCGGGATCGCCGCCGCCGGTGCCCGATTCCGCCTCGGCGTGCTGTCGCTGGCCGGTCTCACAGTCGCCGCGTACTTCCTGCTCGGCGGGCCGCTCGCGCTCGCCCACACGACGATCATCGGGTTCGTGCCGACGCTCGACACGTTCGCGCAGCTCGCGCTCGGCGCGGTGACGAGCTGGAAGTCGCTGCTGACGAGCGTGGCCCCCGTCGCGCTCGCCGACGGGCACGCACTCGTGCCGTTCCTGGCGACACTCGTCGCGACGGTCGTGGCGGCGAGCCTCGCCCTGCGGCTGCGGACATCCGGATGGGCGCTGATCCCGCTGGGCGCGCTGCTCGTGACGGAGATCGCGTTCGGAACCTTCGAGGAGTCGCTGCCGCTCGCGCAGGGCATCTTCCTCGTCGTCGTGGTCGTCGCGTGGCTCGCGCTGCGGGAGGCGTGGGCGCCCGCGCACAGTGCCGTCTCGCTGGAGGCCGGCGCGGAGCGGGGCTCTCGCGGCCGCGGTCGCAGCAGGCTCGTCGCCGGCGGCGTCGTGCTGGCGCTCGCCGCGGGTCTCGGTGCAGGGGCGAACGCGCTGATCCCGGGCAACCTCACGCGCGACGTCATCAGGGAGTACATCGTTCCTCCCTTCGACGTGCACCAGTACCCGAGCCCGCTGCAGGCCTTTCGGCTGTATGTGCGCGACTTCAAGGAGGAGACGCTGTTCACCGTCGCGGGCGGCCTGCCCGACGACGTGCGCATCCGGCTCGGCGTGATGGACGCATACAACGGCGTCGTCTTCGACGTCTCGGATGCCGGCTCCGCCGATTCGAGCGACTTCACCCGTCTGCGCAGCGACATGGCGGTCGGCCGCAGCGGCGACGACGTCGAGTTCGACGTCACGATCGGCGAGTACTCCGATGTGTGGCTGCCGGATGCGGGCCACGTCGATCGCATCGATTTCGCAGGCCCGCGTGCCGAAGAGCTGCGCCGTTCCGCCTACTACAACGCGAACACGGGCACCGCACTGACTCAGGCCGGCCTGCGCGAGGGCGACCGCTACACGGTGCATGCCGTGAACCCCGACATCCCAACGGACTCGGCGCTGGCCGACGTGCCGTTCGGCAAGGTCGAGGTGCCGCAGGCCGAGAACGTGCCGGAGGGCGTCGCGGCGTTCGCCGCCGACACCATCGCCGAGGCGGAGACTCCCATCGAACGGGTGCGGGCGCTCGAAGCCGAGCTGAGCGAGTACGGCTTCTTCAGCCACGGGCTCGCCGAGGAGGCGTACTCGCTGCCTGGCCACGGCGCCCGCCGCATGCAGACGCTGTTCGAGAACGAGCAGATGGTCGGCGACGACGAGCAGTACGCCGTTGCGATGGCGCTGATGGCGAACGAGGTCGGCATCCCCGCGCGGGTGGTGATGGGGTTCCACGACCAGACCCCCTCGCCGGCGTCGGAGGACGAGCAGGCCCCCAGCACCGAGGCCTCAGGCGACTTCGTCGCCACCGGCGACAACCTGCATGCCTGGGTCGAGGTGGCTTTCGAAGGATACGGCTGGCTGCCGTTCGACCCGACCCCGCCCGAGGATCAGGAGCCGCAGCAGGAGACGACCGAACCCAAGCCCGACCCGAAGCCCCAGGTCGTGCAGCCGCCGCCCCCGCCGCAGGAGCCGGCAGACCTGCCGCCGCTGATCCCGGATGAGAAGGAGCAGGAGGAGGAGAGCGCGCCGATCTGGGGCGTGCTCTGGCTCGTGCTCGCGATCACGGGCATCTCGCTGCTCGGCCTCATCGTGCTGATGAGCCCGTTCGTGATCATCGCGCTGATCAAGGCGGCCAGACGCCGCAGGCGCTACGGCGCGCCCGTTCCCGCTGACCGCATCGCCGGTGGCTGGGAGGAGCTGATGGACAGGGCAACGGACTACGGCGCAACCGTTCCCGTCGGGCACACCCGATGGGAGGAGGCGGTTCTCGTCGGCGGCACGCTGGCGGAGCCGCGCGTGACGCAGCTCGCGGAGCGGGCGGATGCGTCGGTGTTCGGGCCGGGGGACCCCGGTGCGGTCGAGATCGACGAGTATTGGAAGCAGATCGACGAGGTGGTCGACTCCATGTCAGAGAAGGCATCATTCTGGAAGCGGATGAGAGCGCGCATGAGTCTCGCCTCCCTGACGCACGGCTCGAAGCTGTCCGTCCGGATGCGTTCGCTGCGCGAACGACTTGCTTCGGTACGAGAGGAAGGCGCCAGATGAGCACCCCGCACAACCCCGAGAACGCCGGGGCACCGTTCGCCGCAGGACCCGGCGGGCAGCAGGGCCACCAGGGCCGTCCGGTCGTGCCCGGCGCTCCGCCGGTGCCCGGCTGGCCGTCGGACCCCGCAGCCGAGCACGGTCACGGCGCACCGTTCGTCGACTCGGCGCAGCAGCGCCCGTTCGCCGCGTACGCGCAGGTGCCCGTCGACCCGTATGCGCTCGCCGCGGCAGGTCCGCTGGGGTCGCCGGCTGACCCGAACATGCCGCCGCCACGGGCGGTGCCGCGCGATGCGGCGGGCTCGTCGTCCGC
>NZ_KZ984051.1:0-154534 GCF_003569805.1 Microbacterium halotolerans | reverse complement strand
CGGAACGAGCACGCCGCGGGGCCGACCTCGCCCGGATGGGCGGAGGACGGTCAGTCCGGGGGCGGGTTCGCTCTGCGCGGTGACGACGATGCATCGTCGTCACCGCCGATCGACTTCGTGCCGGGCATCACCCAGGATCCGCCGCAGCGGCCCGCCGCGACGCCGCCGGACGCCGCAGAACCGGCCGTCGCCGGTCAGGACGCGCCTGCTGCATCCGGCCATCCGACTCCTGAAGACGACGTCGACGGCGAGACGGTCGTGCGCGTCGGAGCAGCAGCCGTGCTGGAATGGGACGACGGCACCGGCCTCGAGCTGGACGGTCGCGTGGTCGTGGGCCGCAACCCCGCCGAGGAGGACGGTGCCGCGGTCGTCGCGGTGCGCGACGAGACCCTGTCGCTGTCGAAGACGCACTTCGAGATCGTCGTCGAAAGCGGCACGGCGTGGCTCATCGACCGTCACTCGACCAACGGCGTCACGATCGTTCGGGACGGTGAGCGCATCCCCGCGAAGCCCGGAGAGCGCATTCGGCTCGTTCCGAACGACGTGCTCGAGATGGGCGATCGCGCCGCCGCCTTCCGAGGGCGAGCCGGATGAGACCCATCACCGTGGTGAGCGGCGCCGCCACCGACGTCGGCGCGAAGCGAGCGCTGAACGAGGACGCGTTCCTCGCCTCGGCGCCCGTGTTCGCAGTGGCCGACGGCATGGGAGGGCACGACGCGGGCGAGGTCGCCTCCGCGACGGCGATCGAGGCCTTCGCTTCGCTCGTCGGCACCGGATCCGTGCAGATCGACGAGGCGCGCGGGGCGTACGACCGCGCCAGGGACAGGGTCGACGCGCTCTCCAGCGACCGGGAGAAGGGCGCGGGGACCACGTTCGCGGGCGTGCTCGTCAGCGAGGTCGACGGGCTCGGGTACTGGTTGGCGATCAACGTCGGCGATTCGCGCATCTACCGGCTCGCAGGCGGCGAACTCGAACAGATCAGCGTGGACCATTCCGTCGTGCAGGAGCTCGTGGACAGCGGACGCATCACGCCCGAGCAGGCGGGGCGCGACAATCGGCGCAACGTGATCACGCGCGCCATGGGAGCGGGGTCGGTGGCCGAAGCCGACTACTGGATGCTTCCCGCAGCTGCGGGGGAGCGGATGCTGCTGTGCACCGACGGCCTCTCCAACGAGCTTCCCGCTGAGCGCATCGCGCAGATCCTGAGGGAGGTTCCCCAACCGGGGCAGGCGGCCGTCATACTGGTGCACGAGGCACTCGCGCGCGGCGGCCGCGACAACATCACGGCGGTGGTCGTCGACGCGCTCTCGGTGCGAGGGGCTCTCACGCACGAATCCGTCGATTCCGATACCGAACCGCGAGAGGCGATACGGCAATGATTCGCACACGCTACACCCCGGGGCTCGCGTTCCTGATCGTCGCGCAGGACACCGTCGTCCTGCTGCCGCCGACGACGCCCGCGGAGATGCTCGACCGCGCCTGGTCCGCGCTGCACAGCGGTCGAGACGAACTCGACGAGGTGCTGGCCGGTGTCACCGACCACGTGCTGATCTCCGGCGACGGTGCCCGCGTGCGCGTCGCGATCCGCGGTGACCGCGAGGCCGTGGTCACCGGCGAGGGCATCGCGCCGGAGAGGGTCACGGCTTCGGGCGGCGCGGCCGAGCGCGAGGTGGCGGGCGCCGAGCGCGTCTCGGTCGATCTCGGGTGGGCGACGCCGAAGCCGTCGCTGCCGCTGCTGGGCGGCGTCGCGCGCGTCGCGCGCGTCGAGATCGAGTTGACCGCCGCCGAGGACACAGGCGAGGCCGCGGTTCCGGTCGCTGGCGTCGTCGCGGCCGAGGAATCGGGCGAGACGGCGGTCGAGGACGCCGTTGATGCGGCGAGCGAGGGCATCGGCGACGAGATGCTCGATGAGACGATCCTGCCGGTCGATGTCAACGGCGACGGCGTCTACGACGACCACGAAATGCTCGGCGCCCCGGGCGGCGCCGGCGAGCCCGGCGTGCCGGATGAGACCCCGGAGCCGGATGAGACCCCGGAGCCGGATGAGACCGTCACCCCGGACGACGAGAGTGCGAGCGGCGCGGAGCCGGCGGACGACGGCGGCTCCGGAGCAGCCGGATGGAGTGCGGCAGATACCGGTGTCGCGCTGACGGCGGCGGGTGCCGCCGCGGTCGGGGGGCTCGGGGCCACGGGCGTGTCCGGAGCAGCGGGCGCCGTCCCCGGCGTCGGGCTCGACGGCGGGAGCGAGCACGAATCGGCCGGCGGCGCAGCGGCCGGGACGGGTTCGGAGACCGGCGGCTTCGCCGAGGCGGATGCGCCGGACGCCGCAGGAGTCGGTGCCGAAGGCGCGAACGGCCACGAGGTGCCCGGTGCGGACGACTCCGCAGCGGAGGCCGCGGCAGACGCGATCGATCCGGAGCCCGCCGTGCCGGAGCAGCCGATCATGCGCGCGCCGGAACAGGCGTCGCCCGCTGCCCCCCGCGATCCGGAGCCCGTCGAATCGCCGGAGCTGGGGGACCACGACGGGAACACCGTGCTCTCGGACGAGATCGCGGCCATCCGGAATCAGGCCGAGCAGGACGGCGACCACGACGGCATCACGATCGCCGCAGCGGACATCGCCGCGATGCGCGGGGGAGCGCCGGCGTCGCCGCCTGCGCCGACGACGTCTGCCGGACAAGCGGCCGCCCGTCCGCCCGCGCGTGTGCGGGTGTCGACGGGCGCCGAGGTGGCGCTCGACCGGCCCGTGCTGATCGGGCGTCGGCCGCGGTCGGTGCGTTCGGTGGGTGAGGACGTGCCGCACCTGATCACGGTGGCGAGCCCGATGCACGACATCTCGCGCAACCACATCGAGATCAAGACCGAGGACGACGTGGCGATGGTCACCGACCTCAACTCCACTAACGGCACCCTGCTCTACCGAGACGGCGACGCGCAGCGGCTGCACCCGGGCGAGCGCACGATCCTGATCGAGGGCGACACGCTCGACCTCGGCGAGGGCATCACCGTGACGTTCCAGGGGCTGCCGTGACCAAACGGCCGCCCGCCGCCCCTCCCCAGCTGCCGGGCTTCGAGTACATCCGGCTGCTGGGATCGGGCGGGTTCGCCGACGTGTTCCTGTACGAGCAGCAGATGCCGAAACGCCGCGTCGCGGTGAAGGTGCTGCTGCCGGATCGACTGGAATCGGCAGGGCAGCAGTTCGCCGGCGAGGCGAACGTGATGGCGATGCTGTCGAATCACCCCGCCATCGTCACGATTCTGCAGGCAGGTATGAGCGCCGACCAGCGCCCTTACATCGTGATGGAGCACTGCCCGCGCCCGAACCTGCAGCTGCGCTACCGGCGTGCGCCGTTCTCGGTCGCCGAGACGCTGCGCACCGCGATCCCGGTGATCGCGGCGGTGGAGACCGCGCATCGGATGGGCGTTCTCCACCGTGACATCAAGCCGGCGAACGTGCTGGTCACCGAGTACAACCGGCCGGCGCTGACCGACTTCGGCATCGCGTCGAATGCGGGCTCCGCTGAGGCGGCCGCAGGCATGTCGATCCCGTGGTCGCCGCCGGAGTCGTTCGCCGTGCCGCCGCGGAACGGGCCGGAGACCGACGTCTATCAGCTGGGTGCCACCGTGTACACGCTGCTGGCGGGGCGAGCGCCGTTCGAGATTCCCGGCCAGCGCAACTCGAGCGCCGAACTGATCGACCGCGCCGAGCGGATGCCGGTGCGCCGCATCGACCGACCCGATGTGCCGCCGTCGCTCGAGGCTGCGCTCGCACGCGCGATGGCGAAGCGGCCGGAGGATCGGTTCCCGACGGCCGTGGCGTTCGCCAGGGCGCTGCAGAAGGTGCAGATCGAGCTCGAGCACTCCGTGACCCCGATCGACATCCTCGATGACGCCCCCACCGAAGAGCTCGACGACGAGAACGACGGCCTCACCAGGGTGCGGGCTGTGATGAGCATCGAACCGGATGTCGACGGCACGCGGCCGTCGGCGGAGACGGCGAAGGTCACGGGGCGGGTCGACGAAGCGACCGTGGTGCGCGGCGCGCCAGGTGCGGATCCCGCTGGCGATGCGCGGACGGCCGACGCGACCCCTCAGCACCAGGGGGCCGGCGCGGGCAACGGAGATTCGCGCGGGCAGCAGGGCGCACCCGCCGCGAGCATCTGGACCGGAGGCGGCGACGATCTCGACGACGCCACCATCCCGTCGCCGAGCGCCGGTGGATCCGTGCCGACCTTCGCCGTGCAGGCCGGCGCCGTCGCGGCGTCGGCGCCGGGCGGAGCGACCCATGCGCCGGGAACCCGGGGCTTCCAGAGCGCGCCTGCCGCGGGTTCCGCGAAGAGGCGCGGTCGACCGGTGTGGCCGTGGGTCCTCGGCGGAGCGGCCCTGGTCGCGGGCCTGGTCTCTGCGGCGGTGTTCGTGCTGCCCTCACTGCTGGACGATGAGGCGCCCGAGACCGGCCCGACGACTCAGCCGCAGGATCCGGTCACCGAGACCCCGCCGGCCGTGGCCGATCTGCGCGCCGAGATCGACGGCGACGATGCGACCTTCTCGTGGAGCAACCCCGACCCGCAGGACGGCGACTCGTACCAGTGGGGCATCGATGAGCCGGGAGCCCCCATCGAGTTCCACGACACCCGAGAGGCCTCGGTCACCGTCTCCGCCGACCCCGTGCCCACCTGCATCGAGGTCTACCTCGTCCGCGCGGATGGGGTTGCCTCGCCAGCCGCCACCGCCTGCGCCAGCTGACCTGCCGGAACCCGGCACGCACATCGCGGCGTTGTCGTCCGTCGCCGACCTGGTGGTCGACTCCCTCCTCCGCCCTGCGCTGCACGCACCCGGAACCCGGCACGCACGCTGCGGGCGGTTATGCGCTCTCGAGGTGGCGGGACTTGTGGCCGAGCACCTTGACCATGATGCCGTGCCGACGGAGAGCGGCGACCGTGCGCGCGCCCTCAGATGCATCGCGCCCGAGCGAGCGCAGGTCGGCGACGACGAGCACGTCACCGGAAGTCAGGGTGTTGAACAGGCGGTCCAGCCGAGTCTCCCACGACTCCAGGATGTCGGGGGCCGGGTGGCGGAAGCCGTCGATCGGCACGCCGAAGCGCGTCAATTCGGTGCGCTGCTCTACGACGGACGGCAGATCGTCGCGCGCGACGACGAGCCCCACCAGGCGCGCGCCCTCAGGCTTGGCCTGCCACCAATCGCGGTCGCGCTGGAGCTCCTCGAAGCACTTCGGGCACTCCGCCGCCTCATGCGGCAGGCTCAGCGGACTCGTCTCTGCTGCATCTGGCACGCTGGCCACCTTCCGTCGATACTCATTCTGCCGTGAAACGGGCGCCGAGGGGAACACCCGGTGCCCTACGCGCGAGAAGCGGCCTGATCTACCACGGTTGATCAGCGGGCGCACAGGCCGGTGCCGCGCGCGAAACGGCCGCTGGCCCCGGGGTGTCAGACATCCGGGGCCAGCGGCCGTTGTGGTCGGGCTCAGATGAGCGAGAGCTCCTTGAGCTTCGTCTCGACGTCGGCGTTGGTCGGCTCGACGTGGTGCGAACTGTCGGGGTACACCACCACGGGGATCTGCGTGCGGCCCGAGATCTCCTTCGCCACGTCGGCGGCCGAAGCGTCCGCCTCAAGGTCGATGTACTCGTAGTCGAGGCCGAGCTCGTCGAGCTGCGCCTTGGTGCGGCGGCAGTCGCGGCACCAGTCGGCACCGAACATCCGGATCTGCGAGGAAGTCGTCATGACTCCAGATTACCCGCGTTCGCCTTGGCGGGCGCTCGGAAGCGGAACCATGCCCACACCCCGATGGACACCGCGCCGAACGCGCCGAATGCGGCGAGCCACAGCAGAGACGTGCCGGCGGACTCCTGCCACGAATCGGGCAGCGGCACCACCAGCAGAACGAACAGCACGAGTGCGATCGCATAGACCAGCGCCCACACGCGCTTGGACCAGAGGAAGATGTCTCGACCGCTCATGAACGTCACCGGCAGCAGCACGACGACCATGGAGCCGATTCCTCCCGCCGCGACGGCGGTGAGCAGTTCGCGCAGGAACTCGCCCCAGAAACCCGACAGCGAGTCGCCGATCACCGCGTACATCAGCCAGGCGACCACTCCGGCGACGATGAAGCCGCCGCACAGGATCAGCGCGAGCACTCCCGCCTGGCTCTTCTTCACGGCCGCGGTCACGACCGACATCGCGAGGATGCCGAACAGGATGCCCGGATGCATGTCGAAGATGCGAGAGGCGAGCACGCCGACGGCACCGATGAGCAGGAAGCCTGGCATCAGCAGCACGCGGGTGGGCAGGCCCATCCGGCCCGCCGCCCACCGGCCCGACATCACGGCCAGCACGTTCATCAGCGTCATCGAGCACATCAGCGCGAGGAACAGGCGCAGCGCGGCGCCCGGTGCGGGAGGCGCGGGGTCGGCGAAGGATGCGATCAGCGCACCCGTCGTGATGATCGCGGGTGCGACGAGCACGCGCCAGCGAGGGGAGCGCCGCGCACGCCACGCCGCCCACCTGCGACGCAGCGCCGCGGGGGCGAACGCGAGCCTGGTGTAGTTCTGGCGCAGCGTGCCGTACATCAGCTCGGACGGAATCGCCACCAGGATCAGGAACCCGATCGCCGTCGCGACCGCGGGAATCACGACTCCGATCGGCTTTGCGAGCAGGTCGCCGAACGTGGGCAGGCCGTGGCCGTACTCGGTCGGCTCATCCGACGCGGCCGCTGGCGGGACTGTCGTCGCGGCATCCGCTGTCACCGGCGGGGGAGTGTCGACGGGAGCGGGCCGTTCTTCGTCGGCATCATCCGGGTCCTGCTCGATGGGAGCATCCTGCGCCGGGCGGTCGCCGTCGTCCGCGTCGAGAATCGGGTTCTGGGCGGGGTCGTCGTCGCTCGATGCGAGCTCCGGGTCCGGTTCCTCGAGGGTGGGGCCGTCCGGCTCGCCGACGGGGTCGGACGGTGAAGAGGGCTCCGGAACGGGCTGCGTCGTCGGGTCGGGGTCGGGCGTCGGATCCTGGACAGGATCGGTCGGGTCCGGATCGGTGGGTTCTGTGGGTTCCGGATCGAGGGGGTCGGTGGGGTCGGGGTCTGTGGGTTCCGGATCGACGGGGTCGGTGGGGTCCGGATCGGTCGGGTCCGGATCCGTCGGGGCGAGGCGCTCCACGACTGCCCAGCGGTAGCCCGACGTGACCGAGAACGGGCTGTCACCCGCCGAGATCGGCACCTGGCGTGCGCTGATGAGATGCGTGTCGACCGTGTCATCCGGAAGCGTGAGCTCGCACGACCACTCCCGGGTGCCGGGCGTGAGGTCGACGCACAGCGGCTCGCCGCTCTCGTCGTCGCGGTCGAGGATCCGGCCGTCGTGCACGGTGATACCGAGATCCGGCTCCTTCGTGCCGCTGACAGTCAGGGTGCCGGTGTCGGTCTGGAATTCCGGATAGCGGAGTTCGGCACCGTCGGAGTCGGTGTACTCGGGCGGTGCGAGGATGCTCATCTCGGGGTATGCCGCGACGGCGGTCGGTGGGGCCGCATCGTCAGCGTCGTAGTTCGTCGTCAGGCGGACCTGGACGGCTGTGGCGGTAGGCAGATTGGAATCCGCTGCGCTGAAGAAGCACAGCCACGGATACGGATCCGGGCCGAAGTCCTGCCAGTCGGAGCGCTCGTCTCCGCAGAGCGTCTGCTCGGTCCCGTCCGGCAGCATCGCGACGGCATCGACGCGGATCGGGAGATCGCTCTCGGCGACGTCGAGGTCCGCTGCGAACTTGATGCTGCTTTCTGCGTCGACGTCGTTCGGCACCAGGAAGCTCTCGATGCCGTCCGGCGAAGGCACGACACCGTCCGGCATCTTCGGCGTGATCCCCGCAGCGCTCGCGGGTGCGGACAACGTCAGCGCCGCGCCCATGGCGAGCGCCGCGGCCACGAAGAAGCGCCCCCATCGTGTCCGAGCCGGCATTCTGATCCTCTCTCAATCAAACGGACAGTGTGTCCGGTAAGATACTGTACCGAGATCCTGGTGTGCGGGAAAGGGGTGAGTCGGATGTCGGACGAGCGATGGCGGGCACGCCCTGCGCAGGCCGCGAGTTCCCCTGGGAAGCAGTGGCATAGTGGGGACGTGCCGAAACAGGAACGGGCGCAGCGCCGAGACGCTGCGCAGAATCGCGAACGCATCCTCGACCGTGCAGAGGAACTGTTCCAGGACGAGGGGCTGGAGATCGGCTTCCACCGCATCGCGGATGTCACCGGTGTCGGCGTCGGCACCGTCTATCGGCACTTCCCCGACCGCGGCGCCCTGTTCCTCGCGATCTACCGGCGCAATCAGGCCAGGCTCGACGAGGTGGGGGAAGAGATGCTCAAGGCCGAGCCCGGCATGCCGAGGGTGCTCTCCTTCATGGACGGCGCCATCCGGTTGGCCGTGCACAAGCCGGTATCGCGCCGGATCTCGGCCAGAGTGTTGAGGATGTACCCGGACGAGCCCCGGATGGGCAGTTGGGCCGCCGAGGTGATGGAGGCGGTCGAAACCGCCAAGGCCGACGGGGACATCCGCGACGATGCCGAGCTGGGCGACATCGCCATGCTCGCGACGATGGTCGCCGACCTCGCCACAGCGGCCGAACCGCAGCGCTCGCGCCTGATACCTCGGATGCGCGCCTACGTGCTCGACGCGCTCCGCCCCGAAGGCGCGGCCCGCCCTTCGCTGCCGTCCGAGCCGATGACGCCCGACGACCTCACCGGACTCGCGCATCAGGGTGACCGCGACTGACCGGTCCACCTGCTCCGCGCGGCCAGCACCGCCTCAGCGACCCGTGGGAACATAGGCGGGTGCAGAGTCAGGCCGCGGCGACCGTCATCGTGCCGACGCGCAATGAGCGCGGCAATGTCGCCGACCTGATCGCCCAGGTCGCTGCCGCCCTGGACGGGCGCGAGACCGAGATCCTGTTCGTCGACGACAGCGACGACGGCACACCGGATGAGGTCGCCCGGGTCGCAGCCGAGGCGCCGCTCCCGGTTCGTATCGTGCACCGAGACCCGGAAGATCGCACCGGAGGTCTCGGCGGAGCGGTCGTCGAGGGCATGAGGCGGGCGGCGCACGATGTGTGCATCGTGATGGACGGCGACCTGCAGCATCCGCCCTCCGTGCTGCCGACGCTGCTCGACCGGCACGCGCGCGGCGGAGCTGACGCCGTGATCGCATCGCGCTACACGGGCGGGGGCGACCTCGCCGGGCTCGGCACCCGGATGCGCGTGTGGGTCTCGCGGGTGTCGACGGCGATCACCAGGGCGATGTTCCCCGTGCGGCTGCAGAGTGTGACCGACCCGATGGCGGGCTTCTTCCTGGTCGACAGGCGGTGCGTCGACCTCGACGCGCTGCGCCCCGACGGGTTCAAGATCCTGCTGGAGATCCTCGTGCGTTCGCAGCTGCGCGTCGCCGAGGTGCCGATGAGCTTCGAGCGCCGGCGCGACGGCCGCTCCAAGGCGAACGCGCGGCAGGGCGTGCACTTCCTGGGCCAGCTGACCCGGCTCCGGTTCGGCAAGATGTCGGTGTTCGCGCTGATCGGCGCCATCGGAGCGGTGGCCAACATCGCCATCGTGTGGGGGCTGACGGGCGCGGGAGCGCCGTACCTGTGGGCGGCGATCGCGGCCGCAGAGATCACCATCGTGGCGAACTTCCTGCTGCAGGAGCGCTTCGTCTTCCACGACATGCGATCGCGGGCCGCCGGGTTCCGGCGCCGCTTCGCGACGTCGTTCGCATTCAACAACGTCGAGGCGGCCATCCGGATCCCGGTGATGGCGCTGTTGGTGGAGACCTGGCACATCTCCAGCGCCTTCGCCACGGCCATCACCCTCGCGGTGGCGTTCCTGGCGCGGTTCGTGTTCCACTCGCTGGTCGTCTACCGGCCGCGCAGAGTCGAGCCCGACCACAGGATCGAAGCAGTGCACCGCGTCGAGGAGGCGGCCCGCTCCGGCGAACTCGTCGCCGACACGGGCGCCCTGCGCATCATCCGGAGCATCGAACGGGATCAGTGAGCCTGCGAGGGTCGGCGCGGAACACAATGCAGTCGACTCGGCGCGGTATGCCGCTCGGGTTCGCGGAGTTCCGCGGCACGGCGGAGGATGAACCGACAGATCGACTGCGTTGTGTCGGGCGGCGGGCTCAGGCCGGCGTGCGGCAGGATGGGTGGGTGCGCCGCCCGGTGCGCAGGAGGAGTGGACGATGAGCATCGCCGTGGTCGGAAGCGTCAACATGGATGTCGTCGCGCGGGTTCCGCGCATCCCGGGGCCGGGCGAGACGCTGCTCGCAACCGGCTCGTCGCGCGGTGGCGGGGGCAAAGGCGCGAACCAGGTCGTGGGCGCGGCGCGCGCCGGCGGTGCCGACGCGGCGTTCATCGGCGCAGTGGGTGATGATCCGGATGGCAGGCAGCTGCGGGCGTGGCTCGAAGCCGACGGCATCGACGTGTCGGGCCTGGCGACAGCGGCGGAGCCGAGCGGCGTCGCCCTCATCTCCGTCGACGACGACGCCGAGAACGCCATCGTCGTGGTCGCCGGGGCCAACGGTGCGCTGACATCGCTGAACGACGCACAGCGCGGAATCGTCGCGGCCGCCGATACCGTCGCCGCACAGCTCGAGGTGCCTGTCGAACTGGTCGAGGCGGCGGCCGATGCACGAGGTGACGGCGCACTGTTCGTGCTGAACGCCGCGCCCTCGGAGCCGCTGACGAGCCCGGATGTCGCCGAGCGCGTGCTCGACAAGGTCGACGTGCTCATCGTGAACGAGCACGAGCTGCTCGACATCGCAGGCGTCGCCGATCAGTCCGAGGCGGTCGACCTGCTCGCGGCGCGGGTGCCGGCGCTGGTCGTCACGCTCGGAGCAGTCGGCTCGATCATCGCCCTCGGACCGGAGCGCGCACAGGTGCCCGCGTTCCCCGTCACCCCGGTCGACACCACGGGCGCCGGCGACACGTTCTGCGGAGTGTTCGCCGCGCACCTCGGCCGCGGCCCGCTCGACCTCGACGCGCTCGTCGCGGCCGCTCGCGCCGGCGCCGCCGCCAGCGCGATCGCCGTCACTCGCCCCGGCGCCCAGCCTGCCGTGCCCACAGCCGCGGAAGTCGCAGCTCTCCTCGCCTCACCCTGACGCCCCGGGTTCGCGTGACTTGGGTGCAATTCGTCATTTCTGGCACATCTCATGGGGTGCACAGCACCGGAGATGTGCCAGAAATGACGAATTGCACCCGGTGACGTCAGGTCGGTGTCGCGCACCGGAACGTGTTGCTGGCTACTTCTGCAGCACCGCGGCGTGCTCGCGGCAGGCGGCGCGCTCGCCGCAGCGCTCGCACAGCACCACCCTGGCGCGACAGGCGTCGTCGGCGCAGTCGACCATCCGGTCGGTCGGGCCGCCGCAGGAGGCGCAGCTTCCGATCACCTCGTCGCCGAATGCAAGCGACTCGCGGCCGTCGAACACGTACAGCGAACCGCGCCAGAGCCCGTCGTTGCCGAATTTCTCCGCGTAGCGCACGATGCCGCCGTCGAGCTGATACACCTCGCCGAAGCCGCGCTTCACCATCAGGCTCGAGAGCACCTCGCACCGGATGCCGCCGGTGCAGTAGGTGACGACCGGCTTGTCCTTGAGATGGTCGTACCTGCCCGAATCGAGTTCGGTGACGAAGTCGTGCGTCGTGGTGACATCCGGAACGACCGCGCCGTCGAACCGGCCGATCTCGGCCTCGAACGCATTGCGACCGTCGAAGAACACCACGTCGTCGCGTTCGTCGACCAGCCGGTTCAGCTCATCCGGGGCCAGATGGGTGCCGCCGCCGACCACGCCCGTCTCATCGACGACCAGCTCATCCGGGGCACCGAACGACACGATCTCGTCGCGCACCTTCACCGACAGCCTCGGGAAATCGCAGCTCAGGCCGTCATCGTCGAGCCCCGTGCCCTCCGACCACTTGAAGTCGATGCCCTTGAACGCCCGGTACTCCTTGGTCTTGCGCACGTATCGCTTCAGCGCCGACATCTCGCCGCCGAGAGTGCCGTTGAGCCCGTGGCGCGAGATCAGCAGGCGCCCGCGCAGCCCCAGGGACTCGCACAGGTCGCGCTGCCACAGCCGGATCGCTTCGGGGTCGGCGATCGGTGTGAAGACGTAGTAGAGCAGGATCTTCGCATGCACGCTCCCAGCGTACGAGAACCGGATGGGCGGCGGGTGCGACCGGATGGGGCGGCAGCGTGCGGCTCGTTCGTATCGCACGGACTGTTCTTCCGCGCGGGATCCGAGGTGATTTGTACGACCTCGACGACGGCCGCACCAGATCTCGTCTGCGACTGATGTACTGAACGGTGTGAATCTGTACTTCCGGCTGCTCCTGCTCACCCTCCGTCTGCGCCGAGCGCCGCGCGTCTCGCTGTGGAGTGAGACGCGCACCCCGTTCCGGGTATGGCCGACCGACCTCGACCCGCTGCGGCACATGAACAACGCCCGCTACCTCGGGCTGATGGATCTGGGGCGCACCGATCTCACGATGCGATCCGGGTACATGCAGGAGGTGACGCGGCGCGGCTGGTACCCCGTGGTCGGCGCGCAGACCATCACCTACAAGCGCTCGCTGAAGCTGTGGCAGCGCTTCGTGGTGACGACGCGCGTGCTCGGCTTCGACGAGCGCGCGGCATACATGCAGCAGGAGTTCCGCCGCGGCGGGAAGCTCATCGCCCGGGCCGTCGTGCAGGCGCGGTTCCTCAAGCGCTCGGGCGGAACGGTCAGCACGGCAGAGCTGCTCGAGGCGTCGGGCGATGCTCCCGACGACATCGAGCTGCCGTCGTGGGTTGCGGACTGGGCGGCGTCCATCCGGATCTCCTCGGCGGAGGGCTGAGTGCGCCGCGCAGCTCGGGTGTCGCGCCGAGCTGCGCGGGTGCGGCATCCTGCCGCTGTGCCCGGGGTATGGCGGCGATTCCTCGCACCGGAACGGTCGGGGGTGCGGAGCGGCTGAGTCGTGCGGAACTCTGCCCCCTCCCGCGGCGTTGCGTGCGGGCGATAGGCTTGCGGTGTTCGCCATGCCCTCGGGGGCGGCGGTCGGCCGGTTCACCCTCCGGTCGCAGCACGAACTGGGGGAATGATGCCTGGCCACGATCTTTCGATGTACACCGAGCAGGATCTGCTGCGTGATCCGCAGTTCGATCAGGCCACACTCGGACATCTCGCCACGGCGCGGCCCGATCTGCGCCCTTCCGTGCTCGCCCACCCGAACTGCTACCCCGAACTCGCCGACTGGCTGCGTGCGCACGGTGTGCAGGCGGCGAGTGCGCCGCCGGCCGAGACCCCGGGGACGCAGCAGGCATACGGACGGACTCCGGACACCGCAGCGGCCGGGTCGCAGGGCGCGCAGCCTTCCGCGGGCTACGGCCAGCAGATGCCGTACGGACAGCAGGGTGCGTTCGGCCAGCCGGGATACCCGCCGCAGGCAGGGCCCGGCGCCGCGGGTGCACCGCAGCAGCCGACGCAGGGCGGCCAGTCGCCGTACGCACAGCGGCCGGCACCGGATCGGCAGCCGCAGCGTCCGGGACCCATCAGCCCCGACCAGTGGGCGGCAGAGTTCCGCCAGCGCGCGGGTCGTGAACCGAGCACGGCTGAGTATCAGGCGGCGGTCGCCGCCGGCGAGGTCGGCCAGCCGCAGCGCCCGGAAGAGCCGTGGGAGAAGGCCTCGGCGGGTGCGCACCAGGTGGAACCCGGCGCGAAGGACTCCTCCCCGCAGCACGCGGTCCCGGCGGCACAGGGCGCGGCCAGAGACTTCCAGCAGGCAGCGAACGAGAAGGACGCCACCCCGATGGCGAAGTTCGTCTCCCTCGCGGGTTTCGTTCTCCCAGCGCTCGCGCTGCTGGCGATCCTTCCGATCTTCCTGCCCGCCGTCTCAGTGTCGGTCGCGGGGGCGTCGCAGAGCGTCACCTTCTGGGATTCGGGTGACGGCGTCCTGCTTCTGGTCGCCTTCCTGCTGGTGATCGCTGGCGGCGTCGTCGCCATCGTGATGAAGGCGACGTGGGCCCGCGTCACGACGGCCGTGCTGGGCATGGTGGCTGCGGTGATCGGCATCGTCGACTCGATCGCGGTGTTCAGCGGTGCGAGTGAGGCCGCCGGTGTCGGCCTCGGTGTGAGCGCCGACGTCGGCTTCGGCGTGTACCTGCTGCTCATCCTGTCGCTCCTGATGCTCGTGGCGGGGATCGTCATGGTGATGCCGACGCAGAAGAAGAAGCCGCGCTCGCCGCAGCCGTACCCGGCGCCCGGCCAGCCCGGTGCCGCGCAGTTCGGCCAGCAGCCCGCACAGGCGCCGTACCAGCAGGGGCACCAGGCGCCAGCGCAACCCGGTCATCCGCAGCCGCAGCCGGGCCAGTCCCCGTACGCACAGTTCGGTCAGCCCCAGCCGTATCCGGGCGGGGCGCCCTACGGCCAACAGGGTCAGCCTCCCGTTCAGCCGCAGGGGGAGCCGGCGCCGTACGGCCAGCCCCCGCAGAACCCGTACAGCCGACAGTAGCGCGCACCGCGGAAGCGCCTCGCCCGGATCATCCAGGGAGAGGCGCTTCCGCGTTCCCGCGGCACTGATCACGCGTTCGTCCCCGGGTCCGCTGCCTGCTGACAGCGGACCCGGGGACTGCTACTCTCAGCCCCAAGAGCGGGAGATCGCGATACTCCGGTATGAGAGGAAACGAAGATGAGCGGTTCAGCGAGTCCGTATCGCGGATCGTCACCGCTTGCTCGCCGAAAGCGCAAGCGGGGCCTGCTCGTCTGGGGCATCATCCTGTTGGTCGTGTGGTTCCTGTGCTCTGCGGTGCTCGCGAGCTTTCTCTCCTCTGCGCCGGAGGCGCCGCCGTTCGCGCAGGCGTTCCTGATGAGCGGATTCTTCGGCGGGCTGTTCTTCCTGCTCGGGCTCGTCTTCTTCATCATCGGGCTCGTCGCCGAGTTGCGCGCGCGGGCGTTCGATCGCGAGGACCGCAAGCGTTCCGTCGCTCTCACTCAGGCGATCGGGCAGCTCCTGAACCGGTCGCGTTCCGAGGCCTACGCCTCCGACGGCTCTCTCATGCACGTGAACGGAGCGACGGTGATCGAGGTCGACCGGCACTTCGACCAGGACACGCAGGGTCAGGTGCTCACCACGATCAACACCACCACGCGCACGTTCGGCGTGACGCACTCGTCGCAGTCCGGCACCGCGGTGCACGGCACAGGCGGCACGGGGATGGGCGGCGCGGCGCAGTCGAACTACTACGGCAGCTCCACCGGTGTGACCGACTCCACGAGCCGCACCACGGGAACCGAGGAATCTGTGCTGTCGCAGACCACACGGGCGAACCTGATGGGTGACGCACTCTTCTCGGTGTTCGAGACGACCGATGCATCTGGCCAGCGCGATACGATTCGTGCCATCTCGTTGTCGCGGCCCGCGGCGGAGGGCGTCATCCGGGATCTCGTCGGCGCCGTCTGCTATCGCGTGGGAGGCCCTGAGACGCATTCGGGCGGCGCGGTGTGGGCGTACGTCGAGAACCTCGTCGCGCAGTTCGCGCCCGGTGACATCTCGTATGTCACGGACCGCCTCAAAGCGATCCAATCCCGTCCGGTCGGCGAACGGGAGTCCGTTGCCATCGCGGGGATGGTGATGGGGCGCAACGCACTTCTCGTCACGAGCCTCAGCATCAACGGTGCAGCCCGCCTTGAGACATACCCGGCGCGCTTCCCCGAGATGCTCGCGCAGGCGCTGAGCGCCGCGGCCGCGGCCCCGCTGCCGGTGGATCCGCATGCAGTGATCGGAGCGGGGCGATGATCGGCGGCAGGCGCGCGGTCGCGCTGCTTGCGATCGCGGGCCTGATGATGGGGCTCGCAGCCTGCGCCGACACGGGAACGGGAGATCAGGACCCGGATGAGAGCACCCCGACGCCGACGGACTCAGCGCCCACTGCGACGGCGGAAGCCGAACCCACCGGGCCAACCGAGGACGAGCTGCGCGCGATCGTCGCGGACGCGGAGTGGCTGTACTCACCGGAGGGCCTGCGCGAACCGATCACGGTGCCGATCTCGGCGGGAACCGCAACGGATGACATCGGCCGGATCTACACGGCGGGCGAGGAGGACGTATCGACCGACCTCAACGGCGACGGCGTGCTCGACCTCGCGGTGACGATCGACCAGCTCGACGGAAACGGCTTCGAGCGGCTCTGGTACGTCTGGCTCGGCGCGGAGGACGGTTCCGCGTCTCAGCTGGAGTACCCGGTAGCGCGGGCCTCGCGCTGCGGCGACTCGGTCACGAGCGTGACCGCTGTCGACGAGGAGCTGCGCATCGAGGGCACGCTGTACGATCCCTCGCTCGGCATCGACGTGTGCGCCGACGGCAGCTCCGAGGAGTTCGCCCGCACCGTCGACGTGCGCGAGTTCGGGGGAGAGGCATATCCGGTGCAGAGCGAGCCGTTTGCGGCGTGGGGTGGGCACTGCCCGCGCAGCTCGTGGCAAGATGGTGAGGCGATGACCAAGACCGAAGTCGCGGTTGCCCCGGTCGAGGGTGCTGATACGGCGGTGGCCGTCGACAGCTGGTTCCTGCCGCTCGGTCTCTCCGATGCGCCGGACGACGACCTCGCGCTGGTGTGGTCTGACGAGATGTCGTTCTTCGCGTTCATGCACGTCGAGTCCGATGGAGTCACGGCGTTCGGCGAGCAGGCCTGCGGCTTCACGGCTGTAACCTGACGAGCGTATCGACGGAGGACGACGCCCGCACGAAGATCCGGATGCCGCGAGCCGGGTGCGAATCGGCCGCGGCATCCGGAGTCGAGGCGCGGGATGCCGCCCGGTGCCTCAATACATAGTGATGTCAATCGCGTTCCACTCTGCCGCGGTCGCCGCACCCCCACAACCGCTCTGTCATGCGACGAAATGTTCTGATCATTCGTATGCGCGCGGCGCGCTTGGCTCATCCGGGGCCTGGCGGCGAGGGCGGAGGAACACGCGGCGCTGTGCGTGGGGCGGGTACCGAGCGCGATCTCCTCTCGAGCTGCATTGTGCAGCACCGGCCCAGCCGGCTGGCGGCACAGGCTCCTCGCCTTTCCCGGAAGATGCTGAGTTCGTGCGACACCTTTTCGCAGCAGGTGACTCTCTTCCTGTGGAAGGGCGCGGCGGTGCTCCGATCATCTTGCCGCGCTGGCCCGTGCCGCGGAGGATTCCCCAGAGCTCCCGGCACGGGCCGCCTTCCACGTCGCCGCGGTGAGCTCAGGGCTCCGGGAAGTCGAACGTGACCGCCTCAGGGCCAGGGCCCCAGGGAGATGGGACGAGAACATCGGGGTCCTCGGCATTGAGATAGCCCTCGACAGACGCGCCGAAGTACGTAGCCGTCGAGCCGGAGGCGTCCGACATCGGGGCGCACGCGAACAGCGTGAACATGTACCAGAAGGCCTCTTGCACGACGATCCGCCCGACCGTGCGTCCGTTCTCGTCGAGTGGGATCTCAGTGGAAGCGCCGCTCATCTCACTGAGGCACACCCGGCCGTTCGCCGGACCCTGGATCGAGATCGTCACGCCGGTCGTGGAGGCCTCGTCCAGCGGGATGACCTCCTGAGGATCTGTGAAACCATCGACGACGATCGGGATGACGTCGAACGTCCCCGACTTCGAGATCGATTGATCGTCGGCGGTGAACGCCCATACACGGTAGGTGTACGTTCCTGCGCCATAGGTGTTCAGTCGGCGGAAGTCGAACGTCCACGAGCCGTCGGGCGCGATGTCCGGCAGATATCGGTCTCCCTCGTACTCGACCGTGACCTGTGCGTCGGGACGAGTCGCCCCAGCGATGACAGGGGCGAGGTAGACGGTCGAAGAGCTCGGCGTTGACAGTCCAGGGCTCAGCGGTGCTTCCACGACGGGCGGCGGGTCGTCGGTCGGATCGTCGTCTGTGCCTCCCGTCGACGAGTCGTCGGGCCGCGGGTCGGGGACGGAATCGGTCGGCGCGGGGTCAGGTGAATCCGGGTAGGCCCAACCGTCACCGGAGGTCCTATCGGATACGTCGACGTCGGGCACATCCGGGTCGGTGTTGTGGCGACCCGTCTCCGGCGCGAGGTCTGGTGCCGACTCGGAGTCCTGGCCGGGAGGTTCGGGCTCCTTCGGGGCCGGGGAGCCTGTGCCGTCTCGGTCCTCGTCGGCGGCGGCCTTGCCGTTCTCCGGCGGCAGGACCTGCGTCGAGAGGGCTTTCGTGCTCGGCACGTCGGCATCGGCGGCGGAACTGCGACCTCCGCTGTCGAGCAGCCCGACGGCGAGCGACCCCACCGTGATGACGGCCAGCGATCCGGCAGCGATCGTGCCGATGGCTCCGAGGCCCAGCCCCGCTCCTCCGAACATGAGTGCCGCACCGCCGATCGCGACCGCCGGCACGATCGGCGAGGAGACCGAGACGGCCGAGCCGAGTGCCGCAAAGCCGACGGCCGAGAGTGTGGTGCGCTTGATTCGCACCGACGACGCGCGCACCTCCGTGATGACGTCAGCGCATGCGTCACAGATCTCCGAATGAGCGTCGACGGCTCTCACGACTTTCGATGTCGCGCTGCCGAGGACGTAGGAAGGGACAAGCGCCCCGACATGCTGCGGGTCGTCACGCAGCTGAGCGGGGACGAGTCGAGTGAGCCACTGCTCGCGGAGGCCGGCACGTGCGCGGCGCTGCAGAGATGAGACGGCGTTCGGCCGGATGCCCAGATCGGCGGCGATCGCGGCTCGTTTCGCGCCTTCGACTTCGACGAGCCACAGCACCCGCTGCCACCGCTCGGGAAGTGCTCGAAAGGCGTCCAGCAGCTCCGACGCTTCCGCCTGCTCTTCCACGATCTTCAGCGCGTCGTCCTCGTCGACCTGCTCGATGTCGGCGAAGACGTCGATGCTCTGCTGCTCGAGGCGCCACTTCTTCGCCGTGTTGCGCATCACGGTGAACAGGTAGGCGCGGAACGCTGACGTCGGGCCGGACGCGGTCGTGGTGACCTGCCGGTACACTGCGAGGAACGCCTCAGAAGCGAGGTCTTCGCCGCGCCCGGGGGCCAGGCGGTGTCCGAGGCGGAGTGCGGCGCCGATGTGCTTCGCCCAGAGCACGTCGTATGCGACGGTGTCGCCGTCGCGCAGGCGCGAGAGCAGGGCCTCGTCGCCCGGCGTCTCGTCGACGGAATCGTGATCGGTGATCGTGGTGGTCATTCGGTCCCCAGGGGTCGTCAGTCTCACCGGGCTCCGGTGGTGAGGTCTGGCTACGAGAGTCGCGATGGTGCGGAGCGTATCGCGAACGGGAGAGAAAGTCACTCGGTGGTTACAACCATAATGCCTGGATTCCGGCTGGCGATGCGCGTGAGAGCGGGGCGGTTATCAGCCGAGATCTCCGCCCCGCTCTCGAGTCGTGCCGATGCGTATGCGCGCTGCGGCGCGCGTGGAGAATACCGCCGCCGAGTGCGAGCAGAGCGAGCGCTCCGGCCGCCGCGATCCCGACGCCCTCGGCAGAATGGGCGCGTCGCCATCGGGCTGGCTTTCAGTTCGAGAGGTCCAGCGAGACGTAGCCGTCGCGGCGGGCGAGGCGCGAGAGGTCGAGCCGCGTGCGGGCGACAAAGCCCGCAGCCGCGTACTTCGCCTTCACTCGACTGAGGTACTTGCGTGCCGTATCGTGACGCACGCCGATCATCGCGGCGGTCTGGCTGATCGTCATGCCCGCGGCATAGTGCGTCAGCACGCGCTCCTCCTGCATGCTGAGCCGAGGTCGTTCCGATGGTGCATCGATGAGAGCGCGGATGCTCGCCGATACTGTGGTGACGCCGTGGAGTGCGGCATCGACGATCTGCCGGAGCTCGTGCTCGCTGTCCTGTGCTGCGATGACGCCGTCGAACTCGGCCTCGAGGACGCTGCGGACGTCGCTGTCGGTGCGCCCCGCTGTCACGGCGAGGACGCGAAGTCGGCTGCGCACAGCGGGAGCCGCCGCGGCCAGCACTTCGCTCGGCGCAGGACGCGGCGGGAACGCGACCACGAGAAGATGCGGCCATCGATGATCGTATTCGACCTGCGCAAGGAACACGTCCACGCTCGCCGCGGTGTGCGTGACGCGGCGGTAAGGCGGCCGGTTCAGCGCCTGCGCGATGCCACGTCGTTGCAGCGTCGATGCGTCGACGACTGCGATTCGGCGAAGCTTCCGAGGATCGATTCGCTCTGAGCGCGGGCTAGCGCGCGCAGACAGCACCGCGTGTGTGTTCATCACTCTGATGAGAGTGCGAGATTGCTGAAAGGTGTCGCGTGACCTCCTGTATGGCCCCGACAGGGGTCCGACGTTCGGCTGAAGCACGTCCTCCGTGATGTCGTCGCGTCTTCGTGTGCGCGGCGCTCAACCGATCACGTCGACCCCTTTCAGGGGTCATATTCACTCGAGGTCTCGCCGAAATCTCGGTTCTGACCTATAAACGTGGGTGGAGCGCACCGTGGGGGGAGGCTTCTGGTGGGGAAGTGCCGTCTTCCGATGGGTCTGCCTCGCCGCAGAGAGTGCGCGGCGCGAGTCGTCGCACGAAGATTTGACTTGTGAGGAGTCCGTTCGTGGACACACACCGCAGACCCGCCCGCGAAGCGTTGGTGCGCAGAGGCAGATTGTTCCTCACGTTCCTGGCGACATTCGCCGTGCTCTGGATGCTGCTTCCGGGCAACGCTGCGCCGGCGTATGCCGCCGGCGGCACTCTGAACCTGACGCTGGAGTCAGTGGATCCGTCGGTTCAGTCAGGGCAGGGCGCCAGCTTCCGCATCCAGTGGAGCTGTTCCGGCGCCGGATCGTGCGACAACGGCCGCATCGAGGTGCCCGTGCCTGCCGCGCAGGCCGACTCGGACGCGTTCCCCGATGGCATTCCTCTCAGCGTCACGAGCCAGAGCGGAGTATCGGGCGGAACAGCGAGCATCGAGGGAACCGCCCCGAACCAGGTGCTGGTGTGGAACCTGCCCGACGTCGTCTCCACCGGCGCATCCGGAACACTGACGTTCACCCTGCTGCCGCCCAACTCGGTGACGCCGGACGGCGCCACGATCACCCCGATCGGGACATTCACTGCGGACGGCGCGACGACGGTGACCGCGAACGAGGACGGGGAAGAGCAGACCGTCGTCGAGTCGAGCGTCTCGCTCAAGACGGTCAAGACGCGAACCTTCCCGACGGATGTGCCGTACGTGGACCAGCAGGTGACGTACCGCCTGCTGGTCGGGTACGAATCGCAGTTCGGAACGAGCACCACGCAGTACGCGAAGCGTATGCGCGATGTCTGCGAGGCTCCCGGCGTTCAGGCGCTCGAGAACCTGCGGCTCGTCGACACACTCGAGCCCGGCGCGGAGTTCGTGTCGGCGACCCTGGGCGGAATCTACGATGCGGGGTCCCACACGGTCGTCTGGGACCTCGGCTCGTCCATCAGTGACACCGCGCCCTACGGGTGCAGGCTCACGGGCGGTCACGTCGAATGGAACGCCCCTGAGGTGACCGTGCGCTATCCGTCGCCCGACTTCGAGGCTGACCCGAGCACGACAGCCGTGACCAACTCCGTCGTCGTGACGGCCAACCCGTGGGGACAGCCGGACGTCCCTCTCACCTCGGACTCGTCGACGTCCCACGGTCTTCGCGAGGGCACTCCCGGCGCCAGCGTCGGCAAGGGGCCGGGATACGACTGGGCTATCGGGGCGCCGCTGTACCGAGGGATCCCGACGGCGCACGGAACGATCTACAACCTGCACGGCTCATCGACGGACACCAGGCCTGCTCGCTGGCAGTTCACGGACATGATGCCCTGTGCGCTGACGTCTCCGACGAACGCCGATGACACTGACTGCGCGGAGCCGGCGTTCATCGACCTGAACTTCTCGACCGATCGATACCTCGCCGAGATCGAGCTCGCATGGACGACCAACGCCGGAACGACCGGCGTGTGCATCCTGCCAGCGGGCACATCGATGAACGACTACACCAAGCGCTACTGCGCCGGCAGCACGAGCAGCGAGCCGGCACCGGGGGTGCCCGCCGGTGAGTGGATCACCAAGATCGAGGTCGATACGGACATCCCCGCGTTCGGCGGCGGGCGCGTCTACATCCACGGCACCCCGCACCCGGATCTGACGACAGACAACGTCGACACCGAGTACGTGAACCCGGATCTCGACGTCGAACGGACGGACGAGCACCCGAACTACGTGACGGTTGAGAACTGCCCGATCACCAACACCATCACGTTCGAGAGCGGGCAGGTCTGGAACCCGGCGCAGCCTCAGCTCAGGAGCGACAACGGAGGCATCTGCGGCTACCGCCAGGTGATGACGGAGCCGGTCAGCCTCCGCCCGATCAAGACGATGTACGACCCGGCGCTGCCCGGCACGCCTCCGGCGGTGCCCGCTGTTCAGCCCGGCGGCTCGCTGACGGTCGATCTGGCGATCCGTCGATCGAACATGGGCCCGAGCAGTCTGTACGGCGAGTGGACCTTCACTCCTACGGTCACCGAGTACCTGCCGACCAACCTCGTGTTCGACCCCGACTCGCTCCAGGTTCTTCCGCAGACCAACAACACACCGAGCAATGATCTCGTCACTCGACTCGGCGAGCCCGAGGTCGACATCAGCACCGTCACCGTCGGCGGTGAGCAGCGGCAGAAGGTCACCATCACATTCCCTGATGCCGACATCGATCCCGGAATGCAGCTCGGCAGTCCGGGTGCGCTGGTTCGCTTCGAGGTCCAGGTGAAGGACGGCGTCCCCGCCGGCACCTACACGAACGACTACCTTCTGACCGCCGCGGAGGCCGGCCCCGACATCTCGGAGACCTATCTGCTCTGCCCGACCGGAACCATGGTCGATGTAGATCTGAACCCGACGACGGATCGGAGTGCCGCGATCGGATGCCTGGCCACAGCCAGCTACACAGTGCTCCCTACGCCCGGGGCGAGTATCGAGAAGACCGTGCAGGGGGCCTACGATGAGGAACGGGTGGCCGCTCCCGGCATCGGCGCCACATCGATCGGCGGCGAAGCCGAGTACGCGCTCGACGTGCGGAACTCCGGATCGGTCGATATCCGAAACGTCGTCGTGTACGACATCCTGCCGCGCATCGATGACACGCTGACGCTGCCCGGTGCGGCTGGCGAGCCGCGTGACTCGGAGTTCCCCGTGACCCTCACGGGCCCGATCACCACGCCTGCCGGAGCGACCGTGCAGTATTCGACGAGCGAGAACCCGTGCCGCGGGGACCTCGCCGGAACCGGCGGCGGCGCGATCGACAGCGCACCCGCAGACTGCGACGACGACTGGTCGGTCGCTCCCCCTGCAGCCGACTACTCGCAGGTGACGGCCATCAGAGTCGACTTCGGAAGCCGCGAGTTCGCGTCGGGAGAGTCCGAGCAGATCATCCTGAACGTGCAGACCACGGCGACCGAGGGCGCGCTCGACGGCGTGGCGTGGAACAACGCCGCGATCGTCGCCCGTGAAGCCTCCTCGGACCGCTCGACCCTGCCGATCGAGCAGACCCCCGTCGGCCTGCAGATGCTCCCCGACCTGACCTGGTCGAAGACCGACCAGGCGACGAACGACGTGCTCGGTGGGTCGGAGTGGTCGCTCGACGTCGCTGACGGAAACGACGCGACCGGGTTCCCGATGGGGATCGTCGACTGCACCGAGGCGCCGTGCGACGGCCCCGACCAGGACCCGGCCGTCGGCGAGTTCCGGCTGAACGGCGTCCCCTGGGGCGAGTACCTGCTCACGGAGGTGACCGCTCCCGATGGATACGTGCTCCTCGAGGATCCCATCGAAGTCAGCATGACCTCGGACGGAATCGACGAGGACGCCCTTGCCATCGATCTCGGCGGTATCCAGAACCGGCTGCAGCAGGGCGACTGGTCGCTGTCGAAGACCTCCGACCCGGCATCGGGTTCGGTCGTCGCACCGGGTGACACCATCACGTACACGCTCACTGCGGCGAACGATTCGGAGTTCCCCGCGCGGAACGTCGTGGTGACGGATGATCTGGGCGATGTGCTGGACGACGCGGAGTTCGGCGAGTTCGTCGACGACGACGGCGGGAACGCCGTTCGCGATGGCGACATGATCACCTGGAATGCGGGCACTCTTGCTGCGGGTGAGACTCGGACGGTCTCCTACGCTGTCACGGTGAACGACGACGCCAAGGGGATCACGCTCCGCAACGTCGTCACGGGTGAGGGCGATGTCCCGCCGACCGAGTGCTCTGTGGAGGATCCGTGCGAGACCACGCACGAGACGCCGGCTGAGTGGTCGTTGTCGAAGACCTCCGACCCGGCATCGGGTTCGGTCGTCGCGCCAGGTGACACCATCACCTACACGCTCACCGCCGAGAACTCCAGCAAGGGCGCTGTCGACGATGTCGTGGTGACGGATGATCTGGGCGATGTGCTGGACGACGCGGAGTTCGGCGAGTTCGTCGACGACGACGGCGGGAACGCCGTTCGCGATGGCAACATGATCACCTGGAACGTGGGCACTCTTGCTGCGGGTGAGACTCGGACGGTCTCCTACGTTGTCTCGGTGAACGACGATGCCAAGGGAGTGACGCTCCGCAACGTAGCCACGGGTGAGGGTGAACAGCCTCCGACCGAGTGCACCGTCGAGGATCCGTGCGAGACCACGCACGAGACGCCGGCTGAGTGGTCGCTGTCGAAGACCTCCGACCCGGCATCGGGCAGCGAGGTGAAGCCAGGAGACACGGTCACCTACACGCTGACAGCGGTCAACGCCTCGGCTGAGGCGGTCGACGCAGTCGTGGTGACCGATGATCTCAGCGACGTGTTGAGCAGCGCGGAGTTCGGTGAGTTCGTCGACGACGACGGCGGGAACGCCGTTCGCGATGGCAATACGATCACCTGGAACGTGGGCACTCTTGCTGCGGGTGAGACCCGCACGGTCTCCTACGCTGTCACGGTGAACGACGATGCCAATGGGATCACGCTCCGCAACGTCGTCACGGGTGAGGGCGATGTCCCGCCGAATGACTGCACCGTCGAGGATCCGTGTGAGACCACGCACGAGACGCCGAAGCCCCCGGTCGGTTCGGATAACTCCGGCGATGATGGCTCGCTGGCCGTCACGGGCGGAACCGTCCTGCTGCCGCTCGGCGCGTTCGGGCTGGTGCTTCTCCTCGCGGGCGCGGTAGCGCTCGTCCGGTCGCGACACCTCAAGCGCGACAGCGCCGGACGAACCGTGTAGGGCGGCGCGGTCGCACGTCACCACTGGCAGGCGGGACACCAGAACACGCGGCGCTGCGCATCGGGCTGGGCGCCGAGTGCGATCTCCTCGATCGGCGTCGCGCAGCGCCGGCACGGACGGCCGGTGCGGTTGTAGACCCAGTGACTGCGACCGCGCCGGGCGTCGCCGGTGAAGCTCCGCATGGGCAGGACGAGGTTGCTCCGGATGGCGCGGGCGCCGAGGTCGACGAGCGGCGCGATGTCGACGGCGGTCATCGGGGTACGGGGGTCGATGCCGCGCAGGAACAGCAGCTCGTTGGCGTACTCGTTGCCGAAACCGGCGACGCTGCGCTGGTCGAGCAGCGCGACGTGCGCTGGGCGAGGGTCCTTGCCCAGCAGGCGGGCGGCCTCATCCGGATCCCACGCCTCGCCGAGCGGGTCGGGGCCGAGGCGGTCGGTGATCTCGTGCTCGCGTTCGCGGGGGAGGAGCTCGACGACGCCGAGGTCGAAGCCGATCGTGCTGTGCGTCGCCGTATCGAGAACTGCTCTGGCCCGGAAGCCCGGCCGTCGCCAGCGCTCTCCCGTCCGGTACACGTGCCACTCGCCCTCCATCTTGAGGTGCGTGTGCACAACGGCGCTCCCGATCCGGTGCAGGATGTGTTTGCCGACGGCACGGACGCTCTCGACGCGCTCTCCGCGGAGGTCGGCGGTCGCGACGCGGGGCACGCGCAGTTCGAATCGCGTGAGCACGCTACCCGCGAGAACGGCGTGCAGCGTCCGCGCGGCGCGATGCGCGCTGTCGCCCTCCGGCATGGTGGCTCCCTCCCCGGCTTAGCATAGGGCGGCACGAACAGGCCAGGGTTCGTCGATGAGCCAGGTGTCTTGGATGTGACGGGTGCCCGGATCGCACGCGGCACCGGAGCATGTCCCTCAACTTCGACGGGCGAACGCGACTCGCGATCGAGAGCTCTCGGCGCGGCCACGTCGTTGTGAAGACGGTCTGCCTGTCAGGCCGCCGGCGCATCCGGAGCCGTCTGGTCAGATGCGCTCGGAATCGTAGGCGGGGAAGTCTGCGCGCGGGACGGCTCCAGCATGCAGGAGGGTGCCGACCACGTCGTCGTATCCCTTCGCCGCGGCCGCGGCGACCGGTGTGAGTCCGTTCGGGTTGGGTGATTTCACGTCGGCGCCGCGGGCGACGAGCCCGCGGACGAGGCCGCTATGGCCATGCCGCGCGGCGAGCAGGACGAGCGATTCGCCGTGCTCGTTGGTGCTGTTGACGTTGTAGCCGTCGTCGATCTCCTGGAGGAGGACGGTATCGCCGGTGCGCGCAAAGGTGAACAGGTCCATGCCATGAGTATCCGCCTGTTGACCGCCGGATGCACATAACGATCGGATGCAGCCGGTGCCCGTTCTCTGACCGCTCGAGTTCTTCAAGTCTCCGGCTTTTCCTCAGCTGCCTGCAGAAGAGAAGCCGGAGACTTGAAGAGTCGGCTTGTGCCGCCCGCCTCTTGTGCCGCGCTTCGCCGTGCGCCTACCCTGAACACAGGGCGGCGCGTTCCGCCCGACCTCCGACCCGGTGCTCGCGCCTCCGGGGCCGCTTCGGCGGCGGAGGCAAAGGGGATCTCGAATGCTCGACGTGTGGAACATCGACGACCGTGGGCGATGCGGTGTGCCGGGCGCGAGCCGGTGACGGCGTCGCGGAACACGGAGTGATGATGACCACGCAGGAGAGTTTCAAGAAGCGCATTCGAGCACGGATGGCCAAGACCGGCGAGCGGTACAGCGCCGCGCGCCGGGCGCTCATCGAACAGACGCAGGGCCCTGCCGCCTGGGTGTCGCAACCCGAGGCGAGCGAGGAGGCCATCCGGAAGAACACCGGTCGCGGCTGGGACGAATGGGTCGCGCTCGTCGACGCCGGTCCGGGGCGCGATGCCGGGCACACCGCGATCGCGACGTGGGTGCGCGACGAGCACGGCGTCGGGTCGTGGTGGGCGCAGAGCGTGACGGTCGGCTACGAGCGCATCACCGGCATCCGGCTGCCGGGCGAGATGACGGACGGCACGTTCACGGTGAGCCGCACCCGCATGCTCGATCTCGATGCCGCCGATCTCCGGGCGGCGCTCCTCGACCACGACCGTCGGGGCGAGCTGATTCCGGATGTCGCCACGACGCTGCGCTCGAAGCCCACGGCGAAGAGCCTTCGCTTCGACGCGGTGCATGACGGCGAGTCGGTGGGCATCGTGGCCTTCGCGCTCGACCCTGCGAAAGACAGGGTCCGGCTGACGGTGACGCACGAGAAGCTGCCGACGCCGGATGACGGCGAGCAGTGGAAGGCGCGCTGGGCGGACTGGCTCGCGGAACTGGGGTGAGGGCGGTCATCCGACCTCCGTCGTATGCGGCAGACGGGAACCGGTGCTTGACTCTGCCCCTGGGGCAGAGCGTGTGCTGGGTTCTGGCCCTCCCGAGAGGCGGGAGGCGACCAGGAGGAAGACGATGACGACATTCGCCGTTGAGCAGCGTGCCGAGCGCCCGTGGGTCGGGGTCCGGATGACCGGTGAGCTCGCGCACTGGGACCGCGTGAACGCACACGTGCCGAAGCTCTATGCGGCGCTCGCCGCAGCTGGCGGGATCCCGGAGGGCGGCCCGATCTATCAGTACCACCGCCTGAAGACCGCGGCAGACCCGATGGACATCACCGTGTCCGTACCCGTGCCCGCCTGCATGGAGATCGGCGACGGGTTCGAGACCGGCATCATCCCGTCGGGCCGCTATCTCGTCGCGCGCCCCGCGGGCGGACCGGACGTGCTCGGCACGGTGCACGGAGAGATGTGGCAGTGGGCGGCCGTGCAGGGACTGGAGCTCGCCGTCGACGAGCGCGCCGACGGAATCCACTGGCGCGGACGCACTGAACAGTTCCTCACCGACCCCGCGATGGAACCGGATCGCAGCAAGTGGGCTATCGAGGTTGCATACTTGCTGGCGTGACGGATGAGGCGAAGAGGCTGTCGATCGGCGAGTTCAGCCGGCTCACCTGGCTGTCTGCGAAAGCGCTGCGCCTGTACGAACGGCGCGGGCTGCTGACACCCGATCTCGTCGACGAGTACACCGGGTATCGCTACTACCTTTCCGCGCAGGCAGACCGCGCGCGCAGCATCGCGCTCCTGCGCAGGGCGGGCATGCCGCTCGAACGCATCGGGGCGGTGCTCGACTCGGCGGGCCGGGAGCGACGGTCGCTCCTGGCCGCCTATCGGGACGAGACCATCCGGGCGCACGAGCGCGCCGTGGCGCTGCTCGACGGTCTGGCGGACGACCTCACAGGCGAACGGACTCCGGATGTCGCGGCAGAGCTGGACGTGCGGGCCAGGCGCTCCCCGGCGGCCGCTTTCGTCTCCCGCACCGTGCGCACGACCGCGGCCGACCTTCCGACGCACATCGAGCGCTCCGCGGTCGCGCTGGCTCAGCGTGCGGGTGCGAGCGCCGAGAGATCGAGCCCGCTGGTCGTGGTGTATCACGGCGAAGTCAGTTGGGAATCGGACGGGCCCATCGAAGTGCGCGTCGCCGTCGCGGACCCGGCGAACGCAGACAGCACGGAACCTGCCGGATCGGAGCTCGTCGTCGACGTGCCCTACGGTGAAGTGCAGTTCCCCACGATCCTGCGCGCGTTCGACGCCGTGCGTGCCGCGGCCGACTGCGACGGCCGCCGGCCATCCGGGTCGCCTCGCGAGATCTATCGCGACGGCGACCCGTTCCGATGCGAGGTCGCGCAGCGCTTCGTGGCGGGGTAGGCGCGAACCTGCGCCGTCCGGCGCTGATTCCGTCAGGAGCACAGCAGCGGGCCAGTGGGAATCCGCGAAGGCCGCGGCGCGGCCCCTGCCGACGCGGGAGACGAAGCGCCGCCGGCGCTGCAGGGACCGGACGGCTGCTCGCACTGAGCGCAGTCGCCGGCGATTCGACGGATGTGCTCAGCGTCGCGTGCGGTCGGTGACCCCGTCGAGCGCTGCGAGCTCCTCGTCCGTCAGTCGGACGGCACCGGCGGCGACGTTCTGCTCCAGGTGCGCGAGGTCGCCGGTTCCCGGGATCGCGAGCACGTTCTCGCCTTGGTGCAGGGTCCAGGCGAGGCGGATCTGCGTCGGCGTCGCGCCGTGGGAATCGGCCATAGCCGCCACGACGTCCGCTCCCGTCTCATCGGCCTCCGCACCGGGAACGGCGTTCGGCAGCGAGCGGCCCATCGAGAAGAACGGCACGAAGGCGACGCCGTACTCTCGGGCGAGGGCGAGCACGTCGTCGTCGTCGCGCTCAGTCAGGCCGTAGCGGTTCTGCACGCTCGCGATCGGTGCGGTCTCGAGCGCCTCGGCGAGCTGCTCGGCCGAGACGTTCGAGATGCCGATGCTGCGCAGCAGGCCGGCAGAGCGCAGGTCCGACAGAGCGCCGATGTGCTCGGCGACGGAACCGGATTCCTTGCCCATGCCCGATCCCCAGCGCAGGTTCACCAGTCCCATCGAATCGACGCCGAGCTGGCGGATGTTCTCTTCGACCTGTTCGCGCAGCTGATCCGGTCGCCCGTACGGCTCGAATTCGAATGTCCCGGACCGGGGTCGTGCGGGGCCGACCTTCGTGGCGATCAGCACGTCATCCGGGTACGGATGCAGCGCGGTGCCGATGATCTCGTTGGCGGAGCGGGTCGGAACGAAGTAGAAGGCGGCAGTGTCGATGTGGTTGACGCCGAGCTCGACGGCCCTGCGCACGACGGCGATCGCGGCGTCGCGGTCGCGGGGCCTCTCGTCCCACGGCATGCCGGTCAGGCGCATCGCGCCGAAGCCGATCCGATTGACGGTGAGGTCGCCGATGGTCCAGGTGCCGGAGTCGCGGGCGGTGATGGTGGGTGCGTTCTGTGCGGTCATGCCGATACTCTGCTCGCAAGCGCGCGGGAATCTCTCCGTCTGGCAGGTTGTTGCCACCGGATGCCGGGGCGCGCGGGCCGCGAGCAGAGTGGAGGCATGCAGACCATGACGCGAACCGGAGATGCCGTCACCGTCGTGCACGGCGAGCAGGAAGTCTTCCGCCGCACGGCGCACCTGTTCGAATCGGCCACGGAGATCACCTGTGCCGCGAACGATCTCGCTGGCTGGGGGTGGCGCCATGGCACCTCTGGGGGCAACGCGTTCGGCCACGCCCCGTCGCGCGATTCGCGAGTGCGCAAGCTGTACCGCAGCAGTGCGCTGCTCGAACCCGGCTGGGATCAGCGGATGTCCGTCATCCGGGGGGTGCCGGGCGAGGTCGATGTGCGCGTGACGACCGAAGAGCTGGGCGAGACCATCATCCTCGACGGACGCGTGGCGATCCTCGCCGGCGGACGACGCTCGGGGGAGCGCACCTACAGCATCCTGACCCTGGCCGACACGGTGCAGGGCGTGCAGTCGCTGTTCGAATCGGCGTGGCGCTCGTCCACCGATCTCGACGCCTACGACGCGGAGGTGGCGGACATCCGGATGCTGGCGCCTCGCGTGCTCGATCTGCTCAGCGAGGGCGTGAAGGACGAGACGGCGGCACGCACGCTCGGGATGAGCGTGCGCACCTATCGCCGCAGAGTCGCCGAGCTGATGGCGGCGCTCGGTGCGGAGTCGCGGTTCCAAGCGGGTTCGCGGGCGCGCGAACTCGGTCTCGTCTGACGCGGGCGTGACGGGACGGGGCGTTCGGCGCAGGTGGCCTTGGGGCGTGCCCGATTGTCGCTGCCCGCGGCCAACCCCGTGATTGCGCGGTAGCGTCGTGCTATGGCCTTCGAACACCTGGTGAAGCTGCTGGATGAGACGGATGTCGTCGCGATCGTGACGACGCGGAAGAACGGCGAACGGGCGGCGACGGCGATCTGGTCGATGGTCGTGGACGGCGTGCCGTACGTGCGATCGGCCTTCGGCAAGGGCTCATGGTGGTATCGCCATGTCGCTGCGGGGCGGCCGGTGTCGTTCGTGGATGGCGACGGCAGCATCGCCGAGACCGACCGCATCGCCGCGCTCGATCTGCCGCGCGTGGACGTCTCACTCGTCGAGGTGCCGGTCGACGCGGAGGTTCAGCCCGCGATCGACGCCGAAGTCGAGCGCAAGTACGCCGCGGCACCGACGAGAGACATTCGCGCCACGGTCAGTGCCGAGGCGCGTTCCTGCACTTTCCGCGTGGAGCCTGCGGCGTAGTCCGAACCATCTGCCGGCGTCGCTCGAAGTGGAACGTCTCATCGGATAGTCACAGACCCCAGGGCACGGGCCAAGCTCACTCGTGCGGTGGACGTTGTGGACGATGTGATCAAACGTCGTGATATCTCCGATCCGAGACGCCCTGCTGCGTTGCGGTGGCTGGGGTCCTTCGCCGGAAGTACAGCTTCCGGGGCTCTAGGCTCGATCGTCGCTAGCCTTGCAACGAAGCTCCTTGATGGACTCGCCTCTTGACGAACTGTCGTTCGATGCGGGCACGCTCATCGTCGCCGTGCGATTGCTCCGCTCTCTCGCAGCTGGTGAATCTCCCGGCGCTGGACTTGCAGGTGCCAGGCTCGTCATGCGTCAGAGGTGAGAAGGTTCCTCGTTGGTCTCATGACGAAGTGGATCATTCGAGAGCGGTACGCGTCCGGGGGGTGCGGTGACAGCGAGAAAGATGTCGTCGGCGATGAACTGGCGCCCATAGTTGCCGTATGGACCTGACAGTATCCCAAGATCGACAAGCTTCTGGATCGCTGGTGATACAGCCTGAGGGGTTCGGCCGAACCGGTCACTCATGAGTGACACGGTTATGACTTGGTCCCCGATCAGCGCGTCAACGATGTCGCGGATGACGCCACGCGCTCCCGCTCCTTGAAGAACCTGTACGTAGCGTGCCTGAACGGCGAGCATCCGATTCACACGATGGGCTACGTCCTCGGCCGACGCGGCTACACCTTCTGCGAAGAACGTGATCCACGGGTTCCAATCACCAGTGGCTGAGACGTGCGCGAGGTGCTCCTGGTAGGTAGCGCGTCTCGCCTCAAGCCAAGGTGAGACGCTGACCAGGGGCTCGCCGACAAGGCCGTCAGTCATGAACTGCAACACGACCATGAGGCGACCGATGCGCCCGTTGCCGTCGTTGAATGGATGGAGCGTCTCGAACTGGTAGTGGGCCATCGCGGCGGCAACGATGGGATCGCGTGCCGCATCGCGCCGGTTGATCCACTGCGTGAGGTCTTGAACCGCTACTCCTAGGGGTACACCCGGAGGCATCGGAACAAATCGAGCATCCTCAACGGCGCCGGTCGGGCTCCCGATCGCGACCTGTGATGTGCGCATTCGCCCGGCCTGCTCAGTGTCGGCATCGGTGCCGCGAACGAGGATGGCGTGCACCGTCTCTAGAAGACCGACGTTCACGGTGCGTCCTTGTTCGATCGCGCCATACGCCAGGGTGGCGGCCTCGATGTAGTTGAGGACTTCTTGGAGCTCTTTGCTGCGGGCGCTGATCTCGGTTGCGTCGGAAGCCAAGACCTGCTCAAGGGGGGCGAACGTTCCTTCGAGCGCGGACGTGCTCTGCGCCTCGCGTCGGAGCGTAGGACGGAGGAATAGCCGTGGGTTGGGGACTTGGCGTGAGGCCTGGTCGAGTCGTGCGAGTGCACGACTGGCTCGAGTGACTTCATGCCAGGTGGAACTCTCGAGTTGCGGTTCGTCAGTCAGTGGATCTGCGACGTAGGCGAAGTGTTCGAACGGACGGTTGAAGCGTCCATCGATGCCCGAGATCGGAGTGAGCGAGCCTAGCGGGCTGGTTCCGAAGCGTTCGATGTCCACAATGTAAGTCTAGACGGATCTGCCTACATTGTGGACGCGGGATTGAAAGTGAACGGTCGAGTCGGTGAGGGTATTGAAAGTTGGTGCAGGTTCGCCGATAGGTCAGGTCCATGACTGTAAGTCTGATCCCGTGGATCTTCAGGAGCGTCGGCGGAAGCGGCGCCGAGGAGTGCCCGGACCGCAGGCGCGGCGCTTCCTTCCGCGCTGCCGGCCGGAGGTCGGCCTTGAACGAGTAGGGAAAATTCTCACAGCTTGGCTGTCAGGCCTTTTCTCGTCGGCCGGCGCGTTCAGCGAACCTGTCGACGGCGCCGAGCACTTCGTCGCTCCTCCAGAACGGGCCGAGTTGGTGTTCGGATTTGGACTTGAGGATGCCGGCATCGACGAGTGCCTGGAGGGGTGGGTAGACGTTGGGTTGTTTGACGCCGAGTTCCGCGGCGGCGGTCGCCGACGCCAGCACCGGGCACCTCAGGATGATGTCCAGCAGTCGCCAGGCGTTGCTCGATTTACGGGCGTGCAGGCGGTCGTTCCATGTCTGCCTGATCTCGTCCAGCTCGGCCACCAGCTCACGGGCGTTGGTCACGGCACGGAGAGACGCATTCGCGAACGATCGTGTGATGGGGGAGACATCCCCTGTGCGGTATGCGGTGAGGGCGCGGTGATATCCCTCGACATCGGCGAGCAGACCCGCGGAAACCGGCACGGCGACGTTCCGAGTTATGCCGCGGTGACGCAACATCGCCTGAGCCAGGGCGCGACCGGTGCGTCCGTTGCCATCGCTGAAGGGGTGGATGGTCTCGAACTGGGCGTGTGCGACCGCTACCGCGACCAAAGTCTGAATGTCGGTGCGTTGCGCGAACGTCAGAACGTCGTCGATGAGCGCGGGCACGCGCTCGTGGCGCGGTGCGACGAACTCGGCCCCAAACGGGGAGTCGGATCGGGTTCCGATCCAGACTGCTTCGTCTCGGAACCTTCCTGGAGTGTGCCGGGGCTGATCCGCGAGGAGTTCTGCGTGCATGGCGAGGACGGTGGGTGTCGAAAGATCTTGCGCCAGCTCCAGGGCAGTGTTCATCGCACGAGTGTTGGCGGCGATCTCGGTGGCGTTGCGGCTTCGCTTTGCGCCGAGTTCGGCACTGAAGATGGCGCGTGCGCTCGCAGTGAGGTTTTCGATCTGTGATGAGGAGGCGGCCTCGGAGCGTAGGAGCACAGGGGCGAACGTGGCGATTCGATGGCCAAGTTCGGCATCAAATCGGCCCAGTTCGTGTGTGGCTTCCGTGGCGAGCGCGGCGGCTTCACGATCCACGGTCGGCCACGAGTCCGCGATCAGCGCCGGGACCGCTGCGCGGTAGCGCCGAGGCGGGAGCGCCGACGAACGCACCTGCGCGGACGGCTTCCACTCAAGCTCTTCCGTTCCTACCAGCGGCCAGGCGTGACCGAAGTCTGATGCACCGTCGGCGGGTGTCTTATTCATAGGGACAACCTTCCGATCTTATGAGTAACCACGATAGTCATAAGAACAGAGTAGGGCGATTATGATCGCTCGCGCGCAGGCTCGCCTGGCGATCAAGAGATGCACGACGCGGACGCGCGGATGTCTGAACCTGGCGCTCGTCGTCTCAGCCGGGAGAATGGCAGGGGTCAAGGTCTGAAGCCCTGCTTGGCGAAGTCGCTCCGGGGTGCGCCGTGCGATACTGCGTCCGGTTGTGTGTGCTCATCGACGGACGCAGAGGCCTCTGCTTCGTGCGCTGACGGGCAGGATTCACCGTGTCGAGACGAGGGAGGGGGAGAGATCCCCGGAAAATCGAAGAAACCCCCGCGATGTAGAAGCTACGCGGGGGTTCCAGTGGCTCCGACCGGCGTCGATCCGGTGACCTTTCGATTTTCAGTTGGATGCGGTGGGCTAGCGAGTGCTCGTTGGTCGCCGTTTGCCGCGTGATTCCGCGGATGCTGTCTTGGTTGTTCGCGGCTGAACTGGGGTAGTTTCAGTGGAGCTACCGGCACAGAACCGGCACTCGGCCTTGCCGAGCCAGGTCGGTGCTTGCCCGTAGCATAGACGCATGTCTTACCCGTTCGAGGATCTTCACGAGGACCAGTTCGAGCGCCTCGTCGTAGAGTGCGCACGTTACCTCTTCGGGGCCGGTGTTCAGGAGTTCGCGAAGGGCCCCGACGGCGGCCGCGATGCGCGCTTTCATGGTGTGGCGGAACGGTTCCCCAGCACAGCCGGTCCCTGGAAGGGGATCACTGTGATTCAGGCTAAGCATACCAACGCGCTCAATGCTCACTTCGCTGAGGGGTCCTTCAGTGGGGCGAAAAAGAGTTCGGTTCTTTCTGAAGAGATCGGGCGAATCAAGGCTCTCGTAGACGCAAACGAGTGTGACAATTACCTGTTGGTTTCCAACCGTCGACTCGGCGGGCGAACTGCGCCCTTGATCATGCAACGCATTTCAAGTGGTTCTGGGCTCGCCATGGACAAGATAAGCCTGATCGGAGTCGAAAGGCTTGCATCACTCCTCCGCGAAAAGCGTGAGGTAGTAGCTCTCGCGGGGATCACATTCCCGGCGGGATCTCTGCTGGTGTCGAGCTATGAGATCGCCGAGATCATCCTTGCTGTTGGCGCTGGCCTCGCCGACAACCAGCTTGCGACCGAACTCGGTGTGACACCCCGTGTTTCATATTCAGAGAAGAATCGGGCAAATTATGTTAGCGCCGACTTTGCTCAGCAATTGAGTGACCGCTACCTTTCATATACTCCTGCCATTGATGCCTTCCTCGCCGATCCTATGAACGCGGATCTCAAAGAGCACTATGACACCGCCGTAGAGGAGTTTCAGTTCAAGGTTCTTGCGGCATTCGACGAGCATAAGTCTTTTGATCGAATATTCAACTTGCTCGTGGATGCTCTCGTGCGTCGGGATGGAATATTGGCGAGCAACAAAAAAAGCCTGCGGGCGCTGCTCTTCTATATGTACTGGCATTGCGATATTGGGAAGACTGTCCATGTTGGTGCCTAGTAAGCACGCTCACCCCGATCATACGGTCCTTAATGCCGCAGCTGCCGCGTTGAGACTGCTGCGTCGTGCCGGCGTTGTGACGTACGACGAATTGTATGAGGCAGTGCAAAAGGCTACAAAGAGAGCGGATTACCTGCTAATCCCTGCAGTCGATCTTCTGTATCTAGTCGGCTTGGTTAACTACTTGCCAAAAGCGGACGCATTCGAGCTTATGGAGAGATCATGAGGATTACTCGCCTCTATTCGAACAAGCCGGACATCTTTGAGCCTATCGAGTTTAATCGAAGGATCTCTGTGATCGTCGCGGAAATACACGCGCCCGACGTCCGTGATATCGACACGCACAACCTGGGTAAGACCAAGCTTGGCGAACTGATCGACTTCTGTCTCCTCAAAGGGAAGTCGAACAGTCAGTTTCTGTTCAAGGTTCCGGCGTTCGATACCTTCACCTTCTTCCTTGAGTTGGAAGTCGAAGGTCGCGGATTCGTAACGGTGGCGAGACCGGTAAACCCTGGATCTCGTATCTCGATTCTTCGCAGTGAGCACTCGATCCTGGATGCTCAGTCCATTCCAGCCGAGGCCTGGGATCAGCAAGGTTTAGCGTTCGAACGCGCCCGCAAGATGCTGGATGGGATCCTCGGCTGGGATGCCCTGGCGCCGTGGGAGTACCGAAAGCTTGTTGGGTATTTGATCCGCACGCAACAGGACTACCAGGATGTGTTTCAGCTGGGCAAGTTCTCGGGCAAGCATCAGGACTGGAAGCCGTTTGTAGCGCACCTGCTTGGCTTGGAATCGACCAGGGTGCGAGCGCTTTACGACAAACGGGCGGATGTTGAGGCGCTAAAGGGGCAGTTGGACACACTCGTGGCGGAGTGGGGCGGCCATGACGATTCGGCTTCTCTTGATGGTCTCATCGCTTTGAAGAAGGAATCGCTGGCCGAACGTTCCGCTGCCCTCGACACCTTCAATTTTGACGCGGAGGACGCTCGAGTTTCGGAACTGCTCGCGGAAGACATTGAGCAACGCATTCTTCGTGTGAATGAGGAGCGCTACGAGCTTCAGCAGCTGCTGGCACGGATAGACACGTCGCTCGCGGAACGAAACATCACGGTGAAACCAAGGCAGATCGAAACGCTGTTTGCAGAGGCAGGCGTTGTTCTTGGCGAGCAGGTTGTCCGTTCTTTCGACGAGTTGGTCGCTTTCAACAGAGCGATCACGGCTGAACGACGCGAGGCGCTCCAGGAGCAAGCTACCCGCGCGGAGTCGCGGATGGGTGTTCTGAGCGGTGAACTGGCGGACCTAAATGAGCAGCGATCCCGCGCGCTAGCCTTCCTGCAGGAGTCGGCATCGCTTGAGAAATACAAGGAGCTTAGCTCCGATGTCTCGAAGCTAAGCTCTGAACTCGCGGTGCTTGAAGCTCGACGTGAATCGGCGGCACGACTTATCAACCTGCGGCGCGAACATCGTGAAGCGGTGGAGGAGCTTGGACGTATTGAGAGTCAGGTCGAGGCTGACCTTGTCAATGTGAGTGGTGACTCCTCGAGTAGGTTCGCTGTGCTGCGTTCCTACTTCAACGAGGTGGTGGCGTACGTGACGGGTCAGAGTGCCATCCTTACTGTACGTATGAATGGGGCCGGAGGCCTGGACTTCGCAGCCGAGTTCGTCGGTGAATCAGGCACTGCGACGGGTGGTGACCAGGGCACGACCTATAAGAAGCTTCTTTGTATCGCTTTCGATCTTGCGATGCTCAGGTCATTCATCGATGTTCCCTTCGCGCGCTTCGTCTACCACGATGGCGCACTTGAGCAGCTGGAGCCCAGGAAGAGGGAGAAGCTGCTAGAGGTGTTCCGACAGTATGCGGAGCATGGGGTTCAGATCGCGTTTTCCGCGCTCGACAGTGACTTTCCCGGAGCAGTTGAAGATTTCCTTGATGCTGACGATATTGTCGTTACTCTTCACGACGACGGAGATGACGGTCGGCTTTTCAAGATGCCGGCGTGGTGAGTTTGCGAAGCGGCAGACGAGGAGCGCCCGGACCGCAGCGTAGCGAGGACCGGACGCACCGCAGTGCGCGGCTTCGCGCCGGCCGCTAGGCCGGCCTTGAACGAGTAGAGAAAGTCCTCACAGCTCCGGCCTCGCGCGTGCGATGTCTGCGACCGCTGGCCATGGCTTGAACTTCGGGTCGGCCTGCGCGGCGGTCATGGTGGCGTCAAGTGGGCCCGAGAGTCCCCACAGGTCGTCGAACCCGAGCGCCCGCACGCCTCGTCGGATGGCGTCGAGGTCCGGCGATGGGGAGAGTAGCGCTTCGATCGCCTCGATGGTCTTCGGTGTGTAGCGCTTGGCGAACGACTGTGTGATCGTCCCCTGCATCGCTGCAAGCTCCCCGATAGGGGGCTTTGGCTGATGGAACTTGTGGGTGTAGGCGTTGAACACGCTGCGGTAGTCGCGCGTGGCCCGGTCCGCGGCTTCCGCGGCGGCGGACATCGTTCGGAACGCCGCGTCGTGGTTCTGAGGCGTCGGTGAATCCACTGGCCCCGTATCCATGGCGGCCGCGGCGGCGGACGCCTTCTCCTTGAGACGCTGCAGCACGCCAATGACAGGTGGGGGCACCGTGCCCCACTCCGGCAGCTGAGAGATCTCGCTCATTGGTGCGTCTCCATGGGAACAGCTTACTTGCGGGCGGCGACACTGACAGAGACGGGAAGTTCGTCGAAGAAATAAAAAGGTTGACTATGCGAGCCATAGGTGTCATGCTTGCCATGTGAGCGAAACGCTCATTAACTGAGAGGAATGAGTAATGGCACTGCAGACAGCGATCCCGGTCGACTTCGACGCGTACTTCCCCCGCGGCGCGTTCATGGTGGGCGAGGTCGAGCCCGTGGCGAAGTGGTCGGACGACGGCAAGCGTGAGGGGCAGGATCTCGACAAGAACACCGGGCATCCGCTCTGGCAGGTCCGCGTCATCGATGCCGACCCAGACGCCCGCAAGGGACAGAACGAGGTCTCCGTCAAGATCTCGAGCGTCACCGAGCCGCAGGCGCCCCCGGAGGCGCACGGTCTCCCATTCCGGCCGATCGTGTTCGATGGGCTCTCCGTCACTCCCTACGTGAAGGAGACCGGCGGTCGTCCTCGCGTCGCGTTCTCACTGCGTGCTCGAGAGATGAAGGCTGCTCCCAAGACTCGCGGCGGTGAGTGATGAGCGGGTCATGGAGCAAGGAGAGACAGTACTGGGCAGGGGAGTGGCCGCGCCTCTGGCGCGTTGGGAAGTGGTTGCTGATCCCGTTCCTGCCGCTTGCCGCGCTGTACGCGGTGCCCGGCGTCGGCCAGGTTGTCAACTGGCTGTTCGTTGTGGTGGTGATCGTGATCGTTCTTCGGCGCGTTCGTGCCGCGCGCAACCTCGACGCTGTGCTCCATCGCCGGTGGCAGGAGGCGATGACGAAGCGGATCCTGGCTGTCTGGCCCACGCTGGTTGTGACGCTCAAACTCGGGGTACGTGACTTTGAGGGGCGCAACGTGTTCATGCCGATCGCGCGTCCGACGTGGTCCGGGTGGGCCTGCGACATCGGAGTCGCTCCACCGCCTGGGCTTGCAATCGAGGACATCAACGCGGTCGTGGGCCGGATTCGAGAGGCGTTCGGAGCGAGCCGAGTGGCCGTGATCGGGCAAGCCTCCGGGAACATCGCTCTTCGCGTCCAGTACGTGGACGTACTGGAACAGCCGTTCTTGGTCCCGGAGGAGGTCGAATGGGACGGGCGTAGCGTCTCGATGGGGCTTGCGGAAGATGGCTCCGAGTGGCGGCTACCGGTCGGACCTCACACCCTTGTCGCCGGGTCCTCTGGGAGCGGGAAGGCATCGTTGATCTGGGGTCTGCTTCTCGGCCTCCGTCATCCGATCCACGACGGGACCATTGAAGTCTGGGGCATTGACCGCAAAGGCGGAATGGAACTCGCGCTTGGCAAGGATCTGCTTACGCGGTTCGCCGATGACGCTGCGCACTCTGTCGCACTGCTCGAGGATGCTGTTGAGCAGATGCAGGCCCGCGCCCGTCGGTTGGCGGGGGTTACTCGGCAGCATGTGGCATCGAGCGAGATGCCCACGGTGATCGTGCTGATCGACGAGCTCGCTGCGCTGACGGCATATGAGAACGATCGCGACACGCTGCGCCGCGCGAATGCGGCGATTGCGACGCTCGCGTCCCAGGGCCGCGCCGTGGGATTCATCGTGTTCGCGTGCCTGCAGGATCCGCGCAAAGAAACGCTGCCAGCACGTGGCCTCTTCACCCAGACAGTCGGGTTGCGGCTGCGCGATCGAACGGAAACGGCCATGGTCCTCGGCGACGGTGCCGTGGCCGCTGGGGCGCTCTGTCACGAGATCTCCTCGTCGATGCCAGGTACTGCCTACGTGCTGGACGAGGCTGGCTCACCGCCCCGTCGCGTGCGGGCTGCATATGCATCAGATGGTCATATCCGCAGCCTGGCGACTGCCTATCAGGCGCCTCATCAGCGCCCCGTGCACGTGCCTGAACCCGAACACGTGCAGCCGAAGCCGCGACGGGCGCGAGGGCGGCGAACAGAACGAAAGTCGCGAGAGGAGACGTCATGAACGTGAAGAAGGCTGCGTCCGTGAGCGGCGCGCTGAGCGTTGGAGTGCTGCTCCTGGCAGCGGCGGCAGCCGGAGGTTACGCATACGAGCACTCCGATTCGACCGGTCGCCAGGACGAGGCGAGCCCAGTGCCGTGCAACTTGTCGCTGGTGTGGGACCGGATTGACGAAGACTTCCAAGCGGTCTACGAAGATTCCGCGATGGCGTCGTACTCACCCGAGTACGGCCGGATCGCGAACCTCTCATGCAGCGATGCCGACATTCTCGAGTGGCAGGCGCAACGCCAGGAGAGCGGCCTCGACGACGAAGTCTGCCGTCCCGTGATGTCCGAGGACGTCATCGTCGGCGCCGTCTATTCGATCGGCTGCGCTGCTCCCGTGCTGGAGGTGCGCGGTGAACCTCGCTGAATCCGTGGCCGCGCGACTGCGCACGTCCGACTTCGACCGCTGGATGGGCGATGCGGCGCGCGTGGGGTACTGCTCGAACCCGGTCAAGCTCGCTGGCTCCGCGGTGACGCTCGACGCCGACAGCGGTGTCGTTCTGCGCGAGTTCGATTCCGGGTCGGCTGTCGATGGCGTTGCCTACGTGCGCTGTGGCAATCGTCGTGCGCAACGATGCGCGTCCTGCAGTCACGAGTACAAGGGCGACACCTGGCACATGATCATGGCCGGTGCCGGCGGCGGGATGAAGGGCGTGCCGGATACGGTTCGCGAGCATCCGACGGTGTTCCTCACGCTGACCGCTCCATCGTTCGGCGCGGTGCATTCGGAAGCCGGTTCACGTGCTGTCGGTGTCTGCGAACACGGGCGACCCCGTGGATGCCGGTGCGGACACTCAGAGAACGAAGCTCACCTGGGTGACCCCGTGTGTCCCGAGTGCTACGACTATGAGCGGCACATCGTGTGGCAGTTCTGCGCTCCCGAATTGTGGCGGCGCTTCACCATTCAGCTCCGTCGCCGCTTGGCGCGAGAACTCGGGCTCACCCAGCGCGCGGCTGCGGAGATCGTGCGTGTGCAATTCGCGAAAGTCGCTGAGTTCCAGAAGCGCGGGGCTGTGCACTTCCACGCGATCATCCGGCTCGACGGCGTCGACGAGCGGACGGAATTCGTCAGTCCGCCGCCCGACGTCACGGAAGAGCACCTCGTGGCAGCGATTCGCGAGGCTGCGCGCTCCGTCGCATACGAAGCGCCTGCGCTTCCGGGAGGAGGCGCTCGCCCGATTCTGCAGTGGGGCAAGCAGATCGACATCCGACCGATCGTTCGGCGCGACGGGCTCGAAGGAGCGTTGTCGGATCGGGCAGTCGCGGCATACATCGCGAAGTATGCGACGAAGGCAACCGACGACCTTGATGGTGCTGAGAACGGTCGGAAGCACATCCGTATGCTCCGGGCCACCGCTGAGGCGGTTGCCGACGTCGCAGAGCCCGACAGCGCGTACGTCCAGCTGAGGAAGTGGTCGTCGATGCTCGGGTTCCGCGGGCACTTCTCCTCCAAATCGCGGCGGTACTCGATCACTCTCGGTGAGTTGCGAGGTGCTCGTCGACGTTGGCGGCTGGATCGCGTCATTCAACACGCACGAGAAGACGGACACGACACGGACGACGTGCTGGTCATCGGCCAGTGGAGTTTCGCAGGCATGGGCTGGCGCAGCGAGGCGGACAAGCTGCTCGCGATGGAAGCGGCACGGGCCGCGCGGGAGTGGCGGGCTGCGAAGAGCAGAGAGAACGGGCAGGGAGGAAGGACGGATCATGAAGAGCAACGCCGAGACCATTGACGCGTTCGACGGCGATGGCATCGACGAGACGAGGTATCTGACGCGTCGAGAAGCTGCCGAGTGGTGCAGGGTTCCTCTGTCGACGTTCGATTCGCTCCGTCGGCAAGCGCGGGTGCCATTCCCGGACGCGCAGGTCGGCAAGCACATGCTGTGGAAGGCCGACACGATAGCCGCCTTCCTCGAGCGAGGGGGCACCCGTGTCCGGCCGTAGCGAGCGAATCGACCCGAAGAGCCGTCGCCCGCTGCCGGAAGGGATTCGGTACCGGAGGGATCGGAACAAGTACCAGGTGCGCGTGTGGGCGGTGGGTCTCAACGGTCAGGACAGGGAAAGAAGCTACCTCGTCGAGACACTCGCTGAGGCGAAGCGTCTTCGTTCTGAAGCCCGATCGCGAGTTCGTCCCGACGGCGGGATGAGCCTCGAAGCGTGGCGAGACTGCTACTGGCCGATCCTCGTCGAAAGCGTCCGGCCCGCCACGTCTCGCGGGTACGACGTCGCCTGGCGGAAGCGAGTGAAACCGTGGCTCGGACATCGCAGGATCGAATCGATCTCGGTCGGCGACATCGAGGCCGCAATCGCCGGATGGAAGGGGACGGCGTCGACACGCGGTGACGCGTTGTCCCTGCTGAGCAGACTTCTCGACGGTGCGGCCCGCTCCGGTGTGATCGAGTCGAATCCGGCACGACTTGCGCGTCGCCCGAAGGATGAGCGAGCCGACAGCTTCAGATCACGAGCACTCCGAATGTCTGAGGTCAGCACGATGCTTGAACACGTGGAAGCTGGTCCGTACCGTGATTACCTCGCCGCACTCGTCTACACCGGTATGCGTGCGGGGGAGGCAAGTGCGCTGCGTGTCGGGGACGTGGACGTCGACGGCCGGGTGATCCATGTTCGGCGCAACTTCGGAACGACCGCGAGCGGGGCAGCGGTGGAGCAGACGCCGAAGAGCCACAAGGAACGCACGGTGCCGCTTCCGGAGGTGCTCGTGCCGACCATGAGGCGAGCCATCGAGGACAAGCGTCGCACTGAGCTGGTCTTCACCGGTCCGCGCGGCGGCCAGCTGAACACTTCCAATGTTCGTCGCGCGGTCGGCTGGGAAGCGTTGCGGGAACGACTCGATCGACCGGACCTCCGGATCCATGATCTCCGTCACACGCTCGCGACGCTGCTCTTCGACGCCGGGACCGCAGCGAACGACGTGCAAGCGATCCTGGGGCACTCGTCGCTCCAGGTGACCGAGCGCTACAGTCGGGCGCGTTTGGATGCCGCGAAGCGTGCTGGCGCAGCATTGGACGGGATGTTCGAAGCCGATGCTGGCGGCATGCGGTCCGCCTGATCAGAAAATGGAGTTGCTTGTGAGAGATCCGTTCGAGGTCATTGTTGAGGCGGACCGTCTCAAGACCGATCGGTTTACGTTCGAGCATGAACGGAGCCGAGGGTTTGCCGTCTCGCTTGACGGAGAGTGGTTTTGGTTCCCAGCGCTTGCTCCCGCGTATGCGTTCGGCCGTGCTGGGAGAATGTCGAATCGGGTAGGGAGTTGGAGTCTCATCGAGGCAACGGCAGAGGTCAAGTTCGATCACGCTTTGGGGCGCGATGTTCGCACCCTGACTCTGCTGCGCGGTGGCGTCGGCCGGCACGATGCGGATGCCCGTCAACGTGATCACCTGCGCGAGTTTGCAGAGCGAGTCGACCCGGATTCCAATGCATGGCCAGCTTGCTGACGGGGAGTCGTCCTCGTGGTTGGCTCCTTCCATTGAGCGGAGGCAGATGTTGAGTGAGTCTCCGAAACTTCGTGGGCAGTTCGACTTTGGTGTCGTCGATTACGTGACCTCCGACACGCACTTCGGGCACAAGCGCATCAGCGAACTCGCCGAGCGCCCATTTAGTGACGTCGAAGCAATGGATGCGGAGCTGGTGCGCCTGTGGAACGAGGTCGTGCCGCCGGATGCGGTCGTGCTTCATCTGGGAGATGTGGCACTTGGCCCGATTGACCGGAGCCTCGAGTTGACGGCGCAGCTCCACGGCAGACGCTTCCTGGTTCCGGGCAATCATGATCGGGTGTCGTCGGCGACGCAGTCGAAGCGGGCGATCGAGCGCTTTCGCCCCCTGTATGAGGACGCAGGCTGGGTGGTGCTGCCAGAGATGCTTCGTGGGGAGCGTCATGGGCGTCCGCTGCTGGCATCGCACTATCCGTATCGGGGCGACTCGCGGGAGACGGAGCGTCACCAGCGGCATCGTCCTGTCGAGGAGGGGCTGCCGCTGATTCACGGGCACACTCATGACCGCGATCGTGGCGCGGACGGGCGCCAGTTCCACGTTGGCGTTGACGCATTCGGCTACGCACCGATCCCGTTCGCGGTGATCGACGAGTGGCTGCGTTCGCTGTAGAGGCACAAGGGGGAGTGCGTGGCGAAAAAGTTGATGTATCTCGGCCCTGGTCGGCGAGGAGATCCGATCGCAGACATCGCCGCGGCGATCGTGCTCGTGCACAGCATGAACGGGCACGAGACGGACGACGACGAGATCCGTGAGGAGCTTCGCGGGTACGGCCTGCCCACGGTTCCCGAGAACGTCGAACGTGTGCAACGACTCGTTGCACAATCGTCCAACGGACCGTTGGATGAATGCCAGCGTGGGCGCGCTGGTGGGTGAAGGTGCCCCGGCCCGTCATTGTTCGGCGGGCTGCTGGGCAATTTGGGCAACGAGCTGTTGCGCAATTCGCCAACCACTCGTTGGCAGATCTCCGCTGGAGAGGATTGCGAGCTGTGTCAGGGTCGTCTGCGCGTGCTCGTCTCCGGTGAAACAGTGACCTTCCGCCCGGCTGACCGCGTCTACGTCGACGAGTCGAAGGCCCGTGGCTACTACGTCGTGGCCACCGCATCGGCCGTCGGTGACGTCAAGGCGGCGGATCGAGAGCTGCGCGCCTTGCTGAAGCCGGGGCAGCGACGTCTCCACTTCAAGAGTGAGAGCGACAGTCGTCGCCGGCTGATCCTGTCGCGGATCTGTGAGCTCAACGTCCGTGTCAGCGTGTGGATCGTGCGGAAACTGCCGGACAAGGAAGCACGGCCGTTGTCGCTCGGCGCCCTCGTCGAGGATGCCGTTCGGGATGGCGTCGCGCAGCTGTTCATTGAACGAGACGAATCCCTCGAGCACGCCGACCGGCGTCTGATCGCCGGGATCGTCCGTCGCGAGTCGGCGTCCGAGTTCCTCTATCGGCACGTCGCGCCGCACGAGCATCCGCTGCTGTGGGTGAGCGACGCCGTCGCGTGGTGCTACTCGAACGGCGGCGACTGGATCCGTCGCGTTGAGACGATCGTCGAGCGGCGGGTGACCCGCTTGTAGAAATACGTGAGCCTGGCTCGTCATACCGTCCGGAAGACTGCCAGGCTCCGAGGGCTACTGCCCGCCGTGGTTCAAGTGTATCGCGCGATGGCGCGACTGGTCCAGCGACAGCTCAAGGCCGCAGACCGGCACAAAACCGGCACAAGCCTCGTGAGCGGCGCGTTTCGTCTCGCTTCGCTCGCTCAACGACCGGGAGCTGCGGAGGCTCTAAGACTGGTCGGAACGGTCCAGGGGAGCGTCTCGGAAACTACCCCTCATCAGGGCAAAGCAAAACCCCCGCCATGTAGAAGCTAGGCGAGGGTTTCTAGAACCGTTGTAATGACGGTCCTTGTGGCTCCGACCGGCGTCGATCCGGTGACCTTTCGATTTTCAGTCGAACGCTCTACCAACTGAGCTACAGAGCCGTACGGCAATCATCCATCTGCCGCATCCTACGCAAAAGGCCTCCTCGAAAGAAGGCCCGTCGCTTGGAGCGACCCTGACGGGACTTGAACCCGCGACCTCCGCCGTGACAGGGCGGCACGCTAACCAACTGCGCTACAGGGCCATGATTATGAAGTTGTCGTTCGGTACGGTGACCCCAACGGGATTCGAACCCGTGCTACCGCCGTGAAAGGGCGGCGTCCTAGGCCGCTAAACGATGGGGCCGGGGCGAACCGTGTGGCTCACCGTTGCCGACAACCAAGCATACGTACATCCGCCGCGAATCTTCAAATCGGGGGCGCGCCGAAGTCTGCCCGGGAGTGTCGCCGGGCAGGATGGGCATGCGCTCCGTGCTCATCGCAGCACCTGTCGTGAAGCAAAATCTGCCGGTCCGCGCCCAAATCAGGTACGTTTGTGAATGGTGTTGTTATTGTGACTCGTGTGAAAGAGGCGGTGAAGGACTCGATGGACGCTGCTACCGAGGTGGATTGCGGGTGCGCCCCGACCGCGGCTGAGCGTCGCTCGCTCTGGGGGCCGGTCACACGTCGCGTTGCTCTTGCCGTAGGCGCGGTGGGTGTCGCTGCCGGCAGCGTGTCGGCCTTTGCGAAGCCGGCCGCCGCTTACGATCCGGATGACTATCCGAGTTGGGCGGACGTAGAGTCTGCTCGCAGCAGCCAGTCGGCGAAGGCGGCGGAGACCCGCCGCATCGAAGGGCTGATCTCTCAGCTCAAAGAGAATGTCGCAGCGGCGCAGGCCCGTGCCGAGCAGGCCGCAGACGCGTATTACGAGGCGCAGCAGGATGCGTTCGCCGCAGCTCAGCGAGTCGAGGATCTTCAGGAGCAGGCGGACGAGGCCGCGAAGACAGCCAACGAGGCCGAGCTCGCCGCGGCCCGCCTCGCCGCGCAGCTCACACGCACGAGCGGGAGTGAGACCTCTCTCGGTGTGCTGTTCGCCGATTCCGGTGCGAGCGCGGACGATCTTCTGGCCCGCCTCGGCCAGATGGACAAGCTCTCGGAGCAGAACGAGGCGATTCGCGCAGACGCGGTCGCCGCGCGCGACTCCGCGCAGGCGCTCAGCGACCAGGCCGAGGTGGCACGCGAGGAGCGTGACCGGCTGCAGAAGGTCGCAGAGAAGAAGCTCGAGGAGGCCCGTGCCGCGCAGCAGGAGGCCGAGGCCGCTCTTGCTCAGCAGGAGGAGCACCTCGTCACTCTCGAAGCTCAGCTCGAGGCGCTTCAGGGCAAGACGAGCAAGACCGTCAAGGAGTACAAGGAAGGCGTCAAGGCCAAGAAGGAGTACGAGGCCGAGCAGCGCCGCAAGGAAGAAGAGCGTCGCAAGAGAGAAGCCGAAGAACGCGCCAAGAACAACAGCAACAACGGCGGCGGTGGCGGAAGCGGCGGCGGAGGCGGCGGTACATCCACCGGCAGCAACGGCGGCGGTGGCGGCGGGGGGTCCAGCTCCGGATGGGTCCGTCCCAACAACGGGCGACTCACCTCAGGGTTCGGACCTCGTATGGTGCAGTGCGGCACCGGATACTGCGCCAGCGGCTGGCACAGGGGCACCGATCTCGCTGCCGGCTGCGGGTCACCGCTCTACGCCGCGCACTCCGGTACCGTGATCTGGGCGGGTGGGCTCGGCGGGTACGGCAACTTCGTCAAGATCGATCACGGCGGCGGCATTGCAACCGGATACGCCCACCAGTCGTACATCGTCGTCAGCTACGGTCAGCGCGTCTCGGCCGGACAGGTGATCGGCTACGAGGGGAACACGGGAAACTCCTTCGGCTGCCACCTGCACTTCGAGGTCTTCCAAGGCGGTGGGCAGATCAACCCTGCGCCGTTCATGGCGGCCCGTGGCGTCTACCTCTGACCGCGTTCCCGGATGCCCGACATTCGGACGAGACGAGGCAGCGGGCGTCGGGCCCGCAGTCGAGCGGCGCTGAGCCACTGCGCTTTCGCTGAGGCACTGCATAATCCGGCTGATTCTGCCGCGACTCGGCGCCCCTGCGCACGGGCCGACTCTGCTCATCTGCAGACGTGCCGCGGCCCATCCGGCGCGCGGGTCGGCCCGCTCCGGAGCCCGCCTCGCGCAGGCACACCCGCCGGAGCGCAGAAAGGGGAGAGCCCGCCGAAGCGGACCCTCCCCCGAAGACGCTGCGGCTCAGTGGCCCTGAGTCTTCGCGCGGTCGAACGCCTCGGTGACCAGGCGCTCGGCCTCGGCCGCGCCGGCCCACTCGTCGACCTTGACCCACTTGCCCGGCTCGAGGTCCTTGTAGTGCTCGAAGAAGTGACCGATCTCCTTCCGGGTGTACTCGGGGAGGTCCTCGACGTCCTGGATGTGGTCCCAGCGAGGGTCCTTGGCGAGCACCGCGACGACCTTGTCGTCGCCGCCGGCCTCGTCGCTCATCTTCAGCACGGCGACGGGCCGAACCTTCGCGCCGACGCCGGGGTAGACCGAGTGATCCATCACGACGAGCACGTCGAGCGGGTCGCCGTCCTCGCCGAGAGTGTTCTCGAAGAAGCCGTAGTCGGAGGGGTAGCCGAAGGTCGTGTACAGCACGCGGTCGAGGAACACCCGACCGGTCTCGTGGTCGACCTCGTACTTCACGCGGCTGCCGCGCGGAATCTCGATGACAGCGTCGTATGCGCCCATGCCTGGTAACTCCTTGAAAGTCTGCCGATCTGGCGCGCTCAGCCTACCCGGCGACGTCGCGAAACGGCTGAGGCGTACTACCGTGAACCCATGCTCGACCCCGCGATCGCCGCCTGCCGCCTCGCCGTGCGCGGGTCGCTTCGCCCGTTCTCCGGCAGCGGAGCGACCGTGCTCGTCGCGCTCTCGGGCGGCGCGGACTCTCTCGCGCTCGCCGCGGCCGCGGCGCACGAGGCACCGAAGCTCGGGCTTCAAGTGTCGACTGTGACCGTCGATCACGGGCTTCAGGCCGACTCGGACCAGGTGGCAGAGCGCGCGGCAGAGCAGGCTCGCGCACTGAAGATCCCGGATGCCCGGATCGCGCGAGTCGAGGTCGGCTCGGACGGCGGGCCGGAGGCCGCGGCGCGCGATGCCCGCTACGGTGCCATCGCGCGTGTCGCGTCAGAGATGGGCGCGGTCGCCGTGCTCCTCGGCCACACGCTCGACGATCAGGCAGAGACCGTGCTGCTGGCGCTCGCCAGGGGCGCGGGAGCCGGCAGCCTGCAGGGCATGGCGCCGCGGCGAGTCGACGAGCGCGGGCTCGCCTGGGTGCGTCCGTTCCTCGCGCTGCGCCGCGACGACACCCGTGCGTTCTGCGCGGCTTCCGGAATCGAGCCATGGCAGGACCCGCACAACTCGGACGACCGCTTCTCGCGGGTGCGGGTGCGCGAACGAGTGCTGCCGGTGCTCGAGACGGAGCTCGGGCCAGGCATCGCCGAGGCGCTCGCCCGCACCGCAGAGCAGCTGCGCGAGGACAACGAGGCCTTCGCCGACATGATCGAGGAGACGATCGAGGACATCGTCGAGCACGCCGAAGCGGGCATCGCGGTCTCCGCCGCGGCGCTCGAGGCGAACCCGTCCGCGATCCGGAACCGGATCATCCGGCTCGTCGCGCAGAGCGAGTTCGGCGTGAGCCTCACCAGACGGCAGACCCTCGAGATCGCGCGGCTGGTCACCGACTGGCACGGTCAGGGCCCGATCGATCTGCCGGGGTTCACGGCCGAGCGTCGGTCCGGCCGCATCGTGCTCGCCGCACGCTGACAACTCGTCAAGTCTCCGTCTTATCTGCAGCGGGCGGTTGGAGAGTGGGCGGAGACTTGAGGAGTTCAGGGGCGGGCGCGCAGCGGTGGGCCTTCTACACTTGAGGGCATGCGCGCCGCGGACATCACCGACCAGCTCACAGACGTTCTCGTCACAGAAGAGGACATCAACGCCAAACTCGCCGAAATCGCCCGTCAGGTCGAATCGGACTACGCGGGCAAGAAGCTCCTGCTGGTCGGTGTGCTCAAGGGCGCGGCCATGGTGATGGTCGACTTCTCCCGCCACCTCAGCCGCGAGATCGAGATGGATTGGATGGCCGTCTCCAGCTACGGCGCAGGTACGAAGTCCAGCGGCGTGGTGCAGATCCGCAAGGACCTCGACACGGACCTGGGCGGCTACCACGTGCTCATCGTCGAGGACATCATCGACTCCGGCCTCACCCTCAGCTGGCTGCTGAAGAACTTCGCCGAGCGCGGCGCCGAGTCCGTCGAGGTGTTCGCGCTGCTGCGCAAGCCGGAGGCGGTCAAAGTCGAGATCGACTGCCGCTACCTCGGCTTCGACATCCCGAACGAGTTCGTCGTCGGCTACGGCCTCGACTTCGCCGAGAAGTACCGCAACCTGAGGGACGTCGCCATCCTCGCCCCCCACATCTACTCCTGACCCGAGCGGCGCCTACAGCCCCTCGAGTGCGGGAGAACGCCGCCAACAGGCGGTCATGGCGGCGCTTCGCCGCACCTGAGCGGCAGGGCCCCGCGTTACGCCGCGGGCGAATCACAGTCGCGCCATAAACGCGGCGCGATAGCCTTCTATGAACGCGCCATGGCGCGTCGCTGATCGACCCAAAGGGAGCCGGGCCCGCGCCCACACCATGAACGCCAAGAAGCTCACCCGCAATCCTCTGATCTACGTGCTGCTGATCGGCGTGCTGCTGATCGCCGGGTTCATCCTGATCAACAGCCTCGGCGGGCCGAAGCAGATCACGACCCAGGAGGGTTTCGAACTTCTCGACAAGGGCGCAGCCACCGAGGTGACGATCACCGACGGCAACCAGCGCGTCGACATGCACCTGTCCGAGGCGTACGAGGGCGCAGAGGACGTGCAGTTCTACTACGTCAGCGCCCGCGCAGACGACCTCGTCAACGCGGTCGAGAAGGCCGCGCCGGCCGACGGCTACGACGACGACGTTCCGCAGCAGAGCATCTTCGCCAGCCTGCTGACGTTCCTGATCCCGGTGCTGCTGCTCGGACTGCTGTTCTGGTTCCTGCTCGCGAACGCGCAGGGCGGCGGCCGGATGGCTCAGTTCGGCAAGTCGAAGGCGAAGATCGCGAACAAGGAGCACCCGGATGTGACGTTCGCCGACGTCGCCGGAGCCGACGAGGCGCTCGAAGAGCTGCAGGAGATCAAGGACTTCCTCGCCGACCCGTCGAAGTACCAGGCGGTCGGCGCGCGCATCCCGAAGGGCGTCATGCTCTACGGCCCTCCCGGCACCGGAAAGACGCTGCTCGCCCGTGCCGTCGCCGGTGAGGCGGGCGTGCCGTTCTACTCGATCTCCGGCTCGGACTTCGTGGAGATGTTCGTCGGGGTCGGCGCCAGTCGCGTGCGCGACCTGTTCAACCAGGCCAAGGAGAACTCCCCAGCGATCATCTTCATCGATGAGATCGACGCCGTCGGCCGCCAGCGCGGTGCGGGCATGGGCGGCGGCCACGACGAGCGCGAGCAGACGCTGAACCAGATGCTCGTCGAGATGGACGGCTTCGATCCGAACGCCAACGTCATCGTGATCGCGGCGTCGAACCGTCCGGACATCCTCGACCCCGCTCTGCTGCGTCCCGGCCGTTTCGACCGCCAGATCGGCGTCGACGCACCTGACCTCGCCGGCCGCCACCGGATCCTCGAGGTGCACGGCCGAGGCAAGCCCCTCGCCGACAGCGTCGACCTGAACTCCGTCGCACGCAAGACGCCGGGCTTCACAGGCGCCGACCTGGCGAACGTGCTCAACGAGGCCGCGCTGCTCACGGCGCGCTCCAATGCGCAGCTGATCGATCACCGCGCCCTCGACGAGGCGATCGATCGCGTCATCGGCGGCCCGCAGCGCCGCACCCGCGTGATGCAGGACAAGGAGCGCCTCATCACGGCCTACCACGAGGGCGGCCACGCGCTCGCCGCGGCGGCGATGAACTTCTCGGACCCGGTCACGAAGATCACGATCCTGCCGCGCGGCAAGGCACTCGGCTACACGATGGTGCTGCCGCTCGAGGACAAGTTCTCGATCACCCGCAACGAGCTGCAGGACCAGCTCACCTACGCGATGGGCGGCCGCGTCGCCGAGGAGATCGTGTTCCACGACCCGACGACGGGTGCGTCGAACGACATCGAGAAGGCCACGTCGACGGCCCGCAAGATGGTCACCGAGTACGGCATGACCACGGCCATCGGGCCAGTGAAGCTCGCGGGCGCCAGCGGCGAAGTGTTCATGGGACGCGACATGGGGCACGGCCGTGATTTCTCGGATGGCTCGGCCTCCACGATCGACGCCGAAGTGCGTGCGCTGATCGAGCAAGCCCACGACGAAGCGTACGAGGTGCTCACGGCGAACCGCGACATCCTCGACGGGCTCGCCCACGAGCTGCTCGAGAAGGAGACGCTCGACCACCATCGTCTCGACGAGATCTTCGCGAACGTGCGGAAGCTGCCGAAGCGCCCGCAGTGGCTCTCCAGCGATGGTCGCCCGGTCTCGAATCTGCCTCCGGTCGACGTGCCGCGTCGCGCCAGCGAGCAGATGCCCGTGGCGGCCAACGCGGCCGACCCACAGGCCGCGCCCGGCGAGGCCCAGCCGCACCCGGCATCCGGCAGCTCCCGTCCAGCCACGGCCTGATCCATGGCTGGTCCGGAGGGCGTGGACCGCGACAGAGTCGCCGAACTCACGCGCGAGCTGCTGATCGCCATCGGGGAGGACCCGGATCGCCCGGGGCTGACCCGTACGCCGGAGCGGGTCGCGGAGATGGTCGCCGAGATGTTCGGCGGTCTCTCGCAGGACCCCGCGGCTCCGCTGGCCTCGACGATCAGCGTCGCCTCAGGGCCGGCTCCAGAGACGCAGCCGTCGGGAGCGGTGATCGTGCGGGGCATCCGATTCCGCTCGGTGTGCGAGCACCATCTGCTGCCCAGCCACGGCACGGCGCACGTCGCGTACCTGCCAGGCGAGAAGGTGGTCGGGCTCGGCGCGTTCACCAAGGTCATCGACATCCTCGCCAACCGCCCGCAGGTGCAGGAGCGCCTCGGTGAGCAGATCGCAGACACGATCGCTCGGGCCCTCGCCGCACGCGGCGTCGTCGTCGTGCTCGACGCGGTGCACCAATGCGTGACGATGCGCGGAGCGCAGCAGGCCGACAGCTCCACCGTCACTATCGCCACGCGCGGCGAGCTCGCCGACCCGGCGGCCAGGGCGGAGATCATCGCGCTGATCGGGAAGGGCGAGGGCTGATGGAGATCTGGGGAGTCGTCAACGTCACGCCCGATTCGTTCAGCGACGGCGGCGAATTCTTCTCGCACGACGCCGCGATCGCGCACGGGCGCAGTCTGCGCGAGCAGGGCGCGACCGTGCTCGACGTCGGCGGAGAGTCGACGAGGCCCGGTGCGCACCCGATCGGCGCCGGAGAGGAGCTGCGCCGCGTGCTCCCCGTGATCGAGGCGCTGGCGTCCGATGGCGCCGTCGTGAGCGTCGACACGTACCGCGCCGAGGTCGCAGAGCGCGCGATCACCGCGGGTGCGAGGATCGTCAACGATGTATCGGGCGGCATCGAGGACCCGCGCATCTTCGACGTGGTCGCGGCCGGTGACGCCGAGATCGCCATCGGCCACTGGCGCGGGCCGTCCGCCGACATGTACGCGACGGCGCAGTACTCGCGCGTGGGAGACGAGGTCGCGGCCGAGCTGCTGCGGCGCGTCGAGGCGGCACGGACCGCTGGTGTGCGCGACGAGCAGATCATCCTCGACCCGGGCATCGGCTTCGCGAAGACGCCGGAGCAGAGCTGGGCGGCGCTGCGCGAGCTCGACGCGATCAGCGCGCTCGGCTTCCGCCTGCTGATCGGAGTCTCGCGCAAGCGACTGCTCACGACAGCACTCGGCGACGACGCCTCGACCGGCCGTCGCGACCTGGCCACGGCCGTGACGAGCGTTCTCACGGCCAGGGCCGGCGCCTACGGCGTGCGCGTGCACGATGTCGTCGGCACGGTCGACGCGCTCGCGGTGCTCGACGCGTGGGACGGCGCTCCGGTCGCCGGGAGCACGAAGGTGCCGGGTGCCGCAGGTGCGCCGGACGCTGATGGCTCCGGCATGATCGAATTGACCGGCCTGCGTGTGTTCGGGCACCACGGGGTGTTCGACTTCGAGCGCGAGAACGGCCAGGAGTTCGTGATCGATCTGCACATCTCGCTGCCGATGGCGCAGGCGGCCAGGACCGACGACGTCACCGACACCGTGCACTACGGCGAGGTCGCCGATCGTGTCGCCGCGATCGTCGCGGGCGAGCCGGTGAATCTGATCGAGACGCTCGCTCACCGCATCGGCGGCGCGGTGCTGGCCGACGAGCGGATCGAATTCGTCGGCGTCACCGTGCACAAGCCGCAGGCCCCGATCGAGCAGCGCTTCGACGACGTCTCCGTGACGGTGATGCGCACGCAGGGCGCGCCGCCGAGCGGCGAGGGAACGAGCACACGATGACCGACGAAGCGACGAAGAAGGCACCCCAGCCTGAGACTTCGCCCGACGCGGCCGCCGTCGACGCCGTCGTGGCATTCGGGGCGAACCTCGGCGACCGGTACGCGACGCTCTCCGCCGCCGAGCGTCAGATCGCCGCGCTGGGCGGCGTGACGGACATCCGGATGTCGACGCCCGTCGAATCGGTTGCGATCACACCGACGGGCCCCGACCCGGACAAGCCCGGCTACCTCAACGCCGTGGCGCTGGTGCGCACGACGCTCGCTCCCGCCGCACTGCTGGCGGCGCTGCACGATGTCGAGAACGCCCACGGGCGCGTGCGTGAGGAGCGGTGGGGCGATCGGACTCTCGATCTCGACCTGATCGCATACGGCGACGTGTGCTCCGCGGGCCCCGAGGTGTCGCTGCCACACCCGCGCGCGCACGAGCGCGACTTCGTGCTTGGGCCGTGGCTCGAACTGGACCCGGATGCCGCAGTGCCGGGCCGAGGCCGGGCGGACGATCTGCTCGCCGGCCTGCTCGCCGAGGGGGCGGCGTGAAGCGCACCGATCCGCTCGCCCTCATCGTCGCCGCGGTGCTCGGCGGCGGTGCGGGGTTCGTGATCGATCAGGTGCTCACGACGACCGGACACCCCACGTTCACGCCGCCCATCGGCCTGACCGTCCTGCTCGTCGTGCTCGGGGGCGCGTGCATCGTCCTGGCCTGGCCGATCCGCCGATCGGTGAACGACCAGAAGGCGCCGCGCGTCGACCCGTTCCGCGCGCTGCGCATCGCGGTTCTCGCGAAGGCGTCGAGCCTCGTCGGCGCGGCCGTCGGCGGCGCGGGTCTCGGCCTCATCGTGTTCCTCACTACCCGACCCGTCCCCGCGCCGATAGGGTCGATGGGAGCGATCATCGCTGCGGTGGGGGCGAGCATCGTCCTGGTCGTCGCGGCTCTGGTCGCGGAACACATGTGCACGCTGCCGAAGGACCCAGATGACCGAGAGCACCCCGACGCCGGGCCAGGAACCGAACCCACCAGCTGACGCGCAGGGTCCGGTCATACCGCCCCGCCCGGCGGCGCCTTCAGCCGCACCAGCGGCGACGGGCTCGACCGGACCTGCCGAGCCGCCGCCGTCCGCCCCGGAACCGTCGGCATCCGGAGCGCCGATTCCTCCTCGCCCCGAGCATCCGGATTCCGCACCGGTCCCGCCCTTCCCCGGGCAGACCCCTGCGTCATCCGGGGCCGCGCCGCAGGCGTCGCCAGTGCTCGACGACGGCACCTACACGCAGCTTCGCGAGCCTCGCAACGACGGCAGAATCGCGCTCGACGGCCAGTGGCATCAGATCTCGCCCAAGTACGTCGTGTCGCAGACCGTGCAGAATGCGATCTTCGTCGCCGTCGTGCTGATCGCCGCGGCCGCCGTGCACCTGTTCGCCGAGCAGTGGTGGGGGTGGATCGCGGCCGGCGCCATCGTGCTCATCACGGCGATCACGCAGATCGTGCTGCCGCGGCAGGCCCGCGCGCTCGGGTACATGCTGCGCGACGACGACCTCGTATTCCGCAAGGGCATCCTGTGGCAGCGCATGGTCGCGGTGCCGTACGGGCGCATGCAGCTCGTCGACATCACGCACGGGCCGATGGACCGCGCCTTCGGCATCGCGAAGCTCAAGATGATCACGGCGGCCGCGACGACCGGCGTCGAGATCCCGGGGCTGTCGCAGGCGGCGGCGGAGTCGCTGCGCGACACCCTGATCGAGGTCGCCGAGACGAGGCGGACCGGCCTGTGAGCGATCAGTCGGATTCTGCACCGGCAGCGCCCGCCGCGCCGCTGAGCGGGGGAGGGGCGTCGTCGCTGGCCGACGGTCGGTGGCACCGCCTGCATCCGCTCACTCCGCTGTTCCGCGGAGGGCTCGCCCTGGTGATCATCGTGGGCATCCTGCTCGCGAACCTGCGCGAGAGGATCATCTTCTGGTTCATCTCGATCTTCGACCGTGAGCATGCGATCGACATCGACTACGAGGACGGGGATCCGGTCGGCCAGGCGATCGACTGGACTGTGGCCAACAACCTCATCCTGCTGGTGCTGCTCGGCGTGCTCGTGTTCGTCGCGCTGCTGTGCGGGCTGTTCTGGTTGAGCTGGCGCAAGCACGAGTTCCGGATCACCGGTGAGCACGTCGAGGTGCGCCGCGGCGTCGTCTTCCGCACGCAGCGCCGCGCCCCGCTCGATCGCGTGCAGGGCGTGAACCTGACCAGGCCGTTCATCGCACGCATCGCGGGCATGGCGAAGCTCGAGGTCGACGGTGCGGGCACCGACGCGAACGTGCCGCTGGAGTACCTCGGCACCAAGCGGGCCGAGGAGGTGCGCGCCGACATCCTGCGGCTGGCGTCCGGCGTGCGCGCGGCCAGGGCGCAGGCGCGCGAGGCTGCGGCGAACGATGAGCAGGCAGGCGTGCGCCGGGTCGTCGCCTCCACCGTGAGCGAGGGAGTGCAGGGACTGATCGACGGCGTCGACACGCAGGACGTCGCGCCGGAGAGCCTCGTACGGATCCCGACCGGCCGCGTCATCGGCGCACAGGCGCTCGAGCTGCTGTGGGGGCTCGGCATCGCACTGGTGGCGTACGGCATCTTCTTCGGCATCATGGTCCCGTTCGTGTTCTCGAACGACGACGGGCCGGGCGAGGGGTTCGCGGTGCTGGGCATCACGACCCTCGTGACGCTCATCCCCGGCCTGATCGCGCTGGGGGCCGTGCTGTGGACCAAGGTCTCGCAGTCGCTGCGCTACTCGATCGCCGAGACCCAGAACGGTGTGCGGGTGACCTACGGGCTCACGACCACCACGACGCAGACGATCCCGCCCGGCCGCATCCACGCGCTCGAGGTGTCGCAGCCGATCCTGTGGCGCCCGTTCGGCTGGTGGAAGATCAAGATCAACCGGATGTCGGGCAAAAGCCAGTCGCAGCAGCAGTCGGGCCAGTCGCAGCAGTCGGCACAGGTGCTGCCTGTGGGAACGCGCGCCGACGTCGAACGCGTTCTGCGCGTATGCCTGCCCTACCTGCCGGTCGCCGACCTGCCGCTGATGGTCGACAACGGCATGTACTGGTCGGCTCCGGATGCCGCTGACCCCTATCGCACCATGGCCAAGCGCGGATGGTGGCGGCGGCCGTTCTCGTTCAAGCGGCACGGCTTCGCCGTGACCGGCTACGGGCTGTTCCTGCGCCGCGGCACGATCTGGCGCAAGCAGGCCGTGTTCCCGCTCGCCCGTCTGCAGGGCGTCTCGATCGCTCAGGGACCGATCGACCGGATGCAGCGCGTCGCGTGGGCGCAGGCGCACGCCGTCGCCGGTGCGGTCTCCGGCCAGATCGTCGGGCTCGATCGGGAGGACGCCGCTGAGCTGCTCGACCAGGTGCGCCGTGCCGCAGTCGTCGCCTCCGCGAACGACCAGACCCACCGGTGGGGCACGGCCGAGCCCGTGCCCGGCACCGTCTCGGCGCTTCCGCAGATGATGGCAGCGGCGCCGGTGGGGCTCTCGCATCCGGATCAGCCGACCCCCGGAACATGAGCATGATGCGCGATGGACGGCTCGGCGTCGGTGTGGTCGGGTCGGGTCGGGTCGGGCCCGTGCTCGCCGCAGCGCTCGCCGGAGCGGGGCACTCGCTGACGGGACGCACCGCGGCGAGCGACGACGACCGCGCCTCCGCGCTGCTGCCTGACGTGCCGGTGCTCGATGCGCCGGAGGTGCTGCGCCGCAGCGAGCTCGTGCTGATCACGGTGCCGCGTTCGGAACTCGCCGCGACGGTGTCGGGCTTCGCCGAGGCCGGACACGTGCAGATGGGGCAGCTGGTGCTGCACACCGATGCCGCCCACGGCATCGAAGCGCTGCGCCCCGTCGCGGAGAAGGGTGCGATCCCGCTCGCCGTGCACCCCGCGATGACGTTCACCGGCACCAGCATGGACCTGCGCCAGCTCGCGGCGACGTACGCGGGCGTGACGGCTCCCGCGCCGGTGCTGCCGATCGCGCAGGCGCTCGCGGTGGAGATCGGGCTGGAACCGATCGTGATCGAGGAGCCCGATCGCCCGGCCTACGCGGAGGCGATCGCGACGGCCGCGGAGTTCTCGAGCCAGATCGTGCGGCAGGCGACGGGAATGCTGCGCGGCATCGGCGTGCAGAACCCCGGCGGCTTCCTCTCGTCGCTGGTGCGATCGACCGTCGACCACGCACTCGCCGAGGCGACCCCCGCCGTCCCCGACTTCCCCGAAGAGGCGTAACGCGGCTGCCGAGATGCGCACTTTTCGTCGAGATGCGCCGCTTTGGTCGGGTTCTCGTCGAAAACGTGCGCATCTCGCGAGCGGGTCGGCGGCATGACGGTCGCCCAGTCGGCGGGCCATAGACTGGGACGACCGCGACCGCGCGCCGCGGATCGCCGCCGCACACCCTGCACGAGGAAGCACCCGCATGCCTGAGACGCCCGCCGAGAACGCCGACACCACGCCGGAAGACGATGTCATCCAGCAGAAGGCGGTCCGCCTCGCCAAGCGCGAGCGGCTGATCTCCGAGCGCGAGTCGGCCGCGGGTGGTGCGTACCCCGTGTCGCTGCCGATCACGGCGTCGATCGCCGAGCTGCGCGCGCAGTACGGCGACGGCGGTCCGGATGAGCTGGAGGCCGGCGCCGAGACCGGCACGATCGCGGGTGTGGCCGGGCGGGTCGTGTTCAGCCGCAACACCGGCAAGCTCTGCTTCGCCGCGCTGCAGGCGGGCGACGGCTCACGCATTCAGGCGATGGTGTCGCTTGCGAAGGTCGGGGAGGACGCGCTCGCGGCCTGGAAGGAACTGGTCGACCTCGGCGACCACGTGTTCGTCTCCGGCGAGGTCATCTCGAGCCGCCGCGGCGAGCTGTCGATCATGGTCGATTCATGGCAGATGGCGGCGAAGGCCGTGATGCCGCTTCCGAACCTGCACAGCGAGCTGAGCGAGGAGTCGAGGGTGCGCCAGCGCTATCTCGACCTGATCGTGCGCGACCAGGCTCGCAGCACAGTGGTCGCCCGCGCGAAGACGAACCAGTCGCTGCGCGAGACGTTCGTGGGCCACGGCTTCACCGAGGTCGAGACGCCGATGCTGCAGGTGCAGCCGGGCGGCGCGACGGCCCGCCCGTTCGTGACGCACTCGAACGCCTTCGACACCGAGCTGTTCATGCGCATCGCGCCCGAGCTGTACCTCAAGCGCGCCGTCGTCGGCGGCATCGACCGCGTCTTCGAGATCAACCGCAACTTCCGCAACGAGGGCGCTGACTCCACCCACAGCCCCGAGTTCGCGATGCTCGAGGCGTACGAGGCCTACAGCGACTACAGCGGCATCGCCGACCTGACCCAGGAGCTGATCCAGAACGCGGCCGTTGCCGTCGCGGGTTCGACGACCGTGACCTGGGCGGACGGCACGGAGTACGACCTCGGCGGAAACTGGGATCGCGTGTCGATGTACCCCTCGCTCTCCGAGGCCGCCGGCGCGGAGGTCACCCCGGAGACCTCGCTGGACGAGCTGCTCGCGCTCGCCGAGAAGGCCGGCGTCGACGTGCCGCCGCATGTCACGCATGGAAAGCTCGTCGAGGAGCTGTGGGAGCACTTCGTCAAGACCGGCCTGCAGCGGCCGACCTTCGTGATGGACTTCCCCGTCGACACCAGTCCGCTCGTGCGCGAGCACCGCACGGTTCCCGGCGTCGTCGAGAAGTGGGATCTGTACGTGCGCGGCTTCGAGCTCGCCACGGGGTACTCGGAGCTCGTCGATCCGGTGATCCAGCGCGAGCGCTTCGTCGAGCAGGCGAAGCTCGCCGACCGCGGTGACGACGAAGCCATGCGCATCGACGAGGACTTCCTGCGTGCCCTCGAGCACGGCATGCCGCCCACGGGCGGGATGGGCATGGGCATCGATCGCCTGCTGATGGCGATCACCGGTCTCGGCATCCGCGAGACCATCCTGTTCCCGCTGGTGAAGTAGGCGGGCCGGGGCGAAGTCCCCGCCCCGCGTCGGTGTCGCCCACCGGCCGACCGCTCAGCGATCGGGTTCGGCTGCGCCGTCCGGCTCAGCTGGTGAGGCGAACGCCCATGCCGGGAGCATGCCCGACTCCGTGAGCGTCGTCATGATGCCCGCCAGGCCGTGCCCCGGCTCCATCTCGCGCGCCTGCTCCGCGTATTCGGCCGCGTGCGTCGCGTTGCCCAGTGCCCAGGACAGCCACGATGCCGCCGCCAGCGAGCCCGGCCGGGCTCGACGAGGAGCCGACGCAGCGATCTGCCGCGCGAGCGCGAGTCCCTGCCGCAGTCGCCATCCCTCGGGACGCGGGCCTTCGCCCGCCAGCCGCACCGGCCCATCCGGAAGCGGCGGGCTGTCTCCAGGCGGACTCGGCCGCCACGCCAGTTGCCAGGCGAGCACGGTGCGCCCGCCCTCGAGATCCGTCGACCACTGGGTCAGCAGCGTGTCCCGCAGCAGCGGTGTCTCGAACGCGAGGGCCAGCAGCCCTGCGTCGGACGCCTCGAGATGCGATGCGTCCCACGCGAGCGCTTCCTCGAATGCGTCGGGGAGCGAATTCGTCGTGCTCACGCGGCGCGGGGGATCCGTGCTCGCGGCAGCTGACATTGCCATCGCACGTTCCTCGTCGCTCGCGGACGGATCGCTCTCGCCCGCGGATGGGCTGTCCTCTCCTGCGGACGGGCCGCTGTCGTGCGGGGCATCGGTTTCCGGGTCACGTGCGTCAGCCTCGCCGTCGGCTCTGCCCTCTTCGCCGTCGCCCGTCGGATCGGCGCTTTCGCCGGTGCCGCCGGGCTCGCGGTCCGTCTGCGCGCGATGCAGCAGCGCCGCGGCGAACTCGTGCTCCAGGCGACCGAGTTCGGCGGCGACCGCTCGCCGTCTGCTCTTCGACGAACGCGGCAGCTTCGTGCCGTCGTGCTGGTCGTGGGCGAGCGCCTCGCCGGCCTCCGGCACGATCTGCGACAGCGGAAGCGGCGCGGCGACGTCGCCGTACGCACCCCAACCGTCCTCGGCCACGAGATAGGCGCCGTGCACGTGCAGGCCGCAGGCGTCTGCGCGATCGATCACGCGCTCGACCAGGCTCTCGCGGGGGAGCGGTCCATCGGGCGGCCACTCGGCGCCGCCGTCGTACGCGACGACGGCAACGCCCTCGGTCTCCGGCACGCGGCACACCATGCCGATGGCGGTCGCTGCCACGTGCTCGTCGCCTGAACCGTCTGCGGGCAGATCGATCCGGAGCGCACCGGTTGCGTGACCGTCGCGCAGCGGAACGACCACGAGGCTGTGCCGCGGAGTGCAGTGCGTCAGACGGGGCACGTTCTGCAGGAAGCGTACGGCGTCTCGGATGGGCCGGGAGATCGGGGGATGAGCTGTGGTCGTCATGCCCCGATCGTGGCAACCGCATCGAGCGGATCGGAGTTCTCCACAGGGGTGGTTCGGCGCATTCACCTGCATCAGGGGGTGTGAGGGGAAGGAAGGGGTGACCTGAACCGGTCGCGCTGCTGTCGTCGGCCGCTCCTCCCAGCCGTTGGAGAGCCCTTGCGGCTATAGAATCGTCGCGTGGACTCCTACTGGCTCGCCGTGGTGTATTCGGTCGCTCCGACGATCGTGCTCGCGGGGGCGTTCTGGTGGATCATGCGGTCGATCATGCGCATGGACCGCACCGAGCGCCGCGTCTACAACCGCATCGAGGCCGAGGAGCGCGCCAAGCGCGGCCTCCCGTTCAGACACTCTCTACCCGACGTCGCCGTCGAAGATTCCGCCGTCGAGAATCCAGTTGTACCGCAGGCGAAGCGCACGCTCGGTGCTCGCCAGGATCGTCACCACCAGAAGTGAGATGTTCATCCACGCGGGAAGCTGAATGGGGCTGATGATCGTGCCGCCCGGCACTGCGAACGCGGCCGGCAGCTTGGAACGCGCCTGGTTGATGCCGTCGCGGTAGAGCCTGGCCCACACCTCGCCGCCCGAATCTCCCCCGAGCCGGACGTCGACCGTCCAGGTCTCCTGTGAGCCGCCGTCGCTGCGGAGGCGCAGGTGGAAGAGGCTGCGAGAGAACGGCTGCCACCACCGGTAGCGCTGCAATGCGTGGCCGTCACCTGGTTTGACCCTGCGCGCCGCTCGGCGCCGCTTCCTCTCGGAACTCATCAGTCATACATTACGAGAAAGGATGCTCGTCTCACCGTGGTGCGGGCAGGGCGGCATCCGCACCATCCGTGCTGCCGGTGCTGGCACGCCTCCGCGCACGACCCCTCCGCTCCGGATAGGCTGAACCCCAGGTCAGACGGGGGCACAGGTGCAGGAACTGTTCGAGCGGATCTATGCGATCCTCGATACCCCATGGCTCACGACGAGCATCTGGATCCTCGATATGTCCATCCGGATCGCGGCGGTCGTCGTCGTTCCCCGCAATCGCAAGCCCACCGCGGCGATGGCGTGGCTGCTGGCGATCTTCCTGCTGCCGGTGCCGGGCGCGTTCCTGTTCATCCTGATCGGAAACCCGCGGCTGCCGCGCCAGAAGCGTCGGATGCAGGCGCTGATCAACGGATACCTGCGAGAGGCGAACGACATCCTCGAACGAGGAGGGCTGCGCCCGAACGAGCCGAACTGGTTCTCGTCGCTCGTGCGCATGAATCGCGAGCTCGGCGCCCTGCCGATCTCCGGCGACAACGGTGTGCACCTCATCTCCGACTACCAGCGCAGCCTCGACGAGATGGCGGAGGCGATCCGCGGCGCGGAGCGGTATGTGCACATCGAGTTCTACATCCTGAAGTCCGACGCGTCGACCGACAACGTCTTCCGGGCGATGGAGGAGGCGCGTTCGAGGGGCATCCCGGTGCGTGTGATGCTCGACCACTGGGCCAACCTCTCCAAACCGCTGCACAGGCAGACACTGGACCGGCTGAGCGAGATGGGTGCGGAGTGGCGCTTCGCGCTCCCGCTGCAGCCGCTCAAGGGCAAGATGCAGCGGCCGGATCTGCGCAATCACCGCAAGCTGCTCATCATCGACGGCGAGGTGGCGTTCCTCGGTTCGCAGAACCTCATCGACCGCAGCTACAACGTGCGGGGGAACATCAGGCGCGGTCTGAAGTGGGTCGACATCATGGTCCGCCTCGACGGTCCGGTAGTCTCCAGCGTCGACGCCGTGTTCCTCTCCGACTGGTACGGCGAGACCGAGTCGATCCCCGACATCGATCTGCGCGAGATGAACTCCGGCTCGGGCGACCTCGACTGCCAGGTCGTGCCCTCGGGGCCGGGATACGAGACCGAGAACAACCTGCGCATGTTCCTCGCCCTCATCTTCGCCGCTGAGCGCAAGGTGGTCATGGTCAGCCCGTACTTCGTACCGAACGAGGCGATGATGGCGGCCGTCGCGATCGCCTGCAGCCGCGGTGTTCAGGTCGAACTGTTCATGTCGAAGCTGGGTGACCAGGCCGTCGTCTACCACGCGCAGCGCAGCTACTACGAGGCACTGCTCGAGGCCGGCGTGCGGATCTGGCTCTACGAGGCGCCGTACATCCTGCACACCAAGAGCCTGTCGATCGACGACGCGGTCGCCGTGATCGGTTCGAGCAACATGGACGAGCGCTCCTTCGGCCTCAACTTCGAGGTGTCCCTGCTGGTGCGGGGCGAGGAGTTCGTCGAGGAGCTGCGCGCCGTCGAGGATGTCTACCGCAGCAGCAGCACGGAGCTCACCCTCGACGAATGGCGCAAGCAGCCGCTGCGCTCGACGGTGCTCGACAACCTCGCCCGCCTCACCTCGGCGCTGCAGTAGCAGCGCCGAACGTCAGCCCGCCAGGGCGTGCCCGCGCGGCACCGTGACGGCAAGGCCCCCCGGATGCACGGTGCAGTACATGCGGGTGGCCTCGCCCAGCTCGTCGCCGTCGAGCTGCACGGGCCTGGCCTCGGGCACCGCCGCCTCGATGCCGACGCTCGACAGGTAGCGCACCGACGTGCTCCTGTGTCGTTCGACGATCCGTCGCCCCGCACGGAACCGGCGCAGCACCGAATTGTCCCACCACACCTTGCGCCACACGCCGAGCCACCCGAACGGACCGGACGGCTGGATCAGCGCGATGTCGAGCAGTCCGTCGGCGACGGAGGCATCCGGCACCAGCGAGATGCCCGCAGGCAGTGCGCCGCAGTTGGCGACCAGCACGCTGTGCACCTTCACCGAGTGCAGCTTCGACTGCGTGTTCCGCTCGTCGATCGTGGCGTCCTGGTCACCGGAGAGCAGCTGGTACACGATCCGGAACGCCTTCGCGTCCTTCAGCGACCGCGCGGCGCCGTCCACGTACGCGACCCAGCCGACCTGCTTCTTCAGCGTGGGGCGCGTGTTCGCGATCATCGCCGCGTCGAGCCCCATTCCCGCCATCACGACGAACGCGTGCTGCTGGGTCGCACCGTCCGGGCGGCGCAGCATCGCGATGCCGACGTCGATGTGCGCGATCTCGCCCTCGAACGCGGCCCGGATGATCGTCTCAGGGTCTTCGAGCGGAAGATGCAGATTGCGCGCGAGCAGGTTGCCCGTGCCTGACGGCACGATGGTCAGCGGAGCGCCAGAGCCGTCCATCACCTCGGCGACCGCACGCACGGTGCCGTCGCCGCCGGCGACGAACACGCTCGTCGCGCCGTCGGAGAGCGCCCACCGTGTGATGCCCTGCCCCGGGTCGGCGACGCTCGTCTCCAGGAAGACCGGCTCAGCCCACCCGGCGCGCGCGGAGTGCATCGCGACCAGCGACTTCAGGCGGGAGCCGTCGACCTTCGCGGGATTGAACACGAGGGCCGCCCTCTCCTGATCGCCCGTGGTCCCCATGCGCTCACTCTAAGCGCCACTGGTGTCACCGCCTCGCACCCCGGCCCCGGCGGCGTCGCCGCGCGAAGCTGCTCAGGTGCGGGATGGTGCCGCTGCGGGCATGTGGCGGCGGCGATCTGTCGCACCTGAGCGGTTGTCGACGGGTGCTCAGCGGCGGCGGGCGGCCCAGATCAGGCCGCGGCCGATCATCGTGCGGATGTCGGGGTGGGTGAGGTCCTCGACGCCGTGGCCGACGGTGCAGGCGAAGACTCTGCCCTCACCCCACCGGCGCGTCCATGCCACGGGCACGGTCGCCGGCTCCTGCCACGGTGCATCAGGGCGGACATCGTGCGTGGTGGTGACGAGCACATCGCAGAGCGGGTCGGTGTGAACCCAGTACTGCTCCGTGGTCAGCCTGATGCGCGGGCCGAGGCCCGCGACGATCGGGTGCCCGGCGCGCTCCGGGTCGACCACGATCTCGTGGTCGACCATGTCTCCCGGATGGGCGACGAACTGGCCGCCGACGAGGTGCTGGAAGTCGGTGGCGTTGCGGAACGCGTCGAGCAGACCGCCGTGCCAGCCGGCCAGGCCGGCGCCGTTCTCGACCGCGATGCGCAGGCCGTGCATCTCATCGGCGAGGATGTCGCCCATGGTCCAGCTCTGCACGATCAGGTCGACGCCGGACATCGCGGTCTCGTCGGCGTAGACCTCGAGCGAGTCTTCGATGACCACGTCGAAGCCGGCCTCGCGCAGCTGCGGGATGAACAGGTCCGTGGAGCCGACGGGGTCGTGCCCCTGCCAGCCTCCGCGTACGACGAGGGCTCTCTGATTGCTCATGCGTCCTCCTTGACGGTGATGAGTGCATCGATCGAATGAGGTGCGAGGAAGCGGTCGGTGACAAGGGTGGCGGCGCCCACGACCCCCGCCTGAGAGCCCGCGCGCGACGTCACGATCCGCAGATGCTGGGTCGCCAGCGGAAGCGAGCGCTGGTAGACGACCTCCCTGATGCCGGCGATGAGGTGCTCGCCGGCGCCGGAGAGCACGCCGCCGACGATGATCCGCGACGGGTTCAGCATGCTCACCGAAGCCGCCAGCACGGCCCCGATGTCGCGGCCCGCCTGACGAACCGCCTGGCCGGCCGCGATGTCGCCGGCGCGGACGAGGTCGACGATGTCCTGAGTCGTGTCGATCCGTGCGCCGCCCCGTCGCAGCACGTCGGCGATCGCCGCCCCGCCCGCCACGGCCTCGAGGCATCCGGTGTTGCCGCATCGGCACGGGGCCTGCTCCGCACCGGGCACCGCGATGTGGCCGATGTCGCCTGCGGCGCCCTGCGCACCGCGGCGCAGCTCGCCGTCCATCACGACGCCCGCCCCGATACCGGTGGCGACCTTGACGAACAACAGGTTCTGCACATCCGGGCACACCGTGCGGTGCTCGCCCAGCGCCATCACGTTCACGTCGTTGTCGACGACCACCGGGGCGCCGAGAAGCCGATGCAGGATGTCGGGCACGTCGGTGCCGTCCCAGCCCGGCATGATCGGTGGGTTCACGGGACGGCCGTCGGTGTGATCGACGGGGCCGGGCAGGCCGATGCCGATGCCGGCGAGCTCGTCCAGTCCGCGCCCCGCCTCGGTCACGAGCTGCGTGCCCGTCTCGGCGACCCAGGACAGCACGCGCTCCGGGTGATCGGTGATCGCCAGCGGCGCCTGCATCGACGCGAGGGCGTTCGCCGCGAGGTCGGTGACGGCCAGGCGCGCGTGGGTGGCGCCGAGGTCGACGCCGAGCACGATCCGGTTCGTCGGCGCGAAGGCGAAGGTCGACGGAGGGCGTCCTCCCGTGCTGGTGGCCTCTCCCGCCGGAGCGAGCAGCCCCGCGGCGCTCAGCGCGTCGATCCGCGCGGCGACCGTCGAGCGCGACTGCCCCGTCTCGGAGACCAGCGAGGCTCGGGTGCGGGGGCTGCCGTCACGGAAGAGCTGGAACAGTTCTCCGGCCCCGGTGGGGCGTGGCGGGAACTTCTGCAACCCTTCCATGAGCACAGTAAACCACGCCCTTTCGGCCTCGATGTTCTGTTGCTCGATGTCTATCACGAGCCGATAGCGTCAACAAAGTTCCCATACTTTTGCTTGACGAGCAACATAAGTCGGTATACCGTCGCCATATGGTCACAGAAGACCCCTCAGCACCGCTGCTGCAGATGCAGGGCATCGTGAAGACGTTCCCCGGTGCTCGCGCCCTCGACGGCGTAGACCTCGACGTGCTCCCCGGCGAGGTGCACTGCCTGCTGGGGCAGAACGGAGCCGGCAAGTCCACGCTCATCAAGGTGCTCGCCGGCGCCCATCAGCCCACGGAGGGCACGATCCTCATGGACGGCGAGCGGATCGAGATCCCGAACCCCGTCGCAGCGCTCGAACACGGCGTCGCCACGATGTATCAGGAGCTCGACGTCGTCGACGGGCTCACAGTGGCCGAGAACATCTATCTCGGGCACGAGCTCGCCACCGCGGGGGTGACGCAGCGCCGGGAGGCCACGAGTCGCACTCGTGAGCTGATGCAGCGCCTCGGGCATGCGGAGATTCCTCCGAACCGACTGGTGGGGGACCTCCCCGCGGCGGGCAAGCAGATCGTGTCGATGGCGCGTGCGCTCTCCCGCAACGCGCGGGTGATCGTGATGGACGAACCGTCGGCCGTGCTCGATTCGGGCGAGGTCGACAACCTCTTCCGAGTGGTCGAGGAGCTGACCTCCCAGGGAATCGCGATCATCTACATCTCGCACAGACTCGAGGAGATCCGCCGCATCGGCGACCGGATCACCGTCATCAAGGACGGACGCACCGTCGAGCGCAACCTGAGCGTCGAGACGACGCCGACGGATGAACTCATCCGGCTGATGACCGGCAAAGAGGCTGGCATCGCGTTTCCGGAGCGGCCAGGTGTCCCAGACGACGCTCCCGTGCGTCTCGAAGTCACCGAGCTGTCGGTGGCCGGCGAGTTCTCGGACGTGTCGTTCACGGTCAGGGCCGGGGAGGTCGTCGGGTTGGCGGGTCTCGTCGGATCCGGACGGTCCGAGATCCTCGAGGCCGTCTACGGCGCCCGCCGCACCGCCACCGGCGTCGTCGCACTCGACGGGAAGCCGGTGCGGAAAGGCAGTGTGTCAGGCGCGATCCGCGCGGGCATCGGCCTGGCGCCCGAGGAGCGCAAGAGCCAGGGGCTGCTCCTCGACGAGCCCGTCTACCGGAACATCACACTGTCATCGTTCGCACGGATGGCCAGGGCCGGGTGGCTGGACGAGAAGCAGGAGAAGGCGGTGTCGGCCGAGCAGGCCACGGCGCTCGATATGCGCCCGACGGGCGTCGAGCGCGCGATCCGCACGCTGTCCGGCGGCAATCAGCAGAAGGCGATGCTCGCCCGCTGGCTGGTTCACGGCTGCGACGTGCTGCTGCTCGACGAACCCACCCGCGGCGTCGATGTGGGCGCTCGCGCCGAGATCTACGCCCTGGTGCGCAGGCTCGCCGATGCCGGGACCGCTGTGCTCATGGTCTCCAGCGAGATCCCCGAGGTGCTGGGGCTCGCCGACCGCGTGCTGGTCGTGTCGGAGGGGCGGGTCGTTCACACGTCTCCGGCGCAGGAGATCGACGAGCACCAGGTGCTCGACCTCGTCATGGAAGGAACAACCGCGTGACTGAACAAGCGACCGCTGAGGCGGGGATCGCCGAATCCCGGGAGCGAGGCCGATTCCGTTCGCTGCTCTCCGGCGCCGCGGGCCACAACCTCGGCCTCATCGTGGCGCTGATCCTGCTGTGCATCGTCGGAGCCGTCACGGGAGGTGAGCGCTTCGTCGACGTCGGCAACCTGCTCACCATCCTGCGCCTGGCCGCCGTGTTCGGCGTGCTCGCCGTGGGCATGACATTCGTCATCACCTCGGGCGGCATCGACCTGTCGGTCGGCTCAGTGATGGGGCTGGCGACGGTGTGGGCGACGACATGGTCGACGCAGAACATGGCGGAGAGCTTCCACTGGATCGTCATCGTCATCACGGCGCTCGTGGTCGGCACCGCGGCAGGGCTGGTCAACGGCGTGATCATCGCCTATGGGAGGGTCGTGCCGTTCATCGCCACGCTGGCGATGCTCGCCGGCGCGCGGGGGCTGGCGGAGCTCATCTCCGACAGGCAGACCCAGCGCGTGACGAGCACCGAGTTCGTCGACTTCTTCCGGATGGACCTGCTCGGGGTGCCGATGCTGGTCTGGATCTTCGCCCTGGTCGCCGTGGCAGGCTGGTTCCTGCTCAATCGCACCACATTCGGGCGCCGCACCGTGGCGATCGGCGGCAACGCCGAGGCCGCGCGCCTGGCCGGCATCAAGGTGCGCCGCCACACGCTGTACATCTACGGTCTGGCCGGTCTGGCCGCAGGCATCGCCGCCGTGATGATGCTCGGGCGCACAGGCGCCGGGACCTCGACGAACGGCATGCTCTACGAGCTCGAGGCGATCGCGATGGTCGTCGTCGGCGGCACGCTGCTCGCCGGCGGACGCGGCACGATCTTCGGCACCGTGCTCGGCGTGCTCATCTTCACGCTGCTGCTCAACATCTTCACGCTCAACAACATGTCGTCGTCGGCGCAGCTGGTCGCCAAGGGCGCGATCATCGTGGTCGCCGTGCTGCTGCAGCAGCGGTTCTCCGGCCGCGCCAGGTCGAGCTGACCCCACCCGCACAACCACACATCACATCCGGATCGAATCGAGGAAGATCACATGTCCGAACACATCACATGGCGCAGGCTGGTCGCCGTTCCCGCAGCGCTCGCCGCAGGCGCGCTGCTGCTCACCGGCTGCATCGGCAACGAGCCGCCGGAGGAGGAGACCGGCGGCGGCACATCGGTCAACAGCGGCACCTCCAACGACGAGACGGGCGACACCGTCACGATCGGCTTCTCGGCGCCGGCAGCCGACCACGGCTGGATGGGAGCCATCACGAAGGCCGCGCTCGACACCGCCGAGTCGTACGAGGACGTCGAGCTGCGCCAGGCCGAGGCCACCAACGACGTCAACGTGCAGATCAGCCAGATCGAGACCTTCATCAACGACGGCGTCGACGCGATCGTGCTGCTGCCGTTCGACGGTGATGCGCTCACCGAGGTGGCGCTCGATGCGATGGAGGCGGGAATCCCCGTCATCAACGTCGACCGCGAGTTCTCCAGCCCGTTCGCGTCGCGAGCGACGATCCTGGGCGACAACTACGGCATGGGCATCTCCGCCGGAACGTACATCTGCGAGCAGCTCGACGGTCAGTCCGACGCCGTCGTCGCCGAGATCCAGGGCATCGCGAACCTGCCGCTGACGCAGGACCGCTCGCAGGGCTTCGCCGACGCGCTCGACGACTGCGGCCTGTCGGTCTCGACGCAGGTGGCCGCCGACTTCACCATTCAGGGCGGCGAGACGGCCACGTCGAACCTGCTGCAGGCCGAGCCCGAGATCGACGCCGTCTGGAACCACGATGACGACCAGGGCGTCGGTGTGCTCGCCGCGATCGACAACGCGGATCGCGACGAGTTCTTCATGGTCGGCGGCGCCGGTTCGCTCGACGTGATGGAGATGATCGAAGCCGGTGACACGGTCATGCAGGCAACGGTGGTCTACCCGTCGACCCAGGCGGCTGACGGTGTGAAGCTCGCTCGTCTCGTTGCGCAGGACAAGAACCTCGGCGACCTCGTCTCGGCCGACGTGCCGCGCACGATCCAGCTGCACGCCCCGGTCGTCACCGCCGACAACGTCGGCCAGTACATGGACCTCGGCTTCCGCTCCTGACCCGATCCGCGACCAGCGGCGGGCGCCGGGCGCCCGCCGCTGCGGCCCAGCATGCCCACACGGGTGCGGGCCGCACCCACCTAGGAAGGACATCACACATGGGTGACGCAGCACGCTCCCGCCTCGGCGTCGGCATGGTCGGCTACTCGTTCATGGGCGCAGCGCACTCGCAGGCGTGGCGCACCGCTCCGCGCTTCTTCGACCTGCCGCTGCGCACAGAGATGACGGCGGTCGTCGGCCGCGATGCCGCACGCGTCGCCGATGCGGCTCAGCGACTCGGATGGCGGTCGGCCGAAACCGACTGGCGCCGCCTGCTCGAGCGAGACGACATCGACCTCGTCGACATCTGCACACCGGGCGACACGCACGCCGAGATCGCCATCGCCGCCCTCGACGCCGGCAAGCACGTGCTCTGCGAGAAGCCGCTCGCGAACAGCGTGGCCGAGGCCGAGCGGATGGCAGCTGCTGCCGAGCGGGCAGCGGCATCCGGCATCCGGTCGATGGTCGGGTTCACGTATCGGCGGGTGCCGGCGATCCAGTTGGCGCACCAGCTCGTCGCCGACGGGCGGATCGGCGAGATCCGGCACGTGCGCGTGCAGTATCTGCAGGACTGGCTGTCCGATCCGGATGCGCCGCTGTCGTGGAGACTCGACAAGGAGAAGGCCGGATCGGGTGCGCTGGGAGACATCGGCGCGCACGCGGTCGATCTCGCCCAGTTCATCACGGGTGAGTCGCTGATCGGGGTCGCGGGGCTGATGGAGACGTTCATCGCCGAGCGTCCGGTCGCCGCATCGTCGAACGGACTGTCGAGCACGGCCGGTCGGGGGACCGGGAGGGTGACGGTGGACGACGCCGCGCTGTTCTTCGGCCGACTGTCGGGGGGAGGGCTCGCCAGCTTCGAGGCGACAAGATTCGCTTCGGGGCGCAAGAATGCCATCCGGGTCGAGATCAACGGTTCGCGCGGCTCGGTGTCGTTCGACTTCGAGGACATGAACGTGCTGCACTTCTTCGACGCCGACGATCCGGCGGCGACTGCCGGTTTCCGCCGGATCGTCGTGACCGAACCCGACCATCCGTTCATCGCCGCGTGGTGGCCGCCCGGCCACGGCCTCGGCTACGAGCATGCGTTCACGCACCAGGCGGTCGACTTGGTGAACGCGCTCGCCGCAGGAGAAGCACCCGCGCCGTCGTTCGCCGACGGGCTCGCCGTGCAGCGCGTGCTCGACGCGGTCGAGCGCAGCGCTGAAAGCGGTACGTGGCTCGACGTGTGAGCGCAGGACGACAGTGAGGAAGGAGAGCTGACCAGCAGACGATCAGGAGCCGGTGCCACACCCACGTCCGGGCCGACGTGAGTGGCCGCCGCGGAGCGCAGTCCAGCAGGACCACTGAACCAGACCAAAGGAGTTCCTGGTGAGCACAGTGCTCAGCGCACGTTCACGTGCCACGAGACGAGGTATCGGCATCGCCATCGCGACGGCCGTCGCCCTGCCGCTCTCGTGGATCGGCGCCACCGGCGCACAGGCCGTTGAAACAGACGAGCCGCCCGTTGCGGAGGCAGCGGCCGAGGAGTTCGACGTTCTCGTCTTCTCCAAGACCGCAGGCTTTCGCCACTCGTCGATCCCCGCGGGGATCGACGCCATAGAACAGCTCGGCGTCGACAACGGATTCTCGGTCACCGCGACCGAAGACGCAGGAGCATTCACAACCGAGAACCTCGCTCAGTACGAGGCGGTCGTCTTCCTTTCGACGACAGGTGACGTCCTCGACGAGAGCCAGCAGGTCGCGTTCGAGGAGTACATCCAAGCTGGTGGCGGCTACGCAGGCGTTCACGCCGCCTCCGACACCGAGTACGAATGGCCGTGGTACGGCGATCTCGTCGGTGCGTACTTCGACAGCCACCCCCAGAATCAGGACGCGACCGTCAAGGTCGAGGACCACGTGCACGAGTCGACGGCGCACCTGCCGGAGCGCTGGGAACGACACGACGAGTGGTACAACTTCCGCACAGATCCCCGCGACGACGTGCATGTGCTCGCCAGCCTCGACGAGACCTCGTACGAGGCGGGAGCGGGCGCGATGGGCGCCGAACATCCGACTGCCTGGTGCCAGTCGTATGACGGCGGGCGCTCCTGGTACACGGGCGGTGGGCACACCGACGAGTCGTTCGCCGAACCCGAGTTCCTGCAGCACCTGCTGGGCGGGATCCGTACGGCCGCCGGCGCGGCGGACTCCGATTGCTCGGCGACGCAGAGTGCGAGCTACGAGGCCGTGACGTTGGACGACGGCACGGCGAACCCGATGATGCTCGAGGTCGCGCCGGACGGAACGGTCTTCTACGTCGAGCGCGACGGTCGCGTGAGGGTCATCGACCCGACCACGAACGTGACGACGACGGCGGCGACCCTCGATGTCACGCAGGCCAACGAGGACGGGCTGACGGGCATCGTGCTGGATCCCGACTTCGCGACGAACGGCTGGGTGTACCTGTTCTGGTCGCCTTCTGACGTCGGAGACGACGGACCTCACAACCGGGTGTCTCGCTTCACCTACGCGGACGGTGCGATCGACCTGGCCACGGAGGAGAAGGTGCTGGTGATTCCGACCCAGCGCGAGACCTGCTGCCATGCAGGCGGGGACATGGTGTTCGACGGCGATGGGAACCTCTACGTCGCCACTGGCGACAACACCAACCCGTTCGAGTCGGCCGGTTTCGCGCCGCTGGACGAGCGGGAAGGCCGGGAGAACTACGACTCCCAGCGCACCTCGGCGAACTCCGCCGACCTGCGGGGCAAGGTCCTGCGCATCACACCTCAGGACGACGGCGACTACACGGTGCCCGAGGGCAACATGTTCGCTGAGGGGACGGCCGACGCGCTGCCTGAGATCTACGCGATGGGGTTCCGCAACCCCTTCCGCATCGGTCTCGATCCGCAGACCGGCTCCGTCCATGTGGCGGACTACGGACCGGATGCGGGCAGCGCGAGTGAGTCGCGCGGACCTGCCGGCACGGTCGAATGGAACGTGGTGAGCGAACCGGGTTTCTACGGCTGGCCGTACTGCACTGGTGAGAACAGCGCCTACGTCGACTACGATTTCGCGACCGGCCAGTCCGGCGAGTCCTTCGACTGCGCGGGCGGGGTCGTCAATGATTCGCCGCACAACACCGGTATCCAGCAGCTCCCCGGAGCGATCGAGGCGGAGGTCTGGTACGGCTACGAGACCAATCCGCTGTTCCCGGAGATCGGAGGGGGCGGAGCGCCGATGGGCGGTCCGGTCTACGAATACGACGCAGATCTCGACTCCGATGTGAAATGGCCGGAGTACTGGGACGGGAAGGCGTTCTTCGGCGAGTGGAACCAGGGGAAGATGTACTCGTTCCAGCTTGCGGACGATGATCGGAGCGACCTGGTCGACATCAATCGTGTGCTCCCGGGGATCTTCGACCCGAGTGAGGGCTTCGACCGGCCGATGGACTTCGAGTTCGGACCGGACGGCGCGCTCTACATGGTCGACTGGGGGTCGGGCTTCGGCGGCAACAACGATTCGTCCGGCATCTTCAAGGTCAACTACATCGAGGGCGACCCTGCGCCGATCGCAAGGGCGTCTGCGGACGTGACGAACGGACCCGCACCGCTGACGGTGCAGTTCTCCTCCGACGGCACGCGGCACCCGAGCGGTGACCCGATCGCGCTGCAGTGGACGTTCGGCGACGGCTCCGAACCGAGCTCCGAGGCGAACCCGACGCACACGTACACCGAGGAGGGCTCCTACACCGCTCAGCTCACCGCGACGGACGACACAGGCAAATCCGGCGTGGCGAACGTGACGATCGTCGTGGGGAACGAAGCCCCGACGGTTTCCATCGCATTCCCCGACAACGGCGGCTTCTTCGAATGGGGCGACCAGGTCGCCTACGAGATCGCCGTCGACGATCCGGATGGAGAGGTCGACTGCGCCGACGTACGTCTGTTCACTTCACTGGGCCACGACTCGCACGCGCACCCCTTCGACGAGCTGACCGGCTGCGAGGGCGTCATCCAGACGGCGCGCGACGAGGGCCACGGCATCGAATCGAACATCTTCTGGGTGATCGAGGCGATGTACACCGACGACGGCGGTTCCGCCGGCGTTCCGCTCACGGGCAACGACCTGCAGGTGCTGCAGCCGAAGCTCATCCAGTCGGAGTTCTTCACCTCGACGGGGCGTCTGGACGGATCCACGAGCAGCGGCGATGCCGGTGTGATCATCGAGGAGACCTCCGACAGCGCCGGCGGCGGTCAGAACATCGGCTACATCGAACCTGATGACTGGTGGGCGCACGAGCCGATCAGCCTGGGAGACGTCGACGGGCTGTCGCTGCGCGCAGCGTCGCCGGACGGCGGAGAGGTGTCGGTGCGCTGGGATGCGCCAGACGGCCCTGAGATCGCGCACCTATCGATTCCCTCGACCGGTGACTGGCAGGTCTTCGACGATGTCGCCGCGACGCTCACAGATGTGCCGAGCGGATCGGGTTCGCTGCACTTCGTGCTCGAATCCGGCGGCATCAACGTCAACTGGTTCGAGGTCGACGGTCGCGGTGTCACCGCCAACGAGCGTCCGGAACTCGAACTGGATGTGACGCCGCTGGAGGGAGAGGCGCCGCTCACCGTGTCGGGCACGGCAACGGCGACCGATCCGGATGGTGACGACGCCGAGCTGTCCTACGAGTGGGACATCGGCCTCGGTGACGGATTCGCTGACGGCGAGCCGACGCTGGAGCACACCTATACGGAGCCCGGCACCTACCGCCTCCAGACAAGGGTGACCGATTCCGGTGGAGCGTACGTCGACGACTACGTCACGGTCACCGTGACGGGCGAGGTGACGGAACCGGCGCTGTGCTTCCCCGGTGGTTCCGACGACTTCCTCGGCGACGACGTCGATCCGGAGCGTTGGACCGTGCTGAACCGCAATCAGGATCTGCAGGTCGCCGACGGGATGCTGACGATCCCGACGACGGCAGCCGACCTGTACGGGACGGACGACGTCGCGGTGCCGAACCTGGTTCTGCAGGATCTGCCTGACGGCGCCTTCACCGCGACCGCCAAGGTCGCGATCGAGGCGAACGCGCAGTACCAACAGGCAGGGCTGCTCATCTACGGCGGTGATGACGACTACGCCAAGATGGTGATCCAGGGGCGCTCGGCACCGGCCGATCCGGCGACGCGCATCTTCCAGTTCATCCGGGAAGAGGCGGGCGAGCCGAACGAGGTGGGCGAGTCCAACACGGATGCGCTGGGGGCGGACTATCCGTCGACGGTGTATGTGCGGCTCGCGAGCACCGACGGGTCGGACCTCACCGCGTCGTACTCGGCGGACGGCGTCGACTTCACGCAGATGCCGCAGACGAAGTCGCTCGACGGCCTGGTCGATCCGCAGATCGGTCTGGTGTCACTGGCGGGCACGTCGTCGGACGCGCCGGCCGTCGACGCGCAGTTCGACTGGTTCCACCTGGCGACGGGTGAGACAGCGCCGACGGAGCCGGACGACGAGTTCGACGGCGACGCGCTCGACGCCTGTCGTTGGGACCGGATCGTCCGCGAGGACGCCTCCGGCTACCGCGTGGCTGACGGCTCGCTGCAGATCGACACGACCGCGACCGACATCTACACGGACAGCAACACCGATGTGCCGAACATCATCCTCCAGGACGAGCCGGAAGGCGACTGGACGGTTGAGACGAAGGTCGACGGTTCGCAGTTCACCGAGCAGTACCAGCAGGGCGGTCTGATCCTCTACGGTGACGACGACAACTACGTCAAGCTGGACTACGTCGTGGACAACGCGCCGGGCGATCCGGCGACGGGACGGATCGAGCTGCGTTCTGAGAAGGATGCAGCGGTGCTGGATCCGCAGCCGAGCGTCACGGACCTGTCTACGGACGTCTGGTACCTGCGGCTCGCCAAACAGGGTTCGACCTTCACCGGTTCGTACTCGGCAGACGGCGAGAACTGGGAGACGGTCGCCGACGCCGTCTCGCACGACGGTCTGGCAGGCTCCGACGGCGGCGCTGAGGCGCTGCAGACCGGACCGTCGCTCGCCGCGTCTGTGAGCACGACGGATCCCGGAATCGGCGTCTACGCACTCGGGGCCACGCAGACGACGGCGTCCGTCGCGTCCTTCGACTACTTCCGGGTTGTCGAGGGCGAGGCCGCGGAGCCTCTCGAGGTCGCTGGTTCGCTCGACCCGGCCGATCCGGATGGTCCGGACGGCACCTACCTCGGCCCCGTCACGGTCACCGTGGAGACGACCGGCGGAGCCGATGGCACGACGGTCTACCGCGAGGTGAACGTCGACGGTGCGGGCTGGGGCGAGTACACGGCGCCGATCGAGGTGTCAGAGCCCGGCCAGCACGCCGTGGAGCTGCGCGCATCTGCGGGCGAGGAGAACGTCGTCGGGGAGACCCTCACGTTCACCATCGCCGAGGCGGACAGCGCCGACGCTGATGCGACCGACGCGGATGCTGCGGACGCAGACGCGACCGATGCGGACGCGACGGATGCTGATGCTGCGGATGCTGATGCGACAGACGCGGACGCTGCGGACGCAGACGGGTCGACGGACGCCGGTGGCGCCGCCGATGCGGATGGCTCTGCAGACGGCGCGACCGACGCGGACGGTTCGGGAGCCTCGGACGGAGCATCCGGCACCGATGGGCAGCAGAACACGCCGGGTCAGAACGAACTGCCGGCCACCGGCCTCGCGCTCGGTGGGATACCTGTGGTGGCGCTGATGCTGCTCGCGGCCGGAATCGCGATCGTGATCGCGATGCGTCTGCGGCGCAGCGCCGGGGCCGTCGCACATGCATCGAAGGAGGCGACTCGACTCTGACCGGACCGCGGGGGCCGCACGGTGTGCGGCCCCCGTCCCCAGACGCCGCTGAACGAGTGCCGGGCGCCCGTGGGTATGGTCCAGGCCCGGACACCTATCAACGGCCGGCACAAGGCAGCGGCACGCCGACCTCGCGTCGGCGGCCCCCGACACAGGATGGCGCGCTCCGATCCTGTGCCGGGGGTCTTCTCACCACTTCAGACAGAAGGAACACCAGCGATGGACACCCAACGTCGGATTCACCCGATGAGGATGGCGGCACTCCTCATCCTCGCCATGACCGCCCTCACCTTCGGCGGGTGGACCGGTGCCGCGCCCGCTGCGGCGCACGGCGGCGAACTGCAGATCGATCTCGGCACGGACGGCGCAGGCGGTATCGATGCGCTCGTGGTCTGGGCCGGGGACGAGCATCCGGTGGAGGAATCCGTGGACATCAAGATCGCGGCGGTGTCGGACGACGGTGAGGAAGTCGGGCCCGTCCGCCTCGAGTCCGCGCCGGAGGGGGTGGGCTGGTACACATCGGAGCCCGGCCTGCTCGGAGAGGGGCACTGGACCGTGACCGCGACCACGACCGAACCCCAGGAGCACGAGACCACCACAGAGCTCGATGTCGCCGCGCCCCCGGAACCCCCAGCAGAGAATCCGCCCGCCGCTGCGGAAGACGAGGCGAGCGCGCAGCAGGACGAGGCAGCCGAGGCGTCAGGCGGCCTGGGCGCGGGAACGGCCTGGCTGTGGGGAGGGATAGGCGTCGTCACCCTCGTGGGCGTCGCCGCAGTCGTGCTGCGCGTCCGCAGAATGCGCTCGAACTGACCAACTACCACGTCTCCATCCGGAGACAGCAAAGGAAGGAATCGACATGACTCGACCGATCTCGCTCTTCACCGGCCAGTGGGCCGACCTGCCGCTCGAGGAGGTTGCGCGTCTGGCATCCGGATGGGGATACGACGGGCTGGAACTGTGCTGCTGGGGCGACCATCTCGACGTGACGCGCTGGAACGACGCCGAGTACGTGCAGGGGCGGCTCGACCTGATGGCGCGGCACGGGCTGAAGATCGTGGCGATCTCGAACCACCTCACCGGCCAGGCCGTGTGCGACGACCCGATCGATCGGCGGCACCAGGAGATCCTGTCGCCCGAGGTGTGGGGCGACGGCGACCCGGAGGGCGTGCGACAGCGTGCCGCCGAGGCGATCAAGGACACCGCGCGGATGGCGGCGAAGCTCGGCGTGCGCACCGTGGTCGGCTTCAGCGGCTCGTCGATCTGGAAGACCGTGGCGATGTTCCCGCCCGTGCCCGCCGACATGGTCGAGGCCGGCTACCAGGACTTCGCTGACCGTTGGAACCCGATCCTCGACGTGTTCGAGGAGGTCGGAGTGCGCTTCGCGCTCGAGGTGCACCCGAGCGAGATCGCCTACGACTACTGGACGGCCAAGCGCACGCTGGAGGCGATCGGGCACCGAGAGTCGTTCGGCCTGAACTGGGACCCGAGCCACATGGTGTGGCAGGACGTCGACCCCGTCGGCTTCCTGTGGGACTTCGCCGACCGCATCTACCACGTGCACTGCAAGGACACGAAGAAGCGCCTGAACGGGCGCAGCGGCAGGCTCTCCTCGCACCTGGCGTGGGCGGACCCGCGGCGCGGCTGGGACTTCATCTCCACCGGCCACGGCGACGTCCCGTGGGAGGATGCCTTCCGGATGCTCAACGCGATCGGCTACGACGGCCCGCTGTCGGTGGAATGGGAGGACGCAGGAATGGACCGCCTCGTCGGCGCCGCTGAGGCCGTCGGCTTCGTGCGCACCCTGGCCTTCGACGCCCCAGATGCCGCGTTCGACGCCGCGTTCTCATCGAACTGACCCCGCGCCCTGCCGCTCAGGTGCGGCAGGGCGCGGGCTCAGGCGCCCTGGAGGTAGACGGTGGTGGTCTCGGTGACGAACTCGCGGGCGGCTGCGCCCTGCTCGCGGGGGCCGAGGGCGCTGCCCTTCATGCCGCCGAACGGCACGTGCAGGTCGGCGCCGGCCGACTCGGAGTTCACGTGCAGCACGCCCACGTGCAGGTCGTCGATCGAGGCCAGCGCACGCCCGAGGTCGCGTGTGAACAGTGCGGCCGACAGCCCGTACACGCTGTCGTTCGCGAGCCGCATCGCGTCGGCCGTGTCGCCTGCCCGGCGCACGGCCACGACGGGGCCGAACACCTCGTCGCGCCAGAGCGGGTGCGTCTCGTCCACGAGTTCGAACACCGTCGGCGCCACGAAGTACCCCGCAGCCAGTGACCCGGATGCGTACGGCTCGGGTGCATGCACGGGGCGCAGGCCGCCGGATCTCGCCCCGGCGATCGCCTCGAGCACGCGGTCGCGGGCACGGCCGTCGACGAGCGGGCCCATGTCGACATCATCCACGATCGAATCGCCGACGCGCACCTGGGCCGCCCGCGCGGCGAACCGCTCCAGGAACTCGTCGGCGACGGCGTCATCCACGACCACGCGCGAGGTCGCCGTGCACTTCTGACCCGCCGCGCGGAAGGCGCCGCCGGCGACCCGCTCCACTGCGAGGTCGAGGTCGGCGTCGGCGAGCACGACGGAGGCGTTCTTGCCGCCCATCTCGCCCGCAAACGGCACGCCGCGCGCAGCCAGCCGTGCCGCGATCGCACGGCCGACCGCCGTCGATCCCGTGAACGTCATCGCGTCGATGCCCGGGTGCTCCACGATCGCGGGTCCGACGTCCGGCTCGCCGATGACGAGGTTCAGCACGCCTGCAGGCAGACCCGCCTCGTGCAGCTTCTGCGCCAGTCGGAGGGCGAGCAGCGGAACAGTGATCGCAGGCTTCCACACCAGCGTGTTGCCGTGCACCAGCGCCGGCGCCATCTTCCAGGCCGGAATGCCGATCGGGAAGTTGAACGGGGTGATCACGCCGATCACGCCGACGGGGCGGCGCACGACCAGGATGCGCTCGCCGGGGCGGGGAGACGCATACACCTCGCCCTGCTCGCGATGCGCTTCGTTCGCGAAGTAGCGCAGGATGTTCGCCGCATTGCGGACCTCGCCGATGCCCTCGGCGCGCAGCTTCCCCTCCTCACGGGCGAGCTCCGTGCCCAGCGCGTCGGCATCCGCGTCGATCAGGCCGGCCGCCCGTTCCAGCACCGCAGCGCGCTCGGCGATCGGCGTGCGCGCCCAGCCGGGTGCGGCGGCACGCGCCGCGGCCACGGCGGCATCGACCTGCTCGGGCCCGGCCGCCGAGCCCTCGGCGACCAGTTCATCCGGTCGGCTCGGGTTCTCGTCGAGGATCCGCGAACCGGTGCCGTCGACGAAGCTGCCGCCGATGTGATGCGTGAGCGTGGCCGTCATGTCTTCTTCTCCCTGGGGTGGATCAGCGGAACGCCTCGAGGCCGGTGATGTGCCGACCGAGCACGAGGGTGTGCACTTCGTCGGTGCCCTCGTAGGTGCGCACCGATTCGAGGTTGTTGGCGTGGCGCAGCGGCGAGTACTCGGCTGAGATGCCGTTGCCGCCGAGGATCGTGCGGGCCTGACGGGCGACGTCGATCGCGTCGCGGGTGTTGGAGAGCTTGCCGACGGAGATGTGGTGCGACTGGAGTCGGCCGGCCTCTTTGAGCCGGCCGAGCCGCAGCGCCACGAGCTGGCCGTGCGTGATCTTCACGGCCATGTCCGCCAGCTTCGCCTGCGTCAGCTGGAACGACGCGATCGGGCGGTTGAACTGCATCCGGCCCTGTGCGTAGGTCAGTGCGGTGAGGTAGCTGTCGCGCGCGGCGCCGAGCACGCCCCACGCGATGCCGTAGCGCGCCTCGTTGAGGCAGGAGAACGGTCCGCGCAGCCCGCGCGCCTCCGGCAGCATCGCCGACTCGGGAAGCCTGACATCGCTCATCCGGATCTCGCACTGCACGGAGGCGCGCATCGACATCTTCGGCTCGATCGGCGTCGCGGTGAAGCCGGCCGCGTCCGTCGGCACGACGAAGCCGCGCACGCCGTCGTCGGTCTGCGCCCAGATGACGGCGATGCCGGCGATGCTGGCGAGGCCGATCCAGCGCTTGGAGCCGTTCAGCACCCAGTCGTCGCCGTCGCGCCGCGCGAAGGTCGTCATGCTGCCGGGGTCGCTCCCCGCATTCGGTTCGGTCAGACCGAAGCAGCCGATCAGCTCGCCGGCGGCCATCCGGGGCAGCAGTTCCGATTTCTGATCCTCGGAGCCGAACTTGTGGATCGCGCTCATCGCCAGCGAGCCCTGCACCGATACGGCCGTGCGCAGACCCGAGTCGCCGGCTTCGAGCTCCATCGCCGCGAGGCCGTACTCGACGGCGCCGCGGCCTGGGCAGCCGTAGCCGTCGTAGATCATGCCGAGCGCACCGAGTCGCCCCAGCTCCGGCATGATCTCGGCGGGGAAGTGCGCCTTCTCGTACCATTCTGGAATCGACGGGCGGATGTCGTCGACGAACGACCGGATGGCTTTGCGCGTGGAGCGCTCGGCATCGGTGAGCTGATCGTCGAGATCGAGCAGGTCGGCTGGTCCGGTCATGCTGCGGCCTCCTTGATGGTGGTGACGAGGATGTCGACGCCGCGTGCGACCAGCTCCGGCTCCGCGATGAGCGGAGGAAGCAGCCGGATGACGTTGCCGTGCGTTCCCGTCGTCAGGGTGAGCACGCCAGCCGCGTGGCAGGCGCGGGAGATCGCCGAGGTGAGCTCTGGCAGCGGCGCGAGGTCGGCATCGGCGAACTCGATCGCGAGCATGGCACCGCGGCCGCGGACGTCGGCGACGACGTCGACCTCGTCGACGAGCGGATCCAGCCGCTCGCGCACCGCCTGCTCGATGCGGGCGACGTTCCGCAGCGTCTCGGGGTCGTCGAGCACCTCGAACACGGCGAGAGCGGCCTCGCATGCGACGGGGTTGCCAGCGTAGGTGCCGCCGAGGCCTCCGGTGTGCACGGCGTTCATGATGTCGCTTCTCCCGGTCACGGCCGAGATCGGCATTCCGCCGCCGAGTGCCTTGGCGGTCAGCGTCAGATCGCCCGCGACGCCGTCGTGCTCACTCGCGAACAGCCGCCCGGTGCGGCCGAGCCCCGCCTGGATCTCGTCGACGACGAACACGATCCCGTGGGCGCGCGCGAGGTCGGCGAGCCCGGCGAGGAAGCCCGGCTGCGGCACGTTGAACCCGCCCTCGCCCTGGACCGGCTCGACGACGAGCGCCGCGAACGACTCGGGGCCGTGCGCCTGCAGCACGCGTTCGACCTCCGCAAGAGCTGCCGCGGTGTCGAGGCCGCTGCGCAGCGCGTTGCCGTTGGTCGCGCGCACCACCACGTCATCTGGCAGCGGGCCGAACCCCGAACGGTACGGGTGCTCCTTCGCCGTCATCGCCATCGTCAGCAGCGAGCGGCCGTGGTACGCCTCGTCGAGCACGAGCACTCCGGGGCGCCCGGTGTGCTTCCTGGCGATCTTCACGGCGTTCTCGACGGCCTCGGCGCCGGTCGAGAAGAGCGCGGTGCGCTTGTCCCACTCGCCGGGAACCCGCGCGTTCAGCCACTCCGCCACTCGCACGAACGACTCGTACTCGGTGACCATGAAGCAGGTGTGCGTGAAGCGCGCGGCCTGCTGTGCGATGCGCTCGGCCACACGGGGGTGCGCGGCGCCGATGCTCGTCACGGCGATGCCGCTGGCGAGGTCGATGAACCTGTTGCCGTCGACGTCCACGAGCACTGCGCCCTCGGCATGGTCGACGAACACCGGCAGCACTGTGCCGAAGCCGCTCGACACGGCGCTCTCGCGCTCAGCGTGCAGAGCACGAGAACGCGGACCGGGTATCTCGGTGACGACGGAGGGGGCGGCGAGGCGCGCGGCATCGGGAGGAGCGAACGTCATGCCGCCACGCTATGCGCGGTGCATCGCGTCCGGAATGGATAGAACATCCCAAACCGTGAGGAATATGGATATTACATCCTGTCTTAGGACAGAATGACCGGATGGTGTCCCTCGCGCAGCTCGTGACGGAGGCGGGCAGCGCGCTGCTCCCCGTCGATCCGCTTCCGCTTCCCTCCCCGCAGGTCAGGGGAGTGCACGTCTCGGAGCTGGTCGATCCGACGACGTTCCTCGACGGCGGCGAGCTCGTGCTCACCACGGGCGTGCCGTTCACCGTGCACGGCGAGCGGCCGGCCCCGTACGTCGATCGTCTTGCGCGGATCGACGCGGCCGGGATCGTGGTGGGGCTCGGGCAGGGCATCGACGAGGCATCGGACGGTCTGCGCGAGGCCTGCCGACGTGCAGGCGTGCCACTGCTGGTGGTCCCGCCCGAGGAACCGTTCCAGCGGGTGACGCGCGCGTACTGGTCGCTCGTCGCCGGAACCGACCGCACGGCCGCGGTGCAGTCGCTGAGCGCCCAGTCGCGGATCGTGCGGGCGATCGCTGCGGACGATCCGGCGGCGCAGATCGTGCGGATCGTGGCACAGGCGCTGGGCGGCTGGGCCGCTTTCCTCCCGCACGACGACGCGGCGGAGCCGACCGGATGGCCCGCATCGCGCTCGGGGCTGCTGCCCGCGGTGCGCACGGAGGCGCGACGACTGTTCGCCGGCACCGAGCTCGCAGCTGCGACGTTCGGGGTCAGCGGTCACGACGTCGTCGCGTACCCCGTCGTGCAGGCAGGCGCGCTCGCCGTCGGCGCGGGACGACCGCTCTCCGCTGAGGACCGACTGCTCGTCGTGACGGCGCAGGCGGCGCTCGAAACGGCGCTCGCCGGTCGAGAAGAGGTCGAACCGGATGCCGGACGGGGCATCGACGAGGTGATCGCCGACCTCGTCGGGGCCGGCCACATCGAGGCGGCCGGCTTCGTCGCCCGCAGACGCCGCCAGCGTCCGCCCGTCGACGCGGAGCACGTCACGCGCTGGGTGGACGATCTCGCGGTGGCCCGCGGTCCGCTCATCGACACGGTCGCCGAGCACCTCAGGGGCGGGCAGAGCTGGGAGCAGACCGCGCGGTCGCTCGGCGTGCACCGGAACACCGTGCGATCGCGGATCGCGCACGCGGAGGAGATCATCGGGCGCCCGCTGCCCGATCCCGACGTGTCCGCATCGCTCTGGCTCGCGCTGCGCGAGATGTGACGATCGCAGGTGCTCCTGCCGCGCCGATCAGACTCTGTCGAGCCACGCCCTGACGTCGTCGCCGTGCTCGTCCAGGCGCGGCGAGGCCTTCGCGGGAGGCTCGAACCGCGGCTGCCACAGCACCGGATGGCGCACCTGTCTGCCGTGCGACGCGCCGTCGGCACCGGTGACCTCGATGGTCGGATCGAGGCCGAGCCGCTCGGCGTAGGCGATTCCATCTGCGATATCGCCCGCCTGGCCGGCCGGAACTCCTGCCGCGCTCAGCGTCGCCTGCCAGTGCGCGGCCGTCTCGCGTGCCAGGGCGTCCTCGAGCGCCTCGCGCAGCTCACCCCGGTGCGCCACGCGCAGGGCGTTGGTGCGGAAGCGGTCGTCGTCCGCGAGCTGCGGTGCGCCGATCGCGACCGCCAGCTTCGCGAACTGGCGGTCGTTCCCGCACGCGACGGCGAGCGGGCCGTCGGCGCAGCGCAGCAGCTCGTAAGGGGCGATCGACGGATGCACGTTCCCGAGCCGCGATGGGGAGGCGCCTGCGCCGAGATGAGCCGATGCCTGATTCGCCAGCGCCCCCTGCAGGCTGCTCAGCAGCGAGATCTCCAGCCTGGCACCGGAGCCGTCGCGCTCGCGGCGGCGCAGCGCGGCGAGGATGCCGATCGTCGCGTCCTTGCCCGTCAGCACGTCGACCACGGCGACGCCGGCCTTCATCGGGTCGCCCTCCGGCTCGCCCGTGATGTGCATCAGCCCGCCGAGCGCCTGCACCACGAAGTCGTACCCGGCCAGGCGAGCGCCGCCGGCCGAACCGAAGCCCGTGATCGAGGCGTACACGATCGACGGGTTGGCGCCTGAGACGTCGTCGTAGCCCAGCCCCATCCGGTCCATCGTGCCGGGGAGGAAGTTCTCGATGACGACGTCGGCTCGTGCGGCCAGCCTCCTCGCCCGCTCGAGATCGTATTCGTCCTTCAGATCGAGCGCGACCGACTCCTTGTTCCGATTGACGCCCTCGAAGTACGTTGCCGCGTGCTCGCTGTACGGCGGTCCCCACGCACGGGTGTCGTCCCCGGCGCCGGGGCGTTCGACCTTGATCACGCGCGCCCCCAGATCCGCGAGCGTCATCGTGGCCAGCGGCCCGGCGAGCACGCGCGAGAAATCGGCGACCAGGATGCCTTCGAGGGGTGCCGAGGTCATCGCGCCACCGCCTCCTGCGTCGACGCCCGTCCGACGACGGCGATCGGGTGCTCCCGCTCGACCGGCGCCTCAGCCTTCCCGCCGATGAGATCGAGGATCAGCTCTGCCGCGGCCACGCCCGCGGCGTGCGGGCGCAGATCGACCGCCGTGACGGGCGGCTCGACGAACTGCAGCGCCGGATAGTCCACGCACGACGCCACGGCGATGTCGCGACCGGCGACGAGGCCGGAGCGGTTGAGCACGGACAGCACCTCCACGGCGCCGCCGTCCGGGCCGACGACGACCGCATCGACATCCGGATGATCGGCGAGCAGCCGCTCGGTCGTCTCGCGCACCTGATGGGACGGCGCCTCGAACGAGGTGTACCGGATGATCGGCTCGACGCCGCGCGCCGTGCAGCCTTCGCGGAACGCGTGCGCGAGCGACGCCGACCAGTCGGTGTCGTCGGCTGCGACGATCAGGGCGGGGCGGGCGAACCTGGTGCCGTCGAGGTGCGCCATCAGCTGGGTCATCGCCGCCGCGTGATCCGAGTAGACCACGCCATCCGGCTTCGGACCCTCGAGCACATGCTCCGTCGTGACGACCGGCGTCGGTTCGGCGATCAGCTGCTCCGCAACCGGGTCGCCCCTGCGGGGGTCGGCGATGATGATGCCGTCCGCGCGCAGGCGTCGCGGTCGCTGCTGCCCCTGCGGGCGCGTCACGACCGTGACGTCGTAGTCGGCGCGCGCCGCGGCGCTGATCACGCCGAAGGCGAAGGTCATGTAGTACGCGGACCGCGCCGACACCTCGGGCAGGATGATCGCCAGCGTCCCCGTCGCCGAATGCCTCAGGTGCTGAGCCGCCGTGTTCGGCGCATAGCCGAGATCTGACGCGGCCGTGAGCACCGCGTCCCTGGTGGCCTCCGAGATGCGGCCGCGGCCGGACAGGGCGTCGGACGCCGTCGTCTTTCCGACGCCGGCGCGCTTGGCGACGTCGATGAGTGTTGGTCGTCCGGAATCGCGCATGGGGGCGATTCTTGCACACCGGATCGGCGGGATCGTCCTGGCGGAACGCGCGAACATCGCGTAGCATCCCCACCATGCCGGAACGTTCCGGCATTTATGGGCTCGCATCGATCGACGAACCGATCGGCGCGAGAGACGACGGATCACTGCGGATGGAGCGACATGGCCTGCAACTGTGCGACCACGAGATCGGCGGGTGTGATCGGAGACGAGCGCACCCCCTTCGCGTCACTGAGCAGGCTCGAGGTCGAACGCGTCGGCGAGATCCTCCGCGCGGAGGGCGTGCTGAACGACGAGCGCCGGATCGCGTATCTCGGCGTCGCAGAGCCCGATCGCCGAGCCGACGCGCTGGCAGGGCGCTGTGCCCTCGCGCAGCTGCTCGACGGGGCGACCGGGCTGGAGGCTGTCGTCGACCTGGGGTCGGGCGCGGTCGTCTCGACGAGGGGCATCGATCCGATCGATGAGGGGCAGGTGCCCCTGCTCAGCGAGGAGCACGTGCTCCTGCGCGAGGTGCTCGGTGCTGACGAGGGCTGGGCGGCTGCGCTGCGCAGGCGCGGCATCGACGACCCGTCGACGGTGGCACTCGCCGGTCTCAGCGCGGGGCGGTACGACAGGCCCGAGCTGGCCGGAAAGCGGCTGGCGCGCGTGCTCGCGCACCACCAGCCGACGCCGGAGTCGATGCCGTGGGCGCATCCGATCGACGGCCTGCTCGCCGTGGTGGACCTCGCCGCGGCCGAGGTGGTCGAGATCGTCGACACGCACCAGCCGGCGATTCCGCAGGAGCACGGCGACTACCACGTCCCGGGCGCCTTCGGTCCCGAGCGCACGACGCAGAAGCCGATCGAGATCACCCAGCCGGAGGGACCGAGCTTCCGGATAGACGGCGATGAGCTGACATGGGAGAAATGGTCGCTGCGTGTCGCGTTCGACATGCGCGAGGGGCTCATCCTGCAGGACATCGGCTTCGAGGACGCCGGCAGGCGGCGTCCGATCCTGAACCGCGCATCGATCGCCGAGATGCTCGTGCCCTACGGCGATCCGGGCCCCGTGCGGTTCTGGCAGAACTACTTCGACACCGGAGAGTACATGCTCGGCCGCCTGGCGAACTCGCTCGAGCTCGGCTGCGACTGCCTCGGCGAGATCGCGTACCTCGACGCGGTGATCCCCGATGCGTCAGGCGGTGTGCGAGAGCTGCGCAACGCCGTGTGCATCCACGAGGAGGACGCCGGCATCCTGTGGAAGCACACCGAGCAGTTCACCGGCACCACCGACGTGCGCCGACAGCGCCGGCTCGTGGTGTCGTTCTTCACCACCGTCGGCAACTACGACTACGGCTTCTACTGGTACCTGTACCTCGACGGCCGCATCGAGTTCGAGGCGAAGGCCACCGGCCTCGTCTTCACCGCCGCGTACGACGAGCGCACCAGCGACTACGCCTCCCAGCTCGCCCCCGGCCTCGCCGCGCCCTACCACCAGCACCTCTTCTGTGCGCGGCTCGACGTCGCCGTCGACGGGGAGCGCGCGAGCGTCGACGAGGTGGACGTGGTGCGCGTGCCGACCGGGCCGGACAACCCGTGGGGGAACGCGATCGCGAATCGTGCCACCCGGCTGCGAACCGAGCAGGAGGGCAGGCGGCACGCCGACGCATCCGTCGACCGCACCTGGCACGTGTCGAACCCCGATGCGCGCAATCGGATGGGCGAGCCCGTCGCGTACGTGCTCCAGCCGGAGGGCAGGCCGGTGCTGCTCGCCGCGGAGGGCTCCGTGATCGCCCAGCGCGCCGCATTCGCCGCCGACCATCTCTGGGTCACCGCGTACCACGCAGACGAGCGCTACCCAGCCGGGGCCATCGTCAATCAGAGCGCGCCGGGCGGCGGTCTGCCCTCCTACATCGCCGACGACGAGGGCATCGACGGTGAGCGGCTCGTGCTGTGGCACACGTTCGGCCTCACCCACTTCCCGCGGCTCGAGGACTGGCCGATCATGCCCGTCGACACGACGGGGTTCAGCTTCGCGCCATACGGGTTCTTCGATCGGAATCCGACGCTCGACGTGCCGGCGACGACCGCGTCGCACGGCGTCTGCGGGTGCGGGACATCCGGGCACGGCGAGGCGGACGGTGCACAGGCGCACGGATGCGGGGCGGGCGGTCATGGCCACGGCTGAAACTGTGAAATCTGTGTTTCGAGATGCTGTGGGGGCTTGTGCCCGGCCCGTTCGGCTTGTACCTTCCCAACAATGCCGGAACGTTCCTGCAACCCGACCGGGGCCGATATGAACCGGCCCATTCCCGAAGGAGCCTCATGAAGAAGCGCGCTTTCCTCGCACTCACCGCGGTCGCGGCCGTCGGCCTCACCGCGTGCGGCGCACCCGCAGATCCCACCGGCGGCGGAGGGTCGGCCGACGAGGTCGAGCCCGGCTACCTCGCCGTGGCCGACGCCGACTTCGCCGCAGGCGGCGAGCTCACCGTGCAGGTCGACTACGACGTCGACGAGGTCGGCGGCCTCGATCCGCAGGCCGCGTCGGCCGCCCGCGGCTGGATGGTCGAGGGCCTGGTCTACGAGACTCTCACCACGATCGACGAGAACCTCGAGGTCCAGCCGGGTCTTGCAGCCTCATGGGATCAGCCGAGCGACACGGAGTACGTCTTCCAGCTCGACACCGAGGCGACGTTCTCGAACGGACGTGACATGACGGTCGACGACGTCGCTGGCAGCCTGCAGCGGCTCATCGACACCCCGACCACGTGGACGGGCCAGCTCGGCCCGATCAGCTCGGTCGAGGCGACGGGCGACGAAGAGGTCACCGTCACGCTGGCCGAGCCGTACACGCCGTTCCTCGCGGCGCTGGCGAACACGCCGGCCGCCGTGCTGCCGATGCAGGAGATCGACGCGGGCGACATCGACGTCGCCGCGGAGATGCTCGGCACCGGCCCGCTCGTGGTGGCCGAGCACCGCCAGGACGAGTACTGGACCTTCGAGCCGAACGAGCACCACCCGGCAGCCGCCGAGCTCGGCTTCTCGGGGCTGCGCCTCGAGGTGGTCGGCGACGAGTCGACCCGCGTGGCCGCGCTGCGCGACGGCAGCGCCGATCTCGCCGTGCTCAACTCCGTCGACTCGGCCGACGCACTGGCCGACGCCTCGGATGTGGCCGTGGTGAACCAGCAGAACACCGACTTCCACTACCTGGTCATGAACTCGATCGCGGGCGACGCAGCTCTGCAGGACGAGGACGTGCGATTCGCGATCAACACCGCGATCGATCGTGACGCGATCAACGAGCTCGTGCTCGGAGGGACGAGCCAGGCGACCGGCGTCACTCCGGCGACGCTGCCCGACGCCTGCGTCGCGGAGGATCTTCCCAGCGCTCAGGCCTCGATCGAGACCGCCAAGGCAGTCATCGACGACCTCGGCGGTCTCGACCTCGACCTCGTCGTGTACGACTCCGAGGCCGTGCTGAGCGACATCGCTCAGGTCATTCAGCAGAATCTCGCCGAGATCGGCGTGACGGTGTCGATCGAGTCCTACGACTACGCGACGTACTCCAGCCTCGTGTACGCCGACCCGTCCGACTTCGACCTCGCGCTGAGCTGGTTCTCCGGCTACGCCGACCCGTCCATGGTCACCACGTGGTGGAATCCGTCGCTGGCCGGCTTCACGAGCGTGTACAACGTCGGCTCCGACGAGACCAGCGCTCTCATCGCCGACGCGGCCCGGACCCCGGCCGGTGCTGAGCGGGCAGACCTCTTCGCCGATCTCTGCGAGAGCGTCGATGCGGAGTCGGAGACGGTGCCGCTCGTGCTGCGTCCCACCGAGATCGGCTACCGCACCGACAGCCTCAGCCCCACGCTCTTCGCCGACGAGGGCTACGGGAACGTGCTGCGCGCGATCACCGAGTACCGCGCGGCCGAGTAGCGCCCACACTTCGGAGCTCTCCTATGACAGTCGTGCTGTGGGCGCTGCGGCGCATCGTCGTCGCGGCCGCGACGGTGCTCGCCGTCGGCGTGCTGATCTTCGCGTCCGTCCGGCTGATGCCCGGCAGCTACGTCGACGTCGCGCTCGGTCCGCTCGCCACCGCCGAGCAGCGTGCGGCGGCGATGACCGAGGCCGGGCTCGACCAGCCCATCGTCGTGCAGTTCGCGCAGTGGATCATGGGCGTGGTCACCGGCGACCTTGGCCGGTCGTTCGTCTCCGACGTCGCCATCGCGGAGGAGTTCGCGCTGCGGCTGCCGGTGACGGCGACCGTCGCGCTCGGTGCCATCGCGCTGACGGTGATCATCGGCATTCCGCTCGGCTTCCTCACCGCGCTGCGTTCCGGCCGCAGGGGCGGAGGCGCAGGCGGGCGCATCGTCAGCGCGCTCGGCATCAGCGTGCCCGACTTCGTGCTGGGCGGTCTGGTCGTCTTCGCCGTGTCGTCGCTGGCGGTCGGCCTCTCCGTCGGCGGCTACCGTTCGTTCGACACGGATCCCGCCGCGTTCGTGAGCTCCCTCGTGCTGCCGACCATCGTGCTCGCGGTGCCGAGCGCGGCCATCACCGCGCGCAACACCCGCGACGCCGTGATGAACGTGCTCGTCGAACCGCACATCGGCGCCGCGGTCGCACGCGGGTCGTCATCGTGGTTCATCGTGCGGCACCACCTCATCCGGAACGCCATGCCTCCCGTGCTCACACTGCTCGCCACGATCACGGCGACGCTGCTGGGCGGCACGGTGATCGTGGAGAGCATCTTCGACGTGCCGGGCATCGGCGCCTACCTGATCACGGCGCTCGGCCGTCGCGACTACGCGATCATCCAGGCCGGCGTGCTGCTCGCCGCCGTGGTGTTCATCGTCGCCAACCTCATCGTCGACCTCGTCGCCGCGGGGCTCGATCCGCGCCTGAGAGGGAGGAGAGCCTGATGTCCGCAGCCCCCGCGACCACAACCGTGATGCCGACCCAGCGGCGCAGGCGGCGACGGCGGGTCGACCTCGTGCTCGTCATCGCGACGGCGGTGCTCGGCCTGTTCGTCGTGCTCTCGGCGCTCGGGTGGTTCACCGACGTCGCCGGTTCGACGACCGACACCGTCGGCGCGCGCTTCGACCGCCCGTCCAACGCGTTCTGGCTCGGCACCGACAACCTCGGTCGGTCGGCGCTGCCCCGTCTGCTCGAGGGGATCGGCACCACGCTGCTGCTGTCGCTGATCGCCGTCGTGTGCTCGGCCGTGGTCAGCACCATCCTCGGCATGCTCGCCGGCTACTTCGCCGGCAGCGTCAGCGAGGTCGTGATGCGCGTGATCGACGTGCTCTACGCCTTCCCCGCGCTGGTGCTGGCGATCCTCGTCTCTGCGCTGATGGGGCCGGGTCGCGTCGCCGCGATCGTCAGCATCACGATCATCACGATCCCGCTGATGACCCGGATGGTCCGGATCACCACGATGCGCGTCGCGCCGAGGGACTTCATGGTCTCGGCGCGGATCAGCGGGGTGTCGGCCCCGCGCATCTTCGCCGAGCACCTGCTGCCCAACATCGCGGGCACCATCGCGGTGCAGGCCAGCTACGCGCTGTCGATCGCGATCCTCGTAGAGGGAGGGCTGAGCTTCCTCGGCTACGGCGTGCAGGTGCCAGGCGCTTCGCTGGGCACACTGGTGCAGGAGGGAATGCAGTACATGACCCAGGCGCCGTGGCTGCTGATGGCGCCGGGGCTGGCGCTGGTGATCTCGATCCTGTGCGTGAACCTCGTCGGCGACAGCCTGCGCGATGCCTTCGAACCCCGAGAGACACGGAGCCTGACATGAGCGCTTCCGAGAACACGCCTCCCGCCCTCGACGCCGACGACGTCGTGGTCGACTTCGACACTCCATCAGGGGTCGTCAGAGCGCTCGACGGTGCGAGCGTCGACATCCGTGCCGGGTCGTCGCTCGCGATCGTGGGCGAGTCCGGATCGGGCAAGTCGACCCTGGCGTCGCTCGTCGCGCGGCTGCAGCCGCGGAACGCCGAGATCTCCCGCGGCACCGTGCGCGTCGACGGTGCCGATGTGACGGCGATGCCGACCGATCGCGTCCGCGAGCTGCGTCGCATCACGGTCGGCATGGTGCCGCAGGACCCGATCGGCTCGCTCGACCCGACGCTGCGGATCGGACGGCAGCTGCGACTCGTGCTCCGCGAAGCGGGCAGCGACCACGACAGAGCGGCGTGCGTCGAACTGCTCGACAGCGTGCGGATCGCCGACCCCGAGAGGGTGCTGCGGCTGTTCCCGCACGAGGTGTCGGGCGGGATGGCGCAGCGGATCGCGATCGCCATCGCGATGTGCCGCGAGCCGCGGATCCTCGTCGCCGACGAGCCGACGGCGGCGCTGGATGCGCAGGTGCGAGAGGAGGTCATCCGGCTCATGTTCGACCGAGCCGCGGCGAGCGGCACGACGATCGTGTGGCTCAGCCACGACCTGCCCAGCGTCGCGCGCTGGTGCGACGAGATCGCGGTGATGTATGCGGGGCGCGTCGTCGAGCGAGGACCTGCCGGAGACGTGCTCGAAGCGCCAGTGCATCCGTACACCAGGGCGCTCGCCGGCGCGGACCCGGCGAACGTGCCGAGGGGTGCTCGCCTCGTCTCGATCGCGGGAACGCCTCCCGTGCTGCGCGAGGCGGCGCACGGATGCGCGTTCGCGCCGAGATGCGACTTCGCCGTCGACGCCTGTCACGTGACACGGCCTCGGCGCGTGACCAGCAAGGGCCGATCCGTGCTGTGCATACGCACCGACGAGCTTCCGGAGCCGGCGCCGCTCGGTGCCCGTCGCGAGGGAGACGCCGCATGAGCGCGCTCGTCGAGCTGGACGAGGTCTCGGTCGAGTTCCGCACCGGATGGGGCGCGAACCGACGCCAGATCACCGCGATGGACCGCGTGACGCTTTCGATCGAGCAGGGCGAGACGCTGGGCCTGGTGGGGGAGTCGGGGTCGGGCAAGACGACGACCGGAGCTGTCGTGCTCGGTCTGCAGCGGGTGACCGGCGGCGCCGTGCGCTTCGACGGCGCACCGCTCGCCCGCAGCCTGCGTTCGCGAGCGGGCCGGATGCAGGCGGTGCAGCAGCACCCGCAGTGGGCGCTCGACCCGCGCCGACGTGTGATCGACTCGGTGCTCGAGCCGCTGCGCGTCGTCTCGCGCGACAAGGACGACGAACAGCGCGCGCTCGCCATGCTCGCCGATGTCGGGCTGCCGGAGTCGTTCGCCTGGCGCCATCCGCATGAGCTGTCCGGCGGTCAGCGCCAGCGGGTCTCGATTGCGCGCGCCCTCGTCACGCGGCCGAAGTTCATCGTCTTCGACGAGGCCGTCAGCGCTCTGGACGTGTCGGTCCAGGCCCAGATCCTCAACCTCATCCGGGATCTGCAGGCCGAGCACGCCTTCTCCTCCCTGTTCATCTCGCACGACCTCGCTGCGGTGCGCTACGTCGCTCATCGCGTTGCAGTCATGCGGCGCGGAGAGGTCGTCGAGGTGGCCGACACCTCCGTCTTCTATGAGAGCCCCTCCCATCCGTATTCGCAGAAGCTGTTCCAGGAGTTGACATCGTGACCCATCGCCTCGCCCCCTACTTCCCCTCATCCGTCGGACGGACCAATCGGGATCTTCCGCTGGTGCCGGCCAACGGAGCGGGCAGGTCGCGCCTCGAGTACGACTTCCCCGGCGTGCTCGTCGGCAGCGCGGAGTACGACGAAGGGCCGACCGGTGCGACCGTGATCTCGGTGCCTGCTGGTGCCAGGACGGCGGTCGATGCCAGGGGAGGGGCGGTCGGGCAGATCGGGTCGTATCCGTTCAACCACGCCATCTGCCTCGCCGGCGGATCCGTCTACGGCCTGGCCGCGGCGACGGGCGTCTCGCACGCGCTGCTGGAGAGCACGGAGGGCCGGGCGTCGTTCGCCGACCTGAAGCTGGTCTCCGGCGCGATCATCTACGACCTCGCCGTGCGCGACAACGCGATCTGTCCCGACACAGAGCTCGGCCGGGCGGCTCTGGAGAACGCGGAGCCGGCCGTGCGGATCGGCCGCGTCGGCGCCGGCGCGACGGCGTCCGCCGGCAAGATCGAGTACTCGCGTGCGGAGTTCACCGGCCAGGGCGCGGCGTTCCGCCAGGTCGGCGACGTGAAGGTGCTCGCCGTGACCGTCGTCAACCCCGTCGGAGTCGTCGTCGACCGCGACGGCACGATCATCCGGGGCGATTACGACGAGTCCAGCGGCGAGCGGCACCATCCCAACGAGCACTACGAGGCGGCCATAGCCGAGGGCGGTCTGCCCGACACCGCGGCTGGCAACACGACCGTCACCGCCGTGATCACCAACGTCGCACTCGGCGACGTGGAGCTGAACCAGCTCGCCAAGCAGGTGCACAGCTCGATGCACCGCGGCATCCAGCCGTTCCACACCTCGCTCGACGGCGACACGCTCTTCGCGCTCACCACCGACGAGGTCGAGCTTCCCGTTTCGCCTGAGACGAAGCACGGGCGCCTGTCGCTGAACGCCACAGCGATCGGCGCACTCGCGAGCGAGGTCGTCTGGGACGCGATCGTAGAGGCGGGACGGTAGACGGTGCACGAGTTCGCGAAGTACCCCGCTCCCTCCGGCCAGGACGTCGTCGAACTGGTGCGCAGGCATCCGTTCGCCATGATCGTGACCTCGCCGCCCGGCGAGGCGCCGGTGGCGACGCACGCACCCGTGGTGATCCCCTCGGACGCCGCCCCCGCCGACACGCTCGTGGGCACCACCCTGCTCGGCCACATCGCGAGGGCGAACCCGCAGTGGCAGAGCATCGATGAGTCGATTCCCGCACTGCTGGTGTTCTCCGGCCCGCACGGCTACGTGTCGCCGACGAGCTACGCCTCCGATCCGTCAGTGCCGACGTGGGACTACGCGGCCGTGCACCTCACGGTGCGCGTGGAGGTGCTCGAGGGCGCGGACGACTGCATGCGCATCGTGCGCGAGACGGTGCGTGCCGCGGAGGACCTGATGCCGACCAGATGGGACGACGAAGGCTCGGTGCCGACCTTCGAGAGGATCGTGAACGGCGTCGTCGGCTTCCGCCTCACCGTCATCGACGAGAAGGCGGTGTTCAAGGTGAGCCAGGACAAACCGGATGACGTGCGAGAGCGCGTCGCACGCGACGCCAGGGAGCGCGGGGACGCATACGGCGATCTCGGATCGCTCGTGGAATCGAGGGGGCGCATGGTCTGCCCCGTCACGGGTGCGGAGGTGAGCGCATGATCCGGCGGTGGCGTGCCGAGAGCACTGACGCCGCTGAGCGCGGGCGTGCGTACGGGCGTGCGTGGCGCGCCGAGCTGCGGGTCTCGCTCGCGGAGTACTCCGAGCTGTTCGACCGGCTCGCGTTCGCCCCGGATGCCGTCTCCCGCGTCGTCGACGGCGCGCTCGCGCAGACGGCTGAGCACGCACCCGGTGTGCTCGACGAGCTCGTCGGCGTCGCCGATGGCGCCGAGATGACGATCGCAGAGATCATGACGCTCAATGCGCGCACCGAGGTGCTCGCGCTGCAGAAGCCGGAGGGCGGGGAGTGCTCCACCGCCGTGTTCCTTCCGGCCGACGGCCCGCCGCGGACGATCCAGACCTGGGACTGGCTCGACGCGCTGTCGGCCGACAACCTGGTGCGCTCGCACATCGCATCCGACGGGCGCAGGGTGGTGACGTTCGCCGAGTTCGGGCAGGCCGCGAAGATCGGCGTGAACTCCCGCGGCCTCGGCGCACACTTCAACATCCTGCACCACGCGTCGGATGGCGCAGGTGCGGGGCTGCCCGTGCACATCCTGGCTCGGAGGATCCTCGACGAGGCGTCGACCGTCGACGAGGCCGTGGCGATCGCCGAGGCGGTGCCCCTGTCGGCGTCGACCGTGATCACGCTGGTCACCCGCGACCGGGCCGTCTGCGTCGAGCTCGCGCCCTCGGGCATCGCCGTGATCGACGCCGTGCCCGGTCAGCTGCTGGCGCATACGAACCACTTCATCGACGATGGCCTGTCGGCCGGGGAGGTGACGGTCTACGCCAGCACCACGGCGGAGCGCCTCGCGTGCCTCACCGACCACGCCGACAAGATCGCGGTGCCGACGGGTCTGGAGCGCGCGCTCGCGCTCGGTGCCGTCCCCGACGCTCCCATCTCGATGCGGCCGAGGCCGGAGTCGCCGCGGCATCTGCAGTGGGCGTCCAAGGCGACGATCACCATCGACGTGGCGGAACCAGCGATCGAGCTGCACGAGGGCGGCCCGGCCGAGGTCACCAGCGAGGGCTGGCGTCGCATCGAGGCGTGAGATGAGCGACGCCCTTCATCTCGCCGCGCTCGTCCTCGCCGCGGCCGGAACGTGCGGACTCGTCGCGGCGGTCGAGCGTCGTCGCGGGCGTCGCCTGGTGTGGGCAGGGAGCGTGGTGGCCTCGCTCATCATGATCGGTGCCATGTCCGACATCGTCTTCGGGCTCGGCATCGCGCATCCCGTCGCGTGGGCGGTCGCACTGCTGGCAGGCTCGGTCGCCGTCGCCGTGGGAGAGCGGGCGATGCTCGGGCGCGCCGATGCCGGGCGGGGCCCAGCGGTGCACACGGCGATCGGCGGCCTCGTCGTGATCCCGCTCGTGCTCGCAATGGGGGAGTACCAGGGCGCGCAGGACGCCGCGCGCGCGGGCGCAGCCGTGCATGCCCACGGATCGAGCGGTGCGCTGCTCCTGCTGCCCGCCGCGGCTTTCGTCGCCTGGTCCGCCGTGCTGCTCGCCCGTGCGGGACGCCCGGCGCGCGAGCGCATCCAGCACGGCGCGATGGGAGCATCGACCATGCTGATGGCACTGGCGGCGCTCGGGTGATCGGTTGGCGCCCCAGACGTCGGCGCGATCAGGGTTGTGTGCGCGAGATCTGTGCGTGCACGTGGACCTGCTCGATACCCCCTCGCGCAACATCGTCGAGCGTGAACAGGTCGGCCGACGTCACCACGCCGGAGATCTGCGTGCGCGCCGCCATGGCGGCCGCAAGCGCTACCAGTTCGCCCGTGGTCTGCGATTGACCCGCACCCTTCGCCGTCACCACCTCGCGTGTTCGCCGGTTGACGGCCGTGAGCGACCACTGATCGCTCCCGAGGTGCGGCGCGCGACTGACCAGTCGGGAAAGCGCAGGGAAGCTGCCGACGAGGCGGAGCGCGGCCGTCGTCAGCGCGCTGTCGGTCGCCAGGAACGAGCGCACGGCGACGCCGCGTGCGCGTCCGATCAGCAGGTCGTCGGGGAAATCCGCGCGAAGGCACGACCGTTCTCCGGATCCGGTGGGCAGTCGCCTTCGCTGCCTGAAGTTGAACACGGCGCCTTCTTCTGATGCGCCCCACACCTTGCGTCCCGCGAGCGCTGCCGTCCACTCGACGGCAGCGGCTCCGTGCGTCTCGCCCCCGCCGAGCACGATCGCAAGATCGACGTCGTCTCCTGGCTCGCTCGCGACTGCTGCGACGAGCAGTGTGCTCAGACCTGGCGCGAGCCCCGCACCGAGCACGCTGCTCGCCCCGGCATCCGCCACGGCCGCGGACAGCTGCGCGAGGTACTCGGCAGTGGCAGAGGCGTCGACGAGCACGGCACCCCCCAGCAGCTCGGCGATGCGCGGATCCTCGACCCCTGACGCGTTGATGACGACGTCGTGGTCGGCGGCTGCGTCGCGAAGTGCGGTGCGCCCGGCGCCGGTGGAGAGATCGATCGCTATTCCGTCATCCGGGGCGGAGCGGCCTGCGGGCGTGATGTGGTGCCCTGCCGTGCGCAGAGCGGAGGCGGCGGCGCGACCGATGGCCCCGCGCGCACCGATGACGAGGAATCTCATGTGTTCTCCCTGGGGCGCTCGCATTGAGTAGGTGTCACTCAAGCATGGCGCCTTGTCGGAAGGGTCGCGCCGGATGGGCGCCCCGCGTGCGGATCCGCCGTCGAAGCCGCGTTCTCGTCGAACTGGCCCCGAGCTGCAAGGTTCGGGGTCGGAGAGGTGAGGGGATGTGCCGGATGCGGGCTGTGCCCGCCGAGCACTTAGACTCGTAGCGTGATCGATCCGGTACTACTTCGCGAACAGCCAGAACTCGTGACGCGCTCGCAGGAGGCGCGCGGGCACTCCGCCGAGTCGGTCAGCGATGCTGTCGCGGCCGAACAGGAGCGTCGCGTCGCATTGACCGCGTTCGAGGAGCTGCGCGCCGAGCAGAACGCATTCGGCAAACAGGTCGCGAAGGCGCCGAAGGAGGACAAGCCGACGCTTGTCGCGCAGGCCAAGGAGCTCGCGGCGAAGGTGAAGGACGCGCAGCAGGCCGCGAACGAGGCCGAGCAGGCGTACCGCGACGCGATGGCGAAGATCGAGAACGTCGTGATCGACGGCGTTCCCGCAGGAGGCGAGGAGAACTTCGTCACACTGCGCGAGGTCGGCGCGCCCCGCACCTTCGACCCCGCCGAGTTCCCCGACGGGCCGCTCGACCACCTCGCCCTGGGCGAGAAGCTCGGTGCGCTCGACATGGAGCGCGGAGCGAAGGTGTCAGGTGCCCGGTTCTACTTCCTGAAAGGCATCGGCGCCCGCCTCGAGATCGCGCTGATGAACTACGCGCTCTCGGTCGCACTCGACAACGGCTTCACGCCGATGATCACGCCGACGATCGTGCGCCCCGAGGTGATGGCCGGAACGGGCTTCCTCGGTGAGCACTCCGACGAGATCTACCACCTCGAAGAAGACGACATGTACCTCGTCGGCACGAGCGAGGTCGCGCTCGCCGGGTACCACGCCGACGAGATCGTAGACCTGTCGAACGGCCCGCTGCGCTACGCCGGTTGGTCCACCTGCTACCGTCGCGAGGCGGGTTCGCACGGCAAGGACACCCGCGGCATCATCCGGGTGCACCAGTTCAACAAGCTCGAGATGTTCGCCTACACGGCTCCGGATGACGCCGAGGCCGAGCACGAGCGCCTGCTCGCGCTCGAGGAGCAGATGCTCACCTCTCTTGGTCTCGCGTACCGCGTGATCGACGTCGCAGCCGGTGATCTCGGATCGTCCGCCGCCCGCAAGTTCGACACGGAGGCATGGGTGCCGACGCAGGGCGCCTACCGCGAGCTCACGTCGACCTCGAACTGCACGACCTTCCAGGCCCGTCGCCTCGACGTGCGCCACCGCCCCGAGGAGGGCGGTCGCACCCAGCACGTCGCGACGCTCAACGGCACGCTGGCCACTACGCGATGGATCGTGGCGATCCTCGAGAACGGCCAGCGACCGGACGGGTCCGTGGTGGTCCCAGAGCCGTTGCGACCCTTCCTGGGCGGCCTCGAGGTGATGGAGCCGATCGCGTGAGCGCTGGCCCGCGTCTCATCGCGCTCGATCTCGATGGAACCGTTCTGCTGGAGGACGAGACCTTCAGCCCAGGAGTCGTCGACGCCGTCGCCGCAGCCGAGCACGGCGGCAACATCGTCACGATCGCGACAGGTCGCGGCTGGGACGCGACAGCGCGTATCCTGCACGGACTCGGCATCCGGCCCGACTACGTCGTGTGCTCCAACGGTGCGGCGATCATGAGCCGCAACGACTCCGTCGAGAACGGCTACGAGCGCCACACCACCCAGACGTTCGACCCGTCCGAGGTTCTCGAGCTGCTCGAGAAGGAGCTGCCGGACGCGACCTACCTCGTCGAACTGCCCGACGGCTCGCGACTGTACACGAGCTTCGTCGACGACTGGGATCTGCGCGATGAGGACACGCAGCGGGCCACGCTCACCGAGATGCGCGGGCACGAGGTCTCGCGCGTCGTGGTGGTCTCGGCAGACCACACGGAGGAGGACTTCGTGCGAATGGTCGAGGAGATGGGGCTGAACCAGGTCTCCTACGCCGTCGGCTGGACGGCATGGCTCGACATCGCGCCGGCAGGCGTGAACAAGTCGACCGCGCTCGAGGCCGTGCGGGAGATGCTTCGCGTGCCTCGCGAAAGCGTCGTCGTCATCGGCGACGGCCGCAACGACATCGGCATGTTCGAGTGGGCGGCGGCCGGCGGCGGCAGGGCCTTCGCTATGGGCCAGGCTCCGGATGAGGTGAGCCGAGTGGCGACCGACATCACCGACGACGTGGAGGACGGCGGCGTGGCCGCGGCTTTCGAGGCGATCGGCGTCGGAGCGACCTGAGCAGGCTTCCGGCGGCGTTGTCCTCGGCCGCCATGCAAGGCACGCTACTTCGTCCGCCTTGCCGGATACGTACTCAGACCGCCCCGAATGGGCGGTGTCGGCCGGATGGCATAGACTCGTTGCTCGGCGGGTCACCGCCTGGAGGGTTGTCCGAGCGGCCGAAGGAGCCGGTCTTGAAAACCGGTGGGCGGCAACGTCCCGTGGGTTCGAATCCCACACCCTCCGCCGAAGATCGCACCGCTCCGGGGCCGGAGGTCGACCTCCCGTCCGCGGAGGTCGGTTTCTCGCACGGAACGACGGCGTGCGGCCGCGGGTAGCCTGGGGGAGTGAACGCGCAGACTTTCTCCGACCCGCCATGGTCGGACGACGGAGTGAACTTCCACACCCGGAAGTGGGTCAAGCCCGAGGACCTCAACGCCAACGGATCGCTCTTCGGCGGCAGCCTGCTGCGCTGGATCGATGAGGAAGCCGCGATCTACGCCATCCTCCAGCTAGGGAACTACCGAGTGGTGACCAAGCTGATCTCCGAGATCAACTTCGAGTCATCCGCCCTGCAGGGCGACCTCATCGAAATGGGCCTCGCAGCGACGCACTTCGGGCGCAGCTCGCTGACCATGCGGGCGGTTGTGCGCAACATGATCACGCGCAAGCGCATTCTGACGATCGACCGGCTGGTGTTCGTCAGCGTCGACCAGGACGGCAAGCCGACGCCGCACGGATACACCGACATCACCTACAACCGCGACCGGATGCCGCATGAGCACCCTGGGACGGGAACCGTCGCGCTGCCCTGACCCAGCCGCGCGAGATTCGGCTTGCGCAGCTCGGCGTTCCCGCGGGCGCTGTCGGCTCGCGCGACCACTTGCGGCGCGAGCGCACCCACGCACGAATGAGGGCGGCATCGTCGAGGGCACCGGATGCGTCGAGCTGCATGCGCCACACGTAGGCGCGGCGGCGCTCGTCGGGCAGCAGCGGCGCTGCGCCGCGCGCGGAGTCAGAGCGAGTTTCGTGCGCGCGCGTCGAGCCGTTACTATGGTCAGTGCACCTGCGGGTGCAAGGAGACGTGCCGGAGCGGCCGAACGGACTTCACTGCTAATGAAGGGTCGGGGTTAAACTCGACCGGGGGTTCAAATCCCCCCGTCTCCGCCAATTGTCCTGAGTCGCGACACCGTTGACAGACGAGTCGAGGCTCAGGACTTTTTATCTGTTCCGGGGCATCGATTCGATCGGTTGACCAGTATGCTACTCCAGTGAACCCTTCACTGGCGAAGACCCGTCCGACCCTCCTCTCACTGATCGCCGTCCTGGCGCTGATGGCCTCGCTGTTCATGGCGCCTGAGACAGCCAGGGCCGACTCGCAATCGATCACCGGAACGATCGACGCGTCAAGCCCGACGTACGTGCGGCCCGTCACAGGGGGCTGCGCCGCCGGGAGTGAGGAGACTCACTACGCTGTCGTCAAGGTGACGATCATCGGAACGGGGCCGACGGGCTCTCTGATGGATTTCGCCGTGACGCCGAACGGTGACTTCGCGCTGACGACGACTCTCTACGACCCGCCGTTCCAGCCGGACATGCCGATCGTGAACTGCTGGGGTGCGAACAGCAGTTCGGCCAACGGGGAGGCGGTCGAATGGGCATATGAGAACCCGATCACGATCCTTGAGGGATTCGAGTACCGAGACTTCTATCTCGTGGTCGCCGGGAGCTCGGCAGCCGATCTCGGTGCGTTCACCGTCGATGTGAACGCAGAGACGCTTCCCGTCGACGTTGAGATCGTCCCACAAGAGCCGACACCTGACACGACTGCCCCTGACCTGATGCTCCCGGAGGACGTGGTCACCGAGGCAACCGGTCCGGATGGTTCTGAGGTCAGCTACAGCGCGTCTGCCTCCGACGACGTCGACGGCGCGATCGCGCCCGACTGCTCGCCCGCCGCAGGCACGGTGTTCCCCCTGGGCAGCACGGTGGTGAGCTGCACCGCCACCGATGACGCAGGCAACTCCAGCTCAGGCGACTTCACCGTCACCGTCGAAGACACCACACCGCCGGAGCTCGTCGTCGCTGATGATCTCAGCGTCGAGGCCACAGCGAGCAGCGGGGCCGTCGTGGACTACAGCGTCTCCGCTACGGACCTTGTCAGCGGCCCGGTCTCGCCCGTGTGCCTGCCCGAATCAGGGAGCATCTTCACTCTCGGAGAAACGGCGGTGAGCTGCACTGCCACCGACGATGCGGGCAACGCCAGCGAGGCAGGAACGTTCGTCGTCACGGTCACCGACGTCACTGCACCCGTTCTCGACCTTCCGGCAGACATCACGGCGGAGGCAACCGGAGCGAGCGGTGCGATCGTCGACTATACGGCGACCGCGGCTGACGCCGTCGACGGCGCTGTCGCAGTCGACTGCATTCCCGCCGCCAGCACGACCTTCGCACTCGGCACGACGACCGTTTCCTGCTCAGCCAGCGACAACGGAGGCAGTGTCGCCACGGGCACCTTCGACGTCACCGTCGAGGACTCCACCGCACCGGTGCTGGATCTTCCGGATGACATCACGGCCGAGGCAGCCGACGAGAACGGTGCGGCCGTCGCCTTCACAGCATCGGCCACCGACTTGGTCGACGGTGACAGTGCTCCTGAATGTGACTCGGCTTCGGGGAACTTCTTCCCGCTTGGCGCAACCACGGTGACCTGCACGGCGACGGATGAGGCGGGCAACGCAGCGACCGGGTCGTTCGATGTGACGGTCGAGGACACCACTGCTCCGGTGCTTCACATTCCGGATGACATCACGGCAGAGGCATCCGGGTCGGATGGTGCGGAGGTGTCGTTCGTCGCGACCGCACAAGACCTGGTCGACGGTGCGGTGTCTCCGGTGTGCGCCGCTGATACTGCCGCACTCACGTCGGGCGACACATTCCCTCTCGGGGTGACGACGGTGACCTGCACAGCGATGGATGAGACAGGCAACGCCGTGGCAGGAGCGTTCGACGTGACGGTCGAAGACACCACCGCTCCGGTGCTGAGTCTTCCGGATGACATCACGGCCGAGGCGTCCGGATCCAGCGGTGCGGAGGTGTACTTCGTCGCGACGGCCGAAGACCTCGTCGACGGGGCGGTGCCCCCGATGTGCACCGCCGGTGCTGACGCACTCGTATCTGGCGACACATTCTCGGTCGGTACGACGACGGTCACCTGCACAGCCACAGACGAAGCGGGGAACGTCGCATCAGGGGCGTTCGAGGTCACCGTCGACGAAGCAGCTGCCCAGCCGGATGATGACGACGCACTCGGTGACTCAGTGGACGCGGAGCAATCGGGCAGCGGCGCCACGGTCTCCGAGCTCCCGGCGACTGGTTCCACGGTCCCGGTCGCCGGTCTCATCGGGGCGTTGGCGCTCGTCCTCGGAGGACTGGTGCTGACGTTGCGACGCCGTCACGGGGTGCGCTGACGCGGGGCGCTGCGGGGCTGACCTCAACTCGCCGGAAACAGCGTCTGACGCCCGAACTCGGCACCTGCTCGGGGATATTCCAGAAACTACCCGGATAAGATTGCGCCGTGTCGTCTAGAACCGGAGTGCGCCGCTCGCGCCGCCCTGCGCAGCACGCTGCGCCGCCCCGGAAGCGGCTCTGGCCGAGGATCGTCGGGTTCGGATTCAGCGGTGTGCTCCTGTTGGGGATCATCGTGGTCGGAGTCTTCGTCTATCAGGCGGTCTCGGTCGCTTCGAACCTGCTCGCCGCGAAGGACGAGATCTCGCTGGTTCTCGATGACGCCACGAGCGGAGACACCCAGCAGGTCGTCGAGCATGCCGAGAAGATCCAGGGCATGGTGGAGGACGCCAACGGCAAGGTGAGCGGACCGCTCTGGTCGGTCGCGTCAGCCGTGCCCCTCATCGGCGAGAACGTCAACGCCGTCAGGCTCGCGACACAGGCGACCCACACGATCGTCGAGGGGGCGCTGCCTCCGGGTATCGCCATCCTGAACAGCCTGGACCTGAAGGACGCGTCGATCAGCGACGGCGGCCTCGACCTCTCGCCGCTGCGCGACGCGCAGTCGTCGCTTCCCGAGATCAGCGATGCGTTCGACTCGGCCAACGAGACGGTCAGCAGCATCGATCGCAGCAAGCTGCTTCCGGTCGTGGACGACGCGGTCAGTTCGCTGACCGACGTGTTCGAGATCGCGGCACCGGCGCTCGACCTCGCCGAGCAGTATCTGCCGAACATGCTCGACCTCGCCGGCGCTGAGGAGCCTCGTCGCTACATGCTCGTGTTCCAGAACAACGCCGAGATCCGCTCGGGCGGCGGCCTGCCTGCCGCGACCGCCATCGTCGATGTCGACAACGGCAAGGCGGAGCTCGCCGACCAGACCAACACCTACACATTCCGACGAGACCTCAAGGTGATCGATCCGCCGGACGAGATGGAGCAGCTGTACGTCTCCGACACCTTCACCGGCTTCGGCAACTTCACGCGCACGCCGAACTTCCCGACGACGGCTGAGGCGTTCGACTCGCTCTGGAACATCACCACCGACGAGCACCTCGACGGCGTGATCACGATCGACCCCGTCGTGCTTTCGTACATGCTCAAGGCGACAGGGCCCGTGACCAGCACGGACGGCACGGTGCTGACGAGCGAGAACGCCGTGCAGGCACTGCTCTACGATGCCTACCAGCGATACACCGGTGAACAGCAGGATCTGTTCTTCGGTGACGTTGCGGCGCGCGTCTTCGACAAGGTCGCAGACGGCGACTGGGACCCGGTGCAGATGATCGACCAGCTCGTTCGCGCGGCGGAGGAAGAACGACTGCACGCCTGGTTCCCCCGTGAGGACGAACAGGCCATGGTCGAGGACCTGGAGATCGACGGCGCGCTGCCCACGTCCAACCAGGAGTCGACCGAAGTCGGGCTCTTCCTGAACGACTACGCGGCGAGCAAGCTGACGTACTTCCTCGAGTCGAGCCTCAGCCTGACCTGCGATGTCGCTGCCGGCACGATGACGACTTCGATCACGGTGGCCAACGATGTGCCGGTGGACGGCATGACGAGCTACCAGCTGGGGATCCGGAACAAGCGCTACTCGATTCCGCTCGACTGGTTCGTCCTCGACGTGATGTACTTCGCGCCTCCGGGGTCGGAGATCCTGAGCGTCTCACCCGACCCCGACGTATCGTGGGAGACCCGCACGGGCATCGAACGGGAGCGCAACGTGTGGAGCAACCGCTTCTTCGTTCCCACGGGCGAGACGAAGACCATGTCGTACACGTCGACGATCCCGACCGGCGACCTCGGCCCAGTGTCGCTGCGCTTCTCGCCGACCGTCACGGACACCCCGGTGACGATCGACGACAGCTGCGGGTCCGTCTTCGCCGAGGCTCCGGCAGCCGAGTGACCTGAGTCCTGCCGCGGAGTGACGGAATGAACGCCGTCACTCCGCGGTGATGCTCCCCTCTCTTCCCGCCGCAGAGCCGAGTTCTCCGTGGGCCCACGGTCTGTGTCAGATGTCCAGAGGCGGTTCCGGACGGGCCAGGTCTCAGAAGGAGGATCGCCACTCTCGGATGATGCCGGCGACATCGTCCAGGTGAGATTCGAGGAGGAAGTGGCCGCCGTTCAGGAGCTCGATGCGAGCATGCGGGGCGTCGACGCGGAAGGCTTCGGCTCCCGCCGGCCCGAAGATCTCATCGTTCTCGCCCCAGATCGCCAGAACGGGCACCTGGGAGGCGCGAAGCCATTCGTGAAACCTCGGGTAGAGGACTCGATTGGTGTGATAATCGCCGAAGAGTGCCAGCTGGACGAGGTCGTTGCCAGGACGCCCGAGGAGCGCGAGGTCGTGTTCCCACGCGTCGGGGTCCACCGTCGTCGGGTCAGGAACTCCGTGGAGGTACTGCCATTCCACCGCCTCTCTTGCCAAGGCGGGACGGAGGGCTGCCTCATTCTCTGCAGTGGGGTTCTGACCGTAGGTCCAGATCGGTGCCCAGAAGTCAGGGACGAAGCCTTCCTCGTAGGCGTTGCCGTTCTGCGAGATCACGCCCTCCATGCGATCAGGGTCCGTGAGAGCGAGCCGCCACGCGATGGGCGCTCCATAGTCCTGGGTGTAGACCGTGAACCGCTTCACGTCGACTGCGTCGAGGAAGGCCCGCGTGATACGCGCCAACTCGTCGAAGGTGTAGGCGAACTCCTCCACCGACGGAGAGGAGGAGCGCCCGAATCCGATGTGGTCAGGGGCGATCACCCGGTAGCGGTCGGCGAGAGCGGGAATGAGGTGGCGAAACATGTGCGAACTGGTGGGGTATCCGTGGAGCAGCACCATGACCGGCGCATCCTTCGGCCCCGCCTCACGGTAGAAGACCTCGAGCCCGTCGATCTGGATAGTGCTGTGATGCACCGTAGCCATTACTAACCTCCTATACGTTGTTTGCTGGTTACTCGGACTGTAGCATGGGTATGGAGGAGGTCGACGTATGGTTGACGATGAGACAGTGCTGCTCGATGTGCTCAACAGCGCACCAAGGCTCGGCGGCGTCGCCACTGACATGCTCGAAGGTGCGAAAGGCGTGGGCTTCGCGCGCCGACTTGGCGGCGCGGGCACGGACCGGGAGGTGGATCTCCTCCGTCAGGCGCGGGATGCGATCCAGTGGCTCGTGCGAGGCCGCACTGACGCCGCGCACACTCTGCAGGCGCTCATGGACCACACCGCGCTCACGCCGGCGGTGACGCCGAAGGGCATCCAGTGGAACCTCGTCGCCGCGGGCGATGCGCTGCCAGCGGCCCGCATCGCGCAGGCGTGGTCGAGAGTGAACGAAACGCTCCCGGGCAGACTCAAGGCGTGCGCGAATGAGGAGTGCAACCTGTTCCTCATCGATCACACGAGACCTGGTACGGCCAAGTGGTGCTCGATGGCCACCTGCGGCAATCGCATGAAAGCCCGCGCCCACGCCTCCCGTGTTCGAAGCTCCGCCCAGCAGCGATGAGGCGGTGGCGGAGAGAAGGGGCAGCGGCGGAGGATCGGCGGTCCCTCCCTGCATCGTTCTTCTCCACGACCCAGCGAACACCCGTGCTCACCGCACTCGCGGCGATCATCACCACCAGTGGTACCCGTCCACCCGCCCCCAGGCCTACTATTGCAGCCTCTTGCTCAGCCTGCTGAGCCATTCGATGAGGAGCTGGGTCTCGGCCTTTCCCAGGACTTCGGGGTGCGCTGCGGCGAGCTCGATCGCTGCGGTGAGCCGGTTGTCGGATCGTGCTCCCTTGCCGGTGATCGCTGAGATAGCGCCTTCACGGACAGTATGTGAGAGCAGGGGGTCCGGCGCTGCCAGGATGATCTGACGAAGGGTGACGCCGATGTTGGCCACGAGGATGTGTGCCGCTGCCTGCTCGGAAGGGACGATGAGGCGGTCCTGTTCGGCTGCCCGCGCCGTGAGTGCGCGGAGGACATTGCTGGCCCGTGACTGTGCCTCGGGGGAGTGGCCGGGGCGGACTTTGCCGTACATGAGGGTGTAGAAGCCGGGGTTGGCCAGACCGAAGGCGACGTGTGCGTCCCATCCTGCGCGGATGTCCTGGATCGGGTCGCCGGATGACTCCATCGACGACTTCTCGCCGAGGTAGAGATCGAACCCGTGCTCGACGACCGCGTCGATCAGGCCCTGCTTGGAGCCGAAGAAGTGGTACAGCGTCGGCATCTTCACACCGACCGCGTCGCACACCGCGCGCAGGGAGAACTCCTCGCCGGGGGCGGCGGCGATGAGGTCGGCGGCTGCCGCTATCAGTCGCTCCCGTGTATCGCTTGTCGGTGCTCCTGTCATAGTGCTACGTTAGCGTATGTAGCAGGGTAATACTGTTGCATATCAACGATATGGAGGGTTGTCATGGCTGATCACACGCTCAACGGCAAGAACGTCCTGATCGCGGGCGGCGCGAAGAACCTCGGCGGGCTGATCGCTCGTCAAGCAGCCGAGGCCGGCGCGAACGTCGCGATCCACTACAACTCCGATTCCAGTCGCGCGGACGCGGAGCAGACGCTGGCCGCCGTCGAAGCGGCTGGAGGCAAGGGCGCGGTGTTTCAGGGGGACCTCACGGTTCCGGCGAACGTGACCCGACTGTTCGCCGACGCTGAGGCGGCTCTGGGGAAGATCGATGTCGCGGTGAACACGGCGGGCAAGGTGCTGCGCAAGCCGATCGTGGAGACCACCGAGGACGAGTACGACTCGATGTTCGACATCAACTCCAAGGCCGCGTACTTCTTCATCCAGGAGGCCGGCAAGAACCTCGCCGACGGCGGCAAGATCATCACCATCGTCACCGCGCTGCTGGCCGCGTTCACCGACGGCTACTCCACCTACGCCGGTGGCAAGTCGCCGGTGGAGCACTTCACCCGCGCCGCGGCCAAGGAATTCGCGGACCGAGGCATCTCCGTCACCGCGATCGCTCCCGGCCCCATGGACACCCCGTTCTTCTACGGCCAGGAGACCCCGGAGCGGGTCGAGTTCCACAAGTCGCAGGGCATGGGCGGCCAGCTCACGAAGATCGAGGACATCGCCCCGATCGTCCGCTTCCTCGCCTCCGAGGGCTGGTGGATCACCGGCCAGACGATCTTCGCCAACGGCGGCTACACTACTCGCTGATCCCGACCTCTCGACGTAAGGAGATCCAACTCATGGCAGCACCCACCATCCCCGAGCCGGTGGCCTCGTTCATCACCGCGGTCAACAACCACGATGAACAGGCGTTCCTGGACGCGTTCACTCCGCAGGGAGCCGTGGACGACTGGGGCCGCACCTTCACCGGGCGTGAACAGATCAAGAGCTGGAGCGACAAGGAGTTCATCGGGTCTCGCGGCACCCTCGCCGTCGAGGAGGTCGACGCCGCAGGCGACACGATCACGGTCGTCGGCGACTGGCGATCGAATCATGCCAACGGCCGGTCGAAGTTCGTCTTCGACGTCGACGGCGGCAAGCTCGCGAAGATGACCATTCGCGAAGGCTGAACGCCTGTACTCGCCCCTCGATCGGGCGTCTGCTTCTGTGGACGCCCGATCGTCGTCGCCATCTTCGCGTTCCCGTACGGCACGCACACACAGGTTGCCCTGTCGCATCCGTCAGACGCGAACAGCTGCACGGTTGAGCTGCGAAGCACTCCGCTCCAGGTGCGGTCGATAGCGCGAGAGGTTTCGGGTGGGTCGGTATCGTCGGTGACGGTCGACCCAGCGGGGTGCGGCGACGTGGGGGACGCCGCGGCGCATCTCGATGCGCCATCCGGAGCGGTCGAGGTTGTGGTGGTGCCACCAGCAGAGCAGGACTCCGTTGTCGGTATGGGTTGCTCCGCCGTGGGAGTGTTCTTCGACGTGGTGGATCTCGCACCAGGCGGCGGGTACGGCGCAGCCGGGGATGATGCATCCGCCGTCGCGGGCGGTGATGGCGCGGCGCTGGTGCGCGTTGAACAGGCGCTCCTTGGTGCCGAGTCGGATGAGGCGACCTCGGTCGTCGAAGACCATCTTCTGCACCGCGCCGGTGCAGGCGATGCGGTGGGCGATGCTGGCAGGGACGGGGATGTCGATGCCGTCGATGCGGGCGATGCCGCCGTCGAGATCGCGCGCATCGACCGTGACCAGAAGAGTGGGGGCCGCGCCGCCGAGGGTCGGTGACTCAGCCGCGGCGGCCGCCGTGTGCACGATCGAGGTGAACGCATCGTGCCGCTTCTGCTGCGCAGTGCGCGGGTCGGTCGGGGCGTCAGCATCGTCATCGCTCGGCGTCGGTGCGAATCGCACGGGGGAGCCGTTGTGCGCATCGAACAGGCGGCTGAGCGCGGCCGCGGTCTCGGGAACGAGGTCACCCCAGATGTGCACCAGGCCGTCGCGCTCGCGGCCCAGGTTCACACCGCGGAGGCGCTCAGCGCACTCGGCATCGGCCTCGACGCCGTCGCGGCCGAGGAACGCGACCCAGGTGTCGACCATGATCTTGACCTCGTGGAACGTCGCGGGCGGCGCGCCCCCTGCCGACTCGGCCTCCGTCGTCGGCTCGAGCGGCAGCCTGTCGTGAATCGTGCCGCGCACGGCGGCCGGCACCAGCTCCTCCTCAGCGGCGGTGATCTCAGCAGGCGAGGCGAGACCGCGCTCATCGACGCGGGCGAGCCGATCGGTGACGTACTGCGCAGTCTCTTCGGCGAGTGCGCCGCGGTGCAGCGCGTCTGCGACATGCGGGAAGCGCGCCGGGATGTCCTGGCCGCTCAGCCCCGTGCTCGCCCTGGTGCGCCGGTCGAGGCGCATTCTGGCCTGTGCGACGCGCGCCGGCACTCCCGTCGCGTTCTCGAGCAGCTCGGTCGCGTTCCGGCAGTCGAAGATGGTGTCGAGCAGGCCCTCGGAAGTGCGACCGGATGTCTCGGCATCGGAGCGGACGGCGACCTCGCCCGCCGCCCGGATCTGAAGACTGTCGACGAGGCGACCAAACGACGCCAGTCGCTGCGTGAACGACAGCACATCGGCGTCGGACAGCGACGCCAGCTCGCTGCTGAGCCCATCGAGCAGCTCGCCTGCCGCCGCGACCCGCTCGACCGCGTCGTGCGCGGGAGCTGTGAGTCGTGACGTCGTCGCCATGTACCTAGAATAGCATATATGTTCGATTAAAGGGAAGCGAAATCTGGGATAGTCGACCATGGCGCCGACCGTTCTCGCGCATAGGTTGGTAGAACTAGAACAAATATTCTAGAGTCGAAAGCAGTGGAGTCGAGCCGATATCGATGCTCAGCGGGACGATCCCGATACGACCTCATCCGACATCCGAGACCTTCGGTTCGTCGAGCGCCCCTGCCATCCGGAGTCGTACCTGCGGACGCCAGCGCCCGCCCGGAATCATCTGCGCTACGGGCGCGACGCGATGGGGGCAGCGGTGACGTTGGACAGAGCTGCTGTCGACAGCGCGACGGCCTCGTCTACGAGGTCGGACATCGGCGCGCTGCTCGTGAGCCACTCGGTGACGAAGTCTGCGGGTATCAGGACGGGAGAGCGCTCGTGCACCCCCGCAAGCGCGTCAGGCGAATCCTGCATGACGATCGAGTAGCAGGTGAACTCCTGCCCGTCCGGCGTGCGCCCGGGGCGAGTGACCGCCGCCATGGCGAACAGCTCGCCCGACGAGAACTCGTGCCACGTGCGCTGCGGCTTCTGCATCTCGAACCAGCGTGTGGCGGGCACGATCGCCCGCGTCGGTGCCGCCCCTCGCGCGGTGCGCAGCTTCTCGGAGCGCGTGTTGATCGACGGGAACTTCGCCGGCTCGCCGCCCACGAGGTAGCCCCACCACGCCCGTTCGAGCGCGCGCTCACCGCTCGGCGCGGTCATGATCGGGTTGAGGTTGCGCATGTTCTTCCCCGTGGGGCGCAGCGTCTCGCCCTCGTTCTCTCGCGCCCACTCGCGCAGGCCGTCGAGCATCACCTGCTCGTGAGCGAGGATGTCACTCTTGTCAGCGAACCGCGGGTCGAGTCCGTATGACGCGCACATGCTCTCACCGTACCGCCGGGGGCGTCGGACATGAGGCTCTCGAATCGTCCACCCGGCGCGGTAGCTTGGGAGGGTGCCCGACGCCTGGGCGAATTCGACGAGGAGTGAGACCAGCAGATGGAGCACGCGAAGAACGCCGAAGCGATCGGACTCGGCCAGACGGCACTCGGAATCGAACTCGGCTCGACGCGCATCAAGGCGTGCCTGACCACGCTGGGCGGCGAGACGCTGGCATCCGGCGGCTTCGAGTGGGAGAACACCCTGGTCGGCGGGCTCTGGTCGTACTCCCTCGACGATGTGCGCACCGGTCTGCGCGCGGCGTTCGCCGATCTCGCATCCGATGTGGAACATCGGCACGGCGAGAAGCTCGAACAGGTCGGTGCGATCGGCGTCTCGGCCATGATGCACGGTTACCTCGCCTTCGATGCGTCGGGCGAACTGCTCGTGCCGTTCCGCACGTGGCGCAACGTCAACACGACCCGCGCGGCGGCCGATCTCTCGGAAGCGCTCGACGTGAACATCCCGCTGCGCTGGTCGGTCGCCCACCTCTACCAGGCCGTGCTCGACGGTGAGGACCACGTCGCTCGCGTCGCCCGCATCACGACACTGGCGGGCTATGTGCACGAGCTGCTCACCGGCACCCGCGTGCTCGGCGTCGGCGACGCATCCGGCATGTTCCCGATCGACGCCGCGACGCGCGACTACGACGAGTCGCGGCTCCGGATCGCCGACGGCAGGCTCGCGGATGCGGGCGCCGGTCACCTGCGGCTCGGCGAGGTGCTGCCGCCGGTCGGCCGCGCAGGCGAGCATGCGGGGCGCCTCTCGGCAGAGGGCGCGGCACTGCTCGACCCGTCCGGATCGCTGCGGGCCGGCGCGATCGCCGGTCCGCCGGAGGGCGATGCGGGAACGGGCATGGTCGCGACCAATGCGGTCACACCCCGTACGGGCAACGTGAGTGCCGGCACCAGCTTCTTCAGCATGATCGTGCTCGAGCGGCCGCTGTCGAAACGCCACGAGGAGATCGACATCGTCACCACACCCGCAGGCGACGACGTCGCGATGGTGCACTGCAACAACGGCGCCAGCGAGATCGGCGAGTGGGCGGGCGTGTTCGGCGAGTTCGCCGCGGCTCTCGGTGACGACGCGTCCGCCGACAAGGTCTTCACCGCACTGCTCTCGGGTGCGCTCGAGCGCGGCACGGACGATGGGCTGCTGGCATACAACCATCTCGCAGGCGAGCCGATCGCCGACCTCACCGACGGGCGACCGCTGATCGTGCGCACGCCCTCGTCGAAGATGAGCCTCGCCGGACTGATGCGTGCGCAGGTGCGCGGATCGTTCGCGACGCTGAGCCTCGGCATGCGCACCCTCGCCGATGAGGGCGTGGCCATCGACGGCATCCGGGCGCACGGCGGCATCTTCCGCACGGCGGGGGTCGCACAGCGTCTGCTCGCGGCGGCGCTCGGGGCACCGGTCACGGTCGGCACCACGGCCAGCGAGGGCGGCGCATGGGGGATGGCGGTGCTCGCGGCCTACGCGCACGCGTGTGACGCCGGCGAGCGGGCGGAGCTCGCCGCATGGCTCGACGCGAACATCTTCGAGACGGAGGAGACGACGTCCGTCGCACCGGATGAGGACGACATCGTCGACCACGCCGAGTTCCTCGAGCGCTGGTCGGCCGGTCTCGAGATCCAGCGCACCGCGATCCGGATGATGCGCTGATCTGGAGGGGCGGGCGGCAGCGGATGCCGCGTCGTTCCCTGCGCAGGCGGCGGATGTCGATGACCTCTCGACATCTCGGCCATTGCGGCTCCTGAGCGCGGATTCTCGTCAGCGGCGGGCGAGGTGCCTCATGTCGAACTGCCTGCGAAACCGAAGGTTGCGTGCGACACGAGGGTCGCTTAGGGTTGCCTTAGTTAGGTTTCCCTGAGTTTCGGTCGCCCGTGGGTGCGCCGCGGCTCGGATGCAGAACTGCCTGAGGCCGGGGTCAACCGGACCGAGATGGCGGAGCGAGCGCCCTCCCTACCAAGAAGCAGCGCCCGCTCCCAGCCGCCGGCCTCAGGCTGACACGCGCCATCGGCGCGCCTGAAAACAGCGGGGCCGCGCGGCCACGCTGATTCTACCTCCCGGAGGAAAAGGAATCACATGGCAGAAGCAGCATCAATCACACCGTCGCGCGTGCGCGGCGCACTGCACAGGAAGCGGGCCGTCAGCGTGCTGACCGCCACCGCGCTGGCGTTCGGGGGAGCACTTCTCGCTCCGCTGGCCGCGCAGGCGGCGGAGCAGCCGAGTTTCACGGCTGACGTGACGGAGGTCGCGAACGATCGGATCGATGTCGCGATCGAAGGCGACGGCTACGGCGACGTTCAAGCTCTGCCCGGACAGACCGAGCCGCACGCGTACTTCACCCTGGTCGAGCAGGGCGCTGACCTGTCGGAGGTCGGCCAGGCCGACACCGCGATCTCGGCGGAGGTCGAGCCGGACGGCACCGTCAGCGATGTGCTGTCGGTTCCCGCGGACGAGCTGGTCGATGGCACGTCGTATGAGGTGATCTCGTGGCCGTCGCGATCGTTCCCGACGGAGGAGAACCTGTACGCCCGCACGGACATCACGATCGACTGGGCCGCGCTCTTCCCGGAGGAGGCGCCGGTCTTCGAGCCCAGCCTGTCCGTCGACCCGGCGACCGACCTGAACCCCGAGGGCGACACCGTCACACTGACGGGCACGGGATATAACCCGGCGCAGGGCATCTACGTATTCCTGTGCGGCGACGTCGACCTTCCGGCCGACCTCTGGACACTCGCACTCGGATGCCGCGAGGGCGCCGCCGTCGTCTACCCCTCCGACGACACCACGGACGGCCGCACGACGTTCGACGAGGACGGCGCGTTCGAGCTCGAGTTCGACGTGCAGCAGCTGGATGAGGGCGCCACATCCGTCTTCACCGCCGCGAACCACACAGCCGCGACGGACCGAGGACAGGACGCGAAGGCAGCGCTCGCATTCGCCGAGGCGCTGCCGGAGCCGGCTCAGCCGACGTTCACGGCAGACGTGACGGAGAAGGCGGACGAGGGCATCGACGTCGCCATCGAGGGCTCGGGCTACGACGACGTGCAGGCGCTGCCGGGTCAGACCGAACCGCACGCGTACTTCACCCTGGTCGAGCAGGGCGCCGACCTGTCGGACGTGAGCCAGACGGACACCGCGATCTCGGCTTCGATCGAGGCAGACGGAACGCTCAGCGATGTGCTGTCGGTTCCTGCCGAAGAACTGGTGTCGGGCACCTCGTACGAGGTGATCTCGTGGCCGTCGCGATCGAACCCGAGCGAAGAGAACCTGTACGCCCGCGCCGACATCACGATCGACTGGGCCGCTCTCTTCCCCGCCGAGGAGGAGCCCGGTGAGGAGGAGCCGGATGCCGTCACGTTCGCGATCACCGACGCCGACGGCGAGTCCGTCACGTCGGTGACGCAGGGCGACGACATCGGATTCGCCGTCAGCCCGGTCGAGGTCGGAGCGGAGTTCGCCGTGACCGTCGAGTCCGACCCCGTCACGCTGCCGGCCGTGATCGCGGACGCGGACGGCGTCGCTTCGACGACGTGGACCGTTCCAGGCGACTTCGAGACGGGCGATCACACCGTCACCTTCGCGTCTGCCGACGGCGCGGTTTCGCACAGTGCCGAGTTCGAGGTGCTCGCGGCGGAAGACACGACCCCGGATGACGGCGCAGCCGATGCCGATTCGGACGATGGCGCGACCGATGCCGACTCGAATGACGGCGCCACTGATGCCGGTTCGGATGAGAGCAACGGCTCCGGTTCCGTCGACGGCGGGACGACGAACGACGACGAAGGTGATGGCGCCCTCGCGGTGACCGGCGCGGACGCCCCGTTCGCTCTCGTCGGGATCGCCGGAGTGCTGACGCTGCTGGGCGCCGCCGTTCTGGTGGCCGGCCGCCGCGCCGCAGTCGGCAGCGCTCGCTGACCGCAGCATCCGCTGCGACGGCGTGAGCCGGCCCCTCCTCCGTCGGCCGCAGGGTCGACGGAGGAGGGGCCGCGTCAGGCGGCGACGAATGCGCGAAGGCCCGCAGGCGACCTGCGGATCCACGACGAACGACTGAGAACAACCCAGAGAGTGATGCACTGTGGCTCGATCGACACCCATGCGCAGGGCCGCCAGCCTGCTGGCCGCCACCGCACTGGCCCTGGGCGGCGCGCTGCTGGCGCCCGTCGCGGCGAATGCGGCAGCGCAGCCGAGTTTCACGGCGGACGTGACGGAGGTCGCCGACGACCGGGTCGACATCGCGATCGAGGGCACCGGCTACGGCGACGTGCAGGTGCTGCCGGGCCAGGACGGCCCGCACGCATACTTCACCGTGATCGAGAAGGGCTCGGATCTGGCGGCGGTGGAGGATACGCAGGCGGCGATCTCGGCGAGCATCGACGTCGACGGCGGGGTCAGCGATGTGCTGCCGATTCCCGCTGACAGCCTGGATGCCTCACGAGACTATGAGGTGATCTCGTGGCCGTCGCGCTCGTTCCCGACCGCTGAGAACCTCTACGCACGCACCGACATCACCGTCGACTGGAGTGCGCTCTTCCCCGGCGGTGCGCCGGAGACGGCCGCGGTCACACTGTCCGCCGAATCGTCCTCGGCATACGTCGGCGAGGAGATCGAGTTCACGGCCGCGACCGATCCCGACATCACCGGCACCGTCACCTTCTGGAACGGAGGCGATCAGCTCGGCAGCGCGGTGCAGACGACCGATGGCAGCGCCGTGCTGACGACGAAGGATCTGCCGGTCGGCGATCACCGCATCACTGCTCGGTTCGTTCCGGACGATGACGGCTACGCGGAATCGGTCTCCAACGCGGTGCCGGTCACGATCAGCGAGCGATCGACGGAGGGCAGCCTGCAGTGGGGAGTGAAGAGCAACTTCCGCAGCTACGTCACCGGCGACATCGCGGGCGGCAGGATCACTGTGGCGGAGGGGGCGAAGCAGGCATCGGGCAACGGCGTGTTCACCTTCCCCCAGGCATCATCCGGCACCACATGGAACGGGCAGACCGGCACGGTGCAGTACGCCGGCCAGGCGACCTTCTACGGACACAACGGTGCTCTGGACCACACGATCGCGAACCCGTCGATCCGGGTCGCGAACGCGAAGAGCGCCCAGCTGCGGATCGACTACGACGGCAGCACCATCGTCTTCGCCACCATCGACCTGGCATCGGCCGATCGACAGTCGCTCACCGGCGACGCGGTGCGGTTCAGCAGCGCACCCGCAGCGCTGACGCGCGCCGGCGCGCAGTTCTTCTCCTACCAGGGGCACGAGTTCTACAGTCAGGGAGAGACACTCGATCGGGTCACGTTCACGATCGGGCAGGCCAGCGAGGTCGGCGTCACCGAGCCCCCGAAGGCCCAGGGGGGCCGCGGCGACGACGCACACCAGCCCTCCGCCGATCCGGAGCCCGCGCCGACCGAGGCGCAGGGCTCCGCGGCGGCCGGCTCGCTGCGGTGGGGCGTGTCCAGCGCCTTCGTCGCCTACACGACGTGTGAGGGCAAGGAGCAGTTCGGCTACAGCCACTGCGCCAAGGGCTCCGTCTCGACCAGCGGCGTCGGCAGCGGCTACCTCTTCCCGCAGGCCGAAGGCAGCGACTGGGACAGCGAGAGCCAGACGGGAACCGTGCGCTATTCGGGAGTCGTGAGCTTCCAGGGCTACGGGATGACGATGTTCTCCGTGTCGAACCCGTCGATCACGGTGCACGGTCCGACGTCGGCCACGCTGCACACGGGGAACACCGCGAACTTCGGCGCGTCCTCATACCAGCTCGACCTGTCGTCCGCGTCGAAGACCGAGGGTGAGAGCGACGAGGTCACCTGGTCGGGCGTCGGCGTCAGCGGATCGCTCACAGGCGGCCCAGGGGGCGGCAGCTCGAACAGCATCGGCTTCGACGCGCTGACGTTCACGGTCGGCACCGCGAACTCCGACTCGTTCGGCGCCACGTCATCCGGGGGCGAGGACACCACTTACACCGCCGCGGAGAGCGCACCGACCACGGTGGGGCTGGAGGTCCTCACTCCCGCCGACCAGATCCGGGCCGGCGGCCGAATTCAGCTGCAGGCATCCGGATTCGACGCCGACGACACCGGTGTGCTCGTCGTGCTGTACGGCAGCGTCGAGGACACCGGGCCCATCGTGCTCGACGAGGACGCCGCCGCGGATGCCGACGGCCTCGTGCACTGGGCCGGCACGCTGCCCGACGACGCCACGGGCGACCACGTCATCACGCTGCAGGGCAGCGCCGAGGCCGGCGCCGAGATCGCGATCCTCGAGCGGGAGACATCCGTATCCGCACCCACCGCACCGAGCGGGGGAGGGGAAGCGGTCGCGGCTGGCCCTGCCCAGCCCGTGCCCGCAGGCGGCATGGCGCCGTGGGAGTGGTGGACGATCGCCTGGAGCCTCGTCGCGATCGCCGCATGCACGGCGACGCTCGCCGCTCGCCAGCACCGCGCGCCCGCGGCCGTGTAGCGACATGCCCGCAGAACATCAGACAGAGAGAAGAACCCTGTGATCCCTCGTTTCCTCCTGCGTGCGGGCGCGGTCGCGGCCGTCGCATCGATGGCCGCCGTGCTCGCCCCTTCCGCCGCTGTGGCAGCCGACGCGGCGACCAGCTGCGAGATCCGCGGCGGCGCCCTCTCCTGGGGCGTCAAGGAGAGCTTCCGCGCCTACATCAGCGGGTCGATTGCGAACGGGTCGTGGGAGACATCCGACGGCGCCGAGTACGACACCCCTGACTTCCTCTGGAGCGGCGCAACCGGGAGCGTCGACCCCGAGACGGGCGCAGGCGCCGTGTCGTTCACCGGCACGCTGCACTTCACCGGCCACGACGGGGTGCTCGACCTCACACTGGCGAACCCGACCATCGAGTTCGACGGGCAGGGCGCGGCCGCGCTGCTGCTCGACGCGCGGAGCAACGACATGGAGGGCGAGGTCGCCGTCGACACCGAGCAGGAATGGATCGGTGACATCGCCGTCGACGAGGACCTCGCGCCGACCGGTGGCGAACTGGCCATCGACGCAGCGCCGATCACGCTGACGAACTCCGGCGCCGACGCCTTCGCCGGCTTCTACGAGGCGGGGGCGGAACTCGACCCGCTCACGCTCGACCTCGACCTCGGCGACTGCGGCGCCGAGGCATCCACCGCGGTCGCGGACGACAGCTCGCAGGCTGATGCGGGTCAGGCACAGGAGCAGTCCGCCGCCGCGCAGGGCGATGTTCCGTGGCTGCCGATCGGCGTGGCCGGTGCCGCGCTGCTCGTCATCGGTCTCACCGTCGGACTGCTGATCGGCGGGCGACGGCCTGCGCGTCGTCCCGCCGCGGCGTCGAGTCAGGGCAACGGCGAGGAACAGCCCGCAGACACCGCGTGACGGTGCGACCGGCGCCGTATCCGGAGCCTTCCGCTACTCCCCGGTGGCCTCGGCGCGCTGCTCCGCGAGATTGAACACCTCGCGCCTGGGAGTGCTCATCGCGGGGTTCTCCTTTCTTCAGCCGACGGGCTCAGGCCGATGGCGGGGTGAGCGGCAGGCCCCGCGCGATCGCGGCCGACGCGGCGAGCCAGGCGCGCTGGGTTGTGGGGTTCAGCGCGCGCACATGCAGCTGGGACGCACCCATGGCCGGGTCGAACGGGATGCGCACGACGTCGCGCACGAGGTCGGCGTACCCCTGCTCGATGCGCCGGATCTCGGACGGCGTCGTCTTCTCGTCCGACTGGCTCACGACCGCCACCGCGTTCCGCGCCAGAGCGGCGGAGCGCTCGTCGCGATCGGCCAGCGCCTCCAGCAGCAGCGCGCCGGCTTCGGCGTGCTCGGCGCGCGACGACGTCGCCACCACGAGCTGGTCGGTGTGGTCGATCATCCGCAGCCACATCGGGTCGGATTCGTCGTTGCCCGAGTCCATCACGATGAGCCGATAGTACTTCGCCGCCACGGAGTGCACCCGGTCGACGTCACCGCTCGACACGCGCTGCTGGCTCGCCAGCGCCATCGGCTGCGAGCGGAGCACGTCGTAGTGATCGCGCGACTGGTGGTGCACGAAGCGGGCCAGTTCGGCCGACTGCGCGTCCGACGACAGCAGGCGCTCGGTCTCGGGCAGCAGATCGTGCAGGGTCGCGTCGTGCGGCCCCTGCTCCGTGCGCCAGCCGAGTGTGCCTCTGGTCTGGTTGTTGTCCCACGCGAGCACGCCGGCGCCGCCGTGCCGGGCGAACATCGCAGCGGTCAGGATCGTCGTCGGCGTCTTGTTCGCTCCGCCCTTGCCGTTCACAACGGCGATGGTGCGCGGGCCCGTCCACTGCTGGGCAACCGTCACACGGTCCTCACGCTCATTGCGCTCCACCGCGCCAGGCCCGACCTTCACACCGGCTCGGACGAGGAAGCCGCGCCACCCGCGCGTGGCCGGATCCTCCGCGGTCTCGCTCTGGATGAATGAGGTGCGTCCGTGCGGCGAGATCGGGCGTGCGCCCGGCAGACCGGGCTCGGGCGGAGCAGGCTGGCCGAGCGGCAACGGCGTCGGCTCTGCGGGCACCGCAGGCACGGCAGCACCTGCGGTGCCATCGGTGGTGTCGGCCGGGCGACCGGCTTCGGCGTCGGTCCCGCCCTTCGCGCCATCGGATGGTGCCGGTGCGGCTGCAGCGGCGTATTCGTCGATGACCGGCACGTGGCTGGTGCGTCGCGGTCCGGTCGATGAGTCGCCGGGCTCCGCGTGTGGGAGCACCCCTGGAACCGCATCGATGACGCTGCCGGGAGCCGAGCCGACGACCGCTTCGAGGCCCGAGGTCTCATCGGTCGACACCGTCTCGTCCGCCGTGTCGACCTTGCCGTCGGGGTGCACGATCAGGGGCCATGTCGCGTCCGGTTCCTCAACGGTCACTCGCACGGGGCGCTGGAGCTTCTGTGCGCTCTCCGCGCAGAAACGCACGACCTCGCGCCGCGCGTCCTCCGCGCTCTCCGCCTTGATCTGGTGCTCGGTGTCGTTGAGCGTGACGACGCCGGAGCCCGAGTCATCGATGCGCGCGGAGATGGCGGGCCACGTGGGCACGTATTGCATGGAGAAACCCCCTGAAACGGATCCTGCAGCGAGCGGGCGGATGCCTCATCACAGCCTAGTTCGTGCAGGACGGGAACCTTGGATCGCACGCGCGAAGGTCTGAAGCCGTTCCGTGCCCCGCTGTCATTGCTCAAACGAAAGAACTGAAGGTTTTGCGACTCAGATCGGCAGTAAGAACGCCTTCGGAGTTCGTAACCTCTCAACAAGCGGATCTCGAAACACCCGAGCCGCGCGAGACGAAGGAGCGCCATGAACGCGTACGAGGACGAACAGCACGCCTGGGCCGCGCGCGAGGAACTCGCGGAGCGGATGATTCCGGTCATCGGCAGGCTGTATCGGGCGAACGGCACCGTCGTGTCCATCCACGGGCGCCGTCTGATCGGGTGCTCGCCGATCGACATCCTCAAGGCGCACCGATTCGCCAGGCTCGCCGGCGACGACGTGCTCGATCCGGCGAAGACCCTCGCCGTTCTCGAGTCGCTCGACGCACTCGGCCTCGGTGCGGCGTCGATCGATGTCGCCAGGCTCGTCCAGCGCTTCGACGCCGGTGGCGGATCGTACGAGCCGCGGGCGCTCGCAGATTTCCTGCGTGCGGAGCTGGCTGAGGTCGTCGGGGCCGAGCCGCCGCGCCCCACCGACGTCGTGCTCTACGGCTTCGGCAGGATCGGACGCCTCGTCGCCCGCATCCTGATCGCCCACGCGGGGCGCGGCTCCGGCCTGCGGCTGCGGGCGATCGTCGTGCGCTCGGGCGGCGACATGGATCTGCGCAAGCGCGCGAGCCTGCTGCGCCGAGACTCGGTGCACGGCTCGTTCGACGGCTCGATCGAGGTGGACGAGCAGAACCAGACCATCCTGGCCAACGGCACGCTCATCCGGGTCATCTACTCCGACGACCCGGCTTCGATCGACTACACCGAGTACGGCATCGACGACGCGATCGTGGTCGACAACACGGGCAAGTGGCGCGACGAGGAGGGGCTCGGGCGGCACCTGCGTGCGCGGGGCGTCGCGCGCGTGCTGCTGACAGCGCCGGGGCGCGGCAGCGTCAGGAACATCGTGCACGGCATCAACAGCGACGGAATCGAACAGGGCGACCGGATCCTGTCGGCGGCATCGTGCACCACGAACGCGATCACGCCAGTGCTGGCGGCACTCGACGAGGAGTACGGCGTCGAGCGCGGTCATGTCGAGACGGTGCACTCCTTCACGAACGACCAGAACCTGATCGACAACTTCCACTCGGGCGACAGACGGGGCAGGGCAGCGACGCTGAACATGGTGATCACCGAGACCGGTGCGGCGAAGGCGGTCGCCAAGGCCCTGCCGCAGCTCGCAGGGCGCCTGACGGGGTCGGCGATCCGGGTGCCCACACCGGATGTCTCGCTCGCGATCCTGAACCTCACGCTCGAGAAGGCGACGTCGAAGGCCGAGATCAACGCGTTCCTGCGCAGGGCGAGCCTCACGTCGAAGCTGCGGCAGCAGATCGACTACATCGAGTCGCCTGAGGTCGTCTCCACCGACTTCGTGGGCAACAACCGCGCCGGCATCGTCGACGGGCTCGCCACGCTCTCCGACGGCGACGAGCACGTGGTGCTCTACGTCTGGTACGACAACGAGTTCGGCTACTCGAACCAGGTGGTGCGCGTGGTCGAGAAGATGGCCGGCGCCCATCCGATCCAGCTGCCGGAGCGCGACGCGGTCGCCCACGAGGAGGTGCCCATCGCCCAGACCGTGTGACGATGCTTCGCCGGAACCGGCCTCGCTCAGTTAATCTCTATGCGGATGAGGAGGACCGGTGGGACGGAACGCAGACGCGATCGCCGAGGGCGAGGCCATCGCTGTGTCTGCGGCGCGTCTCGAGTTGAAGAACCGCATCCTCGTCACCACGATCGCCGCTGACGCGAACTTCGACACCGACCGGTTCATGCCGCAGGCGCGCGAGGTCGTCGACCGGTTGGCCGTCGAATCGGAGCAGGCGGCGGAGGCGCTGCGGCGGCTGCGCAAGCGAGCGTGGGGGCGGCACTCGCAGTCCCACGGCACGCATGACTACCGTGACAAGGACGTGCGCAATCTGCGACGGCGGGCGAAGCAGTCGATCGGCGTCGCCAAGCGGCTGCGCGAGCTGCTCGACGACACGGATCGCATGCGCGGGATCATCGAACAGGCGCGTGACGCTGCGTGGCAGGACGTCAGGTCGAACATCGACCGCCGCCTGAACATCGAGGCGATGCGCCCGGATGAGGATCCGGACTACGACCGGATGCGCGAAGCGCGCATGCAGGCGCTTCGCCTCGTCGACCTGCAGTCGCTGGCATCGCAGATGCGTGCGAGGAAGAAGGTCGAAGGCGACGACGGGGGCGAGCCGGATGACGCGAGTCCGGATGGCGCGAGTTCGGACGACACGAGTCCGGACGATGGCGGGGGCGACGGGCGCGGCTGAAGGACGGGGCGAGGCCGCGGGCGCGGACGAGCCGGACGAGCACTCCGCGGACGGTGCAGGCGAAGGACACGGCTGAGCAAGCCGCAGGGTTTCGCGCCACGCCCGGGTGCGGTTCGAGCGCGGCGCGATTTCACGCGTCACGGAGTCGTGGGTTATGATCGTTGGGTTGCTTCGGCAGCAGCGCCAAGCGCCTGTAGCTCAATGGATAGAGCATCTGACTACGGATCAGAAGGTTGGGGGTTCGAGTCCCTCCAGGCGCACGTTGTGATGAGTCGGGACATAGATGACATCTATGTCGCAACTTAAGAGACAGATCACGAGAAGGAGCCCGGCCATCGGCCGGGCTCCTTCTCGTTGTTGCGCCAGTAGTTCCTGGTGGGGTCGATGGCGTCGGTCGTGAGGACATCGCGGGTTGCCGGACGGAAAATGCGGATCGCGTCGCAGACCGGCTTAGAGGTCTACCGCTCGCACGACGGCACCAGCCTGATCGTCCTCACCCGTTTCCGGTCCGCAGCGGCCATAGAGAGATGGCGCAGACCAGATCGGTTCCGCAGGCACTTCGAAGACCTCCAGCCGCTGATCCAGACCATCACCTCCACCCCGTGGCCTTCATCGCGGCCCACGACGACTGCCAGTTGGCCAGCCGCTAGAGCGGAACAGCGAGCAGGCGCTCGAGATGCGCGCGCAGAAGGACAGCCATGTCGAATGCGCCGCCTGTGAGCAGCCATTGGACCTGTAGGCCGTCCATCAGCGCGGTGACGTCACGGGCCGCTTCGGGGGGCGAGATGCCTGCGGTCAGCTGGCCGGCATCTGCTGCCTCGGCGAAGGCCGTCTCGATCGCGCCGACAGTCGTCTCGTACCGCGCGACGAAGTAGTCGTGGGCGGGGTGGTCCGCGCTCGTCGCCTCGGCGGACAGCATGCAGTGCAGCTCGACGAGACCGGGTGAGGATTGGTTGTAGGCGGTCAGCGCGATGAGCGCGCGCAAGAGGTCGATCCCGTGGTGCGAGTCGACGTCCATGAACTCGAGTGAGAGCTCGTCGCGGCGCTCCAGGATCGCGGCGAGCAGTGCTGCCTTGGAATCGAAGTGGTGCAGCAGACCGCTCATGCTGATGCCCACTTCGTCGGCGATCCGCTGGATCGAGCCGGCGTGGTAGCCGTGGGCGGCGAACACGCGGATCCCTGCCTCCAGGATCCGACTGCGTCGTTCTGCGCTCTTGGCGTACGGCCCGCGCACGGTGGGGACAGGTGACATGCATCGACCGTATCGCGCTGTCAGCGGACATCGGATGAAACGTTCCACAAAAACAGTGTAAGCACTCGGGTTTCGTGGTACTTTTGGCGAGGCAGCGTCGCAGACGCCGCGGAACGAACCGCTGAAGGACGAGGATGTCGCACACGCAGACACTGAGAGAGACCCGGATCGCCAGACTGTGGGTCGGCGGACGCGGAGGTCCGCGCCATGTGGCGGATGCCCGTCCCACCGTGAGCTGGATCGTCGCCACTTCCGCTGAGAGCTGGATTCAGGCGTCCGCGCTGCTCGAACTGCGACGTGGCGACGGTCATGTGGAGACCGCCGAGATCCCGGACGGTCAGAGCGCGTCGGTCGACTGGCCCTTCGCCCCGCTGAGAGGTTACGAGGCGGTCGAACTCCGTGTGACCGCGCGCAGCACGGACGGCTGGTCGACGGGGCGGAGCGAGTGGCTGAGCGTCGAGGCCGGGCCGCTGTCGCCGCAGGACTGGTGCGCCGCCTTCATCGCGGCCGACGGGTCGGAGGACGTCGACCCGGGTCTATCCGTCGCGCACGGCGCCACGGCCGACGAGGTGCGCGAGCAGCTCGTGGCCGACGGCCCCGCCCGTCGCGTGTCGCGCTTCCGTCGTGAGCTGACGGTCGCGCGCGCGGTGCGGCGAGCGGTCCTGTCCTACACGGCGCATGGAATCGCGGAGATGCGGATCGACGATGTCGTCGTCGGCGATGACCTCCTCGCGCCCGGATGGACCTCGTACTCCGACCGCCTCCTCTTCCGCAGCGTTGACGTCAGCGCGCACCTCCGTCCGGGGGATCACACGCTCGGGGCCTGGGTGGCGCCCGGTTGGTACGCCGAGCGGTTCGGTTTCGACGGCGACTTCCGCCGGACGTGGCACGGGCCGCGTGCGCTCAGCGCGCAGCTGCGGATCGAGTACACCGACGGCGACGTCGAGACCGTCGTCACCGATGGGCGGTGGACCGCGACCGTCGAGGGGCCGATCGAGTTCGCGAGCATCTATCAGGGAGAGCGGCACGACGCCCGCCGCGAGGACGACGGGCTGGCGGTCGGCGGTGCGCTGCCGGGCGCCCGTCCTGCGCGCGAGGTCGATGCGGATCGCTCTCGACTGCGCCCGGCAGCGTTGCCTCCGGTGCGCGTGACGCAGACGCTGCCTGTCGCGTCCGTGATCGCAGCGCCGTCCGGACCGATCCTGGACTTCGGCCAGAACGTTGTCGGGCGCGTGCGCCTGCGCGTGCGCGCCGGAAAGAGCATCGAGGTGGTGCTCAGACACGCGGAGGTGCTCGAGCGCGGCGAGCTCGGGACCCGTCCGCTGCGGTTCGCCGCCGCGACCGACCGCTGGACGCTGCGCGGCGATCCCGACGGTGAGGAGTGGGTACCGCGCTTCACATTCCACGGCTTCCGCTACGCCCAGGTGACAGGCATCGATCCTGACTCGGTCGAAGCCGTCGCCGAGGTGCTCCACACCGACATCGAGCGCACCGGGTGGCTGGAGACCGGAGTTCCCGCGCTCGACCGGCTGCACGAGAACATCGTGTGGGGCACGCGCGGCAACTTCGTGACGCTGCCCACAGACTGCCCCCAGCGCGACGAGCGCCTCGGGTGGACCGGCGACATCCAGGTCTTCGCGCCGACTGCGGGGTACCTCTTCGACACGCACGCGTTCCTCTCGTCATGGCTCGAGGACTTCGCGGCTGACCAGAGGCGTCTGGGCGGCATCGGCCCGCTCTACGTGCCGGTGATCGACCAGGACCTCTTCCCACCAGCGGCGATCGCGGCCTGGGGCGACGCGGCGACGGTGGTGCCGTCCGTGCTGTGGGAGCAGTTCGCCGACCTCCGGGTGATCGAGCGGCAGTACGAGAGCATGCGCGCGTGGGTCGACGTGGTGCGCGCACAGGCGCCTGACGGACTGTGGAGGGAGGGGATGCAGCTGGGGGACTGGCTCGACCCGTCCGCTCCACCGGATCGCCCGTTCGAAGCGCAGACGGCCCCGCACCTCGTGGCGACCGCCTATCTGTTCCGCTCGGCGTCGCTCCTGTCCGATGCGGCACGTCTCCTGGGGCGTGAGGATGAGGCGAACGAGTACACCGCGCTCGCCGGTCGCGTGCGCGAGGCGTTCATCGGCGAGTACGTCGCGGAGGACGGACGCATCTCATCCGACAGTCAGACGGCGTACGCGCTGGGGATCGTCTTCGGGCTGCTGCCGCAAGAGCTGGTCAGCGCCGCTGGCGCCCGCCTCGCCAGAATCGTGGAGGACAACCGGCACAGGATCGGCACCGGTTTCGTCGGCACGCCGATCGTGTGCGATGCGCTGACGATCTCAGGGCACCGCGAGGTGGCCCAGCGCATGCTGCAGACCGACGAGATGCCCAGCTGGCTCTACCCTGTCGCGATGGGGGCGACCACGGTGTGGGAGCGCTGGGACTCGATGCTTCCCGACGGCACGATCAACCAAGGCGAGATGACCTCGTTCAACCACTACGCGCTCGGTGCGGTCGCCGACTGGCTGCACCGCGACGTGGGAGGCATCGCACCGCTCGAGCCCGGTTTCCGCCGTGTGCTCGTGCGCCCGCGTGCGGGCCTCACCGCTCGTGCCTCAGCTCGCTACGACTCCGTGCACGGCACCTTCCGCGTCGATTGGGAGGCGGCAGAGCCCTCCGCAGGCGAGCGCAGCCCGCTGCGCGCGACGGTCGTCGTCCCGCCCAACGCCCGAGCCGTGATCGACCTGCCGGGGGCGCGCCCCGTCGAGGTCGGATCGGGCACCCACCGCTTCGGCGTCTGATGCGCCGAGAACCCCACCCTGTTCGAAGGAGAACCCCGATGTCCCGCACGACCGCCTCGACCCGCCACGCATGGTGGGTCGCGTTCCTCGCAGGCATGGTGTCGTATCTCGACGCCGGTGCCATCGTCTCGACCGGCACGGCCCTCGTCATCTACCAGCAGGCGTTCGGCTTCAGCTCCGACCAGTACGGTCAGCTGTCTGCCCTGCTCACGTTCTCCATCGCGGTGGGCGCGGTCGTGGGCGGCAATCTCGGTGACCGGTTCGGGCGGAAGCGGATCTTCATCCTCACCCTCTCCGTCTTCATCCTGGGAGCCGCCCTGCTCGTCGGTGCCCAGGGCACGGCCTGGCTCTACCCCGGCATCGTCCTGCTGGGCTTCGCAGCGGGTGCGGATCTTCCCGTGTCGCTCTCGATGATCGCCGAGGTGGCGCGCGACGCGAACCGCGGCAAGCTGATCTCGTTCTCACACTTCCTCTGGATGGTCGGCATCATCGCCGTCCTCGGGCTCGGTACCGCGTTCGGAAACCTCGGCACCATCGCCGCGCGCATCCTCTACGCCCACCTTCTCGTCGTCGCCGCGGTGGTGCTGGTGCTGCGCCTGCGCCTGCCGGAGTCGCGCGCGTGGGAGAACAGTCGAACGCTCGCCGTCATGGAGCCGGGATCCCGCAGCATCAGCGCCTTCCGCGCTCTCCTCACTCCCCGCTACATCGCCGCACTCGCGGCAACCGCTCTGTTCTACTCGCTGGTCAACATCGCGGCCAACATCAACGGCCAGTTCGGTACCTACCTCTACGTGAACGTCGCGGGCGCGGACGTCTCGACGTCGTCCGCTGTGAGCCTCGTCACCGTCTTCGTCAGCCTGATCGCAGTGTTCTTCATGATGCGCATCGTCGACGGACGCAATCGCATCATGTGGTTCGCGATCATGGCGGGCGTGAGCCTCGTCGCGTTCCTCATCCCTGCTCTCGTCGGCGTCTCTCTCGTGACGCTGGTGATCTTCGGCGTGCTGTACGCAGTCGCCGGTGCGGTCGCAGGCGAGCCGATGTACAAGGTGTGGTCACAGGAGCTCTTCCCGACTGCGCACCGCGCCACCGCGCAGGGCATCACCATCGCGTTCGCACGCGTCTTGGCAGCTCTCGTCGCCCTCGTCACACCCGCGCTGATCGGCGCCGGTGCGTCGATCATCTTCTATGTCATGGCAGGCACCAGTGCCGTCGCGTTCGCGATCGGACTGCTCTGGATCGCGCGGATGCCCAAGGCCACCGACGACGATCCGGCTCTGGACGCCGAGGAAGAGGATGAGGACGACGAGCTGCCAGCTCCGGTCGGGTGATGAACGGGCTGCGGAGTGAAGCGGCGGTTCGCAGAACAGAGCGCACGGTCCGCACGTGCGCTCCCGGCGCGAGCGCGACCTGCTCCTGCGTTCCTGCGTTGCTTCTCGACGGATCGCACAACGAGCACCGCTGGCCGGTAGTCGAGGCACCCGCCCAGCCGAGCCATCGGTCTCGATGCCGGTCATCGCCTGGGAGGCGTCGATCTCAGGGTTGAGGATGACTTTCTAATGTCATGCATCCGGGCGCGCAGGATCTGAGACGGCCTCCGCGTCCGCCAGCGTGATCCGCGCACTCGCCGTCAGCCCGTCAGCCGGCGCGCGAAGCGCAGCGCCGGTTCCAGCCTGATCCGGAGCTTGTCGAGTCCCTTCCAGATGTCGGCCCCGGCGCGGGCGAGTTCACTCTCCGCGAAGCTTGCTGGTCAGTGCGAGCAGGGTCGCGAGCTCGTCATCGCTGAGCACGCTCATCTTCTCGGCGATATGGCGACCGTGCTGCGTTGCGACGGCGCGGAACGCGCGGGCGCCTGCGGCCGTCGCGGTCACCAACGATCCGCGCCCGTCCTCCGGGTCGGAGCACTTCGAGAGCAGGTCCTTCGCGACCATCCGGTCGACGAGGCGGGAGACGCTGGGCTGGCTGATGAGCATCCGGACCGTGACGTCGCGCAGCCTAGCGGTCATCTCCGGTGCCCGTGTCACGGTGAGGAGCACGTCGTACTCCGCCTGGGAGAGCTCGGAGCCGCGGAAGTCGCCCTCGATCGACTCGAAGATCTCGTGCTGGGCACGGAAGAGGCTCTCCCATGCCTCAACGGCAGTTCTGCGATCCGTCACGTATTCAAGAGTATGCGAAGTGCGGTCGTTTCACCCGCTCGATGCCCGGCGTCGCCGGGGAGGTGAGTATGATCGTGTGCGGCCGTAGCCCAATTCGATGAGGAAGCAGCGCTGTGATCGGGAACCCCTCAGCCCCATCCGGAGTCGAGCTCGGGGCGGGGGTCGTGAAGCGACCGACCCGGATGCCCGACGGGCGCGAGCTCATCTACTTCGACGACGTCGATACGCGGCTGCCGCCCGAGCGCCGCGCCGACGAGCGCGCCCTCGACCCGCGGCCGGCGACCGCGTCGATGCGCCGCGACGTGCTCACCGGCGACTGGGTGTCGATCGCCGCTGCGCGCCAGAACCGCGCCCATCTTCCTCCTGCCGACCTCGACCCGCTCGCGCCGCAGACGGCCGCGAACCCGTCGGAGATCCCCGACCAGTACGACGTCGCCGTATTCGAGAACAAGTCGCCGTCGTTCGGCCCCGCGCTCGCCGTGGCCACCGGTGACGCTCCGGCGGGCGAGAAGGCCCCCGGCGACCTCGACGCACCGGGCATCGGCCGCACCTTCACGTCGGTCGGCCGTTGCGAGGTCGTCTGCTTCAGCCCGGAGCGTGCCGGATCCTTCGGCACCCAGTCGCGCTCGCGCGCCCGAACGGTGATCGAGGCGTGGGCCGATCGAACCGCCGCACTGTCGGAGCTGCCCGGTGTGAAGCAGGTCTTCCCGTTCGAGAACCGCGGCGAGGCGATCGGCGTCACACTGCACCACCCGCACGGCCAGATCTACTCGTACCCGTACATCACGCCCCGCACCCAAGCGCTGCTGCGCTCGATCGATCGCGAGGGCGCCGACCTGTTCGACCGGATCCTCGAATTCGAGCAGGCGGGTCCCCGCGTCGTGCTCGAGGCGGAGCACTGGCTCGCCTATGTGCCGTTCGCGGCGCGCTGGCCCGTCGAGGTGCACCTCACGCCGCGTCGCCACGCCGCCGACTTCACCGAGCTCACCTCTGACGAGCGCGACGAGCTCGCCGGGGTCTACCTGCGCCTGCTGCGCGGCGTCGACCGCGTCTACGACACCCCGACGCCGTACATCGCCGCATGGCATCAGGCGCCGGTCGGTGTCGCGCGTGATTCGGCGCGGCTTCACCTCGAGCTGACATCGCCGCGCCGCGCCGCCGACAAGCTGAAGTTCCTCGCAGGCAGCGAGGCCGCGATGGGTGCGTGGATCGGCGACGTGCCGCCGGAGCAGTCGGCCGACCGCCTGCGCGAGGCCGTGGCGCGCGTGGAGGACCCGGCATGAGCGCGATCGACGGCGCCCGCGAGCTGCTCGCCTGGCTCGGCGCTGCGGCACCGATCGGGGTGTGGTCATCGGCCGGACGGGCGAACCTGATCGGCGAGCACACCGACTACAACGAGGGGTTCGTGCTGCCCTTCGCCATCGATCGGCGCACATACGCCGCTGTGGCAGCGCGGGGCGACCGGATCATCCGGGTCGCGTCCACATTCGATCCGGATCCCGTCGAGGTCGATTCCGCGGCGCTGGCCGAGCTGTTCGCGGGGGAGCCGGGCGCCGCCGTCGAGCGCGGCGACGTGCCGGAGTGGGCCGCGTACCCGCTCGGTGTGGCATGGGCCGCGCTGCGCGGGGAGCCTGCACCGCGCGGGCTCGACATCGCGATCGCCTCGGACGTGCCGGTGGGCGCAGGGCTGTCGTCGTCTGCGGCGATCGAGGGCGCGGCTGCTGCGGCGTTCGACGAACTGTGGAGCCTGGGCCTCGCCCCGCTCGAACGGGCCAAGGCAGGGCGCACCGCCGAGAACGAGGCCGTCGGGGCTCCGACCGGAATCATGGATCAGGTGTCGTCGATCATGGGCCGCGCCGACGCGGCGACGTTCCTCGACTGCCGCACGCTCGATGTCGAAACGGTCGACCTCGGCTTCGCGCGCGAAGGCCTCGAGGTGCTCGTGATGGACACCCGCGTCGCGCACTCGCACTCCACGGGCGGCTACCGCGACCGGCGCGACGCCTGCGAACGGGCCGCCGCCGCGATGGGCGTCGCCGCGCTGCGCGACGTCGCGGTGAGCGACCTCGACCGGGCCGCCGAGCTGATGGACGAGGTCACCTTCCGCCGCGCGAGGCATATCGTCACGGAGAACGCGCGCGTGCTCGACACGGTGCGGGCACTGCGCGAGTCGGGGCCGCGTGCGATCGGCGACCTGCTGCTCGCCTCGCACGCCTCGATGCGCGACGACTTCGAGATCTCCGTTCCCGAGCTCGACCTCGCCGTCGACACCGCGATGTCCGCCGGCGCGATCGGGGCCCGGATGACCGGAGGCGGCTTCGGCGGCGCGGCGATCGCACTCATCGACCACGACCGAGTCGACGAGGTCTCATCTCGCGTCGCCGCGGCGTTCGCCGAGGCCGGCTACGGCGCCCCGCGCACCTTCACAGTCCGCCCCTCCGAGGGTGCCCGCCGCGACGCCTGACCCGTTCCCGCGGCTGTGCCTTGACGCCCCGGTGCCGGGGTGCGGTGGCCGGGCGGTTGGATCGGTATCGTGGCGGCACAGGATGAAGGAGAGGAGGCGGCGCGGTGAAGACAGGAGACCCCCGGGCATTCGCCCGACGGGCTGCAGCAGTTCTCGCCGTGACGGTCGGCGCTCTGCTCGGCGTGCTGCTGCCAATGGCGGGTGCAACGGCAGCGAGCCAGCCCGCGTCGGCAACGAGCCCGCCCGCGTCGGCAACGAGCCCGCCCGCGTCCGCGGCGGGCACATCCGGCGCCGGCTCCGCGCTGCCCACCGGCATCCGGCCGGCTTCCGTCGACGACTTCGAGTTCGAGAGCCTGCACGCCGAGTTCGAGCTGTCGCGCGACGACGAGGGCGTCGGCGTCGCCACGGTGACCGAGACCTTCGTCGCGCAGTTCCCCGCCGCGCAGAATCGCGGCATGGTCCGCGCCATACCGCAGAGCTCCTTCGGCGCTCCCACGCACCCGACGATCGTCTCCGTCACCGACGGGCGCGGCGCGGCGCGCGACTATGAGAGCGACTCGGAGGACGGCTATCTCTCGGTCACCTCCGCCGTTCCGGAGGGCGAGTTCGCCGAGGGTGCGCAGACCTACGTCTTCACCTACACGATCGACAACGTCGGGCAGTCGATGGAGAACGGTCTCGACGAGTTCTACTGGGACATCAACGGAGAGGAATGGCTGCAGCCGTTCCACGGGGTGAGCGCGACCGTGACGATCGACGCGGATCTCGCGGCCGAGCTCACCGGTGACGCGCGCTGCTACATCGGCCCGGATGGCGACGAGTGCGGCATCTCGAGCACGGAGGAGCCGGATGGGGCGGTGACCTTCGAGACGGACGCCGTCGCCGCGGCTCCGTACGAGAGCGCGACCGTGGCGATCGGGTTCGCTTCGGGCACTTTCACCCCCTTCGACAGCTCGCCGTTCGCATCGATGTGGGGCTGGGCCGCGCTGGTCGGCGCCCTCGGCTCGGTGGTGACGCTCGGCTGGGCCGTCGTCGCGCGCCGCACGGTGCTGAAGGACTCGCCGGGGCGCCCCACGATCATCGCGGAGTACGATCCTCCGCCAGGCATCGATGCTTTCTCCGCCAGACGGTTCTTCAGCACGGGTCTCGACAAGGCGATCTCCGCCGAGCTCCTCGAACAGGCGATCCGCGGATCGGTGCGGATCATCGAGCATCCCGCGGTCAAGCGCCATAAGCCGAAGCTGGCCGCGGAGCTGGTCGATCCGAGCCGCGCCGACGAGAACGGCACCAGGCTGCTGCGCGCGCTGTTCGGGCCGAACCTCCCCGTCGGTGGGGTCTACTCCTTCGGCAAACAGGACTCACGCCTGTCGAAGGCCGTGACGAAGCTGCACAACGAGACCGCGAAGGAGAGCCGGCGTCTGTACCGCAGGCCGCTTCCGCGCGGGCCGATCTTCGCGGTCGTCTGCGCCGCGATCGCCTCAGCCGTCGTCGCGGTCGTCGGCGGAGTGCTCGCGCTGTCGGGCTACGTGTCGCCTGCGCTCCCTGTGACGGCGCTCGTCGTCGGACTCGTCGTCTCCTTCGCCGCGCTCCTGGTGGTCGCCAAGCATCCGTTCAACGAGGCGGGCGCCGAGGTGCGAGATCACCTCAAGGGCCTCAAGCTGTTCATCGAGTTGGCGGAGGAGGACCGGATCCGCACGCTGCAGTCACCGTCGGGGGCGCAGCGACGCCGCATCGATCCGAACGACCCGCGCCAGCTGCTGCACCTGTACGAGGAGCTGCTTCCGTTCGCCGTCGTGTTCGGCCTCGAGAAGCAGTGGTCCGATCATCTCGCGCTCATGTACACCGACAGCTCACCGTCGTGGTGGGCAGGCGCCGGAGCGTTCCACGCTGCGTCGTTCTCGGCAGGCGTCGGCTCGCTGTCGTCGACGGTGTCGACCTCCAGCTCGTCCGGCGGCTCGACGGGAGGCGGCTCCGGAGGCGGCGGAGGAGGAGGCGGCGGAGGCGGCGGCGTCTGATCAGTGCTCGAACCACTCGCGCCGCTCGCTGAGAGAGCTTCTTGCGCTTCTTCAACGATCCAGTAGCGCTCACAATCACAAAGTTCGCTGGCTCGGCGATGAGCGGTTTCAGTAGCTCGGCGTCTGCTCCCGTGGCGGAGATCCGCGACGGGCACTCGCCAGACGCTTCGGTGTGCGCAGGCCGATGATCGGCTCGTTGATCCCGTTGCCCAGCCGTTGAGCAGCGTATACGCTCCAGAAGGGGAATACAGGGATTCCAGCTCGACGACCCAGATGAGAGAAGACGGCCGTGCGGATTTCAGTGCGACGAATCGCCCGAGTGCTCACCGTCATGGTTGCGGCATCGGCCGTCATCACAGGTGTGGCCGTTCCGCAAGCCGCCGACGCGAGCGCCCTGAGCCCGGCTTCCACATCGAAAGAGGCTATGGCCGAACCGCTCGCCGCGGAGGTTCGGGTGTTCGACATCTGGGAGGAGGCGCACGAACTTCTCGGGCCAGACTGCGTCGATGGGAGCATCGTCGTACCCGGCGACGGCGGCGAGTACGACAACTCCATCGCCGATGCCAGGGTCCAGTGCGACCTCACTCTCGATCTGCGCGGCTTCGGCTGGTTGCCCTCACTGCGCATGATCGTCGAGCCCGGCAAACACCTGACCATCACCAACACCGTCGGGCCCGGCTGCGACATGGACGTCATCACCGATCCCGCAGCCCATCCCGACGCCGAGTGCAGCTGGCTCGAGGCGATCAGCGGTATCGCCGTGCCGTTGGGTGCGAAGCTGACGATCACCGGAGACATCGGTGTGTATGCCCGCGGGTTGGGGCGCGACGCAGCTCTCGGGGGCAGCACCCGCCATGCGAACACCCATGCCGGCGAGATCGAGGTCTCCGGCAATGCGACGGTCCGCGCCCGAGCCGGCGACGGTGCCGCGATCGGCGGCGGCTTCCACAGAGACATCGGCGACGTCCAGGTGAGCGGGAACGGCGGCACGGTCACCATCACCGATCGCGCCTACGTCCTGGCCACCAGCAGCACCATGGTGGAATCCGCAGCAGTGGGCGGATCCAACGGGGGGATCGGCGGCCACCTCGCGCTCGGCCCGGACGCCACGCTGATCGCCGCGGGTGGCGCCACATCGATCGGCGGCACATGGGGCTCAGGGGACGGAATCGCCGTCATCAACGGCACCCTCTACACCCGCACCCCGATCTTCGACGGCGACCTGATCTGGGACGACGGCGAGTTCACCGTCGGCCCGACCGGGCAGATCCTGGGGTCCGTGGAGGACCCGATCGGCGCCGGGCGGATCGCCGGCACCGGCACCATCGTCAACAACGGCGTGGTCGGGCTGACGAATGTGGATCCCCCGAGCATCATCACCAATCACAACTATGACGTGCAGTTCGTGCGGCGCCCGGGCACCATAGACGCCGAGGCGGACGAGGCGCTGACCACCCGGGTGTATGCGCCTGACTTCGGTTCGGGCTACCGCGAGATTCCCGTACCCGAACCTGGTGTGCTCTGGATGACCGAGCCGGACGGCGGCGGGGAAGTCCTCAACGACTCGACGCAGTTGGCGAACCATGCCGGCGACGACGGCATCGTGCGGATCTACGAACACGTCATCGGCACGACAACGTCGCTCGATGCGTCCAGTCCGATCCGCGACTCCGGGCCCGTCGACGGCGAGCCGGTGCGACTGCTCTCGCACACCGCGGGCGAGGAGCGGGTAGGAACCGAGCCCCTCTCCGGCACCGTGACGTTCACTGTGGTGGATGGGGACGGCGTCGCCCGCGACCTCGGCAGCGCGGCGGTGGACATCGCGGGCGTCGCCACGCTCGACACCTCGCTGCCAGCCGGTGACTACACGCTGACGGCGACGTTCGAGAGCGATGAAGCGCGGTATGCCACGTCGACTTCCGATGATCTCCACAGGACCGTGCAGAAGGCACCGGCGCGCGTGGTTGCCCTGGCCGAACCGCCCGACGGCGAATGGGTGTACCCAGGTCCGGTGGAGATCTCGGCGCGGTTCTACGCCGAGATCGACCCGGCCGCTTGCGAAAGCGATCCGGGCAGCGCGCTGTGCCCGGAGATCGAGACCGGCACCGCGACGCGTGCAGGCAAGAGCGTCGAGATCGACGAGGGCCTCGCTCTTTTCGTGGTCTCCGGCGTCGACGCTGGTGAGCACACCGACACCATCGGGTTCGTCGGTGATGATCACCACCTCGATGCATCGGGCACCGCGACCTACGAGGTATCGCGAGCGAGCACCGTGATCGACGTCGACGCAGAGACGAAGACCAACGTAGGCAGTGTGCTTTCCGTGGCTGTCTCCGTGGCCTCCGAGACGGGGTCAGCTGCTTCGCTCCAGGGCACAGTCGAGCTGCGGGGGGACGACGCCAGCGGGGAGCTGCTCGCGCGTGCGACGCTCGACGCCGAAGGCGCCGCACAGTTCGCACCGGTCTTCGACGCGACGGGCACCTACCACCTCGTGGTGGTCTTTACCGGCAGCGACAACTTCTCGCCCGTGACCTCACAGCCCTTCGTCGCCAACGTCGAGCGGGGGGACGCCGAGGAGCCGGGGCCCGACCCCGAGGAGCCGGAGCCCGACCTCGAAGAGCCGGTCGCGCCGGAGCCCGACCCCGAAGAGCCGGTCGCGCCGGACACGGTCGATCTCGGCGAAGAACAGACGCCAGAACTCGGTCAGACCGGTGGTGAAGTGCTCCCCTGGCTCATCCTTGTGATCGTCCTGATCGGCACTGGCATCGCAGCGGTGTTCGCCCCGCGCTCATTCCGACAGCGACGGTTGGATCCGGTTGATCGATCCGGCCCGGCGTAGTCGCTAATGCCCGCGACCTCAAGGGCCTCAAGCTGTTCATCAAGGTCGCGGAAGAAGACAGGATCCGCACGCCGCAGTCCCCGAGCGGAGCTCAGCGCCGCTGCGTCAACTCGAACGACCCGCGTCAGCTGCTGCACCTGTACGAGGAGGTGTTGCCGTTCGCGGTCGTGTTCGGGCTCGAGAAGCAGTGGTTGGTGCATCTCGCCCTGCTGTACGCCGATAGCTCGCCGTCGTGGTGGGCGGCCAGCGGCGCGTTCCACGCGGCGTCGATCTCGTCGGGCGTCGGTACGCTGCCGTCGACGGTGTCGACCTCGAGCTCGTCCGGCGGATCCAGCGGTGGCGGTGTCCGGCGGCTCCGTCCGTCTTCGGCTCAGCGCGAGACGATCGCCTGCACCAGGGCCTCGGCGGTGGCGCGCTTGGTGCCTGAAGCGTCGGCGATGATCCGGTCGTCGGCGCCGACGATGAGCAGACGGTTGTCGTCGCTCTCGAAGCCGGCTTCCCACCCGACCTCGTTCGCCGCGAGCAGGTCGGCGCCCTTGCGGCGGCGCTTGGCGATCGCCCGCTCGGCCAGGCTGATGCCGTCATCCGGGGTCTCGGCGGCGAATCCGACGATCATCTGTCCGGGCCGCCTGGATGCCACGACTCCCGCCAGCACATCCGGAGACTCGACCAGCTCGATCCGCAGCGGCCCCGATGCCTCCTCCTTGCGCAGCTTCTGCTGCGCCACCTCCGGCAGCCGGTAGTCGGCGACGGCGGCAGCCATCACCACCACGTCGGCCGGCGGTGCGGCCTCGGAGACGGCGCGCTCGAGCTCGTCCGTGGTGCTCACGGGCACGACGCGGATCTCTGCGTGCGCCGACGCCTCGGCGAGCACCGACCAGTCGACGTTCGCCGCGATCAGCGTCACCTCGGCGCCCCGCCTCGCAGCAGCAAGGGCGACCTCCGTGCCCTGCTTCCCGCTCGAGCGATTGCCGATGAAGCGCACCGGATCGAGCGGTTCGCGGGTGCCGCCCGCGGTCACGAGCCATGCTCCGGATGCGGCGCCGTCCGTACTCCGGCGCAGCTCGCGGCCGACGGCCTCATGGATCTGCTCCGGCTCCGCCATCCGGCCGGGCCCCGTGTCACCGCCGGTGAGCTCGCCCGACACGGGGCCGACCATGTTCACGCCGCGCGAGGTGAGCGTGTCGACGTTGGCCTGCGTCGCCGGGTGCTGCCACATCTCCGTGTGCATGGCGGGCGCGATCAGCACCGGTGCGGACGTGGCCAGCAGGGTCGTGCCGAGCAGATCGTCGGCCAGACCCGCGGCCATCTTCGCCATCGTGTTCGCGGTCGCCGGCGCGACGACCACCAGATCGGCGCGGTGCCCGAGCGACACGTGCCGCACGCTGGCGACGTCGTCGTGCACGCTCGTGGTCACCGGGTTGCGGCTGATCGCCTCCCACGTCGGCAGGCCGACGAAGCGCAGCGCATCCTCGGTCGGCACCACGTGCACGTCGTGCCCGTCCTTCACCAGCAGGCGCACCAGCTGCACGGTCTTGTACGCGGCGATGCCGCCTGTGACTCCCACGACGACGAACATGGCTCCATTGTGACAGTGCGGGCGCCATCCGGTGCGGGGACGCGAGAGCGCCTGCTTTCCGGCGGAACCTCGTACGCTGGATCCGATACCCATGTGCACCGTCGTCATCCGTGTGCCCGAGACCGTCGGCACCCCCATCAGCCTGCTCGCCGTGCGCGACGAAGATCCTGCTCGCCCCTGGAACCCGCTTGGCCGGTGGTGGCCGGATGATCCGGATGTCGCAGGCGTGCAGGATCGCCTTGCCGGTGGGGCATGGTTGGCGGCCGGACGGGGGAGGCTTGCGGTCACGCTCAACCGCCACGGCGAACCCGACCTCTCGCCGGAGCGCATCGTGTCGCGCGGTTCGCTCGCTCTCGACGCCGCGGCGGGCCGCCCGCAGCCCGCCCCGCACGCCATGCGCGGGTTCAACCTCGTGTCCGTCGCCGAGGGCGCGGCACGAGTGACGTCGTGGGACGGCGACCGGATGACCCAGGAAGAGATCGGCCCCGGCACTCACATGCTGGCGCATCACGACCTCGACGACCCGCGCAGCGAACGCATCGCGGCCTGGCGCGAAGGCTTCGCCGAAGTCGAGCTCGGCGTCGGCGAGGACTGGTACCAACCGTGGATCCGGCTGCTCGAGCGCACCACCGAGGTCGGGCCCACCGACGACCGTGCCATCGTGCGCGACAACCGACCGCTCGGCTACCCGACCCTGTCGACGCTCGCGTGCGTCGCACGCATCGGGTCGGGCGCCGTCGACGTGCGGTACGCAGAGTTCGATGCGCCTGGTGAGTGGTCGCCGCTGCTCTTCGCCTGATGCCCGTCAGGTCGCGCCGAGTGCGAGGCCGTGTCCGCCAGTCGCGGGCATCCGGATCATCCGGCTCGCGAGTTGCGCACTTTTTCGACGAAGAGGCGAGAAAACCGGCGCATCTCGGCGAAAAGTGCGCAGTTCGGCAGCCGGGGCGTCAGCGGGCGGCGAGGAGCTCCTCGAGGCGGGTCTGCTCCTCGGCGGGCATGCCGTAGGTGTGCTCGGGGGCGGGGTAGCCGGATGATCGGACGTCGTCGGTGAACGACGCCACTCCCGCGATCATCCGGTCGCGAAGTGCGTCGTAGCGCTTCACGAACCGAGCCGGTGCGCCGTCGTGGATGCCGAGCAGGTCGTGGAAGACGAGCACCTGGCCGTCGACATCCGCTCCGGCTCCGATGCCGATCACAGGGACGCTCAACTGAAGTGCGATCGCTGCGGCCGCGGCGGCGGGCATCGCCTCGAACACGATCGAGAAGCATCCGGCGTCTTCCAGCGCACGGGCCGCATCGAGCACGGCCAGCGCCTCCTCCGCGGTGCGCCCCCGCGCGCGCAGACCGCCGTCGGACGCGGCGGTCTGCGGCGTCAGGCCGACGTGGCCCATCACGGGGATGCCGGCGCGCACGATCGCCCGTGCCCGCTCGACCGATGACCCTCCGCCCTCGAGCTTGACGGCATCGCATCCTGCCTCCTTCACGAAGCGCTGCGCGGTCGCCACGGCGTCGGCATCCGAGCCTTCGTACGAGCCGAACGGCAGGTCGCCGACCAGCAGAGGGCGGTGCGCGCCGCGGCGCGCGGCCCGGCACAGCACGAGCATCTCGTCGACCGTGACGGGCACCGTGCTGTCGTATCCGAGCACCGTCATCGCGCCGGAGTCGCCCACCAGCACCACGTCGACGCCTGCCGCATCGGCGACGCCCGCGCTGGGGTAGTCGTAGGCGGTCACCATGACGATGCGCTCGCCGTTCGCCTTCATCCCGGCGAGGTCGGCGATGCCGATGCGCTCGCCGTGCGGCGCATGCATGCTCACGCCGACGCTCCGAGCAGCCGGTCGACGGCGTCGTCGACGGTGATGATCTCGTTGCGGCCGCCGACGTGCACGACGCGCGGCTCGTAGCTCTCCATGTCGCGCTCGTCGTACTCGGCGTATGAGACGACGATGATGGTGTCGCCGGAGTGCACCAGTCGAGCCGCCGCGCCGTTGACCTGCATCGCGCCTGAACCCCGCTCGCCGAGAAGCGCGTAGGTCTCGAAGCGGGCGCCGTTGTCGACGTCGAGCACGTGCACCTGCTCGTGCGGCAGGATGTCGGCGGCCTCGAGCAGATCGGGGTCGATCGTGATCGAACCGACGTAGTTCAGGTCGCTGCCGGTGATGGTGGCGCGATGGATCTTGGACTTCAGCATGGTGCGGTGCATCAGCGGTCTCCTTCCAGGATGCGGTTGTCGATGAGGCGCGCCGTGCCGACGCGTGCGGCGACGGCGAGCATGGAACGGTCGCCGATCTCGTCGAGCGCGACCAGGTCGTCCGGGTCCCGCAGCTCGACGTACTCGGGGTCGATGCCCCAGCCGACGAGCACGCCGCGAGCCGCCGCCAGCACGGGCGCCGCGCGGCGCTCACCGGATCGGACGAGTGCCTCGGCGGCGTCGAGGGCGCGATTCAGCGCGGTGGCCCGCTCGCGCGACGCCGCGTCGAGGTAGGCGTTGCGCGAGCTCATCGCGAGACCGTCTGGCTCCCGCACGATCGGGCACGCCTCGATGCGCACCGGAAAGTTCAGATCGCGCACGAGCCGCCGCACGACGACGACCTGCTGCGCGTCCTTCTGACCGAAGTACGCGACATCCGGTGCGACGATGCCGAACAGCTTCGCTACCACCGTGGCGACGCCGTCGAAGTGACCGGGGCCGCGCACCGCACCGCACAGCACATCGGTGATGCCCGAGACATGGATCGTGGTGGCGAAGCCGTCGGGATAGACCTCGCTCGCGGGCGGGACGAACAGGACATCTGCGCCGGCTTCGCGGGCCAGCCGTGCATCGCGCTCCTCGTCGCGCGGATAGGAACCGAGATCCTCGTTCGCGCCGAACTGGGTCGGGTTCACGAACAGCGAGACGACGACGAACTCGTTCTGCGCGCGAGCGGTGCGCATCAGTGAGAGGTGCCCCTCGTGGAAGGCGCCCATCGTCGGCACGAGACTCACCGTGCTGCCGGAGGCCCGCACCTCGGCAACGGTCGCGCGGACTTCTGCGATCGTTCTGATGATCTTCACGCGGCCTCCTCGGTCATCCGGTGGGCGCTGGTGCACATCGCGTCGAACAGTCCGGGTGCATCGGAGGCGTCGGCGACGGCTCTCATGATCCTCATGCGGTCTCCTCCGCCAGGCGCTCGGTGCTGATGCGCATCGCATCGAACAGCTCGACCACGCCTGGCACGTCGGCGATCGCCGCGCGCTGCCGCGCCACGGTGCCGTGGTCGCCGCGCGCGATCGGGCCGGTCAGCGCCGCGGCCCCGTGTTCCGTCCAGTTGTCGACCGTGCGCCGGATGAGCGGTGCGAGCATGCCGCGTGCGTTCTGCTCGTCGATTCCGGCCGCCCCGGCCGCGCGTGCGGCCGCCTGCTCGAGCGTGACGAGGAAGTTCGAGGCGATGCAGCACGCTGCGTGATAGGCGGCCCTGTGCTCATCGGCGATGTCGAACGGCCTGCCGCCGAGCGCCTCGACGAGCATGACGGCCGCCTCCCTGCCTGCAGGAGTGTGGGCCGCGACAGCGCACGCAAGGCCGGTGAAGACATCCGGATGCTCGTCGCCGGTGAAAGTCTGCACCGGATGCAGCCCGAAGTCGACGTCGTCGATCGGCGTCGTTCCCGAGGTGTGGCCGACGATGCGCGCACGCCCGGCGACCGCCGCGGCCGCGTGCGAGATCTCCGCGTCCGTGACGCAGAGCAGGCCGATGTCGGCGTGCGGAACCTGCTCGCCGCGCCCGGCGGGTCCGAACACGTCGACGCCGGCGGCACGGAGAGCGCGGGCGATCGCGCCGCCCAGTCGGCCGTTGCCGATGACGACGACGCGGGGGTCTGCGAGTGCGGGGGAGTGGGTGCTCATGGGGTGCTGCGCGGTCGGTGCGCGCGGGATGAGTATCCAGCCGTCAGCGCACACCACACAAATCCAGGATCAACATGTCAAGTCGATGAGGGTCTATTGTGTGCGTGATGATCACTATGCGCTTGACCTGATTTTCATTCTGCTCCCGCGCTCCTCGCGCCATCCGTTCCGGCATCGCAGCAGGGCGGTCTCGCGCTCGTCTGCGTCGAACGCGGCTATAACGAGCTCATAAGCCGCGCAAGGCGCAGATGAGACGCCGCGCGGCTCTCGCTGCGGCGCACAGCAGAAGGGGCCGGGTGGAGAGATTCTCCGCCCGGCCCCTCGTCCCTTGCACCAAGAGTGTCCTGCAATCACATGTCGGTCGCCGCCACAGCAAAACGGCTTCCGTGGTTCCCACTGTATAACGGAGGAGTAACGCTTGTCACGCACTTTCGTTATTTTTCTGTGACATTCATCTCTCGTTCATCGAAGACGTTCAGGTTCTCGCCGCTGAGCGCCGTGCGTCGCTGCCTCAGGCCAGCCCGGCGTCGCGGGCGATCACCGCCGCGCGCATCCGGCTCGGGGCGCCGAGCTTGCTGAGCACGTTCGACACGTGGCTCTTCGCGGTCGGCTCCGAGACGAACAGCGTCGCCGCGATCTGCGCGTTCGAGAGTCCCTGGCCGAGGGCGCCGAGCACCTCCCGTTCGCGCGGAGTGAGGCGCTCGATCTGCGTGGTCGCATCGGACGCGGGGTCCTGTCTGCTCGATGCGCTTCGCGCGTGCTCCAACACGCGCCGCGTGACCTCGGGGGAGAGCACGCCTTCGCCCGCCGCGACCCTCCGTACGCCGTCGATGATGTCGTCGGCCTCTGCTGTCTTCAGCAGGTAGCCGGCAGCTCCCGCAGCCAGTGCGCCGTCGACGTAGTCGTCGATCGCGAACGTGGTCAGCACCAGCACGGGGATCTGCAGCTGGGTGAGCTCCTCGGTCGCCGCGATCCCGTCGACGTGCGGCATTCGCACATCTATCAGCACGACATCCGGTGCGAGCGCGCGGGCCTGCGAGACCGCGATGTGTCCATCGGCGGCCTCACCCACCACCTCGATATCGTCCGAGGTTTCGAGAACCGCCCTCACACCCGCCCGTACGGCGGCGTGGTCGTCTGCGATGAGAACACGGATCACAGCTGCTCCTTCTGAATCGATGCGCCGTGGCGGCGGTCAATCGGCACGGTCGGTGTCCAGCGGAATCTCGACCCGCACGCGCCAGCGGCCGTCCTCCGCGCCGATGCGCCCGGAGCCCCCGAGCGTGAGCCAGCGCGTGGCCATCAGCTCGGTGCCGAGCCCGGCCCCCCGGGCATGCTCCGGGCGGGATGGGAGGGGATTGTCGATCGTGATGCCGATCGTCCGGTCTCCTCGGTCGAATCGCACGTCGATCGGCGCGCCCGGTGCATGCTTCGCCGCGTTCGCGATCGCTTCGCGACCTATGCGCTCCAGCGCGTTCGAGACGGGCGCCGACAGCGTGCCGGGGTCGCCGACGAGCGTCAGCTCGGCACCGAACGCCTCCGCCTGGGTGCGCATGGCCGCTCGCGGGTCGTGGCATGCTGAGGCGTCGACGGCTCCGGATATCCGGTCCGGACCAGCATCGCCGGATGAGGCAGGGAGGGCGCCGCTTCCTGCTTCTGCGCGCCCGTCCGGCTCATCCGGGACCTCAACCGCTGAGCCGTCGTCGGCGCGATCCTGGGCGAGCACGCCGATCAGCTGGTGCAGCTCGCTGAGCGCCTCGTGGCTGGAGGCGCGCATCGCCGTCACGGCGCGCGTGAGGCCGGGGTCGTCGACGCGCGACGACATCGCGGATGCCTGCAGTGAGATGGCCGTCAGCCTCGCGGCGATCTCGTCGTGCAGCTCCCCGGCGACCTCCGTGCGCTCCGCCCGCACGGCGGCGGCCCGCTCCGCTTCGGCGGCGCGCGCGATCGCGTCGGCACGGTCCTTCTCCGCCTTCAGCAGCTCGTCGCGCTGGCGCACGGCGGTCCCCGACAGCAGGGGGCCGCCGTTGAGGAGCGCGATGGCGATGATGATGGCGGTGGCCTCGCTCGCGCTCTCAGCGCTGAGCACAGGACGAGCCTGCACGACGCCGGTTGCGAACGCGCACGCGTACACGACGACACGACCGGACGGAGAGGCATACAGCATCGCTGCGTACAGCGCGTCGACCATCGCAAAGGCCGGGAGCACCAGCAGCTGTTCCGAGGCGAGCGCCACGGCGATCATCTGCGCAGCGGCAAGCGCGACCGCCGCCACGGGGAGGCGCCGCTTGGTCATCGCGACCACCACAGAGACGGCCACGATCGGCCACAGCCACGCGATGCCGATCGCGTCGAAGGGCAGCACCCAGGCGCGCACGTCGGGGAAGAACCAGGCAGCCGCTCCCGCGGCGACCAGCAGCATCGCAACCGTGATATCTCCGGCGAGCGAGCGATAGCGCACGCCAGGCAGCACCCACTCGTCGAAGGGGAGTCGCGGGGATCGATCGTTCGGCACGCCTCCATCTCAGCACGTGAGCGCTGCGCGCAGATCATCCGAAGGGACGATCCGTCGTGCCCGCGCGCTTCGGCGCACGCAGCGCCCGGACATCCGCACCCTCGGCCGGTAGGCTCGAAAGCCCGCACGGAAGGACGCTCGCAATGGCAGAACCGATCCGGATCCCCGGTGTGACGCTGAACGATGGCAGCCCGTTCGCTGAGCTGGGGCTCGGCACCTACAAGCTCACCGGCGATGAGGGCATCGCCTCCATCGTCGAGGGGATCGGAGCGGGGTACCGCCTGCTCGACACCGCAGTGAACTACGGCAACGAGCGCGAGGTCGGTGAGGCCGTGCGCCGCAGCGGAATCCCGCGCGACGAAGTGATGGTGACCACGAAGGTCCCCGGTCGCCACCACGGACACGAGGAGGCCATCGCCAGCGGCCGTGAGTCGAACGAGGCTCTCGGCCTCGGGCACATCGACCTGCTGCTGATCCACTGGCCGAACCCGAGTGTGGACAAGTATGTCGACACCTTCCGCGGCATGATCGAGCTGCGGGAGCAGGGCGTTGTGCGCTCGGTCGGAGTGTCGAACTTCACCATCGCGATGCTGGGACGGCTGATCGCCGAGACCGGTGTCACACCGTCCGTGAACCAGATCGAACTGCACCCCTACTTCCCGCAGGCCGAGCTGCGCGCCTTCCATGCCGAGCACGGCATCCGCACTGAGAGCTGGAGTCCGCTGGCGCGCCGCACGGAGCTGCTGCAGGAGGAGTCGCTGCTCGCGCTCGCCGAGAAATACGGCGTCACACCGTCGCAGCTGGTGCTGCGCTGGCACACGCAGCTGGATGCGACGCCGATCCCGAAATCGTCGTCGCCGGATCGGCAGCGCGAGAACGCCGACGTGTTCGGTTTCGATCTCGACCCCGATGACATCCAGCAGATCGCCTCGCTCGAGCGCGGCCGCATCTCCGACGCCGATCCGAACGTCCACGAGGAGATGTAGCGGCCGCAGTCACCGCCGCGACAGCTTCGACGGCCACCAGATCGCGCGGCCGATGTCGTACGAGAGCGCAGGCACCAGGAGCGACCTCACCACGAAGGTGTCGAGCAGCACGCCGAACGCGACGATGAAGGCGATCTGCGCGAGGAAGAGGATCGGAATGATCCCGAGCGCTGCGAAGGTCGCCGCCAGCACGAGCCCGGCCGATGTGATCACGCCGCCCGTGATGGTCAGTCCGCGCAGTACGCCGTCGCGCGTTCCGGATGTGAGCGACTCCTCGCGCACGCGCGTCATCAGGAAGATGTTGTAGTCGATTCCGAGCGCCACGAGGAAGACGAACCCGTACAGCGGCACGGCCGGGTCGGCGCCCGGGAACGCGAAGACGTGCTCGAACACGAGCGCTGAGACGCCGAGCGCCGTGACGAAGGAGAGCACCGTCGTGGCGATCAGCAGCAGCGGCGCGAGGATCGAACGCAGCAGGAGCATCAGGATCAGTGCGATCACGGCGAGCACGACCGGGATGATCAGGTTGCGATCGTGGATCGACGCGTCGTTCGTGTCGATCGCGGTCGCCGTCACACCCCCGACGATCGCACCGGGAACCTGCTCAGACAGTTCGCTCCGGATCTCCCTCACGACGTCCTCTGCCGCCGCCGAGTCCGACGCATCGACGAGCGTGCCCTCGAGCAGCGCATCGCCCTCGACGATCGTCGGCTCGGGAGCCGGGGCATCCGGTACGAGCGAGGCGATGCCGTCGGATGCGACCGGCGCCGTGCCGCTCGGGGAATCGGACGCGACGACCGAAACGGCATCGACGCCGTCGTTCGCCAGCAGCACGTCGGCCGCCTCCTGCAGATCGCCGTCGGGCACGATGACCCGCACCGGAGTTCCCGAGCCGCCTGGAAAGTGCTCGCCGAGCGCGACCTGGCCGTCGCGTGCGGGGGAGGAGCCGAGCACGAGGTCCGACTGCGGCACTCCCGAAGCCTCCAGCTGCGTGGCGCCGACGGCCCCGGCAGCGAGCACCAGCGCTGTGCCGATCCAGACCGCGCGCGGTCGTCGGCGCACGAGCGCCGCCGCCCGCGACCACACGCCCTTCGTCGGCACGGCGGGTTCTGCGGCCACGACCTCCGGTTCGTATCGTGGCCGACGCGGCCAGAACGCCGCACGACCGAACGCGAACAGCATGGCGGGCAGCAGGGTCAGCGCGGCGAGCATCGCGAAGGCGATGCCGATCGCGGCGACGGGCCCGAGCGTGCTGTTCGACTTCAGGTCGCTGAGCAGCAGGCACAGCAGCCCGGCGATCACGGTGCCGCCCGAGGCGAGAACGGGCTCGACGGATGCCCGCAGCGCGCGGGTGGTCGCCACCGCTCTGTCACGGTTGACGCGCAGCTGTTCGCGGAAGCGCGCGACGTAGAGCAGGGAGTAGTCGGTGGCCGCGCCGATGACGAGGATGAACAGGATGCCCTGGGTCTGGCCGCTGAGCAGCAGCACCTCCCACTTCGCCAGCCACCACACAGTCAGCAGCGCGGCGCACAGCGAGAACAGGCTCGTGGCGAGCACGGCGACCGGCAGCAGCAGCGATCGGTATACGAGCACGAGGATGACCAGCACGGCGAGCAGCGCGACGCCGAGCAGCAGGCCGTCGATGCCGGAGAACCCGGCGACGAGGTCGGCGGAGAACCCGGCGGGGCCCGTCACGTACGCCGTGACGCCGTCCGGCAGGCGCTCGTTCACGGCGTCGCTGATCGCCGCGACGGCGTCCGCGATGTCGGCATCTGCTGAGACGGGCACGAAGGCCTGGGCGGCGAGGCCGTCGTCCGAGGCGATCACGGGAGAGACATCGGATGTCACGTCGGGCAGATCGGCGATTGCGGCGACCTCGTCACCGATCGTCGCCAGCTGCTCGTCGGTGAGCGCGGCCTCGCCGACGAACACGGCGATCGCCGGAACGGCATCCGACTCGGTGAACTCCGGCAGGAGCTGCTGCACGCGGGTGGCGTCGGCGGACTCCGGCAGGTAGGCGGTCTGGTCATTGGAGGAGACCTCGTCGACTTTGCCGAAGTAGGGTCCGCCGATTCCGGCTGCCGTCAACCACGCCAGGATCAGCATGGCGGGCAGCAGCACGCGCAGCGGGCCGGAGCGGCGCCTGCGCGGATGCAGCTCGCGACGCGTGCGCGGTGCAGTGTCTTGGACGGCCATGTGCACTCCTCATCGGTCGCGTGCGCGCGGCGGCACGATCGATCCAATCTATTGCCTCGGGCTGTATGCGCACCGCGGTCCGAAGGGCGGTCCGGATCCCCTGCGCGAGTTTGTGACGAATGCGCGACTCATCGCGTCTCATCTGTGTCGCCGGTTGTCGGCGGATCGTGCCTCCGGCGCGAGAAACGGGAACGAAGGGTGGTTCGTCGTGACGAACGAGACAGCGCAGCACGGCAAGGATCGATCGGCGACCGCGGGCGGCACTCCTGCCGGGTCGCACGACGAGCGGCTCGGCGGCAGGACCACGATCGACGACGGCGTCGTGGCGAAGATCGCAGGGCTCGCGGCGCGCGACGTGCCTGGCGTGTACGCGCTCGGCGGCGGAGCATCGCGGATGGTCGGAGCGCTTCGTGAGGCGGTGGGATCGACCGATCTGGCCCAGGGCATCAGCGTCGAGGTAGGCGAGAAGCAGGTCGCTGTCGACGTCACGATCGTGGCCGACTACCCCGTCGAACTGCAGCGCGTGGCCGACGACGTGAGGGCCGCAGTGCATCACGCCATGCAGGAGCTGGTCGGGCTCGAGGTCGCAGAGGTCAACGTGCAGGTGAACGACGTGCACATCCCGTCGGACGACGAGGACGAGGTGTCGCAGGAGACGCGAGTCCGATGAGCGCCACCGGCGTCGGTGCGACTGTCGGAGCGGTCATCGCTCTGACATGGATCGCGCTCGGCTTCTGGGCGTGCGTGCTCGTCTCGGTCACGATGGCTGTCGGGGCGCTCGTCGCCAGGGTCGTCACAGGGCAGCTCGATGTGCGCGCCGTAGCTGCGGCGCTGCGCGGGCGGCGCACCTCGTCATGACCGCCGTCGCCGCCGTCACCGGGTCTCCTGCCCGGCCAGGCACGACAGTGCTGCGCGGGCGTGCGATCGAGCGGATCGCCGCCGCAGTGGTGCGCGACACGGCGGGTGAGGTCGGAGTCGTCGCGCTGCGCGACGATCGGGGCAGGCTGCGCGTCGAGGTGACCGTGCCAGTGCGGTACCCGCGCGGCGATGCCGCCTCGTTGACTGAGCTCGGGGCAGAACTGCAGCAGCGACTCATCTCGGAGATGGGCTCCAAGGCGGACCGGAAGGTGTCGCGAGTCGACGTGAGATTCGTCTCAGCGGCGAAGAGGGCGCGAACATGATCGCAGAGGACGCGGTGTACCGCAGAGTGATCAGACGCGAAACGCACGCGTCGCGCTCCGTGCCCGCCGTGATCTCGGCGCTCGCCGCGGCGATGCTGGCGGCCGCGGCACTCGCCGTCGTGCTGCTGGCCATGGTCGACGCGGCGTTCCGTGCGCAACTTGCGGAGGCTGCGATCACCATCGGTGCGGCATCGCCGTCTCAGGAGACGACTCCCGTCGTGCTCGCAGCGGGCGCGACGGCGGCGATCGCTGGTGCGGTGCTGATCGCGCTGGCCGTGCTGCCGGGGCGCCGCGCGCGCCGCGGCACACGAGGCGAACGGATCGCGCTCCTGGTGGATGACTCCGTGCTGGCCGATGCCGTCGCGGACGCCGTCGCCGCGGCCGCGCGGCTCCCGCGCCCGCGTGTCTCCGTCACGGCGGCTCGTCGGAAGCTCCACGTTTGGCTCACGCCGACGAGCGGGGTCGACGTCGACCCCGGCGTCGCCGCCGAAGCGGCGCGTGCGACGGCGGCGCGACTCGGGGCGGAGCTGAACGTCGCCGTCGCCGTCGCAGACCGAGGGAGGGTCGAATGAACGCCTCGAACCGTCCGCTCGGACGCGCCCTCCTGCTCGTCATCGGGCTGGCGCTCGCCGCATCCGGAGCCCTCTGCGTGGTCTGGGTGACGCGACCTGCCTTCGTCGAACGCTTCGCCGCCGCCGCTGACACGTGGGCGCGCGAGCGCGTCGCTGCGCTCGCCGATCCGGCGGCGTGGGGCGCCGGAATCGCAACGGCCGCAGTGGCGGCATGCGCCGGGCTCGCCGTCGTCATGCTCGTGTGGTTCATCATCTCCCGAGGCGGAGGGCGCACAGCGACCGTGTTCCGTCGCACCGGGCCTGACGGGCGCATCGACGTCGACGCCGGCGTCGCGGATGCAGTGATAACCGAGACGATGCGGCTTCGGAACGACGTGCTCTCCTGCCGTGCCGACGCATACCGCGTTCGCGGTTCGGAAGCCATCCGGTTCGCCGTTCGGCCCCGCAGGGGTGCAGACCTCGGCCGGCTGATCGCAGCGGCCGAGCGGTGCATCGCCGATTGGGACGCGCTGTCAGGATCACGACTTCCCATCGTGCTGCACCTTCAGGGTCGCGGCCGTTGGCAGGCGCTGCGGAGCATGACTCGAGTGGAGTGACCGCAGAGAACGTCTGCCCCGCAACCCCGCGGGGCAGTGAGAGAGAGGAAGAAGCGATGAGCGCTGAAGACAAGATGGCGGCGGCCGCGGACAAGGCCAAGGGCAAGGCCAAGGAAACGGTCGGCCGGATGACCGACGACGAGCGCCTCGAGGCGGAGGGAAAGAAGGACCAGGCCAAGGGCCACCTCCGCGACGCGGCGGAGAACGTCAAGGACACCTTCGACAAGTGACCGTGCGCGCTGGGGGCGACACGCTTGCGCGCCGCCCCCAGCGCGACCGCAATCCCGCATGTCGGGCGGCACCGCCCGCGGCACAGACGAAAGGACGCACATCATGGGCTTTCTCGGATTCCTGCTCCTCGGCCTCATCGCCGGAGCGATCGCGAAGCTGATCATCCCAGGCAAACAGGCAGGAGGGTGGTTCGTGACTCTGCTGCTGGGCGTCGTCGGAGCGCTGCTCGGCGGCTGGCTCGGGAGCCTCATCTTCGACGTCGGGCTGGGGTCGTTCTTCTCCCTCTCGACCTGGCTGCTCGCGATCGGGGGTTCCCAGCTGGTGCTCGTGATCTACGGGGCCATCGCGGGTCGACGTTCGAAGCGGTGACTGCTGAATCGCCGTGAAGGAAAGAGCGAGAGGGACCTCCGATGTCATCATGGCCTCGCGGGTCGGCAGAGCTGCCGACGCGCGAGGCTCTGACGGCGAGGACCGCTGACATGACACAACCGCCTGGTCACGGTGCACTCGACAGCGCCGCGGATCGCATCATCGCGGGGCGAGCCGCTGACGGCGACCCCGATGCCTTCGCCGTGCTGGTGAGGCGCCATGCGCCCTTGATGCGTGCCTACGTCCGGCGAATGCTCCCTGGCACCGCCGACGTCGATGACGTCGTGCAGGAGGCGTTCATCACGGCGTGGGAACGGCTGCCGGAGCTGAACGACCTCAGCAAGGTCAGAAGCTGGCTGATGCGGATCACAGGCAGGAAGGCGACGGATCGGCTGCGATCGTCGCGCCGGCACATCGATATCGATGACGTCGAAGCCGCCGCAGCACCGCACGAGTCACCGTCGCGGGTCGTCGAAGCGCGCGCGGGGGTCGAAGCGCTCTCCGTCGTGTTGGGAGAGCTGCCGCACGCGCAGCGCGAATGCTGGATGCTCCGAGAGATCGGCGGATACAGCTACGACGAGATCGCCGAGCAGTTCGAGCTCTCGGCGTCGACCGTGCGGGGCATGCTCGCGCGAGCCCGCAAGCACATGCTCGTTCGAATGGAGGAGTGGCGATGAGTCACGAGGAGAGAGCGAGGCGGCGCGGACTGCAGCTGGAGCCGGAAGACCTCGCAGGGCACACCATCGAGGAGCTCTCGGACTACCTCGACGCGGGGCGCACGCCGCGTGACCCGTCGATCGAGGAGAACGCCGGATGTCGGATCGCCCTCGAGGCGCTGGAGCGGCTGCACGGGCTGAGCCCGGACCTGCTGGCGACCGACGTCGCGGCGGAGGAGCGCACGGATGAGGGGTGGGTGCAGCGCATCATGTCCCGCATCAGCTTCGAGGCCCGGTCAGGCAGACGGATACCGATCGCTTCGTCGGAGCCCCGAGCGGATCTGGGCATCACTGAGGGAGCGGTGCGAGGGCTGATCAGGTCGGCCGAGCAGTCGATCGACGGTGTGCTCATCGGGCGATGCCGGCTGGACGGAGATGTCACGCGCGTTCACGAGCCGGTGCATGTCACGGTCGAAGCCAGCGTGCCGTACGGCAGAGCGATCCACGACCTCGCCGATCGGCTGCGGGAGAACATCATGGTGCGGTTGCGTTCGCACACGGAGCTGAACATCGTGGCCGTCGACATCACCGTGCGAGACGTGCACGATGAAGAGACTGAGGAGCGATGATGACTGCGGATGCGGACCTCGCGACGAGCGTGGAAGCGGTCGTGCGCTCCCACGATGACGTGATCGCGCTCTATCGAAGCGGTGGCACGCTCGATCGAGTGATCGACGCCGGCGCGCGCGGACTAGGGATCGTACGGGAAGGTGCGCCCCTGGTGGCCGTCTCACGCCGCGACGGCGAGCTGACGGTGCGGATCGCCGTGGGCACCGCTGAGTCGGAACGGGCGCCGAGCACCGCGAGGGCGATCGAGCAGGTGGTGAGGGCGCGCCTGCTCGATCACGGCGAGAACGACGTGATCGTGCATCTGACGATTGCTCATATCACGAGGGGAGAAGGCTGACGGAGCCAGGGCGGAATCGGGCGTCACGCCGTCGACACGCCCGGGCGTCGGACCGGTTTGTGAGGCTGAGGCGATCCGCGTAGTGTTTCTCCTGTCGCCGCCAAGAGGTGAGGTTGAGCCGGAAGGTTCCCATCCCAAGACGACGACACAACCCCATCGAAGAACCTGAAGCAATCGCCGACGGAACAGACGTGGGAGGCTGCTCCTCTCTGGAGGGTCTCGGTTTGCGAGTCCTGGTGAGATGAGTTAGGCTACTGGGGTTGCCTTTCGAAGAGCTTCGGCTCGAGGAAGACGGCCACACGGTTCAGAGAGCATTCAGCTTCGGTTGAATAAACTGAATCAAAAGCCTTTCGGTTTGAAAGTCGATTCAAAATACGAATCACTGAGAATACTGAAGCCAGATGCAAAGCCATTCGAGATGCGGCGTGTTGCTTTTGCAACATGAATACTGATCGAATAGGCTGAGGAAGTTGCCCCGGAGGGCTGCGGCGGGAGTCGCAGGGCTGGGAGCGTCCGTTCCTTGAGAACTCAACAGCGTGCACTTGTCAAATGCCAAATTATCCTCGGCTTGTGTGATTTTTTCACATGGGTTGAGAATTCCTTTGGATCAATTATATATGAATCGTCAGCTTTTTGATGGTTCGTCTTTTTGGTCATGATTGAACTCGCTGCTTTGTCACTGTTTTTTGCGGTGGTGGGGTCGGCAACTGTTTTTTACGGAGAGTTTGATCCTGGCTCAGGATGAACGCTGGCGGCGTGCTTAACACATGCAAGTCGAACGATGAAGCTCCAGCTTGCTGGGGTGGATTAGTGG